>NZ_CP071922.1:2078607-2089940 GCF_017584085.1 Halomonas sp. BM-2019
CTTATTCGGCGCAGCACCCTCACCCTGGCCGGCGCGGCCAGCCTGACCCTGGGCTTCAGCCTCGCCGCCCAGGCCCAGTCGCCCGACCTGTCCGAGCCGCCCGCCATCGAGGGCGAGGTGGTCGGCAATCACGGCACCCATACCATCCGCATGGGCATCGGCCTGGCCGAGACCTCGCCCCAGTACCTCTCCAGCCAGTACTTCGGCGAGATCCTCAGCCAGCGCACCGACGGGCGGATCAGCGTCAACATCTTCCCCAACAGCCAGCTGGGCGACGACGTGCAGATGATGGAGATGCTGCAGACCGGCACCCTGGACATGACCTACCCCTCGAGCTCAGCGGCCACCACCTATGTCCCGGAGTTGGCGGCCTTCGACCTGCCCTTCCTGCTGCCCTCCCGGGAGGCGGCCATCACCGTGATGGAGAGCGATGTCGCCCGGTCCATGCTGGACGCCTTCGAGGGCACCGGCATCAAGGCGCTGACCTTCTCCGAGAACGGCTATCGCCAGCTCTCCAACAGCGCCCGCCCGGTATCCTCCCCGGAGGATGTCGCCGGCCTGGACGTGCGCGGCCTGTCGGTGCGCACCATGGAGAACCCGGTGCATCTGGCGATCTGGCAGGCGCTGGGCGCCAACCCCACGCCGATGGCCTTCGGCGAGCTCTTCTCGGCCATGGAGCAGGGTGTGGTGGACGGCCAGGAGAACCCCTGGAGCACCATCCTCACCTCTAACTTCCATGAGGTGCAGGACTACGGCACCGAGACCCGCCACGTCTACACGCCGTTCGTGATGATGATGTCCGAGCGCACCTGGAACCGCCTGGCGCCCGAGTACCAGGAACTGGTCCAGGAGGCCGCCCGCCAGTCGGCCGCGTACGAGATCCAGCTCTCCACCGAGTATGATGACTGGGCGCGCGACCAGCTCGAGGCGCGCGGCATGCAGATCACCCGCCTGGACGACGAGCAGATCGCCGCCTTCCAGGAGGCCGTGCAGCCGGTCTACGAGGAGTGGGCCCCGCGCATCGGCGAGGACCTGATCGCCGAGATCCAGGCCATCGTCGAGGCGTCGATGAACGACTGAGCCTAGCCCCCCGCCCGGCCCGCCACCCGGCGGGCCGGGAGCACACCGACCGGCCGAGCCAGGCGGTCTCCCGCCCCGGCCACTGGAGTAGCCCCCATGCCATCCTCTGTTCCCCCCGGTTCCCGCCCCTCCGAGGCCGCCGATATCCAGGCGGCGATCGACCAGGCGGAGGCCTACCTCGACGACCCCAACCGCGCGCCCCTGGAGATCGACACCCAGGCCCGCCGCGGCCCGGCGCTCTTCCGCTGGGCCACCCTGGCGATGGAGCACCTGATCGCCACCCTGCTGGTGGCGCTGATCGTCTCGGTCTCCGCCAATGTGGTCGGCCGCTCGCTGTTCAACCGCTCGCTGCCCTGGGCCGACGAGCTGGCGCGCATGCTGTTCATCTGGCTGATCTTCATCGGCGCCGCGGCGGCCTTCGCCCGCTACGAGCACATCGCCGTGGATTTCCTGGTGCGCCGCCTGCGCCCGCGCGCCGCCCATGCCCTCTACCTGCTGCAGCACCTGATCATCGCCGGCCTGATGGGCGTGATCCTGTGGGGCGGCTACCTGGTGCTGACCCGTTCCACCGGGCGCACGGCGATCCTCGGCGTGCCCTGGAACCTGATCAACGTTTCGCTGGTGCTCTGCGCCGCCTTCATCGGCGCGGTGGCGCTGTGGCGGGCCTGGCAGTGCCTGCGCCTGCTGCGTGACCCGGCCCTGGCCGGGGGTAACGCTCGCGAAGGAGGAGACTGACCATGCTGTGGATCTTCTTGGGCATCCTGTTTGCCTCCATCGTCATCGGTCTGCCCATCGCCTTCGGCCTCGGCGTGGCCGCGGTGGTGCTGGCCCTGCTCTCCGACATCCCGCTGTCGATCCTCATCGAGCAGTCGATTCGCGGGGTCAACAGCTTCCCGCTGCTGGCCATTCCCTTCTTCATCATGGTCGGCGAGGTGATGAGCCACGGCGGCATCGCCCGGCGCCTGATGGACCTGGCCGGCGCCCTGGTCGGCTTCATCCGCGGCGGGCTCGGCCAGGTGGCAATCACCGGCTCGATGTTCTTCGGCGGCATCAGCGGCTCCGCCGTGGCCGATACCGCGGCCACCGGTGCCATGATGATCCCCTCGATGAAGCAGCAGGGCTACACGGCCCCCCACGCCACCGCCATCAACACCGTCTCCTCGGTGATCGGCATCATCATCCCGCCGTCGATCCCGCTGATCCTGTTCGGGATCGTCACCGAGACCTCGATCAGCCGGCTGTTCATCGCTGGCATCGTGCCGGGGCTGTTGATCGGCGCCGGCCTGATGCTCACCACCTTCATCATCGCCAGCATCCAGCACGCCGGCCAGACCCGGCGCTTCCGCCTCGACCTGCTCTGGCAGGCCTTCAAGGCCGCCTGGCTGGCCCTGGTGCTGCCGGTGATCGTCATCGGCGGGATCATCGGCGGCGTCTTCACCGCCACCGAGGCGGCCGTGGCGGCGCTGCTCTACTCGCTGTTCATCTCGCTGGTGGTCTATCGCGAGTTCCCGCTGAGCGCCCTGTGGGGAATGCTGATCCGCACCGCCCGGCTCACCGGCATGGTGCTGCTGCTGCTGGCGTTCGCCACGGTGATCGCCTGGTTCCTGACCATCAACCTGGTGCCCCAGACCCTGGTGCGTCAGGTGCAGGCGATCACCCAGGATCCCTTCCTGCTGCTGCTGATCGTCGCGGCGCTGCTGCTGGTGGTGGGCTTCGTGATGGACCTGACCCCGGCCATGGTGATCATGGCGCCGATGCTCACCCCGATCGTCACCTCGGTGGGGGTCGACCCGGTCTACTTCGGGGTGCTGATGGCCTTCATCCTCGGCATCGGCCTGCTGACCCCGCCGGTGGGCACCTGCCTCTACGTGGGCTGCGGCGTCGGCAAGGTCTCCATGGAGTCGCTGGTGCGGGCGATGCTGCCCTACTACGCGACGCTGCTGGTGGTGCTGGTGCTGCTGATCGCCTTCCCGGGGATCGTCACCTGGCTGCCCGACCTGGCCGCTGTGCGCGGCAACTGAACAAGGGACTGGATGTGACCACTACACAACGAATCCTGGTGATGGGGGTGTCCGGCTCGGGCAAGTCCCATGTGGGGCGCCTGCTGGCCGAGCGGATCGGGGCGAGGTTCATCGACGGCGATGACCACCATTCGCCGGCCAGCATCGACAAGATGGCCCGCGGCATCCCGCTCACCGATGCCGACCGCGAGGGCTGGCTCGAGACACTGGCGGGCTTCCTGGCCGAGCACCGCGCGCGCGAGGCCCCCCTGGTGGTCGGCTGCTCGGCCCTCAAGCGGCGCTACCGCGATACCCTGCGCCGGGGAGACCCGGGGCTGGCCATCCTCTTCCTCGACGGCACCCGCGCGCAGCTGCGCGAGCGGCTGTCGAGCCGGGAGGGGCACTTCTTCAAGGGGGACGCCATGCTGGACAGCCAGCTCGCCGACCTGGAGCCACCGGGCGACGACGAGGCGATCACCCTGGATATCAGCCAGTCGCCCGGGGCGCTGGTGGCGGCCTTCCTGCGCCGCCACGGCGCCGGGTCCGCCACCTGAACCGGGAGGGGGTCACGCATGATTCCGGGGCCGAAGTCCGCTATGGTGGGCTGCTTGTCCACCATCCTCTCGTCCCATCATCCACCCGCCATCAGGGATCGCGCTGCCCCGTGAAGAAACGACGCCCTACGCTTCAGGACATCGCCGACCGGGTCGGCGCCACCAAGATGACCGTCAGCCGCTGCCTGCGGGACCCCGCGACGGTCTCCGAGGCGCTGCGGGAGCGCATCTTCGCGGCGGCGGAGCAGGTCGGCTACATTCCCAACCGTGCGCCCGACCTGCTCTCCCGCTCCACCAGCCACTCCATCGGGGTGCTGGTGCCCTCGCTGACCAACCAGGTGTTCGCCGACGTGCTGGTGGGCATCGAGGCGGTCACTGAACCGGCGGGCTACCACCTGATGCTCTCCCACTATGGCTACAGCCCGGAGCTGGAGGAGCGCAGCCTGGCGTCGCTGCTCTCCTACAACGTCGACGGGGTGATCCTCTCCGACAGCCACCACACCTCGCGCAGCAGCCGTATGCTGGAGACCGCCGGCATTCCCACCGTGGAGATCATGGACTCGCTCACGCCGCCGCTGCACCAGGCGGTGGGCTATGACAACGTGGCGGCGGCCCGCGAGATGATCGAGGCGATGGTCCGCCGCGGGAGGCGCCGGATCCTCTACCTGGCGGTGCGCCTGGACGAGCGCACGCGCCAGCGCGAGCAGGGGTATCGCCAGGCCATGGAGGCCCATGGGCTGGCCCCGCTGACCCTGCGCCGTACCCAGCGCTCCTCCTACAGCGTGGGGGCCGCGCTGATGGGGGAGATCCTCAGTGACCACCCCGACTGCGATGGGATCTTCTGCACCAACGACGACGTGGCCGTGGGTGCCTACTTCGAGTGCCTGCGCCGCGGCGTGGCGGTGCCGGAGCGGATCGCCATCGCCGGTTTCCACGGTCACGATGTGAGCCAGGTGATGGCGCCGCGGCTGGCCAGCGTGATCACCCCGCGGGAGGCGATCGGCCGGCTTGCCGCCAGCGAGCTGCTGGCGCGCCTCCGCGGCGAGCCGCCCGGCGAGCGGGTGATCGACCTGGGCTACCGCATCGAAGAGGGCGGCACCCTCTAGGGGCGCCGCGCCATCACCGTGATCTCCACTCGGGCGCCCCCGTAGAGGCGCGGCGACTGGGTGCACGTCCGGGCGGGGTAGCGCGGGGCCTCGAAGAACTCGGCGTAGACGGCGTCCATGCGGCGAATCTCCTCCAGCTCGGTGATATGCACGTCGACCCGCACCACCTGATCCAGGCCGCTGCCGACCGACTCCAGCATGCGACGAATGCGTCGCAGCACCAGGCGGGTCTCGCCGTCGATGTCGCCGAGCACCGTCTCGCCGCCCTGGATGTCCACGGCGGTGAGCCCCGACAGGAAGGCGTAGCGGTCGTCCATCACCAGGTGGGTGCCCGGAAAGAGCGGGGCGGGCAGGGTGGGGTCGTTGTAGAACTCGAGCATGGGGCCCCCTGAGGCGCAACGGGTGGTGTCGTCACTATAGCCGCACCTCGGGCCCTGGCGTGGCATCCCCCGGTCGCTGTCCCGCTCGGGACGCTGCGGCAGGGGTGCTGGCCCCGCCACCCCGACGGCCGTCGGGTCGAACGCCGGGCCGCACCATGATGCCGCGGGGCAAGTGCACGAACCCTTACCAAACAGCGCCTGTCGATTTCCGCCGAGCCCACACGACTCAAGGGGGTAACCCGCCAACGAGTGCCTCGGTAGCGACGAGCGGCGCTCGATCCGCGAGGCGGTGCCCGAGACGGCGCCGTTTGGCCCCCAACCGGAGGAGAGACCCCATGAACTATGTCGATGGCTTCGTCGCCGCGGTGCCCACCGCACGACGCGACGAGTATATCCGGCACGCCCGCGCCGCCGTGCCGGTCTTCAAGGAGCACGGGGCGCTGCGCATGGTGGAGTGCTGGGGAGACGACGTGCCCGAGGGCAAGCTGACCTCCTTCCCCCTGGCGGTGCAGTGCCGGCCGGACGAGACCGTGATCTTCTCCTGGCTGGTCTGGCCCTCCCGCGAGGTGCGCGACCGGGCGATGCCGAAGATCATGGAAGACCCGCGCCTGCAGCCGGACGTCAATCCCATGCCCTTCGATGGCAAGCGGCTGATATACGGCGGCTTTCAGGTAGTGGTGGACGAGTAGTGGTGGACGAGTAGCCGGGCCGGCGGGGCCCGCCGGAGGGCGGGTCTCGCCGCTGCGCCTTGACAGCGGCCTAGGCTGGGCTAGGGTTTGAGTAGACCGGTCAGTCCAGAGGAGGGCGAATGGCGACGACCCGCGAACGGCTGCTCGAGGCGGGGCTCCGGCTGCTGCTGGAACACGGCTACAACGACCTGGGGATCCAGGCGCTGCTGAAGGAGACCGGCATCCCCAAGGGCTCCTTCTATCACCACTTCCGCAGCAAGGAGGACTTCGCCCTGCAGGTCATCGACCGCTACATGGAGGAGGTTCACCGAGGCCTGGATCTTTCCCTGGGCGACGGCCGACTCGCGCCGCTGGAGCGGGCGCGGCGCTTCTTCGAGCTGTCGCGGGAGAAGTACCGCCGGGATGGTTACATGGGCTGCATGCTGGGCGGCCTGGGCCAGGAGCTCTCCGGCGTGAATGCCACCTTCGCGGCCCGGATCGAGGCCTGCTTCAGCGAGATCGGCTGCCGCCTCGCCACCTGCCTGGAGGAGGCCCGCCGGCGGGGCGAGATCCCCCCGGACGCCGACCCCCGAGAACTGGCCAACCTGCTGCTCAACTGCTGGGAAGGCGCTGCCCTGCGCAGTCGCCTGCTGCGCGATCCGGCACCCCTCGATCGGATGCTGGATTTCACCTTCTCGGCGGCGACCCGCGCGCCCTGATCCGGTGGCGCCCGGTTGCCAGGGACCCGGCCGCGCCAGGCGGCCTGTGGAGCAAGCGTGCCCCGGCGTGGCCGGTGCCGTGATCGCTCACGACATCCCACCACGCGGGGGATCCCGAATCCTGCGCTGGTGGAGGTGCATCATGAACACGACAACCACGACAGAGGGCTATCGCCTGGAGGGCACCATGCTGGAGATCTGCTCCTGCGCGGTGCCCTGTCCCTGCTTTATCGGGGAGGACCCGGACAGAGGCGAGTGCTTCGGCGTGATCGCCTTCCACCTGGAGAAGGGCGAGGCCCGGGGCGTCGACGTCGCCGGCCTGACCCTGGTGAACGTCGCCCACATTCCCGGCAACGCCCTGGCGGGCGGCTGGCGCTCGGTGCTGCTGGTCGACCAGTGCGCCGAGGAGGCACAGGTCGAGGCCCTGCTGGATGCCTTCGGCGGCAAGCTGGGCGGCCCGCTGGCCGACCTGGCGGGCCTGGTCGGCGAGCTGGTCGCCGTCGAGCGCGTGGCGATCACCCACGAGGCACGCGAGGCCGAGGGGCGATTGGAGGCCGAGGGTATGCTCGAGGCCGTCTTCGCGCCGATCCAGTCCTCGCCGGATGGCACCACCGCGACCCTGCACGACAGCGCCTTTACCACCGTGAAGGGCGCGCCGGCCTACCTCGGCAAGTCGCGTCGCTATCGGGTCAGCCTGCCGCAGCACGGCATGGAGTGGTCCTTCGACGGCCATAACACCATCCAGACCCGCTGGATGATGGAGCACCGGCCATGAGTGCCGGGGTCGCAGCGCGTCCCGCCTGGGGGCGCGCGCCGCTGCTCGTGGCGGTCATCCTGCTGGCCTGGGGCCTGGCCATCGCGGCCGAACTGACCGGCGAGGTGCAGTGGGTGCACCACCACCGGCTGGTGGTCGACGGGATGGCGGTCTGGGCCAGCCTGGCGCTCTTCCTGGTGGCCTGGCAGGTGCACGTGGCGGCCATGATGCTGCCGACGACCCTCCCCATGGTGAGCCTCTATCGCCGGGTGGCGGCTGGCCAGGCGCATCCGCGCCTGGCGCGCCTGAGCTTCCTGTCCGGCTACCTGGCGGTCTGGACCGCCTTCGGCCTGGTGGCGCTGGTCGCCATGGCGCTGCTCGAGGGGCTCTCGGCGCACTGGCACTGGCTGCACCATCGGCCCGAGTGGCTGGCCGGCGGCACCCTGGTGCTGGCCGGGGCCTTCCAGTTCTCCGCCCTCAAGGCGCGCTGCCTGGACAAGTGCCGAGCGCCGCGGGCCTTCCTGCTCAACCACTACCGCCAGGGACTGGCCGGCGGCCTCGCGCTGGGCGTGCGCCACGGCGCCTACTGCCTCGGCTGCTGCTGGGCGCTGATGCTGGTGATGTTCGCGGTCGGGATCGCCAACCTGGCCTGGATGGCCCCGCTGGCCGCCCTGATGCTCTACGAGAAGGTGGGGCGCCACGGTCAGCGCCTGGTGGGTCCCGTCGGGGGCGCGCTGATCTTGCTCGGGCTGCTGGTGATGGCGGGACCGGCCTGGCTGCCGAACCTGGTGCCGGCGCATGGCCTGCACTGAGGCGGCTTGCGTTCCGGGCCGCCCGCTGCCGGAGGACCACCCCATCCTGACCGAGGGCCGCGCGACTCGGCGTGGCGGCGCGCTCGGCGCTGGCCCATCTGCTCAAGCTGGAGCGGCAAGGGCAGGCCCGGCGCCGCGGCGACGACTGGCTCGCCATCTGATTCCCGCGGGTGGCGACCCTGCCGCGAGACCCTGACTCGGGGGGGGAGTGGCGCTGCCGTCTGTGTGTGGGAATCCACACCGCACGAGGCGCGCTGCCCGCTGGTGCCGACCCTGACGCGAGGCCATGACCCGGGTGGGGAGCGTCTCTCCCCTCGGCGTGTGGGATTCCGCCTGTCCGATCCGCCGAACTGTGCCGGTCTCCAGCCAATTTCGGCCTCCTCTTTTGCGACTAAAGTCGCATCAATCTCCAGTATCTCATTGAGAATATTGCACTCCGTTTATCTCGGTGCAGGGTTTGCTGAACCCTGGCGGTGCCCACGCGACGCGTGACGCCCACCACCATGACCGCAGTCAGCAACACCGCCATGCGAAGAGCCCCCTCAACGGCGAGGACATCGACGACGATGTCGTGGCACCCAATATTCGTTAATTGACCGTTAATCGTTGGGGTCTATATTGCCCTAAGGCGTATCGAGCCGAGTGCGGCGCCAAGGCAAGGGTGGCTTGGCCAGTGGAACCGGACTGGCAACAGTTCGAGAAGGCGATCGGCAAGGCGGTCATCGAGGCCGCTGTCGCCGCGAGTGAAAGCGAGAAGAAGAGGCAAAGCACATGGCAGAAGATCTGCGCGACAGCGCCCTGCAGTACCACCGATTCCCCCGCCCCGGCAAGCTGGCGATCCAGGCGATCAAGCCCATGGCCAGCCAGCGGGATCTGTCCCTGGCCTATTCGCCCGGGGTGGCCGCGGCCTGCGAGGAGATCGAGCGCGACCCCCTGCTGGCGGCCGAGTACACCGCCCGCGCCAACCTGGTGGCCGTGGTCAGCAACGGCACCGCGGTGCTGGGGCTGGGGGCCATCGGCGCCCTGGCCTCCAAGCCGGTGATGGAAGGCAAGGCCGTGCTGTTCAAGAAGTTCGCCGACGTCGACGTGTTCGATATCGAGATCGAGGAGCGCGACCCGGACAAGCTGATCGAGATCATCGCCGGCCTGGAGGCCACCTTCGGCGGCATCAACCTGGAGGACATCAAGGCCCCGGAATGCTTCGAGATCGAGCGGCGCCTGCGCGAGCGGATGAAGATCCCGGTCTTCCATGACGACCAGCACGGCACCGCCATCGTCTCGGCGGCCGCCCTGCTCAACGGCCTGCGGGTGGTGGGCAAGCAGCTCGGCGAGATCCGCCTGGTCTGCAACGGCGCGGGCTCCGCGGCCCTGGCCTGCCTGGACCTGGCGGTCTCCCTGGGGGTCAACAAGGACAACATCCTGGTCTGCGACCGCAGCGGCGTGATCCACACCGACCGTACCGAGGACATGGATCCCTACAAGGCGCGTTACGCGGCGCCCACCGAGGCCCGCACCCTGGCCGATGCCATCGAGGGGGCCGACGTCTTCTTCGGTCTCTCGGCCGGGGGGGCGCTCAAGCCGGAGATGGTGGCCACCATGGCCGATCGCCCGCTGATCCTGGCCATGGCCAATCCCACCCCGGAGATCATGCCGGAGGAGGCCAAGGCGGTACGCCCGGATGCGGTGATCGCCACCGGACGCTCGGACTACCCCAACCAGGTCAACAACGTCCTGTGCTTCCCGTTCATCTTCCGGGGCGCCCTGGACTGCGGCGCCACCACCATCAACGAGGAGATGAAGCTGGCCACCGTCAAGGCCATCGCCGACATGGCCACCACCACGGTGCCGGAGACGGTGGCGGTGGCCTATGGCGGCCAGGCGCTGACCTTCGGCCCGGACTACATCCTGCCCAAGCCCTTCGACCCGCGGCTGATCGACACCATCCCGCCGGCGGTGGCCAAGGCCGCCATGGAGAGCGGCGTGGCCGCTCGCCCCATCGAGGACCTGGACGCCTATGCCCGCTCGCTGTCACGCCTGGTCTACCGCTCCGGCAACGTGATGGAGCCGGTGTTCGAGCGGGCGCGGCAGAACCCCCTACGCCTGCTCTACGCCGAAGGCGAGGACGAGCGCGTGCTGCGCGCCATGGAGGTCTGCGTCAGTCAGGGCTATGCCAAGCCCCTGCTGATCGGCCGCCGTGCGGTCGTCGAGGCACGCATCGAGGAGCTGGGCCTGCCGGTGAAGCCCGGCGTCGATTTCGAGCTGATCGACGCCCAGGACTATCCCGACTACGCTGCGCTGGCCAGCGAGTATCACCAGCTGATGGGGCGGCGTGGCGTGCACCCGGAGGCCGCCGAGAAGCGCGTCCGCAGCCGCTCCACCATCCTCGCCTCGCTGCTGCTGCACCGCGGCGAGGTGGACGCCATGCTCGCCGGCCCCGTGGGCACCTACCACGAGCACCTGGACCTGGTGATGGACGTCATCGGCCTGCGCGAGGGGGTCAGCACGCCTGCCGCCCTGCAGCTGCTGATCCTCGAACGGACCACCCTGTTCATCGCCGACCCCTTCGTCAACTACGACCCCGACGCCAGTCAGATCGCCGAGATCACCCTGCTGGCCGCGGAGCAGGTGCGTCGCTTCGGCATCACCCCCCGGGCCGCCCTGGTCTCCCACTCCAACTTCGGCAGTTCCGACTTCGCCAGCGCCGGCAAGATGCGCGAGGCCCTGGCGCTGATCCGGGAGCGCGCCCCGGACCTGGTGGTGGACGGCGAGATGCAGGCCGACTCGGCGCTCTCCATGGGCGTGCGCGGGCGCATCCTGCCCGACTCGCTGCTCGAGGGCGAGGCCAACCTGCTGATCATGCCCAACCTGGACGCGGCGAACATCGCCTTCTCCGCCCTGAAGGTGCTGGGCAACGGCGTCTCCGTGGGGCCGATCCTGCTGGGAACCGCCAAGCCGGTGCATGTACTCAACCGCACGGTCACCGCGCGGGGCATCGCCAACATGAGCGCCTTCGCCGTGGTCGAGGCACAGACCGAGCGCTGACAGTGATCGCCAACAACAACAAGCCAGAGCCAATCACCAAGGGAGACGATCCATGGGCTTCGAGAACTACAACGACTTCGATCCACAGGAAACCCGGGAGTGGCAGGAAGCCGTCGACGTGGTGGTGGAGCGGGTGGGGCCCGAGCGCGCCACCTACCTGCTGCACAAGGCGGTGGAGGAAGCCTACCGGACCGGCGCCGAGGCGCCGGATACCACCC
>NZ_CP071922.1:2090040-2096956 GCF_017584085.1 Halomonas sp. BM-2019
GAGCAGTTCCATAGCGAGATCAAGACGGATCTCGACCTGGAGCGGCTGCCTTCGGGGAAGTTCGCCACCAACGATCTGATCCTGCACCTCGCCCAGCTGGCCTACAACATCTTACGGCTGATGGGCCAGATGGGCATGACCGGCGAGCTGAGTCCGGTACGCCATCCCGCCAAGCGGCGCCGGCTACGCACCGTGTTGCAAGAATTGGTGCATCGTGCGGCCCTCGTGATCCACAAGGCGCGGCAGATCATCCTCGACTTTGGGCAGGACATCGAGCGCATGACGGTGTTGACCACTCTGCGAAGCCGCCTGCGCTATCCGCGCGGAACGCCATGCTGACGGATGATCGACGGTATGTTATCCACAGACAGTTTCGGGCGGCACATGACCGCGAAGTTGACTGTGCCCAGCGGGTGGAAAGGCATGACAACACGGGCCGTCGACGCCGACCGACGCAGCCAGGGTCGGCCATAACAGGCATATGTTGGTCGATTGAGACGGGATCGGAGGTCAAAAAATGCTCGCTGGCGGTGATAGGGGAAGTGCCGGCGCCGGCTTCACGGATTCAGGAATAACTGAAGCTCTTTGGCGACAAGTTCCTTGACAGGTGAATGACCCTTGATCCGATCGACTCTCTTATTCATGTGCGCGGTTGCCCTGCTCCTTGCCGCCGGCAAAGCCGTGCTCGCCGAGACCCGCCACGCGCCGTATACGGCCAACGAGCTCCACGATCAGGCCACCCTGGTCCTCCAAGGCGTCGTGCTGGAGACCGACACGATAGGACAATACGGATTCACCTTCCCGGTCCGGGCGTACGTGGAACGCGTGATCAAGGGCCGCCGGCCGGGCGGAGAGATCGCATTCCGGCCCGGACACCCGGGGCTGTTTGCGATTTTCGAAGAGGAATTCCACTCCCCGGAGCCAGGCCAGAAGGGAACCTTCTACCTCAAGGAGCGCGGGGGCGTCCCGGTACTGATCGGCTACCTCAGTGACGAGTGATCCTGCCCTGCCCCTATCTGCCAGCGCTGTTGGCAGAGCGAGGGCCTGGGTGGGGCGGGGCAGGGGAGGGTGGCCCCGCCGTCGGGGCGTTCGGCGGCGCCCAGGGGCCCGGTCCGCTGCCCGGTTGGTGAATTTTTGTTCGATCCCGAGACGGGCGGGCCCAAAACCGGGATAATGGCGGGTTTTCCGCCCCCGTGCTGCCCACGCCAACTCGTCCGGTGTCCCATGGAAATCAAGGTCAACTATCTCGACAACCTCCGCCTGGAGGCCAAGTTCGACGACTTCACCGTCATCTCCGACCAGCCGATCCGCTACAAGGGCGACGGCTCGGCCCCCGGCCCCTTCGACTACTTCCTGGCCTCCTCGGCGATGTGCGCGGCCTACTTCGTCAAGGTCTACTGCAACACGCGGGGCATCCCCACCGAGAACATCCGCCTGGCGCAGAACAACATCGTCGACCCGGAGAACCGCTACAAGCAGATCTTCAAGATCCAGGTGGAGCTGCCCGAGGAGATCTCCGCCAAGGACCGCGAGGGCATCCTGCGCTCCATCGATCGCTGCACGGTGAAGAAGGTGGTGCAGACCGGCCCCGAGTTCCAGATCGAGGTGGTGGAGAACATCGACGAGGACGCCCAGGCGCTGCTGCTGGGCAAGCCGGTGGGCGAGGCGAATGGCGAGCAGGGCACCTGGATCGAGGGCAAGGATCTGCCGCTGGAGCAGACCATCGCCAACATGACCGGGATGCTCGCCGAACTCGGCATGAAGATCGAGATCGCCTCCTGGCGCAACATCGTGCCCCACGTCTGGTCGCTGCATATCCGCGATGCGGCCTCGCCGATGTGCTTCACCAACGGCAAGGGCGCCACCAAGGAGAGCGCGCTCTGCTCGGCGCTGGGCGAGTTCATCGAGCGGCTGAGCTGCAACTTCTTCTACAACGACCAGTTCTTCGGCGAGGAGATCGCGGCGAGCGCCTTCGTCCACTACCCCAACGAGGAGTGGTTCCAGCCGGGGCCGAACGACGCGCTGCCGGCGGGCATCCTGGATGACACTACCCGCGAGATCTACGACCCCGAGGGCGAACTGCGCAGCTCGCACCTGATCGACACCAACTCCGGCAAGGCAGCCCGCGGCATCGTCGCCTTGCCCTTCGTGCGCCGCTCCGACGGCGAGACGGTCTACTTCCCGTCGAACCTGATCGAGAACCTCTACCTCAGCAACGGCATGAGCGCCGGCAACACCCTGGCCGAGGCCCAGGTGCAGTGCCTCTCGGAGATCTTCGAGCGGGCGGTGAAGCGCCAGATCATCGAGGAGGAGCTCGCCCTGCCGGACGTGCCCCAGGCGGTGCTGGCCCGCTACCCCGAGATCGTCGAGGGCATCGAGGCGCTGGAGGCCCAGGGCTTCCCGGTGCTGGTCAAGGACGCCTCCCTCGGCGGCCAGTTCCCGGTGATGTGCGTCACCCTGATGAACCCCAAGACCGGCGGGGTCTTCGCCTCCTTCGGCGCCCACCCGAGCTTCCATGTGGCGCTGGAGCGTAGCCTCACCGAGCTGCTGCAGGGCCGCAGCTTCGAGGGGCTCAACGACTTCCTGCCGCCCACCTTCAACTCCCAGGCCGTCGCCGAGCCCAACAACTTCGTCGAGCACTTCATCGACTCCTCGGGGGTGGTCTCCTGGCGCTTCTTCAGCAGCAAGGCGGACGTGGCGTTCGCCGACTGGGACTTCTCTGGGACGAACGAAGAGGAGGCGGCGACCCTGTTCGGCATCCTCGAGGAGCTGGGCCTGGAGGCCTACATGGCGGTGCACGAGGACCTGGGCGCGCCGGTGTGCCGCATCCTGGTGCCGGGCTACTCCGAGGTCTACCCGGTGGAGGACCTGATCTGGGACAACACCAACATGGCGCTGGACTACCGGGAGGACATTCTCGACCTCCACCGCCTGAGCGACGATGCCCTGGCCGATCTGCTCGAGCGCCTGGAGGAGAGCCAGCTCGACGAGCACATGGACATCATCACCCTGATCGGCATCGAGTTCGACGAGAACACGGTGTGGGGCCAGCTGACCATCCTCGAGCTGAAGCTCTTGATCCACCTGGCGCTGGGCCAGCACGAGGAGGCGCTGGAGCGGGTCGAGATGTTCCTGCAGTACAACGACAACACCGTCGAGCGCGGGCTCTTCTACCAGGCGCTGAAGGCGGTGCTGGAGATCGCCCTCGATGACGAGCTGGAGCTCGACGACTTCCGCTACAACCTCGGGCGGATGTTCGGCGAGGCGACCCTGGCGGCGGTGGTGGGCTCGGTGGAGGGCAGGGTGCGCTTTCATGGCCTGACCCCCACCAGCCTGGCGCTGGAGGGCCTGGAGAAGCACCAGCGGCTGATCGAGAGCTACAGGAAGCTCCATGCGCACCGCGCCAAGCGGGCCGGGGTGGCGGTCTAAACCCGGACGCTTGGGCGGTCTCGAATGCGCCCCGGGCCAGTCACTGGCTCGGGGCGCTTCGTTTGGAAGCATCTTCTTATAAAAATGAGTGCATAGCATGGTCAAAGTTGCGATCTTCGTTGACGTACAGAATGTCTACTACACGGTGCGGGAAGCGTATAAGAGCAATTTCGATTACAACAAGTTTTGGGCCGAGGCAACTGCTGGCAGAGCGGTCGTGAAGGCCATTGCCTATGCCATAGATCGGGGTGACCGGAAGCAACGAGAGTTTCAAAATATTCTCAGAGCCATTGGGTTCGAGGTGAAGCTGAAACCCTTTATTCAAAGGTCGGACGGCTCCACGAAAGGTGATTGGGATGTTGGCATCACGCTCGATGCCATCGAATACGCCGAGCTGGCAGATGTCGTCGTCCTAGTGACGGGGGATGGGGATTTTGATCTGCTGGTAGATAAAATCCGCGTCGTGCATGGGAAGAAGGCCGAGGTCTATGGCGTACCTCAGTTGACGGCGGCTTCACTGGTCAGAGCGGCCAGTGAATTCAAGCCTATAGGGAGAGCGCTTCTCTTGAAATGAATAGTGGGCTTTCAATCCCCGAGCCTCGAGCCGCCCAAACCTGTGAGCGGCAGCGCTGGCGGACCATAGGAGGGACGTGATGGCTGAGGTCAACGATGATCGCGTCGTTTCGTTCGACGATGAGCCTCTCGTGCTCGTCGACAGCGAGGATCGCGAGCTGGGCTTCTGCACGAAGGCCGATGCCCACCGCGGGGAGGGGCGCTTGCATCGTGCCTTTTCCCTCGTCGTGTTCAACTCGGCGGGGGCGCTGCTGCTCCAGCGCCGCGCCGCGCACAAGCCGCTGTGGCCGGGCTACTGGTCCAACACGGTGTGCAGCCATCCGCGGCGAGGCGAGGCCATGGACGCCGCCATCCAGCGCCGCCTGCGCGAGGAGGTCGGCCTCCAGGCCGAGATGAGCTTCCTGTTCAAGTTCCAGTACCGGGCGCGGTTCGGCGACAAGGGCAGCGAGCATGAGCTGTGCTGGGTCTATGCCGGCCGGAGTGACGCGACACCCCGGGCCAATCCCCAGGAGGTCGACGCCATCCGCTACCTCTCGCCAGGGGACGTTGACGAGGCGCTGAGAACGACGCCGGAGGCCTTTACTCCCTGGTTCCACCTGGAGTGGCCACGCATCCGGCGCGACCACTCCCGGCTACTGGGCCGCGGAACCTGAGTGAGGCGGCTGGCCGTTCAGCGCAGTCACCTGGCCTTCGCACGTTTTGCGATGATCCTGAACTTCTCTTTTCCCCTTTCCCCTGGGTGCCGATGGGGTGGCCGAGTTCGGCCTTATCCTGCCGGCGCCGTCGGCGTCTCACTGCGTCCTGCGAAATCGATGAGTGCGGAGGCGAGTCCGTCGGGGTCGAGGATGGCCTGCTGGCGAGGCGTCGTGGCGGGGTCGACCCGGTCGGAAAGGCCGGCGCCGCGCTTGTCGAAACACAGCACCCGGGCCAGGCGACCCAGCGCCTGCATGAAGCGGGCAAGCTCGGGTTGTTCCCAGTAGAAATCGAGATGGGAGACGAAACCGGGCAGGGCCACCAGGGTGAGCGGGCCATCCCCATAGAGGCGGTAGGCGATGTGCACGCCGCCGCTGACCACATACCGGACCGGCGTCGGCGTGGTCACCGGGGCCAGGATGCCGGGCAGATCGCCGGCGGCAATGGTCCGGCGCAGCGCCTCGCTCTGTTGGACCTGCCAATCCTCGAAGTCGGGGCATTCGGGGATGCCGAAGCCTGCGAGAAAATCGTCCCGATAGAGGGCTTCGGCCCGGCGGAGCAGGGCGAGGGACGCCGGGGCGTCGGCCGCGTCTCGAGACCGCGCGAGCTGCTCACGGAAGACGACCGCATCGGTGGCGGCCACCACCTCGGGGGCCAAGGCGATGGTATCGGGTGTGCCAAGGATCACGCCGCTGCCAAGCCTCTGCTGCAGGCGATGGAGAGCGCGGCGCAGGCTGGCCCGCCCATCCCCGGCGGGGGCCTCCGGCCACAGCAGTTCCGCCAGCAGGTTGCGGCTGACCGGGCGGCCGGCGAGGGCCAGGTAGGCCAGCAAGGCCAGGCCCTTGCGCAGCCCGAGGGGGCTCCTTGTTCGTCGTCGATCGCGTCACGTCGATCGCGGGTGACGGGCCACCTCATCACGGCTCGAGCTCCCAATACGGGTTCCAGGCCACTTCCCACAGATGGCCGTCGGGATCCTGGAAGTAGCCGGCATAGCCGCCCCAGAAGGTCTCATGGGCGAGCTTGGTGATGGTGGCGCCGGCATGCTTCGCCTGGGCCATCACCGCGTCGACCTCCTCCCGGGAGGCGACATTGTGCGCCAGGCTGAACTCGGTGGCGCTCGGCGCGGCCATCGGCAGGTTCGCATCGTTGGCGAGGCAGCGGCGCGGCCAAAGGCCGAGCTTGAGCCCCCCCTGCAGGTCGAAGAAGGCCACGGCGCCATCGCCCTCCTCGAACTCCTCGCCGATGATGCCGGGCGTTGCCAGTCCGAGGCCATCGCGATAGAAGCGCAGGGCCCGATCCAGGTCGTCGACCCCCAGGGTAATCAGCGTGATTCGTGGTTGCATGGCATCCGCCCTCGTGCGTGGCTCCTCGTCAAGGGAGCCATCCGGCCAAGCTGCCATACAGCGTAGTTCAACTCGCCTCTTCGTGGCGGGGATGCTGTGTGCGTGCCCCGCCACCCACCGATGGGGCCTGGGGCCCGCCAGGTGAGCGGGCTAGTGACCCTGTGCCCTCGGGGACTCGGCAGGGTGCAGCACGAAGGCCAGCGCCTCGGCGAAGCCGTCCATCACCGCCAGGCCGTGGCGCGCGGCCAGCTCCGCGCCGCGCCCGGCGAAGGCGCCGGAGCCCAGCACGATGGCGCGCGCGCCCTGCGCCCGAGCCTGCTCGCAGAGCCTTGCCAGCTGCTCCTCGGCCCAGGGTGCGCGCGCGGCCGTGTCGGTGACGCCGATGCCGGTGGCCACCACCCGACAGCGCTCCTTGACGCCGTAGCCCTCGCAGAGCGACTCGATGGTGGCCACGGCCCCGTCGAAGGTGGTGATCACCGTGAAGGGGCCGCCGGTGGCATCCGCGCGGCGGATGCCGGCCTCCGCCAGGCTGACCACCGGGGCACCGGTCAGGGCGCGGGCCTCGGCGACGGCGATATCATCGAAGCAGGCGAGGATGTAGCCGGCGTAGCCTTCTGCCAGGCGGCTTTCGATCAGCTCCAGCACGTGGCGCGTGGCGCAGGCCTTGTCCTGCCCGCTCTCCACCGCCTGGGGGCCATGGGGCGGGCTCACCGCCTCGATGAGCACCCCGGGCGGGGCCTGGGCCTGCAGCACCTCCCGGACGCGCTGGGTGACGGTTGGATTGGTGTTGGGGTTGATGGCCAGCACGCGACACGGGGCTGGCCGAGCGGCGTCTCCCGGGTAATGGGTCATGGATCAGCGCCCCGCCAGCAGGTCGG
>NZ_CP071922.1:2097056-2105035 GCF_017584085.1 Halomonas sp. BM-2019
GGTCCACGCCCACGGCCATCACCATCGGCACCGTGATCGGTACCGTCAGCACCAGCATCGACATGGCGTCCATGAAGGTGCCGAGCACCACGTAGAAGAGCAGCAGCACCAGCAGCAGGCCCACCTGGGTCAGGCCGAAGCTGGCCACCCACTGGGTCAGCGCCTGGGTCACGCCCAGCATGGAGAGGGTCACGTTAAGCAGCAGGGCGCACATCAGCACGATGATCACCATGCCGGTGGTCTTGGCGGCGTGCAGCGAGCAGTGGATCAGCAGGTCGAGGCTCAGCTTGCCGCCGCCCACGATGAAGGCCAGGGCGATCATCACCCCGATGGCGGCGGACTCGGTGGGTGTGGCGATCCCGCCGTAGATGCTGCCCATCACCACCCCGAAGATGACGAAGGGCGGCACCAGGTGGCGCGACATGGCCAGCTTCTCGCGCAGCGGCAGGTTGACCTCCACCATGGCCGCGCTGCCCGCCTTGCCGTGGGCGATGAACAGGTAGACGGAGAAGAGCAGGGCCAGGGTGAGGCCCGGGATCAGCCCGGCGGCGAAGAGCTGGCTGACCGAGGTGTTGGCCAGCTGGCCGTAGACCAGCAGGTTGATGCTGGGGGGAATCAGGATGCCCAGGGTGCCGCCGGCGGCCAGCGAGCCGAGGGCGGGGCGCACCGGGTAGCGGTACTTCTGCAGCGCCGGCAGCGAGATGGTGCCCACGGTGGCGGCGGTGGCCACCGAGGAGCCCGAGGTGGCCGAGAAGAGCGTGCAGGTGGCGATGTTGGTGTGGAGCAGCCCGCCCGGCAGGCGGTTGAACCACACCGAGAGCGCGGCGTACATGCGGTCGGCGATGCCGCCGCGCAGCAGCAGCTCGCCGAGCAGCATGAACAGCGGGATCGCCAGCATGGAGGGGCTGTTGAGGCTGCTCCAGACCACGCCGCCCATCATGTCCACCAGGGGGAAGCCGTGCATCAGGTAGCCGCCGATCACCCCGACGAAGAGGATGGCCACGGCCACCGGGATGCTCAGCAGCATCAGGCCGAGCATGATGATGAACGCCGAGGCGATCAGGGGAATGCTCATGACTGGCCTCCTTCGTGATGCGGTTCGCCGAGCTGCTGTTCGCGCTGCTTCAGGTCCTCGAGCTCCGCGTCCAGCTCGTCCTGGGCCGAGCTGGGGCCGAAGCGGCGGTTGAGCGCCTTCCAGTCGCCCCGCAGCAGCAGCCCCATGGCCTGCACGGTCAGCACCGCGGCGGCCAGGGTGAAGGCGCTTATGGCCACCAGCCACACGGTCTGGGGGTAGATCAGCGGCGTGGCCCGGGGCGTCTGGGCAATGGAGCCGTAGAGCCGGGTGTCCTGGACGGTCTGGATGGTGAAGTAGAGCAGGAAGGCCGCCAGCAGCCCCAGGGTGAGGGCGGCCAGGGCGTTGAGCACCGCCTGCACCCGGAAGGGCAGGCGCATGTGCACCAGGTTGATACGGATATGGGACTGCTCGACCATGGCCACGCAGAAGGCCAGCGGGGCGGCGATGGCGATGGCGTAGCCACCCAGCTCATCGACCCCGCCGAGCGACATCGAGAACGCCTTGCGGATCACGGTCTCCACCGTGATCAGCAGGGCCAGCAGCAGCATCATGGCGCCGAACAGCATGCCGAGAATGCGAGCGTAGATCGTCATCGTCGCCTCCCGGCCTTAGAGGCCCAGTTTCTGGCCGACGGTATCGCGCCACACGGCTTCGCAGTCCGCGGCGGCGGCGTTGCACTGGCGCGCCCAGATCGGCAGGGAAACCTCTTCCACCGCGGCGGCCACCTTGGCCAGGTCCTCATCGGTCACCGGCACTTCGGTCAGGGAGTAGGCGTTGCCGTACTCGCAGGGCGTCTCGCCCGCGTTGCAGCGCATGGCGTCTTCGTAGAGCTCCTCGGAGTAGGCCCAGATCTCGTTGCTCAGCTCGGCGATGGCCGCTTCCAGCTGGCTCTGCTGCGCTTCGGTCAGGCTGTTCCAGGTATCCAGGTTGATCGCGTAGCCGTTGATGGCCAGCTGCAGGGCGATGGGCAGCACCGTGGTGGTGGCCTCCGGCCAGCCGCCGGAGTTGGCCGAGGCGGGCCCGGTGATGGCGCAGTCGATCACGCCGCGGGAGAGTGCCTGCTGGACGTCGCCGAAGGGCATCGAGATGCCGGTGGCGCCCAGCTGACCGACGAAGTTGGCGGCGCTCTGGTCGCCCACGCGCACGCGCTTGCCGCGCAGGTCATCCAGGCCGCCGATATCGCCGCGGCAGAAGATCACCTGGGGGCCGGCGGGCCAGGTGCCCAGCAGCTTGGCGTTGAAGCGCTCCTGCAGGCGGTTGTCCACGTAGTCGTAGAAGGCGGCGACGTGCTCGCGCCCGGCCTCGAAGCTGGTGTTGAGCCCGATCAGGTCCAGCCCGAGGATCGAGGGCTCGTCGCGGCTCACCTGGGGACCGCGCAGCGAGACGATGTCGAAGAGCCCGGAGCGCAGCACGCGCAGGCCGTCGGTGTCGGGAACGCCTGCCACGTCCACCGGCAGATACTGCACGCTGATATCCAGGCCGGTGTGCTCGGCCAGGTTGGTAAAGAAGGGCTGCTCCTTCTGCTGGGCTATCAGCCCCGAGCCGGCGGGCTGGCCCAGCACCTGGATCGACAGCGAGCTGGCGTGAGCGGCGGAGGCCATCAGGGCGGCGGAGACGGCGGTTACCAGAGCGATACGTTTCAGCATGATCGTGATCCTGTCTTTGGCGGCACCTCGGGCGGTCGTGCGGCCCCGCTAGGTACCAGGTGGCGGTATCGGCCCACCGCTTTCGTGTGCGGCGGCAGTCACCTTGAAGTGATCCAAGTTTCATGCCATATATTTCATGAAATCTCAGTTTCATATAGAAAACAGGGAATTACTCCAGAATTGCCTGGCCGTCGCCCGTGCGGCTGCTTCGTTTTGTGCCCGGAAAGTGTGCAGATTGGTAGCGCCGTGCGCCAGGATGGTGCCGTCTTCCTACAGCTCTTCGAACTTATCGTTCAGCGTCTCGATGCGGCGCAGGCGGCGGCGCGAGGCGTCGCCCGCCAGCTCGATGGTACGCATGGCCAGCAGGTGGCAGAGCGCCATGACGGCGGTGTGGTTGAAGAGGGGACCCGCCGCCAGGGTGCAGCAGCGAAAGTGCCAAGTGACGCTGGGGTCAAGGGCGAGCCCCTCGTCGGTGATGTAGAGCACCCGGGCGCCGCTCTCGCGGGCCTCGGCGAGCACCTGCTCGGTGATCGCCACCCGGCGACGCAGGCCGACCACGATCACGCAGTCTTCCTGGCACAGGCTGACCAGATGCTCGCCCAGGGTTTCGCCGCCGCCGGGCAGGCTGACCACCTGCTCCACCACCTGAGTGAGCTGCCAACGCAGGTAGTCGGCGAAGGGGTGGCTGGCGCGAAAACCGATGACCCAGGTCTTGCGCGCCTCGAGAATGGCTTGGGCGACCTCGTCTATCTGCGCCTGGGTGATCGCCGAGAAGGTGCGCTCCAGGTTGTCCTTGCCCTGATCGAGGTTGAGCGCCAGGGAGCGCTCGCTCGGTTCGAGGGCGGCGCTCTGCAGGAAGAGTCGCGAGCCGGTGGCCTGCTCCTCCCGGGCATGCTTGCGCGCCGCCTCGTAGCTCTCGTAGCCGAGCCGGCGCACGAAGCGCGATACCGTCGCCTTGGAGACGCCGGCAAACTTCGCCAGCTCCTGGGCGTCGTAGCTGGCGATTTCACCGGGGAAATCACATACGAACTCGCCCAGCCGGCGCTCGGCCGGGTGAAGCGCGGGCAGCGCGCTGCGCACCCGGGCGAGAAAAGAGCCTGACTGCGAGGATCTGGCCATGCCGGCTCCTGAAACTGTGGTTTCAGACATCATGTCCGGTGACGATCGGTGTCGCAACCGCTGACAGCCTGCCAGCCATAAAACCCCGGTATGTGCGATGGCCGGAGTTAAAGGACAGCAGTCGGTTGAGGGTTGCGAGGGCTCAAAGGTTGCTTCGGGCCTCGCCGACGATGCCGGGGCGCGCGGAGGCTCTACCCCCCGGGGAGTGAGGATTCTGCTCGGTGCAGGCTGACCCTTCTGTCACCAGATAGGAAAAATGGCTCAGGTGGAGTGCGGCGACTATGGTCAAGAAGTACTAGGTTGCAAGAAGTACCAGGTTGCTAGAAGTTTTTCCGGACATGTCGGCTGGACGATCACGGCGCGTCAGGGAGATCAGGGAGAGAGACGATGTCTGCGACGACGGATCACCCCACCTGGGATGACCAGATAGCGGCGCTATTTACCACGCCCTACTGGTTGCCCGAAGCGGAACGCACCTCCATCGCCACTCAATGGCAGGGCTGCATGAGTGGCTACGGGATACGACTGAACGATCCTGCCAGCGTGGCGACATGGAGCGTCACCATCTTCAATCATCTGGCCTCGCGCAGCATGCCGTTGACCGCCGACTCGCGCCAGTATTGGCCGGAGCCGGCACTGCGTCTGCTGGCGGCCTGGATCAATGACGGCTGCCGCCGCTCGTCCCGCGATCCCATCGACTACCAGGAGCGCATTCCGCCCTGGGAGCCGCAGCCGGTCTCGCTGCGCGTCCGCCGCGACATCGAGACGCTCTCCCGGGATGAACTCGACCGTTATCGGATGGCGCTCGACGACATCCTGCAGGTCGCGAACCCCGCGACGGATGCCCCCTGGCAACGGCTCGCCTACCTGCATACCAACTGGTGCCTGCACTATCAGGAGGCCTTCGCCTTCTGGCACCGTGCCTACCTGATGTGGTTCGAGCGCCAGATCGGCATGTCGGTGCCGTACTGGAACTTCATGGCCGCCGGCACCAGCGTCGACGGGGATCCCGCGGCGGGCATCCCCCAGGCCTTCAAGGACCAGACCTATGTCCGCCCCGACAGCGGGGAGGAACGGCCCAATCCGCTGCGCTATGCCGCGGCCCGGGACGGGCGCAGCAAGGCCTGTCAGGGGCAGGGGACGGCACGGCCCGGAGAGGCGGATGACTGCACCTGGGTGCAGCGCGATCCGCTGCTCTACACCTCCGGCGACGCGCACCGCGAGGCGCGCATCGGGAAACTCAAGATGGTGCGGCTCTACCAGCAGCAGGTCCTGGATGCCCTCGCGTTCGATGCCTTCAGCCATCCCCAGGGCTGGCCCGGCTATCCCTGGGCGAACATTCCCTCCTTCGATCCGCCGCCACCGGACTCCGACTACCCCTATCGCAACTGCAACTTCGACGGCCTCTACGAGCAGCCCCACGACAACTTCCATGGCTGGCTGGGACCGGACATGGCCGACAACGCCTATACCGCCTTCGATCCCATCTTCTGGTCCTACCACGCCAATATCGACCGCCTGCTCGAGACCTGGCTGCGTGCCCATCCGGCGGCCATCTACACCGCGGGCTATCCCCTGCAGCCCTTCATCGGCGCCGGGGTCGATGCGCTCTCGCTGACCGACCCGCGCCCCTGGCGCTACACCGCCATCGGCGACCTGGCCCGTGACTCGCGCCGCCTCGGCTATGACTACGGGCCGCCGCGCTTTCCCGATGTCGCCGGCGAGACGGTCCGTGCCGTGGTGGCCGCCTCCGGCGAGGCCCGGGCCCTCTACGTGCTCTTCGAGGGGGTGCGCTGCACCCAGGAGAGCTACCAGATCGATGTCTTCCTCGACCGCCCCGATGCCGTGCCGGCCGATGCCGACCCCGACAACCCCCACTATGTCGGCCGCCTGAGCCGCATCGGCATGGGCGTGCGCGACGACAAGGGGCGCTGCGTCAGGCGCGGCGTGACTCGGGTTCTGAATGCCACGGCGGCCGCCCGCCGCCTCGGGCTGAAGCCGCAGGATCCGGTAACGGTCGACCTGGTGGTTACCGAACTGCCCTCCGGGGCGGTGGTGCCGTCCGAAACCTACCGGGCGCTGCCGGGGTTCAACCCCGAGGCGCGCTGGGGCGCGCCCTGGCCATCCTCCGCAGACACTCGATCGACAGGATCTGGGTGCCCGGCCTGCCATTGAGGTCGGAACCCCGGTTGGGAGCCGCTCGATCACTCATCCCCGGCGGCTCTTCTCTCATCGCTAGCACTCGCATCGCCGCGAGCAAGGACGACCGACATGAGCCAGTACGTTTTCAGTACCCCAGCCGGTCAGGGGCCCAAGGATTTCGCCGCTATCGGACGCGAAGGCGACCTGCCGGCCTTTCTGGCCGCCTGGGATGCCCATGTGACCGGTTGGTCACGCATGGGGCGCATCGGCAATCCCTGGTCCAGCCAATACGATGCCCCCCGCGACTGGTATTTCGACCCGACGGAGACCGGCTGGCCCCAGGGCCAGGCGCTCGGCATCGACTGGACACCCTTCCCCAACCGCCTGACGACCTTCTTCGAGAACGATCAGGTGGTGAAGGGTGGGCAACTGAACCAGGCGCTCAGCGACGATCAACTGCTCGAGCTGGCCGATCACGGGCGCATCACCCTGGACGGCAAGACCTGGCGGCTCTGGGATCCCGAGCCCAAGGCCTCCGATCTGCTCAAGATCCCGGCCACCAAGTGCCCCGAGATCGACTGGCAGGGGGCCTGGAGCCCCTTCTCGCCGCCGGGACCCCGTGGCTGGCTGGATGAGTACTGTGAATGGGCGATCACCTACGACGATGATCAGACCCTGCGTTCGGTGTTGTTCACCTGCGAGAACCCGGCCTACTGGCTGAGCCTGTGGCGCCTCGATCCCACGATCGTCCTGGCGCTCTATCGACGCTACATCGATCCGGCAGTGGCGCTGGAGGATCTCTATCTGCGCTATACCGCGGATACGCCTACCGGCAAGCAGGGCGACCCCGTCGTCGATCCCACCACCGGTCATCCCGCCTACGACCCGACCAACAAGTGGAACCGCGGCACCCTACGTATCCCCGGGCAGCAGGGCGGTGCCATGCACCTGACCAGCCCGCCCAATACCCTGAGCGCGGAGATCTACCTGGCGGCGGCGTCCACCATCCTGCGCCAGTCCGCGACGCCCACCGATCCCCAGGCCTTGATCTGCTGCAGTCGCTACGGCCAGAACTTCCGTAACAGCGACCCCCATATCGGTGCCCAGGGCAATGCGGTGGTGGGGGGGCAGAAGCAGCGCATCTCGCTGGCCGACCCGGTCGGGCTCTATATCCAGACGCCTAACTGGGAGCTGTTCGAGACCCCCGACGGCACCCCGGCCTCGGCCTTCTGGACGGTGACCCGCGGCAGCACGGGCCAGGGCAACAGCGCCCAGGACAAGGACTCGATCCTCCAGGCCGTCTTCGAGGTCCCGAAGGAGAAGGGCTACGGCATCAACGACATCAAGATCAACGGTCAACCGATCCGCTATGCCGGCCAGATCGCCCGCACCTTCAAGATCGCCCTGCGGGTCTGCACCCTGGCCCCCGACGCCACCACGCCACCCAACCGGCCCCAGCCCTGCGTCGTGCCCCAGGCCGAGGCGCGGCTGCAGCCCTGGCCGGTACAGCTGGTGCCCGAGACGCTGTTCTACGGCCTGAGCTCCTCCGACCTGCCGGCGCTGTTGCAGGCCGGCACCTCCCACCGCTTCATGCTGGTGGTCCAGGGGGCGAGCCAGGACACCCGCGCCGACAACGCGCGGATCCAGTTCGACCGCGCGGGCGTCGAGGCGCGGGTCGTCGAGTACCTGCCCGATGCCAGTGCCATTCCCGGCCAGACCGATGGCGGCGGCACCCAGGGGTATCTGCTGGAGATCCGGGTCGACGCCGGGGCCACGCCGGGACCCATCGGGATCCGGGCGCTGAACCCCTGGGAGGATGCGTCGGTGTCGGCCGCCGATCACCCCTACGAGGTCGGCCTGGGCCTGGTCGTCGCGGCGTCCGGCCGCTAGGGGAGGCAGCCATGAAGACCTTCGATCCTTCGATCCGCACCGGCTGGCGACTGGCCGGCGCCCTGGCCATCTGGGCGGTGGCCGGGGCGCCGGCCCCGGCCACCGCC
>NZ_CP071922.1:2105226-2110139 GCF_017584085.1 Halomonas sp. BM-2019
GCCGCCTGGCCCGGCGACCCGGACCGGGCCGGCGAGCCCGACCGCGGCGTCGCCGCCGCCGACTGGGGGCTCCCCGTCGATCCTCGTGGCGACGACAATCGCCCGAGGGTCTGGGAGACCTTCAAGCCGGCGCAGGCGATCTTCCTCCCGGGGGGAGCGACCCCCGATGCCTGGGGTGTGTTGCCGGACCCGCCGGCTACCTGCAACGGCGCGGCGGCGCTGGCCAGCGATCGCCGCCTCGGCAGTCACGCTAAGCTGCCGGGGGCCGCCACCCTGGCGCGGCTCGACGCCAGCGTGATCCACCCTGACGAGACCGATGAGGCCGTGGGCGGCTGGCTGACCGACCAGGCGGGTGAGCTGGTGTGGTACGAGCGTTTGGTGAGCCGGGCCGAGTTCGCCTATATCGCCGACAACCGTCTCTATCGCGCGGCCCGTCAGCTGGTGGTCGCCAACAACGCGGACGACCAGCATCCCCATGGCCTGTCGTTGCCGTCGGGGCAGGCCCCGGGCGATGACATTCAGCCCTGGCAGGCGCGCGGCGCCATGGAGATCAAGGCCGCCTGGCGCAACCTCGATGACCATCCCGAGCTCTGGCCGCGCTATCGTGTCGCCCAGGCCTGGCTCAGCGATCCCGAGACGGGAGCGTGCGAACAGGCGGTGATGGGGTTGGTGGGGTTCCACTTCATCCTCAAGAGCGAGCACTTCCCCAACTTCTTGTGGGCGACCTTCGAGCATATCGACAACGTCCCGACCGCCGGGGCCGGCTATGGCCATCCCCACGGCTACTCGTTCTACGATCCGCAGTGTGCCTCCGCCGAGCCGTCGCGGGACTGTACCCCCAACCAGCCCCGGGTGAGCTGCGACGCGTCCGGGCATTGCACGCCGCTCTACCCCAGGTCGGAGCCGGTACAGGTCACGCGACAGTACCCGATCACGGCTACCGATGATGCGCCGACGATGCAGCTCAACCTCGCCATGCAGGACCAGATCGCCCAGGCGACCGATAGCCGGTCGGTGTTCCAGTACTACCAGCTGGTCAATACCCAGTGGGCACAGAGCCCGGTGCCACCCTATACCGCACCTGGCAACACCGTGCCGCTGAAGGTCGCCAGCATGACCAGCGGAGGCAATCAGCCGGTGGCGAACGTGACCCTGGAGACCTACGTGCAGGACAAGAACTGTACCGACTGCCATGCCAACGCCACCATCGCCCCGGGGCAGGGCCTGGCGTCCGATTTCAGCTTCCTGTTCTCGCTGGCCGAGGACGACTGAGGACGACTGAGGGCGACGGCGGGACAGGCGTGCCGAGCCGCTATGCTGAGGGTTAGGCTGGGGCACTGTGCTCCGGCAGCGCCAAGCGATGAAGATGACGGCGGTCATGGCGGCTCCTGGTGAACGAACGCACATCGCGCAGGGCGCGTGAAGGCGGCGATGCCGACGCGGTCCATGGCGGGCACTCCCACTGAACCTAACGCCACAAGGCCCCCGAGTCACTCATCCGGCTCGGGGGCCTGGCGTTGTGGCGCTGCCATGGGCGGACTCAGGCTGGGGTCATCCGGCGGCGTTCAGAGTGTGCGCCACGGGATCGGCGGGGGTGCCTGCAGGGTCTCCTTCACCGCCCGCAGGGCCTGGGCCAGCGCCTCCCGTGAGCCGGCCCCGCCCAGGCAGAGCCGAACCGCCTGGGGCGCCGGCTCGCTGCCCACGCAGAAGGGCTCCGGCCCGGTCAGGCGCACCCCGCGCTCCTCCAGGGCGGCGAGCAGCTCGGCGGCGCGCAGCCCCTCCGGCAGCGTCAGCCAGAGGTTGTTGCCGTGGGGCCGCCCGGACGGGGCGTAGTCCCCCAGCCACTCCCGCGCCAGGCGCTGGCGCTCGGCCTGTTCGTCGAGCTGCCAGCTCAGCAGGCGGCCGGCGTCCGCGCTCTCCACGCAGCGGCATACCGCCTCCACCATCAGCGGCGGCACCATCCAGCTCTGGGCGCGCACCGCCGCACCCAGCTGCTCCTGCAGCCCCTCCGGTACCCGCAGGGCGCCGATGCGCAGTCCGCCGGCCAGCACCTTGGCGGTGCTGAAGGCGAACAGGGTGCGCTCCGGCGCCAGCCGGTAGAGCGGGGTGCCGCGCTCGGCTTCCGGCAGGTACTGAACGCCATCCTCGAGGATCCAGAACTCGTGGCGACGTGCCAGCTCGGCCAGGCGCTCGCGCTGTGCCTCGCTGAGCACGGCCCCGGTGGGGTTGTTCTGATCCGGGGTGACGTAGACCAGCCGCGGTGGCTGCTGGGCACAGAGCCGCGCCAGGGCCTCCATGTCCATGCCCGCGTCGTCCAGGGGCACGCCCAGGGGCTTGAGATGCGCCTGGCGGGCGGCACCGATCAGCCCGGGGTAGGTGAGGGCATCGGCGGCGATGCGCTCGCCGGGGCGCGTGAGGGCCCGCAGCGTCAGGTCGATGCCGTGCTGGCCCCCCTGGGTGATCACCAGCGCCTCCGGCGTGACCGGCATGCCCAGGCGGGTCATCCAGGCGGCGAGGCGCTCGCGGTGCGCCGCGAGACCACGCTCCGGCTGATAGGCCACGGCCCGTTCCAGCACCGCGCGTTCCTCGGCGATCCCGGCCAGGGCGGCGCCCAGCAGCGAGGCACGCAGGGGGTGGGGTGGCGGCAGGCTCAGGCTGAGGTCGATCAGCCCCTCCTCGGCCTGGGGGGCGGCGGCGAGGAAGGGGGACTCGGCGGCGGGTTCGCTGCCGCGAACATAGGTGCCGCTACCCACCCGCGCGCTCACCCAGCCCCGACGTTCGGCCTCGGCGTAGGCGCGTGACACCGTGCCCACGGTGACGCCCAGGGCATCGGCCAGGCGACGCTGGGGCGGCAGGCGCTGGCCCGGGGCCAGTTCGCCGGACTGGATGGCGCGGGCGATCGCCTCGCCGATGGCGCGGTAGCGGGGGCCCTGCTCGTCGAGTCGTGGTATCCAGATTGTCATGGTGACAATAAAACCTTTGACGCCAAAATTGCACCCATTATGCTGAGCAATGTAGGCGATACGGCGCCAATAATCAATATTGTATGGGTTCAATTAAATGGAAGCCTTGGCATTTCTCGGGCCGGCGGCCCTCTACATGATCTCGATGACCATCACCCCGGGTCCCAACAACGTGATGCTCACCGCCTCCGGGGCCAACTACGGCTTCCTGCGGACCCTGCCGCACATGTTCGGCATCCTGGGCGGCTGCTTCCTGCTGTTCGCGGGCATCGCCCTGGGGCTGGGTCTGCTCTTCGAGCGTTATCCGCTGGTGCAGACCGCCCTGCGCCTGGTGGGCAGCGGCTACCTGCTCTATCTGGCCTGGTGCATCGCCACGGCGCCGCCGCCGGACCTGCGTCGGCGGGGGGAGGGGCGGCCACTGAGCTTCTGGCAGGCGGCGGGCTTTCAATTCGCCAACCCCAAGGCCTGGGTGATGGGGCTGGCGCTGATGGCGGGCTTCCTGCCCAGCGACGGCGCTACCCTGGTCAATGCCCTGCTGCTGGCCGGGTTCGCCGAGCTGGTGGCGCTACCTTGCATCGCGCTCTGGGCGGGCTTCGGCATGGCCATCGGCCGCTGGCTCGACACGCCCCGCGCCTGGCGGCTCTTCAACGGCGTGATGGGGGCGCTCACCGCCGCCTGCGTGGTCTTTATCCTGGGCTAAGACGACCGTATCCCGCGGGGAGCACAGCGCGCAGGAGCCGGATGAAAACGAAAGGGCCGGTTGGAGGACGCTGGTTCCTCTACTCGACTCCGCTGCCATACACGCCGGGCAGGAGGTACAAAGTGCTGCAGTTATTCCAGGAGTCCAGGTCACTAAGACCAAATTCAACTTTGCAGCCCCGCACCGGCTCACATAGCTTAATCAGTGGAACTTCCAGAAGGGGAGACTGGAAGGCACTACGCAGCACGCAAGGACAGCCCCAAGGATGGCTGTAGGTTGGGAACATGCCCAGATCGGGGCGGTAGCGTGCCTGAAGAACATCCCTGATGTCGTAACCCCCACGAAGGAGCCCGATTTTTCGGCGAAACATGACGGGCAAGAGCAGTTGATATTGCCTACTGATGTAGGAGCCCAATTTATTGGGCGATTTGTCTCGGATGGTCCCATGCAATCAGGGTGCTGAGTTTACCCGGTCATAGAGCACGCCGTCTAATAACTGTTCGACCACAGAGACGGGCGCTAACCTCACCCCCTCCGGGTGAATACTGCAGTTGACGCCGGCCCCGCGTGTCAACTACAGTATGCACATGGTCGAGATTCTCAAGAGCGGAACCTTTGATCGTTGGTTCAAGAAGTTACGGGACCGCGAGGCACGAGCCCGGATCGAGATGCGAATCCGGCGGCTCAGCCTGGGAAATCCCGGCGACGTCCAGCCGATCGGTCAAGGACTGAGCGAAATGAGGATCGACTACGGTCCCGGATACCGGGTGTACTACATGCAGCAAGGTGCCGTTGTCGTTGTGCTTCTATGTGGAGGAGACAAACGTACTCAGCAGGAAGACATCGCCAAGGCCAAGAACCTTGCTGCGGAGTGGAAGGGCTGACCTATGGCTGAAAAGTTTAGCCGTTACGACACAGCTGATTATCTCGAGACGGAAGAGGATATCCGGCTGTACCTGGAGGCATGCCAAGAAGACGGGGATCCTGCCCTGATTGCTGCCGCCCTAGGAGATATTGCGCGGGCGCGAAACATGACTCAACTGGCGAAGGAAGTGGGTCTTACTCGAGCTGGTCTATATAAGGCGCTATCTCCTGAAGGCAATCCGAGTTTCGCGACTGTCGCCAAAGTGGCGAAGGCTCTTGGCCTGAAGATTACGATTCACCCAGCGCAGTAGCCCCTGTGGTCGAACAAGGCGCTCCAGCGAACCATGGCAGCCCGTCACGTCTCTTGCGTGCGCAAGAGCCGCGCA
>NZ_CP071922.1:2110239-2113989 GCF_017584085.1 Halomonas sp. BM-2019
AAGTCCCGGCACTGCTGGTCGTCGCGTTCGAAGCTCCTCTGGGGAGTCATCGTGAAGTCGTGCCCGGTCTCGGGGTTGCGCCAGGTTTCCGACTCGCCGTCGGGCGTTCGGTCGAGTGCGCTGCTCATGGCCCGCTGATCCTCACGGGTCAGCCGGATGCCGATCTCCCGCCCGAGCCATGCCCCCAGCCCCGCACCGATCAACACGGCAGTGGTCCGCCCGGAACCGCTACCCACCTGAGAGCCCACCCCCGCACCGATGAGGGCACCCAGGCCGGCGCCGATGCCCTCTCCGCTGCTGGTGGTCTGGCAGCCGCCCAGCATGAATAGGCTCAACAGCAGGATGCCCAGCAGGCGCGCGATACGCGCCATCGAGGTCGCCATGACAGCCTCCCCGAAGTGGGTAGGCCCCCGGCCGCGACGTTCTGCAACCGCTGTCGAGGGTAGAAGAGAGTCCCTGACAACAGTATGGCATCGGGTGCGTAACCGCTCCATGCCGTGGGCAACCGACTGCTATCTTTCTTTGGGCTGTGTTCGACAATTGACCGGCCATTTCCGACAAGGCCCGCAGCCGCGCGCTCCTGCCCGCATCAGGCGCCGCGGCGATAGTCGCCGGAGGACCAGGCCATGGATGCTACCGAACCCGCCGCTCACCGCGTGTCATCGGCCCAGTATGGGCCATTGCCGGAGGATGACCTGCCCCAGCGCCCCGAGTGGCGCCGCCTGGAAGCGCAGCTCGCCTGGTATGAGCAGCGCAGCCGGCATTGTCAGCGCTGGCACAAGAGCCTGCGCCTGGTCCAGGTGATCGCCGCGGCCTCGATCCCCGTGCTGTCGCTGCTCGAGGCACCCTTCGCTCGCTGGCTGATCGCGCTGCTCGGGGCGGCGATCGCCGTGCTCGAGGCCGTCGAGCAGATCAATCAGTTTGGCCCGCTGTGGATTCAGTACCGCGGCACCGCGGAGCAGTTGAAGCATGAGAAGCACCTGTTTCTGGCGGCTGCCGGCCCCTATCGTGGCCTCGACTGCGAGGAGGTGCTGAGGCAGCTGGCGGAACGGGTCGAGGAGCAGGTGTCGCGTGAGCATGCCCGCTGGGTGCGCGGCAACGAAAAGTCACTCTCGCCGAGGGACGGCAGCCCCGGGGGATGATGACGGCCGGCGAAGCCTGGTCACTCGGCGGTTCGGCATACGGGGGCGACAAGCAGGTGGCGCTCTCACTCCAGCAGCCTGGCGCCGCAGCCCTCGTCCCCCAGCGCGTCCTCCGGGTTGCGCAGCGGGCACTCCGCAAGGGAGAGACAGCCGCATCCGATGCAGTGGTCGAGCTGGTCACGCAGCTGGGTGAGGCAGCGAATGCGGTCGTCCAGGTTCTCCCGCCAACTGGCCGAGAGACGCTGCCAGTCGGCGGCACTGGGAGCGCGGGAGTCGGGCAGGGTGTCGAAGGCTTCACGGATCTCGCCGAGGGAGATGCCAGTGCGCTGGGCGACCTTGATGACCGCCAGGCGACGCAGCACGTCGCGGCCGAAGCGCCGCTGATTGCCGGCGTTGCGGCGGCTCTGGATCAGCCCCTTGGCCTCGTAGAAGTGGATGGCCGAGACTGCCAGGCCGGTGCGGCGGGCGACCTCGCCGACGCTGAGTTCGCGCTGTAGGGAAGGGGACATGATATTCTCCTTGACCTCGACTTAACTAGAGGTTTTACCCTGCCTGCCACCCCCGGGCAAGCCGGTCCCGGGCCACTGACACGCTACCGGATGGCTGCCATGTTTCGTTACTTCGAGAACCTGGTGAACCCCTACCCGGCGGACAGCGGAGGAACGCCGCCCAAGGGCCTGTTCGCCTTCATCCTGCACTTCTCGCGGCCGGTACTGCCGCTGCTGGTCGCCATGTCGCTACTCACCGCCCTGGTCTCGGCCGCAGAGGTGCTCTTCTTCCATTACATGGGGCAGCTGGTGGACTGGCTGGCCGGCGCCGAGCGGGAGGGCTTCTTCGCCGAGTACGGCTGGCGCCTGGCGGGCATGGCGGCGCTGGTGACGGTGTTGCTGCCGCTGCTCACCCTGCTGCAGGCGCTGGTGACCCACCAGAGCATCTTCGGCAACTACCCGATGATCGGCCGCTGGCTGGCGCATCGCCATATGCTCGGCCAGAGCCTGGCCTTCTACCAGGACGAGTTCGCCGGTCGGGTCTCCCAGAAGGTGATGCAGACGGCGCTGGCGATTCGCGAGACAGTGATGAAGCTGATGGACCTGCTGGTCTACGTGATCGTCTACTTCGCCGGCGCCATGCTGCTGATGGGCAGCGCCGAACCCTGGCTGATGCTGCCGCTGGTGGTGTGGCTGGCCGGCTATATCGCGATCATGTGGATCTTCGTGCCGCGCCTGCGGGCGGTCTCCATGGAGCAGGCCGATGCTCGGGCGGTGATGACCGGGCGCATCGTCGACAGCTACAGCAACATCCAGACCATCAAGCTGTTCGCCGACACCGATCGCGAACAGGCCTATGCCCGGGACGCCATGGAGCAGTTCATGGTTACCGTGCATCGCCAGATGCGCCTGGCCACGGGGCTCACCGTGACCCTGACCCTGCTCAATTCGCTGCTGCTGGCCGGGGTGGCGACCATGGCCATCGGCGCCTGGTACCTGGAGGCGGTGTCGCTGGGCATCATCGCCGTGGCCATCGCCCTGGTGATGCGCATCCGCTTCATGTCCAACTGGATCCTCTGGGAGGTGGCGAGCCTGTTCGAGAACATCGGCACGGTGCAGGACGGCATCAACACCATCGCTCGGGAGCCGGCGGTGAAAGACAAGCCTGGCGCGGACGAGCTCGAGGTGCTGCGCGGCGAGATCCGCTTCGAGGCGCTGCGCTTCGGCTATGCACGGCCCGACCGGGAGGTCCAGCGGGTCTTCGATGGCCTGTCGCTCACCATCGCCCCCGGCGAGAAGGTGGGACTGATCGGCCGCTCCGGGGCCGGCAAGTCGACGCTGGCCAACCTGCTGCTGCGCTTCTACGACCTGGAGGGCGGGCGCATCCGGATCGATGGCCAGGACATCGCCGCGGTGACCCAGCAGTCGCTGCGCCGGAACATCGGCATGGTCACCCAGGACACCTCGCTGCTGCACCGCTCGGTGCGCGACAACATCCGCTACGGCAGCCCCGAGGCCAGCGAGGAGGCGATCCGGGAGGCGGTGCGCCGCGCCCATGCCGATACCTTCATCGACGAGCTGGTGGACCTCCAGGGGCGCCGCGGCCTGGACGCCCACGTCGGCGAGCGGGGCGTCAAGCTCTCCGGCGGCCAGCGCCAGCGCATCGCCATTGCCCGGGTGCTGCTCAAGAACGCGCCCATCCTGGTGCTGGACGAGGCCACCTCGGCGCTGGACTCCGAGGTGGAAGCAGCGATCCAGGAGCAGCTCTACGCGCTGATGGAGGGCAAGACGGTGATTGCCATCGCCCACCGGCTCTCCACCATCGCCATGCTCGACCGCCTGGTGGTGATCGACGAGGGGCGCATCGTCGAGAGTGGCACTCATCAGGAGCTGCTGGTCCGGGACGGCCTCTATGCCGCCCTGTGGCGACGCCAGTCCGGCGGCTTCCTGGGGCTCGACCCCAACGGGGAGGTGGGTGAGTCACCAGGCCGGGCCCTGCCTTCCCTGCCGTAGCCCGGCCCGCTTCCCCCCGCGGCGGGGGGGGGATGGGGTGCCGTTTGGCCACCGAGCGGCTGTCGATCCGCGCCGGCGTTGCTCGACCCTTGAACAGGCAGCGCCTA
>NZ_CP071922.1:2113999-2115285 GCF_017584085.1 Halomonas sp. BM-2019
GTTCGCCATGCAATACATGCTGATGTGCTGTTTCGACGAGGCGCTGTGGGAGGCGCTGCCCGAGGCGTCGCGCGACGCGGTGATGGACGACTACCGGGCGCTGGTCCAGGAGCTGGTCGCCAGCGGCCACTATCGGGGCGGGGCACGGCTGCAGCCGGTGGCCTCCTCCACCACCCTGCGCGAGCAGAACGGCGAGGTGGTGATGCTCGACGGTCCCTTCGCCGAGGCCCGCGAGCAGCTGGGGGGCTTCCATGTGGTGGAGTGCCGCGATCTGGACGAGGCCCTGGCCCTGGCGCGCCGCATCCCGCCGCTGCGGGTGGGGGGCGCGGTCGAGGTGCGGCCGGTGGATCCGGCCTATCGCCTGTGACGGGTGCGCCGGTGGACCTGGCCGCCCTCTACCGGCGCGAGTATGGCCGCCTGCTCGCCGGCCTGATTCGCCGCTTCGGCGACTTCGCGCTGGCCGAGGATGCCCTGCAGGGGGCTTTCGAGGCCGCCATGGTGCAGTGGCCGGCCGCTGGGGTCCCCCCGTCGCCGCTCTCCTGGCTGGCGGCTACCGCCCGTCACAAGGCCGTCGACCAGCTGCGCCACCGGCAGATGCGCGAGCGCAAGCGGGGCGAGCTCAGGAGCCACCTGGCGCTGTTGCTCGAGCCCGCCGCGGACCCGGACGATCCCGAGCCGCTGGACAGCCTGCGGCTGATCTTCACCTGCTGCCATCCCGCCCTCTCCCGTTCCGCCCAGGTGGCCTTGACCCTGCGCACCCTGGGCGGGCTCACCACCGAGGAGATCGCCCGGGCCTTCATGGTGCCGGTGCCCACCCTGGCCCAGCGGCTGGTGCGCGCCAAGGCCAAGATCCGCGATGCCGGCATCCCCTTCGAGGTGCCGGGGGACGACAGCCTGGCCGAGCGCCTGGAGGCGGTGCTGGCGGTGATCTACCTGATCTTCAACGAGGGCTATGTCGCCAGCCACGGCGAGCGGCTGATCCGCGTCGAGCTGTGCCGGGAGGCGATTCGTCTCGGCCGCCTGCTGGTCGGCCTGCTGCCCGCCGAGCCCGAGGCCCGGGGGCTGCTGGCGCTGATGCTGCTGCATGACGCCCGGCGCGAGACGCGTACCGATGCCGCTGGCGATCTCGTGCTGCTCGAGGAGCAGGACCGCACGCGCTGGGATCGCGAGGCCATCGCGGAGGGGAGCGCCCAGGTCGAGCTGGCACTGCGCGGCCGAACGGTCGGGCCCTACGCGATCCAGGCCGCGATCGCGGCCCTGCATGCCCGGGCGCCCACGGCGGCCGA
>NZ_CP071922.1:2115385-2139679 GCF_017584085.1 Halomonas sp. BM-2019
GAGATCCTCTGGCGCCAAGTCAAGGATGCCTGGCTGCCGCTGACGGCCTACGAAAGCTTTGCCACCTTGACCAGCGAGGTGGAACGGATCCTGTCAAGCTACGGCGGCAAGGAGCATGCGATTACTTTTGCATAGGTACTTGGAAGGATTTCTTGGAGCCGACCTCACGGATTCACGAAGATGAATGGACTGTCGGGATTGAACACCGAGGGCGGCAGCCTTTAAGATTCTTCTTTTGGGATTCCAATCTGCAGTGGAACCTTACCATCTCGATCATGTAGCATGCTTCTTGCAGGCTGACCGACCAGGGAGAGCGGGATGCAAGGCGTTGTCTTGGCACGGCCGCTTCCATGGCTCCGGGTTCGGCTGGCGCGGTGGTTGCGCTGGCTGATCGGAATCATCGTATCCCTGGTGCTGGTCTGGACAGTGCTGGCGATCGGATATGCGCCCTTGCCCTGGCCACTCACACGCCTGCTGATCGCGGTGGCCTTCGCGCTGTTCTCGTTCTGGGCACTGTGGCGATCCCGGCATGGATGGTCGGCGGTGGTGCTGGGGGTGTCGCTGCTGGTGTGGTTCGCGAGGTGTCGGTGATGCCGCGTATCGAGGTGGATGGCGACCGGATCCTCATCAGGGACTACCGCCACTTCGAGTACCGCAGCGTCGACGACTTCACGATCCGCTATACGAATCGCGAACTCCTGCTGTCGAAGCTGATCGCAATGGACTTCTATGTGTCGTACTGGCGCGAAGGCCCCATAGCGCACACCTTCGTCAGCTTCATCTTCGAAGACGAGGATCCAGTCAGCATCTCCATCGAGACGCGTCCGGAGGTTGGCGAGGGCTTCGATCCGATCGGGTCGCTGTTCAAGCAGTTCGAACTGATCTACGTGGTCGGCGATGAACGCGACATCGTCAAAGTGCGCACCAACCATCGCGACGAACAGGTCTTCCTGTACAAGACCAACCTGACGACCGACGCGGTGCACCGGTTGTTCCTGGTCTATGCCGAGCGCGTCAACGAACTCGTCGACCGGCCCGAGTTCTATCACCTGCTAAAAAGCAGCTGCACGATCAACATCGTGCGCTACGCCAACCGGGTCGGCCGCACCGGGATGCTCGACATCCGTCACATCCTGAACGGCTGGAGCGACCGCTACCTGTATCGCGAAGCCTTCGTCGACACCTCGCTGCCCTTCGACGAACTGCGCGCCCGTTCCAACATCAACGCCGTGGCGAACGCGGCCGGGGCTGCCCCGGCGTTCCCGGCGCGTATCCGCGAAGGTCGCCCGACACCGCGACCTTACGTCCCGGCCGAGTGACGGGCGGCCGCTATGTCCACCGAACTCGTCCTCGTCCTGCTCCTGCTGGTATCGGCCATCGCGATGTTTGCGATCGGCCGTCCGCGTACCGACGCCGTGGCGCTGCTGATGGTGGCGGCGCTGCCGTTCACCGGCGTCATCGACATTGGCGAGGCGATCAGGGGCTTCTCCGACCCCAGTATCGTGCTGATCGCCCTGCTGTTCGTGATCGGCGAGGGGCTGGTGCGCACTGGCGTGGCGCAGCGGATCAGCGGGCTCATCATCCGTTTCGCGGGCACGAACGAAACCAGGCTGCTGGTCGCGCTGATGATCGCCGTGGCTGGCATCGGCTCGGTGATGAGCTCCACGGGTGTCGTCGCCATCTTCATTCCGATCGTGCTTGGCATCGCCCGCAGCAGCGGGATCGCACCGGCGCGCCTGATGATGCCCCTGAGTATCGCGGCCTTGATCAGCGGCATGATGACGCTGGTGGCGACGGCGCCAAACCTGGTGGTGCATGGCGAACTTCTGCGCGAGGGTTTCACCGGATTCTCGTTCTTCGGGTTCGCGCCGTTCGGCCTTCCTGTATTGGCATTGGCGATCGTCTATATGCTGTACGCACGGCGCTGGCTGTCTGGCGAGGCCACGGCCAGCGCGACGACGGAGCCGAAGCTCGCCGACTGGATCGAGGAATACCGACTGTCCGGACGCGAATTCCGGGTACAGGTGCTCGACGGCTCCCCGCTGGACGGGAGATCCACATCCGAACTCGAGGACGCCGAGCTGTCGGGCATGCACCTGCTGGCGGTGGAACAAGTGGGCAGTTTCGGGCAGCGGACGGTGGCATCCGCGCTCGGAACCCGGATCGATGCCGGGGACGTGCTGCTGCTGGACGTCTTCGACCCCGACATCGAGCATACGGCGCTGTTCCAGTCCCTGCAGCTGGAACCGTTGCCGTTGTCGGGCGCCTATTTCTCCGCGTATTCGAACGACATCGGCATGGCCGAGATGATGGTCGCCGCGAACTCGCCGCTGGTCGGCGTGACCGCGAAACGGGCCGGACTGCGCGAACAGCACAAGCTGGCCGTGATCGGCCTGAAGCACGGCCGCAGCGCGGAGGTGCGCGACCTCGAGACGGAAGTCCTGGACGTCGGCGACACGCTGCTTGTCGCCGGTCCGTGGTCGGCGATTCGCGCGCTGGGTTCCAGCGCCGGCGGGCTGATCCTGCTTTCGCTGCCCGCCGAATCCAAGGACGTCGCGCCCAGCGCGTCACGGGCACCGTTCGCCTTGATCAGCCTGGCGGTCACCGTCGGACTGATGGTCAGCGGGCTGGTGCCCAACGTGCATGCGGCGCTGATCGGCTGCCTCATGATGGGGCTGTTCGGCTGCATCGACCTGCGCAGCGCCTATCGCTCGATCCACTGGCCGAGCCTGGTGCTGATCGTCGGCATGCTGCCGTTCTCGCTGGCGTTGCAGCGCACCGGCGGCGTGGACCTGGCGGCTGACCTTCTGCTGGACCTGGTGGGCGATGCCGGGCCGCGGCTGGTCATCGCGGCGATATTCATGACGACTGCCCTGATGGGCATGTTCGTGTCCAACACGGCCGTCGCCGTGCTGATGGCGCCGGTGGCGCTGGCGGTGGCGAACCACCTGGACGCGTCGCCCTATCCATTCGCGATGACAGTGGCACTGGCGGCTTCGACGGCGTTCCTGACGCCGGTGTCGTCACCGGTCAACGCGCTGGTGGTCGGCCCCGGTGGTTACCGGTTCATCGACTTCGTGAAGGTCGGCACGCCACTGGCGCTGCTGGTGATGATGGTAGCCGTCATCCTGGTTCCGATCGTCTTTCCGCTGTAGGATCAATGCCGCGAACCCAAGCGGCCACGAATGGAGCGCTCACATGCCCAGGCCCCGTGCCCTGTTGCCCGTATTGATCGCCGCTACACTCGCGATGGCCGCCTGCAGCCCGACGGCCGATAGCCCGAACGACGACGGTCCGGAGGGTATTGCGTCTCACGCGCTACCTGGGACCACGGCACCCACCACCGATGCATCGGCCACGCTGGTCGCCTACCATTGGCAACTGGAATCGGCGACTGATGCAGAGGGCCAGCGCGTGGATGCGCTGTTCCCGCAGGCCGACGGTGCCCTGGTCTTCCGGTTTTCCGAAGGCCGGTTGTCCGTCCGCGGAGGCTGCAACAACCTCAACGCTTCCTTCGAGCTGGATGATCAGGGCCACCTGAATACAACGCGCCCGGTCTCGACGAAGATGGCATGCGAGCCGGCGCTGATGCAGGCCGACGCCGCCGTGATCGAGCTCCTGGGCGGCGAGCCCTTGCAGGCCCAGGTCACCGGCGGCGATGCCGCCAACCTGCAGCTGACTGCCGGCAATGGCACCGTACTGGCATTCAAGGGCGAGCCAACTGCGGAAACCCGCTTCGGCGGCCCGGGCGAGCGCATGTTCCTCGAAATCGCGCCGCAGCGGGTCGACTGCAACCATCCGCTGATCCCCGATTTCCAATGCCTGCAGACGCGCGAGATCCGCTTCGACGAGGACGGGTTGCGCTCCGGCGAACCGGGCGAATGGCAGGTTCTGTACGAGGAGATCGAAGGCTTCACCCACACCCCGGGACATCGCAACGTGCTGCGAGTTTACCGTTACACCCGCGAGACCACCCCGGCCGATGCTTCCTCCACCGTTTTCGTGCTGGACATGGTTGTCGAATCGGAGATCGTCCAGCCGTAGCGGAATCAGCAGTGGCGGGCCGCCCCGATGAGGGGCGGCCCCTGCCTCACCTGGGCGGCAGGGTGTTCTTGTAGATCACGCCATTCTTCAGCAGAAGCAGGTTTGCCGATATTATCGGCTGTTTCAGGTTTTGTTATCGCTAAAGGTATAAATTCTGGTAAAGGCCATAGCAATCCTATTAATCAAAGTAACAATGAACCTCGTGGCTAATTTTATTTAATAAGGCCGGTCTGCAGGACGCAGAAAAGCTGCGCCTCTGCTGGCGAACCCCCCGGCATCAGCGAAACGCAGGGGGCAAGGACAGAAGTCGTTTGAAGGGCAGGGCACTTTCGTGGGCTGTCGTCAGCGGCTGGCGAGCGCCACCCCCACCTTGGAGCGGTTGGGCCGGCCGATGGCCTGAGTGATCCAGGTGCCGGTGGCGGCCAGGGCGTCGAGGTCGATGCCGGTCTCGATGCCGAGGCCATTGAGCAGGTAGACCACGTCTTCGCTTGCCACGTTGCCCGAGGCGCCTTTGGCGTAGGGGCAGCCGCCGAGGCCGGCGACGGAGCTGTCCACCACGCTGATGCCTTCCTCCAGCACCGCGTAGAGGTTGGCCAGCGCCTGGCCGTAGGTGTCGTGGAAGTGGGCGGCGAGCTTGTCCATGGGCACCTCGCGGCTCACGGCCTCGAGCATGCGCTTGGCCTTGAGCGGGGTGCCCACGCCGATGGTGTCGCCGAGCGACACCTCGTAGCAGCCCATCTCATAGAGTGCCTTTGCCACCTCGGCCACCTTGGCGGGGGCGATCTCGCCCTCGTAGGGGCAGCCCAGCACGGTGGAGACGTAGCCGCGCACCCGCACGCCGGCGGCCTGGGCGCGCTCCAGCACCGGGGCGAAGCGCTCCAGCGATTCCGCCACGGAGCAGTTGATGTTCTTCTGGGAGAAGGCCTCGGAGGCGGCGCCGAACACCGCCACCTCCTCGACGCCGCACTCGAGTGCCGCCTCCAGCCCCTTGAGGTTGGGGGTCAGTGCCGCGTAGGTGACGCCATCCCGCCGGGTGAGGTTCTGCATCACCTCGCGGTGGTCGGCCATCTGCGGCACCCACTTGGGCGAGACGAAGCTGGCCGCCTCGATGTAGCTGAGGCCGGCCGCGCCCAGGCGGTCGATCAGTTCCAGCTTGGTGGCGGTGCTGATCGGCTCGGGCTCGTTCTGCAGCCCGTCGCGGGGGCCGACCTCGACCAGGCGAACCTGTTTCGGAAATGCCATCTGTTGTCTCCAATCCTTGCTGCCTGGCTGGGGGAGCCCGGACCAGGGTATTGGTAGGTTCTGCGTGCCGCCCCTGAGACCAGGCTCTTGTCAGACCAATCGCCCGATAAATCGGGCTCCTACATGGGGGGGGGCGGCGATGCGCTCCATCGCCCGATAAATCGGGCTCCTGGGGTGGGCGGCGATGCGCTCCATCGCCCGATAAATCGGGCTCCTACAAGGGCCTGGGTAGACCCTGCAGGAGCCTTGGCGTCACTCCTCCGGGGCGAATTCGAGCAGCACGTCGCCCTGGCCGACGGTGTCGCCGGCGGCGAAGTGGAAGCTTTCCACGTGGCCGTCGGCGGGGGCGGACATGGTGTGCTCCATCTTCATGGCTTCCATGACCATCAGCGGCATGCCTTTCTCCACTTTCTGACCGGCTTCCACCAGCAGAGCCACCACGGTGCCATGCATGGGCGCGGTGAGGGTGGACTCCGCCTCGTGCTGGCCGTGGTCGATGGCGTCGATGCGCCGCCAGAACAGCCGGGTCTCGCCGCTTGGGTCGGCCATCACCACCACGCCGTTGTCGCCCAGGCGGGCCTGCAGGCGGCGGCGGTGGCCGTCGAGGGTGACGGCCACGGCGTCGCCCTCCAGGTGCTGCAGGCGGGCGGTCAGGGTGGTGTCGCCGATGGTCAGGTGCCAGGGGTCGGCGTCGGTCTCCCGGGTGCCTTCCACGATCACTACGTCATCGGCGTCGGGGGCCTGGGCGCGGGTCAGATCGTGGCCGGTGGCACACAGGGCGAGGCGGATGGTGTGGGGCGCGTTGAGGCGGAAGCCGTCGTGGCGATCCCAGGGGGAGTCGCTCTCGCACTCCCGGGCCAGCTGCTTGAGGCCGATCAGCGCCGCGGCGGCGTAGGCCTCGGTGGTCACCTCGCGGGGCGCGAAGAGCGTCGCCTCGTTCTTCTCGATGAAGCGGGTGTCCAGCTCGCAGCCCTTGAAGGCGGGGTGGGTGGCCAGGCGCTGCAGGAAGGCGCGGTTGGTGACCACCCCCTGGACGTCGAGGGCGGCCAGGGCGCGGTTGAGGGTGGCCAGCGCCTGGTCGCGGTCGTCGCCGTGGACGATCAGCTTGGCGAGCATCGGGTCGTAGTGCATGGAGACCACGTCGCCGGTCTCCACCCCGCTGTCCAGGCGCACGCGGACCGGGTCGAGGTCGGCGCCCGCCAGGTCGAGGGCGAAGCGGTCCAGGTAGCCGGTGGCGGGCAGGAAGTCATGCTCCGGGTCCTCGGCGTAGAGGCGCGCCTCGAAGCTGTGGCCGGTGATGGTGAGCTCGTCCTGGGCCAGCGGCAGGCGCTCGCCCATGGCCACGCGCAGCTGCCACTCCACCAGGTCCTGGCCGGTGATCATCTCGGTGACCGGGTGCTCCACCTGCAGGCGGGTGTTCATCTCCATGAAGTAGAAGGAGCCATCGGCGTCCAGCAGGAATTCGACCGTCCCCGCGCCCACGTAGCCGATCTCCCGGGCGGCGCGCACCGCGGCCTCGCCCATCTCGCGGCGCAGCTCGGGGCTCATGCCCGGGGCCGGAGCCTCCTCCAGCACCTTCTGGTGGCGGCGCTGCACGGAGCAGTCGCGCTCGAAGAGGTAGACGCCGTTGCCGTGGCTGTCGCAGAACACCTGGACTTCCACGTGGCGCGGCTGGGTCAGGTACTTCTCGATCAGCATGCGCTGGTCGCCGAAGGCAGCCTGGGACTCGCGGCGGCAGCCGTCCAGGGCGGCCTGGAAGCCCGCGGCGGACTCCACCACCCGCATGCCCTTGCCGCCGCCGCCGGCGCTGGCCTTGAGCAGCACCGGGTAGCCGATCTTGTCGGCCTCGGACTTGAGCAGGGCGTCGTCCTGGTCGTCGCCGTGGTAACCCGGCACCAGCGGCACGCCGGCGTGGGACATGCGTTCCTTGGCGGCGGACTTGTCGCCCATGGCGGCGATGGCCGAGGCGGGCGGGCCGACGAAGCTGATGCCGGCCTGCTCCAGGGCCTCCACGAAGGGGCCGTTCTCGGAGAGGAAGCCGTAGCCGGGGTGGATGGCGCCGGCGCCGGTGCGCCGCGCGGCGTCGATCACCGCCTCGACCTTGAGGTAGCTCTCGCGGGCGGCGGCGGGGCCGAGGCGCACGGCCTCGTCGGCCTCGCGCACGTGGCGGGCATTGGCATCGGCGTCGGAGTAGACGGCCACGGTGCGCAGACCCATGGCGCGTGCGGTGCGCATCACCCGGCAGGCGATCTCGCCGCGGTTGGCGACCAGCAGGGTATCGAACTTGTTCGGGGCGGTGGTCATGAGCGGGGCTCCGCGGCATTGGGTTTGTCGATGATCCAGGCGGGGCGACGCTTCTCGAAGAAGCTGGCCAGGCCCTCCTGCCCTTCGGCGCTGACGCGCAGCTGGCTGATCACCCAGCAGGTGCGTTCACGGGTGGTATCGCTGTCGGGGGCGCGGGCGACCTCGGCAAGCAGCGCCTTGGTGGCGCGGCTGGCCTGGGGCGAGGTGACCAGCAGGGTGTCGAGCATGGCGTCCACGGCATCGTTCAGGGCCTCGGGCGCGACCACCTGGTGGGCCAGGCCGAGGGCCAGTGCGGTGGGCGCGTCCATCACCTCGGCGGTCAGGGCATAGCGGCGCATCTGGCGCGGGCCGAGGGCGCGCTGCACGTAGGGGCTGATCACCGCCGGCGACAGGCCGATCTTCACCTCGGAGAGGCAGAACCTGGCCTTCTCGGAGGCGATGACGATATCGCAGCAGGCGGCCAGGCCCACGGCGCCGCCGAAGGCGGCCCCCTGGACGCGACAGATGCTGGGGCAGGGCAGGGTGTCCAGGTCGTGCATCAGGGTGGCGAGCTTGTGCGAGTCGGCCAGGTTGTCGTCGAAGCCGTACTCCACCATGCGCTTCATCCAGCCGAGGTCGGCCCCGGCGGAGAAGCTCTTGCCCTCGGAGCCCAGCACCACGGCACGCACCTCGCCGTGGTGAGCGGCCACGTGCAGGCGCTCCAGGTGGGCGTTGAGCTCGGCGATCAGGCTGTCGTCGAAGGCGTTGTGGACCTCGGGGCGGACCAGGGTCAGCCAGGCCACGCCGCGCTCGTCGAGCTCCAGCCGTGTAAAGGTTGTCTCAGACATGACGGGATCCCCTGCGGTTACATCCGGAACACGCCGAACTTGGTTTCTTGAACCTCGGCATTCATCGCCGCGGCGAGCGACAGCCCCAGTACGTCGCGAGTCTGGGCCGGGTCGATGACGCCGTCGTCCCATAGCCGGGCGCTGGCGTAGTAGGGGTGGCCCTGGTGCTCGTACTGGTCGCGGGTGGGCTGCTTGAAGGCCTCTTCCTCCTCCTTCGACCACTCGGCGCCCTCGCGCTCCATCTGCTCGCGCTTGACCTGGGCCAGCACGCCCGCCGCTTGTTCCCCACCCATGACGGAAATCCGTGCGTTAGGCCACATAAAGAGCAGGTTGGGGTCGTAGGCGCGGCCGCACATGCCGTAGTTGCCGGCGCCGAAGCTGCCGCCGATCAGCACGGTGAACTTGGGCACCCGGGCGCAGGCCACCGCGGTCACCAGCTTGGCGCCGTGCTTGGCGATGCCCTCGTGCTCGTACTTGGAGCCCACCATAAAGCCGGTGATGTTCTGCAGGAAGATCAGCGGGATCTTCCGCTGGGCGCACAGCTCGATGAAGTGCGCACCCTTGACGGCGGACTCGGAGAAGAGCACGCCGTTGTTGGCGACGATGCCTACCGGGAAGCCGTGGATATGGGCGAAGCCGGTGACCAGGGTGTCGCCGTAGTAGCGCTTGAACTCGTCGAAGTCGGAGTCGTCGACGATGCGGGCGATCACCTCGCGCACGTCGTAGGGCTTCTTGAGGTCGGTGCCGACGATGCCGTAGATCTCCGCCGGATCCAGGCGCGGGGGCCTGGGCTCCTGCAGCTTCAGCTGGCCGCGCTTCTGCCAGTTGAGCCGCGACACGCAGGCGCGGGCGAGCTGCAGGGCGTGGGCGTCGTTCTCGGCGTAGTGGTCGGCCACGCCGCTGATCTTGGCGTGGACGTCGGCGCCGCCCAGGTCCTCGGCGCTGATGCTCTCGCCGGTGGCGGCCTTCACCAGGGGCGGGCCGCCCAGGAAGATGGTGCCCTGCTCGCGGACGATGATCGACTCGTCAGCCATGGCCGGCACATAGGCGCCGCCGGCGGTGCAGGAGCCCATCACCACGGCGATCTGCGGGATGCCCTCGGCGGAGAGGGTGGCCTGGTTGTAGAAGATGCGGCCGAAGTGCTCGCGGTCCGGGAAGACCTCGTCCTGGCGGGGCAGGAAGGCGCCGCCGGAGTCGACCAGGTAGATGCAGGGCAGGCGGTGCTTGCGGGCGATCTCCTGGGCGCGGATATGCTTCCTCACGGTCAGCGGGAAGTAGGTGCCGCCCTTGACGGTGGCGTCGTTGGCGACGATCACGCACTCTACGCCACTGACGCGGCCGATGCCCGTCACCACGCCGGCGGCGGGGATCGCGGAGTCGTAGACCTCATGGGCGGCCAGCGCCGAGAACTCCAGGAAGGGCGAGCCCTCGTCGATCAGGTGGTCGATGCGGTCGCGCACGAAGAGCTTGCCGCGGGACTCGTGGCGGGCGCGGGCCTTCTCGCCGCCGCCCTGGGCGATGGCCGCGGTCAGCTCGCGCAGCTTCATCACCTCGTGGCGCATCGAAGCCTCGTTGGCCTGGAAGCCGTCGCTGCGGGGATTGACCTGGGTCTGCAGGATGCTCATGGCGAATCCTTGAATTTATCTATCAACGCTGGAATATCCGTTCCCGGGCGACCCGCCGCGTAGCGGTGGCTGGTCAGCGGGGCGCCTGACGGCGCCAATCGCCCGATGAATCGGGCTCCTACAGGGAGCCGGTGGCCTGTCAGGCAGACTCGTTGAACAGCTCACGACCGATCAGCATGCGGCGGATCTCGCTGGTGCCGGCGCCGATCTCGTAGAGCTTGGCATCGCGCAGCAGGCGGCCCGTCGGGTACTCGTTGATGTAGCCGTTGCCGCCGAGCAGCTGGATGGCGTCAAGCGCCACCTGGGTGGCCTTCTCCGCACAGTAGAGGATCACGCCGGCGGCGTCCTTGCGGGAGGTCTGGCCGCGGTCGCAGGCCGCCGCCACCGCATAGAGGTAGGCGCGGCAGGCGTTCAGGGTGGTGTACATGTCGGCGATCTTGCCCTGCACCAGCTGGAACTCGCCGATGGACTGGTTGAACTGCTTGCGCTCGTGGACGTAGGGCACCACGATGTCCAGCGCCGCCTGCATGATGCCGATGGGGCCGGCGGCGAGCACGGTGCGCTCGTAGTCGAGGCCGCTCATCAGCACGCGCACCCCCTTGCCCACCTCGCCCAGCACGTTCTCTTCCGGCACCTCGCAGTCCTGGAACACCAGCTCGCAGGTATTGGAGCCGCGCATGCCGAGCTTGTCGAGCTTCTGGGCGGTGGAGAAGCCGGGCATGCCCTCCTCGATGATAAAGGCGGTAATCCCCTTCGATCCCGCCTCCGGGTCGGTCTTGGCGTAGACCACCAGCACATCGGCGTCGGGGCCGTTGGTGATCCACATCTTGTTGCCGTTGAGCACGTAGCGATCGCCGCGCTTCTCGGCGCGCAGCTTCATGGAGACCACGTCGGAGCCGGCACCCGGCTCGGACATGGCCAGCGCGCCGACGTGCTCGCCGCTCATCAGCTTGGGCAGGTACTTGGCCTTCTGCTCGGCATTGGCGTTGATCTTGAGCTGGTTGACGCAGAGGTTGGAGTGGGCGCCGTAGGAGAGGCCCACCGAGGCGCTGGCTCGGGAGATCTCCTCCATGGCGATGCAGTGCGCCAGGTAGCCCATGCCGCTGCCGCCATCCTCGTCCGGCACGGTGATGCCGAGCAGGCCCATGTCGCCGAACTTCTGCCACAGGTCGTTGGGGAACTCGTTCTTCTCGTCGATCTCGGCGGCGCGCGGGGCGATCTCGTCGCGAGCGAAGGCGTTGACCTGGTCGCGCAGCATGTTCAGTTCGTCGTCGAGGCCGAAGTCGAGGGGCTTGTAGGGCGTAAGCATGGGCGGGGGCTCCGTTCTTGTCGGGTGTCGTGGCGCCTGGGCGTTAGGGTGGCCCCAGGCGGGCACAACGGGTCGTGTCGGGTGGTGAAACCGTGATGGCACAAGACTAGGTCAGGTTGACGTTAACGTAAAGTGCGGCTTTTGCCCCCTACGACGAATGTCGATAGGGGGCGGGGCCTACCCGGCCTGCCAGCCGATCAGCTGGTGGTAGAGGGACCAGCCCAGGTTGCCATTGTTCGGGTCGGCGTGGCAGCGGGCATGGGGCTCGCCGTGCTCTCCGAGCACGTGCTACCTGGGCTCGATGCCGAGATAAGATGAGTGGTTGCCCGAACGCGCTTAGACATTGGTCTAAGCATGGCGGTATGCAAGCTTGGTGACAGCTTGGCCCTCTAGAGTCTCGGTGTCCGGGCGACGACCCGGACACCATCTAACAATGAGGATGCCTACGCCATGTTCGATCAACTCCTGCCCAAGACCCTGATAACCGGCGCTGCGTCGGCCATGCTGGTTTCCCTGGCGATGACAGCTCCGGTGGCGGCTGACGATTACCCGGATCGTCCCATCGACCTGGTGGTGGGCTTCGGTACCGGCGGCAGTGCCGACCGCATGACGCGGGCCATGTCCACGCACCTGGCCGAGGAGCTGGGCGTGCCGGTTCGCGTCACCAACCGCCCCGGTGCCGGCACCCAGGTGTCCGCGAACTACATCCTGTCGCGGCCGGACGATGGCTATACGATCTACGCGTCCACCTTCGCCCCTTACCTGACAAACACCATCCTGAACGGTGGCGCCCAGTACGACATCGAGGACTTCTCCTTCCTCAACTTCCAGTGGTTCGACCTGGACCTGATCGCTGCCAACAAGGACAGCGGCTTCGAGGACCTGCCCTCGCTGCTGGAGGAGATTCGCGACAACCCCGGCCAGGTGCGCGGCTCGGTGGTGCAAGGTTCCGCCGGCCACCTGATGATCCGGATGCTGCTCGACCAGGCCGGCATCCCCCAGCAGAACCTCAACCTGGTGACCTACAACAGCGGCGGCGAGGCGCGCTCTGCCGTCGCCGGCGGCCAGGTGCACTTCACCTCCATCAGCGCCCAGGGCAGCGAGGGGATCCGCGAGTTCCTGACCCCGCTGGCCATCGTCAACGATGAGCGGATCGACCAGTGGGACGCTCCCCCCATCAACGAGGCGCTCGAGCCCATGGACATCGAGGTGACGGTCCTGCAGGGCTCCATGCGCGGCTTTGCCGTGACCAGCGAGTTCGAGCGTCAGTATCCGGAGCGCTATGAGGTGCTCTCCGACGCGGTCAAGAATGCCCTGGCCCGCAAGGACCTGCAGGAGCAGCTGGAGGCCAGCGATATCGGTGGCGTCTGGGTGGGGCCGGAGCGCTCCAACGAACTGATGCTCTCCAACTACCAGGTCTTCGAGCAGTACGCCCACCTGCTGAAGTGATCCTCGCCTTCCCGTGATCGTCGCCCCGTCGGCCACGTCCGACGGGGCCAGGAGTTCACCCATGTCCGTCAAACAACGCGACTATGGGGACCTGCTGGTCCTCATGGCCCTGGCCGGCTTTACCCTGTGGTATCTGATGGATGCCATCCGGGTCTCCTCGGCCGTTCAGAACCTTCTGCTGATCCTGCCGCTCTCCCTCGTGGTGCTCGGCATCGTGCTGCTGGAGCTGGCGATGCGCTGGCGGCAGGGCACCCTGCTGGCCCGGCCCGAGGCCGATGAGCCGCTGTTCAAGACGCTGCCCGTGGTGGCGCTCTTTGCCGCCTATGTCATCAGCCTCGAAACGCTGGGCTTCGATATCGCCACCGTGCTCTTCATCGCCCTGTTCCTGGTCATGAAAGGGGAGCGCAACTGGCCGCTGCTGGTCGCGTTCAGCCTGGCGTTCGGCTTCGGTGTGGCGTTCTTCTTCGCCTACATGCTGCCGTATCCCATGCCCATGCTGCTGCTCGAAGGCTGACCGGAGGAGACCCCCATGATCGATTTCGTTGCGGTCGAGCAGGCGCTCTCGCTGCTCTTCACCAATTTCAGTCCCTGGATGGTGGTAGTTCCGGGGATCATCATCGGCCTGATCTTCGGGGCCACGCCGGGGCTGCAGATCTCCATGGCCATGGCGATCTTCCTGCCCATGACCCTCTACATGGATTTCGTGCAGGCGATGCTGTTCCTGACGGCCATCTTCACCGGTGGCTCCTTCGGCAGCGGTATCCCGGCGATCCTGATGAATATTCCCGGCACCTCCTCAGCGATCGCCACGGCCTTCGATGGCTATCCCATGGCCCGCCAGGGTCGCCACAACGAGGCGCTGGGCGTGGCCCTGATGTCGTCGGTGCTCGGCGTACTGATGGGCTATCTGATCCTGTTCGTGATGATCCAGCCGCTCTCGCTGATGGTCCTCAAGCTCGGCCCGGCCGAGATGTTCGTGGTGATCCTGTGGGGCATGACGCTGATCGCCAGCCTCAAGGGCGAACAGGTGCGCAAGGGTCTGGTGGCGGGCTTCGTCGGCCTGCTGGTGGGCACCATCGGCTTCAATGAGCTGGGCATGGCGCGCGGCACCATGGGGCAGACCTACCTGCTCGATGGCGTGCCGGTGATTCCCGCCATGATGGGCATGTTCGCCGCCTCGGAGCTGTTCAAGCTGGCCAACAAGGGCTACATCGTCGAGGCCGAGGCCTCCCGCAAGGTGCGCATCGGCGAGATCTTCCGCGGCTTCCGGCTTGCCCTGCGCTATCCCAAGGTGATGCTGCGCGGCGGCCTGCTGGGCGTCTTCGTCGGCGCCGTGCCGGGGGTGGGGTCGTCGGTCTCCAACCTGCTCTCCTATGTCGAGACCAAGCGCCGCGACGAGGATCCGTCCTCCTTCGGCAAGGGCAACCCCAAGGGCGTGGTGGCCTCGGAATCCGCCAACAGCACTTCCGAGGCGGGCTCCATGGCGACCCTGCTGGCGCTGGGCATTCCGGGCGGCGGTGCCACCGCGGTGATGCTGGCGGCCTTCGCCATGCACAATATCACCGGCGGGCCGCAGTTCATCCGTGAGCAGACCGATGTGGTCTACGCCATCATCTTCGCCAACTTCGCCCAGGTCTTCCTGCTGGTGATCGTCGGCCTGCTGTTCATCCCGCTGCTGGCCAATATCGTCAAGGTGCCGATGCGCTACCTGATTCCCTCGGTGCTGGTGCTGGCGGTGATGGGCTCCTTCGGCCTCACCGGCAACATGACCGGGCCGGCCACCGTGCTGGTGTTCGCCCTGGTGGGCTGGATCTTCCGCCACTACGGCTACTCGGTGCCGGCGGCGGTGATCGGCATGCTGCTGGGGGCCATGGCGGAGAAGTCGCTGCTGCACTCCTACCAGATCAGCGGTGGCAACCTGAGCTATGTGCTGGAGCGTCCGGCGACCCTGCTCATCCTGGGGCTGCTGCTGGTGTCGCTGTTTGGCCGGCACCTGCTGAGCCTGATCAAGCGGCGCAAGAAGACCGTCGGCGCCTGAGCGGTGCCCAAACGTACTGGTCTGACCCTGCTGATCGGTGGCCTGGGGGGCGTGCTCGCCACCCAGGCCGCGCTGCCCCTGGCCTGGATGCTGGGGCCGCTGTTCCTGGTGCTGGCGGCCTCCCTGGCCGGGGTGAGGGCGGGGATCGACCCGCGCCTGCATCGCGGCGCCATCGCCATGCTCGGGCTCTTCATCGGCAACCGCATCGATCTGGGCGAGCTGTCACAGCTGCTCACCTGGTACCCCAGCGTGCTGGCCATGCTCGGCTACATGGGGCTGATGCTGCTGGGCGGGCGCTGGCTCTTCGCGCTGAGCGGCATGAGCCGGCTCAGCGCGCTCTTCTGTGCCTTCCCGGGCAGCATGAACGGCGCCGTCATCCTCGCCGAGAGACTCGGCGCCGATGTGCGCTGGATCGCCATCACCCACGCCATGCGCCTGGTGATGGTGGTCGCGTCTGCCGCCCTGCTGGCGAACCATCTCGCCGGCGGGGTCGCACTGGGGGAGGGCAATGGCCTGCGCTGGGGGGATCTCTACCTGCTGGCGCTGGCCCCGGCCTGCGCCTGGCTGGGGCGGCGGCTGCGCCTGCCGATCCCCGAGTTCCTGGGGCCCATCACCGTGGGGGCGGCCATGGCGAGCCTCGGCCACGGGGTGGCGCTGCCCGACCTGCTGCTGGTCCTGACCTTCCTGGTGCTGGGCAGCTCGGTGGGCTCGCGCTTCTCGGGCACCTCCTGGACGCGGCTGCTCCAGGTGGGGCGGTACGGGCTGCTGTTCGGGGCCTATGCGGTGGGGATGGCCGTGATCACCGCCTGGGCGGTGTCGAGCCTGACCGCGCTGCCCTTCGCGGCGGTGCTGCTGGCGCTGCTGCCCGGCGGCGTCGGCGAGATGGCGGTGATCGCCGTGGCGCTGGAGATCGACCCGGTCTACGTGGTCTCCCACCATGTGCTGCGCCTGCTGCTGCTGATCCTGCTCACGCCCCCGTTGATCGCCCTGGCGCGCCGCCGTCGCGCCGCGACGGAAAGGCCACGCTGACGGTCAGCCCCTCGCCCGGGGGGCTGGCGAAGTCGAGGCGCCTCGGCAACGATGGCCAGGCCCAGGCCGCTGCCCGGGGTCGCCGGGCTGGCGCGATAGAAGCGTTCGGTGAGCCGCGACAGGTCGTCGGCGGCCACGCCCACGCCGTCATCGGCAACGCTCAGCGTCGGGGCACCGTCCTGCGAGTAGGCGCGCACGCGGATGGTGCCGCGATAGGGCGCCTCGCCGCCGGCATGCTGGCTGGCATTGTCGATCAGGTTCTGGACCAGCCAGCGCAGCCGCACCGGATCACCGAGCACCTCGCCGGCTTCCTGCTCGATGAACTCCAGCTCCTGGCCGCGCTGGTAGATGCGTGCGGTCGCCTCGGCGCAGGCCTCCCGGCACACCTCGCTGAGGGCCACCGGCGCCAGGGCCTGGGTATCCACCAGTTCGTGGCGGGTCTTGGCCAGGGTCAGCAGCTGCTGCACCGTGTAGCCGGCCTCCTCGGCAATGCGCCCGATCTCCTCCAGGGGGTGGCGCAGCGCCGGGTCCGGGCAGCGACGCGCGGTGACCTCCGCCAGGGCGCGGATCTCCGAGACCGGGGTGCGCAGCTGGTGGGAGACATCGGCATTGAACTGCTGGGTGTTGAGGATGCTCTGGCGCATGCGCGCCATCAGGCCGTTGATGCTGGCCACCAGGGTGATGACCTCCCGGGGGACCCGGGCCTCGATGGGGTCCAGATCGTTCGGTGAGCGTCGGCGCAACGATCGGCTGATGGCGCGCAATGGCGCCAGGCCCTGGTGGATCGCCAGCAGGGCGATGGAGATCGCCAGCAGCCCGCCGATGGCGACCAGACTGAAGAGGGTGAACAGGAAGTCGTGGATCAGGGCATTGCGTGGCTCGGTGGACTCGGCGACGATCACCTCGATCTCGCTCTCCAGGTTGGTGCGGCGCACCGGGAAGGTGAGGGCGACGGCACGCAGGCTGTTGCCGGCGTAGCGGGTGTCGTAGAAGACCGGCGTGCTGGTGTTGGTCGGGGGGGGCTCCAGGCCATCGAAGCCGGCCAGCATGTTGCCGGCGTCGTCGCGAATCCGATAGAAGATCTTGCCCTCCCCGCGGCTGCCCAGGGTGCTGATGCTGAAGTAGTGCATGTTGATGCGCAGTTCGCCATCCACCGAGTGGATGCGACGCTCCAGCCGCTCGGCGGCATTGAGCAGCATGTCGTCGAAGGTCTCGTTGATCTGGCGGGAGAGCACCACCTGGCTCGCCACCAGGGTCAGGATGCCCACCAGGCTGAAGGGCAGGCCGATCCACAGCAGCAGGCGGAGGCGAATCGAGGTCATTGTCGAGCGTCTCCGGCATCGAGGAGGTAGCCGAGGCCGCGCACGGTGCGCAACTGGGCGGCACTGCCGATCTTCTTGCGCAGCCGGGAGATGTAGGTCTCCACGGCGCTGTGAGTGATCGCATCGTCCAGGTCGGAGAGGCGGTCGACGATCTGTGCCTTGCTGACCAGGCGCCCCTGGTTGATCAGCAGGTACTCCAGGACCTCCCGCTCGCGGCGATGCAGCGCCACTGCCTCGCCGTCGACCAGCACGGTGGGGCTGCCCGGGGGCAGCTCCAACCCACCGCACTGCAGGCTGTTCTCGCCGAACTGCTTGGCGCGGCGCACCAGAGCCTTGGCCCGGGCCACCACCTCCACCAGGGAGAAGGGCTTGCCCAGGTAGTCGTCGGCGCCTTCCTCCAGGCCCAGCACCCGCTGGTCGAGGTCGTCCCGGGCCGAGATGATCAGCACCGGCGTCTTGTCCTGGCGGGCGCGCAGCCGACGCAGCACATGGATGCCATCCAGGTTGGGCAGCCCCAGGTCGAGCAGGATCAGATCGAAGGAGAGGTGGCGCAGCCACTGCTCGGCGGCCCGGCCATCGTCGCAGGTCTCCACCCGGAAGCCCGCCTCGGTGAGGAAGGCGGCGATGGAGGAGGCCAGGTTGGGATTGTCTTCGACGACCAGCGCTTTCATGGAACACCTCGTGACTCGGCCTCAGCGTGACACCTTATCCAGCGCCGCTATCGACTGCTGGCACATTCAGGTGCCTCGATGCTGTGATGGCCGACGCGAGCGGAGGGCCTGCCACAACTGGGAAAGCACCACCAGGGCGAGCAGGGCGATGATCCCCTGGGAGATGGGGCGGGTGAAGAGCGCCGCCCAGTCATTCTGGGAGATCAGCAGGGAGAGACGCAGGTTCTGTTCGGCCATGGGGCCGAGCAGCACCCCGAGCACCACCGGGGCGAGGGGAAAGGCGAGCCGGTTGAGCAGGTAGCCGACCAGGCCGAAGGCCAGCATCACATAGAGGTCCATGACGTTGCCGTTCACGGTGTAGACCCCTACCGCCATCAACACCAGGGTCGTGGGCACCAGCAGCGCCGAGGGCATGCGCAACACCTGGGCGAACAGGCGAGTGGCGACCATGCCCCCGAGCAGCAGCAGCAGCATGGCGGTCAGCAGCATCTGCCACATGAAGCCGAAGACCACATCGGGCGAGCGGGTGAACAGCTGGGGACCGGGCTGGAGGCCGTGGATCATCAGGGCACCGAGCACCAGGGCGGCGACCAGGTTGCCGGGAATGCCCAGCGTCAACGAGGGGATCATGGCCGAGGCATTGTCGGCGCTGTTGCCGGATTCGGCCGCGGCGATGCCGGTGGGGTTGCCGGTGCCGAAGGTGTCGGGGTCCGGGGCTCTCCGCTTGGCTTCGTTGTAGCTGAGCAGCGCGGCCAGGTTGCCGCCCGCACCGGGCAGAATGCCCACGGCGACGCCGATCAGCGATGAGCGGCTCCAGGTACGCCAGTGACGACGCAGCAGGCCCAGGCTGCCGCCGCTGGCCGTCACCCGGAAGCTGTCGGCATTGAAGTAGGACTCGTTGCGCTTCTCCGCCATTTCCAGCACCGGCGGCACGGCATAGAGGCCGATCAGCACGATGAGCAGCTCGAACCCGCCCACCAGATAGAGGGTGTCGAAGGTGTAGCGTTCGGCGCCGCTGATGGCATCGACCCCGACGAGGCCGATGATGACGCCGAGCAAGGCGGCGAGCATGCCCTTGCTGATGTCCTTGCCGACCAGCATGGCGATGCTGACCAGGCCGAAGACGGCCACCCAGAAATACTCATCAGGGCCAGGGCGCTGATGATACCGCCGACGGCCGAGGACCAGCAGGCGGTCTTCAGGGCCAGTCCGCCCTGGCCGTTGCGCGTCATCGGATAGCCATCGAAGGTGGTGGCGATGGCGGCCGGGGTGCCGGGAATCCTCAGCAGGATGGCGGGGATGGCGCCGCCGTACATGGAGCCGTTATAGATGCCGGCGACCAGGCCCAGGGCGATGATGGGGTCGAAGCCGTAGGTCAGCGGCAGCATGAGGGCGATGGCCATCACCGGATTGAGGCCGGGCAGGGCGCCGATCAGGATGCCGGCGAGGGTACCGACGACCAGGCTGATCAGCGAGCCGAACTGCAGGGCCACGGGCAGCGCTTGGAACAGTGATTCGAACATGACGCTAACCCCTATCTAGTAAGCGAGGAAGAACTCGACGGGCAGGGGGCGCTTGAGCACCACCGCAAACAGGCCATAGAGCAGGGTGATGAAGCCCAGGGTGATGCCCAGTACCACGAGGGGGCGCCGCTCTCCCAGCACCAGGGCCAGCAGCAGGATGAACAGGGCGCTGGTGGTATAGAAGCCCACGGTCGGCAGGGCCACGTAATAGACCAGGCAGCAGGCCAGGGTGGCCGCGAACCGCCCGGGGTGATCCACCAGGGCCATGACCGGCTGGCTGGTGGCGCGTCCGGCCAGGAGGCCCACCGCGGCCCGCCAGATCAGCGGCAGTGCGAACAGCCCCATCAGGGCACCCGCCCCGATGGGAACGTAAGCGGCGTCGGCAAAGAAGCCCTTCCCCATCCAGGCGGTCGTGATGCCGATGATGAGGAAGGCGATGCCAGAGAAGAGGTCTCGGTAGTGCATGGGCATGAGGGCTCCCGGTGCCGGCACGGGTCAGTGTTGTTTCAGGCCGAGGCTTTCGAGGGTCTCGCCGATGGCTGCCGTTTCCAGCCGCAGCCGCTCGCGCAGCTCCTCCCCGCGCACCAGGTTGAGCGTTTCGCCCTGGGCGGCCAGGAACTCCTGGAAGGCCGGGTGCTCCACGGCACGGGCCACGGCGTCGGCGACTGCCTCGGTGCGCTCCTCCGCCATGCCCTCCGGGCCCAGCATCATGCGCCAGAGCACGGTCTCCAGCTCCGGATGGCCCAGGGCGGCGAGCCCGGACGCCTGGGGCAGGGCCTCGTTGTCATCGGCGGAGGTGACCAGCAGGCACTTGGCCTGACCATCCTCGACGTAGGGCAGCACCGGGGTGATGGAGCCGCCGTAGATGTCGACGTGGCCGCCGAGGAAGTTCTGCAGGGTCTCGCCGGCGCCGCCGAAGGGGATGGGACGGGCCGTGATGTCGTAGGCCTCGAAGATGCGCTCGGCGGCCAGGCGCATGGTGCCGCCGACCCCATCGTTGCCGTAGGTGTACCGGCCGGGGTTGGCCTGCAGCTCGGCGAGGAACTCCTCGCCGCTATCCGCGGGGAAGTCCGGCGCGACGCACAGGGTGTAGGCACTCTGCGAGGTGCTGATGATGGGGGTCAGCGTCTCGTAGGAGTACTGGACGCGCTGCATGTGCGGCACCGTGGTGATCGGGCTGTTCCAGGTCGAGAGCAGCGTATAGCCATCGGGGCGGGCGCGGGCGAACTGGTTGACGCCGATGGCGCCACCGCCGCCGGCGACGTTGAGCACGGCGACCGCCTGGCCCAGTTCCTCCTGCAGGTACTGGTTGAGCATCCGTGCCACGTTGTCCGTGCCCCCGCCGGCCGGCGCCGGCACGATGATCTCGATGGGACGGTTGGGGTAATCGCTCGCCATGGCGGGCGTGAAGGCCAGGGTGGAGATGGCGGCGGCGGTGCAGAGCAGCGTGGTTTTCATTTGTTGTACCTGTGGTGTGGATCGGGGGTGGCGTGGGGGACCGGGTGTCGGATCAGGTGGGCTGTTCGCCGAGGGTGATGCGATAGCGGAACCGCTCGGGGCGGCCATGCACGCGGCGATACTCGATCACCCGGCCCACCGGGTTGCGCGCAATGCGCTCGATGACGGCGACCGGCGACTCCTCGGGCAGCTCCAGGTGTCTGGCGCTGGCCTCGGTGGCGGTGCCGAACGAAAGCTCATCCGTCGCCGACGCGACGAGGATCCCGCATTCCTGCAGGAATACCGGGTAGAGCAGCGGCCCCATCTCCTTGGGATCCAGTGACAAGAGTCCATCGAAATCGGGCAGGCGCAGGTAGATCTCCTCGAACAGCAGGGGGACGCCGGACCAGAGACGCACGCGTTCCAGCTTGAGGCAGCCTGTGGTGGTCTCCTCGCCGAAGGCCTGCCTGACCTCGGGGGGCAGGGCGACCTCCTGGCGGGAGAGGATCCGGCTCTCGGGGATCACCGAACCGGCCGGATCGTCGACATCGTGGACATGGAAGAAGCGGAACAGGTCGGCGCGGAAGGCCGGTTGCTTGACGAAGGTGCCGGTACCGCGGCGGCGCTCCAGCAGGCCTTCGTCGACGAGCTGTTTCAGCGCCATGCGCATGGTGGCCAGGGCGACCCCATACTCCTCGGCGAGGCGGTTCTCGGAGGGAATCATGTCGCCGGGGGACCACTCGCCATTGGCGATCCGAGAGGCCAGTTGATCGCGCAGCCGGGCGTACAGCGGGAGACGTCCATCGGTGCGGGTCTTGGGTAGCGCTTGCATGAGGGGGTTCTCCCGGCGGGTGTCCGTTGCCTTGTTGCTGTCACTAAAGACCAGTGTATACTTCTAGTCAACTAGTTCTCTAGAGAACTAGACTTAAGTCTAATCACCACCCGGCGGGTCGGGTGCCGGCGGCGGATGACCAGATCGAGAGGAACCGAGTGTGAAGCGAGGATTTGACTGCCATGCCCACGTCTATGCGCGGGTGGATGAAGCCAGTGGGTCCAACTATCGACCGTCGCGGCCGGCGCCGCTCCCCGAGTGGCAGGGCTATCTGGATGATTGCCGGCTGGCCGGCGGCGTACTCGTGCAGCCCAGTTTCCTGGGGCATGACAATCGTGAACTGCTGGAGCTCCTGGCCAGGCTGGGTGAGAACTTCCGGGGGGTGGTACAGCTGCCGCAGCAGGCCTCCCTGGGCGAGATGCAGGCCCTGGCTGGCGCCGGCATCGTGGGCGTGCGCTGGAATCTCATCGAGCGGCGTGCGGCATTACCCGATCTGGACGATCCCCGCTGGATCGACTTCCTGGATCGTCTCAAGGCGCTGAACTGGCATCTGGAGCTGCATCTGGAGGGGGATCGCCTGCCCGAACTCTTCCCCGCACTGCATGAGCATGGCGTCACCCTGGTCATCGATCATCTGGGGCTGCCGGTGGACGGCGATCCCTATGCCGACGATGGCTTTCGCCTGCTGCTGGAGGCGGGCCGCTCCGGGCGCACCTGGGTCAAGCTGTCGGCGCCCTATCGCTCCCCGGTGCGGGATCTCCGGCCCCATGTGCGGGCGATGCTGGAGCATCTCGGCCGGGAGCGGCTGGTATGGGGCAGCGACTGGCCCTGGACCCGCCACGAGGGCAAGCACAGCTATCGAGACACCTTCGACTGGTTGGCCGGCTGGGTCGCCGATGCCGATGACCGCCGGTACATCCTGGAGGAGGCGCCCCGACGGCTGTTCGGGTTCGATTCCCCGGGCTGACATCATTCGCTGGCGGGCGACCGAAAGTGCGCCTTGAGCCGCTCGAGCTCCGCCTCCGACCAGCCCTCCGGGTCGGTGAGGGCGACCCAGGCGTCGAAGTAGTGTTCGGCGGCGATCTCGTGGCCGTAGCCCGGTGGGGCGCTGCCGGTGGCCAGGTCGGCGAGCAGCTGCAGCATGGTGACCACGGGGTACCAGCGCAGCTCGGGGGAGACATCCGGGCCGCGCGGTTCGCGCATCCAGTCGGGTTCGCGAAAGAGCGAGCGGGGCTCGAAGAAGGTCACCGGGTCGCTGGCGTACTGCAGGTAGGCGATGCGGAAGTCGCCCCAGTCGCCGTCCTGGTCAGTGAGGCCGGTCTCCTGGTTCATGAAGCGCACCACCCGGCCGTCGCGGAAGCGCGGCAGCCAGGCCGGTGACCCCGGGTCGCGCTCGGCGGTGACGCTGCGCCAGGTCTCGCTGCGGAAGGGCGGGCCGCTCCACAGGGCGCCCTGGAAGGGGGCATCGATGATGTCGTAGAGGTCGAAGGCGCTGTCGGAGTTGAGCGCGCCCAGGCTCAGGCCGTGCAGGTAGAGGGCCGGGCGCTCGGCTTCCGGCAGCGCGGACCAGTGACCGTAGACCGCCTGGAAGAGCGCGCGGGCCATCTCGACGCCGTACTGGCCCTCGGTGAGCAGGGCCAGCGGGCTCGGCAGGTAGGAGTACTGGGCGGTGACGGTGGCGACGTCGCCGCGGTGCAGGGCCTCGAGGGTGTGCTGGGCGCCGGGGTCCAGCCAGCCGCGTCCGGTGGGGGTGGCCAGCAGCAGCAGCGAGCGCTCGAAACCGCCCAGGCGGATCAGCTCCGCCAGGGCCAGCTCGGCGCGTTCTTTGGGGGTCTCGGCGGCGTTGAGGCCCACGTAGACGCGGATCGGGCGCCGGGCGGGCGTGCCGATGAGCTCGCTCAGCTGGTCGGCGCTGGGCGTGGCCGCGACGAAGCGGCGGCCGCGCAGGCCGAGTCCCTCCCAGCTGATCAGTGACGCGTCGCTGCCGGTCAGCTGCGGGTCCTCCGGCGGCGTCAGGTCGTCGGGCATCAGGCGGTCGACCTGCTGGTAGGAGTTGTCCAGGGCGCGCAGGGTGAGGGCGAAGATCACCCCATCGATGACCGCCCAGAACATCACGATGGCGGCCACCAGGCTCAGCAGGTGGGAGACCCGGCGGGGCACGTGGCCGCGTAGCCGCCAGGACAGCGCGCGGAAGGTGCGGCGGAACAGCCGGCCCAGCAGCAGCACGGCGATGAACACCAGCGCGGCGACCAGGGCCACGCTGATCGGTCGGATACCGCCCACCGGCTCCATCCCCATCAGGGTGTGCAGGCTCGCCTGCCAGCCGGAGGCCCGCCACAGGAAGACGCCGGCCGTCAGCAGGCAGAAGACGCTGGCCACCAGCTTGATGCGCTCCAGGAGGTACGGGCCGGGCTCGGGCAGTTCCAGGTAGCGCCACAGCCAGTGGCCGCCGACGCCCAGGCCGTAGCCGGCGGCGAAGGAGAGGCCGCTGATCACCCCCTGGACCAGCCAGGGCCGCGGCAGCAGGCTGGGGGTGAGGGAGAAGGCGAAGAACAGGGTGCCGACCAGCAGGCCGGTCACTGAGAAGTGCCTGAGCAGCGTCATGGACGGCTCCTTTCGTCCGCGAAAAAGGGGGCCGCCGG
>NZ_CP071922.1:2139779-2142741 GCF_017584085.1 Halomonas sp. BM-2019
GCAATTTGCCGCGCGCCACATGACGTTCTTGGTAGCTTTTACCGCCGCCTTGTTTAATTTGTTCTGCTTTCGCTTGCAAGTCAGCAAGGACCTCAAGCATTGCCTCACGATTGGCTAAAAAACCTTCATCGCGCGGATTCACTTTACTAGTAAGGATGGCCACAATTCGGTTCCTTTTATTTGGATTCGGTGAATAACTCACGGCCGATCAGCATTCGGCGAATTTCTGACGTGCCAGCACCAATTTCATAAAGTTTAGCATCCCGCAGTAAACGGCCGGTCGGGTACTCATTAATATAGCCGTTGCCGCCGAGCAACTGAATCGCGTCGAGGGCCATTTTGGTGGCGAGTTCGGCAGCGTAAAGAATCGCCCCAGCAGCATCTTTGCGGGTCGTTTCGCCGCGGTCACAGGCTTTTGCGACTGCGTAAACATACGCGCGTGCCGCATTCATTTGGGTGTACATGTCGGCGACTTTACCTTGCACCAGCTGGAACTGGCCGATCGACTGCCCAAACTGCTCACGCTCGTGAATGTAAGGCACGACCACATCCATACAGGCTTGCATGATACCTAGCGGGCCAGCAGCCAGAACGGCACGCTCATAGTCAAGGCCGCTCATGAGGACTTTCACGCCTTGATTGAGTTCGCCTAAAATGTTCTCGGCCGGGACGCGAGCATCTTCGAATACTAGTTCACAGGTGTTAGAGCCACGCATGCCAAGTTTGTCGAGCTTTTGTGCCGTGCTAAAACCTGGGGTGTTGTCTTTTTCAATAATGAACGCAGTAATTCCTTTTGAACCGGCACCCGGCTCAGTTTTTGCGTACACGACTAAGACATCAGCGTCTGGACCATTGGTGATCCACATTTTGTTGCCGTTCAGAATGTAATGATCGCCATCTTTCTTGGCGTGCAGCTTCATGCTGACGACATCCGAGCCGGCATTCGGCTCACTCATAGCAAGAGCGCCGACGTGTTCACCGCTGACTAATTTTGGTAAATATTTCTCTTTCTGCGCTTGCGAGCCGTTAATTTTGATTTGGTTAACGCATAAGTTCGAGTGCGCACCATAGCTTAAGCCGACTGACGCGGACGCGCGGCTGATTTCTTCCATCGCGATGACGTGCTCAAGATAGCCCATCTCGGCGCCACCAAACTCTTCAGGAACGGTAATACCGAGAAGGCCCATGTCACCGAACTTGCGCCATAAGTCAGCAGGAAACTCATTTTTCTCGTCGATCTCGGCCGCACGCGGAGCAATTTCGTCACGGGCAAAGGCATTGACTTGCTCGCGAATCATGTCAGCGGTTTCGCCGAGGTCAAAATTAAATGGTTTATACATGCTGATCATAGGGACTCCTTGGATTTTTCATTGAGCTCTGCACGACAGCCGGCTTCAACCGCAGTGAGTTCATGCAAAACAACTTTAATATCTTCTAATTGCTGGCGTAGCGCTGATTTTTTGTCTTCAATTAAACGCAACATGGTTTGTAATTGATTGACGCTGCTGCCGTCGCGGTCATACATGTCAAAAAGGGTTTTGGTTTCCGCGAGGGTAAAGCCTAAACGTTTACCGCGCAGAATCAGTTTTAATCGCACTCGATCTTTTTGATGATAAATACGGGTCTGGCCGCGACGCTCTGGGATAAGTAAGCCTTGGTCTTCGTAAAAACGAATGCTGCGCGTCGTAATATCAAACTCACGCGAGAGGTCGCCGATGCTAAACGTGTCCTGAGTTCGGCGCACCCGTTCTGGGCTTGTTTCAAACTCAGCCGTGTCAATTTGCGGTTTAATCATGATTCGAATCCAATGGTCACTTGCCATGAGGCATTCACAGGCGTTAAGCTATCACGAAGTTTACGTTAACGTAAAGTGCTGAGCATGCTCGGCCTAACATTTTTATTACAGCAGGAGAAAGGAAATGAGCTCAGATTCAGTTGTCATTGTCGCCGCTGCGCGTACCCCTATGGGTGGCTTTATGGGCGAACTTAGTGCCGTGAGCGCGCCAGACCTTGGTGCTCAGGCGATTCGTGCCGCAATAGAGCGCTCGGGCCTTGCCGGCGAAGACGTCAGTGAAGTGATTATGGGCTGTGTTTTACCTGCCGGTTTAAAACAAGCACCCGCACGTCAAGCCATGTTAGCCGCAGGCTTACCACTAGGCACCGGCGCAACCACGATCAATAAGGTCTGTGGCTCAGGCTTGAAAACCGTGATGTTCGGTCATGATTTGATCAAAGCAGGCTCTGCCGATGTGGTCGTAGCGGGTGGTATGGAAAGCATGTCCAACGCACCGTATTTGCTCGACAAAGCGCGCAGCGGTTACCGCATGGGTCATGGTCAAGTGCTTGATCACATGATGTTCGATGGTTTGCAGGATGCCTATGAAGGCAAAGCCATGGGTTGTTATGCCCAAGACACGGCCGATGCCTATGGCTTTAGTCGTGAAGCGATGGACGACTTTGCCATTCGTTCACTGACTCGTGCGCAAGACGCGATTGCAAACGGTTTGTTTGCGGACGAAATTACACCGGTGAGCTACAGTGATCGGAAAGGTGATGTGACGGTCAGTACCGACGAGCAACCGGGCAAAGCACGTATTGATAAGATTCCAAGCCTACGTCCAGCATTTGCCAAAGACGGCACCGTGACCGCAGCGAACTCTTCGTCCATTTCTGATGGCGCAGCTGCCTTAGTGCTCATGCGTGAAAGCGAAGCGCAAGCACGTGGTTTACAGCCTCTTGCCCGCATTGTCAGCCATGCAACCCATTCACAGAAACCGTCAGAGTTCACTATGGCACCGGTTGGCGCTATGAATAAGGCACTGGAAAAAGCAGGCTGGAGCAAAGACGACGTTGACGTTTGGGAAATTAACGAAGCGTTCGCTATGGTCACCATGATTGCCATTCACGACATGCAGTTAGACGCGGACAAGGTTAATGTTCACGGTGGTGCATGTGCGCTAGG
>NZ_CP071922.1:2142841-2145589 GCF_017584085.1 Halomonas sp. BM-2019
GGTTTTAATGTCGTGAACGGTCTTGATTAAGCCGAACGCATGTGCAAGAATACTGTATATAAAAACAGTACTGGAGTAACGATGTTGAAGGCCACGAAAGTACGCATCTATCCCACACCTGAGCAGGCGGAGTTTTTAAACCGTCAGTTCGGCGCTGTGCGCTTTGCGTATAACAAGGCTTTGCACATCATCAGCAGCCAGTACAAGCGTAGCGGCCTGAAGCTTAAGGCCAAAAAAGACCTCAAACCGCTGTTGGCTGTTGCGAAGAAATCTCGCAAGTATCACTGGCTCAAAGACTTTGATTCAATTGCACTCCAGCAGGCGTGTATCAATCTGGATAAAGCCTTTCAAAGTTTCTTTGATCCTAAACTGACTTCTCGTTATCCCAAATTCAAGCGCAAGCACGGCAGGCAATCCAGCTATCACTGCATGAACGTTGATTGTGGTGAGGATTGGATCAAAGTGCCGAAGTTAAAGCAGCCCATCAGAGCGCGGATTCATCGCAAGGTTGAAGGAAAACTGAAAAGCATCACCCTGTCCCGAACCGTGACGGGTGAATACTATGCCTCACTGCTGCATGAAGATGGGCAAGAATCTCTCGCGCCCACGCAAAGGCTGAATGCAGATCGGGTGCTGGGACTGGATATGGGTTTAGCACACCTAGCCATTGACTCAAGTGGCAAGAAAGAACTGAACCCACGCTTTTTGAAACAAGCCAGCACGAACCTGCGCCGTAAACAAAAAGCCTTATCACGCTGCCAGAAAGGTAGCAAAGGTCGCGCCAAAGCCCGACTTAAACTCGCCAAGGCGCATCAGCGTCTGGCCAATGCTCGTGCTGATTTTCAGCACAAGCTATCTCGGCAACTTATTGACGAAAACCAAGCGGTGATTGTCGAGACACTCAAAGTCAAAAACATGCTGAAGAACAGGAAACTGTCCAAGCACATTGCCGATGCCAGTTGGTCAGGCTTGATTCAAAAGCTGGAATACAAGGCTAAAGCGCAAGGCAAGCATCTGGTTAAAATTGACCAATGGTTCGCCAGCTCTAAAACCTGCTCCTGCTGTGGACACAAGCTGGAATCGTTGTCGCTTAAAGTGCGCGACTGGCAGTGTCCTGCTTGTTCAATCAGGCATGATCGAGACATCAATGCTGCGCTGAACATTCGAGCACAGGGTATTTTGAAATTAAAGGCCGCAGGACTGTCGGTCTCTGCCAATGGAGGCAAGCGTAAGACGAGTCAAGCACTCGCCGCTGCCTGAGAAGTTGGAAGCCTCGCCCGTGGCGCTTTAGCGCTTAGGGCGGGGAGCAGTCACTCACCTAACGAGAGCAAGGTAGCATTCCCGCCGACCGCAGTAATGTTGTCGGTAAAGGTTTTCTCTGTCATGAACGCATACAGGTAATGTGGGCCCCCTGCTTTGGGGCCAGTGCCCGACAATCCGCGGCCACCAAATGGCTGTACACCGACCACAGCACCTACTTGGTTGCGATTGATGTAAACGTTGCCAACTTGAATTCGCTTCGCAACATCGTATGCAAAGGTCTCGTTGCGGCTGTGAATACCAAACGTCAGACCAAAGCCAGTATTGTTGATGTCATCAATCACCTGATCCAAGTTTTCACGCTTGAAACGAATGACGTGGAGAATTGGACCGAAGTTTTCTCGGTGCAATTGATTGATGCTGTCAATTTCAATGGCCGTTGGGGTGACAAAGGTCCCGCCCTTCGTGTATTCAGGCATCGGTGATTCGGAAATCAATTTGCCCACATGCTGGATGTCAATGATGTGCTGCTCGAGATTCGTTTTTGCAATGCCATCGATCACAGGACCTACGTCGGTTTTGTGGTCAATCGGATCGCCAACCAGAAGCTCCTGCATAGCGCCTTTCAGCAACTCAATGATGCGATCTGCGACATCGTCTTGCACGAAAAGAACGCGCAGCGCTGAGCAACGTTGTCCTGCACTTTTGAATGCACTGGCCACGATATCTGTCACCGCCTGCTCTGGCAACGCTGTGGAATCGATGAGCATGGCGTTCTGTCCGCCAGTCTCGGCAATCAGAGGCACAAGTGCGCCGGTCCGAGCAGCAAGTGCACGATTGATAGCTTGGGCGGTATTCGTTGAACCGGTGAAACATACACCAGCGATACTTTCTTGGCTGACTAAATATGAGCCGACTTCGGCACCCTTGCCTGGAAGGAACTGCAGGACATCGCCTGGAATACCCGCTTCAATGGCAAGCTGAACTGCACGATAGGCAACTAAGCCAGTCTGTTCAGCTGGTTTTGCAATGACGCAGTTTCCGGTCGCGAGTGCCGCTGTGACTTGGCCCAAGAAGATTGCTAATGGGAAGTTCCAAGGGCTGATACAGATAAAGGTACCGCGGCCTTGCACAAACAACTCATTGGTCTCACCCGTTGGTCCAGGCAATTTCTCACCCGCACCCATGAGCTTGCGTGCTTGTATGGCGTAGTAACGACAGAAATCGACTGCTTCACGCACTTCATCGATACCGTCTTGCAGTGTTTTACCTGCTTCCAATGTACACAGTGCGATCAATTCATGGAGATGCTCTTCGAGCAAATCAGCCAGCTTCTCAAGGGCTTCCGCGCGGACATTGACGTCGGTATTGGTCCAACGTGGGTAGGCTTTATTCGCGAGCTCGAGCGCTTTCTCCGCCAGCTCTGCATCGGCCCAGCCAATCGTACCAATTTGATGGGTGCTCTGTTGTGGCGAGGTCACGCCAACG
>NZ_CP071922.1:2145689-2159971 GCF_017584085.1 Halomonas sp. BM-2019
AGGTGCGGGTGGCGCTCGGGGTCGATCAGGAGGCTGCCGTACTGGTTGAACAGCGCCGCGTCGCCGGCGAAGAGCAGCACCAGGCTCTGGCGGTTGGCGAAGGTGGTCCAGGTGGCGCGGTCGCTCATCACATAGGCGTCCATGGCCGCGGCGGTGTTGAGCGTCGGGCCCATGCCGCTGCCCAGCTCGCGGTACCAGGGGGCGGCGGGGGCGATCCCCGTGGCCTCCCAGAGGCGCCGTTCGGCGCGGTGGGTGCCGCTGTCGTCGCCGCGGGAGGCGAAGGGGGCCGCGGCGTCGGCGATCCGCGCGAAGGCCTCGGTCGCCGACTCGGCGGTGGCGATGCCGGCCGGATCCTCGGCGGGGCCGATGATCACGAAGTCGTTGACCATCACATCGGCGCGTTCGGTGGCGTAGCCGTCGGCGACGAAGGCCTCCTCGCCCTCGGGGTCGTGGACCAGCAGGGCATCGGCGTCGCCGCGCCGGGCGATCGCGAAGGCCTGGCCGGTGCCCACGGCCACCACCCGGACCGCGATGCCGGTGGCCGCGTGGAAGCGCGGCAGCAGGTGGGCGAAGAGCCCGGACTGCTCGGTGGAGGTGGTGGAGGCGAGGAGGATATGGCGGCGTTCGGCCTGGGCCGGCGCGGCGAGAAGGGCGAGGCAGAGCGGCAGCATGCGGAGCAGGACGAGTCGGGTCATGGGCATCCTCGGCAGGGTCACCAGATGCGTTCGCCGCGGATGAAGGCTCGAGCCTCGTCGCTGCGCGGCTCCCGGAAGAAGCGCTCGACGGGGCTGTGCTCGATCAGGCGACCGGCGCTGAGCAGGACTACCTCGTCGGCCAGGCGCCGGGCCTGCTGGAGATCGTGGGTGGTCATCAGGATGCGGGTGCCGCGGCGGTGGAAGTCGAGCACGGCGCTCTCCACCGCCTGGATGGCGGCCGGGTCCAGGGCCGAGGTGGGCTCGTCGAGGAACAGCACCCTGGGGTGCAGCAGCCAGGCGCGGGCCAGGGCCAGGCGCTGCTGCTCGCCGCCGGAGAGCACCCGGGCGGGGCGCTGGGCCAGGCTCATCAGGCCGAAGTGTTCCAGCGCCTCCAGGGCCTGGGCGCGACGGTAGCGCCGGGGGGTGCCCCGTACCGCCAGGGCATGGGTGAGGTTGGCCAGCGCCGAGCGGCGCAGCAGCACCGGACGCTGGAAGACCATGGCCTGGCGGGGTGCCTCGCCCTCCCAACGGATGCGGCCGGCGCCGGGGGCGAGCAGGCCATGGGCCAGGCGCAGCAGCAGGCTCTTGCCGGCGCCGTTGGGGCCCATCACCAGGGTGCGGCGACAGCCCTCGAGGCTCAGGGTGATGTCGTCCAGTACCCGCTGGCCACGGTACTCGAGGCTCACGACCTCGAAGTGCTGGGCCGGAATCGTCGCCAGCCGGGGCGCGGGCCGCAGCATGTCGTTCATCCCAGCCGCCTTCTGGCCGTTTCGCTGACCAGGTGGGCGGCGGCGTTCACCAGCGCCACCAGCACCAGCAGCACCAGGCCGAGCCCCAGGGCCAGGGCCAGGTTGCCCTTGCCGGTCTCCAGCACGATGGCGGTGGTCATCACCCGGGTCACGCCCTCGATGTTGCCGCCGACGATCATCACCGCGCCCACCTCGGCGCTGGCACGCCCGAAGCCGGCCAGCAGTACGGTGAGCAGGCCGAAGCGGGCGTCCCACAGCAGGGTGGGGATGCGGCGCAGCCGCGACAGCCCCAGCGACTGCAGTTGCTCGCGATACTCGGCGTGCAGCTCCTCGATCTGCTGGCGGGTCAGGGCGGCGATGATCGGCAGCACCAGCAGCATCTGGGCGATGACCATGGCGCCGGGGGTGAACAGCAGCCCGAACTGCCCCAGCGGCCCGGCCCGGGAGAGCAGCAGGTAGACGGCCAGGCCCGCCACCACCGGCGGCAGGCCCATCAGGGCGTTGAGCAGTACGATCACCAGCCCGCGGCCCGGGAAGTGCCACAGCGCCAGGGCCGCGCCCAGGGGCAGGCCGACCAGCGCGGCCAGCAGCGCCGCCGAGAACGACACCTGCAGAGAGAGCGCGACGATGCCGAGCAGGGTGGGATCGCCACCGAGAATCAGGGCGAAGGCATCGAGGAAGGCGTTCTGCTGGGCCATCGGCTCTCCTGCGCGGCAGCCATCATGCCCGGCGCTGGCCGGGGCTCCCGATCAGCATACCGGCATCGCCGCCCCCATGACGAGGGGCGGCGCCTGGCGTGACGCTCGGGGCGACGCCGAGGGTCGCACTTACCCAAGGTCGTCAGGACCAGCGGCAGACTGATGGCCTTGGGTAAGGGCGGACATGTGCTGTCTATGACTCTGTTTCGGTGTTGGGGTCCTCATAGGTGACGACCTGTTCGCCGCTGGCGAATTGCTTGCGCATCTCCAGCAGCTTCACGATGTCCTCGCGCATGGTGTCGAGGTCGTTGTCGCTCAGGAACTCGAAATCGAGCACGTTGGCGCCATAGAGGCGGCGCGCGTTGGTGCGGGTCAGCCCCATTTCACGATCCAGTTGGCGAAGCAGCAGGGCACCGCCATCGGAGGTGATCTCGCCACCGTCGAAACCGACGGTGACCCGGTGGCCTTTACAGCGTGGAAAGGAAGCGGTCGGCGTGGTACATTTCGTCAAGGCGGCTGTTGCGGTTGATTCTGGGTTAGGCCCTTGAATCATAACCGATTTTCAGCCGCCTTTTTCATGCCTGATGAAATATCCGGGCTAGTGGTTCATCAATGCTCTTCGCTGGCCAGGAGCCGGAACACCGCCGTGGTCCGGCCCGGTACCGCGAAGGTTCCAGTGGCGGCAGCAAAGGTCGCGTTCCTGACCAGCGGGTCGGCTGAGTCGGCCAGTACCGGGTGCAGTCTGAAGCGCTGGCCCTGGAACTCGGGGGCATTGAACTCTACCGCCTGATCGTTGGCGTTGAACAGTACGACCAGCTCCTGGACTGCCGGGTCCACCGCGCCGGTAGGATCGGACAGGCGCATGGCGATCAATCCCGGGATCTGGGACGGACCGGTGTTCAGGAAGCTCAGGTGTTCCTCGACGGCCGCTGCCGTGGGCAGCCGGAACAGGGGGGAACTCTGGCGAATCTCCAGGACTTCCCGGAAATGCCTGACGGTCGCCAGGATGGAGGGCCGTTCCGGTTTGAGCGCCGGGTCCGCCAGCAAGGGCGCCATGACGGTCCATTTGTCCCCGTTATACTCCTCGCGAGGCAGGCCTCGGCCCCAGCCGTTGTCCCGGTAGCTGAAGTCCAGCACATTGAACCAGTCCCCGGAGTTATAGCTGTTGCGGTCCAGGGACTTGGAGCGCAGCATGTCCTGGCCGGCGTGGAAGAACGGGATGCCCTGGCCCAGGGCAATGAAGCTGTTGCCCATATTCTGGATGCGCACCCTGTCCGCCATGGAGGTCGCCCGAGGCGCCTTGAACTGGTTGATGTCGAACAGCGTCTCGTTGTCGTGTGAGGCGGCGTAGTTGATGGCCTCCTGGGGAGCGGCGGTATAACCGGCCGGTGCACCGTTATAGTCCACCTCGCTACCGGTGACCCGATCGCCGTTACGATCAACGAAAGGATAGTCCGCTAGGTTGCCGGCCAGGCCCACGCGCAGTTGGTCGGCGGCGAGCAGCAACGCGTCTCGTTCGTCGGGACTGCCCGAGTTGACCTCATTGGGATCATAGAACAGGCCATTGATGAAGCCCTGGTGCTCGACGACGCCGGTGGCGTCATCGAAGGGGCCGCCGCCGCGGATGGCATCGCGGATGCGGTCGTTGAACGTGCCGATGCCGGTGCCGGCCATATTGAGCTGGGTGGCGTTGACACCCCGGGCGTTATCGGCCACCTCGCCGAAATTCCACCCCTCTCCGTAGAGATAAATCCGCTCACCGTCCACCCCGTCAGCGGCCGGGGTCAGGGCCCGCAGGGTGTCGCGCGCCCGGAGCAGGTGGTCCTTCATGTGATGGCCCATCAGGTCAAAGCGGAAGCCGTCCACCTTGTAGTCCTTGGCCCAGGTAACCAGGGAATCCACCATCAGCTTTTCCATCATGGCATGCTCGCTGGCGGTGTTGGGGCAACAGCTGCTGGTCTCCACGGCGCCGTCGGCGTCCAGGCGTTGATAATAGCCGGGCACGATCTGGTCCAGCACCGACTTCTGTGCCTGACCGGCCGCAGGCGTGTGATTGTAGACCACGTCGATCACCACGTTGAGGTTGGCGTCGTTCAGGGCCCTGACCATCTCGCGAAATTCCCGGATGCGGGTCTCGCTATCGGGGGCGGTGGCGTAACTGCCTTCGGGCACCGTGTAATGGAAGGGGTCGTAACACCAGTTGAAGCCATCTTGGTCCTGCACGGCCGCCACCCGTTTCTGCTGTACTGCGGAATCGGACGGGAACTGAGCAAGATCCCCCTCCGGTTCCTGTTGCTCGGCTCTCCGCTCGGGAATGGAGGCACAGTCATTGGTCGGCAGCAGATGGATATGGGTCAGCCCGACCTGGGCCAGCGCCTGCAAATGCTGCATGCCGGCGGAGTCGGTTTCGGTGAATGCCCGGTAAGTGCCGCGAAGGGGCTCGGCCACCGTGGGGTCGCCGATGCTGAAATCGCGGACATGAAGTTCATAGATCACGATGTCATTCGGGGTCGCCAAGTCAGGCTTGGCCAGGGTCTCCCAGCCTTCGGGTTGCAGGTCCGCGTCGTCCAGGTTGACGATATGGCTTCGGCTGCTGTTGGCGGCCAGACCGTGAGAATAGGGATCGGTCACCCGGTTGCGTTCCACCCGGCCGGTGGAGCGGGCGAAGACCTCCACCTCGTAGAGATAATACTGGCGGTCCCAGCTGGCGTCGCCGGTGATGCTCCAGACGCCGGTGGCGGGGTCCTGGGTCATCGGCAGGGCGGTGGCGGTGGTGGCGGGATCGGCATCCGTAAACAGTTGCAGGGTGACGGATTGGGCCGTCGGCGCCCATAGCCTGAGTGTCGGTATGCCGTCATCGAAGCTCACTCCCAGCTCGCCGCCGTAGGGAAAGAGATCATCCAGCACGCCGGGGATCTGGAGCGCCGTGGCGTCGAGTAGATTGCCGTCGCCATCGGTGGCGGAGACGGCAATCTGGCCCTTGAGCAGCGACGGCACCCTGGGCAGGGCAGCCGGGTCGATCCTGAACACCGGCAGTCCTGCCAGATGCGGATACTGGGTCGCGAGGACCGGCTCCAGCCCGGCGGGATCATGGGTCAGAGAGAGTTCCTGGCCACCGCTGACACCGTCCTGCCCCAGTGTCAGGTTGGCGTCGGCGTCGTGGTGCAACGTCACCGCGGCATCCACGGGCGCCTCCCAGGCGATGGTATCCTCGGCCAGCCAGTGGGCCCGGGCCAGGCCCAGATTACCGACCGATACCAGGTCATCGTTGGTGATCTCATGGGTGGCAGGGTCGTAGACAAAGGTGACGGTGGTCGGCTGGGCAAGGTTCAGCGCGATATTCGAACCGTCCGCCTCCCCGTCGGCGCCGTAGTTGTCGTTCCAGTCGCCATTGAGGACGACCTTGTACTCCCAATTGCCGGCCGGGAGGTCGAAGCTGCCCTGCCAGACGCCATCGCTGGCATCGGAGCTCAGGGTCGTCGCGACGCATTCGGGCTGCCAATCACCTGCGCAGCCCAGCTCGCTCTGCAAGCTGCCAACCAGTGTCACGGTGTCCGGGTCGACGGTATGTGCAGCCAGTGCGAGCGTCGAGGCTCCGGTCAGGGGCAATCCTGTGGTTAGGACGATGCCGTACAAGGCGCGATATAAGGGACGCAGATTTCCCTGTCTATTCATAGTAATTCCTAGATTAGGGGATTAAGCAGGGTGATATTAGTCGAGGCGGCAACGTTGGTCGGTGGGTTTTAGGTATTACGCCGGGTTTCTCCTCCCTCCCTACGTAGGGGGGGGAGGAGGGGCTGGGGGAGGCCTGCGAACCCCCGGGGCGAGAGCGTGTAGGGTGAGATGCACGGTAAAGCTGTGCCGCGGGATCACCAGGCGTCTTGCTGGTTGGGCGGGACGATGCCCAGTCGCTTCATGCGCCGGTAGATGGTGGGGCGCGACAGCCCCAGTTCTCGGGCCACGGCGCTGATATTCCACTGTTGCCGGCAGAGTGCCCGGTAGAGCAGGTCCTGCTCCAGGGGGCGTCGCCGCGCAGCCGGGCCCGGCCGCCGCGCTCGCGGTTGAGTTCGGCGAAGATCTGGCGGATCAGGTAGCCCTTGTCGGCCCGCTCGCGCAGCGGCGGCAGGCGCAGGCTGGCGCCGTTCAGGCGATAGAAGAGGTCCTCGCGGAAGCGGCCCGTGGCGATCAGCTCGCGGAGGTCGCGGTGGGTGGCGGCCACCACCCGCAGGTCCACCTTGACGGGGCGGCTGGCGCCGATGGGCAGCACCTCCTGCTCGGCCAGGACCCGCATCAGGCGGGTCTGCAGCTGCAGCGGCATGTCGCCGATCTCGTCGAGGAACAGGGTGCCGCCGTCGGCCTGGGCGATCAGGCCCTTCATCCCCTTGCTGCGGGCACCGGTGAAGCTGCCGGGCTCGTAGCCGAACAGCTCGCTCTCGATCAGCGACTCCGGCATCGCCGCGCAGTTGATGGCCACGAAGGGCTGGTCGCGGCGCCGGCTCGACTCGGGCTGACTGTTGGGAAAGAAGATCGGCTCACCCTTGACCTCGTAGTCGCCGATGGCCCGCTGCCCCTCGGGGGAGAGCAGCCAGCGGTGCCACTGTTCGGCCAGCTCGTGCCTGAGGTGCGGGTGGCGCTCGGGGTCGATCAGGAGGCTGCCGTGCTGGTTGAACAGCGCCGCGTCGCCGGCGAAGAGCAGCCTGAGCCCTGATTGGGGTCGTGGGTGGTCATCACGATACGCGCGCCGCGGGCGTGGAAGTCGAGCACGGCGGCTTCCACGGCGCGGATCGCTGCCGGGTCCAGTGCGGAGGTGGGCTCGTCGAGAAACAGCACCTCGGGGCGGGTCAACCAGGCCCGGGCCAGGGCGGGCTGGAAAGCATTGGCGTCGGTGGGCATCGCGTTCTCCAGTTGTCACGACGCATCATGCGCGATGAGCCGCCGTGATGCAGCCAACCATGGCCATCATAACAGTCGCACATTGCTTGAGGCGTGTCGTTCCACCCAACAGCGGGAGTTAGGGTTGGCTATTACATGAACGAATGGTCTTTGATTATATCGGTTAAGTCAGTATGGCTTTTCTGATATAGAGTGTCACTATCATCTTTGATGTTGCTGTAGGTTTTTTTTCCTGCAGGAGGAGGCGTTGAACCTATACTGATTTCTGATAATCGACCGCTGTAACTCTGATAAAAAAGGCGGTGGGGTTTGTGACTGGCAGCTTGATGGTGCTGGTCAGGGTGTGTTGTTCTAAGCTATTGTGTCGATGTTTTCTTGTTGATGGGTTATGGCATCCTGGGTGGATGTTGATGTGGGAGCTTGGTCATTTAGATGGAGCGTTGTTTCACCTGTTTAACTCGTGAGGGGGCGGGTGGCGATGGCAAATCATAGCGAAAACTACCAGTTCGGAATGTTGGGAAGCGATGATGTAAGAACGGGTTTTGTTTCAGGAGAGACCTTTCACAACAAGCCAGTTCAGTATTCGGTGGTCGATGGTCTAGCAGTGTTCGAGGGATGTATCGTCCTGGGTACCGTGGAGCAGATGGAAGCCAGGGAGCGGGCCGTTCGCTCCGGCCAGGAAAGTGTCGGCGATACCGGGATCCAGAAAGGGGTTGGCATCACCGGTGCCCAGTATCGTTGGCCCAATGCCTTGGTTCCCTATGATATCAGCCCGTCGATGCCGAATCAGAGCCGGATTACCGATGCCATTGCGCACTGGCAGCAGAGGACCAACATCCGTTTCGTACTGCGCACCAGCAGCAATGCAAGTCAGTATCCCAACTATGTTCACTTCATGGCTGGATCTGGATGCTGGTCCTATGTCGGGATGCAGGGGGGGAGACAGGATCTCAGTCTGGCGAGTGGCTGTAGTACCGGCAATGCGATCCATGAAATCGGACATGCGCTGGGGCTGTGGCACGAGCAGAGTCGCGAGGACCGCGATCAGCATATCGTAGTGCATTGGCAGAATATCCAGTCAGGGCGAGAGCACAACTTCAATCAGCATATCACCGATGGCGATGATTACGGACCCTATGATTACGGCTCCATCATGCACTATCCCAGTACCGCCTTCTCCAGCAATGGCCAACCTACCATCACCACTATTCCCCCGGGGATCGCCATCGGTCAGAGAAACGGCCTGAGTGATAACGATATCGCCACGATCCATGCCATGTACACGACATGGCACAACAACAAGGCCGTGTTGCAGACCTACAGCACCTATCATGCACAGAACGCTTGGGCACGGATTCAGGATCTGGGCTGGCGAAAGATAGAAACCGGCAGTGCGGATGGAATCACCAGCACTTTTCTGGCCCTGTGCGAGGCGCGGGCCAATAACCGGAATGTCAACGTCTATGCGGATGGCGAAAAGCTTTACCGCATGTACCTGCTCTAGGAGCCTGGGCTCGCGGGGCATGATGGCCCTAGTCAGACCGCAGTAACCGATAAGAGGAGTGACGACCATGTGGAGCAACGGCATAACCGTCCAGCAAGTCTACAGTACCCACCATTCGCAGAATGCCTGGGCAAGTCTTCAGGGACTCGGCTGGCGCCAGATTCGCACGGGAGCGACCGATGGCGTGACCAATACCTTCTGCTTGTTGAGTGCGGCCAAGGCGAACAACCGGACCGTCAATGTATTTATCGTCAACAACCTGATCGAGCGCGCCTACATGAACTGACTCGTGTCTTCCATCCCGCCAGCGTCACCGCATGACGGCCAGGCCGTCGTAGACAGGAGAAGATCCATGTGTCCCGACACGATCAACATCACTATCAATCTCACCCCGGGGGGGGGAGGGCCCCAGGGCGCTGCGGGTGGCGGTGTTCTTGCCTCCGGAGCAGCAGCGGATCCTGGCCCTCCGCCCGAGGATGGTGGAGGAAGCGGACTGACTGTGGCGGAGACCGGCGATATGCCGCCGGGTCCAGAGGAGGTGCTGGCGGATATGATCGCCTCTGAATCGGCGCCACCGCCCGATGACAGGCAAGCTGGAGAGGCGGCCTCCGTCAGTTCGTCGATGGCACCTCCTGGACCGCTGGAGGTTGACACTGCCCTGTCTGTGACAGGTGGCGGGCCGCCAGGGCCGGATAACGATGGACCCGCGGGCTCCGCTGCTGCCACCGGTGCCGGAGGGCCGCCTGGTCCCGAGTCACCGGATGCGCCTCCCCAGAGCGATATCGACGAGGAGCCACCGGCAACGGCCAGGAAAGGTCGTACGGGAGGCGACGCCTCCACGTCGTCGAAGAAGAAGTGACGAGACGCGATGTCGCCTCTCGCGATACAGCTTGTCCATGGCATGCTCCTCCTGGGGCAGGAAATCGCCAGTTTTTCCGGCGCTACGCTGCATGTCTATCTCGAGGATGTGGGCCGTGTGGACGCGCCGTCACTCACCTTGGCTGCGGTGTCGATACCAAATATCCGGCATCAGGCGGGCAGGGAGTCGCGCCTCGACTTCACCCTGCGAGGAGGGCCTGTTGACACGGCAGCTCACTATTCGGTTCGCGCCCATGTCGACCTGGCCAGTAACGGTCGACTGGATCCGGGGGATCTGATTACCGTCCAGAGCTACCCGGTGCTGACCTTCGGTCATCCTGACCGTGTCGTGCTTCGCGTCAAGGAGATCGAGTAGCGGGCCCCGGTGAGCGGGTATCGATGGTCGAGACGTGCATCACTCAAAGGAGTACCTCATGTGTAACCAGCGTTGTGTCGTCCCGCCGTCACCGGAACTCGAAGAGCGCATCATTCGCTCCAGACAGGAGCTGCTCGCCGGACACGCTCTTCCCGATGAACCCACGATTGATGTGCTCGATCTGCGCAGTGTGACGCGTATTCTGACCCGCCCTCCCAAGACCCGGTCGCATACCCTGATCTCCCATGCCGTGCAATTCGCACCGATCACCGGCACACGTCGTGCCCTGGTATTGCTGGTGGACTTCTCCGACAAGGCGGCGAGCCAGCCGCAGAGCCACTACCATGACATGCTGTTCTCGGTCGGGAGCTTTGCTACCGGCAGCATGCGCGACTATTACCGGGAGGTGTCCTACAACCAGCTCGATGTCGTCGGCGAAGTCAGTGGAAACGGTGGGGCTACCCAGGGGTGGTATCGGCTCCCGCGCACCAAGGCCTACTACACCAATGGCGACTATGGCTTCGGCTCCTATCCGCGGAACGCCCAGAAGCTGGTCGAGGACGCCGTGGACCTCGCCGCCCCCCACGTGAACTTTGCTCACTATGACAATGACGGCGACGGGGTGGTCGATGCCCTGGTCATCATTGCCGCTGGGTCGGGTGGCGAAGTGACAGGCAACACCGGCGATATCTGGTCCCACAAGTGGGGGATCGCGCCCAAGCATGTTGACGGGGTGCAGGTACGCAACTATTTCATGGCGCCCGAGGATGGGCGAGTCGGCGTCATGGCTCATGAGCTGGGCCACCTGCTGATGCAGTGGCCAGACCTCTACGACACCGACTACACCTCGCGTGGCACGGGACGGTGGGACCTGATGGCCGGTGGAAGCTGGAACGACGGGGGGAATACGCCTGCTCATCCCACTGCCTGGTGCAAGCTCAAGGCCGGCTGGGTCACGCCGACCATCATCTTCGATGGTCAACAGAGTGTCTCCCTGCAGGCGTACGCCAGCCAACCGGATGTCTATCGCCTCCCCATCGGCAGCGTTGGCAGCAAGGAGTACTTTCTCGTGTCCAATCGGCAGAAAACCGGTTTCGACCGCCACCTGCCCGGGGAGGGTTGCCTCATCGAGCATGTCGATGACAATCAGTCCAATAATACCGACGAGACACATTACCTGGTGGATATCGAGCAGGCCGATGGGCAGTTCCACCTCAATAGCAACGCCAACTCGGGGGATGCCGAGGATCCCTATCCCACCGCCAGCAACGACGCCTTCACGGTCAATACGACCCCGGCCAGCAAGGCATATGATGGAACGGACTCCAGGGTCTCGGTCACCAATATTCAGCGGGTGGGGGACAGGATAACGGCAGATATCAACGTAGGGGGAGGGACTGCCACTGCATGGCACAATAACAAGGCAGTCATGCAGACCTATACGACCTGCCATTCGCAGAATGCCTGGGCACGGATCCAGGATCTCGGCTGGCGCCGCGTCGAGTCGGGCAGTGCGGACGGTGTCACCAATCTGTTCCTGGCCCTGTGCGAGGCGCAGGCCAACAGCCGCAGTGTCAACGTCTATGCCGACGGCGACAAGCTGTACCGTCTGTACCTGCTGTAGTCAGCCACTTCATTCGTTGGTGGGTCTCAGGTGGGATAGTTGGAACAACCCTTGCCGAGGCCCTCCAATGTATTCGGCCTCTGCCAGGAAGAGAAGGTCCCGGTGGAGGTCGGCTGTCGTATCGAAGGTAAACCCCTCCACCGTGGTGCCGATTCTCCCATGCGCCAGGTCAGGGCCTTCCCGGGAGTGCGAGTCGAGCAGTTCGAAGGTCAGCTCTTGCTTGTTCGGGAAGTGATCCGATGGCTTTACCGAGACAAGCCTGCCCTTGATGTCGCAGCGGTTCGGCGGCGCCATGACGCCGCTTCGATCGTGTGTGGTCATCGCATGATGCCCTGCGTGCGGCCAGTAATGCCCTGCAGCCCGTGTCGCCTGCAGCCCGTGTCGCCTGCAGCCCATGTCGCCTGCAGCCCGTGTCGCCTGCAGCCCATGTTGATAGTGTATGCCACTTCGGGCCGGACAGACGTCCTGAGGTACGCTGCTCGTCCGGCTCTTTCGCCTTTCGCCTCAGCTCTTTTTCGCTTCAAGCCATTCGCCTCACCCCAGTGCTTTCGCCACGGCTTCGCCGGGTGCCGGCCACAGCGGCGCCAGTTCGCGGTCTCCGAGCTGAAGGCGGTCGCCGGATCCCAGCAATGACCGATCAGGTCATGGCCGTGCTCGGAGCCTTCTCGCCTGGCGGGAGCCGGCAGCGCCCCGGCTGACCGGCTCCCGCCCCGGTGTCAGTGGGCGCTGCCCATGGGCAGGCCGGGGCAGTCCTGCTCGGGCTCGCGAGGCAGGGTCAGGCCCTGGCCGTTCTCGCCCTCGGGGGCGTTGAAGAAGGTCGCCACCACCACGGCGGCCTCCTCCTCGCTGGGGTTGAAGGCGCGGTGGATATTGTCGAACCCGGGGTCGATGAACAGCTCGCCCGCCGCATAGGGGCGTTCGACGCAGTCGTCGGCATAGACGTAGACCAGGGTGCCCTGGCGAATGGTGGCGATCACCGTACCGGGGTGGGTGTGCCAGGGAAAGGCGGCCCCCGGCTGGACGGTGATCTCGGCCATGGCGACTCGACCGGGTTCGGGCAGCTCCAGGACCTGGCGGTCCCGGCCCTCGACGTCGAGCGTGATCGCCAGGCTCACCTCGTCGATGATGGCGCTGCGCTCGGTCAGCTCCTGCACGGCGATGGGCGGCGGGTCGTCGCCCGCGGCCAGCGGCGGGGCGGCCAGCGCCAGGGCGCCGAGGGCAAGGGCGGCGAGGGGCAGGGTCAGGGGATGGGGGGCTTGGGGTTTCATGACAGTGCTCCTGCGTCTCGTCGGACGCGGTGATCACGCCGGAGAGGCCGGCGGGATGTTGTGGTTGTGGCGGAACAGGTTATGCGGGTCGTAGCGCGCCTTGAGGCGCGCCAGGCGGGCATAGTTCTCGCCGTAGCTGGCGCGGACCCGGTCGTGGCCTTCGTCCATCATGAAATTCACGTAGGCGCCGCCGGCCGAGCTGGGGTGCAGGGCCTCCCAGTAGCGCACGGCCCAGTCGCGGATGCGGTCGGCGTTGGCCGGGTCGGGATCGATGCCCACGATCGCCGCGCTCCAGTTGGCCTCCCGGAAGTGGAAGGCGGTCTCGTCGGGGTCCACCCGCTGGGGCGCGCCGTCGATGGGGTAGAGGTGCATGGCGGAGAGCGGGGTGGGCACCTCGGCGAAGCGCTCGTGGACGGCGATCGCCTCGTCGGTGATGGCGTTGAAGAAGTCGCCTCGCCAGTAGGCGTGCAGCCCGGGCGGGTAGAGGGGGTCGAAGACCGACTGCAGGGCCGGGAAGGGCACCTCGTGCAGGCCGTCCAGCAGCGGCCGGCCAAAGGCGCGCACCGGCGCCAGGACGCTGTCGGCCGTCGCCTGGTCGCCGCAGTAGCACCAGACGATGCCGCAGACATGGCGGCCATGCAGGGCCTCCGGGAAGGGGGGCGCCGGCGGGACGGTGCCGACCAGGAAGAAGCCGTTGAGGCTCTCCGGTGCGCTCGGCATGAAATCCCGGAACCAGCGCAGCACCTCGCCGGTGGCCTCCAGGTCGTAGAGGATCGGGCCGGCCATGACCCGGGCCACCGGATGGCAGCGGAAGCGGAAGGCGGTCACCACCCCGAAGTTGCCACCGCCGCCGCGCAGGGCCCAGAACAGCTCCGGGTGGGTCTCGGCGCTGGCGGTCACGAAACTGCCATCGGCCAGCACCACGTCCGCGGCCAGCAGGTTGTCGATGGTCAGGCCGTAGCGGCGGGTGAGGTAGCCTTGGCCGCCGCCCAGGCTGAGGCCGCCGACGCCGCTGGTGGAGATGATGCCGAAGGGGGTGGCGAGCCCGAAGGGATGGGTGGCGTGGTCCACGTCGCCCAGGGTACAGCCCCCCGCCACCAGCACGCTGCCCTCGGCGGGTTCGACCCGCACGCCGCGCAGGGCCGAGAGATCGATCACCAGGCCGCCGTCGCAGATGGCCAGGCCGCTGGCGCTGTGGCCGCCGCCCCGCACGGCGAGCGGCAGGTCGTATTCGCTGGCCGTGCGCACCGCCGCCATGACGTCGGCGACGTCGATACAGCGGGCGATGGCACCGGGGTGGCGGTCGATCATGCCGTTCCAGACGGCGCGGGCCGCTTCGTAGCCCTCCTGGCCGGGGCGCAGCAAGCGGCCACGCATGGCGCCCTGCAGGGCCTCGAGGGCGGCCTGGGGAAGGTCTGGCTGGTGGTCCATGGGATGCCTCCTGATCTCTGGGCGTGATCCCAGCATGGACCGCCCGGCGTTTGCCGGGCGTTCGCCAGGCGTTCGCGGCGATCGGGCGGGCGTTCCTGGAGGCTGTTCGTGGAGTGAGGGGGCGGCCGTGATCAGCCCAGCAGGGCGTCGACGGCGGCGAGCTCGTCGGGGTTGCAGCCGCTGGCC
>NZ_CP071922.1:2159981-2160952 GCF_017584085.1 Halomonas sp. BM-2019
TGCTCGGTGGCCGTGGCCAGGGCCTGGCGGAGGCCGGCGCCGGCCGCTTCGCTTGGCCCGAGGACGGCCGCCAGCCGCCACAGCTCGGCCAGCCACCAGCGGTCGCCCCGGGCCTCGGCCCAGGTCCGCGCCTCGCCCAGGACCCGGAGGGCCTCCTCGGAACGGCCGGTCGCGGCGAGCACCTCAGCCAGCAGGGCCAGCCAGAACGGCAGGCGGGCGCCGGCATGCTGCTGGCGCAGCCGCTCGATACCCTGGCGGATGAGGGCTTCGCCCGTCGCCCCGCCGGTCAGGCGGCCGGCCAGGATGCGCCCCCACTCGCCGTAGTAGGCGAAGCCGTAGCGGGTGCTCAGGCGCCGTACCCGGGCGGCGTGTTCGTCGGTGGCCTCGGGGTCACCGAGCAGATGGTGGGTGATCGCCGCGTAGCCGTGGGCGATCGCCGCCTCGAAGGGATGGCCGGAGGCGTCGGCCAGCCGGAGCGCCTCGGCGGCGCTCGTCGTCGCGGCCTCGCGCTGGCCCAGCAGCCAGTGGAGATGGGCCCGGGCGCCGTGCAGCAGCACCCCGGCGCGGAAGCCGAACAGCGAGCGGTCGTCGGCATCCGGCGCCTCGCCGAGCCGCTCGAGGCGGGCCAGCGCCTCGCGGTGGCGGCCCAGGGCGAACAGCGGCAGCGCCAGGGCCTGGGCGTGCCAGCCGGCCGGCGCCGTCGGGGAGGCCAGCCCCTCTCCCAGGGCGACGGCCTCCTGCATCCGCCCCCGGACGAAGCGGTGCCAGCAGAGGGCGGCCCGGCCACGGGCGGCCTCTGTCGTCTCGCCGAGACGCTCGCCGAGGGCGACGCTGCGCTCGATGGCCGCCCCGACCCGCGGCGCCGCATAGCCGTGCAGGCTGGCCAGAGGCGACAGCTGGGACTCGCACAGCGCCAACTCCTGGCGGTCGCGGGCCTCGCCCGCCGGCCGGTCGGCGAGTAGTTCCAGCGC
>NZ_CP071922.1:2161052-2185791 GCF_017584085.1 Halomonas sp. BM-2019
CCCTCGGCCTCGTCTGCGGCGTACTGGAAGGCGAGCAGGTCGAGGCGGCAGGGCGCCCCCTCCCGCCAGCAGAGACTGTGGGCATCCGCGGCGAGGCAGCGCTCCGGGTCGGGCAGGGCGGCACGCAGCTGATGCAGCTCGCGACGCAGGTTGGTGCGCGCCTGGGCCTCGCTGGAGTCGGGCCAGAAGAGCCCCGCCAGGCGCTGGCGGGGCAGCGGCGTCCCGGCATGCAGGGCCAGGTAGGTCAGCAGGCCCAGGGCCTTCGACGAGTGCAGGGTGTCGACCGGCGTCCCTGCGGCCAGGACCCGCTGCTCGCCCAGCAGGCGGATTTCCAACATGGCGCGCCCTCGTCATCGATGTCACGGCCCGGCGGGGCTCGCCGGGCCGGGTGAGGTGCCCTCGCCAACCAGTATAGTGGTTCGACCCCGCGCTCAAGCGGTGAGGGAGACCCGCCTGCCGCGCTTGGCCAGCCAGGCGGCCAGGTGGGCGCTGAGCTCCCGGGCGTCGTCGTCGGCGCCGTGGATGGCACCTGACTTGCGCCGGCGCAGGAAGGGCAGCCCCATGGCGTAGAGCCCCGGGGCCACCACCCCGCCCCGGTGTGTCAGGCGCCCCCTGGCGTCGAGCACCGGCAGCTTGAGCCAGGCATAGTCGGGCCGGAAGCCGGTGGCCCAGAGCACCGTCCTGATCTCGCCGTCGGCCAGGTCGAGGCCCAGGCAGGGCCGCGCCGGCAAGCGGGTGGGCGCCGGGCGTTCGGGGGCGGGCAGGTGCTCGTGCCAACCGTGGGCCAGCGCCCAGGCGTCCAGGTTGTCGAGCAGCCGACCCAGCTTGAGGTCCGCCGAGGCGCAGTGCATGGCCAGGGAACCGGCGAACTGGAGCCGGCTGCCGGCAATCCCGGCCAGGCGGCCCACCAGGCGCACGCCGCGCTCGCTCAAGGCGTTGAGGTCCAGGTCGCGAGGCGCGGGTCCGCCCACCAGCTGGGGCGAGGGCTGGCGCCTGGCCCGGGCCAGGTCCTCCACCTCGTCGTAGCGCTGGTCGAGCAGGCCGGCCCGTTCCAGCCACCACTGGATGTCGCGTCCCCGGTAGCGGCGGGGCAGGCGCAGGTGCTCGCCCACCGCGAGGGTCACCGGCCGGCCGCTGCGCCGGAGCTCGTCGGCCAGCTGCACGCCGGTGGCGGAGGCACCCACCACCAGCACGCCGCCCGGCGGGAGCCGGTCGGGGCGGCGGTAAGCCAGCGCCGTCAGCTGGGTGACCCAGGGCGGCAGGGCCTCGGCCAGGGCGGGCACCACCGGGAGCTGGGTGGCGCCGGTGGCCATCACCAGGGCTCGGCAGCGCCAGGTCCCCCGATCCGTCTCCACCCGGTAGCCGTCGTCCCAGGCCTGCACCGCTGTCACCCGGGTGTCGGTGTGGATCGGCGAGTCCAGCCCCCCGGCGTAGGCGTCGAGGAAGGCGATCAGCTCCGGCATGCTCATGAACCCCTCGGGGTCGGTCCCGACATAGGCCTGGCCGGGGAGCCGGCACTGCCAGTTGGGGGTGAGCAGGCGCAGCGAGTCCCAGCGCTCGTGGCGCCAGGCGTTGGCCACCTCGCCACGCTCGAGGATCACATGATCGATGCCGCGCCGCGCCAGGTGGTGGCCCATGGCGAGCCCGGCGTGTCCCGCGCCGATGACCAGGACGGTCACGGCGAGCGCCCTGGGTTCATTTCACGGTCACCATGACGGGAGTGGGGTTGGTCAGCAGGTCGAAGACCGCCGAGCGCTTCTGGGACTGGGCGACCAGCGCCTCGATCTCCGCGCGACTGGCGTCGGCATCGATCTCGTAGACCACCCGGACGTCGTCGAAGCCGTTGCGCACCTCGGGGTCCATGCCCAGGATCCCCTGGATGTCCATGCTGCCCTCGAGGCGGGCCTTGACCGAGCGCAGCTGGATGCCGCGGTTCTGGGCGACGGCGGCGATCCCGGCGGTGAGGCAGCCGGCCAGGCCGACCAGCACGTATTCCACCGGGGTGGGGCCCTGGTCCTCGGCGGCGAAGATCTCGGGGTGGTCGGCATCGAAGGTGAAGCGCATCCGGTGGCGCTGGGGCTCGCCGAGGCCCTGGAACTCTTCCACGGCGATGCGGCTGTGGGTGCCGTTGATCCAGTCGCATTGGGCGCACCAGGTGAAGCGGGCGGCCTCTGGGGCCTGGGACAGGGCCTCGCGGGCGCCGAGCAGGGCGGTGACGTTGACGCCATTGTCGATGGTCTTGTCGATGGTGGGGGTGGCGGTCTGCATGGGGTCTCTCCTCGGTTGTCGTTGTGTGACCAGCCTGGGGTGGTCAGCTACGAGCCTGGGCGTGTCGCGTGGGACCCAGCGTGGGAGAGCTCGTGGTATTTCAGGGGGCGGCCGTGGAAGCGGCCGGCTGGGCGATGCGCTGGCAGGCCCAGATCCGCGTCACCGGCATGCCGGCCTGGTGCTGGGCCAGGCGCACCGACTCGGCGTCCGGGGCGCGGTAGAGACAGTGCATGCGCCGGCGATCCGCGGCGTAGAGGGTGCGCAGGAAGCGGACCCGGTGATGCTGCAGGCAGGCGGCGCCGGCGTCCTCCAGGGCCTGGATCGCCGCGACGCTGACCGGGGCGGCGAAGCGACGCTCCACCACCACGTTGGCCTCCGCCAGCGCCGCGGGTTCCAGGCCGGGGGCATCGTGCAGGGTGCCGGCCCACAGCGAGCCGACGTCGGCCCCGGCCCGGCGCAGGCCGAGGCGAGCCGACTCCAGGTCCGGGGCCTGGAAGTGGCAGAGCAGGCGGCGGCCGTCCCGGGCCAGCAGGCTCCCCTGCCAGGCGAGGTGGTGCAGGTCGAAGCAGCCCTGGGCGGCGAGGGTCATGGAGCGCACCAGGTCCGGCGCGACGGGGCGAGCGAGGCGCCGCTCCAGGAAGACGTCGATCATGCCTCGCCCTCTGCGGCCGGGGCGTGGTACAGCGCCCGGTAGCGTCGCCGGGCCCAGCCGGCCACCGGGCCCTGGGCCAGTGCCTCGGCCGCCTCGGCGTGCCGCTGGCGGGCATCGAGATCGCCGGTCCGGTGGGCCGCCTCGGCCAGCAGGGCCAGGGCCAACAGCTGCTCGGTGGGGCGCTCCAGGAGTCGGGCATGCTCGAGGGCCTCGGCGGCCCGGGCGGCGGCCGTCTCGGGGCGCCCTCGGGCCAGGTCGAGGCGCGCCGCCTGGAGCAGCAGCACCGCCAGGCGGTGACGGGCATCGGCGTGGCGCAGCGACACCAGGGCGACGCCGAAGGGGCCGGGATCCTCCTCCAGGGCGTAGCGGCACAGTGCCTCGGCGGCGGCGGCGAAGGGGGCCTCGCTGCCGTGGCGCAGCCGCTCGCCGAGGGCGCAGAGCTCGCCGCAGCGCTCCCGGGCCCGGGGGTAGTCGTCGCGCTCCAGGTCGATCAGCAGCAGGAACTCCTGGGCCTGGAACTCGCTCAGGCGGTCGCCGGTGGCCTTGCACAGGGTGCGGGCGTCCTTGAAGTGTGTCTCGGCCGCGTCGAAGCGGTCGGCGTGAAGGGCGATCAGCCCCTCGGCCAGGGGAATGGCGGGATGATGAAGGTGGCGCTGGGCGGCCAGGTCGCGGGCCTGGGCCAGCATCGCCGTGGCCTGCTCCAGGTCGCGCTCCAGCATGGCCAGGCAGCGCGCCGTCTCGGCCATGGCGATCACCTGCTCGCGGTCGTCGGCACAGCGGGTCACCCGCTCGGCCTGGAGGGTCTCCTCGTGGGCCCCCGACCACTGGCCGTGGGCCCAGCGGATATGGCTGGCCAGCTGGTAGCCGAGTCGGGCATGGGCCAGGGCGCCGTGCTCCAGTGCCCGCTCGGCCAGGGCCACCACCTCGCCGGCGCCGGCCTCCCAGTCCGCCAGGGGCGCGGCGCTGTAGAGGATGTCGTGAAGCTCCAGGGCCAGGCAGACGCCCTGGGTGCCGGCGACCTCTCCGGCCAGCGCCAGGCCCCGCTGGGCGAAGTCCAGGGCCTGCTGGTTGGCGAAGAGGCGCAGGCAGAGTCGGCCGGCGGTGATCATCGCCCGGCTGGCCAGTGCCGGGTCGCCGCTGGCCTGGGCATGGTGGGCCAGTTCGGCCGCACGTTCCAGGTCGTAGAGCGGCGACTCGGCGAGCCATTCGGCGAGGCGTCGATGCATCGCCTGGCGCCGCACGGGGGAGATGGCCGCGTAGAACTCCCGGGCGAGCTCGGGGCGGGGGAAGCGCAGCCCCGCCTCGCCGCTGGTCAGCCACCCATGGCGCTCGGCCACCTCCAGGGCGGCGCCGAGGCGGTTGGTCTCGAGCCCCGCCAGCTGCCCCAGGGTCGCCGGGTCGAGGCGAGGGGCCAGCAGCGCCGCCCAGCGCAGCACCTCCTGGGTGTCGCCCTCCGGGAGCGCGGCGCCCTCCTGATCCGATCCCACCCCCGAGGCCGCCGCGGCCGGCGGTGCGGGGGCATCGCGCGGCGCCCGCCAGACGCGCAGCAGCTCGCCGCCGAGCGGCAGGCCCGCCTCGCGGATCAGACGCAGGCCCAGCTGCAGCTGCTGCTCGGCGTCCCGGGGGCGGTGCAGGGCCAGCAGCAGCCGGACCAGGCGGGCGCGGGCCGTCTCGTCGAAGGGGGCGAGCCGCACCCAGGCGTGGGCCTGGGGCAGGGCGCGCTCGGGCGTCTCGGCCAGGCGCTCGACGAGGGCCGCCAGCAGCGCCAGCTGGGCGCGCATGGCCGCCTCCCGCTCGGCCAGGCACCAGCCGTGGAAGTCGTGGAAGTTGTCCAGCTCCAGCCCCTCCAGGAAGGGGCCGCGATAGCGGGCGGCAACGGCCTCAAGCTCAAGGGTGTCGACCTGCGCCAGGTCCCGGGCATGGAGGGCGTGCAGCCGGGCCACGTCGATATCGAGTTCCGCCGTCTCCAGGCCGACACCCAGGCGGTCGGCCTTGAGCCGCGGGCGCTCGGGATCGTCCACCAGGCGGCGCAGCTTGGAAAGGCTCCAGCGCAGCGAGCCCCGCGGGTCGTCGGGCAGCTCCCAGAGCAGATCGCAGAGGTGTTCGCGGCTGCAGGGGCGGGGGTGCCGGGCGAGGTAGGCGAGCAGGGCGCGGGTCTTCTTCGAGGGGGGGAGCGTCAAGACCTGCCCGTCCCGAATCACTTCGAGCTCGCCGAGCAGGTTGAGGGTCAGCGCCATAGTCGTCTGCCCCTGATGGGGTCCTCTAGCAGTATAGCCCGTCGAGCCGTTGCGCCCGGCGATGATTCCCACGCCTGGGGCGTGAAATACCACGCTGGCTACCACGCCCGCTTCCCCGGCGCCTGGCGACGCTACTCCTGTACCCCACCTCGAACAGAAGAAGCGCAGGAGAGACTCCATGGCACGCCACGACAGCATCCTCGACACCATCGGCGGCACCCCCCTGGTGCGCCTCGCCCGGCTGGCCCCGCCGGACGTCAACCTCTACGTGAAGGTGGAGGCCTTCAATCCCATGGGCTCGGTCAAGGACCGCATGGCGCTGGCGGTGATCGAGGCCGCCGAGCGCAGCGGCGCGCTGCGCCCCGGTCAGACGGTGATCGAGGCCACCAGCGGCAATACCGGCATCGGGCTGGCCATGGTGTGCGCCCGCAAGGGGTACCCCCTGGTGGTGACCATGGCCGAGAACTTCAGCGTCGAGCGCCGCCGCCTGCTGCGCTTCCTCGGCGCCCGGGTGGTGCTCACCCCGGCGTCGGAGAAGGGCAGCGGCATGCTCGCCAAGGCGATCGAGCTGGCCGAGACCCACGGCTACTACCTGTGCCGCCAGTTCGAGAACCCGGCCAACGCCGAGGTGCATCAGCGCACCACGGCCCGGGAGATCCTCGATGACCTCGAGGGCGAGCCCCTGCATGCCTGGGTCTCCGGCTTCGGCACCGGCGGCACCCTGCAGGGCGTGGCCCGGGCGCTCAAGGCGGCCGACCCGACCACGCGGATCGTGGTCGCCGAGCCGGACAATGCGCCGCTGCTGGGCAGCGGCATGGCCCAGCCTCGCGGCGACGGGGGCCGCACGCTCAGCCATCCCGGCTTTCGTCCCCACCTGATGCAGGGCTGGAGCCCCGACTTCATCTCGCCGCTGACCGAGCAGGCCGTGACGGCCGGCCTGGTGGACGAGGTGGTGCCGGTGGCCGGGAGCGAGGCGCTGCGCCTGGCCCGCGAGCTGGCGCGCAAGGAGGGGATCTTCGCCGGGATCTCCAGCGGTGCCACCCTGGCGGCGGCGCTGGCGGTGGCGCGGCGCGCCGCGCCCGGTTCGCGTATCGTCTGCATGCTGCCCGATACCGGCGAGCGCTACCTCTCGACCCCGCTCTTCGAGACCATCCGCGACGAGATGGATGACGAGGAGCAGGCCCTGTCGCGTTCCACGCCGGGGTATCGCTTCGATCGCCCCGCGGCCATGCCGGCGCCGGTAGCCGAGCCCGTGGCGACCCTGGATGCCGAGGCCGAGCGCTTCGTCGACGACTCCCTGGCTCGGGCTCGGGTGGTGATGTTCACCCTGGCCTGGTGCGAGTTCTGCTGGTCGGCCCGCAAGCTCTTCGACCGGCTCGGCGTCCCCTACCTGAGCGTCGAGCTCGATGGGCCGGGCTGTCAGGACGACGACCTGGGGGTGCGGGTGCGACCGGTGCTGGCGCGGCGCACCGGGGCCGCCACCATTCCCCAGATCGCCATCGGCGGGCAGTGGCTCGGCGGCTGCAGCGAGCTGTTTGCGGCCTGGCGGGATGGCTCGCTGGGCGAGCGCCTGGCGGCGTGCGGCATCCGCGTCGATCCCGAGCTCGCGTTCGACCCCGACGAGCTCCTGCCCCGCTGGCTGCACCCTCGCGCCGCGACGGCTTGATCGTCTCTCCCCACCACGGCATCAGGAGCATCGACCATGAGTTATATCGCGACCATCGCGCCCGAGAGGGCCTCGGAGGAGGTGGCGGCCATGTACCGGCGCCAGGCGGCCCACTTCGGCTATCTGCCCAACTACGCCCGGGCATTCAGCCATCGCCCCGAGGTGATGGCGAACTGGGCGGCGCTGCTGGCCAGCATCCGCCGGCAGGTCGCGCCGCGGCGCTTCGAGCTGGCGACCCTGGCCGCCGCCAGCGTGCTGGGCAACAGCTACTGCGCCCTGGCCCACGGCGAGGCGCTGGGCCAATGGCTCGATGACGAGACCGTGGCGGCGATCGCTCGCGGCGGCGAGCCTTCCGGCCTCGACGCCGCGGAGCTCGAGGTGCTGGCGTTCGCCCGCCGGGTGACGCGCGATGCCAGCCGGATCACGGCCGATGACGTCGAGCGCCTGAGGGCGAGGGGATTGGCCGACGACGAGATCTTCGACCTCGTGGCGGTGGTGGCGGGACGGGCCTTCTTCACCAAGGTGCTCGACGGCCTGGGCGTCGAGCCGGACGCGGCCTATCGGGAGGCGCTCCCCGCCCCGCTGTGCGAGGCGCTGACCGTGGGACGGGCCATTGCCCGTGACTAGGGGCCCAGAGCCCTGGCTCAAGTCGGCATCTGCTGGTTGGGGGGCCCAGAGCCCTGGCTCAAGTCGGCATCTGCTGGTTGGGGGGCACAATGCCCAGCCGCTTCATGCGTCGGTAGATGGTGGGCCGTGATAGCCCCAGCTCCCGGGCCACGGCGCTGATGTTCCACTGGTGGCGGCACAGCGCCCGATAGAGTAGATCCTGTTCCAGTGGTCGCGAAGTGGCGGCAGGCGGCCCCTGGCTGCTGGTGGTGCCCTCGACGTGCGAAGCCTCGGGTTGCCCGGCGCCGGGGTGCGCCAGCTGGCCGTGGAGACACTCTTCCGGCAGGTCACCGACCACCACTTCCTCGCCGTCGCCGGTAGCCAACGCATAGCGCAGGGCGTTATGCAGCTCGCGGATATTGCCCGGCCAGGGGTAGGCGAGCAGGGCGCTGATGGCATCGCCGCGCAGCCGGACCCGGCTGCCGCGCTCACGGTTGAGTTCGGCGAAGATCTGGCGGATCAGGTAGCCCCTGTCGGCCCGCTCGCGCAGCGGTGGCAGGCGCAGGCTGGCGCCGTTCAGGCGGTAGAAGAGATCCTCGCGGAAACGACCGGCGGCGATCAGTTCGCGAAGGTCGCGGTGGGTGGCGGCGACGACCCTCAGCTCCACCTTGGTGGGGCGGCTGGCGCCAATGGGCAGTACTTCCTGTTCGGCCAGTACCCGCAGCAGGCGGGTCTGTAGCTGCAGCGGCATGTCGCCGATCTCGTCGAGGAAGAGGGTGCCGCCGTCGGCCTGGGCGATCAGGCCCTTCATGCCCTTGCTGCGAGCGCCGGTGAAGCTGCCTGGCTCGTAGCCGAACAGCTCGCTTTCGATCAGCGACTCCGGCATCGCCGCGCAGTTGATGGCCACGAAGGGGCGGTCGTGGCGCCGACTCGACTCGTGCAGGGCGCGGGCCATGCGCTCCTTGCCGGTGCCGGTCTCACCGATCACCAGGATGTTGATCGGCTCATTGCGCAGCCGGGTGGCCCGGGTCAGGGTGTCGCGCATGCTGGGGTCGTCGTCGGCCAGTGCCTCCAAGGGAGCCAGGCTGGTGTCTCGGGCCGAGGTGGCGTCGGGCGCGCGACGCGGCGGCTCGATCAGGGTGGCGAAGTGGATCTCCCGGTGGCGGCGGGTATGGAAGGCCTGGACCCGATCGTCGCTGTGCTGCGGGATGGCCAGCACTTCGTCCACCTCGGCATCGAGCAGGTCACGGATGTTCCAGGCCCGGAAGGACCGTGCCTCGCCGGCCTCGGGCAGCGGCAGCCCGTGGTGGCGCATCAGCTTGCGCCCGGCAGTGTTGGCCGCCACCAGGCTGCCATCCTCCTCGATGGCCAGCAGGTAGCGGCGGTTGATCTGCACGAACTCCCGGGAGCGGTCCAGGCAGACGATGGGGTGGTCACCGTAGCGCTGCAGGAAGTAGGCGTCCTCGATCATCTTGGCGGTGTATTTCACCAGCTGCAGGGCGAAGGTTTGGGAGTCCTTGGTGGCCGGCGACTGGTAGGCGGAGATATCGAGCACCGCCAGCAGTTGGCCGTGGGGATCGAAGATCGGCGCCGCCGTGCAGGTCAGCTGGATATGGTGGGCACTGAAGTGATCGCTGTGATGGCAGGTCAGCGCGCTGCGTTCGTGGATGCAGGTGCCCACCGCGCAGGTGCCGGCGTGGGCCTCGCTCCAGTCGGCGCCCAGGTAGAGGCCGGTGCGCTGATGCTCGCGCTGGTCGCGCTTGGCACCGAGGAACTGCACGGCGATGCCGCGGGCGTCGGTGAGCAGCACCACGTAGCCCAGCGGCGCCACCTGGCGATAGAGCTGCTCGACGCCGGCACGGGCTACCTGGAGCAGGTCGTCGGCCTGGTCCTGATGCTCGCGCAGGGTGACGCCGGGCACGTAGCGGGCCGGGGTGGGGCGGGCAGGGTCCAGGCCATAGCGGTCGATGCAGCGCCGCCAGGAGCGTTCGATGATGGCGTGTTCCCCCTGGGCCCCGGAACGATTCAGGGAGTCGAGGATGATTTCGACATGCTGACGCTGGCTCAGGGTGGCGGTCATGGTGTGCCTCTGCCGGTCGCGGTCGTTGTGATTGTCATGGTGTCAAGGTAAGACGCCGCTCAGGCGATCGAGATACGACCTTTGTCGCCCCCGTTACACCTGTAACGATCACTGTAAAGGGCCCTGTCACGAAGTGTTCGGCCCGTTGTCACATCCGCGCCGCCCGGTCCCAGGTGGCTGTGATGTGAGTGATCCTTATTTCTTTTTCCTATCAGTATCCTGGCTCTTTTCCTCGTCAAATTGGCACAGAAGCTGCCCCTGTCATGGGTGTGGCCATCGCCTCGGTGAGCCTGCCAATAACAAGACGAGGAGTCATGCCATGATCGCTTCAAACCGGATGACGCTCAGCCGTCGCCGCTTCCTCACCCTGACCGGCACCCTGACCGCCGGCAGCCTGGCCCTCAGCGCCACCGGCCTGTGGCCGCGCTGGGCCCTGGCCGACCCCGACCTGGCAAGCCGCCTGCTGCGTGTGGGCCGCGATATCTATCCCCACGAGTCGATCGCGGATCGCGACTACCTGGAGTCCCTCACGGCGCTGCTGGAGAAGGAGCGTGATGAGATCGCCTCCGGTCTCGACGACCTGGATCGCCGCGCCCGGGCCGCCCATGGCAGCGCCTATGCCGGGATCGCGAATGATGCCGAGCGGGAAGCGTTGTTGCGGGAGATTCAGCACACGCCGTTCTTCGCGAAGGTCAAGAGCAATCTGTTGATGGGGATCTACAACAACCCTGACTTGTGGACCGAGTTTGGCTACGGCGGTTCCTCCTGGGAAAAGGGGGGGTATCTGCACCGCGGCTTCGACGCCGAACCGGATTGGCTTTGACCGGATCGCCGGTGACGGCGAGGCGCGGTCCCTTCCACGATAACAACATAGGGGTGCAAGAGAATGAGCAGGCAATTTGATTTAAATGATGACAGCCTGGTGGTGATCATCGGCTCCGGAGCCGGAGGTGGCACCCTCGCCAATGAGCTGGCACAGAAAGGCATTCGCTCGGTGGTTCTGGAAGCCGGCAAGCGCTTTACCATGGAGGATATCGAAAACGACGAATGGGGGATGTTCAACAAGATCAGCTGGCTCGACCAGCGGAATCTGGTGGGGCCGTCTCGCCTGGCCGAGGACTTTCCCAATCTGCCTGCCTGGATCGTCAAGGGTGTCGGTGGATCCACCATCCACTGGGCCGGGGTGGCCATGCGCTTTCAGGAACACGAGTTCAAGATGAAGACGCTCAATGGCCCCATCGCCGGGGCTAATGTGGAGGACTGGCCGCTGTCGCTTGAGGACCTGGCGCCCTACTACACCCTGGCCGAAAAGAAGATGGGGGTTTGCGGCACCGAGGCGACCGGTATGCCCTTTCATGGCAAGAGCACCCACTATCAGGTCATCGAAGCAGGTGCCAACAGAATCGGCGCCCGCTGCGAGCAGGCACACCTGGCCATCAACACGCTGCCATTCGACGGGCGGGCGCCCTGTCAGGTCACCGGCTTCTGCATGCAGGGCTGCCGCTTCGGCGCCAAGTGGTCGACCCTGTACGCGGAAATTCCCAAGGCCGAAGCCACCGGAAACGTGGAGGTCAGGCCCAACTGCATGGCTCTCCGGATCGAGCATGATCGGGAGGGTCGGGCGAGCGGTGTCCTGTACGTCGACGCCAATGGGGAAGAGCAATTCCAGAAGGCACGCATCGTCGCCGTGGCGGCCAACTCCATCGAGTCGCCGCGCCTCCTGCTCAATTCTGCTTCCAGCCTGTTTCCCGATGGACTGGCCAACTCCTCGGGCCAGGTGGGCAAGAACTACATGACCCATGTGACGGGTGGCTCCTACGCGGAGTTCGATCACCCGGTACATATGGAGCGCAGCACCGTGGTGCCCGGGATCGTCAAGGAGTGGGAGGATAACGACCCCTCCCGCGGCCATGTCGGTGGCTACGAGCTGGAGGCACTGCATCTGGGGCTGCCCTTCATGGCGGCGTTCCTGGACCCGGGCGCTGCCAATGGCTGGGGGCGCCAGTTCGCCCGCTCCATGGAGAACTACAGCCGGATGGCGGGGTTCTGGATCTGCGGGGAAGACCTTGCCCTGGAGTCCAACCGTATCACCCTGCATGCCACGAAGAAGGACCAGTACGGCTTGCCGGTGCCGGTGGTTCACAAGGCCGATCACGACAACGATACGCGCATGCGCAGCCACGCCTACCGGATGTCCAGGGAGCTGTTCGAGGCCATCGGTGCGCACCATGTCAACGACCTGCCGCCCTATCCTGCCAGCCACAACATGGGCACTAATCGCATGCATGCCAGCGCCCAGGATGGCGTCGTCAACCAGTGGGGACAGTCCCACGATATCGACAACTTGTTCATCTCGGACGGCAGCCAGTTCACCAGCAGCGGGACGGAAAACCCGACACTGACCATCGTAGCCCTGACCATTCGTCAAGCCGAGTACATTGCCGAGCGCCTGTCGCGCGGCGAACTCTGAGAGGAGGAATCCCCATGCAACCGACAGCCGACCAGCGGCGCTGGATGTACCGCCACATGGTGCTGAGCCGCTACCTCGAGGAGCGCATCGAGGCGCTCTATATGGAGGGCAAGACACCGGTCTTCAACATGGCCAAGGGGCCCATCCCCGGCGAGATGCACCTCTCCAATGGCCAGGAGCCCTGTGCCGTGGGGGTCTGTGCTCATCTCGAGGCCGACGACATCGTCACCGCCACCCACCGTCCCCACCATATCGCCGTGGCCAAGGGGGTCGACCTGGACGCCATGGTGGCCGAGATCTTCGGCAAGGCCACCGGCCTTTCCGGCGGGCGAGGAGGGCATATGCACCTCTTCGATGGCGAGGTGAACTTCTCCTGCTCGGGGATCATCGGCGAGGGCCTGGGGCCGGCGGTGGGGGCGGCGCTCTCCCGGCAGATGCAGGGCAAGCCCGGGGTGGCGGTGGCCTTCATGGGCGAAGGCGCGGCCAACCAGGGGGCCTTCCACGAGGCGCTGAACCTGGCGGCGGTGTGGCAACTGCCGGTGGTGTTCGTCATCGAGGACAACGCCTGGGGCATTTCGGTGGCCAAGCAGGCCTCTACCGCCGTGCCGCGCAACGACACCCGGGCCGCTGCCTACGGCATGCCCGGCCATCATGTGGCCGACAACGACGTGGAGGGCGTTTTCGCCGCCGCCGGCGAGGCGATTGCCCGGGCTCGCGAGGGGCAGGGCCCCAGCCTGATCGAGATCGAGACGGTGCGCCTGGCCGGCCACTTCATGGGCGACGGCGAGGACTACCGGCCCAAGGGCGAGAAGGCAGGCCTCACGGATCCCATTCCCCGCTACCGTGCGGCCCTGCTCGAGGCCGGGGTGCTCGACGAGGCAAGTGACGCCGACCTGGTGGCCGAGGCCCATGAGCGGGTCGAGGCGGCCATCCGCTTCGCCCAGCAGAGTGACTTCCTGCCGCCCGAGGCGGCGCTGGAAACCGTCTTCGTCGAATCGGGAGTAACAAAATGACCACTACGACCCAGAGCGCCAACCGCAAGCTGACCATCGCCCGGGCCATGGCCGAGGCCACTGCCCAGGAGATGCGCGCTGATCCGCGGGTCTTCGTGATGGGCGAGGACGTGGGCCCCCTGGGCGGGGTCTTCGGCAACACCCGTGGCCTGCACGAGGAGTTTGGTCCCGAGCGCATTCGCGACACGCCGATCTCCGAGACCGCCTTCATCGGCGCCGCCGTGGGCGCCGCCTCCGATGGCATGCGGCCCATCGTCGAGCTGATGTTCGTCGACTTCTTCGGCGTCTGCATGGATGCCATCTACAACCTGATGGCCAAGAATACCTACTTTTCCGGCGGCAAGATCCCGGTGCCCATGGTGCTGATGACCTCCACCGGTGGCGGCTACTCGGACGCCGGTCAGCACTCCCAGTGCCTCTACGGTACCTTCGCCCACCTGCCGGGCATGAAGGTGGTGGTGCCGAGCAACGCCTATGACGCCAAGGGGCTGATGACCGCGGCGATCCGCGACGATAACCCGGTGGTGTTCATGTACCACAAGGCGCTGCAGGGCATGGGCTGGCTGGGCACCGAGAAGGGCGCCACCGTGGTGGTGCCCGAAGCGCCCTACAGCGTGGAGATCGGCAAGGCCGCCGTGACCCGTGAGGGACAGGACCTGACCCTGGTCAGCCTGGGCGCCGGGGTGCATCACTGCCTGCGCGCCGCCCAGGCGCTGGAGGCCGAGGGCTTCTCGGCCGAGGTCATCGATCTGCGCAGCCTGGTGCCGCTGGACCGTGAGACGGTGCGCGCCTCGGTGGCCAAGACCGGGCGCCTGATCGTGGTGGATGAGGACTACCACAGCTACGGCGTCAGCGGCGAGATCATCGCCACGGTGGCCGAGCACGCCGCCTGCCGCCTCAAGGCGTCACCCAAGCGGGTGGCCTACCCGGATATTCCCATTCCCTTCGCGCCGACCCTGGAGCAGTGGGCCCTGCCCAATGCCGACAAGATCGTCGCTGCCTTCCATCAAATGCTGAGTGAGAGTTGAGGAGAAACCCCATGACGACCGAAATCACCGTGCCCGCGGACCTCTGGGAGGGCGAGACCGAAGGCGTGATCACCGCCTGGCTGGTCAACGATGGCGCCGAGGTCGCCCAGGGCGACCTGATCGCCGAGGTGATGGTGGAGAAGGCCCAGTACGAGATCGAGGCCCCGAGCGCCGGCCGCCTCAATATCGCCAAGGAAGAAGACGACGTGGTCAGCAAGGGAACCCTGATCGCTACCCTGGAATCCTGAGGAGGCCCGCCATGAGACTCGACACCCCGGAGACCGCCCCCCCCCGGGGGCGCCCTTTACCAGGGTCACGAATCTGGGACGCTCTCGGGTGCATCACTTCATGCCGCTGCTCAACCTGCCCCAGGTGGCGATCCTCGGCATCGGTGGTGTCGAGAGCCGGGCCGTGCCAGACTCGGACGGTTGGCGTGCCGCCGAGTCGATCGGCCTGTCGCTGACCTTCGATCATCGCGCTGTCAATGACGCCCCGGCGGCGGCCTTCCTCGATGCCCTGTGCGAGCGTATCGAGGGGTTGGCCAGCGATGCCTTCGACCATGAACTCTGAGGCGGAGGCCGATCCATGACACCTGCCTTTTCCCTGGGGACTGATTCTCTGACCTTGCGCCGCCCCAGCGTGGCGGAGGGCCTGGCCCTGGAGGAGGCGCTGCTGGAGTCGATCTGCCACGGTGAGAGCGACTTCGGCCTGGTGGCCTGGTCGCCCCACGACCGAGCCCTGGTGATGCCCCGCCGTCACGAACGCCTGGCGGGTTTTCCCGAGGCGAGGGAGGCGCTGCGCGAGCGGGGTTGGCCGATCGCTTTCCGCTCCACCGGTGGCACCCCGGTGCCGCAATGTCCGGCCGTGGTCAACGTGGCCCTGGCGCAGCGCTGCCGGGTAGGCAGTTCTGCCGCTCATCTGGAGTGGGGCTATCATCGCCTGGGCGATCCCTGGTGCGAGTGGCTTGCCGAGCTGGGGGTGGCGGATCCCAACCTCGGCGAGGCGCCGGGCGCCTACTGCGATGGTCGCTTCAACGTGCGCATCGGCGAGCGCAAGCTGGTGGGCACCGCCCAGCGCTGGCGCCGCGTGCGTGGCGGCAAGGATATGGCGATGCTGGCCCACGGCGCCATGCAGGTGGGGGAGACGCCGGAGGCACTGGTGGCGGTGGTCAACGCCTTCCAGGACGCTATCGGCGATCCCCAACGCTTTTGCCCCGAGGCCCATATCGCCTTGGAGCAGGTGGTGCCGTCGCTCGATCTCGAGGCGGCGCTGCCGGGGTTACTGGTGCGCCTGGACGAGGCTGTCTGAGCGGATCTATTGAGACCGAGCATCTGATAACGGGGCCCGATGGGCCCCGTTGCGTTGAGCGGCGCCCCACTGCCGTCAGGGTTGAACCATCATCTTGATATGCGACTTGTCGCTGAGCAGGACCTCGAAGCCCTGGTCGACTAGATCATCCAGGGTGATACGAGCGGTGATCAGGTCCTCGGCGCGGAAGTAGCCCTGCTCCATAAGGGCGATCACGGCAGGGTAGATATGCCGGTAGGCAATGATGCCCTTCATGGTGCGCTCCTTGATCACCAGGTCGTTGGGCTGGAAGGCCGCTTCCGTTTCCCAGATGCTGACGATGACCGTCTCTCCGCCAGCGTGGGTCGCGTTGATGGCCTGGTTCAGCACGGAGGGAATCCCGGTGACCTCGAAGGCAAAGTCGGCGCCGCCTTGGGTCAGTGCATGCACCCGTTCCACTGTGTCCTGCTCCCGGGGGTCCACTACCCAGGCACCCAGGTCTGCGGCCTTTCGCCGGCGGGTGGAAGAGGGTTCCACGGCCACGATCTTGGACGCGCCGGCAGCCTTGAGCGCTTCGATGATCACCAGCCCGATCGGGCCGGCGCCGAAGACCACAGCATTGTCGCCGGCCTTCAGTGAGCTCTGGCGCACCGCGTGCAAGCCCACGGCGGCTGGCTCGATCAGCGCTCCCTGTTCATAGGAGAGGGAGTCGGGCAGGGGGTGGACCATGTGCTCACCGACCACGGTGTATTCCGCAAAGCCGCCTCCGCCCCCCGAGAGCCCGTGGAAGCCCAGCAGGGGCGTCAGATTGTAGCGCTCCATAAGGTATTGCCCATCCTTGTGGGGCGAGAGGATGGGTTCGATCGCCACGCGATCGCCGGGCTTGACCCGGGTGACGCCCTCACCCACCTCGACGACCTCACCGGCGAACTCGTGACCCATGATGATGGGCGCTCGCTGCTGGCTAAGGGGGTGAGGCTCATCGACCGGAATGAAGATGGGGCCGGCACTGTACTCGTGCAGGTCGCTGCCGCAGATGCCGCATGCAGCGACCCTTACCTTGACCTGGTGAGGGTCTTCGAGGGCCGGAATCTCGACCGTTTCCACGCGAAGGTCCCTGGCCTTGTACCAGACCGCGGCTTTCATGGTGTTTTTCATCTGGCCACCTCGTGATGTCGTTCTGCCGATGATACCAGGCGCATTCAGCGAGCTGTTTTCAAGCCGATCGCCGGTCCGGCGATAGGTCATCTGGTCTGCGCGTGTCGTCAGCATGCGCTTGGCAATGTCGGCATCCTGGATTGGGGGAGGTTAGAGGCAGCATCCCGGGATGCCGCCGCGGGAGGAGAAGCTCAGAAACGCGGATCCCAGAGGCGACTGCTGGTTTCGGCCTCGTAGCCCATGCCGTAGGGTGAGCTGACCAGCTCCAGCTGCATGCCCCAGGGCGCCATGAAATAGACCCAGCTCAGGCCTTCCATGGGGCCCTCGGTGAAGGTCTTGGGCTCGCCCAGTACCTCCACGTCGTGCTCCTTCAGGTAGGCGACGGCTTCATCCATGTCGTCGACGTAGAAGGCGATATGGTGGCCGCCGATGTCGCTGTTGCGTGGCTGCTCGGTGCGCTGGTCGGGGGCGGTGTACTCGAAGATCTCCAGGTTGGTGCCATTGCCACAGCGCACCAGGTGAGCGGCCGGGATAGTGGCTTCTACGTGAACATCGAGATTCACGTCCATCCAGTCATCATCGAAGGGGCCGAAGGGCCCGATAGTGAAGAAGGCCTCGCAGCCGATCACATCGACGAAGAAATCCACTGCCGCTTGGCGATCGGGAACGGTAAAGCCGAAGTGCTGGGTGCCTCGCATACCGGGGATTTCTGCCTGGGCCAGCTGGCTGGTCATCAGCAGGGCCAGAGAAAGGGGCGCCGACAGGGGGGCGCGCTTTAGAGTAGCGAACATGGTTTATCTCCATCGTTGCGTATGCTTGTCGGTGACGGTGGCCACCGGAACGAAGGAGCAATGCCCATGCCAGCCGCGAGCAAGCGGAGATCCTTGGTAAGCCCATGATTTCTCATGGGCTTCCTTGGTCAGGGGGAGGGTGACAGGTGTCAAGGGCGATACAGGGCTGTAACGGTTGTCACGTTACAGGGGAAGGATTCCGCACCGCTCAGAACGACCCCACCAGGGTGCCCAGGGTGATCAGCAGCACCAGCGAGAGGATCGGGACCGCCATCGCCACCACCGCGATATCCAGATAGGCCTGGCGATGGGTCAGACCACAGATGGAGAGCAGGGTGATCACCGCGCCGTTGTGGGGCAGGGCATCCAGCCCGCCGGTGGCGACGGCCGTGACCCGATGCATCAGCTCGGGGGCAATCCCGGCGGCCTGGCCCATGGCCAGGTAGGTGTCGCCCAGCGTCGCCAGGGCGATGCTCATGCCGCCCGAGGCCGAACCGGTCATGCCCGCCAGCAGGTTGACCGCAATGGCCAGCGAGATCAGGGGGTTGTCGCCGCCCACCGAGGTCACCCAGAGGCTGATCGTCTCGAAGGCCGCGAGCGACGCAATCACCGAACCGAAGCCCACCAGGCTGGCGGTATTGAAGATCGGCAGCAGCGAGGCATTGGCGCCGCTGTCCAGGGTGGTGGTGAGGGCCTCGAGGCGCTTGAGGTTGATGATGATGAGGACCCCGATGGCGATCACCAGGGCGGAGATCACCGACCAGACCCCGCGCACCGACTCGATGCTGGTTGCGCCGAAGATCGGCTCGGCCAGATACCCCGTGTCCATGGCCGGGATCACCACCGCCGTGAACAGCAGGTTGAGGGCGATGACCAGCACGATGGGCAAGAGCGCCAGCGACAGGGAAGGCAGGTCGCGGCGCGCCTGGTGTGGCGTGACCTCGGCCAGGTCGAAGCCTTCGCCGGCGGCACGCTCTCGCAGGTGGTCGGCCGCCGGTGCCTCGCCCTGGTGGTCCCCATAGCCTTCGCCGGCTGCCCGGGCCTGGCGCGCCCGGTGGGTCAGCCAGGCCTGGCCCAGCCCCAGCATGACCAGGCCGGTGAGGATGCCCAGGCCCGGCGCGGCAAAGGGCGAGGTGCCGAAGTGGGGCATGGGAATGGCATTCTGGATGGCCGGCGTGCCCGGCAGTGCCGTCATGGTGAAGGTGAAGGCGCCCAAGGCGATGGTACCGGGGATCAGCCGCTTGGGCAGATTGGCCTGGCGAAACAGCGCGGCGGCGATGGGGTAGACCGCGAAGGCCACCACGAACAGCGAGACGCCGCCATAGGTCATCACCGCACAGGCCAGCACCACCGCCAGGATGGCGCGGGCTTCCCCCAGGCGCGCGACGATGGTGTTGGCCAGCACCTCGGCGCTGCCCGAATCCTCCATCAGCTTGCCGAAGATCGCCCCCAGCAGGAATAGCGGGAAGAAGCTGACGATGAAGTTGCCCGCCGCCCCCATGAACACCTGGGTATAGCTGGCCAGAAGGGGCGTATCGACGGAGACCAGGGCCACCAGGGCGGCCAGTACCGGCGCCAGGATCAGCAGGCTGAGGCCGCGGTAGGCCAGAACCATCAGCAGGACCAGGGCAACGAGGATGGCTAGGATACCGGTCATGCCTTGACCTCGCTTTTGTCTGTCTCCTCGGCGTCCCGCTCGATCGCTGACGAGAGGGAGAGGGGGCGGAAGGTGTCGCTGAACACGGTGTTGAGATCGAAGGTCGAGCACTGGCACAGGGAGTCGAAGTTCTCCTGAAGCCAGAGATCGGCCCAGCCGCGCCCCTGCTGGAAGAGGCGCGACAAGAATTCCCACTGGGCGTTGAGCTTGCTCGAGGCGGAGAGCTGTTCCACTTCCTGCTCGGCATGGATCAGGTGCAGGCGCATGGCGCGGAAACGCTCCATCTCCAGCCCTTCGGCTTCGATCAGCTGCTGCAGCAGCTGGATGCTGCGCAGCTCCTTGATCAGGCTGGAGTTGAAGGTGATCTCGTTGATCCGGTTGATGATGTCCCGGGCGCTGTCCGGCAGCTTCTGGCGCACCAGGGGGTTGATCTGCACCACCACGAGGTCGCGGCAGCCCTGGTCATCGACCAGCGGATAGAGCGCCGGATTGCCGCTGTAGCCCCCATCCCAGTAGGCCTCGCCGTCGATCTCCACGGCCGGGAAGAGCGTGGGCAAACACGCCGAGGCCATCACGGTATCGACGCTCAGTTCGGGTTGGCGAAAGATGGTCGCCCGGCCGGTCCGCACATTGGTGGCGGTGACGAATACCTTGACCTGGCGGCAGGCGTTGACCCGCTCGAAATCGACCAGCTTGAGGACCAGGTCGCGCAGCGGATTGATGCGCAGGGGGTTGAGCTTGGCCGGCGCCACCAGCTGGGTGAGCTTCTCGAAGTAGAGATAGCTCGGCGAGTGGTCCAGGCTGTCGTTTCCCAGCAGCCTATCCCAGAAGCTGGGCTGAATGGGCGAGAAGCGGGCCGCATCGCCGACCGCCTTCCAGAAGGCATACAGGGCGTCACGGGCCCCCTGTCGGCCGCCCCTGTGCAGTCCATCGGCGAGCACCACGGCATTCATCGCGCCCGCGCTGGTGCCGCTGATCCCGTCGATCTCCAGTCGTTCGTCTTCCAGCAAGCGATCCAGAACGCCCCAGGTCAGCGCGCCGTGGGAGCCGCCTCCCTGCAGGGCCAGATCGATCTTTTTCTTTTCGCCCGTCGACATTGCTGTTCCTTTCTTTCGGCAGTGGATACTGCAATGTAGTGTAAGCCGGTTGGTCGTGGACCGCACCCTGCCGAGCGTCGCCCGTGGCCAGCCCTGATGTCGCTCTGTGTTCCGCTCTGCCAGACCTGTAGTACGGGATTGTCAATTCTGCCGGCGAAGTGGGGCGCGAGGAGGCCGAGCGGTGTCGCCCGCAGAGTGAGGAGGCGTGGCTCCAGGCCCGGGCCCATCTCTACAAGGCCGGTCATGCGGGTGTGATGTTCGAATTGAAGCGAAACAGGTTCTGCGGATCGCAGGACGCCTTCAGTGCCTGCAAGCGTGCGTACTTCTGGCCGAAGGTGGCCCTGGTGTCTTCATCCTGGTTCTCGAGGAAGCCGGGATAGTTGAGATAAAAGCCATCGCCGCACCCGTAACACGCGAAGTCGGCCACTGCGCTGCGGGACCAGGCAATGTTGGCCTCGTCATCGGCTCGATCGCTCCAGATCGACTCGGCCGCAAGCATGTACTCGGCATCGCGGCCGCTGTAGGCCGTCCCGTTCTCGTCGACCCGTCGAATCGCCCCGCCCAAATGCCAGATCACCAGCGCAGTCAGCGGTGAGGGGCGGCGCTCGGCGTAGTCGATGAGCATGTCGATGCCGGCGTCGCCGAGAGCGGCCGCCGTCAGCGGGCGGCCCTTCCAGTAGTAGAGCCCGCCGTCCGGGAAGTTCGCATCGAGCAGCGATTGGATGTCCACCCAGCGCATCGTGCCGCTCAGGTCGAAGAGCGGCTCCGTGACTCGGCGCAGGGGGGCCATGGCCGATTCGCCCGCCGCGGGGTCGCCCACGTACACTCCGAGGAAGGCGATGGCGGGCTTGCCGCGGGCGTCCGGGACGGGGAAGGCGGGGTCGTCCGGCACCGTGATCGCGGTGACCAGGGTGGCGATCTCCTCGGGGGCGCTTCGCGTGAAGTCGCGGAACGCCTCGTAACATTTCCGGCGGTCGTCGGCCGGGTAGCCCACGAAGGTGACGGCGACCTCGGGCCCCACCGGGTGGAGCCGGAACTCGAAGGTGGTCACCACGCCGAAGTTGCCGCCACCGCCGCGCAGGCCCCAGAGAAGCTCCGGGTTCTCGGCCTCGCTGGTGTGGACCACCTCGCCGTTGCCGGTGACGACCTCGGCCCCGATCAGGTTGTCGCAGGTGAGGCCGTACTTGCGCCGCATCCAGCCGAGCCCGCCGCTGAGGCAGAGCCCCGCGATACCGGTCTTCGACACCAGGCCGGTCGGGGTGGCCAGGCCATGGACCTGGGTCTCCCGATCGACATCCTGCAGCAGGGCCCCGCCCTGGACGCGGGCCACGCGCGCGCCGGGGTCCACGATGACCGTGCGCATGAGCGACAGGTCGATCATCAGGCTATCGTCCCCGACCGCGGTGCCGGCGACGTTGTGGCCGCCACCGCGGACCGAGATCGGCAGGCCCCGCTTGCGGGCGAAGGCCACCGCCGCGACCACGTCCGCCGTTCCGCGGCAGCGCGCGATGAACGCCGGACGACGGTCGATCATGCCGTTCCAGACCCGGCGTCTCTCGGTGAAGGCCGGGTCATCGGGCCCCAGGAGGTTGCCGCCGAGGGACGTCTTCAGGGCTTCGGTGTCTGCATCGGTGTTCATCGTTCTTCCCCTATGCTGATGGTGTGGCAGGACATCCGGAGGTGGGTCGGCTCGGCCGGTTGCCCCTCCTCCTGACCGGCAGTCTGCTCCCGGGAGGACTTGCCGAGCAGAGCGGGGGGCGCCAAATTTAGGGGAGATTCCCGCCAACAGGGGCAAGCCATGCAGGATGTGACGGTGGTTCTGGTCGAGGGCGGCATGCCGTCCACGGCGGTCGCGCCGGTGGAGATCTTCGGTACGGCGGGCGTGCTGTGGAATTTCATGTGTGGGCAGGATGCCGAGCCACGGTTTCGGGTGCGCACGGTGTCCCAGGATGGCCGCCCCGTTCATACGGGCGTCTCGCTGGTCCTGCAGCCGGATGGCGGGATCGAGGAGGTCGAGGCCACGGATCTGATCCTGGTCGCCGCGGTGGGCGCCGACCTGGAGGCGGCCTGTCCCCTCCATGCCGCCCTCTATCCCTGGCTGCGCGAGTGGCACGCGCGCGGTGTCACCATCGCCGGTGTCTGCGCCGGCGCGGCCTTGCTGGCGGAGGCAGGGATACTCGAGGACCGGCTAGCCACCACGCACTGGGCGGTCGTCGATGCCTGCCGCCGGCGCTATCCCCGTGTCCACTGGCAGCCCGAGCGCGTCATCACCGAGTCCGGCAATGTGCTCTGCAGCGGTGGCGTTTATGCGGCGGTGGATCTCAGCCTGTACCTGGTCGAGAAGCTCTGCGGTCACCAGCTGGCCATGGAGACGGCGCGGGCGCTGGTGCTGGAGACCCCGCGTGCCTGGCAGATCGGCTACGGGGCCGAGCCGCCGGAGTTTGCTCACGAGGACCGACGCATCCAGAAGGCACAGGACTGGCTGTTCCGTCATTTTACCGATATCGACTCGATCGAGCAGTTGGCCCGGCGTGTCGGTATGAGCGCGCGCACCTTCGAGAGGCGATTCAAGCGGGCGACCGGCGAGACGCCGAGGCATTATCTGCACCGGGTGCGCGTGAATGCGGCGCGTCACCTGCTGGAGAACGAGCAGCGATCGGTTCAGGAAGTGAGCAGTGCGGTGGGATACGACGACGTGGGTCACTTCCGTCGCCTGTTCAAGCGCCACACGGGCATGACCCCGCAGGCGTACCGGGCGCACGTCGAGGCCCTCGTCTCCGGGAACGTCGCCCGGGTGGGGCGTACGCCGCATCACTAGCGAGGACGCTTGGGGCGCCGTCGCTCGCCGGCTCAGCGATGAGCGTGATCCACAGCGGTGCCTGCATCGCACCGAAACTCTGGTTCGACAGCGCGTGTTCGGCCTGGCGCTGGGCTATGAGGATCTCAATGACCACCAGGCGCTGCGCCATGACATCGCCCTGCAGACCGCCGTCGATACCGACGGCTGGCTGACGGCCTTGGCGGAGAGCAGAGCGAGGCGCGCCGCCGATGGATCCACCGCGCCTTCGGCGAGGCCAGGAGGATTGTCGATACGCACCTCCCGTAGTGACCGCTGGAGCGCTTTCCCGGCCTCCCCTTCGACCAGGGGAACCTCACTGCCGCTCCCCCAGGGCCAGAACATGGGTGGTGGCGCGCCACAGCCCCCAGCCGTCCCGCCAGCCGGGGGAGACCTCCACGTGCTCGAGCCCCCCGGCCTCGAAGAGCCGGGCCTGGCCCTGCGGCACGGCATGGCGCAAGCGCCGGCTGTGGCTGACCGGGATGACCCGGTCGTTCGGCCCGTGGATCAGCACCAGCTGGGCCTGCAGCTTGTCGAGATCCCGCGCTGACAGGTTGAGGGCCTCGAACTCCTCCAGCAGAGAGGGCGGCAGCGCCTCGATCAGCCCTTCCACCCGATCGGGATCCTCATTGGTCACCAGGGAGTAGGCCGCCTTTGCCTGGGGCCCCAGGCGATCCACCTCGGCCTGCACCGGGGCGAGAGGGTCGTCCAGCTTGCGCCGGGCGATGGTTGCCAGGCGGGCCCGGTCCTTCTCGTCCTCCAACCAGTGCAGCTGGCTCAGCAGTACCGCCCAGCGCCCCTCTCGCTGCGGCGGCGGGGCCGCCTGGCCAGCCCCGCCGCGATCCTCCCCGGTGGTGACATAGCGCAGCATGTCCGTCAGGTCGTAGTAGCCCCCCAGGGCGATCAGGAAGCGGACCCGCTCGGCGGTATCCTCCTGCTTGGCGGCGATCAGGGCCGGGCCCACCGCCAGGCTGATGGCGGCCAGGGCGGTGTTCGACCTCGCCACCGGCTCCGTCTCCGTGAGATGGCGAATGGCGTCGGCGATGGCCTCCACCTCGCGGGTACTGACGGAGAACCGCTTCAGGCCCTCCAGCTCCGGCACCATCACCGTAAAGCCCAGACGGGACAGCGTCACCGCGAACTCCATCAGGCGGGGATCACGACGCCCCGCCTCGGTGAAACCGTGGACCAGGATCAAGGCGCCCCGGCGCGGTGTCTCCGGGCGGTAGAGATCCGCCTGGTACTCACGTCCCTCGACCGCGTAGGTCAGGGCCAGCAGCGCCTCGTAGCCACGACTGACACCGCCGTAGCCCCACAGCAGGGCGGCGATCAGCGCCGTGATCAGCAGCAATGCGCCAAGTCGTGTCACAAGCGTCATGGCAACTCCATGAGAGCCCTCGACTCCTTGAGACTTCCCGACCCTGGAGGCGTTCGGCGGTGGCGGCCTGGCTAACGGAATAGCCAGGGTGCCACCAGCTTCACCACCCGCGGCATGATCACGTAGACCACCAGGCCCACGATAGTGGCGGCCACCAGGCCGTGGCGGATGCCCCAGGTGTCCAGCGCCGGCAGCAGGCCGAAGAGCGGTAGCCACAGCAGCGGCACGATGATGGTCAGGGGCCAGATTACCGCAGTGGTCACCAGCCACTGCTTCCAGCGGGTCGGCTGCTTGCTGACGGGCGTGGGCGGGGTGAACCAGTAGTCGATGCCGCTGACGATCTCCACCCGCTCGGCCTGCTGCAGATCGCCCTGGATGGTCGCCATCAGCTCGCGGCGCTCGGCGGACTCCCGCCAGCGCTGGGCGTCGTCGTCGCTGGCGAAGCGCACGGCGATCTCGTAGTCGTGGTGGCCCGCGGGGGGGCGCAGGATATGCACGCCCTGGTGGCCGGGAAA
>NZ_CP071922.1:2185812-2186152 GCF_017584085.1 Halomonas sp. BM-2019
TCTGGCGCAGCCAGGTCTCGTAGCGATCCACGGCCTCGGGCTTGACCCGATGCTGGATCTGGATGGTCGCCCCCTCGCAGTGGTCGGGGGGAAGGGTTTCGGTGGTGGACATGAAGCTTCTCGCCTCGGGGACTCTTGGGGGTAAGGGCCCGGCCGCGGCCGGGCCCATTGCCTCAGCGCGGGTTGGCCAGGCTCTGCTGCTGGTAGCTTTGCATCAGGTTGGCGTAGGCGGGCAGGTGGCCGGCCAGCAGGCCGCCGAAGCCCTCGATGTCGTTGCGCCAGTCGCGGTGCAGCTCGCAGCCGACGCCGAACCAGGTCATCAGCTGGGCGCCGGCCTGGG
>NZ_CP071922.1:2186252-2186552 GCF_017584085.1 Halomonas sp. BM-2019
GTAGCACTCTGTTCTGAGCTCCCAATTCCCCTTGTGCTAGTGCTGCATATGAATCATGCAAACGAGGCTTCTGAGGTGCTGAACACGCGTCTGTCCGCCTTACGAAATCACGGTGTACAGCTCTTAAATCAAAGCGTTTTGCTGAAAGGGATCAATGATTCACTTACCGAACAGGTGGCCCTGCAGGAAGCCGTTTTTCGGATTGGCGTCCTGCCCTACTACTTACATCAACTTGATCCGGTTCAGGGTGCGGCGCACTTTGCCGTTGAGGATGAGACAGCGATGAGGCTTTATCAACAG
>NZ_CP071922.1:2186562-2188616 GCF_017584085.1 Halomonas sp. BM-2019
AGCGTTCTAGCATGGCTCCCTCGTATTCAATCATTTCTACGCCACGTCGGCGTGTTTGCGCTTCTAAGCGACCCTCACCGGGCATCTCGCGGCCACGCAAGTTCTCATCGCCCGTATGGACAATTGTGCCTTCGGCATCGCTCAGTGTGTAGCTAAAACGCATCCGCGGGTAGAAGCCAGGACGAATGATACGTACCTCTTGCGGTTGCCCTCGTAGGCTATGCATTTCGACATTACCCGCTAAGTCCACATCGGTGACGATAATATCTAGGGTGTAATCCTCAGGAAGCCCTGAGGCTAAGTCAGTAAATTTGCGCTCAAAAGCCGAAAAAAGATTCTCTTGGAACCGACCTTGATGCTGATCAGCAGAACGAATGTCCCGATATTTCTCAGGATTTTCCCACGTCACATTGACGGTTGCTGCGCTTGCGCTCATTGAAAATAGCAATCCCGTGATCACGATTACAATGGCTGTTTTCATGGTGATGCCTCCTCTGAGACCAACTGTTTCATCTACTTATATAGCTTTTACGCAATTAACCAACAAGTGGATGCACCCCACAAAATGGTAAAGAATTGTCAAAGGCCAGCTAAGTAAAAAGGGCAGAACCCGAAGGCCTGCCCTTTATAAAGATCCCTTACGGAGTCTTAAATTACATCATGCCGCCCATGCCCATATCGCCACCTGGCATGGCTGGTGCGTCGTCTTTTGGAAGTTCCGCAACCATGGCTTCGGTGGTGATCATCAGGCCAGCGATTGAACCGGCGAACTGCAATGCAGAACGGGTTACTTTCGTTGGGTCCAAGATACCCATTTCTAGCATGTCGCCATAGGTGTCGTTGCCCGCGTTGTAACCATAGTTACCTTCGCCTGCTTTCACGTTGTTCGCTACAACTGAACCTTCTGCGCCAGCGTTTGCCGCGATTTGACGCAATGGAGACTCCATTGCACGAAGTGCTAGGCGAATACCCACGTTTTGGTCTTCATTGTCGCCGCGCAAATCGCCGAGCTTGCTCGCTGCTCGAACCAGCGCAACACCACCCCCAGGGACCACGCCCTCTTCGACTGCAGCACGAGTCGCGTGCAGCGCGTCCGTGACACGGTCTTTCTTCTCTTTCATTTCAACTTCAGTTGCCGCGCCGACTTTAATCACCGCAACACCGCCAGCCAACTTCGCTAAGCGCTCTTGCAGTTTCTCACGGTCATAATCTGAAGAGGTGTCTTCCATCTGCTGACGGATTTGATTTACGCGACCTTCGATCGCTTTGCTGTCACCAGCACCGTCTACCACAGTGGTATTGTCTTTGCTGATCACAACGCGCTTCGCGCTGCCTAAGTGATCCAGAGTTGCTTTCTCAAGCTCCATACCGATTTCTTCAGAAATCACAGTACCGCCCGTAAGAACAGCAATGTCCTGCAGCATGGCTTTACGACGATCACCGAAACCAGGCGCTTTCACTGCAGCAACTTTAACGATGCCACGCATGTTATTCACAACCAAAGTGGCCAGTGCTTCGCCTTCGACGTCTTCTGCAATCAGAAGCAGAGGCTTACCTGACTTCGCAGAACCTTCCAGGACTGGCAACAACTCACGGATGTTGCTGATCTTCTTGTCGACCAAAAGAATCAGTGGGTTATCCAGCTCGACTTGGCCTGTTTCTTGGTTGTTGATGAAGTAAGGTGACAGGTAACCACGGTCAAACTGCATCCCTTCAACGACTTCCAACTCATCTTCAAGGCCTTGGCCTTCTTCAACAGTAATCACGCCCTCTTTGCCCACTTTGTCCATGGCTTTGGCGATGATTTCACCGATGGTGCTGTCCGAGTTTGCAGAGATAGTACCGACCTGCGCGATCGCTTTGCTGTCTGCGCACGGCTGAGAAATGTTCTTCAGCTCTGCCACCGCAGCAATCACCGCTTTGTCGATGCCGCGCTTCAGATCCATTGGGTTCATACCCGCAGCAACCGCTTTGAGACCTTCAGTGACAATAGACTGCGCGAGCACTGTTGCAGTCGTAGTACCGTCGCCTGCTTCGTCGTTCGCTTTTGACGC
>NZ_CP071922.1:2188716-2202714 GCF_017584085.1 Halomonas sp. BM-2019
ACGTAGGTGCCGAAGATGTTGAAGAGCCCCACCAGGGCCAGCACGGTGGTGCCGACCTGGACCGACAGGCCGTGGTCGAAGAGGTAGCCGGGCAGGTGCACGCCGATGAACACCACCTGGAAGCCGCAGACGAAGAAGCCCAGGCAGAGCAGCCAGAAGCCGCGGTGGCCGGCGGCCTCGTCCAGGGCCTCGCGCAGCGAGAGGTCGCCGCCGGTGCTGGGGATCGGGCGATCCCGCAGCCAGGCGCCGAGCGGCAGCATCAGGGCGGCGATGGCGCCCATCACCAGCAGCGCCCCCGACCAGCCCAGCCACTCCAGTAGCCCCAGGGTGCCGGGCAGCATGGCGAACTGGCCGAAGGAGCCGGCGGCGCTGACGATGCCCATGGCCATGCTGCGCTTCTCCGGCGCCACGGCGCGCCCCACGGCGCCGAGCACCACCGAGAAGGTGGTGCCGGAGAGGCCGAGGCCGATCAGTACCCCGGCGGAGAGCGTCATGCCCAGCGCCGACTCCGAGAGCCCCATGCACACCAGGCCGAGGGCATAGAGGGCGCCGCCTCCGGCGATGGTGCGGGCGGCACCGAAGCGGTCGGCCACGGCGCCGGCGAAGGGCTGGGAGAGGCCCCAGAGCAGGTTCTGCACGGCCAGGGCGAAGGCGAAGACGCCGCGTCCCCAGCCGAGTTCGCTGCTCATCGGCTCCAGGAAGAGGCCAAAGCCGTGGCGCAGTCCCATGGCCAGGGTGACGACCAGGCTGCCCAGCACGATCAGCAGCAGCGAGTGGCGACGCACGCTCTCCATCGGGGGTCCCGTTTGCAGACTAATGAACGGCCACTATGCGCGCGATGTCGCCGACTGGCTACTGTCTCCACGCAGCGACAGGTGTGTCGCCGGTGCGCCACATGGGAGGGGAGCGCAGGCTTGGCTAGAATGGGCGGTGATGATGTTCGCCTAAATCCTAAAACATGTTCGTCTACTAGATTTTCGCCTACTAGATTCTCGCCTACTAGATTCTCGCCTACTACAAGGAGGTCCCATGTCTCGGCACCTGTGGTTTCCCCTCATGCTGGTGGCGGCCAGCCTGGTCATGGCCGGCTGCAGCTATACCCCGGCCCGTATCCAGTCCGAGCCGCTGATCGTCATCGACGACGACCGTGGCGGTCCGCCAGCCCGCCGAGAGGGCTTCTGCCCGCCCGGTCAGGCCAAGAAGGGCCGCTGCTGAGGCGCGCTGTGACCGCCCCGGCGAGCGCTTGCACGCTCTTTCCTCGCTTCCCTCTGGCGCCCCTCGCCGGGTAAGGCGAAGATAATGAACAGTGTTCGAGCTCCGCGGGCCCGCCAGAGGCCCTGTCATCGGGTATGGCAGAACCATTGCCAACGGGTATGGCAGAACGAAGCCGGACCGGGAACGAAGGGAGCCCGTCAACCTGCTTGCCTTGTTGAGGTATTCCCATGAGGACACCCGCACGCCTACTGATGCTCGCCGTGGTGGCGTCGACCCTGACCCTGGCCGGCTGCAGCTATACCCCGGCGCGGGTGGAGTCGCGCCCGCTGCTCGAGGTCGACGGCTACAGCGGCCACCGCCACTATCGCGGCGATGATCGACGCTATCGGGATCGCGATCGCCACCGTCGTGTGGAGCGCCACTACTACCATGACGAGCGCCGCGGTCGCGGCTTCTGCCCGCCCGGGCTGAGGATGCAGGGCCGCTGCTGAGCGCCGCGCCGTTCCTGCCACCTGGCGGCCCGCCAGCCGAGGAACGGCCCCCGGCGCGTGCGTGCCTCGACACCGAGGCGCTCGCCCGGCCCGCTCGCGGGCGCTACCCTGTCTGTTGCCCGGCGCCTGCGCTGCCGGGGAGGCCGACACTGTTCCGGGCCCTGCCCGATGAAATTAAGAGGGAGCGACATGAGCGTTAGCTATCACGACAGCAACACCCGCATGAGCCAGGCCACCGTTCACAACGGTACCGTCTACCTGGCCGGCCAGGTGCCGGACGACGCCAGCGCCGACATGCGCGGCCAGACCGAGCAGGTGCTGGCCAAGATCGACCGTCTGCTGGCCGCCGCCGGTACCTCCCGGGAGCATCTTCTTGCCGCCCAGATCTGGATCACCAGCATGGCCGAGTTCGACCAGATGAACGCCGCCTGGGACGCCTGGGTGGTGCCGGATCGCCCGCCGGTACGCGCCGCCATCGAGGCGAAGCTGGCCAAGCCCGAATGGCGGGTCGAGATCATGGTGACCGCGGCCCTGCCGGACGCCTGATTGCCTCGCCGCGACGGCGCCCGCCGCCGTACCCCGGGTCAAGCGTTGAGGGCGACCCGGGGTGGCCATGCTAGCCTCGCGGCATGGTCCCGCGGAGCCCACCCCGATGCTGCTGTTCCTCGACCTCCTCCTGCGCCTGGTGATGGCGCTGTGCACCCTCTGGGGCGCCCTGGCGCTGGGGTATCGCCTGCCGCTTGCGCGCCCGGGCCGTGCCTTGGCGGTGGCCGGCTGGCTGCTGCTGGGCGGCATCTGGCTGTGGCTCTTCAGTCGCGGGGCGCGGGTGGCCCCGCTGGTGGGCCTGGCGGTACAGATGCTGGCGCTGCTGGCCTGGTGGCGTCGCCTGAGGCCGGCGGCGGATCTCGACTGGGCCGAGGACGTGGCGCACCTGGCCACGGGGGAGGTCGAGGGGCAGCGCCTGACCCTCCACCATGTCCGGAACTTCGACTGGCAGACCCGGGACCGGGCACGGGTCCGCTGGGAGCGGCGGGCGTACGATCTGGGCGCCCTCGCCAGCGTGGATCTGTTCGTCTCCGGCTGGGGGCGACCCGGTATCGCCCATGTCCTGATCTCCTTCGGCTTCCTCGACCCCGAGTCCAGCGCGCATGACTTCGTGGCCTTCTCGGTCGAGGTGCGCCGCGAGCGCCACGAGACCTTCTCGGAGATCGGCGGCTTCTTCAAGCAGTACGAGCTGGCGATCATCGCCGCCGATGAGCGGGATGCCATTCGCCTGCGCAGCAACGTGCGGGGCGAAAGGGTAACCCTCTTTCGGGTGCTGCTCGCGGCGGCCGACCGGCGCGATCTGCTGCTGGCGATGGTGGAGGAGGCCAACCGCCTCGAGGCGGCGCCGCGCTTCTACCACACCATCACCGCCAACTGCACGACATTGATCTTCGGCATGATGCGCCAGATCATCGAGGGGCTGCCGCTGGACCATCGCCTGCTGCTCTCCGGCCTGCTGCCGGGCTATGTCCACGACCACGGCGGCCTCGTCGGAGGGGTCTCCCTGGGCGAGCTCAAGCGGCTCGGTGACATCACCGCGCGGGCGCGCCTGGCCCATGAGGCCCCCGACTTCTCGCGACGCATCCGCGAAGGGGTGCCGGGCTGGTTGTGAGGGCGCCGCCAACAAGTGCGCCACGGCAGTCGCCGTGGCGCAAGGCGGTGTCCTCCCTGGGCATCCTCCCGATGCCTGGCCGGCCCCGGGGCCGGCCGTCCCGCGGGTGCTCCCTGCACCGCGCCTCCCTGGCGGCGAGCGGCAGTGTCCCTTGCCGTGACTGGCCTGACGCCATCCTCGCCGCACCTCATGACAGCCCGATCACCGTTGCATGACATCCCGGTGTCGGAGCGCCCCAGGGGCGAGATCGGCCTGGCCGGACGTCGGCACCTGCCGACCAGCACGGCGCCCGCAAGGGCCACCGTGTGGGTTTACCGCTTGCCCTCCGGCAGATGGCGTTCCAGCGAGGCGAGCAGGCCGCGCAGCAGCGAGAGCTCCTTGCGACTGGGCTCGGCCCGGGCGAACAGCGCCTGCAGCTGGGCCTCGGTCTGGGCGTGGGGCTGGGTGAGAAAACCGCTGTGGCGCATCACCCGCGCCAGGTGGTCATGGAAGTGGCCGAGCTGTTCGCGGCTGGGCGCCCGCTCCTGCTCGGGGCGCAGCGGATGGTAGCCGCTCTCCGGGCGATGTCGCCACGCCTTGAAGAGCTCGTAGCCCAGCACCTGGACCGCCTGGGCGAGGTTGAGGATGCCGTACTCGGGGTTGGCCGGGATGCTCACCTGATGGCTGCACAGACGGATCTCGTCGTTGGTGAGCCCGAAGCGCTCGCGCCCGAACACCAGCGCCACCGGGTCCGCGGCGGCGTGCTCCACCAGCGCCCGTGCCATGGTGTCGGGCTCATCAAAGTGGGGCAGGGGCAGGCTACGCAGCCGGGCGCTGGCCCCCACCACCTGCACGCAGTCGCCGACCGCCTCCTCCAGCGTCGCCACCACCCGGGCCCGCTCGACCAGGTCCTCGGCGCCGGCGGCCAGCCGCGTGGCGTCGGGATCGGGGAAGCGGCGCGGGTTGACCAGCACCAGGTCGGTGAGGCCCATGGTCTTCATGGCCCGCGCCGAGGCGCCGATATTGCCGGGATGGAAGGTCTGGACGAGGACGATGCGGATGTTGGGTAGCATGAGGTCGAGGCGGCAGCTGGATGGGTAGGGTGCGACGCACCAGGCGGCCATAGTCTACCGCGCCATCCCGCCCGGGGCTGCGTCTCTTTGCGCTTGCCGCCCGGACGAAGCGGGCCAACACTAAGAGTGACTGCCCAGCCGGCCACTTTCCCCGATGAACGACTTCATCTCCCTGCAGCCCCTGGCGGCGCCCCTCGATGGCGACGGCCTGAGGCGGCTGGCGATTCACGCCTGCCTGTCGCTCCATCGGGTGCGCTGGCGGCGCTGCTACCTGGCGCTGGATGGCGAGCGCATGCTGTGCTGGTATCAGGCCCCGGACGCCGAGTCCGTGCGCCTGGTGCTGCGCCAGCTGAGAGCGAGCGACGCCCCGCTCTGGCCGGTGCGGGTGGCGGGCGGGCTGGGAGACGAGGGGCTCGATGATACCGGAGCGCGCGTCCTGGTGGAGCTGGCCCTGGACGACGCGGAGGCTCCGGCGGTTCCGCTGGCCGTCCTGACTCGGGTCCTGGCCGGGAGCGGTGCGAGGATCAGCCGAAGCTTCCTGATTCGCGACCCTGGCCGGCTGCTGTGCCTGGTGGCGGGAGGCGAGCCGGATGAGCTGTCACGCAGCCTCGACGCCGCCGGCGTGCGGCCCCGCACCCTCTGGGGCTGTATCGAGCACGATCCGGAACCGGGCGCGCCCTTCGCCGCCCAGATGGCCCGTGGCTCCGCTCCCTCCTCACCGCCGTCGCGGCAGCGGCGACTCGCCCTGACCGCGGCGCTTCCTGACCTGGATGCGATCATCATTGGCGCGGGCCTCTCGGGAATCTGTGCCCTGGAACGATTCCGGCGCATGGGCCTTGCCGCTCGGGTCTACGAGAGCGGCAGCGAGGTGGGGGGCGTCTGGTACTGGAACCGCTACCCGGGGGCGCGGGTGGATTCGGAGATCCATACCTATGCCTTTGCCTTCTCCGACGCCCTGGTGCGGGACTGGGCGTGGCAGGAGCTCTTTGCGCCCCAGCCCGAGATCGCCCGCTATCTGAGCCATGTGGTGGAGCGCTTTGACCTGCGTCGGCACATCCGATTCGACACCCGGGTGCTGGCCGCCGCCTACGACGACCGACGGGCACTGTGGAGGGTCGAGACCGACAAGGGTGACGTCGCTACCGCCCGTTTCCTGATCGGCGCGGCGGGGACCCTGTCGATGCCGCTGCTGCCCGAGATCCCTGGGATGGACGACTTTCGGGGCGCGAGCTTTCATACCGCACGCTGGCCGCAAGGCGTGACCCTCGCCGGCAAGCGAGTCGGGGTGATCGGCACGGGCGCCTCCGGGGTGCAGGTGATCCAAACCATCGCCCCCGAGGTGGCCCAACTGAGCGTGTTTCAGCGCACCCCCACCTACTGCATTCCCCAGCGCAACCGGCCGCTGAGCGCATCCGATCGCGCGGCCATTCGACGCGACTGGCCCCGGATCCTGGCGACCTGCCGGACCTCCTTCGGTGGCTTCCTCCACACCTTCGATCCCCGGTCCGGGCTGGCGGTCTCCCCGGCCGAGCGGGAGGCCAAGTTCGAGGCGCTCTGGCAGCAGGCGGGCTTCGCCTTCTGGTTCAGCAACTTCGCCGACCTGATGATGAACTTCGAGGTCAACGAGCACGCCTGTGACTTCCTGCGCCGCAAGATCCGGGGGCGCGTCCATGACCCCGAGACGGCCCGGCGACTGCTGCCCGATCACCCCTTCGGCACCAAGCGCGTACCCCTGGAGAACGGCTATTACGAAACCTACGATCGCGCCAATGTCACCCTGGTGGACCTGCGGGAGACGCCGATCGAGCGGATCTCCCCGGCCGGCATTCGCACCTCGCGGGGGGAGCACGCCCTGGACATCATTGTCTACGCGACCGGCTTCGACGCCGGTGGAGGTGCCTTCAGCCGGATCGACATCCGCGGCCTGAACGGCCTGTCGCTGGCCGAGAAGTGGCGAGCGGGTCCACAGACCTTCCTGGGCTTGCTGGTCGGCGGCTTTCCCAATCTGCTGATCGTCAATGGGCCGCACAACGCCGCGGCGCTTTGCAATGCCGGACGCTGCATCGAGCAGAACGTCGACTGGATCGCCCGCTGCATTTCGCGAATGCGCCGCCGGGGAGAACGGTGCGTGACAGCGACGGCGGAGGCTGAACAGGCCTGGACGCAGCACGTCCATGACGTGGCCGAGGCGTCGGTGCTGGCGACGATGAAAGACTCCTGGTACTTCGGGGCGCCGGGCAGGCCGCGGATAGCCACCATCTACGCCGCCGGGGCAGGTGAATACCGCAAGCACTGTGAGGCGGTGGCGAGCGCCGGGTACGCGGGGCTGGCATTTGGCTGACACCCGCCGCGGTAGCTTCAACGAAAAACCCCGCCGGCTCTCGCCGGCGGGGTCTGTCTCAGGCGTTGCTTGGAACAGCGCCTGGGGCAGGGGGCGTGATCACATCATGCCGCCCATGCCACCCATGCCGCCCATGCCACCCATGTCCGGAGCGGCGTCCTTCTCGTCCGGATCGTCGGCGATCATGGCCTCGGTGGTGATCATCAGGCCAGCGACGGAGCCGGCGGACTGCAGCGCGGTGCGGGTCACCTTGGCCGGGTCCAGCACGCCCATCTCGAACAGGTCACCGAACTCGCCGGTCTGGGCGTTGTAGCCGAAGTTACCTTCGCCTGCCTTCACCTCGTTGAGGATGACCGAGGCTTCCTGGCCGGCGTTGGCGACGATCTGGCGCAGCGGGGACTCCATGGCGCGCAGGGCGATGGCGATGCCATGGGTCTGGTCCTCGTTGTCGCCCTTCAGGTCCTTGATCTTGGTCAGCACGCGCACCAGGGCAGTACCGCCGCCGGGCACCACGCCTTCCTCGACCGCGGCGCGGGTGGAGTGCAGGGCGTCCTCGACGCGGGCCTTCTTCTCCTTCATCTCGACCTCGGTGGCGGCACCGACGCGGATGACGGCCACGCCGCCGGCCAGCTTGGCCACGCGCTCCTGGAGCTTCTCGCGATCGTAGTCGGAGGAGGTCTCCTCGATCTGGGCGCGGATCTGGTTGACGCGGGCCTCGATGTCGCCCTCGTCACCGGCGCCGTCGATGATGGTGGTGTTCTCCTTGGACATGGTCACGCGCTTGGCGGTGCCCAGGTGGTCCAGGGTCGCCTGCTCCAGGGTCAGACCCACTTCCTCGGAGATCACGGTGCCGTTGGTCAGGATGGCGATGTCCTGCAGCATGGCCTTGCGACGATCACCGAAGCCCGGCGCCTTGGCGGCGGCGACCTTGACGATGCCGCGCATGGTGTTGACCACCAGGGTGGCCAGGGCCTCGCCCTCGATGTCCTCGGCGATGATCGCCAGCGGCTTGCCCGCCTTGGCGACGGCTTCCAGCACCGGCAGCAGCTCGCGGATGTTGGAGATCTTCTTGTCGACCAGCAGGAGGTAGGGGTCTTCCAGCTCGACCGCCATGGTGTCCTGGTTGGTCACGAAGTAGGGGGAGAGGTAGCCGCGATCGAACTGCATGCCTTCCACGACTTCCAGCTCGTCCTCGAAGCCGCGGCCCTCGTCGACGGTGATGACGCCTTCCTTGCCGACCTTCTCCATGGCGTCGGCGATGATCTCACCGATGCGCTTGTCGCCGTTGGCGGAGATGGTGCCGACCTGGGCGATCGCCTTGGAGTCGGTGCAGGGCACGGCCAGGGCCTCGATCTCCTTGACCGCGGCGACCACGGCCTGGTCGATACCGCGCTTGAGGTCCATGGGATTCATGCCGGCGATGACGCCCTTGAGGCCCTCGTTGACGATGGACTGGGCCAGCACGGTGGCGGTGGTGGTGCCGTCACCGGCGACGTCGGAGGTCTTGGAGGCGACTTCCTTGACCATCTGGGCGCCCATGTTCTCGAACTTGTCCTTCAGCTCGATCTCCTTGGCCACGGAGACGCCGTCCTTGGTGACGGTCGGCGCGCCGAAGGACTTCTCGAGCACCACGTTGCGACCCTTGGGGCCCAGGGTGGTCTTCACGGCGTTGGCCAGGATGTCGACGCCACGGGCCATGCGCTTGCGGGCGTCGTCGGAGAACTTGACTTGTTTCGCTGCCATTTTCGGTGTCTTCCTATGAGTTCGTGATCGTCTGAGTGAAAGCGAGGTTCGCGGGGGGAGATCGGTCTGCCGCGCGATCAGCCCTCGACGACGGCCAGGATGTCGGACTCGCTCATGATCAGGACCTCTTCGCCGTCGATCTTCTGCTTTTCAACGCCGAAACCATCCTTGAAGATCACGGTGTCGCCGACCTTCACGTCCAGGGGACGGACGTCGCCGTTATCGAGAATCCGGCCGTTACCGACGGCGAGCACCTCGCCACGAGTCGGCTTTTCCTGGGCGTTGCCCGGAAGCACGATGCCGCCTGCGGTTTTCTGTTCTTCCTCAACGCGACGGATGACGACGCGATCGTGCAAGGGACGGATGTTCATTGCTCACGTTCTCCTGATGGTTCTCATGGCCGGTTCACGCCCGGCGGTTTCATCATTGCCTCGCAGGTCCGTCCGGCGAGGTGGAGGCGACAGACGCCTGCCATGTCAAAGGCGCGGCGTGCCGCGCCGAAGCCTGTTGCTGACCGATAAGTGGGGCTCGCCGAGGGGCTTTCAAGGGCCGTGATGAATTTTTTTTCCCTGCGCCTGCTGCCCCGATGAAGCGAGACCGGCGCCTCAGCGCCGGCCATCATCGCGGGAGATGAAATCGCCCTCCAGCGGTCCCTCCTGGCCCGGACGCGAGGCCGCCTCGCCGTCTCGACGGGCGCTCCCCTCGTCGCTCCGGGTCCAGTCGCCTGCGCCGGGGTGGGGCCTGCCCCCCTCGGTGTGGATATGGAAACCGTGGGTGCGGATGCCGAGCCAGGCCAGCAGCTTGCCCATCAGACGCCGGGCGTCGGGGATCAGGCACAGGAAGCCCAGGGCGTCGGAGATAAACCCAGGCGCCATCAGCAGGGCGCCGCCGAAGATCAGCGCCGCCCCGGTGAGCAGTTCACTGGAGGGTATTTCGCCGCGCTCCAGGCGCTCCCGAGCCCGGGCGAAGGTGGCGGCCCCTTCGCGGCGGATCAGGTGCAGGCCGATGACGCCGGTGGCCAGGACCAGCAGCAGGGTGGCAAGCAGGCCGATCTGGCTGCCCACCGAGAAGAGGGGAATGCCCGGCGGCCGCGCCTGTCGGGAGGGGGCGGGTCAGAAGGTGATCTGGTCGTTCAGGTTGGCCACCGTGGCGGCCCCGATCCCGCTGACCCGGGTCAGGTCCTCGGCGTCGTCGAACGGCCCGTTGGCCTCACGCTCCTCGATGATGGCGGCGGCCCGGGTCGTCCCGATGCCAGGCAGCTCCGCCAGCAGTTCCGCATCCGCGGTGTTGACGTTGATCGGCGCCACCTCCTGGGCCGCTGCGCCCAGCGGCGCCAGACCGAGCAGCAGTGTAACCAGTGCCGCGGCCATCGCATTCCGTGTCATGCCCTTCATGATCTATCCCTCGCGTGACTGTGATGTGGAGATCCCTGTCGCGGGATGGCGGCCCCTGGGGGCACCTCTCAGGCTAGCGGGCGCTTCCCCGGAGCGGTGTGCGTCCTTCTCTCCGGGTGCTGTCTGTCAAACCGTACGGGCGGGGGTGGGGAAAGTCGTCGCGGGGGGCATCCCGGCGCGCCATCACTCGTCGGCACCGACTGACGCGGGACGACGGCGGGGGCTGATATAATAGGGCCATCATTCCTCTTGCCTGGAGATCGGCTCGTGTCTACCGCTTCGCCCCTGATCATCGCACTCGACTATGCCTCCCTGGATGCGGCCCTGTGCATGGCCGATCGTCTGGATCCCGCGCGCTGCCGACTCAAGGTAGGCAAGGAGCTCTTCACGCGCAGCGGCCCCGACGTGGTCGAGGCGCTGCACGGCCGCGGCTTCGAGGTGTTCCTCGACCTCAAGTTCCATGACATCCCCAATACCGTGGCCGGTGCCGTGCAGGCGGCGGCCGAGCAGGGCGTATGGATGGTCAACGTGCATGCCGGAGGAGGGCGCCGCATGATGGAGGCGGCGCGGGAGCGCCTCGAGCAGCATGGCCTGGTCACCCACCTGATCGCGGTAACGGTGCTGACCAGCATGGAGGCCGGGGACCTGGCGGAAGTTGGCGTGGCGGCGTCACCCGCCGAGCAGGTGGAGCGCCTGGCGCTCCTGGCCCGCGACAGCGGCCTGGACGGGGTGGTTTGCTCGGCCCAGGAGTCGGCACGGCTGCGCGAGCTGTGCGGGAACGATTTCCTCAAGGTCACCCCGGGAATTCGCCCGAGCTTCGCCGTGGCCGGCGATCAGCGGCGCGTCATGACCCCGGCCGAGGCCAGGGCTGCGGGCAGCACCCACCTGGTCGTGGGGCGCCCGGTGACCCAGGCCGAGGAACCCATGGCGGCGCTGGCTGCCATCGAGGCCGAGCTGGCCGGCGCCTGACCGCGGTGCCGCGATGCCGCGGCACCGCGGCACCGCGGCGCTACTCGCCCTCGATACCGGTGATCGGCTTGGTGGTGCCCCAGCTGCGGCAGCGCGGGCACTGCCAGTGCAGCTGCTCGCCGGCGAAGCCGCAGCGGCGGCAGCGGTGGCGGGGCAGCGCCGCCAGCAGAGTGCGGGTGTGGCGCTGCAGCAGCTGGAGCCGTGCGAGGGGCTCGCCCTCGCTGTGCTGGCGGTAGAGGTCGATCAGGTAGTCCAGGGCGCCCAGGCTGGACTCGCGGTTGAGCTGCTCGCTGACCAGCTCGATCGCCGCCGGAATCCCGTCCCGATGGCGTACGGTCTCGGCCAGCAGGATGATCACGCTGGTATAGGGCGTGCGCTCGACCAGCTGCTGCAGGTGGTGGATCAGCCCCGCCTCGTCGTCGAGCAGGCGGTAGGCGGTGGCCAGCGGCTCCAGCAGGGTGGGGGTGAAGGCCGGGTCCTGCTCGGGAATGCGCGACAGTAGCCGGATCTCCTGGCGATAGTGGCCGGTGTCGTGTTCGAGGGCGGCCAGCAGCAGGTTGGTGCGGACGCAGCGCGGGTCGATGGACAGCGCCTGGCGCAGGTGCTTGCGGGCCAGCCCCGGGCTCGCCTCGAAGCGTTCCTGCTCCGCCAACTGGCAGAGCCAGTGGGCCGCGGCGCGGCGGATCTCCTCGCTCTGGCGAACCAGTTGGGGCTGGGCCACCTCCAGGGCGGCCTGCCATTCGCCCTCACGCTCGAAGAGGTCCACCAGCAGGCGCTTGGCCGACAGGCGCAGCTCGGCTTCCTGGCTGTCACGTATCAGACCCTGGAGCAGGCGCTCGGCGCGGTCCAGCAGGCCCAGCGCCAGGAAATCGCGGGCCAGCTCCAGCTGTACCCGGTCGCCCGGGCCGGCGGACAGGGTGGGGCGGGCCAGCAGGTTCTGGTGGATCTTCACCGCTCGGTCGGCCTCGCCGCGGGTGCGGAACAGGTTGCCCAGGGTGAGATGGGTGTCGATGGTCTCGCTGTTGACCTCCAGGGCGGCCACGAAGGTCTCGATGGCGCGGTCCTGTTGGTCGTTGAGCAGATAGTTGAGCCCCACGAAATAATCCCGCGCCAGATCGTTGGGCGGCGCGGGATCGTCGCGTTTCCTGCGTTCGCGGCGGCCGAGCCACCAGCCGATGGCGACCGCTGCCAACAACAGGGTCAGCAGCAGGGCGTCGGGCATTCTAGGGGAGTTCCTTCAGCTCCTGGACACGCAGGCGGTCGAGCTCCTTGCGCTGTTGCTGGTTGTGGCGCTGGGCGCGGGTCAGCAGGGTGCGCAGACGCAGGTAGACGCCACTCATGGCCAGCATGCCCAGCAGCACGCCAACGGCCAGGGAGGCGAGCAGCCAGACCGAGAGCGAGGCGGCGGGCAGCTCGATCCAGATCAGGTTGAGCGGAAGGGCCTGCTGGTTGTTGACGGCGAAGAGGATGCCGACCAGCAGGACGCCCAGCAGGATGATGGCCAGGATCAGGCCTTTGAGCCAACGCATGCGCTTGTGTCCCCTATGGATGGAAGATGGTGGTGGCCGGAGCGGCGTCAGTACCCCAGGGCGCGACTGGCGTCTACCTGTTCGCGCAGCTCCTTGCCGGGTTTGAAGTGTGGCACGAACTTGCCGTCAAGCGCGACCGGCTCGCCGGTCTTGGGATTGCGGCCGATGCGCGGCTCGCGGTAGTGCAGCGAGAAGCTGCCGAAGCCGCGGATCTCGACGCGGCCGCCCTCGGCCAGGGTGTCGGTGATGTCGTCGAGGATCAGGCGCACGGCGGCCTCGACCTCCTTGATCGACAGCTCCGGCTGTCGCATGGCGATCTGTTCGATCAACTCGGACTTGGTCATCGACGTTCTCCGTATGCGGTGCGCAACCGGAATCGGCCTGCCTGCGCTGTTGTTTCACCCAAGCATACTCGACAAATGTCGATAAAACAACGCACTACGACCATAGGCAGAGAGCGGGGCTGGGGTCGCCCCGGCGGCTGTCGTTGGCGGGGGGCTCGGGTATACTGAGGCCACATCCAACCGGACAGGCGAGGTCGACGTTGAACGAGCAAACACCCCCGGACGCGGCGCAGCGCAAACGGCTCTACTGGCACTCCCGTCGTGGCATGTGGGAGCTGGACCTGCTGCTGGTTCCCTTCCTCGAGCAGCGCTACGACGGCCTGGACGCGGCCGACCAGGCGGCCTTTCGTGACCTTCTCGACGAGGAGGACCAGGACCTGTTCGTGTGGCTGATGCGTCGCGAATGGCCCGAGGAGCCGCGCCGCCGGCGCATCGTGCAGCTGATCATCGAGCATGCCGAAAGCGCCGACAGCCTTGGGCATCGTCCCGTCTAGGCTCTCCCTCCTGCTGCATGGCCTGCTGGCCGCTCTCGTGGCCGGCCTGGTCCTCCTCTACGCCTCGGCCTGGCTGGGCGCCGTCGCCGCCGCGGCGATGCTGGGCGTGCTTCTCGACGCCGCCAGGCGGCGCCCCTGCGGCGAGCTGCGCGCGCTGCCCCGACCCGATGATGGGCTGCGCTGGGAGTGGCGCGACCGGCCGGGCCGTCCCTGGCGCAGCGTCTCCCTCGACTGCGACTACCTGGGACCCTGGCTGATCGGCCTGCGACTGGAGGGGCGGCGCCTGTGGCTGTGGCCCGACAGCAGCGATGCCGCCTCGCTGTGGCGGCTGCGTCGCCTGCTGGTTCAGCGCCGCGCGCGCTGAGCGAAGCCGCCCCTCAGGGCGCGGCAAGCTCGGCGAGATGAATCCGCGAAGGCTGCGGCCTGCCCGCACCGTGGCCGGGGCAGTCCGCGTTGTAGTGCAGGCCGCGGGACTCGCGGCGACGCCGAGCGCTGGCCACCGTGAGCCGGGCCAGGCGCAGCGCCTGCCAGAGGCTCGCCAGCTCTACCGTGGGGGCGCCATTCGCCACCCGGGGCGCGAGCTCACGCTGCAGCTCGGCCAACTCCTCCGCGGCGAGCGCCAGCCCCTCGTCGCGGCGCACGATGGCGACCCGGGCGCTCATGACGCGCCGCATCCGCTCGCGTATCTCGGCCAGGGTGTGCCGCTCCACGGGCTCCCGGCCCCCGGCATGGGGCCGCAGGGCGGCCGGGTCGGGGGCCTTATCGGCCC
>NZ_CP071922.1:2202968-2211034 GCF_017584085.1 Halomonas sp. BM-2019
TGGCGGATATCGAGCAGCACGTGGTCACTGCCGGTGCGCTGCATCTCGGCATCGATGGCGCGGGCGACGATATCCCGCGGGGCGAGCTCGGCCCGCGGGTCCAGGGCGGGCATGAAACGCTCGCCGCGGACGTTGAGCAGCCGGCCGCCCTCGCCGCGCACCGCCTCGCTGATCAGGAAGGGGCTGCCCTCTGGGTCGTAGAGGCAGGTGGGGTGGAACTGCTGGAACTCCAGGTTCATCAGCTCGGCGCCCAGCTCCGCCGCTATCAGCATGCCCTCGCCGCAGGAGGGATGGGGGCTGGTGGTGTGGCGATAGAGCCCGCTGGCGCCGCCGGTGGCCAGCACGGTGTCGGCGGCGAGGAGCTCATGGCGCCGTCCCGCGGTGTCCAGGCAGCGTGCCCCGCGGCAGTGGCCGGCGCTATCCGCGATCAGGCCGATGGCGGTCAGGTCGTCGTGCACCCGGATGGCCGGGTGCGCCGCCACATGGGCCTTGAGGGTCTCCATCACCGCCAGGCCGGTGGCATCGGCGGCATGGATGATGCGCCGGGCACCGTGGCCGCCCTCGCGGGTCAGGTGGTAAGGGTAGCCGGCATCGGGGCTAGGGTCCGGGGTGAAGGGGACCCCCAGCGACAGCAGCCACTGGATTGCGGCCGGCCCCTGCTCCACTGTGAAGCGGACCGCGGCCTCGTCGCAGAGGCCGTCGCCGGCCACCAGGGTGTCGGCCACGTGGGCGTCGAAATCGTCGCCGGGGGCGAGGACCGCGGCGATGCCGCCCTGGGCCCAGCGGCTGGCGCCCTGATCGTCGCTGGCCGGGCGCAGCAGGGTGACCCCGCGGCGGTCGGCGATCTCCAGGGCCAGCACCAGGCCGGCGACGCCGCCGCCGATGATCAGCACATCATGGTTGCCGTGGGGCATCGTGCGTTCCTTTGTCGAGGGGGGCGAGGTCGCGTCGCGCCCACCGGCGACCCGAGGCGCGGCGCAGGCGACGGCTGGGCAGGCGGGTCAGGCCGCCCAGGCGGGTGACCAGGGCCTGGGTCAGGCGGGCCAGTTCACGATTGAGCCACAGATAGCCGCTGGGGCTGAACAGCACGCGACCCTCGTCGCTGCGCGCGTTGGTGGCCAGGGCGGCGTGGCGCTGCAGGTCGAACTGGCTGATCTCGACCTCGATGGGCTGGCCGGTACGCACCTGGAAGGCCAGGGTGCCGAGTTCCCGGGCGAGCCGGTGCTGTTCGTCACGCAGGCCCGCCATGGCCTCGATGCGGTCGTGGCCCTGGCGCGTGGTCCAGTGGGTCTCGAGCAGCAGCTCGATGGTCGAGAGCATGCGGCGCTGCAGGGAGATGATGTCATCGAGCTCCTCGCGGTTCAGTCGCCGCTCGCGATGGATGGCGTCGACCAGGCCGCGCTGCTTGACCAACGCCGAGCTGGTGGCCTTGAGCAGGGCACGGGTGTCGACGTCCAGGGCGGTCGCAGCGGTGGTATGGACATGGAAGAGTCGAGCCATGCGATCGAGGTTCTCGGCCAGCATGAAGCGCATCATGTCGGTGGCCTTCTGGGGAAGCACCAGCACGGTCACGAGGATGCCCACCAGGGTGCCCAGCAGCACGTCGAAGGCGCGCCACAGGCCGACGCCCAGGTCGTGGCTGCCGTCGCCGATCACCAGCAGCAGGCTGACGGCGAACATCAGGCCGCTGTAGCCGTGGCGATTGCCGAAGGTGAGCCAGGTGGCGACGCCGATCGCGGCGAGGCTGCCGGCCGGGATCAGCAGGGGTAGGCCCGGCGGGAGCAGGATGAGCACCAGGCCCGACCCTGCGCCGAGCAGGGTGCCGAGCAGTCGCTGGCGGCCCTTGTCGAGCACCCCGCCGATGTGCGGCAGGTTACCCATTACCATGACGGTGCTGACCAGTGCCCAGCTGGAGTGGGGGATCTCGAACAGCCGAATGATGACGAAGGTGACCGTCAGGGCCAGCACTACGCGCAGCACATGCAGGCGGCGGCGATAGCGATAGGTGAAGAAGGGATCGCGCAGGGGCGGCAGGTTCATGAGGCGAGGCCCCGTTGGTGCGCCGCAAGGGGATCGCTCCAGGCGAAGGACGGGGAGACTGGTGCCCGGAGCCGGGCTCGAACCGGCACGGTGTCGCCACCGAGGGATTTTAAGTCCCTTGCGTCTACCAATTTCGCCATCCGGGCGGCACGGTGTCGAGCGGAAAAAGGGGGAGGTGGAGGCTGGAGTCGGAATCGAACCGGCGTACACGGAGTTGCAGTCCGCTGCATAACCACTCTGCCATCCAGCCTTGTCGAGCCATTCATGGCCATCTCCTCGGGGGAAGATGGAGCGGGAAACGAGATTCGAACTCGCGACCCCAACCTTGGCAAGGTTGTGCTCTACCACTGAGCTATTCCCGCCTGACTCGAGAGCGAATTATACGGATAAGTTGGTGACTGTCAAACGCTTTTGATCGATGCCGACGGACTCTCGATTGCGACCTACATGGAGTCGCTCAGGTGCGGCCAGGCGGCACGCAGGTAGAGGACCATGGACCACAGCGTCAGCACGGCGGCCACGTGCAGGGTGACCACGGCCAGGGTGGCGATGGGGGTGCCCGGGGCGAAGGCCAGCAGCAGGAAGATCGCGATCATCTGCAGGGTGGTCTTGACCTTGCCGATCCAGGAGACCGCCACCTTGCCGCGCTTGCCCATCTCGGCCATCCATTCGCGCAGCGCCGAGATGACGATCTCGCGGCCGATGATCACCAGCGCCGGCAGGGTGAGCCAGACGGCGTCGTAGCGCTCGATCATCAGCGCCAGGGCCACCGCCACCATCAGCTTGTCGGCCACCGGGTCGAGGAAGGCGCCGAAGGGGGTCGACTGGTTCCAGCGGCGCGCCAGGTAGCCGTCCAGCCAGTCGGTGATCGACGCCAGGGCGAACAGGCCGGCGGCCAGCGGCATGCTCCAGGTGAAGGGCAGGTAGACGAGCACCACCAGCAGCGGGATGAAGGCGATTCTGGCCAGGGTGAGGATATTCGGGATGTTCATCGGGTGACGCTGTCCTTGCCGGTGGGGTGGTGCCGAGGCGCCCGCCTATTCTATCCGCCTTGGGACCTATCATCCATGCAGGGCGCGATGAATCGCCTCGGCCAGGGTGGCGCTGATGCCGGGCACCCGGGCCAGCTCCTCGCGGCTGGCCTGTTTCACGCCCTGCAGCCCGCCGAAGAAGCGCAGCAGCTCGCGGCGGCGCTTGGGCCCCACGCCGGGGATGCCCTCCAGGGTGGAGGTGCGCCGCGCCTTGTCGCGGCGGGTGCGGTGGCCGGTGATGGCGAAGCGGTGGGCCTCGTCGCGTACCTGCTGGATCAGGTGGAGCGCCGGGGAGGCGGCGTCGAGGTCGAGGGTGCGCTCGACGGTCTCCAGGAACAGCGTCTCCAGCCCCGCCTTGCGGGTGGTGCCCTTGGCGACGCCGACCAGGGTCACGCCCTCGACGCCGAGTTCGGCGAACACCTCGCGAGCCAGGTTGAGCTGGCCCTTGCCGCCGTCGACCAGCAGCACGTCGGGGCGCACGCCCTCGCCCTCGCGAAGGCGCTGGAAGCGTCGGACCAGCGCCTGGCGCATGGCCGCATAGTCGTCGCCGGCGGCCACCCCGGCGATGTTGAAACGGCGATAGTCGGACTTGCGCGGCCCGTTTTCGTCGAACACCACGCAGGAGGCCACCGTGGCCTCGCCGTGGCTGTGGCTGATGTCGAAACACTCCAGGCGTGCCGGGGGCGTCTCCAGCCCCAGGGCCTCGCGCAGCACCGCGAAGCGCCGCGTGAGCTGGGCCTGGCTGGCCAGCTGGCCAGCCAGCTGCTGCTCGGCGTTGGTGATGGCCAGCGCCTTCCACTGGGCGCGATGGCCGCGCACCTGGTCGGTGAGCCGCACGCGCTTGCCGGCGCGCTCGCCGAGGGCCGCCCCGATCAGCTCGCGATCCGCCAGCGCATGGCTGGTGATCACCTCGCGGGGAATCTCCCGGGCCTGGCCCAGGTAGTACTGGCTGACGAACTCCGCGAGCAGCGCCTCGGGGGGGAGGTCGAGCCCGTTGGCCGGCGCCTGGTGGCGGGCGCCCAGCAGGCGCCCCTGGCGCACGCTGAGTACCGAGATACACAGCGCCCCGGGGCGGCTGGCCAGGGCGAAGACGTCGGCATCGCCATCGCCGGTGTCGACGAACTGACGCTGCTGCAGCTGGCGCAGCTGTTGGATCTGGTCGCGCAGGCGGGCGGCCTCCTCGAAGGCGAGCGCCTGGCTGGCCGCCTCCATGGCCGCGGTGAGCTCCCGGGTCACCTGCTCGCTCCGGCCTTCCAGGCACTGCACGGCATGCTCCAGGTCCCGCCGGTAGTCGGCCTGGCTGATGTAGTCGACGCAGGGGGCGCTGCAGCGCTCGATCTGGTACTGCAGGCAGGGCCTCGTGCGGTGGGCGAAGACGCTGTCCTCGCAGCTGCGGATGCGGAAGATCTTCTGCATCAGCGACAGGCTCTCGCGCACCGCCAGGCTGCTCGGGTAGGGGCCCAGGTAGCGACCGTCATCGCGGCGGGCGCGGGCGCGCTTGTACTCCAGCGCCGGGTAGGGGTGGCGGTCGGTGACGAAGACGAAGGGGTAGGACTTGTCGTCGCGCAGCAGGATGTTGTAGGGCGGGCGCAGCTCCTTGATCAGGGTCTGCTCGAGCAGCAGTGCCTCGGTTTCGCTGTTGGTCACGGTGACCTGGATATCGGCGATGCGTCCCACCAGCGCCTGGGTCTTGGCGTTCAGCGTCCCGCGGAAATAGCTGGCCAGGCGCGCCTTCAGGCGGCGAGCCTTGCCCACGTAGAGGGTGTCGCCCTGGGCGTCGAGCATCCGATAGATGCCCGGGGACTCGCTGACGGTGTCGAGGAAGTGTCGGTGATCGAAGCTCATGCACACGCTGAGGCCGAAGTGGCGAGAGTGCCATCCTAGCAGATCGCGCGGGGCGGGTGGCCCCGGGCGATCTCACTCGAGGCTGGCGAAGCCCTCGACCAGGCCGTGGCGCAGGCCGAGGTGGGTCAGTTCCACATCGGTATTCACGCCCAGCTTGTCGAAGATGCGGTAGCGATAGGTGTTGACCGTCTTGGGGCTGAGGAAGAGCCGGTCGGAGATGTCGGCCACCTTCTGACAGTTGACGATCATCATCGCCACCTGCATCTCGCGCTGGGAGAGCTGGTCGAAGGGGTTCTCCGGCGCGTCGATGCGCGACAGCACCAGCCGCTGGGCCACCTCGGGGCTGACATAGCGCTGTCCGCCGAAGACACCGCGGATGGCGGTCACCATCTCGTCGTGCTGGCAGCCCTTGCTGAGGAAGCCGTAGGCGCCGGCGTCGAGCAGGCGCTGGGCGAAGGTCTCCTCCAGCCAGGCCGTCAGCACCAGGACCCGGGTGTCGGGCTGGGTGCGATGGATCTTGCGGGTGGCCTCCAGGCCACCGATGCCCGGCATGCGAATGTCCATCAGGACCACGTCGGGCGACAGGCGGCGGGTCTCGGCGATGGCGTCCTCGCCGTTGGAGGCCTCGCCGACCACGCTGATGTCCTCTTCGGCGTTCAGCAGGTGGGCGATGCTGGTCCTCACCAGGTGATGGTCGTCGGCAATCAGTACCCGGATCAAGGCATCGGCTCCTGAGTGAGTATTATGGGGAGTGGCAGGAAGGGATGAGGTCTCCCGTACCCAAAGAGTGGCACAACTCGGTCGGGGGTGGAAAGTATTCTTGGGAATCAGGTGGGGGAAGCGGGTCGGGGGTTGACGCGCAGAAGGGGGAGGCGTATGATTTGCCTCGTTCTCGCGAAGGGCGAGACGGTGTGGGGCCTTAGCTCAGCTGGGAGAGCGCGACACTGGCAGTGTCGAGGTCAGCGGTTCGATCCCGCTAGGCTCCACCAACAAGACATTGTGAATCAGCCGCTTAGCGAAAACCGCTAGGCGGCTTTTTCTTGCATGCTCGCGGTGAAGCGAAAGCTCTGTCATGCGCGGGGCTCTGGGGTTGTCGCCTTGCCACAAATTGCCACGGCCGCGGCGAGGTCGGGCGGGGCCGTGGTGTTCGAGGTCTCGTGCCGGCGTCAGGTGCAGTCGGCGGCGCCCTGGCCGAACATGTCGAACAGCAGCTCGCGGCCGAGGGGGGTGAGCACGAAGCGGTTGTGCTCGTTCCAGGTGGCGGCTTCGCTTGATTCCAGCACCTGCTGGCAGGTACGCCACTCGGCGGAGGCGCGGCCCAGGTCGTCGAGGGAGGCGCGGTCCAGGCCGCGGTGGGGCACCGAGACCATCTCCAGCACATGGCCATGGCGGTAGAGCAAGGCGGCCATGCGGGAGAGGCAGTGGCGCAGGCTGCGCTGCAGGAAGGCGTTGGGGGAGGCGTCGATCGTCATGGGCCGCAGCTCCTTGAGGCTCAGGGATGCTGCGGCCCATTATACCACCAAGGTCGTATCGACCAAAGTCTAAGACCGTCCTAGCTCTCCACGCGCCCCAGCAGCAGGAACTCGATCAGCGCCTTCTGGGCGTGCAGACGGTTGCCGGCCTCCTGCCAGACCACGGCGCGCGGGTCGTCGAGCAGGGTCGCGCTGATCTCCTCGCCGCGGTGGGCGGGCAGGCAGTGGAGGAAGAGCACGTCCCGTTTCGCACGATCGAGCAGCGCCTCGGTCACCTGGAAGCCGGCGAAGTCCGCCGCGCGCCTGGCCTGCTCCTCCTCCTGGCCCATGGAGGCCCAGACGTCGGTGGTCACCAGGTCGGCGTCGACCACGGCATCAATGGGGTCGCGCAGGATCGTCGCCCGGTCCCCGGCCGCGGCGAGGATCTCCTGGCGCGGCTCGTAGCCCTCCGGGCAGCAGATGCGCAGCCGGAAGTCGAACTGGCGGGCGGCGTTGATCCAGGAGTGGCACATGTTGTTGCCGTCGCCGATCCACACCGCGGTCTTGCCCTTGACGCTGCCGCGCAGCTCGGTCCAGGTCATGACGTCGGCGAGCAGTTGGCAGGGGTGGTAGTCGTCGGAGAGGGCGTTGATCACCGGCACCTCGCTGGCCGCAGCGTACTCCTCGAGCCCGGCGTGGGAGAAGGTGCGAATCATCACGATGTCGACCATCTCGGCGAGCACCCGGGCGGTATCGCCGATGGGCTCGCCGCGGCCCAGTTGGGTATCGCGGGGCGACAGGAAGAGCGCGTGGCCGCCGAAGTGCGCCATGGCGGTCTCGAAGGAGACCCGGGTCCGGGTCGAGGACTTCTCGAAGATCATCGCCAGGGTGCGGTTGCGGAAGGGGGCATAGACCGGCCCCTGGGCCTTGAGCTCGTTCTTGATGGTGATGGCGCGCTGAATGAGGTAGTGCAGCTCATCCTGGCTCAGGTCCAGCAGGGTAAGGAAATGGCGGCTGGCCATAGGGGTGCTCCACGGGAAAAAACGTCCATCCTAGCCAGCCGCCGGGGGATGCGCAACGCGCGCCGGATCAGTAGAATGGGCCATCATCAAGACCCACTGGCGGACTCGGGTATTGCCCGGGGGGCGATTCCCCGGGAGTCGGCCATCACGACCTGACGATTTCGCCACACCAGTATGGAGATGCCATGAGCACCACCCTCGAGAACATCCAGCGCCAGATCGGCGAGAACCCCATCCTGATCTACATGAAGGGCACGCCCCAGCTGCCGCAGTGCGGCTTCTCCGCCCAGACCGTGCAGGCGCTGATGGCCTGCGGCGAGCGCTTTGCCTTCGTCAACGTGCTCGACAATCCGGACATCCGCGCCGAGCTGCCCAAGTTCGCCAACTGGCCCACCTTCCCCCAGCTGTGGGTCGAGGGCGAGCTGGTAGGCGGCTGCGACATCGTCATGGAGATGCACCAGAGCGGCGAGCTGGAGACGCTGATCAAGGAAACCGCGGCCAAACATCCTAGCGCCTAGCGCCCTTCGGGCAGCGCCCAGCTACAAGCGCCTAGCGCCCTTCGGGCAGCGCCCAGCTACAAGCGCCTAGCGCCCGGCAGGTAAGCAACGGGCGGAAGGTGTCGAGGCCGAGAACGAAAAACCCGCTGGAGCTCGACTCCAGCGGGTTTTTTCGTTGGC
>NZ_CP071922.1:2211134-2230052 GCF_017584085.1 Halomonas sp. BM-2019
TGGGCCCAGCCGCCCAGCGTCTTGTAGCGGTTGACCATGGCGCAGAACAGCTCCGCGGTACGCTCGGTGTCGTAGCGGGCGGAGTGCGCCTCGCTGTTGTCGAACTCGATGCCGGCGGCGCGGCAGGCCCGGGCCAGCACCGTCTGGCCATACATCAGCCCGGCCAGCGACGCGGTGTCGAAGCTGGAGAAGGGGTGGAAGGGGTTGCGCTTGATGCCGCAGCGGGCCACGGCGGCATTCAGGAAGCCGTGATCGAAGGCGGCGTTGTGGCCCACCAGTACCGCCCGGGTGCAGCCGTGGGCCTTGATCGCCTTGCGCACCGGGCGGAAGATCTCGCCCAGCGCCTCGGCCTCGGAGAGCGCCACCTGCTGGCGCAGCGGGTCGTCGAGCTTGATGCCGGTGAAGTCGAGCGCCGACTGCTCGACATTGGCGCCCTCGAAGGGTCTGACGTGGAAGGCATAAGTGGATTCGGGCAGGAGGTTACCCTCGGCGTCCATGGTCAGGGTCACCGCGGCGATCTCCAGGATCGCGTCGCGCTCGGCGTTGAACCCGCCGGTTTCCAAGTCCACCACCACCGGCAGGAAGCTGCGGAATCGCTGTGCCAGCAGCTCGCGGGCGATCGCCTCACTCATGCACCCTCTCCTTGCGTCTCACGGTCTCGGTCGCCCCGTCCCACGGGTCTCGGGGACGAATCCGCGCAGTCTATCAGGTTGACCCACAGGCGTCCCGGGGCCGGTATTCGTCGTGCCGATGGCGCGCTATACTTCTCCCCCTGATGCCTACTCCCTACCCTTCATCGAGGAGCCCCCGAATGTCCGATGTCAAGAAGGTCGTGCTCGCCTACTCCGGTGGCCTGGACACCTCCGTTATCGTCAAGTGGTTGCAGGAGACCTACGACTGCGAGGTGGTGACCTTTACCGCCGACATCGGCCAGGGCGAGGAAGTCGAGCCGGCGCGCGCCAAGGCCCAGGCCCTCGGCGTCAAGGAGATCTACATCGAGGACCTGCGCGAGGAGTTCGTGCGCGACTACGTCTATCCGATGTTCCGCGCCAACACCATCTATGAGGGCGAGTACCTGCTCGGCACCTCCATCGCCCGCCCGCTGATCGCCAAGCGACTGATCGAGATCGCCAACCAGACCGGTGCCGATGCCATCTCCCACGGCGCCACCGGCAAGGGCAACGACCAGGTGCGCTTCGAGATGGGCGCCTATGCGCTCAAGCCCGGCGTCAAGGTGATCGCCCCCTGGCGCGAGTGGGACCTGACCTCCCGCGAGAAGCTGATGGCTTATTGCCAGCAGCATGATATCCCGGTGGACTTCTCCTCCAAGAAGAAGAAGTCACCCTACTCCATGGACGCCAACCTGCTGCACATCTCCTACGAGGGTGGCGTCCTGGAGGATCCCTGGGCCGAGGCCGAGGAGGACATGTGGCGCTGGAGCGTTTCCCCGGAGGCCGCCCCGGATACGCCCACCTATGTGGAGCTGACCTATGAGAAGGGCGACATCGTCGCTATCGACGGCACGCCGATGCGGCCCCACGAGGTGCTCGAGACCCTCAACAAGCTGGGCGGCGACAACGGTATCGGGCGCCTCGACATCGTCGAGAACCGCTACGTGGGCATGAAGTCCCGCGGCTGCTACGAGACACCCGGCGGTAGCATCATGCTCAAGGCGCACCGCGCCATCGAGTCCATCACCCTGGACCGCGAGGAGGCCCACCTCAAGGATGAGCTGATGCCCAAGTACGCCAAGGTGATCTACAACGGCTACTGGTGGAGCCCGGAGCGCCGCATGCTGCAGGCCGCCATCGATGAGACCCAGCAGAACGTCTCCGGGGTGGTACGCATGAAGCTCTACAAGGGCAACGCCATCGTGGTGGGCCGCCAGTCCGATCAGTCGCTGTTCGACGAGTCCATCGCCACCTTCGAGGACGATGCCGGTGCCTATGACCAGAAGGACGCCGAGGGCTTCATCAAGCTCAACGCCCTGCGCCTGCGCATCGCCGCCGGCAAGGGGCGCAAGCAGGACTGAGCGCCCCCTGGATATTGTTTCCTGCGACGCCGGCTGCTGCCGGCGTCGCTGTTTCTGGCAACGGCCAGAAGACGCCAAGGAGAACCACGATGCTGAAGAAACTGTTGTCCGGCCTGTTCGGTGGTGGCCAGAGGGCGCCCGGCAGCGCCTCGGCCGGCGAACCGGTGGAATACCAGGGCTACCAGATCGTCTCGGAGCCCGCCGAGCAGGGCGGCCAGTACCGGGTCAGCGGCTGGATCCGCAAGCCGGGGCCGGATGGTGAGTGGCAGGAGCACCGCTTCGAGCGCTCCGACATGGTCACGGGACGCGAGGCCTGTGATCAGCTGATGGTCAGCAAGGCGCAACGCTTCATCGACGAGGTGGGCGAGGGGATGTTCCGGACCCGCTGAACGGGCCGACTCTCCCGGCGGTCATCGCCGACTGTGTCGGCCGACCGCCTTCCCCTTTCGCCCAAGTGTGTCGCTCCGGGTGTGCCGTTACACTGTGGCGGTTTCCGCTGTCCGGAGTGCTCATGCGCCTGCTTCACCGTGCTTCGTCATGGCGGTCGCTGTTTGCCGAGGAGACCCTGCCTGTCCCGGCCCGGCTTCCGCCGCTGCTCGCGCCGCTGCGCGATGCCCTTGCCGAACTCGGACCCGAGCCCTCGTTGCCCGATGCGCATGCCTGGCAGCCCTGCCTGGTCGAGGCCCTGGAGCGGCTAGACCTGCCTGCCTGGCGCACCAGCCAGCTGATCAGCGATCACAACGCCTGGCTCTATCGGCGTGCCATACAGCTCTCACTGGGCGAGATGCAGGGGCTGGGCTGGGGAGCGCCGCCAGTGGCGTTCTGCGTGCTGGTAATGGGGTCAGGAGCTCGCCACGAGAGCCTGCTGGGGCCCGATCAGGACAACGCCATGATCCTGGCCGACTATCCGGATGCCCGCCATACCGAGATCGATGGTTACTTTCAGTCCTTGGGCGAGCGCTTCACCGAGCGGCTCGACCAGGCCGGCATCCCGCTGTGCAGCGGCCATGTGATGGCGCGCTGGCCCATGTGGCGCAAGCGACTCTCCGAGTGGGGCGAGCAGCTCGCCATCTGGACCGCCGAGCGGCGGCTGAAGCGGGTTCAGCAGGCCAATATCCTGCTCGACTTCTATCCGGTCCACGGCGAGAGTGCCCTGGCCGAGGCCCTGGCCGACCGGGTCGCGCGGTTGATGCCGCGAGCAGCGCTGTTCCTCGACGAGATGGCGGCGCTTCTCGATGAGCTGCCGGTGGCCCTGGACCGCTTCGGGCGGCTGTCGGGCTCGGTGGAGGGAGCGCCCCATGAGCGGGCGATCAGCCTCAAGCAGCAGGGGCTGCTGCCCCTGGTGGCGGCGGTCCGGCTGCTGTCGCTGCGCCATGGCGTGCGCGAAGTCGATACCCGTTCGCGGCTGGCGGCGCTGGTGGTGAAGGGGGCCCTGCCAGCCGAGGGGTGCCGGGCCCTGACGGCGGCGCTGGAGCGCCTGCAGGGGCTGCTGCTGGAGGAGCAGCGCCACGGGCTCAAGGCGGGGCGGCGCCCCGATGGCTGGGTGAACCTGTCGCGCCTCGGCGAGGACCAGCGGCTGCTGCTGCGCCATGACCTGCAGCAGATCCGCGCCCTGAAGCGTCGCGCCCGGCGAGGGTAGGGCCCCTCGCGCGTAGGAGCGCAGATTCTGCGCGATGGCGGAGTGCGACGGCGTTAGTGGGGGGGAATCGCGCGGGATCCGCGCTCCTACGGTGGCGCTGCTCAACCTCAATGTAACCCACGACGTAGCAGATCAATCCATCATGCTTGCAGAGCGCTTACTGCCTTGGCGCTCAGTGCTAGGTGCTCGGCGCTCGGCGCTCGGCGCCTACTCTTTCGGCGCCTCGGGCAGCTCCATGGTCAGGCAGGCACCGCCCAGAACGGGGGCATCCTCCACCCACAGCCGTCCGCCCAGATGCGCGACGATCCCCCGACTGATGGGCAGCCCCAGGCCACTGCCCCGGGGCCGACCTCGGCTCTTCTCAGGGCTCTCGCCGGGTCGCTGGATCTGGTGGAACTTCTCGAACACTCGCTCGCGTTCCTCCGGTGCGATGCCCGGACCGTTGTCCTCCACCGCCAGGCGGTAGTGGGTCTTGTGGCGCCAGAGGCGCAGCAGCACCTTCGGGTTGGCCTCGTCGGCGAACTTGCCGGCGTTGTCGAGCAGGTTGATGATCACCTGCTCGAGCCGGTCCGGGTCGCCCACCACCGGCGCCGCCTCGACGTCGATGGCCACCTCCAGCGACACCCCGCGACCTTCCTGCATATGGTGCACGGCATCCACGCTGTGGCGGGCCAGCTCCACCAGGTCCAGCCGCTGGGGGTTGAGGGTCAGCCGCCCGCTCTCCAGCCGCGCCAGGTCGAGGATCTCCTCGATCAGCCGCGAGAGGCGCTGGCTCTCCTTCACCACCACGTTGAGGAAGTGCACCCGCTTCTCCTCGGGGAGCTCCTGGCTGTCGCGCAGGATCTCGGCGAAGGCGCGGATCGAGGTGAGCGGGGTGCGCAGCTCGTGGCTGACCATGGCCACGAACTCGTCCTTGAGGCGGTCGAGCTCGCGCAGGCGCTCGTTGGCGGCGCGCAGCTCCTCGCTGGCGCGGGCCAGCTCCTCGGACTTCTGCTCCAGGCGGCGGTTGACCTCCAGGGTCTCGGAGGTGGTGTCGAGGATGCTCAGGATCGACTCCAGGTCCAGGGCCTCACCGCGCACCACCGAATTGATCAGCACCCGCGCCGAGGCGTTGCCCAGGGCCCCGGAGAGCGCCTGCTCGGCCCGGGCGATCAGCTCCGGCGGGGCGGGCTGGGCATCGCCGAGGTCGCCCTGGCCGGCGAAGACCCGGGCGCTGGCATTGCTGCCCAGGTAGCGGTCGAGCAGGGCGCGCAGCTCGCCGCGGGTGGTCTGGCCGTGCCACAGCGAGGTCTCCATCAGCCCCGGGTGCATCGCCTCGGTGAACAGCGCCGCCTGGGTCTGTTCCAGCGGGGTCTGGCGGGTAAACAGCGAGATGCCCACCAGCAGGCCGACGTTGGCGGTCAGGCTCCACAGCAGGGAGTGGGAGTAGATGTCCCAGCCGTCGAGACCGAACAGTGCATAGGGGCGCAGCCACTCGAGGCCGAAGGGGCCCAGCGTCAGGAAGGTGTCATTGAGCCAGCCGGACTGGGCGAAGCCCGGGATCAGCAGCGTCCAGGCCCAGATCAGGGTGCCAGCGATGAGCCCCAGGGCGGCGCCGCGGCGGGTGGCGCCGCGCCAGTACATGCCGATCAGCATGGCCGGCGCGAACTGGCAGGCGGCGGCGAAGGAGACGAGGCCGATGGTCACCAGGCTGTAGGAGTCGCCGATCAGGGCGTGATAGAGATAGCCCAGCAGCAAAATCAGCACGATGGCGACTCGCCGAATGCCCAGCAGCCAGCCGGCCAGTTCGCCATGGCTGCCCAGGTGCAGGTGCCGGGAGCGCAGCAGCAGCGGCATGATCAGCTGGTTGCTGACCATGGTGGAGAGCGCGATGGTCTCGACGATCACCATGCTGGTGGCCGCCGAGAGCCCGCCGATGAAGACCAGCAGCGGCAGCGCCTCGAGTCCGGCCGACAGCGGCAGGGTCAGCACGAAGCTGTCGGGGTCGCCGGCGGAGAGCAACAGGCCAGCCATGGCGATGGGGATCACGAACAGGTTGATGGCCAGCAGGTAGAGCGGGAAGAGCCAGCTGGCCCGCTTGAGGTGTCGCTCGTCGACGTTCTCCACCACCAGCACCTGGAACTGGCGGGGCAGGGTGATGAAGGCCAGGAAGGCCAGCACCAGCATGCCCATCCAGCCGCTGGCGCCGCCCGGTACGGCGTCCAGCCCGAGGGCGCCGACCAATTCGGGGCTGGCCGCCACCTGGGCGAAGAGGTCCCGTGGGCCGTGGAACAGCACGAAGACTACGAAGATCCCCACCGAGAGGAAGGCCAGCAGCTTGATCAGCGACTCGAAGGCGATGGCCGCCACCATGCCTTCGTGGCGCTCGCTGGCGTCCAGGTGGCGAGTGCCGAAGAGGATGATGAAGACCGCCAGCACCAGCGCCACCCAGAACGACTTGTCGACCCAGAAGGCCTCCTCGGCCAGGCTCAACTCCGGGGCCTGAGGGTAGTTGACCAGCACCGCATGGCTGACGGTGATCGCCTTGAGCTGCAGGGTGATGTAAGGGGTGATGCCGATCAGGGCGATCAGCGCCACCAGGGCGCCCAGGCTCGAGCTCTTGCCGTAGCGGGCACTGATGAAGTCGGCGATGGAGGTGATGCGCTGCACGCTGGCGATGCGCACCATCTTGCGGATCAGGAAGGGGGCCAGCAGCATGGCCAGCGTCGGCCCCAGGTAGATCAGCAGGAAGCTGGGGCCATACTGGGCCGCCCGCCCCACGCTGCCGTAGAAGGTCCAGGCGGTGCAGTATACGGCGATGGAGAGGGCATAGACGGTGGGCGAGCCGATCAGCGAGCGTCCCTGCTCGGCGCGGCGATCGCCCCAGGCGGCGATCACGAAGAGCAGCGCCAGGTAGCCGAAGGCGACGCTCAGCACCACCGCATCGGTTCTCATCGCCTCCCCCATGGTCACTCTCCCGAACGGTGTTCGAGCAGCCAGGCGGCCAGGGCGATCACCGCTCCCCAGGCCACGAATAGGTAGAACGGCAGCCAGGAGGGGCCATCGGCCGGCCGGTCGAAGACCAGCACCAGGGGCGGCGTGAAGAGCAGGGTGGCCAGCAGCACCAGGGCCACCAGCCGCTCGCCGAGGCGCGGGGTGTTCATGCCGGCACGGCTCCAGGCGTCAGCGCAAGGGTCATGAGGCGCAGGCGTCCTCCTTGTCCAGGGCGTTGGCCTGCAGGGAAAGCGCCTGCTCCAGGGTTACGATGCCGCGGGCCTCCAGGCGAGGCAGCAGGGCCAGCCACAGCTCCGCGGTCACCCTGGCATCGCCGAGGGCGGTGTGGCGGGTGCCTGGGGGGAAGCTCAGGCTGTAGCGCTCGGCCAGGCTGTCCAGGTCGTGGCCGTCGAGGCTTGAGTCCAGGGCCCGCGAGATCAGCAGGGTGTCCAGCACCGGCATGTCCAGGGTCACACCGGCGCCCGGCGGCTGCAGGGCCAGCAGGTCGAAGGCGGCGTTATGGGCCAGGATCACCGCATCGCCAACGTAGTCGCGGAAGCGCGGCAGCGCCACCGGCAGCGGCGGCGAGCCGGCCACGTCGGCATCGGTGATGCCATGGATGGCGGTGCTGGCAGGCGGGATCGGCCTGCCGGGATCGACGCGCATGTCAAATACCTCGCTGGCCAGCAGCCGGGCGTTGACCACGCGGCAGGCCCCGATGCTGATCACGGTGTCGCCGCGGCGCAGCTCCAGGCCAGTGGTCTCGGTGTCGAAGGCCACCACCTCGAGGGCGCGCAGCGGGCGCGCCGCCAGCTCGGCATCCGGAGGCGGCAGATCGGCGATGCCGAAGTCGTGGAACTCGGGGCGCGGCGGGGTGGCGGGCCGCGGGGCGCCGACTCGTTCGGTGGCGGGCAGCGGAAGCCGCAGGCGGGCCCGCTTGCCGTCGGTATCGGCCAGGCTCCAGGCGTCACTGGTGTGCTGACGCAGCACATCGGCCACCCGCGGCGAGAGCGGCAGGTCATCGAGTCGGCACTGCTGCCACTCGGCCAGCGCCCGCTCGCCCAGCGGCGTGCCCTTCCACACCAGATCCAGGTAGACGCGACGGTTGCCCAGGCACACCTCACCCTCGAATTCCTGGTCACCGACGTGGGCCCGCAGCGCCTCGAGCATCGAGCGGAGCAGCACCAGCAGCGCCGTGGCATCGCCCTTGAGCCAGGCCGGCATGCCCACCGGGATCACGCGGGTGCCGTTCTCCTGGCGTTCGTTGAGGGCCTGCCAGAGGTCGTTGGACCACAGCGGGACCAGCCGTTCGCCCTCCTGCTGCATGCGCTCCACCAGCGCCCCCAGCTGTTCGATGTCCTGGCCGAGCAGCTGGCTCTCCTCGTCGATCACCGCCTCGAGCCGCTGGCGCATTTCGCCGGACGCGCCGCGCAGCGAGGTCAGGGCATCGGCGGCGCTGGTCAGGCTGGCGCTGTGTCGGCGCAGGCGGGGCAGGCTGTCGAGCAGTTCGGCACGGGCGCCCATTTCGCTGGTCCAGGCGGCGGTGGTGTCGCTGAGGGTGAGCAGCGTCTCGCCCTGGCTGCCGGGGACCCGGCGCAGCACCGCCCGCAGCCAGCGCTCGTCGCAAGGCACCAGCACCTCCCGGGGGGCGCCATCGGCGGGCAGCTGACTCAGGGCGTCCCGCAGGCTGGTGGTTGGCAGCAGGGTCTCCAGGCGCTTGCCTAGCCCGAGACCCGGGTGGCCGTCGAAGAGAGTCTCGGCGGCCTGGTTGAACAGCAGCACGCGACGGTGCTGATCGCACAGCAGCAGCGGGGTATTCAGCACCTGCAACAGGGTCTCCAGCTCCTGGCGGATGCGCGCGGCACTGCGCGCGCCCTCGGCATGGGCGGTGGCCAGCCGCCCGCGGTCGGAGCGCCAGGCCTCGCGTACCCGCACCAGATCCGGGCCCAGGCCACGCAGCCAGCCCTCCGGGGGATAGTCGTCGCGGGCATCGGGGTTGGCCACCAGGCGGGCCAGCTGCACCTGCAGGTGGCGTAGCGGAGTGAAGAGCTGCCGCTCCAGCAGCAGGCCGACCAGGAAGATGGTGCCGCCACCTGAGAAGCAACCCAGCCACAGCGCCAGGCGGGCCAGGCCATCCGGTTGGAAGAGGGTGTCGAGCCACAGGGCGAAGGTGGCCCCACCAAAGATGCTGACGCCGCTGAGCAGCAGCCACAGGCCGATCAGGCGCTGGCGACGCGGCAGTCCGGACAGGCGTCTTGCCATCAGGAGACCTCGGCAAGCAGCGTCTTGACCTTCTCCACCAGGGCCTGGGTGGAGAAGGGCTTGGTGATGTAGTCGTCGGCTCCCAGCGCCATCCCCTTCTCGCGTTCCACCTCGCGGCCATGAGCGGTGAGCATGATGATCGGCAGGCGGGCGTGGGCGGGATCGCCGCGCAGGCGCTCCAGCACATCGAAACCGCTGATGCCCGGCAGGCTGATGTCCAGCAGGACCAGATCCGGGGCGCCTTCGGCGACGCGCTCGAGCGCAGTCTCGCCGTCCTCGGCGGTCACCACCTCGAAACCGGCCTGCTGCATCAGGAACTCCAGCGACAGGACGATGTTGGGTTCATCGTCTACCACCAGAACCTTGGCCATGGCGTTCTCCATTATTCATTGTCGTCGTTGTTTTTTTGAGGCTCGTCAGGGATCAGTCTAGTGGCCGGGCGTGGGGCAGCAAAGGCGACCTTGGCAGGAGATCGGCGGCGGTCGGCGTTCCTGGGGGCGGGAGGGAAATCGGCAGGCGGCCGTGTGCCCGCGGCCTGGCGCGGTCGCACCTGGCGCCGGCGAGCCGTCGACGACGGGACGATCGGGAGAGCGGGTTGCCCGCGGCGCCAGGAGTTTCGCGAGGCCGGCCCCAACCGGCACGCCGAGGCGTGCCCCTTGGCCCGCCTCGGCGAGCGGGGCCCGACCGGTGACCGAGCCTCAGCGCCCCGACCCGTCCTGGCCGGTGGCCCGAGAGGCGGGGCCGAACGGACCCAGCCACAGCCAGACCTGCAGGACTACCAGCAGCGGCAGCAACCAGAGCGGGGCGCCGGTGGTCATGACCAGCAGGCGGTAGATGATGAAGCCGATCACCCCCGCCAGCAGGCCGACCATCGGGAACAGCAGCGCGCGCTGATAGCCGGGGCGGCGGGAAAGGCGATAGAGGGTGCCGACGAAGGCCCCGAAGGCGGCGGTCATGGCCAAGGGAAGCAGCAGGTCCTGCATGTCGATCTCGCGGTGAACGGCAACAAAGAGGGTTGGCTGCCAGACTAGTGACAGGCCGGGGGTGATGGCTCTACGACTTTAGCCGTGCATTGTGCGATTGTGGGCGCTTTGTCATGGACTTTGTCCAAGTCTAAGGTTTGACCATTGCTCCAGCTGGCTGTTCTGCAGCCAGCCGCGCATCCCCCGACAATTCCACGTTCCAGCCTAAGGAGAACCCCATGAGTGCCATCGTCCTCTTGGTCCTGGGTCTTGCCGCGATGGCGGCCGGGTATTTTGTGTACTCGAAGTTCATCGCCGAGAAGATCTATCGCCTGGACCCCGACTTCAAGACGCCCGCCCACGAGTACGAGGACGGCGTCGATTTCGTGCCCACCAATCGCTTCGTGCTGTGGGGGCATCACTTCACCTCGGTGGCCGGGGCCGCCCCCATCGTCGGTCCCGCCATTGCGGTGATCTGGGGCTGGCTGCCCGCCTTCCTCTGGGTGGTGCTGGGCACCATCTTCTTCGCCGGCGTGCACGACTTCGGCGCCATCTGGGCCAGCGTGCGCAACAAGGCCAAGTCGGTGGGGGCGCTGACCGGCGACGTGGTGGGCAAGCGCGCCCGCAGCATCTTCATGATCGTCATCTTCCTGGTGCTGCTGATGGTCAACGCGGTGTTCGCGGTGGTGATCGCCGGCCTGATGATGAACTTCTCCAGCGCCGTGGTGCCGGTGTGGGGCGCCATCCTGGTGGCCCTGATCATCGGCCAGCTGATCTATCGGCGCATGCTCAGCCTGCCGATGGTTTCCATCATCGGCGTGGTGGCGCTCTATGCGCTGATCGCCATCGGCCCCTCGGTGCCGATCCAGATGCCCGCCGAGGTGGGGGGGCTGTCCGGCAACGCGGTGTGGATCCTGCTCCTCTTCGGCTATGCGGCCATCGCCTCGCTGCTGCCGGTCTGGGTGCTGCTCCAGCCTCGTGACTACATCAACGGCCTGCAGCTGTTCATCGGCCTGATCGTGCTCTACGGCGCCATCCTGTTCCTCAATCCGACCATGGTGGCGCCGATGATCAATCCCGACGTGCCGGCCGGCACGCCCTCGATGCTGCCGCTGCTGTTCGTGACCATCGCCTGCGGCGCCATCTCCGGCTTCCACGGCCTGGTCTCCTCGGGCACCACCTCCAAGCAACTGGACCGCGAGCCGGATGCCCGCTTCGTCGGCTACTTCGGCGCCGTGGGGGAGGGCATGCTGGCGCTGGCCGCCATCCTGGCCGCCACCGCCGGCTTCGCCACCTTCGCCGACTGGCAGGCCATGTACACCGCCTTCGGTGCCGGGGGCGTGACCGCCTTCGTCGAGGGTGGGGCCTTCATCATCCACAACGGCCTAGGCATGCCCGAAGCCACCGCGGCGACCCTGCTCACGGTGATGGCGGCGCTGTTCGCCGGGACCACCATGGATACCGGCCTGCGCCTGCAGCGCTATATCTTCCAGGAGTGGGGCGAGATCTATCATCAGCAGTGGATGAAGAAGAACGCGCCGGCCACCCTGCTGGCGGTGGGCAGCTGCCTGCTGCTGGCCTTCGGTGCCGGCGGGCCCGACGGCACCGGCGGCATGATCATCTGGCCGCTGTTCGGTACCACCAACCAGCTGCTGGCCGGCCTGACCCTGCTGGTGGTCACGGTGATGCTGGTGCGCCTGCGGCGGCCCATGTGGTACACCCTGGCGCCGCTCTGCTTCCTGCTGGTGATGACCATCGGCGCGCTGCTGATCCAGCTGCGCAGCTTCTTCGAGCAGGGCAACTACTTCCTGCTGGTGGTCGATATCGTGGTGCTGATCGCCGCCATCATGGTGGCCATGGAGTGCGCCTCGGCGCTCAAGCGCTCCCGTGCCGAGATGGCCGAGCAGAAGGAGTGAACCCGGGGAGGCAAGATGACCGACGACGATCATGGCAAGGGTCATGATCCGCGTCTCGAACGGATTCGGGCCTGGCTGAGCCAGGCCCGTTTCTTCGCGGAGGAGGTCTACTCCGCCCGCTACCGGGGCGCCATCGCCCGCGCCCGCCGAGACGAGGACGACCTCTTCATGCTGCTGGTGTTCTCCGAGATGATGGGGGTGCCCAACCCGGCGGCCTACTACACTCTGGAGCTGCAGCCGCTGCTGCTGGAGCGCTTCCACGACTGGCACCGGCGCATGGGCATGGAGCACTCGCCGCTGGATCATTTCAAGTGCTGCTAGCGCCTAGCGCCTAGCGCCTAGCGCCGGATCAGCCGCGGAAACCAGCTAGTTTGGAAAGAACATGAGAGAGTTACTGGAAAAACGCCTGCTGTGGGTGGGCGGCAAGGGCGGGGTCGGCAAGACCACCGTGGCCGCGGCTCTGGCGGTGCTGGCGGCGCGGCGCGGGCGGCGGGTGCTGGTGGTCTCCACCGATCCCGCCCACAGCCTCGGCGACGTCTTCGACCGTACGCTTGGCGACACGCCGCGCCGGCTGCTGCCGGGCCTGGATGCCATGGAGATCGACCCTGACGCCGAGGTGGAGGCGCACCTGGCGCGGGTCACCGAACAGATGCGCCGCTACGCCGCCCCTGAGATGATGAAGGAGCTCGAGCGGCAGATGCGCCTGACCCGCCAGTCGCCGGGCACCCAGGAGGCGGCGCTGCTGGAGCGGCTGTCGCGGATGATTACCGACGACCAGACTCCCTGGGACCTGATCATCTTCGACACCGCCCCCACCGGCCACACCCTGCGCCTGCTGACCCTGCCCGAGGCGATGGCGGCCTGGACCGACGGCCTGCTGGCCCATAACCGCAAGTCCGAGGAGCTGGGCAAGGTCCTCTCGCACCTGACGCCCAAGCGGGGCCGCGATGTCGCCACCCCCTTCGACGACCCCCAGGAGGACCCGCTCGCCGACCTGGACGAGAAGACCCGCGACGTGGCGAAGACGCTGATCGAGCGACGCCGGCTCTTCCATCGCGCCCGGCGACGCATCGAGAACGCCGAGGAGACGGGCTTCCTCTTCGTGCTGACCCCGGAGCGGCTGCCGATCCTCGAGACCGCCCGGGCGGTGGCCACCCTGGAGGAAGCCCGAGTGCCGGTGGCCGGCACCCTGGTCAACCGGGTGATTCCCCCGGAGGCGGATGGTGACTTCCTCAACGCACGGCGCGAGCAGGAGGCCACCTACCTGGCGCGTATCGACGCGGAACTGGGCCACCTGCCGCGCCCGCGGCTCCCCTGGCTGCCCACCGACGTGCAGGGCATCGAGATCCTGGAACAGCTGGCCGATCGCCTGGAGGGCGAGGGCTTCTAGGCTAGCCGTCGGCGAGGCGTCGATGGCGCTCCAGCAGGCGTGCGCGGACCCCGAGCACCCCGCGACCCAGCCATTCGTGCAGCGCCCGGGTGCTCTGGTGCAGGTGATAGGCGCGGGGTATCCATCCGTGCAGCCCCGGCGGCGGGGCGCTGGCGAACTCCGTCGGCGCCGGTGTGACGGCCAGGCCGGCACGTTCGAACTCCGCCGTGGCCCGGGGCAGGTGCCACGCCTGAGAGACCAGGGCCACGCTCTCGATGCTGGCATCTTGCAGCATGGCGGCGCTGAAGCGGGCGTTCTCGGTGGTGTTGCGGCTCTCGCCCTCCAGCCAGCGCACCGGCACCTGGAACACCTCGCGCAGCGCCGCGGCCATCAGGCTGGCCTCGGCGCTGTGCTCGTCGTGGCCCCGCCCGCCGCTGACCAGGATGGGGAGCCCGCTGGCACGATGCAGGTAGGCGCCATAGGCGAGCCGTCGCCAGGTGGCGTTGGTGGGGGCGTCGCCCCAGCCGAACTCCGGCGCGGTAAAGTCCCGCCCGCCCCCCAGGATGACGATGGCCTGGGCGCCGCCCAGCGCCCCCGGGCCGGGCAGCGGTGCGGGTTCAAGCCCGGTGCGCAGGGCGTGGCTCGCCCAGGCCGTGGCCAGCAGCAGCAGGCTGGCCACGCCCAGCGTGACCAGCAGGCCGCCCAGGAGGCGCCGGACGCCCAGGGCCAGCCCCGCCACCACCAGCAGGGCGTTGAGCAGGGGCGGCAGGGCCAGGTACTTGAGCACTTCCATCAACGGGGCGCCGCCTGGCCGGCGTCGAGCAGGTCCAGGCGCCGGGTGGGCCAGTGGACCACGGCGGTGCGCCGGTGCATCCGCTCGGCCAGCCGCGGATGCCGCGCCGCGATCACCCGGCTGGCGAAGTCCGCCAGGAAGCGCGACTTGAGCTCGGCCCGGGCGCGATCGACCCCCACCGCCTGGTAGGGGCTGGAGGCGAGCAGCATGAAGCCATCCGCGGGGATGCGCCCGGCGGCCATGTTGGCGTCGATGATGTCCGCCGCGGTGCCGATGGGTTCGGCCAGGTCCGGGCCATAGGGGCCGATGATCAGTGCCGTATTGGGCAGGTGCAGGAAGTCGAAGCCGCGCCCGACGCAGATCACCCACTCGCGGTGCTCGATGTCGAGCTCCCGGGAGACGCCGCGCAGGCTCGCGACATGGGCCAGGTTGCCGGTGAGCAGCGGCAGCAGGTCGCGGCGGATATCGGCGGGCATGTCCGGGCAGAGCGCCACCACTCGCGTCTCCAGGGAGGCCGCGTCGGTCGCGCCGAGGGACCCGATATCCAGTGTCTCTTCCCCCTCGCCGTGCAGGATCAGGGCATCGGTGTCGGTCTCGAAGCCGCACACCAGCGGATAGACCTGCTGGTGGTCGCCGCCGAAGAGCCGCTCGGCCTGGGTGCGGATCTGGCGGGCGTGGGCCAGGGCGGCATCGGCGTCGCAGCCGAATCCGGCGCAACCTCGGCGGCGTTCGCCGCGGGAGAAGTGGTAGGTGATCATCAGCAGGGCGCCATGGCCCGCCTCGATGCCCGCGGCCACCGTCTCGGTGACCAGCTCCCCCAGGTAGGGCCAGCCCAGGTCGAAGATGCCGCCCAGGTTGCGGAAGGGCGTGATGATGCCCAGCGGCGTCCGGGTGGCGTGGGGAATGTGGATACGGCCATCCATGCACTTCATCACCAGCAGGCGGGTCGGGTGACGGGCCAGGTAGCGCTGCCGGGCCAGGGTGGCCGAGGGGCTGCCGTAGGTGGCGGCATGCTGGCGAGAGAGGGCCAGCAGCGCCTCGAGACGCTCGGCGATTGGGCGGTCGTGGAGTGGGCTGGGCATGGGGCTCCGGCAAGAGGCTCTTGTCATTGTCGCCCCATCCTCGCCCAGCCCGGCGTGGCTGCCAACCCGCCGTTCGGTGCATACTCGCCAGGCCAGGCGCGAGGCGAGCCACTGGCCCTCGGCGACGGGTCGCGCTACAGCTCGGTCTTCTCCTTGAATTCGCAAAGATCCTCGATGACGCAGCTGCCGCAGCGCGGCTTGCGCGCCACGCAGGTGTAGCGGCCGTGGAGGATCAGCCAGTGGTGGGCGTCCTGGCGAAACTCCCTGGGCACATGGCGCACCAGCTTCTTCTCCACCTCGACCACGTCCTTGCCCTTGGCGATGCCGGTGCGGTTGGAAACGCGGAAGATGTGGGTGTCCACGGCGATGGTGGGCTGGCCGAAGGCGGTGTTGAGGATCACATTGGCGGTCTTGCGCCCTACGCCGGGCAGCGCCTCCAGGGCGGCACGGGTCCGGGGGACCTCGCCGCCGTGCTTGTCGACCAGCAGGTGGCAGGTCTTCATCAGGTTCTCGGCCTTGGTGTTGTAGAGGCCGATGGTCTTGATGTGCGCCTTGAGCCCCTCGAGGCCCAGGTCGAGGATCGCCTGGGGGCTGTTGGCGACGGGGAAGAGCCGGGCGGTGGCCTTGTTGACGCCGACGTCGGTGGCCTGGGCGGAGAGCAGCACCGCGGCGAGCAGCTCGAAGGGGGTCGTCCAGTTGAGCTCGGTGGTGGGCTCGGGGTTGTGTTCGCGCAGCCGCGCGAAGATCTCGAAGCGTTTCTGGGCGTTCATGTTTTTCCGTTTATTGAGCTGCTCCCGGCGCCCCTCAGGGCTATCGCAGATGGCAGCAGCGCTCAAGGCTTTTCCGGCGACAGGCCCTCGAGGGGGCGCTACGAGTACTTCCTTGTAGGCTACCTCGGCCATCCCTGGTCCTCGGACCCCCTCTCCGACCTGTCCCCGGCGCCTTTCGCTATCACCCTGTCGGTAACTGCGATAGCCCTGCGGCGCCCCTGTCTTGGCGGTAGATCAGCTGGCCCTGATTCGGCTTGGCTAGGTTGGCTGACTCTTTTCCAGCGCGCTTCTGGCCTCGGTGAGCAGCCGCTCGGCCTCGGGCAGCTGGGCGCGGGCGGTGGCCTCGGCATCGGCGTCGCCGCGGCGCCGAGCGCTCTCCAGCTGCTGCTGCACGCGCTTCACGGCCTGCTCGGCGGCCTTGAGGGCCAGCTGACGCTGGCGTTTGACCGCCGGGCCGCCCGTGGCAGTGGCGCCGCCGCCGGCCCGGCGCTGCTGCATCAGCCGCTTCTGGCGCTCCAGCCGCTTGTCGCGGGTCTCCCGGGCCAGGCGCGCCTGGCGGGCGCGGTGGCGGGCGCGCCCGAGCGTCGCGCGCCGCGCCAGGTAGGCCTCGCGTTCGGCTGCGCTCTCGGCGGCCTGCCAGGCGGGGTGGGACACCAGGTCGATGCAGTCCACCGGGCAGGGGGCCACGCAGAGCTCGCAGCCGGTGCACTCGTCAGTGATCACCGTATGCATGCGCTTGGCCGCGCCGAGAATGGCGTCCACCGGGCAGGCCTGGAGGCACTTGGTGCAGCCGATGCACTCGTCCTCGCGGATCACCGCGGCCAGCGGCGGCTGGGCGGGCTCCACCAGGGGCTGCACCGGCTGGCCGGTGAGGTCGGCCAGCCGCGCGAGCGTCGCCTCGCCGCCCGGCGGGCAGCGGTTGATCGGCTCGCCCGCGGCGATCGCCTCGGCGTAGGGGAGGCAGCCATCGAAGCCGCACTTGCCGCACTGAGTCTGGGGCAGCAGGGCGTCGATGGCCTCGATCAGCGCAGCGTCGCGGCGCACGGCAGCCTCAGGTCACCCGCTGGCCGGGCTCGGCGCCGGCGTCCGGCGAGAGCAGGTAGATGCCGTCCTCGTTGGCCGAGGCCAGCACCATGCCCTCGGAGATGCCGAAGCGCATCTTGCGCGGCGCCAGGTTGGCCACCATCACGGTGAGCCGTCCTTCCAGGGCCTCGGGCGCATAGGCGCTGCGGATGCCGGAGAACACCGTGCGGGTCTCGCCGCCCAGGTCCAGGGTCAGCTTGAGCAGCTTGTCGGCGCCCTCGACGTACTCGGCCTTGGCGATCCGGGCGATGCGCAGGTCGACCTTGTTGAAGTCGTCGAAGGCGATCTCGGGCGCGAGGGGCGTCTCGGCCAGGGGCCCCTTGGGGGTCTCCTTCAACTTCTGTTCTTCCACCAGATCCTCCTTGGACGCCGTCATCATGGCGTCGATCTTCTCCCGCTCCACGCGGGTCATCAACGGCTTGAACTTGGCGATCTCGTGATCCAGCAGCACCCCATGGCGGCTGTGCCAGTCGAGGCGGTCGAGCTTGAGGAACTCTCGGGCGCCTTCGGCCATGGCCGGTACCACCGGTGCCAGGTAGACCATCAGCTGGCGGAACAGGTTGAGGCCCACCGAGCAGATCTCGAGGACCTCCTGCTCGCGGCCCGCCTGCTTGGCCAGCACCCAGGGTTCGGCGTCGGCGATATAGGTGTTGGCCTCGTCGGCGAGCTCCATCACCTTGCGCATGGCGCGGCCGAACTCGCGGGCCTCGAACAGCTCGGCGATCTCGTCGCCGGCACTGATGAAGCGGGCCACCATCTCCGGCTCGGCGCAGTGGGCCGACAGCCGGCCGTCGCCGAGCTTCTTGACGAAGCCGGCGCAGCGGCTGGCGATATTGACCACCTTGCCGACCAGGTCGCTGTTGACCCGGGCAGCGAAGTCCTCGAGGTTGAGGTCCAGGTCATCGACCCGGGAGGTGAGCTTGGCGGCGAAGTAGTAGCGCAGGTACTCGGGATTGAGGAACTCCGCGTAGGTGGCGGCCTTGATGAAGGTGCCGCGGGACTTGGACATCTTGGCGCCGTTCACCGTCACGAAGCCGTGGCAGTTGACCGCCGTGGGGGTGCGGAAGTCGGCGCCGTGGAGCATGGCCGGCCAGAACAGGGCGTGGAAGTAGACGATGTCCTTGCCGATGAAGTGGTAGACCTCGGCCTCGCTGTCCTTGTGCCAGTAGGCATCGAAATCGAGGCCGGTGCGGTCGCAGAGGTTCTTGAAGCTGGCCAGGTAGCCGATCGGCGCGTCCAGCCACACATAGAAGTACTTGCCCGGGGCGTCGGGGATCTCGAAGCCGAAGTAGGGGGCGTCCCGGGAGATGTCCCACTCGTTGAAGCCGGCCTCGAACCACTCCATCAGCTTGTTGCGGATCTGCGGCTGGACGTGGTCGTCGTTGATCCACCGGTGCATGAAGTCGGCGAAGTCGGGCAGCTTGAAGAAGTAGTGGGTGGAGCTGCGCACCTCGGGAGTGGCCCCGGAGATGGCTGACACCGGGTCGATCAGCTCGGCCGGCGTATAGGTGGCGCCGCAGGCCTCGCAGTTGTCGCCGTACTGGTCGTTGGCACCGCACTTGGGGCAGCTGCCCTTGATGAAGCGGTCGGCCAGGAACAGCCCCTTCACCGGGTCATACATCTGCTCGATGTCGCGGGTGGCGATATGGCCCTTGTCGCGCAGGCGGGTGTAGATCAGCTCGCTGAAGACGCGGTTCTCGTCGGAATGGGTCGAGTGGTAGTTGTCGAAGGCCACCCCGAAGGTGGCGAAATCTGCCTGGTGCTCCCGGCTGACCCGATCGATCAGCGCCTCGGAGGTGATGCCCTCTTGCTCGGCGCGCAGCATGATGGCCGTGCCGTGGGCGTCGTCGGCGCAGACATAGAGGCACTCGTGGCCGCGGCTCTTCTGGAAGCGCACCCAGATGTCGGTCTGGATGTACTCCAGCAGGTGGCCCAGGTGGATGGCGCCGTTGGCATAGGGCAGGGCGCTGGTAACCAGGATCTGGCGCTTGGCGGTCGTCGACATATCGGCTTCAGGATTCCGTGAAAATCAGGCCG
>NZ_CP071922.1:2230152-2232947 GCF_017584085.1 Halomonas sp. BM-2019
CAAGATCAACTTAATAACAAAGTGTGTGGGGGAGAGGTTAAGTACCACTCCCCTTCGGGGACTAACCATCCATTGCAGGGGTTCAATGGATGAGGAACCATGTTAGGAGGATGGTTCCTAACAATGCATTTCGTTTCATAAGTAACCGAAGCCATTTCAAGTGAACGTGTGGTTTCTCCACTCGAAATTCAGGGAAAACCGATTGAGAACAACGTGGACTTGCGTGCGCGCAATGTTTGCAATCTTCTATATACGTCCATGCATGGAAAAATGCTCGTGCTCGTCCTAGCAATTCGAAACGGAAGGATCTACGCAATGTTTTCAGAAGCATGTCCAACGCATGTCCATTCTTATTCGTGAAATATTCCTCGGGCGTACATCTAACCCACCGTCGGGGTGTAATGGTGCAACGAGCAAAGACACGCGCAATTTCGAAACGTTGCGTCCTAGTCCCAGGATTTTTGACGATCCAATCTCTCGCGCGTCTATCGACGGAGAGACAAATTCTTTCTTGTTTCTCGCTTTCTCGTGGAAGGCGAGCGTACCGTGCATCGTTCCAGGCACGCACTGTTCCGCACGTCCATGCGTTGCGCTCGCCATCGCACGACACAACGGTCTCGTTCGTGGATTCCATGACATCACGTGACCTTCGTCACGTCCCACGTGACCGCCGAATTCCTCGACGCACCCTCCACTATTCCCACGACCGGACGGATCCTCGCCTGTCCCAAACTCCCGTCCTTCTGCCATGACCCGTCGAGGACGTCGTTCGCCCCCTCGCGTTAACCTCGATGTTTCCTCTCTCAAGCCCTGACGAATCGTTCGGTTAAGCTTCGAGTTAAGTCGATTCGGTTGGGACCAGCCGCCGCCAGGCCGCGAATTCTTCTTCATTTCTTCGTGGTCTTTCTTGCACGTGCGCGCGTCTCTCTCGTCTCCACGACGTGCTCAGGAGCCTCGAAGAGGCGACCAGCGAGCGCAGGAAGCGTGGCACTCGCTGTTGGAAGCGAAGGGTGGACACCACCCGCGACCTGGTCCCAGAGTTGGGCTGAAACCGTGCATCGGAGAGTGGTGTGCAAAGGTGGGAAAGCACAGGTGGAAAGCTTGCAGCAGGTAAAGACATCGATTGAAAGCAGCGAGGAACCATGCAGGCTTTGAGAGCTCCAGTGAAGCTGCCCAACGGGCGCAAGGTGCAGTGTAGGAAGGTGCAGTGTGCAGCGCAAGGAGCTACCAAGGGGGAGGTGAAAAAGGTGGTCCTGGCTTACAGCGGCGGATTGGACACGTCGGTGATCCTGAAATGGCTGCAGGACGAGTACCAATGCGAGGTGGTGACGTTCACTGCGGATCTGGGACAAGGCGAGGAGCTGGAACCTGCCAGGCAGAAGGCGGAGCAAATGGGCGTGAAGGAAATCTTCATCGACGACTTGCGCGATGAGTTTGTGAGAGATTATGTCTTCCCCATGTTCCGTGCGAATGCGGTGTACGAAGGTGTCTACCTTCTGGGAACCTCCATTGCCAGACCTCTCATTGCAAAGCGGCAGATAGAGATAGCCAAAATGGTGGGAGCAGATGCCGTTGCGCACGGTGCAACGGGCAAAGGGAATGACCAAGTCCGGTTCGAGCTTGGCTACTATGCACTCAAGCCAGACATTAAAGTGATTGCCCCCTGGCGAGAGTGGGATCTTAACTCGCGTACCAAGCTTTGTGGCTATGCGGAAGCAAAGGGTATTCCAGTGCCAGACTCCAAACGCGGAGAGGCCCCTTACTCCACCGATGCGAATCTCCTTCACATTTCTTACGAAGGCAATGCTCTTGAAGACCCGTGGGTGGAACCAGATGAAAGCATGTTCACGCGCTCTGTGAGCCCTGAAGCAGCACCAGACAAGCCTACCTACGTGGAAATCGAGTTTAAGAACGGTGATCCAGTTGCTATTGACGGGAAAGAGCTTGGGCCAGCTGATCTCCTCACCAAGCTCAATCAGCTGGGTGGAGACAACGGCATTGGTCGTATCGACATTGTGGAGAGCCGCTTTGTTGGGATGAAGTCTCGTGGAGTGTACGAAACGCCAGGGGGGACGGTGCTTCTCCATGCTCACCGTGCGCTTGAAAGCATCTGCCTGGACCGCGGGGAGGCACATTTGAAAGACGAGCTTATGCCCAAGTATGCAGAACTGATTTATAATGGGTTCTGGTTCAGCCCAGATCGCGAGATGCTCCAGGCTGCCATTGATGCTACACAAAAGAGTGTGAATGGTTTGGTTCGTCTAAAGCTTTACAAGGGGAATGTCATTGTGGTTGGACGCAAGTCTGCTGCCAGTCTGTACGATGATAAAGTTGCTTCCTTTGAAGATGATGGTGGTGCGTACGATCAAAAGGATGCTGCTGGATTCATCAAGCTCCAGGCCTTGCGCCTTCGCACCTTGGCCACAGGTAGACAACTCATCGACCTTGGGGATGCGTGAGCAATTCGCTCACAGCGCAGCGAATTTCAAGCTGCGGATTGAAATAAATGCCGAATATGAACATGGTGATTTCTGCAACCCTTTGCAAGCACGACAGCCCACGTGCGACAAAAATAAACTATTCTGCTCCGAAAATTGAGTGCAACAGTCCAGCATCACAACCAGGGAATCAGACCCACGCAATGGCCTTCACCCACTGTATCTCTCACGGAGCCCCTCCGGCGGGAGCTGCGACATGATGTCAGGATTTTTTTCCAGGTATTCTCTCAGCGTGGTCTTTCTATCACACAGAAATGTACAATCGAGGAAGTTATCTTCGATTTCTTTGCCCAAGAA
>NZ_CP071922.1:2233047-2243666 GCF_017584085.1 Halomonas sp. BM-2019
CGCCGCGCTCTCCCGCTGGCGGCGGGTCCACGCCCGCCTCGAGGCGCTGGCCTGAGCGCCCGGGACCTCCCACTCTCACTCTCACTCTCACTCTACCCTTCGACAGCGAGCCTTCTTCGATGCCCAAACTCGATGCCGACTTCCACCAGTCCCTCGCCGACATGCGCGAGGTGATGGATAACGCCGACTGCCTGATCTCCCAGGCGGAAGTGGAACGCGCCCTGGACCGCATGGCCGACGAGATTACCCGTGATCTGGGCGACAAGCTGCCGGTCTTCTACTGCGTGATGAACGGTGGCCTGATCACCACCGGTCACCTGCTGACCCGGCTCGGCTTCCCGCTGGAGGTCGACTACCTCCACGCCACCCGCTACCGCGGCAAGACCCACGGCGGCGAGCTGTTCTGGCGTGTCTCCCCGGAGGTGCCCATGGCGAATCGCCACGTGGTGATCGTCGACGATATCCTCGACGAGGGCGCGACCCTGGCCGCCATCCTCGCCTACTGCCGCGAGGCCGGTGCGGCCAGCATCTCCACCGCGGTGCTGGTGGACAAGGAGCATGACCGCAAGGCCGTACCCGGCCTCAAGGCCGACTACTGCAGCCTGGAAGTGGCCGACCGCTATGTGTTCGGCTTCGGCATGGACTACAAGGGTTACTGGCGCAATGCCCCTGGGATCTTCGCGCCGAAGGGGATGTAAGCGCCGAGCGCTATTGAAAAAGGCTCCTCGCAGACTGGCGTGAAACTGCCTTGTGGGAGGGCGGCTCTGCCGCGCGAATGGCGCCGCAGGCGCCCCGATGGAGTTGCTGCCGCCTGGTGACTGCTGCCAGGGAGTCCTTCGGCCTCCATTCGCCCGGCAGAGCCGGCCTCCCACTTGTATCAACCCATCACAAGCTGCCCTTACGCCAGCCCCAGCTCGTGGGTGGCTTCCTCGCGCATCTTGAACTTCTGGATCTTGCCGGTGACGGTCATCGGGAACTCGTCGACGAACTTCACGTAGCGCGGCACCTTGTAGTGGGCGATCTTGCCCTTGCAGAACGCCTTGAGCTCGTCGGCGGTCAACGCCTGCCCGTCGGCGAGCTTGACCCAGGCCATCACCTCCTCGCCGTACTTCTCGTCGGGCACGCCGATCACCTGCACGTCGGAAATGGCGGGGTGGGTGTAGAGGAAGTCCTCGATCTCGCGCGGATAGATGTTCTCGCCGCCGCGGATGATCATGTCCTTGATGCGCCCGACGATGGCCACATAGCCCTCGTCGTCCATGGTGGCGAGGTCGCCGGTATGCATCCAGCCGGCGCTGTCGATGGCCTTGGCGGTGGCCTCCTCGTTGCTCCAGTAGCCCAGCATCACGCTGTAGCCGCGGGTGCACAGCTCGCCGGTCTCGCCCCGGGGCACCACGGCGCCGGTCTCGGGGCTCACCAGCTTCACCTCCAGGTGGGGATGGATGGTGCCGACGGTGGTGACGCGCTTCTCCAGGGGGGCGTCGGTCTGGGTCTGGAAGCTCACCGGGCTGGTCTCGGTCATGCCGTAGCAGATGGTGACGTCCTTCATGTGCATGCGCTCGATCACCTTGCGCATCACCTCGATGGGGCAGATGGAGCCGGCCATGATGCCGGTGCGCAGCGAGGAGAGGTCGAAGCGCTCGAACTCCGGGTGCTCCAGCTCGGCGATGAACATGGTGGGGACACCGTAGAGGGTGGTGGCGCGCTCCTCGGAGACCGCGCGCAGGGTCGCCTCTGGGTCGAAGCCGTCGCCCGGGTAGATCATGGTGGCGCCGTGGGTCACGCAGCCCAGGTTGCCCATCACCATGCCGAAGCAGTGGTAGAGGGGCACCGGGATCACCATGCGGTCCTCCTCGGTGAGCGCCATGGTGCGTGCCACGAAGAAGCCGTTGTTGAGGATATTGTGGTGCGACAGGGTCGCCCCCTTGGGCGCCCCGGTGGTGCCGGAGGTGTACTGGATGTTGATCGGGTCGTCGAACTGCAGGGTCGCCTGCACTTCGGCCAGGTGCTCGGCGGAGACCTCCTCGGCGTGGGCCAGCATCGACTGCCAGCTGAACATGCCGGTCAGGGCGCGCTCGGCGTCGAGGCAGATGACCCGCTTCAGCTCGGGCAGCTTGGCACTCTGGAAGGTGCCGGGACCGCCGTCACGCAGCTCGGGGGCGAGCTCTTCATTGAGCTCCGGGACCAGCTCCGCCAGGGTCGCCACATAGTCTGAGGTCTTGAACTTGCCCTGCAGGATCAGCGTGGAGGCGCCGGACTGCTTGAGGGCGTACTCCAGCTCGTGGGTGCGGTAGCTCGGGTTGATGTTGACCAGCACGGCGCCGATCTTCGCCGTGGCGAACTGGGTGATGGTCCACTCGGCGCAGTTGGGCGACCAGATGCCGACCCGGTCCCCCTTCCTGACGCCGAGGGCCAGCAGGGCCCGGGCGGCCTGGTCGACGGCGGCCTGCAGCTCCTTCCAGGTGTAGCGCAGCCCCTGATGGAGGCTGAGCAGGGCATCGCGATCCGGGAAGCGGGCCACGGTCTCGTCGAAGCAGTCGCCGATGGTCTGGCCCTTGAGGGGGGTGTCGCTGATGCCGCTGACGTAGCTGATGGGATTGTGCTCGCGTGTCATGGTTGGGCGTCTCTTCGTTGTTGCGGAGAGTTGTTGCAGAGAGGTGTTACCGAGTGTTGTTACCGAACTGTTGCTACCGAATGTTGTTACCAAGAGTCATGACAGGAAGCTGGTGTCAGACCCGGCCGACCAGGAGCGGTGACGGAAGGCGGCCAGCGGCCGCCCCTCGAGGAGCGTCTCAGTGGCTGGGCGGTTCGGCGCCCAGGCTCGAGAGCACCTCGCGGGCGCGGCTCTCCACGTCATCGAGCTCCTTGTGCATCAGGCGAATGTCCTCCAGCTGGCGCTCCAGGTTGGCCCGCTTCTCGGCCAGGATCTCGAGAAGACGCTGCAGCTGACGCGCATTCCCGTCGGGCATGGCGTCATACATCATCACCACCTCGCGGATCTCCGCCAGCGAGAAGCCCAGGCGCTTGCCGCGCAGGGTCAGCTTGAGGCGCACCCGATCCTTCTCGTGATAGATCCGCGTCTGGCCGCGGCGCTGGGGAGCCAGCAGCCCCTCCTGCTCGTAGAAGCGGATGGTGCGCGGCGTCACCTCGAACATCTTGGCCAGTTCGCCGATGGTAAAGGTGCGGCGCTGGCGTGGCAGGCCACCGCTTTGCTCGGCCGCGGCGTTCGATGTGCGCTGAGTCATGGGCGTCTTCCTTTTATTGTCGGGCGGGGCGGGGCGGGGCACGGGCCGCCCGCCTGATGGCAACACTAGCCGAGGTTTACGTTAACGTAAAGTGCTTGTTCAACCATGGGCTGATGTGGGATAAACCTAGCAAGTGCTAGGTTGGGCGCCAGGATGCCGTCGAGCGTCGCGGCCCAGCCACCCTGCCAACACCCGATGGCATGTCCAAACACTTGATTCCTGACCGACAACCGTGATTCCTGACCAACATCAGTGATTCCTGACCAACAACAACGTAGCGAGACCGCCAAGAGGATACCGCCATGGACTTTTCCTTGACCGACGACCAGAAGGCGCTGGTCCAGGCCGCCGCCGACTTCTCCCGGGCCGAACTGGCCGACCATGCCGCCGAGTGGGACGCCAGCTCCCATTTTCCGGTCGATGTGATCCGTCGCGCCGGCGAGGCCGGTTTCCTGGGTATCTATGTCCCCGAGGAGCGCGGGGGGCTGGGGCTTTCGCGGCTGGAGGCCTCGCTGATCTTCGAGCAGCTTTCCCAGGGCTGCATCTCCACGACCGCCTATCTTACCATCCACAACATGGTGACCTGGATGGTGGCCAGCTGGGGCAGCGAGGCGCTGCGCGCCACCTGGGTGGATCGCCTGGTCAGCGGCGAGTGCCTGGGCTGCTATTGCCTGACCGAGCCCGGTGCCGGCTCCGATGCCGCCAGTTTGCGCACCAAGGCCGTGCGCGACGGCGATGAGTACGTGATCAGCGGGTCGAAGATGTTCATCTCCGGCGCAGGTGCCAACGATGTGCTGGTGGTGATGGCCCGCACCGGCGAGGCGGACAGCGGCGCCGGTGGGGTCTCGGCCATCCTGGTACCGGCCGACGCCGCCGGCATCGAGTACGGCAAGAACGAGGAGAAGATGGGCTGGAAGAGCCAGCCGACCCGCCTGATCAGCTTCGACGGCGTGCGGGTGCCGGTCGGCAACCGCCTGGGCGAGGAGGGGGAGGGCTTCAAGCCGGCTCAATATCGCCAGCTGCTCGCTGGGCGCCGCCCAGCACGCCCTGACCCTGGCCCGCAACTACATGGGCGAACGCAAGCAGTTCGGCCGCGAACTCGCCCAGTTCCAGGCGCTCCAGTTCAAGCTGGCCGACATGGCCAGCGAGCTGATGGCCGCGCGCCTGATGGTTCGCCACGCCGCCTGGCGCCTGGACCAGCAGGACCCCGAGGCCACCGCCCACTGCGCCATGGCCAAGCGCGTCGCCACCGACATGGGCTTCCACGTCTGCAACGAGGCATTGCAGATCCATGGGGGGTACGGTTACCTCAAGGAGTTTCCCCTGGAGCGCATGGTGCGCGATACCCGTGTCCACCAGATCCTCGAGGGCACCAACGAGATCATGCGCCTGATCGTGGCCCGGCGGCTGCTGGCCGACGGCGTGATCGAGTCACTGCAATAATAAGGAGAGCAAGTGATGTCGGACCTTTCCGTTCGCTTCGATGAGCTGCCCACCCGGGACGGCGGGCGCATCGGCGTGGCGACCCTCAACGCACCCAAGTCCCTCAATGCCCTCTCCCTGGAGATGATCCGCCAGCTCGATGCCAAGCTCGACGCCTGGGCGGTGGATCGCAGCATCGTCGCGGTGTGGCTGGAGGGCAGCGGCGACAAGGCCTTCTGCGCCGGCGGCGACGTGGTGGCCCTCTACCGCTCGCTGACCGAGGAGGGCGAGAACCGCGGGGCCGGCCGCGACAGTCTGCTGGCTGAGACCTACTTCAGCGCCGAGTATCACCTCGACCATCGCATCCACACCTATCCCAAGCCGCTGATGGTGTGGGGCGACGGCATCGTGATGGGCGGGGGCCTCGGCCTGCTGGCCGGCGGCTTCCAGCGCCTGGTGACCGAGACCACCCGCATCGCCATGCCGGAGATCACCATCGGCCTCTACCCGGACATCGGCGCCAGCTGGTTCCTCAACCGCATGCCGCCGGGGGTGGGCGCCTACCTGGGCCTGACCGGCGCCTCGCTCAACGCCCGCGATGCCCTGGACCTGGGGCTCGCCGACCGCTTCGTGCCCCGCGAGCGGCGCGAGGCGCTGCTCGGCGCCCTGGAGGAGGCCGACTACGGCGACCGCAGCCGCGCCGCCCTGCGCGGTGCCGTGCAGCGGGTGCTGGATCAATACGAGGCGCGCGATGCCGCCCCGGCCGGGCAGGTGATGCCGCGCCTGGACCACCTGCAGGCGCTGGTCGGCACCGTGGACGCCGCCACCGCGGTCCGGCGCATCCTGGCCGATCCCCGCGACGACGACTGGCTGGCCGCCAACCGGGCGCGCCTGGCGAGCGGCTGCCCGCTCACCGCCCAGCTGGTATGGCGGATGCTCGAGCGCCACGCCCACACCAGCCTGGCCGACGCCTTCCGCGACGAGCTGGTGCTCTCGGTGCAGTGCTGCCGCCAGGGCGACTTCGTCGAGGGGGTGCGGGCGCTGCTGATCGACAAGGACAAGGCCCCCCGCTGGAGCCACCCGGACGTGGAGAGCGTCCCCGAGGAGGCAGTCCAGGCGCTGTTCGTCTCACCCTGGAGCAGCGAATCCCATCCGCTGCGCGATCTCGGCCTCGGCCATCGCGTCGGATAGTGACAACAATGACAAGGAGTTAACCATGAATATCGCCTTTATCGGCCTCGGCAACATGGGCGCCCCCATGGCCAGCAACCTGGTCAAGGCCGGCCATCGCGTCACCGTCTTCGATCTGGTGGAGAGCGCCATGCAGGCTCTGGAGGGCGAGGGCGCCAGCCGCGGCGAGAGCGCCGAGGCCGCCGCCCGCGGTGCCGAGGTGATCATCTCCATGCTGCCCGCCGGCGCCCACGTCAAGGGGCTCTACCTGGGCCGCGACGGCGCCCCGGGGCTCTTCGATGCCCTCGACGGCCAGCCGCTGGTGATCGACGCCTCCACCATCTCCCCGGAGGACGCCCGCACGGTGGCCGCCGCCGCCGCCGAACGCGGCCTGAGCTATCTGGACGCCCCGGTCTCCGGCGGCGTCGGCGGCGCCAAGGCCGGCACCCTGACCTTTATCGTCGGCGGGGCCGAGGAGGGCTTTACCCGGGCGAAGCCGGTGCTCGAGGCCATGGGCAAGAACATCTTCCACGCCGGCGACAGCGGGGCGGGGCAGGTGGCCAAGATCTGCAACAACATGCTGCTCGGCATCCTGATGAGCGGCACCGCCGAGGCCCTGGCGCTGGGGGTCAAGAACGGCATGGACCCGGCGGTGCTCTCCGAGATCATGAAGCAGAGCAGCGGCGGCAACTGGGCGCTCAACGTCTACAACCCCTGGCCCGGCGTGATGGAGGGCTCCGCCGCCTCCCGCGACTACCAGGGCGGCTTCCTCACCGACCTGATGGCCAAGGACCTCGGCCTCGCCTGGGAGCTGGCCCTGGGCTCGAAGTCCACGGTGCCCATGGGCTCCCAGGCCCGCAACCTCTTCGCCCTGCACGCCGCCCAGGGCAACGGCGGGCTGGACTTCTCCAGCATCCAGACCCTCTACCGCGCGGGGGAGTAGCGGGACAGGAGACAGGCCGGGCCGCCATGGGGGCAGGCCTGGCCTGTCTCCCATGGTGCTTTGACGCTCTCCGTCGAAGAACGTTATCTTGAAGGGTAGTGCGGGCCCGCATTCGATCATTATCAGGTGTCATGATGAACACTCGGTTGATCAACCGACACGACTACCCTCAACTCGATGCTATCCTTTGGGATCGTGCAGAGCAGTATATCGAGCCCAGAACGGCGTTTCGGCTCTATGAGGAGCGCTGGCGATTCGTGGTGCCGCATCAGCTGGAAAGCAACGAGCGAGCCTTGATCGCCGAGTTGATTCGGACCTATGGGCAGATGCTCACTGCATGACCTATAGGCGCCCCCATCATCAGGCGATCGAAGTCGTTCTTTCGCATTTCGATCCTGTATTCCTTCGGGATAACAATATCCTGTTTGGCGGCGGCACGCGCATTGCGCTTGAGCTGGATGAATTCCGCGAATCGGTCGATATCGATCTGTTCTGCGTAGGTAAGGCCGCCTATCGTGCCGCCCGCATGGCGGTTACCAATTCCAGCCTCGGCCCCCTGCTGCGTGAGGGCCATCGGCTGGTGCCTTGGGGTAACCGCGAGATACGCACCGACCGCGACGCCATCCGGACCTTTCTTGAAGGGGCCGAGCGTCCGATCAAGCTCGAAATCCTCAACTTTGCCAATGAGCGCTTGCAACCTGACAGCCGACAGGACCTCTTTCCCGTCCCCTGTATCAGTAGAGAAAGCTGCTTTGCCACCAAGCTGACCGCCAACGCCGACAGGTTTCACAACCATATCAAGGACATTCTGGACCTGTGCATGATGCGTCGCGAATGGGGCAGTATCCCCGGGGAGGCCTGGGATATGGCATGCGAGGAATATGGGGAGCGCACCATCGCCACCGCTCTGGATAGTGCGCTCAGGGACCTTGTGTCGCGCTACCAGGCTCACCTGGTACATGCCGTGGAGTCCCTCCATATCTCCCCTGACCTGGCGGTTGAGCTCATGACCGTGGTGGCACCTGCCTGGCGACAGGAGCTTGCCCGGGCCTGAAGGACTTTGGAGCCAGCCTGGAGGAGAGCGGCTTTGCCGCAGGATTGGCCTGGTGGGAGGGCGGCTTTGCCGCAGGATTGGCCTGGTGGGAGGGCGGCTTTGCCGCAGGATTGGTCTTGTGGGAGGGCGGCTTTGCCGCAGGATTGGTCTTGTGGGAGGGCGGCTTTGCCGCGCGAATGGCGCCGCAGGCGCCCCGGCGGTGTTGCTGGCGTTTGCGCCTGCCGCCGGGAGGCCTTCGGCCTCCATTCGCCCGGGGGACCCGGAACGCCGGACCGCGGCCTTCCATAGGATGACCACCGGCCTTAGCAAACTCCCCATTCCCCGGCTTCCCACCAATAGGGCCGGGCCTTGCAGCCGTTGGTCGGGCTCCGGTGGTACCATGCCCCCTTTAGTCTGCCGTCCAGAGTGTGCATGTCCTCGCCTTCGTCCGCTGCGACTCCCCCTCGGCGCCCCATGCGGCGAGAGCTGCTCGAGGGGCCCATCAGATCCGCCGGGTGCTGGCTCAGACCGCCTCTACCACCAAGGGCTAGCCGGGGCGGTCTGTTAACGTTCAACTCGCGTTAACATGAGCGTTGAAATCAAGGAGGAGAAGGCTATGGGCGCGATCGCCTCCCCCTGCGTGGGGCTCTGTTCCACCACCCTGGGCGACCGCACCTGCCGCGGCTGTCAGCGCGCCGACGGAGAGATTCACGACTGGTTCGGCATGAGCGGCGAGGCACGGGCCGCGCGGATCGCCGAGCTCGATGCCCTGCGCGAGGCCGTGGCCGGCCGCTACCTGCGCCTGGTAGACGCCGCGGCCCTGGAGGCCCAGCTCCGGCGCCACCGCATCCGCTTCCGGCCCGAGCAGCCGGGGCTCTCCCGGGCGGTGGAGCTGCTGCGCATCGGGCGCGAGCGCATCGGTGACCTGACCCGCTACGGCCTGGCGCCGACGGCGGCGGGGCAGGGCCTCGGCGCCGCCGCGCTCCACGCCCGCCTGGCCGCCGAGCTCGCCGCCGCCGCCGAGGCCCGGTGTACCCGCCTGGAAGCCTCGCCCGCCGACGGCCCTTCTCCCGTGCCCGATCGACCTGCCCGAGACCCCGTGATGTCCGTGACCCTGCCCGAGCCCGTCAGCGCCAGCGCCGACGACCTGCTCTCCGCCGAGCTGCTGGCCTTCCTGCGCTGCCGTACCCCCGATGCCTGGGTGGCCTGGGCGCTGGAGAACCCCGAGCTCTTGCTGATCGACCACGCCCAGTGCGAGAAGAAGGCCGCCTCCACGGCGATGAGCCTGCTCTACCGCTACGTGGACCAGCCGCTGCTGCTGACCAAGATGAGCCAGCTGGCCCGCGAGGAGCTGCTTCACTTCGAGCAGGTGGTCAAGCTGATGGAGGAGCGCGGCATCGCCTATCGGCATATCAGCGCCTCGCGCTACGCCGAGGGGCTGCGCCGTCACGTTCGCCCCGAGGAGCCCGCACGGCTGGTGGACGTGCTGATCATCGGTGCCTTCATCGAGGCGCGCAGCTGCGAGCGCTTCGCTCGGCTGATTCCGCACCTGGACCCCGAACTTGCCAAGTTCTATCGCAGTCTGGTTAAGTCGGAAGGGCGCCATTACGAGGACTACCTGATGCTGGCCCGCCACCTGGCCGCATCGCCCATCGAGTCCCGTATCGCCTTCTTCGCCGATCGCGAAGCCGAGCTGGTGCAGACGCCCGACACGGCGTTCCGTTTTCACAGTGGCGTGCCGGCATAAGACCGGCCCCAGGACACGCAGGACCGACACATGCGAGATGCAACCGACGTCGCCGACACCCCGCAGCCGGATCGGCTGGCCCTCTTCGGCCACTTCTCGCTGACCCTCGGCGAGGATGCGCTGACCCAGTTCAGCTACGACAAGGTCAAGGCGCTGCTGGTCTACCTGCTGCTGCACAGCCAGCCGGTGAGCCGCGCGACCCTGGCCGAGCTGCTGTGGCCTGACCAGGGCCTCTCCTCCGGGCGCACCAACCTGCGCCACGCCCTGCACTGCCTGCGCCAGTCCCTGGGCGAACATGCCAACGAAGTGCTCGTCGTCTCGCGCCAGACCATCGCCTTCCGCCTGCCGCCAACCTGGCAGTTCGACCTCCACGAGGTGCAGCGCCTGCTCGACGGCGAACGCGACCTGCCGACCCTGGCCGCGCTGCTCGAGCACTACCAGGGCGATCTCGCCGAGGATCTGCAGCTCACCAACTGCGGCGACTTCCAGCGCTGGCTGGTGCAGGTGCGCAACGACTGGCGCCAGCGGGTGATCCGCTTCGCCGAGGCGGTGCTCGAGCACCACGAGCACGTGCCCGACCGCCTGCTGGTGGATCTGGTCAACCGCTTCTCGGGCTACGGTCCCTTCCACGAGACGCTGGTGCGCCAGCTCGCCGAGCAGGGCCAGCTGGCCGCCGCCCACGAGCAGTACAACGCCTACCTGCAGCTGCTGGCGCTTTCCGGCCAGCCGCCCGACCCGGCCTTCATGCAGCTGGCCCGCTACTGGTCCGACTCCCACGCCGACGCCGTCGCGGCCGGTGGCCTGGGCTTCGCCCGGACCCTGGCGCCGGACAGCGCGCCGCTGCGCGAGGAGGAGATCGAGCAGCGCCAGCTCTCGGTAATGGCCATCCGCCTGCGCCTCAAGGGCGACCTCTCCAGCCGCCCGGGCAGCCGCGCCTGCCTGATGCTGCAGTGCAAGCTGCTGCGCTGGCTGGAGGAGCAGTGTCACCACCTGGGCGGCTTCTGGCTGCCCGGCGCCACCGGCGGCCTGGGCCTGGCCTGCTTCGGCACCCACGGCCCC
>NZ_CP071922.1:2243766-2252872 GCF_017584085.1 Halomonas sp. BM-2019
TCTGCTTGAAGTGGTCGATATCGAAGAGCAGGAAGTGCAGCCGTTCGCCGGTCTGCCAGGCGTCGCGCAGGTGGCGGTCCAGGCCGCGGCGGTTCAGCACCCCCGTCAGGGCATCCAGTTCCGAGGCTGCCAGCGCCCGCTGCTCGGTATACTTGCGCTGGCTGATGTCGAGGATCAGCCCGGCCAGGCTGTTCGGCTGGCCGCGGTGGTCCCGCCGCAGCTCGGCGACCAGCTCGTGCCACACCCAGCGGCCGTCGCCGGTGCGCAGCCGGATATCCAGGCGGAGCTGGGGCTGGCCGCTGGCGAGGCAGGTACGTACCCAGTGCCACAGCTCCCGGCGGTCATCGGGCTGGATCCGGCAAAGCAGACGGCGCAGCGCCAGGCGCGGATAGGTGTCCGGATAGCCCAGGGCGATCTTGAGAGCCTGGGAGCACCAGACCCGGCCATTGCGCAGCGAGACCTCCCAGACGCCGCAGCCCGCCACCCGGTGGAACAGCTCGATCTGGCGCTGGCGACTGGTCAGCTGGTGGCGATAGAGGGCCGCGGCAATCAGCTGGCTGGCGGCCGTCATCAGGTCGAGCCCCGGCCCCTCCCAGGAAACGGCCCGCTCGCAGTCATCGATGCCCAGCGTGCCCCACCACTGGTCGTGGACGACGATGGGCACCGTCGCCATCGAGCGGATCGCCTGGCTCTCCAGGTTCTCGCGCAGAGGGCCCGGGGCCATGGCGGGGATGCAGAAGGCGTGGCGCCTGCCGGCCTGGCGCTCTTCCACCAGGCGACGGTACTCGGGATCTGCCAGGGAGGAGGAAAAGAAGCGGAAGCGCCGCTGGGTGAGCTGGCGATAGTGCGCCGCGGGCGCCCACTCGAAGACGTAGTCCTGGACGACGGCCGTGGGCTGGAGCTCCAGCAGCTGGAAGATCCATACGCGGCTGACCCCCAGGGTGCGGCCGATCTCCGCCAGCAGGCGGTCGACCCCGTCGTACCAGTGCTCCGCCTCGAGCATCGCCTGGCTGGCGCGGGACAGGGCCGCCAGGCACTCGGCAGGATCGATCGGAGCAGGAGAGCCGTGCATCGGGAGATCCATCGATTTAGCGTTCTCCGGCGACATTACCCGAAGGGGGCAGGCCTGGCCAGCCGTGGCGGCGGCGCTTCGACGACGAGGGCGCCGGCTCGTAACGTCTCGCCCGCCACGTCCCGTATCGGCTTCGGGAACCGACACCGGGGTGCGACCTAAGTTGCTCCTGCTGCATGGCGCTATGCTGTTAGCATAGCGCGCGACGAAGGGAAAGAGGACTGCCTCATGGAGGATCACGGCTCGATGGCCGTCGACTCGACGCCTCCCGGCGTGGCTTGTGGAGCGCCCGACCGGGGTGTGGTGGACGACTTCTGCCGCCAGCTCCGGGTGGCGGTGGAGCAGAGCCCCGTGGCCATCGCCATCACCGATATCGACGGACGCTTCCAGTTTGCCAACCGCTGCTATGTCGAGATCACCGGCTACCGCTCGGAGGAGCTGCTGGGCCGCACGCCCGCCATGATCCAGTCCGGCGAGACCCCCGAACGCCTCTACCGCGAGCTGTGGGAGGCGATCCTCGGCGGGCGCGTCTGGGAGGGGGAGCTGCTCAACCGGCGCAAGGACGGCCAGACCTACTGGGCCCGGGAGAGCATCACCCCGGTGCGCAATGACCGCGGCGAGCTCGTCAGCTTCGTGGCGGTGAAGGAGGACATCACCGAGCGCAGGCGCCAGCAGGCGGAGCTGGCCCTGCTGGCCACGGTGTTCGAGACCGGCCAGGCGACCCTGATCGCCGACGCCGAGATGCGTATCGAGAAGGTCAACCAGGCGTTCACCGACATCACCGGCTATACCGACGCCGAGGTGGTGGGCCAGACCCCGAAGCTGTTCAAGTCGGGGCGCCACGATGCGGCCTTCTACCAGCGCCTGTGGCGGTCGCTCATGGAGGATGGCCACTGGCAGGGCGAGATCTGGAATCGCAATCGCCATGGCGAGATCTACCCGCTGTGGCAGTCGATCACCGCGGTGCATGACGACCAGGGGCGGCTGCGCCACTTCGTGTCGGTGTTCCACAACATCAGCGAACGCAAGCACATGGAGCAGGAGTTGGAGCGCCAGGCCTCCCGCGACCACCTCACCGGCGCCTATAACCGCCGCGCCTTCGATGGCGCCCTGCGCCAGGCCATGCAGCAGGCGGAACGGGACGCCGAGCCCCTGGCCCTGCTGCTGCTGGATATCGACCACTTCAAGGCGGTCAACGATCGCCACGGCCATGACACGGGCGACGAGGTGCTGCGGCGCGTCGCCGAAAGGCTGGCCGGCAGCCTGCGCAGCACCGACCTGCTGGCGCGCTGGGGCGGCGAGGAGTTCGCCATCCTGCTGCCGGGCACGCCGCTGCGCGGTGCGGCCACCTTCGCCGAGCGCCTGCGTTCCCGGATCGCCGAGAGCCGCCTGCTGGGGCTATCGATCACCGTGAGCATCGGCCTCACCGAGTACCGTCCCGGTGACGCGGCGGCCGTGCTGCTCGGCCGTGTCGACAGTGCCCTCTACCGTGCCAAGCGGGGTGGGCGCAACGGGGTGGTGATCGCCGGTGAGCCGGCGCCGGGCGAGGAGGTGCTGTGGTGACGGTTAATCGGGGATGGCCGCGGATGTTGCCGGGCTCTTGACGGGGTGATGCAGCCTGGCCGTGGCCTCGCACTGCCGGCAGGTGACCTGGGCGAGGTCATGGGGCAGCGGGGCGACGAGGAAGGCCTGCCAGCGTGCCTCGCCGCGACCGATCTCGATATTGCCGCAGCGGCAGTTCAGGATGAAGGCGCCGAAGGGATGGCGGTCGAGGGTGATGGTTGACATGTCGCTTCCCTCCCTGGAAGTGTCACGCCAGCCTAGGGGATCGGTCCGGGGAAGGCTAGTGGCCCGGGGTGACGGGCCCTGTAGGCCAGCGCCGACAGTGCGGATGGCGGAGGAGGTCGCGCAGCGCCGCGATTCCCCGTCGGCCAACCGTCAGCGGGCGCAGGGGCTGGCGGCCGCCAGCGCGATCGGGCATCTTGGGAGTAGACGGGCGTTTCACTCATGCTGGCCTGGCAGGGAGGAGGCGATGGTCGAGCCGCTCAAGGTGTCGGAGGTCTACTGGGCCTGCCCGGAGGAGGCCTTTTCCTTCGAGGTGACCAGCGAGCTGGAGTCGCTGGACCTGCTGAGCGGCCACGACCGCGCGCGGGAGGCGCTGGACTTCGGTACTGCGATCAGAAGCGATGGCTTCAACCTCTTCGTGCTCGGCCAGCCGGGTCACGGCATGCATAGCCTGGTGGGGCACTTCCTGGAGGAGCGCTCCCGGGACGAGGCGCCGCCGCCGGACTGGTGCTACCTGTTCAACTTCGAGGACCCGTCGGTGCCGCTCTTCCTGCAGCTGCCGCCGGGGCTGGGCCGCCAGCTGCGCCGTGACATCGAGGCGCTGGTGGACGAGCTGCGAAGTGCCATCCCGGCGGTGTTCGAGAGCGAGGAGTACCAGAACCGCCTGCAGGAACTGAAGCAGGCCATGGGCGAGCGCCAGCGCGACGCCATCGAGGCGGTGCGCCGTGAGTCCCGGGAGCAGGGGGTACTGCTGCTCTCCACCCCCAACGGCTTCACCTTCGCGCCGGCGGGCGACGACGACAAGATGCTGTCGCCGGAGGCGTACGAGAGGCTGCCCAAGGAGGAGCGGGAGCGCATCGAGCACACGGTGGAGATCCTGCAGCGCAAGCTGACCCAGGCGATCCGCCGCATGCCGAAGCTGGCCAAGGAGCTGCGCGACCAGGTCAACCAGCTCAACGCGTCGGTGCTGGAGTCGGCCATCGGCGCGCCCCTGGCGGAGCTCGAGGAACGCTACGCCGACGAGGAGGGGGTGATCGCCCACCTGGCGTCGATCCGCGAGGCGATCGTGCAGCACGTCGACTCCTTCATTGCCGATGACGCCGATATCCCCCCGGAGGCGGTGTTCAGCCGCTTCCACCTCAACCTGCTGGTGGACAACGCCGATACCTGCGGGGCGCCGGTGATCTACCAGGATTTGCCGGGCCACCAGCACCTGGTGGGGCGCATCGAGCATCATGTGCACAACGGCACCCTGCTCACCGACTTCTCGCTGATCCGTGCCGGGGCCCTGCATCGTGCCAACGGCGGGTATCTGGTGCTGGACGTGCGCGGCGTGCTGTCCCAGCCGGGCGCCTGGGAGACCCTCAAGCGCGTGCTGCGCGCGGGAGAGATCCGCACCGAATCCCTGGAGCAGGCCTACGGCCTGATCAGCACGGTGAGCCTGGAGCCCCAGCCGATCCCGCTGGACGTGAAGATCGTGCTGCTGGGCGAGCGGCTGCTCTACTACCTGCTGTGCGAGCACGACCCGGAGTTCCTGGAGCTGTTCAAGGTGCAGGTGGACCTCGAGGACGAGCTGCCCCGCAGCGAGGCCAATCTGACCCTCTACGCCCATATGATGGCGACCCTGGCCCGGGAGGCGGCGCTGCGCCCCCTGGATCGCAGCGGGGTGGCGGCGACCATCGAGCGGGCCAGCCGCCTGGCCGACGACCAGCAGCGCCTCACCGCCCGCCATCGCGACCTGAGCGACCTGCTCCAGGAGGCGGACCACTGGGCGGCCATGCAGGACGCCACGGTGATCACCCGCGCCCACGTGGAGAAGGCGGTGGCCCAGCAGCTCTATCGGGCCGGGCGCATCCGCGAGCGCAGCCTCGAGCAGATCAATCGCGGCACGCTGATGATCGCCACCGTTGGGCGCGCGGTGGGGCAGGTGAACGGCCTCTCGGTGCTGGCCCTGGGCGACTTCGCCTTCGGTCAGCCGACCCGCATCACCGCGACGGCGCGCCCCGGCGCCGGCCAGGTGGTGGATATCGAACGCGAGGCGCGCCTGGGTGGTCGCATCCACACCAAGGCGGTGATGATCCTGTCGCGCTTCCTGGCCGGCCGCTACGCCGCCAACGAGCCGCTGTCGCTCTCGGCGAGCCTCGCCTTCGAGCAGTCCTACGGCGGCATCGAGGGGGACAGCGCCTCGGTGGCAGAGGTGTGCGCGCTGGTCTCGGCCATCGGTCGGGTAGCCCTCGACCAGCGCTATGCCGTCACCGGCTCCGTCAACCAGCACGGTGAGGTGCAGGCGGTGGGCGGGGTCAACGAGAAGATCGAGGGCTTCTTCGATGTCTGCCGCGCCCGGGGCGAGCTCAGCGGCCAGGCGGTTATCCTGCCGGCCAGCAACGTGGAGCACCTGATGCTCAAGGCCGAGGTGCGCCAGGCGATGGCCGCGGGCCGCTTCCGCATCTTCGCCGTGCGCCACGTGGACGAGGCGCTGGCGCTGCTCACCGGCGAGGCCCCGGGCGAGCCGGACGCCCGGGGCCGCTTCCCAGGCGTCCCGGGTCGACGCCGGCAAGGGGCGGGGTGGCGGGAAGGGGGAGGCCGAGGAGGCCGCGGATGAGGGCGGCAGCGATGAGTGACGGCCCCGGCCCCGTGGCGATGCGCGTAGTGGCGCTGCTCGACGACTCCCGCCAGAGCCTGGCGGCGCTGGCGGCGGCGGTGGCGCTGGCCGACCAGGTCCGCGCCGAGCTGGTGGCGCTGTTCATCGAGGACCTCGACCTGCTGCACTGCGCGTCCTTTCCGTTCTCCTGCGAGGTGGGGGCGAGCACCGGGCTGACCCGGCCCCTGGAGAGCACCGCGCTCGAGGCGAGCCTGGCCCGCCAGGGGCAGCGCATCACTCGGGCGCTGGAGGAGGCGGTGGCCGGTCGCGAGCTGCGCCATCGTCTGCAGGTGAGCCGCGGGCAGGTGGTCAGCGAGGCGCTGGGCGAGGCCACGCCAGGGGACGTCCTGGTGCTGGGCAAGGCGGGACTCTCGTCGCGCTGGGAGTGGAGTGCGCGGCTCGGTTCCACCAGCCGCCGCCTGGTGCTGGAGGCGCCCTGCACGGTGATCATCTGGGACGAGCGCCACCCGCCGGTGCCCGGTCCGCTGCGCTACTTCCACGGCGAGGCGCCGACGCTGCCCTGGGGGGAGAGCCTCGCCGAGGCCTCGCGGAGCCATCCCATGGCCGCGGACGAACTCGAGCGCTTCCTGGCCCGGGCCCGCCGCGGCGCCCTGGTGATCAACCGCACGACCCTGGTCCGGCTGTCCGACGAGGACCCCGACGTGCTGGCGCGGATCCCGATCCCGGTGGTGGTGGTGCCCTGACCTCGTCCCTCGCCCCTGTGGCACACTAGGCGATCGGCAATGGCATTCAAGGATTCGCCCGATGGCGTATGTACTGGTGATGGGCGGCCTGGCGCTCTCGGTAAGCTTCACCCTGGGCTGGGCGCTGTGGCGGACCCTGGGCTGGGTCTGGCGGCGGGTGGCCGGGCCGCGGCGGGGGACGCCCCGCTCGCGCAAGGGGGCGGCGCCGCGCAAGGCGGCCGCACGCAAGCCCGCCGCCGCACGCAAGCCTGCCGCCGCCAAGGGTGCCGCCGCCAAGGGTGCCGCCGCCAAGGGTGCCGCCAAGCCGGCGGCCCCCGGCGAGCCCTGGGGCCTGACCCGCTGGCTCTCGCGGCGCCGCTCGGCGCTGCCGCTCTGCTCGCTGGCGCTGCTGCTCTACGCCCTGACCCGGGTGGTGGAGTTCGGCATGACCCAGCGCCCCCAGTCGCCGCCGGCCGGCTACCATGACCTGGTCAACGCTCTCGGCTGGGCGGCCGCCGGGCTGCTGGCCCTGGCACTGCTCAACCTGCTGGCGCGCTGGCGCTGCCGGCGGGAAGCATGACGGCCGGCGAAACGCCACGGCGGGCGAGCCGGTCCAAGCCCCTACATCCGCCACAGGAGTCCTCCCGTGCTCGCAAGCATCCAGCGTTTCTTTCAGCAGGCCCTGGCCGAGCCCGAACAGCATGACGATCAGGCCCCTACCCTGGAGCTGGCCACGGCCGCGCTGCTGTGCGAGGTGATACGCGCCGACTACCACGAGGACCCCGCCCAGCTCGACGCCCTGCGCGAGATGCTCCATGACACCTTCGGGCTCGAGGACGAGGCGCTGGATGAGCTGATGGCCATGGCTCGCGAGGAGGTCGAGAGCTCGGTGGATCACTACCAGTTCGTCAGCCTGATCAAGCAGCACTACGATTACCCCAAGCGCTGCGAACTGGTGCGCATGATGTGGCGGCTGGCCCTGGCCGACGGGGTGCATCACCATCTCGAGGAGCATCGGATCCGGCAGCTGGCGGAGCTGCTGCATGTCGGTCACGCCGACTTCATCCGCGCCAAGCTGCGGGTGCAGGAGGGGCAGGCCTGAGTCTTTTTCTCCATCGGGTAGAAAAATTCGACAATCTCACTGTTAGTATCTCTGTGAGTAGGAGAATAAACTTAACTTTCGCCGTCCTGCAGACATTATCAAAAGCCCTGCTAGAATCGCCCGCATGAATGCCCTGCGAAACGGTGGGGCTTCACCCTGTTCGAGTCGGGAGATCACAATGTCACGTAATACTGTCGTGCTTGGCGCTGGCATGGTCGGCGTCTCGGTGGCCTGGCATCTGGCGCGCCAGGGCCATTCGGTTACCCTGGTGGATCGGCGTGAGCCGGGTCGCGAGACCTCGTTCGGCAATGCCGGCATCATCCAGCGCGAGGCGGTGCGCCCCTACGCCTTTCCCCGCGACCTCGGCACCCTGCTGCGGGTGATGCCCAACCGCGAGGTGGACATCCGCTATCGGCCGACCGGCATGGTCAGCGCGGCGGGCCCGCTGCTGCAGTACTGGCTGAACTCCGGCCCCACGCGCTATCGGCAGATCGTCCCGGCCTGGGCGTCGCTGATCATGCGCTGCCAGGAGGCCCACGCGCCGATGATCGAGGCCTCGGGCGCCCAGGAGCTGGTGCGCCAGGGCGGCTGGCTGGAGCTCTACCGCACCCGCAAGGCGCTGGATGAGCGGCTGGTGGAGGCCCGCGAGAACCACGAGCGCTACGGGGTGGAGTTCGAGGAGCTGGACGCCGAGGCGCTCTACGCCAAGGAGCCGCACCTGGCGAAGGGGCTGGTGGGCGCCATCCACTGGACCCAACCGTGGATGGTGGCGGACCCGGGCGCCCTGGTGCAGGCCTATGCCCGGAGCTTCGAGGCGCAGGGTGGGCACGTCATGCTGGCCAGCGTCGAGGAGGTGATCCAGACGGGCACCGGCTGGCGGGTGGTGACCAGCGAAGGGGCCCTGGAGGCCGACCAGGTGGTGGTGGCCATGGGGCCCTGGTCCCGCGAGCTGCTGGAGCGGCTGGGCGTCTCCGTGCCGCTGTTCGTCAAGCGGGGCTATCACATGCACTACTCGGCCGAGGGCGGGGCGGCGCTCAACCACTGGGTCATGGACGCCGAGAAGGGCTTTTTGCTCGAACCGATGCGGGCAGGCATTCGCCTGACCACCGGCGCCGAGCTTGCCGACCTGGACTCCCCGCCGCAGTACCGGCAGCTGGCCGCCGCCGAGAAGGTGGCGCGCAAGCTGTTCCCGCTGGGCAAGCGGCGTGACTCCCAGCCCTGGAAGGGCGCGCGCCCCTGCATGCCGGACATGAAGCCGGTGATCGGGCCGGCGCCCGGCAAGGAGGGGCTCTGGATGGCGATCGGCCACGGCCACCAGGGCTTCACCCTGGGCCCGGTCACCGGGAAGCTGCTGGCCCAGATGATGGACGGCGAGACCCCGGACGTGGACATGACGCCGTTCCGCGCCGACCGCTTCTGAGACCCGGAAGCTGTGACCTTTGGTTCATCGCGGATCAGCGTGAAACTCAACTTGTGGGAGGGCGGCTTTGCGCCGGTTCGACGCCTCGACGAATGGCGCCGCAGGCGCCCCGGTGGAGTTGCCTACGCCGGCTCCTGCCGCCTGGGAGTCCTTCGGCCTCCATTCGTCGAAGCGTCGAACCGCCGGGAAACCCGGCCTCCCACCACTCACTCCCTGCGAACTCATTCCCACCCGTTCGCGATGAACTCTATTTCCTGGGGCCGGTGCCGCGCGCGCGCCTGACCTGATGCAGGGCCAGCTTGATCAGCAGGGTGACCACGAACACCAGCCAGCCGGCGGTAGCCAGGATATTGAACAGCAATATCTTCTGTTCGCCGCTCAGGGGGGTGAACAGCACCTCGAT
>NZ_CP071922.1:2253011-2254634 GCF_017584085.1 Halomonas sp. BM-2019
AGCACCAGGGCGGCGAGCAGCAGCAGGGCGGCCAGGGTGGGCTCCACGCTGCCGACCTGGGCGGAAAGGGTGATCGACCAGTAGACCACTACCCACATCAGCCCGGAGAGGCTGGCGGCCAGGTCGGCATAGTGGCGCACCTTCGGCATATTGACTTCCTTGGCTTGGATCTGCCGGCATGATACGGGAATTCAGCGCCGGGTGAAGAGGCGCAGGGTGCTGGCCAGCAGCACGCTGGCGGCCAGCCAGCCCAGGGTGACGCCGTCGAGTCGGGTCGGCCAGGGCTCCAGGGCAAGGAAGGCCAGTCACCACGAGGCCCACCGTGACCCGCTGCAGCACGGTCAGCGGCAGGGCCGGCAGCCCCGGCGAGCCGCTTTGGGTATACTGGGGCGACTTGCGTGAACCTTCCAGCCGAGACAGGACCCGCCGTGACCTCACTGACCCTGACCCGCCCCGATGACTGGCACCTTCACCTGCGCGACGACGCGGCCATGGCCGCCGTGGTCGGCGCCTCGGCCCGCCAGATGGGGCGTGCCATCATCATGCCCAACCTCAAGCCGCCGGTGACCACCACGGCGGCGGCGCTGGCCTACCGTGAGCGGATCCTGGCGGCGCTGCCGGCAGGCAGCGCCTTCGAGCCGCTGATGACCCTCTACCTGACCGATAACACCCCGGCCGAGGAGATCGAGCGTGCCAAGGCCAGCGGTCTGGTGCATGCCGTGAAGCTCTATCCCGCCGGCGCCACCACCAACTCCGCTTCCGGGGTCACCGACCTGGCCCACTGCGATGCGGCGATCGGCGCCCTGGCGCGCCTGGGCATGCCACTGCTGGTGCACGGCGAGGTCACCGATGCCGAGATCGATATCTTCGATCGCGAGGCGGCCTTCATCGAGCGGGTGATGAAGCCGCTGCTCGAGCGGCATCCGGATCTGCGGGTGGTGTTCGAGCATATCACCACCGCCGAGGCCGCCGAGTTCGTGGCCGCGGCCCCCGACAACGTGGCGGCGACCATCACCGCCCACCACCTGCTCTACAACCGCAACCACATGCTGGTCGGCGGCATCCGCCCCCACTACTACTGCCTGCCGATCCTCAAGCGCGAGCGGCACCGCCAGGCGCTGCTGGCGGCGGCCACCTCGGGCAGCCCCAGGTTCTTCCTGGGGACCGATAGCGCCCCCCACGCCCAGGGCGACAAGGAGAGCGCCTGCGGCTGTGCCGGCGCCTACACCGCACCGGCCGCCCTGGAGCTCTATGCCACGGCATTCGAGCAGGCCGGTGCCCTGGATCGCCTCGAGGGCTTCGCCAGCCACTTCGGTCCCGACTTCTATGGCCTGCCGCGCAACGCCGACCGCGTGACCCTGGTGCGCGAGCCCTGGCGGCTGCCAGAGTCGCTGCCCTATGCCGGTGGCCAGCGTATCGTGCCGCTCTGCGCCGGTGAGACCCTGGACTGGACCTTCCAGGGCTGAGTCGCGTCGTCCCGTCGCGCCCTATTCTGTTATCGTGCCGGTGAATTCACCGGCCCCGACTGGAGTTCCCCATGCCACTCTTGGACAGCTTTCGCGTCGACCACACCCGCATGCAGGCGCCCGCCGTGCGGGTCGCCAAGACCATGCAGACGCCCTC
>NZ_CP071922.1:2254711-2273587 GCF_017584085.1 Halomonas sp. BM-2019
ATCCACACCCTGGAGCACCTCTTCGCCGGCTTCATGCGCGACCACCTCAATGGCCCCGAGGTCGAGATCATCGACCTGTCGCCCATGGGCTGTCGCACCGGCTTCTACATGAGCGTGATCGGTACGCCCAGCGAAGCGGCCGTGAGCCGCGCCTGGCTTGCCGCCATGGAGGATGTCACGCGGGTGCCGAGCGCCGACCAGATTCCCGAGCTCAACGAGTACCAGTGCGGCACCTATACCCTGCACTCCCTGGAGGAGGCGCAGCAGATCGCCCGGGACATCATGGATCGCGGGGTTGGCGTCAACAGCAACGACGAGCTCTACCTCAGCGAGGCCTTCCTCGACGAGGCCGAGAAGAAGGGCGCCTGACAGGATCGACCTCGCGCCCTGACCAGACGGCCGGCCCCTGTGCCGGCCGTCGCGCGTTCAGGGCGACTCGGCCAGGGCATCGCTGGGGCGTTCGCTGGGCAGCGCGGCCAGGCGTTTCACCATGGCCTCCACCATCTGGGCGGAGTGGGTGGCGGCCTTCTCCAGGAACTGCTCGAAGCTGAGATGGTTGTCGCCGCCGCCGGCGATATCGGAGAGCGCGCGGATGACCACGAAGGGGCAGCCATAGAGGTGGCAGGTCTGGGCGATGGCGGCCGCCTCCATCTCGGCGGCGAGCATGGTCGGAAAGCGTCGGCGGGTCTTCGAGACCAGCTCGGGACAGGCCATGAAGACGTCACCGGTAGCGATCAGGCCTTCGACCACCCTCACCTCGCCGAGTGCCTCCACGCACTCCCGGGCGATGGCCACCAGGCGCGGGTCGGGCCGGTAGGCGGCGGGCATGGCCGGGACCTGGCCGTGCTCATAGCCGAACACCACGGCGTCCACGTCGTGGTGGCGCACCTCGCTGGAGATCACCACGTCGCCGATCCGGAGGCCTTCACCGAAGCCACCCGCCGAGCCGGTATTGATGATCGCCTCGGGCTGGTACATGTCCAGCAACAGGGTGGTGCCCACGGCGGCATTCACCTTGCCGATGCCGGATTGCAGGATCACCACCTCGACGCCGTGCAGCAGGCCACTGTGAAAGGTGGAGCCGACGTGGCAGCGTGTCTTGCGCTCGTCCAGCAGGGAAGCGAGGCGTTCGACCTCCTGGGGCATGGCGCCAATGATACCGATGCGTTGCATAGCAGATCCTGATGGTGTCAGCGTGCCGATCGACGTCAGATCCCCCGAAGGGGGCTGGCCCCGATGTCGGGCGAGGTCAGTGGGCGTCGTGCATGTCGGCGGCCTGCAGGGTGTTCTCCAGCAGGGTGGCCACGGTCATGGGGCCGACGCCGCCGGGGACCGGGGTGATCCAGCCGGCGCGCTCGGCGGCGGCCTCGAAGTCCAGGTCGCCCACCAGCCGGCCGTCGTCCCGGCGGTTGATGCCCACGTCGATGACGATCGCACCCTCCTGGATCCATTCGGACCTGACCAGTCCCGGCATGCCCACGGCCACCACCAGCAGCTCGGCGCGACGCACGTGGGACTCGAGGTTGCGGGTGAAGCGGTGGCAGACGGTGGTGGTGCAGCCGGCCAGCATCAGTTCCAGCGCCATGGGGCGGCCGACGATGTTGGAGGCGCCGACCACGGTGGCGTCCAGGCCGCGCACCTTGAGGTCGGTCTGCTCGAGCAGCGTCATCACGCCCTTGGGGGTGCAGGGGCGCAGCAGCGGCAGGCGCTGGGCCAGGCGACCCAGGTTGTAGGGATGGAAGCCGTCCACGTCCTTGTCGGGGCGGATGCGCTCGAGGATCGGGCGGGCGTCCAGATGGGCGGGGAGGGGCAGCTGGACCAGGATGCCATCCACCGCCGGGTCATCATTGAGCTGGTCCACCAGGGACTCGAGCTGCTGCTGGGTGGTCTCGGCGGGCAGCTGGTGGCGGAACGACTCGATGCCGGCCTCGACGCAGGCGTTGTGCTTGTTGCGCACGTAGACCGCCGAGGCGGGATCCTCGCCCACCAGCACCACGGCGAGTCCAGGCACGCGGGCGCCGGCGTCGCGGCGTGCCTGAACCTGGCGGGCGACCTGCTGGCGGACTCGGGCGGCTATGGACTTGCCATCGATCAGTTGGGCGGTCATCGAGCTTCCTCTGGCGATAGGGTGGGCGATGCCGGCGTTGCGGCCAGCCTGGCGTCGAGAAGAGGCGTGATTTTCGCATGCCGCGTGCCCGAAACAAAGCGCCGGGCGCCGCCGGGGCACTCAGGTGCTTGACCGCCGGGGAAAGTCACGTAGAATACGCAGCGCTCGACGAGGCCCCTGCGGCGGCGTCAGGCCAGCTTGATCGCCGGCGGAGTGTAGCGCAGTCTGGTAGCGCGCCTGCTTTGGGAGCAGGATGTCGGGGGTTCGAATCCCTCCACTCCGACCACAACTCTTTGAATGATCAGGGAAACATTGGGTCATGGGGTTGCGGTGAGGCGACCGGGAGCGTAGAATGCGCCCATAGCTCAACCGGATAGAGCAACGGCCTTCTAAGCCGTAGGTTGCAGGTTCGAGTCCTGCTGGGCGTGCCAGCCATCCGCACGGCGGGTGGGTCGTTCCGCAACGGTGGTAGCAGTAGCAGCTGTGGTAGCAAGAGCAGTGCCCAGTATCGATATGGTGGATGTAGCTCAGTGGTAGAGCCCCGGATTGTGGCTCCGGTGGTCGTGGGTTCGATCCCCATCATCCACCCCAGTTCGATACGCATCTCAAGGCAGTGGTGGATGTAGCTCAGTGGTAGAGCCCCGGATTGTGGCTCCGGTGGTCGTGGGTTCGATCCCCATCATCCACCCCACTCCTTGATCCCTTCCCGATGACCCTTCTTCTGATTTCGTTGTCTATAGTGCGCAGCCCTGGCCGGGGCGGCGTTGTTGGCATTTCCGTCGTGTCGAATCGCCTGCCGCGCTCGTACGCCCGCGCCCCTTGCATTCCGGCGTCTCGACCCCATCTCATCGGGCACGAGGCTTGCCAGTGTCGGGCGGGGTTCTTAAAATCACCCCCTTGATCTTTCCACCCTTTCAACACAACGCCCCCAGCGGTAGAGGACTTTTCATGCAAGTTTCCGTCGATACGACCTCCCAGATCGAACGCCGCATCACCGTTCAGGTGCCGGCCGCCGAGGTCGACGAGGCCGTCAACTCCCGTCTCAAGGACGCCGCCAAGAATGTTCGCATGGACGGCTTCCGCAAGGGCAAGGTGCCGATGTCGGTGATCCGTCAGCGCTACGGCAGCGACGTGCGCAACGAGGTGGTGGGCGAAGTGATGCGGGAGCGCTATGTGCGTGCCCTCTCCGAGAACGAGCTCAACCCGGCCGGTTTCCCGCAGATCGAGGCGACCGTCAACGAGGCGGGCAAGGATCTCGAGTTCGTGGCGACCCTCGAGGTCTACCCGGAGTTCGAGCTGGCCTCCCTCGAGGGCACCGAGGTCGAGCGTCCGGTGGTGGAGATCGTCGAGAGCGACGTCGACGAGATGATCGAGACCCTGCGCAAGCAGAATGCCTCCTGGGAAGAGGTGGAGCGGGCGGCCGAGGAGGGCGATCAGGTCAAGATCGACTTCGAGGGCTTCCTGGGCGACGAGCCCTTCGAAGGCGGCAGCGCCGAGGGTCACGACCTGGTGCTGGGCTCCGGCAACTTCATTCCCGGCTTCGAGGAGCAGCTGGTGGGCGCCAGCGCCGGTGAGGAGAAGACCCTACAGGTCACCTTCCCCGAGGACTACCAGGCCGAGCACCTGGCCGGCCAGGCGGCCACCTTCAAGGTCAAGGTCCATGAGGTGAAGGGCCAGGCCCTGGCCGAGGTCGACGCCGAGTTCGTCAAGAAGTTCGGCGTCGAGGACGGCGACCTCGACAAGTTCCGCGCCGAGGTCAAGAAGAACATGACCCGCGAGGCCAAGCAGGCCGTCGACAACCGCGTGAAGCAGCAGGTGCTGGAGGCCCTCAAGAAGACCAACGAGATCCCGGTGCCCCAGTCGCTGATCCAGCAGGAGACCGACGGCCTGAAGCGCCAGGCGGCCCAACAGTTCGGCCTGGGCGAGGACTTCGACGTCTCCCAGCTGCCCAACGAGCTGTTCGCCGAGCAGGCCAGGAACCGCGTCCAGGTCGGCCTGCTGCTGGCCGAGGTGATCAAGGCCAATGAGCTCGACGCCAGTGACGACGAGATCAAGGCCAAGGTCGAGGAGCTCGCCGAGCAGTACCAGGAGCCCTCGCAGGTGGTCGACTACTATATGGGCAACGAACAGCTCAAGACCCAGATCAAGTCGGCTATCCTCGAAGAGAAGGCTGTGGACACGCTGCTCGAGCAGGCCAGCGTCACGGATGTCACCATGACCTATCAGGAGGTCCTGGCCGCCGCCCAGCAGCCGGCCGAGGCCGACGAGGAGGAGGGCGAGGAAGAGGAAGAGGGCCAGCCTGAGAGCAAGGCCTGATCACCCCCCTGCCCGAGGCGCGCCGTCGCGAGTCGGCGCGTTCTCCCCGCTTCCATTCATCGGATGCAAGGACATCACACTGATGAGCAACGAGTTCGAGATCCAGAACGCCGGCGGCCTGGTGCCCATGGTGGTCGAGCAGAGCGCGCGCGGCGAGCGAGCCTACGACATCTATTCCCGCCTGCTCAAGGAGCGTGTGATCTTCCTGGTGGGTCCGGTGGAAGACTTCATGGCCAATCTGGTGGTGGCGCAGCTGCTGTTCCTCGAGTCCGAGAACCCGGACAAGGACATCCACCTCTACATCAACTCGCCGGGCGGCGCGGTGACCGCGGGGATGTCGATCTACGACACCATGCAGTTCATCAAGCCCGACGTCTCCACCGTCTGCATCGGTCAGGCGGCGAGCATGGGGGCACTGCTGCTGGCGGGCGGCGCCGCGGGCAAGCGCTTCTGCCTGCCCAATTCGCGGATGATGATCCACCAGCCGCTGGGCGGCTACCAGGGCCAGGCCTCGGATATCGAGATCCATACCCGCGAGATCCTCGGCATCCGTGACAAGCTCAACCGCATCCTGGCGCACCACACCGGCCAGGACATCGAAACCATTGCGCGGGATACCGACCGCGACAACTTCATGAACGGCAGCCAGGCAGCCGAGTATGGCCTGATCGATGCGGTGCTGGATAAGCGACCGACATCCTGATAGCGTGATTTCATCACGCCCTGACACCGTTCTCCGGCAGCCCGGGCTGCCGATGTGAGTCCGGCCCTGGCACCGCGAGGTCCAGGGCCACCAGAGATGAGGTATGCGAATGGCCGACGGCAAAGGCAAGGACGAAGGCGGCAAGCTGCTCTATTGCTCGTTCTGCGGCAAGAACCAGAACGAGGTGCGCAAGCTGATTGCCGGCCCGTCCGTCTATATCTGCGATGAGTGTGTCGACCTCTGCAACGACATCATTCGCGAGGAGGTGCTCGATGCCGATGCCGAGACCGATGAGGAGCGGCTGCCCGTTCCTCGCGAGATTCGTCACACCCTCGACGACTATGTGATCGGCCAGGACCGCGCCAAGATGGTGCTGTCGGTGGCGGTCTACAACCACTACAAGCGGCTGCGCTCCGAGGTCAAGAAGGATGATGTGGAGCTCGGCAAGTCCAACATCCTGCTGATCGGTCCCACCGGCAGCGGCAAGACCCTGCTGGCCGAGACCCTGGCACGGCTGCTCAACGTGCCCTTCACCATCGCCGATGCCACCACCCTCACCGAGGCGGGCTATGTCGGCGAGGACGTCGAGAACATCATCCAGAAGCTGCTGCAGAAGTGCGACTACGACGTCGAGAAGGCCCAGCGCGGCATCGTCTACATCGACGAGATCGACAAGATCTCGCGCAAGTCGGACAACCCCTCCATCACCCGGGATGTCTCCGGGGAGGGTGTGCAGCAGGCGCTGCTCAAGCTGATCGAGGGCACCACCGCCTCGGTCCCCCCCCAGGGCGGCCGCAAGCACCCCCAGCAGGAGTTCCTGCAGGTCGATACCGGCAATATCCTGTTCATCGTCGGCGGCGCCTTCGCCGGCCTGGACAAGGTGATACGCGGGCGCGCCGAGAAGGGCGGCATCGGTTTCAGCGCCGAGGTCAAGAGCAAGGACGAGGCCCGCGGAGTGGGGGAGATGCTCGCCGACGTGGAGCCCGAGGACCTGGTCAAGTTCGGCCTGATCCCCGAGTTCGTGGGGCGTCTGCCGGTCATCGCCACCCTGACCGAGCTCACCGAGGACGCGCTGATCCAGATCCTCGTCGAGCCGAAGAATTCGCTGATCAAGCAGTACGCCAAGCTGTTCGAGATGGAGGGCGTGGAGCTCGAGTTCCGCGAGGATGCCCTGCGGACGGTGGCCGGCAAGGCCATGGCGCGCAAGACCGGCGCCCGCGGCCTGCGCTCGATCCTGGAGTCGGTGCTGCTCGACACCATGTACGAGATTCCCTCCCTGGAGGGGGTCTCCAAGGTGGTGATCGACGCCTCGGTGATCAAAGGCGAGAGCGAACCGCTGCTGATCTACTCCCAGCAGCAGGAAGCGGCCGGCGACGGCACCGGCGGCTGAGCCGTCCGGGCCCGCCTGTTCCCGGGCGTGCCCCTCGACGCGGGAGCGACCCTCGCCACCAGCCGGTGACTCTGCCGGGGTGGCGGTTTCGCTCCCGCTTTTTTTGGCTTATCGCAGATCAGCGTGAAGCTGCCTTGTGGGAGCTCGGGTTCACCGACGGTTCGACGCCTCGACGAATGGCGCCGCAGGCGCCCCGGTGGTGTTGGTGAGGCTGGTACCCTCCGCTGGGAGTCCTCCGGACTCCATTCGCCCGGGGAACCCGGCCTCCCACCTTGGAGCCCGTAGAACAGCTTCACGCCAGAGTGCGAAGAACCTTTTTTTGTGCGGGCATCGCCCGGCAACCTTACCCTCGTCAGGCGGTCTCTTGTAAAGCCGGCGTGCCGCCCCCACTCCCGTGATATTCACCCGTTTTGTTGAGGAACGTCTGCGATGCAGCAGAATGCCGATCGGACCCTGAGTCTGCCCCTTTTGCCGCTGCGGGACGTGGTCGTCTACCCGCAGATGGTCATTCCGCTCTTCGTCGGCCGCGAGAAGTCCATCCAGGCCCTCGAGGCGGCCATGAGCGCCGACAAGCGGGTGCTGCTGGTGGCCCAGCGCGAGGCCAGCAAGGACGATCCGGATCGCGATGACCTCTTCGCCATCGGCACTGTGGCCGAGATCATGCAGCTGCTGAAGCTGCCCGACGGCACCGTCAAGGTGCTGATCGAGGGCGTCTCCCGGGCCGACGTGGGGGCCATCGATACCGGTGGCGACTACACCGCCGCCGAGGCCGTGCTGCGCGAGAGCGAACCGCTCACCGAACGCGAGCGGGAGGCGCTGGTGCGCGTGCTGCTCAACCAGTTCGAGCAGTACGTGAAGATGTCGAAGAAGGTGCCCAACGAGGTGCTCAATTCGCTCTCCGGGATCGAGGATCCCAGTCGCCTGGTGGACACCATCTGTGCCCACCTGTCGCTGAAGATCGATGACAAGCAGCAGCTGCTGGAGATGGACCGCGTCCGCGACCGCATCGAGCACCTGATGGCGCTGATCGAGGGAGAGATCGACCTGCTCCAGGTCGAGAAGCGCATCCGCTCCCGGGTCAAGGACCAGATGGAGAAGTCGCAGCGCGAGTACTACCTCAACGAGCAGATGAAGGCCATCCAGAAGGAGATGGGCGAGCTCGAGAACGTGCCCAACGAGGCCGAGAAGTACGAGCAGGCCATCGAGGCGTCCGGGATGCCCAAGGAGGCCCGGGACAAGGCCACCCAGGAGCTCGGCAAGCTGAAGATGATGTCGCCCAACTCCGCCGAGGCGACGGTAGTGCGCTCCTACCTGGACTGGCTGGTCTCGGTGCCCTGGAAGAAGCGCACCCGGGTCAGGCACGACCTGGTGCATGCCCAGCAGGTGCTGGATGAGGACCACTACGGCCTCGACGAGGTCAAGGCGCGCATCCTCGAGTACCTGGCGGTGCACAAGCGAGTCAAGAAGCTGAAGGGGCCGGTGCTCTGCCTGGTGGGTCCGCCCGGGGTCGGCAAGACGTCGCTGGGCAAGTCCATTGCCCGGGCCACCAACCGCAAGTACGTGCGCCTGGCGCTGGGCGGGGTGCGCGACGAGTCCGAGATCCGCGGCCATCGCCGCACCTATATCGGCTCGCTGCCCGGCAAGGTGATCCAGCGGATGTCCCGGGCAGGCGTCAAGAACCCGCTGTTCCTGCTCGACGAGGTGGACAAGATCGGCATGGATCACCGCGGTGATCCCGCCTCGGCGCTGCTCGAGGTGCTGGACCCCGAGCAGAACGACACCTTCAGCGACCACTACCTGGAGCTGGACTACGACCTGTCCGAGACCCTGTTCGTCTGTACCGCCAACTCCATGAACATTCCGGGGCCGCTGCTCGACCGCATGGAGGTGATCCGCCTGCCCGGCTACACCGAGGACGAGAAGCTGGCCATCGCCCGGCGCTATCTGGTGCCCAAGCAGCTCGCCGCCCACGGCTTCAAGGAGGGCGAGCTGGCCTTCTCCGACGAGGCGCTGCTGGAGCTGATTCGCTACTACAGCCGGGAGGCCGGGGTGCGCGAGCTGGAGCGCCAGATCGCCAAGGTGAGTCGCAAGGTGCTGCGTGAGCGCCTCGAGAAGGAGGCCCAGGAGGGCGCCCTGGCGCCGGTGACCCTGGCCCCCGCCGATATCGAGGAGTATGCCGGCGTGCGCCGCTACAGCTACGGCCTGGCCGACCAGGACGACCAGGTGGGGCGCGTGACCGGCCTGGCCTGGACCTCGGTGGGCGGCGAGCTGCTCAACATCGAGTCGGTGGTCACTCCGGGCAAGGGGCGCATCAACAAGACGGGGTCGCTCGGCGACGTCATGAAGGAGTCGGTGAGCGCCGCCCACACCGTGGTGCGCGCCCGGGCGCTCAAGCTCGGCATCGACCCCGAGCGTTTCGAGAAGGAGGACCTGCATATCCACGTCCCCGAGGGGGCCACCCCCAAGGATGGGCCAAGTGCCGGCATCGCCATGGTCACCGCCATGGTTTCCGCCTATACCGATCGCCCGGTGCGCTGTGACGTCGCCATGACCGGTGAGGTCAACCTGCGCGGCGAGGTGCTGCCCATTGGCGGCCTGAAGGAGAAATTGCTGGCCGCACGGCGCGGTGGTATAAAGACCGTTCTGGTGCCGGAGGAGAACCGCCGCGACCTCAAGGAGGTTCCGGACAATATCAAGGAGGCTCTCGACATCAGGCCGGTTCGCTGGATCGACGAGGTGCTTGACGTGGCGCTGGCTAAAAGACCAGAGACCTCTAGCGAGGAATCCCGATCCGAAGAAGGCGCCTCATCCCAGCCGATGATCAGTACGCATTGACACTAATTTCCCCATCATGATCTGGCTGAAAGCCTGATATGATGGGGGTTCGCGCGGTAGTTTGCTTGACAGTCCTTTCATCGCATTGCTATAAATTGCCACAAGCTGTGATTGCGACTTCGGGTTGAATTGTCGCGTCGAATAGAGCTTAATTCCGAAATAGTCAAGGGGTGAAGTGTGAACAAATCCGAGCTGATCGAAGCCATTGCCGCGTCTGCCGACATTCCCAAGGCGGCCGCTGCGCGCGCCCTGGATGCCATGGTCGACACCGTGACCGACAGCCTGAAGAAGGGTGAGAGCGTCTCGCTGGTGGGCTTCGGTACCTTCCAGGTCAAGGAGCGCGCCGCTCGCACCGGCCGCAACCCCCAGACCGGCCAGCCGATCGAGATCAGCGCTGCCAAGGTGCCGAGCTTCAAGGCTGGCAAGGCGCTCAAGGATTCCGTCAACTGAGTGTCACGCGACGTTCGCGCCACTGATGGTTGACTCACCTACAGGCGCATCGCCCCCGGCGGTGCGCCTGTCTTGCTTTTCATCGCGTATATTTCACACCTACGTTTTTCACACAATACGTTGCCGAGGCCCGCATGCTGCAAAGTATTCGTGACCGCTCCCGAAGCTGGGGCGCCAAGATCATCGTCGGGGCCGTGGTCGTGACCATGGCGCTGTTCGGCGTGGAGTCGCTGGTCGGCCTGTTCGGCGGCGGGGGCGACGAGATCGCCAAGGTCAACGGTGAGCCGATCACCCGCCAGCAGCTGGAGCTGGAGGTGCAGCGCGCCATCCGTAGCGGGCAGGTGCCGCCCGAGCAGGAGCGCGCCCTGCGCGCCCAGATGCTGGATCAGCTGATCACCGACCGGCTGCTGACCCAGTACGCTCAGGAGGGCAACATGTACCTCTCCGAGGAGCAGCTCGACCAGCTCATCGTCTCCCTGCCGGAGTTCCAGGACCAGCAGGGCCGCTTCGACGGCGACCTGTTCCGCAACCGCCTGGCCAGCGCCGGCTATACGCCGACGGCCTTCCGCGAGGAGCTGCGCGTCGACATGAAGCGCCAGCAGCTGCAGCAGGGGCTGGCCTTCAGCGATTTCACCCTGCCCGGCGAGCAGGAAACCCTGGCCGCCCTGCAGCGCCAGTCGCGCAGCTTCCGCTACTACCCGCTCTCCACGGACCTGGTCGAGGACGAGATCGAGGTGACCGAGGAGGCGCTGCAGCGCTACTACGACGAGAACGCCGACAACTATCGCCGTCCCGAGCAGGTACGCCTGGAGTACGTCATCATCGACCGCCAGGAGCTGGCCGAGGAGGTCGAGATCGACGAGGCCGAGCTGCGCGACGCCTGGCGGGAGCGGACCCGTGACGCCGACCGCCGCATCGCCCATATCATGCTCACCATCAGCGGGGAGCGCAGCCGTGACGAGGCCGAGGCCGAGCTCGAGGCGGTGCGCCAGCGCCTGGCCGACGGCGAATCCTTTGCCAACCTGGCCGCCGAGGTCTCCGACGATACCGTTTCCGCCGAGCAGGGCGGGGATCTCGGCGTGGTCAGTCGCGGCTTCTTCGGGGAGAGCTTCGACGAGGCCGCCTTCACCCTGGAGGAGGGGGAGGTCTCCGGCATCGTCGAGACCGAGAACGGCCTGCACCTGCTGACCGTCACCGGCCTGGAGCGTGAGCCCTTCGAGTCCATGCGTGACGAGCTGCACCGCGAGCAGGCCCTGTCCCGGGTCTCCAGGGAGTTCAACGAGCGCGTGCAGCGCCTGATCGACGAGAGCTTCGCCGCCGATGACCTGCAGAGCGTGGCGGACGACATCGGTCTCGAGCTGCGCGAGAGCGACTGGGTCTCCCGCGACGGCGCCGAGGGGGTGCTCTCGGAGCCCGGCGTGATGAGCCAGGCCTTCAGCTCCGATGTGCTGGAGGAGGGCTTCAACAGCGAGGTGATCGAGCTCGACGACGATCGTCGCATGGTGCTGCGGGTGGAGGAGCATCGCCCGGCCACGACCCTGCCCCTCGAGGAGGTCCGCGAGCAGGTGGAAGCCAGCGTGGCAGCCCGGCTGCGCCGCGATGCCCTGCTGGGCCTGGCCGACGAGCGGGTCCAGGCGCTGGCGGATGGCGTGAGCCTCGACCTCGACTGGCAGCAGGCCGAGGGCGTGGGTCGCCAGGAGACCCGGGGGCTCTCCCGTTCGCTGGTCGATGCGGTGTTCCGCCTGCCGGTGCCCGAGGACGAGACGCCGGTCTACGGGCGCGCCGTCGACGGCGACCGCGTGGTGCTGATCGCCCTGGAGCGGGTCGAGGAGGGCGAGATCGACGCCGAGGTGGAGCAGTTCGTCGCCAGCATGGCCGAGCGCCTGCGCGCCCAGGCCGCCATCCAGGGGCTGCTCGACGACCTGCGCGAGAAGGCGGATATTCGCCGCTAGCAGCGCCTAGCGCCCGGCGCCCAGCGGCCCTTCGGGCAGCGCCCAGCTACAAGCGCCGAGCGCCCAGCCGTTCAGTGACGGGCGGCTGGTGCCGAGTCGAGACACTTGACGGCCGCATGGCTGGCGGCATCATCCTGCGGCGCTCGGCGCTCGGCGCTCGGCGCTCGGCGCTCGGCGCTCGGCGCTCGGCGCTCGGCGCTCGGCGCTCGGCGCTTAGCCCAGCGTATAACAGGGCTCGTAGTCGCCGGCGAGCTTCATGCGGCCCTGGGCGACGAAGGAGTCGAGCAGCTCGTCGAGGCGAATCATCAACTCCGCTTCGGCGTGAAGCCTGAAGGGGCCGTGGGACTGAATGGCGCGGATGCCCTGCTCCTTGACGTTGCCGGCGACGATGCCCGAGAAGGCCCGGCGCAGGTTGGCGGCGAGTTCATGAACCGGTAGGTCACGGCGCAGCGCCAGATTCGCCATGGCCGTGTGAGTCGGCTCGAAGGTCTCCTGGAAGGCGCGATCAATGGTCAGGCGCCAGTTGTAGTAGAAGGCGTCCTGGCGGGCACGGCGATACTCGGTGACCGCGTCGATCCCCTTGCGCATGGTCCGGGCCACCTCGGTGGGGTCGTCGACGATGATGCGATAGAGCCGGCGCACCTCTTCCCCCAGGGTGTAGACCAGGAACTCGTCGATGCGCGTGAAGTAGTCGGCGCTGTCGGCCGGTCCGGTGAAGATCACCGGCAGTTCCATGTCGGCGTTGTCCGGGTGGAGCAGGATCCCCAGCAGGTAGAGGATCTCCTCGGCGGTGCCCACGCCGCCGGGAAAGACGATGATGCCGTGGCCGAGGCGCACGAAGGCCTCCAGCCGCTTCTCGATGTCGGGCATCACCACCAGTTCGTTGACGATGGGGTTGGGCGCCTCGGCGGCGATGATGCCGGGCTCCGAGACCCCCAGGTAGCGGCCCTGGTGTCGGCGCTGCTTGGCATGGGCCACGTTGGCGCCCTTCATGGGACCCTTCATGGCGCCCGGACCGCAGCCGGTGCAGATGTCCATCTCGCGCAGGCCCAGGTGATAGCCCACGTCCTTGCTGTACTCGTACTCCTCCCGGGAGATGGAGTGGCCGCCCCAGCACACCACCAGGCTCGGGTCGCGTCCCGGCTTGAGGGTGCCGGCCTTGCGCAGGATATGGAACACCGCGTTGGTGGTCCCCTCGGCGGTGGTCAGGTCGAAGCGCTGATGGCCCTGGATCTCGTTATAGACGTAGACGATATCGCGCAGGATGGAGGAGAGATGCTCGCGGATGCCGCGGATCATCTTGCCGTCCACGAAGGCCTCGGCCGGTGCGTTGGTCAGCTTGAGGCGAACACCGCGGTCCTGGGGGATCACCTCGATATCGAAGTCTCGATAGGCCTCCATGAGCGCGACGCTGTCGTCGGTGGGATTGCCGCAGTTGAGCACGGCCAGCGCACAGCGCCGCAGCAGGTCGTGCAGCCCTGCCTTGGAGGTGTCGTGCAGGCGGCTGACCTCGTGTTGGGAGAGGATCTCCAGGCTGCCTTCCGGGGAGATGATGCTGGAAATGGTATCGGGCATTCAGGCGTCCTTGTCGCGGGTGTCGTCTCCAAGGATGCTATCACGACAGCTTGGCGGCCGGTGATACAATGATTGTCCAGTCCGCCCTGTGTCGAGACATGTTCAACGCCCTCTATTTTCGCACCTTCATCACCCTGGTCGAGACGGGGAGCTTCACCCAGACCGCCCGCCGCCTGGAGATGACCCAGCCCGGCGTCAGCCAGCACGTGCGCAAGCTCGAGCACTACCTGGGCAAGCCCCTGCTCGAGCGGCACGGGCGGCGCTTCACGCTGACCGAGGCGGGCCGGCGTGCCTACGACTATGCGCTGAAGCTGTTCGCCGATCACGAGCAGTTTCGCCACTCGCTCGATGCCGATTCGCTCTTCTCTGGAGAGTGTCGCCTGGCTTCGCCGGGCAGCGTCGGGCTGATGCTCTACCCCTTCCTGCTCGGCCAGCAGCAGATGCACCCCGGGCTCACCATCAGTTACAGCTTCGCCTTCAACCACGAGATCGCTCAGGACGTGCTGGCCGGTCGCTATGACCTCGGGATCGTCACCGATACGGTGCGCCAGCCCGACCTGAGGGTGATGCCCTGGCATCGTGAACCCCTCTGCCTGGTGGTGCCCGCGGACTTTACCGGCAGCGGGCTCGCCGAGCTGATGGGGATCGGCTTCATCAACTACTTCGATGGCCTCAACCATGCCAGTACGCTGCTGCGCAGCAACTTCCCCCAGGAGTTCCGCTCCATGAGTCACTTCCGGCGCCAGGGCTTCACCAACGAGGTGGGCATGGTGCTGGATGCGGTGGCCCGTGGACTGGGCTTCACCGTGGTCTCGCGGCTGGTGCTGGAGACCTCCCCCTGGCAGCGCCAGGTCAAGGAGCTGGACCTGCCGGTGGCGGTCCACGAGACCCTGCACCTGATCACCCGGTCCGGCAGCGAGATGCCGCGCCGCTATGTGCGTCTGCTGGAGGACTTTCGCGAACAGCGTCGCCAGGCCCTCACCGGCTTCGGCGAGGTGCCGGCGGAGCCCTGACCCGGCGCCCGCACCAACGCAGAAGCCCCGCCGTCAGGCGGGGCTTCTGCGTATCACCTCCGACGATCAGTCCCGATACTCGTCGACGCTCGGGCAGGAGCAGATCAGCTGGCGGTCGCCGAAGACGTTGTCGACCCGGTTGACCGCCGGCCAGTACTTGGCCGCCTTGACCGCCGCGGAGGGGAAGGCGGCCAGCTCGCGGGTGTAGGGGCGCGCCCAGGCGTCGCCCATCAGGTCGGCCAGGGTGTGCGGGGCGTTGACCAGCGGGTTGTCGTCCGCCGGCCACTCGCCGCGTTCCACCGCGTCGATCTCCTCGCGGATGGCGATCATGGCGTCGCAGAAGCGGTCGATCTCGTAGCGCGACTCCGACTCGGTGGGCTCGATCATCAGCGTGCCGGGCACCGGGAAGGACATGGTCGGGGCGTGGAAGCCGTAGTCCATCAGGCGCTTGGCGATGTCCTCCTCGCTGATCCCGGCGCTGGCCTTGAGCGGGCGGATGTCGAGGATGCACTCGTGGGCCACGTTGCCGTTCTCGCCACGGTAGAGCACCGGGTAGTGCGCGCCGAGGCGGGCGGCGACGTAGTTGGCGTTGAGGATGGCCAGCTCGGTGGCCTCGCGCAGCCCGCGCGCGCCCATCATCTTGATGTAGGCCCAGGAGATCGGCAGGATCGCCGCCGAGCCGAAGGCCGCCGCCGAGACCGCGCCGCAGTCGGCGTTGACTCCGGCGATGGGGGTGACCACGTGGTTGGGCACGAAGGGCGCCAGGTGCGCCTTGACGCCGATCGGGCCCATGCCCGGGCCGCCGCCGCCGTGGGGGATGCAGAAGGTCTTGTGCAGGTTGAGGTGGGAGACGTCGCCGCCGAAGTCGCCGGGGCGGGCCAGGCCCACCTGGGCGTTCATGTTGGCACCGTCCACGTAGACCTGGCCGCCGTGCGCATGGACGATCGCGCACACCTCGCGCACGTTGGTCTCGAACACCCCGTGGGTGGAGGGGTAGGTGATCATGATCGCCGAGAGGGCCTCGCCGTGCTGCTCGGCCTTGGCGCGCAGGTCGGCGGTATCGATGTTGCCCTTGGCGTCGCACTCCACCACCACCACCTTGAGGCCGACCATGGCCGCCGAGGCGGGGTTGGTGCCGTGGGCGGAGCTGGGGATCAGGCAGACGTCGCGGTGGCCCTCGCCGCTGGCCGCCTGGTAGCGGCGGATGGCGATCAGCCCGGCGTACTCGCCCTGGGCCCCGGAGTTGGGCTGCATGGCGATATGGTCGTAGCCGGTGATCTCCACCAGGAAGGCGGCCAGCTCGTCGATCATCTGCTTGTAGCCGGCCACCTGGTCGCGGGGCACGAAGGGGTGGAGGTTGGCGAACTCCGGCCAGGTGATGGGGATCATCTCGCTGGTGGCGTTGAGCTTCATGGTGCAGGAGCCCAGCGGGATCATCGCATGGGTCAGCGACAGGTCCTTGTTCTCCAGGCGCTTGAGGTAGCGCAGCATCTCGGTCTCGCTGCGGTAGCGCGTGAAGGTGGGGTGGGTCAGGAAGTCGCTCTGGCGCCGGCAGGCGGCGGGGATGCCGGTGCGCCCCTCGGCGACGCTGCGGTCGTCGAGCTCGCGCACCGAGAGGCCATGCTCCTCGCCGAGCAGCACGTCGAACAGCACGTCCAGGTCGTGGGCGGTGGTGGTCTCGTCGAGGCTCACGCCGACGTCGCCGTCGGCGAAGTAGCGCAGGTTGATCTCCTGGGTGAGGGCGCGGCCGTGCAGCTTGCCGGCGTCCACGCCGGTCAGGCGCAGGGTGTCGAACCAGCTGTCGTGGACCAGGCGCACGCCCTTCTCCTCAAGGCCCAGGGCCAGGATGGTGGTCAGACGGTGGATGCGCCCGGCGATGGTGCGCAGCCCCTCGGCGCCATGGTAGACGGCGTAGAAGCCGGCGAGGTTGGCGAGCAGCGCCTGGGCGGTGCAGATGTTGGAGGTGGCCTTCTCGCGGCGGATGTGCTGCTCGCGGGTCTGCATGGCCATGCGCAGCGCGGTGTGGCCGCGGCTGTCCTGGGAGACGCCGATGATGCGCCCGGGGATCGCACGCTTGAGCTTGTCGGTGGTGGCGAAGTAGGCGGCGTGGGGGCCGCCGAAGCCCATCGGCACGCCGAAGCGCTGGGTGGTGCCGATGACGATGTCGGCGCCCAGCGCGCCGGGCTCGGCGAGCAGCACCAGGCTCATCAGGTCGGCGGCCACGCAGGTCATGATGCCCTGCGCCTTGGCCGCGGCGAGCCGCGGCGCCAGGTCGTGGACGCGGCCGCTCTCGCCGGGGTACTGCAGCAGGGCGCCGAAGGCGTCCACGTCGGCGAGCTGCGCGGCCGGCGCCACCACCAGCTCGAAGCCGAAGTAGGCCGCGCGGGTGCGCACCACGTCGAGGGTCTGGGGCAGCACGTCGTCGGCGACGAAGAAGACCCGGCTCTTCGACTTCTTGTTGGCGCGCTGGCACAGCGCCATGGCCTCGGCGGCGGCGGTGGCCTCGTCGAGCAGCGAGGCGTTGGCCAGCGCCATGCCGGTCAGGTCCATGACCATCTGCTGGAAGTTGAGCAGGCCCTCCAGGCGGCCCTGGGAGATCTCCGGCTGGTAGGGGGTATAGGCGGTGTACCAGCCGGGGTTCTCCAGCACGTTGCGCTGGATCACCGGCGGCAGGTGGGTGCCGTGGTAGCCCTGGCCGATGTAGCTCTTGAACACCCGGTTCTGGCGCGCCAGGCGGCGCAGGTAGTCGAGCGCCTCGGCCTCGCTCCTGGGCGGGTCCAGCTCGAGCTCGCGGCCCAGGCGGATGTCCGCGGGCACGGTGCGCGCGATCAGCGCGTCCAGGCTCTCGGTGTCGAGGGTGGCCAGCATGGCGGCGACGTCGTCGCGGCTGGGGCCGTTGTGGCGCTGGAGGAAGTCATCGTGGGCGGCCAGGTCGGCCAGGCGGCGAGTGTCGATCGGCATGGGGGCACCGTAGCGTGGGTCGGGGCGTCGCGGGACGACGCATGGCGTGGAACCGGGGCCCCGGCCGCGGCGGCCGGGGCGGTGAGCGCGGCTCAGTCGTCGGACTGGGCCACGGCGGCATAGCCGTCGGCGTCGAGCAGGGCGTCGAGCTGGGCGGCGTCGTCGAGGCGCAGCTGCATGATCCAGCCGCCCTCGTAGGGGGCCTCGTTGAGGGTCTCGGGGGCGTCCTCGAGGGCCGCGTTGACGGCGATGACCTCGCCGGCCACCGGGGCGTAGAGGTCGGAGGCGGCCTTGACCGACTCGACCACCCCGAACTCCTCCTTGAGGGCGAGGGTGCGGCCGACCTCGGGCAGTTCGACGAAGACCACGTCGCCGAGCGCCTGCTGGGCGTGGTCGCTGATGCCGATGGTCACGGTACCGTCACCGTTGTCGCGCACCCATTCGTGGCTCTCGGCGTAGCGCAGGTTGGCAGGGATCGAGCTCATCATGAGTTTCCTATAAGAAATTAATTTCGGCAGTCCTGATCCTAGGGTGAATCGCCGCCGCCGCCAACCTCTTGGTTTATTCGTTTTTAGAATAAGCCGATCCGTTTCCATGATCGGCGCCTCCTTCGGCGCTCGGCCGGTCATCGATATTCCACAAAAACAATGGTTTGCGGGGGTGCGCCGCGGCGCCGTGCCGCCGCCCGGGTGACGCGGATGATCCGGCGGCGCGACGTTTCCCGGCTGCGGCTATTGTTTCCTATAAGAAACATGGTCTAGTCTGGTGCCTACACGGGCGGGTGCGTGGCGGTAAGGCCGCGACGGCACCCCGCCGACACCCATGACTTGCAAGCAGAGGCCGCTGCGATGAGCCAGCTGAAACGCACCCCGCTGTATGACCTTCACGTTGAACTGGGCGCCCGCCTGGTGCCCTTCGCCGGCTACGAGATGCCGGTGCAGTACCTGCTGGGCGTCAAGAAGGAGCATGAACAGACCCGCATCGCCTGCGGGCTGTTCGATGTCTCCCACATGGGCCAGCTGCTGCTGCGCGGGCCGGCCCCGGCCGAGGCGCTGGAGACCCTGGTGCCGGCGGACCTTCTCGGGCTGCCCGAGGGGATGCAGCGCTACGCCCTCTTCACCAACGAGGCGGGCGGGATCCTCGATGACCTGATGGTGGTCAACGCCGGCGACCACCTCTACCTGGTGGTCAACGCCGCCTGCAAGGAGCAGGACATCGCCCATCTGCGCGCCAACCTGCCCGAGGGTCACGAGATCGAGGTGCTGGACCGGGGGCTGATCGCCCTACAGGGGCCCCAGGCCGCCGCGGTGATGCAGCGACTCTGCCCCGCGGCCTGCGAGCTGGTCTTTATGCAGCACGGTCATTTCGAGATCGAGGGTATCGAGGCGTGGGTGAGCCGCAGCGGCTATACCGGTGAGGATGGCTTCGAGATCTCGGTCGCCGCCGAGCAGAGCGAGGCCCTGGCGCGCCGCCTGCTGGCGGAGCCGGAGGTGGCGGCGATCGGCCTGGGCGCCCGGGACTCCCTGCGCCTGGAGGCCGGGCTCTGCCTCTACGGTCACGATATCGAGACCACC
>NZ_CP071922.1:2273687-2277293 GCF_017584085.1 Halomonas sp. BM-2019
CACTGGCTAGCCTTAGAATGAATCGCATAGCCGTATCGTTCAATTGTAAATAAAAAGCGATCAGTTTTTGTGGTGCTCGACTCGACTCAGTCGAAGATGATCGTTATAATGTCGCGTCATTTTTCATCAGTCCTTGCTGGCTGATGGCAGAATATAAGCGCGTTCGTACTTTATCCCCTGACTGAATTGAGGGTAGGCACAGCGCAAGATTTGGAGTAGTTGGTTCTGTGGTGCCGTCATCAATGACCAAGCACAATCGGCTACAGTAATACGAAATGCACGTTTAAGTGATGCTGAGGTAACAAAGCAATGCAGGTTTCTGTAGAAGCAACAGGTTTAGAGCGCCGGTTAACCATCACAATCCCGGCTGAAAAGATTGATAGTGAAGTTAAAAACCAAGTGAAGCAACGTGCGCGTACGGTACGTATGGATGGTTTCCGTCCTGGTAAAGTTCCAGTGAGCTTGGTGGCTAAACGTTTCGGTCCTGCGATTCGCCAAGATGTTGTCATGGAGCAAATTCAGCGTCATTACATCGAAGCTTTGATTCAGGAAAAGATCAACCCGACTGGCGCACCACAAATTGAGCCAAAAGCCGATGAAGAAGGCAAGGATCTTGAGTTTGTTGCAACGGTTGAAGTTTATCCAGAAGTCGAATTAAAAGACTTGGACAAAGTCGAAGTCGAAAAAGCGGTTGCGGAAGTAACTGATGCAGACGTCGACAACATGCTTGAAACGTTGCGCAAGCAACACGCAGTATTTAAAGAAGTGAAGCGTGGCGCTAAAGATGGCGATAAAGTCACTTTCGATTTCTTAGGTCGCGTTGACGGCGAAGAGTTCGACGGTGGTAAAGCTGAAGACTTCACTTTAGAACTTGGTCAAGGTCGTATGATCCCAGGTTTTGAAGATGCGATGAAAGGATTAAAGGCGGGCACTGAGAAAACGATCGAAGTGACCTTCCCAGAAGACTATCATGCTGAACATTTGAAAGGTAAAGCTGCAGAATTCGACTTGGTTATTAAAACCGTTGAAGCACCTGAGCTGCCTGAATTAAATGATGACTTTGCGGAACAGTTTGGCATTGGCGATGGTGGTCTTGAAGCGCTTCGTAACGAAGTTCGCAAGAACATGGAGCGCGAGCTCAAGAACGCAATGAAAAACAAAGTGAAGCAACAAGTTATTCAAGGCTTGTTGGCGGCAAACAACGATGTGCCAGTGCCATCAGCACTGAAGCAACAGGAAATTCAAGCACTACGTCAACAAGCGATGCAACGCTTCGGTGGCAATGCGAAGAATATGCCTGAGCTACCAGCAGACTTATTCAATGAGCAAGCTGAAGAGCGCGTTAAAGTTGGTTTGTTACTTGGCCAAGTGATTAAATCGAACGAGCTTAAAGTTGACCAAGCACGTGTTGATGAAATGCTTGAAAGCCAAGCTTCTGCGTACGAAGATCCGCAAGAAGTGATTACCTACTACAAGCAAAATGCAGAAGCGATGCAGCAGATTCACAATGTCGTACTCGAAGATCAAGCGATTGACTTCGTACTAGCCAAAGCAAAAGTTGCTGAAAAGCAAGTCAGCTTTGACGACGTGATGAACCCGCCAGCAAAATAAGCATTTGCTGAAAACAGTAAGAATTGGTTTAATGGCTCAGATGAAATTCATCTGAGCCATTTTTTATTTGAGGAGAGAAGTTTTGATGGGAAATAACATGCCGGATCCTATGGCTGCACTCGTGCCGATCGTTGTCGAACAAACAGCAAAAGGTGAGCGCTCATTTGATATTTATTCCCGTTTACTTAAAGAAGGAATTATTTTCCTCTGCGGCCCTGTTGAAGAGCAAATGGCGAATTTGATTGTCGCCCAAATGCTATTCCTTGAGTCTGAGAATCCAGAAAAGGATATTTATCTTTATATTAATTCACCGGGCGGCTCGGTCACCGCAGGCATGGCAATTTATGACACCATGCAATTTATCCGCAATGATGTGTCAACCATTTGTATTGGCCAAGCGGCCAGTATGGGCGCGTTCTTGTTAGCGGGTGGCGCGAAAGGCAAACGTTTTTGTCTACCGAATTCCCGAGTGATGATTCACCAGCCATTGGGTGGTTTCCAAGGCCAAGCGTCTGACATCGAAATTCATGCCCGCGAGATTTTGTATATTAAAGAAAAACTCAATCGTTTGTTGTCTGAACACACCGGGCAAGAGTTTGACCGTGTCGCGAAAGATACCGATCGGGATAACTTCATGAGTTCACAACAAGCGCTTGAATACGGCATTGTTGATAAAGTTTTGGAAAAACGCCAACAACAAGGCTAAAGCCGTTATAAGTTGTGCTAAAGTAGTGTTCAAGTGCCTTTCGGGACTTGGAATTGAAGTAAAGTATATCAAGTATACGAAGTTTATTAAGTACAGCAGTAGCGTACTGGAGAAGTGAATGACGGATTCAACAACGAGTAGTGGTAAAGGTGGAAAGTCACTTTACTGTACATTTTGTGGCAAAAGCCAGCATGAGGTCAAAAAGCTGATCGCGGGTCCGTCCGTGTTCATTTGTGATGAATGTGTCGATCTGTGTAACGATATTCTCAAAGAAGAAATTAAGAATATTTCACCGCAAGCGTCCGAAGACCGCTTACCGACACCGAAAGAGATCCGTCAACATTTGGACGATTATGTCATCGGTCAAGACTTAGCCAAGCGGGTGTTGGCTGTCGCTGTGTATAACCACTACAAGCGCTTACGTAATGCTGGTGCACAGCCAGAGGTTGAGCTTGGCAAGAGTAATATTTTGCTTATTGGGCCAACCGGTAGTGGTAAAACCTTGCTCGCGGAAACCTTGGCTCGTATGTTGGACGTACCGTTCACTATGGCGGATGCCACGACACTGACCGAAGCTGGATATGTCGGTGAAGATGTCGAAAACATCATTCAAAAATTACTGCAAAAATGTGATTATGATGCAGCGAAAGCCGAGCGTGGCATTATCTATGTTGACGAAATCGACAAGATTTCGCGCAAGTCAGATAATCCATCGATTACTCGAGATGTGTCCGGTGAAGGTGTACAGCAAGCATTACTGAAACTCATTGAGGGAACAATTGCTTCGGTTCCTCCACAAGGTGGCCGTAAGCATCCTCAGCAGGAATTTGTGCAAGTCGATACATCGAAAATTTTGTTTATATGCGGTGGTGCGTTTGCCGGACTCGAGAAAGTTATTGGTCAGCGGTTAGCGACTGGCAGTGGCATTGGTTTTGGTGCCGAAGTGAAGTCGAAGACGGAGAAAGATCAAGTCAACCTTCTCACCAAAGTCGAGCCTGAAGACTTAGTTAAATATGGACTGATTCCAGAATTTATTGGTCGTCTTCCGGTGGTCGCAAGTTTAACGGAACTCGACGAAGATGCCCTCGTGCAAATTCTCAGTGAGCCGAAAAACGCACTGACCAAACAGTATGGTGCTTTGCTTGAAATGGAAAACGTTGAGCTTGAGTTCCGTACGGATGCATTGCGTGCAATTGCGCGGAAAGCGATGAAACGGAAAACCGGTGCACGTGGCCTGCGGTCAATCGTTGAGGAAGTACTGCTCGATACAATGTACGAGTTACCCTCTT
>NZ_CP071922.1:2277393-2282793 GCF_017584085.1 Halomonas sp. BM-2019
TCAACGAGTTCGGCCAGGTCGGCATCGATCAGGCGATGTTCGAGGCGCGCGACGACCTGATCGTCAAGGGCCTGCCGGGGGGCTGCCTGTGCTGTCAGCTGGCCTTCGTGATGCAGGCCACCCTGGTCAACCTGCTGCACCGTCACCGGCCCGACCGCCTGATCATCGAACCCTCGGGGCTGGGCCATCCCGCGGGGCTGCTGGAGGTGCTGCGAAGCGAGGCCTTCGCGGGGGTGCTGACGCCGGAAGAGATCGTCGCCGTGCTGGATCCCCGCCGGCTCGAGGAGCCGCGGGTGCGCGAGCACGAGACCTTCCGCGATCAGCTCACCATGGCCGACGGGGTGGCCCTGACCATGACCGACCTGGCCACGCCGGCGCAGCGGGCCGAGGCGCAGGCCTGGCTCGCCGGCCTCTGGCCCGCCAAGCGCTGGGTGGTCGAGGCGCCGCACGGCGAGCTGCCGCTGTCACGGCTGCTGGGTGGGGGGACCGCAGAGGCTTCGCGGCCGGTGGCCGACAGCGCTGCCCATCGTCGCCTGCGCGAGGCGGCGGGCGGCGTACTCGAGCTGGACGAGTTGGTCGCCCCGCGGCCGGAGCCGGGCCGGCCGCGGCGCGAAGCGGGCGAGGCGCTGGGCCATGCCACCCTGGGGTGGCGCTGGCACCCGGACGATACCTTCGACCTGGATCGGCTGAGCCTGGTGCTGGGCGAGCTGCCGGCCCGGCTGCGGGTCAAGGGGGTCTTCCACACCGAGGCGGGCTGGCAGCTCTATAACCGCGCGGCGGGGGCGGTCAGCCTCTGCGACAGCGCCTGGCGGCGTGACTCGCGGCTGGAGGTGATCGGCGAGGCGGGACACCTGCCGGACGCCGAGCCGCTGGAAGCGGGCCTCGACGCCTGCCGGCTGGAGTCTCCCTCAACGGCCTAGGGTAACTCACTGGCCTAGGGTAACGTCGCGCAGCTGCGGCTCGCCGCCGTCGTCGATCACGACCTCCCAGCCCTGGCCGGGTTGCCAGTCACCCAGCACGATACGCCGCGCCGGCCGGCCGTCGACCTCCAGCTCATGCACGGCGGGGCGGTGGGTATGGCCGTGGATCAGGGTAGAAACGCCATGTTCGGTCATCACCCGCACCACCTCATCGGGCGTGACGTCCATGATCGCCTCGGCCTTGTTGGAGGTCGCCTCCCCGGACTGCTCGCGGAGCTTGGCGGCCAGGGCGATGCGCTCGACGATCGGCATCGCCAGCACCTGGGCCTGCCACTGGGGATCCCGCGCCTGGGCGCGGAAGGCCTGGTAGGCCGTATCCCGGGTGCACAGGCTGTCGCCGTGCATCAGCAGCAGGGGCCGGCCGCCGAGCTCCACCACGCTGGGGTCGGGCAGCAGGGTGGCGCCGGCCTCCCTGGCGAAGCGCTCCCCGAGCAGGAAGTCGCGGTTGCCGTGCATCAGGTAGAGGGCGGTGCCGTCATCGGCCAGGCGGCGCAGCGCCACGGCGACCCGCGCCGACAGGTCGGCATGGCCGCTGGGGTCCTGGCCGGCAAGGTCGAGCAGGTCGTCGCCGATCCACGCCTCGAAGAAGTCGCCCAGGATATAGAGCGCCTCACAGCCGCAGGCGCGCTCCTCGAGCCAACGCAGGAAGCCCTCGGTGATCTCGGGGGTGCCGGGGTGCAGGTGCAGGTCGGAAATCAGCAGGGTGGCCATCAGGCCTCCTTGACGAAGGCCTTCTGGATCACCACGTCTTCCGCGGGCACGTCGGCGTGCATGCCGCGGCGGGCGGTGGTGACACCCTTGATCTTCTCGACCACCTCCATGCCCTCGACCACCCGGCCGAACACGCAGTAGCCCCAGCCCTGGATGGACTTGCCGCTATGGTTCAGGAAGGCGTTGTCGGCCACATTGATGAAGAACTGGGCGGTGGCGGAGTGGGGGTCCTGGGTGCGTGCCATGGCCAGGGTGCCGGCCTCGTTCTGCAGGCTGTTGTCGGCCTCGTTGTCGATCGGGTCGCGGGTGGGCTTCTGGTTGAAATCTTCGTCGAAGCCGCCGCCCTGGATCATGAAGCCGTCGATCACACGGTGGAACAGGGTGCCGTCGTAGAAGCCGTCGCGCACATACTGCTCGAAGTTGGCCGCGGTCTTCGGGGCCTTTTCGTGATCGAGCTCGACGTGGATGTCGCCGTAATTTGTCTGCAGAATGATCATCGCTAAGCTCCTGTGCAATAAAGGGGCGCTGCCTTGGCGTTGCCCATGGGCGTGGCGCTATAATAGCGGTTTTGCCTCGCTGCGCGAAGCAAGCTCGGGCGTCTCAGGTCGGCGGCTTGCACCTGCGGCGAGGGGCGCCGGGGGCAAGCCGAAGAGGAGGTCTTTTGCCAGGGAAGGCAAAAGTAGCGCCCAGGGAGGGGTTCACAGCGCCTCCTCGCAGGCTTGTCGCCGGAACAGCACCGAGCAGTGAAGGCCATTGTCAACGGCCCCGGACCGCACCCCAACCAGAGGTTGTTCTTCCAACCATGACCACCGACACCACCAGCGCGCCGAATTTCATTCGCAACCAGATCCGCGACGAGATCGAGGCCGGCCGCACCGGCAAGATCGTGACCCGCTTCCCGCCGGAGCCCAACGGCTTCCTGCATATCGGCCACGCCAAGTCGATCTGTCTCAACTTCGGGCTCGCCGAGCAGTTCGGTGGTGACTGTCACCTGCGCTTCGATGACACCAACCCCGCCAAGGAAGAACAGGCCTACATCGACGCCATCAAGGAGGACGTCAGCTGGCTGGGCTTCGAGTGGGCGGGCCCGGTGCGCTTCGCCTCCGACTACTTCGACCAGCTCTACGCCTGGGCCCAGCACCTGGTCCGCGAGGGCAAGGCCTACGTCGATGACCTCTCGGCCGAGGAGATCCGCGAGTACCGCGGTACCCTGACCGAGCCGGGCCGGCCGAGCCCCTACCGCGTACGCGCCGCCGAGGAGAACCTCGACCTGCTCGAGCGCATGCGCGGCGGCGAGTTCGCCGAGGGCGAGAAGGTGCTGCGGGCGAAGATCGACATGGCCGCGCCCAACATCAACCTGCGCGACCCGATCCTCTACCGCATCCGGCACGCCCACCATCACCAGACCGGCGACAAGTGGAAGATCTACCCCTCCTACGACTTCACCCATGGCCAGTCGGACGCCATCGAGGGGATCACCCACTCCATCTGCACCCTGGAGTTCGAGGACCATCGCCCCCTCTACGAGTGGTTCCTGGAGCAGCTGCCGGTGCCGGCCAGGCCCCGCCAGATCGAGTTCGCCCGCCTCAACCTGAACTACACCCTGACCTCCAAGCGCAAGCTCAGGCTGCTGGTGGACGAGGGCATCGTCGACGGCTGGGACGACCCGCGCCTGCCGACCATCTCCGGGCTGCGGCGCCGCGGCTATACGCCGGCCTCGATCCGCCGGTTCTGCGAGATGATCGGGGTGACCCGCGCCGACGGCGGCCTGGTGGATATCGCCATGCTCTACCACGCCATCCGCGCCGATCTCGAGGACAGCGCCCCGCGGGCCATGTGCGTGCTGAAACCGCTCAAGGTGGTGTTGACCAACGTGCCGGAGGGCCATGAGGAGGCCTACGAGGTGCCCGGCCACCCGGCCCGGGACGACCTGGGCGTGCGGCGGATTCCCTTCACCCGGGAGCTCTACATCGACCGGGATGACTTTATGGAGGAGCCGCCGAAGAAGTTCTTCCGCCTGGCCCCCGGCCAGGAGGTGCGCCTGCGCAACAGCTATGTGATCCGCTGCGACGAGGTGGTCAAGGACGACGCCGGCGAGATCGCCGAGCTGCGCTGCTCGGTGGACTTCGACACCCTGGGCAGGAACCCCGAAGGGCGCAAGGTGAAGGGGGTGATCCACTGGGTCAGCGCCGCGCACGGCGTGCCCCTGGAGGTGCGCCTCTACGACAACCTCTTCCTGGAGGAGCAGCCCGACCGCGACCGGGACGCCGACTTCCTCGACCACCTCAACCCCGAGTCCCTGGTGGTCTGCCAGGCCATTGGCGAGCCGAGCCTCGCCGAGGTCGCCCCGGAGAGCCGCTTCCAGTTCGAACGCGTCGGCTACTTCTGCGCCGATCGCCATGCGGCCGCCGAGGGCAAGCGGGTCTTCAACCGCACCGTGGGCCTCAAGGACAGCTGGGCCAAGGTGCAGAAGAAAGAGTCCCAGAAGAAAGACGCGCAGAAGAAGGGGTGACCGTGAGCAACGCGCTGCAGATCTACAACACGCTGACCCGCCGCAAGGAGGTCTTCACGCCCATCGAGCCCGGCAAGGTACGCATGTACGTGTGCGGCATGACCGTCTACGACTACTGCCACCTGGGCCACGCCCGGGTGATGGTGGCCTTCGACGTCATCACCCGCTACCTGCGCCACCGCGGCTACGACGTCACCTACGTGCGCAACGTCACCGATATCGACGACAAGATCCTTCGGCGCGCCGACGAGAACGGCGAGAGCATCGCCTCGCTCACCGAGCGGATGATCGCCGCCATGCACGAGGACGAGGCGCGCCTGTCCGTGCTGCCGCCGGACCAGGAGCCGCGGGCGACCCGGCATATCGACGATATCCTCGCGATGATCGCGACGCTGATCAGTAAGGGCTACGCCTACGCGGCGGACAACGGTGACGTCTACTACCGGGTGCGCCGCTTCGAGGGCTACGGCAAGCTCAACAATCGCGACCCGGACGAGATGCGCGCCGGCGCCCGTATCGAGGTGGACGAGCACAAGGAGGACCCGCTGGACTTCGTGCTGTGGAAGGCCGCCAAGCCCGGCGAGGCGAGCTGGCCCTCGCCCTGGGGCGAGGGGCGCCCCGGCTGGCATATCGAGTGCTCGGCCATGTCCAAGTGCTGCCTGGGCGAGACCTTCGATATCCACGGCGGCGGGCCGGACCTGACCTTCCCCCACCATGAGAACGAGATCGCCCAGAGCGAGGCGGCCAACGGCAAGCCCTTCGTCAACACCTGGATGCACGCCGGGGCGGTGCGGGTGAACCAGGAGAAGATGTCCAAGTCCCTGGGCAACTTCTTCACCATCCGCGAGGTGCTCGCGCACCACGACCCGGAGGTGGTGCGCTACCTGCTGGTGGCCAGCCACTACCGCAGCGCGATCAACTATGCGCCGGAGTCCCTGGCCGAGGCGCGCCGCTCGCTCGAGCGCTTCTACAATTCACTCGAAGGACTGGCACTCGAAGGGTCGGCCCCGGCGGTGGGGGGCGAGCCGGGGGCCGGGCGGGTGGACCCTCGGTTCGAGGCGCGCCTTACCGCCGCCATGGACGACGACTTCAACACCCCCGAGGCGCTCTCGGTGCTCTTCGAGCTGGTACGTGAACTCAACCGTGCCCGGAAGGAGTCTCCCGAGCAGGCGCCGGCCCTGGCCGCCGAGCTCCGGC
>NZ_CP071922.1:2282893-2286413 GCF_017584085.1 Halomonas sp. BM-2019
TTGCATCGCAGTTGACGTAAAGGTAAAGTCTGTCACAAAGTATTAACACACTGAAGAGAACGCTATGGCTACGCAAATGGCAAAGGATCCTCAAAAAACTGCAGTGACCACCGAACTGCAGGTAATTTCCGGCAATGCCCTTGATATTCCGATGTATCAGCTGCTGAAAGAAGACGGCACGGTACACAAGGGAGTGACACTACCGGAGATTAGCAAAGAGCTGGCACTGAAAATGTTCAGCACCATGCAATTTATTCGAATTCTCGACGAGCGCATGATTGCTGCGCAGCGCCAAGGTCGGATTAGTTTTTACTTGTCGTCATTGGGCGAAGAGGCTGCAGCAATTGGTTCGGCAGCTGCGCTCAAGTTTGAAGACATGATCATGGGCCAATACCGTGAACAAGGCGCGTTAGCGTTTCGTGGTTTTACCCTTGAGCAATTCATGAACCAGTTGTTCTCGAACGAACTAGACCTCGGTAAAGGCCGGCAAATGCCAGTGCATTACGGCTGTGCCGCATTGAACTTTATGACCATTTCATCGCCGCTGGGAACGCAAATCCCACAAGCGACCGGCTACGCGTATGGTCAAAAGCAGTCTGGCGACAAAACCTGTACCTTATGTTACTTCGGTGAAGGGGCCGCTTCTGAAGGTGACTTCCATGCCGGTCTGAATATGGCTGCGGTATTCAAAGTGCCAGTGATTTTCTTCTGTCGTAACAACGGCTACGCCATTTCAACACCGGCGAATGAGCAGTTCGCGGGCGACGGCATTGCGCCGCGCGCAGTCGGCTATGGCATGAAAGCCATTCGTGTGGACGGTAATGACATTTTTGCTGTCTACCAAGCGATGCAAGAAGCGCGTCGTTTAGCGGTGGAAGAAAATGAGCCAGTCTTGATTGAAGCCATGTCCTACCGTATGGCCGGCCATTCCACGTCAGACGACCCAAGTGGCTACCGTAGCAAGGAAGAGGAAGAAGCCCGCCGCAAACGCGAGCCAATGATTCGTTTCCGCAACTGGTTAGTGAAAAAGGGCTGGATCAGTGAAGAAGAAGCCGATGCACAAATGCAGCAGCATAAAGAAGAAGTATTGGCTGCCTTGAAGAAAGCGGAAACTGTCCCAGCACCGCACGTTGATGAAATTATTTCTGACGTCTATGACGAGCCGACGCAAGGGCTGAAGGATCAACTCGACGCGTTAAAAGCACACATCCGTCAATATCCGGATGCGTACCCGGCAACCTCAGGAGGCGTGAAATAATGGCAAAAATGAATTTACTTCAAGCCATCAATAGCGCCCTTGATGTGGCGATGGCGAAGAACGAGAAAGTGAGTGTATTTGGTGAAGACGTTGGCCACTTTGGCGGTGTTTTCCGTGCAACCAGTGGCTTACAGCAGAAATATGGCCGTAGCCGCTGCTTTAATACGCCGTTGGTTGAGCAAGGCATTATTGGTTTTGCCAATGGCTTAGCGGCACAAGGTAGCTTCCCGGTCGCAGAAATCCAGTTTGGTGATTACATTTTCCCTGCGTTTGACCAAATCGTGAACGAATCGGCTAAATTCCGCTATCGTTCAGGTAATGAGTTCAACGTCGGTGGCTTGACGATTCGGACGCCATACGGTGGCGGTATTCACGGTGGTCACTATCACTCGCAATCGCCAGAAGCTTACTTTGCGCATACACCGGGTTTGAAAATTGTCGTGCCACGTAATCCTTACCAAGCGAAAGGCCTGTTATTGAGTGCGATTTTTGATCCGAACCCAGTACTGTTCCTTGAACCGAAGCGTCTCTATCGCGCTGCGGTTGGCGAAGTTCCAGAAGAAGAATACACACTCCCAATCGGTAAAGCTGAGGTCGTGCAAGAAGGCACGGATATCACAGTGGTTGGTTGGGGTGCGCAAGTCGAAGTGATTGAGCGCGCTGCCGAATTAGCCAAAAAAGACGGCGTCAGCGTCGAAATTATCGACTTACGCAGCATTTTACCGTGGGATGTCGACACCGTTGCTCAGTCGGTGATGAAAACCGGCCGCATGGTCGTGAGCCAAGAAGCGCCACATACCATGGCATTCGGTAGTGAAGTGGCAGCGACGATTCAGGAAAAATGCTTCCTGTATCTCGAGTCGCCAGTGATGCGTGCGTCTGGGTTAGACACACCATACCCGCTAGCGCATGAAAAAGAGTACTTCTCAGATCATCTGAAGACGTACGAAATGATTAAACGTTCACTGAATTACTAACAGGAGCTTTCATGAGCACGGATTTCATTTTACCAGATATCGGTGAAGGTATCGTTGAGTGTGAAATCGTCGAATGGCAAGTCCAGGAAGGCGATTCAGTGCAAGAAGATCAGGTTGTCGTGGAAGTCATGACCGACAAAGCTGTGGTTGAGATTCCAGCGAAATTCGACGGTATTGTCACCAAGCTTTATTACGCCAAAGGCGATATAGCCAAAGTCGGTGAGCCATTATTTGCGATTGATGCCGAAGGCACTGACGCTGCGCCTGCGCAAGCGGAAAGCAAACCGACACCGGTCGCGCCGGCTGACTCGCAACCAGAGGAAATTCAATCCTCGTCAGCCACTGCGTCAGGCAGTGCCAATGACTTTATCTTGCCAGACATTGGTGAAGGTATTGTTGAGTGCGAAATTGTCGAACCAAGTCGTGGTGGAAGTGATGACTGATAAAGCGGTCGTCGAAATTCCAGCTAAGTCGGATGGTATCGTCAGCAAACTGTATTACGCTAAAGGTGACATTGCCAAAGTTGGTGCGCCTTTATTTGCCTTGAGTGGTGCCGCTGATTCAGCTCCTGCAACAGCGGCTTCTGCGCCGACTGCAAGCAACGCGCCTGCAACGGCAGCAGCCGAGCCAGCTCGCGCAGCCGGCGGCCAGTTTGAGGCACCACAGCCAGCAGCAGACGGCAAAGTCTTAGCCAGCCCAGCAGTGCGTCGCCGCGCTCGTGAAGCTGGAATCGACTTAACTGCAGTGCAGGGTAGTGGTAAAAAAGGGCGGATTCTTAAAGAAGATCTGAGCAGTGCGAAACCAGCAGCCTCAACCTCTGCTTCGCCTGCAGCAGCAAGCCCAGCGGCAAGTTCAGCAGCAATGCCAGCTACGGGCGGCAAGCGAACTGAGCCGATGCGTGGCGTGCGAGCAGCAATGGCACGACAAATGGCCGACTCAGTGCGCACTATTCCGCACTTTACCTATGCAGAAGAGTTCGACTTAACCGAATTGCGTGCCTTGCATGCGAAGTTAAAGGCTCAATATGCCGAGCAAGGTGTGCGCTTAACCTTAATGCCATTCTTCATTAAGGCGATGTCGTTGGCGCTGAGCGAGTTCCCAATTATGAACGCGCAGTTGAATGATGAAGCGACCGAAATCACCTACTTCGATGACCATAACATTGGTATGGCCGTTGCGACCAAAGTGGGCTTGATGGTGCCGAATATCAAAGCGGTGCAGAACAAGTCATTGCTTGAAGTTGCCGAAGAAGTGAATCGTTTAACCGCTGCAGCACGCGAGGGTA
>NZ_CP071922.1:2286509-2286808 GCF_017584085.1 Halomonas sp. BM-2019
TGGCACGGTGACTACACCGATCATCAACAAGCCGGAAGCAGCGATTGTTGCGCTTGGTAAAGTGCAGACTCTGCCACGCTTTGCAGCAGACGGCAGTGTAGTGGGGCGCGACATGATGACTGCAAGCTGGTCTGGCGACCACCGCATTATCGACGGCGCTACTATTGCCAACTTCAATAAGCGTTGGCAGCAATTCTTGGAAGATCCAATGCAAATGCTGACGGTTATGCGTTAAGCGCTCTGTAACCGAACGTAAGCATCTGAAAGCCAGTCGATAACTTTGTTATTGACTGGCTTTT
>NZ_CP071922.1:2286908-2289137 GCF_017584085.1 Halomonas sp. BM-2019
GGCCACCACGAAGACCCGACGCCAGCCGCTGGCGGCAGGCCACAGGGCGAGCTGCACCGGCGAGGCCGGTGCCTGGAAGTGCTGGGCCAGCCGCGCCTCGAGGTCGCGCAGCGCCAGCAACTGCTCGCGGCGGGGCAGGGCGAGCCAGTGGGGCTTGTGCAGCCAGGCGCCGCGGGTCCCCGCCGGCAGCCCGTCACGGTAGCGGCGCCAGGCCTCCCAACCCAGCCAGACGCCGCGCAGGTGGTCACGGCTCGCTTCCCGGGGCCTGGACAGCTGATGGGGCCAGGGATAGAAGAGCACCCCCGGCATGGCCAGCTGGCGATCGATCCGCAGGCAGCGGTCGGCGCCCACGGCGTCGCTGCAGAGCCGCTCGGCCAGGGCCTGGCGGGTCTCCGGCTGTTCGGTCAGGCGCAGCTGGTGGTGATGCAGGTGGTGGCGCTTGCCGGCCAGGCTGTCGGCGCCGCCGGGACCGATCCAGCGCGCCTGGTCCTGGGCCTCGCCGGGCCCCTCCACCAGGCCCAGGTAGAACTTGATGGCCACCTCGAGGTGCACGGGCGTCGCCGCGCCCCGGCGTCGGTAGAGCAGGTCCAGCTCGCCCAGGGTCTGCTTGCTGCGGTGGATGCGCAGGTTGTGGGCGAGCAGCTCGGTGCCGGGGGCGGCGGCCAGCAGGAACTGCCAGAGCCGCTCGTGGTAGAGGCCCATGCGGCCCTGGAGGGTCTCGCCCACGCAGGCCTCCAGCGTCGCCGGGTCGGCCTCGAGCCCATCCAGCCAGGCCGCCAGCTGCGCATCGCTCGCCAGCCCCAGCGTGCGCCGATCGGGACGCCCCGGCCAGGGCGTCTGCAGCAGGTCGGGCACCAGCAGCAGCCAGGCGAGATCACGCACCAGGGGGTGGTGGCAGCGGTCGAGCAGGGGCAGGGGCAACGCCGTCATGGGCCGGGGTCCTGTGCGTTGGCGGCAAGTGTCTGACAGGCAAGGAATGGCTTCCCTATACTGCAGCATACATTCACGTCCCTCGGGTGGTAACTCCTCATGCGTATTCCTCCTTCGCGTGGCCTGGCCCTGCTGGCCGGCACCCTGATGACCCTCTCCCTCGCCCAGGCGGACGGTCCCGTGGTGGTCGCCTCCAAGATCGATACCGAGGGCTCGGTGCTGGGCCAGCTGATCCTCCAGCGCCTGGAAGCCGGTGGCATCGAGGTGCGGGACCGGCTCCAGCTCGGCGGCACCAGCATCGTGCGCGAGGCCCTGCTGGCCGGCGAGATCGATCTCTACCCCGAGTACACCGGCAACGGGGCCTTCTTCTTCGACATGACCGACAGCGATGTCTGGCACGATGCCGAGGCGGCCTACGAGACGGTCCGCGAGCGCGACGCGGACAACGGCCTGGTGTGGCTGACGCCCGCCTCGGCCAACAACACCTGGGCGATGAGCGTGCGCGGCGAGCTGGCCCGGGAACACGAGCTGGCCACCCTGGAGGATCTGGCCGCCTGGCTGGACGAGGGGGGCGAGTTCAAGTTCGCCGCCAGCGCCGAGTTCGTGGAGTCGCCCCAGGCGCTACCGGCCTTCCAGGCGGCCTACGGCTTCACGCTCGCCGATGACCAGCTGCTGGTGCTCTCCGGGGGCAACACCGCCTCCACCATGCGCGCCGCCGCCCAGCAGACCAGCGGGGTCAATGCCGCCATGACCTACGGCACCGACGGGGGGCTGACGGCCCTGGACCTGGTGGTGCTGGAGGACACCCTGGGAGTGCAGCCCGTCTACCAGCCCGCCCCGGTGGTGCGCGACGAGGTGCTCGACGCCCACCCCGAGATCGAGGAGCTGTTGACACCGCTCTTCCAGGCCCTGGATCTCGAGACCCTGCAGCGCCTCAACGGTGATGTGGCGGTCAACGGGCTGGATCCGCGCGACGTCGCCGCCGACTTCCTGGCCGACCTGGCGGAGTGACGGCCGATGGGCAGGGAGGCGGCGTCCCGCAACCGGGTGATCCTGCTGCTGGCGCTGGTCGCCGCCCTGGGCTGGTGGCTGCTCGCCGCGGTGAGCGTGGCCCCCAACCGGCTGGTGCCGGGCACGCCCCTGAGGGCGCAGGAGGCGGTGGGCTGGCTGGGCGCCCTCGCCGCCACCTTGCCGCTGGTCGCGCTGGCCGGCCTGGCCTGGCGGCCCTCGCCGCGCCGGCTCTGGCTGGCGCTGGGCCTGGCCGCGCTGCTGCTGATGGGCCTCCCGGCCTGGCTCGCC
>NZ_CP071922.1:2289147-2294414 GCF_017584085.1 Halomonas sp. BM-2019
GCGGGGGGCATGACCCTCGACCCGGCGCTGCCCCAGGCGCGCCTCGGCATCGGTCCCGCGCTCTGGCTGATGCTGTTCTGCCTCTTCCTGATGGTGATCGAGCTGCGAACCCGGCTTGGCCTGGGCAGCCTCGCGGGCTGGCTGCTGGTGGTCGCGGTGCTGGCGGCCTGGTGGCTGGCGGTGCCCTGGCTGGAGCCGCTGGCGCTCGCGCGCGAGTACCGGGGGCGTAGCGGCCAGTTCGCCGGCGCCGTCCTCGACCATCTCCATCTGGTGGGGGGCGCCGTGGGGGCGAGCCTGGTGCTCGGCACCCTGATCGCGCTGGCCATGCGCCGCCATGCGGGCATCGAGCGGGTCGGCTTCGCCGTGCTCAACTTCCTGCAGACCATTCCCAGCCTGGCGCTGTTCGGCCTGCTGCTGGCGCCGCTGGCGTGGCTGTCGGCCAACGTGGCCTGGGTGCAGGCGCTGGGCGTGCGCGGCATCGGCTGGGCGCCGGCCTTCCTGGCCCTGCTCGGCTACAGCCTGCTGCCGATGGTGCGCAACACCTTCGTGGCGCTCTCCGGGGTGGACGCCGACGTGCTGGAGGCGGCGCGGGGCATGGGCATGAGCCGCGCCCAGGTGTTCCTGCAGGTGCGCCTGCCCCTGGCCCTGCCGGTGGTGCTGGAGGGGGTTCGCATCACCACCATCCAGGCCATCGGGCTGGCGGCGGTGGCCGCGCTGATCGGCGCCGGGGGGCTGGGGACCTTCATCTTCCAGGGCCTGGGCCAGGCGGCCATGGACCTGGTGCTGCTGGGGGCCCTGCCGATCCTGGCCATGGCGCTGGCGGCCGATTCCCTGCTGGGCGCCCTGACCCGCCGCCTGGATCCTCGCGCCGCCAAGGGAGCCCTGCCATGATCGAACTCGACCGGGTCACCCGGCGCTTCGGCGCCGAAACGGCCGTGGCGGAGCTCTCCCTGCGCATTCCGCGCGGGGAGCTGTGCGTGTTGGTGGGGACCTCCGGCTGCGGCAAGTCCACCACGCTGCGCATGATCAATCGCCTGATCGAGCACGATCAGGGGCAGATCCGCATCGACGGGCGACAGGTCCGCGAGTTCGACGAGCAGCTCCTGCGCCGGCGCATCGGCTACGTCATCCAGAGCACGGGCCTGTTTCCCCACTGGACGGTGGCCCGCAACATCGGCCTGGTGCCGCGCCTGCTCAAGTGGCCGCGGGAGCGCGTGGCGGCGCGGGTGGAGGAGCTGATGGCCCTGCTCGGCCTGCCGGTCGACACCTTCGCCGGCAAGTACCCGCACCAGCTCTCCGGGGGGCAGGCCCAGCGGGTCGGGGTGGCCCGGGCCCTGGCGGCGGACCCGGATATCCTGCTGATGGACGAGCCCTTCGGGGCCCTGGACCCCATCACCCGCGAGGCGCTCCAGGTCGAGCTGCGCGCCCTGCAGGCGAGGTTGCACAAGACCATCGTCTTCGTGACCCACGACATGGACGAAGCGCTGGCCCTGGCCGACCGCCTGGTGGTGATGCGGGCGGGGCGCATCGTGCAGCAGGGCGCGCCCCTGGAGCTGCTGCGCGAGCCCGCCGACGACTTCGTGGCCTCGATGCTGGGCGGCGACGACCGCGGCCTCAAGGAGGCCGCCATCCTGCGGGTGGCTGAGCGCATGCTGCCGCTCTCGCCCCGGCTGCTGCCCCGGGCGCGGGTCCATCGCGATGCCACCCTGCGCCAGGCGCTGGCGGTGATGTTCCGCGAGCACGCCGACCGCCTCGCCGTGGTGGACGACGCCGACATGGCCGTCGGTGAGCTGTCGCTGCGGCGGCTGGTCGGGAGCCGTCGGGATGAGTGAGCCGGTCGCCGGCCCCGCGTCTGGCGGGGCCCGCTGCTGTGGCTGGCCTGCCTGCTGCTGCTGGCGGCGGGCATGGCCTGGCTGGAACCGCTGTTTCGCTGGCTGCAGCCCGGCACCCGCCAGGTGATCTACCCCCACGCCGACTTCCTGGGGCTGCTGGGCCGCCATCTGCTGGTGGTGGCGGTGGCCTCGCTGCTGGCCATCCTGCTGGGCCTGGCCGCGGCCGTGCTGGTGACGCGACCCGCCGGGCGGGACTTCCTGCCGCTGGTGGCCCAGTTCGCCTCCATGGGCCAGACCTTTCCCCCGGTGGCGGTGCTGGCCCTGGCGGTGCCGGTGCTGGGCTTCGGCACCTGGCCGATCATCGTGGCGCTGCTGCTCTACGGCCTGCTGCCCATCGTGCGCAACGGCCTGGCCGGGCTGGAAGGCATCGACGCCCGGGTGCTGGAGGCCGCGCGGGGCATGGGCATGAGCGCCTCCCAGCGGCTCTGGCAGGTCGAGCTTCCGCTGGCCGCGCCGGTGATGCTGGCCGGCATCCGCACCTCGGTGACCATCAATATCGCCACCGCGGCGCTGGGGGCCACCGTGGGTGCCAGCAACCTCGGCGCCCCCATCATCTCGGGCATCGTCAACGGCAACACCGCCTATGTGCTGCAGGGGGCGGTGCTGATCGGCCTGCTGGCGCTGACGGTGGACAGCGCCTTCGAGCGCCTGCAGGGCCGGCTCGGCCGGTACGGCGCCTGAGCCGCCCGGCAGCAAGATCCACTGGCTTCTGGCTCCTTGGTAGCAAGGCAGGTGAATATTCCCGCATTTTACGTTAACGTCACCCTGGGTTGCGTTGACCCGCCAGGGGCCACCCCTCTGGCAAAGGGCGAGACAAGCGACAACACTGCCCTCAAAAGGGGTAGAGGATACCGAGATGACAACGACACAAGAGATCCATACGCCGGACTTCCTCAGCGGCGACGAGTTTTCCATTCCCACCTTCCGGCTGCTCCAGCAGGACGGCACCCTGCACGAGGGGGGCGAGGCCCCCGAGCTGGACCGCGACCAGGCGCTGAAGATCTACCACGCCATGGTGGCCACCCGGGTGCTGGACGAGCGCATGATGGCGGCCCAGCGCCAGGGCCGGCTCTCCTTCTACATGCAGTGCACCGGCGAGGAGGCGGCGGTGATCGGCGCCGCGGCGGCGCTGGACGACGCCGACATGATCATGGCCCAGTACCGCGAGCAGGGCGCCCTGGTCTACCGCGGCTTCAGCTACGACGAGTTCATGAACCAGCTGTTTGGCAATGAGCTCGACTACGGCAAGGGGCGGCAGATGCCGATCCACTACGGCTCGCGCAAGCTGCACTACATGACCATCTCCTCGCCGCTGGCCACCCAGATTCCCCAGGCCACCGGCTACGCCTACGGCCAGAAGCTGGCCGGCGACGGCCACTGCACCATCACCTTCTTCGGCGAGGGCGCCGCCTCCGAGGGCGACTTCCACGCCGCGCTTAACATGGCGGCGGTGCACGAGGTGCCGGTGATCTTCTTCTGCCGCAACAACGGCTATGCGATCTCCACCCCCTCCATCGAGCAGTTCGCCGCGGACGGCGTCGCCCCGCGGGCCTTCGGCTACCGCATGCACGTGATCCGCGTCGATGGCAACGACATCCTCGCGGTGCTGGCGGCGACCCGCAAGGCACGCCACATCGCCGTGGAGCAGAACAAGCCGGTGCTGATCGAGGCGATGACCTATCGCCTGGCGGCCCACTCCTCCTCGGACGATCCCTCCGGCTATCGCTCCAAGAAGGAAGAGGAGGCGTGGCGGGACAAGGACCCCATCCTGCGCATGCAGAACTGGCTGGTGGCCCAGCAGTGGTGGAACGAGGAGGAGGAGAAGGCGCTCCAGGAGCAGCTGCGCCGCGAGGTGCTGGAGACCATGAAGAAGGCCGAGAAGCGTCCGCCGCCGCCGCTGGACAGCCTGGTCAGCGACGTCTATGCCGATGTCACCCCGGCGCTGCAGCGCCAGCTCGACCGGCTCAAGAGCCATATCCGCAAGTACCCGGAGGCCTATCCCAAGGGAGCCCGCTCCCTGGATCCGGACGTGAGTGCCACCCACGAGGCCGGCGCTCGGCATGCTGACGACGCTAGGGGAGGGGCCTGAGATGCCGACCATGAATCTGCTGCAGGCGATCAACAACGCCCTGGACATCGCCATGAGCGAGGACGAGAAGGTCATCTGCTTCGGCGAGGACGTGGGCCTCTTCGGCGGGGTCTTCCGCGCCACCAGCCACCTTCAGGAGAAGTACGGCCGCGCCCGCTGCTTCAACACTCCGCTGGTGGAGCAGGGCATCATCGGCTTCGCCAACGGCCTGGCGGCCCAGGGCTCGGTGCCGGTGGCGGAGATCCAGTTCGCCGACTACATCTTTCCGGCCTTCGACCAGATCGTCAACGAGACGGCCAAGTTCCGCTACCGCTCCGGCGACCTCTTCAACGTCGGCGGCCTGACCATCCGCGCCCCCTATGGCGGCGGCATCTCCGGTGGCCACTACCACTCACAGTCGCCGGAGGCCTATTTCGCCCATACGCCGGGCGTCAAGATCGTGGTGCCGCGCAACCCCTACCAGGCCAAGGGCCTGCTGCTCTCGGCGATCCGCGACCCGGATCCCGTGCTCTTCTTCGAGCCCAAGCGCCTTTATCGGGCCTCCACCGGCGAGGTGCCCGAGGAGGACTACCAGCTGCCCATCGGCGAGGCCGAGGTGACCCGCGAGGGCAGCGACATCACCGTGCTCGGCTGGGGCGCCCAGATGGAGGTGATCGAGCGCGCCGTGGAGCTGGCCGAGAAGGAGGGCGTCTCCTGCGAGGTGATCGACCTGCGCTCCATCCTGCCCTGGGACGAGGACACCGTGGTCGAATCGGTGCTCAAGACCGGGCGTCTGCTGATCACCCACGAGGCGCCCCTGACCGGCGGCTTCGCCGGCGAGATCGCCGCCACCGTCCAGGAGCGCTGCTTCCTGTACCTGGAATCCCCCATCGCGCGGGTGACCGGCCTGGATACTCCCTTCCCGCTGACGCTGGAGAAGGAGTATCTGCCGGACCACCTGAAGATCTTCGAAGCGATCAAGGCCTCGGTGGCCTTCTGATTCACCGCGATCGGGACCGACGCGAGCCAGGACAGGAGCAAGACAATGAGTGATTTCATGCTGCCCGATATCGGTGAAGGTATCGTGGAGTGCGAGGTGGTCGAATGGCACGTGGCCGAGGGCGACGTGATCGAGGAGGACCAGCCGGTGGTCGAGGTGATGACCGACAAGGCGCTGGTGGAGATCACCGCCCCCGAGGCGGGGCGGGTGACCCGGCTCTACGTGGCGAAGGGCGAGATCGCCAAGGTGCACGCGCCGCTGTTCGCCTATGAGGCCGAGGGCGAGGCAGCGGCCCAACCGGCGGCGG
>NZ_CP071922.1:2294424-2299770 GCF_017584085.1 Halomonas sp. BM-2019
GGCGGCCAAGCCTGGCCCGGCCGAGCCGGCGGCTCCCCGGCCCGAGGCGCCCGCGGCGGCGACGCCGGCCGCCGCCCCGAGCCGGGCCGCCAAGGAGTTTATCCTCCCGGATATCGGCGAGGGCATCGTCGAGTGCGAGGTGGTGGAGTGGCGCGTGGCCGAGGGCGAGGCCATCGCCGAGGACCAGCCGGTGGTCGACGTGATGACCGACAAGGCTCTGGTGGAGATCACCGCCCCCGAGGCCGGGGTGATCCAGCGGCTGCACGTCGCCCGGGGGGAGATCGCCTGGGTGCATGCGCCCCTCTATGCCTACCTGCCCGAGGGCGCCGAGGAGGCGCCGGCAGGCCCTGCCGCGGTCAGCGCGCCGGCGGGCGAGCCCGGGACGCGCCGGGCGGCGCCGGACGAGGCGAGCCTCGAGCAGGAGGCGCCGCTGGAGGTCGGGCGTGGCCCCTACGGGCGCATTCCGGCCGCCCCGGCGGTGCGCCGCCTGCTGCGCGAGCACGGGCTCGACCTGGAGGCGGTGCCGGGCTCCGGCCGCCAGGGACGGGTGCTCAAGGAGGATGTGCTGCGCTACCTGGAGCAGGGCGAGGCGCCGCGCCGCGAGTCGCAGGCCGGTGCGCGAGCAAAGGCCGCCACACCGGAGACCGCGTCACCGGCGCCCGGGCGCGAGGCGGTGCGGGTGGAGCCGCTGCGCGGCGTCCGTGCCGTGATGGCGAAGCGCATGGTGGAGGCGGCCAGCACCATCCCCCACTTCCAGTATGGCGAGGAGATCGATGTCACCGCGCTGCTGGCGCTGCGCGAGCGGCTCAAGCCCCGGGCGGAGGCCCTGGGCAGCAAGCTGACGCTGATGCCCTTCTTCATGAAGGCCATGGCGCTGGCGGTGCGCGAGGCGCCGATCCTCAATGCCCGCCTCAGCGACGACGCCAGCGAGATCCACTACCTCGCCTCGGTGAACGTGGGCATGGCGGTGGACAGCCGCGCCGGCCTGCTGGTGCCCAACGTCAAGGGCGTCGAGGGGCGCACCCTGCTGGAGGTGGCGGCCGAGGTGGCGCGCCTCACCGAGGCGGCCCGCGCCGGCAAGGTGAGCCAGGAGGACCTCAAGGGCGGCACCATCAGCATCTCCAACATCGGGGCCCTGGGCGGCACCTATGCGGCGCCGATCATCAACGCCCCGGAGGTGGCCATCGTCGCCATCGGCAAGACCCAGTGGCTGCCGCGCTTCGATGCCGACGACCGGGTGGTCAAGCGGGCGATCATGACCGTCACCTGGGCCGGGGATCACCGGATCATCGACGGCGGCACCATCGCGCGCTTCTGCAATGCCTGGAAGGGCTATCTGGAGGCACCCGAGACCATGCTGCTCCACCTCGGCTAGGCGATCCAGTCTGCGCCGCTGCGCGGCGATTCGCCCCGCAGAGCGTGGCTCCCACCAGAAGAAACGGCCTCGATGGTAGATGGATGGCCGCCAAGGCTTGAGGTGACTGGTGGGAGATCGGCTTTGCCGGCTGAATGGCGCCGCCAGGCGCCCGGCAGTGCTATCACCATTCGAGATTAGGCCATGACCCAGGCGCCCCTGCAGCAGTTCTATATCCCGGAAGAGCAGTCGATCTACCTGCTCAGCCACGACGACGCCCGCAAGCTCAAGGAGTGGGTGGCGCTGTGCCAGGCCCAGCTCGAGCAGCTGGGCTACCGGGAGATCGCGCTGATCGGCAAGGGCGCCTACGGCTTCGTCTTCGCCGGCATCACCGCACTCGGCGACCAGTACGTCTTCAAGTTCACCCGAGTCAACCTGCCCCAGCACCTGCAGGACCGCCTCGAGGAGGAGGCCTTCATGCTGGAGCAGGTGGACCACCCGCGGGTGCCGAAGCTGATCGCCTACCAGCGGGTGCGTCACCAGTCGATCCTCGTCATGCAGCGGGCGCCGGGCCTCAACCTCGAGGAGGTGTCGCTGCGCGAGGGGCGGCTGTCGCCGCGCCTGGTGGTGCATATCGCCGGCCAGCTGGCGGATATCCTGCGTACCCTGCGCGGGGAGCGGGGCCCGGCGGGGCGGCCCATCGTGCATGGCGACATCAAGCCCTCCAACCTGGTGTTCGACGGCGACAGCGAGGCCATCGCCCTGATCGACTGGGGCTCCTCGGTGTTCGCCCAGCTCGATGCCAGCCAGCAGTTCGTGGCGGCCAACGTCATGGAGCTGATGTCCGACAACCTGCAGCAGACCAACGCCCGCCTGGGCGACGTCTACTTCATCGGCGAGGAGCAGCTGAACGGCGCCCTCTCCTCGCCGCGCTTCGACGAGCAGGGCGCCGCCGGGACCCTCTATGCGCTGGCCTCGGCGCAGTCCTGCCGCTTCGGCCACCGGGCCATCCCCGCCACCTCCCTGGGCCTGCCGGTGGAGTTCGCGCGCATGCTCGATGGCATGCTCGACCCCGACCCGCGCCTGCGCATGAAGGCGGGGGACCACTTCATCCGCGAGATGCCCAGGCTCGCCCGGCTGGTGATGATCGACCTGCCGGTAACGCCGCCCCAGGCGCTGGTGCCGGTCTGGGTGCGCCCGGCGGGGCGCGAGATCGATACCGTGGTCTACAGCTCGCGCAAGGCCTTCCTGCGCGAGGAGGGGGCCCCCGAGACCCTGAGCGACGTCAACGACGTCCAGCTCGACCGCTACTACAAGAACTTCATGCAGGGCATGGGCGAGACCGAGAAGGCCTTCCTGGCCGCGGTGAGCCGCCTGGGCCGCTACCCGGTGGTGGGCGGCCTGGCGGTGCGCTGGGAGGCCGACGGGGTCTATATCGATACCTCCCTCAGCCTGCACGATGCCGCGCTGCGCCCGGCCTTCACCGCGGCGGTCAACAACATGGTCCACCTGGCCCGGGCCATCTACCGCCAGGGGATCTTCAAGAGCTGCCTGTTCAACGCCCGCGACACCCTGCACCTGGATCGCGAGGGGCCGGAGCGGCCCTTCCAGATCGAGCCCGAGATGCGCCTGGGCTACGAGGTGAGCGCGGTGCCGGAGCTGGAGGACCGCACGCGGCTGCACAGCTACTTCGAGGATGGCCCCGACCCCGAGGAGTTCCTGGTGCTGCCGGAGGCGATCATCACCTCCCTGGAGGCGCTCAACGAGATCCACCACACCGGGATGATCATCTTCGAGGCGCTGCCCCAGCACCTCAAGATCCACAGCTACTACCGCCTGCTCGATCCCTCCCGGGAGGCGGAATTCCGCCGGCGCCTGGAGGACATCCTCGACGCCGTGGGGCTGATCGAGGGCCTCGGCGTCTCCGGCTTCATGAAGATGCCCTACAAGGACACCCGCTTCTTCCCCCACGTGGAGCGCCAGCCCGAGCGCTTCTATCCCCGCGATCCGCGCGCCGCCCTGCGTGAATCAGGGCGTGAGGCGCGGGGCGAGATCGAGGGGCGCTGATCCCCGCGCTCAGCGGGTCATCGCCTGGGGCAGGTAGAGGGCGATCTCCGGGAAACGGTACAGCAGGGCGATGGCCAGCAGCATCAGCAGGAAGAAGGGCAGGGTGGCCCGGGTGATGGTCAGGATATCCCTGCCGGTCAGCCCCTGGATCACGAACAGGTTGAAGCCCACCGGCGGGGTGATCTGCGACATCTCCACCACGATTACCAGGTAGATGCCGAACCAGATCGGGTCGAAGCCGGCGACGCCGATCAGCGGCATGATGATCGCCGTGATCAGCAGGATCAGCGAGATGCCGTCGAGGAAGCAGCCCATCACCAGCAGCAGCAGGGTCAGCGCCACCAGCAGCAGGGTGGGCGAGAGCCCCATCTCGCCGATGGCCCGGGCGAGCTGCATGGGCACCTGGGTGAAGCCCATCGCCGAGGTGAGGAAGGAAGCCCCGGCGATGATGAAGGCGATCATGCAGGAGGTGCGGATCGCGGCGAACAGCGAGGCCTGGAAGGTGGCGCGCCCGAAGTGGCCGTTCCAGCGGGCGATCAGCATCGACAGCACGACCCCCACCGCGGCCGCTTCGGTGGGCGAGGCCAGGCCGCCGTAGATGGAGAGGATGATGCCGCCGATCAGCGCCAGGATGGGCAGCAGGGACCAGGTCTGGCGGAGCTTCTGCAGCAGCGGCAGCGAGGACTCGTCGCGGCCGGTCAGCCCGTCGCGGTTCCCCTTGAGCAGCGCCCAGAGGATCAGGTAGCTCATGAACAGCGACAGGATCAGCAGGCCGGGGCCGATGCCGGCCATGAACAGCCGCGAGATGGACTGCTCGGTCACCACGCCGTAGACGATCAGCACGATCGAGGGGGGAATCAGCAGCCCCAGGGTGGAGGCGCTGGCCAGGGTGCCGATGGCCATCTGGGTGTCGTAGCCTCGCCGTTCCAGCTCCGGCAGGGTCATCTTGCCCACGGTGGCGCAGGTGGCGGCCGAGGAGCCGCAGACGGCGGCAAACAGGCCGCTGCCGATGATGTTGGTGTGCAGCAGCCGGCCGGGCAGCCGGTTGAGCCAGGGCGAGAGCCCCCGGAACATGTTGTCGGCCAGCCCCGAGCGAAACAGGATCTCGCCCATCCAGATGAACATCGGCAGGGCGGTCAGGTCCCAGCCGTAGCTGGCGCCCCAGAAGTCCGAGGCGAGGATGGGGCCGGGGGCGAAGGGGGTGAAGAACTCGAGGGCCACCCAGGCGGTGCCGATCAGGGCGAAGGCGATCCAGACCCCGCTGCCGAGCAGCAGGGCCAGGGTAACGATGGCGGCAAGGCTGAGGGTGAGCACCTGGGGTCGTCTCCCGGCTCAGGGCAGGTCGCTGTCGTCGCTGGCGGTCAGCTCGCGGAAACCGTCGGGGTCCCGGGCGGCGAGGCGCAGCGTCATCACCAGGGTTTCGGCGAGTGCCAGGCAGAGCAGCCCGACCCCGGTGGCAAGCACGGTCTGGGGAATCCACAGCGGAATCGCCAGGAATCCCGAGGAGACGTCCCGGTAGTGCAGGCTCTCGCGGGCCAGCTCGACGAGGCCGTACCCGAGCAGCAGGCCGATGGCGAGTGCTACGATCAGGCACCATACCTCGACCCACACCCGGATCCGGGAGGGCAGCCGGGAGAGGAGCAGGGTCACCCGGATGTGGGCGTGATGGATGAAGGTGTAGGCGAGTCCGAGGAAGGTCGCCCCCACCAGCAGGTAGCCAGCGATCTCCGAGACCCCCGTGATGCCCAGGCCGAGGCGACGCAGGCCGACCAGGACCAGCAGGGCATCGACCAGGCGGAAGGTCACCTGCAGGGCCACCAGGACGCAGATCGTCACCATGCAGGCGGCCGCACCCCAGGCGCCCAGGCGGTAGAGCAGCGCAAACTTGTAGGTCATGGTCGGCTCCTGTCGGCCGGCACCGCGCG
>NZ_CP071922.1:2299898-2300175 GCF_017584085.1 Halomonas sp. BM-2019
AGTCGGCGAAGAGCCGGTCGCCGGCCGCCTGCAGGGCCTCGGCGACGGCCTCGTTGGGCTCGACGACCGAGACGCCATTCTCCTCCAGGGCCTGCCGGCTGGTCTCGTTGTTGTCACGGCTCATCTGCCAGCCCCGCTCCTCGGCGCGTGCCGCGGCCTCCAGCAGGGCCTCCTGGGTGGCGTCATCCAGGCGGTCGAAGGCGGCCTGGTTGATGAACACGATGTTCTTGGGCAGCCAGAGGTTGGCGTCGGTGTACCAGGCGACATAGTCCCAGGC
>NZ_CP071922.1:2300275-2306529 GCF_017584085.1 Halomonas sp. BM-2019
CGCTGGGTGTTGATGTTCGGGGCGCGGACCCGCAGGCCCTCGAACTGGGCCGGGTCGGTGATCTCGTCGCGGGTGTAGAGACCCTGGGCGGGCCAGGCCACGGCATAGAGGGGCTTCAAGCCCTCCGCGGTGAACAGCTCGGTGATCTTGGGCCTCGTGGTCTCCCACAGCGCCATGGCCTCCTCGTAGCCGCCGGCCACGCCGGGCAGGGTGTCGATCTCGAAGATGGGGTTCTGGTTGGAGAGGGTCGAGAGGAAGATCTCGCCCGCCTCGATGGTGCCGCGACGCACGGAGGGCTTGATCTCGCCGTGGGCGACCAGCGAGCCACCGCTGTGGACGTTGATGCGCAGCGCACCCTCGGTCATCTCCGCCACGTCCTCGGCGAACTGCCTGACGTTCTGGGTGTGGAAGCTGGCGTCCCCGTAGGGGGTGGCCATGTTCCACTCGGCGGCCTGGGCGGTAGCGGCGATGGCCAGTACCGAGAGGGGGATCAGCAGCGGCGTGAAGCGACGTGGACTCATCTCGCACTCCTCCTGGGGGATGCTGGTTGAGGGGGCAGGACACCTCGAAGCCTAGCAGCTGCCCGGAATGCCGCCCGGGCCGAGGATCGACTGGGCCTAAACGCTGGGCCTGCAGCGTCGCGGCCCGAAGCCCAGGGCGCGGGTGTGATACGTTTCCCTAATCGAGACGGCATCAGGAGGTCGACGTGAACACACTGCTACTCAACGCCGACATGGGCGAGAGCTTCGGTCCCTGGGTGATGGGGAGGGATCACGAGGTGATGCCCCACGTGGATCTCGCCAACGTGGCCTGTGGCTTTCACGCCTCGGATCCCGATGTGATGCGCCGCACCGTGCGCCTGGCCCGCGAGCACGCGGTGCGGGTCGGGGCACACCCCGCCTACCCCGATCTGGTCGGCTTCGGGCGTCGCTCCCTGGCCTGTTCGCCCGAGGAGATCGAGAACCTGGTGCTCTACCAGCTGGGGGCCCTTTACGGCATGTGCCGGGCGGAGGGGCTCGAGCTGAGCTACGTCAAGCCCCACGGGGCGCTCTACAACGACATGGCCCGGGATCCCGAGACCATGACCGCCGTGATGCGGGCGATCCTCGCCTTCGACCCCGCGCTGCCGCTGATGACCCTGGCTACCCGGGATACCTCGGCCGCGAGAGAACTGGCCGAGGAGCAGGGGGTGACCCTGTGGTTCGAGGCCTTTGCCGACCGGGCCTATGACGGTGAGGGGCGGCTGGTCTCGCGCCGCGAACCCGGAGCGGTGCACCACGACCCCGAGGTGATCGTCGACCAGGCTCGGCGCATCGCCTCCGGACAGCCGCTCACCGCCATCGACGGCAGCGAACTGGTGCTGGCCGCCGACACCCTCTGCGTGCACGGCGACAACCCCGAGTCCATCGCCGCGGTGAGGGCGATCCGCCAGGCCCTGAACGCGCTGCGGAGCGACTCGTGAGCGGGGAGGGCGCACGGCTGCCGCGGCTGGAGTCCGCCGGCCTGGACGGCTGGATGGTGCGGCTCTTCGAGCGCATCGAGGAGTCCAACCTGGCCTGGATCACCCCGCTGACGCGGCGCTGCGAAGCGGCCTTCGGCGAGGCGCTGGTCGACCTGGTGCCTTCCTATACCACCCTGCTGGTGATCTTCGACCCGTTCCGGCTCCCCCCCGAGGAGGCCCGCCGCCGTCTGCAGACGCTGCTGGCCGAGCTGGCGCCGGAGGAGAGCGCCGCACAGGGCGAGGTCCACGAGCTGCCCACCTGGTACGACCCGAGGGTCGGGCCGGATCTGGAACGAGTGGCACGCCATGCCGGCATGAGCGTGGAGGAGGTGATCGCCTGCCACGCCGGCTCCGACTATCGCGTCTTCGCGCTGGGCTTCGCCCCCGGCTTCGCCTTCATGGGGCTGCTCGATGAGCGCCTGGAGGTGCCGCGGCTCGACACCCCTCGCCGGCGGGTGCCGGCGGGCAGCGTGGCCATCGCCGGGCGCCAGACGGCCGCCTATCCGGCGGTGACGCCCGGCGGCTGGAACCTGCTGGGGCGCACCGCGGCGTGCCTCTTCGACCGCGACCGGGAGGGCTTCAGCCTGCTCCAGGTGGGCGACCGGGTGCGCTTTGTGCCGGTGACCCGCGAGGCCTTCGCGGCCCAGGGGGGCGATACCACCCCGATGGAGGCAGGGCGATGAGTAGCGATAACAGAAAGTATACCGTTATCGGTTTGCGCGTCGAACGAGCGGGGCCCTTGGCGCTGCTGCAGGACGCCGGACGCTTCGGCGTGCGCCGCCTGGGCGTCACTCAGGGCGGGCCGGCCGATCTCCACGGCTGGGCCTGGGCCAACCATCTGGCGGGCAACACCTGGGGCACTCCCGCGCTGGAGGTCACCTTCGGCGGGCTGACCCTGGTGGCCGAGCGCGACCTGAGCGTGGCGGTGGCAGGAGCCGACTTGGGGGCGACCCTGGAGGGCGAACCCCTGGCACTCTGGCAACCGGTCGCGGTTCGCGAGGGGCAGACCCTGGCCTTCGCCACGCCGATCGAGGGGCTGCGGGCCTATCTGGCGGTGGCGGGGGGCTTTGTCGCCGAATCGGTGCTGGGCAGCGTCAGCTGCGTGGTGCGCGAGGGGCTGGGCGGGTTCGATACTCGGGGCAGCAAGCTGGCCGAGGGAGATCGGCTGCCGGTCGGGGAGGGGGCCGATGGGTCAGTGACGGCGCGCGGCATACCGGAGGCGGCGAGGATCGACTATGGCGCGCCGGCCCGGCTGGCGCTGCTGCCGGGTGCCCAGGTCGGGGACTTCACCGGGGCGAGCCTCTATCGGGCCTTCAATACACTCTGGCGGGTGGATGATCGCGCCGACCGCATGGGCGTGCGGTTGACCGGGCCCAGGCTGCAGTGCCGGATCGGTTCGCTGATCTCCGAGGGGATCGGCCTGGGGGCGGTGCAGGTGCCGCCGGACGGCCAGCCCATCGCCCTGCTCAACGATCGCCAGACCATCGGCGGCTATCCGCGGCTGGGCGCGCTGACGCCGCTGGCCGCCTCGCGGCTGGCCCAGTGCCTTCCCGGACAGGCGGTGCGGCTGGTGGCGGCCTCCCGGGAGCGAGCCCTGGTCGAGCACCGGCGCTTCCGCGCGACCTTCGCCGGCTGAACGCGGTCCGCCGGGGCCGCGTTCAGGCGCCGAGGCCGCTTTCGCGCAGCACCTGGTCGATGCTGCGGGTCTCCACCGCGGCGGGGTGCCCCGGCAGCAGCCGCTCCTCCAGGGTGCCGATACCGCTCTCCACGCAGCGGGTGATCAACGCGGCCTTGCCCTGGCCGGTGGCCTCGACGAGGGCATCGAGGCGGGCTTCCAGGTCGCGGGAAAATCTCAGCAGATGAGGCATCGTGTCGTCTCCGATGAGCCCGTCCGTGGGAGGGATGTCTCTTCATCATAGGGCGGCAGTTACATTTTGTCACTTAACGCTTCCCACCAGCCGCCTTTCCCTGTCATCCGCCACTCTGGCAGCGGCCGGTGACGCCGGTATGACAGCGCGGGCGACCTTGAAAAGCCCCCCCGAGCTGCTAGGATGCCCGGCTCGAGTTTCGCGGCCGGGACGACCCGGAGCGCGCCTTCGCGGCGGGGACGGCCCCGACCTGACTGGAATCATCGATATGGCGTGGATTCTTGTTGTCGTGGCCGGCCTGCTGGAGGTCGGCTGGGCGCTGGGGCTGAAGGCCTCGGCGGGTTTCACCCGGCCGCTGCCGAGCGCCTTGACCGTGCTCGCCATGGTGGCGAGCTTCTACCTGCTGGCCCAGGCCATGAAGGTGCTGCCGGTGGGCACGGCCTACGCGGTCTGGGTCGGCATCGGGGCGATCGGCACGGTGCTGATGGGCATCCTGATCTACGGCGACAGCGCCTCGCCGCTGCGCCTGCTGAGTCTGGTGCTGATCCTGGCGGGGCTCGTCGGGCTCAAGCTGGCCGGTTGATCAGGCCAGGCCGCGCTGCCGCATGGCCTCGGTGATGATCGGCACCGGGGTCATCAGGTGCTCGCGCATCATCTCGCTGGCACGCTCCACGTCCCGGGCGAGGATCACCTCCACCAGGGCGGCGTGTTCCTGACGCTTGCGCTCGAGGGCCTGTTCGGAGAAGACCGTCGCGCACAGCCAGAGGTGACGGTAGCGCTCCACCTGGTCGAAGAGGCTGTCGCGCACCTGCAGCAGGTGGGGGGAGCGGCAGCCGCTGGCGATGGCGGTGTGGAACGCCTTGTGGCGGGTGTCCCAGACGTCGAGCAGCTCGTCGGGGGTGTTGACCTCCATCACCTTGGCCAAGGTATGGGCGCAGGCCAGGATCTCGGCCTCCCAGCGGTCGTCGCCCCGTTCGATGGCCAGGCGCAGCACCAGCCCCTCGAGCTGGGCGCGGGCATCATAGAGGTCGGCCAGCTCGGCCAGTGACATGGAGGCCACCCGATAGCCGCGCTGGCTGATGGCCACCACCAGGCGCTCCGCTACCAGTTGGGAGAGCGCCTCGCGCAGGGGGCCGACCCCGAGGTCGTAGCGCTCCTTGAGTCGGCTCATCAGCAGCTTCTCGCCCGGCGTGAAGACCCCGCGGATGATGTCCTGCTTGAGCCAGTGATAGGCGCTGATGCCGAGATTCTGCCGGGGTGGGGTGCTGTCCATGTTGCCTGCGTTCCTGCCTTTTTGCCGACATCATAGCCGAATATCGCTGTTCATGATAATTGCCGCCACTGGCCCGGAATGGCGGTATTTGCGGCGTCAGCGATTCCCCAGGGTGTCGTGGGTCCAGTCGATCAGCTCGGCGGTCAGGCTATCGCCGGCCCGCCCGAAGGCCTCCACCACCCGCGTCACGGCGGTGCCCGTGCTGGCGGCCTGCGCCTCGAAGCGGCGAGTGGCCAGCAGGCGGCGATCACGCTCGTCCACCAGGCTGGCGTCCAGGCGGATCACCGCCACCGGCTCCCCCGCGATGTACTCGCTGTGAAAGACCCGCAGGTCGGTGACCAGGGCCACGTCGGCGGCCAGCGGGCTGTTGTCATCCAAGGTGGCGGCGAGCCGGCCCCGCTGGCGGAAGCCCTCGATGAAGCGGTCGCGCAGCAGCAGCGGGGTGCGGTCGCTCCAGCGCGCCCCCTCGTAGGCCTGGAGGCGATGGGGCTCCGGCATCACCAGGATGCGCGTCCCCGTGAGGAGGGTCGGGGCGTGGGGCGTCTCGATGCGCAGGGTGGTCGGCAGCGTCGGCCCGTCGGCGCGCGGCTGCTCGGCGGCCGGCAGCAGGTGGATGCTGGCGGGGCTGCCCTCCGGCAGCAGGGTGCAGGCGGAGAGCGTCGCCAGCAGGGCCATCAGGAGCAGGCTTCGCCAGGCGTGACGACGGCAGCGGCTCATGGGGAAAACTCCTCGATGGGGTCGCGGCCGAGCAGGAAGTCGGCGGGATTCTCCTCCAGGCGGCGGGTGATGCGGCCCAGGTTGCCCAGGGTGGTGCGCAGTTCGCGCATGGTCGGGCCCAGGTCCCCCAGCCCCTGCATGCCGCGGCCCAGGGCGTCCTCGTTGTCATCCAGCAGGGCGTCGAGGCGACGCGCCATGGCCTCCAGGTTGCCCATGGCCTGGCCGGCGCGCTCCAGCGCCTGACGCCCCTCGGCGTCGACCAGGGTTTCGGCACTCCGGCTCAGTTGCGACAGCGTCCGCAGCAGGGCGGCGGCCTCCTCGCTCAGCCGGTCGGCGATCTCGACCACCGCTCCGAGCTCCCCGCTACGCGCCGCCAGCTCGCCGCTCAGCTGCTCCAGGTTGGCGAGTATCCGGTCGACCTTGTCCATGTTCTCCTCGGAGAGCAGGCGATTGGTGTTGATCAGCAGCTGGTTGAGGCCGGTGATCAGGGTCTCGCCGTCGGCCAGCAGTGAGCTCAGGGGGGAGGGCTCGGCCAGGATAAGCGGCGGGTCGTCGCGGCTCCCCCGCAGGCGCGGGCGCTCCGGGCTGCCTCCCTGCAGCTGGATGTTCATGCTCCCGGTGATGTTGGCCAGTGCCAGGCCGGCGCGGGTGTCCTCGCGCACCGGGATGTCGGCATCGATGCGGATCAGCGCGCGCACCAGGCGCGGGTCGTCCGGGTCCAGGCGCAGATCCGCGACGTCGCCGACGCGGATGCCGCTGAACAGCACGGCGTTGCCGGTCTCCAGGCCGCCCACCGGGCGGTCGAAGCCGACCTCGTAGTAGGTCACCTCGCGGTCCGTGGCGGCCTGGCCGAGCCACAGCGCGAAGCCCAGGGCGGCGATGCCGGCGATGACGG
>NZ_CP071922.1:2306629-2312327 GCF_017584085.1 Halomonas sp. BM-2019
GGGCACGGGTTTCCATCAGGGAGTCTCCGTGGCTGAGGGCGCCGTGGCGTGAGCGGCCCGGGAGGCCGCGCGGCCACGGGGGCCGTGGAAGTAGTCGCGGATCCAGGCGTCGTCGCTGGCCTCGACCACCGCCAGCCGGTCGGTGATCAGCACCCGGCGCCGGGAGAGCACGGCGACGCGGTCGCAGGCGGTGTAGAGGGTATCCAGGTCATGGGTGACCAGGAAGACGCTGAGTCCGAGGGCGTCGCGCAGGGTCATGATCAGGCGGTCGAAGTCGGCGGCCCCGATGGGGTCGAGGCCGGCGGTGGGCTCGTCGAGGAACAGCACCTCCGGGTCCAGCGCCAGCGCCCGGGCCAGGGCCGCACGCTTGATCATGCCGCCGGAGAGCTCGGCCGGCATCTTCACGGCGGCCTCCGGCGGCAACCCGGTGAGCGCCAGCTTCAGGCGTGCCAGGTCCTCGGCGTCCTGCCGGGCCAGGCCCGCGTGCTCGATCAGCGGCAGGGCGACGTTCTCCTGCAGGTCCAGCGACGAGAACAGCGCGCCGCGCTGGAAGAGCACGCCGAAGCGGCGCTCCACCCGGGAGCGCTGGCGCGACGGGAGCGACGAGAGGTCCTCGCCGAACACCTCGACGCGGCCGGCGTCGGGACGCTTGAGGCCGACGATGCTGCGCAGCAGCACCGACTTGCCGGTGCCGGAGCCGCCCACCACGCCGAGGATCTCGCCGCGGTGGATGTCCAGGTCCAGCGCCTCGTGGACCACGTGCTGGCCGAAGCGGTTGGCCAGTCCGCGCACCCGGATCACCACGTCGCCTTTCGCCATCACCAGCCCATCTCCATGAAGAACAGCGCGGCCACGGCGTCGAGCAGGATCACCATGAAGATCGACTGCACCACGCTGGAGGTGGTGTGCTCGCCCACCGAGCGGGCGCTGCCGGTGACCTTGAAGCCCTCCAGGCAGCCGATCACCGCGATCAGGAAGGCGAACAGCGGCGCCTTGCCCATGCCCACCAGGAAGTGGCTGAGGGGGATGTCGCGCTGCAGGATGGTGAGGAACTGGGTGGTCGTGATATCGAGCAGGAAGATGCACACCAGGGCGCCGCCGAGGATCCCGGACAGCATGCCGATCAGGGTCAGGATCGGCAGGATCACCAGCATCGCCAGCAGGCGCGGCAGCACCAGCAGCTCCACCGGGTCGAGGCCGAGCGCGCGGATGGCGTCGATCTCCTCGTTGGCCTTCATGGCGCCGATCTGGGCGGTGAAGGCGCTGGCGGTGCGGCCGGCCAGCAGGATGGCGGCCAGCAGCACGCCGAACTCGCGCAGGAAGGCGAAGGCCACCAGGTTGACGGTAAATATGGTGGCGCCGAAGTCGCGCAGCACGGTGGCGCCCAGGAAGGCCACCACGGCCCCCACCAGGAAGGTGAGCAGGGCGACGATGGGCACGGCGTTGAGGCCGGTCTGGTGGATATGGGCCACCAGGGAGGTGAGGCGCCAGCGCCAGGGGCGCAGCAGGCAGGCCAGCAGGGTGGCGAGGGTCAGGCCGATGAAGGCGAGCAGCTGGCGCTGCTGGCGCCACAGGCCGCCGACCCGCTCGCCGATATCGACCAGCAGATCGCCGAGGGGAGAGCGGCGCGGGGGTTGCGGTTCCAGGGGCTCGCGCAGCACCCGGGCGACGGTGGCGAGCAGCGCCTGGCGCGCCTCGGGCAGGTCGGGCGCCCAGCGGGCCACGTCGGCCATCCGCTCGGCGCCGAGCAGCGCCACCAGCAGGCGGGCGCCGGCGGTATCCAGGCCGGCGAGGCCGGAGAGATCCACCGACTCGTCGGCGGCGGCCACCTCGGCGCCGCCGCGATGCGAGCGTACCAGGGCCTTGAGCGCGGCGTGGTGCTCGAGGGTCCAGCTTCCGCTGATGTGGAGTCGCCCGTCCTGGACGCGGAGCCGGCCGGGCGAGCTGTCGGTCGAAGCCATGGCGAGGGGTGTCCTTCTCGAGCGGGGGCTTCCCGGGGGCGCACCCCCTTGGCTCCATCTTAACGATTACCTACAGCCTTGTATGCCCCCTCCCGGCCCCGCCCGCTACTCGGGCGGGTTGCCCAGCGCCTGCCAGGCGGCGTAGGTGCTGAGGAAGACCCGCCCGGTCAGGTCGTCGAGGAAGTCGCTGCGCTTGAGGCGGTCCATCACCGGTCCCTTGACCTCGGCGAGGTGCAGGGTGACGTCCGACTCCTTGAGGCGGGCATTGATGGCGTCGAGGCTCTCCAGCGCCGAGGCGTCGATCAGGTTCACCGCGGAGCAGATCAACACCACATGTTCCAGCTCCGGACGGCGCACCACCAGGGCGTGAACGGTATCCTCCAGGTAGCGGGCGTTGGCGAAGTAGAGGCTCTCGTCGATGCGCAGGAAGGCGACGTGGCCCAGGGTCTCCACCTCGTGGCGCTGCACGCTGCGGAAGTGCTCGGTGCCGGGGATGCGTCCCACGATGGCGCTGTGGGGGCGGCTGGTGCGGTAGAGGAACAGGCCCACGGAGAGCAGCACCCCGCTGATGATGCCGGCCTCCACTCCCTCCACCAGAGTCAGCAGGATGGTCACCGCCATGGCCGAGAAGTCGGCCCGGGAGTAGCGCCAGGTCTGGCGGATCATCGGGATGTCCACCAGGGTGAGCACCGCCACGGTGATGGTGGCGGCCAGGGTGGCGATGGGTAGATGGTGCAGCAGCGGCGTGAAGGCCAGGGTCACCAGGCCGATGCCCAGCGCCGCGAAGAGCCCGGCCATGGGCGTCTGGGCGCCGGCCTCGTCGCTGATCACGGTGCGCGACAGCCCCCCGGTGACCGGCATGCCCGCCGAGAAGGCCGCCGCCAGGTTGGCCCCGCCCAGGCCGATCAGCTCCTGGTTGGGCGAGATGCGCTGGCGTCGGCGCGCCGCCAGCATCTGGGCCATGGAGATCGACTCCACGAAGCCCACCACGCTGATCAGCAGCGCCGGGATCAGCAGGGCGCGCCACAGCGAGGCATCGAAGCCGGGCAGGGTGAGGGGCGGCAGCCCGCCGGGGATGGCGCCGACCACCGCCACGCCGTGATCGGCCAGGGCGAAGTGCCAGCTGAGTCCGGTGGTGAACAGCACCGCCAGCACCGGCCCCGAGCGGGCCAGCAGGGCGGCGGTGGGGGCGCTCAGGCCCAGGCGGCACAGCTGCGCCTTGGCGTAACGGCGGCACAGCAGCAGAAACAGCAGGGTGCCCCCGCCCAGGGCCAGGGTCGGCCAGTGAACGGCGGCGAGGTTGGCGGCCAGGCTGACCAGCAGGGCGGTGGCGGTATAGCCGCTGGCCTCGATGCCCAGCAGGTGGGCGGCCTGGCTCGCGGCGATCAGGATCCCCGAGGCGGAGAGGAAGCCGGCGATCACCGGGTGGCTCAGGAAGTTGGTGAAGAAGCCCAGACGCAACAGGCCCATGGCCACCAGCATCAGCCCGGAGAGCAGCGACAGCACCAGGGCGGCCTGCAGGTACTCGGGCGTGCCCGGGGTCGCCACCCCGGAGAGGGCGGCGCCGGTCATCAGCGCGATGATGGCCACCGGGCCCACCGCCAGGGTGCGGCTGGTGCCGAGCAGGGCATAGAGCACCGCCGGCAGGATGCTGGCGTAGAGGCCTACCACCGCGGGCAGGCCGGCGAGCAGGGCGTAGGCCAGCGACTGGGGAATCACCATCACGGTGACGATCAGGCCGGCCAGGAGGTCAGCACCGCCCAGCCGGCGGTTGTAGTGGGGCAGCCAGGTGAGGATCGGCAGGTAGCGCTTGAGCATCCGTTCTTCGTTCGTTAGCGGGGCTGAGCCTAGAGACTAAACGATATTAGTGGTGGCGTTCAGAGTTGGTTAGCATCAGGTGAAATACGCCGGCAGCCGCCATACCCCACGACAACCGCAAGGACACATCATGAAACGCGAAACCATTGCCCTGCACCACGGCTATGCCCCCGACGACCAGCACTCGGTGGCGGTGCCGATCCACCAGACGACGTCTTTCTCCTTCGACAGCGCCCAGCACGCCGCCGACCTCTTCGACCTCAAGGTCGAGGGCAACATCTATTCCCGGATCATGAACCCCACCTGTGCGGTGCTGGAGCAGCGCGTCGCCGCGCTCGAGGGCGGCCTCGCCGGTCTTGCCGTGGCCTCGGGCATGGCCGCCATCACCTACACCATCCAGACCATCGCCGAGGCGGGCGACAACATCGTCTCCATCAGCGAGCTCTATGGCGGCACCTACAACCTCTTCGCCCACACCCTGCCGCGCCAGGGCATCGAGGTGCGATTTGCCGACAAGGACGACCTGGCCGGCCTCGAGGCGCTGATCGATGCGCGCACCAAGGCGGTGTTCTGCGAGACGGTCGGCAATCCCTCCGGCGGCGTGGTGGACATCAAGGCCCTGGCCGATCTGGCTCACCGTCATGGCGTGCCGGTGATCGTCGACAACACCGTGCCGACCCCCTTCCTGTGGCGGCCCATCGAGCACGGCGCCGACATTGTCATCCACTCGGCCACCAAGTACATCGGCGGCCACGGCACCACCGTGGGCGGCGTGATCGTCGATTCCGGCAAGTTTCCCTGGGCCGACCACGCCGAGCGCTTTCCGCTGCTCAATGAGCCCGACGTCTCCTACCACGGGGTCTGCTATACCCGGGACCTGGGCGAGGCGGCCTTCATCGGGCGCGCCCGGGTGGTACCGCTGCGCAACATGGGGGCGGCGCTCTCCGCCCAGGCGGCCTGGAACCTGCTGCAGGGGCTCGAGACCCTGGCACTGCGCATCGAGCGGATCTGCGACAACGCCCAGCGGGTGGCCGAGTATCTGGAGGGCCACCCCGCGGTGACCTGGGTCCAGTATGCCGGGCTGCCGAACCACAAGGATCACGCCCTGGCGCAGGAATACATGGGCGGCCGCGCCTCGGGGATCCTCAGCTTCGGCATCCAGGGCGGCCGCGAGGCGGGGACGCGCTTCTACGATGCCCTGGGCATGATCCTGCGCCTGGTCAACATCGGCGATGCCAAGACCTGCTCGTCGATCCCGGCCTCCACCACCCACCGGCAGCTCAACGACGAGGAGCTGGTCAAGGCGGGCGTGACGCCGGACATGGTTCGCCTCTCCATCGGCATCGAGCATATCGACGATATCCTCGCCGACCTCGACCAGGCGCTGGCCGCCAGCCAGGCGTGAAGCGGGGGCCTCAGCGCAGCTGGTGCATGAAGCGGTGGTCCAGCCAGCGCTTCCAGAGCAGGGCGCCGCGGCCGGCCCACCAGTGCCGGCCGTGGATCGCCAGGCCGAGGCCCAGGCCCAGATCGAGGATAGCCAGGGCGCGCGGCTGGGGGTGATAGGGCCTCAGCGGCCGACCCGCCAGGCGGGCGGCGAGGTTGTCCAGCAGCACCGGGGCCTGCCTGACCCCGTAGACCCCGAGTCTCGGCAGCAGGTGGTCGCGCAGGGCCGCGCAGTCGCCGGCGGCGAAGATATCGGGGTCGCCCAGGCTCTGCAGGGTGTCCGCCACGGCGAGGCCTCGCTCCGGGTAGAGGGGCAGCCCCAGGGTCGCCAGGACGCCGGGCGGCACCAGCCCCCCGGCCTGGATCAGGTGGTCTGCCTCGAGCAGGCTGAGGCTGTCCTCGCCGCCACGGGTGGCATCCCGGCGTACCCCCACCCCGCCGCCCAGCGGGCCGACGACCTCGGCGTTGGTCATCAT
>NZ_CP071922.1:2312427-2318373 GCF_017584085.1 Halomonas sp. BM-2019
GTGGGTAGCAGGCGTCCCGACAGCATGCCCGCGGCACGCCCGGAGTACCAGAAGCCGCCGGGATCCACCAGCATCACCTCGGCCCCCTCGAACGCGGCGGCATGGCGGAGCAGATGCAGGTGGGCATGGCCGGCCCCCACCAGTAGCAGGCGGGGCGGGGAGGCGGCGGAGGCGGCGAGGGACATGGCTCGATGGTAGCGGAAGGCGCCGCCGCGCGCGATCGGCCTACTTGGCCACTGACGGCCTCGACCGCCCCTGCCAGGCCGACCAGGAATAGAGGGCGAGCGCCGCCCAGATCAGCAGGAAGGTGGTGAGCTGGACCGCCGAGAGGGGCTCCCGGAAGACCGCCAGGGCGATCAGGAACTGGATGCTGGGGTTGATGTACATCAGAAAGCCCAGGGTCGCCAGGCGCAGGCGCCGGGCGGCGCCGGCGAAGGCGAGCAGCGGCAGGGCGGTGACCACGCCGCTGGCCATCAGCAGCAGCGTGACCTCGGTGCCCGCGAGGAAATGCGACAGCTCGGCCTGGCTCAGCCACAGCAGTGCCAGCAGCGCCAGCGGCAGCAGCAGCAGGGTCTCGACGAACAGCCCCGAGAGGCCATCCAGCGGCACCTGCTTGCGCAGCAGGCCATAGGTGCCGAAGGAGAAGGCCAGCGCCAGGCTGATCCAGGGCAGCTCGCCCAGCAGCAGCAGCTGGACCAGGATGGCGAAGGTCGCCAGCCCCACCGCCACGGCCTGCAGGCGGTGCATGGACTCGCGCAGGACCAGCATGCCCAGGGCCACGTTGACCAGCGGCGTCATGAAGTAGCCCAGGCTCGCCTGAAGGACATGGCGGGTCTCCACGGCATAGATGTAGAGCCCCCAGTTCACCGCGATCAGGATGGCGCAGCCCAGCACATGGCCCAGGCGCCGCGGCTCGCCGAGCGCCTTGCGGATGGGGGGCCAGCGCCCCAGCAGGCTGACCAGGCCGACCAGGAAGAGGCAGGACCAGAGGATCCGATGGACCAGGATCTCGAAGGCCGGGACCCCCTCGAAGAGGGCGAAGAACAGCGGGAAGCAGCCCCAGGCGAGATAGGCGCCGAGGCCGAAGGCGACACCCTTGCCGGTTTCGCGGTCGGGCAGGGAGGCAGGATTGGCGGACATGGCAGCCTCGCATGGAAAAGCAAACAACTTAGCAGGCTATGCGCCCGCGCGCCACGGCGGCTGCGCGTCGGCTGACGAGGACGCGGCACTGGGGTAGGCTGGGGAAGGATACTGACCCCGGACGGGAGCCCCCATGAGCGAGCTGAGAACCACCCTGGTGCAGTGCGACCTGCGCTGGGAAGACCCCGAGGCCAACTGCCGGATGCTGGAGGAGACGCTGGACGAACTCGGACGCGACCAGACCGACCTGATCGTGCTGCCCGAGATGTTCGCCACCGGCTTCACCATGAACTCCCGGGAGATGGCCGAGCCCATGGAAGAGAGCCGCTCCGTGGCCTGGCTGCGGGAGCAGGCCCACCAACGCGGTTGCGTGGTCACCGGCAGCGTTGCCGTGGTGGAGCGCGGGGAGTACCTCAACCGCCTGGTGTGGGCGCGTCCCGACGGCAGCCTGGCGACCTATGACAAGCGCCATCTGTTCCGCATGGCCGGCGAGCACGAGCGCTATGCCATGGGCCATGAACGGGTCATCGTCGAGCTGAAGGGGTTCCGTATCCTGCTCAGCGTCTGCTACGACCTGCGCTTCCCGGTCTGGTTGCGCCAGCAGCCGGCGCCCGACGAGCACTTCGAGTATGACGCCCTGCTCTGCGTGGCGAACTGGCCGGCACCGCGCCGCCACCCCTGGCGCATCCTGCTCCAGGCCCGCGCCATCGAGAACCTCTGCCCGGTGATCGGGGTGAACCGGGTGGGCGAGGATGCCAAGGGGCTGCCCTATGCCGGCGACTCCATGCTGATCGACGCCAAGGGGGAGGTGCTGATCGACGAGCCCGAGGGGCAGCCCTTCGTCAAGACCGGCACCCTGTCGCTTGCGGAGCTCCGGGCCTTCCGGGAGAAGTTCCCGGCCTGGCGAGACGCCGACCACTTCACCCTCTCCGACGGGGTGGGCTTCTGATGCGCCTGGACCGTTTCCTCGCCGAGACCACCGAGCTGACTCGCAGCCTGGCCAAGAAGGCTCTACATCGCGGCGAGGTCCAGGTGGAGGGGGAGGTGGTCAAGAATCCGGCCACGCAGATCGGCGAAGCGAGCCGGGTGACCTGGAACGGCGAGCCCCTGGCGCTGGTGGGGCTGCGCTACGTGATGCTGCACAAGCCTATCGGGGTGGAGTGTACCGCCCGACGCACCCTCTACCCGCGGGCGATCGACCTGATCGAGCTGCCCAAGGTGGAGCGCCTGCAGCCGGTGGGGCGCCTGGACGTGGACACCACCGGCCTGGTGCTGCTCACCGACGACGGCCAGTGGTCCCATCGGGTGACCTCGCCGAAGCACCGCTGTGGCAAGGTCTATCGGGTGACCCTGGCCGAGCCGCTGGAGGGGGAGGCGCTGGCCCGCGCCATCGCGGCCTTCGCCGAGGGCATCGAGCTCGACGGCGAGGCGACGCCGACACGCCCGGCGGAGCTCACCATGCGCGAGTCCAGGGTGGCCGAGCTGACCCTCCAGGAGGGCAAGTATCACCAGGTGAAGCGCATGTTCGCCGCCATCGGCAATCGGGTGGTGGCGCTGCACCGCGAGTCCATCGGGCCGCTTGCGCTGGGTGGGCTGGCCGAGGGCGAGTGGCGCGAGCTGACCCCCGAGGAGGTCGCGGCCTTCTGACTCTGGCCCCGGTGGCGCAGCGGGCATTATGGTCAAGAAAAAATCCTCCATTGGTTGAGAGCTGAAATTTTTCTTGCTGTAGTGAACGAAATGTCTCGCCTGACGGGTCAGTTGATGAAAAACGTTGGCTATGCGCATCTCCACGAGCACCTGACGCTGGGCGTCCTGCCGCCGCGATGCCCGGCGCGCGTGCGACCGGTGACACGCCTGATGTGGCTCGAAGCGGAGCTGGCGGTGCCGCCTGAGCGTGCGCCTGCCGATGATGATCTTCTCTCGCATCTGCTGTTTGCCCTGAAGCATGAGGGCGTGGACCTGGCAATTCTTGCCGAGACCTTGCCTCATCTACCGGTCGAGCCGCTTGTCGCGGCACTGGAGGCGTCGCCCAACGGCATCTATCTGCGTCGCCTGGCCTGTCTCTACGAGAATTTCGTGGCCCGGCTGCCGCTGGAACCTTCGGTCAAGGGGCGCGCCGTGCCGCTGTTCGACTCCGAGCGCTACGTGACGGGGCCGGCCAGGCGCAACAGCCGTTGGCGGGTAGACGTCAACGGCCTGGGTACCCTCCAGTACTGCGCCGTGGTGCGGCGGACGCCCGAGATCGAGGCGCTACTGAAGGAGGAGGTGCTGGCCGAAGCGCGTGCCTTCATGGCCTCCCTGCCGCCTGGAATGCTGGACCGCGCCATCCAGTGGGCTTATCTCAGCGAGACGCAGTCCTCGTTTGAAATCGAGCGCGAATCGCCCTCTCCCAATAAGCAACGGCGTTTCATGCAGCTGCTGCGCACGGCACATGACGGCCAGCCACTGGATGAAGGCTATCTGGTTGCTCTTCAGAACAGCGTTGTCAGCAACCCCTTCGACAATGCAGCGGCCTTTCGCCATGAGCAGAACTATCTGCATAATGGGCTGCCGGGTGCTATCGGTGTCAGCTACCTGCCACCCCCTCCCGAGCTCTGCGAGACCTTGATGGAAGCGCTCATGAGGTGGGCCAATGCGCTATCAGAGGTGCCGGATGCTCCGTCAGCCGAGAGGGTGCCGGCACTGGTGGCCGCCACCGTGATCTCGTTCGGCTTCGTCTTCCTCCACCCCTTCATGGATGGCAACGGACGCATCTCTCGATTCCTGCTGCACCATACGCTGTGCCGGCTGGGCGAATTGCCGCGGGGCAATCTGCTGCCCATCTCCATCGCCATGAAACGGCATGAAGTCGATTACCTCGCGGCACTCGAAGCCTTCTCGACACCCGCTAGGGAACAGTGGCGGGTCAACTGGATCGATGCCGACCACCATGAATTCCACTTCGAGGGCAGCGAAAGCCTCTATCGCTACTGGGATGCTACTCAGGCGGTGGCTTTCACGCTGAGTATGGCGCGCGAGGCGCTGAGGGAGGACCTCAAGGCAGAAACTCGCTACCTGGCCTGCTTTGATCGCGTCTATCGTGCCATCGATGCGCGTTTCGATGTGCGCGGCAGCGACCTGTCCCGCCTGGTGATGATGTGCTTGAGCCATGAGGGAGTGCTATCGAAGAATCGCCGCAAGCAGTTTCGCTACCAGGTGCCTGGAGAGGTGCTGGACGCCATCGAAGCGGAAGCTCAGAAGGCCCTACAGCAGGGTGCTGACGATTCTTCTTAAAATAGGGCCTTCGCAGGTTGGCGTGAAGCGACGCCATCCCGGATTTCTATGACGGCATCGCTGGCGCGTCCGTGTGACTCGCTGCTCATCCCACCCGGGGCGTAAGCCCCGCCGCGACCACCAGGGCACGGGTGTACTCGGAGCGGGGGTTCTCCAGCACCTCCAGGCAGTCGCCGCTCTCCACCACCTCTCCCTCCTTGAGCACCAACACCCGGTGCGCCATGGCGCGCACCACGGCCAGGTCGTGGCTGATGAAGAGGTAGCTCAGGCCACGGCGGGCCTGGAGGTCGCGCAGCAGGGTCACCAGCTGCTTCTGGACGGTGCGGTCCAGGGCCGAGGTGGGCTCGTCGAGGACCAGCAGCGCCGGTTCGAGGATAAGCGCCCGCGCCACCGCGATGCGCTGGCGCTGGCCGCCGGAGAATTCGTGGGGGTAGCGGTCGGCGCAGTCGGCCGGCAGGCCCACCTCGGCGAGGGTCGCGGCCACCCGGCGGGCGACCTCGGCCTCACCCAGCTCCGGGTGGTGGAAGCGCAGCCCCTCGCTGACGATCGCCGAGACGGGCAGGCGAGGCGAGAGCGAGCCGAAGGGGTCCTGGAAGACGATCTGGAAGCGCTGGCGCTGGCGCCGCAGCGCCCCGCCGGTGAGGCTATCCAGGTGGGCGTCGCCGAAGGTGATCTCGCCCTGGCTCGGGGTCAGGCGCAGCAGGGCGAGGGCCAGGGTGGTCTTGCCCGAGCCGGACTCGCCGACGATGCCCAGGGTCTCGCCGGGGGCCAGGGCCAGGTCCAGGGGCCGGACCGCCTCGAAGGCCGGGGGGCGCTTCATGAACAGCTTCTTCGGCCGCTGGAAGCTCACCCCGAGCCCCCGGGCGGCCAGCAGCGGCGCGCCGCGGGGTGCCGGCGCCGGGCGCCCCTCCGGCTCGGCGTCGAGCAGGGTGCGGGTATAGGCGCTGGCCGGCGAGTCGAAGACCCGGTCCACCGGACCGGTCTCCTGCTCGCATCCCCGGTAGAGCACGCAGACCCGGTCGGCGTGGCGGCGCACCAGGTTGAGGTCGTGGGTGATGAAGAGCATGCCCATGCCGTGGCGGTCGCGCAGCTCGGCGAGCAGCGCCAGGATCTCCTGCTGCACGGTGACATCCAGCGCCGTGGTGGGCTCGTCGGCGATCAGCAACTCCGGGTCGTTGGCAATGGCCATGGCGATCATCACCCGCTGGCGCTGGCCGCCGGAGAGCTGGTGGGGCCAGGCACCGATCAGCTCCTGGGGGCGCGGCAGCCTGACCCGGGCCAGCAGCTCGAGCACCCGGTCGCGGGCCGCGCGGCCGGTCAGCCCCTGGTGCAGGCGCAGGGTCTCGCCGATCTGCTTGCCCACGGTGTGCAGCGGGTTGAGCGAGGTCATCGGCTCCTGGAAGACGAAGCCGACGCGGCCGCCGCGCAGCCCCTGCCAGGCCCTGGGCTTCAGTCGGGCGAGGTCGGTGTCGCCCAGCAGGCGCTTGCCGCTGACCGCGGCGTTGCCCGGCAGCAGGTCCATGGCGCCCAGCG
>NZ_CP071922.1:2318473-2325406 GCF_017584085.1 Halomonas sp. BM-2019
GGCGGTGTGCGTCGAAAACAGAAGAAAGCGGCGCTAGATGAGACCTACCTGGCGGACGTTCTCGCGGTCTGATGGCTTTCGTGCGTTTTCCCTGGACCGTCTGGTCTTCCTTGAGCTGCTGCCGGACCCGCTCCAGGGCCTCGCCGACATTGATATCGCTGATGGTCGTGTCACCGTAAGAGCGTGTCGAAGGGTCAGGCACACTATGCCAGACGAATCAGGTGGTTGGCGACAGGCTATCCGCAGCTACCTGAATAGTTACGGATTGATAAGGGTAATGTTACATTTAGGGCTTGCGTTGATGACCTTGTGTAAGCCATGGATGATGATCAAAGAGGTATATGGTGGCGAATACATCAATACAACAATTTCTAGAAGAAATTCAGCCTTATTTCTCGAGCGGCTGTCTTGGCTTTGTTGATGCGGGTGCACACAAGGGAAACGAGTTTCAAGTTGTCGCTGAATCTCCACTTTCGCCGTCTGAAGCGCACCTCTTCGAACCGAATTCCACCACCTTCGCCGCTCTTGGTGAAAACGCCAAGCGAGTCTTCAAGAAACGCTCCCTCAATCTCTACAACGTTGCCTTGGGGGACACACCGGGCAGGGTGGTGATGAAGGATGCCGATACCATGTCCAAGGTGATCGGTAGCGTCGATGAAAGAGGTGAGTCTGCGGCGAGCAGCAATGCCACTGCCTTCGAAGTCGATTGCGTCACCCTGGATAGCCTGGCGGATAACTTCACCGACCGGCGTATCTCCCTGCTCAAGGTCGATGTGGAAGGCTACGAGATGCAGGTGCTGCGTGGGGCCAAGGGTCTGCTCAGCGAGCAGCGCATCGATGTGATCTACATCGAGGCGGGGCTGAACCCGGAAGGCACCCAGCAGACCTACTACCGCCTGATCGACGACTACCTGATGGAACATGGCTACCGCCTGTTTCGCATCTACGAGCAGAAGCACGAGTGGATGGAGGATTCCCCCTTCCTGCGCCGCATGAACATGGCCTACTTCAGCAAGGATTTCGCGGCGCGCCACCCCTACAAGCTCACCCACCAGCTCTATGAGCAGGCCCAGGCGGCAAGGAAACCGGCCGCTCAGGCCGCGGAGCCCGCCAGCGCCAAGGCCAGTGGCGAGAAAGCGGCCGGGGAGAAAGCTGCCAAGGCGGGCAGGGCAGAGGCGCCATCTGCCGCTGGAGGGGAGTCCATCAGCTTTCGCCAGGCGGAGAGTTTCCACTGGCTGACGAAAGCGCTGCGCCTGCAGCGGCGGCTGCCGCACCTCTACGGCCGCGAGATGGCGCCGGATGTGCTACTCGACCTGCACGAGTGGGTGCGCGAGCATCGCCCCCACCGGGTGGTCAGCCTGGGCTCCGGTGCCTCCAGCCTGGTCATCGCCGATGCGCTGCGCCAGAACGGTATGGGCCGGCTGGTGGCCATCGATCACCTCAACGCCTATGCCGAGCGCGCTCGCGCCGCCTTGGCGCGTGAGTACCTCAAGGCCTGGGCCGAGGTTCGCGAAGCCCCCATGACACCCTGGGCGGGGGAGCATCCAGCCGCACAGTCGTCGGTGGATAACGGCGAGAAAGGCGACAAGGAAAACCAAGCCGAGAAGGCCAAGAAAGACAAGAAAGACGAGAAGGGCGAACCACCAGCCACACCCAGTTGGTATTCGGAAGATGCCCTCAAGGGGCTCGGCCCCATCGATCTGCTGGTGGTGGATGGGCCGGCGCAATCCAGCGTCCGCTTTGTGCGCTATCCGGCGTTGCCGGCACTCCTGGAACAGCTCAGCGACTCGGCCGAGGTGTGGCTGGACGATGCCAAGCGGGCCGACGAGAAGGCCATCGTCGACGCCTGGGCGCAGCGCTATGGCTTCACCGTCGATTGGGTCAAACACGAGAAGGGCCTGGCGCGGCTGAAGCGTCAGGCAAACCAGACATAAGCGAGGAACACAGGATCATGCAAGGCATTCCCCCTGCCATCGTGCGCAAGGCCATCATTCCGGTTGCGGGGTTTGGCACCCGGCTTTTGCCGATCAGTAAGGCCATTCCCAAGGAGATGGTGCCGGTGGTCGATCGCCCCATCATCCAGCATGTAGTGGAAGAGGCCCTCAAGGCCGGCCTCAACGAGATCATCCTGGTCACCCGCACCGGGAAGTCGGCCATCGAGGATCACTTCGATACCCACTTCGAGCTGGAGGCCAGCCTGGAGAAGAACGGCAAGACGGCGCTGCTGGAGATGGTCCGCGCCATCGCCCCGCCGGAGCTGAAGGTGACCAGCGTGCGCCAGCCCCAGGCGCGCGGCCTTGGTCATGCCGTCTTCTGTGCCGGGCAGCTGCTGCAGCCGGATGAGCCCTTCGCGGTGCTGCTGCCGGATGTGCTGGTCAAACCACAGCCGCAGGATGAGCGCGACGACCTCAGTCGCATGGCCCAGCAGTGGGCAGCCACGGCCCAGGCGCAGATCATGGTGGAGGCCGTGCCCAGGGAGGAGGTGCAGCGCTACGGCATCGTCGACTGTGGCGGCGAAGAGCCCGCCGGCGGTGAAAGCCTGCCCATGCGTGGCGTGGTAGAGAAGCCTTCGCCCGAGAAGGCGCCGTCGCGCCTGTCGGTGATCGGCCGCTATATCCTGCCCTATCGCATCATGGAGCTGCTGAGCGACCTGCCGCCCGGCGCCGGCAACGAAATTCAGCTTACCGATGCCATCGCTCGGCTGATGCGGGAAGGCGAGGGCGTACAGGCCTATCGCATGCACGGCCGCTCCTTCGATTGTGGCCATATTCCCGGCTGGCTGGCCGCCAATGCCACCCTGGCCAGCGAAGCAGGCTATTAACGGTTTCTTTCCTTTCGGTAACACGCAATGGGTGAATCTGCATGGACGTAGCCAAGCAAGGCTCGCGTGAGCTGTCCTTGACCCCCTCTCTCAAGACGCTGGCCCAGGGGTCGATGTTCTGGCAGCCGGACCACCTGGCCCCCTCGCCCTGGCTCGAGCACTTGCCCCTGCTGTTCTGGCTGGTCGAGGCGCTGCAGCCGGAGCAGAGCGTGATCCTGGGGGATGCCGAGGGGGGGGCGCATCTCGGCATCTGTCAGGCGCTGTCACGGCTTGGGCTCAACGCGAGCTGCTACCTGGTGGCGGAGGGGGAAGCGCCGAACCGGGTTCAAGAGGAAGCGCGCCGCCGCTACGGTGGCTTGGCGCAGCGGCTGGCAACCACCTCGCTGCGTGCGCTTGGGCAGTTCGAGCCGGCGAGAACCGACCTGCTGGTGGTGAGTGCCGCCTGGGACGATACCGGCGTTGAGGAGATCATCGAACGCTGGCGCTCGCGCCTGTCGTCGCGGGGGGTGGTGGCCATGGTCGGGATCGCACGGCGTGAACCGGGCTGTGACCTGTTTCGCGCCTACGATTCGCTCAAGCAGCAGGCGCCGCACGTGACCTTCCCCCACGGCGATGGCCTGGGGCTATTGATGCTGGGCAGCGACGTGCCGCCGCTGCTGGAGCGGCTGCTGACGACCTGGGAGATGCCCCAGAGTGCTCGGGTGGTGCAGGACGTCTTCGCCCGCCTCGGTCGCGGCTGCCTGGACCAGCTGGTGGCGGAGCGGGAGCGCTGCCGCACAGGCGAGTTGAGCGAACAGCTGGAAGAGCTGAGCCAGCGGATCACGGGCGAAGGCGAGGCCAAGGCGCAGCTCGAACAGGAGCTTCAGGCGCGCAGCCGCGAGCTCGAACGGGCCACCCAGCAGCTCGCCCTGCTGGAGGAGCGCCACGCCCATGAGCGTGGGCACCTGGCGGAGCAGGTCAGCCAGCTGCAGGAGAGCCGCGCCGGGCTTACCCGGGAGCTGCAGGCGGTAAAGCACCGCCAGGAGGCCCAGAGCGAGGAAGCAGTGCAGCAGGCCGCCGAACTCGCCAGCCTGCGGGCCGAGCGCCAGCTGCATGGCGAGCAGCTGAAACGACTGGAAGAAACGAGCGAGGCGCGCTCCGAGCTGGCCCAGCAGTCCCACCGCTTCGAACTGGACCGCCTGCAGGGGGAACTGGCCAGGCAGGCCGAGGCGCTGACCGAAGCCAGCCGGGTGCGTGATGCGCTGAACCAGAAGCTCAAGCGCAACGGTGAGGAAAAACGTGCCCTGGAGCAGCAGTTGCAGCAGCGTGAACACGCGCTGGTTAAAGCCCAGGAGCAGGCCGGTTCGCTGCAGCAGCGGTTGGAGCGAGAGCAGGGCGAGCGGGCGAAGCGTGAGGCCGAATTGCAGGCCGAGGTGCAGGATGCCCAGCGTGAGTGCGAGCAGCTGCGAGATGCCGCTGAGCGCCAGATGGTCGAGAAGGCCGAGCTTGGCCAGCAGCTTAGCCAGCTGCAGGGCACGCTGGATGCCGAGCGCAGCGAACGCGGCCGCCTGCAGGCCAAGTGGCAGCAGACGCTCGACGAGAAGGACGCCGCCATCGCCACGCGCTTCGAGGAGCTGGCCACTCTCACCAAAATGCTCGAAGAGGCCGATGCGGAAAAGAGGCAGCTGCAAGCAAGGCTAGAGGCGGCCGCGAAAGAGTCTAAGCGCAACGATAGGGCGCTCACGGCGCAGCAAGAAGAGCAAAAGGCTGCGCTGGAAAGGCAGGTTGCCGAACTGAAGGACACGCTGAATGCCGAGCGTCGTGAACGAAATACCCTGCAGGCTGAGCTGCAGCATCGAATTCAGGAGAAAGAGAAAGAAGTCGAAACGCGTTTCGAAGAGCTGGCAGTCTTGACGCAGATGCTGGAAGAAAAGGACCAGCAGCTCGCCAAGCTGGGTGGTGAGGCACCAGGGGAGGTTCACCAGCCCGACCGAGCCGCCCGCATGCTGCCGTCTGTCTTGACCGGGGCGCTGGGCAAGCAGCACCGTGCCGCACGGAAGCTCAAGAAGGACGCGAAGGAAATCGAGTCTTCCGGATATTTCAACAAGAGCTGGTACCTGCAGCGCTACCCGGATGTGGCGGGTGATGCTCGATTCAAGAGCAGGCCGGCCTTGCACTACTTGAAGTTTGGCGGATTCGAGGGGCGCAGCCCGGGCCCTGATTTCGATAGCCAATGGTATCTTGATGAAAATCCCGATGTGGCCGTCAGTGGGATAAACCCACTGCTGCATTATGTTCGCTACGGCAAGCAGGAGGGGCGGAGCCCCCTTCCGGATGCCACGAGAGAGTAAGGGATACTCACCTTGCTTGGTTTTGATGTTGCTTGATTCTTATAGGGAATTTTTTCGATGAAGATTGCAGTTGCCGGAACCGGCTACGTGGGACTCTCCAATGCCATGCTGTTGGCACAGCATCACGAAGTAGTGGCACTCGATATTGTGCAGGATAAGGTCAAGAAGCTGAATGATCGGATTTCTCCGATCGAAGACAAGGAGATATCTGAATTTCTGCGCCGTGAGGACCTGGGGTTTCAGGCCACAATCGACAAGGAGTTGGCATATCGCGACGCAACTTACGTGATTATCGCCACGCCGACGGATTACGACCCGGAGACCAACTACTTCAACACCAGCAGCGTCGAAGCGGTGATCCAGGACGTCATGGACATCAACCCCGAGGCGGTGATGGTGATCAAGTCCACCGTGCCGGTGGGTTATACGGCCGCGGCCAGCCAGCGGTTCGGCACCGACAACCTGATCTTCTCGCCGGAGTTTCTGCGTGAGGGCAAGGCGTTGTATGACAACCTCTACCCCTCGCGGATCATCGTTGGCGAGCGCTCCGAGCGCGCCCAGCGCTTCGCCGAGCTGCTCAAGGAGGGGGCGGTCAAGCAGGATGTCGAGGTGCTGCTGACCAACAGCACCGAGGCCGAGGCAATCAAGCTGTTTGCCAACACCTACCTGGCGATGCGGGTGGCCTACTTCAACGAGCTGGACACCTATGCCGAGACCCACGGCCTGGATGCCCGTCAGATCATCGATGGCGTAGGGCTCGACCCGCGGATCGGCAACCACTACCACAACCCCAGCTTCGGCTATGGCGGTTACTGCCTGCCCAAGGATACCAAGCAGCTGTTGGCCAACTACCAGGATGTGCCCAACAACATGATCCAGGCCATCGTCGAGGCCAACCGCACACGCAAGGACTTCATCGCCGCGTCGGTGCTCAAGCGCCAACCCAGGGTTGTGGGCGTTCATCGCCTGATCATGAAGAGCGGCTCCGACAACTTCCGTGCCAGCGCCATGCAGGGCGTCATGAAGCGCATCAAGTCCAAGGGCGTCGAGGTTGTGGTATATGAGCCGGTGCTGGAAGAGGAGGATTTCTTCGGCTCCCGGGTCATCCGCGAGCTGGAGGCGTTCAAGGATCTTTCCGATGTAATCCTTGCCAACCGCATGGTCGAGGAGTTGAGCGATGTGGCCGACAAGGTCTACACCCGGGACCTGTTTGGCAGCGATTGAGTTTGCGTGAGCAGTGCGCGCCCTTCGGGCCGGTGAGGGAGTAGGAGTGAAGCGATTTCCAAGGCTGGCCGCGTTGCCGATTCGACGTATGCGCCAATGGCGGCAGCACTTCTTTGGTAGCGGCTCGAGTAGCGGTCGGGCGCCGATGCTGTCGGCGGTCGGCCATGACCCCAGTTTCGACCCGGAGTGGTACCTGGCCGAGTATCCCGACGTAGCGGCGGCGGGCATGGACCCCTGGCTGCACTACTGCCGCCACGGCAGGGCCGAGGGGCGCCTGCCGCGCCGCAACCGGGCCCTGGCCTGGGACCATCATCTGTGGCGGGGTGCCGAGGCGGTGATGGTACCGCGGCTGGAGGGCTTGCTGGATAGCCCCGATGCCACGCTGGAGGAGCAGGCCGAGGCCCGCTGGGCGCTGGCCCGTTGGCGGGCCTGGCAGGGGGGTTGGCAGGCGGTGGTGGCGTTGCTGGGGGCTATGGTCGGTGGCAGTGGCGAATCGCCGGAGTGCCGGACCATCAATAAATCGCGCTCCTACAATGATGTCGGTGGTGCCGGTGGTGC
>NZ_CP071922.1:2325506-2328929 GCF_017584085.1 Halomonas sp. BM-2019
GGAGAAGAGCAGCATGATGCCGAGCAGCCACCAGAAGCCGGGCTGCACGAAGCTGGCCAGGATGATCAGCAGGAAGAGCACCGGCAGCCCCGACCAGATCTCGGTGAAGCGCTGGCCGATCAGGTCGGTGCGCCCGCCGAAGTAGCCCTGGATGCCGCCCACCAGCACCCCCATCACCAGGGAGCCCGCGGTGAGCACCAGGGCGAAGGCCACCGAGAGGCGAAAGCCGTAGATCACCCGGGCGAGTACGTCGCGCCCCTGGTCGTCGGTGCCGAGCCAGTGGCGTCCGTCCGGCGGTGCCGGCGAGGGCCGCATCATCTGCATGTCCAGGGTCTGGTAGGAGAAGGGGATCGGCGGCCAGAGCGCCCAGCCGTGCTCGGCGATCTGCGCCTGCACGAAGGGATCGTGGTAGTCCGCGGTGGTGGGCAGGAAGCCGCCGAACTCGGTCTCCGGGTAGTCCACCAGCAGCGGCACGTACCACTGGCCGTCGTAGCGCATCACCAGCGGCTTGTCGTTGGCGATCAGCTCGGCGCCCAGGCTCACCACGAAGAGTGCCAGGAACACCCAGAGCGAGACCCGGGCGCGGCGGTTACCGTGGAACACCGCCAGGCGCCGGCGGGTGATGGGGGAGAGGCGCTCCGTCCAGGCTGTGAACAGGGTCTTTGAGAAAACGGCCATCGGCTCAGGACTCCCGTGTCTCGAAGTCGATGCGCGGGTCCACCCACACATAGGTGAGATCGGAGATCAGCTTGAGGATCAGGCCGATCAGGGTATAGAGGTAGAGGGTGCCGAAGATCACCGGGTAGTCGCGCTGCATCACCGCCTCGAAGCCCAGCAGCCCCAGCCCCTCCAGGGAGAAGATCACCTCGATCAACAGCGACCCGGTGAAGAAGATGGCGATCAGGGCGCCGGGCAGCCCGGCGATGATGATCAGCATGGCGTTGCGGAAGACATGGCCGTAGAGCACGCCGCGGTCGCTGGCGCCCTTGGCCCGGGCGGTGAGCACGTACTGCTTGTGGATCTCGTCCAGGAAGCTGTTCTTGGTCAGCATGGTCAGGGTGGCGAAGCTGCCGATGGTCATGGCCACCACCGGCAGGGTGATGTGCCAGAAGTAATCCTTGACCTTGCCCCAGGTCGAGAGCTCGTCGAAGTCCGGGGAGGTGAGGCCACGCAGCGGGAAGAGGTCCCAGTAGCTGCCGCCGGCGAAGAGCACGATCAATAGGATGGCGAACAGGAAGCCGGGGATGGCGTAGCCGACGATCACCAGCCCCGAGGTCCAGACGTCGAAGCGCGAGCCATGGGTCAGCGCCTTGCGAATGCCGAGCGGGATAGAGATCAGGTAGACCAGCAAGGTGGTCCAGAGCCCCAGCGAGATCGACACCGGCAGCCGCTCGATCATCAGCTCCACCACCGGTCGATCACGGAAGAAGCTGTTGCCGAAGTCGAAGGTGGCGTAGTCGCGCATCATGCCGAGAAAGCGCACATGGGCGGGCTGGTCGAAGCCGAACTGCGCCTCCAGCTGCTCGATGAAGCGCGGGTCGATGCCCCGGGCGCCCCGGGACTCGTCGCGCACCATCACCTCGCCGCCGGCCTCGAGCCGCGTGCTGGCCATGGCGTCGGCGCCCTCGAAGCGTGCCAGCATCTGGTCGATGGGGCCGCCCGGGGCGGCCTGCACGATGATGAAGTTGAGCAGCATGATCCCGATCAGGGTGGGGATCATCAGCAGCAGGCGACGCAGGATATAGCGGCTCACTTGGGCACCTTCCTTGTTGGCGTCAGGGACGTCATCAGCGGCGGCGCAGGCGCTGATTGATCTCGGCTTCCCGCTCGGCGTCGACCCACCAGGCGGCGAGATCCATGCCGAACTCGGGGAAGGGCTCGGGCCAGCCGAACTTGTCCCAGATGGCGATGCGGGTCTCGCCGGAGTGGTAGTGGGGAATCATCGGGAAGCGCCACAGCAGCACCCGGTCCAGGGCGCGGGCGGTGGCGTTGAGCGCGTCGCGGCTGTCGGCGCGGATCAGCCGTTCGACCAGGGCATCCACCACCGGGTCGGCCAGGCCCATCAGGTTGCGGCTCTGGGGGCTCTCGGCGAAGTCGCTGGTCCAGAACTCGCGCTGCTCGTTGCCCGGGTTGTTGGACTGGGGAAACTGCCCCACGGTCATGTCGAAGTCGAAGCTGCGCAGGCGGTTGAGGTACTGGTTGATGTCGACGATGCGGATGCTGCCCTGGATGCCCAGGCGCGCCATGTTGCGCAGCATCGGCTGGGTGACCCGCTCCATGCCGGTGTCGAAGAGCAGCACCTCGACGGTCAGCGGCTGGCCCGTCTCGCCGTGCACCAGGCGTCCCCCCTCGACCTCGTAGCCGGCCTCGCGCAGCAGCGCCAGGGCCAGGCGCAGGCGCTCGCGCAGCTCCTGTGGGTGGTCGAAGGGCAGCGCCTCGGTGAAGAGCCGCTCGGGCAGCTGGTCCCGGAAGGGCTCGAGCAGGGCGAGTTCCTCCCCCTCCGGCAGCCCCCGGGCGGCCATCTCGGAGTTCTGGAAGTAGCTCTCGGTGCGGCGGTAGGCGTCGTAGAAGAGATTGGCGTTGAGCCAGGGGAAGTCGAAGGTGAGCGACAGGGCCTCGCGCACCCGGGGATCGGCGAACTTGTCGCGGCGCAGGTTGAAGACGAAGGCCTGCATGCGCGCCGGCTGGCCGTCGGGGACGGTCAGCCGGCGCACCAGGCCGTCGCGGTAGGCGGGGAAGTCGTAGCCGATGGCCCAGGTGGCGGCCCGGGCGTCGATGCGATAATCCATCACCCCGGCCTTGAAGGCCTCCCAGGCGATGTCGCGGTCGCGGTAGTAGTCGTAGACCAGCCGGTCGATGTTGTGGCGGCCTCGGTTCACCGGGAGGTCCCGCCCCCAGTAGTCGGGATCGCGGGCGTAGACAATGCGCCGACCGGGATCCACCTCGGCGATCCGGTAGGGGCCGGAACCGGGGTGGGCGGCCAGTGTCGGCGCGGTGAAGTCGCGCGCCTCCCAGTAGTGCCTGGGCAGCACCGGCAGCTGGCCGACGATCAGCGGCAGCTCCCGGGAGTGAACCTCGGCGAAGTCGAAGCGCACGGTATGGTCATCCAGGGCGGTGACCGCCTCCACGTCGGCGTAGTAGGCGCCGTAGAAGGGGTTGCCCTGCTCGATCAGCAGCTCGAAGCTGAACACCACGTCGTGGGCGGTGAGCGGCTCGCCGTCGTGGAAACGCGCCTCCGGGCGCAGGTCGAACTCGATCCACTCACGGTCCGGGTCGAGGCGCATACCGGAGGCGAGCAGTCCGTAGACCGAGAAGGGCTCGTCGGGGTTGCCCTCCACCAGGGTGTCGTAGATCTGGCTGAGGCCCGCCGCCGGGGTGCCGCGGATGATAAAGGGGTTGGTGGAGTCGAAGCTGCCCCCCACG
>NZ_CP071922.1:2329029-2337815 GCF_017584085.1 Halomonas sp. BM-2019
TCGTTGGCGGTCCGGCCCCCTCGGGGCCGGAGGCAGTGCGCCATAAGGTGTCAGGCGTCAGGCGCCTTGGCAAGCCTCCTTGCGTCGCCGCCGACCGAGCCCCCTCGGCTAGCGTGAGGCGAGGCTCTGGTGGGGCAGGTCGAGCACCTGGCCCGGCTGGATGATATCGCCGTTGAGGCCGTTGACCTGGCGGATCTGGGAGACGCTGACGCCTTGGCGCGAGGCGATGGCCGAGAGGCTGTCGCCCTGCTGCACCACGTAGCTCTCCGCGTCGCCGGCCGGCGACGCCGGGGTGTCCAGGCGTGCCATCAGGGTGTCGGCACGGTCGGCGGGCACCAGCAGGACCCGGGCCTGGTTGGGATGCGCGGTGCCGTTGGTCAGCGCCGGGTTGAGCTCGGCGAGTTCGCTGCTGGTAACGCCGGAGAGGCGGGCGGCCTCGTCCAGGGCCAGGGGGCGCTCCACGGGGATCTTGGCGAAGGCCGGAGCGTCCTCGATCTCGGGGAGGGCGACCTGGAACTGCTCCGGATCGTTGATGATCGCAGCGATGGCCTTGAGCTTGGGCACGTAGTTCATGGTCTCCCGGGGCAGCGAGAGGCTCCAGTAGTCGCCGGTCTCGCCGCGGGACAGGGCGGCGCTGCGCGCCCGGTTCACGGTGCCCGCGCCGGCGTTGTAGGCGGCCAGCGACAGCTCGAGGTCGCCGTCGTACCACTGCTCGGCCTGCAGCTCGAGGTAGTCCAGGGCGGCGCGGGTCGAGGCGACCACGTCCAACCGGCCATCGTAGCCCCCCGCCCGGCGCAGGCCCAGGGCATCGCCGGTGCCGGGCATGAACTGCCACAGGCCGGCGGCCCCGCGGTGGCTGCGGGCGGTGGGGTCGAAGGAGCTCTCCACGAAGGGAATCAGGGCGATCTCGCCGGGGAGGTCGCGCTCCTCGACCTGCTCGATGATCCAGGCCAGCCAGGGCCGCGCCCGCTCGGTGATCTCGACGATATTGTGGGGACTGGCGCGGTAGTGGTCGATCCACTGCTGCACCCGCGGCTCGCTCAGCTCATCCTGCCACTGGAAGCTGGCGCGCAGCCGGCTCCAGGCGTCACGCGGTTCCAGGGCCAGGGCGTCCCAGAAGTGGGGCGTCGCCGGCAGCGCCGCCCGGGTCAGTTCGGTCTGGGCGGCGGCGCGCTTCTCGGGGGAGAGGGGAGCGGCCTGGCTGCTGACGCCGGCCATCAGGGCGCCAAGGAGCGCCGTGGCGCTGGCCAGGCCGATGAGCTTGCGTCGCTGGGTGTGGTAGGTCATCCGGAAGGTTTCCTCCTGGTCGTGAGCGGTCCCGCCGACAGCGGGTTCAACCGCATGACGTCCAATCGGGGCAGTGTCAGAAATGGTCTTTCCAGGCGCGCAGGGTGGCGAAGGTCGCCTCCTCGCTGTCGGTATTGCCCTGGCTCGAGGCCGCATGGCGCACGGCGGCGTCACCGGCGCGCAGGAAAGGGTTGATGCGTTTCTCTCTTGCCAGAGTGCTCGGCAGCGTCGGGCGGTACAGGTCCCGGGTGCGCTGACACTCCTCCATGGCTCGGGTCACTTCCGGATTGTGGGGGTCGGCGGCCAACGCGAAGCGCAGGTTGGCCAGGGTATATTCATGGGCGGCAAACACCAGGGTGTCGTCCGGCAGGGCCGCCAGCCGGGTCAGGGAGGCGTGCATCTGCTCGGGGGTGCCCTCGAAGAGGCGCCCGCACCCGGCGCTGAACAGCGTATCGCCGCAGAACAGCAGCGGCGGAATCCCGGCGGTGAAGAAGGCGATATGATCGAGGGTGTGGCCGGGTACCTCGTGGACCTCGAAGAGCCGCCCCATCACGCGAATCTCGTCGCCGTCGCCCACGCGCTCGTCGATCCCGGCGATCTTCGGGTTGTCGGGGCCGATCACCCGCGGCGCATAGCGCGCGATCAGCTCGGGCAGCCCGCCGGTATGATCCGGATGGTGATGGGTGATCAGCACGGTGCCGAGGGTCAGGCCCTCGCGCTCGATCAACTCGATCACCGGTGCGGCATCGCCCGGGTCGACCACGCAGATCTCGGAACTCGTATCCTGGCGCAGCAGCCAGATATAGTTATCGTCAAACGCGGGAATCGGTGTCACGCTCAACATGGGCATGGCGTCCTGAGGGGGCATGAACGGGTCGCAAAATCCGCCTAGAATGGAGGAAAGTCCTGGCTATGTCAATTTCTCCCAGCACTTCTGACCTGGCTGCGCTAGTGCGCGACGGGCGTCGCTTCTGGGCCAGTCCGGCCGGTGAGGGGCTGCGGCATGCCGAGCGCGCCTGCCTGGGGCCGGTCTGCGAGCGGCTCTTCGGGGCCCACAGCCTGGAGCTCGGCATGGCCCATCACCTGGCCGACATGTGCCCGGTGCGTCATGCCATGGTCTGGGCGCCCACACGGGAGCTGGCCGAATCCTCCTCGACCCTCGTCTGCCCGCCGGATGCCCTGCCGCTGCCCGATGACTGCCTGAGCCTGGTGGTGATTCACCATCTGCTGGAAGTCGTGCAGGACCCGCATCATATGCTTCAGGAGGCCGCGCGGGTGACCCGCGACGATGGCCGCCTGATCATCTTCGGCTGGATGCCTCTCTCGGCCGGTGGGCTGCCCAGGGTCTGGCCGTCCCGGCGACGCCGACTGCCGTGGCGGGGCCATTGGCGTACCCCCGCACGGCTCGGGGACTGGCTGGCATTTGTCGACTTCGAGATCGAGCGGGTAGACTACTGCGGCTTTCACTTGCCCGGTGCGCTGCCGCGCAACGCCCTGCTCGAGACATTGGGGCGTCGCCACAACCTGCCGCTGGGCGACAGCTACATGATCCAGGCGGAGCGCCGCCCTCAGCTCGCCCAGACCCAGGGGTCCCGGCTTGGCTTCTCGCAACCCTTCGGCGGGGCCGCACTGGGGGCCACGCGGCTCGAAGCGCGGCGCCTGATGCCGGAACAGGAAAGGATGACCGAGGTTGACTGAGACACAGGATGAGGCCCTCCCCGAAGTGACCATCTACACCGATGGCGCCTGTCGCGGGAATCCCGGCCCCGGCGGCTGGGGGGTGCTGATGAGGAGCGGCCAGCACGAGAAGGCCCTCAACGGCTTCGAGGCGCGCACCACCAACAACCGCATGGAACTGATGGCGGCGATCATGGCCCTGCGGGAGCTCAAGCGCCCCTGTCATGTGCAGCTCTGGACCGACTCGGAGTACCTGCGCCGCGGGATTACCGAGTGGATCCATAACTGGGTCAAGCGCAACTGGAAGACCGCGGGCCGCCAGCCGGTGAAGAACGCCGAGCTGTGGCGGGAACTGCTCGAGGAGACCCGCCGGCACCGCATCGACTGGCACTGGGTCAAGGGGCACAGCGGCCACCCCGGCAACGAGCGCGCCGACCAGCTGGCCAATCAGGCCATCGACGCGGCCCGTTCCAGCGCCTGATCCCCCGAGCTGCGCCCGACTCGCGCTTACCCGCCGCGCACCATCCCCGGCCTGCAGAGGACACCCCATGCGCCAGATCATTCTCGACACCGAGACCACCGGCATCGATCCCCGCGAGGGCCATCGCCTGATCGAGATCGGCGCGGTGGAGATGGTCAATCGCCGCCTTACCGGCAACACCTACCATCAGTACATCAATCCGCAGCGCGAGATCGAGGCCGAGGCAGTGGCCGTCCACGGCATCACCAACGAGCGGGTGGCCGACGAACCGGTATTCGCCGAGGTCGCCGACGCCTTCTGGGCCTTCATCGAGGGGGCGGAGCTGGTCATCCACAACGCCCCCTTCGACGTGGGCTTCATCGACCACGAGCTGGCGATGCTTCACCAGTCCCGCGGCGAGCCCCGCCTGGGGCCGGTGGCCGACCGCTGCCGGGTCCTCGATACCCTGAAGCTGGCCCGCGACAAGCATCCCGGCCAGCGCAACAGCCTCGATGCCCTGTGCAAGCGCTACGAGATCGACAACGGCCACCGGGTGCTCCATGGGGCGCTGCTGGATGCCGAGATCCTCGCCGACGTCTACCTGGCGATGACCGGCGGGCAAACGGCGCTGTCGCTGGATGCCAGCGGCGGCGGGGAAGGCGGGGCCAGTGCCGGCGGCGGGATGGCCATTCGCCGCCTGGCCCTGGCGCCGGGGCGACTCACGGTGGTGAGACCCAGCGAGGAAGAGCTGGCGGCCCATCGCGCCACCCTGTCGCGGATCCGCGAGGCGGCGGGAGAGTGCCACTGGGACCAACTGGGCGGTGGGGCCCCCCACTGATGCTGCGCCGCGAGCTGCCCCAGGAGGTCGAATCGGGCGCGGTGATCCGGCTGGCCGATGGGCGTATCGCGCCGGGTCCCGACGGCGGGCTGCTGCAGGCGGCGCAGCCCTGGACGCCGGCCATGCAGCCGCTCTGCTACTGGAACGACGAACCGGTGGCCCTGTCGCTGGAGGAGGAACCCGGCGAAGCGTGGCTGGACGGGCGTGACTGGCTCGCCAGGCTGCCCGAGTCGCGCTTCTCCCTGCTCTCCACGGCGCTGCAGGTGGGCGCCTGGCTGCGCGATCACCGCTTCTGCGGGCGCTGTGGCGCGCCGGCCCGGCGGCTCGACGCCGAGTTCGCCATGCACTGTCACGGCTGTGGTCATCGCAACTACCCGCGCATCTCGCCGTGCATCATTACCCTGGTGACGCACGGCGACGCCCTGCTGCTGGCGCGCAGCCCCCGCTTCCCGCCGGGGCGCTACTCCACCCTGGCCGGCTTCATCGAGCCCGGCGAGTCCGCCGAGGAGGCGGTGCGCCGCGAGATCTTCGAGGAGGTTGGGCTGTCGGTGGGGCGTGTCCGCTATTTTCGCAGCCAGGCCTGGCCCTTTCCCCACTCGCTGATGCTGGGGTTCTTCGCGGAGGCGGCCAGCCGGCGCATCCGTATCGACGGGGTGGAGATCGCCGATGCGGCCTGGTTCTCGCCGCGCCGGCTGCCCCAGCTGCCGCCGCTCTACTCGATCTCGCGGGCGCTGATCGAGATGCACCTGGCCGAGGTGGCCTCGCGCTAGAACGCCTCGGGTCGCCCCGAGGCGGGGCGAAGCCCCGGGCTGGCGGGGGGCTGGTCAGTGGTTGGGGAAGAGGCTGGTCAGCCGGGTCGCGAGCATGACGTTGCCGGTCGCCTTGAGCCTGCCGGTCATGAAGGCGGTCATGCCGTTGACCTCGCCGCTCATGATGCCCTTGAGGGTGTCGGTGGAGAGGCTCAGGCTCACCGAGGGGTCGTCATGCTCGCCCTCCTGGATCGCCAGGCTGCCATCCTTGACCACCAGATAGTGGCTGCCGGCGTCGCTGAAGTGAAACTGGAAGACCTCATCCATGCCCTGGGCGGCCTGGGCATCGAAACGGGACTGCAGCTTGTCGAAGGTGGAGAGGGTCATCGGGGCTCCTGTGGGTGGGGGGGCAACGTCCATCAGACTATTTCAAACGGTTGTTTTATTCAAGCGCCAGGACGGTAAGCGGCGCTGCCGCCAGCGAGCGGCCCGGACACGGAGCGGTGGAGGCTAAACATGAACGATTGGCTGGCCAATTTCGGCATGTTCCTGGCCCAGGTGTTGAGCCTGGTGGTGATCATCGGCCTGGCGGTGGCGTTGCTGGCCCGGGTGCGCGGCGAGGTCGCCGACCGAACTCGGCTCAGGGTCGACGAACTCAACCATTCCCGGGACTATCGGCGTCGCCGCCTGGCCCTGGCCGCCAGCGAACCCGGCGCCCGCAAGCGCCTGGTCAAGGCCTTTCGCCGCGAGGACAAGGTGCGCGACAAGAGCGGCCGCAAGGGCGAGGCGGGGCGTCGCCCGGTGGCCTGGGTGATCGACTTCCACGGCGATATCCGCGCCAGCGCCACCGGGCGTCTGGCCGAGGAGGTCTCGGCGCTGATCGAGGCCGCCGACAAGGGCGATGAGGTAATCGTGCGCCTGGAGTCCGCCGGCGGGCTGGTGCATGCCTATGGCCTGGCGGCCGCCGAGTTGGATCGCCTGCGCGAGGCCGGCCTCAAGACCACGGTCTGCGTCGACAAGGTGGCGGCCAGCGGTGGTTACCTGATGGCCTGCGGGGCCGATCAGCTGCGGGCGGCACCCCTCGCGGTGGTGGGCTCCATCGGTGTGGTGGCGCAGATCCCCAACGTGCACCGATTGCTCAAGCGCCATGACATCGATGTGGAGGTGCTGACCGCCGGTCGCTACAAGCGCACCCTGACCGTGCTCGGCGAGAACACCGAGGAGGGGCGCGAGAAGTTCGTCGAGGACCTGGAGGGCATCCACGAGCTGTTCAAGCGGCACGTGGCGGAGCGCCGCCCGGGCCTGGACATCGAGGCCGTTGCCACCGGCGAGACCTGGTATGGCCGCGAGGCAGTGGAGCGTGGTCTGGTGGACGCCCTGGGGACCAGCGAAGCCTATCTGATGGAGCGCATGAAGGAGGCCCGCGTCATCCGGCTACGCCTGGAGCCCCGGCGCCGGCTGGCGGACCGCGTCGGGGCTGCGGTCTCCGCGGGGGTGGAGCGTGCCGTGGAGAGGGGGCTCGAGGCGCTGGAGAACAGCCGCTGGCACCGACGCTAGTCGGCCAGCCCCAGCCGCCCGAGGGCCTCGATGATGGTCTTCGCCCCGTCTCCATGCAGCGAATAGTAGATCGTCTGGGACGCACGCCGGGTCGTCACCAGGTTCTCCCGGCGCAGGATCGCCAGGTGTTGGGAGAGCGCCGACTGGCTCAGGGCCAGCTGACGATTCAGCTCGGTCACCGAGAGTTCCTGGCCGTCCAGCAGGCAGAGGATCCGCAGCCGGTTGTCGTTGGCCAAGGCCTTTAGCAGGTCGCTGGCCTGGTCGATGGCCGCGTCGCCTCCGCCGAGAAGTCTTGCCGCGGTGCTGTTGGAGTCATTCATGTGGGTACCCCCGCCCTGGCAGGTGCTGAAGATGGCATGCCGTGGTGCTGCCGTGCGGCCGCTCCCGTCTCGCCGCTCCCTGGCGAGCGTGCTTTCCTGATTTAGCACTTGTGATTAAAGCATAGACTACCCGTTCGAGGGCGGAAGGGCGCTCGCCGCGTTGAGTCAGGGTTGGTGACGCGTCGCGTTGTTGACAATGTGACCCCTAAACTCTCCGCCTTTTGTCGAAAGTTAGCCTATGGTATGAGGGCAGCGGCGACATTCTGCATTACAGTGTCAACAATTTCCCGATGCCATTGACCTGCAGCAGGACGATCATGAGCAACTACGCCAACGAGTTTTGCCGCTCCATCGAGCAGCCCGAGGCCTTCTGGGCCGAGCAGGCCCGTCGTATCCCCTGGTTCACGCCGCCTTCCACCATTCTCCAGTATGACGAGGCGAATCATGCCCGCTGGTTTGTCGACGGCGAGTTGAACATCGCCTACGCCGCCCTGGATCATCACGTGGAGCAGGGGCGCGGCGATCAGCCGGCGATCTTCTGGGACTCTCCGGTCACCGACAGCAAGCGCACCCTGACCTATCGCGAGATGCGCGACCAGGTGGCCCGTTTCGCCGGCGCCCTGAAGGGGCTGGGCGTTGAGAAGGGCGATCGCGTGGTCATCTACATGCCGATGGTGCCCGAGGCGCTGGTCGCCATGTATGCCTGCGCGCGCCTGGGGGCCGTGCACTCCGTGGTGTTCGGCGGTTTTGCGCCCCATGAGCTGGCGGTGCGTATCGAGGATGCCGCGCCCAAGGTGGTAGTGGCCGCCTCCTGCGGGGTCGAGGTCAACAAGGTGCTGCCCTACAAGCCGATCATCGATGCGGCCATCGAGCAGAGTGCCCACAAGCCCGATGCCTGCGTGGTGTTCCAGCGCGAGCAGCAGCCCGCCGAGCTGGGGCCGCGCGATCACGACTGGGCGACCCTGGTCGAGTCCGCCGAGCCTGCCGAGTGCGTGCCGGTCAAGGGCAGCGACCCGCTTTACGTGCTCTACACCTCCGGCACGACGGGCAAGCCCAAGGGTGTGGTGCGTGACACCGGCGGCTATGCCGTGGCGCTGGCCTACTCCATGGACACCATCTACGACATTGCGCCGGGCGAGGTCTTCTTCTCCGCCTCCGACGTGGGCTGGGTGGTGGGGCACTCCTATATCGTCTATGCCCCGCTGCTGCGCGGGGCCACCAGCGTGGTCTACGAGGGCAAGCCGGTGAAGACCCCGGACGCCGGAGCCTTCTGGCGCCTGATCGAGGAGTACCGGGTCAAGAGCTTCTTCACGGCGCCCACCGCCTTCCGCGCCATCAAGAAGGAGGACCCCGACGGCAAGCTGCTGGCCCAGTACGATATCTCCTGCCTCAAGGCACTGTTCCTGGCCGGCGAACGCCTCGACCCGCCCACCTTCCACTGGCGGGCAGCGCCACCGTGCCGGTCCCCGGGTTCGATGTGCAGATCCTTGATCGCGAGGGCGAGCGGGTAGGGCCCATGGAGCAGGGCAGCGTGGTGATCAAGCAGCCCATGCCGCCAGGCTGCCTGGTGGGAGTCTGGGGTGATCCCCAGCGCTTCCATGCGGCCTACATGGCCGCCTTCCCCGGCTACTACCTGACCGGCGATGGCGGCTACGTGGACGAGGATGGCTACCTGTTCATCATGGGGCGCACCGACGACGTCATCAATGTGGCGGGGCATCGCCTCTCCACCGGCGAGATGGAGGAGGTGGTGGGCGCCCACCCGGCGGTGGCCGAGTGCGCGGTCATCGGCATCCACGATGCCCTCAAGGGCCAGCTGCCCGTGGGTCTGGTGATTCCCAAGGATGGCTTCGAGGGTCGCGAGGACGACCTGGAGCAGGAGCTGGTGGCGCTGGTGC
>NZ_CP071922.1:2337915-2344992 GCF_017584085.1 Halomonas sp. BM-2019
CCAACTGACCGTTCTGCGAGGCCAGCAGCAGGGCGGCGTGCTGTGGGCCGGGGTACCAGTCCAGCACGATCTCCAGCGTTTTGATCGGCGGCGGCGCCAAGGGCTCCGCCGGCGAGACCACCGCCCTGGGCACCGAGTCGGCCGAATCACCAGCGCGGGGGGCGATAGCCTCGGCCGTCGTTCCGGTGTGCTCCTTTGACTCGGGGGAGGGCGGTAGCGCCTCGACCGGCTCGTCGTCGCCCGGGGGCTCCGGCTCGGGGGGGCGTGGCACCCGAAGCTCGCGCTGGGGGGGAGCGTCGGTCAGCGGGGGCGGGGCCAGCTCGAGAGACGGCTCCAGCGTCGGCACCCTGACGGTGGTGTCCAGGGAGGGATAGGGGGGTGGCAGCGGCAGCGGTTCGGGATCGCCGGCCGCTGCCGGGGCACCGCACAGGAGCAGCAGCAGGGCCAGTCCGGTCGGCAGCGTACGGCAGCGATTGGCCGTGGCGGTTTCAGGCATGGGCGGTTTCAGACATGGGCGGTTTCAGACATGGGCAGGCTGGGCGACCCTGGGCGGTCGGCGGCTGCCAAGTGTAGCCGCTGCCTGGAAGCCGTGACCAGCCCGCTGGCGGCGTCGCATCGCCTAAGGGCGCATGCGATAATATTGCCTCGCCACCCGTAGAGGATGCCATGGACGCCATCAATACGCTCTTCCTGCTCAGCGGCTTGCTCATTGCCCTGAGCGTGCTGGCCAGCCGGCTGTCGAGCCTGGTGGGATTGCCGCTGCTGCTGATCTTCCTGGCTCTGGGCATGCTGGCGGGCGAAGAGGGCTTGCTGGGCATTCAGTTCGACGACTACAACCTTGCCTTCACCATCGGCCACCTGGCACTGGCCATGATCCTCCTCGACGGCGGGCTGCGCACCCGGCTCAAGACCTTCCGGGTCGGCTTCCGGCCGGCCCTCACCCTGGCAACCCTGGGAGTCTTCGTCACCAGCGGACTGATCGGCCTGTTCGCCATGTGGATCTTTGATCTTTCCTTGATGCAGGGACTGCTGGTGGGGGCCATCGTGGGCTCCACCGACGCAGCGGCAGTCTTCTCCATGCTGAGCGGGCGGGGGGTCAACCTCAATGAGCGCGTCGGGGCGACGCTCGAGATCGAGTCGGGGACCAACGACCCGATGGCGATCTTCCTCACCCTGGTGCTGGTGGAGATGCTGATCGGTGAGATCTCCGGCAGCCTGGATACCCTGATGCTGCTGGTCCAGCAGTTCGGCCTCGGCCTGGCCATCGGTGTCGGTGCAGGCTGGTTGAGCGGCAAGCTTCTGCGCTGGGTGGACCTGGCGCCCGGCCTCTACTCGCTGCTGGCCCTGGCGCTCGGGCTCAGCGTGTTTGGCGTGACCAGCTTTCTTGGGGGCAGCGGTTTCCTGGCCATCTACCTGGCGGGCCTGATGATCGGTAACCAGCCGGGGCGTCATCTCAACTTCATCCTTCCGGTCCATGATGGACTGGCATGGCTGAGCCAGATCGGCCTCTTCCTTGTGCTGGGGCTGCTGGTCACGCCCAGCGAGATGCTCGAGTACGCGCTTCCCGCTGCCCTGGTGGCCCTGGCGCTGATCTTCGTGGCCCGTCCACTGGCCGTCCTGATCTCCATCAAGCCGTTCTTCAAGTTTCGCTGGCGGGAGACCGGCTTCATCGCCTGGGTGGGCCTGCGCGGGGCCGTGCCCATCGTGCTGGCGATCTTCCCGGTGATCGGCGGGGTAGAGAACGCCTCGCTCTACTTCAACGTGGCCTTTGCCGTTGTGCTGCTCTCGCTGCTGGTCCAGGGGGGCACCCTGGGCTGGATGGCGCGGCTGATGAAGGTCGAGGTGCCGAGCAGCGTGACCCCCAACCGCCGGGGACCGCTGGGTATCCTGCCCGAGAACGACTTCGAGATGTTCGTCTACGTGGTCGAGAACGCCGACCTGGAGGATGTGCCGATCCGGCTGCTGCGCTTCCCGTCGGGGGCGCTGATCTCGGCGCTGTTTCGCGATCACGTCATGCTCCACCCCAAGGGCTCTACCCGGCTGCAACTCGGCGACGTGATCTGCGTGATCGGGCGCAGCGAGGATCTGCCGGCCCTCAACCGCCTGTTCAACGGCGAAGCCAAGCTGAAGCAGGAGCGCGCCTTCTTCGGCACCTTTACCTTCGAGGGAGAGGCGGGGATGCAGGACATCGCCACTGTCTACGGCCTGACCCTTAGCGCGGCCGAACAGGAGATGACCCTGGCCGACTTCATCTCCCTGCGCGTGGGGGGGCACCCGGTGGTCGGTGACGACGTGGACTGGCACGGCATCCACTGGGTGGTCAGCGAGATGCAGGGCAATATCGTCACCAAGGTGGGGCTGCGACTCTACTGAGCGTTGCGCGCCTCCTGACGTACCTCGAGCGCGACCTCCACGGCGGCGTCCGGGGTCGCCAGCCAGACCAGGCCGTCCTGGAGCGTGGCATTGAGCTGCATGCCCCGCGAGGCCAGCTCGCCCAGCGCCGTGACGCTCTCGGGTGCGACGTCGATGACGGTCAGGTTGGGGAGGGTGCCGAGCTTACCGGCGAACTGCTCCCACCAGGTGGCGGCGGCCTGGCCGCCGTAGGTGTAGATCACCACCTGCCGGGCGCGGCCGCAGGCGCGACGGACCTCGCGCTCGTCGGGCTGGCCGAGCTGGATCCACAGCTCGATATCGCCGGTCAGGTTGCGGCGCCAGAGGTCCGGCTCGTCGTCGGTGCTGACCCCGCGGCCGAACTCCAGGTCCGGGTGGGCATGGCAGGCGAAGGCCAGCAGGCGCAGCATCATGCGCTCGTCGGTCTCCGAGGGGTGCCGTGCGATCGTCAGGCTGTGCTCGTCGTAGTAGTGGCGATCCATGTCGGCGACCTGCAGCCGAGCCTTGTAGACGGTGGCCTTCAGTGCCATGGGAGCGCTCCTCTGCAGGGTGGGACGGTGTGGCCGGGAGGACCGGATACGAAAAAAGCGCCGCGGGGGCGCTTTTCGAGAATCAAGTGGCGGAGGGACAGGGATTCGAACCCTGGAAGGGCGTTAACCCTTGCCGGTTTTCAAGACCGGTGCATTCAACCGCTCTGCCATCCCTCCGGCTCACGGCTGGGCATATTACCAGCTTTGGCGGAGGGGTCAAGAGCGCCAGTGGATCAAGATGTTAGCCGGGGGCCGAAGTCCAGCACCCGGGATAATCAGGAGAGGTGAACCTTATGCAGGATCCGCCAGCCGCCGTGGCCCATCCGCTGCCTGCCGTCGCCTGCGCCCTGGTGAGGGAGGGGCGGATCCTGCTGGTGCGGAGCGGCCAGGCGCCGTATGCCGGCCGCCTGGCGCTGCCCGGCGGCAAGGTGGCGGCGGGCGAGTGCCTGGCCGCCGCGGCAGAGCGCGAGCTGCTCGAGGAGACCGGGGTGCGGGCCAGCGCCGAGGCGGTCATCGGCGCCGTCGACGTGATCGAGTACGATGACCGAGGCAGGCTGCGCTATCACTATGTGCTCGTGGTCATGAGAATGGCCTGGCGCAGCGGGGAGGCCGCTGCCGCCGACGATGCGACGGACGTTCGCTGGATGGACCTGGCGGCCCTCGACGCCGCGCGCAGCGAGGTCTGCGACAGCGTCGCCGGCGTGGCTCGCCGGCTGCTGGGGGCGAGTAATCAGCGTTGAGATGTACGGCTCAAGGGGTTGCGCGGGGAACCGCGAGTCGGCATTCTAGGTCAACTGCCAAGACCAAATCAGACACAGGGAGCCCTGGATCCATGGCATACCAAGACACTCAGCTCACTCGTCAGCAGAGCCAGGCGATCAGCACCAACAAGGTGCTGCGCAACACCTATGGCCTGCTTGCCATGACGCTGCTGTTCTCGGCGGTTACCGCCGGCGCCGCCATGGCCATGGGCGTCGAGCGCATGAACATCTTCGTGTTCTTCATCGGCGCTTACGGCCTGATGTTCCTGGTGCACAAGACGGCCAATTCCGCGGCGGGCCTGCTGGCGACCTTCGCCTTCACCGGCTTCATGGGCTTCACGCTGGGCCCGATCCTGAACGCCTACCTGGCCCTGCCCAACGGCGCGGCGCTGGTGATGAATGCCCTGGCCATGACCGGCCTGACGTTCATTGGCCTGTCGGCCGTGGCCCTGGTTTCCAAGAAGGACTTCAGCTTCCTCGGCAATTTCCTGCTGGCCGGTGCCATCGTGCTGATCCTGGCCATGGTGGCGGGGCTGATCTTCCAGATCCCGACCCTCATGCTGATGGTGTCTGCCGGTTTCGTGCTGTTCGCCTCGGCGGCCATCCTCTACCAGACCAGCGAGATCGTTCACCGGGCGGGGGAGACCAACTACATCCTGGCCACCATCACCCTCTACGTGTCGATCTACAACCTCTTCGTCAGCCTGCTGGCGCTGCTGGGCATCATGAGCAACGATTGACCCGGCGGGTTACGTACCTTCCTGGCTGGCCCCGCCTCGGCGGGGCCAGCCTGTTTGCGGAGATCCCCGATGCGCTATGCCATCCTGTTGATGGGGGCGCCCTACAGCAGCCAGGCCGCCCACTCGGCCCTGCGCTTCGCCCGGGCGCTGGTCGCTCGCGGCCACGCCATCGAGGGCGTGTTCTTCTACCACGACGGCGTACAGAATGCCGCCCGTCTCGCCGCGCCGCCCCAGGACGAGCCGCACCTCGTGGATGGCTGGGCCACCCTGGCCGCCGAGCACGGCGTGCGGCTTCAGGTGTGCATCGCCGCGGCGCTACGCCGCGGGCTGCTGGACGAGCGCGAAGCCGCCCGGCACGGCAAGTCGGGACATAGCGTCGAGGCGCCGTTCGAGCTGACCGGTCTCGGCCAGCTGGTGGACCTCGGGCTGCGCTGCGACCGCCTGGTCACCTTCGGACCCTGAGGAGGCGTCATGCACGACGAGAGCCCCATCGCCGAGGGCGAGGCCCTGCTGGTGATCCTGCGACATGGCCCCCATGGCTCCAGCTGGCTGCGCGAGGGCCTGGACACGGCGCTGGTGGCGGCGGCCTTCGGCCGGCCGGTCACGCTGCTGTTCCTGGGGGAGGGCGTTACCGCGCTGCTGCCGGGGCAGCAGACCGGGGCCCTGGGGCAGAAGGGCACCGCACCGACCCTCGAGATGCTCGAGATGTACGATATCGATACCCTGCTGGTGGAGGCCGAGGCCCTGGAGCGCTTCGGGTTCGCCGCGGATGAATTGATGCTGCCGATTCGTCGCGTCGAGCGCGAGGCGCTACCGGCTCTGATGGCCTCGCATCGCCTGGTACTGACCTTCTGACGACCGATGAGCGCGGCCTCGCGCCGTGGAGACGAGACGAGATGCTGCTGCATATCCTGAACCGCTCGCCGGAGACGAGCCGGGTCCACCGCCAGACCCTGGCGGCCATGGGCCCCGAGGACCGCCTGCTGCTGATCGAGGATGCCGTCCAGGGGGCCTTGCCCGGGCTGGACGGCCACTTCGAGGGGCTGGACGGGCGCCTCTATGCCCTGGAGGAGGACCTGGTTGCCCGTGGCCTGGCCGCCCATTGCCGGGAAGGAGTGCGCGTGGTCGACCTGGAGGGCTTCGTGATCCTCACCGAGCAAGCCCGGAAAACGGTGAGCTGGTACTGATGGCAAGCACCGAAATATACCGTTATCTTTCCTTGCCGAATTGCACCATCGGCCTCGACCCGGAAGGGTACCTCGCGAAACTGTCCGACTGGTCACCAGAAGTAGCCGAGGCACTGGCACGCGACGCCGGCATTGAACTGACACCGGAACACTGGGAAGTGATCGAGGTGCTGCGCGACTTCTACACCCGCTTCGAGCAGGCGCCCGCCATGCGCCCCCTGGTCAAGGCCGTGACCCAGGCCCTGGGGCCGGACAAGGGTCGCTCCATTCACCTGATGCGGCTGTTCCCCGGCAGTCCGCCCAAGGTGGCCGCGCGCCTGGCCGGGCTGCCCAAGCCGGCCAACTGCCTGTGAGGGCAAGGTGAACTTCCTGGCCCACGCCTGGCTCGCCCGCGGCGGCAGCGACGACTTCCTGTGGGGCAATCTGATCGCCGACGGGGTCAAGGGCAGCGACCTGTCGGACTGGCCGGCAGAGGTGGCGAGGGGCATTCGCCATCACCGACGCGTGGATGCCTTCGTCGATGCGCACCCGGTGATCGCCGAGGTGCGCGGCCGGGCACCCGAGCGACAGCGGCGCTATGCCGGCATCGCCCTGGACCTGGTCTGGGATCACTTCGTGGCCCGGGAGTTGCGGCTGGCGACCCGTGACTCCCCGCTGGTCACGCGCAGCTACCGGCTGCTGCGCTCACGCCCGGCGCCCGCCCGCCTGGCCACCCTGGTGCCGGTGCTGGTCGAGCAGGACTGGCTGTGCCGCTACGCCGACTTCGCCTTCACCTGCCGCGCCATCGCCGGGGTCGGCCGGCGCCTGTCCGGCCCCAACCGCCTGGCCGAACTGGTGCCCTGGCTCGAGGAGGAGCACGCGCGTCTGGCCGCTGACTTCCAGCGCCTCTGGCCCGAGGTTCGCCGGGCGCTGGAGGTGGGCGACGGGCAGGGCGGGCTCAGGCGCCCCTGAGCCACAGGCAATCGACGCGCTCGCCAGGTTCGAGGCGGCTCTCGGGCGGGACCACCGCCAGGGCGTCCGCCGCGATGCAGGAGGAGAGCACCGCGGAGTTCTGGTCGCGGAAGGCGTGGGCGATGATGCCGTCGGGGCTGAACTCCAGGCGAACCCGCATATAGTGGGCCCGGGGCCCCGTGCGGGTGGCGAAACCGGCCCGTGCCGTGAGACGCGGCAGCGCCGCCAGGCCGGGGGCGCCGAGCAGGGCCCCCATCAGCGGGCGCAGGAACAGCCAGGCGCCCACGAAGCCGGAGACGGGGTTGCCGGGCAGTCCCACGAAGCGCGCTTCGCGCTCCCCGACGGACAGCCGACCCAGTGCCAGGGGCTTGCCGGGGCGGATGGCCAGGCGCCACAGGTCGAGCCGGCCCAGCGCCTCCACGGCGGGCTTGACGTGATCCTCCTCCCCGACGCTGACGCCACCGGTGGTGACCACCAGGTCCGCGCGGCGGGCCGCCTCGACCAGGGCCCGGCGGGT
>NZ_CP071922.1:2345092-2351342 GCF_017584085.1 Halomonas sp. BM-2019
CCAGCGATTCCCCGGCCGGCAGCAGCGCCTGGCCCGCCGCGACGTCGCGGCCGCGGCGGCGCACGTTGTCACCCGCGGGGATCTCTGCCGGGACCCGCACCCGGTCGCCCTGGACCTCGACGCACTCCTGCATCACCACGCAGTCGGCGCCGGGCGGCATCGCCCCGCCGGTGAAGATCCGCGCGCAGGTCCCGGCCGCCAGGGGCCCTCCGGTGGCGCCCGCGGTGATCCGCTGGCTGACGGTGAGCCAGCGGCCGGCGTCCTCATGGTGGAGCGCGTAGCCGTCCATGGCGCTGTTGTCGAAGGGCGGCACGTCGAGGCGCGCCGTCACCGCCTCGGCCAGCACCCGCCCGGCGGCACGCTCGCAGGCGAGCCGCTCGCCGGGCAAGGGCTGGACGTCCTCCAGCAGGGCGGCCAGCGCCGCCTCCAGGGGGTTGAGCTCAGCCATGCTGGCCGCGCTCCGGAATGACGAGGTTGGCGAAGTTACAGGGCTTGTGCCGGCTGTCGAGCTGCTCGGCGAGGATGCCGTCCCAGCCGGTGCGGCAGGCACCGGTGGAGCCCGGCAGGCAGAACACCGCGGTGGCATTGGCCAGGCCGCCCAGGCAGCGGCTCTGCACCGTGGAGCTGCCAATCTCCTCCCGGCTCAGCTGGCGGAACAGCTCCCCGAAGCCCTCGATCGGCTTGTCGAGCAGCACCCTGACCGCCTCGGGCGTGGAGTCACGCCCGGTGAAGCCGGTGCCCCCGGTGGTCAGCACTACCTGCACCCCGGGGTCGGCGATCCACTCGGCGACCACGGCACGAATCCGGTAGACGTCGTCGGGAACGATCCGCCGCTCGACCAGGTGGTGCCCGGCGGCGGTGAGGCGTTCCACCAGGGCCTGGCCGCTGCGGTCGGTGGCCTCGGTGCGGGTATCGGAGATGGTCAGCACGGCAATGCCGAGGGGGATCATGGCGTCCTCCATCAGCCGTTTTCCTTCTTGCGAGCCTGACGCGCCTCGAAGGCGGCCTGCTGCTCCGGCGTGGCCTCCTGCTGGTACGTCGCCTTCCACTCCGGATAGGGCATGCCGTAGACGAACTCGCGCGCCTGCTCGTAATCGAGCTCACAGCCCCGCTCCTCGGCGGCGCTCACCAGCCACTTGGAGAGGCAGTTGCGACAGAAGTCGGCCAGGATCATCAGCTCGATGTTCTGGACCTCCTTGTGCTCGTCGAGGTGCTTGAGCAGGCGGCGGAAGGCGGCCGCCTCCAGCTCGGTTCGGGTGGCATCGTCCAGGTGCTCCATGGGGCTTGCTCCTTGGGGGATTGGGGAAGCGGAGAGCAGACAGCATAGCAGAAGGGACGGGGCTCTCCGATGTCGGCAGACAGCCTCCTCCTGGGCGTGCCATCATGGGGGTTCCACCGCTCGCCACGAGGAGCGCCATGCCGTTCAGCCGCAGCCATGCTCGCCTGCCCGCGACCCTGGAGATCGAGGTCCTAGACGAGTACGGCGAGGCGCGCCGCCAGGCCATCGCCGCGGAGCGTGCCCTGACCCTCTACCTCAACAAGCGGGAGATCGTCACCCTGATGACGCTGGGCGACGACCCCGAGGCGCTGGTGGTGGGCTACCTGCGCAACCAGGGGCTGCTTGGCGCCCGGGAGGACCTGCTGGCGGTGCACGTGGACTGGGAGGTGGAGGCCGCCGCGGTGGTCACCCGCCACCTTCCGGCGGATCTCGAGGAGCGCCTGGGCCATCGCACCGTGACCACCGGCTGCGGCCAGGGGACGGTCTTCGGCCGGCTGCTGGAGGCGGTGCCCCGTCAGCCGCTGCCCGAAACCCCGCTGCGCCAATCCACTCTCTACGCGCTGCTGGAGAACCTGGGGGCCTATAATGCGACCTACCGCAGCGCCGGCGCCGTGCATGGCTGCGGCCTGTGCCACCAGGCCCGGGTGCTGGACTTCGTGGAAGACGTGGGGCGCCACAATGCCGTGGATACCCTGGCGGGGCGCCAGTGGCTGGCGGAGGCCGACTCCGGGCGCGCCGATATCTTCTACACCACCGGAAGGCTGACCTCCGAGATGGTGCTCAAGGTGGCTCAGATGGGCATCGGGGTGCTGGTCTCGCGCTCGGGGGTAACCCAGAAGGGGGTCGAGCTCGCCGCTCGCTTCGGGGTAATGCTGATCGCCCGGGCCAAGGGTCGCCACTTCCAGGCGATCCATGCCGCCGGGCGGCTGACGCTGGACGCGATGCCGGCGCGGCGGCCCGGCGATCGGGACCGGCGCTGATCAGACGGCGTCGCTGCGGGAGCAGACCGACAGCACCACGGCATCCTCCCGGCTCATCGAGACCAGGGCGTGGCCCATGTCGCTGTCGAAGTAGATGCTGTCGCCGCACTCGAGCCGCAGCGGCTCGTAGAACTCGGTGTAGAGCAGGACCTCGCCCTCCAGCACCATCAGGAACTCCTCGCCGTCGTGGCGCACCCACTCGCTGAATTCGTCGAAGCTGCGCGCCCGCACGATGGTCTTGAAGGGAATCATCCGCTTCTGGGCCAGCTCGCAGCTGAGCAGCTCATGCTCGTAGGTGGGCGTCGGGTGCAACTGGCCGTGGCCCCGACGGGTCAAGTCGCGGCGCCCCATGGTGCGGGTCTGCTGGCGGGGCGGCGAGAGCAGCTGGGGCAGGTCGATGTCCAGGCCACTGATCAGCTTCTGGACGGCGGTGAAGGTAGGCGAGATCTGATCGTTCTCGATCTTTGACAGGGTGGAGCGCGCCAGGCCGGTGCGCTGGCTGACGTCCTCCAGCGTCCACTGGTTGGCGAGGCGAATCTCCTTGAGGCGTTCCCCCAGGCGCAGGGGCTCGACCAAGGGCTTGCGGCCGGAGGCGATGCGCAGGGCGGCCTCCTGATCGGTGGTGGCGGTCATCTGGCGGTTCACTATAGGAAACAGAGTTTCTCCTAGACTACCACAGCTCCGGCGGGGGAGGTGCCCGCCGAGCCATACAATGCGCGACGGGGCCGTGACCATGGGCCGCGTGGCGGTTTCCCGTCACCGGGAAACGCCTAGTCGGCGAAGGGCAGTCCCAGCAGCGCCTTGAGGTGGGCCTCCACGCTGCGACCCAGCGACTCGAGGTGATAGCCACCCTCCAGGACCGAGACCAGCCGATTGTCGGCATAAAGGCCAGCGATCTCCATGGCCAACCGGGTGACCCAGTAGAAGTCCTCGTCCTCCAGGCAGAGCTCGGCCATCTCATCCTCGCGGTGGGCGTCGAAGCCTGAGGAGAGCAGCACCAGCTCGGGCTTGAAGCGGTGCAGGGCGGGCAGCCAGTCATCCTCGAGGGCGCGGCGGAAGGCGGCGCTGTCGGTACCCGCCTCCAGCGGTGTGTTGACCACGTTCTGCCATTCGCTGCGCAGGTAGCGCCAGGGGTAGAAGGGGTACTGGAAGCTGGTGCAGACCAGCACCTCGGGGTCGTCCTTGAAGATGTCGATGGTGCCGTTGCACTGGTGCACGTCGTAGTCGAGGATGGCGATGCGCCGGGCCCCGTAGCGGGCCCGGGCGTAGGCCGCCCCGACGGCCACGTTGTTGTAGAAGCAGAAGCCCATGGCGTCGGTGGCCTCGGCGTGGTGGCCGGGGGGGCGCACCGCGCAGAAGACGTTGTCGGCCTGGTTGCGGAAGACCTGGTCGACGCCGCGGATGACCGCCCCCGCGGCCACCCGGGCGGCCCCGAGGCTGTCGGGGTTCATCAGGGTGTCGCTGTCGAGGGTCACGATGCCGCTCTCCGGCACGCACTTGTCCAGGGCGCGCAGGTGGCGCAGCGGGTGCACCCGGGCCAGCTCCTCCTCGGTGGCCTCGCGGGCCTCGGACTGCATGGTCTGCTGCAGCAGCCCGGACAGGGCCAGCCGGGCGCGGATCGCTTCCAGTCGCTGTGGGCTCTCGGGATGGTCCGGCCCCATATGGTGGAGCAGGCAGTGGGGGTGGGTGATATAACCGGTGATCATCGTGCTCTCCAGGCTGACTGGCGTCACTTTACGTTGGGCAACGGCTTGCCAGACAGTGTCAATAGGTCGTACACAGTAGGCAGCCAGCTCTTGTCACCATTCGCCGGGAGAGCGTCTTGAGCACTCGTTTCCTGCGTCACTTCTTCGAACCCCGCACCCTCGCCGTGATCGGCGCCTCGGAAAAGCCCGAGTCCCTGGGCGGCCAGGTGATCCGCAACCTCCAGGAAGCCGGTTTCCCCGGGACCCTCTGGGCGGTGAACCCCAAGGGGTACGAGAGCGTCTTCGGCCAGCCCGCCTTCGCCCGCGTCGGCCAACTGCCGGAGCCCCCGGACCTCGCCGTGATCTGTTCGCCGGTGGCCACGGTGCCCGGGCGCATCGCCCGCCTGGGGCGCTTCGGGGTGCGCGCCGCCCTGGTGCTCTCCGGCGGCTCGCACCTGGACGAGGCCCGGGACGGCAAGGCGTCGATCCGCCAGCGCATGCTGGATGCCGCCCGGGAGTCGGGCATTCGTGTGCTGGGCCCGGAGTGCATGGGGCTGATCGTGCCCGGGCGCCGGCTCAACGCCTCCTACGCCAGCCAGCCGATCAAGGCGGGCAGGGTCGCCTACCTGGGTCAGTCCGGCATGCTCGGCACCGCGATGATCGACTGGGCCGCCGGGCGGGGCGTGGGCTTCTCGCACCTGATCACCCTGGGCGACAGCGTCGACGTGCTGCTTCCCGACCTGCTCGACTACATCAACCAGTATTCCCCGACCCAGGCGATCCTGCTGCACCTTGAAAAGATCCTCGACGCCCAGCATTTCATGACCGCCCTGCGCGATGCCTCGCGCAATCGCCTGGTGCTGGCCATCAAGAGCGGCCGCACCCCCCAGTCTGACCTCACTGGGCTGCCACCGACCCCTGGCATCGCCAACCGCGACCAGGTGTTCGACGCCGCCTTCTCGCGTGCCGGGGTGGTGCGGGTCCATGACTCCGACGAGCTGTTCGATGCGCTGATGACCCTGTCGCGCATGAAGCCGCTGCGCGGCGACCGCCTGGCCATCGTCTCCAACGGCCTGGGGCCGGCCATGCTGGCCATCGACAAGCTGATCCATGCCGGCGGCCGGCTCGCCGAGTTCACCGAGGAGACCTGCCGGGCACTCCGGCAGGGCGACTTCGACATGAGCAAACCCGGGGAGAACCCGGTCGACCTCGGCGGCAACGCCACGCCGGAGAAGTTCGTCGATGCCCTGGAGATCGTTGCCGCCGACCCGGGCGTGGATGCGGTGCTGGTGGTCCATGCGCCGACCCGCCTGGCGCCCTCGAAGGTCACCGCCGAGGCGCTGGTGGCCAACCGCAAGCGCTTTCGCCGCAACCTGCTGACCAGCTTCATGGGGCTCGAGGAGGCACTGTCCGCACGCCACGAGTGCAACCTGGCGGGCATCCCGACCTATGTCTCCCCGGAGAAGGCGGTGAAGGCCTTCATGCACATGGTCGACTACCAGCGGGTGCAGGCGCTGCTGCAGGAGACCCCGCCCAGCCTGCCCTTCACCACCACGCCGGATATCCGTCGGCGCTGCCGGACCCTGATCCACGAGGCCAAGGCCGGGGGGCGCGAGACCCTCTCGCATTCCGAGACTGCCCAGGTGCTGGAGGCCTACGGGATCCCCGTGGCACCGAGCCGCTACGTCACCACCCCCGAGCAGGGCGCCGAGGCCGCCGCGGGCATGGCGGGCGCCATGGCGCTCAAGGTGGTGCACGAGGGCAACTGCCGGCCGTTCCGCTATCGCAAGCACCCCCACCGTCTCTCGGCGGGGCTGCTCCAGGACCTGCGCACGCCCGAGCAGGTGGCCGAGGGGGTCCGCCTGCTGGCCGAGAAGGTGACGGAGAAGTACCCGGCCTTCCGGGTTCGCGAGTACTGCCTGCAGCCCATGCAGCGCGGCAAGCACTCGCTGCAGGTGTGCGCCGGCATCACCCGGGACCCGGTGTTCGGCCCGGTCATCGTCTTCGGCATCGGCGGCTACAAGGCCAACATCCTGACCGACCGGCAGGTGGCGCTGCCGCCCCTTAACATGCGCCTGGCCGAGGACCTGGTCGATCGCACCCATGTCGCCAAGCTGCTCCATGAGCACTCCGGCGACCCGCAGCGCGACATCGAGCGGCTCTGCCAGCTGCTGGTCAAGCTCTCCCAGATGGCCAGCGACCTGCTGGAGCTGCGCGGACTAGAGATCAACCCGCTGCTGCTCAACCGTGACGAGACGGTGGCGGTGGACTTCGCCATGGACCTGGGCAGCCCCGCGCGCTTCGCG
>NZ_CP071922.1:2351352-2368985 GCF_017584085.1 Halomonas sp. BM-2019
GATCATGCCCTACCCGGAGGAGCTGCGGGAGTGGGTGACCCTCAAGAACGGCTGGGAGGTGGAGGTGCGTCCGATCCGGGCCGAGGATGCGCCGCTGATCACCAGTTTCCACCGCCAGCTCTCCGAGGAGAGCATCCGCTTCCGCTACTTCCACAACAAGTCGGACCTGACCCAGCGTGACCTCTCGATGCTGTCGCACATCAACTACGATCGCCAGATGGCCTTCATCGCCGAACACCGCCAGGAGGATGGCAGCAAGGAGATGCTCGGCGTGGTGCGGGTGTGGAACGACCCCGACAACATCCGCACCGAGTTCTCGGTGATCATCCGGGACGACCTCCAGGGGCTCGGCATAGGCAGCCTGCTGATGACCAAGATGATCGACTACTGCCGGAACGTCGGGACCCTGGAGATGATCGGCAAGATCATGGTCGACAACCATCCCATGCGGGCGCTGATGAAGCACCTGGGCTTCAAGCAGCGCTACAACATGGAGGAGCAGGTGGTGGATGCCGTGCTGCGCCTCAACGAGCCGGAGAGCGAGTGGCAGCGCCACCGCCTGGAGAGCCTGCCGGACTGAGGCCCCGGCGCGCTTCTACTACGACCAAGGCCCCCGCCACTGGCGGGGGCCTTGGTGCGGCTGACGGTTCGGCAGGGCCGCTCAGGGCGCCATGCGGAAGTGCTGCCAGCGGCCATCGCGGCGCTCGTAGCGGATGCGATCGTGCAGGCGACTGGGCTGCCCCTGCCAGAACTCGATCATCTCCGGCTTGACCCGGTAGCCGCCCCAGTGGACCGGCCGCGGGATCTCCTGGCCCTCGTAGGCCTGTTCGAAGCGGCTCTGGCGCTCCTCGATCCAGGTGCGGCCGGGAATCACCACGCTCTGGGTGGCGATCCAGGCGCCCAGTTGGCTGGCTCGCGGGCGGCTGGCGAAGTAGGCATCCGACTCCTCGGCGCTGACCTGCTCCACCGTCCCTTCGACCCGCACCTGGCGGGACAGCGACGGCCACCAGAAGACCAGGGCGGCATGGGGCACGTTGGTCAGCTCGCTGCCCTTGTGGCTGTGGTAGTTGGTGTAGAAGACCAGCCCACGTGGGTCGAGCCCCTTGAGCAGGACGATGCGCGCATGGGGAAGCCCCTGGCTGTCCACGGTGGCCAGGGTCATGGCGTTGCCGTCGTCACCCTCGCTCTCGAGCGCCAGGGCCAACCACTCCTCGAACAACTCCAGGGGGTTCTCGGTGACCTGGGCCTCGTCGAGCTGCCCCCCCTCGAAGTCGCGGCGGATATCGGCAATGTTGCGAATCATGGTGTTCTCCTCGAAATTTCCTGCATGGTCGCCTCTCCGGGCTGGCAGCTCAACACCTCTGCGCCTCGCCGAACGCGATTTGTCACCATAAGCTTATGTCGGCGCCAGGCGCCAAGGCGACCAGCCCAGCTGTAGGCGGCCGTGCCGCCGATGATCGAGAGCAGGGCGACGCGACGCCACAGGGGCAGGTAACCGAACATCACCGGCAGGGGGCAGGGTGCCGGCCACGCGTCAGGCATAGGGCGATGACAAGGGGTAGACTCCTTCTGGGGATTGCCAGCGCTGCCCGCGATGGCGCGCGGAGAGCTTCCATGCAGGCTTGACATGGTATGCGATCCGTGTCGGGTTGGCAGCCCCTGGCCACACAGACGACTGATTTTGGCAAGGAGGCAGGATGATACGACTAGCGGTGTGGGATATCCCGATACGTCTCTTCCACTGGGGACTGGTGGCCGCCGTGGGGCTCTCCTTCTACACCATGAAGACCCCCGGGGCCCCCTTCGTCTTCCCCATCGATATCCATGCGAAGTCCGGCTACGTGCTGCTCGGGCTGCTGCTGTTCCGCTGGCTGTGGGGCCTGGTCGGCAGCCATCACGCCCGCTTCGGCAGCTTCCTCTATCCGCCGGCCACTCTGTTCGACTACGCCCGGCGCCTGGCGAGCGGGCGGCCTCCGGTGTTTGCCGGCCACAACCCCCTGGGCGGCATCATGGTGGTGGTGCTGCTGCTGTCGCTCAGCTTCCAGGCGGTCAGCGGCCTCTTCCTGACCGACGACATCTTCTTCAGCGGCCCGTTGCACGGCCTGGTGGATCGCAGCACCGCCCGCACCCTGGCCAGGCTCCACCACTTGAACGCCAACCTGCTGATGCTGCTGATCGCCGCCCACCTGCTGGCCCTGGTGGTGCACCGCCTGAAGGGCGAGCGCCTGGTGGGGGCCATGGTCACCGGGCGCAAGCCGCTGCCGGCGGCGCCGGAGGATGAGCCGGCCCGGGGCCTGGCCCGGCGCCACGCCAGCCCCTGGCTGGCCCTGGTGCTGATCGTGATCGCCGCACTGCCGGTGCTCTGGCTGTGGCAGGCCTGACCCTGGCCCTCGCGCGGCCCCGAGCCGGGCGCAACATGAGCGCGGGGCGGCCATGGCCGCCCCGCGCATGGGTGATCCGGGTGCGAATCAGTCCGCACGGTAGTTGTCATGGCAGGCGCGGCAGCTGTTGACCACCGCCCCCACCTGACGGCGCAGGGCGTTGAACTCCTCGCCCGCTTCGGCCATCTCGGCCAGGGTGGCGGCCTCCTGGCGGAGGGTGGCCTGGCGCTCCTCGAAGTCGGCCCAGTCATCGCCGATGGCCGCCAGGGCGCGCGTCTCGATGCCGTGACCATCGTTCCGCAGCGAGCCCTCGATGAAGCCTTCCCAGGGCAGGTGGCTGACGGCGGCCAGGTTGCTGGCACGCCGGGCGAAGGCCTCGGCGTCATAGTCGATGTCGCCCTGAGCCATGTCGCCCATGGGGCCCAGCTGCCAGGCCATGACGCGCAGGGCGTCCTGGCGATACTCGATCGCCTTGTCGACTTCCAGGGCCTGGGCGGAGGCGGGGACGAGCAGGAGCGCGGAGAGTCCCAGGGTGGCGAGCAGGGGGCGGAAGGTCACGGCCATCACGATCTCCTTTCGTTTTCAGGGGGGGAGCGATTGTCTGCGCCGCCCGGAGAGACCCGAGCGGGTCGACCCCTGAAGCTTAGCACGCGCCTCGCGCGGCGCTATTCGCCGGCCCGCTGGCGGAGCTGACGGCTGCGGAAGCGGGCATAGAAGGTAGAGCCGCCGAACAGGGCCAGGGACGCCAGGGCGATCAGCCAGCCGAGCCCCGCCAGGCCGGGCAGGATGGCGACATTCACGCCGATCATGAAGTAGAGCAGGCTGACGAAGGCGAGCCAGGCGTGACCGCGCGGGCGGCGGGCCAGCAGCGAGGGCAGGAACAGCAGCAGCGGCAGCAGGAACAGCAGCAGCGGGCGCAGGCTGCCCCCGTCCCGGCTCAGCAGCAGGCCCCAGGCCGCCAGCGCCAGGGCCAGCACGCCGTAGCTCCCCAGCACCCAGCGGCGCGCCCTCGCGGTCAGGTGGTCCAGCCCCTTCTCGGCCTCGAGTCCCTCCAGCCAGCGCCTCATGAGCGCGCCTCCCGGGGCATCGCCGACAGCGCCAGGGCGAGCCTCGCCAGCCGCCGCCCCTGGGCATGGGCCAGGCGGCGCTCATGCTCATCGAGGGGCTGGTCGCTGCGCTTGCCCGCCAGATGGCTGGTCCCGTAGGGGGTGCCGCCCCGGGTGGTGTCCATCAGCTCGGTTTCGCTGTAGGGCAGTCCGGCATAGACCATGCCGTGGTGCAGCAGAGGGACCAGCATGGTGAGCAGGGTGCTCTCCTGGCCGCCGTGCAGGCTGGAGGTGGAGGTGAAGGCGGTGGCCGGCTTGTCGATCAGCGCGCCGCCGAGCCACAGCTCGCTGGTGCTGTCCAGGAAGTGCTTGAGGGGCGCGGCCATGTTGCCGAATCGGGTCGGGCTGCCGATGGCCAGGCCCGCGCAGTGGCGCAGGTCGTCCAGATCGACGTAGGTCGCGCCCTCGGCGGGGATCTCGGGGTCCACCGCCTCGCAGGTGGGCGAGACCGGCGGCACGGTGCGCAGCCGCGCCTCGACGCCGCGCACGGACTCGACGCCGGCGGCGAGCCGTTCGGCCAGGGCGCGGGTGGCGCCGTGACGGGAGTAGTAGAGGATCAGCACATAGGGCAGGGCAGCGGAGGGGGACGCGCTCATGGGGGCTCCGGTCCGGTGGATGGGCTTGGCGGGTAGGGGCGACGGGGCGCGTCGGCTCAGGCCTCGAGGAGCGTCAGCACGTCCTCGGGCGGGCGGCCGACCACCGCACGCCGGCCGTCGTCGGCGATGGGACGCTCCATGATCTTCGGGTGGGCGACGATGGCCGAGATGACCTGCTCGATATCGCCGGCGTCGGCGTCCAGCGCCTTCCACTCGGCTTCCTGGCGGCGCACCAGCGCCTTGAGGTCGCCATCGAGTCGGGCGGTCAGGTCGCGCAGCTCGTCGGCGGAGAGCGGCTCGTCCAGGTAGCGCCTCACCTGGATCGTCACCCCGCGCGCCTCGAGCAGGGCCAGGGCCTGACGCGACTTCGAGCAGCGCGGGTTGTGATAGAGGGTGATGGTGGTCATGGGGACTCCTTGGTGGTGCGGGCCCGGGGCGGGAAGGGTCGTCATTGTAGAAGGGCCCCCGCCCCGCTCACAACCGCGCCTCGGCGGCGGCCGCCTCGGGCAGCCGCCGGTAGACCCAGGCCTCGCGGCCGTCGGCAAGCCTGAGCCGCACCCGCTCGTAGCGGATGCCGAGGCGCTCGTAGCGGTCGAGCCGGGCCAGCTCCTCGGCGCTGACCGTGATCAGTTCGCCCTCGACCCGCTCCCCGGGGGCCTCGACCAGGTCGAGTCCCTCGCGCCGGAAGTCCTCCAGCACCACCGGTCGGGACTCACCGGCGCGGCCGGTGACCACCCAGCGCACCAGCCCCGAGCGCAGGGTGCCGTAGACGAAGACCTGGTGGGCGCCCGCCTCGATGGGGGGCAGATGGTCGGGGCGATCATAGGTGAAGGGGCTGAGCAGGGTCAGCCACAGCCAGCCGGCGAGGGCCAGGGGCAGACCGAGCAGCGTGGCAAGCAGCAGGTGAAGACGGCGCATGGGGACTCCGGCGAGGCGAGGGCCTCCATCCTGCCATCTCGGGCCGCTCCTGTCCGACTGGGCCGGCTTAAGCCGGCCCGAAGGCTCTGCTAGGATGGGGCTTCTCCATGACGATCGGGAGGTGTCCCATGACCCAGTCGGCGCGTGACGACCTCGACTTCCAGGCCCTGATGGGTGACGTGCGCCCGCTCTCCCGAGCCGGAAATCGGGCCGACCCGGGCCAGGCCAGGCGGGGGCCCAGCGAGGCCCAGCTGGCCCGCCGGGAGAGCGCCGCCGCCGAGGTGGCCGGGCACGGTTTCCTCTCCGACGACTTCGTCGACCTGCTACCGCCCTTCGACCCACTCGAGTATCGCCGCGACGGCATCCAGCAGGGGGTGGTGGATCGCCTGCGCCACGGCGGCTACGCGGCCCAGGCGCGCCTGCACCTGCTGCGCCGACCGCTGGAGGAGTGCCGCCGAACGCTGCCCCCCTTCATCCACGAGGCCTTTGCCCACGACCTGCGCTCGGTGCTGATCGTGCACGGTCGCGGCCAGGCCATCGACAGCCCACCCAACGTGCTGCGCTCCTATCTGGCCAAGTGGCTGGCCCAGTTCCCGGAGGTGCAGGCCTTCGTCTCGGCCCAGCCCTCGGACGGCGGCCTGGGCGCCACCTGGGTGATGCTGCGCAAGAGCGAGCGGGCCCGCGCCGCCAATCGCGAGCGGCAGCAGAAACGCCGGGGGTGACAGACGGGGCTGATCCGGGTACAGGTCAGCCCCGACACCGAGACGTTCGGGAAGATATCAAGCTCGATACTACAACCAACAGGGCCCCGGCGATTGCCGGGGCCCTGCGGTTACGATATGGGCGTGTCGCTTCAGGCGTTGCCGTTCTCGCGCAGGCGGCGCTCGAAGATCGCCTCCTTGACGTCCACCGCTGGCTGGTAGCTGACGCTGAAGGCGCCCAGGGCGCGCAGGGCGTCGTCCAGGTGCTGGTCCTCGCGCAGCGCCAGGGCATCGAAGCCGCAGCGGGTCATATAGAAGAGCTGGTCCACCAGGACGTCGCCCACGGCGCGGATCTCGGCCGTATAGCCATGGCGCTCGCGCAGCAGCCGGGCCAGGGAGTAGCCGCGACCGTCGGTGAACTTGGGGAAGTCGATGGCGACCAGGGGCGCCTCGACCAGATCCGCGGCCAGCTCGGCGGTGAGCTCGGTGTCGCTGGGAAGCCAGGGCGCCAGGCCCTGGTCGTCACGGCGGGTCCGCCACAGCGCCAGGGGCACGATCACCGGACGGCGGGTCGGTAGCGCCTCCTCCACGCGGGAGAGGGCCCATTCGTCCTGCTCCGGCTGACCCATCTTGATCAGCGTCTGGGCATGCTGCAGTTGACTGTCAGGCATAGACCCGCTCCTTGAAGGGTTTCAGACCGATACGGCGATAGGTGTCGAGGAAGGGCTCGTCCGCGTGGCGCTGCTCCACGTAGACCTGGAGCACCTTGTCGATCACCTCCGGCACATTCTCGCGATAGAAGGAGGGGCCGAGGATCTTGCCCAGGGAGGCGTCGTCGCCGGCATTGCCCCCCAGCGAGATCTGGTACCACTCCTCACCCTTCTTGTCGACGCCGAGGATGCCGATATGGCCCACATGGTGGTGCCCGCAGGCGTTCATGCAGCCGGAGATGTTGAGGTCCAGCGGCCCCAGGTCGTAGAGGAAGTCCAGGTCCTCGAAGCGCTCCTGGATCGCCTGGGCCACGGGGATCGACACGGCGTTGGCCAGGGCACAGTAGTCGCCGCCGGGGCAGCAGATCATGTCGCTCAGGGTGCCCACGGTGGGGTTGGCCATGCCGAGCGCCTCGAGCTCCTGCCACAGCGCCTCGAGCTGGTCCACCGGCACGTCGGAGAGCACCAGGTTCTGCACATGGGTGACGCGCACCTCGCCGAAGCTGAAGCGGTCGGCCAGGTCGGCCACGGCTTCCATCTGCTCGGCGGTGACGTCACCGGGGGCGTGCTCGCGGCGCTTCAGCGACAGGGTGACCGCCTTGTAGCCGGGCACCTTGTGGTCGACGACGTTGTTGGTGACGAAGCGCGAGAAGGCGCGGTTCTCGGCGCGCAGCGCCTCGAAGGCGGCGATCGCCGCGTCGCTCACCGGGGGGCGCTCGGGGTCCAGGAAGTGGGCGCGGGCGGCATCCACGGCGGCCTGGGTGAGGGTCTGGGGGCCATCCTTGAGGTTGGCCCACTCGGCGTCCACCCGGTGGCGGAATTCCTCGATGCCCAAGGCCTTGACCAGGATCTTGATGCGCGCCTTGAACTTGTTGTCGCGACGACCGAACTGGTTGTAGACCCGCACGCAGGCCTCGAGGTAGGTGAGCAGGTGCTGCCAGGGCAAGTCCTCACGCACCGTCTCGGCGATCATCGGCGTACGTCCCAGGCCGCCGCCGGCCATCACCTGGACCTTGAGCTCGCCGTGGGCGTCGCGCCACAGGCGTAGGCCGATATCGTGGACCTGGGTGGCGGCGCGATCCTTGGCGGCGCCGTTCACGGCAATCTTGAACTTGCGCGGCAGGAAGGCAAATTCCGGGTGCAGGGTCGACCATTGGCGGATCAGCTCACACCAGGGGCGCGGATCCTCCACCTCATCGGCGGCGATGCCGGCGAACTGGTCGCTGGTGGTGTTGCGAATGCAGTTGCCGCTGGTCTGGATGGCATGCATCTGCACCTCGGCCAGCTCGCCGAGGATGTCCGGCACGTCTTCCAGCTTCGGCCAGTTGAGCTGCAGGTTCTGGCGGGTAGAGAAGTGGCCGTAGCCACGGTCATAGCGGCGCGTGATCGACGCCAGGCGACGCAGTTGATGGCTGCCGAGCATGCCGTAGGGAATGGCGATGCGCAGCATGGGGGCATGCTTCTGGACATAGAGGCCGTTCTGCAAGCGCAGCGGGAGGAACTCCTCCTCGGCGAGACGGCCGGCCTGGTAGCGAGCCATCTGGTCGCGGAACTGGGCGACGCGCTCGTCCACGAGGGTCTGGTCGTAGGTGTCGTACCGATACATTCAGGCAGTCCTGCTGGTCAGGGCGAATGATAATGAAACGTCGTCGTTCAGCGTTTCATAGGTGCCGTGGGGGCACCATACTCCTCTCTCTTTATTCTATGAAAGAATAAATGATCATGGTTTTTGATGAAAGAGTTATTAAAAAGTGCCTCACACCTCCAGCTGCTGCCAGCGCCGCCGCTGCCAGATGACGGCAAACCAGGCGGAGTTGAGACAGCGGTAGGCCAGCTGGACCCACCAGATGCCGAGCAGCCCCTGCTCCAGCCCGACGCCGACCCACCAGGCCAGGGGCAGGAACACCAGCCACTGCAGGCCGAGGGTGGTGGTCATCACGGTGCGGTTGGCGCCGGCCCCCAGTAGCGCCTGGGCCAGCACCAGGGCCGCGGCATCCAGCACGATCATCAGCGCGGTGAGCTGCAGCGGCAATCTTCCCAGCGCCACCAGCGCAGGGTCGTGGAGGAAGAGCCCCAGCACCGCCTCGGGGAAGAGCGCCATGGGCAGGGCCAGGGCCGCCAGGCAGAGCCATGCCAGGTGGACCACCTCCCAGCCCCAGCGGTGGGCGTCGCCGAGGGCCTCGCGGCCCATGGCCTGACCCACCAGGCTCATCGCCGCCATGCCGAGCCCGACCCCGGGCAGGATCAACAGCAGCGAGAGATTGACCAGCACATGGCCCACCGCCACGCTGGCGGTGCCGATCTGGCCGAGGATCCAGAACAGCACGGCGTAGCCGGCGGCGAACCACAGCTGCTGGAACGAGTGGGGGGTCGCCAGGCGCAGGGTGGTCACGAAGGTCAGCGGCCTGGGCACCCCGGCCAGGAAACCGCTGCCGACGGCATGGCGGCGGCTGAGCAGCGCCCAGATGGCCAGCCCCGCAAAGAGCGACAAGCTGGTGCCGGCGCCGGCACCGGCGGCCCCCATGGCCGGCAGGCCCAGGTAGCCGAAGATCAGCCCCAGGCTCGCCGCCACGTTGATGGCGTGCATCACCAGGATGATGCGCAGGTAGATGCCGGTCTGCTGGATGCCGTTCCAGTAGCCACGGAAGCAGAAGATCATCGCCACGGCGACCAGTGAAACCACCCGCCAGCGGAAGTACTCCACCGCCACGGCGTTGACCGCCGGGTCCTGGTTGATCAGCGCCAGCAGCGCCTGCCACAGGCAGAGCGCCGTAATCGGCACGGAGGTGGCCAGGGCGATCAGCAGGCCGGCATTCAGCGGCACGGCGCGATCGGCCCAGGCCTCCTCGCCGTGGCGGCGAGCGGTCTGGGCCTGGACGCCGGAGGAGAGGCCGAACACCAGGGCGGTGATCAGGAACATGGCATAGCCGCCGATGCCCACGCCGGCCAGCGGCACCTCGCCCAGCGACCCGACCATGGCGGCGTCGATCAGGTTGATCAGGCTCTGGGAGAGCATGCCGGCAATGATCGGCAGGGCGAGGCGCAGGATCGTCTGGCGGCGGGTGGGCTTGGGCAGCATGGGCGTCCGTCGGGTCAGGGGCCCGCCGGGCGGGCCCTCTCACGGCCTGGGGCGGGTCAGGCCGGATCGTAGGAGAGCACCGGGGAGAGCCAGCGCTCCAGCTCCTCCACGGCCATGCCCTTGCGGCCGGCCAGCGACTCGACCTGGTCGCGGGTGATCTTGCCGGTGGAGAAGTACTTCGACCGGGGATGGGAGAAGTACCAGCCGGCCACCGCCGCCGCCGGCCACATGGCGAAGCTCTCCGTCAGCACCAGCCCGCTGTTCTCGGTGGCATCGAGCAGCCGGAACAGGGTCGCCTTCTCGGTGTGATCCGGACAGGCGGGATAGCCCGGGGCGGGGCGGATGCCCTGATACTTCTCGGCGATCAGCGCCTCGTTGTCCAGGGTCTCTTCCGGCACATAGCCCCAGAACTCCTTGCGCACCCGCTCGTGGAGGCGCTCGGCGAAGGCCTCGGCGAGGCGGTCGGTGAGGGCCTGGACCATGATGGCGTTGTAGTCATCCCCGGCGGCCTTGTACTGCTCGGCGAGCTCCTCGACGCCGTGGCCGGCGGTGACCGCGAAGCCGCCGATCCAGTCAGGCTTGCCGCTCGGCTCTCCATTCGCGTCATAACGGGGTGCAATAAAGTCGGCCAGGCTGTAGCAGACGCCGTCGCGATTCTTGGTGCTCTGCTGGCGGATATGGTGGAGCCGCTCGATCACCTCGGTTCGCGATTCGTCGGCGTAGACCTCGATGACGTCGTCATCGACGCTGTTGGCCGGCCACAGGCCGATCACGCCGCGGGCCCGGATGCGCTGCTCGTCGATCAGCCTGGCCAGCATCGCCTGGGCGTCGTGGAAGAGATGGCGGGCGGCCTCGCCCACCACCGCGTCGTCGAGGATCTTCGGGTACTTGCCGGCGAGCTGCCAGCTCATGAAGAAGGGGGTCCAGTCGATGCGCTCGACCAGCTCCGCCAGGTCGTAGTCGTCGAAGACCCGCAGGCCGGTCATGGCTGGCCGGGGCGGGGTATAGGTCGTCCAGTCGACGGTGAACTTGCGGGCCCGAGCGTCGGCGTAGCTGAGGTCGGCGGCCTTGGGACGGCGCTTGGCGTTGCGCTCGCGCACCCGCTCGTACTCCTCGCGAATCTCCGCCACATAGGCCTCCTTGAGGCCCGGGGAGAGCAGCTTGCCCGCCACGCCCACGGCCCGGGAGGCGTCGGCCACGTAGATCACCGGCTGCGCGTAGCCGGGCTCGATCTTCACCGCGGTATGCGCCTTGGAGGTGGTGGCGCCGCCGATCAGTAGCGGGATCTCGAAGCCCTGGCGCTGCATCTCCTTGGCGACGTGGACCATCTCGTCCAGCGACGGGGTGATCAGCCCGGAGAGGCCGATGATATCGGCGTTCTCGGCCCTGGCGGTCTGCAGGATCTTCTCCGCGGGGACCATGACGCCGAGGTCGACCACCTCGTAGTTGTTGCACTGCAGGACCACCCCGACGATGTTCTTGCCGATATCGTGGACGTCGCCCTTGACCGTGGCCATGACGATCTTGCCCTTGGCCTGGGTGTCGCCGCTCTTCTCCGCCTCGATGAAGGGGATCAGGTAGGCCACCGCCTGTTTCATCACCCGCGCCGACTTCACCACCTGGGGCAGGAACATCTTGCCGGCGCCGAAGAGGTCGCCGACCACGTTCATGCCGTCCATCAGCGGCCCCTCGATCACCTCGATGGGGCGCGCCGCTTCCTGACGCGCCTGCTCGGTGTCCTCCTCGATATGGGCGGTGACCCCCTTGACCAGGGCGTGCTCGATGCGCTTGTTGACCGGCCAGGAGCGCCACTCGAGATCCTCTTTCTTCGCCGCACCGCTGCCGTCGCCCTTGTACTTCTCGGCCAGATCCACCAGCCGTTCGGTGCCATCGTCGCGCCGGTTGAGCACCACGTCCTCTACCGCCTCGCGCAGCTCGTCGGGCAGGTCGTCATAGACCGCCAGCTGGCCGGCGTTGACGATGCCCATGGTCAGGCCGGCGCGGATGGCGTGATAGAGGAACACCGAGTGGATCGCCTCGCGCACCGGGTTGTTGCCCCGGAAAGAGAACGACACGTTGGAGACCCCGCCGGAAACCATGGCGTGGGGCAGGTGCTCGCGGATCCAGCGCGTGGCCTCGATGAAGTCCACGGCGTAGTTGTTGTGCTCCTCGATGCCGGTGGCGATGGCGAAGATGTTGGGGTCGAAGATGATGTCTTCCGGCGGGAAATCGAGCTCGTCGACCAGCAGGCGGTAGGCCCGCTCGCAGATCTCGGTCTTGCGCGCGAAGGTGTCGGCCTGGCCGGTCTCATCGAAGGCCATGACCACCACGGCGGCGCCGTGGCGGCGACAGATGGTGGCCTGCTCGCGGAAGGCCACCTCGCCCTCCTTGAGGGAGATGGAATTGACCACCGCCTTGCCCTGCACGCACTTGAGGCCCGCCTCGATGATCTCCCACTTGGAGGAATCGATCATGATCGGCACCCGGGCGATATCCGGCTCCCCGGCGATCAGGTTGAGGAAGCGCACCATCGCCTCCTCGGACTCCAGCATCCCCTCGTCCATGTTGATGTCGATGACCTGGGCGCCGTTCTCCACCTGCTCCAGGGCCACCTCCAGCGCCGTGGTGAAGTCTTCCTCCACGATCAGCCGCTTGAAGCGCGCCGAACCGGTGACGTTGGTACGCTCGCCGACGTTGACGAAGAGCGAGTCGGCGGCGATGTTGAAGGGCTCCAGCCCCGACAGCCGGCAGGCTCTGGAGATTTCGGGAAGCCGGCGGGGCACCAACCCCTCGATCGCCTGGCGGATGGCGGCGATATGCGCGGGCGTCGAGCCACAGCAGCCGCCGATGATGTTGACCAGGCCGCTTGCGGCGAACTCGCCGACGATGGTCGCCATCTCCTCGGGGGTCTGGTCGTACTCGCCGAACTCGTTGGGCAGGCCGGCGTTGGGGTGGGCGGAGACGAAGGTCTCTGCCTTGTTGGCGAGCTCCTCCACGTAGGGGCGCAGCTCCTCGGCCCCCAGGGCGCAGTTGAGGCCCACCGAGAGCGGCCGTGCGTGGCGCACCGAGTTCCAGAACGCCTCGGTGGTCTGGCCGGAGAGGGTGCGGCCGGAGGCGTCGGTGATGGTACCGGAGATCATCACCGGCAGGCGCTCGCCGCGGGCCTCGAAGAGCTCCTCCAGGGCGTAGATGGCCGCCTTGGCGTTGAGGGTATCGAAGATGGTCTCGATCAGGATCAGGTCGCTGCCGCCCTCGATCAGCGCCTCGGTGGCCTCGTAGTAGTTCTCGCGCAGGGCGTCGAAGGTGACGTTGCGCTTGGCCGGGTCGTTGACGTCCGGGGAGAGCGAGGCGGTACGCGAGGTGGGGCCCAGCACCCCGGCCACGTAGCGGGGCACCCCGGTGCGGGCGGCGACCTCGTCACATGCCGCCCGCGCCAGCCGCGCCGCCTCGCGGTTGATCTCCGGGACCAGCGCCTCCATGCCGTAGTCGGCCTGGGAGAGGCGGGTGCTGTTGAAGGTGTTGGTCTCGACGATGTCGGCCCCTGCCTCCAGGTACTCCCGGTGCAGGCGCGAGATCAGCTCGGGGCAGGTGATCACCAGCAGGTCGTTGTTGCCCTTGAGGTCGGAGGGCCAGTCGCCGAAGCGCTCGCCGCGGAAATCGGCTTCCGAGAGGCCGGCGTTCTGAATCATGGTGCCCATGCCTCCGTCGAGCATCAGGATGCGCTCGTCGAGGCTGTCGATCAGGGAGGCGGTCAGGGCGGTGGGAAGGGCGGCCATGGGCAGGTCGTGTCTCCGGCGAAATCGCATCCAGGGGCAGGGCCGCGGGGACGCCTCGGGGCGTCTTCTCTCAGGGCGGCCGGGAATGGCGCCCTATGGTAACAAAAGCGCCTGCCGAGGGGCAGGGCGGGCGCGCCCAAAGACCCAGCAAATCACTCGGGATTGTCTCCCGGGGCCGGCTGCCTTACCATGACGGCATGCCAACCCAGACGCGCGGCCTGCCCGACGGCAGCGCCGGGACGCGGTCCGACCAGCAAGAGCGTTACAAGAGAGTGCCATGAGCCAACCGATCCAGATCACCGACAGCGCCCAGGAGTACCTTGCCGAGCTGCTGGAGAAGCAGAACGTCGAGGGCATTGCCGTGCGCATCTTCATCACTCAGCCCGGCACCCCCTACGCCGAGACCTGTCTGGCCTACTGTCGCCCCGGCGAGGAAGAGCCCACCGATGAGCGTCTCGAGCTGCCCAGGCTGGCGGTCCACCTGGACCGGAACAGCCTGCCGTTTCTCGAGGAGGCGGTGGTCGACTTCAATGCCGACCGCATGGGCGGTCAGCTGACCATCAAGGCGCCCAACGCCAAGATGCCCAAGGTCAACGCCGACAGCCCCCTGGAGGATCGCATCAACTATATCCTCTACAGCGAGATCAACCCCGGGCTCGCCGCTCACGGCGGGGAGATCAAGCTGATCGAGCTCACCGAGGAGAAGGTCGCGGTGCTGGCCTTCGGCGGCGGCTGCCAGGGCTGCGCGGCGGTGGACCTGACCCTCAAGGAGGGCGTCGAGAAGACCCTGATGGAGCGCATCCCCGAGCTGGTCGGCATCCGCGACGTAACCGATCATACCGACACCACCAACGCCTACTATCGTTAGGCAAGGCTGTCCCTGAGTGAGCGGGGCAGCTACTGCCCCGCCGACTCCCCTGAAGGCTCCGCCGTGGCGGGGCCTTCGTCGTTTTCGACCTCCCCCTCGCCGTCACGGGGCGACGGGGTCTGCCACAGGCAGCGGTGAAGCTGCTGCTCCAGCTCGCGCAGGCGGCGCGCCTGCTCCTCCAGCAGGCGCTTCTGTTCGTCGATGCGCGCCTGCTGGAGCGCCTGCTCGTGCCGGCGGTGTCGGCCAGGGTCTCGGCCTGGCGGCGGGCCCAGTCGGTCTCGCGATGGCGCTTCTCCTCCTCGGTCAGCTGGCCGCGCGCCTCCTGCAGCTGCTGATCGAGGCGCGCCAGGCGCTTGTCGAGTTGGGCCTCCCGGGCCGCGGCACTCTTCTCCTGGGCCTGGCGCTCCTGGCGGGCCTCGTCGAGTAGCCCCATGAGCCGCGCCTCGGCGCTCTCGTGGCGCTGTTCCTCCCGGGCCAGCCGCTCGCGCTGCGCCGCCTCCAGCGCCTCCAGGGCCTGCTGATGCTCGCGGCCCTGCTGGGCCATCTCGTCGCGGATTCGCGCCAGCAGCCCCTCCAGCTCGGCGTGACGGGTCTGCAGCCGGTGGCTCTGCTCGAGCAGCTGTTCCCGCTGTGCCTCGCTGCGCGCCAGGGCGGTGCTGCGCTCCTCCAGGCGCTGCTCGGTGTTGGCCAGATGGGCCGCCAGGGCGGATTCGCGCTGCTCGGCATCCTCGGCCTGGCGACGCGCCTCGGCCACCGCCTCCTCGGCGTCGGCAACGCGCCGGTCGGCCTCCTCGCGATAGTGGGCCAGACCCGCGTTGGCGCCCTCCTGGGCCTTGGCCCACAGCGCCTCGGCCAGCTCCTGCAGGGCCGCCGGCATGCCGCGCGGCGGCGGCACGTCGCGGTTCTCTTCGCGTCGCAGGCGCCACTCGCGCAGGTGGTCGCTGATAGTGGTGAAGCTGCCGGTGCCCAGCACCTCGCGCACCTTCTGCACGCTGGGCGCCTCGCCCCGCGCCAGCAGATCGTCGATCGCCCGCTGAACGTCCTCGTACTGCACACCGCTGCGTGCCATCTCGCTGCTCCTTGTGTCGCGCTGCGCCCGCCCGCGCGCCTCCTCGAGGCTGAGGCGCGGCGGCGGGCACCGATGGGGCGCAGCATATCCCGGGCGGAACCGGAAGGGAAGGTTATTACATATTGCGTATTATGTAATTTACACTACGATATATGCCTAAAAATCAAGATTACGCGGCTTATCTTGCCTTTATGCCGGCAGGACGGGGATACTGAGCGCCTAGCGCCTAGCGCCTAGCGCCTAGCGCCTAGCGCCTAGCGCCCAGCGCCTAGCGTCAGGTCCGCAAGGAAGGAGGACAGATGAATCATTCAAGGCCGCTCGCGAGAGGCATCGATGAGTTGGCGACGCCGGCGGGGGAGCTGCTCCCCGCCGAGCCCGTGGGGCAGGGCGCCCATATCGTGGCGCGCAGCGACAGCGAGGCGGTGGGCCAATGGCTGGCCGAGTACCGGGCGAGCCCGCAGACCCGGCGCGCCTATCGCCGCGAGGCCGAACGGCTACTGCTGTGGTTGGCGGAGCAGGGCCTCACGCTCGGGGAGGTGCGCCGGGAGCACCTGGACGCCTTCGAGGCCTTCCTGGCCGACCCGCGCCCCCGGGAGCGTTGGGTGGGGCCGCCGCGGCCCCGTCACGCCGACGACTGGAAGCCCTTTCGCGGGCCGCTGTCCGCGTCGAGCCGCCGCCAGAGCCTGGTGATCCTGCAGGGGATGTTTGCCTGGCTCGCCGAGGCGGGGTGGGTGGCCCACAACCCCTTCCGGCTGATGCGCGACAAGCGCCGGCGCCTGGACAACCGCCAGACCCGCATCGAGCGCTATCTGGAGGCGCCGCTCTGGGCCTGGTTGTGGGAATGGCTGAACCGACCAGCGATCGGGGAGCGAGCAGAGCAGGAGGGCGGTGAGCGGGCCCTGGCCCGCCGGCACTACGATTGGCAGCGCCGGCGCCTGGTCTTCGGCTTCGCCTACCTGCTGGCCCCGCGCCTCAGCGAGATGAGCGTGGCGCGCATGGGGGACTTCCAGCGCCGCGAGGGGCGCTGGTGGTGGCGGGTGACCGGCAAGGGCGGCAAGACGGCGAGCATTCCGGTGCCGCCGGACATGATGACGCTGCTGGGCGACTGGCGCGAGGCACTCGGGCTTGCCCGGGAGCCGCTGCCGGATGACGCTTCACCGGTGCTGCGCGCCCTGGACGGCCGGCGCGGCCTCGGCGACAACCGCCTCTACCGGCTGGTCCGCGAGGTATTCGGCGAGGCGGCCGAGGCGCTGGAGGTGGAGCCGGGGGAGGGCGGTCGCCTGTGGGCGCTGCGGCTGCGTCAGGCCACCCCTCACTGGCTGCGCCATACGGCCTTGACCCACCAGGCCCAGGCCGGGGTGGAGCTGCGTTACCTGGCCGCCACGGCGCGCCACTCGCGGCTGGACACCACCGCGCGCTACCTGCACGCCGAAGACGAGGCCTGGCATCGCCAGCAGTCCCGGCATCGCCTGGCCGCAGGGGCGGACGCCGCCCGGGGCGAGCCGGTATAATGGCACCATCGAGACCAAGGAGATCCCATGACCACCGAAGCCACCGCCGAGCAGGCCCAGCAGGCGCTGCTGGAAGAGTTCGAGATGTTCGACAACTGGATGGACCGCTACCAGTACATCATCGACATGGGCAAGGCGCTGCCGAACTTCCCGGAGGCGTGGAAGACCGACGACCTCAAGATCCGGGGGTGCCAGTCCAACGTCTGGATGCGCCATGAGCGCAGCGGCGAGGCGATCCATTTCGACGCCATCTCGGATGCCGCCATCGTCTCCGGGCTGATCGCCGTGCTGATGCGCATCTACAGCGACCGCCCCGCGGCCGAGATCCGCGACACCGACCCGCACTTCCTCAAGGACCTGGGGCTCGACAAGCATCTCTCGCCTACCCGCAGCAACGGCCTGCACGCCATGCTCCAGCGTATCTACGAGGTCGCCGAGCGGGAAGCGGCCTGACCCTCACCGCTCGCGGTCGTCGCCCGCCGGCTCCCGGGGACGGAAGTGCTCGTCGAGCTCCGGGTCCTCGCGGCAGAGCCGCTCGCTGGGCCCGCCCGGCACCGGGTCGATGCCGCCTTCGCAGCCCGGATGGCAGCGGGCGATGCGCCGCACCGCCATCAGTCCGCCCCTGAAGGGGCCGTGGACCTGGATCGCCTCCACCGTATAGCTCGAGCAGCTCGGCCAGTAGCGGCAGCGCGGCCCCAGCAGCGGGCTGAGCGTCACCTGATAGACCCGCACCAGGCCGATCATCACCAGCGCCAGGCCGCGGCGCAGACCGCGCAGCGGCGGCGCCAGCCAGGCGGCGAGACGCGGCATCAGGCCCTGCCGTAGAGGGTATCGGGGTCGATCAGCGGCGCCGTGGTGATCCGCGCCGCGTCCTCCTCCTCCAGCGCCACGTAGAAGCAGCTGCGCCGGCCGGTGTGG
>NZ_CP071922.1:2368995-2373322 GCF_017584085.1 Halomonas sp. BM-2019
GTGTGGCAGGCCGGCCCGGTCTGCGCCACCTGCAGCAGCAGGGTGTCGCCGTCGCAGTCCAGGGCGGCGCCCTTGAGGTGCTGCTGCTGTCCGGAGCTCTCACCCTTGCGCCACAGCGTGCCCCGGGAGCGGGACCAGTAGCAGACCCGGCCGGTGCGCAGGGTCTCCTCCAGCGCCTCGCGGTTCATCCAGGCCATCATCAGTACCTCGCCGCTATCGTGCTGCTGGGCGATGGCGGGGATCAGGCCGTCGGCGTTGAAGCGCACGGCGTCGAGCACCTCGGCCAGGGGGTGGCGGCTGTCGCAGGGGGCCCGCTCCAGGGCCTTGAAGGGATCGCTCATGGTCATTCCGGCGGCAGTAATTGAAGGGGGCAGGGCGGCCGGCTCAGGCGTCGGCGTGGCACGCCTCGCAGTGGCCGAGCAGCTCGATGGTCTGGCGCTCCACGCGGAAGCCCAGGTCGCGAGCTCGCCGGGAGAGCTGGGCATTGACGTCGTCCAGGTGCAGCTCCTCGACCCGCCCGCACAGCCGGCAGATCAGCAGCTGGAAGCCATGGGCATGCTCCGGGCAGGGGCAGGCCACGTAGGCATTGAGCGACTCGATGCGATGCACCAGCCCCTGGTCGATCAGGAACTCCAGCGCCCGGTAGACGGTGGGCGGACGGGCCGACGCGTGTTCCTCGGCCAGGCGGTCGAGCAGGTCATAGGCCTTCAGCCCGCCTGGGGCCTCGGCGATCATCTCCAGCACGCGACGCCGGATCGGCGTGAAGCGCACGCCGCGCTGCTGGCACTGACGCTCTGCCTGATGCAGCAGGGCACGTGAGTCTGTCATGGCGACCGTCGGATGGCGAAATGGAGCAACCTATTCTACGCGCCGGACCCTGAGCGGGCCAGCAGGGGTCAGACAGCCGCGGTCACCGCCTCCTGCGTCGCCTGGGCGCTGGCCTCGAGCTCGCTGCGCCGCGCGAAGTGCCGCTGGGCGAAGGCCACCCGCTCCTCGGGGGACACCCCCGCCGGCTGACGCTCGATCAGGTCGAGGCGTTCGCGCAGCCCTTCGCCGTTGGCCATCTGGATGGCCAGGCCCGGGCGGGCGTTGAGCTCGAGCAGCATGGGGCCATGGTCGCGGTCCAGCACCATGTCGGTGCCGAGATAGCCCAGCATGCCGGTCATCTCGTAGCACCCGGCCGCCAGCAGCAGCAGGGTGCTCCAGTCGGGGATATGCAGGCTGGCCAGCTCGTGACCGGTGTCCGGATGGTCGTGGCGGGTGCGGTCGAACTGCACGCCGCGGATGGCGCTGCCGCTGGCAATGTCCAGGCCGACGCCCACGGCGCCCTGATGCAGGTTGGCCTTGCCGTCCGAGGCGGCGGTGGAGAGGCGCATCATGGCCATCACCGGGTAGCCCAGGAAGACGATGACCCGGATGTCGGGCACTCCCTCGTAGGTGTACTCCAGGAGCCGCTCGTCGAAGTTGATCAGCGCCTCCACCACGGCCACGTCGGGAGAGCCGCCCAGGGAGTAGAGCCCGGAGAGGATGTTGGAGGCGTGCCGCTCGATATCCGCCAGGCCAAGGCGCGCGCCGCTGGGCTTGACGAAGGCGCCGCCCTCCACGTGGTCGATCACCAGGATGCCCTTGCCGCCGCTGCCCTTGGCCGGCTTGATCACGAAGCCGTTGTGGCCGTCGAGCATCTCGCTGAGGTGCTTGACCCCGAACTGGGTCCTCACGGTGCCGATCAGCGCGGGGGTGGTGATGCCGTACTCCTGGGCGAGCAGCTTGGTCTTGAGCTTGTCGTCCACCAGGGGATAGAGGCGCCGATCGTTGTAGCGACCGATATAGCGGATATTGCGGCGATTCATGCCGATGATGCCGCGGGTGCGCAGTCGTCCGGGGGAGGTCCAGTTCCACATGGCGCTCAATCCTCGGTGACCGGCTTGAAGCGGCGCAGCTCCAGCAGGCGATAGCCGGTGTAGTTGCCGGCCATCAGGATCAGCGCCATCAGGATCAGCTGCACGCCCAGGAAGTTGAAGGTGATATGGCGCACCCAGGGGTTGTTCATGGCCAGGTAGGCCAGCACCGCGGTCAGCAGGCTGCCACCGCCCTGGATCAGCACCTCCTTGGGCCCTTCCTCTTCCCAGAGGATCGACATGCGCTCGATGGTCCAGGAGAGGATGATCATCGGGAAGAAGGTGATGGTAAGGCCGGCATTCAGGCCGAATCGGTAGGAGAGCACCGAGAACAGCGAGATGATGGCGATCACCGTGATGATCACCGCCGACACCCTCGCCACCAGCAGCAGGTTGAGGTAGGAGAGGTAGTTGCGGATCACCAGGCCCACCGCCACGATCAGCAGGAAGCCGATCAGCCCGGTGATCAGGGTGGTCTGGATGAAGGCCAGGGCGATCAGCACCGGCATGAAGGTGCCGGAGGTCTTGATGCCCACCAGGATGCGCAGCAGCACCACCACCAGGGCCCCGATGGGGATCAGCAGGATGGTCTGGAACAGCGCCTGCTCCTCCAGCGGCAGGCTGTGGATGGAGAAGTTGAGCAGGGTGTCCTCGTCGAGCTGGCTGCGCACCGCGGCCGAGGCCGGCTGGGTGCGATTGAGCATCGAGAAGGTCGCCCGGGAGTTGGTGCCGCCCTGGACCTCGAGGACCGCCTGGCCGGAGGACTCCCAGAGCAGCAGGTTCTCGGGCATTCCCTGCTCGCCGCTGACCGGGTTGAAGAGCGCCCAGCGCTCGCCGTCGAAGACCTGCACCCACTGACTGAGTGCCTGGCGGCGGCGACCGTCCTCTAGCAGCAGGCCGCTCACCTCACGCGCCGGTACCCCGGCCTGGTTGAGCAGCCGCACCAGCAGGGGCCCGCGGTCGAACTGGGTCAGCAGCAGACGGGAGTTCTCGCCCAGGCGATCATCCCCGAAGTCGCGGATCAGCTCCCGGGCGAAGGTAAAGGCGTCGGCGCTGCGCCCCCAGGCGCGCTCGATCACCTGGACGGCCGCGGTATCGTAGGGGCGCTCCCAGACGATATCGCGGCGCAGGGCGGGCGGCGCCACCTGGGGCGGCCGGGCGCCAGGGGTCACCAGCAGCTGGGTGGTGTAGTAGAGCTGCTGGCTGCCCGAGGCCTCGCGGATCGACCACTGGGCGCGGCGGCCGCCGTGCTCCTCCAGGAAGGCCAGGCCGTAGCCCGGCGAGGCGGTATGCTCGGTGAGCAGGCGAAAGCCTTGCTGCTCGGGCGGCAGCGACATGTTCACCAGCACCGGGCCGCCCTGGGCATTGAAGTTGACCAGCGCCTCGACCTCCCACACCTCGCGCTGCTCGCCGGGGGTCCAGGGCACCTCGAGGGTCACGTGACGGTGGACGCTCAGGGCGATGCCCATCACCAGTAGCAGGCCGACAAGCAGATAGAAGGGCAGTCGTGACATGAAGCATCCTTGGTAAAGCAGGGGAGAGGGCGTCGGTGGAGAGAGCCTCAGCGCTCCTCGTCGTCCCGATCATCCTCATCATCGACCGCCTCATCGGCCGGACGCCCGCCGGGGAACTCGGGGCGCTCGTGGAGGTAGGTCTCGGCCACATCGATCACCGCGATATCCATCAGGAAGCGCCGACCCAAGAGCACCGGGTAGTTGAGGTGGGTGCGATCGTTGAGGGTGAACTCCACGGATTCGCGAATCGGCCCCAGGGTCATCATCAGGCTGACCACCGGGCGAGACTCCTCGCCGGCGGCCTGGACGATGCGCACCCGGCGCTCCACCGGCGCCTCGATCCACTCGTCACGCACGTCGTCGACCACCACGTCGTCATCGGTGACGCCCAGCTTGAAGCGCACCCAGTTGTCGCCATCGCGCTCGAAGCGGGTGATCTCGCTGGCCGAGAGCGAGGAGGTGTGGGCGCCGGAATCGACCCGCGCCTTGAGGTAGGTGCCCACGTCCGGCAGGCCGATCCATTCACTGCGGCCCACCACGGCCTTGTTGGCCAGGCCCAGCTCATCGGCGGCGCACTGCACCAGGGGCTCGCTGTCGGTGCGCTCCAGCCGCTCGATATCCGCCCGCAGATGGCGGACCAGGGTGCCCACCTCGCGAACGTCGGCGATCAGCTCCGACTGGCGCTGCTCCTGGTCCGCCTGACGGCGCTGCTGGAGGTCGCAGCGGCCGGCCAGGTCGGCCTCGAGCCGGTCGATGCGCAGCGCGAATTCGTCGGGCCCCAGCACGGGCTCCGGTTCGGCTTGCTCGATGGGCAGGGCACAGCCGGCCAGCAGCAGGCCGAGGGAGAGGACTCCGATGGAGAGCAGGCGTGGGAACATGGGACGGAGGACGTTTCCTGGAATCAGTTGCGTGATG
>NZ_CP071922.1:2373513-2385931 GCF_017584085.1 Halomonas sp. BM-2019
GCGGTCCGGGGGCGGCGGGGCACCCTGTCGCGGTGACCTGTGCGATCAGAGCGGCTTCTGATCGTCGGCATCGGCCGGCGCGTAGGAACCGTCCTCGCGATGCACCTCGGTGCCGGTGATCGGTGGCGTGAAGACACAGGCCAGGTGCATGGTCTTGGAGGCGCGCAGCAGGTGCTCGTCGTGCTGGTCGAGTACATAGATGTCGCCCGGCTTGATCGGCCAGATCTTGCCGTCGGCCAGGGTCTCCACTTCGCCTTCGCCCTCCATGCAGTACACCGCCTCGTAGTGGTGCTTGTAATGGATATGGGTCTCGGTGCCCTCGTAGATCCGGGTGATATGGAAGGAGAAGCCGCCGCCGTCATTGGCCAGCACCAGGCGGGTGCTGTCCCAGTTGCCGTTCTCGGCCTTGACCAGGCGATCGGTCTGGCGCGCTTCATCGAGATTGCGAACGATCATGGTTGACCTCCGATGGGTCGGTAATGAGGGGGTCGGTGACGCCCCGGTCACCCCGGCGACCGGGCGATGGCACGAGGCCGCCGGCATCCCACTCGCCTTGCTCAGCTCAGCGCCTGGCGCGTGCTTTCCTCGAGGATATCCAGCCCCCGCTGGAGGTCCTCGTCGCTGATGGTCAGCGGGCAGAGGCACTTGACCACTTCGCCGTCCTGGCCGCTGGTCTCGATGACCAGGCCGTTATCGAAGGCACGGTGGGTGATCCTGTCGGCGATCTCTCCGCTGCCAACGTCGATGCCGCGCATCAGGCCGCGACCGCGCTCGGAGGCCTCGATGCCCCGGGCGCTGATCCAGTCGGCGATCTTCCGGAAGCGTTCGGCCACGATCTCTCCCTTGCGCTGCACATCGCGGGCGAAGGCGTCGTCACGCCAGTAGTGATTGAGGGCCGCGGCGGCGGTGGTGAAGGCCAGGGCGAAGCCGCGGAAGGTGCCGTTGTACTGGCCCGGCTTCCAGACATCGAGCTCCGGGCGCATGAGCACCTGGGAGAACGGCAGGCCGAGGCCCGAGAGCGACTTGGAGTTGGTGACGATGTCGGGCACTACGCCGGCGGGCTCGAAGCTGAAGAAGGTGCCGGTGCGGCCGCAGCCGGCCTGGATGTCGTCGACGATCAGCAGGATGTCGTGGGCGCGACAGATCTGCTCCAGGCGCTTGAGCCACTCGGGGCCGCAGGCGTTGATGCCGCCCTCCCCCTGCACGGTCTCGATGATGACGCCGGCCGGCACGTCCAGCCCGCCGGACTTGTCGTTGAGCAGCTTCTCGAAGTAGTCAAGGGTGTCGGTGCCCTCGCCCAGGTAGCCGTCATAGGGCAGGAAGGTGCCGCCGACGGTGGGCACGCCGCCGGTGGCCTCGCGGAACTTGCGGTTGCCGGTGGTGGCCAGGGCGCCCATGGTCACGCCGTGGAAGCCGTTGGTGAAGGTGACGATGTTGTGGCGACCCTTGGCGTTGCGCGCCAGGCGGATGGCCGCCTCCACCGCGTTGGTACCGGTCGGTCCGGGGAACTGCACCTTGTAGTCGAGCCCGCGCGGCTTGAGGATCACCTCCTCGAGGGTCTCCAGGTAGTGGCGCTTGGCCTCGGTCCAGAAGTCCAGGCCGTGGATGATGTTGTCCTCGGCCAGGTACTCCAGCAGGGCCTGCTTGATCGAGGGATTGTTGTGGCCGTAGTTGAGGGTCCCGGCGCCGGCCAGGAAATCGATGTACTCGCGGCCGTTCTCGTCGGTGAGGCGGGCATTCTTCGCCTTGGTGAAGACCACCGGGAAGGAGCGGGAATAGGTCCGGACTTCGGATTCCAGGCGTTCGAGGATCTGGGTCTGCATGGGCGACCTCCTGTCGGTAGAGAGGAAATGAAGGGACGAGTGCGGACAGCGGCCGGGCTCGGAGCCGGCCGCCGGGTCGCATGAGGGGTTAGATGCGATCGGTCTGGAAGGGTCCGATGCGGACCAGGTTCTCCGGGTCGTGCTCGCCGCCGAGCTGATCGGTGGAGAAGTACTCGCGGCTGTTGAGCGGCGCCTGCCAGCGATCGGCGAGGCGGCGGAACAGCCCCCAGGAGGCCTGGTTGTCGGGGGTGATGGTGGTCTCGAGGTGATGCACCTCGGCAAGCTCGGGGCGGCTCATGACGGCCTCGACGAGGCGCCGGGCCAGGCCGGTGCCCCGGGCCTTCTCGCCCACGGCCACCTGCCAGAGGAAATAGGTATCCGGCGCGTTGCTCTTCACGTAGCCGGAGACGAAGCCGACTATCTCGCCCTCCTCGTCGGTGGCCACGGCACAGGTGTTGCGGAACTGGGTGGCCAGCAGCAGATAGGCATAGGCGGAGTTGACGTCCAGCGGGGGGCAGGACTTGACCAGCTCGTAGATCCCCCAACCGTCATCCGGATTGGGCTTGCGGATGAACAGCGACATGCTTTCGGCGCCGACCACGGCATCGGCCACGCTGGGACGTGCCAGGTCGGCGGAGGGAGTAAAGGGCTCGGTTGTTGGCATCATGGGTAGGTTCGCTGTGCGAATTTGGAGAAGATTATACCAGTGACAGACGATATTTCAAATCTGGGGTTATTTTCCAGCCTCTCATTCATAACAAAATATTATGTTGAATGACGCCCCGCCAGTCAGAACCGCTGCCGGACCCCTGTGAACCCTGACGCCCGCCTCTACTGCCCTCCTCGTCTCCTCGCTTCCTCGCTTCCTCGCTTCCTCGCTTCCTCGCTTCCTCGCTTCCTCGCTTCCTCGCTTCCGGTCTAGTCCAGCCCGCGGCACGTGGTGGGTGTCACAACGCCGTCGGGCCACCCGAAGGTGGCCCGACGCGCCCTGCCGCGATTCCCCCTGGGGAGATCAGCGCCGGGTCACGGTGCGCAGGGTGACGAACTCCTCGGCGCCGGTGGGATGAATGCCCACGGTGGCGTCGAAGTCCGCCTTGGCGAGACCCGCGCGCACGGCGATGGCGATGCCCTGGATCACTTCGCCGGCCTCCTCGCCCACCATGTGGGCGCCCACGACCACGTCGCTTTCGTCGTCCACCACCAACTTCATCAGGCAGCGCTCCTGGCTGCCCGAGAGGGTGTGCTTCATGGGCCGGAACTCGGTCGCATAGACCCGGATCGCCCCGCACCGCTCGCGGGCCTGCTCCTCGGAGAGCCCCACGGTGCCGATGTTGGGGTGGCAGAACACCGCCGTGGGAATATTGCGATAGTCCAGGGGGCCGGCCGGCGGGGTGTCGCCGAAGTGGTGGGCCACCAGGTGCATCGCCTCGGCCAGGGCCACCGGGGTGAGCTCGGGGCCACCGGCGATGTCGCCGATGGCCAGGATCGAGGGCACCGAGGTCTCGAAGCACTCGTTGACCTTCACATGGCCGCTGCCGGTCAGTTCGACGTCCAGCGCCTCGAGACCCAGCCCCGCCAGGTGGGGACGACGACCGGTGGCGGCCAGCACCGCATCCACCTCGAGCACCTCGCCGCTGGTCAGGGTCACTCTCAGCCCTCCGTCGCACCGCTCGATGCGCTCCACGTTGGTCCCGAACTGCAGCTTGACGCCCTTGGCGGCCATCTGGTCGCGGGTAAACTCGCGCACCTGCTGATCGAAGCCGCGCAGGAACAGCTCACCGCGATAGACCAGGTGGGTTTGGCTGCCCAGGCCGTTGAAGATGCTGGCGAACTCTACGGCGATATAGCCCCCGCCGAGGACCAGGAAGCGCTCGGGGAAGCGCTCCAGGTCGAACACCTCGTTGGAGGTCAGGGCCAGGTCACTGCCCGGAAACTCGGGCACCCAGGGCCAGCCGCCCGCCGCCACCAGGATCTTCTCGGCGGTGTGGACCTCCCCCGCCACCTCGACGGTGTGAGGATCGAGAAGGCGCGCACGCCCATGGATCAGGTTGACCCCGGCGCCCTCCAGCAGGCGGCCATAGATGCCGTTGAGGCGCTTGATCTCGCCCACCTTGTTGTCGCGCAGGGTCGCCCAGTCGAAGCGCGGCGCCTCGGGCAGCTCCCAGCCGAAGCCGCCGGCGTCCTCGAAGGCGTCATGGAAATGGGCCGCATAGGAGTAGAGCTTCTTGGGGACGCAGCCCACGTTCACGCAGGTGCCGCCGAGGTAGCGGTCCTCGGCCACGGCCACCCTGACGCCGGTGGCCGCGGCGGTACGCGCGGCGCGCACGCCACCGGAGCCGGCACCGATCACGAAGAGATCCCAGTCGTACTGGGTAGTGCGGGTCTCGGACACGGGGTCCTCCTGTTCATTGGGGCCAGCGGCCCGACACATGGTGGCGGCATGATAGCAGCCGGGCCGGCGAGGCAGCAGGCGACGATTTGACCCATCGCCGCGCAGGCGGTAAAAAAAGCCACCGGTCGCTGGTAGCCAACCGGACGCGATGCCGCGCCACGGCGAAGCCCGCGTTTCTCGTGACGATCGGTCAAGCCCGACAGGCCGCCAGGCCCATCCGACCCACCACCGGGAGCATCCGCATGAAGAAGGAAATCGAAGGCCTGCTTGAGAACAACCGCGCCTGGGCCGAACAGGTCTGCCGCGACGACCCCGACTTCTTTGCCCGTCTCTCCCAGCAGCAGAACCCCGACTATCTCTGGATCGGCTGCTCCGACAGCCGCGTGCCGGCCAACCAGATCATCTCGCTGCCCCCCGGTGAGGTCTTCGTGCATCGCAACGTGGCCAACCTGGTCCATCAAAACGACCTCAATGCCCTCTCGGTGCTGCAGTATGCGGTCGAGGTACTGGGGGTGCGTCACATCATGGTGGTCGGCCACTACGGCTGCGGCGGGATCCGGGCGGCGGTCACCGGCGGTGACAACGGCATGGTGGATATCTGGTTGCACTCGGTGCGCGAGCTCTACAGCCACCACCGCGACGCCCTCGCGTCGCTGCCGCTGGACGACCAGGTGAATCGCATGTGCGAGCTCAACGTCGAGGCCCAGGTGATGAACCTGTGCCGTACCAAGATCATCCAGCACGCCTGGCAGCGCGGCCAGGAGGTGTGGGTCCACGGCTGGGTCTACGGCCTGGCGGACGGCCGGGTCAAGGACCTGGACTGTACCGTGTCGGGGCTCGACCAGGTCGAGGCCCTCTACCGCATCGAGGGCCTCTCCCCGGCTGGCTGAGGCCGCGCTGCCCGGCGCGCCGCTCAGTAGCGATAGCGCCGATGGCAGCTGCGGCAGGTCAGGCTGAGGTCCGAGAGCTCGCGGGTGGCCAGGCCGTAGTCCTCGGCCTCGGCCGCCGCCCGCAGGGCCGCGACGCGCTCCTCGAGCTCGCCGAAACCGGCCTCGAATGTCTCCCACTCCTCCCAGATGCGCGGTCGCGCCTCGGAGCCCCGACCGTGGCTGCCCTCGATGAAGGCGGGGGCCAGATGCTCGCCGCTGGCCCGCTCGGCGAGTTCGGCCAGTCGTGGTTCGGCGCCGCGGGCATCGCGATTGTTGACCAGGTCGAAGCGCAGCTGGCGGACCAGCCGCTCGATCCCCTTGAGCTCCTCGCGGCGCCAGGTGACCGCCTCCCGGGGTTCCTCGAAGCGCGGCGTTTCGCCCCCGGCCTCGGGCGCCGGCGTGTCGGCAAGCGCGGCCAGGGAGAGCAGACCGAGGGTCAGGGCAGCGATCAGCGATTTCATCGGCGGCGATTCCTCCATGTCAGTGGCATCGGGCGGCATGATGCCAGCCCCGGCCGCTGCTGTCTGCCCTGCCGGGCCGCCCGTCCGGGCGATACACTGTAGGCTATACTTGGCCAGCCAGGACCCGCCGCCATGACCGAGCTTCATCGCCAGCAGCACGACCACCTCGACCGCCTGCAGCAGGACTACGCCCGCGTGCTGGCCGAGCACCGGTACGACGGCGTGCTGCTCTACAGCGGCCGACCGGCCCGTCATTTCGGCGACGACCAGCACGCCAGCTTCTCCGCCTACGGGCACTTCGTACACTGGACCGGCCAGGCGAGTCTGGCCCATAGTTGGCTGCTGGTGCGCCCCGGCGAGCCGCCGACCCTCTACCTGTACGCCCCGGCGGACTTCTGGCACCTGCCCGCCCGTCTCCCCGAGGAGCCCTGGGTGGCTCGCTTCCGGGTCGAGCTCCGGGACACCCCCGAGCCCCCGCCCCTGCCGCGCGGCCGCTATGCCGTGCTGGGCGAGGCGTCGCCCGCCATGGCGCAGGCGCTGGGGGCCGCGGCCAACCCCCCGGCGCTGGTGGCGGCCCTGGACGAGCTGCGGGTGCGCAAGAGCGACTACGAGGTGGCCTGCCTGCGCAAGGCCAATCGGCGCGCCCTGGCCGGTCATCGGGCCGCCCGAGACGCCTTCCTGGCCGGCGGGGCTGAGCTCGATATCCAGCTCGCCTACCTGGGGGCCGCCCGCCAGCGCGAGAGCGAGCTGCCCTATGCCAATATCGTCGGGGTCAACGCCCACGGCGGCGTGCTCCACTACCAGCATTACGATCTCGAGCCGCCCGGCAAGCGTCACAGCCTGCTGCTCGACGGCGGTTGCCGCCATCGCGGCTACTGCGCCGACATCACCCGCACCTGGCCGGGGCCCGATGCCGCGCCCGAGTTCGCGCCCCTGGTCGAGGGCCTCACCGCCCTGCAGCAGCGCCTGATCGCCGGCCTCGCCCCGGGGGGGAGCTTCGTGGCCCTGCAGCGTCGCCTGCACGAAGGGCTGGCGACGCTGCTGGTGGAGCAGCAGCTGGTCAATGCCTCCGCCGAGGCGGTGCTGGAGAGCGGGCTCACCCGGGCCTTCTGCCCCCATGGCCTCGGCCACCTGCTCGGCGTGCAGGTCCACGACGTGGCCGGGCGTGTCGATGCCGAGGGCCGCCCCCTGCCGCCGCCGGCCGAGCACCCGTCGCTGCGCCTGACTCGGGAACTGGAGGCCGGCATGGTGGTCACCATGGAGCCGGGGCTCTATCTCATTCCGATGCTGCTCGAGGCCCACCGCCACCGCCCCGAGGTGGCGTGGCGGCGTCTCGAGGCGCTGGCCGATCACGGCGGCATCCGCATCGAGGACAACGTGCTGGTGACTGCGGAGGGTCCCGTCAATCTCACTTCCCGGGAAGGCTGACTGTGCCATGAGCGGGCAGCTGCATCGCGCCGACTTCACTCCCCCCGCGGGGCTGGCCAACCGCCATGTCCAGACCCTGCTGCCGCGGCTGCTGCCGCGTCGACGGGTGCCCCACCGCTGGGAGCGGCTCGAGCTCCCCGACGGCGATTTCGTCGACCTCGCCTGGGTGACCCCGACCCCGGCGGATCCCGCCGCCCCGCTCTTCATCCTCTTCCATGGGCTGGAGGGCTCCTTCCACTCCCCCTATGCCCGCGAGCTGCTGTCGACCGCCGCCGGACTGGGCTGGCGGGCGGTACTGATGCACTTCCGCGGCTGCGGCCGCGACCCCAATCGGCTGCCACGGGCCTACCACAGCGGCGACACCGCCGACGCCTACTGGCTGATCGGCCAGCTGGCCCACCGCTACCCCCGCGCCCTCAAGGTGGCGGCCGGGGTCTCGCTGGGCGCCAACATGCTGGTCAAGCTGGTGGCCGAACAGGGCGGCGACGGCCTCGACCTGGCCGGTGCCATCGCCATCGGCGCCCCCCTGGACCTGGCCGCCAGCGCCGACGCCATCCACCGGGGCTTCGCCCGGGTCTATGAGCGCCACCTGCTGGCCTCGCTCAAGGCCAAGGCGGCGAGCCGGGTGGGAACCCTTCCCCTGGCGCTGAGCCGCGACACCCTCGACCGGCTGCGGACCCTGCGCGACTATGACGATGCCATCACCGCGCCGCTCCACGGCTTTCGCGACGCCGAGGACTACTACCAGCGCGCCTCGGCGGGACGCTGGATCGGCGACCTGGAGCTGCCCACCCTGATCCTCCACGCCGAGGACGACCCCTTCATGCCCGCCGACCTCTTCGCCCGCCTGCCGGCACCGGGGGACGCCGTGCGGGTGGAGATCGCCCGGCACGGGGGACACGTGGGCTTCATGGAGCGCCGAGGGGGCCGCCTGGGCTCCTGGCTGGCGCGACGGGTGGCCCGCCAGCTCGAGGACTGGGCGCCGGCCTTCGCCTGCCCGGCCCGCCGCCTGGCCACCGAGAGCGACCCGCCGAGCCGCTGAGCCGGCGGACGCTTACCGGGGCCCGCGCCGCCTCGCCCCTGGCCCCTCCCCCCAGTGCCGACCGACGCTCAGCCCTTCAGGCGGTCGGCGAAGTGCCGGGCCAGCTTGTCGCGCTTGGGCGGAATCACGAACCGGCAGTAGGCGTTGCCGGGATTCTTGGCGAAGTAGTCCTGATGGTAGGCCTCGGCGGGATAGAAGGTCTCCAGCGGGCGAACCTCGGTGACGATGGGGGCCGCGAAGGCGCCGTCTCGCTCGAGGCTGGCGATCACGTCCCGGGCCGCCTTCGCCTGGGTCTCGTCCCGGGTGAAGATGGCCGAGCGGTACTGGGTGCCCACGTCATGGCCCTGCCGATTAAGGGTGGTGGGATCGTGCAGGGTGAAGAAGATCGCCAGCAGGTCGCGAAAGCCGATCACCGCCGGGTCATAGACCAGCTCCACCACCTCGGCGTGGCCGGTATCCCCCCCGCATACCGCCTCGTAGGTCGGGGCGGGCGTCTGACCGCCGGCATAGCCGCATTCCACCCGCTGCACGCCCGCCACCAGGCGGAAGGTGGCATCCAGACACCAGAAGCAGCCACCGCCCAGCACGCAGGTCTCCGTCGTCATGGTCCCTTCCCTCCCCGATTGTCGCTGTGGTTCCTCAGGTTCGGTCGTCGGCCGCTGCCGGCGACCCATGTGGCGCTGCTGCGCCGGGTCACTCGCTGATCCGCGGTGGCTTGCCGGGGCGACTGAAGGTGTAGACCAGGTCCACTGCCTGGGCCGCGCCGGACACCGCCTGCAGATAGAGGTTGCGCCACAGGGTGTAGCGCAGGGTCAGCTCGGCGATCGGCGAGAAGACCCCGACACCGTAGCTGATGCGCAGGTCGTCGGTCAGCTGGCCGGCCACCACCACCTGGCTCTCGTCACCGACACCGGCCGTCTCCAGCGCCAGGTCGGAGATGCCGAACGCCTCGCCGATGGCGCCCACGGCACCGCCGGTCTGCCCCAGGGTCAGGCCGATCAGCGCCTGGGTCAGGGCGCCATCGGTGTCGCCGTCGGCCGGGGCACGGCCACGCAGCAGGTAGGAGAGTGCCCGCACCTCGTCCATGGCGGGCTCGGAGAAGACCCGCAGCTGGGGTTCGTCGGCGGTGCCGGTCACCCGCAGGCCGGCGATCACGCCGTCCTGGGTGACATTGGGGTTGCGGATCGCCTCGAAGCTGAGCAGCGGCTGGTCCGGAGGGCCGCTGAACAGCAGCTGCCCTTCGCGAATCAGCAGGTCCTGGCCGTAGGCGCGGAAACGGCCGTCCACCAGGTTGACGTCGCCGAACAGCTGCACCGGCCCGCTCTGCTGACGCACCTCCAGGGTACCGGCGAGGCCCGACTCGAGGCCATAGGCGGCCAGCTGCATGTCGGGACCGAGACGCAGCTCGATCTGCACGTCCACGGCCATGCCCGCCCTGGCCAGCGCCTGGGCGGCGTCCTCCCCGGGTTCGACGTCGGCCCGCTCGATGATGATCTCGTCCGGGCTCGGGGAGACCGCCGAGGCGGGCAGCTCGCCGATCTCGAGCCTGGCCCAGGGCACCCGGACGTTGCCGCGCACCTGCAGGCGGTCGGGTTGCGCCCGGATGCGCAGGTCCGGGGCCAGGCGCAGCCGGCCGAAGGCCGGCAGCACCGCCAGCAGCGGCTGCTCCCGGCCGTCCAGGTCCACGGCGATGCGCCAGTCGTCGGGGCTCGGCCAGGCGGCATCGCCGCGAATGGCGAGCCGGCCCTCCTCGGCGGCGATGAAGCCCTGGATGCGTCCCTGATCCCCCGCCAGCTCGACCGCCACCTCGCCGTCGCGCACCTCGAGGGGCACGTCCGCCCCGCGGACCCGCAGGCCGGCCAGGCCGAGGCGCCCATCGAGCGTCGGGACCTGGGTCGTCCCGCCGATGGTGATGTCGCCGTCGAGGCGCCCCTCCAGGGTCTCCATGCCCGCCATCAGGGCGCGGTAGCGCTCGAGCTGCAGGGCCTCCAGGGTCAGGCGCCCCTCCAGGCGGCCGGCACCCACCGGGTCATCGATGCCCAGCACCAGGCGCACGTCGCCGGCCTGGGCGAGCTCCAGTGCCAGGTCCACCTCGGCGCGGGCCTGGCTGGCGGAGACCTCGGCGACCAGCCGCGACGCCGGCAGCGACCAGGGCTGGCCATAGGCGTCCAGCCCCTCCAGGGCCAGGTCGCTGGCCAGGCGCAGCTCGGCCTGCCAGGCGCTGCCGCCCTGGCGCCACTCGGCCACCAGGTCGAGCTCACTGGCCCCCTCCAGGGTCCACTCCTCGGGCACCCACTCCTCGAGCAGCGTCATGGGCAGGTCGCGCAGGGCCAGCCGGGCGCCGCCGCTGTCGGCCGAGGCCTGCAGCGGGTCCACCAGGCAGAGCTCGCCGCCCTGCTCGCGGCGCAGGCAGAACGGCTGCATCGCCACGCTGCCGGCGGGCAGGTTGGCGTCGAAGGCGAGGGCCTGGACCAGGCGCAGATCGCCGAAGTCGCTGTCCACCTCGAGGGGCAGCAGCTCCCCGCGGTAGCGCTCGCGCGCCGCATCCAGCCCGCCCTCCAGGGCCAGGGCCGCGCGGGAGAGCGGCATGCCGCGGCCGGCCTGGGCCTCCAGGGTCAGGCGATGGGCGGAGAGGCGTCCGTCCAGGGCCAGGGTGATCTCGCTGAAGCGCTGTCCGGCGGCGTTCAGCCGCTCGAGCTCCAACAGGACCTCCAGGCTGGGGTCCTCGAGGCCGCTGACGTCGGCGTTCAGGCGCAGCGCCGCCAGGCGGTTGTCGGCGAAGGCCAGGTCGTCGCCGCCGAGCGACAGCTCCAGCTGCGGCGCCTCGAGGGTGCCGGCGGCGGTGAAGCGGCCCGCCAGGGTGCCGGAGAGCGCCTCATGCAGGCTTTCCAGGGCCGGCAGGTCCAGCTCGCCGGCCAGGTCGATGGCAGCCTCGCTGACCCGGCCAGCGGCGGTCAGGCGGTTGTCGCCCTGGCGGAAGTCGAGGGTCTCGATCTGCCAGCGCATCTCGCTGTCGCCGGCCAGGCGGGCGTCGAGGGCAAGGGGCAGGCCCTGCAGTTCCCCGGCGATGGCCAGGCGGGGTACCGCCAGGCTCCAGCCCTCGGCGGTCTGGGCGAAGCGCGCCTCGAGGTCGCCGTCGAGGCGCCCGTCGAGGCCCTCCACGAAGCGCCCGGGCTCGACCCGGTCCAGGCGGGCCACGGCCTCCACGGCCAGGGCCTCGGCCCAGTCGACGCGACCCCGGGTGATCACGGAGCCACCGGCCAGGCTCAGCGAGAGGGGCGTCCAGGCGAAGTGCTCGAGGTCGCCGCTGCCGGTGAGGGCGACCCGCGTGAAAGGCACCTCGGGGCCCTCCACCATCAGCGAGGTGGCCACCTGGTATCCCGTGAGACTGCCCTCGGCGCGCAGCGTCAGCTCCTCCACCAGCCAGGGCGCCGGAGCCTCGCCCGCCTCGTCGTCCGCCACGGCGCCGGGCAGCGGCCACTGCAGCAGGTCGCTGTGCAGGGCGGCGCTGAAGGGCAGGGTCGGGTCGAGGGCATCGAGCCGCGCATCGAGGGCGGCGTTGACCGGCCCGGTGAGCTCCAGCCTCAGCAGCAGCTCGGCCAGGCTGCCGTCCAGGGCCAGGTCGAGGCGCTGGCCGGCAAGCGCCGGCAGCTGGTCGGGCAACCACAGGGCGCCCTGCAGCCTGGCCTCCAGGGGGTAGGCGTCGCGCAGTGCCACCCGGGCCTCGAGCCGGGCATCGGCATCGCGACTGGCGACTTCCAGGGGGTGCAGCCTGACCTCGTGCCCTTCGGCCGAGAGGGTCAGGGCCAGGCGCTGGACGGCGTACGCCACGGCGCCCTCCAGGGCGGTATCCTCCACCAGCAGCTCCGGCACCTCCAGGCGCAGCGGCAGGCGGATCTCCGGCAGTTCACGGCGCGGCTGCTCGGCCAGCGGTGTCTCCGCCAGCCCCTCGAGCTCCGCCGCCACCTCGGCGGGCAGCGGCGAGCGCACGGCAATCGCGGCATCGATCGCCTCGGCGGCGAGCCACGGCCCCTCGTGCTCGGCCTCGCTCAGGGCCAGCTGCGCCCCCGGCGAGAGCGGCAGCAGCACGCGGGTGCCTGACAGGCGCGTCGGCAGCAGCGTCACCCGGTCCTCCTCGGCCACCGCGCCGCTGGTGAGGCTGTCCCAGCGCAGCCGGGTGCCGTCGGCCAGGGCCACCTCGACATCGGCCAGCGACAGGCGACGCAGCTCCACCGGAAACGGCAGCCGGATCTCCTCCGGCGGCTCGCCGGCGGCGGGTTCGTCATCCTCCTCCCCCGGGGCGAGCCGCACCCGGGCCCCCTCGACGGCCAGGGTGTCGAGGC
>NZ_CP071922.1:2385941-2389665 GCF_017584085.1 Halomonas sp. BM-2019
GCTCGATGCGGCGGGCGGCCACGGCCGCCGGGCCGGCCTCGAGCTTGAGGCCGTGCAGCACCAGGCGATCCAGCGGCGCCCCCTCGTGGGCCTCCAGGGTGTAGAAGCCCTGGCGCGCCCCGGCGTCGAGCAGCAGCCCCGTGCCCCAGGGCGAGAGCGCCAGGCCCAGCGCCAGGACGGCCGCCCCCAGCAGGGTGATCGGCAGCAGGATCAGCAGGCGAAGCAGGGCCCAGAGCAGGCTCAGAACTCTGGACCGATGGCGAAGTGGATGCGCCACGCATTGTCCTCGTCGTCGAAGGGGTGAGCGATATCGAAGCGGATCGGGCCCACGGGGGAGATCCAGCGCACGCCGAGGCCGGCACCGGTATTGAGGTCCTCCGGGGCCCACTCCTCGAAGGCGTCGCCGGTGTCGACGAAGGCGGCCCCCCACCAGTTGCCGGTGAGGCGGCGCTGCAGCTCGGCGCTGGCGGTCAGCAGCTGCTGGCCGCCGATCAGGCGGCCCTCCTCGTTGCGCGGCGATAGGCTCTCGTAGGCGTAGCCGCGCACGCTGCGATCGCCGCCGGCGAAGAAGCGCAGCGAGGGCGGGACCTTGTTGAAGTCATCGGTCTCGATGGCCCCGAACTCCACCCCGGTCACCAGACGGATGTCCTCGCCGAACATGCGGATCCAGTGCGACTCGCCGGTCACGCGCAGGAAGTCGGCGTCAGAGCCCCAGAGGCCATCGGAGACCTCGAAGGCGATACGTTGGCGATCGCCCCAGGTGGGGAAGGTCGGGTTGCGGGTGCGGGTACGTGACCAGCTGACGCCGGGATAGAGGATCACCACCTGTTCCGATTCGCCCCCCTGGGTAAAGTCCTCGAAGGTGCTGCGCACGTAGAGGGTCTGCACCCAGTGGTTCTCGAACTCCCAGCGCCGTGCCCCCTCCAGGGTCGCTTCCAGGGAGCGGGTGTCCTGGTTGTCGCGGTGGCGGAAACCGTACTGGAAGCGGTAGCTGTCCCGCAGCGGGTTGTCCAGCGGCATGGCGTAGACGCCGGCGAAGCGCTGCTCCGGCGCCGACAGGAAGAGGTCATGGTCCAGGCTGTGCCCGAAGCGGTTGATCCAGGGCTGGTTCCAGGCGAAACGCAGCCGGGGTCCCACGTCGGTGGCATAGCCCACGCCCACCTCGAACTGGTGGCGGTCGGCCGGGGTCAGGGTGACGTCCACGGGTACCTCCGGCGGACCACGCCGGCTCACCGCGGCGGCGGCATCCACGGCCGCTGTCTCGAGGCGTGGCGGGGTGTCTGCCGCCTCCCCGGAGGCGTCGAGCTCGCCCCACCATCCCGGGGCGTCCTCCTCGTCCACTTGCAGCGCTTCGCCCTCCAACAGCCGGGGGCGCACCGTGATCGAGCCGAACCAGCGGGTCTGGCCAAGGCGCTGATTGTAGCGGGCCAGTTCACCGGCCAGGTAGGGGTCACCTGGGGCGAAGGTCAGCATGTTGCGCAGCCGGTCGGGTTCGATATGGCTGCCGCTGAGGGTGACCTCGCCGAAGCGGTAGCGGGGGCCGCTGTCCAGCGCCAGGTAGAGGCGGGCACTCTCGGCGAAGGGCCGAACCTCCATACGACGATCGGTGAAGCGCCAGTCGAAGTAGCCGCGCTCCAGGGCCAGGTTGGCCAGGCGGGAGCGCAGGCGGTCGTAGGGAGCATGGACCAGCGGGTCGCCCTCGCTGAGGGGAAAGGCGTCGATGGCCTCCTGGAAGGGCGGGTCCTGGCGGGCATCACCGGCCAACCGGAACGACAGGCGCTCGATGGTGACCCGCGGGCCGGGATCGATCACCAGGTCGACGCGCCGCGGCGGGTCACGCTCGTCGAGGCGCAGCTGGATGCTGGGCTCGTAGTAGCCATAGACGCGCATGGCCTCGCGGGTGCGCCGCTGGGTCTCCCCCTCCACGCGGGTGCGGGTGAACTGCTCGGGGTCCAGCGCGTCCAGGTAGTGGCGGATGTTATCGGCCACGGGCCCCTCGATGCCGTCGATGCGCACATCGAGTGCCGCCGCCCAGCTCGGCAGCAGCGCCAGGCCGATCCCCAGAGTCGCGGCTCTCAGGCGTGTACCCACAGGATTCTTCATCTCTCGACGCCTTGCTCTCTGCGACTCGACGGGATGCCAGCGGAGTGCGCCCTGCTGTTCACGGTCAGGCGCGGCTCTCAAGGGCGCAGCGCCTCGAGCCGCGCACTCAGGGCCAGCTGGGTACGGCGCAGCTCGCCGATCTCCGCCTCCAGGGCGGCCAGGCGAGCCGCCCTGGCATCCTCACGTTCACGCTCATCATCCCTGTCCGCGATGACGCCTTCAAGATCCTCGTTGAGCGCGGCCAGGCGCTCGGCCAGCGCATCGCGATGGGTTTCGGCCTCGCCCTCGCCCGCCTCGGCTTCCAGGGTCGACAGCCGATCGTCCAGTGCGGCCAGCCGCTCCCGGTCACGCCGCCGCTCCCCGACCAGCGCGGCCAGGTCATCCCCCTGAGCCTCCAGGGCATCCGCCAGGGCCGCCCGCCCCTCGGCCCCGGCGCGTTCCAGGGCGGCGAGTGAGACCTGGGTCGCCGCCAGCATCGCCTCGAGGCCCGAGGCGAGGTCCTCCTCGAGGACCGCCAGCAGGCCGTCATGGGCCTCGTCGCGCCGCTCCAGGGCCGTCAGGCGACTCTCGATCCGCTCCAGGGTTTCGCCCTCGCCCAGGGCGGTGTCGAAGCGCGCATGGATATTGGACAGCTCGCCCGAGAGGCGAGCCAGCTCCCCCTCCAGGCGCTGGCGCTCCTCCCAGGCGAGATAGCCCCCGCCGCCGACCGCGCCCAGCAGGGCCAGCAGCAGCAGCCAGAGCGGCCAGACCCGCGGCGGCGGCGGGGGGCGTAACCGATAGGGCGACAGACTGGCGTCCGGATCCGGGACGATCGGCCGGGTCTGGGGGCGGTCGTCATGGCGCTCTGCCATGGAGAACTCCTCGTTCGGCGGTGGGCTCGCGGGGGACGGGGTGGAATTGGCGCCCTATCGAGCGGGTGCTATGATGCCGCGGCACCCTGTACAGCGTCGCTGTAGTGTACGGTTTTTTTGCCCCAGGGCGCACGGGGCCCGGCCAACGGAGTGGCCCCTTGAAGTCCAGGCAAGGAATACCCACCATGGATGACTGCTGTAACTCAACCGTGACGACCGAGGAGAACCTGAATGGCATTCGAATTGCCCGCCCTGCCGTATGAGAAGAACGCACTCGAGCCGCACATTTCCGCGGAGACCCTCGAGTACCACTACGGCAAGCACCATCAGGCCTACGTGACCAAGCTCAATGAGCTCACCGAGGGCACCGATGATGCCGGCAAGTCTCTGGAAGAGATCATCAAGTCCTCCTCCGGCGGCCTGTTCAACCAGGCGGCACAGGTGTGGAACCACACCTTCTACTGGCACTGCCTGTCGCCCAACGGAGGCGGCGAGCCCGGCGGCGCCCTGGCCGAGGCCATCAACGCCAAGTTCGGCTCCTTCGAGAAGTTCAAGGAGACCTTCAATGCCAACGCCGTGGCCAACTTCGGCTCCGGCTGGACCTGGCTGATCAAGACCGCCGACGGCGGCGTCGACATCGTCAATACCAGCAATGCCGACACCCCGATCGCCCACGGCCAGACCCCGCTGCTGACCATCGACGTGTGGGAACACGCCTACTACATCGATTACCGCAACGCGCGTCCCAAGTACCTCGAGAACGTCTGGAA
>NZ_CP071922.1:2389765-2401399 GCF_017584085.1 Halomonas sp. BM-2019
TTCCCGTAGACCTTCCACTCGGTGACCAGCATCAGCGCACAGGCGCCCTCGCAGGCCTCGTAGGGATCGCCGTCGAACACCTCGAGCTGCGGGTGGTCGCCCACCTCGGCCAGCAGCGCCGGCAGCGCCGAGGGGTCATGCAGGCGGACCCGGACCCCCTGGGCCCACAGCGCCCGCAGCAGGCGTAGCACCGGGGCGTGGTCGATCCGCGTGGTGCCCGGCTTGAAGGCCGCCCCCCAGATCGCCACCGTGCGACCCTCCAGGCGGCCGTGGAAGTGGTTCCACAGCTTGCGGAACAGCGTCTCCTTCTTGTGCTCGTTGATGTCGAGCACCTGCTCGAGCAGCGCCGAGCGCCGCCCGCTGGCCGACTGCACGTCGGCCAGGCGCATCAGGTCCCGGGAGAAGCTGGGGCCGCCGAAGCCGCAGCCGGGATAGAGATACTCATAGCCGATCCGCGTGTCGGCCCCCATCCCCCGGCGCACGAATTCCACGTCGACGCCGAGGCTGTCGGCCAGCCCGGCAATCTCGTTCATGTAGCTGATGCGGGTGGCGAGCATGCCGTTGATGGCCAGCTTGGTGAGCTCGGCGGCCCGCCGCGGCATGCGCTGGATCACCTCACTGCGGCGGTTGAAGGCGCGCAGCAGCTCGCGCACCCGGGTCTCGCTGCCGTCGTCGTCGCAGCCCAGCAGCCAGCGCGCCGGCCGGGTGAAGGTATCCCAGGCGCGCCCCTCTTCGATAAGATCGGGCAGCGCCACGGCCCGCCCGCGGCCCTCGAGCTGCGCCTCCAGGTGCTCGGTCTCGCCCACCGGAAAGGTGGAATTGTTGACCAGCATCAGCCGCTCGGTATCGAGGCGGGCCAGCTCGCCGAACAGCGGGGCCAGGTCGGCGCGCTGCTCGGGGGAGAGGGCCAGCCAGACCACGTCCTGGTCGGCCAGGTCTGCCTCGGCGGGCGACTCCACAAGGCGCAGGCTGCCGACGTCGCGGCTCTCCTCGATCTGCATCAGCAGGCGCGGCTCGCGCCTCAGCCAGTCGGCCCCGCTGAGCGCCGACCAAGGGGCGACGGCGTGGGGCAGCCAGGTCACCCGATGGCCCACCGAGGCGAGGGCGGCGGCGGCGGTGGCGGCCGCCAGTTCACTGCCGTGGATCAGTACGCGCATGGCATCAGCCCTCCGCCGCGTAGCGGGCAAGCAGGTCGCGGAAGCCCTCGCCGTAGCGCGCATGGCGGCGGCCGTAGGCGAGGATCGCCTCCAGGTAGCCGAGCTGGTGGCCACAATCGTAGGTCTTGCCGCGCATGCGGAAGGCATCGACCCCCTCACGCCGGCGCAGGGTCTCGATGGCGTCGGTGAGCTGGATCTCGCCACCGGCCCCCGGCGCCGTCTCGGCCAGCAGCGCGAAGAGGCTGCCGGGCAGCGCATAGCGACCGATCACCGCCAGGTTGGAGGGTGCCACTTCCACCGCCGGCTTCTCGACCACTCCGGCCAGCGGGCGCGATTCGCCGGGATCCGGTATCTCGCCGCCGGTATCGACGATGCCGTACTTGTGGGTCAACTCCCGGGGCACCTCTTCAACCATCAGCTGGGCGTGACCGCTGGCCTCGAAGGCGTCGAGCATGCAGGCCAGGTCATTGCGCGCCAGGCCTTCGGCATCGACCAGCACGTCGGGCAGCAGCACGGCGAAGGGGGAGTCGTCACCCACCACCGGACGGGCACAGAGCACGGCGTGGCCGAGGCCCAGGGGCTCGGGCTGGCGCACGCTGATGATGTTGACGTCATCCGGCACGATGGAGCGCAGCTCCTCGAGCAGCTCTCGCTTGCCCTTCGCCTCGAGGCTGGCCTCCAGCTCGAAGTGCTTGTCGAAGTGGTTCTCGATGGCCGACTTGCTGCCATGGGTCACCAGCACGATATCACGGATGCCGGCGGCGACGGCCTCCTCGACCACGTACTGGATCACCGGGCGGTCGACGATGGTGATCATCTCCTTCGGAATCGCCTTGGAGGCCGGCAGGCAGCGAGTGCCAAAGCCGGCAACGGGAAGCACGGCCTTCTTGATCATGGTGAAATCCTTGTCCGGAACGTCATCGTCAGTGGATGTCAGCGCGAACGGCGGGCGGCGCTCGGCCTGCCGCGTCGCGTCATGCGACTCCCGTTCTCGGCCACGGGTCATGGGAATGCGGCCTCGAGAGCGGGTAGAATGACCCCATGATACCGGACGAGCCCCGACCTGCCACTGTGTCGGCTCGCCGACAACGCCATGTTGAGGCAGCATCTTGATGACAGAACGGAGAGCTCAGATGGGCGCAAGTCACACGGAAGCGGGTAACTTCGACCTCGGCGAGATCGCCAAGTTCGAGGCCCTGGCCAGTCGCTGGTGGGACCCGGAGAGCGAGTTCAAGCCGCTGCACGAGATCAATCCGCTGCGCCTGGACTTCATCGATGCGCGCGCCGGCCTGGCCGGCAAGCGAGTGGTGGACGTGGGCTGCGGCGGAGGGATCCTCGCCGAGGCCATGGCCCATCGCGGCGCCCGGGTCACCGGCATCGACCTGGGCGAGGCCCCCCTGGCGGTGGCACGGCTGCACGCCGAGGAGAGCGGCGTGCGGGTCGACTACCGCCGTATCAGCGTCGAGGCGCTGGCCGAAGAGGCCCCGGGCGAGTTCGACGTGGTCACCTGCCTGGAGATGCTCGAGCACGTGCCCGACCCCGCCTCGGTGGTACGCGCCTGCACCGCCCTGGTCAAGCCGGGCGGCCAGGTGTTCTTCTCGACCCTCAACCGCAACCCGAAGGCCTATGCTCTGGCGATTCTCGGCGCCGAATATGTCCTGCGCCTGCTGCCCCGCGGCACCCACGACTATGCGAAGTTCATTCGCCCCGCGGAGCTGGCCGGCTGGTGCCGGGAGGCGGGGCTCGAACTCCAGGAGCAGAGCGGGTTGACCTACAATCCGCTGACCCGGCGCTATCGGCTGCATCCCACCGACGTCTCGGTGAACTACCTGATGCACTGCCAGCGGGGGCTTGAGTGAGTGACCTGAGCGCTCTGCGCCGGCCCGCGGCCCTGCTCTTCGACCTTGACGGCACCCTGGTCGATACCGCCCCGGACCTGGCGCGGGCCACCAATGCCCTGCGTGCGCACCATGGCCTGGCCCCCCTGCCCTACCCGATCATCCGCGCCCAGGTCTCCAACGGCGGCAGCGCCCTGGTGACCCTGGCCCTGGGCCTGGCCAGGGAGGCGGCAGGACACGACGAGGCCCGCGGTTTCCTGCTGGCGGCCTACGGCGAGGCGGTGGCCGCCGAGAGTCGCGTCTTCCCGGCTCTGAGTCCGCTGCTGGACACCTGGGAGCGCCACGCTCGCCCCTGGGGCATCGTCACCAACAAGCCGCGGGCCTATGCCGAGCCCCTGGTCGAGGCCCTGGCGCTGGCCCCCGGGGCCCTGCTGTGCGCCGATGATCTGCCGGTGAAGAAGCCCGACCCCGCCCCGCTGCTGGAGGCGGCGCGGCGCCTGGGCGTGGAGCCGCAGCGCTGCTGGTATCTCGGCGATCACCTGCGCGACATCCAGGCGGCTCGCGCCGCCGGCATGGCGGCGGTGGCGGTGGGCTGGGGCTATGTCGAGGAAGGAGACGACTACCGCGCCTGGCCTGCCGATCTCTGGTTCGAGACCGGCGAGACGCTGATCGAGGCGCTGCTCGACCCTTGAGGGCCTGGCCCTCGATGGACCGCGACGGCGTAGCAAACGAGGCCGCGTCCTCGACGGAAAATCGGGCTGGCAGAGTCGCCGTCGGGGAGCGACACTGGTGGGGATGGCCACGAAGCAGCCCCTGAGGCTGTGCATGCCCTGCGTCGCCGGCCGCGGCAAGAGGCGTGTTCGTCTGATTCGGTCCCGGCATGCCCTGGGGGAAGCACGCGTGCAGAGACGTTGCCCTTATTGTCAGAGCTGCGGTGTCCAGAAGAATCGTCGTCGATGGTGGGCACGCCTGGCCAGGCGTCCCAACACCTACAACTGCATCGATTGCGGGGCCAAGTTCACCCGAAAGCAGCTAGTCGACCCGACATCCCTCCTGAATGAGGCCAGGCCCCCGGCTGCCAGGCCTCGCGTGAAGGCCGCCATTCCCAACCCTCTCCAGGCGGTGCGGCGAAAGATCCCCGCCGCGAGCCGTCTGCGCGGTCAACTCGCCGGTCAACTCGCGGACCGCGCACGGGCATCACGACGGCTGGCCCAGGAGGCGGCAAGGGGGCTCGAGGAGGGGCTGCGGCAGGTGGGAATAGCTCCCATCCGGGTCTGGGTCATCAAGCAGGTGGATGCCGACATCCTTCACCTCTGCGGTATCGGGACCCTCTATCACCCTCGGCAACGGCCCTGGGCCGCCCTGCACGCCCTTAGAGAGGGCCGCTACCAGGGCGGCGTGCGCCTTGGTACCACCGGCATCGTCCTCAACAGCCGGCTCTTCGCCGCCCTTCCCCCTCAGGACGACCTGCGGCTTGAGGGCGGGATGCGGGCGAACTGGCAGGGGCAGGAGTGGCGAGTCGCGCAGGTCCCGCAGCGCAGCTGGCAGCATGAAGGGCGGCTAGTTGCTCAGCGCGTCTTGCTGCAGGGGGAGGAGCGCCTGATCAGCAGCGAAGACGTCTCGGGCATACGCGCCAACGTCGACCCCAACGCGCCCCTGCCGGGCACCGTGGTGTTCCAGCCGGGGATCAGCCGGGGGGGCGACACCATACTGAGTGCCTACAGAGCCCGTGAACAGCGCCGCCGGCGCGATTCATGAACGCGGCGGCTGGGCGTCGAACTTCTCGCCGGTGTGACCCTGGCTCTCGGGCCCCATCAGCCAGAGGTAGCTGGGCATGATCTCCTCGGGGGCACGCAGGGACTCCGGCAGCTCCCCGGGATAGGCCTGCTTGCGCATCCGGGTGCGCGTCGCCCCGGGGTTGAGGCTGTTGACTCGCACGTTGCCCAGATGCTCCAGCTCGTCGGCCAGGACCTCCACGAAGCCCTCGGTGGCGAACTTGGACACCGCGTAGGCGCCCCAGTAGGCACGCCCCTTGCGGCCGACGCTCGAGGAGGTGAACACCACCGAGGCATCGGCGGAGGCCTTGAGCAGCGGCAGCAGCGCCTGGGTCATCCAGATCGGCCCGTTGAGATTGACCTGCATCACCTGCTCCCACAGCTCGGGGTTGTACTGCTCGAACGGCGTGATGCGACCGAGCAGCCCGGCATTGTGCAGGATCCCGTCGAGACGGCCGAACTCCTTGTCCAGGGTCTCGGCCATGTCGTGGTAGTCCTTGAGGGTGGAGCCCTCGAAGTTGAGCGGGAAGATCGCCGGCTGGGGGCCGCCTGCGGCCTCGATCTCGTCGTAAACCTTCTCCAGCTTGGCAATGGTGCGGCCCAGCAGGATCACCGTGGCGCCATGACGGGCAAAGGCCAGGGCCGCGGCCCGGCCGATCCCATCGCCGGCGCCGGTGACCAGGATGATGCGGTCATGGAGCAGGTCGGCGGGCGCCTGATAGTCGATCTTGCAGGTCGTCATGGGGTCTCCTTGGTGATCAGTTGCCGGACTGGCGCAGGAAGTCGTTGGCAAGCCCCGCAGCGGTGCTCTCCGGATACTCCTCGCGCACACGCTCAAGCAGCTCACGGCTGGCCTGGGGGTCGCCCTGGCGCGCCTTGAGCAGGCCGAGCTTGTAGAGCGAATCGGGCACCTTGTTGCTCTGCGGGAAGTCGTCGAGCACGTTGCGGAACTCACGCTCGGCCTCGTCGAGGCTGCCCTCGGCGGCGTGCAGTTCGCCCAGCCAGTAGTGGGCATTGGCGGTCAGGGTGTTGTCGGGATGATCGACCACGAAGCGTTCGAAGGCGCGGATCGCCTCGCCGAATTCCCGCGACTGGACCCGCGCGAAGGCCTGCTGGTACGCCTGCTGGGCCTCCGGGCTCGCCCCGCTGGGCGATGGCGCCTGGGCCACCTGGCGGGCGGCCTCCTCATCGACCTGAGCGGGAGCGTCCACGCCCACGCCCACGCCGGCCGGCGCCGAGGCGAGACGGTCCTCGAGGTCCAGGTACTGCTCGCGGGTCTGGCGACGCAGCTGCTCGAGCTGATGGCGCAGCTCCTCGACCTGGCCGCGCAGCTGGCGGATCTCCTCCTCGTGCTGCTGGACCTGGTTGAAGATCACCAGGGTGCCGCCCGCTTCCTCGCGAGTTTCCGTCTGCTCATAGAAGGTGCGCGGCTGGGCGGTGAGATCCTCGATCACCGGCTGCTGCGCCTGGACCGGGAGCCATACGGACAGCGGGAGCACCAGGGCTCCCGCGCCGCACAGTCGTTTCAGACCGTGTTTCATGCGTGTCTCCATCGACGTGGGTGGCCAGGCTTCAGTAGGCGAAGACGACCCGACGGTTCTGGGCGTAGGCCTCCTCGTTCTGGCCGCGGGCGGCCGGACGCTCCTCGCCGTAGCTCACCACCTCCACCTGGGAGGGCGACACGCCCTGCACGGAGAGGAAACGCTCCACGGAGCGGGCTCGCCGCTCCCCGAGGGCCATGTTGTATTCGCGGGTGCCGCGCTCGTCGGTGTGGCCCTGCAGCACGACGCGGGCGACACCGTTGGCGCTCAGGTAGCGGGCGTGGGCCGCCAGCACCGGCTCGAACTCGCTGCGGATGCGGTCGCTGTCGAACTCGAAGTAGATGGTGCGCTGCTCGGGGATGCGGCCATCGGCCTGCTGGCCGGCGGCGCCGTTGCCGGTGCCGAGGCCAGTACCGCCGACCTGACCGCTGCCAGCCACGCCGCTGCCGGCCGCACCGCCGCGGGTTCCATCCATGGACCCGTCCTGGGTCCCGCCACTGCTGGAACAACCTGCCACGAAGGCCAGGGACAGGGCCACCGCCAGGGTCCTGGCATAGGGCTTGAGACCGCGCTTGAGTTGCATCGTGTTACTCCTTGCTAGATCGAAGAGCACCAACATTCAGTGTGGTCAGTTGAGGAAGGGCGACCATGCGGGTTCACGCACGTCACCCGACACGGAAGGCAGCCGGAACGACGCGCGTCCATCGGCGGTAACTGCCCCCAACACCCCGTCGCCTCCCTGCCGGGTGGCGAAGATTACCATGGTCCCGTTGGGCGCAACACTGGGAGATTCATCAAAGCGGGTATCGCTCAGCACCACCAGGCGACCGCTGTCGAGATCCTGGCGTGCGACCTGGAAGCCGTTGTTGGAGCGGTGAATCAGGAAGAGCGCCTCGCCGTCCGGAGAGAAGCGACCGCGGGCATTGTAATTGCCGGTAAAGGTCAGGCGCTCCTGCTGGCCACTGGCGAAGTCATGGCGGTAGAGCTGCGGCCCCCCGCTGCGATCCGAGGTGAACAGCAGGCTGCGACCGTCCGGCGCCCAGGCCGGCTCGGTATCGATGCTGGAGCTGTTGGTGATGCGATCGAAGCTGCGCGAGGCAATGTCCATCACGTAGATTTCCGGCTGGCCGTCCTTGGAGAGCGACATGGCCAGCCGGCGACCGTCAGGTGACCAGGCCGGCGCACCATTGATCCCCGTGAAGGAGGTGGCGCGCACGCGCTGGCCGGAAGCCAGGTCCTGGATGTAGATGGCCGGACGCTCGGTCTCGAAGGAGACGTAGGCGAGGCGGCGACCATCCGGCGACCAGGCCGGCGAGAGGATCGGCTCCCGGGAGCTCAGCACCTGCTGGCTGTTGCGGCCATCGGCATCGGCCACATAGAGGGCGAACTGCATGTCGTCGCCGACTCCCTGGGAGGTCACATAGGCGATGCGGGTGGAAAAGGCACCGCGGATGTCGGTGATCGCCTCGAAGATCTGGTCGCTGATGTAGTGGGCGGCTCGGCGCAACTCACCCTGGTCGGCGGTGACCAGCTCGCCCAGCATGCGCCGCTCGCCGCTTACGTCCAGCAGCTCGTAGCGCAGCCGGTAGCCGCTCCCCTCGCGGCTGGCACTGCCCACCACCAGGTAGCGCACGTCGAGGCCGCGCCAGGTGCCATAGCGCACCTCGCCGCTCTCGCTGGGCTGGTCGATCATCTGGCGGCGCGACAGCGGATCGAAATAGCCGCTGCGCTCCAGGTTGTCATGGATCACCTGGGCGACGTCCTCGGGGAAGTCGTCGCCGCCGGCGAAGGGCACGACGGCCACCGGCGTGGCCCGGTCGCTGCCGCGGGTGATCTCGATGGTCAGGTTGGCCTGGGCAAGCTGGCTGGCCAGCAGCAGGGCCGCCATCAGCCAGGCGGTCATCAGGGCTTTCATCAGCGCACGTCTCCCGGTGTGAAACGCAGATTGAATTGACGGTAATCCCGTTGCAGGTTGGCTGGCAACTGTCGCAGTTCCGCGAACGGCGCCGCGGTTTCCACCGCCTGGATCGCCGAGCGATCGAAGGCGCTGTCGCCGCTGCTGCGGGTGATCGAGGCGGCGAAGAGCTCGCCGGATGGTCCGAGACGCACCGAGACTTCGGCGGTGGCGCCACCCGGCACGTTGGGGGGAATCATCCAGGCCTGCTCCACCGCACGGCGCACCAGATTGATGAAGCTGTTGGCGGCCTCCTGCCCCTGTCGCGCATTGGCGACGGCGTCACTCTCGCCCTCGATGGCGCGATCCAGCCCTTGACTGGCGGCCTCGGCGGCACGCCGGGCGGCTTCCTCGGCTTCGCGTTGGCGCTGGGCCTCCGCTTCCGCCTGACGCTGACGCTGGGCCTCCTGCTGGCGGCGGGCCTCCTCCTCAGCCTGACGCTGACGCTCGGCCTCGGCTTCGCGTTGACGCTGGGCCTCCGCTTCCGCCTGACGCTGACGCTCGGCCTCCTCCTCGCGGCGACGCTGCTCCTCCGCCTCCTGCTGGCGGCGGGCCTCCTCCTCGGCCTGGCGCCGACGTTCGGCCTCCTCGGCTTCGCGCTGGCGCTGGGCCTCCGCCTCGGCCTCCCGCTGGCGGCGGGCCTCCTCCTCGGCCTGGCGCTGACGCTCGGCCGCCTCCTGCTGGGCGCGCCGCTCCTGCGCCTCACGCTGCCGAGCCTGGCGCTCGGCCTCCTCGGCGCGGCGGGCGGCCTCCGCCTCGGCGGCTTCGGCGGCCTGGCGAGCCTCTTCGCGAGCCTGGGCCTCGGCTTCCCGCTCCTGCTGACGCGCGGCCTCCACGGCGGCGGCCGCCTCCTCGGCCTCGCGGGCCGCCTGCTCGGCCTGACGCTGCTCTTCCGCCTCACGGGCCAGGGCGCGCGAGCGGGCCGCCTCTGCGCGCTGGGCCTGGTCGGTCACCGTCTCGGTGCTGACCAGGGTCGCCTGGACGATGGATGACGACGTCGACTCCGGCTCCCTGGCCGGCAGGGTGACCACGCTGAACAGCACCACGACGACGTGGAGCGCCACCGCCAGGAGCATCGGCAGGCCGTAGCCCACCCGGGGGTCGTGTCTGGCCATCTCGACTCCTCAGCCTTCCCTGCCGGGGGGGTCCGAGATCAGCCCGACGTTGGCGACGCCGGCCACCTGGAGGGTCCCCATCAGGGTGACGACCTGGCCGTAGGAGACGTTGCGGTCGCCGCGCACCATCACCGGCGTGCCGGGACGGCGCTCGAGCAGGATGATCACCCGGTCGGCGAGTTCGTCGAGGTCCACGGCGCTCTCCTCGCCGCCGATGGAGAGGTAGTAGCCGCCGTCGCGATCCACCGAGACGATGATCGGGTCGCTCTGCTCGGCGTTGTCGATGGGCTCGGAGGTGACCTGGGGCAGGTCCACCTGCACGCCCTGGGTGAGCATCGGCGCGGTGATCATGAAGATCACCAGCAGCACCAGCATGACGTCGATGAAGGGCACGACGTTGATCTCACCCATGGGCTTGCGCGAGGTGCCGCGATTGAATGGTCCGTGCATGGCAGGGCTCCCTCAGGCGGCGCCGGTTTCGGCCCGGCCCTGCAGGTTGCGGTGCAGGATGGAGTGGAACTCCTCGGCGAAGTCCTCGTACTTGCCCAGCAGCCGGCCGGACTCGGCCGAGAGGCGGTTATAGAAGATCACCGCGGGAATGGCCGCGAACAGGCCCATGGCGGTGGCGATCAGCGCCTCGGCGATCCAGGGGGCCACGGTGGCCAGGGTCGCCTGCTGCGCCATGGAGAGGGACTGAAAGGAGCCCATGATGCCCCACACGGTGCCGAACAGGCCGATGTAGGGGCTGGCCGAGGCCACGGTGGCCAGGAACACCAGGTGCAGGTTGAGGCGCTCCTCCTCCCGGGACCAGGCCACCCGCATGCTGCGCTGCACGCCGTCGAGGATCGCCTGGGGGCTGCGGGTCTTCGGCATCAGGCGGTTGAACTCCCGGAAGCCGGCGCGGAAGACGTGTTCGGCGCCCTGGGTCTCCTGTTCAGCCGGGGTCTCGCGGTAGAGCTCGTTGAGGTCCACGCCGGACCAGAAGCGCTCCTCGAAGGTCTGGTGGGCACGCCGGGCGCGGCGCATGGTGAAGGTGCGCTGGAAGATCACGACCCAGGAGAGGATCGAACCCACCGTGAGCAGCAGCATGACCAGCTGCACCACGGTGCTGGCGCTCATGATCAGGTGGGGTATGGACATGGAGTCGTTCACGGGCATCCTCGTCAGACTTGCGGTTGGGCTGAGGGTTGGGACAGGGCCGCGGCCAGGGCAGGCGGCCAGGGGACGGGCTTGAGGCGGACGGCATCGATGCAGGCGATGTCGACACGCGCATCGCACAAGGGTTCCCCGCAACGGCTCACGATCTGGCCGAACTGCAGCCGGGCGCGGCCGTGGGACCGGATCTCGGCGCTCACCTCGAGCGCGTCGTCCAGTCGGGCGGGCTTGGCATAACGGCACTCCAGGCGGTGGACCACCAGCTGGATCCCTGCCTCGAACAGCTCGCGCTGGGTGATCCCCTGCGCACGCAGCCATTCGCTGCGTGCCCGCTCCATGTACTTGAGATAGTTGACGTAGTAGACGATGCCGCCGGCATCGGTGTCCTCGATGTAGACCCGCACCGGTAGCCGAAATTCGCTCACGGCCGGGTCTCCCCCGCGGCATCGACGGCATCACCGGCCGGGGCGAGGCCGAAGTGCAGCCAGGCCTGGCGGGTCACCACCCGCCCCCGGGCGGTACGCATCATCAGCCCCTGCTGGATCAGGTAGGGCTCGATGACATCCTCGATGGTGTCACGCTCCTCGCCGATGGCCGCGGCCAGGGAGTCGACCCCCACCGGCCCGCCGTCGAACTTTTCGATCATCGCCAGCAGCAGGCGACGGTCCATGTGGTCCAGGCCGTGGTGGTCCACGTGCAGCATGTCCAGCGCCCGGTCGGCGATCTCGGCATCGATACGGCCCGAGCCCCGCACCTCGGCGAAGTCGCGTACCCGGCGCAGCAGGCGGTTGGCGATGCGCGGCGTGCACCCCCATCAGCCGCGCCGAGCGGGCGACGATCTCGGTGAGCTCGTCGATGGCGTAGAACTCCAGGCGCTGGACGATGCCGAAGCGGTCGCGCAGCGGCGAGGTCAGCAGGCCCGCCCGGGTCGTGGCCCCCACCAGGGTGAAGGGCGGCAGGTCGAGCTTGATGGAGCGCGCCGCCGGCCCCTCGCCGATCACGATATCGAGCTGGAAGTCCTCCATGGCGGGGTAGAGGATCTCCTCCACCACCGGCGACAGGCGGTGGATCTCGTCGATGAACAGCACGTCGCCCGACT
>NZ_CP071922.1:2401499-2411579 GCF_017584085.1 Halomonas sp. BM-2019
CCCATCTCCGCGGCGATGATGTTGGCCAGGGTCGTCTTGCCGAGTCCCGGCGGGCCGAACACCAGGGTGTGGTCGAGGCTCTCGCCGCGCCCGCGGGCGGCACCGATGAAGATCTCCAGCTGCTCGCGCACCCGCGGCTGGCCGATGTAGTCGGCCAGCCGCTTCGGGCGGATGGCGCGATCGATGGGCTCCTCGCCCTCGCGAAGATCGGCGGCGATCAGGCGATCGTTCTCCAGCATCGCCCTACCCCGCCATCCGACGGCTCAGCGCCGCCTTGATCATCGTCTCGGTGCTGCCCTCGTCCTCCAGGCCGGCCAGCATCCTGGCCGCCTCGGCGGGCTTGTAGCCCAGGCTGACCAGGGCCGCCTCGGCGTCGGCCAGCGGGTCCGGCCTTGCCGCCGGGGCGGAGGCGGCATCGGCCAGCCCCGCCAGGGCGGTATCGCCCGGCTCCCAGTGGGGAAAGCGGTCGCGCATCTCGATGATCAGCCGCTCGGCGGTCTTCCGGCCCACGCCGGGCAGCCGCGTCAGGGTCTTGACGTCGTCGTCGAGCACGCAGCGCCGGAAGGCGGCCTCGTCCATGCCGGAGAGGATCGCGAGGGCCAGCCGGGGACCGACGCCATTGACCCGGATCAGCGCCCGGAACAGCGCCCGCTCCTGCTCCCGGGCGAAGCCGAAAAGCAGGTGGGCGTCGTCACGCACGATCAGGTGGGTGTGCAGCGACACGCCCTCGCCGACGGCCGGCAGGGCCACCAGGGTGGTCATGGAGGCTTCCAGCTCGTAGCCGACGCCGGCCACGTCCACCACCAGCCAGGGGGGCTGCTTCTCGAGGAGAGTGCCTCGCAGGCGTCCGATCATGGGGAAATCCGAATCCTTCACTGCAGGAAATGGCGGCCGGGCGCCACCGATGTGGCCACTATACTGGTCGCCCAAGCGGGTGGCCAGCCCACCCTCAAACAGCGTTCGGCAATGCCGGCGACACGCCCCGCGCGTCGCCGCAAGGCGACGGTTTCAGGGCCGGAAATCGCGCCAGGTGCCACCCTTGCGGTGGCTGCGATGGCCGCCGTAGCTGCCTAACTGGAGCAGGCCGCGACGGGCATGGGCGTGGGTCAGGGCGATGGCCAGGGCATCCGCCGCATCGGCCTGGGGCGTGGCGGAGAGGCCCAGCACCGCCGTCACCATGTGCTGTACCTGGGCCTTCTCGGCGCGCCCTGAGCCGGTCACCGCCTGCTTGATCTGGCGCGGGCCGTACTCGCTCACCGGCAGGCCGTGGTTGGCGGCACAGACGATGGCGGTGCCCCGCGCCTGGCCCAGCTTCAGCGCCGAGTCGGCGTTCTTCGACAGGAACACCTGCTCGATGGCGAACTCGCCGGGGCGGTGCACGGCGATCAGCTCGCTGACGCCGGCATAGACCTGGGCCAGCTTCTGGGCGAGGTCGTCGGCCCGGATGCGAATGCAGCCGCTGGCCACATAGCGCGGCGTCGCGGTGGAGACATCGAGCACCCCGTAGCCGGTGATCCGCGAACCGGGGTCGATCCCCAGGATCAGCATGACGCCGACTCCGCGACGACTCGAACGCACCTCGACATGGGGGCTCCTTGGCCTGGCAGGTTGCCAGCATGTGCCACCGGCGCCCCAGGGCGCCGGTGGCGTGCGGCGTCAGGGAAGGGACAGCGTCACTCCTGCCCTTCCGGCTTCGCCTTCTGCCGTAGGCGGATGTGCAGCTCGCGCAGCTGCTCGCCGCTCACCTCGCCGGGGGCGTCGGTCAGCAGGCAGGCCGCGCTCTGGGTCTTCGGGAAGGCGATCACCTCGCGGATGGTGCGCGCACCGGCCATCAGCATCACCAGACGATCCAGGCCGAAGGCCAGGCCGCCGTGGGGCGGCGCGCCGTAGTGCAGGGCGTCGAGCAGGAAGCCGAACTTCTCGCGGGCCTCGGCCTCGTCGATGCCCAGTACCTCGAGTACCGCGCGCTGCATCGCCTGGTCGTGAATACGGATGGAGCCGCCGCCCAGCTCGGTGCCGTTGAGCACCATGTCGTAGGCCCGGGAGAGGGCCGAGACGGGGTCGCGCCGCAGGGTCTCCACGTCGCAGGAGGGGGCGGTGAAGGGGTGGTGCAGGGCCTGCATCCGCGCACTGCCATCGTCCTCGAACATCGGGAAGTCCACCACCCACAGCGGCGCCCACTCGCAGGTGTAGAGTTCGAGATCCTCGCCCAGCCTGACGCGCAGCGCGCCGAGCGCCTCGTTGACGATGCGCGCCTGGTCGGCGCCGAAGAAGATGATGTCGCCGTCCTTGGCGCCGAGGCGCTCGAGCAGCTCCTCGACCACGTTCTCCATGAACTTGACGATGGGCGACTGCAGCCCCTCGAGGCCCTTGGCGCGTTCGTTGACCTTGATCCAGGCCAGCCCCTTGGCGCCATAGATGCCGACGAACTTGGTGTAGTCGTCGATCTCCTTGCGCGAGAGCCGCGCACCGCCCGGCACGCGCAGCGCCGCCACGCGGCCGTCGGCGGCCTTGGCGGGGCCGGAGAAGACCTTGAAGTCCACCTGGGCCATCAGGTCGTCGACGTCGGCGAGCTCCAGCGGGATGCGCAGGTCGGGCTTGTCGGAGCCGAAGCGGTTCATCGCCTCGCTGTAGGGCATGCGCGGGAAGTCGGGCAGTTCGACCTCAAGCACCTCGCGGAACAGCTGGCGGACCATCCCCTCGGCGATGCCCATGATGTCCTCCTCCTCGACGAAGGAGGCCTCGAGATCGATCTGGGTGAACTCCGGCTGGCGGTCGGCGCGCAGGTCCTCGTCGCGGAAGCACTTGGCGATCTGGTAGTAGCGGTCGAAGCCGGCCACCATCAACAGCTGCTTGAACAGCTGCGGCGACTGGGGCAGCGCGAAGAAGCTGCCCGGGTGGGTGCGGCTGGGCACCAGGTAGTCGCGGGCGCCCTCCGGGGTGGCGCGGGTCAGGATCGGGGTCTCGATGTCGAGGAAGCCCTGGCCTTCCAGGAAGGCGCGCACGCTGTGGGAGATCCGCGAGCGCAGGCGCAGCTTCTCGATCATCTCGGGACGGCGCAGGTCGATGTAGCGGTGCTTGAGGCGCACCTCCTCGCCCACCTTGCCGTGCTCGTCGAGCTGGAAGGGGGGCGTGGCGGCAGTGTTCAGCACCTCGACTTCCTTGGCCAGCACCTCGATCAGGCCGGTGGGCATGCCGGGATTCTGGGTACCCTCGGGGCGCAGCCGCACGCGGCCCTGGATGCGCAGCACGTACTCGCTGCGGGCGCGGTCGGCGGTCGCGAAGGCCTCGGCGGTATCGGGGTCGACCACGACCTGGGCGATGCCGTCGCGATCGCGCATGTCGAGGAAGATCACGCCCCCGTGGTCACGGCGGCGATGCACCCAGCCGCACAGGGTGACCGTCTGGTCCACCAGGGTCTCGTTGAGCTGGCCGCAATAATGGCTGCGCATGGCGTATCCTGTTCTCTAGCGTAATGAGGGAAGTGGCGGGACGGTGGGCGGCCCTCAGGCCGCCGCGCCCTCCTTCTTCGGCGAAGGGGTGTTCGACGGGGACTTGGCGTCGCCGGCGGCGGCCGAATCAGCGGCCAGGTTCTTCTTGCTGCCCGACTTGAAGTCGGTCTCGTACCAGCCGCCGCCGGCCAGCCGGAAGCCGGCCGCCGAGACCAGCCGGGAAAGCTCGGGGGCCTCGCAGGCGGGGCAGTCGGTCAGCGGCGTGGCGCTGAGCTTCTGCAGCTTTTCCAGGCGCTGACCGCAGGCCTTGCACTCGTATTCGTAGATGGGCATGGTTTGATCACTCCGGAAAATGACGGTAACCGATCAGAATGCTGCCGGGACGCCCGGCGAAACCGAATATGTGGCTGGGCCTCTGCGAATCCAAGCCTGCCAAAGCCCGACATTATAGCGTGCCCCCTACCCGTGCGGGCAAGACGCACCCCAACAGCGCAAGGATCCCTCATGAAAGCCGTCATCCTCGATGCCGCCAGTCTCGGTCAGGATATCGACCTCGCCCCGCTTCGCGAGGGGGTCGATACCCTCGACGTCCATGCCCACAGCAGCAGCGCCGAGGCCCGCGAGCGCCTGGCCGGCGCCCAGGTCGCCATCGTCAACAAGGTGGTGCTGGACGCCGCGACCCTGGAGGCGCTGCCGTCGCTGCGCCTCATCTGCGTGCTCGCCACCGGGACCAACAATATCGACCTGGCCGCCGCCGAGCGGCTGGGCATCGCGGTGAAGAATGTCACCGCCTACGGCACCGCCAGCGTGGCCCAGCACACCCTGATGCTGGTCCTCGCCCTGGCCAACCGCCTGCCCCTCTACCAGCGCGACGTGGCCGAGGGACGCTGGGGGCAGAGCCCCTTCTTCTGCCTGATGGACCACGGCACCCTGCAGCTGGAGGGCAAGCGGCTGGTGATCGTCGGCCAGGGGGTGCTGGGCAGCCGGGTCGCCCAGCTGGCCGAGGCCTTCGGCATGGGCGTGACCTTCGCCGCCCGCCCCGGCAACGAGGCCGGCGACAGCCGGCCGGGCCTGGCCGAGCTCGCCCCCGGAGCGGACGTGATCAGCCTGCACTGCCCGCTGAACGAGGCCACCCGGCACCAGCTCCTCGCCGACCTGCTGCCGGCGCCCTGTTGGTCAACTGCGCCCGCGGCGGCATCATCGACGAGAGCGCGGCGCTGGCCGCGCTGCGCGAGGGTCGCCTGGGCGGGCTCGGCGTCGACGTGCTGCCGGTGGAGCCCCCCCGCGATGGCCATCCGCTGATCGATGCCCTGGCCGAGCCCCTCAACCTGATCGTCACGCCGCACAACGCCTGGATCACCCCGGAGGCGCGCCAGACCGTGGTGGCGCTGACCGCCGACAACCTGCGCACCTGGCAGGACGACTAGGGAGGTCCCCATGCGCGACGACGCCCCCGCCCCGATGCTTCATAACCTCGGCTCCATCAACCTGGATCATGTCTACCGGGTGCCGCACCTGGTCGCGCCCGGCGAGACCCTGGCCAGCCACGACTACCGCGTGGGCCTGGGCGGCAAGGGGGCCAACCAGTCTCTGGCCATGGCCCGGGCCGGTGCGCGGGTGTGCCACTGGGGACGCCTGGGCCGCCAGGACGCCTGGGCGCGGGACAGCCTGGCGCGGGCCGGCGTCGACGTCACCCGGGTCGAGCTGGTCGACGAGCCCAGCGGCCACGCCATCATCCAGGTGGACGACGCCGGCGAGAACGCCATCATCCTCTTCGCCGGCGCCAACCATGGCTTCCGGGGCAGCGATCTCGCCGCCCTGGTGGAGGGCGCCGCGGAGGGCGACTGGCTGTTGCTGCAGAACGAGTGCAACGGCCTCGAGGGGCTGATGAACCGGGCCGCCGAGCGCGGCCTGGCCATCGCCTTCAACCCCGCGCCTATGGCGGCGTCGGTGCTCGCGCTGCCGCTCGAGCAGTGCCGGCTGCTGTTCATCAACCGCACCGAGGCGGCCGGCCTGGCCGGGCTCGGGGCGGACGCCGGCGCCGAGACGCTGCTCGATGCCTTGGCCGCCCGCCTGCCGGCATGCGAACTGGTGCTGACCCTGGGTGGCGACGGCGCCTGGTATCACCAGGGTGCCCTGCGCCTTCACCGGCCGGCGCTGTCGGTCGAGGCCGTGGACACCACCGGAGCCGGCGACACCTTTATCGGCTACTACCTGGCGGCCCGCCAGGCGGGGCTCGACGTCGAGGCCTGCCTGGCGCGGGCCAGCGCCGTCGAGGTCGAGGCCCTGCTCGCCGCCGAGGCCTCCTGAGGGGCGCCCTCTCACCCACCCACCCCAAGGAGTCAGCGATGCGCCACCCGATCCTCTTCGATACCGACCCGGGCGTGGACGACGCCCAGGCCATCGCCATCGCCCTGCGCCATCCCGAGCTGGAGCTGCTGGGGCTGACCACCACCTACGGCAACGTGGACGTGGAGGTGGCGACCCGCAACGCCCTGCTGCTCGCCGAGCTGGCCGGCCGCGAGGTGCCCGTGGCCCAGGGTGCCGCCGCCCCGCTGATCAAGCCGCGCCACCCCGCGCCGGCCCATATCCACGGGGCCAACGGCCTGGGCGATATACCGCTGCCCGCGGTCAGGGGCCGGGCGGATCCGCGCAGCGCGGCGCAATTTATCGTCGATACGGTGAACGGCCGCCCCGGCGAGGTGACCCTGGTGGCCGTCGGCCCCCTGGGCAACCTGGCCGCGGCCCTGCAGCTCGACCCCACCCTCACCGAGCGGGTGAATCGGGTCGTGATCATGGGCGGCGCGATCCGCGAGGGGGGTAACGTCACCCCGGTGGCCGAGGCCAACATGTTCAACGACCCGGACGCCGCGGCCCGGGTGCTTACCGCCGGCTGGCCGCTGACCCTGGTCGGCCTGGATGTCACCCACCGCTGCGTGCTGACGCCCGAGCACATGGCGCGCATCGAGGCCGGTCAAGGCGAGCTGGGCCGGGTGCTCGCCGGCAGCTACGCCTTCTATCGCGACTTCTACCGCGACTTCCTGGGCATCGAGGGCTGCTGCCCCCACGACAGCTGCGCCCTCGCCTGGCTGCTCCGGCCGGAGCTGTTCACCACGGCGCGCGGCCACCTGACGGTGGTGACCGAGGGCGATGCCGAGGGCCAGACGATCTTCGCCCCGCAGGGACGCGCCTTCATCGAGGCGCGCTGGGCCCGCACGCCCCTGGTGGAGGTCTGCCTCGACGCCGATGGCCCGGCCGTCAGCGACTGGATCGCCGACAGCCTGGCCTGAGATCCCGGCCCAGCCCGACAGGCGCCTCGCCTCTCGCCTATAGGGTACGGAAGTCGTCCGGGTCATGGACCTCGATCACCTCGAGCTCCACATGGGTGACCCGGGCCCGCTCCGGCCCCCGCCACAGCCACTCGCTGACCGCCTTCACCGCGTCGGGGCCGCCGCACAGCAGCACCTCGACGCGGCCATCGGGCAGGTTCCTGGCATAGCCGGTCACGCCATGCCGCAGGGCCTGCTCCTGGGTGGCCCGGCGAAACCAGACGCCCTGCACCTTGCCCGTCACCAGGGCCTTCACGCAGCACTTCTCCATGGCAACTCCCCTCCTCGATGGTTGTCGGGCGCCGGCCACTCAACGATGACCGCCGCGAACCGCCCTCCCCTTTCTACCAGCCGGGTGCCCGCGTCGGCCAGCCCCGCCCTTCCCCACGCCATGACGATGCTCTAACCTTAGGAACAGCCCCGCCACCCTGGCCACAAGCCATCGCGCGCGGCGCCCGCCCTACCCGGGCCACCACCACAACGACAATCCTCACGAGGGAGATTCCCGCCATGCCAGTCTTCCACCACCCGGAATTCGACCACCACCAGCAGATCGTCTTCGGCAGCGACGAGGCCAGCGGCCTGCGCGCCATCATCGCCATCCACGACACCTTCCGCGGCCCGGCCCTCGGGGGCCTGCGCATCTTCCCCTACGCCAGCGAGGAAGCGGCGCTCACCGACGTGCTGCGCCTGTCGCGCGGCATGAGTTACAAGTCCGCCCTCGCCGGCCTGCCCCTGGGCGGCGGCAAGGCGGTGATCATCGCCGACCCGCGTCGCGACAAGAGCCCCGAACTGCTGCGCGCCATGGGCCGCCTGGTGGAGTCGCTGGGCGGTCGCTACGTCACCGCCGAGGACTCCGGCTCCAGCGAGGCCGACATGCAGGTGATCGCCGAGGAGACCGCCCACGTGGGCGGCCTGCGTCAGGCCGACGGTGAGTCCGGCGACCCCTCGCCCTTCACCGCCTGGGGTGTCTTCTGCGCGCTGAGGAGCGCCGTGCGCCACGCCCTGGGACGCCCCGACCTGGCGGGGCTGCGCGTGGCCATCCAGGGCGTGGGCCACGTCGGCGCCCATCTGGCTCGCCATCTCCATGCGGCCGGGGCACGGCTGGTGCTGACCGACGTCGATCGCGAGGCGCTCGTCCACCTCGCCGAGGAGCTCGACGCCGAGGCGGTGCCCCCGGAGGCCATCTTCGATGCCGAGGCGGACGTCTTCGCCCCCTGCGCCCTGGGCGCCGTGCTGGACGAGGGCGTCGTGGCGCGGCTCAGGGCGAGGGTGGTATGCGGCGCGGCCAACAACCAGCTGGCCACCCCGGCCATGGCCGAGCGGCTGATGGCGCGGGGCATCCTCTACACGCCCGACTACGTGGCCAATGCCGGCGGCGTCTGGCAACGCCGGGACGACTACCACCGCACGGCGGTCATGGCGCATATCGAGGGCATCGGCGCCACCCTGGACGAGCTGTTCGCCCGCGCCGAGCGCGAGGGGCGAAGCCCCGCCGCCATCGCCGACGCCATGGCCCGCGAGCGCTTCGGCCGCGGCTGAGGCGGGCCCCCAAGGCCCCGGATGCCGGGGCGCGACAGGACGAGGCCGGCATCATGCCGGCCTCGTTGCGTCGTCACTCGGGGGCTCAGCGTGCCTGGTCGTCCATGAGTTCGCGTTTGACCACCACCGCGCTGTTGCGCGGCACCAGGGGGCGCCCCCGCTCGGCCAGGTGGCAGCGGGTGAAGGCCGCGCCGAACAGCAGAATGAGGGACGAATAGTAGACCCAGAGCAGGATCATCACCACCGAGCCCGCGGCCCCGTAGGTGGAGGCGGTGGCGGTGTGGGCCAGGTAGATGGCGATGGCCGAGCGCCCCACCGCGAACAGCAGCGCGGTGACCACGGCGCCGACGATGACATCGCGCCAGCCCAGCACCACGTCGGGCAGCACCTTGAAGATGGTGGCAAAGAGCGCCGTGATCACCGCCAGGGTGACCAGAAACTCCGCCCCGGTGGTGACGAACCCCACGAAGGGCAGCAGATCGTCGGCGGCCTGAAGGGCGGCGCGCAGCAGCACCCCCAGCACCAGCGATACCAGCAGGATGAAGCCGATCGACAGCACCACGGTCAGCGATAGCAGGCGGTTCTTGAGGAACACCAGGGCGCTGTTGGCGCTGGGCCGGGCGGTCACGCCCCAGATGGTATTGAGGGAGAACTGCATCTGGGCGAAGACGGTCGTGGCGCCGACCAGGAGCGCGCCAACGCCCAGCAGGGTGGGCAGCAGGCCCGACTCCTCGATGCGCGAACTGGCCACCGCCTGCTCGATGGCGGCGGCGGCCTCATGCCCCATGGTGTCCTGGAGCTGGGCGACGATCTGCCCCTGAGCGGCCTCCTCCCCCAGCACCAGACCGATCACCGTGACCGCGATGATCACCGTGGGGGCCAGCGAGAAGAGCGTGTAGAAGGCCAGCGAACCGGCATAGCTGAAGGCGTTGCGCTCCAGCCACAGGCGAATGGCGCCGTGGGTCACGTTCCACCAGAACAGCAGCGTGGCCCAAAGGCCGGTCGGTATCAGTTTCCGAAGGTCGATCATGAGGTTCCCCGAATCCCTGAGTCACGTTCAGCATACGCGAATGTAACCCGCCCCGCCCCGCCGCTGGCGGATTGCCAAGCCCCGCGGGGGCTGACCATAATGGGCGCCGCCTGCCCCTCACCGACCCCTCAGGATTCGCCATGACTGCCCGCCCGGACACCGATCGCGACGCCTTCGATTTCGACTGCCTGGTGTTCATCGGCCGCTTCCAGCCGCCCCATCTCGGCCACCTGGCGGTGATCCACGAGGCCCTCAAGCGAGCACGGCAGGTGATCGTGCTGGTGGGCTCCTCCTGGCAGGCACGCTCGCTGCGCAATCCCTGGCGCTTCGACGAGCGCCGCGCCATGCTGTGCAGCGCCTTCGACGACGACGAGAACGATCGACTCGCCGTGGTACCGCTGCTCGATGCGCTCTACAACAACGACGTCTGGGTGCGCGACGTGCAACGCAAGGTGCGCGACATCGCCAGCCCACAGAGCGCCCGCCTGCCGCGCATCGGCCTGATCGGGGCCAGCCGCGGCCAGTCCAGTTACTACCTGTCGCTATTTCCCCAGTGGGAATCGGTCAGCGTGCCGCTGGTGGAGGGGATCTCCGCCAGCCAGATACGTGAACGCCTGTTCCGCTCGGGCCCCTCCGCGGAGGATTACCTCTCCACCGGCGCGGACCAGCCGGCCGTTCTTGAGCTCCTCACGAATGCAGAAGTCGGGGATCCAGGCCATGCCGATGC
>NZ_CP071922.1:2411589-2414414 GCF_017584085.1 Halomonas sp. BM-2019
AGCTGATCGAGGAGCAGCGGCTGCTCGACCAGTACCGCAGCGCCTGGGCCCAGGCGCCCTACCCGCCGATCTTCGTCACCGTCAATGCGGTGGTGGTGCAGTCGGGGCATGTGCTGCTGGTCAGGCGCACCGCCGCACCGGGCCAGGGGTTGCTGGCGCTGCCCGGCGGCTTCATCAATCCCCACGAGCGGCTGCTCGACGCCTGCCTGCGCGAGCTGCGCGAACGGGTGCGTCTCAAGGTACCGGAGCCGGTGCTCAAGGGATCCCTGCGCGGCCAGCGGCTCTTCGATGAGCCCCACCGCAGCTGGCGGGGACGCACCCTGGCGGAAGCCTTCTACTTTGCCCTGCGCCCAGAACAGCAGCTGCCGCAGCTCAAGCCTGTCAAGGGCGGCGATCACGCGCGCTGGGTCGCGCTGGCCGACCTCGACCCGGAGAGCCTCTTCGAGGACCACTTCTTCATCATCCAGGACTTCCTGGGGCTACCCGCCGACTTCGGCGGCCCCTGACCCCGGGAGGTCAGGCCTGCAGGAAGTCGCGGGGTAACTTCTGCATCTGCCGCCAGAGCTTCTCCACGCCGGGTTTGTGCACCAGCGAGCAGCGGTAGAGGCGAATCTCCAGGGGCACGTCCCACTCCTCACCGCCGGCGCGGACCAGCCGGCCGTTCTTGAGCTCCTCACGAATGCAGAAGTCGGGGATCCAGGCCATGCCGATGCCCTGCATCACCATACCCTTGAGCCCCTCGGCCATGGCAGTTTCGTAGACGGTGCGCAGCCGCAGGCGCAGGGCATCATTCTTTAGCAGCATGCGCACGCTGCTGCCCAGGAAGGCGCCCTGGGTGTAGGCGAGATAGGGTATCGACTCGCTCCCCTCCAGCGGAAAGCGCGGCTTACCCGCCTCGTCGGGCAGGCAGACGGGCAGCATCTTGACCTGCCCGATGGAGAAGGAGGGAAACAGCTCCGAGTCGAGCTGCATGCTCGCATAGGGATCGTAGTAGGCCAGCATCAGGTCGCACTTGCCCTCCCGCAGCACGTGGATCGCCTCCCCCACGTTCATGGCCACCAGCCGGGTGGGCAGCTCCCCGACCCCCTGCTGCAGGCGGGAGATCCAGGGCGGGAAGAAGCTCAGCGCCAGGGAGTGGGCGGCCACGATGTCGAGCGCCTCGTTGGCGATGGCCAGTCCCCGCAGGTGACCCAGGCTCTCGTTGAGCTGCTCGACCAGGTTGCGGGCGGTGACCAGGAACAGCTGCCCCTCGGGGGTCAGGTCGACCGGGGTGGTGGAGCGGTCCACCAGGGTCACCCCGATGGCCTGCTCCAGGGCCCGAATGCGGCGGCTGAAGGCGGGCTGGGTGACATGACGTTGTCGTGCCGACGCGGAAAAACTGCGGGTGTTGGCCAGGGCAACGAAGTCTTCCAGCCACTTGCTCTCGAGGTTCACCGTGACTCCCTGTCCGAGGATGGCGGGCAGGCCGACGCATCGGCCATCATCAATCGATAATGTATCACTGGATAGGGGCCAGCAGGTAGGCGGCCCGCGACACCAGCTTGCGCCACAGCGGTCGCGAGGTGATCTCATCGAGGCTGATGCGCCGACAGTCGGCGAAGTCCCTTTCGAGCATCAGCCGCACCTGGGCCGCGAACTGGCGGTCCGGCAGAAAGGCGGTGATCTCGAAGTTGAGACGGAAGGAGCGGTTGTCGAGGTTCACGGTGCCCACGCTGGCCGCGGCATCGTCGATCAGCATCACCTTCTGGTGCAGGAAGCCGGGCTGGTAGCGGTAGACCTTCACGCCGGCCCTGAGCATGTCGGGCAGGAAGGAGAAGGCCGACAGGAATACCAGCAGATGGTCGGGGCGCTCGGGGATCATGATGCGCACGTCGACGCCGCGCATGGCGGCGAGGCGCAGGGCATCCTGGACGCCCAGGTCCGGCACGAAGTAGGGGCTGGTCACCCAGAAGCGCTCCCGGGCGCTGTGGATGGCGTGCTGGACCAGCAGGCTGGCGGTCTCCTGCCGATCGGCCGGCCCGGAGGGCACGATCACCACCTTGTGGCACTCCTCGCAGGTCACCTCGGGCACCCAGGAGAGGGTGAGTACTTCCCCGGTGGCCCAGTGCCAGTCCTCCCAGAAGGCCTCCTGAAGGCCCAGCACGCTGGGGCCCGCCAGCTTGAGGTGGGTGTCGCGCCAGGGCCCATGGCGCCCCTGCCCCAGGTACTCCACGCCGACATTGAAGCCGCCGAGCCAGCCCTCCCGACCGTCCACCACCAGCACCTTGCGATGGTTGCGGAAGTTGAGCTGGAAACGGTGGCGGAAGCCCCGCGAGGAGCGAAAGGCGCTGACCTCGACGCCAGCCTCGCTGAGGTCGCGCAGGTAGCCGTCATTGAGCTTGTGACTGCCCACCTCGTCATAGAGGAAATAGACCCTGACCCCGCGGTCGGCGGCTCGCTGCAGGCGCTGCTGGAGCTCGATGCCCAGGGCGTCGTTTCTCACGATGAAGAACTGGATGAGGATGTACTCCTCGGCCTCCTCGATGCCCGCGAAGAGGCTGTCGAAGGTGGCCTTGCCGTCGACCAGCAGCTCGGCACGGTTGCCGCTGGTCAGGGGCATCATCGCCAGCTGCTCGACGGCTCGAACATCGGGGTCGCGGGCATCGGCGAGGTAGGGCTCGACGTGCTGGCGATAGCGGGCCAGCACCCGGCGCAGCACGCTGTCGCGCTCGCCGCGGGCGGAGACGTAGCCGTAGAAACGCGGACGACCGAAGATCCAGTAGGCGGGAACTGCCACATAGGGCAGGGTGATCAGGGAGAGGATCCAGGCGATGGCCCCCTGGGAG
>NZ_CP071922.1:2414514-2417439 GCF_017584085.1 Halomonas sp. BM-2019
CGCGCGCTTGCCCCAGCTTAAGAGCCGAATCTGGATTGCGGGCCATAAAGACCTGCTCAATAGCAAAGTCTGTTGGCTGGAACTGCTGAATAAGTTCGCTGACACCATCATGGATCATTTTAAGACGGGTTGCGAGGGGAATTGTCGTCGTCCCGCCCGTGCGAGCGAGTTTGATACAACCGCTCCCCAAGTATGTGAGACGTGCACCATGCTGCTCAATCACCCCATAACCGGTGATTCGACTTCCCGGGTCAATTCCGAGAATAATCCGCTGCATGCTGTCTCCTTGTGATCCAAGTTGAGCGCCCAACGCTCCGTTACGGCGAGTGCGTTGGTTACGGTTTAATTTGGATGCCTAGTTCTTCGAGGGCTGCGGGGTTCGCGACGCCTGGTGCATCCGTTAATGGGCATTGTGCCGTGGTGGTTTTCGGGAATGCAATGACGTCCCGGATTGAGCTCGCGCCCACCATCAACATGACCAAGCGATCCAAACCGAACGCCAAACCTGCGTGCGGCGGCGCACCATATTTCAAAGCTTCGAGCAAGAAACCAAACTTTTCTTGGGCTTCCGCTTCATCAATGCCCAAGATGCCAAACACCACTTGCTGCATTGCGTTGTCGTGGATACGAACCGAGCCGCCACCCACTTCGACACCGTTTAGCACCATATCATAAGCATTGGAGAGCGCTGCTCCTGGGCTCGCACGAAGTTCGTCTGCTGACACGCCAATCGGCGCCGTAAATGGATGATGCAGCGCGAAGAAACCTTCCTCCGTTTCTTCGAACATTGGGAAATCGACCACCCACAATGGCTTCCACTCGTTCGCGACGAGATCAAAATCTTGGCCCAGCTTCAAACGCAACGCACCCAAAGCCTCAGATACCACCGTAGCTTTATCTGCACCGAAGAGAAGAATATCGCCATCTTGTGCATCGACTCGCTCGAGGAGTTCAGCCACAACAGCGTCTGGGAAGAACTTCAAGACTGGCGACTGTAAGCCGTCGATTCCTGCCGCCCGGTCGTTGACCTTCATCCACGCCAAGCCTTTGGCGCCGTAAATACCGACAAAGGCCGTGTATTCATCAATTTGCTTACGGCTGAGACTTGCGCCGCCCGGTACCTTAATCACCGCAACGCGACCCTTGGCGTCATTGGCAGGACCCGAGAACACTTTGAAATCGATGTCTTTTACCAAATCCGCAACGTCTACCAATTCCAGCGGATTGCGCAGATCTGGTTTATCACTCCCAAAACGACGCATCGCTTCGCTGTACGCCATCACCGGGAAATCACCCAAGTCGACTTCGAGCATTTCGAGGAATAAAGACCGCACCATGGCTTCTGTCAATTCGCGTACTTGCCCTGCCGACATGAAGGTTGTTTCAATATCAATCTGAGTAAACTCTGGTTGGCGATCCGCGCGCAAATCTTCATCACGGAAGCACTTTACGATCTGATAGTAGCGATCAAAACCGGACATCATTAAGAGTTGCTTAAACAACTGCGGGCTTTGCGGTAAGGCAAAGAACTTGCCTTTGTGTGTCCGACTTGGGACCAAGTAATCGCGCGCACCTTCAGGCGTGGCCCGCGTCAACATAGGAGTTTCGATATCGAGAAAGCCGCGACTGTCCATGAAACGACGAACCGCACTCGCAACACGCGCTCGGAACTGAATCTTTTCGTTCATATCAGGACGGCGCAAATCCAAGTACCGATAGCGCAGGCGTTGCTCTTCACTGACCTGCTGGTTGTAATCGATCGGGAGCGGCGCTGCACGATTCAAAATGGTAATTTCTTTAGCTAACAGTTCAACTTTACCGGTTGTCATCCGGGCGTTGATTTGCCCCTCTGGACGGGCCCGAACTTCACCGGTGATTTGCACACAGAACTCTTGGCGCAGTTTATTCGCTTCGGCAAACATGTCAGCGAAGTCGGGATCAAAAACCACCTGCAACAACCCTGTGCGATCACGCATATCGACGAAAATCAAACCGCCGAGATCGCGTCGTTTATGGACCCAGCCTGCAACCGTAACTGAGTTTCCGAGTTCTTGTTCTGTGACTTGTCCGCAATAGTGACTACGCATGTTAACCCTGTTTCCAGGCGCACAGTATATAGGAGAGCGAGTCAGAAAGTCACCCGCTGTAATACCTTACTGACCTGGTAAAAAGCGCAGTCCATACGTCTATGGCTCTGGCTGTTGGCTGGCTTTAGCCTTATCCTCGCCGGGTTTTAATGGTCGTTGTCATTGGCATACGGTACAATCTGCTGGTGATTAATGACCCATTCAACTGAAGATTTGGATTGCTTGCTCCGCTATGAACAAACAACGTGATTCGATATATGCTGCGCCCCTCTCACAAGTGAGCGACTTTGCGTTTGATACCCAAGTTGCCAACGTGTTTCCGGACATGATCAATCGTTCGGTTCCAGGCTATGCAACTATTATAGATGTGATTGGGCGATTAGCAGACCGTTATGCGCAACCGAACACGCGTATTTACGATTTGGGCTGTTCTTTAGGTGCCGCAAGTTTATCGATTCGTCAACACTGTCAGGTGCCCGGTGTGCAAATCATTGCTGTTGATAACTCATCCGCGATGGTCGAGCGGTGTGAGAGCCATATTAACGCATATCGAGGAACGATTCCGGTGCAGGTTGAATGCGCAGATATCCTCGATTTTCCACTACAGCCGTGTTCTATGATTGTCTTGAACTTTACCTTGCAATTCATTGCTCCAGAGCAACGGGATGCATTAATGCAACGATTCTTTGACGCGCTGCTTCCGGGTGGTTTGCTTATCCTTTCCGAAAAAGTCACCCATTTAGACCCAATTGCTGAATCCACTTTGGTTGATTTACACCATGAGTTCAAACGTAGCAACGGATATAGCGATCTCGAGATCAGTCAAAAGCGAGCCGCA
>NZ_CP071922.1:2417539-2420326 GCF_017584085.1 Halomonas sp. BM-2019
CGCTTTCTTATCGTTCCGAACAGCGTTTTAAGCTGATGTCATTTCCTGAATCTTCACTGCCCAGACCGCAGGACCGGCTTGGTGAGCATTATTGCCTTGACTGTCAACCGCAACCGTCACCGGCATGTCTTCAACCTCAAATTCGTAAATCGCTTCCATACCGAGGTCTTCAAAGGCAACGACTTTCGCTTGTTTAATTGCTTTTGCAACTAAATAAGCCGCACCGCCGACCGCCATGAGATAGACCGCTTGATGTTTAGCAATGCTCGCGACCGTTTGTGAACCACGTTCGGCCTTGCCAATCATGCCAATAATGCCGGTTTGCTCAAGCATAAGATCGGTAAATTTGTCCATCCGTGTCGCGGTTGTTGGGCCCGCTGGGCCAACCACTTCATCACCGACTGGATCAACCGGTCCAACGTAATAAATAAACTTATTACTGAAGTCGACCGGCAATTCCTCACCTTTGTCGAGCATGTCTTTAATCCGTTTGTGTGCAGCGTCACGGCCGGTCAATAGTTTGCCGGACAAGAGGACAGTTTCGCCCATTTTCCAATCGCGAACATCAGCGGCCGTCAGGGTATCGAGGTTCACCCGACGCGCATTATCACCCACTTCAAAGGTAATATCGGGCCAATCTTCTAACTTCGGTGGCTGCAACTGCGCCGGTCCACTGCCGTCTAAGTGAAAATGGACATGACGTGTTGCGGCACAATTCGGAATCATAGTCACTGGTTTTGATGCGGCATGCGTCGGCATTGACTTGATTTTCACGTCAACCACAGTCGTTAAACCGCCAAGCCCTTGAGCGCCAATACCCAATTCATTCACGCGATTATAAATTTCCAAACGCAACGCTTCTTCAGCGTTTTCCGGGCCACGTTCAATCAATTGTTGGATATCCACCGGATCCATCAACGACTCTTTAGCTAAAACCGCTGATTTCTCAGCAGTTCCGCCAATACCAATGCCAAGCATTCCCGGCGGACACCAGCCGGCGCCCATCTTCGGCAATGTTTCCACGACCCAATCTGCAATCGAATCACTTGGATTTAACATCACCATTTTGGTTTTGTTTTCAGAGCCGCCGCCTTTCGCCGCAATCGCCACTTCAATTTCGCCACCTGGGATCATATCGATGTGCACCACCGCTGGCGTGTTGTCTTTGGTGTTTTTGCGACCACCTGCGGGATCCGCAACAATTGAGGCGCGCAGCGGGTTTTCAGGATTTAAGTAGGCGCGACGCGTACCTTCATCAACCATCTCTTGCACTGTCATGTCGGTTTTATCCCACTGCACGTCCATGCCCACTTTAACAAAGCACGTTACGATGCCGGTGTCTTGACACAGTGGCCGATGGCCTTGTGCTGACATCCGCGAGTTGACAAGCATTTGCGCGATCGCACTTTTCGCGGCTTCGCTTTGCTCTTTATCGTGCGCTTCGGCAAGCGCATTAACGAAATCAAGTGGGTGGTAATAGGAGATAAACTGCAGTGCATCTTCGATGCTATCAATAAAGTCTTGTTGTCGAATAAGTGCCATGCCTAACCTCTTTTCGGCGGTGATATACGATGCTGAATAAACCAAGTTATGATACTCTCTTCTCGATAGTGCTGCCAGTGGATAAGTGCCCTTCAGCGCTGCTAAATCGAATCATCTTGATCACTTTTTATTCGGAGTATGTCGGTTTCATGGCGTTTTCGCAGCCTTCCCTTCAGGTCACAGAACTCAACTACCAAGACTGGCACGATGCGGTCGCTATTTTTACGCCTTTTGCTACCGAACCTTGGGCACTGTTGCTCGATTCTGCCGCAGCGAATCATCCCAATAGTCGCTATGATATTCTCTTACGGCAACCTCGTAAGACCTTTACTTGGCCAAGTGCGCAGACCGAAACAAACCCGTTTCAGCAGCTCCAAGACGAATTAACCGCTGCGCCAATTGCCCCCTTACCTGAGCCCTACCAGCACTTACCATTTCAGGGCGGTCTTGCTGGTTTGTTTGGGTATGATCTTGGCCGGACGCTCGAAGTCTTGCCGGAACTGGCAGAACAAGATATCGACTTACCCGATTTAGCCGTCGGCTTTTATCACCACGCCCTGATCATTGATCATCGAGAAAAGCGCACGTACGCGCTGCAGCCAGACGACGCTACCCTTGCTGCCCATGCGTTCTGGCAGCCCGCTCGCAAAACCAACAACACTACATTTCAATTAACTAGTGCTTGGAAAAGCAATCTCAGCGCAGCGGAGTATCACCAACGGATTGATCAAATTCACGCTTACTTACGGGCCGGTGATTGTTATCAAATCAATCTTGCGCAACGGTTTCAAGCGACCTTTCAGGGTGAGCCATGGCAAGCCTATGTTGCGCTTAGAAATGCCAATCGCGCACCATTTTCTGCTTGGTTAAATCTACCGCAAGGTTGTGTCCTCAGCCTATCGCCAGAACGCTTTTTACGTGTGACCCCCGATGGTCATGTCGAAACCAAGCCGATTAAAGGTACATTACCTCGCCTTAGCGACCCCGCTGCTGACGCTGAGCAAATACAACGGCTAAAAGATTCGCGCAAAGATCAAGCCGAGAACCTCATGATTGTCGATCTCCTTCGCAATGACTTGAGTCGTGTTTGCCAACCGGGCAGTGTCCATGTTTCAGCGCTCTTCGCTATTGAGAGTTTTAATGCTGTGCATCATTTAGTCAGCACGGTCGAAGGCCAACTTCCTTCTGACGCGCAGCCGCTTGCGTTACTCGCCGCGGCGTTTCCGGGAGGATCAATCACCGGTG
>NZ_CP071922.1:2420426-2421695 GCF_017584085.1 Halomonas sp. BM-2019
CTTGTGGGCGGCGTCGCGGCCGGTGAGCAGCTTGCCGTTGAGCAGCAGGGTGTCGCCCGGCTGCCAGGTCTGCACCTCTTCCGGGGTGATGCTGTCGAGATTGACGCGCTTGACGTTGTCCCCCGCCTCACGGGTGATCTCCGGCCAGTCCTCGAGCTTGGGCGCCGGCAGCGCGGCGGGGCCGGAGCCGTCCAGGGTGAAGTGGGCGTGGCGGGTGGCGGCACAGTTGGGGATGATCGCCACCGGCTTGTTGGCGGCGTGGGTCGGGTAGTCCTTGACCTTGATGTCGAGCACCGTAGTCAGGCCGCCCAGGCCCTGGGCGCCGATGCCGCTCTTGTTGACCCGGTCGAACAGCTCCAGGCGAAGCTCCTCGGCGCGGTTGGAGGCCCCACGAGCCTGCAGCTCCTGGATGTCGATGGGGTCGAGCAGCGCCTCCTTGGCGATCTCCATGGCCTTCTCGGCGGTGCCGCCGATGCCGATGCCCAGCATGCCGGGCGGGCACCAGCCGGCGCCCATCTTGGGCAGCTGCTCCATCACCCAGTCGACCACGCTGTCGGAGGGGTTGAGCATGGCGAACTTGGACTTGGCCTCGCTACCGCCGCCCTTGGCGGCCACGTAGACCTCAACGGTGTCGCCAGGCACGATCTTGTGGTGGATGATCGCCGGGGTATTGTCGCCGGTGTTCTTGCGGGCGCCGTCCGGATCGGCCAGCACCGAGGCGCGCAGGACGTTGTCGGGCAGCGCGTAGGCGCGGCGCACCCCCTCGTTGACCATCTCATCGAGACTCATCTCGGCGTCCCAGCGCACGTTCATGCCCACGTGCAGGAAGACGGTAACGATGCCGGTGTCCTGGCAGATCGGCCGGTGGCCCATGGCACACATGCGTGAGTTGATCAGGATCTGGGCGATGGCATCCTGGGCCGCCGGGTTCTCCTCGCGCTCGTAGGCCGCCGCCATGGCATCGATGAAATCCTTGGGGTGGTAGTAGGAGATATACTGCAGGGCATCGGCGACGCTCTGGATCAGATCGTCCTGGCGAATCACGGTCATGGGCAAGGGGCTCCTTGGCGTTGTCGGCATGCCCGCGCGCGACAGCCGATCGTTGTGGCGGCTTTGCGCTGGCGGGCTTGAACGGCGGGCATTATACCTCAGCCGGCCCGCTGTCGGCATTGATGCCGCCGAAGGTCGCAAGTGTGGTTTATAGCAAATACACGATAACGGTATAAAAACAGGGGGGGGGCGACCGCTCGCCCGGGGCTTATCCCACGG
>NZ_CP071922.1:2421705-2433827 GCF_017584085.1 Halomonas sp. BM-2019
TGGCTGGCAGCCCGGGCAGCGCCTTGCCCCAGCTCTCCACGGCGCTGACACGCCGCCCCACCAGGCTCGCGGCCTGGGGCGCCAGCTCGGGAAAGGCGAACCAGACCTGCTCCAGTCGACGGCCGGCCAGCTGCTCATGCACACGGTCGGCGGCGCGGCGGATCTCGGGGCCTTCAGGCATCGTGACTCCAGTACAGAACAATGCGGGAACGCAGCGAGAGGCGCCGGGGACAGGGCGTAGAGGGGGTCTTTTGCCATGGATGGCAAAAGTAGCGCCCAAGGATGGGTTCACAGCGCCCCCTCGTAGCCCTGTCGCCGGAAAAGCCTCGAACGGACCGACTACCCCAGCGCCAGCTGGCGCTCCTTGAGCTGATGCAGCCGGTCGCGCAGCCTGGCCGCCTCCTCGAACTCCAGGTTCCGGGCCGCCTCGAACATGGCGTCCTCCACCCGGGTGACCTCCCGGGCCAGCTCGGTCGGGGAGAGCTCGGTGGGGTCGTAGATCGCCTCGCGTTCGGCGACCTGGCGCTCGCTGCGCCGCCCCTTGCCCTTGCGTCCCGGGGCCCGGGCGGCCTCGAGGATATCGGCCACCGAGCGGGTCACGGTAGTGGGCGTGATGCCGTGGGCCTCGTTGAAGGCCACCTGCTTGGCCCGGCGCCGCTCGGTCTCCTCCATGGCGCGGCGCATGGAGTCGGTGACCCGGTCGCCGTAGAGGATCGCCTTGCCATGGGCGTTGCGCGCGGCGCGCCCGATGGTCTGGATCAGCGAGCGCTCGTTGCGCAGGAAGCCCTCCTTGTCGGCATCGAGGATCGCAACCAGGGAGACCTCGGGAATATCCAGGCCCTCGCGTAGCAGGTTGATGCCCACCAGCACATCGAACTTGCCCAGGCGCAGGTCGCGGATAATCTCCACCCGCTCCACGGTGTCGATGTCCGAGTGCAGGTAGCGCACGCGGACGTCGTGCTCGCCCAGGTACTCGGTGAGGTCCTCGGCCATGCGCTTGGTGAGCGTCGTCACCAGCACCCGCTCGCCCACGGCGCTGCGCAGGCGGATCTCCGAGAGCAGGTCGTCCACCTGGGTGCTGGCCGGGCGCACCTCCAGCTCCGGGTCGAGCAGGCCGGTGGGGCGCACCACCTGCTCCACCACCTGGCCGGCATGCTCGGCCTCGTAGGGCCCGGGGGTGGCGGAGACGAAGATGGTCTGTGGGCTGATCGCCTCCCATTCCTGGAAGGTCATGGGCCGGTTATCCAGTGCCGAGGGGAGCCGGAAGCCGTACTCCACCAGGGTCTCCTTGCGCGAGCGGTCGCCCTTGTACATGCCGCCCACCTGGGGAACGCTGACGTGACTCTCGTCGATGAACAGCAGCGCATCCGGTGGCAGGTAGTCGAAGAAGGTGGGCGGCGGCTCCCCCGGATTGCGCCCCGAGAGGTAGCGGGAGTAGTTCTCGATGCCGTTGCAGTAGCCCAGCTCCAGCATCATCTCGATATCGTAGAGGGTGCGCTGTTCCAGTCGCTGGGCCTCCACCAGGCGGTCGTGCCGGCGCAGCCAGTCGAGGCGCTCCACCAGCTCCGCCTTGATCGCATCGATGGCGCCGAGGATGGTCTCCCGGGGCGTCACATAGTGCGACTTGGGGTAGACGGTCATGCGCGGCACCTTGCCCCGCACCTCGCCGGTGAGCGGGTCGAACAGGCTGATCGAGTCGATCTCGTCGTCGAACAGCTCGACGCGCACCGCCTCGTCCTCGGCATCCGCCGGGAAGATATCGATGACGTCGCCGCGCACCCGGTAGGTGCCGCGCTTGAAGTCCATGTCGTTGCGGGTGTACTGCAGCTCCGCCAAGCGGCGCAGGAAGCCACGCTGATCGATCAGCTCGCCGCGGGTGAAGTGTAGTCGCATCTTCAGGTACTGGTCCGGATCGCCCAGGCCGTAGATGGCCGACACCGAGACCACGATCAGCGCATCGCGCCGCTCCAGCAGCGCCTTGGTGGCGGACAGGCGCATCTGCTCGATATGGTCGTTGATGGAGGCATCCTTCTCGATGAAGGTGTCCGACGAGGGGACATAGGCCTCGGGCTGGTAGTAGTCGTAGTAGGAGACGAAGTACTCGACGGCGTTGTCCGGGAAGAAGGCCTTGAACTCACCGTAGAGCTGCGCCGCCAGGGTCTTGTTGGGCGCCATGACGATGGTCGGCCGCTGCAGGCGCTCGACCACGTTGGCCATGGTGAAGGTCTTGCCGGAGCCGGTGACCCCGAGCAGGGTCTGGTGGGCCAGCCCCGCCTCCAGCCCCGTGACCAGGCCGTCGATGGCCGAGGGCTGGTCCCCGGCCGGCTGGAACTTCGAAGCGAGGCGAAAGGGTCTGCTCATGGGGTCTCCGTCGGGTGGGGGGGAAGGTTCAGGCCTCGACGCTGGTGCGCGTAGTGACCTCCACGGTGGAGCTGGTCATCAGCCGGTGGATAGGGCACTTGTGGCTGATCTCCTCCAGGCGCGCCCGCTGCTCGGGGTCCTCGATGCCGTGGAAGGTCATCTCGACATCGAGCCGGTAGATCCCCCGGCGCTCCTCGCTGTCGTCACGATTGACCCGCACGCTCACCCCCTCCAGCGGCCACTGCTTGCGTCGCGCGTACATCATCGAGGTGATCGCCTTGCAGGCGCCCAGCGAGAGGTCGAAGTAGTCGTGGGGGTCCGGACCGCTGTTCTCGCCGCCGGCGACCTCGAGCACGTCGACGAAGAGATCGTCGAAGCCATCCAGTTCGACGCGCTGTCGGTAGATATGGTTGCGTTCGCTGGTGATCTCGATGGTCTTCTTCACGGGGATCTCCTGTTCACTTGACTTCGATGGGCAGCTTGAGGGCCTGGATCGCCTTGATCAGCGCCTCGCGCCGGGCGCGGCCCTCCACCTCGGCCCCGTGTCTGCCCACCTCGACGCTGTCGACCCCGTCGAGCATCATCAGCGCGGTGGTGATACGGTTGATCTGGTCGGCGTTCTCGACGCCCCGGAAACTCAGCGACTGGTGCGCCATCGGCGGCTCTCCCCTTGGCCTTTCGGGATGTGGGCCGAGTCTAGCATGGCCCCCAGGCACTCACAGAGGTTGCAATGTCGCACGCCAGGCCGAATATAGGGGCATAGAGCCCACCCCATCTCAAGGAGCCCCCATGCACGACTGGATCACCGCCCTGGGCGGACGGCAGGAAGCCGAGGACCGGGTCGGCTTCGACACGCCGGCACCGGCGCGCCAGGCACTCGATGCCCTGGTGGTGTCCCCGCTGGCCCATCTCGGCGCACTCGACGTGACCGGCCCCGATGCCGAGCGCTTCCTTCAGGGCCAGGCCAGTGCCCAGGTCGCCCTGGCCAACGGCGACCTCGCCCCGCTGACCGTCTTCTGCACCCCCAAGGGGCGCATGCTGGCCAATGCCCAGCTGATGCGCATCGCCGAGGGCCACTTTCGTCTGCTGATGCACCGCGGTCTGGTCCAGCCCCTGGCGGAGCACCTGGGCAAGTTCGCCGCCTTCTACCAGGCGGAGCTCAGGGTGCGCGACGACCTGGCGCTGATCGGCCTGATCGGCCGCGAGGCGCCGGCCCTGGCGGAAGTCAGGCTGGATATCGAGCCGCCGGCGGTCTGGCATCAGGCCGGGGACAGCGAGGTGCAGCTGCTGGCGCACCCCGGGCCACGCCCTCGCCTGCTGGCCTGCCTGCCCGTTGACCAGGCCACCGCCCTTTGGTCGCGCCTGCTCGAGCAGGCGGCGCCGGTGGGCAATTCGGTATGGCTGCTGCAGGATATCCAGGCGGGCCTGGCCTGGCTGACTCCCGCCCATCACGACACCCTGCTCCCGCAGATGGTCAACTGGGAGGCGCTCGGCGGCATCAGCTTCAAGAAGGGCTGCTACACCGGCCAGGAAGTGGTGGCCCGCGCCCACTTCCGCGGCCAGGTGAAGCGCCGCCTGGTGCGCGCCCAGCTGGAGGGGAGCGAGCTGCCCGCCCTCGGCAGCCCGGTGGAGGACGCGGCGGGCAAGGCGGTGGGCGAGATCGTGGCGGCAGAACTCGACGCCTACGACCAGGCGGAGATCCTGGCGGTGCTCAGCACCAAGGAGGACCTGGGCCCCCTGAGCGTGGCCGGCCAGGCCTTCAAGCGCCTGAAGCTCCCCTACCCCATCGAACGCCTGGACCCCGAGAGCCTGGCGGCCCAGGGCTGATCACAGGCCAAAGAGCCGACGGGCGGTGGCGGTGCTGGCCGCCGCCACCGCCGCAACCGACTGCCCGCGCAGTTTGGCCACGGCCCGGCACACCTCGCTGATCCGCGCCGGCTCATTGCGCTCGCCACGATGGCCGGCCAGCGGCATATCGGGGCTGTCGGTCTCCAGCACATAGCCCTCATCGGGCAACGCGGCCACGGCGCGCTGAAGGCGCCTGGCCCGCTCATGGGTCACCGCCCCCCCCAGCCCCAGCACGAACCCCAGGTCGAGAAAGCGCCTGGCCTGCTCCGGGGAACCGGCGAAGGCGTGGATCAGCCCCCCGGCGGGCAGCGCCAGCTCGCGCAGGCGCTTTGCCACCCGGTCGTTGGCGCGCACGCAGTGGATCACCACGGGAAGCGCGCTCGCCTTCGCCAGCCTGAGCTGGGCGTCGAAGAGGGCCCACTGGGCCTCGAGGGTGTCGGAGAAACGGGCGTCGATCCCGCACTCGCCTACCGCCACGACCCTGGGCTCGCCCCTCCTGCGAGGACCATCCAGGGCCTCGGCAAGTGCGGCGACATCCCCCTCGCGATGCTCGTCCATAAAGTAGGGATGCAGCCCCAGGCAGACGCTCACGTCGTCGCGCCGGCCCAGCGCCAGCACGCCGGGCCAGCGCGCCCGGGTGGTGCCCGGCACCACGAAATGGGCGACGCCCACCGCCCTGGCCCGCTCGAACACCGCCTCGCGATCGGCATCGAAGTTGGGGAAGTCCAGATGGCAGTGGGCGTCGATCAGCATCGTTTGTGTCTCCGCAGGGAGGCTTCGAGTCGCGGCTTTCCCGGCGACAGCCCTTCGCGGAGGCGCTGTGAATCCCTCCCTGGACGCTACCGATGCCATCCCTGGCATAGGACCTCCGCTTCGGGCTGTCCCCGGCGCCGCTCAGCATGGCACCATTCTGCTAGGCGCTAGGCGCTAGGCGCTCAGTGTTCCCGCGTGGGCTGGAAGCGGATCTCCGGCCAGCGCTCCTGGGTCATCTGCAGGTTGACCCGGGTGGGGGCGATATAGGTCAGGTAGCCACCGCCGTCGATGGCCAGGTTGGCGCTCGCCTTGCGCTTGAACTCCTCGAGCTTCCGGGCATCGTCGCAGTAGATCCAGCGGGCGGTATTGACGTTCACCCCCTCGTAGACCGCCTCCACCTTGTACTCCTCCTTGAGGCGGTGGGCCACCACGTCGAACTGCAGGGTGCCCACGGCACCGAGGATCAGGTCGTTGTTGTCCAGGGGCATGAACACCTGGGTGGCGCCCTCCTCGGAGAGCTGCTGCAGGCCCTTCTGGAGCGCCTTCATCTTCAGCGGATCCTTGAGGCGCACCCGCTTGAAGAGCTCCGGGGCGAAGTGCGGGATGCCGGTGAAGCGCATCTCCTCGCCCACCGTGAAGGTGTCACCGATCTGGATGGTGCCGTGGTTGTGCAGGCCGATGATATCACCCGGCCAGGCCTCCTCCACCTGGGCGCGGTCCGAGGCCATGAAGGTCAGGGCGTCGGCGATCTTGACGTCCTTGCCGATGCGCACGTGGCGCATCTTCATGTTCTTCTCGTACTTGCCCGAGCAGACCCGCAGGAAGGCGATACGGTCGCGGTGGTTGGGGTCCATGTTGGCCTGGATCTTGAAGACGAAGCCGGTGAAGCGCCCGTCCTCGGCCTCCACGCTGCGGGTGTCGGTCTCCCGCGGCTGGGGCGGCGGCGCGTACTCGACGAAGCCGTCCATCATCTCGCGCACGCCGAAGTTGCCCATGGCGGTACCAAAGTAGACCGGCGTGAGCTCGCCGCGGCGATACGCCTCGAGGTCGAAGGCGTGGGAGGCGCCGCGCACCAGCTCCACCTCCATGCGCAGCTCCTCGGCCAGCTCCTCGCCGAGCACCGCATCCACCTCGGGGTTGTCGAGCCCCTCGATGCGCCGGTCGTCGGGAATGCGGCTGCCCTGCCCCTGGGTATAGAGGTGGATCACGTCGTTGTAGAGGTGATAGACCCCCTTGAAGTGGCGGCCCATGCCGATCGGCCAGGTCATGGGCGCGCACTGGATGTCGAGTACCGTCTCCACCTCGTCCATCACCTCGATGGGGTCGCGGATATCGCGGTCCATCTTGTTGACGAAGGTGAGGATCGGCGTGGTGCGCAGGCGGCACACCTCCATCAGCTTGATGGTGCGCTCCTCGACGCCCTTGGCGCCGTCGATCACCATCAGCGCCGAATCCACCGCGGTCAGGGTGCGGTAGGTATCCTCGGAGAAGTCCTCGTGGCCGGGGGTGTCGAGCAGGTTGACGATGCGCCCACCGTAGGGAAACTGCATCACCGAGGTGGTCACCGAGATGCCCCGCTCCTGCTCCATCTTCATCCAGTCGGACGTGGCATGGCGGTCGGCGCGCTTGCTCTTGACGGAGCCGGCCATCTGGATGGCGTTTCCGAACAGCAGCATCTTCTCGGTGATGGTGGTCTTGCCCGCATCCGGGTGGGAGATGATGGCGAAGGTCCTGCGCAGCCCGACTTCGCGGGCCAGAGTGGCGTCTGACATCGATTTCGAATTCGTCTCGAGGCACCGGGGGCCGGTGCGTGGATTGGCATGGCCGGCATTCTACGCCCTCGAGCCAATGAAATGTAGGGCGACGCCGGCGCCCGCTCAGCCCGCCTCGTCGCCCTCGCCTCCCGCCGCCTCGCGCCAGCCCTGTTCGCTGGCCTGGTATTCGCGCACCAGCTGGTGCAGGAAGGCCATCCCGGCGGAACTCAGGAAGTAGCGCTCGGCGCCGCTGCGGAACAGGAAGTGGCGCCGGGCCAGGTACTCCATGGCCTCGGGCCAGCCCTTGTCGATACGCGCCGTGCGCAGGATATCCAGGTACTCCTCCTCGGCCCCCATAGCCTCGAGGTCGGCCTCGCGCAGCCCGGCATCGGGGCGACCGAGGAACTCCAGGTCGCGGCTGCTGCGGGCGAAGTAGCGGCCGATCAGCAGCAGGATCACCTGCACCCGGAGGGCGTGCTCGTCGTGCTCGTCATCCTCCTCGTCGACCTGCTCGCGCAGGTAGAAGAAGCCGCCCAACTCATGGAAGGCGAGTTCGTAGCCCAGGTGCTCGTAGAGCCGCCGGAAATGCCCCAGGTGGTTGTAGACCACGTTGTAGAGCGGATTGTCGACCAGTTCGGCGCGGTTCAGGTCCCACACCTGGCGCAGCAGCACCCGCCCCTGGGAGAACTCGCGGTAGATGGCCGCGCTGTGGGCCGGCAGCACCTCGTCGAAGCTGTCGGAGGTGCGAGCGATGGCATCGCCCTCGAGCAGGCGAAAGCGGTTGGTGGTGCGGATGGCCAGCCCCTCGGGGCCGGCGTGGGCCAGGCGGTTGAGCACCGCCAGCAGGTCCGGGAAGCGATAGCCGTCGATGAAGGCATCCAGGCGGCCATGGAGCTCGCGCACCAGGTCCTCGGTGGGCCGCAGTTCCAGGCCGTCGATCCAGCGGAACAGCGTCTCGATGCGCCGAGCGTCGGTGCGGGCCTCCCCCAGCGAGGCCGTCAGGTCGGGCAGCGCCGGCGCCTCGGCGCGGCGACGCAAGTCGGCCAGGCGCAGCTCGATCTCCGAGAAGAGCAGCCGATGGTAGCTCGCGGACTCCCCGAAGGCATAGGCGCGCGGCCGCAGGAAGCCCTTGAGCCCGGGGACGAAGGCGTTGCCGCGCACGAAGTCCCGGCCGCTGAGCCGGGTGACCCGCAGGTCGCGGCCGCGGGTGCGCTCGTGGAGCGCCTGCAGCCGCGCGAAGTGGTGCTCCATGGCGTTGTACTGGAGCATGCTGCGGCGGGTCTTGCGCAGGAAGTTGTCGACCTCCCGGGCCACGACCTGGATCGGCTTGTGCATGGCGTTGAGGCTTAGTGCCACGCGGAACACCTGGTCGGCCCGGGACTGCTTGCCGTGGCGCTCGAAGAGCCGGGTGAGCCCCTCCAGGGTGGCGAAGAGGTTGGCCCCGTCGGCCAGGCGGGTATCCGGGTTGAGGAACGCCAGGGTCGGCTTGATATGGCGCTCGTAGAGGTGCGCGATGCGCTCGAGCATCGAGCGACGGTAGGCGGCGAAGCGCTCCGGCGCACGACTCGCCTCGCCGGAGATGTCGGCAAGGTCGCTGCTGACCCCCTGCATGCGCACCACGTTCTGGCGCAGCAGGCCGATCAGCTGGCTGAGCTGGGCATTGAGCTCGTCGGCAAGCTCCGTGAAGTCCGGGTCGGCCTCGGAGAAGCTCGCCCCCTCGAGGCGCCCGTGCAGGTCGCGCAGGGAGACCAGGCGAGTGCGCAGCCGGGCATCGGTGAGCTCGCGGTAGAGCGACAGGTCGCAGAGGCGCAGCAGCTCCAGCAGCGACTCGTCGAAGACCAGCCGCTTCTCCCCCTCGACCTTGTCGATGTCGTTGACAAGGTTGGCATGGAAGAGGTTGTCGCTGCTGAAGGCGCGCTGCAGGCGACGACGCTCCTGGGCGCTGAGGTGGCGGCCGTGGTCCATCACCGCCTGCTGCAGGTCCAGCTCGCGCACGTGGCGCACCCCCTCGCTGTCCATGCGCTGGACCAGCCCCAGCAGGATGCCGGCATGCTCCAGCAGGATCCGGGTGGTCTCGAGGGTGTTGAACCGCTTACTCATCGTCCACCTCGAGCAGCGAGGCCTGCTCCTGCCCCAGCCAGGTGGCCACCTCCCCCTCCCCGGCGAAGCCCTCCGGCCCGCCCCAGTAGACCAGGCTCCGGCGCGGCGAGTAGGGCCGGGCGGTGCGCATCTGGCCCACCTCCAGGTGGCGGCCGACCTGGTAGATCAGCTCGGGGCTGGCGCTGTGGGTGGCCGCGGCGAACAGGTTGAACCCCTGCCGGCCGAGGCGCTCGAGCAGCGACGGCACCTGGCTGACGTCCACGCTGGCCAGCTCGTCCAGCACCATCGGGAAGGCCAGGCCCACGCCGGGATAGAGGATCCGCCGCAGCAGCCGCTGGACCAGCTCCAGGTTGATCAGCGCGGTGGTCGAGGTGGACTGCCCCTTGGCATCGAGGCGGGTCTCGCTCTGCTTGCGGGTGCGGTAGCTGATGCCGGTGATCACCCGGTCCATGGTCAGCCGGTGGCCGCCCTGCCCCGGCGTCTCGCCGAAGAACTCGGCCACGAAGCCCTGCAGCCGCTCGTAGAAGGCGTCGGAGAGCAGTTGCCCCGAGTAGGGATCGATCGCCTCGGACTCCTCGACCAGGTTGCGGAACTTGGGGTGGCAGTGGATCTCCACCCGGATCTCCGCCAGGTCATTGATGGTGACGCCCTCGAGCTCGTCGTTGAGCCGCCGCTCGAAGCGCTGGATATGCTCGGCGTTGGCGCGCAGCGCCTGGCGGTAGCTGGCCACCGTCTCGTTGTGGCTGGCGACCTGCTCCTGGAGGAGTTCGCGGTGGCGGGGCAGCTCCCGGTAGAGCAGCCCGAGCTGCTCACAGGCGCCACGGATCACCGCGGCACCGGGACTCTCGTGCTGCAGCTGGCCCTCGTCGTCGGGCAGCACCCCGGCGCGCACGAAGTCCTTGAGCAGGTCGAGCACCCTGAGGCGCTGCAGGTCCAGCTCGTGGAGCGCCGCCTCGATGGCCTGCCAGCGCGCCTCGGTCAGCGACTCGGCGGCGAGAGCCTCGGCCGCCTCGATGCCGGCCAGCTGGGGACTGCGCGCCTGCAGGGCGGTGGCCGACGCGCGCAGCCGCTGCAGCTCGGCCTGGCGTTCATCGATCCTGGCCAGGGCGCCGCGGGCCCGCGCCAGGAAGCCCTGCAGCGCATCGGCATCGCGACCGGCCTCGGCCAGCTTGTCGCGGTGCCCCTCCAGCAGGCCCTCCTGTTCGGTGATCTCCCGCTCGGCATCCTCGAGCCGCGTCTCCGCCCCGGCGAAACGCTTGAGGGCCTGGGCCTCCTCGCGGGCGGCCTCGAGCTCGCGCCGGGTCTCCTCGATGCGCCGCGGCCGGTCGATCCCGGCATCGTCATCGGCCAGCTCGGCCAGCTGGCGTTCACAGCGGCGGCGCTCCTCCTGCAGGTGACGGCGACTCTCCAGCAGGTCCTCTGGGCTCGAGTGGCGGGCGGAAAAGCGGGTATCGAACCAGCGAAACGCCTCCGGTTCGGCCTCGAACAGCCCGGCGAAGGCGACGATCGACGCCAGCGTGGCCTCGTCCAGCGCCTCCCCGGGGCTGGCCTGGACCAGCCGCGGATCGACGGCCATCAGCGGGGCCACCACCGTCTCCGGCAGCTGGCGCACCAGCTGCCACTGCTCCCCGGCGATGCGCCGCGCCAGGGTCTCGAGCCGGACATCGACATCCTGGAGCTGGGCGGCGAGGCGGGCCCGCTGCGCCTCGGCCTGGGCGGCGTCCTGCAGCGCCGCCAGCTGCTGCGTCTGCCCCTCGATCGCCTCCTCGAGCATGGCGCGGATCTCCGCCTGGGAGCAGCCCGGGTAGCGCGACACCAGCAGCTCGCCGCGACGCCGATCCTCGTCGGCCTTTTCGCGCAGCCGCCGGGCCGCCTTGAGGGCGCCCTGGGCCTCGCCGCTGGCCTGCTCGAGTTCCTTGACACGCTGGCGGACGCGTTTCAGTGCGCCGTCCTCCCGTGCTACCGCCTCGGCAGCGTCGACCCGCTCGCGCACCAGGCTGGCCAGGCACTCCTCGAGGCCCTTGCGGAAGGCGGCGAAGTCGCCCCGCACCTCTCCGCCATGGCGGTAGGCCTCATAGGCCCGGGTCAGGCGGTCGAAGCGCGGCTGCTCGCGTTCGACGCGTTTCAGCTCGAGGTCGCGGGCCTTCAGCTCCTCGTGGCGGCGCAGGAACTGGTCGATGTCGAAGTCGAGCTCGTCGCTGGCAAACTTCTTGTCCGCCTCGACGATGCTGGCCACCGCCGCCGCCATGGCGCGATCGTCGGTGCTCATCTCGAACAGCAGCAGGATGAGGGTACGCAGCGACTCCACCTTGCGAGAATCGGCATCGGCCAGCGGGAAGACGCTGTAGCGCGAGGCATCACGGTCCATCAGGTCGCTGGCGTAGAGCAGGCGCCTGAGCCGCGCCGTGTCGCTGGTCACCAGGCTGTCGCGGGAGGCCCGCCGGGCGGCATCGATCACCCGCTCGGCGGAGAGCTCCGGCACGCGCCCGCCGATGCCGTCCGGGTCGTCGTCGATCCGCCAGAACAGCCCGCGCAGGGCCTCGTAGGGCAGCGGCACGAAGAGCCGGTCGTACTCAAGGTCCCCGCGGCCGCGATAGAGCACCTGGCAGTGCACCCCGTGGGGGTTGCTCACCTCCATCACCAGGAAGCTGAAGCGGCTGGGGAAGTAGTGCTGGAAGCTCTCCTCGTTGGCGTAGAAGCCCCCCGCCCGGGCATTGCGGAAGGCGAACTTGAGCCGGCTCTTGCGGAAGTTGTTCTCCGGCAGCAGGAAGAGGCGCAGCGCGTTGAGCAGGCTGGACTTGCCCAGGTTGCCGGGCCCCAGCAGCAGCGCATGGCGATCCACCGGGATCTCCACGTAGCCGAAGCCGGCGGAGTCGACCAGCACCAGGCGGCGGATCTCGAATCGAAAGGCGTCAGTCATCCATCGGCTCCAGCAGAATCTCCTGTTCCATGAAGTGCCCCGTCTCCCGGAAGGCCCGGGCCAGGCCGTGAAGCCCCAGCCGCTCGGCCAGCGCCACCGCCGCCAGGGCCCGCTCGGTATCGCCGGGGTGTCGCCGGAAGCGGTCATGCCACGCCGGCCACGCCGGCGGCTGCAGCAGGCTCGCGCGTTCGCCCAGGGCGTCGCGCAGCGAGGCGAACATCCGCAGCCCGCCGAGATCGTAGTCGAAGGCGCAGAGCACCCGCTCATAGCCGGAGAGCCAGTCGACGACCGGCCGGCGGTTGATGCGGCTGCCGCCGCCCAGGATCACGTCGGCGTCCTCCGGCCCCAGCGCCAGGCCAGACCACCAGGAGGCCAGCCGGCGCATG
>NZ_CP071922.1:2433927-2434263 GCF_017584085.1 Halomonas sp. BM-2019
GCGGCGGATCGCGGCGAGATAGCGCTCGAGGCTCATGGGGGCTCCCTCCCGGCCGGCACACCGCCCTAAGCCTACCAGAGCCCCGCCCATGCGTGACCGGGGAGGCCGGCGCCTGCAGGCGCCGGATCGGTTATCATCGGGGCAGAGATCGCGACGGAGTCGCCATGTCCACAACCCAGCCACTGCCCCTCTCTACCCCCAGCCGCAACCTGGTGCGCCTGACCATCGTCCGCGGCATCACCTGGACCGGCTTCCTGGCCGGCATCATCGTCGGCGTGGAGCTGCTCGACTTCGAGCTCCCGGTCAAGACGGTGATCGGCGTGGTGCTGGTCATGG
>NZ_CP071922.1:2434450-2446496 GCF_017584085.1 Halomonas sp. BM-2019
CTGGTGCCGGTGACCATCGCCGCGGCCACCCTGCCCTGGCGCTATGCCTGGATCATTGCCTCCACCGCCCTGGCGGCCTACTCGCTGCTGATGATCCACTACCACCCGGTGCCCCAGCTGGCCCACGGCCACCTCGGCGAGCATGGCGTCAGCCTGCATATCCTCGGCATGTGGCTCAACTTCGCCCTCTCCGCCGCGCTGGTGACCTACTTCATCTACAAGATGGCCCATGCGCTGCGCAGCCGGGAGCAGGCGCTCTCCCGCACCCGGGAGGCGGCGCTGCGCAACGAGCAGGTGCTGGCCGTGGCCACCCAGGCGGCGGGCACCGCTCATGAGCTGGGCACGCCGCTCTCCACCATGGCGGTGCTGCTGGCCGAGATGCGCAACGAGGCCCGGGACAACCCGGTGCTGCTCAAGGACATCGCGCTGCTGCGACAGCAGGTCGACACCTGCAAGGGGCGACTGCGCCAGCTCGTCGAGAACGCCGACCGGCGGCGCATGGGCGAACCCCAGGTGCACGATGCGGAGCGGTGGCTGGCCGGGGTGGTCCAGCGCTGGCTGGTGCTGCGACCCGACGTCAGTCACCGGCTGGAGGTCGCCGAGCGCCGCGGCCGCCCCTGGATCTCGGTGGACACCACCCTGGAGCAGGCCCTGACCAACCTGCTCGACAACGCCGCCGACGCCAACCCCGACGATATCCTGATCAGCCTGGATTGGAGCGCCCAGGAGGTGGTGATCGACATCCGCGATCACGGCCCCGGCGTCGCGCTCTCCATCGCCGACCAGCTCGGCGAGACCTTCGTCTCCACCAAGAGCAAGGGGCTGGGCATCGGTCTGTTCCTGACCCACGCCACCATCAACCGCTTCGGCGGCGGCGTAAGCCTGTACAATCATCCCGAGGGGGGGACCCTGACCGAGGTGGTGCTGCCGCGCAGCGCCCCGACCAGCTGACGACGGCCCGATTCGCGAGGATGCCATGCAAGAGCCAACCGCAGCCGAGCGGCTGCTGATCATCGACGACGACGAGATGTTCTGCCACGTGCTGGATCGCGCCATGACCCGACGCGGCTTCGAGGTGCTGGTGGCCCATGACGCCGAACAGGCGCTGACCCTGGCACAGCGTCACCGGCCGACGCTGGCCACCCTGGACCTGAAGCTGGAGCACGACTCCGGCCTCAAGCTGCTGCCCGAGCTGCTCGAGGTGATCCCCGAGTGCCGGGTGGTGGTGCTGACGGGCTACTCGAGCATCGCCACCGCGGTGGAGGCGATCAAGCTCGGGGCGGTGAACTACCTCTGCAAGCCGGCGGATGCCGACGAGGTGCTGGCCGCCTTCCAGCGCGAGGGCGGCGACCCGGAGACCGAGGTGGCCGAGCAGCCCCCCTCCATCAACCGGCTGGCCTGGGAGCATATCCAGAAGGTGCTGCAGGAGCACGACGGCAATAGCTCCGCCACCGCCCGGGCGCTGGGGATGCACCGCCGCACCCTGCAGCGCAAGCTGCAGAAGCGGCCGGTGCGGCGCTGACGCGCCGAGCGCCGCAGAATGATGCCGCCGACCCTGCTACCGTCAAGCGTCTCTTTGCAGCACCAGCCGCCCGTCAGTGAGCTGCTGGGCGCTAAGCGCTTGTAGCCGGGCGCTTACTGAGCCGTCCACCCCAGGTCGATGTTCCAGCTCGACCCGGTGACGGCGCCGGCAGCATTGGAGGCCAGGTAGGCGACGAGCTCGGCCACCTCGGCGGGTTCGATCAGCCGCTTCACGGCGGCATTCTTGAGCATGATCTTCTCGATCACCTCCTGCTCTGCCATCCCGTGCATCCTGGCCTGGTCGGCGATCTGGTTGTCCACCAGCGGGGTCTTGACGTAGGCCGGGCAAATTGCATTGGCGGTGATGCCCTGAGGGCCGCCCTCGAGCGCGGCGGTCTTGGTCAGGCCGATCATCCCGTGCTTGGCGCTGATGTAGGCGGACTTGCCCGGCGAGGCCACCTGGGCATGCACCGAGGCGATATTGATCACCCGGCCCCAGCCGTTCTCGCGCATCGAGGGCCAGACCGCCTGGGTGAGCAGGAAGGGAGCGGTAAGCATCAGGTCGATGATCTGGCGCCACTTCGCCTCGGGAAACTCCTCGATGGGTGCTACGTGCTGGATGCCCGCATTGTTGACCAGAATGTCCACCCGGCCGAACCGCCGCATCGCCTCCGCCACCGCCGCCTTGCAGGCCTCGCCATCGGTGAGGTCGGCCTGGAAGAAGGCAGAGCCGGCCTGCTCGGCCACCTCGCTACCCGCCGGGTTGAAGTCCACGGCCAGCACCTGGTGACCCAGCTCACAGAAGTGACGAACGACTGCCTCGCCGATCCCGCTGCTGGTGCCGGTGACCAGGGCGACGCGCGGGGTGGTAGTGGCAGATCCTGTCATGGGCAACTCCTTGTTAGATGTCATGGCGGGAACACTACAGCGCTCCCAGCATAAGGCCCGCCCACCTCAGGCGCCACCTTGGCCCGGCGCCGGGGGCGCCATGACCCGCTCCATCAGCCGCTGGGCGAGCCGGCTGGCCGCCTGACGACCGCTGACATCAGAGAGGTCGTCCAGCAGCACCAGCCGGCGACACCACTGCCCCTCGCCCAGCGACACCGCCTCCAGGGGGTAGTCACCGGAGGGCAGCGACAGCCAGTGACGAGCGCCCGCCTCGGGCAGCTCGCCGGACTCACCGGCCGGCACCATCACCAGCCACAGCGACACCGGGGTGACCAGGGCCCCCACCAGTTGCTCGCCCAGCTCGGGGTCGAGGTAGCACTGGAAGCAGAGGGCATCGGCGGCCAGTTGGGGATTGAAGGCCGCCGAGGCCTTGGCCGCCTTGAGGTGCGTGCGCGTCCAGGCCTTGGCCAACTCGCGCAGCCGAGCGTACTGATCGGGGGTCAGGACGTGCATGAGCTCCTCCTCGACAGGGTGGCGGACCGGCAGTATAGCGGCGTGCGCCACGGGGAGCAGCAGGCTGCTATGCTGGGAGGCTCCCGCACAGCCATTTGCCCGGAGCGACCATGACCGACGACCAGCGCCTGACCCAGGCCATCGAGATCGCCCAGGAGGCCGGCGACATGATCCGTGCGGCCCGCCAGCAGCAGACCTTTGGCCACCGCTACAAGCACGGCCAGGAACTGGTTACCGACGTGGACCTGGCCGTTGACACCCGCATATCCGAGCGGCTCGAGGTGGCCTTCCCCGGCGAGGCGCGGCTCAGCGAGGAGCTGGCCCCGGACCACAGCGCGCTGAGCCGCGAGGTCCCGCTCTGGGTGGTGGACCCCATCGACGGCACCGTCAACTTCGCCCACGGCCTGCACCACGTGGCAGTCTCCATCGCCTGGCTAGTGGCCGGTCGCGTGCGCCTCGGCGTGGTCCACGCCCCCTTCCTCGGCGAGACCTTCACCGCCCTGGCCGGCCAGGGCGCCCAATGCAACGGTCAGACGATTCAGGCCAGTCGCAGCGGCAGCCTCGAGCGCAGCCTGGTGGGCACCGGCTTCCCCTATCGGCGCGACAGCCGTCCGCCGCTGATGCGTCGGCTGGCGGCGGTGCTCGGTCACTGCCAGGACGTGCGCCGCAACGGCTCGGCGGCGCTGGATCTATGCGATGTGGCCTGCGGCCGTCTCGATGCCTACTACGAGAGCGTCTCGCCCTGGGACTTCGCTGCCGGCTGGCTCATCGCCCGGGAGGCCGGCGCCCGCACCGGCCACCTCTACCCCTGCCCCGAGGGCATTCCCGAGGACCTCTACGGCGAGAACCTGCTGGTCGCCAGCCCCGGCATTCACCGCGACCTGGGCGATCTGCTGCGCCGCGCCGACGCCGGGGAGCTGGATGGCCCCTGACTCCCCCATGGCCGGGCTCCCGGGAGGGCGATAGCGCTGCCCAATCGCACGACTCGAACCGCGCTATTGGCGAGGCCGGCGAGGATCCGTCACAATCCACCCCGTCCATTCACTTACCCCCATGCGCCACGCGCGCCAGGAGTCCTCATGTTCGTCGTCATCTTTGGCCGGCCCGGCTGTCCCTTCTGCGTCTTCGCCCATGAGCTGGCCGGAAGGCTTGAGTCCGCCGGTGCCATCGAGGGCTTCCGCTACGTCGACATCCAGGCCGAGGGCATCACCAAGGCCGATCTGGAGAAGACCATCGGCAAGCCGGTACACACCGTGCCACAGATCTTCGTCGACCAGACCCCCATCGGCGGCTACACCGAGTTCGACCAGTACGTGCGCGAGCACGGCCTGCTGGCGGCCGCCGAGACCTCCTGACGCCAGCAAGCCGCAGGTCTCTACTTGACGCCGGACAGGTTCCACTGGCAAGTGCGTGCTAGGCTGGAGACGTTTCCCACGACACGGAGCCGTCAATGGACCCCACCGCTTCGCCCTACGACGCCGGTCCCCACTGGCACCAGACCGGTGAGCAGCACCGTCGCCTGATCGACAGCACCCGCGAACTGGCGACCCTGACCACCGCAGTCGTCCACCCCTGCGACGAGCCCTCGCTGGGCGGCGCCCTGGCCGCCTGGCGCGAGGGGATCATCGCACCGCTGCTGGTCGGCCCGCGCCCGCGCATCGAGGCGGCTGCCGCCGCCCTGGGCGAGTCCCTGGAGGGGCTGACGCTGATCGACACCCCCCACAGCCACGCCTCGGCCGAACTCGCCGTCAGGCTCGCCGCCGAGGGTCGCGCCGAGGCGATCATGAAGGGCTCGCTGCACACCGATGAGCTGATGTCGGCCGCCGTCGACCGCCACAAGGGCGTGCGTACCGACCGACTGATGAGCCACGTCTATGCCCTGGACGTACCCAGCTACCCGCGCCCGCTGCTGATCTCCGACGCGGCCCTGCACATCGCCCCCGACCTGGCAGCCAAGCGCGACATCATCCAGAACGCCATCGACCTCGCCCGGGCGCTGGGCATCGACTGCCCGCGAGTGGCCCTGCTCTCCGCAGTGGAGACGGTGCGTGCCACCCTGCCCTCCACCATCGAGGCGGCGGCGCTGTGCAAGATGAGTCAGCGCGGCCAGATCCGGGGCGGCTGCCTGGACGGGCCGCTGGCCATCGACAACGCCGTTTCCCTGGCCGCGGCACGCCAGAAGGGGCTCGACTCCGAGGTGGCCGGCCAGGCCGATGTGCTGATCGCCCCCAACCTGGAGTCGGCCAACATGATCGCCAAGCTGCTGATCCACCTGGCCAGGGCCCAGGCCGCCGGCCTCGTGGTCGGCGCCCGGGTCCCGATCATGCTGACCAGCCGCGCCGACGATGTCGAAACGCGCCTCGCCTCCGCCGCCCTGGCGGCCCGCCTGGCCCGGACCACACCCGGAGAGGAATCGTCATGACCCCGCGGCAGCTGGTCCTCAACGCCGGCTCGGCCACCGTCAAGTTCGGCCTCTATGGCGAGACCGGGGTCACGCTGCGCGGCCTGGTGGAGCGTATCGCCGAAGCCCCACGACTGCGCCTGCTCGAGGGCAACCTGGCCACGCGCGACTTCCAGGCCCCCCCCGGCGGGCCGGCCGACGCCGCCGAGGCACTGCTCGACTGGCTCGCGGCCAACGGCCTCCTCGACGATCTCCACGGCATCGGCCACCGGGTGGTGCATGGCGGCACCGACCACGCGGCCCCGGTGGCGATCGACGACGACGTCCTTGCGAGCCTCACCCGCCTGGAACCCCTGGCGCCGCTGCACCAGCCGCCGGCGCTGGCGATCATCCGGCGGCTGCGCGAGCGATATCCGGCGCTGCCCCAGGTGGCCTGCTTCGACACCGCCTTCCACCGCACCCAGCCCCGCCTCCACCAGCTCTTCGCCCTGCCGCATCGGTTCGCCGACCAGGGCATCCTGCGCTACGGCTTCCACGGGCTCTCCTATGCCCACGTGGCCCGCCGCCTGGCCGAGGTGATCGGCGCCGAGCGCGCCGCCGGCCGGGTGGTGATCGCCCACCTCGGCCAGGGCTGCAGCCTGTGCGCCCTCAAGGGGGGCAGGAGCCTGGCCACCTCCATGGGCTTCACCGCCCTGGACGGGATGATGATGGGTAGCCGTTGCGGCAGCCTCGACCCCGGGGTAGTGCTGCACCTGCAGCGCCAGCTGGGCATGGATGTCGAGGCGGTAGAGCAGCTGCTCTACCGCGAGAGCGGACTGCTCGGCGTGTCGGGGCTCTCGTCGGACATGCGCGACCTGCTGGCCAGCGACCGGCCCCGGGCCGTCGAGGCGGTGGCGCTGTTCATCGAGCGCCTGCTGCAGGAAATTGGCGCGCTGGTGGCCACCCTCGGCGGCTTGGACGCTCTGGTCTTCACGGCCGGCATCGGCGAGCATGCCGCCCCCATTCGGGCCCGCACCGCCGAGCGGCTCGACTGGCTGGGCGTGACCCTGGACGAGGCGGCCAATCGCCGCCATGCCCGACGCATCGACGCCGGCCGGGGCCCGGCCCTGGCGGTGATTCCCACCGACGAGGAGGCGGAGATTGCGGCCGCCACCCGGGCCTGCCTACAAGCGTCATCCCGGCGTTGAAAGGCCGTCATGCCGCCTGCCTATACTTCCCGACAGCATCTACGACAAGGGAAGCGACCGCGATGCAGAGGGAAGAGTTCGTCCAGCAGCTGTGGCTGGACTATATCCACCAGTACCCCGAGGTCGGTGGCCTGCGGCTGTGGCCGGTGGACGCCCCGGTGGAGTACCTGGCGCTGCTGACCCTGAATCACGGTCCCTGGCGCATGGAAGCGCTGCTGCCGAACCTGACCCACCTGGGCTACCGGCCCCGCCATCGTCACGCCATGGCCGACCGCGGCCTGCTGGTGACCCTGCTCTCACCGCCGGACGACGGCCCTTGGCTGGTGCTCGGCGAGCTTCAGCTCGGCACCCTCTCGCGGGAGCCACGTCGGCGGCTCGAAGCCCTGGTGGCCCTGGCCCCGGAGGCCGACCGCCGCGGCCAGAACCTGCTGTGTCGAGGCCGTCCCTGGCCGATGCCCGACTGGGCCACCTACCAGGCCTTGCACCAGGCCCATCCCCTGGCGGGGTTGCTTGCCGTCAGCGGCCCGCGCCTGCACCACGCCGGTTTCGACTGTCAGCGTCTGGGGCAGCCGCTCGCGGCCCTGGACGCCCGCCTGGCCGAACTGGGCTTCGCCGGGAACAGTGATCGCCACCACGGCGTCTTCCCGGTCTCGCCACTGCTCGACTACCGCTTTTACCCCGCCTGCTCCCGGCGCCTGCCCTTTGCCGACGGCGACGAACACCGCATCGAGAGCGGCGGCCTGGCCCTGGTGCAGAAATCGGTCAGCGCCAACCAGGACCGCGCCGTCGAGCTTCTGCTGCCCCACCACACCCGCTGCGAGGTCTCGTGAGCCGCGATATCCACAGATTCTGTGGATAACGCTGTGCAGGACCCGCAGCCGCACCGCCGCATCATCGCTGGGCAGTCGGGTGACCAGGCTCAGTCGAAGGTCATCTCCGGCACATGGTCGGGCACGACCAGCTTGCCGGCGGTCTTCTCGACGATCTCCTCCACGGAGACGCCCGGGGCGCGCTCCTTGAGGTGGAAGGCGCCGTCCTTGATCTCCAGGTAAGCCAGGTCGGTCAGCACCCGGCTGATGCAGCCCGCGCCGGTCAGCGGCAGGCTGCACTTCTCGAGCAGCTTGGACTCGCCGTGCTTGGAGGCGTGGGTCATGGTGCAGATGATGTTCTCGGCGCCGGCCACCAGGTCCATGGCGCCGCCCATGCCCTTGATCAGCTTGCCCGGGACCATCCAGGAGGCGATGTTGCCCTCCTGATCCACTTCGAAGGCGCCGAGCACGGTCAGGTCCACGTGCCCGCCGCGGATCATGGCGAAGGACTCGGCCGACGAGAAGATCGCCGCCCCCGGACGGGCGGTGACCGTCTCCTTGCCGGCGTTGATCATGTCGGGGTCGACCTCCGCCTCGGTGGGATAGCGCCCCATGCCGAGCAGGCCATTCTCGGACTGCAGCATCACGTCGATGCCTTCCGGCACATAGTTGGCCACCAGGGTCGGGATGCCGATGCCCAGGTTGACGTAGAAGCCGTCTTCGAGTTCGCGCGCCACGCGCATTGCCATCTGTTCGCGGGTGAGTGCCATCTTGTTGCCTCATTGTTCGATGGAAAAGCTTCGCTGGAGAAGCTCTGGGGGAAGCGCCGGCGATGCCGGCCCTCATCGAGTTGCGGGACCGCGGGCTCAGCCCTCGCGGACGGTGCGCTTCTCGATACGCTTCTCGAAGCTGCCCTGGATGATGCGGTCGACGTAGATGCCCGGGGTGTGGATCTGGTCCGGCGCCAGTTCGCCCGGCTCGACGATCTCCTCGACTTCCACCACGGTGATCTTGCCGCAGGTAGCCGCCATCGGGTTGAAGTTCTGGGCAGTGTCGCGGTAGACGACGTTGCCGAAGCGGTCGGCCTTCCAGCCCTTGACGATGGCGAAGTCGGGGTGGAACGCCTCCTCGAGGATGTAGTGGCGGCCGTTGAACTCGCGCACCTCCTTGCCCTCGCCGATCGGGGTGCCGTAGCCGGTGGCGGTGTAGAAGGCGGGGATGCCCGCGCCACCGGCCCGCATCTTCTCGGCCAGGGTGCCCTGGGGGGTCAGGATCACCTCGATCTCGTCGTTGAGCATCTGCTGCTCGAACAGGGCATTCTCGCCCACGTAGGAGGCGTAGATGCGGCTGATCTGCTTGTCTTCCAGCAGGATGCCGAGACCGAAGCCGTCGACGCCGCAGTTGTTGGAGATCACGGTGAGGTCATTGACGCGGCGCCGCTTGATCTCGGCGATCAGGTTCTCGGGGATGCCGCAGAGACCGAAGCCGCCGGCCACGACGGTCATGCCGCTCTCGATGCCGGCCATTGCCTCTTCATAGGAGTTCACGCGCTTGTCGAATCCGGCCATAGTTGGCGCCTCGTCTTGTTGTGAAGTGAGTGGGGTGAAAAAGTGTCATGCATGGAGCTTGATGAAGAGTAGCGGGTCCCGGTGGGACACGGTGACGACAGTGTTGCGCCTGGCGATATATTTGTTAAGTTTGTTTTTTTTATTGATTAATTATATCCCCTTATAAATTTGACCTTGGTAGCATGCGATGACCGTCAAGCAGCTCCGCGCCTTCCTCGCTGTCGCCCAGACCCTCAGCTTCACCCAGGCCTGCGAGCGGCTACACCTCTCCCAGCCGGCGTTGAGCCTGGCCATCAAGGGGCTCGAGGAGAGCCTCGGCGGCCGCCTGCTGATCCGCACCACCCGCAGCGTGCGCCTCACCCCGGAGGGCGAGTCGCTGGTGCCCCTGGCCAAGCGCCTGCTGGCGGAGTGGGACAACACCGAGGAACTGATGCGCCAGCGCTTCACCCTGCAGCTCGGCCGGCTGACGGTGGCCACCATGCCGTCGTTCGCCAGCAACCTGCTGCCGCCGGCACTGATGGTCTTCCGCAGCCGCCATCCGCGGATCAACGTCACGGTGCACGACGTGATCAACGAGCAGGTCATCGAGATGGTCCGCGACCGCCAGGTGGAGCTGGGCATCGCCTTCGAGCCCGAGGCGGCAGGTAGCCTCACCTTCACGCCGCTGTTCGTGGATCGCTTCGTGGCCGTGGTGCCACCGCGCTCGCTGCTGGCCCGCCACGAACGGCTGAGCTGGCCGACCCTGCTGACCCACGACTTCATCGCCCTACAGCGCCCCTCCATGGTGCGCCGACTGCTCGAGCAGCAGCTGGGCGAGCTGGGCATCCAGATCCCCGCGGCCTTCGAGAGTCACCAGCTGGCCACCGTCGGCCGTATGGTGGCCAGCGGCCTGGGGGTCTCGGCGGTACCCTCGCTGTGCGCCCGGCAGATGGAGGAGCTCGGCGCACGCTGCCTGCCACTGGATGATCCAGCCATCGAACGGGCGGTGGGCATGCTCACCCATGGCGAGCTCTCTGCCGCTGCCGTCGCCCTGCGCCAGGTGCTGGTGGAGACCCTGGGCCAATCGAGGCCACAGCCGGGCTGATCACCGCTGGGCAGCCATGCGGTGATCCTTTAGCATTGCCTCATCCGCCATTCGATCCACGGAGTGACGCATGCCGACCCTCAAGGGTCTCGTCAGCCTACTGCTGCTCACCCTTACTACCCTCGTCTGGGGCGTTCCCCTGATCCTGCTCACCCTGGTCAAGCTGATCACCCCCGGCCGTTCCCTGCGTCGGCGGGTGCTCGGGGCGCTCAACGCCCTGGCCCTCAACTGGATCGGCGCCAACCTGTGGTGGATGCGCCGCTGGCTCAAGCCGCAGTTCGAGCTCGAGATTCCCGAAGGGCTCTCCCGGGACCAGTGGTGGCTGGTGATCTCCAACCACCGCAGCTGGACCGATATCTTCGTGCTGTTCTTCGCCCTGCACCGGCGCATCCCCATGCCGCGCTTCTTTCTCAAGCGTCAGCTGATCTGGATTCCCATCGTCGGCCTCGCCTGGTGGGCCCTGGAGTACCCCTTCATGCGGCGCCTGACCGCCGAGCAGCGCGCGCGGCACCCCCACCTGGCGCGCCGCGATCAGGAGGCCACCGAGCACATGTGCCGCCGGGCCCGGGAAGCGCCCATCGCCATCTTCAACTTCCTCGAGGGGACCCGCTTCACCCCGGCCAAGCGCGAGGCCCAGGGGTCGCCCTATCGCCACCTGCTGCAGCCCAGGGCCGGCGGCATCGCCCAGGTGATCGGCCTGCTCGGCGACCGCCTGGAGGGGATCCTCGACGTGACCCTGCACTACGACAACCCCGAGCCCACCTTCTGGGGCTTCCTGTGCGGCCAGGAGGGTCGCGTGGTGATGCAGGCGCGCACCCTTCCGGTGCCCGGCTGGATGCTCGATGGGAACTACCAGGACGACCCGGACCACAAGGAACGCTTCCACTCATGGCTCAACGCCCTGTGGCAGGAAAAGGACGCCTCGCTCTCGCGCTGATGATGACGGCGCTGCTGCTGGGCGGCTGCGCCTCGCGGCCCGACGCCCCCGTCAGCGCGCGGACCCCGGACGCCGCCGCCGAAAGCGGCTCCTGGGTGGTGGTACAGCGCGGCGATACCCTCGGCGAGATCGCCCGGCGGGGGGAGGTCCCCCTGGCGCGACTGCAGCGCTTCAATCCCGACGTGGATCCCCGGAGGCTGGCGGTCGGCCAGCGACTGCTGATGCCGACCCACCAGGAACGTGCCCCCTCGGGCGGGCCCTACCGGTACCAGGTGCGCCCCGGCGACACCTATTCGAGCATCGCGCGGCGCTTCGGTACCCGCGCCTCGCGGATTCAGGCCGCCAATCCCGGCATCGAGCCCACGGCGCTGCGGGTCGGCCAGCTGATCCAGGTGCCGCTGGCCAGCGGCGGCTCGGCCAACGGCTCGAGCAGCGGGTCGGCCGGCGCCTCGCCGCCCCCCCGCGCGCCCCAGCCTGATCCCGGGGACCTGCCGAGTTCGGCCCGCAACTGGCTCTGGCCGCTGGAGGACTACCGGGTCGTGCGCGCCTTCGGCCCCGACGGACGCGGCACTCTGCAGCCGATGCTGCTGGCCACCAGCCGCGGCGCCCGGGCCCGGGCAGTGGCCGATGGCGAGGTGCGCTTCGCCGACAGCATGCGTCAGCTGGGGCAGGTGGTCATCGTTCATCATGCCGACAACCTGCAGAGCGTCTACGCCCTCTGCGAGAAGCCGCTGGTGGCCAACGGCGAACGCGTCAGCCGCGGTACGCCGGTCTGCGAGGTCGGCTACAGCAGCACCAGTGAACGCCATGACCTGCTGTTCGACCTGCGCCACGGCGGCAAGCCGGTCGACGCGGCCACCGGCTTCAGCTGGTGCGCCCGACTCCGGCCACCCCCGGGCCGCCGCACAGCGACGGCATGGAAGCCGAGCTGCGCGTTCCGGGCGTCTCGCTGCCCGGCTACCGGGAGGTGCGCCTCGGCCTGCCCGCCGCGCGACGCCTCACTCGCTTCTGGCGGGAGCAGCGCCCCGACGCCGTCTACCTGGCCACCCAGGGGCCGCTGGGCTGGTCGGCCCAGGGCGTCGCCCGGCGCCTGGCGATACCCACCGTCGCCGGCTGGCACACCAACTTCGACCACTAC
>NZ_CP071922.1:2446596-2447000 GCF_017584085.1 Halomonas sp. BM-2019
CTGCGCGGCGCCCGGCCCGACGCGCGCCTGGTGATCGTCGGTGACGGCCCCGGACGGCGCGCCCTGGAGAGCGCCCTGCCCGACGCCCACTTCACGGGCTTCATCCCCGCCGAGGACCTGGCACGCCACTACGCCAGCGCCGACCTCTTCCTGTTTCCCTCGCTCTCCGAGACCTGGGGCAATGTGCTGCTCGAGGCCATGGCCAGCGGCCTGGCCGTGGTGGCCTTCCGCCATGCGGCCGGCGCCGAACTGATCGACCAGGACCACAGCGGCCTGGCCCTGGCGGTGGGCGACGCGGCCGGCTTTCGCGACGCCGCGACGACCCTCTGCCAACAGCCCGCCCGCCGCGCCCGCCTGGGCCGCCATGCCCGCCAGCGCGCGCTGGCCTACACCTGGCCGGCGAT
>NZ_CP071922.1:2447066-2451538 GCF_017584085.1 Halomonas sp. BM-2019
GCCTCGGCCGGCTCACCCTTTATCGTCCCTGGCTGGGGCTGCTGCGCCTGGCCAGTCGTCTCGGCGACTGGCCCGCCTGGGTGGCGCTGATTCTCGTCCAGCCGCTGCTGCACGAGACCGGCGGCTGGCAGCGCCTGGTCCAGCACACCCTCACGGCGCTGGCCGCCATCGCGGTCTATCGACTGGTGAAGACCCGGCTGTGCCGCGAACGACCCTGCATCACCTTCGTCGGCAACGTGCGATGCCGCGAGCCAGCCCGCGACCGCTACAGCTTTCCCAGCGGCCACACCCTGCATGCGGTGATGTTCCTCGCGCTGACCGCGAACCATCTGCCCTGGCTGGCGCCCTGGCTGGTCCCGCTGGTGCTGCTGATCGCCCTCTCCCGGGTCGGCCTCGGCCTGCACTACCTGAGCGATGTGGTGGCCGGCGCCCTGCTCGGGCTGCTGTTCGCCCTGGCCAGCCTGGCGCTCGTCGGCTGAGGCTCGTCGCATCAGCACCGCCGTGGCATCCTTGGTCGATGCCGACCGAGATCCTGCTGCCCGACCCGCCCCTGTGGCTCACGGCTCCCCTGATGGGGGAGCCCGATGCCAAGCGGCTGCTGGCCACACTCGAGGCCGAGCTTCCCTGGCAGCGCCCCAGCCTGCGCCTCTACGGCCGCGAGCACCCGATTCCCCGCACCCAGGTGTGGATGGGCGACCCCGCGGCCCGCTACCGCTACTCTGGCCGGGATTTCGCCCCCGATCCCTGGCATCCGGCGGTGGCCGACCTGCGGGAGCGGGTGATCGCCGCCCTGGCGGCCCAGGGCGTCGTGGCCTGCTTCAACAGCGTGCTGCTGAACCGCTATGCCGGCGGCGGCGAGCGCATGGGCTGGCACAGCGACGACGAGCCTGAGCTCGGCCCCGACCCGCTGATCGCGGCGGTGACACTGGGAGCCGAGCGGCCGCTGCGCTTCCGCTGGAAGCCGGGCGTGGCCCCTGCCGGTGACGCGGGTGCCGCAGCGCCCTTCAATGCGTGGCTGCCTCACGACAGCCTGCTGGTAATGGGCCCCGGCACCCAGCGATGGCTTCAGCACGCCCTGCTGCCGCGGCGGATCCCTGGCCTGCGCCTCAGCCTGACGTTCCGCTGGATCCACGACCGCTGAGGCGTGGGTCCGTGCGATGCGGCTGGAAGCAAGATAACGGTATAAATCCGAGCGATTGGCTAACCGCGATGATAGCCCGGCGCCACGAAGGGCATCTTGCTCACCGTCATCGGCAGGCGCTTGCCGCGCACCTCGGCGAACACCTGAGTCCCGATATCGGCGTGCTCCAGCGTCACGTAGCCCATGGCCACCGGCTGGCCCAGGCTGGGCCCAAAGCCGCCGGAGGTGACGACGCCGATGGCCTCGCCCTCGGCATCGAACAGCTCAGTCCCCTCGCGCACCGGGGCCCGGCCTTCGCCCAGCAGGCCGACCCGCTTGCGGCGATGGTCCTTGGCCTCGATCTGGTGAAGAATCAGGTCGGCGCCGGGGAAGCCGCCCGGGCGCTCGCCGCCGCGGCGGCGCGGCTTGCCGATGGCCCAGATCAGCCCTGCCTCGACCGGGGTGGTCTCGGTATCGATATCGTGGCCATAGAGGCAGAGCCCCGCCTCCAGGCGCAGCGAGTCCCGGGCGCCCAGGCCGATCGCCTCCACCTCCGGCTCGTCGAGGAGCCGCCTGGCCAGAGTCTCTGCCTGGTCGGCGGCCACCGAGAGCTCGAAGCCATCCTCACCGGTATAGCCGCTGCGGCTGACCCACACCTCGACGCGACCGTGCTGCAGAAAGACCAGCTCGCAGGCCGCCGGGCAGAGCCGCGTCATCACCTCGGCGCTTTCCGGCCCCTGCAGGGCGATCAGGCCGCGGTCGAGCACCTCGAGTTCGTGCCCCTCGGGCAGGCCACGCCGCAGATGGGCGACGTCCTGCTCCTTGCAGGCGGCGTTGACCACCAGGTAGAGGTGGTCGCCGGCGTTGACCACCATGAGGTCGTCGAGGATGCCGCCCTCCTCGGCCGTGAACAGCGCGTAGCGCTGCCAGCCCGGCTCGAGTCCGACGATATCCGCGGGGACCAGGGTCTCCAGCGCCTCGGCCGGAGCCGGCCCGCACAACAGCAGCTGGCCCATGTGGGAGACATCGAACAGGCCACAGGCGCTGCGGGTGTGCTCATGCTCCTTCTTCACCCCCAGCGGGTACTGAACCGGCATCTCGTAGCCGGCGAAGGGCACCAATCTGGCGCCCAGCGACCGGTGCAGCCCATGCAGCGGGGTATGCTTGAGTTCGCTCATCTTCTCTCCCTCGTCTTCGGATCGCGGAAACAAGGACGGGAGGTGCCATGGCACCTCCCGTCGTCATCGGGCCGGCCTCAGCCCTTGTCGTGGTCCAGCTCCTCGCCCGGCAGGACTTCCTTGCCGTCGAAGTAGTCCTTCGTCAGCTTGAACACCACCGGCGACAGCAGCGCCAGGGCGATCAGGTTGGGGATCGCCATCATGGCGTTGAAGGTGTCGGCCATCAGCCAGATGAAACCCAGGTTGGCCATGGCGCCCAGCGGAATCGCCAGCACGAACAGCACCCGGTAGAGCATGATGGAGCGGGTCCCGAACAGGAACTGGAAGCACTTCTCGCCATAGAAGGACCAGCCGAGGATGGTGGTGAAGGCAAAGATCGCCAGCGCCACCGACACGATCTGGTTGCCGAAGCCCGGCAGCGCCGCATCGAAGGAGAGGGCGGTCAGCGAAGCCCCGGCCTCACCGTCGATCCAGACCGTCGAGGTGAGGATCACCAGGGCGGTGATGGTGCAGACGATGATGGTGTCGATGAAGGTACCGAGCATGGCGATCATGCCCTGCCGGACCGGGTTGCGGGTCCTGGCCGCGGCGTGGGCGATCGGCGCGCTGCCCAGACCCGCCTCGTTGGAGAAGATGCCGCGGGCCACGCCGAAACGAATGGCCGCCATCACCGCCGCCCCGGCGAAGCCGCCGGCCGCCGCGATCGGGTTGAAGGCGTAGTAGAAGATCAGGCTGAAGGCCTCGCCGATCTGACCGGCGTTGACGATCAGCACCAGCAGCCCGGCCAGGATGTAGAGGATGCCCATGACCGGCACCAGCTTGCCCGCCACCTTAGCGATGCGCTTGATGCCCCCGAGGATCACCGCCCCGGCCAGCACCATGATCACCACGCCAGTGAGCCAGTGGGGGATATTGAAGGTGCTGTCCAGCGCATCGGCCACCGAGTTGGACTGCACGGTGTTGCCGATACCGAAGGCCGCCACGGCCCCGAAGAAGGCGAAGGCGCCGCCCAGCCACAGCCACTTCTTGCCCAGGCCGTTCTTGATGTAGAACATCGGGCCGCCCACGTGGTAGCCCGTGGCATCGGTCTCGCGGTAGCGGACCGCCAGCACCGCCTCCGCGAACTTGGTGGCCATGCCCACCAACGCGGTGATCCACATCCAGAAGATCGCACCAGGCCCCCCCAGGGCGATGGCGGTGGCCACGCCGGCGATATTACCGGTGCCGATGGTGGCGGAGAGTGCCGTCATCAGGGCGTTGAAGGGCGAGATCTCGCCTTCCTCTTCCTTGGTCTTCTTGACGCCCGGTGCCGGCTTGGCATCCCGCCCCTGCCACATCAGCTTGAAGCCCGTGCCGACCTTGCGCAGCGGCATCAGCTTCAGCCCGATCTGCAGGTAGAGGCCGACCCCCAGCAGCAGGATCAGCATCAGCGGGCCCCACACCACGCTGTTGATAGCATTGAAAATGCTGTTCAAGGTTTCCACATGAATCTCCCTTATGCGATTGTTGTTGTGATCCACCGCTTCCACCGGAACATTTCAGAGGATCATCCCGCTTCAGGCCCTGGCACGCGACGGATCAACAGATTGACCCTCGCAACATAGCGGATCTTGCCACCTGCATACCACCCGAAGGTGACAACGAAGCCTCAACCCTGGCAACCGAACGGCACACGGGTTTCCGATACGAAACATCACTGAGCCGACCTCTTGGTCGCCCGCCCCCACATCCCCTGCAGCATAGCCCCCTCAGCATAGCCTCACCGAGCGCCAGGCGTCTCGCCGCGTGGCCGCGTTGCAAGGGACGGTCCTGTCATCTGGCCACCCGCCAACCCGCCCGCCCTCCCGCGCCGATTCTTCCGCGCATCACCAGGCGGCATCACCGGCCGGGCCGGCGACGCGGGTGGACGAATCCAGCGCGGCAGGCCACCCTTGGTAGCGGGCGAGTTCCTCCCTCCCCAGCGCCAGGGCGGGCTCGCCAAACGCCGCCGATGGCGTTAGCATTCCCGATCACAGAAACCTTTTTCGTATAGGAAATCCTGATGAGCTCAATTCCTGCCAACCTGCGCTACGCCGAGAGCCACGAATGGGTGCGCGACAACGGTGACGGTACCGTGACCATCGGCATCAGCGACCACGCCCAGCAGGCGCTCGGCGACGTGGTCTTCGTCGAAC
>NZ_CP071922.1:2451638-2473969 GCF_017584085.1 Halomonas sp. BM-2019
CGCCGAGCGCCGCAGGATGATGCCGCCAGCCATGCGGCCGTCAAGTGTCTCGACTCGGCACCAGCCGCCCGTCACTGAACGGCTGGGCGCTCGGCTTGTAGCTGGGCGCTGCCCGAAGGGCCGCTGGGCGCCGGGCGCTAGGCGCTAGGCGCTTTGACCCAGAGCGACAGGGCGTGGAGCAGCAACCCGAGGGTGGCACCGTGGGCGATCAGCAGCTCCCAGCCGATAAAGTCGGTGAACAGGGCGTGGTAGAGCCCCATGCCGGCCAGCCCCGCCACCATGCAGGCGCCCAGGCGTCCCATCAGGTGGGGGAGGCGCAGCCGAGCCTCGGCCTCGAGCATCCGCCAGTTGACCACGGCTGCGCCGGCCACCACCAGCAGGGCGATGAGGATCAGGTTGAGGCGGCTTGCATGACCGCCCACCAGGTAGCGCGGGATGGTCGACAGCATCAGCAGCAGCAGGCCCAGCATCAGGCTGAGCCGCTCGGGAGTGGGTTGCGCCCCCATCTCAGGCCACCTTGAGCCGCTGGGACTCGATCCACTCCTCGACCCAAGGCAGGGCGGCGTCATCGGCCATGAAGGTCTCCATGGCGTCGACCTCCAGTCGCTCGCCGAGGCGGCTGGCGCCCTGGTCCTGCAGCAGCGCGTCGAGCTGGCGCCCGGCGCCACAGAAGGTCTCTCCGTAGGAGCTGTCACCCAGCGCGATCAGCCCGTAGCGCAGCGAATCGAGCCCGGGACTCTGCTCCTGGATGGCGCGGGCGAAGGGGACGAAGTTGCCCGGGTAGTCGCCGCTCCCGGTGGTGGAGACGCAGAACAGCGCCAGGTCGGTGTGCGACCCGGTGAGGTCATCCAGGGCGGGATTCTCGAAGATTGCCACCTCATAACCGGCCTCCTCGAACAGCGGCTTGACCTGCTCGGCGACGTCCAGAGCGCCGCCATACATGGTACCGACGAAGATCTTGAGCATGGGCATATCTTGGATTTACCAGAGAATTCCGCTCGGATACTAACACGACTCATTGCCGTATCCCATCCCCGAATGGGGCGATTCGCCGCACCCCGGGGCCTGCGACGGCCCGAATGACCCAGTATGATACTGGGTCTTTCATTCCCTGCACGAAGGCAACATACAGCAGACCTTCGAGGCCTGGATCACGCCGATCACGAACGGCGGCCTGATTCTCTATACTCGGCCACCTCCCCAAGGTGGTGATCACCTGGATGCTGGAGAACGGCGGCGGCGTATCAAGAGCGCAGAACGCCACCCCGAGGGGTGGCGTTCTGCAGATAGCGGTACAGCGTTCGCGACGTTCAGCAGAGATCGCCGCGGTAGCCCTCCACCTGGCTCTTGAGCTTCTGCCCGGGTCGAAAGGTCACCACGCGCCGGGCGGAGATCGGAATTTCCTCGCCGGTCTTGGGATTGCGGCCCGGCCGCTCCCGCTTGTCGCGCAGGTCAAAGTTGCCGAAACCGGACAGCTTGACCTGTTCATTCTCGCGCAGGCAGGCGCGTATCTCCTCGAAGAAGGCCTCCACCATGGACTTGGCCTCACGCTTGGAGAGACCCAGCTCGGCATGCAGATGCTCGGCCAGCTCGGCCTTGGTCAGTGCACCCATCTTCACTCCCTCGTATGGGGTCCGCCTCACGGCCGATACCGACTCCCGCGGCGCCTCGTCGGATCCTCCGCACCGCCTGCCCGGAAAGCCTATCCGCGCAGCTCGGCGCCCAGATGCTGACGTGACTCGGAGACGATGGCATCGACCAACTGATTGATTTCCTCGTCATTCAGCGTGCGCGAAGGATGCTGCCAGGTCAAGCCCAGGGCCACGCTCTTGCGCCCTTCCGGCACGCCCTTGCCCTGGTAGACGTCGAACAGGCGGCACTCGGTGAGCCACTCGCCGGCCTGGGCACGGAGGGTGTCGAGCAGCGCCTGGACCGGCAGTTCCTCGTCGACCAGGAAGGCCAGGTCGCGGCGCACCTCCGGAAAGCGTGACAGCGGCGTGAAGACGGGCACCCGCCCGTGGGTCAGGGCGTCCAGGCGCACCTCGAAGAGCACGGCGTCGACCTTCAGGCCCAGCTGGGCGCGCACGGCCGGGTGCAGGGTACCGATCCACCCGGCCTCCTCGCCGCGATGCAGGACCCGCGCGCACTGCCCCGGATGCAGCGCCGGGTGCTCCGCGGGCTCGAAGCGCCAGGCCCCGGGCTCACCGGCCATGGCCAGCAGGCTCTCCAGGTCCCCCTTGAGGTCGAAGAAATCGACCGTCTCGCGGCCGGCGGCCCAGCCCTCCGGCTCCCGGGTCCCGCAGGCCAGGGCACCCAGCATCGGCACCTGGACGAGGTCATCGAGCTCGCCGCGGAACACCAGGCCGGTCTCGAAGAGCCGCACCCGGGTCTGCTGCCGATTGAGGTTGTGCATCAGGGCGCGAATCAGTCCCGGGAAGAGGCTCGCCCGCATCACCGAGAGATCCGCGGAGATGGGATTGGCCAGCACCGGCGAGACGGCCTCAGGCAGCAGCGCCTTCTGCAGCTCCGGGGCGACGAAGCTGTAGGTCACCGCCTCCTGGTAGCCGCGGGCCACCATCTGGCGACGCAGACGGCCCTGCGGGGTCCGCGCCTCGTGGTCGGGACGCAGGGCGAGCCTGGCCAGGGGGCGACGCACCGGCAGCCGGTTGTAGCCGTGGATGCGCGCCACCTCTTCGATCAGATCCTCCTCGATGGCGATATCGAAGCGCCAGCTCGGCGCCACGGCACGCCAGCCGAGCGCATCGGCCGTGACCGCCATGCCCAGGCGCTGGAGGATCTCGGTGACCTCCTCGACGGGCAGCGCCTTGCCCAGCGCCTGCTCGAGGCGTGCCGCGCGCAGGCGCACCGCGCGCTCGGTGGGCAGGTGCTCGGGGCTGGCCACCTCCACCAGAGGACCCGGCTCGCCGCCGGTGATCTCGAGCAGCAGCGCCGTGGCACGCTCGGCGGCCTCGCGGGCCAGGAGCGGGTCGACGCCGCGCTCGAAGCGGTGGGAGGCATCGGTGTGCAGGCCGTAACCGCGCGCCTGACCGGCCACCGCCAGGGGGGCGAAGAAGGCCGACTCGAGGAAGATGTCGCGGGTCTCGCCATTCACCCCGGAGTGCTCGCCGCCCATCACCCCGGCGATGGCCAGCGGGCCGCGCTCGTCGGCGATCACCAGGGTGTCATCGGCCAGGGTGATCTCCTGGCCGTCGAGCAGCACCAGGCGCTCGCCCTCGCGGGCCAGGCGCACGATCACCGCCCCGTGGAGGTTGGCGCGATCGAAGGCGTGGAGCGGCTGGCCGAGCTCCAGCATCACGTAGTTGGTGACGTCCACCACCGGATCGATGGAGCGGATGCCGCTGCGACGCAGCCGCTCCACCATCCACAGCGGCGTCTCGGCGGTCACGTCGACCCCCTTGATCAGGCGGCCGATGTAACGCGGGCAGTGCTCGGGGTCCTCAACGCGCACCGGGAAGGTCTCGTCATGGGCTGGGGCGACCGCCTCGATGGCCGGTCCCTGGACCGCCAGGCGGTTGAGCACGCCCACCTCGCGAGCCAGGCCCTTCACGCTCAGGCAGTCGCCGCGATTGGGGGTCAGGTCCACCTCGATGGTGAGGTCGTCCAGGCCCAGCCAGGTGCGGAAGTCCTCGCCCACCGGCGCGCTCGCCGGCAGCTCGAGGATACCCGGCGAGGTCTCCTCCTCGAGGCCGAGCTCGGAGGCGGAGCAGATCATGCCGTGAGACGTCTGACCGCGGAGCTTGGCCTTCCTGATCTTGAAACCAGGAGTCTTGGAGTCGCCGGGCAGCACAGCGCCGACCCGGGCGAAGGGCACCTTCTGGCCCACTGCCACATTGGGCGCCCCGCAGACCACCTGCACCGGCTCGGCGGAACCATCACTCACCTGGCAGACGCTGAGCTTGTCGGCGTCGGGGTGCTGGACCTTCCCCACCACCTCGGCGACCACCACCCCCTCGAAAACCGCCGCCACGGGCTCCACGGCATCGACCTCGAGACCGGCCATGGTGATCTGGTCAGCCAGGGCCTGGGTGCCAAGCTGCGGCGACACCCACTCGCGCAGCCACTGTTCGGAAAATTTCATGACAAATCCTGTGTTCTGCTGGTGCGAGGGAGGTCAGGCGAACTGGCGGAGGAAGCGCAGGTCGTTGTCGAAGAACAGCCGCAGGTCATTCACGCCATAGCGCAGCATGGCCAGGCGCTCGGCGCCCATGCCGAAGGCGAAGCCGGTGTAGCGCTCGGCATCGATGCCGGAATGGCGGAACACCTCGGGGTGCACCATGCCGCAGCCCATCACCTCCAGCCAGCCGCTGTGGGAGCAGACCCGGCAACCCTCGCCGCCGCACATCACGCACTGGATATCGACCTCGGCGGAGGGCTCGGTGAAGGGGAAGTAGGAGGGACGAAAGCGCACCGAGAGATCGTCGCGCTCGAAGAAGGCGTGCAGGAAGTCCTCGATGGTGCCCTTGAGGTCGGCGAAGCTGACGTCCTCGTCCACCAAGAGCCCCTCCACCTGGTGGAACATGGGGGTGTGGGTCAGGTCGGAGTCGCTGCGGTAGACGCGGCCCGGGCAGACGATGCGAATGGGCAGCTGGCCCTGCTTCATGGTGCGCACCTGGACCGGCGAGGTGTGGGTGCGCAGGAGGCGGGTGGCGTCGAAGTAGAAGGTATCGGCCATGCCCCGGGCCGGGTGATGGGCCGGGATATTGAGCGCCTCGAAGTTGTGGTAGTCGTCCTCGATCTCCGGCCCCACCGCCACGTCGTAGCCGATGCGGGTGAAGAGCCCTTCGATCCGCTCCAGGGTGCGGGTCACCGGATGCAACCCGCCACCGGCCTGGCCGCGCCCCGGCAGGGTCACATCGAGGCGTTCCGCGGAGAGCCGCGCCTCCAGCGCCGCCTTCTCCAGGGTCGCTCGACGCCCCTCCAGCTCCTCGGCCAGCGCCTGCTTGGCCTGGTTGATGCGTTCACCGGCCGCCGGACGCTCGGCGGCCGGCAACTTGCCAAGCCCCTTGAGCTGCGCGGTGATCTCGCCCTTCTTGCCGAGGTAGCGCACGCGCAGCTCCTCCAGGGCCGGAATGCTCTCGGCGGCCTGGATCGCCTGGCGGGCCTCGGTGACCAGAGTGGGAAGGTGGTCCATCCGTTGCGCTCCGAATTCGAGTGTCAGTCTTCAAGAAAAAGGGGAAGAGCGGCTGCTCTTCCCCCTGAACGTCAGCGCCTGGCCCGCTCGAGCGGGCACACGCGCCGGTGACGCTATCGCTTACTGGGCAGCCTTGGCCTTCTCGACGATGGCAGCAAAAGCGGCCTTCTCGTTGACGGCCAGGTCGGCCAGGACCTTGCGGTCGATCTCGATGCCGGCCTTCTTCAGGCCGCCGACGAAGCGGCTGTAGGAGAGGCCGTGCTGGCGGGCACCGGCGTTGATACGCTGGATCCACAGGGCGCGGAACTGACGCTTGCGCTGGCGACGGTCGCGGTAGGCATACTGCCCGGCCTTGATGACCGCCTGCTTGGCGACGCGGAACACGCGGCTGCGGGCACCGTAGTAGCCCTTGGCCTGCTTGAGAATCTTCTTGTGACGACGACGGGCGACAACGCCACGCTTGACACGAGTCATAGCTTACTCCTGACGAAAATGGGCTCTACCAAGGGTTACAGGTTGGGCAGCATGCGCTGGATCAGCGCCTTGTCGGCGTCGTGAATCTGCTTCATGCCGCGCAGCTGACGCTTACGCTTGGTGGACTTCTTGGTCAGGATGTGGCTACGGAACGACTGCTTGTGCTTGAAGCCGTTGGCCGTCTTCTTGAAGCGCTTGGCGGCGCCACTGTTGCTCTTGATCTTCGGCATGGAAGAACACTCCATTACGAGGTTTTTTTCAGAAAACCCGGGGCCGACGCTGGATGCTACTACCCATCGCCCGTTGAACCGGCCGCCGGATCACTTCTTCTCTACTGCTTACTGCTTCTTCTTGGGGGCAATGATCATGATCATCTGCCGCCCTTCCATCTTCGGGAAGGACTCCACGGTCCCGATCTCCTCGAGATCGGCGGCGATCCGTTCCATCAGCTTGCGGCCGAGGTCCTGGTGCGCCATCTCACGACCGCGGAAACGCAGCGTGACCTTGCCCTTGTCGCCACCTTCGAGGAAACGGATCAGGTTCTTCAGCTTGACCTGATAGTCGCCCTCGTCGGTGCCAGGCCGGAACTTGACTTCCTTGACCTGAATCTGCTTCGTCTTCTTCTTCTGAGCGGCCTTCTGTTTCTTCTGCTCGAAGACGAACTTGCCGTAATCCATGATCTTGCAGACGATCGGATCGGCATTGGAAATCTGCACGAGGTCCATTCCCGCGGCTTCGGCACGCTCCAGTGCATCACTGGTGGGCACGATGCCCAGCTGCTCGCCGTCGCTATCGATCAGGCGGACCTGATCCTCGGTAATACGCTCGTTCATCGGGGGACGCTTGTCCTGGACGCGCCCTCTTGGGTTGCTTCGCTTGATCGCTCAGTCTCCTTAAGACGATTGACGATGTCGTCAGCCGAGTTCGGCGTTCAGACGCTCGATGAGGTCATCGACCCGCACGGTGCCTAGATCCTCGCCGGTGCGCGTGCGCACGGCAACCGAGTCGGCCTCGACTTCCTTATCCCCCACCACGAGGAGATAGGGAACTTTCTGCAACGTATGCTCGCGGATTTTAAAGCCGATCTTCTCGTTCCTCAAGTCCGCCTTGACGCGCAGGCCGATTTTCTGCAAACGCTGCTCGAGATCCAGCACGTAGTCGCGCTGGGCGTCGGTGATATTGAGGATCACCGCCTGCTGGGGCGCCAGCCACAGCGGCATGGCCCCGGCGTAGTGCTCGATGAGGATGCCGATGAAGCGCTCGAAGGAGCCGAGGATCGCGCGGTGGAGCATCACCGGGGTCTTGCGGACGCCATCCTCGTCGACGAACTGGGCGCCGAGGCGACCCGGCAGGTTGAAGTCCAGCTGCAGGGTGCCGCACTGCCAGACCCGATTGAGGCAGTCACGCAACGAGAACTCGATCTTGGGCCCGTAGAAGGCACCCTCGCCCGGCTGCAGCTCCCACTCGAGGCCGGTGGCGTCGAGCGCCGCCTCGAGCCCCGCCTCGGCGCGATCCCACATCTCGGGCTCGCCCATGAAGTCGTCGGGACGGGTGGAGAGCTTGAGCTCCACGTCCTCGAAGCCCAGTTCCCGGTAGACCTTGAGGGTCAGGACGATGAACGCCTCGGCCTCGGCCTGGATCTGCTTCTCGGTGCAGAAGATATGGGCGTCATCCTGGGTGAAGCCGCGCACCCGCATCAGGCCATGCAGGGCACCGGAGGGCTCGTTGCGGTGACAGCTGCCGAACTCGGCCAGGCGCAGCGGCAGGTCGCGGTAGCTCTTCAACCCCTGGTTGAACACCTGCACGTGACAGGGACAGTTCATCGGCTTCACCGCGTAGTCGCGTTTCTCCGACTCGGTGGTGAACATCAGGTCGCTGTAGTGCCCCCAGTGGCCGGACTTCTTCCACAGCGACAGATCGACGATCTGAGGCGTCTTGATCTCCTGATAGCCGTTCTCGACCTGCACCCGACGCATGTATTGCTCCAGGGCCTGGTAGAGGGTCCAGCCGTTGGGGTGCCAGAACACCATGCCCGGCGCCTCTTCCTGGAGGTGAAAGAGATCCATCTTCTTGGCCAGCTTGCGGTGATCGCGCTTCTCGGCCTCCTCGAGGCGCTTGAGATAGGCCTTGAGCTGCTTCTTGTCGGGCCAGGCGGTACCGTAGATGCGCGTCAGCATCGGCTTGCTGGCGTCGCCGCGCCAGTAGGCGCCGGCCAGCTTGGTCAGCTTGAACGCCTTCAGGTGCCGGGTATTGGGCACGTGGGGGCCCCGGCACATGTCGGTATATTCCTCGTGGTGATAGAGACGGATGGTCTCCCCTTCCGGGATCTCGCGCACGATCTCCTGCTTGTAGGTCTCGTCGCGGTGCAGGAAGGTGAGCATCGCGCGGTCGCGATCGACGTATTCGCGGACCACCTCGTAGTCCTGGTCGATCAGCTGCTTCATGCGCTTCTCGATCGCCTCGAGGTCTTCCGGGGTCGCCGAGCGGCCAAAATCGATATCGTAGTAGAAGCCATCCTCGATCACCGGACCGATGGCCATCTTGGCCTCGGGATAGAGCTGCTTGACGGCGTGGCCGATCAAGTGGGCGCAGGAGTGGCGGATGACCTCGAGTCCCTCGGGGTCGCGGGCGGTCAGGATGGCCACCTCGGCGTCGCGGTCGATCACATCGGCGGCATCCACCGCCACGCCGTCGATCTTGCCCGCCACGCAGGCCTTGGCCAGTCCCGGGCCGATGCTCTCGGCCAGCTGCATCACGGTGATCGGTTCGTCGAAGGTTCTCTGGCTGCCGTCCGGCAGGGTCACGATGGGCATGAAGGGGTCCTTGTGCGCAGTGGTGGCCCATACGAGAGACCACGTGTCGCAATGAACGGGGAATGAAAGATGACGCCCGCCCGCTTTCCGGCCATCGCCTGACATCGCGCCTGGCGACGACAGCGAGACAGTGCCGGCCCGGGGAAGGCGCGAGTACCTTAACAGAATCGGCGCTTCACGCCCACCGGCCCGGAACGCAGCGGGGGCGCCCGAAGGCGCCCCCGCTGGCCGGCCGTGTCGCCGGCTCAGGACCGAAAATCGATCACTGACGGTCGATCTCGACGCGACGGTTCAGGGCACGGCCCTCGTCGGTCTCGTTCGAGGCCACCGGGCGCTCCTCGCCATAGCCCACGGTCATCATGCGGGCCGCGGCGATACCCTGGCTGGCCAGATAGTCGCGCACGGAATTGGCACGGCGCTCGGAGAGGCCCTGGTTGTACTGGGCGGAACCCCTGGAGTCGGTGTGACCCTCGATACGGATGCGTACATCGGTGTACTCGCGCAGACGGCGGGCCACCTCGTCCAGGGTCGTCTCGGCAGCGGGGGTCAGCTCATCGGAATCGAAAGCGAAGTTGACCTCGCTGGAGAGCACCACCGGCTCGAACTCCGGTACGGGCTCGGGCTCCGGCATCGGCTCCGGCTCGGCCACCGGTTCCGGGGTACGATCGGCGCACAGCAGGGCGCCGATGGCGGCACCGGCGACGGCACCAGTCGCAGCACCCTCTTCTTCATCGGAGCTGCCGCTGGTGGCGTAGCCGATGCTGCCGCCGATCAGGCTGCCGGCGATACCGCAGGTCACCGGCTGCTGATACCAGGGGCGGTCAGAGGAGGGGGTGGTGTTGGGGGTGGCACAGCCGGCGAGGCCGACCACCAGAGCAGAACCGAGCAACAAGCCAGTCGTGGATTTTCTCATTTTCAAACTCCTTCTCTATTCTTTTGGCTCCAGGGTAGGCAACGGGTGCTTACCGCCCCCAGATGATCCCGACGATCGAGCACGGCGCGTCAGCTTCGCCGCACCCGTCCCAACTCGCCCTGACCGCCAGGGGCCCGGGCAAGGCTGGAAACGGACCAGGCTTGCACGAGACCGGTCCGTCCTCCAATCGCCATGCGCTCAAGGTTAGCAGACTCGCCCGGATATCGTACAGCGTTCGATAACACCGGCGAAGGCAAAAAGTTCAATGCAGGCTGCCGGGCCAGCCGCGCCGAAACTCGAGCGCCGCCCGAGCCGCGTCCAGCACGGCATCGCGAAACTCCTCCTCCACCGCCAGCCGCTCGCGATCCTCCTTGAAGCGCTCCCTGGGGCTGAGCGCCTGACGGGCCTGGTGGGTGTGAAGATGGCGGGTGCGGGCGTGAACCTCCCCGAAGGGACGAAAGGCCTCGCGCTCCAGCAGGCGGGGATCGAGAATCTCTAGCAGCACCTTGCAGCGCCAGGCCCCCTCGGTGACATCCACCTGCTCCTGGATCAGCGCGGAGGCGACCAGCTCGAGGTTCTCCAGGCAGTTGTCATGGGCACGCTGCTCTTCTTCCTCGCGGTAGGCGCGGCGCCGGCGAACTTCCCGCCACAGGGTGAAGGCATAGGCGGCCAGGCCGGCGATGATGGCGAGGCCGAGGCCAACCAGGACAAGGGCAGTGGTGGTGTTCATCGGGGGGTCCTGCGGTTGCGGATGGGGCAGCGGAGATCGAGCATTCTAACGGCCCACCGCGCCCTCCCCCAAACATTGGGCTTTTCGCACTTTAGCGTGAACATGTTTGGCAGGCTTCAAGGTGGGAGGCCGGCTCTGCCGGGCGAATGGAGGCCGAAGGACTCCCAGGCGGTTGGTGCAAGCATAAGCAACACCACCGGGGCACCTTCGGCGCCATTCGCTCGGGGAACCCGAGCTCCCACAAGGCAGCTTCACGCTGATCTGCGATGAACCAAACATTGTGCACCGCCGGCACGAGAACGACGACGCCCCATCAGCCCCACAGCGACCAGGCCATGGCGTAGTGGTCCAGCAGCAGGATCCCGAACAGGGCCAGGATATAGCGGATGGAGAACCAGAAGGCCGCCAGCGGCGCCCGCGGGTCCCGGCCGCGCCACACCCGCCAGTTCCAGACCATGAAGCGCACATTGAGGGCCATCACTCCCACCAGGTAGAGGGCTCCACTCATGCCGATGGCGAAGGGCATCAGGGTCACCGCCACGGTCAGCCAACCGTACAGCCACACCTGCAGCCGGGTGAAGGCCTCGCCGTGGGTCACCGGCAGCATCGGCACCCCGGCGCGGGCATACTCCTCGCGCTTGTGCAGCGCCAGCGCCCAGAAGTGCGGCGGGGTCCAGGCGAAGATGATCAGCATCAACAGCAGCGGCTCGGGGCCCAGCTGGCCGGTCACCGCGGTCCAGCCCAGCAGGGGCGGCGCCGCCCCGGCCACCCCGCCGATCACGATATTCTGCGGCGTGGCGTGCTTGAGGAAGGCGGTGTAGACCAGCGCATAGCCGATCAGCGAGCCCAGCGTCAGCCAGGCGGTGAGCGCGTTGACCTGCCACAGCAGCAGGCCGACCCCGGAGACCGAGAGCAGCGTGGCCCAGGCCAGCGCCACCGAACTCGGCATGCGCCGGGAGGCCAGCGGGCGCCGCGAGGTCCGCACCATCAGCGCATCCAGGCGGCGATCCACCACGTGGTTGAAGGCCGCCGCCCCACTGGCGGCCAGCCCGATGCCCACCAGGCCGTAGACCACCAGGGCCAGCGAGGGGAGCACCGGCCGCGCCAGCGCCATCCCCACCAGCGCGCAGACCAGCATCACCAGCACCACCCGTGGCTTGCACAGGGTCACCAGGTCGCGCCACCCCCAGCGAACGGACGCCAGGGACGCGGCACCCACTGCGCGAACTTCCGTCGTCATGGCCTCAGACATGGACCCACTCCTCCATTACCCGTTGTTCTCTTGCCCCTTCCGCCTTCGACTCGCGCCACACCCAGGCGGCCAGGATCATCACGATCACCAGCGCCACCGCCCCGGCGGTATGCAGCAGGGCAAGCCACAGGGGCAGCCACAGCAGCACATTGGCGATGCCCAGCACCAGCTGGATAGCGTAGACCCCCAGCATGGCACCCAGCCAAGGCCGCAGGTGCGCCTCCCGCCAGTGGCGTACGGCCAGCAGCAGCAGTGCCAGCCCCAGCGCCAGGGCCCCCAGGCGATGCCCCACCTGAATCGCGGTGCGGGCATCGGCGTGGAGTTGCCCATGCAGGTAGTTGGGCCCCACCGTCTGGGTCAGGTGAAACCCCTCGCTCCAGTCCATCTCGGGCCACCACTGGCCGTTGCAGGTGGGGAAGCCCTGGCAGGCAATGCCAGCATAGTTGCTCGATACCCAGCCCCCCAGGGCAAGCTGACCGACGAGCAGCGCTAGGGCCAGCCCCCACAGCGGGGTCAGCCGGCGCCGCGGGGCGGCCACCCCGCCGGGCGCCAGCCGTCCGGTGGCGAAGCGCCGCAGCCGGAGGTGCAGCCACAGGAACAGCAGCAGCACCGCCAGACCGCCCAACAGGTGCAGGGTCACCACCTGTGGCCACAGCTTGAGGGTCACGGTGAAGGCCCCGAAGGCGCCCTGGAGCAGGATCACGGCCAGCAGGGCCAGGCTCACCCCCCAGGGGTAGTCGGGGCGACGACGCAGCGGCGCGCCCAGCACCACCAGGACAATCACCAGCAGCCCCAGGGCCGAGGCCACGTAGCGGTGCACCATCTCCACCCAGGCCTTGAACACCTCCAGGGGCGCCTCCGGTGTATGGGCCAGGGCCCGGCTCTCGTCGGGCACCACCAGCCGGCCGTAGCAGCCCGGCCAGTCCGGACAGCCGAGTCCGGCATCCACCAGCCGCGTGAACACCCCCACCAGGATCACCGCCGCGGTGAACGCCACGCCCACCAGGCTCAGGGTCAGCAGCCATCGCAGACGGCGTCGAGTCTCGTCTTGGGTCATCGCGGTCATCCTTCCCTGCCTGCCGTTCGCTCCGCCAGCGTGCGCTCGCCCCGGCGCACGCCCTCGGGGTTCATGCGCAGCAGGCGGTTCACGTCATCCAGCACGTCCCGGGCCTCCACCTCGGGCCCGTAGCCGAGCACCGGGCGGCCGTGGGGGTCCATCACCCACAGCCCGTCCGCATGGCGCCAGGCGGGCACCTCACCCCACTGGGCGACCGCCTCGCCGGGCAGCGCCTCGGCCTCGCCGCCGACGCGCAGCCGGCTGACGCGCGGCGCCTCGCGGCCCAGCGCACGATGCAGGCGCCACCACTGGTCGGCCAGGGCCTCGCAGCGCTCCGCGCAGTCGAAGGCCAGCACCCAGTCCCCGGCGAGGCCCGGGGCGGGCTCACCGGCCAGCGGCCAGGCCGCCAGCACCGGGATGTCCGGCGACAGCTCACCGTGAGCGGTGCGCTGCTCGGGAATGCCGATCCGCCAGGTGACCATGACCCAGGCCAGCAGCGGGGGAACGGCAAAGAGGGCCAGCAGCGCCAGCAACTTGGCCCTGGGATGGCGAATCACGCCGGGCGATCTCATCGGGTCGACTCCTCATGGCAAGGGGAAACGGCAGGCGGTCGGGACGGGCCACGGGGATCGCCGCCGTCGCGATCGCGCCCCAGGCGACGGCCGCCGACCAGCATCACCACCAGGGCGGCCAGGGCCAGGCCCCACCACTGCACCGCATAGCCCAGATGGCGACTCGGCGGCATCACGCTGGGCGTCCACCAGGGGGTGAGCCGGCCGGGCCCCGCCTCGAGGTGCAGCCAGCCGTCGTGGGCGAAGGGGAGATCCCAGGCGTCGAGCTGCATCCGCTGCAGGCGCTGGCCCTCGCGGTTGGGGCCGAACAGCGGCGCCCCCCGGCCCGCCACCTGCCAGCGCCCCTCGAGGGTCACGCGGCCCTCGGGGGTCGCCACCTCCGGCGTCTCGCGGCCGGCACCGCTGGCCAGGAAGCCGCGCTGCACCAGCCACAGGCGGCCGTCGTCGGTACGCAGCGGGGTCAGCGGCGCCACGCCGTGGCGACCCTCGACGACGCGGTTGTCGAGGAACAGGGTGTGATCCGCCAGGTACTCGCCGGTGAGGGTCAGGCGGCTGCCGTCGGGCGGCGCCTGGCGGGGGGCCTCCAGGTGCGGCGCGGCCTCCAGCGCCGCCAGGTAGTCCCGCTTCTCGCCGGCCCGCTCCCACTGCCACAGCCCCAGCGCCAGGCCCAACACGACCAGCGCCGACCAGAGTCCCCACCACAGGCGTTGCCGCCAGGGGCCGCGACGGGCATGCTGGGAGGAAGAATCGTTCAAGGAGTACTCCATGCTGCTCAAGGTACTGATCGCTCTGGTGTTCCTTACCATGGTCTCGAGCCTGGCCGCCGGTGCGGGCTTCCTGCTGCGCGACGGCCAGGCCTCCCGGCGCCTGCTGATCTCGCTCAAGGTCCGGGTGACCCTCGCCGCCACCCTGCTGGCCCTACTCTTCTACGGCTTCTATGCGGGCAACCTGGGCTAGCCCCGGGGCGGCGGATGGCCGCCCCGCGATCCCCACACCGGCTCAGAAGACGTAGACGAACAGGAACAGACCGATCCATACCACATCCACGAAATGCCAGTACCAGCAGGATGCCTCGAACCCGAAGTGGTTGTCGCTCGAGAAGTGGCCGCTCTGGATGCGCACGAACATCACCGCCAGGATGGTGGCCCCGATGATCACATGGGCCCCGTGGAAACCAGTGAGCAGGAAGAAGGTCGCCCCGTAGATGCCCGCGTCCAGGGTGATGCCGTAGTAGGTGTAGGCCTCGTAGTACTCCACGCCCTGGATGATGATGAAGGCGATCGCCAGCACCAGGGTGGCGAACAGCCAGTTGCGGGTGGTCTCGCGACGCCCCTCCTTGAGCCCCTCGTGGGCCACCGTCAGGGTGATGCTCGAGGCCACCAGGATCAGGGTGTTGACCAGCGGCAGCTGCCAGGGACTGAAGGTCTGGGCCGGGCCCGCGATGGCAGGGTCCGGCGGGCTCATCAGCGGCCAGCTGGCGGTGAAGTCCGGCCACAGCAGCGCCGCCACGCCCTTGGCCCCCTCCCCGTCCAGCCACGGCAGGGCGAAGGTCCGGATGTAGAAGAGCGCCCCGAAGAAGGCGGCGAAGAACATCACCTCGGAGAAGATGAACCAGGCCATGCCCTGCCGGAAGGAGCGATCCATCTGGGCGTCGTACAAGCCCTGGCGGGACTCACGCACTACGTCGCGAAACCACAGTCCCATCACCGCCAGCACCGCCAGCAGCCCCAGCACCATCACCGAGGTACCGCGGTCGTGGACCAGCATCATGCCGATGCCGACCATCATCACCCCGAGGGCCAGGGACCCCAGGATCGGCCACTTGCTGGTCGCCGGGACGTAGTAGCTGCCACCACTCATGCCTCATCTCCTTTGCCGGCAGTCGCCCTGGCCTGGAGCGGCTCGTCTCGGGTGACCGGATACAGGGTGTAGACCAGGGTTACGGTGTTGACCTCGGGGGGCAGGTCGCGGGCCAGCTGGAACACCAGCGGCAGCTCCAGCCGCTCGCCGGGGGCCAGGTGCTGCTCCTCGAAGCAGAAGCAGCTCACCTTGCGCAGGTGGCGGGTCGCGCTCGACGGTGACACGCTCGGGACCGCCCTGCCCCAGGTGCCCTCGCCGCTGGCATTCTGGAAGGCGAAGCCCACCTCGGCGCTCTGCCCCGGGTGGATGCGCACCTGCCGCGTCTCCACCTCGAGGTTCCAGGGCAGCCCGGAGCCGTTGCGGGTGATGAACTGCACCGTCACATAGCGCGAATCGTCGACCTCCTCGTGGACGATGGCCTGAGCCGTGGTGTCCACCTTGCCGTTGATGCCGGTGACGCGGCAGAAGACGTCATACAGCGGCACCAGGGCGAAGGCGAAGGCGAACATGCCCACCAGCACCGCCACGGAGCGCACCACCGTGCGGCGCACGCCGGGGTTGACGGGGGGCTGCTGTCCGGGATCGAGCGACATGGGAACCTCCTCCGGGCGAATGGACCAGCCGGTTCAGTGAGTCTCGGGACGGAAGTGGGGCGGCGTCTCGAAGGTGTGCAGCGGAGCCGGGCTCGGCACCGTCCATTCGAGGTCCTCGGCGCCCTCCCAGGCCTTGGCCGGTGCCTTCTCGCCACCGCGCACGCAGAGGATCACCACCGCCACGAAGATCAGCTGCGACAGACCGAAGAGGAAGGCGCCCAGGCTCGACACCAGGTTGAAGTCGGCGAACTGCAGGGCGTAATCGGGGATGCGCCGCGGCATGCCGGCCAGGCCCGAGAAGTGCATGGGGAAGAAGGTCAGGTTGACCCCGATCACCGACAGCCAGAAGTGCCACTGGGCCAGCCTGACATTGGGGTAGTGGCCGGTCCACTTGGGCAGCCAGTAATAGACCCCGGCCATGATGGCAAATACCGCCCCCGGCACCAGCACATAGTGGAAGTGGGCCACCACGAAATAGGTGTCATGGTATTGGAAGTCGGCCGGCGCGATGGCCAGCATCAGGCCGGAGAAGCCCCCGATGGTGAAGAGCACCACGAAGGCCAGCGCGAAGAGCATCGGCGGTTCGAAGGTGATGGAGCCGCGGAACAGGGTGGTGATCCAGTTGAACACTTTCACCCCGGTGGGCACGGCGATCAGCATGGTGGTGTACATGAAGAACAGCGTGGCAGCCAGCGGCAGCCCCACCACGAACATGTGGTGCGCCCACACCAGGAAGGAGAGGACGGCGATGGAGGCGGTGGCGTAGACCATGGAGGCATAGCCGAACAGCGGCTTGCGGGCGAAGGTCGGAATGATCGCCGAGACGATGCCGAAGGCCGGCAGGATCATGATGTAAACCTCGGGATGGCCGAAGAACCAGAACAGATGCTGGAAGAGCACCGGGTCGCCGCCGCCCGCGGCGTTGAAGAAGTGGGTGCCGAAGTTGATGTCCATCAGCATCATGGTGATCACCCCGGCCAGCACCGGCATCACCGCGATCAGCAGGAAGGCGGTGATCAGCCAGGTCCAGACGAACAGCGGCATGTCCATCAGTCGCATGCCCGGGGCGCGCATGTTGAGGATGGTGGCCACGATGTTGATGGCGCCGAGGATCGAGCTGATCCCGGCAATATGCAGCGAGAGGATGAAGAAGGTGGTCGACGGCGGCGCATAGGTGGTCGAGAGCGGCGCGTAGAAGGTCCAGCCGAAGTTGGGCCCGCCACCGGGCATGAACAGGGTCGAGAGCAGCAGCAGGAAGGCGACCGGCAGCAGCCAGAAGCTGAAGTTGTTGAGGCGCGGCAGGGCCATGTCGGGCGCGCCGATCTGCAGTGGAATCATCCAGTTGGCCAGCCCCGTGAAGGCCGGCATGACCGCCGCGAAGACCATGATCAGGCCATGCATGGTGGTCATCTGGTTGAAGAACTCGGGGTTGATCAGGTTGAGGCCGGGCTGGAACAGCTCGGCGCGCACCACCAGGGCGAAGATCCCGCCGATGAAGAACATGATCAGCGAGAAGATCAGGTAGAGACTCCCGATCTCCTTGTGGTTGGTGGTGAGCAGCCAGCGCAGGATGCCACGCGGCGGCGCATGGTGAGCCGACGCCTGGCCGCCGGCGGTGGCGGTGGTGCTCTGCTCGACGGGGTGATGCGGAGGCAGCTTGGGCGCCATCGTGGATCTCCCTGATCTGTCGTTGTTCTTGGAGGGGTGTCGGGGGCGTGAACCGGGCGACGCTACTGCGTCAGCTGCTCGGCCACCTCGGCGGGCTGCACGGCGTCTCCGGTCTCGTTGCCCCAGGCGTTGCGGGTCCAGGTGGTGACGGCGGCGATCTCGACCGGGTTGAGCGTGCTGCGGAAGGCCGGCATCGCCGTGCCGGACGCCCCGTTGATGATGATGTCGAGGTGCCAGTCGAGGTCGTCGATCAGCCGCTGGTTACCGGCCAGCGCCGGGAAGGCGGCCGCGCCTTCCCCCTCCGGCTGGTGACAGGAGGCGCAGATGCTGGCGTAGACGCTCTCGCCACGCGCCATCAGTTCATCCATCTCCCAGTCGCGGTCCACACCCAGGGCCTCTTGCTCGGCCTCCTCCTTGCGTTCGGCCAGCCAGGCATCGAACTCCTCCTCCTCCATGGCGTGCACCACGATGGGCATGAAGCCGTGATCCATGCCGCACAGCTCGGCACACTGGCCGCGATAGATGCCGGGCTCGTTGATCCGCACCCAGTTCTCGTTGATGAAGCCGGGAATGGTGTCCTGCTTGACCGCGAAATCCGGCACCCACCAGGAGTGGATGACGTCATCGGCGGTCATCAGGAAGCGCACCTTGCGATTGATGGGCAGCACCAGCGGGTTGTCCACCTCGAGCAGGTAGTGCTCCCCACGCGGTTCCTCGCCGCGGATCTGGGCGCGGGGCGTGCTCATGCTGGAGTTGAAGGCGACATCCTCGCCCAGGTACTCATAGCGCCAGCGCCACTGCTGGCCGATGATCATCACGTCGAGCTCGGCGTCGGAGGCGTCATAGATCTTCTTGAGGGTGGCGGTGGCCGGCACCGCCATGCCGACCAGAATCAGCAGGGGGATGGTGGTCCAGATCACCTCCACGGTGGTGTTCTCGTGGAAGTTGGCCGCCTGGGCACCGCGGGAGCGACGGTACTTGAACAGGGAGTAGAACATCACCCCGAACACGATCACCCCGATGACCACGCAGATCCAGAAGATGGTCATGTGCAGGGTGTAGATCTCGCGACTGAGATCGGTCACCCCCACCGGCATGTTCCAGCCGCTGGCCAAGGCCGCAGGGAGCATCAGGGTGCCGCCCGACAGCCCCGCCATCCACAGGAGCAACGTGCGCATCGGCGCCTCCTCTTGATTGTTGTTGTCGTCCGCGTGGCCCGGCCGGTGTCCGGGGGGCCACGGCGGGGGCGTCGGGGAGCGCCCCTCACCAGGCGTTCACGCGAATATTAGTCACGCCTGGTGGGAGTATAGAGGTCCCGGACGCTGCAAAACGGCCACCGCCCGCCCGCCCGCCAACGCCAGTTTCAACGCGAGACACCGATAGCCACCGCCGCCACCACGCCGACCAGGACCAGCGCCAGCAGGATTCCCACGACGATGAAGGCGGCCGGATTGCCCTGCTCGAAGTCCTTCCGGCGCTGCTGCTCACGCTGCACCCCGAAGAAGGCCGCCAGCACGGACTTGACCACTTGCCACATGGATACCTCCTTGGCGGCTGCCTGGCCGGCAGCCACGACATGATCGCGGTCAAGAGAGGCCGACTTCACCACGGCCAACTCCCTGCCCCTCCCCTATACTCTATAGGCAAACTATCCCTATCCCGAATCGCGCCCCTGCAGGGCCCGAGAGGAGACAACGATGAAGAGCAACCCCTTCGGCATGGACATGAGCATGATGAATGCCAACCCCATGCTGGCCTGGTGGCAGCAGCAGTGGATGCAGGGAACCCACCCCATGGCCCGCCTGCAGGCGGCCTGGATGGAGAGCCTGGCCCAGGCGATGGAGTTCGAGGCCCAGTACCTCAAGGCGATCGCCGAGAGCGGCGAACAGCTCTCGCAGTGTTTCGGCGGCGAGACGCCCTCGACCCCGGAAGAGGTCCAGGCCTGCTATCAGAAGCTCGTCGAGCAGGTCAACGGCGCGCACGTGAAGCGCATGGAGCAGGCCGCCCAGCTCAGCCACGACTTCCGCCAGCGGCTCTGGGAAGAGATCTAGCCAGCCCCACCCCGAGCCTCCTGCCACGGCGCCCGAGGGCGCCGTGTTTCATGCCCCCAGGCCGAACAGCCGGGTCAGCAGCGGCAGCAGGAAGGCCGTGAGCAGGCCCGCCAGCCCCATGGCCAGCCCCGAGAAGGCGCCGGCCACCGCCCCGATGCGCGCGAAGGCCTGGGCGGTGCCGAAACCGTGGGCGGCCAGGCCCAGGGAGAAGCCCTGCACCGCCGGGTCCTCCACCCGCAGCAGCCGGAACACCCAGGGTGAGAGCGCGCAGCCGATGGAGCCGGTCAGCAGCACCAGGCCCACGGCCAGCGACGGGATCCCGCCGATCTGCTCGGCGATGCCCATGGCGATCGGCGAGGTCACCGAGCGCGGTGCCAGCGAGAGCAGGGTCTCGTGGCGGGCCCCCAGGGCCATGGCAATCCCCAGGGTGGTCGCCACCGCCGTGACGATGCCCGCCAGGCAGGCGATCAGCAGCGGTACCAGCAGGCGACGGACCCGCTCGCGGTGGTCGTAGAGGGGAATCGCCAGGGCCACGGTGGCCGGCCCCAGCAGGAAGTGAATGAACTGGGCGCCCTCGAAGTAGGTGGCATAGTCCATGTCGACCAGCAGCAGCAGGCCGATCAGAATGGCGATGGCGAGAGTCACCGGGTGCAGCAGCGGCGTGCCGCCCAGGGCGCGATTGAGGCGCACCGCCAGGGCAAACGCCAGCAGCGTCGCCAGCAGCGAGAGCAGCGGGCTGCCGGAGAGATAGACCCACAGCTGGTCCAGGGGCGCGACCTTCATGGCGATCTCCTCCCCCGGCGATTCAGCCGGTCGAGGATCCAGGCCGTCACCCCCAGGGTGACGGCCGTGGAGACCAGCAGGGTCACGAGAATCGGCCACAGGTCCTGCCCGATCTGCCTGAAGTGGACCATCAGTCCGACCCCCGCCGGCACGAACAGCAGCGTCAGGTAGCGCAGCAGTCCCTCGCCGGTCATGCGCAGGCTCTTCGGCACCTTGCCCCGCACCATCAGCCCCACCAGCAGGATCACCATGCCGAACACCGGCCCCGGGACCGGCAGCATCAGGCCACGCGCCAGCAGCTCGCCCAGGAACTGACAGATCAGCAGCACGCTCATCCCCATGATCAGCGGCATCGTCGTCCTCCTCCTCGTCGGCGGGCACGGCAGAGACTGCCGCCCCGGATGGCTCAGTGAGGCTTGTGGGCCTCGTCGCCCGACACCGGCACCGGCTCGGCGCCGGCATCGTCCAGGTCGGCCCAGGGCTCGCGCGGCGCCTCGACCCGCTCACCGGTACGGGCGGCATAGCGTTCGCGATGCAGGGCCTTGAGCAGCCCGGCGATCATCAGCATGATCACCACCGAGAACGGTAGCGCCGCCATGATCACCGCCGCCTGCAGGGTCTCCAGGCCGCCGGCCATCAGCAGCACCGCGGTGAGCACCCCCAGCACCACCCCCCACAGGATCCGGTGCCGGGTCGGCGGCTCGGGGTCGCCACCCGACAGGATGGTGTTGATCACCAGGGTGCCGGCATTGGCCGAGGTAATCAGGTAGGTAGCGATCAGCACCACCAGCGCCAGCGACACCCCCTGCCCCACCATCCCGAGTCCCATGGCCTCGATGGTCGCGAACAGCGCCGTGGCCACGTCACGGTCCACTGCGGCGATGATGCCACCGCCCCCGAACAGCTCGTGGTAGAGGGCGGTACCGCCGAACAGCCCGATCCACACCACGGTGATCACCGTGGGCACCAGCAGCACCCCCATCACGAACTCGCGGAAGGTGCGGCCGCGGGAGACCCGGGCGATGAACATGCCCACGAACGGCGACCAGGCCAGCCACCAGCCCCAGAAGAACACCGTCCACTCGGCCTGCCAGCCATCCTCGCGGGTCGCGTTGGTGTGGAAGGTCATGCCCAGCAGGTTCTGGATATAGTCGCCGGCCGACTCGACGGTGATGGCGATCAGGTACTGGGTCGGCCCGAACAGCAGCAGGAAGACCACCACCGCGATGCTCAGCCAGAAGTTCGCCTCGGAGAGCAGCCGCACCCCCTTCTTGACCCCGGACACCACCGAGAAGGTAGCGATGCTCATGATCACAGCGATGACGGTGAGCTGCAGCCACACCGAGCTCTCGATCTCGAACAGCGCACCCAGGCCGGCATTCATCTGCTGCACTCCCAGCCCCAGGGTCGTGGCGATGCCGAACACCGTGCCGAACACCGCCAGCACATCGACGGCATCCCCTAGCCCGCCCTCCACGCGCTTGCCGAACAGCGGCTGCAGGCAGGAGCGGATGGTCAGCGGCAGGTTCCAGCGATAGCAGAAGTAGGCCAGCACCAGCGCCACGAAGGAGAAGATCGCCCAGCCGTTGAGCCCCCAGTGGAAGTAGGTCAGGCGCATGGCCACCCGGGCGGCATCCGGGGTCATGCCCTCCGCAATAAAGGGGTTCTCCTGGAACTGCAGGATCGGCTGGGCCACCGCCCAGAACAGGATTCCCACCCCGGTACCGGCGGCGAACAGCATCGACACCCAGGAAAAGAAGGTGAACTCCGGCTGCTCGAAGTCGCCGCCCAGGCGCACGTTCTTGTAGCGCCCCGCACCCAGCCACACCATGAACAGCAGCAGGAAGGCCACCAGCAGCACGTAGTACCACTCCAGGAAGGGATCCAGCACCCCGCGGGCCAGCGACAGCCCCGCGGCCAGCCGGTCGGTGAAGAAGGCCCCGTAGACCAGCGCCACCCCGACGATGACGATCGCCACCAGCGTGATGCGCGGATTCATCCCCTTGAAGAGACCCCGCTCTGCCTGCCCGTACATGCCGTGATCCTTGTCGCCTGGGAAAATGAAGCGGCGGTCCCGCCCGCCAGGCGGACCATGATAGAGCATAGGCAGCCGGAGTTCAGGGCGGGCACAATCCCAACCAATTGAATCGAAAGTGCAAAAGGGGCTTTTCATTTGCCTGCGAACGCGCTAGTATACGCCTCGTTCTCGGGGGACAGGCCAGACGGCCAGGAAACCGAAAACCGTGTCGGAGCGTGGCGCAGCTTGGTAGCGCGTTGCAATGGGGTTGCAAAGGTCGCAGGTTCGAATCCTGTCGCTCCGACCAAAGAACACTGTAAAAACCGCCGCTTAGGATCATCGTCCAGCGGCGGTTTTTCGTTGAACCCTGATTCAGGTAGCGAATTTCGAGCACGC
>NZ_CP071922.1:2473979-2496338 GCF_017584085.1 Halomonas sp. BM-2019
CGACATCCAGCGCCCTAGCCTGCCAGCCCCCCTTCCGTCAAGCCTTCTCCTGGCAGCGTCAGCCCCGACCTGACCCGGCCTCACTGCCAGATCAGCAGCGTTTCCGGTGCGATATCCAGCCCCTTGCGGCAGGTGACAGTTCCGAACAACATGCCCACCTGGTCGAAGTCGGCCTTGTCGAGCCCAGGTAATCGAGACTTCCGCCCAGCATGCCATCGTCCGAAATGAGTTGGGGCCTGGCCCGATCCGCATCAGACCGTGGTAAATTACCTTTCAATTCCTCACAACCCGCCCTCATCACACGAGGCCGCCGTCCATGCTCCCCCGCTCGCTCAAGCTCCTTGCCCTCTCCCTGCTGCTGGCCGCTGGCCCCGCCGGCGCGTCGCTGAGCGAGCCGGCCGAGCCGCCGTCGAGCTACCGGTCCGGATCAGCGGGACTTCACTTCCTGGATGACCTCGACACGGGGATCAGCCTGCTGCCGGTCGAGGATGGCGTGGTCTGGCTCCACCTCAGCGTGAAGCATCGCACCCTGTCCGTGGTGCGCGGCCGCCACGTCATCCACGAGATCCCCCACTTCGCCATCGGGATCAATGGCGCCGACAACCTGCGCATGCGCGGCAGCGCCATGACGCCGAAGGGCGAGTTCCGGGTCGAGCGGATCAACCCCAACAGCCAGTACATCGCCTTCATCGCCATCAACTACCCGAATCCGCGGGTGGCCGACCAGGCGCTGTCGGAGGGGCTGATCACCTTTGAGGAGGCGGAGCGGATTCGCCGCCACTACCAGCAGAACCGCCTCTCCTACCCCCATACCGCGCTGGGCGGCAATATCGGGATTCATGGGCTGGGCAACCGCGATCCCTTCCTCAACCGGCGGATCGACTGGACCGATGGGTGCCTGGCTATCGAGAACGAGCAGGTGCGCCTGCTCTCCTCACTGGTCGGGATCAATACCCCGGTGCTGATCCAGTAGGCCGGCGCCCCATGCCTCGAGCCGGCACCGCTACACCAGCTTCAACGGCTCGATATCGCGGAAGATGCCGGTCCGGGTCATGTCGCGGCGCAGGGTGAAGGCCTCCAGGGCGGCCACCGGGTCGACCTGATCGAGACGGTCGAAGTGAATCTTCTCCCACTGCGCCCGGGCGACCTTGACGCTGTAGAGATACTGGTCACGCTCGCCCCCGGTGGCCGGGTCCCTGACCCGGCGGTAGCCGGAGACACGGGCCTCCTTCACCGCCGGCAGGCGGGCGAACACCGCCCCGAGCACCCGGAAGGCGATGCCGTGGACGTGATCGCGATAGAGCGCCCGCCGCCGGGTGGCGCTGAGCCGACGCGGCGAGAGCTTCAGTTGCTTGGGCGGCATGCTCCAGCGGCAGTCCGGCATCTCCTCTTCGCCAGGCAGCTCGATGTCCACGGCGATGGTGCTGACGTCGCTACCCAGGTCGAAGTCGACCAGGGTCTCCCGAGGCCAGTCGATCTCCTCGAGGCGCTCGCGCAGGGTCTGCTCCATGGCGTCCGGGTCGTGCCAGACGCGTTCCCCTTCCCGCTGGTAGCGGGCGAACTCCGCGGCATCGTGCTCCGCCTTGCGCCACTCCCAGGCGCGGTAGCGTTCATCGAAGTCGGCCCTGTCGCGGCGATTCTGCGCTTCGTGGCACTGCCGGGCCGGCGGCCACAAGGTGTGCCACCAGGCGGGGGGCCGCGGCTGAAACGGCGGCGGCGGCGGCTCGGTGAAGTCGCGGGTCACATAGCCGTTCGATTCGGGCGGCGGCGTCGCCTCGTGGAGCCGGCCCAGGCGGTCCAGCTCGGCGTTGAGCCGCTCGCAGTAGGCGCGCAGCTGTTCTCGCAGGGACTCCTCGGCGCGGCGGCGCAGCACCCGCGCCTCGGCATCGCTCATCGGCGTACCGTCGCCATGGAAGTAGGTCACCTGCCCGCCCTGGTCCACCTCGACCTGGATCGGCAGGCTGGCGCCCTCGACCAGCAGCGCCTCGAGCGCCGCCGCCTTGCCCCCGGATGACGACCCCCCGCCCTCGGCGGGCGCCGCTGTCGCTCCCGCGCCGCCGGCACCACCAAGCCGTTGGCGGTAGGCCAGGCCGGTACCGGGGATGCCAGCGTGCCCCTGCACCCCACCCGGACCCAGGCTCAGGCTGGCGCCCCGCGGGCCGATCGAGAGTCCGAGCCCGCGCTTGCTCAGGTTGAGGCGAACGCCGGGCGCCAGGCGAATACGGCGCTGGAAGCGAAAGGCCATCCCATCTCCCTGTCCCGAAAAACATGCCGTCTGCCCCTTTCCGGGGCACCCCGATTAGTTCACCAAGAAAACCAGCGTTACACAACGTAACCCGGCGTTTTCTGCTACGACTTGTCGGCTTGAACCCGCTTAGCGCGCTCGCCACGGCCTGCCCCTATGCCACCGGCGCGAACAGCAGCGCCAGGTCCTCCTCGTCGAACAGCGGACCCTCGCCGGTACGCTCGGCGCCACCCTCGAGGATCGAGGCGGCGAGGTCCGCCTTGCGCACCTGCAGTTCGAGGATGCGCTCCTCCACGGTGCCGGCGCATACCAGCTTGTAGACGAACACCGGATTCTGCTGCCCCAGGCGGTGGGCGCGACCGGTGGCCTGGGCCTCTACCGCCGGGTTCCACCAGGGGTCGTAGTGGATCACGGTATCCGCGGCGGTGAGGTTGAGCCCGGTGCCGCCGGCTTTGAGGCTGATCAGGAATACCGGGACCTCACCCTGCTGGAACAGCGCAACCCGCTGGGTGCGGGTCTTGCCCGGGGTGTCGCCGGTCAGCTTGGCATGAGGAATTCGATCATGGTGCAGCGTCTCGCTGATCAACTCCAGCATCTCGGTGAACTGCGAGAAGATCAGGATACGCCGGCCTTCCTCGACCAAGGGTGGCACCAGCTCGCGCAGCTGCTCCAGCTTGGCGGAACGCTTTACCTTGCGCACGCTGTCCAGCTTGACCAGCCGAGGGTCGCAGCACACCTGTCGCAGCTTGAGCAGCGCATCGAGCATGATGATGCCGGAGCCGGCCAGGCCACGCTCGGCCACCGCCTGCTGCACCCGCTGGTGCTGGGCCAGGCGGAGGCTCTCGTAGAGCTCACGCTGGGCGCCGCTAAGGATGACCTCGCGCCGGGTCTCGGTCTTCTCCGGCAGTTCGGCCAGCACCTGCTGCTTGGTCCGGCGCAGCATCAAGGGGGCGATACGCCGCGAGAGACGCTCGCGCTGGGTTAGGTCGCCCTCCTTCTCGATGGGGGTGCGGAAGCGCTGTCCGAACCACTGCTGGCTGCCCAGCGCCCCGGGGGCCACGGCGTCCAGCTGGGCCCACAGCTCGCCCAGGTGGTTCTCGAGCGGCGTACCGGTCATGGCGATAGCGCGCCTGGCATTGAGCTGACGCACCGCCCGAGCGGTCTGGCTGGCGGCATTCTTGATCGCCTGGGACTCATCGAGCACCAGCAGGCCGAAGTCGTGGTCGCGCAGTCGCGCCAGGTCGCGGATCAAGAGCGCATAGGTGGTCACCACCAGGTCGGCGGCGGGCAGCGCCTCCTCGAACTGCCGCTCGCGCTGCGCCCTGCCGCCCTGCAGCGCCACCACCTCGAGCGCGGGGGCGAAGCGTGCCGCCTCGGCGCACCAGTTGCCCACCAGGCTGGTGGGCGCCACCACCAGGGTCGGTCCGACAAGCACGCCGCGGGCGCGCTCGTCGAGCACATGGGCCAGCACCTGCACCGTCTTGCCCAGGCCCATGTCGTCGGCCAGGATGCCCCCGGTGCCGAGCTCGGCCAGAAAGCGCATCCAGGCGATACCCTGGGCCTGGTAGTCGCGCATCTCGCCCACGAAGCCTGGCGGTACCGGCAGGCTGGCGGGCAGCTCGCGCAGGCGCCGCGCCAGGGCGGAGATGTCCTCGCGTCCCGCCCAGCGCTCCTGCTCGGCCAGGGGTGCCATCTTCTCGGCGGCGGTAAGCGGTAGCCGCACCGCCGCCTCGGGGTCGCTCTCGTCGCCCAGCCAGTCGAGGATCGGCGCCATCAGCGAACGCAGCCGCACCAGCGGCATCACCAGGCGGCGGTTCTCCGGCAGGGCCAGCGTCCAGGTGGCGTCCTGCGCTTCATCGGCGGCGGGCTCCAGCGGGAAGCGCGGGTCCTTGAACAGGCGGCGCAGGATCGGCAGCAGGTTGAGGCGCTCCCCCTCCACCTCGATATCCAGCGCCAGGTCGAACCAGCCGTTGCCGGCCGGCTCCAGCTCGCCGTACCAGTCCTCCGGCTCGAGGGTGATGGGTTCCTCGGGGAAGTCGTCGCTGAACGCGACCAGACAGCCGGCCTGGCGCAGCCGGGCGATCATCTCCCACCACGCCTCGGGGCCGGCCAGGTGGGTGGACCACTCGGTGGCGCTGGACGGCGGCGTGCCAGCGACAGGCAACAGCAGCGTCCAGCTCGGCAGCTCCAGATGATCGGGTACCGCGTCGATCTGCTGCAGCCGCTCCAGCGTCACCATGCCGGGCGGCAGGCTACGAACCAGCGACAGCTCTGCCGCCGGGTCGCGCTGGATCGTCAACCGCTGACCGTCGCGGAAGCCGCTGGCGCTCTTCCCCTCCTCGGGCGGCACCTCGATGCCGTCATAGTCGAAGCTGACCACGGCGGCGCCCACCTGGATCCAGCGCGGCAGCGGCGCCCCGTGGCGGAACCCGACCTGCCCCTCGGCCAGGCACAGGGTCGCCTTGAGGCGGGGGACCACCCCCTCGAGCGTTCGCTCTTCCACCCTCTGGGGCGGCGGCAGCCGATCGGCCAGCGTCGGCGACTGGCAAAGCCGCTCGCCCAGCCATTCGCTCATCTCCGGCGGCAACGGGGGTGAACGCTGTAGCTTGACCAGCAGTTCCGGCGCCCCCTCCATGCGACCGAACCGGCCACGCTCGGGGTCGAGATAGCAGAGCTCACGCCCGGCTCTGGCGATAACCGCCTCGGACGAGAGGAGGCCCTCGGGCACCGTGGCTGGCTGCAGCCGCTGAACGCCCTTCGCATCCGCCTGCCAGCTGGGGGCCAGCCGACAAAGCGGCCCGAACTCGAGCAGGGTGCCCGTCTGCTTCTGGTGAAACAGCAGCGGGGGCGCTTCGCCCTCCAGCAATGCCCAGAGGGCGCGCGCCTGAAAGGCGTGGGAGATCACCGCCCACATGCGCTGAGTGCTCGACCAGGGCATGTCGAGCTCCCCATGCAGCAGCTGATCGATCGCCTCCTCCTGCTCGGGAACCCAGCCCTCCTCGGGGGCCGGCAACAACTGCCCCGAATGGCGTACCTCGATCCCCCGCGGCGATACCCAGCCACTGCCACGAGTGCGCTGCCTGGAGGGGCGAAGCCACACCGGCAACACCTTGAGCACCGGCTCGATGCCATGGCGCATACCGGTATCGAGAAACAACCCGAGACGATATTCGCTGCCGACGCACTCGCGCTCCGGCTCCGGCTGCGCCGGGTGCTCCAGCTGCTGGATCCAGGTGTCCCAGCGCTGTCTCAACTGATCGTCACCGCTCGCGCTTCCCGCCGCCGCCGGCTGGCCAGGGGGCTGCAGCTGATTAACCGCAAATGACTCGGGCCCCTGGCCCATCTGGTCCAGGAAGCAGTGAATCAGTGCCACCGCATGCTTGCAGCCCACGCCCACCGGGCAGCTGCAGTCGCTGAAGAGCTCCTCGTCGCGCCCACCGACCGCTATCTCGATCTCGGTCATGTAGGGCCGCTTGCGGCTCCCCACTACCTCGCCCGTCAAGATCAGCCGCTCGTCCTCTCGCTCGAGGACAAGCTCCCCCACCACGCGCCCCTGACTGGCATAGTGCTGGCCGCGCTCCAGGGCGCCGGGGTCGAAGCAGCTCTGCCAATGGTTCTGATGAAGGGCGATGAACAGTGCCAAGGCATCATTAGCGAGAAGGGAGTGGGACACTTGGGCGCCTCGCGGACTGGTGAACAAAGAAGAGCGCTACTATTGGAGCGAACCCCGGGAGTCCCTGCAACCGGCATCTTGCTCAGCCCTCCTCCCGATCAGTGAGCGAGGCCTCGTCCGTCGGCGGCTCTGCTGCCGGCGCGCCAACCTCGAGCCTGGCACGTTCGACGATCTCGGCGGGCAGTTCCTTCTTCACCGCCACGCCCAGCTCCTGGAACTCATTGGCCTGCTTGATCAGGTTGCCGCGGCCATTGACCAGCTGGCCCATGGCCCTGTCGTAGCTCTCCCGGGCGTCGTCGGCGTTCCGGCGGACCCTATCGGCCGTCGTGTGGCCCGCTGCGAATGGATCAACCGCCAGTTTACCCCGTCTGCTCCGGGGCAGTGAGGCACCGGTTGCCGATTCCTACATAAGTTGATAATGATTCTGATTGGCCCAAAGGCGCCGGCTCTGCCATGCTGTCGGATGCCACAAAGGAATGCATTTCCCGACGACCACTACAGGAGGTGTGACCATGCCGCATACCCTGCCCGATCTCCCCTACGCCTACGATGCCCTGGAACCGCACATCGATGCGTTGACCATGGAGATCCACCACTCTCGTCACCATCAGACCTACGTGAACAACCTCAATGCCGCCCTGGAGGGCACCGGCCTCGAGGAAGTGCCGGTGGACGAGCTGTTGGCCAGCCTGGACAAGGTGCCGGCCGACAAGCGCCAGGCGGTCATCAACAACGGTGGCGGCCACTCCAACCACAGCATGTTCTGGCAGATGATGTCGCCCAACGGCGGCGGTCAGCCCAAGGGCAAGGTGGCAGCGGCCATCGACAGCGAGCTGGGCGGCTTCGACACCTTCAAGGACGCCTTCACCAAGGCCGCCCTGGGCCGCTTCGGCAGCGGCTGGGCCTGGCTCTGCGTCACCCCGGAGAAGAAGCTGGTGGTGGAGAACTCCCTGAACCAGGACAGCCCGATCTCCAACGGCAATACCCCGGTGCTGGGCCTGGACGTGTGGGAGCACGCCTACTACCTCAAGTTCCAGAACAAGCGCCCCGACTACGTGGCCGAGTTCTTCAACGTGATCGACTGGGACGAGGTGGAGCGCCGCTACCAGGACGCCACGGCCTGATCGGCCGCCGGCGCTTTCGAGCCAGTAAGCCGACACGCCGCGCCGCCCCTCCGGGGGCGGCGCGGTCGTTTCTGACTACCCTGCCGCTTCCTGGCCTGCCACCACGTAGGTTCATCGCAAATAGTAGGTTCATCGCAGATGGCGGGAATCAGTCTGCCGGCAAGGATTCGCGCGGCAGAGCCGCCCTCCCACTCTCGTCCGCTGGCGTTTCAATCGAGCTGCAGCACGACGTCGTGGATCAGCCGCAGCTTGGTCATTGGCGGGTCGCTCCCGGGGAGCCGCCATAGTGCCGGAGGCGCGAGGCCATCTCAATTCGCCGACACAGGCGCGTGCCGCTGCGGCGGGACCCGGGCGAATCGATTACCGGGGATGGCACGACTCGTGGGACGGGTGTCGCCCAGGGATCCGCCGGGGTAATCTGACGACATCAGGAGGTGCGATGAACTCTCGCCTGACCGCTCAGCGGCTGCGTAATACGCTCCAGCATCTGTTGATCCTGGCCGGCCTGGCGCTGCTGCTGGCGGTGCCCGGCTACCTGCTGGCCGGCAGCTTCGGCGTGGTGTGGGCCTTCGGCCTGGTGGCCCTGACGCTCTACCTGGGCGGACGCATCCCGCCGCGCCTGGCCCTGGCGCGTGCCAATGCGGGGCGCCTGCGTCGCCACCAGGCCCCGGAACTCTACCGGGTGCTCGATATCCTCTACCGCCGCGCCGGCCTCACCACAGTGCCTCAGCTCTTCTATGTGCCGGCCGCGGACCTCAACGCCTTCGCGGTGGGCGACGCCCGGGAGGGCGGCATCGCCATCACCGATGGCCTGGTGCAGACCCTGGACCTGCGCCAGCTGGCCGGCGTGCTGGCCCACGAGGTGAGCCATCTGCGCCACGGCGACACCCGCGTGATGTCCATGGCCGCGACCATGACACGGCTGACCGTGTGGGGCGCCTTCCTGCTCCAGCTGGCGCTGCTGCTGATGCTGCCGATGGTGTTGGCGGGCGAACTCAGGATGCCGTGGCTGGAGGTGGCGGTGGTGGCCTTCGCGCCCTCGGCCAGCACCCTGCTGCAGCTGGCGCTGTCCCGCAACCGGGAGTTCACCGCCGACCTCGAGGCCGCCGCCCTGACCCGGGATCCACTGGGCCTGGCCGCGGCCCTGGAGCTGCTGGAACGCCGCCAGGGACTGTGGCTGACGACGCTGCTGCTGGGGCATCGCCCTCCCGGCTGGTTCCGGCTGCTGCAGACCCACCCACCCACCGGGGAGCGGATCCGGCGGCTGCTGTTGCTGGCCGACCGACAGCCCCCCCGGCGGCCCTCGACCCGCCCCTATCGCCCGGGCGATACGCTGGTCTTCGACCGGCCGACGCCGCTGGGACCCCGCCACTGGCTGGGGCGCTGGCCCAGACACTGACGCCTCGTGCACACCCAGGCTTCCCGCCCTGAAACACGAGAGGCGGCCCCGAAGGGCCGCCTCTCACCCGATGGGCGCGGGAGCGGTTACTCGACGGGCGCCTGCTGCTGCTGCATCTGCTCCTGCATCTGGCGCATCTGCTCCTGCTGCTCCTGGACCCGGCGCTCCAGCTCGTCGCGCTGCTCCTGGGTCAGGGCCGCCTGGAGGCGTGACTGCATCAGCACGCTCTCGGCGGTCATGTCGCCGGTGAGCTGGCCGAGGCGCTCGGCGTCGCGGCGGATGGCGGCCTCGTCGAACTCGGGGCCGATGCTCTCCTGCAGCTGCATCTGCAGGGACTGGGCCTCGCCCTCCAGCGACTGGATCCGCTCCTGGGACTCGCTGAGCAACGCCACCAGCTCCTGCTCCTGGTTGGCCTCCAGGCCCACCAGCTCATCGAGCTGGGCCACCTGGTCCTGGGCACTCGGCGGGCCGCCCTGGGGCATCTGCTGGGCCAGGGCCGGCGCCGCCAGGGCGAAGGTCAGGGCAACGGTCTTGGTCAGGGCAAGGGCGAAAGGCTTGGTGAATGTCATGCAATCTCCTGATAACTCATGGGAATCTCACGACCCTAGCACGCCGCCGACGAGGATCACACCCCGCGCCGCTGGTCGTGCGTCTTCGTCGCACGGCATCTTGCGCTAGAATCGCAGGCCCTTCCCGAGACATCAGCGGAGCCAGCGCGTTCACCATGAAATATATCGGAGCCCACGTCAGCGCGGCGGGCGGCGTCGACCAGGCGGTGCGGCGCGCCGTGGAGATCGGCGCCAACGCCTTCGCCCTGTTCACCAAGAACCAGCGCCAGTGGCAGGCCAAGCCGCTGGACGACGCCACCATCGAGGCCTTTCGCTCCGCGTGCCGCGAGCACGGCTTCGGGCCGGGGCAGATCCTTCCCCACGACAGCTACCTGATCAACCTCGGCCACCCCGAGGCGGAGGGGCTGGCCAAGTCCCGCGCGGCCTTTCTCGACGAGATGCAGCGCTGCGAGCAGCTCGGCATCGACCGGCTCAACTTCCACCCGGGCAGCCACCTGAAGAAGATCGAGGAGTCCGAGTGCCTCACGCGGATCGCCGAGTCGATCAACGAGGCGCTGGCCCAGACCCGGGGGGTGGCCGCGGTGATCGAGAATACCGCCGGCCAGGGTAGCAACCTGGGCTGGCGCTTCGAGCACCTGGCCGAGATCATCGAACAGGTGGATGACAAGGCCAGGGTCGGCGTCTGCCTCGACACCTGCCACGCCTTCGCCGCCGGCTACGACCTGCGCACGGCGGCGGCCACCGCTGCCACCCTGGACGACTTCGACGCCGTGGTGGGCATGCAGTACCTCAAGGGCATGCACCTCAATGACGCCAAGAGCGAGCTGGGCAGCCGGGTCGACCGCCACCACAGCCTGGGCCGGGGCAACATCGGCCTGGCGTGCTTCACCACCCTGATGCAGGACCCGCGCACCGACGGCATTCCCCTGGTGCTGGAGACCATCGAGCCGGCCATCTGGGCCGAGGAGATCACCTGGCTACGCTCACAGGAGGCGCCATGAGCGGTTCAACGCCGATCGGCGTGCGCGCCTATGAGCCTGACGACTGGCCCGCGGTGTGGGCGATGCTGGAGCCGGTCTTCCGGGCCGGCGAGACCTATGCCGTGCCCCGCGGGATCAGCGAGCAGGACGCCCACCGGATGTGGGTCGAGCTGCCCCGGGCGGTGCGCGTGGCCGAGGACGAGACCGGCACGCTGCTGGGCACCTACACCCTCAAGGCCAACCAGGCCGGCCCCGGCGATCACGTGGCCAACTGCGGCTATATCGTCTCCCCCGCCGCCCGGGGCCGGGGGGTGGCCGGGCAGATGTGCGAGCACTCCCTGACCCTCGCCCGGGAGCTTGGCTTCACCGCCATGCAATACAACCTGGTGGTGGCCAGCAACGCGGTGGCGGTGCGCCTGTGGCAGCGGCACGGCTTCGCCATCGCCGGCACCCTGCCCCGCGCCTTTCGCCATCCCGAGCGGGGGCCGGTGGATGCCCATGTGATGTACCGCCTGCTGTGAGCGGGCACCGGCGCAATTGACCGGCCGCCCCGGGGCGGTGCATGCTCGGCGGAGCCCATCTCGAAAGGCTGGCCCCACTGCCCCCGTGACACAAGGAAGGACCCGTGATTCGACCCCGACGCCTGCTGCTGCCCGCTACCGCGATGGCCCTCGCCCTGCTCGCCGGCTGCACCACCTACAGCTTCCCCGACGGCAGCCGCGAGACCCTCTGGGGCGTGCCCGCCGACGACGAGACCCTGACCCGGGAGGAGCGCGACCGCCAGGCGCCCCGCTATCGGGTGCCCGGCGAGATGCCGGAAAGCCGCGAGGACGGGCCCGGCCAGTGACTCAGCCCCGCCGCAACACCACGCTGAGGTTGTTGGCGGGCATGGGCACCACCCGCTCGAGGACCAGGCCGCAGCGCTCGGCCTCCGCCACCACCTCGTCCAGCTCCCGCACGCCCCAGCGCGGGTCGCGTCGCCGGAGGTCGGCATCGAAGGCTTCATTGCTGGGCGCGGTGTGCTGCCCGCCCCGGCGATAGGGGCCATAGAGGTAGAGCACGCCCCCGGGTACCAGGCACGCCCCGGCGCGGGCCATCAGCGACTCGGCCACCTCCCAGGGGGCGATATGCAGCAGGTTGATGGCCACGATGGCGTCCCACTCCCCCGTCGGCCAGTCGGCGGTCACGTCCAGTGGCAGGGGGTAGCGCAGGTTGGGCAGGTCCGCCTGCCCGCGCCAGGCGGCGGCGGAGGCCAGCGCACGGGGATGGGGGTCGCTGGGCTGCCAGGTCCAGCCGGGCACGGCGGCGGCGCAGTGCAGGGCGTGCTCGCCGCTGCCGCTGGCCACCTCGAGCACCCGCGCCCGTTCAGGCAGCACCGTTCGGAGGACCTCGAGGATCGGCTGCCGATTGCGGGCCGTGGCGGGGCTCTGCAGGCGGGGATCGGTCATGGGACTTCCCTGGTCGGATGAGGGTTGTGCTACTTCTTCTTCCTGCCCCGAGACTTGCCGGCCCCGGCCCCGGCCCTGGGGCCTGGCCCCGCGGCGCGCGCTCCCTTCGCCGGCTTGGCGCCCGGCTTGGCCGAACCCATCCGCTTCGTGCCGGCCTTCGTTGCGCTTCCCTTCTGGCCGCTCGCCTGCTTGGCGCTCGCGCGTTTGGGGCCAGGTGCCGCGCCCTGGCTCGCCGCCTGGCGCCTGGCGGGCTTGTCGCCGTCGGGCTTGCCGCCCTCGCCACGGCGCGAGGGACTTCGCTGCCCGGTGCTCGCCCGGGAGGCACCTGCCTTGCTGGCCTTGCCACCCTGGCGCCGGGCAGAGCGTCGGCCGGGCCGGTGGGCCTCGGAGGAGGAGCCTTCGGTCAGGGCGAGGATCGTCGCCACCTCCTTGGGCGTCAGGTCGCGCCAGTCGCCCTCCGCCAGCCCCTTGAGGGTGACGTTCATGATGCGCAGCCGCTCGAGCTTCACCACCTCGTAGCCGAACACCTCGCACATGCGACGAATCTGGCGGTTCAGCCCCTGCACCAGGGTGATATTGAAGACGAAGCGGGACTCCCTGACCACCCGGCACTTGCGGGTGACCTCGCCGAGGATCGGCACGCCCCCGCCCATGCCAGCGATGAAGTCATCGGTGATCGGCCTGTTGACGGTGACCCGGTACTCCTTCTCGTGCTGGTTGCTCGCCCGCAGGATGCGGTTGACCAGGTCGCCGTTGTTGGTCAGGAAGATCAGCCCCTGGGAGTCCTTGTCCAGGCGCCCAATGGGAAAGATCCGGGCGCTGTGCCCGACGAAGTCGACGATATTGGCCTTCTCGCCGGGCTCGGTGGTGCTGACGATGCCCACCGGCTTGTTGAGGGCGATGAACACCAGGTCCTCTTCCTCCAGCGCCAGCGGCTCGATGCGCTGGCCGTTGACCTTGACCACGCTGCCCGGGAAGACCCGGTCGCCGGGGGTGGCACGCCGGCCATCGATCTGGACATTGCCCTGTTCGATATAGCGGTCGGCTTCTCGCCTCGAGCACATGCCACTCTCGCTGATGTATTTGTTGATTCGCTTCGAGAGGGGCTGGGCCATGGAACGCATCCGGAACGGGGAAGAGTCAGACGGCCGAGGCGGCTCGGCACGAGGCGACGTGACATCGTGCCGGCAGTGTAAGGGGTGAACTTCCCGGCGGCCAGTCGCACGGCAGGCGATGGCCGCTCAGCGACCGTCCGAGTCTGCCCTCACTGCCAGAAGCTCAGCAGGCGGCTCGACAGCACGTGTTGGCCCTCGAGCAGCATCAGCACCATGAGGAACAGCAACACGCCGGGCGGTATCAGGACCACGCTGATCAGCGCCAGCCGCTCCCAGACGAGATGCATGAACACCGCCATGATCAGCCCCGCCTTGAGCAGCATGAACAGGGTGATCAGCGACCACTTGGGAAAGCCCTCGAGGCCGGAGACGTCCACCAGATACGAGAACACGCTGAGGACGAAGAGCCACAGCCAGACCCACAGGTAGACCCGTAGGGCAGGCTGCTGATGGTTATCCTGGGCCATGCCGGCCTCCTTTCTCCCAGAGAGAGAGCTACCAGAGATAGAGCTACCAGAGATAGAAGAACGCGAAGATGAAGACCCAGACGAGATCCACGAAGTGCCAGTAGAGGCCCAGCGTCTCGACCATCTCGTAACGCCCGGGGCGCCCTGTCAGGAAGCCCCGGCGCTGGGTATCGAGCGAGCCGCGCATCACCTTGACCGCCATGATGACGATGAAGATCACGCCGATGGTCACATGGGTGCCGTGAAAGCCGGTGATCAGGAAGAAGACGGCGCCGAACTGCGCGGCTCCCCAGGGGTTCCCCCAGGGCCGCACCCCTTCCCCGATCAGCACCGCCCATTCGAACACCTGCATGCCCACGAAGCTGGCCCCGAGCAGCGCGGTGAGCAACAGCATCAGGGTGGTCATGCGGCGATTCTTCTCGTAGCCGTACTTGACCGCCAGCGCCATGGTGCCGCTGCTGCTGATCAGGATGAAGGTCATGATGGCGATCAGCAGCAGCGGCACGGAGTAGCCGGCGACCGTCAGGGCAAAGACTTCGCTGGCATCCGGCCAGGGCTCGACGGTCGAGATCCGGATCGCCATGTAGCCCACCAGGAAGCAGGCGAAGATGAAGATATCGCTCAGGATGAAGAGCCACATCATCGCCTTGCCCCAGGGGACATTGAAGACCCGTCGATCTGCCGACCAGTCGGCGACCATCTCCTGCCGGACCCGGGTTGTCGCGGCGTCGTGTGGCGAACCGGAACGGGCCATGGTCCTCCCTCCCCTCAGGTCATCAGCAACAGGATGAAGAGAATCCCCCAGACCACCAGCAGGAAGTGCCAGTAGAGGGCGCAGAGCTCCACGCTTGCCCTCACCCTCTGCCTATCGGCACCGCCGTACACCTTGAACAGGGTGCGGGACCAGGCCACCAGGCCGCCGAGCAGATGCAGGGCATGCAGGCCGGTCATCAGGAAGAAGAAGGCATTGGCGGGGTTCCCGGGCAGCGAGTAGCCGGCGGCCTCCAGCTGCTGCCAGGCCACCAGCTGGCCGACCACGAAGGCGAGGGTGAAGCCCCCTCCCAGCCAGAGCCCGGTGCGCAGAGACTCGCCCTGCCCCCGGCGGGCCGAGGACCAGGCCCACTGCAGCGCAAGGCTGCCCAGCAGCAGGCAGGCACTGTTGGCCCACAGCAGCCCCGGCACCGGCAGCGACCGCCAGTCGTGACCCATGTCCATGCGCATCAGGTAGGCACTGATGGAGAGGGCGAACAGCGAGGTCACCACCGCCAGGAAGACCGCGAGCCCCACCCGCTCCGCCGTGAACGCCGGCGGCAGGTGCCGCTGGTGCCCCTGCGCAGCCGCCTCGGCCGGCGGTGACGATTCCCAGGGGCGCACATTGACGGAGTGGCTGAACAACCAGCCGCCGAAGATGGCCATCATCACCGCCAGGAAGATCAGGCTGATGGTCATGGGCGCGCTCCCGGGTTCTCCGCCGGCGCGGCCACCACCTCCTCCGGCGGCAGGTTCTGGGGCAGGAAGTCATCCCTGGCGCCCGGCACGCTATAGTCGTAGGCCCAGCGGTAGACCACCGGCAGCTCGGGGCCGAAGTTGCCGTGACGCGGCGGCGTGTGCTCGGTCTGCCACTCCAGGGTGGTGGCCCGCCAGGGGTTGCGTCCCGCCTCGCGTCCGTGGCGCAGGCTCCAGTAGAGATTGAAGAAGAACAGCAGCTGCGCCACCGCCACGATGATGGCCGCCACGCTGATGAAGGCATTGAGGGTCTGGGCCGATTCGGCGATGTAGCCGGTCTCGCCGAAGGCGTAGTAGCGCCGCGGTACCCCCGCCAGGCCGAGGAAGTGCATGGGATAGAAGATCGCATAGGTGCCCAGGAAGGTGATCCAGAAGTGCCACTTGCCCAGGGTGTCATTGAGCATCCTGCCGCTCATCAACGGATACCAGTGATAGATGGCCCCGAAGATCACCAGCAGCGGCGCCACCGCCATGACCATGTGGAAATGGCCCACCACGAAGTAGGTATCGGCCAGGGGCACGTCCACCGTCACGTTGCCGAGGAAGAGGCCGCTCAACCCCCCGTTGACGAAGGTGAAGATGAAGCCGATGGCGAACAGCATCGGCACGGTGAAATGGATATTGCCCCGCCACAGGGTGAGCACCCAGTTGTACACCTTGATGGCGGTGGGCACGGCGATGATCAGGGTGGTGGTGGCGAACAGGAAACCGAAATAGGGGTTCATGCCGCTGATGAACATGTGGTGGGCCCAGACCACGAAGCTCAGCACGCCGATGATGATGATCGCCCAGACCATCATGCGATAGCCGAAGATGTTCTTGCGGGCATGGGTGGCGAGGAGATCCGAGACGATCCCGAAGGCCGGCAGCGCCACGATATACACCTCGGGATGGCCGAAGAACCAGAACAGGTGCTGGTAGAGCAGGGGGCTGCCGCCCTCGTAGCCCGTCTGCTCACCCAGGGAGAGCATTTCCGGCATGAAGAAGCTGGTGCCGAGCAGCATGTCGAACGTCATCATCAGGATCGCCACCAGCAGCGCCGGGAAGGCCAGCAGCGCCATCACCGTGGCCATGAAGATGCCCCAGATGGTCAGCGGCAGGCGCATCAGGGTCATGCCGCGGGTGCGCGCCTGCAGCACCGTGACGATGTAGTTCAGGCCCCCCATGGTGAAGCCCGCGATGAATACCCCCAGCGACAGGAACATCAGCAGGATCCCCCCGTCGATGCCCGGCGTGCCGGGACTGATCGCCTGGGGCGGGTAGAGGGTCCAGCCCGCCCCCGTGGCCCCCCCGGGCACGAAGAAGCTCGCCGCCAGGATCAGCACCGCGACCAGGTAGAACCAGTAGCTCAGCATGTTGAGGTAGGGAAACGCCATGTCCCGGGCGCCGCACATCAACGGGATCAGGTAGTTGCCGAAGCTGCCCAGGAACAGCGCCGTGAGCAGGTAGACCACCATGATCATCCCGTGCATGGTGACGTACTGCAGATAGTTGGCGGGATCGATCAGGGAGAAGGTCCCCGGGAACCCCAGCTGCAGCCGCATCAGCACCGACAGCACCAGGGCCACCAGGCCGATGGCAATCGCCGTGACGCCATACTGGATGGCGATCACCTTGGCGTCCTGACTCCAGACGTATTTGCCGAGGAAGGTCCGGGGGTGGTGGAGCTCCAGCTCGTCGAACTCACCCACCGGGGCCTGGGATGCGCTCTGCTGTCCAGGTTCCGCCATGCTCTACTCCTCCCCTCCGCCGCGCCGGACCGCCAGGTCGCGTGACGCTCCCGACAGGGTGGCGATATAGGCCACCACGTCCCTCACGGCCTGCTCGTTGACCAGCACCTGCGCCATGTCGATCATCTGGTTGCCGTAGGGGTCATCGGGATGGCGTCCCCGCACCCCCTCTCGGAAGTGTTCGAGTTGACGGGCCAGATACCAGTCCTGGATCCCCGCCAGGCGGGGGGCGTTGGTGGCACGGATCCCCTCGCCATCGGCCCCGTGACAGCTGGCGCAGGTGCGATACAGGCGCTGTCCGCGGCGCTCATTCCCGGACAGGCTGGCCTCGACCGGCCGGTCGGGCAGGGTCTCGATATAGGCCACCAGATCCGCGATCGCCTGGCGGTCCTCGAGCCGAACCGCGAAGGGACGCATCTGCTGCCCGTAGGCGTCCGCCTCGTGGGTGCCGCGGGCCCCGGAGCGAAACAGCTCGAGCTGACGCGTCAGGTACCAGCCCTCCAGCCCGGCGAGCTTGGGGGCATTGAGAACGGGGTTGCCCTGCCCCTCGCTGCCGTGGCAGGCGGCACAGCTGGCGTAGCCGGCCTCGCCCGCCGCCGGATCGCCCGGCTCTCGGGCAGCGAGCTCGGCGAAGGTGGGCTGCTCGGCGAGCCAGGCCTCGAACTCCGCCTCCTCGACCACCACCACCCGGCCGCGCATGGCGAAGTGGGCGATCCCGCAGAGCTGGGCACAGACGATGTCGTACTCCCCCACCTCGGTGGGCGTGAACCAGAAGGAGGTGACCTGACCCGGCACCATGTCCATCTTGGCGCGGAAGTTCGCGACCTTGAAGTTGTGGAGCACGTCCTTGGAGCGCAGCAGGAGCTTCACCGGGCGGTCCACCGGCAGGAGTAGCCGGGGACTCTCCACCAGGATGTCGTCCTGGCCATAGGGGTCGTCGATCAGCCCGAAGGGGTTGGCATCGCTGATATAGCGATTGTGCGCGGCGCCGAAACGGCCATCCTCCCCGGGGAACCGGTAGGTCCAGTGCCACTGCTGCCCGACCACCTCCACCTCATGGGCGTCCGCCGGCGGCCTGACGAAGGAGGCCCAGACCACCAGGCCGGGCGCCAGGAGCCCGACGATGCCCAGGGTGGTCAAGCCGGTCAGCCAGGCCTCCAGCGGCTTGTTCTCGGGCTCGTAGTGGGAACGCCGCTGGCGCTGATAGCGATAGCGGACAATGACATAGGCGAGGAAGACGTTGACGGCGAGGAAGACAGTGCCCGTCACCCATAGGGTGACCTGGATGGTGTCATCGATGGCGCTCCAGTTGGAGGCCAGCGGCGTCAACTGCCAAGGGCTGAGGAAATAGAAGAGCACCGAGCCCAGAGCCAGCACCAGCAGCACAATCGCCATAACCATCGGCCCACCCTCCTGCGCCAGACCCTGTCTTGCCGGTCAGCGGTGGTCACCCGGGATCAGGCGCCCGTACCGCAGTGATGCTTGAGTTCGCCGCGAGTGACCTTGTCGATCACCACCTCGGGATGATGGCGATGAATGATCGAGTAGACCGAGGCCTCCTGATCATTGGGCACATCGACCATCATCAGGAAGGCGCCATCGTGAATCTCCCGCTCGAACTTATCGACCTTCACGTCATGTACCGACACGCCGATCATGGTGCTGGTCCAGATGCCGAACAGCCCGCCGAACACCGTCATGCCCAGGACCAGCGCGATGACGCCGAGGGGGCCGAATTCCGCGCCGAGGGCGAAGTAGACCGCGATGCCCAGCACACACCCCAGCGGCACGCCGAGCTTGAGGCCACGCCAGGCGGCATGGACGACATCCGACGTCTGGCGTAGCGTGGCATTGTTGACGCCCTGGGACGCCAGTTCCTGCCAGTCACGCCCGGTGACATGGACCTGGTGCTTGGGAATCTCGAGGTCGCTCAGCTCGTGGGCGATATTGACGGTGGTATCCAGATCAGGGCTCAGGAAGTAGAGACGCTGCATGTCACGCCCTCCATTCAAGAGGGTGTACGATTCGGCACCACACGGCTTTCTGCACTGCCCTGTGCCGAAAAGTCCACGTTACCCGTGGTCATGGGGCACCAACATCGGCCACCTGTTTAGGGAATACCTCTCAAGGTTGACGATAATCGCGAAATCGGCAAGTCACATCGGCGCGCTTGCCGGCCTGCTCTCCCTGGAGATCGCGGCCGCGCGGATCGCCTCGACGCTCTGGTTTGACAGGGACTTGGCAGCCTTTCTTGTCCTGGATCACCGCACCGCAGCATGGTGTATGGTAATGGTCTGTCACGCCCGATACCCGAACCGCGCCGGAGGAGAAGGATGACCGACCCCAACCGCAACGACCCCATCGCCTGGCACGCCCTGGGCGAAAGCGATTCCCTGGAGCGGCTCGACAGCACGCCAGACGGGCTGGGTGGCCGGGAGGCGAAGCGCCGGCTCTCCGAGTACGGCCCCAACCAGCTCAAGCAGGCCGAGGGGCGGCCCTGGTGGAAGCGCCTGCTGGAGCAGTTCAACAACATCCTGATGCTGGTGCTGGTCGTCGCGGCCGTCGCCAGCCTGGCCCTGGGCCACACCCTGGACGCGGCCGCCATCATGGGGGTGGTGCTGATCATCGCGCTGATTGGCTTCATCCAGGAGGGCAAGGCGGAGCAGGCCCTGGAGAGTATCCGCCAGATGCTCTCGCCCCAGGCCAAGGTGCTGCGCGACGGCAGGCGCGAGACCATTCCCGCCGAGGAACTGGTCCCGGGGGACATCGTGCTGGTGGAGAGCGGCGATCGGGTACCGGCGGACCTGCGACTTCTGGAGGCCCGTCGCTTCCGCACCGAGGAGGCCTCGCTGACCGGGGAGTCCACCCCGGTGGACAAGAACAGCGAGGCGGTCGACGAGGAGGCCGAGCTGGGCGACCGCAGCAGCATGGCCTTTGCCAGCACCATCGTGGTCCAGGGCAACGCCCGGGGCCTGGTGGTGGAGACCGCGGCGCGCACCGAGATCGGGCGCATCTCGGAGATGCTGCGCGAGGTCGAGAAGCTCAAGACCCCCCTGCTGCGCCAGATCGACCGGGCCGGCCAAGTGCTGGCCTTCTGCATCCTCGCCGCCGCGGCCCTCACCGGCGCCTTCGGGGTGCTGGTTCACGGCCAGCCCCTGGGCGACATGTTCATGGCCGGGGTGGGCCTGGCGGTGGCAGCGATCCCCGAGGGGCTTCCGGCCATCGTTACCATCGGCCTGGCGCTGGGCGTGCAGACCATGGCGAAGCACAACGCCATCATTCGCCGGCTGCCGGCGGTGGAGACCCTGGGCTCCATCTCCACCATCTTCTCCGACAAGACCGGCACCCTGACCCGCAACGAGATGACCGCCCAGGCGATCTGGCTGCCCGAGGGCGAGGTGCGCATCGACGGCATCGGCTTCGCCCCGGAGGGCAGCTTCCACCATGTTCAGAACGGTGAACCGGAGACCGCCGCGCTGGACCTGGACGAGACGCACGCCCTGCGCCATTTCCTCAAGGTGGGGGTGCTGTGCAACGACGCCGAGCTCGCCGAGGAGCAGGGCCGCTGGAAGATCCACGGCGACCCCACCGAGGGCGCCCTGGTGGTGGCCGCGGCCAAGGCCGGGCTGACCACCGAGAGGCTGCGCGGCGACCACGGCCGCCAGGACGCCATCCCCTTCGAATCCGAGCGCAAGTACATGGCCACCCTCCACGAGGTGGACGACGAGCAGCTGCTGCTGGTCAAGGGCGCCCCGGACCGCCTGCTGGAGATGTGCCATCGGGTGCGCGACGATGGCCGGGACGTCGAGCTGGACGTCGAACTCTGGGAGGAGCGGATCAACGACCTCTCCTCCCGGGGCCTGCGGGTGCTGGCGCTGGCCGAGAAGCAGGTCCGCGACGTCCATGAGCTGGCCGACGAGCACGCCGAGGAGGAGCTGGTGCTGCTGGGCCTGGTGGGGCTGCTCGACCCGCCCCGGGACGAAGCCATCGAGGCGGTCGAGGAGTGCCTGGCCGCCGGTATCCGCCCGGTGATGATCACCGGCGACCATGCGGTCACCGCCCTGGCCATCGCGAAGCAGCTCGGCTTCGCCCATACCGAACGGGCCATCAGCGGCCGCGAGATCGAGGCGATGTCCGACGAGGAGCTCGAGGCGATCATCCTGGAGGTGGATGTCTTCGCGCGGGCAGCCCCGGAGCACAAGCTGCGGCTGGTGAAGGCGATGCAGGCCCAGGGCGGCATCTGCGCCATGACCGGCGACGGCGTCAACGACGGCCCGGCGCTCAAGCGCGCCGACGTGGGCGTGGCCATGGGCATCCAGGGCACCGAGGCCGCCAAGGAGGCCGCCGAAATGGTGCTGGCCGACGACAACTTCGCCACCATCGTCGGCGCCATCCGCGAGGGCCGCAAGGTCTACGACAATATCCGCAAGACCATCACCTTCATCCTGCCCACCAACGGCGGCCAGGGGCTGGCGATCATGCTTGCCGTGCTGGCCGGCTCCACCCTGCCGGTGACCCCGCTCCAGGCGCTCTGGGTCAACATGGTGGTCGCGGTGACGCTCGGCCTGGCGCTGGCCTTCGAGCACGCCGAACAGGACATCATGAGCCGCCAGCCCCGGGACCCCCACGCCTCGCTGCTCGACCTCTTCCTGCTGTGGCGGGTGGTGTTCGTCTCGCTGCTGCTGCTGGTCGGGGTATTCGGCATGTTCCTGTGGATCCAGGCTCAGGGGGGCAGCATCGAGCTGGCCCGCACCGGCGCGGTCAACATGCTGGTGATGGGCAGCGCCGCCTACCTGATCAACAGCCGCTACCTGCTGGCCAGCACCCTCTCCCTGGCGGGGATCTTCGGCAGCCGCCCGGTGTGGGGCTCCATCGGCATCATCGTGATGCTGCAGCTGGGCTGGACCTACCTGCCCTTCATGCAGCTGATCTTCGCCAGCGAAGGGCTCTCGCCCGCCCACTGGGGCGTGATCCTGACCGCCAGCCTGGCCATCTACCTGATCGTCGAGGTCGAGAAGCGCGTGCTGCGCGCCCGCGGTGTCGACAGCCACCCGGCCGCCAACCACGGCCGCCACGACCGCACGGGGCTGGAGTCCTCCTGATGGCGCTGCGCCTGGCCCGGCGCTTCGCCCTGCTGACCCTGCTGTGGTGGGTGATCAGCGGCGGCGGAACCGCCTGGGCCTGGGGGCTGCCCGCCATCCTGGTCACCGCCCTGGTGATGCCAACCAGCGGGGCCGCCCGGCTACGGCCCCTGGCGCTGCTGGCCTTCCTGCCCCTGGCCGGCGGGCTCGCCCTGCGCGGCGGCCTGCAGGTGGCGGCCCTGGCCTGTCGGCCGCGGCTCGACCCCGCCACGCGGGTCATCGACCACCCCTGGCGCCACCTGCCCGAGGGGCCCGGGCGACTGTTCATGGCCAGCCTTATCAACCTGATCCCCGGCACCCTGACCCTGCGGCAGACCGCCGCGGGGCTTCAGGTCCACGTGCTGCGGCTGGACGCCAGGACCCGGTCCGACCTCGATCGGCTCGAGGCGCGGGTCGCGGGCCTGTTCACCCGGGAGGCGCCCACCGAGGAGAAGGAGCCCCGCTGATGTTCCATGCGACCGTTGCCGCCCTGCTGCTGCTCAACGCCGGGGTCGCCCTCTGGCGCCTGCGGCGCGGCCCCACCAGCGCCGACCGCATGCTGGCCGCCGAGCTGGTCAGCGTCTCGGCCATCGCCGTGCTGCTGCTTCTCGCCATCGGCCTCGAGCAGCCGGCGCTGGTGGACGTGGCGCTGTTGTTCGCGCTGCTGGCCGCCGTGGCCACCGCCAACTTCGTCACCCGCACCTGGACGCTGCTCCATGAGGAAAGCGGCAGCCGGGAGGAGGCGGGGCGTGACTGAGTGGCTCCATCCGCTGGGCCATGGCCTGATCGTCGCCGGCCTGATCTTCTTCGTGGCCGGCAGCCTGGGGCTGATCCGCTTTCCCGACCTCTATGCCCGCCTGCACGCCCTGACCAAGGCCGACAACCTGGGGCTGGGGCTGATCTGCCTGGGCCTGGCCTGCCAGGCGCCGGGCTGGCCGCCGCGCTGAAGATACTGCTGGTGTGGGCCCTGATGCTGATCGCCG
>NZ_CP071922.1:2496438-2497101 GCF_017584085.1 Halomonas sp. BM-2019
CCCTGGATGCACGAGCCCCGCCGCCAGCCGCTGCTGCGCCTGCTGCTGGTTGCCGGGGTGCTGCTGTTCCTGAGCGTGGCACTCGGCGGCCTGCTGATCACCGGCACCTTCCTGGCCATACCCGGCGAGGTGGCAGGGACGGTGATCCTCGCCGTGGAGGTCGCCGCCGCCCTCTCCATCGCCCTGATGCTGATGGCCTTCTACCTCTACGGGGAGCCGGGCCGATGAGCGAGCTCTACCTGCTGCTGGCCGCCCTGCTCACCGGCATGGCGCTGGTCGGCCTGTTTCGCACCGCGGACCTGCTGCGCCGGGTGCTGGCGCTCAACGTGCTGGCCAGCGCCGTCTTCCTGCTGCTGGTGGCCCTGGCCCGCACCGCCGAGGGCATCGACCCGCTGCCCCACGCCATGGTGCTGACCGGCATCGTGGTGGCGGTCAGCACCACCGCTGCGGTGCTCGCCCTCATGGTACAGGCCCACGAGCGACGCCGGCACAAGGAGGGGCCGTGAGTCCCGAAGCCTGGCTGCTGCCGCTGCTGGTCGCGCTGCCCCTGACCCTGGCCATCGTCGCCTTCCTGGGCCTGTTCCCGGCGCGCCACCAGGTGGCCCTCGCCCTGGCCGGGCTTGTCCTGGCTGGTGCCGGGCTCTTCACCTCCCTCGACACGAC
>NZ_CP071922.1:2497114-2502309 GCF_017584085.1 Halomonas sp. BM-2019
GGGGGGCTGGGCGCCGCCGCTGGGCATCGCCTGGTGGCTGGACACGCCGAGCAGGCAGCTGCTCGCCATGACCAGCCTGCTGATGGGGCTGGCCAGCCTGGCGCTGCTCACCGAGTCGGGCCGCCGCGATGACCGCTACCTGTGGTGCCTGTGGTGGCTGCTGTGGGCGGCCCTCAATGCCGTGCTGCTCTCACGGGACCTCTTGAACCTCTACGTGGCCCTGGAGCTGCTGTCGCTGGCGGCAGTGGGCCTGGTCAGCCGCTCCCGGGAGGACCCCTTCCACGTGGCGGCGCTGCGCTACCTGATGGCCTCGCTGCTGGGCTCGCTGCTCTACCTGCTGGGGGTGGCCCTGCTCTACGGGCAGAGCGGCCTTCTCGACCTGGCGCTGCTGGCCGAGGCCCTCGAGGATGGCCCCGCGGCCCGGCTGGCCGCCCTGGCGATCACCCTGGGGCTGATGATCAAGGCCGCCCTGGTGCCCCTGCACGGCTGGCTGCCCGCGGCCCACTCGCGCGCCGGGGCACCGGTCAGCGCCCTGCTCTCCGGTGCCGTGGTGGCCGCCGCCCTGCTGGTGCTGTGGCGGCTCTGGCTGGGGCCCTTCAGCGAGCTCGGCAGCCTGATGCGCCAGGCCCTGGCCGCCCTCGGCGCCCTGGCCCTGGTGTGGGGCGGGATCCAGGCCCTCCTGCAGAGCCGCCTGAAGCTGGTGATCGCCTGGTCGACCCTCTCCCAGAGCGGCTACGCGCTGCTGCTGCCGGCCCTGGCCGGCAGCCAGGCCTGGCAGGGGCTCGGCCCCCGCGGCGCGCTCTGGCTGCTGGTGGCCCACGGCCTGGCCAAGGGCGGGCTCTTCCTGGCCGCCGGCCACCTGCAACAGCGCGTCGGCCACGACCGTCTGGCGGGGCTGGCCGGCAGCGCGCGACGCCAGCCGCTGATCTGGGCCGCCATCGCCCTGGGCGGGCTCTCCCTGGTGGGCATCCCGCCCAGCGGCGGCTTCCTGGGCAAGTGGTGGCTGCTGCATGCCGCCCTGGAGGCCGAACTGTGGCTCCTGGCCGGCGTGATGCTGCTGGGCACCCTGCTCACCGCCGCCTGGCTATGGCGGATCCTGTCGATTGCGTTGGCGCCTGAAGGCGCTCGGTTTCTGCCCCCCACCGCCTGGCCGAGGAGCTGGCGGGAGGTGTCACCGGCGCTGCTGCTGGTCGGGCTGGCCTGGCTCGCGGGCCTCGCCGCCCTGGCCGGCGCCCCCGACCTCACCCTGGCCGCGCCGCGCCTGGAAGCCGAGCGGCTCCCCTGGCTGCTGCCGGCGCTGCTGCTCTGGCCGCTGGCCCTGGCCGCCGCCAGGTCGGGCACCCCGGCCGGCGCGATCACCGGCTCCCCCCCGGGCCTGGCGGCCCTGCTCGGGCTCACCGCCGCGGCCCATCTCCTCACCCTCACCGCCGGCGAACTGCTCACCTTCTACCTGGGTGCCGCCTGGCTGGGGCTGGCCGGCTGGGGGCTGGTCTGGCTGGGCGGAAGCCCCGGCGCGCGCCGTGCCGCCGCGGGGTATCTGGCCATGATGCTGCTCGCCGAGGTGAGCCTGCTGCTGGGCCTGACCCTGGCCTGGCAGGCCTCGCCGTCGCTGGCCTTTCCTGCCCTCGCCGAAGCGGGGCTGCCGGGCCCGGCGCTGGCGGCCCTGGGCCTGGGCCTGGCCATCAAGGCGGGGGCCATCGGCGTTCACGCCTGGCTGCCCCTGGCACATCCGGTCGCCCCGCCGCTGGCCAGCGCTGTGCTCTCGGGGCTGATGATCAAGGTGGGGCTGCTGGGCGGAGTGCTGCTGCTTGGCGACGACGCCGCACCCGCCGGTGGGCTTCTGGTGGCGGCGGGCCTGGCCGGCGCCCTCTATGGCGCCGGGCGGGGCCTGGTTCAGGCCGCCCCCAAGCCGCTTCTGGCCTGGTCCAGCGTCAGCCAGATGGGCCTCGCCACCGCTTTGCTCGGGCTGCACCTGATGGGCAGCCCCGCCGCCCTGCCGGCCCTGCTGGGGCTGATCGCCGCCCACGCCCTCGCCAAGGCGGCGCTCTTCCTGGGCGCGGGACTGATCGCCCGCAGCGCGGCGCGGCGTGGCCTCGTGCTTGGCGCCCTGGTGCTGCCGGCCCTGACCCTGGCGGGGCTGCCCCCCTGGGGCGGGATGACCGTGAAGATGGGCCTGGAAGCGGCCCTGGGCGAGGCGGCGCTGCCCGCCTGGCCGGCGACCCTGAGCGGGGCACTGACGAGCCTGCTGATGTTGCGGCTCTTCTGGTTGCTTCCCCGGCTCGACCGGCCCACGCAGAGCGCGACACCGCCCGGTTGGCTGACGGCGGCGCTCTGGGGCCTGGGGGCGCTGGCGGCCCTGCTGCCCTGGGTCTGGAGCGGCATGCCCTGGCCCCATCTCGCCACGCCGGGTGCCTGGCTCACGGCGCTGCTGCCAGCGCTGGCGGCCCTGGCCCTGGGGCTCGCTCTGACTGCGGCGGGCCGACGCCTGGCTGATGCCCTGGCCCGCCTTCGGCGTCTGCCTGGGGCTCACCGCCCTGCTGCTGGGGCTGGCCGGACTGGCGTAACGAAGACGTTAATCCAGAAGCTGATTCAGCTGCCGGTAGAGAGCGGGAAGGTTTCCCTCCACCACGCCCCAGACGATTCGCGGATCCACCACCGCATAGCCGTGGATGAGCATATTGCGAAAGGCCACCATCCGTGGAAGGTCGGAAAGCTGTCCGGCAACCCTTGAGTCCACCCTTGAAAGCTGGCTGGCCGCTTCGCCGATGATCTCGAACTGGCGCTCCACGGCGGACTGGAGGAGCTCGTCTTCCAGATAGTGCACAAAGGTCTTGCCGGCAGTGAAACGAAGGATGCGTTCGACGGCGATACGCATATCGTGGAGATACTTTCGCGGATCACGCTGCATAGAGCAGCGCCTCACTCTCCCTGACACTGTCACGAAGCCAGGGGTTGGAGAGCGCATGGGGAGTGACCAGGTCCACCGGCCGGCCCAGGCGAGTCTCCAGCGCTTCCTTGAGTGAAAAGAAGGCCTCCGCAACCTCGACCGGCGCCATGGAAGCATCGAACTCCACCAGGAAGTCCACGTCGCTGGACTCCCCGAAAGCTCCTTCAACCGCCGAACCAAACGCCGAGAGGCGGCTGACGCCATGGCAACGACACAGCGCTTGAATATCCTCCTTGGCGTGCTCCAGCAGGTCGATCATACGCCCCCCCTGAGAAGTGACGGCTACCTATCAAGCTTAACACTCATGAGCGCCGCTTGGTGCGGGCGGTGGCCTCGGCGGTGGTGGGATCTTCCGGCCAGGGGTGCCTGGGGTAGCGGCCGCGCATCTCGCGGCGCACCTCCGGGTAGCCGTTGGCCCAGAAGCTCGCGAGATCCGCCGTCACCTGCAGCGGGCGGCGCGCCGGGGAAAGCAGGTGCAGCAGCACCGCCTCGCACCCGTCGGCGATCCGAGGCGAGGCCTGCCAGCCGAAGCACTCCTGCAGCTTCACCGCCAGCACCGGCGGCTTGCCCTCGAGACAGGGCGCATAGTCCACCCGGTGGCTGGCGCCGCTGGGCACCGGGAGCCGCGCCGGGGCCAGCTCGTCGAGGCGGGCGCGAAGCGGCCAGTCGAGGGTGTCGAGCAGCAGGCGCGCCAGGGGCAGGCGCTCCACCGCGTCGAGCCGGGTGATGTTCTCCATGTGTGGGGCGAGCCAGGCCTCGAGGCTCGCCAGCAGGGCCTCGTCGGACCAGTCGGGCCACGCCGCCTGCCCATCGGCGCCCAGTGTTCGGCGCAGCAGTGCCACCCGTCCCTGCAGCTGGGTCAGGGCGTCATCCCGGGGTAGCCCCCGGCGGTGCAGCGCCTCGAGCAGCGCCGCCCTCACCGCCTCGGCCGGCGGCCGGGCCAGCGGCCGTCGCTCCAGCACTACGGCGCCCAGGCCGCGCACCTGCTCGCCGATCAGGCGGCCCTCGGCATCGGACCACTCGAGACTCGCCCGCCACTCGCCGCACTCGGGGTAGAGCGCCTCCAGGCGGTCGCGGCCCAACGCCACGGCGCGAAAGATCCGCGCCCCGCTCGCCTCGCCGTCGAGCTCTACCGCCACCAGCAGCGCGGCGTGGGCCAGGGGGTGGGTCTCCGGCAGGGTCGCCAGGCCCCCGCCGGCCAGGCGAAAGCGGCCCGGGGCGTCCAGGCGCTGGGCGACGCGCTCCGGATAGGCCAGCGCCAGCAGCTCACCGACGGGGGCCAGACCTGCCACCTTGAGGCTCACCCGGGCGATACGGGCCAGCCGCTCGGCGTCCCGCTGCCACTGGCGGTGCTCCCGCGGCGCCTGGAGCCGCACCCGCAGGGCCTGCTCAAGGTCCCGCTCGTCGTCCAGGCCGCGCCCTTCGAGCAGCGCCACCAGGGCGCAGGCCAGCGGCAGCGCGTCAAGCGCTCGGGCACGCTCCAGCATGGCCGCGAGACGCGGATGGGTGGGCCAGCGGGCGGCCCGGCGACCCAGCTCGGTGAGGTGGTGCTCGGCATCCAGCAGCCCCAGGCGCCCGAGCAGCTCGCGCCCTGCGGAAAGCGCCGCGGTGGGGGGCGGGGTCACCCAGGCGAGGCTACCCGGGTCAGTCACGCCCCAGCGGGCCAGCTCTAAGGCGAGCGGGGCGAGGTCGGCCTGGCGCATCTCGGGCTCGCCGTGGGGGACGAGCGGCCGCTCCTCGGCCCAGAGCCGCAGGCAGAGGCCGGGGCCCTGGCGGCCGGCGCGGCCCCGGCGCTGGTCGGCACTGGCGCGGTTGACGCGGCGCGTCTCCAGGCGGGTCAGGCCGCTGCGGGGCTGGAACACCGGCACCCGCTCCTGGCCGGCGTCCATCACCAAGCGTACGCCGTCCACGGTGACGCTGGACTCGGCGATGGCGGTAGCGAGCACCACGCGCCGGCGCCCCTCGGGGTCGGGGCGCAGGGCGCGGCGCTGAGCCTCGAGCGGCAGGCGGCCGTGGAGCTCCATGACGGCAAGCTCGGGCGACCGGTTCGACAGCTCCCGAGCCAGGCGGCGGATCTCCGCCACCCCGGGGAGGATCACCAGGGCGTCGCCCTCCTGCTGCCCCATGGCGTCGAGTAGCGCCCGGGCCTGCTGAGGGGCGGCCTCCTCCCGGGCGTTGAGGGCGCGGTAGCGGGTCGCGACGGGAAAGGTGCGCCCCGGGCAGTCGATCACCGGGGTGCCCTCGCCCA
>NZ_CP071922.1:2502507-2512778 GCF_017584085.1 Halomonas sp. BM-2019
CACCCAGGCTCTCGGCCATAAAGCCGGCGGCGAGCCGCGCCGCCACACGCCGCGGCTCCAGCAGCAGCAGCCGGCCCTCGGCGGCCCAGGGCGCCTCGAGCAGCGCCAGGGGCACCCGGGTGGTCTTGCCGGCGCCGGGCTCGGCCACCAGCAGCGCACGGCAGTGGGCCGCCAGGGCGGCCTGGATGGCGTCGAGCCGCGCCTCGATGGGCAGGCCTGCTGTCATCGAACTGTCATCCTGCTTCATATACGATTCGCCATATATGCTCGTTTCTCTCTCCCCCGACACCTCCCCGGAAACACTCAAGGAGCCACCCCATGGCGATACGCATCGGCATCAACGGCTTCGGCCGCATCGGCCGCCTGGCCCTGCGCGCCGGCTGGACGAACCCGGACCTCGAGTTCGTGCAGATCAACGACCCGGGCGGCGACGCCGCCACCTTCGCCCACCTGCTGCAGTTCGACTCGGTGCACGGCCAGTGGACGGGCGGCGGCGATGATATCACGGCGGACGACGCCGCCCTGAGGGTGGCCGGCCGGCGCATCGCCTTCGGTGCCAACCGCGAGATCGAGGCCACCGACTGGTCCGGCTGCGACCTGGTGATCGAGGCCTCGGGCAAGATGAAAACCACCGACAAGCTCCAGGCCTATCTGGACCAGGGGGTCAAGCGGGTGGTGGTGAGCGCCCCGGTGAAGGACGAGGGCGTGCTCAACCTGGTGGTGGGGGTCAACGATCATCTGTTCGACCCGGCCCGGCACCGCATCGTCACCGCGGCGAGCTGCACCACCAACTGCCTGGCGCCGGTGGTCAAGGTGATCCACGAGAACCTCGGCATCCGCCACGGTTCCATGACCACCATCCACGATATCACCAACACCCAGGTGATCCTCGACTCGCCTCACAAGGACCTCAGGCGCGCCCGGGCCTGCGGCATGAGCCTGATCCCGACGACCACCGGTTCGGCGAAGGCGATCACCGCCATCTTCCCGGAGCTCGAAGGCAAGCTGAACGGCCACGCGGTGCGGGTGCCGCTCGCCAACGCTTCGCTCACCGACATGGTGTTCGAGGTCGCACGCGAGACCACCGAGGAGGAGGTCAACGCCCTGCTGAAGGAGGCCGCCGAGGGCTCGCTGGCCGGCATCCTGGGCTTCGAGGAGCGCCCGCTGGTCTCCATCGACTACCGTACCGACCCGCGCAGTTCCATCGTCGATGCGCTCTCCACCATGGTGGTGGCCGGCACCCAGGTGAAGCTCTACGCCTGGTACGACAACGAGTACGGCTACGCCTGCCGCACCGCGGAGCTGGCCGCCAAGGTGGGGAACGCCGACGCATGATCGCCCGCGTCGCCGCCCTGCCCCGGGAGATCCGCCAGTACCTGCTGGTCACCGGCAACTACTGGGCCTTCACCCTCACCGACGGCGCCCTGCGCATGCTGGTGGTGCTCTACTTCCACCGGCTGGGCTACTCGGCGCTGGAAGTGGCGCTGCTGTTTCTCTTCTACGAGTTCTTCGGCGTGGTGACCAACCTGGTGGGGGGCTGGCTGGGGGCGCGCCTCGGGCTCAACCGCACCATGAACCTGGGGCTCGGCCTGCAGGTGGTGGCGCTGGCCATGCTGCTGGTGCCGGTGGCCTGGCTCTCGGTGCCCTGGGTGATGGCCGCCCAGGCGCTCTCGGGCATCGCCAAGGACCTCAACAAGATGAGCGCCAAGAGCGCCATCAAGACCCTGGTGCCGGCCGGCGACGCCGGGCATACCTCGCTCTACCGCTGGGTGGCGCTGCTCACCGGCTCCAAGAACGCGCTGAAGGGAGTGGGTTTCTTCCTGGGGGGGCTGCTGCTGACCCTGATCGGCTTCCAGGGGGCAATACTCGCCATGGCGGTGATGCTGGCCGGGGTGCTGGCGCTGTCGCTTGCGCGCCTCGACGGCGACCTGGGCCGGGCCAAGGCCAAACCGAAGTTTCGCGAGATGCTCTCCAAGAGCCGCGCCATCAATATCCTGTCGGCCGCGCGGATGTGCCTCTTCGGCGCCCGGGATGTCTGGTTCGTGGTGGCCCTGCCGGTCTTCCTGGCCACCCAGTTCGGCTGGGACAGCTGGCGGGTGGGCGGCTTCCTGGCCCTCTGGGTGATCGGCTATGGGGCGGTGCAGGCGGTGGCGCCGCGACTCACCGGGCGCCACGCCGGCCGCGGTGCGGCCATCGCCTGGGCCGCATCGCTCGCCGCCCTGCCGGCGCTGATCGCACTGGGTCTTGAAGGACAGCTCCTGGAGGCCCAGCCCCAGCTGGTGCTGCTGGGCGGGCTACTGCTGTTCGGCGCGGTCTTCGCGGTGAACTCCAGCCTGCACAGCTTCCTGATCGTCAAGCTGGCCAGAAGCGATGGGGTCTCCCTGGACGTGGGGTTCTACTACATGGCCAACGCCATGGGGCGGCTGATCGGCACCCTGCTCTCCGGCTGGCTCTACCTGGTCGGCGGCCTCACCGCCACCCTCTGGGTCTCCAGCACCCTGCTCGCCGCCACCGTACTGATCAGCCTGGCGCTGCCGAAGGAGGCCTGACGCCGCACCCCTTGAGGATCACCCGGGTGAGGAAGGCGGTGATCCGCTCCACGTCGGCGTCGCTGAGTTCGTCCTTGCCGGTGATCCCCAGCACCTGGGCCTCGAAGTCGGCGTAGTGCTGGGTGGCCGACCAGATCAGGAAGATCAGCCACACCGGGTCCACCGGATCCATCAGCCCCCGCTCGGCCCACTCCTCGAAGATCCGCGCCCGGGTCTGCACCCAGTCGCGCAGCTCGCCGCGCAGGTACTCCTGCAGGAAGGGCGCGCCCCCCAGGATCTCCGCGGCGAAGAGCCGCGAGCCCTCGGGATGGCGCCGCGACAGCTGCATCTTGCTGCGGATGAAGGCCTCCAGCACCTCGGCGGGGTCGTCGTCGGCCGAGATATCGTCCAGCAGAGCGTTCCAGCGCGCCATCATCCGCTCCAGCAAGCGCACGTAGAGGCCGCGCTTGCTGCCCATGTAGTAGAGGACATTGGACTTGGGCAGCCCCGCCTCCTCGGCGATGGCCTGCACGCTGGCCCCACGATAGCCGTGCCGGGCGAAGACCTTCTCGGCCGCCTTCAGGATATCCCGCTCGTTGCGAACGCGAATGACCCCGTTGCCGTCCCCCCTGTCGCGTTTCTCGTCGCGGGCCATCGCCCCCTTCTGCTGCGTCATCGTCACCCCTGAAAACCCCCGAAACCTGCGCCATTCTCGCCACTCACCCATGGCGCGATTGCCTCGGATAGTGCCCCAGCCCGGGGCGGGGTGCAAACGGGAGCACAATAGGGCTTGCAATACGTCGCATTGTGGACCATGCTGAGGTCATCCTGACCAATCGGTCAACTTGCTGTCACGAGAGAACACACCCGAGACGTCCGGGATACCCCCTGCGATCAACAACAGAGACAAGGCGATGATCGACTTCCTGCTCAATGGGCAGCCTCGCCGCTGCGAGGTCTCGCCCGACACCAGCGTCCTCGAGCTGCTGCGCGAGACACTTGGCCAGACCGGCACCAAGGAGGGTTGCGCCTCCGGCGACTGCGGCGCCTGCACCGTGGCCATCGGCGAGCCCGGCCCGGATGGCCGCGTGCGCTATCAGGCCGCCAATGCCTGCATCACCCCCGCCCACCAGCTCCAGGGCCGTCAACTGGTCACCGTGGAGGGCCTGGCCCAGGGCGAGGCCCTGCACCCCGCCCAGGCCGCCATGGTCGACTGCCACGGCAGCCAGTGCGGCTTCTGCACCCCGGGCATCGTGATGTCGCTCTTCACCCTGCACGAGGAGCAGCGCCAGCGCCCCGCCCCACTGACGCCCGAGCGCCTCGAGGCAGCGCTGGGCGGCAACCTGTGCCGCTGCACCGGCTACCGGCCGATCCGCGACGCGGCGCTGGCCATGGGCGACTACCCCGAGCAGCGCCCCCAGTGGCTGGATGCCGCCGCACCCAAGCCGGAGCCCGTCACCGACGCCATCTTCATTCAGCCCAGTAGCCTGGCCGAGCTGATGGCCGAACGCTCCGCCCACCCCGAGGCACCGGTGGTGGCCGGCGGCACCGACCTCTGGCTAGAGGTGACCCAGCGCCTGCGCCGCTTCGAACGCCTGGTGGATGTGACCCGGGTCGCCGAGCTGCAGACCCTCGAGGAGGCGACCCAGGAGGACGGCAGCCCGGGCTGGTGGATCGGCGGTGCCGTCACCTATTCGCGCCTCGAGCCACTGCTCGAGGAGCACTACGAGCCCTTCGCCCACCTGCTCCATCGCCTCGGCTCCGGCCAGGTGCGCAACCGCGGCACCCTGGGTGGCAACATCGCCAACGCCTCGCCCATCGGCGACACCCCGCCGGTGCTGCTGGCCCTCGGTTCGCGGCTGTGGCTGGCCGGCCCCGAGGGCGAGCGCGAACTGGCTCTCGACGACTTCTTCCTCGACTACAAGAAGACCGCGCTGCGCGAGGGCGAGGTGATCCGCGCCATCTTCCTGCCGCGGCCGGCGCCGGAGCGACACCTCAAGGTGTGGAAGCTGTCCAAGCGTCGTGAGGATGATATCTCCGCGGTGCTCGGCGCCTTCGCCTGGCGCCTGGAGGACGGCATCCTGCGCGACGTGCGCCTCGCCTTCGGCGGCATGGCGGCCATTCCCAAGCGCGCCGCCGAGGCGGAGGCCGCCCTGGAGGGGCGGGTCCCCTCGGTGGCCGCCTTCCAGGCCGCCCGCCTGGCCCTCGGCCGCGACTTCCAGCCCATGAGCGACGTGCGGGGCAGCGCCCACTACCGCCAGCTCTCCGCCGCCAACCTGCTGGAACGCCTGCGCCTGGTCCTGCTTCGTGACAACCAGGCGCAGCAGAACGAGAACACCGACCGGGAGGTGATGCTCCATGCGTACGCTCACTAAGCTTTCCCAGGCCACCGGGGCCGCGCCGGCTCTGGCACCCGACAACGCAACGGCTCAGGCGACCGACAGCGCACCGGTCGAAGCGCCCCCCACCCCGCAAGCCAAGGCCCCCGACAGCGTGCCGGTCGCGCCCCGGCACGATAGCGGCGCCGCCGGCAGCCCGCGCCCCCACGAGAGCGCCGTCAAGCACGTTACCGGTCGTGCCGCCTATATCGACGATATCGCCGCCCCCGCCGACTGCCTGGAGCTGGCGCTGGGCCTCTCGCCGGTGGCCCACGGTCACCTGACCCGCCTCGACCTGGCGAAGGTGCGGCAGATGCCCGGCGTGGTGGACGTCATCGCCATCGGCGACGTGCCCGGCCACACCGATATCGGGCCGGTCTTCCCCGGCGACCCCATCTTCGTCGAGGAGGAGATCAGCTACGTCGGTCAGGTGCTCTTCGCGGTAGCCGCCGAGAGCCATCGCGCCGCCCGCGAAGCGGTCAAGGCCGCCGTGGTGGAGATCGACGAGCGGCCAGCCAGCCTCGACCCGGTGGCCGCCGCCGAGCGCGGCGAGTTCGTGCGCCCCACTCACGTCCAGCAGAGCGGCGACTGGGAAACGGCGTTGGCTGAGGCCGCCCATGTGGTGACCGACGAGCAATTCGTCGGCGGCCAGGAGCACTTCTACCTGGAGGGCCAGGCCTGCCTGGTGACCCCCACCGAGGACGAGGGGGTGGTGGTCTACACCTCGAACCAGCACCCCAGCGAGACCCAGAAGCTGGTCGCCGAGGTGCTGGACATCCCCTTCCACGCCGTGACCGTGGAGATGCGCCGCATGGGCGGTGGCTTCGGCGGCAAGGAGACCCAGGCCTCGCCCTGGGCCTGCATCGCCGCGATCATCGCCCGGCGCACCGGCCGCGCCGCCCGGCTGTGCCTGCCGCGGGGCGAGGACATGCGGGTCACCGGCAAGCGCCACCCCTTCCACAACCGCTACCGGCTGGGCGTGGACGACCAGGGCGTGCTGCTGGGTGGCGAGATCACCGTGATTGGCGACTGCGGCTACTCGCCGGACCTCTCCGAGGCGATCGTCGACCGCGCCATGTTCCACTCCGACAACGCCTACTCCCTGGGCGAAGTACGGGTCACCGGCCATCGTGCCCGCACCCATACCGCCTCCAACACCGCCTTCCGCGGCTTCGGCGGCCCCCAGGGCATGATGGTGATCGAGGCGGCCATGGAGGATATCGCCCGCACCGTCGGCGAGGACCCGCTGACCGTGCGCAAGCGCAACCTCTACCGGCCCGGGCGCAACGTCACCCACTACGGCCAGACCGTGGACCAGATCGGCCTGCTCCATGACCTGATCGAACGGCTGGAGACCAGCAGCGACTACTGGGCCCGCCGCCAGGCCATCAGCGAGTTCAATGCCGACAGCCCCATTATCCGCAAGGGGCTGGCGCTGACTCCGGTGAAGTTCGGCATCTCCTTCACCGCCAAGCACCTCAACCAGGCCGGCGCCCTGCTGCATGTCTATACCGACGGCAGCGTGCAGATCAACCACGGCGGTACCGAGATGGGCCAGGGGCTGCATACCAAGATCTGCCAGGTGGTGGCCCGGGAACTGGGCCTCGACCTGGAGACGGTGCGCATCACCGCCACCCGCACCGACAAGGTGCCCAACACCTCGCCCACCGCCGCCTCCAGCGGCGCCGACCTCAACGGCCAGGCCGCCCGCGACGCCTGCGTCAAGCTCAAGGAGCGGCTCTTCGACTTCGCCAGCCGGCACTTCCACGCCGAGCTCGGCGGTCTCGACCGCGAGGGCATGCGCCTGGAGGGCGGCCACCTGGTGGCCGGCGCCGGCGAGAGCGAGCGGCGCATCCCCTGGGGCGAGCTGGTCCAGGCCGCCTACATGGGCCGTATCTCGCTCTCCGAGAAGGGCTTCTACGCCACTCCGCTGATCCACTACGACCGCGAGACCGGCAAGGGGCGCCCCTTCTACTACTACGCCCACGGCGCCGCCGTGGCGGAAGTGAGCGTCGACACCCTGAGCGGCGAGTACCAGGTCGACCGGGTCGACATCCTCCACGACGTCGGCGATTCCCTGAACCCGGCCATCGACCTCGGCCAGGTGGAGGGGGGCTTCATCCAGGGCATGGGCTGGCTGACCAGCGAGGAGCTGAAGTGGAACGAGGCCGGACGGCTGATCTCCGACGGCCCGGCCACCTACAAGATCCCCACCTATGGCGACCTGCCACCGGTGTTCAAGGTCGCGCTGCTGGAGGGTCACCCCAACTCCATGGCCAGCATCTACCGCTCCAAGGCGGTGGGGGAACCCCCCTTCATGCTCGGCATGTGCGTCTGGGCGGCACTGCGCGACGCCGGCCACGACGAGGCGGCGCTAGCCTCGGTGCGCTGCCCCATCGGCACGGTCGGCGGGGCGACGAACGGGGCGGAAGGAGAGAGGCGCAAGGGGGGCGACAAGACCCCCTACGCCATCGCCATCGCCGCCATCGCCGAACTGCTGCCCCTGGTGGAGAGCGCCGTGCACCCCGATCAGCGCGGTCTCGACCCGGCGGCGCTACGCCAGACATTTCGCCAATGAACCCGGTCGGCGCCCTCCTCTGCCGCCGCTTCGCGACGGTTCGCCCAATCAATTGGGCTCCCACAGCGGGGTCGACAGCGGCGCCGTCAGGCGCCCGCCAACCGACAGACCAAGGCCTCTACCAACAACGAGCCTGACGATATGACGATTACCGATTCGCGCGTACTGCGCGCCGAACTGCTGAGCTTCGACGCCGATCCCGGCGAGGCCGATGTCCCTGCCGCCGACAGCGTCCGCCACCACCAGGATGGCGCCCTGTGGATCGAGAACGGCCGCATCCGCGCCGTGGACGACTACGCCCGGCTGGCCCCGACGCTACCCGAGGGAATCAGCGTCATCGACCATCGCGACAAGCTGATCGTGCCCGGCTTCATCGACAGCCACGTGCACTACGTGCAGCTGGAGATCATGGCCTCCTATGGCCGCCAGCTGCTCGATTGGCTCAACGACTACACCTTCCCGGAAGAGCTGCGCTTCGCCAGCCGCGAGCACGCCGAGGCGCTCTCCGAGGCCTTCCTCGACGAGCTGCTGCGGGTCGGCACCACCACCGCCCAAGTCTTCTGTTCGAGCCACCCGGTCTCGGTGGACGCCTTCTTCGCCGCCAGCCACCGCCGTGGGCTGTGCATGCTGGCCGGCAAGGTGCTGATGGATCGCCACGCCCCCGAGGCGCTCTGCGACGACACCCTGGGCGGGGTCCGCGACAGCGAACGGCTGATCGGCGACTGGCACGGCAAGGGACGGCTCGGCTACAGCCTCACCCCGCGCTTCGCCCCCACCTCCACCCGCGCCCAGCTGGACGCCGCCGGCGCCCTGATGCGCAACGACTCGAGCCTGTGGCTGCAGACCCACCTGGCCGAGAACACCGGCGAGCTGGACTGGGTGGCCGAGCTCTTCCCCGGCAGCCGCGATTACCTCGCGGTCTACGAACAGTCGGGCCTGGTGGGACCGCGCAGCACCTTCGCCCACGGCATTCACCTCGACCAGGAGATGCGGGGCCGGCTGGCCGAACGCGGCGCCAACCTGGCCTTCTGCCCCAGCTCCAACATGTTCCTGGGCAGTGGCCTCTTCGACCGCCAGGCGGCCCGGGAAACCGCCCTCAACATCACCTACGCCAGCGACGTGGGCGGCGGTACCGACCTCTCGGGTCTGGCCACCCTCAAGGCCGCCTACCAGGTGGGCCAGCTACGCGGCCAGCCGCTCACCGCCTGGCAGGGCTTCTTTGGCCTGACACTGGGCAATGCCCGGGCACTCTCCCTGGACACCCGCCTCGGTCGCCTGGCTCCGGGGATGGACGCCGACTTCGTGGTCCTCGACACCGCCGCCACGCCGCTGCTGGCCCGGCGCAGCGCCCGCTGCCGCACTCTGGGCGAGCGCCTGTTCGCCCTGATGATGCTGGGCGACGACCGGGCCGTTCACGAAACCTGGGCGGCGGGCCGCTGCCAGCACCGGCGCGACGCGGCCTGACCGACCACCACCGAATGCCGATGATGGGGTTGGCATCTTGGCCGGGGTACGTCCTCACAAGGGGAATCCCCGGCCCTTCTTGACGCCCGGGTGACGCCAACAACCCGGCCGGCGCCGCCATCTCGCCTCCCCCGCCATCCATCAGATGCGCGGGGTATTGGCGTTACCTCCCATTCACCCGCCTTTTCCCCGACGTTGATCGTCATCATCGGGAAAAATCGAACTTGCCCAATCGGTCAACTCGGGACTATGCTGAAGGCGATACAGCTGACCACTTGGTCAGAAACTGCATCACCCCGACGCTTTCGCACCCGCCATACACCAACAACAACGGTACTGTCCATGGACCCCAAAACTCCCTCCCTGTCAGACGAGTCCCTGCGTACGTCATCGTCAACGGAAGGTCACTGGCTGGATCGCTACTTCGGCGTCAGCCGTCGCGGCGCCGGTATCGCCACCTTCCTCGCCTCCATGTACATCATCGTGGTCAACCCGGCGATCCTCTCCGATGCCGGCATCCCCTTCACCGCCGCCCTCTCTGCCACCGTGCTGATCAGCTTCATGAGCAGCCTGGCCATGGGACTCTACGCCCGCAACCCCATCCTGGTGGCCCCGGGCATGGGCATGAACGCCCTGTTCACCTACACCCTGGTGCTCGGTGCCGGCCTGCCCTGGGAGGTGGCCCTGGGCTGCGTCTTCTGGTCCGGCGTGCTGTTCGCCCTGCTGGCCGTCTTCAACGTCCGCAAGGCGATCATCGAGGCGATTCCCGCCTCCCTGCGTTATGCCATCACCTGCGGCATCGGGCTGTTCATCACCTTCATCGGCCTGAAGAATGCCGGCTTCATCGTCGGCAGCGACGCCACCCTGGTGACCCTGGGCAGCTTCGACCCCACCCTGATCACCTTCTTCATCGGCCTGATCGCCACCGCGGTCATGGTGATCCTGCGCATGAACGGTGCCCTGATCCTGGGCACGCCCATGGGGCGGCTGTGGGGCGGCGACGTAATCGTGGAGTGGAGCGGCCTGGCCGCCTGGCCCGACTTCAGCGGCGTGCTGCAGGTGGACATCTGGGGGGCGCTGAAGGTGGCCTACCTGCCGTTCATCTTCGTGATGCTGTTCACCAACTTCTTCGATGCCCTCTCCTGCTTCATGGCCCTCGCCGAGTCCGCCGACCTCAAGGACAAGGACGGCAATCCGCGCAACCTCAAGCGCTCCATGACGGTGGACGCCTTCGCCTCGATGATCGCCGCACCGCTCGGCACCAGCGCCGCCCAGACCTTCATCGAATCGGGTGCCGGCGTGGCCCAGGGCGGGCGCACCGGG
>NZ_CP071922.1:2512855-2516767 GCF_017584085.1 Halomonas sp. BM-2019
GATCGCCCTGCTCTTCCTGCCCTTCCTGTTCCTGTCGCCGCTGCTCTCCCTGGTGCCCGGCATCGCCACGGCCCCGGCCCTGGTGCTGGTGGGGCTCTTCATGCTGGCCCCGATCACCAAGATCGACTGGACCCGCTACGACCAGGCCTTCCCCGCCTTCCTGGCGATCATCCTGATGCCGCTGACCTACTCCATCACCCTGGGGATCGCCTTCGGCTTCCTCTCCTTCGTGCTGATCAAGCTGGCCACCGGTCGCCTGGAGGAGATCAAGCCCGCCATGTGGGTCTCGGCGGCGCTCTGCGTGGTGCTGCTGGCCACCACCCACTAGTCGGGCCCGGCGCCTCGCCCCGGCGGGCGAGGCGTCCCGGGCCGGGGCCGCGGGCGCAACGGCGGTTCAGCGCGCCCTACGCCCCACCAGGGCATCCAGGACCCGGAACAGCACCAGGGCGGCCACCGCCAGCGCGAAGCCGGTGGCCATCCGGTAGTCAGCGCGGGTCAGGATCCACAGGTGCATCACCCCCAGCGCCGCCGAGAGGTACACCAGGCGATGGAGCCAGTGCCAGGCCACATAGCCCATGGCCCTCTGGGAAGGAGGTCAGCGCCAGCGGCACCAGCAGCAGCAGCGCCGCCAACCCATAACGGACATAGGGCAGCTCCACCATCTCCCGGCGAATCCAGGGCCAGTCCCAGTACTGGTCGAGGCCCATCCAGGCCAGCGTATGAGCCAGCAGCCAGAAGAAGGCCCACAGGCCGATCTGACGTCGGGCGATCATGAAGCCGATCCAGCCGGTGAACCGAAAAGCCGGGCTGAAGCCGATGGTCACCACCAGCAGGGTCAGGCCGGTGCGTCCCGTGTAGTGCACCACCGCCTCACTGGGCACCACCCCCAGGTCACCGAAGAACCACCGCCAGGCCAGCCACACCGCCGGCAGGACACCCGCCAGCAGCACCAGCAGGCGAAAGGCAAGGATGCGCTGCGCGTGGTCCAGCATCGTGGCTCCCGTCGAACGATCAGAAGTGCCGGTTGAGGTCCATGCCGGCATAGAGATCGGCCACTTCATCGGCGTAGCCGTTGAACATCAGCGTCTCGCGACGCCCGCTCTCACCGATGCGACGCTCCCGGGCCTGGGACCAGCGCGGATGATCCACCTCAGGGTTCACGTTGGCGTAGAAGCCGTACTCCTCCGGGCTCTGTTCGATCCAGGCGGTGCTCGGCCGCTCTTCCACCAGACCAATCCTGACTACCGACTTGATGCTCTTGAAGCCGTACTTCCAGGGCACCACCAGGCGGATCGGCGCGCCGTTCTGATTGGGCATCACCTCGCCGTACATGCCCACCGCCATCAGCGTCAGGGGGTGCATCGCCTCATCGATGCGCAACGCCTCGCGGTAGGGCCACTCGAGGATGGCGCGGCGCTGACCGCGCAGGTTGTCGGGGTCGAGGATCGATTCGAAGAGCACGTACTTCGCCCGGGAGGTGGGTTCGTGCCGCTTGAGCAGCTCGGCCAGGGGGAAGCCGATCCAGGGGATCACCATGGACCAGGCCTCCACGCAGCGCAGCCGGTAGATGCGCTCCTCAAGCACCTGGTGGGCGAGGATATCCTCCAGGGCGAAGGTGCCCGGCTTCTCCACCTCGCCCTCGATGGCTACCGACCAGGGGTCGGTGACGAGCCGGTGGGCATAGACCTCCGGGTCGCTCTTGCGGGTGCCGAACTCGTAGAAGTTGTTGTAGGTAGTGGCATCGCGGAAGGCGGTCAGCGACTCGCCGTCGGCCAGCTCCTGGCTCGGCAACGAGCCTTCCAGGCGCGCCTCGAGCCCCTCGCGCCAGGCGTGGGCGGCGGGCGACAGCAGCAGGCCGGGTGCCAGCGCGGCGGCCCCCAGGGCCGCGCCGCCCTTGAGCGTGCCCTTGAGAAAGCGCCGCCGCTCCCGGAACAGCTCCCGGGGGGTGACCTCGGACTCGGGAATGGCGGGGTAGCGATAGCGGGTCATGGCCGGCGGCCTCCTCCGCAGGGTCGAGAAAGCCTTCAGCTTCCCGAAAAAGCCGTGAAGCGTCCAGCGGACTCGGGGAAGCCGAGCGAAAACTTGATGTGGCTCAAGAGTGGCCGTTTTCCGACGGTTTTACTAGGTTGATTAGCGACAAGCGATGCCGCTAACGTGCCAGACAGAAGCTAAGCGCGGGCTGGCCCCGCGACTGGCCCGGATCACCACCAGAGGGGAACGACCATGATTACCAAGCGCCTGCTGGCCTCCGCCATCGCCATCGGCTCTGCCGTGGCCATCGCCGCCCCGGCCCTGGCCGACGACGGGCTCGGCGATTACCGCGACCGCTTCGAGCCGCTGCCCCACTTCCCGCCGATTCCGGCGGACAACTCCCTGACCCCGGAGAAGGTCGAACTCGGCAACATGCTGTTCTTCGAGCCGCGCATCTCCTCCAGCGGGGTGATCAGCTGCGCCACCTGCCACAACCCGGCGCTGGGCTGGGCGGACCGTATTCCGCGTGCCACCGGCCATGACGGCCAGATCGGCGATCGCAACACCCCCACCGTGCTCAACTCCGGCTTCCTGGGCGCGCAGTTCTGGGACGGTCGCGCCGCCGATCTCGAGGAGCAGGCGCTCGGCCCCATCGAGGCCGATATCGAGATGGCCATGGACCTCGACACCGCGCTCGAGCGGCTGACCGACTTCGACCTCTATCAGGAGAAGTTCGCCGCGGCCTTCCCGGATGACGAGGAGCCGATCAATGCCGGCAACCTGGCCCAGGCCCTGGCCAGCTTCCAGCGCACCCTCAACACCCCGAACTCGCCCTTCGACCGCTACCTGCACGGCGACATGAACGCCCTGAACGAGCAGGAGAAGGACGGCATGGTGGCCTTCGTGGACAACGGCTGCATCGCCTGCCACAGCGGCCCGGCGCTGACCGACAGCAACTTCCACCGCATCCAGGTGCCGGGCTCCACCGACGTGGGCCGCTACGAGGTGACCGGCAACGAGGCGGACATGTACCGCTTCCGCACCCCGACCCTGCGCAACGTGGGGGTCACCTATCCCTACATGAACAACGGCGCCACCGAGACCCTGGAGGAGGCCGTGGCCATCATGGGCAGCGAGATGCTGGGGCGCGAGTTCGAGGAGCAGACCATCGCCGACATCACCGCCTTCATGCACACCCTGACCGGCGAGATGCCCCACTTCGAGGTGCCGGCCCTGCCGTAACTCATGACCTTCGGTCCGAGGCAGCCGCCTCGGCCGGCACAGGGAGGTGCCGGCGAGACGCCTCAGCGACAGGCCGCCAGCCGGTGGCGCAGCTCGGTGCGCCGCGCCTCGCTCATGAACCCCGCCTCGATGGCGGTACCGGCCAGCTCGACGAAGACCTCCTTCGACCAGCCGAAGGCCTGCTCGCAGGCCAGGTAGTTGGCCAGCATGCCGCCGCCGAAGTAGGCCGGGTCGTCGGAGTTGAGGGTGACGCGCAGCCCCGCCTCGAGCAGCTGGGGCAGCGGGTGGTCCTCGAGGCGCTCCACCACCCTGAGGCGCACGTTGGAGAGCGGGCAGACGGTGAGCACCCTGCCCTCCTCGCGCAACCGCGCCACCAGCTCGGGGTCCTCCAGGCAGCGCACGCCGTGGTCGATGCGGCAGACATCGAGGAGGTCCAGCGCCTCGCGGATATACTCGGGCGGCCCCTCCTCGCCGGCGTGGGCCACCCGCGGGATGCCCAGCCGCGCGGCCCGCTCGAACACCTCGGCGAACTTCGACGGCGGGTTGCCGCGCTCGGCGCTGTCCAGCCCCACCGCATCGAGCATCTCCCAGTAGGGGGCGGCGTCGTCCAGCACCCGCATCGCCTCGGCGGCGTCGCGGTCGCGCAGGAAGGCCAGGATCAGGGCGGTACTCATGCCGAGCTCCCGTTCGGCCTCTCGG
>NZ_CP071922.1:2516777-2517222 GCF_017584085.1 Halomonas sp. BM-2019
ACCACCGGCAGCTCGATGCCCCGCGCCCGATGGGCCTGGGGGTCGAAGTGCATCTCCACGTGCACCACCCCCTCGGCGTGGGCGCGGCGCAGGTAGTCCATGGCCAGGTCGTGGAAATCCTCGGCGGTGCGCAGCACGCTCATGCCCTGGTAGTAGAGATCGAGGAAGGACTGCAGGTCCTGGAACTCATAGGCGGCTCGGACCTCCGCTACCGAGGCGTAGGGCAGGCGAATGCCGTTGCGCTCGGCGAGGGCGAACATCAGCTCAGGCTCCAGGGAACCCTCGATATGCAGGTGCAGCTCGGCCTTGGGCAGCCGCTTGAGGAAATCGCGCATGGGTTATCTCATCCGGTGGCGTTGACTTAATCCTGATCGAAACCGCGAATTTGCGCAAAGGTCGTCAGCGTCTGCCCCTCTCCCGACGCTCCCGGCCCCGACGAGGCGCT
>NZ_CP071922.1:2517322-2518612 GCF_017584085.1 Halomonas sp. BM-2019
GAGCCAGTCGCTGGCCCGGCGCCGAGCCAGGGCGTGACCGTCGAGTGCCGCCAGGGCGCCGAACAGCCGCGCGCGCAGGTCGGCCAGCAGGCGCAGCACGGTGTCGTGGTTGTAGAGCCGCTCCAGGTAGCGGGCGACGGTGCGCGTGACCGCAAAGAGGCGGATGCCGCCGCCCGGCACATAGACATCCAGGCTGACCGCCACCCCCGCGGCCAGCAGCAGGCCGGTCAGGGCGGTCGCCGTGATGAACCAGCCGGAGAGGGCCAGCAGGCCGATGGCCGAGGCCATGGTCAGCGCCATCAGCCCCGCACCGCCGAGCAGCCGCCAGCGACGCCGGGCCAGCAGCCTGAGCCAGGGACGCAGCGCGGCGGGCAGCGAGGCGACGTGGCGACGATCAGCCATGGATGACCTCCCGGACCCGGCCCGCGTCGATCACCAGGCGTCGCGTCGCCATGGCGATCAGCGCCGGATGGTGGGTGGCGATCACCAGGGTGCGCCCCGCCTCGGCCAGCGCGGCGAGCGCCGCCACCACCCGGGCCTCGGCGTCGGCATCGAGGCTCGCCGTGGGCTCGTCGAGCAGCACCAGGGGAGCCCGGGAGAGGAAGACCCGCGCCAGGGCCAGGCGCTGGGCCTGACCGCCGGAGAGCCCGGCGCCGCGCTCGCCCAGCGGCGTCTCGAGGTTCTCGGGCAGCCGCGCCAGCAGCTCCCCCAGGCCGGCCATGGCCAGCGCCTCCTGCATGGCCTGCGCCGAGGCCTCAGGGGCGGCCAGCCGCAGGTTGTCGGCCAGGCTCCCCTGGATCAACAGCGGCCGCTGGTCCATCCAGGCGACCGTCAGGCCCTCCGCCAGGCGGCGCTCGCCCTCCCCGGGACCGACGAAGCCGGCCAGCAGCTGCAGCAGGGTCGACTTGCCGGCCCCTGAGGGGCCGGTCAGAGCCACCACCTCGCCGGGGCCCAGGCGCAGGTCGAGCGGGCCCAGCACCCGGCCGCGGCCGGGATGGGTCACGCCGGCGGCCGCCAGTTCGGCCAGCGCCTCCGGCGCCAGGGGCGAGGGGGGCCGGGTGCCGCGCACCGGGTCGGGCGTCGCCTCGAGGAGCGCCAGCAGGCCATCGGCGGCCCCCAGGGCGGCGGCGCGGTCGTGGTAGTGCTGGGAGAGGGTGCGCAGCGGCTGGAAGAACTCCGGTGCCAGCAGCAGCACCAGCAGCCCGCTGAACAGGGTGAGCTCCGGCGAGGGGCCATAGGTGATATAGCCGAGCAGGCCGAAGCCCACGTAGATGGCCACCACGGCGATGG
>NZ_CP071922.1:2518887-2529208 GCF_017584085.1 Halomonas sp. BM-2019
GATTGAGGCGCTCCGCCCCCAGGCCCACCAGCGCCATGAAGAGCGGGATCAGCGGTGCGGCGAGCAGCAGGAAGAGCGCCGCCAGCCAGTCCAGCCAGAACGCCGCCAGCAGCACCAGCGCAGGGCTCAGCACGGCAAGCAGCAGCTGGGGGCGAAAGCGGGCGAAGTAGCCGTCCAGCGCCTCCACCTGCTCCACCAGCTGGCTGGCCAGCGCCGCGGAGTGGCGCCCGGCGAGCCAGCCCGGCCCCAGGCGGGCCAGGTGGTCGAGCAGCTCGCGGCGCACCCGGGTGCGGATGCGCAGGCTGGCCGCCTGGCCCAGGCGCTCCTGGACCAGCAGGCCCGCGAGCCAGCGGCGGACCTCGCGTCCGCCGCTGGCGCGCTCAGGACTCGCCATGGCTCAGTGGTAGCCCTCCCCCACCTTGACCTTGCCGCGGAAGACCCAGTAGGTCCAGGCGGTATAGGTCAGCACGATGGGAATCACGAAGAGCACGCCGATCAGCAGGAAGAGCTGCGACTCCGGCGCCGAGGCGGCGTCCCAGATGGTGTAGTCGGGCGGCACGATGACCGGCCACTTGCTCACCACCAGGCCCAGGTAGGTGAAGATGAACATCCCCAGGGTGGCGACGAACGGCAGCCCCTCGCTGCGACGCTGGACGCTGCGGAAGACCACGAAGGCACAGCCCAGCGCCAGCGCCGGCAGGATCCAGATCAGCTGGATATGATCGAACCAGCGCGACCAGACGTCGGGGTTGACGAAGGGCGTCCACAGGCTGATGGCGGCGAAGACCGCCAGCACCGCCGCCAGCAGGGGCGGCGTGACTCGGTAGGCCCAGGCCTGCACATGACCCTCCGACTTGAGGATCAGCCAGGTGGCCCCGAGCAGCGCATAGCCGGCCATCAGCCCGAGCCCCGTCAACACGGTGAAGGGGGTCAGCCAGTCGAAGGGCCCGCCCACGAAGACGAAGTCCTCCACGGCGAAGCCCTGGATGTAGGTGCCCACCACCGCCCCCTGGGCGAAGGCGGCCACCGCCGAGCCCCAGCAGAAGGCGCGGTTCCACCAGCGGCGGTTCCGCCGCGACTTGAAGCGGAACTCGAAGGCCACGCCGCGGAAGATCAGCCCAGCCAGCATCAGGAAGACACCGATGTAGAGGGCCGGCAGGAACACCGAATAGACCAGCGGGAAGGCACCCAGCAGGCCGGCCCCGCCCAGCACCAGCCAGGTCTCGTTGCCGTCCCACACCGGAGCCACCGAGTTCATCATCACGTCGCGGGAGGCCTCGTCCGGGGCGAAGGGATAGAGGATCCCGAGCCCCAGGTCGAAGCCGTCCATGATCACGTACATGATTACCCCGAAGCCGATGATCAGCGCCCAGATTATTGAAAAATCGAACATCTCCATGGGTCAGCTCCTCGCCGGGTCGGTATCGTCGAAGGGTGTGTGGGCGGCAGAGAGCGGGCGCTTGGGGCGCTCCACTTCGCCGGCGACGCTGTCTCGCTCCTCCTCGGGCAGCATGCCGTTGCGGACCACCTTGGTGAGGTAGTAGACCCCGGCCCAGAAGACCACGGCGTAGACCGTCACGTAGCCGATCAACGTGAACAGCGCCATCCCCCCGGTGAGCGAGGGCGTCAGGCCCTCGGCGTGGGTGTAGCGGCCGTAGACCAGCCAGGGCGCCCGGCCCGCCTCGGTGACGATCCAGCCGGCCAGCACGGCGATGAAGGGCGTCACGCTCATCACCCGCAGCAGCTGCAGGAAGCTACGATGCTCGTAGACCCGCCCCCTGCGCCGCAGCCAGAGCCCGGCGATTGCCACGCCGATCATCAGGAAGCCGAGCCCCACCATGACCCGGAAGGCCCAGAACACGATCCAGACCGGCGGCTGCTCCTCGGGTGACGCCTCGCTGATCCCCGGCACCACGCCGGCCGGATCATGCTTGAGGATGACGCTGGCCAGGCTCGGGATGCCGATCTCGAAGCGGTTGGCCTGGGCCTCCTGATCCGGCCAGGCAAACAGCAGCAGCGGCACGTGGGAGCGGGTCTCCCAGTTGCCCTCCATGGCCGCCACCTTGACGGGCTGATGCTCCAGGGTGTTGAGCCCGTGGAAGTCCCCCACGACGGCCTGGGTCGGCGTCAGCACCAGCAGCAGCCAGAGGCACATGGAGAGCGCCTTGCGGTTGGCCTCCACGTCACGGCGGATCAGCAGGTACCAGGCGCTGACCCCGGCCACCACGAAGCCGCCGGTGATGAAGGAGGCCATCACCATGTGGGCGAAGCGCCAGCCGAAGGAGGGATTGAAGATGGCCTCGCCCCAGGCAACGACCCGGAAGCTGCCATTCACCAGCTCGACACCCGCCGGCGTCTGCATCCAGCTGTTGGCCGAGAGGATCCAGAACGACGAGATGAAGGTGCCGATGGCCACCATGATGGCGGCGAACAGATGCACCCCCTGGGGCACCTTGCCGCGCCCGAACAGCAGCACGCCGAGGAAGGCGGCCTCGAGGAAGAAGGCCGTGACCACCTCATAGCTGAGCATGGGGCCAAGGAAGTTGGCGGAGGCCTGGGAGAAGTTGCTCCAGTTGGTACCGAACTGGAAGGACATCACGATGCCCGAGACCACCCCCATGCCGAAGGCCACGGCGAAGACGCGCGTCCAGAACACCGCCAGGCGATCCCAGGCGGGGTTGGCGGTCTTGTAGAAGAGACCGTGGAGCACGGCGATGTAGGACGCCAGGCCGATGGTAAAGACCGGGAAGATGGCATGAAAGGAGACCACGAAGGCGAATTGCAATCGCGATAGCAGGAGAGGATCCAGTTCCATGACGCTAGCCTCGATGCAGCGAGTGACTCGGGAACGTCGCTAGGGATGCGAATGCAGTGCTTGTTATACCTCCGACACGAAACTCGCGTCGTGACGCACACCCTCTCGACAACGCAGGGCAACCACACCCGATGGCAGTCGGCCCACCGCTGGGCTGGCGGCCTTGACAACCATCGAGATCAGGTTCATGTCTTGTCGATCGTTATCCGACTCGCACACCCAGCAATCGTCCCGAAAAATTGACCTGGGTCATAGGTGTCGCATTGTCGCAGCCCGGGTCAAGCGCCGCCGCCACGCAGCACCAAGTGCACTAGCCAGGCAGTATAGGTGAGATACATGGCCAGCAGGGCCGCGCCCTCCAGCCGATTGATGCGCCCCTCCCGGCCACGCCAGCCCAGGGCGAAGATCGCCATCAGCACCGTCATCGCGGCCATCAGGCTCCAGTCCCGCAGCAGCACCTCGGCGCCGACCTGGATCGGATGGATCACCGCGGCGAGCCCCACCACCCCCAGGGTGTTGAAGAGATTGGAGCCCACCACGTTGCCCAGCACCAGGTCATGCTCGCGGCGCCGCAGGGCGCTGATCGAGGAGGCCAGCTCGGGCAGCGAGGTACCCACCGCCACCACGGTCAGGCCGATGATCAGGTCGCTGACACCGAGGCCCTGGGCGATGGAGACCGCCCCCCACACCAGGATCCGCGAACTGATCACCAGCAGGACCAGCCCGACGCCGGTCCAGGCCAGGCCGGCGGCCAGCGACATGGGGTGTTCCGCCAGGCTCTCCGCCGTGTCGGTGGCCAGCGGATCCCCGCCCTGCTTCAGCCCGCGAACGACACTGACGCCGATAAAGGCCGCCAGCAACACCAGCAGCAGGGCGCCCTCCAGGCGACCGATCACCCCGCCCCACATCAGCAGCGCCGAGAGCAGGGTCGCCGCGCCGAGCAGGGGCAGCTCGCGGCGCACCACGGTGGAGTGCACCGCCAGGGGGGAGATCAGCGCCACCAGGCCGAGGATCAGGCCGATATTGGCGATATTGGAGCCGTAGGCGTTGCCCAGGGCGAGGCCCGGGTTGCCCTGCCCCGCCGCCAGGGCCGAGACCACCAGTTCCGGGGCCGAGGTGCCGAAGCCGATCACCAGCATGCCGATCAGCAGCGGCGAGAGTCCCAGCCGGGCCGAGGTCGCCGCCGCCCCGTCGACGAAGCGCTCGGCGCTCCACATCAGCAGGACCAGGCCCGCCATTACTGCCACCGCAGGAAGTATCATCGAGACGCCTTGGGAACATTCAGGGGTGCATGTTTGTCTATGGTACGCCTTGCGTCAACGTGTCACACTTCCGCATGAGCCCCGTCACGCACGGCGCGTGAGTGTAGGCCGAGAGCCACCCCCAGGTGAAGTCCGGCGCTTGCGCCCCGCGTCCAACCAGAGCCGCCAGCAGGAGTGAAGCCACCCTTGGCCCAGCGCCCCTTCCAGATCCTGGAGCCGCTGCCCTCGCTGCCCGCCCAAGGGCCGAGGGTCGATCGCACGCCGCCCGAGTCCCGGGCGCGGAGGCGCCTGCGCGCCTGCCGGGAGTGTGACTGGGTGGTCGCCCTCCCCCCCCTGCGACCCGGCGAGAAGGCCGACTGCCCGCGCTGCGGGCATACCCTGGCCAGCCGCCATCACCGCCCGGCCCAGCGCAGCATGGCCCTGGCACTGTCGGCCCTGCTGGCCCTGGCCATGGCGCTCTCCTTTCCCTTCATCAGCTTCAGCGTGGGCGGGGTCGGCAACCGCATCGAGCTCTCGCAGACCGCCACCACCCTGATCGGCTTCCACCAGCCGGTGGTGGCCGGTGCGGTGATCCTGACCATCATCGTGCTGCCGGCGGTCTACCTGCTCGGCGTCATCTGGCTGCAGCTCGGCCTGCTGCGCGACGCCCCGCTGCCCGCCAGCCGCGCCATCGCCCGCTCCCTGACCGCGCTGAACCCCTGGATGATGGCCGACGTCTTCATCATTGGCGCCCTGGTCAGCCTGATCAAGGTGGCCGGCATGGCGCAGATCGAGCTGGGCATCTCCTTCTGGGCCTTCTGCGTCTTCGCCCTGCTGCTGCTGTTCACCACCCAGTCCATCGATGCCGACTGGATGTGGTTCTCGCTGGCCGGTGAACCCCGTGCCCCGGAAGGCACCCGCACCGGCGAACCCGCCGCCCCCCAGGGGCTGGCAGGCTGCACCACCTGCGGGCTGGTCAACCGCCTCGCCCCCGGGGGGCGCGGGCGCTGTCGACGCTGCGGCGAGTCGCTCCGCTCCCGCCTGCCCCACAGCCTGCAGCGTACCTGGGCCCTGCTCGCGGCGGCCGCGGTGATGTACGTTCCTGCCAACGTCTACCCGATCATGACCACCACCAGCCTCGGCCACACCAGCCCCTCGACCATCATCGGCGGCGTGGTGGAACTGATCCAGATGGGGTCCTGGCCGGTGGCGGCGGTGATCTTCGTGGCCAGCGTGATCGTCCCGGTGGGCAAGCTGGTGGCGCTTTCCTGGCTCTGCCTGGTAGTGAGCCGCAGCAGCGAGCTCAACGCCGCCGCGCGTACCCGGCTCTACCGGCTCACCGAGTTCATCGGTCGCTGGTCGATGATCGACGTCTTCGTGGTCGCCATCCTGGTGGCGCTGATCCGCGCCGGCTCGCTGATGTCGATCACGCCCGGGCCGGCCGCCCTGGCCTTCGGGGCCGTGGTGGTCATCACCATGCTGGCCGCCATGACCTTCGATCCGCGGCTGATCTGGGACAGCCCCCTGCCACGTCGCGGCTCTGACCGCGATCCACAAGGAACCCCCGGATGAGCGAAACGCCCAGCCCCGAGGCGCCGCCCGAGCGCGACCTGCACCGTGCCAAGGCCTCTCCCCAGGCCCGCTTCTCGCCGATCTGGATCGTGCCCTTCGTGGCCATCCTGATCGGCCTGTGGCTGGTCTACGACAACTACCGCAGCCGCGGGCCCCAGGTGACCCTGATAATGGCCAACGCCGAGGGCATCGAGGCCGGCAGCACCCTGATCAAGACCCGCAACGTCCAGGTGGGGCGCGTCGAGCGCGTCCAGCTCGCCGAGGACCTCTCCACCGCGGTGATCACCGCCCGCATGAGCCCCGACACCGAGGCGATGCTGGTGGAGGACAGCCGCTTCTGGGTCGTCAAGCCGCGGATCGGTCGCGAGGGCATCAGCGGCCTGGGCACCGTGCTCTCCGGCGCCTACATCCAACTCGAGCCGGGCGGCAGCGAGGTGGCCGCCCGGGAATTCCGGGTCAGCGACCAGCCGCCGGTGGCCCCGGCCGGTGCGGCCGGCCTGCGCATCAACCTGACCAGCCAGCTCGGCAACTCGCTGCGGGTAGGCGATCCGGTCACCTACCAGGGCTACACCGTGGGCCGCGTGGAGGACGCCACCTTCGACGCCCAGACCCGGCGCATGCAGCACCGCATCTTCATCGAGGCGCCCTACGATACCCTGGTCACCGACAGCACCCGCTTCTGGTCGGCCAGCGGTATCGACCTGCGCCTGGACTCCGAGGGCTTCCGGGTCAGCATGGAGTCCTTCGAGGCGCTGCTGGGGGGCGGGGTCACCTTCGGCGTGCCCGAGGACCTGCCGCTGGGCCGCCCGGTGGCGCCGGACGTCACCTTCAACCTCTATCCGGACGAGGACAGCGCCCGCCAGGGCACCTTCGACCGCTACCTGGAGTATGTGCTGCTGGTGGACGACTCGGTGCGCGGCCTCTCCCGCGGCGCGCCGGTGGAGTTTCGCGGGGTGCGGATCGGCACCGTGGCCGCGGTGCCCTGGAACTTCAGCGCCCCCCAACCCGAGGGACGTACCGGCTTCTCGATTCCGGTGCTGATCCGTATCGAGCCCCAGCGCCTGGGCATCGAGAACCAGGAGATCGACCTCGCCGAGTGGCGGGAGCGCTTCGATCGCCTGTTCGGGGTGGGGCTGCGCGCCAGCCTGAAGAGCGGCAACCTGCTCACCGGGGCGCTGTTCGTCGACTTCAACTTCCACCGCGACCTGGCCGACCAGCACCAGGCGCAGACCTTCGCCGACAGGACCGTCTTCCCCACCACCTCGGGCGGCTTCGCGCTGATCGAGGCCCAGGTGACCGACCTGTTGGCCAAGCTCAACGACCTGGAGATCGAGCCGCTGCTGAGCGGGCTGGACCGCAACCTGGCCGCCTCCGAGGCGATGCTCGGCGAGGTGCGGGGGCTGTCGGCCTCCCTGCAGGGCCTGCTCGATGACCCGGGCACCCGCGAGGTGCCGGGCAACCTCAATGCCACCCTGGTGGAACTGCGCCAGACCCTGCAGGGGGTCTCGCCCGGCTCCTCGGCCTATCAGGAGCTGACCGGCGCCGTGGAGCGCCTGGAGCGCCTGATGCGCGATATCCAGCCGGTGGCCCGCACGCTCTCCGACAATCCCCGCGCCCTGCTCTTCGACAGCCTGGACGCCGAGGACCCCATGCCCCGGGCCCCGCGTCGCGACTGATGGCATCCATAGGGAGACACGATGACGATTAGGCACTGGAGGGGCACGACCCTGGCGGCTCTGCTGCTGGCCGCCACCTTGACCGGCTGCGCGAGCCCCGGCCCGACGCCCCAGCGCTACACCCTGCCCGAGACAGCCGACGCCACCCAGACCCTGGCGGGCGCCGAGGCCGAGTACCTGCTGCTGCTGCGGCCGCCGCGGCTCGCCCACTACCTGGACGTGGACGGCCTGGTGATGCAGGTGGACGACATCACCCTGGTGGAGGCCCGCGGCCATCAGTGGGCCGAGGCCCTGGGGCGCCAGCTGGAACGCGGCCTGCGTGCGCGCCTCGCCGCGCGGCTGCCCGATACCCGGGTGATGCTGGACGAGGCCGGCGCGCGCGAACCCGCCGCCCTCTCCCTGCGCCTGGAGCTCGATCGCTTCCAGGGCCGCCACGACGGGCTGGCCGTGATCGGCGGCCAGTGGCAGCTGCGCGATGCCGAGGGGCGACTGCTGGCCATGGAGGGCCTGCGGGTGACGGCCGAGCTCGACGACGACGGCTATCCCGCCCTGGTGCGCGCCCTGGGCCGCGGCTGGGACCGGGTGGCCGACGAACTCGCCGAGGCCGTGCGCCGCGCGCGCTGAGCCCCGGGCAATCGCCGCCCCCTTGCGCTATGGTCATCTCAGGCGCGCCCCCGCGCGCCAGGCTACCGACAGGGACGACGCCATGCACGACGACCTCTCCCGTGAACGCGCCGAGCGCGAACTTCGCCACGCCATCGCCCTGGAGCTGCGAGAGCTGGCCCAGCGCGCCCGCCGGGCCCTGCTGATGGTAATGGCCAGCGACACCCACGACCGGGAGGCCCTGGCCGAGCTGGAAGTCGCGGACCAGGCACTGGCCGAGCTCGATGCCCTGGCCACCCGACACGCCCTGGTGGCGCTGCCGATGCTGCCGGCCATCCGCCGCGGCGCCGACCGGCTGGCCTGCCAGCTCTACCAGGATGGCGCCTGCGACGGCCTCGACGAGGACGCCCACGAGGCCTTCCTCAACCGCCACGCCCGTTCGCTCACCGCCCTGGACGGTATCGGCCCGGTCACGGCCCGGCGCCTGTTCGCTCACGGCATCGCCGACCTCGAGCAGCTCAGGGCCCTGGGTCCCGACGCCCTCGACGAGGTCGCCGGTCTCGGCGGCGCCACCCTGGCACGCCTGCGCGAAAGCCTCGCCGCCGAGGCGAAGTAGCTGCGCGGCGCGCGCCAATCTGGCATACTGACGCCACGCGGCAACCATCGAGTCCCTCCTGCCGCGCTGCTTCCCCGAATTTCTCACGCCCCGGCCCGGGACTGGCCACGCGCAGCGCGTGGCGAGGCCGCGGCGTTTCTGCGGAGACCGCATGACCTTTTCCGACCTCGGCCTGCGTGCCGAACTGCTGCGTGCCGTTGAGGCCCAGGGCTACACCACCCCGACCCCGATCCAGCGCCAGGCGATTCCCGCCGTGCTCAAGGGCGGCGACCTGCTGGCCAGCGCCCAGACCGGCACCGGCAAGACCGCCGGCTTCACCCTGCCGATGCTGCAGCGCCTGGCCGGCGGCCAGCGCCCCGGCAAGCGCCAGGTGCGCGCCCTGGTGCTCGCCCCCACCCGCGAGCTGGCCGCCCAGGTGGGCGAGAGCGTGGCCGACTACGGCCGCCACCTGACCCTCAAGAGCCACGTGATCTTCGGCGGCGTGGGCCAGCAGCCCCAGGTGGACGCCATCCGCCCGGGCCTCGACGTGCTCGTCGCCACCCCCGGGCGCCTGCTCGACCTGCAGCAGCAGAAGCACGTGGACCTCTCCCGGGTGGAGATCCTGGTGCTCGACGAAGCCGACCGCATGCTCGACATGGGCTTCATCCACGACATCAAGAAGGTGCTGCGCCTGCTCCCCGAGAAGCGCCAGAACCTGCTCTTCTCGGCCACCTTCTCCGACGAGATCCAGGCGCTGGCCGGCAAGCTGCTCGACAGCCCCGAGAAGATCGCGGTGGCGCGGCGCAACACCACCGCCGAGACCGTCGACCAGGCGATCTATCGCGTCGACCGCGAGAAGAAGCGCGAGCTGCTGGCCCACCTGATCAGCCAGCACCGCTGGCACCAGGTGCTGGTCTTCACCCGTACCAAGCACGGTGCCAACCGCCTGGCCGAGCAGCTCTCCAAGCAGGCGATCCCGGCCATGGCGATCCATGGCAACAAGAGCCAGTCGGCGCGCACCAAGGCGCTCTCCGCCTTCAAGAGCGGCGAACTGCAGGTGCTCGTCGCCACCGACATCGCCGCCCGCGGCCTCGACATCAGCGAACTGCCCCACGTGGTCAACTTCGAGCTGCCCAATGTCGCCGAGGACTACGTGCACCGCATCGGCCGCACCGGCCGCGCCGGCAGCGAGGGCCAGGCGGTATCGCTGGTCTGCGTCGACGAGCACGGCCTGCTCAAGGGCATCGAGCGGCTGATCAAGCGCGACCTCGAGAAGCGCATCGAGCCCGGCTTCGAGCCCGACCCCAACGCCAAGCCCGAGCCCATCGAGAACGGCCGCAACCGCCGCGGCAGTGGCGGTGGACGCGGCCAGGGCCAGGCCCGCAGCAGCGGCCAGGGTCAAGGCCAGCGCCGGGGTGACGATCAGGCGCGGGCGCCACGTCGTCGCCGGCGCGGCGGTGGCGGCGGACGCCAGCAGGCATAACGGACAGCCAGACACAGGGAGGTTATGGCGGTGACCAGAGCAGCGGCGACGGCGACGATGCACGGCAAGCGGACGCTTGTCATCTTTATCGGGCTGATGGTGCTGGTGGGGCTGAATCTGCGCCCCGCCCTCTCGAGCCTGGCGCCGCTCTTGACCCGCATCCAGCAGGAGACCGGCCTCTCGGCGCTCGCCATCGGCGCCCTCACCACCCTGCCGGTGCTCTGCCTGGGGCTCTTCGCCCCCTTGGCGCCGTGGCTGGCCAAGCGCCTCGGCCCCGAGCGGGCGCTGGCCGCCGGCCTGGCGCTGCTGGCCGGCGGCCTGCTGCTGCGCGGCGTG
>NZ_CP071922.1:2529294-2534243 GCF_017584085.1 Halomonas sp. BM-2019
CTCGCGCCTGGCCGGCAAGCTCTCCGGCCTGGCCCAGGGCGGCGGCTACACCCTGGCCGCCCTGGGGCCCCTGGGGGTCGGCGTGATGCTGCAGTTCCAGCTGGGCCTGGGCACCGTTACCGCGGTGCTGGTGGCGATCTGCGCCCTGGCCGGGCTGTTCGCGCTCTCTGCCGGGCGCAACCGGCGCCTGGAGGTCGACGCCGAGGGGCGGCTGGTGACCCGCTGACGCCGCCGCCTTGCCCTGGGTCAATGGCGCCCCCCCCAGGGGCCCGATTAGACTCGAGGCATACCCTTCCGGCGGTGGCCCTCGAGGCCCGCGGGCTGACTCGCAGCTATCCGATGGGCGAGGTCACCATCCAGGCCCTGCGCGGCGTGGACCTGGCCCTCTACCGCGGCGAGCTGCTGGTGATGCTGGGGGCCTCGGGCTCCGGCAAGTCCACCCTGCTCAACATCCTCGGCGGCCTCGACAGCGCCTCCGGCGGCGAGGTGCGCTACCGCGACCGCGCCGGTCACAGCCGCGACCTGACCCGCGCCAGCCAGCGCGAGCTCACCCGCTTTCGCCGCCACCACGTCGGCTTCGTCTTCCAGTTCTACAACCTGATCTCGAGCCTCACCGCCCGGGAGAACGTGGCCATCGTCACCGAGATCTCCCGGGACCCCATGGCGCCGGAGGCCGCCCTGGCCCTGGTCGGGCTCGGCGAGCGCCTCGACCACTTCCCCTCCCAGCTCTCCGGCGGCGAGCAGCAGCGGGTGGCCATCGCCCGGGCGGTGGCCAAGCAGCCCGACCTGCTGCTCTGCGACGAGCCCACCGGCGCCCTGGACTTCCGCACCGGCATCCGCGTGCTCGAGGTGCTGGAGACGGTCAACCGTGAGACCGGCACCACGGTGGCGATCATCACCCACAACGAGGTGATCGGCGAGATGGCCGACCGGGTGATCCGCCTGCGCGACGGCCGGGTCGACGAGATCCATGTCAATCCCGGCCGGCGCCCGGCCCGGGACCTGCGCTGGTGATGCCGCCATGAGGACCCTCGACCGCAAGCTCGTCCGCGACCTGTGGCGCCTCAAGGGGCAGACCCTGGCCATCGCCGCGGTGATCGCCGGCGGCGTCATGACCCTGATCCTGGCGGTGACCACCCTGGAGGCGCTCGCCGGTGCCCGCGACCGCTTCTACGCCAGCCACCACTTCGCCGAGGTGTTCGCCGACGTCAAGCGCGCGCCCTTGGGCGTGGTGTCACGGCTGCAGGCGATCGAGGGGGTCAACCTGGTCGAGCCCCGGGTCCAGGCCGCCATGCGCCTCTCGGTGGCGGGCTTCGACGACCCGGTGCGGGGGCTCGCCCAGTCGCTGCCCGATGGCCGCCAGCCGATGCTCAACCGCCTGCACCTGGTGGCCGGCGGCCTGCCCGAGGCGGGCCTTCGCCGAGGCCCACGGCCTGCGCCCGGGCGATAGCCTGGAGGCGATCATCGATGGCCGGCGTGTGCGCCTGCGCCTCGCCGGCATCGCCTTGAGCCCGGAGTTCCTCTACCAGGTGGCGCCCACCGACCTGATGCCCGACTACCGGCGCTACGCCATCCTGTGGATGAACCAGCGCGCCCTGGCCAACGCCTTCGGCATGGAGGGCGCCTTCAACCAGGTCACCCTGACCCTGCAGGCCGGTGCACGCCGCGAGGCAGTGATCGATGCCCTGGACCTGGCCCTGGCCCGCTACGGCGGCACCGGCGCCTGGACCCGCGACGACCAGCCCTCCCACCGCTTCATCGAGGAGGAGCTCAACCAGCAGCGCCTGCAGGCCACGGTGCTGCCGGCGATCTTCCTCTCGGTCTCGGCCTTCCTGCTCCATGTGGTGATGGGGCGGATGATCCAGACCCAGCGCGAGCAGGTCGCGGTGCTCAAGGCCTTCGGCTACCGCGACGGGGAGCTGGCGCGCCATTTCGGCCTGCTGGCCGGGGCGATCGTGCTGCTGGGCTGGGCGCTGGGCGTGGCGCTGGGCGCCTGGGCGGCCAGCGGCCTGGCCGGCCTCTACCGCGAGTACTTCCGCTTCCCCGAGATGCCCTTCCGGGTGCCGCCCTGGGCGCTCGCCCTGTCCCTCGGGGTGGTCGGCCTGGCTGCCCTGGTCGGCACCTGGCACGCGGTGTGGCAGGCGGTGAGCCGCCCCCCCGCCGAGGCGATGCGCCCCCCGGCGCCGGCGCGCTTCCGCCGCAGCGCGCTCGAGCGGGCCCTCCCCGCGGCCCTGCTCGGCCACGAGGGCCGCATCGTGCTGCGCCACCTCGCGCGCCACCCGGCCAAGGCCGGCCTCTCGGTGGCCGGCATCGCCCTCTCCGCCGGCCTGCTGATGATGGGCGCCTACCAGCTCGACGCCGTGGAGGCGATGATCGACCAGCAGTACCGCCAAGTGCTGCGCATGGACGTTGAGCTCACCTTCACCGAGATCACCCCGGCCCGGGCCGCGGGGGAGCTGCGCCATCAGCCCGGGGTGCTGGCCGTGGAGGGCTGGCGCCGGGTGCCGGCCACCCTGATCCACGGCCACCGCGAGGAGCGCATCGGCCTGCTGGGCCTGGACGCGACGCCGCGGCTGCGCCAGGTGCTGGACGCCGCCGGTCGCCCCCAGCGCCTGCCCGAGGAGGGCCTGATGCTGACCCGCTACCTGGCCGATTCGCTGGGGGCCCGGGTCGGCGACGAACTGGAGGTGGTGATCATGGAGGGCCAGCGGCGGCGCCTGAGCCTGCCCCTGGCGGCCCTGGTGGACGAACCCCTGGGGGTCGGCGCCTACCTGCGACGCGAGCGGCTCAACGCCCTGATGGGCGAGGGACCGGCGATCAGCGGCGCCTGGCTGCTGGTCGACCCCGACCGGCACGACGCCCTGAATGCGGCCCTGTGGGAGATGCCGGGCATCGCCGCCATCGGCCGGCTCGACCAGGCCGAGCGCGGCATCCGCGACTACCTGGATGAGACCATCCTGCTGTTCGCCGCCATCTTCTTGGCCATCGCCTCCTCGATCGCCTTCGGGGTGGTCTACAACAACGCCCGCGTCGCCTTCGCCGAGCGCGCCCGGGAGCTCGCGACCCTGCAGGTGCTGGGCTATACCCGGGCCGAGGTGGCGCGCATCCTGCTCGGCGAGATCGCCCTGCTGACGCTGCTCGCCCTCCCGCCGGGCTGGGCCATCGGCATCGCCTTCAGCCACCTGCTCAACCAGGCCTTCAGCAGCGACCTGTTCCGCGTGCCGCTGGTGCTCACCCCCCAGGCCTTCGCCGTGGCCGCCAGCGGCGTGCTGGCCGCCTCCCTCATCGTGGGGGTGATGGTGGTGGTGCGCCTGGGGCGGCTGGACAAGCTGCGCGTCCTGAAGGCCGTGGAATGAAACAAGGAGAGCGCCCATGAGATCGCGTCCCTGGATCCGGCCCCTGCTGTGGAGCCTGGTCGGCCTCGCGCTGCTGGCCCTGCTGGCCTGGGCGCTGCGGCCGGCGCCGGTGCCGGTGAGCGTGGCCCGGGTCAGCCTCGCGCCCTTCGTCGATTCGGTGACCGAGGAGGGCCGCACCCGGCTGCGCGACACCTGGAACGTCTCGGTGCCCATCGCCGGCTACCTGCAGCGCGTTACCCTCGAGGTCGGCGACGAGGTCGAGCGGGGCCAGACGCTGTTTCGCCTCGAGCCCACTCCCGCCCCGGCCCTGGACCCTCGCGCCCGCCAACAGGCCGAGGACAACCTGCAGGCCGCCGAGGCGCGCCTGCGCGCCACCCAGGCCAACCTGGAGACGGCGCGGGCCGAGCGGCGCTTCGCCGAGGCGGAGTACGCGCGCTACCGCACCCTGCATCAGCGCAACCTGGTCTCCACCGCCGACCTCGACCAGCGCCAGAGCCAGCGCGACCGCCAGCGCGCCATCGAGAACGCCGCTGCCTCCAGCGTCGAGGCGGCCCGCTTCGAGGTGGAGAGCGCCCGGGCGGTATTGGCGGTGGCCAGCGGCCAGCGCGGCGACGAGGAGCACCCCGAACTGGAGGTCCGGGCGCCGATCAGCGGCACGGTGCTGACCCGCTACCGCTGCTGCGAGGGCAGCGTCGCCGCCGGCGAGCCGATCCTGGAGCTCGGCGACCTGGCCGACCTGGAGGTGCAGGTGGACCTGCTCTCCATGGATGCCGTGCGGGTACGCCCCGACATGGCGGTGCGCCTGAGCGGCTGGGGCGGCGAGGCGGCCCTCGACGGCCGGGTGCGGCGCATCGAGCCCACCGGCTTCACCCGCGTCTCGGCGCTGGGCGTCGACGAGCAGCGGGTGCCGGTGATCATCGACTTCGACGGAGAGGCCGAGCCCGCCGCCCTGGGCCTCGGCAGCGGCTTCCGGGTCGACGCCGAGTTCCTGGTCTGGCAGGCCGATGCGGTGGTGCAGCTGCCCACCAGCGCCCTGTTCCGCGCCGACGGCCAGTGGGTGGTGTTCCGCGTGGAGGAGGGTCGCGCCCGCCAGGCGCCGGTGACCCTGGGGCGGCGCAGCGGCCTCGTCACCCAGCTGCTGGACGGCCTGGAGGTCGGCGACCTCGTCATCACCCATCCGGGCGAGCGGGTCGCCGAGGGCGTGCGGGTGCGAATCGACGGATGAGCCTGGCGGCCCCGTCCGCCCCTTCGTATCATGGTCGACCTCACCCGACTCCCGGAGCCTGCCCATGCCTGTCGACGCCGCCCCTCACGCCCTGCGCCCCCCGCTGGTGGTCTACACCGGGGGCACCCTGGGCATGGTGGCGGGCGAGCACGGCCTGGCCCCCGGCGGCGACATCGCGGCGCGCCTGGCCCGCGCCCTGGCCGCCCTGCCCGCCCAGCGCCGCGCAGCGCTTCCCGACCATGAGGTGCTGGCCCTGCCCGCCCCCATCGACTCCAGCGCCGCCACCCCGCGGGAGTGGCAGCGCCTGGCGGGGCAGCTGGCCGGCCGCCTGCGCCGGCACGCCGGCATCGTGGTGCTGCACGGCACCG
>NZ_CP071922.1:2534343-2546225 GCF_017584085.1 Halomonas sp. BM-2019
GGCGTGGACGGCCGCCAGCCTGGCCTATCAGCTGCAGGGCCTGGACCGCCCGGTGGTGGTGACCGGCGCCATGCAGCCCCTGGAGGCGGCCGGCAGCGACGCCGCCGACAACGTGGAGCTGGCGCTGCGTTTCGCCGCTGACCCGGCGCTTCAGGAGGTGGCCATCGCCTTCGGCGGCCGCCTGCTGCGCGGCGTGCGGGCCCGCAAGTGGCACACCCGGGACGCCGAGGCCTTCGCGAGCCCCAACTACCCGCTGCTCGGCGAGCGGGTCGGCGACGATGCCGTCCTCTATCCGGCGCGCGGGCTTGCGCGGCAGCAGCGCGGCGCGCCGCGCTTCGAGCTGCCCGACTATGGGCCCCTGGCCGACGGCGGGGTGGCGCGCCTCGCGCTGTGGCCGGGCATCGCGGCTCGCCAGGTCGCCGCCTGGCTCGGCGACCCGAGGCTCCAGGGGGCCCTGCTCGAGGTGTGGGGCGGCGGCAATCTCCCGGAGGACCCCGCCCTGCTCGGGGTGCTCGCCGAGGCCAGCGGCCAGGGCAAGCTGCTGGCGGCGATCAGCCAGTGTCCCCACGGCGGCCTGGCCATCGGCCAGTATGCGGCGAGCCGGGGCCTGCAGGCCGCCGGGGTGGTCGCCGGAGACGCCATGACCCCGGAAGCGGCGATGACCAAGCTGGTGCATCTGCTGGCCCAGCCGCTCAGCGACGACCAGCGGCGCCAGCGCTTTCTCGAGCCGCTGGTGGGCGAGCGCTGATCGCGCAGCCCGCAGCGTTGACGCCGACCATGCAGCCCAGGGCGCGAGCCGCTATGGTGGGATGGAGTCCAACATCGCGCCGACACCGCAAGGAGAGCCGCCATGGAACATCCCGACCACCCCTTCACCGAACTCTTCGAGCAGCTGGGACTGGCCTCGGACCCGGAGGCGATCAAGCGCTTCATCGAACGCAACGGGCCTATTCCCGAGGAGATTGCCCTGCCCGACGCGCCCTGCTGGAACGAGGGTCAGGCCGAATTCCTGCGCGAGGCCCTCGAGGAGGACGCCGACTGGGCGGAGGTGGTCGACCATCTGAACGCCTCGCTGCGCAAGCCCTGATGGCCGGCGGCCAGGCTAACCGTTCGTGACCTGGCCGCCGGCCTCCACGCGTCGCCGGACCCAGGCGCCCAGCAGCAGCAGGGCGGTGAGCGCCAGCAGCGGCAGCACCACCCCGATGCCCAGGGACTCGTCGCTCTCCACCGCCTCCAGGGCGCCGTAGATGGCGCTGGCATAGACCGCCCACTTCACCCCGAGGCCGATGACCGCCGCCCACACGAAGGTCCCCAGTGGCAGGCGCAGCAGGCCGGCGGCATAGTTGACCACCGAGTGGGGGAAGCCCGGCAGCACGCGCAGGGCGCACTGGGTCATGAAGTCGCTGCGTCGCTCCAGGCGACGCATGATCTTGCGGGTCAACCCCTTCGGCGTCCAGCGATCCCCGACCCGCGCGGAGAGCCAGTAGGCGCCGAGCGCGCCGCCCACGCTGCCGACGATCAGCATCGGCGTGGCCGCCAGGGGGGGGTAGAAGGGGGCGATCAGCCACAGGCCGATACTGCCCGGCAGGCCGAGGGCCAGGGTCACCGCCATCACCAGGATGACGCTGACGATCACCGCGGGATGGTGCGATGCCTGATCGGCCCAGCGCTGCAGGTCCGCCAGGTCGGGCGAGTGCCAGATCCACAGGTAGAGCGCCATGAGCACGGCCGCTCCTACCGCCGCCACCCGCCAGGGACGACGCACTGAACTGTCGTTGAACATCAATCACCTTCCGATAGGCAGATGGCGCTCATGGTGCCAGTCCCGGCCGGCAGGCGCCAGCCCGGGCCCCTAGCCAAGATCGCGCATCAGCAGCGCGAACTCGATGCGCTCCGGGGCGATGGCCTCGCCGGGCACCGGAATGCGCACTACGTGACCCGAGCCCGGGGCCGCCCCCACGGATTCGCCGCGCCGGTTCTCGATCTGCTCGAGCACGAAGCGGCGATTGCCGCCCGGCAGCATCAGCTCCATGCCGTCCCCCACCTCGAAACGGTTCTTGACGTCCACTTCCAGCACACCGTGCCCCGGGTCATAGCCGATCACCTCGCCGACGAACTGCTGGTGCACCCCCACCGAGTTGCCCTGCTCGTAGTTCTGGTACTCGTCGTGGACGTGGCGGCGATAGAACCCCTCCGTGTAGCCGCGGTTGGCCAGGTTGTCGAGCTCGTCCATCAGGCGCATGTCGAAGGGTCGGCCGGCCACGGCGTCGTCGATGGCCCGGCGGTAGACCTGGGCGGTGCGCGCCACGTAGTAGTGGGACTTGGTGCGTCCCTCGATCTTCAGCGAGGTGACCCCCATCTCGGTGAGACGCGGCACGTGCTGGACGGCGCGCAGGTCCTTGGAGTTCATGATGTAGGTGCCGTGCTCATCCTCGAACACCGGCATCAGCTCGCCGGGGCGGGTGCGGTCCTCGATCAGCGCCGAGAGCTCGTCCTGGCCCTCCACCCCGCCGGCTGTGGCGGTGCTGGCGGCGCTCTCGGTCAGCGTGGCACTGCCCCCGCCGGAGGCGATCAGCCCGCCCTGGGCACTCCCCTGCCCCGGATTCCAGACACCGCTTGCCGCATGGGCGGCCGCCGAGTTGGCCGGCACCAGGTCGCCGGTCTCGTCATGGGCCGCGGCCACGGTGTTGTACTTCCAGCGGCAGGCGTTGGTGCAGGTGCCCTGGTTGGGATCGCGATGGTTGAAGTAGCCGGAGAGCAGGCAGCGCCCGGAGTAGGCGATGCACAGCGCCCCGTGGACGAAGGTCTCGATCTCGAGGTCCGGACACTCGGCGCGGATCTCGCCGATCTCCGCAAGCGACAGCTCACGCGACAGGATGATGCGGCTGATGCCCTGGCGCTGCCAGAACTTCGCCGCCGCCCAGTTGACCACGTTGGACTGCACCGAGAGGTGGATCACCTGCTCGGGCCAGCGCTCGCGCACCATCATGATCAGCCCCGGGTCGGACATGATCAGCGCATCCGGCCCGGCCTCGATGACGGGTTCCATATCGCGCAGGTAGGTCTTCAGCTTGCTGTTGTGCGGCGCGATGTTGGAGGCCACGTAGAACTGCTTGCCCCGCGCGTGGGCGTAGGCGATGCCGCGGTGAAGGTTATCGATCTTGAAGTCGTTGTTGCGCACGCGCAGCGAATAGCGGGGCTGGCCGGCATAGACGGCATCGGCGCCATAGGCGAAGGCGTAGCGCATGTTCTTGAACGTTCCCGCGGGGGAGAGCAGTTCGGGGGCTTGCATAGAGTCACCGTTGTCAGGACGATGGCGTCACGGAGGACGCGGGGAAAATGAGGCGGAATATTATAGCAGCGCCGAGCGCCGAGCGCCGAGCGCCGAGCGCCGAGCGCCGAGCGCCGAGCGCCGAGCGCCGAGCGCCGAGCGCCGAGCGCCGAGCGCCTGCGACACCCTGCCGGAGGCTTCCCGTGCACTTGTCTTGCCGGTCAAGTAGAATAGTGGCCCTGCCGGACCGGATCCCGGCTTCCCGGCGCCTGTCTCGAAGGGCGCAGGGGCGACAAATTCTCCGCGACGAGACCCGCTATCTATGACCCTTTCAGCTTCCCCCACGGCGGCCAGCCGCGCCACCGTGGTGATCTACTCCGGCGGCATGGACTCCTACACCCTGCTGCACCGCGCCCTGCGCGAGGGACTCGAGGTCCACGCCCTCTCCTTCGACTACGGCCAGCGCCACGCCCGCGAACTCGAGGTGGCCGCCCGGGTCTGCCGCGAGCTCGGCGTGCCCCACCAGGTGGTGGATATTCGCGCCATCCACGCCCTGATCGACAACTCGGCGCTCACCGACGCCAGCCGCGAGATGCCCGACGGCGACTACGCCGCGGAGAATCTCACCGCCACGGTGGTGCCGAACCGCAACATGATCCTGCTGTCGCTGGCCATCGCCAAGGCGGTGAACATCGGCGCGTCGCGAGTCGACTACGGGGCCCACGGCGGCGACCACGTGCTCTACCCCGACTGCCGCCCCGAGTTCGTCGAGGCGATGAATGCCGTGGCCGGCATCGCCAACTTCGAGCCCGTCGAGATCCACGCGCCCTACCTGCGCGCCAGCAAGGCGGAGATCCTCGCCGACGGACTGGCCATGGGGCTCGACTATGCCGAGACCTGGACCTGCTACCTTGGCGAGCGACTGGCCTGCGGGCGCTGCGGCAGCTGTCGCGAGCGCCTGGCGGCCTTTGCCGCCAACGGGGTCGTCGATCCCCTGGGTTACTACTCTGACTCTCAGCGGCCCGCCCCCGCCGCCGATGGGCAGCGGCCCGACCCCGCCGCCTCGGGCGTCGCACGCCGGGGGGCCTGATGTATCACGTCAAGGAGGCCTTCTACACCCTGCAGGGCGAGGGCGGGCAGACCGGGCGTGCCAGCGTCTTCTGCCGCTTCTCGGGCTGCAACCTCTGGTCGGGGCGCGAGGCGGATCGGGCCAGCGCGGCCTGTCGCTTCTGTGATACCGACTTCATCGGCACCGACGGCCAGAACGGCGGGCGCTTCGCCAACGCCGAGGCCCTGGCCGCCCATCTGACGGCGCTGTGGCCCGACCGGGACGGCCTGACCGTGAGAGCGGCGACGCCCTATGTGGTCTTCACCGGGGGCGAGCCGCTGCTGCAGCTCGACGCGGCGCTGATCCAGGCCCTGCACGAGCAGGGCTTCGAGGTGGCCGTGGAGACCAACGGCACCCTGCCCGCCCCCGCCGGCATCGACTGGCTCTGCGTCAGCCCCAAGGGCGCCACCGAGCTGGCCATCACCGCGGGCGACGAGCTGAAGCTGGTCTACCCCCAGGCGGATGCCCCGCCGGAAAGGTTCAGCCGGCTCGACTTCGCCCATTTCTTCCTGCAGCCGATGGATACCGCCCCAACCGGCAAGGTAGGCAGCACCATGGCCGAGTGCGTGGCCTACTGCCTGGCCCATCCCCAGTGGCGGCTCTCGCTGCAGACCCACAAGATCACGGGAATCGACTGATGACACTCTTCGTCAACCGACTCACCCAACTGGACGTCTCGCTCTGGTGCCCCGGTCGCGGCCTGGTCGGGGCCAGCTGGCACGTGGACGTGGAACTCGACGGGGAGCTCGGCGAGGATGGCATGCTGTTCGATTTCGGCGAGGTCAAGCCGTGGATCAAACAGCGCCTGGACGCTGGCATCGACCACACCCTGCTGGTACCGACCCGCGCGCCGGGCATGGACGTGGCGGACTGTCGCGAGGGGGTCTGCGTCAAGACCCGCCTGCCCTGGGCCATGGAGGTGCGCGGACCTCGCCAGGCCTTCACTCTGCTGCCCTGGGGGGAGATCACGCCCGAACGCCTCGCCGACCACCTGAGCGGCGAGCTGTCGCGACGCCCACCGCCGAGGGTCAGCGCGATCCGCCTGCATCTGCACGAGGAGCGCATCGAGGAGGCCGCCTACACCTACAGCCACGGTCTGAGACGCCATGTCGGCAACTGCCAGCGCATCGCCCACGGTCACCGCTCCCGCCTGCAGATCTGGCAGGAGGGCAGGCGCGCCCATGACCTGGAGGCGCGCTGGGCCAAGCGCCTGGCCGATACCTATCTGGTCGACGAGGCGGACCTCGTGGCAGAGGTCGAGCCGAGCTATCCGCCCCGGCTGACCACCGGCTACCGCGCCGAACAGGGCAGCTTCCTGCTGCGCCTGCCCGCCGAACGCTGCCAGGTGCTGCCCACGCCCACCACGGTCGAACAGATCGCGGCCTGGCTGGCGAGGCAGATCACGCGGGAGACCGGTCGGGCCACCCGGGTGAAGGCCTTCGAGGGAATCGACAAGGGCGCCATCGCCGAGGCACGCCCATGAGCCGGCGCGAAGCGGCCGCACGAACCGCGATCGAAAGGAGCGAGTACCATCCGAAAGCCGCCGAGGGCGAGTGCCGTCCCGGCTGTGGCGCCTGCTGCATCGCCCCGTCGATCAACTCGCCGATTCCCGGCATGCCCCAGGGCAAGCCGGCGGGCGTGCGCTGCGTGCAGCTGGACGCGCAGAACCTCTGCCGCCTGTTCGGCGACTCCCGCCGGCCGGCGCTCTGCGAGCGCTTCCAGTTCGAGGCGGCGCTGTGCGGCGGCAACCGCGACGAGGCTCTTGCCCGTATCGACGCACTGGAGATTGCCACCGGCGTGACCGAGGAATAAGCCATCCTGCCGCCGGGCTCAGGCGATACGCCCCATCTTCTTCAGGGCCTGTAGCAGCCGGGCGACCTGCTCGGCGGGCTGGTGGTACTCCTGCATCAGCGCGCGGAGCCGCTCCTCGAAGCGCTGCTGACGAGTCGCCTCGTCCTGCTCGACCTCCTCTGCCAGGGGAGCCATCGGCGGACCGGTGGGGATTTCCAGCTGGCAATCGGGACGGTCGAGTTCACGGAGCGCCTCGGCAAAGGCGTCGTCGAGTTCACGGAACTTGCGCAACTTCTCACGCTCATCCATCGGCTTTCGATTGGTCTGATGTTTCATTCGTTACCGGTCATTCGTGGGGACGACAGAAGGCAAGGCCTGCAGCGAGGGCCATCCCAGACAGGGATGAAGGAAGTCAGTATACCGCCATTGGGCCCCATGGCGAAGGGCCCGGCAACGCCAGCCAGGGCAACTCGGTATCAACGGTCTCGGCAACTCGTCAAACTGGCCTTGCCGACGGCCTAAACGCCGACGGCGCCCCAAGGGCGCCGTCGGCGAACATTCGCTGGCGCGTAGCGGTCACTCCTCGACGCGGACCAGCCAGGACTCGACGGTGTCGGCACCGAACTCGTCCTTCCACGCCTTGAGCGTCTTCTGGTTGCCGCCACGGGTCTCGACGACTTCACCGGTATTCGGGTTCTTGTAGATCTTCAGCTTGCGCTTGCGGCGCCCACCGGCGGCACTGGAGACTGCCTTGGGTGCTGAAGCCGCCGGCTTCGGATTCAGTAGTGCCATCACATCGGCGGCACTCTTGTCGAACTCCTTCATCAGTGACTCGAGGCGATCCTTGAACTCGAGCTCCGACTGGAGGCGCTTGTCGTTCTGCAGCTTATCCAGGTTTTCCTGGAGTTGCTTGAGCTGCTGTTCCATCTGCATGTATTCGGTGAGCAGGGACATATCTTTGCTTCCTTGTTGCAAGTTGGCAAGTACAACGGGAACTGCATTATGCGCCGTTTGAGCCATTGATAGCAACAGTCTGGCCAAGACGTTATTAATTGGCAAGTTGCCGGATGCCATTAATCGACAGTCCCGAGCCTGCATTTAAGGAAACCAAATTCGATATAGGCCAACTTGCCGACCAAGGGCCGCCGAAGCCAGGCCCCTCGCCAACTGAACGCCCGGGCTCGAAGCCTTTACGTCGCATAAAACAAGACCGCCGCCCCGAGGGGCGGCGGCCTGTGGTCCGTCGGAAAGGCTTTCCCGATCAGTCCTGACCCATCTGCTGCTTGATGAGGTCGCCGATGGTGGTCGGGCCACCCGCCTCGACGCTCTCTTCGCGCAGTTTCTTGAGGTTCTGGCGAGTCTCGTCCTGGTCCTTGGCCTTGACGGACAGGGCGATCTGGCGGTTCTTGCGATCGACGCCGATGATGCGGGCCTCGACGCTGTCGCCTTCGCTCAGCACGTTGCGGGCGTCCTCGACGCGATCGGCGCTGATCTCCGAAGCCTTCAGCACGGCAACGACATCGGTGGCCAGTTCAACCTGGGCCTGCTTGGCATCGACCTCGACCACACGGCCGGTGACGATGGAGCCCTTGTCGTTGACGGCCAGGAACTCGGCCACCGGATCGGTATCCAGCTGCTTGATACCCAAGGAGATGCGCTCACGCTCCGGATCGATGGAGAGGATCACGGCCTCCGCCTCGTCGCCCTTCTTGAAGGAGCGCACGGCTTCCTCGCCGGTATCGGTCCAGGAGATGTCGGACAGGTGCACCAGGCCATCGATGCCGCCTTCCAGACCAATGAAGATACCGAAGTCGGTAATCGACTTGATGGTCCCGGAAACGCGGTCGCCCTTGTTGAACTGGCCGCTGAAGGTTTCCCAGGGGTTGGCGGTGCACTGCTTGATGCCCAGGGAGATACGACGACGCTCCTCGTCGATGTCCAGCACCATGACATCCACATCGTCGCCGACCTGGACCACCTTGGAGGGGTGGATGTTCTTGTTGGTCCAGTCCATCTCGGAAACGTGGACCAGACCCTCGACGCCTTCCTCCAGTTCGGCGAAGCAGCCGTAGTCAGTCAGGTTGGTGACCTTTGCGTGCACCTTGGTGCCTTCGGGGTAGCGATCCTTGATGTTGACCCAGGGATCCTCACCCAGCTGCTTCAGGCCCAGCGATACGCGGTTGCGCTCGCGGTCGAACTTGAGCACCTTGACGCTGATCTCGTCGCCCACGGCCACGATCTCGCTGGGATGCTTGATGCGCTTCCAGGCCATGTCGGTGATATGCAGCAGGCCATCGACGCCGCCCAGGTCGACGAAGGCACCGTAGTCGGTAAGGTTCTTGACGATACCGACGATCTGCTGACCTTCCTGAAGGGTAGCCAGCAGGGCCTCACGCTCGGCGCTGTTCTCGGCTTCGAGCACGGCGCGACGGGAGACGACCACGTTGTTGCGCTTCGGGTCGAGCTTGATGACCTTGAAGTCAAGCTCCTTGTTCTCGAGGTGCGTGGTATCGCGCACCGGACGCACGTCGACCAGAGAACCCGGAAGGAAGGCACGGATGGAGTCGACGTCGACAGTAAAGCCGCCCTTGACCTTGCCGTTGATCACGCCCTTGACGATCTCATCCTTCTCGAAGGCCGCTTCCAGCACCTTCCAGGCTTCGGCACGCTTGGCCTTCTCGCGTGACAGGCGGGTCTCGCCGAAACCGTCCTCGACGGCTTCCAGGGCGACATGGACCTCATCGCCGACGGCGATGGTCAGTTCGCCGCTATCGTCGCGGAATTGGGCCGCGGGAATCTGACCTTCGGACTTCAGGCCGGCATTGACGGTGACCCAGTCACCCTCGATGTCGACGACGGTAGCCACGACGATGGCGCCGGGCTCCATGTTGATGTCCTGGAGAGACTGCTCAAACAGTTCAGCAAAGCTTTCGCTCATGATGTTCCTACGTGATCAACGTTTAAGTGCGGCGGAGCCGCTTCCTCCGCACCACCAGCGAGTGCGGGCCTTATTTGCCATGCCCCCGGAGATGTTGGCGCTGGTTCGACCTGGCTCGGCTCTCGGCAATCGGTGCCGAGCCACGTCATCACATGCTGCCGGGAACGCCGCAAGGGAGTTTCAAGTGCCGGATGCCAGACCCCGTTCGGTCAGCAGTTCCGTCAGCCGATCCACCACTTCCGGTATCGTCAGGCGCGTGGTGTCAAGCATGATGGCATCATCGGCCGGCTTGAGCGGGGCCACGCTGCGTTGCATATCGCGTGCATCGCGCGCCTGAATCTCCTTTAAAAGACTCGATAGATTAGCATCCACCCCGACCTCTCGCAACTGGCGCTGGCGTCGATGGGCCCGTTCGGTGGCCGAGGCGGTAAGGAAGACCTTGAGAGGCGCATCGGTGAACACCACGGTGCCCATGTCGCGACCATCGGCCACCAGGCCAGGCGGCTGACGGAAGTCGCGCTGGCGCGCGAGCAGCGCCTCACGCACCGCCGGCAGGGCCGCCACCCGGGAGGCGGCATCGCCGACCTGTTCGGTGCGGATGGTGGTAGTGGCATCAGCCCCATCCAGAAGCACCCGGGTCCCCTCCTCCTGGGCCACGAACACCGCGTCGAGTGAGCGCGCCACCTCGGCGAGTGCGGTCTCGTCGTCGAGGGCCACGCCATGCCTGCCGGCGGCAAGGGCCGTGAGCCGGTAGAGGGCCCCGGAATCGAGCAGGTGCCAGCCCAGGCGCTCAGCGAGCAGCCGGCTGATGGTGCCCTTGCCGGCCCCGCCAGGGCCGTCGATGGTCAGCACCGTGGCCTTGCTCACCTCCCTCATGCCCCCTCCTCGGCCCGCTCCTCCTCGAGCGTCAGACCGACCCGACGGGCCAGGTCGGTGAAACCCGGGAAGGAGGTCGTCACATTGGCGCAGTCATCGATGACGATCTCGCCGCCGGCCCGCAGCGCGGCGATGGTGAATGCCATGGCGATGCGGTGATCCTCGAGGCTGTCGATGCGCCCGCCGCCGTAGTTGGGGCCCTCGGCTTTACCACCCCCGACGATATCGATGCCGTCCGGATAGAGGGTATGCTCGACGCCGATGATGGCCAGGCCATCGGCCATGGCCTGCAGCCGGTCGGACTCCTTGACGCGCAGTTCGTCGGCCCCGCGCAGCCGCGTCACGCCTTCGGCGTTGGCCGCGGCGATGAACAGCGCCGGGAATTCGTCGATGGCCAGCGGCACCTGGTCGAGGGGAATGTCGATACCCTTGAGCGGCGCGTGGCGAATATGCAGGTCGGCCACCGGCTCGCCGCCCACCTCGTGCTCGTTCTCGAGGCGCAGGTCGGCGCCCATCAGCCTGAGGATGTTGATCACGCCGATGCGGGTCGGATTGATGCCGACGTGCTCAAGCACCAGGTCAGCGCCCGGCGTGATCGCCGCGGCGACCAGGAAGAAGGTGGCCGACGAGATGTCGGAGGGCACATCGATGGGGGCGGCGGTCAGCCTGCCGCCACCCTGGAGCCAGCAGGTGTCGCCCTCGCGATGCACCTCGTACCCGAACCCCTGCAGCATGCGCTCGGTGTGGTCGCGGGTCGGCGCCGGCTCGCGCACGCGGGTCTCCCCCTCGGCGTAGAGCCCGGCCAGCAGCAGGCAGGACTTCACCTGGGCGCTGGCCATGGGCATCTCGTAGGCGATGCCCTTGAGCGGCCTGCCGCCATGGATGCGCAGCGGGGGACGCCCCCCCTCGGCGGTGTCGAGCTCGGCGCCCATCAGGCGCAGCGGATCGGCCACCCGCCCCATGGGGCGCTTGGTCAGGGAGGTATCGCCGGTCAGTTCGGTGTCGAAGGCCTGGCCGGCCAGCAGCCCCGCGAAGAGGCGCATGGCGGTGCCGGCATTGCCCACGTAGAGGGGCCCGGCGGGCGCCTTGAGGCCGTGCAGGCCGACGCCGTGAATGGTCACCCGCCCCTGGTGGGGGCCTTCGATGGCCACCCCCATCTCGCGGAAGGCCTGCAGGGTGGCCAGGCTATCCTCTCCCTCCAAAAAGCCCTTCACCTCGGTGACGCCTTCGGCCAGGGCGCCGAGCATGATGGAGCGGTGGGAGATCGACTTGTCGCCGGGCACGCGAATGTGGCCAATGACGTTGCCGCCCGGAGCCACCCGGTAGCGCAGCTTGCCTTGTTGTTGCATCTGGTATTCCGCCTGATAGCTGGTCTGGTTGAGTAGGGATTCGAAGTAGTGGCGCGCGTGGCTGGCCCGGTCGAAGGTCGCCAGCATGACGTCGCCGTCGCCCGCCTCGATGGCACGGCGCAGGCGCGCCACGCCGGCCTCGAAATCGTCCAGCGAGGCCAGCACCGCCTCGCGGTTGGCAATGAAAATGTCCCGCCACATCACCGGGTCGCTGCCGGCGATGCGGGTGAAATCGCGAAAGCCCCCGGCGGCGTAGCGGAAGATCTCCAACCGCTCGTCTTGGCGCGCCAGGGTATCCACCAGGGAGAAGGCCAGCAGGTGCGGCAGATGACTGGTGCGGGCCAGCACCTGATCGTGCCGCCCGGGATCCATCTCCAGCACCTCGGCACCGCAGGCCGCCCACAGTGCGCGGACCCGGGAAAGCGCCGCCGGGTCGGTGTCGGCCTCGGGGGTCAGGATCACCTTGTGGCGCGCGTAGAGGGCGGGATCGGCCGCCGCCACGCCACTCTTCTCGGAGCCGGCGATGGGGTGGCCCAGCACCAGGTTGGG
>NZ_CP071922.1:2546235-2547551 GCF_017584085.1 Halomonas sp. BM-2019
CACATCGGTGATCACCACCTCGGGGGCGGCACGCTCCAGGCAGCCGGCCAGCTCGGCCAGGACGCCGCGCATGGCCAGCACCGGCACGGCGAGCACGATCAGAGAGGCGCCCTCGATGACCGAGGCCAGCTCGGTGGCGCCGCGTTCGATCAGCCCCATCTCGACGCCCCGGGCGATCTCGTCGGGATCCGGGTCGCAGGAGAGGATGGGGCCCCGAAATCCGGCGGCGCGCAGGGCCGCGGCCAGGGAGCCGCCGATCAGCCCCAGGCCAACGATCAGGATGCGCCTTTCCGTCACCGCCATGGCCTAGAGCACGCCCACGGGGTAGGAGCCCAGCACCTTGACCTCGGAGGCGCGCAGCCGCACCTCCTCGAGCACCGCCGCCACCCGCGGCTCGTCGCGATGTCCCTTGAAGTCGATGAAGAAGACGTAGTTCCACACCCCGCTGCGCGAAGGCCGGGTTTCCAGGCGGGTCATGTCGATCTGGTGGCGATGGAAGGGCTCCAGCAGGTCATGCAGTGCGCCGGGCTGGTTGCGCATGGCCACCACGATGGAGGTCTTGTCCTCGCCGGACATGGGCACGTCCTGATGGCCAATGATCAGGAAGCGCGTGGAGTTGTCCGGGCGATCCTCGATCTTCTCCGCCAGCCTGGTCAGCCCGTAGAGCTTGGCCGCCATGTCGCCGGCGATGGCCGCGCTGTGCCATTCGGTCTTGACCAGCCGGGCCGCCTCGGCATTGGATGACACCGGCACCCGCTCGGCCTGGGGGAAGTGGGCGTCGAGCCACTTGCGGCACTGGGCGAAAGACTGGGGATGGGAGTAAATGCGCGACACCTTGTCCTGGCGGGTCGTCTCCCCCACCAGCAGGTGGTGGTGGATACGCAGCACCGCCTCGCCGCAGATCCGCAAGCTGGAATCCATGAAGGAGTCCAGGGTGTGGTTGACGACCCCCTCGGTGGAGTTCTCCACCGGCCCCGTAGTGGGCGGCACCGGCCTCCACCTCGCGGAACACCTCGTCGATGGCCGCCATGGGCAGGCTGATGGCGCTGTCGCCGAAGTGCTTGAGGGTCGCCTGCTGGGTGAAGGTGCCCTCCGGCCCCAGATAGGCCACCTTGACCGGCTGCTCGAGCGCCAGGCAGGCCGACATGATCTCCCGGAACAGCCGCGCCACCTCCTCGTCCTCCAGGGGGCCCTTGTTGAGCGCCATGATCCGGCGCAGCACCTGGGCCTCGCGCTCAGGGCGGTAGAACACCGTCTGTGGATCCTCGGCCAGCTTGACCCGGGCCACCTGCTGGGCGCAGGCCGCCCGCTCGCTG
>NZ_CP071922.1:2547651-2548007 GCF_017584085.1 Halomonas sp. BM-2019
TAATTTTCCCTTGCTGAACGCAGAAAAATAAAAAGGCATGCCATTATAGCATGCCTTTTTTAAAAGTTCGGCTTCTGCAAAACGTTAACCTTGCGCCGCTTCGTTCACCCTTTCCCGCAATGCTTTGCCTGGTTTGAAATGAGGGACATATTTGCCACCTAAATCAACCTGCTCGCCGGTTTTCGGGTTTCGACCAACTCGGGGTTTGCGATAGTGTAATGAAAAACTACCGAACCCGCGAATTTCAATGCGGTCGCCTGCGGCTAATGAATGAACCATGACTTCGAGAATCTCTCGAACACCACGTTCAACATCTTTCGGTTGCAGCTCTGGCTGCTTATTTATCAGTTTTTCAA
>NZ_CP071922.1:2548052-2550985 GCF_017584085.1 Halomonas sp. BM-2019
CCAGTGCTGCTTTTTCTTCGGCTTCGTCTTTCGCTTTGATTGACAAGCTGATTACGCGGTTTTTGCGGTCGATGCCCATGTAGCGAGCTTCAACTTCTTCACCGGCTTTCAACACAGTCGAAGCGTCTTCGATACGCTCACGAGAGATGTCAGATGCACGAATGTAACCTTCAACACCGTCCGCCAAGCTCACTGTTGCGCCTTTCGCGTCAACTTCAGTGATACTACCTTTAACAATAGCACCCTTCTTGTGAGCCGCAAGGAAGTTATTTACTGGATCTTCAGAAATTTGCTTGATACCCAGAGAGATACGCTCGCGCTCTGCGTCAACTTGCAGAACAACAGCTTCAACTTCTTCGCCTTTCTTGAAGTCACGTACCGCTTCTTCGCCAGTAGCGTTCCAAGAAATGTCAGACAAGTGAACAAGACCGTCGATGTTGCCATCAAGACCGATAAAGATACCGAAGTCAGTGATTGACTTGATCTTACCGCTAACCTTGTCACCCTTCTGGTGGTTCTTCGCAAACTCTTCCCATGGGTTTGGTTTGCACTGCTTGATACCAAGAGAAATACGGCGACGCTCTTCGTCAATCTCAAGAACCATTACTTCAACAACGTCGTCTAAGTTAACGATCTTCGATGGGTGAACGTTTTTGTTCGTCCAATCCATTTCAGAAACGTGAACCAGACCTTCAACGCCTTCTTCTAACTCAACGAAACAACCGTAATCAGTCAGGTTAGTTACGCGGCCAGACAGAGTTGAGCTCTCTGGATAACGATTTGCGATATCGCTCCACGGATCTTCGCCTAACTGCTTGAGGCCTAAAGATACACGGGTACGGTCGCGATCGAACTTCAATACTTTACAGTTGATTTCGTCACCAACATTCACGATTTCACTTGGGTGCTTCACACGTTTCCAAGCCATATCAGTGATGTGTAACAGACCGTCAACACCGCCTAAGTCTACGAATGCGCCGTAATCAGTCAGGTTCTTAACGATACCCTTAACTTCTTGGCCTTCTTGTAGGTTTTCAAGCAGCTCGTCACGCTCTGCACTGTTTTCTTTCTCGATAACTGCACGGCGAGAAACAACAACGTTGTTGCGTTTCTGGTCAAGCTTGATCACTTTGAACTCAAGGTCACGGTTCTCAAGGTGGGCAGTATCACGGATTGGACGCACGTCTACCAATGAACCAGGTAAGAATGCACGTACACCGTTCAGGTCGACTGTGAAGCCGCCTTTTACTTTACCGCTGATCACACCGATCACTGTTTCTTCTTTTTCGTGTGCAGACTCAAGCTGCAACCACGCTTCAAAGCGTTTCGCTTTTTCACGAGACAGGATGGTTTCACCGAAACCGTCTTCTACCGCGTCAAGTGCTACTTCAACAGTATCACCAACAGCGATGTCCAACTTACCTTCAGAGTTAAAGAACTGCTCTGCAGGGATGGCACTTTCAGATTTCAGGCCGGCGTCAACCAGAACTAGGTCTTTCTCGATAGCAACGACAGTGCCTTTGATGATAGAACCAGGACGGGTTTCGACTTCTTTGAGGCTTTCCTCAAACAGCTGGGCAAAATTTTCAGTCATAAGTTTAATTAACTTCGCTTAATGGACATCCACCGGAACTCCCTCTCGGCGGGGTTGTTTAAATTTGTCGGTACATTCCGTCGCTCCGACCCTTGAACTAAAGTGCCTTTGCACTTCATTTCAATACTTGCTGAGCCGCAAATTATTGCTGGCCCGAAAGCTTACTATGGGCAAATTGCAATATCGCTTGCAACACCTCATCAATGCTCATTTCTGTTGAATCTAGAATGAGCGAATGCTCCGCTGGCTTCAATGGCGCTACAGAGCGATTCGTGTCTTGTTCGTCACGCGCTTTAATCTCATCGATCAAGCTGTTCATATTAGCATCAAAGCCCTTTTCCTGCAATTGTAGGAAGCGGCGCTGGGCCCGCTCTTCCGGGCTAGCGGTTAAAAATATTTTGGCTTCCGCGTCAGGGAAAACTACGGTTCCCATATCACGACCATCGGCAACTAACCCGGGCAAGTCCCGAAAGCCCCGCTGGCGGCGAAGTAGCGCTTCTCGCACGCTCGGTAATGCCGCGATTTTCGATGCCCGCATACCGACTTCTTCCGTGCGAATCGTCATGGTAATGTCTTCGCCTTCAAGAATGACGTGGGTCATGCCGGTTTCTTCACTAGCAACAAACTCAACGTCAAGATCGGTTGCCAAGGCGACTAAACTCTCTTCGTCTTCTGGACTAAAGTCATGATGCATCGCAGCGATCGCTAAAACGCGATAAATTGCCCCACTATCCAGCAAATGCCAACCTAGCTTCTCAGATAACAAACGGCTCACCGTCCCTTTACCTGAACCGCTTGGCCCATCGATTGTGATAACCGGCGCCACCGTTGGCTTAACCACTGGATTCGTTGGTTCTAAATCGGACATGTCGACCTCATAAACTGCACACCAAAGCTGCAGCCATTTATTAAAAACTGGCCTTGAATCAGCATTCGCGCTGTCACTATAAAACAGCAGAAGCGATCCAAGGCGCCGAAATTATACGGATTTTTGAGAAAATTGCACCCTAATTCGGTTAAAACGACAGCAAATCGCTGTCGCCGTTACCTTAGTGCCTCTGGATGACAAACTGATGCAAAGTCAGCGAAGAAAAGGGGATACGTCTTGCGACAACAATCGGGATCAAGAATGGTGACTCCCGCTGGAGCGAATGCGAGCAGTGAGAAACACATCGCCATGCGATGATCGTCGTAGGTAGCAATTTCTGCATGACGAATGTCTATCGGCGGCGTAATCACGATAGCATCGTCTTGCTCATCAACCTCGGCGCCCACTTTTTTCAGTTCGGTCGCCATGGCATGTAAACGATCGGTTTCTTTTAATCGCCAATTATAAATA
>NZ_CP071922.1:2551085-2557108 GCF_017584085.1 Halomonas sp. BM-2019
GGCCCTTGTTGAGCGCCATGATCCGGCGCAGCACCTGGGCCTCGCGCTCAGGGCGGTAGAATACCGTCTGTGGATCCTCGGCCAGCTTCACACGGGCCACCTGCTGGGCACAGGCCGCCCGCTCGCTGATCAGTACCAGGATCTCGCTGTCCAGCTCGTCGATACGGTGACGCAGCGCCTCGAGATCGATGGGGGTATCGGTCATGGGTGGTTCCCTTCTCCTCGGTCAATGGGGGACAGGCCCCCCATTTCTCTCTTTGACCTACCTGGATTACCGGCGACTTGGTTCCCCAGCCGCCCTCACCGAGTGGCTGGGCGCTCGGCGCTTGCAGCTCGGCGCTTACGCACGGCGTTTCTCGAAATCAGCCATGAAATCGACCAGCGCATCCACCGCGGCTTCAGGAACCGCATTGTAGAGACTGGCTCGCATGCCACCCACGCTGCGATGCCCCTTGAGGTTGAGCAGCCCCACCGCCTCGGCCTCGGCCAGGAAGGGCGCCTCCAGGCGCTCGTCGGCCAGCACGAAGGGTACGTTCATCCGCGAGCGGTTGGCCACGGCGATGGGGTTGGTGTAGAAGTCGCTGGCGTCGATGGCGGCGTAGAGCTTCTGCGCCTTGCGGGCGTTGATGGCCGCCATGGCATCCAGCCCTCCCACCTCATCCTTCAACCACTCGAAAACCAGTCCGGCCAGGTACCAGCTGTAGGTGGCCGGGGTGTTGATCATGGAGCCGGCATCCGCGAGCGCCTGGTAGCCAAACAGCGAGGGCATGTCGTCGCGGGCGCGATCCAGCAGGTCGTCGCGCACGATCACCACGACCAGGCCCGCCGGACCGATGTTCTTCTGGGCACCGGCGTAGATCACCCCGAACCGGGAGACATCCAGCGGGCCGGAGAGGATGCTGGAGGACAGGTCGCAGACCAGCGGCGCCTCGGAGCCATCCGGGCGGCGAGGCCCCCCCCCGTCACTGCCGGGAATGTAGTCGAAGGCCAGGCCGCCGATGGTCTCGTTGGCGGTGTAGTGCAGGTAGGCCGCATCATTGGAGAGCACGATCTCCTCCGGACGCGGCACCGCTCGGTGCCCGCCGGCCTCGCTGGAGGCGGCCACGTGGACGTCGCCGAACAGGTGGCGCGCCTCGCCGATGGCCTTCCGGCTCCAGATGCCGGTGTTGAGGAAATTGGCACGCCCCCCCGGACCGAGCAGGTTGTAGGGCACTGCGGCAAACTGCTGGCTGGCGCCGCCCTGGGTGAACAGCACCCGGTAGTGGGTCGGCACGGCCAGCAGCTCGCGCAGGTCGGCCTCGGCCTTCTCGGCAATGGCGACATACTCGGGCGAGCGGTGGCTCATCTCCATCACCGACAGGCCACGCCCCCGATAGTCGAGCAGCTCGTCGCGGGCCCGCTCCAGCACGGTCGTGGGTAGCGCCGCCGGCCCGGCACAGAAGTTGTAGTGGCGATGAATGGAGAGCCGCCCCCCATTGCCGTTATGCCCCATCGTATTCCCCTTCCTCATCGTCACCTTCGAAATGGGGGTCTGCCTCCGATTCCGGCGAAGCGTCACCCGGCTCATCGATACGGACGGTCTTGACCAGGGACTCGTCATTGCCCAGACGGATCAGCATCACGCCCTGGGTGTTACGCGAGGTGATGGAGACCTCATCGACCCGGGTGCGCACCAGGGTGCCGCGATCGGTGATCAGCATCATCTCGTCGGTCGAGTAGACCTGCATCGCGGCGACCAGCGCGCCGTTTCGCTCGCTGGTCTGCATGGCGATCACGCCCTGGCCGCCGCGGCCGCGCAGCGGGAACTCCTCGAGACGAGTGCGCTTGCCGTAGCCGTTCTCGGAGGCGGTGAGGATATAGATCTGCCCGCCGTTGCCGTTCTCGGCCGGCTTCCCCTCCTCGGACTCGGTCTCGACGTCGGCATCGGCATCGATCTGCTGGCTCTGGGGGATGATCAGGCTGATCACCTCGGCGCCGTCAAGCAGGCGCATGCCGCGCACGCCGCGAGCGGTGCGCCCCATGGCACGCACGTTGCCCTCCTCGAAGCGGATCGCCTTGCCGTTCGAGGAGAGCAGCATGGCATGGTCGCTACCCGAGGTAATCGCCGCCCCCACCAGGCGATCGCCCTCTTCGAGATCGATGGCGATCAGGCCCACGCTGCGGGGCCGGGAGAACTGATCCAGGCTGGTGCGCTTGACGGTGCCCTTGGCGGTGGCGAAGAAGATATAGCTGTTCGGGTCATAGTCATGCACCGGCAGGATGGCGTTGATGGCTTCTCCCTCGTCCAGCGGCAGCAGGTTGACCAGTGGCTTGCCCCGCGAGCCACGGCTGGCGGCCGGCATCTCGTAGACCTTGAGCCAGTAGACCTTGCCGCGATTGGAGAAGAGCAGCACGGTGTCGTGGGTAGAGGCCACCAGCAGGTGCTCGATGACGTCCTCATCCTTCATGGCGGTGGCCGACTTGCCGCGACCACCGCGGCGCTGGGCCTGGTAGTCGGAGAGCGGCTGAGTCTTGGCATAGCCGGAGCGGGACACGGTGACCACCATGTCCTCCTCGGCGATCAGGTCCTCGATGGAGAGGTCGAGGTGGCTGGCCTGGATCTCGGTGCGGCGCGCGTCGCCGAACTGGTCGCGCACCGCGGCGAGCTCTTCGCGGATCACCTCGAGCAGGCGTTCGCTGGAGGCCAGGATCGCCATCAGCTCGGCGATCTTCTCGAGGATCGCCAGGTATTCGTCGAGGAGCTTCTCGGTCTCGAGCCCCGTCAAGCGGTGCAGGCGCAGCTCCAGAATCGCCTGGGCCTGGGCCGGCGAAAGACGATATTCGGTAGCCGAGGGGTTGAGGCCGAAACCCTCCTCGAGATCCTCGGGCTTGCAGGAGGTCGCCCCGGCACGCTCCAGCATGGCGGTGACCTGACCCGGCGGCCAGCTCCTGGCCAGCAGCTTCTCCTTGGCCTCGGCAGCGTTCGGCGAGGCCTTGATCAGCTCGATCACCTCGTCGATGTTGGAGATCGCAACGGTGAGACCTTCGAGGATATGGCCGCGCTCGCGAGCCTTCTTCAGCTCGAAGAGAGTCCGGCGGGTCACCACCTCGCGGCGATGGCGGATGAAGGCCTCAAGGATCTCCTTGAGGTTCATGATCTTCGGCTGGCCGTCCTCGATGGCCACCATGTTGATGCCGAAGACCGTCTGCAGCTGTGTCTGGGCAAAGAGGTTGTTGACCACCACCTCGCCGGACTCGCCGCGCTTGGTCTCGATGACCACCCGCAGCCCGTCCTTGTCGGACTCGTCGCGCAGCTCGGCGATGCCCTCGATCTTCTTGTCCTTGACCAATTCGGCGATCTTCTCGATCAGCCGTGCCTTGTTCACCTGGTAGGGCAGCTCGTTGACGATAATATGGTCGCGGCCGGTGCGCTCGTCATGCTCGATGGTGTGGCAGGCGCGCACATAGATGCGCCCGCGGCCGGTGCGATAGGCCTCGAGGATACCGGCACGGCCGTTGATGATCGCGCCGGTGGGGAAGTCCGGCCCCGGAACGTGCTCCATCAGGTCGTCGACGCTGAGAGTGTAGTCGTCGATCAGCGCCAGGCAGGCGTTGATCACCTCGCCCATGTTATGTGGCGGGATATTGGTCGCCATCCCCACGGCGATGCCCGAGGAGCCATTGATCAGCAGGTTGGGCACCTTGGTGGGCAGCACGTCGGGAATGCGCTCGGTGCCGTCATAGTTGTCGACCCAGTCGACGGTGTCCTTATCCAGATCGGCCAGCAGCTCATGGGCCAGGCGGGCCATGCGCACCTCGGTGTAGCGCATGGCGGCGGCGCTGTCGCCGTCGATGGAACCGAAGTTGCCTTGACCGTCCACCAGCACGTGGCGCATGGAGAAATGCTGGGCCATGCGCACGATGGTGTCATAGACGGCACTGTCACCGTGGGGATGATACTTACCGATGACATCGCCCACCACGCGGGCCGACTTCTTGTAGGGCTTGTTCCAGTCATTGCCGAGTTCGTGCATGGCGAACAGCACGCGCCGGTGAACCGGCTTCAGACCATCGCGAACGTCCGGCAGCGCCCGGCCGATGATCACGCTCATCGCGTAATCGAGGTACGACTGCTTGAGCTCATCCTCGATGTTGACTGGCAGAATCTCTCTGGCGATGTCACCCATGGGTCGTCGAATCCTATGCACTGCAAGGGGTTGGCCGCCCTCGCCGGCGAGGCCGCGGGCGCCATGATAGCCCAGCATCATACCACTCCGGCCGGTGCAAAGGCAGCGGGCTATTCGAGCACGAGGGGCGCGAGGTACTCACGCAACTCACCCTCGATGGCAATGGCCCGGTTGGCGGCGAGGTCGAGCAGCACGAAGGTGAGGGTGCCCGAGCTGACCAGGACACCGTCGCGCTCACGGCGAATCTCCTGGGTCATCCTGGCGCTGCGCCCGCCGACGGCCGAGAGGCGCGTGAGGATCTCAATATCGTCACCCGCCACCGCCGCCTGGCGATAGTCGATGTTGAGGTTCACCGCCACGAAGGCCACGTCGCCCTGCTGCAGTCGACTCGCCAGATCCGGGTGCTCGTCGAAGTAGGCCCAGCGCCCCTCCTCCAGGAATTCCAGGTAGCGAGCGTTGTTGACGTGGCCGTAGCCGTCGAGGTGGTAGCCGCGCACGCGTAGACGAGTCCTCGTGACGCGTGGATCCATGGTAATACTCCCTGTCGAATGAAATGATGCCGGGATTCTGGCAATGCCCGGGGATATTTTCAAACACTCGTTTCATCGCAAGCGAAGCTCGGCCACCTGCTGGCACCCCCGCCCCCCTTCAGGGATAATGGCCATCCTTTTGACCCCGGGAAATGCTTCATGTGGTTCAAGCACTTGCACCTTTATCGTCTGCACGACGCCCCGACGCTGGACGCCGCGACCCTCGAGGAGGCCATGGCCGAGCACGCCGCTCGTCCGTTGGGCGGCCAGGATCCACGCCGGCTGGGCTGGACCACCCCCGCCGGTCGCGCCGGCAACGCACGACTGCATGAGCTGCAAGGCCAGCGGCTGCTCAGCGCGCTGCGCCAGGAACGACTGCTGCCGGCCGCGGTGGTACGCGAGGAGACCGACGAGCGTGCCGCCGAGGTCGAGGCCCGGGAGGGCCGCAAGCTGCGCCGCCAGGAGAAGATCGCCCTCAAGGAGCAGGTGATCGAGGAGCTGCTGCCGCGCGCCTTCGTACGCAGCCAGAAGGTCGACCTGTGGTGGGACACCCGCCGTGGGCTGATCGGCGTGAACGCCAGCTCCCGCACCCGCGCCGAGGAGGTACTCGACCTGCTCCGCGAGACCCTGGGCAGCCTCAAGGTGACCCCGCTGGCCAGCCAGACCCTGCCGATGCGCGCCATGACCCAGTGGCTGGTGGAGCCCGACTCGCGTCCCGCCGACCTGGTGCTGGGCGACCAGGTGGAGCTCAAGGCCAAGGGCGATGACGGCGTGCTGCGCGCCCGCCAGGTCGACCTCGACAGCGACGAGATCCAGCAGCTGCTGGAGAGCGGCCGCCAGGCCAGCAAGCTGGCCCTGGAGATCGAGGGGCGACTAAGCTTCGTGCTGCACGATGACCTGGCGGTCAAGTCGCTGCGTTTCAGTGATGCCCTGGTCGACGAGGCCAACGCCAGCGACGATGGCGATGATGCCCTGGTGCGTCTGGAGACCGACTTCGTACTGATGGCCCAGGCCCTGGGCGAGAACATCGATCGCCTGATCGCCTGGCTGGGCGGTGAGGCCGGCGCCACGAGCGGCGGATGAGTGCCATGACCGAGATTCGTTCCGATATCAGCATCGCGTCCGACCCCTGGGCCGAAATCCGCCCCTATCGGGATGAGGAGGTGGCCGAGGTGCTGGGACGACTGGCCTACGACCCGGAGCTGCTCTCCGCCCTCACCCGGTTCCGGCTGCCCCGCCTGTCGCGCTTCATGCCGCGCCTGTCCAGCACCCTGGCCAGCCTGGCGATCCGCCGCGAGGTGCGCGGCGTGGCCAGCGTCAACGACTT
>NZ_CP071922.1:2557118-2562232 GCF_017584085.1 Halomonas sp. BM-2019
CCAGATGCGCATCGCCTCCTACATGGAGCGCATGATTCGCACCACCACCGATGAATTTCGGGTCGAGGGACTCGAGGCGCTGGACGACGATACCGCCTACCTGTTCATCGGCAACCACCGCGATATCTCGCTGGATCCGGCCTTCGTCAACTATGCGCTCTACCTGGCCGGGCGCGACACCGTGCGCATCGCCATCGGCGACAACCTGCTCAAGAAGCCCTATGTCACCGACCTGATGCGGCTCAACAAGAGCTTCATCGTGCCGCGCAGCGCCCGCGGCAAGCGGGCGATGCTGGCCGCCTACCAGCGGCTCTCCGGCTATATCCGCCACTCCATCACCGTCGACAACCACTCGATCTGGATGGCCCAGCGCGAGGGGCGCGCCAAGGATGGGATCGACCGCACCGACCCGGCGATCATCAAGATGCTGACCATCGCTCGACGCGCCGAGCAGCGTGACGTGGCGATCGGCGAGGCGATCGCCGAGCTGAGACTGGTGCCGGTGTCGATCAGCTACGAATACGACCCCTGCGACGTGCAGAAGGCCCGCGAACTCCACGCACTGCACACCAGCGGCAACTACGAGAAGGGCCAGTTCGAGGACATCCAGTCCATCGTGTCCGGCATCACCGGCCACAAGGGCCGGGTCCAGCTGCGCTTCGGCACCCCGCTCTGCGCCAACCTCGAGAGCCCCGAGGCCGTGGCCGCCGAAATTGACCGCCAGGTACTGGCTGGCTACCACCTCTTCCCCAGCCACTACCTGGCCCTGGAGGCGCTGGGCGATACCCGCGACCTCGTGAACCGGCAGGCCATCAGCGACGCCGACCGCGCCCGCTTCCAGGCGCGCCTGCAGCAGGTCCCGGCCGAACTGCGTCCCTGGTGGCTGGCACAGTACGCCAATCCGGTACGCCACCGTGCCGGGCGCATCGCGTCCTGACCGCCTCCCCCTGACAGCGAGAACGCCATGGCACACGCCCACGGCCACCATCACCCGGACCACGGCGCCCAGACCCGGGAGGCCCACAAGGCCACCCTGATCGGGGCGGTCATCGACTTCGTGGTGGGCGTGGCCAAGATGGTCACCGGCTTCCTGGTGGGCTCCGCGGCGCTGATCGCCGACGGCATCCACTCCTTCTCGGACATCCTCACCGATGTCTTCGTGCTGGCCGCCACCCACTTTGGCCGCCAGGCACCCGACAGCAACCACCCCTACGGACACGGCCGCATCGAGACCCTGGCCACCCTGTGGCTGGGCAGCGTGCTGATCTTCGTGGCCGGCGGCATCGCCTGGGCCAGCCTGATGCGGCTGCTCACCGGCGAACCGATTCCTGCCCCGGGCATCTGGGCCATCGGCATCGCCGTGATTGCCCTGGCCGCCAAGGAGTGGATCTTCCGCTACACCCTGCGCGTAGCCAAGCGGGTCAACTCCCGGCTGCTGGAGGCCAATGCCTGGCACTCCCGCTCCGACGCCCTCTCCACCGTGGTGGTGCTGATCGGCCTGGTCGCAGCCCAGTTCGGCGCAGGATGGATGGATGCGGTGGCCGCCATCGTGGTGGGCGTCATGGTGGGGCAGGTCGGGGGGCGACTGTTGTGGGAGTCGAGCCAGGAGCTGATCGACACCGCCCTGCCCGAGGCGGAACGCCGCGAGATGCAGGCGGTAGCCGAGGAAGTGCCCGGCGTGCGCGGCGTGCACGACCTGCGTACCCGCACTCTGGGCAGCCAGGCGCTGCTCGACCTGCATATCGTGGTGCCGCCGCGGGTGACCGTCTCCGAGGCCCACGAGATCGGCAACACGGTGAGCCGCCGCCTGCGCGAGGCCTTCCCCGCCCTGGCCGATGTGACCTTCCACATCGACCCGGAGGACGATGCCGGGGAGACCGAGCACAGCCGCCGCCCAGGGCTGCCCCTGCGCGGCGACGTGGAAGGCATGCTCGACGAGACCTGGCGCGACGTGAGAGCCTGGAACACCCGCGTAGCCCTCGATCTGCACTACCTGGACAACCAGGTGGACGTCTCGATCTTCATCAACCGGCTGCCGCCCGGCCAGACGCTGGACGAGGCCGCCGACGAGCTGCGCGAGGCCTGCCGGGACCTCGGCTGGGTCGGTCGGCTCCGCGTCTGGCAAGGCCCCGGCAAGGGATAAGGCCAGCGGGCCACCGCCACTCCCCGGCGGGTGTCGTGCTGGCGTATGGTGATCGATCTCGGCGCAAGCCCGGTTTCCTGTGACTCGGGTGCCTAGTCCGCTTGGGAGAACAACGGAATGTCGCTTATCAAGCAGCTCTGGCTGACTATCCTGGCCCTGCTGTTGCTGGCCTTCGGCGGCAGTCTGGTCATCGGGCTCACCGGCAGCCGCCACTACATGCAGCAGAGCGTGGCGATGAAGGATGCCGACAACGCCAATGCCCTGGCGCTGACCCTGACCCAGCTCGACAAGGACCCGGAGACCCTCGGCCAGCTGATGGCGGCCCAGTCTGAAACCGGTCGCTATCGCCTGATCGAACTGCGCGACCCGCAGGGCGAGGTGATCGCGCGCCATGTGAGCGACGAGACCGTCGTGGGCGCTCCCCGCTGGTTCATCGCGCTGGTGCGCTTCGAGGCCCCCCCCGCACAGGCCGTCGTCCAGTACGGCGGGGGCCAGCACGGCACCCTGACCGTGGCCACCCTTCACGACTATGCCTACCGCTCGCTGTGGCGCAGCACCCTGGCGCTGCTCGGGTGGTTTATCCTGGTGACCGGTCTCATTGGCCTGGCCCTGGGGGCCTGGGTCGTGGGCACGGTCCACCGACCGCTGCGCGCCGTGGTAGCCCAGGCCAACGACATCGGCGATTGGCGCTTTACCACCTCCCCCGAACCGCGGGCCCGTGAGCTGAAGGAGGTCGTCCGGGCCATGAACCAGCTCTCCAACGCCGTGCGCGAGATACTCGGCCGCGAGAGCCAGCGGCTCGACGTGCTCAGGCAGCGCCTGCAGCACGACGCCGTCAGCGGCGTGCTCAACCGCGAGGCCTTCCTTGGCCAGCTTCGGGGGGTGCTCGAAAGCAGTGGCCACCTGGCCACCGGCAGCCTCGCACTGGTCAGGCTGGCACGGCTCGGCGAGGTCAGCGAGCGGCTGGGTAGCGCGGTCACGGACGAGCTGCTCCGCGCACTCGGCCAGGAGCTCGACCAGCTCGGCAAGGTCAACGGCAGCGGCATTGCCGGGCGGCTTGGCGGGGGCGACTTTGCCCTGCTGGTGCCCGGCCAGGTGGAGCCGGACGCTCTCGGGCGCGAGCTTGCCCTGCGCCTCAACGCCCTGCGCCGGCAGGAGGAACGGGTTGCCCTGGGGCTACCCTCGGCGCTGATCGCCTACTCCCAGGAGGATCGGCCCGGCGATCTGCTGGCCAGCCTCGACGGGGCCCTTGCCGCCGCCGAAAGCCGTGGCGACCTGGCCCAGCTCATCGCCGAGGGCGCCAAACGCCTGCCACTGTTCCACTCACACACCGAGTGGCGCCAGGCACTTCAGGACGCCCTGCAGGCTGGGATTTATCTTGGCCGCTTTCCGGTGCTGGACGCCCAGGGCAAGCTGCTGCACCTGGAGTGCCCAGCGCGTCTGCGACTCAAGGGCGAGTGGCGCCCCGCCAGCGTATTCCTGCCGTGGATCTCCCGCCTGGGCCTGGATAGCGCCCTGGACATGGCCGTGGCCCGCGAAACCCTCAAGGAGATCGCCCGCCACGGCAAGCCACTGGGCATCAACCTGTCACCCGCCTCGGTGCACAATGCGCGCTTCGTGCTCGATCTGCGCAACCTGATCGACTCACATCGGGAGCACGCGGCGAAGCTCTGGCTGGAGGTGCCGGAGGCGGTGGTCATGCATGATCTGGAGAGTTTCCGCAGCCTGTGTCGTGAGCTTCGGCCCTTCGGCTGCCGACTTGGCCTGGAGCACGTCGGGCGCGAGTTTCGTCGCATCTCCGACCTGCAGGACCTGGGGCTCGGCTTCCTGAAGATCGACGCCTCCCTGGTCAAGGGCGTCGAACAGAGTCCCGAGCAGCAAACCATCCTGCGCGGCATGGGCACACTCTGCCACTCCATCGGCATCCTGGCCATCGCCGAGGGGGTCGACAGCCCGCAAGAGGCAGCGCTGCTCTACGAGCTCGGTGTGGATGGCGTTACCGGTCCGGGCGTTCGCCAACACGACAGGCCCGTCTGAGCGAGTCGAATTCCGCCAACCAGCATGAAGACCCCGCTGGCACGAGCGTTCCTCCCGGGCGCCGGCGGCCGGGCAGGGTCAGATCGCGCCGCCCTCCTCGTCGTCAGCGCCGACCAGGCTCAGGCCACTCGGGCGGCGACGCAGCGCCTGCCGCTCCATCATTCTCTGCCGGGCCGCCTCGGGGAGCTCGGTGAAGCTGATCACCTTCTTGTCCACCAGCAGCTCGATCACGTCCTCGAGGATCCGCACGAAGGCGAGATCCGATGCCTGGAAATATGCCTGGCCGCGACTCACCTCACCCTCGCTAAGAAAGGCCAGCAGCTCCGGCGAGTCCGCCGAGAGAAACTCCCGGCAGTCCGGCGTCGCCTCCCGGCTGACCAGCGTGATATGGCCGTTATCGTTACGGTTGACGTACATGGGGGGCTCACTCTCGGTGCTCTGGTGTAATGGCAGGCTAGATCAGCTGGAGCGCGCCTGCCTGGACCGATGTTGGCAATCGGCGGGCGCCCGGGCGCTCGCCGGTCCCGGCACAGCCCGATCGAGGGTGACGGCGTCTCGCCCCCTCTTCTGCATCAGGGAAACGTGGTATCGTCTCGCCACAGCGGCACGGCAACGCACACAAGGAGACGGCCATGTCCTCATCGGAAATCCAGAAGACCCGGGTCATCAACGAGCTGCGCGGCTTCATCAAGAAGCTGTTGCAGGACCCGCAGATCCTCGAGCAGTCCCTCGAGGTCGCCCGTCGCCATCTTGTCGAGGGCAGCAATCGCGAGGTGATGGCACGCATCGCCAACGAGATCTCGGAGACGACCAGCGTCCACATCCCCGAGGACCCCGCCGAGCACAGCGAGGCCGATCGGCTGTTCCTGGAACTGCTCAAGGAGGTCGTCGACGAGGGGCAGGCCCTCTACTGAGGCCCATCACGCGATCTCCC
>NZ_CP071922.1:2562332-2567328 GCF_017584085.1 Halomonas sp. BM-2019
GTGATCGACACCCGCCTGCGCCTGATCCGCCGGCGCTGGACAGGGCTCGGCGGCTACCCGCTGGGCCTGCAGGGCCAGGCCATGGCGCTGATCTCGGGGGGCTATGACTCGCCGGTGGCCGCCTGGCGCATGATCCGGCGCGGCATCAAGACCCACTTCCTGTTCTTCAACCTGGGCGGCCCCGCCCATGAAGCCGGCGTGCGCCAGGTCACGCACCATCTCTGGCAGCGCTACAGCCTCTCCCATCGAGTGAATTTCATCTCGGTGCCCTTCGAGCCGGTGGTGGCCGAGATCCTCAGGACGGTGCCCGACGGCGTCATGGGCGTGGTGCTCAAGCGCATGATGGTGCGAGCCGCCTCGCGCATCGCCCGGCGCGCTCGAGTCCCGGCACTGGTCACCGGCGACGCCATCGCCCAGGTCTCGAGCCAGACCCTCACCAACCTGTCGCTGATCGACGAGGCAAGCGAGCTGCCGGTGCTGCGCCCGTTGCTCACCGAAGACAAGCAGGACATCATTGCCCAGGCGCGCCGGATCGATACCGCTCGTTTCGCCGAGACCATGCCGGAGTACTGCGGCGTCATCTCCCGGCGCCCCCATACCCGGGCGCGGCGTGACCAGGTGGCGGACGCCGAGGCCGCCTTCGACTTCTCGGTACTCGACTCCGCCATCGCGGCCGCCGAGGTCACCCGCTCGGATGCGCTGGCGAAGCCGCCGGCCGCCGAGCCCCACGAGATCCCCACGCTGGACTCCGCCGCCGCCCTGGCCGCGGCGACCGATACCAGCGTCATCGACATCCGCCCGCCCCAGGAGCGCGAGGCGGCCCCCCTCGCGGTGGCCGACCTCGCCATCCCCTTCTACGAGCTACAGGCACTCGCCGAGACGCTGCCCCGCGACCGGCGCTACCTGCTCTACTGTGACCGGGGGGTGATGAGCCGCCTGCAGGCCCTGCATCTCCACGACCGTGGGCTGACCTACTTCGGCGTCTATCGACAACCGTCCCAGCAATAGTCTTTCCTTGTCTTTCCCTGAGCCAAAACCGTTCTACGCTTATGAAAGTGGCCTTCATATTCGAAAGGTCAGGGGTGGAGGGAACGCATGGACAGGCAGGACCCCCTTTCGCGCAGCACGCGGGCCTTCGAGGAGGAGCCGCTGCTCGACCCTGGCTGGCCCAGACCACCCGGCGCAGGGCTGTTGGCCGCCCCCTTGCCCAGGGCTGCTGCTGATCGCCCTGCTGGTGGCCAGTGCCCTGGCCACCCTGCTGGTGGCCGAGGCGCGCACTTCCCGCTTCCAGTCCCAGGAGCTCTCGCGCTATGCCGCCTCCCTGACCTGGAGCCTGGCACCGGGGCGCAGCGAGCGGCTGCTGTTCCCCGCCCATGGCCCCTTCGACGAGCGACTCGGCTATACCCGGCTGCCGGAGTTCCAGGCCCGGCTGCTGGAGCGCGACTTCAGCGTGGAGCGACAGGCTCGCTTCTCCCCGGCGCTGATAGACTATGTCAGCCGCGGCTTCTTCCCCCCCTACGACGAGAAGACTCGGGCCGGCCTCACCCTGGAAGGCTGCACCGGCGACACCCTCTACAGCTACCGGCATCCAGGCCACTACTACCCCCACTTCGATGCCATTCCGCCGCTGGTGCTGGACATGCTGCTGTTCATCGAGAACCGCCAGTTGCTCGATGCCAGCGCCCCCAACGCCAATCCTGCCGTGGACTGGCCACGCTTCGCCCGCGCCGCCCTCTCCCAGGTCAACCGCGCCCTGGAGCTGCCCGGCCAGGCCGCCGGCGGCAGCACCCTGGCCACCCAGATCGAGAAGTACCGTCACTCCCCCGGCGGTCGCACGGATACGCCCATGGAGAAGCTGCGCCAGATGATCTCGGCAAGCGTCAGGGGCTATCGTCACGGGCCGGAGACCCTTACCGCCCGCCAGGACGTGGCGCTGGACTACCTCAATAGCGTGCCGCTGGCCGCCGCCCCTGGCCATGGCGAGGTCCACGGCCTGGCCGACGGCCTGTGGATCTGGTTCGGCGCCGACCTCGACGAGATCAATCGCCTGCTGGTTCCGGCCTTCAGCCAGGCGCCGGCCAGCGAGCAGCAGGGGCTGGCGGTGCGCCAGGTGCTGGCGCTGATGATCGCCCAGCGCCGTCCCTCCTGGTACCTCAACGGCGGGCGTGCCGCCCTGGAGCGCCTCACCGACAGCCACCTGAGGCTGCTGGCCGATGAGGGCGTGCTGCCGACGGCGCTACGCGATGCGGCGCTGACCCAACGCCTGAGCTTCCGGGACTTCGGCGAGGCGCCGGTGGCCCATCGGGTTCCCCGGGACAAGGGCATCCAGGTAGCACGCGGACGGCTGGCCGGCCTGCTCGGGGTGTCGCTGCATGACCTGGATCGCCTGGACCTGACCGCCCGCACCACCCTGCACAGCGACCTGCAGGGCGAGGTCACCGCCTACCTGCACCGGCTGGCCGACCCCGAGTTCGCGGGCGAGATCGGCCTCTTCGGCGAGCGCCTGCTCTCCCCCGAGAAGACCGGCGAGGTGCGCTACAGCTTCACCCTCTTCGAACGCAGCGAGGAGGGATTCCGGGTCCGGGTCCAGACCGACAACAGCGGCCAGCCCTTCGATATCAACGAGGGCAGCAAGCTGGAGCTCGGCTCCACCGCCAAGCTCAGGGTCCTGGCCACCTACCTGGAGGTGATCGCGGAACTGCACGACCGTCACGCCGGCGTGCCGACCCAGACGCTGCGGGATATCGAGGTGGATCGCCAGGATCACCTCAGCCGCTGGGTGATCGACCGCCTGATCGCCGAGCCCGACCTCTCCCGGCAGGCGCTGCTGGCCCAGGCCATGCAGCGCCGCTACTCGGCCAGCCCCCACGAGGCCTTCTTCACCGGTGGCGGTCGCCATACCTTCAGCAACTTCCGCCGTGAGGACAACGGCCGCAACCCCACCCTCGAGGAGGCGATGCGCGAGTCCCTCAACCTGCCCTTCGTGCGCCTGCTGCGCGACCTGGTCCACTACAGCATCCACCAGAGCGAGAACCGTCGTCAGCTCCTCGAGGATGACAGCGACCCGCGGCGGCTCGACTACCTGGCGAGCTTCGCCGACCGGGAGGGGCGGGTCTTCCTGCAGCGCTTCTGGCGCAAGTATCATCGGCTCGACAGCCAGGCGAGGCTGGAAGCCTTCCTGGGCGGGCTACGCCCGGACGCGCGGCGGCTGGCGGCGGTCTATCGCTACCTCTACCCGGAGGCGGACCCCATCGGCTTCACCGCCTTCATCGCCGAGCGCCTGGGCGGGCGTAGCGCCGGCTTTCAGCCCAGCGTCCTCTTCGAGCGCAGCGACCCCAGTGCCCTGACCCTATCCGACCAGGGCTATATCGCCGGCGTTCACCCCCTGGAGCTGTGGCTGGTGGGCTTCCTGCAGGACCAGCCGGAAGCCAGCTACGCCGACGCCGAAGCCGCCAGCCGCGAGGCGCGCCAGGAGGTCTACGGCTGGCTGCTGCGCACCCGCCACCGCAGCGCCCGGGACCTGCGCATCCGCACCATGCTCGAGGTCGAGGCCTTCCTGGACATTCACCAGCGCTGGGCGCGGCTCGGCTACCCCTTCGACCACCTGGTGCCATCGCTGGCCACCGCGGTGGGCAGTTCGGGCGACCGCCCCGCGGCCCTGGCCGAGCTGATGGGCATCATCCTCAACGACGGCGTTCGCCTGCCCACCCTGCGCATCGATGACCTGCACCTGGCAGAGGGCACCCCCTACGAGACCCGTTTCCTGCCAGACGAGGTCCGCGCCCGCCAGGTCATGGCGCCGGAAGTCGCCGAGACGCTGCGCCGCTCCCTCTCCCAGGTGGTGGAGGGGGGCACGGCACGCCGCCTGCAGGGCAGCTTCAGCCTGGAGGACGACGCCCCGCTGACCCTGGGCGGCAAGACCGGTACCGGCAACAACCGCTTCCAGACGGTGACCCGCTCGGGCCAGGTGGTCCACTCCGAGGCGCGCAACCGCACCGCCACCTTCGTCTTCTATCTGGGCGACGACCACTTCGGCACCCTCACCGCCTATGTCGCCGGCAGTGAATCCGACCGCTTCCGCTTTACCTCGGCGCTGCCGGTGCAGGTGCTCAAGGGGATGGAGCCAATCCTGCGCCCCTACCTGGCCCAGGGGGCGCGCACCCAGTGCCAGCCTCCCCGAGAGCACGACATGCTGATGGCCGACTCCAAGTCGGGCGGCGGCTCCTCCTGAACCCGCCGGGGGTCAGGCGGCATCGGCGCGGCGACGCTGGCGCAGCCACTGGGAGAGATAGACCAGCCCATAGAGGCTCAGCCCGAGCAGGTCGGTGAACCAGTTGGGCTGGATCAGCATGAAGGCCACCCCCAGCAGCACCAGGCGCTCGGCCAGCAGGGTCTTCAGGCGCACGAAGCCCTGCACCCCGGCGGCGAAGGCCATCATGCCCAGCAGGGCGCTGGCGAAGATATGCAGGATCTCGAGCCAGCCGCTCACGCCGATCTGCAGCAGCGAGACGTTGAAGATGAACATGAAAGGCAGGATGGCGGTGCGCATGTCATAGATGAAGCCCTGCACCCCGGTGCGGATGGGATCGCTCTTGGCGATGCCGGCGGCCGCGTAGGCGGCCAGGCCCACCGGCGGGGTGTCGTCGGCGAGGATGCCGAAGAAGAACACGAAGAGGTGGGCCGCCAGCAGCGGGATGCCGAAGCCGAACTCGTTGCCCAGGTGATAGATCACCGGCGCGGTGAGGGTCGCCATCACCACGTAATTGGCGGTGGTGGGCAGCCCGAGGCCGAGGATCAGGCTGGCCACGGCGGTGATCAGCAGCACGATGGCGAACTGGGTGGTGGTATCGAAGCCCGCCACGTCGCCGCCGAAGAACTCCACCACCGGCAGGGTCACCAGGCCAATGCCCGAGGCCATGGCGGCGCTGAGCATCTGGATGATCTCGGTGAGCCGCAGCCCCACCCCGGTCTGGCTCACCGCGCCGACGATGATGCC
>NZ_CP071922.1:2567599-2567908 GCF_017584085.1 Halomonas sp. BM-2019
GCGGATCACCTCGATATAGGGCACGCCGACGAACTCGGCGATGATGAAGGCCGCCGCCCCCATCACCGGCGGCATCAGCTGGCCATTGGTGGAGACCGCCACCTCGCAGGCCCCGGCCTTGTGCGGGGGATAGCCGGTGCGCTTCATCAACGGGATGGTGAAGGTGCCGGTAGTGACCACGTTGGCCAGCGACGAGCCGGAGACCATGCCGGTCATGCCCGAGGCCACCACCGCCGCCTTGGCCGGGCCGCCGCGCAGGTGGCCGAGGACGGAGTTGGCCACGTCGATGAAGTACTTGCCGGCCCCGGC
>NZ_CP071922.1:2568008-2573158 GCF_017584085.1 Halomonas sp. BM-2019
AACCTCGAGTCATGCGTGAGTCTCGGGCATATTTTTTCCCTAACGGGAAAGAAACTGGTCATAATGGTCATGGTTGGGTTATTTTTCCCCATAGGGAAAATTTTGGGAGGCCCTTGATTTATGGATCCTTATGCTGGGGCAGTGCCTGGTGTCCCTGTCCGCGATGCTGCCGAGATAGGGCGGCTGATACGCCGGGTACGCAAGCAGCAGGGATTGACGCTGGAGACCCTGGCCGGCCTCTGCGGGCTGAGCATTCGCTTCCTGAGCGAGCTCGAGAACGGTCGAGAGACCTGCAGCCTGGGGCGAGTACTCTGGGTGCTGGATACGTTGGGTATCGAGCTGGTAGCCAGACCACCGGAGGCGCTGGCGTCGTGAAACGCCAGGATGAGCTGCATGTATGGCGAGAGGAGCGCCTCGTCGGCACCCTGTGGCGTGGCCAAGGGGAGCGCCTGATGGGCTTCGAGTATGCTCCATCCTGGCTCGATAGTGGACACGCCATCTCCTGCAGCCTGCCGCTGGAGCAGAAAACATGGTTGCCGGACGAGCTGACCGCCCACCGCTGGTTTGGCAACCTGCTGCCGGAGGAGCAGGCGAGGGCGGCTCTGCTTAAACGGCTGGCGATTCCCGATGACGACTTTGCCTTGCTGGAAGCCATCGGCGGAGACTGTGCGGGGGCCTTGACGATCCTGCCGCCGGACCGTTCTCCGTCCCGGGTGTGGGAAGCAACACCCTTTCCACTGGACAGGCTCGCCCAGTGGGCCGCCTTCCGTGATCGCTATGCGGTGATGGGCGATGCCGTACTTCCTCGGCTCTCCCTGGCGGGTGCCCAGGACAAGATTCCGGTGCTCATCGAGGAAGGCGTGGTCAAGCTGCCCGGTGGGAGCACACCCTCGTCCCACATTCTCAAGTTCGCCGTCGATGGTCGCGACTTGGTCATTCTCAACGAGCTGTTCCTGAATACCCTGGCCCGGCTGGCTGGTCTGGAGTGTCCGCTGACCACGGTAGGTGAGATAGAAGGGCACTGGTATCTCCTTGTGGAGCGCTACGACAGGGAGGGCATCGGAACGCCCGGGCTGCGTCGAATCCATCAGGAAGATTTCTGCCAGGCCTTGGGGCTCTCGCGGGTCGACAAGTATCAGGTGCCCAGCGGGCCTCGCTTCGCCGATTGCGTGGCGACGGCACGGCAAGCGTGTCGGCCGAGTGCCGCTTCACTGTTGCACCTGCTGCGATGGCAGGTCTTCAACGTGCTGGTGGGTAATACCGACGGGCATGCCAAGAATATCTCACTGCTTCAGGACGAGCGTGGTCGCTGGCGGGTCGCTCCGGCCTACGACCTGGTGGGTACCCTGGTGCTGGGCTACCACCCTGATCTGGCCTTTACCGTCGGTGAGCAGGCCAATTCGCAGCAATTGCTTTCGCGTGATTGGCAAGCCTTTGCCCGGGAGTGCGGGTTCGGCTATCCCCTCGTCAAGCGCGAGATAGGTAGGCTGGTAGAACGCCTGGAAGCGTGGCTTGCCTCGGACGAGTTGCTTAACGCCTTGCTGGAGGCAGGCATGAGTGAACGCGGGTGGCTCAGGCTCCAGCAGCAGCGTCACCACATCGGCAGGCAGTGCCGACGCGCGGCGGCTTGGTAGTCGACGTCGCTGGGCCAGTCGTTGCGAAGGGTTTTTGTGCGCTAAACTGCGCCATCCTGTGATCTTGTGGCATTTCTGAGCAGCATCACTCGCACAAATGGCTGTGAAGCGCAGCCTGCTGGCGCAGGCCCTGGAACCCATCGACGAATAGGGAGCCCGCTTGGACTACACCCCCTTCAGCTATGTCACCGCCGAGAAGGCCGAGCTCTACCGGCGGGTGATGCGCGCCTTCGTGGAGGCCAAGTCGCACTTTCTGGTGCACCTGCGCCCAGAGGACGTGCAGCAGCAGGTCGGCGAGCCGGAGTTGGCCACCGTGCAGGCGGCCCTGACCCAACTGGTCACCTGGGGCAACCTGGACGCCGAGCGCGACAACGCCCGGGTGACCAGCGTCGAGGACTACTATCGCGCCCTCTACGTCTACCAGATCACCCGCCAGGGAGAAGCGGTGGAGGCCGCCCTGGCTACCTTCGAACAGGAGCTGGGGCGGCGCGGGGCCCTGCAGAGCGTGGCCCTGGAGGACATCCGCACCCGCCTGCGCGCCCTGCTGACCCTGGCGCAGAGCGACGCCCCCTCGGCCACCGAGAGCCAGCTGTTGCTGCGCGACCTGGCCGGGGTCTTCGCCGACCTGGCCGAGAATGCCCGGGCCTTCATGACCGGGCTGAGCCGCACCCTGGAGGGGCAGGGCAGCGATGCCGACGCCTTCCTGCTCTACAAGGAGCGGGTGATCGGCTATATCGAGCGCTTCCTGGGCGACCTGACCACCGCCTCCGGCGAGATCGCCGAGCTGATTCGCGCCCTCGATGGTGACCGTGACGGAAGCGGCGAGGGTGAGGCCCCGGTAGCGAGGCTGCTGCGCCAGGCCGCCGAGCGTGAGCTTCTCGACCTGGCCCCCGGGGAGTCCGCCGACGAGGAGGAGCGGGCCCGCGCCTTCGCCGAGGCGTGGCGGCGCTGGCACGGCCACTGGGAGGGGCTGCGCGCCTGGTTTCTCGATCAGCCGGGGCGCCAGGCCCAGGCCCGCCTGCTGCGTAGCAGCGCCCGCCGCGCCGTCACCCAGCTGCTGGAGATGGTCGGCCGGCTCAACGAGCGGCGCATGGCGCGCAGCGACCGCTCCGCGGATTTCCGCACCCTGGCGCGCTGGTTCCTGGAGTGCGACGGCGACGGCGAGGCGCATCGCCTGTGGCGTGCCGCCTTCGGCCTGACGCCGGCCCGCCACCTGGTGATCGACGCCGAGACCGCCGAGGCGTGGCAGCAGACGCCGGTACCGGCCACCACGCCCTGGGCCGAGGCCCCGGGCATGCAGGTGCAGGCGCGGCTGCGCGCCACCGGCAGCTACCAGAAACCCGGGGCGCCCCCCAAGGTGCGCAGCCGTGCCCGGGCGCGGGAGCTGCTCGCCCGCCAGCTGGCCGAGGAGGCGAGCGCGGCCCGGGCCGCCCGGCGGCAGCTGGTGGAGCGGCGGGCCGAGCGCCTCTCGGAGCTGGGCGAACTCGACGACGGCGCCTTCCGCCTGCTGCTCAACCTGCTCGGCGATGCCCTGGCGGCGAGCGCCGGGGATGATCGCCCGGTCACCACCACCACCGGCGACGGTAGCCTGCGCATCACCCTGGCGCCGCTGGGCCCCGAGACCACCGCGACCCTGCGCACCGCGACCGGGGCGCTCAGCGGCCGCGACTACCGCCTGGAGATCGTCGACCTGGAGGAGGATACATGGAGGAGCTGAGCGATGCCCTGACCCGCCAGCGGCAGGAGGAGCAGCGCCGCGCCCTGCGCGCCCTGCTGGCCCGACCGCTGATCCGCAGCGATGACCCCGCCTTCCCCCTGATTCGCCGCCATGCGGCCACGCTGCGTGACTGGCTCGCCCGGGAAGCCGGCTGGCATCTGCAGAGCGAGCGCGACTTCGTGCGCCTGCACAAGCGTCCCGCCGATCTCGGTGATCCCACCCGCCCGGCGACCGTCGGGCGCGGTATCCAGCGCAAGACCTTCAATCGCCGCCGCTATGCGCTCTTCTGCCTGCTGCTGGCCGACCTCGAACGCGGCGATGCCCAGATCACCCTGGGGCGCCTGGGCGAGGGGCTGGGGCAGGCGGTCGGCGACCCCGCCCTTGCCGAGCGCGGCCTGGCCTTCTCGCTGGACCATCAGGAGGCGCGCCGGGACCTGGTGGTGGTGGTGCGACTGCTGATGGCGCTCGGGGTGCTGCTGCGCGTGGCCGGCGACGAGGAGCAGTTCCTGCGCCGCGGCCTGGAGAGCGACGTGCTCTACGACGTGGATCGCCGGCTGCTCGCGGCGCTGCTGGTCACCGCCCGGGGCCCCTCCCTGGTGGCCCTGAACGGCGCCGACGCCGAGCTTGACCTGGACGCGCGGCTGCGCGCCCTGAGCGAGACCTTCGTGCCGGACACCCCCGAGGGGCGCAACCGCGAGCTGCGTCACCGCCTGGCGCGGCGGCTGCTGGATGACCCGGTGGTCTATCGGGAGGCCCTCGACGAGGAGGAGGCCGCCTACCTGGCCAATCAGCGCGGGCCCCTGCTGCGTCGCCTGCAGCAGGCCACGGGGCTGGTGGCCGAGGTGCGGGCCGAGGGGCTGGCGCTGGTGGACCCCGAGGGCGAGCTCACCGACGAGAAGCTGCCTGCGGAGGGCACCGAGGGCCATCTGGCGCTGCTGATGGCCGAGCGGCTGGCCGATATCGGCCCCGAGGGCGTCACCCTGGAGGAGGTTGAAACCTGGATCCTCGAGTGGCAGACGACCTACCGCCGCTACTGGCGCAAGTCCGCCTGCGAGCCGGGCGCCGCCCACGGCCTGGCCCGGCAGACCCTGGCCCGCCTGGCGGCGCTGGGCCTGGTCAGGCGCCAGGCCGAGCATAAAGGAGGGCGCATCCTGCCGCTGCCGGCGCTGGGTCGCTTCCGGGTGGGCTCGCCGGCGCTCCCCGAGGCGTCCGACAATATGCAACCCGATCCGCAACCCGATCTGGCCGAGTCCGTCACCGATGACTGAGCATTCCATGAGCGAGCTTCCCGACCCGCAGAGCACCCGCTGGCAGCCCCTGCGCTGCGGCCTGGTGGAGATCTTCTACTACGACGAGGAGGTCTTTCATTTCCACGACGGGCGGCTGCTGCTGCGCGGCAACAACGGCACCGGCAAGTCCAAGGTGATGGCGCTGACTCTGCCCTTTCTGCTCGACGGCCAGCTGCTTCCCTCCCGGGTGGAGCCCGATGGCGACAGCGCCAAGCGCATGGAGTGGAACCTGCTGGTGGGCGAGTATCCCGAGCGCCTGGGCTACACCTGGCTGGAGTTCGGGCGGCTGGGTGACGACGGGCCCGAGACCTTCACGGTGGGCTGTGGCCTCAAGGCGGTGGCGGGGCGGTCGGTGCGCTCCTGGTTCTTCACCACCCCCCAGCGCATCGGGCGGGACCTCTTCCTGATCGAGAGCGGACGCAGCCTGAGCCGCGAGCGGCTCGGCCAGGCGCTGGGCAGCCTGGGGCAGCTCCATGATCGCGCCGCGGACTACCGGCGCGCCATCGACGA
>NZ_CP071922.1:2573258-2596094 GCF_017584085.1 Halomonas sp. BM-2019
TGCATCAATGAAGGCGTCAGCATGAGGGCCATCCGTGAAAAAATGCATTAGCGTTTCACGGTAGGCGGATTTCGATTGCCCTACAAGCCCCGTCGTAGAGCGGTTTGTCGTGCATTTTCCCTGAAGGGGGGCCTCGATGAGGAGCTGCAGGCCCAGGCAGTGCACCTGCTGGGCGACAGCTATGAGGCGCTGGGCCATCAGGCCGCCGGCCCTGGCCATCGCGGAGCAGTATCCCGATGATCATCTGGCCGAGACCCACTATGGACGCATGCTCGCCCTGGTGCGGCTCAACCGCCTTCACGAGGCCGAGGCGGCGCTGCGGGACGCCTTCGAGGCCCTGCCCAAGGTGCTCAACTACCTGATCGCGGACAAGCCCCAGCGGCCCAAGCTGGACCCCCACGGCATGATCGCCGGTGGCGCCGACCAGGCCTGGTACTATCGTCAGGAGATGCGTGACGTCTACCAGGCCACGCCAGGCATGCTCTCCTGGCTCAAGCGCACCAAGCAACGGCTGGCCCGCTAGTCGCCCCTGCCGCCCCGATCCAGGAGATCATCGTGCCCGCTGCCGCCCGTAAGAAGCTGCTCATCGGCATCCAGACCTTCGCCGACATCATCGAGGGCGCCCTTCCAGGAAAGAAGATAATGCATAACGAAGCCAATCTCACAGACACACGGCCGACGACATGGAAGTTTTGGGCAATCATCGTGTCCGTGTTTGCGCTGTTTTTTCTACGAGCCAACCCCAAGCTCCTCATTGAAGGAAGAAGCTATGTCGGCAACTGGAGCTATACTCACTACCTCTTCACCTACGATGACGGATTCATCAAACGCGGCCTGGTCGGCGACATCCTCAACCGCCTATTTGGCCATGTTTCCTATGAGCTGGTCAGCACCTCAGCGTATCTGGTCTTTTTTACATTGGCCGCCATGATGATCCGGCTATCCACTCAACCCTGGCACGCCTCGGGCAATCGCCAAGGGGCGCTGCTCTTTGCCATCATTGCCGTGACATCGCCGGCCACACTGCAACACTTCGCGCAGGACGTGGGCAGGTTTGACGCGTTTCTTTACCTCATCGCCTTGCCTGCACTGTATGGCTTGTCAAGAGCCAATGGCGACCAGAAGACCATCAGCTTCTTCATTGTTACTGCACTCCTCACCCTGGCGCTCTTGATTCATGAGGCCGCTTTTTTCATTGTGGCGCCCATGGTGATTGCCTATTGGATCTTCATAGACTCTTCCCGCAGGGCGCTGGCCTTCCAGGCTGCCGCCATCGTCGTTATGTTCATTGCCACCTACCTTATCTCGACGCGTGGCAATTACCAAGCGAGCTCCCTGGACGCTCACCTGGAATCACTGAGAGCCATTTACGGCAGCCGGGTCGTAGAGTCATCCTTGAGCGTACTGCACAACACCACTCTCGAAGAAAACATCGGAAGAACGCTACGAACGGCTTTCGATCTTTCCCGAGTCCTCCATCATGTGGCCATGCTGGTGTTCATGTCACCCTTCTTCTATATGGTATATAAGCTCTCTTCCCGGCTACGCGGATCGTGCACTCCGAAGGCCTTGCTGCTGCTTATCGCCAGCCTGTCGCCCCTGGCTCTCTACCCGCTGGGACACGATCACTTCCGCTGGTGGTCGCTTGCGATCACCAACATCATCCTGAGCACAGCGCTTATCCTGATACACAACAGGGACTTCTCCGATTCGCTATTTGCATACCTTGAAGACAACCCAAGACTCGTAAAGATGATTGTCATCACCGCTTTCATATCGGGCCCGCTGGGCGTTACCGGCAGCTTTGACATCCTGAAATAGACCCGCCGACCGCAACCCCGGAAGCGTTGAAGTGGCCCCGCAGGCTCGGCCACTTCAACTCTCCTATCAAGCCCATGCCTTCTCGAAGTAGTCGGGCAGGCGCCCTTCGAGAACACGATCAAAAATATTCAACGCCTGATCTTTGGTAAAGAACCCGGAAGCCACCCCCCGCCAGGAGAGGCTATCACGGCGGCTGACATTCTGATCATTCTTTACCAGGACCGGAACCCTGTCGTACCCCAGGGCCGAAAGACAGGCCACCCGGTGCTGGCCGCCTGCAATCACCACCGCATACTCGTCATCATCGCGCATCAACAAATATCCGCCGATATGGCCTTCAAAAGCGCCCGGGGCATAGCCCTCCCGGGTTATCGACTCGATGATTCCTTGCAAGCGGCCGTATTCCAGCCCCCCTCTTTCCCGGCTGACGGGCCCCGCAAAGGGCCAGCACAGATACTCCTCACCCCGCAGGCCATGCTGCCTGGCCTCCTTGCTCATCTCCCTGAGGCGTGCGCGGCGCACCTGCCCGGGATCATTCTTCAGCCAGGGAAAGGAAGCCTCGAGGCTGGTGAGAGAGGCAAACTGCCCTTCCGCCAGTTTCAGCCCCTCTTGATCGAAGAGCACATCGGAGAATGAGCTGGGCTTGACGAACTCGTAGTAGCTTTCCAGAAGGGAGCCAGAATAGCCTGTGCTCTGACCCGACAGCATCTGGTTTCCCGCCATGACAAAGGGGTGCCTGCCCCGCCTGGCCAGGTCGAAGCCGATGAAGTCGAAGGCGCGCAACTTCTCGACTGGCACCTCGACTAGCACGGCTTGTTCGCCGGCCGACCCGGCCAATTGCAGAGGGGTTAGATCGTAGCCGCGAAAATCCAGCGGGGGGAGGTCCTTGACCTGGTAGAACCCTCTCCCCTGCAACGCCTTGATGGCCTTCTTCCTGAGAAACTTCACGCCCGCTCCTTTCCGGCTACCCTTCCCCGCGCTCCAGGCCGGCCGCCTTCAGCAGGGCCGTCACATGGCTCTCGACGTCGGGGTCGTAGTGCAGCACCCTCGCGGGTACCGGGATCCTGGTGGGCTCAGCATTGCGGATCCTCATGACAGCCGTCTCGATGGCACGCGCCAGCGAGGCGGCGTCATCGATCGAGAAGCTGACATAGGCGGCCTCATCCAGCACCTCCCGGCAGCCCACGTTCTCGGCGATGAGCAAGGGCGTGCCGCACAGAATTGATTCGACCCCAACCAGCCCGAACGGCTCATACCGAGAGGCAACGACCGTATAGTCGGCGGCCTGGTAGAGGGCTTCGATATCCTGAAGGTAACCCAGGGATCTCACCGCAGGATTCGAGGATCGAAACTCGCTCCCTGCCACCGCCAGTACCACCGGCAGCGAGGTGTCCGCAAAGTAGTCGCTCAGCGCATCGACCCCCTTGCGAAGATGACTGGTCGATGGCATCGCAAAGACAACGTCATCATCCTGGAAACCGAAACGCTGCCGAGCCTGCCGTCGCGCGTCCCCGGCCGGGACCGAAAACCGCTGCGTGTCGACCGGCGGATGGATCACCCGGATGCGACTCCCAGGAATGCCGTAGTGTTCGACCAGCTCCTGCTGCATTCTCCTGGAGTGAGCGACGATGAGCTTCGCGTTGCGGTAACCGCCTCGTTCGAGTGCGATCTTCAAGCGGTCCGACAGTCGCCGGCGCCTGTTGGACATCGCCGCCAGGAAGCCGAGATGATTCCCTCCACAGATCGCAATGTCGCTGCTCCTGCTTGGCGTGCAGCTCACCAGCAGATCGACCTGGGAGACCATTTCGCCCGCCTTGTAGAAGAACAGGACGTCCCTGAGCTTCTTTGGCATCCAGCGAAAATCGACCTTCACGGGTTCGACATGCTCGAGAACCTCCAGCGCCGGGTCAAACTCGCGAGAGTTGATAACCAGCCGCAACCCGCGCTTCACGAACCCAGCCGCCAGATCGCGAGCATAGCGTTCCATACCGCCGCCATGCTTGAAAGCGTGGCAGACTACCCCGACTCGCATTCTTCCCCCTCATTTCCATTCGACTGGCGATGCCAGATTCCGCATGGCCGGGTGACGCAATCACCGTCTTTCGGCGCTCGGCGAGCACATACAGCACCACCAGCATGAAGCCATAGTAGGTGCCGATCATCTCGTGCTGCAGGGCCACCTCCGTGAGGCAGAAGACGATAAAGGCAAACGAAAACACCCCGCCAACAAGGTAGAAGGCATTCTCCGGCTGCCTCGAGTGGCGCACGAAGAAGTAGAGACAGGGAAAGATCAGATAGAAGAACAGGGCTGCCATGCCGACCACGCCCCCGGTGGCCAGGGTCTCGAAATACTGGCTGTGGGCATGCCCTCGACTGATGGTGGCGACCCACGGGTTGATGATGCCCGTCCCCACCAGCGATTCATTGAGCGCCTCACGCTCCCCGTAGGTCAGCCCCACGAGCGGCCGCTCCTTGAAGGCTTCGATGGCGACCACCCATAGACGAAGGCGGCCACCGCTCGAATGGCGCACATCCCCTTCCAGGGTTCGGGTGATCTCCTCGACGGTATAGTCGACGCGCAGCTCGACCAGGGGCACGAACTGGTAGCTCCCCACGGCCAGCACGCAGAACGCCACGGCGCCCAGGGCCAGGTTCCTGACGCCGACCCGGCGCCAGTGCAGCATTGCCACGCCCCCCAGCACGATGGGAATGGCGAAATAGGCGCCGCGTGCGGTGCTCAGCAGGGTGGCGGCAAGTGCCAGGGCGATCCCTAGGGTCAAGAGGGCCCGGCGGCGAGAGCTCGGCCAGAGCGCCACCTGCAGGAAGAACAGCGACCCCACCAGGTAGCCGAAATTGATATGGAAGAGGAACCCGTCGGCCCTCCCGATTTCGAGCCAGAAGGCCTGGTAGAAGGCCAGTAGCCCACCCCCCAGCGAGCCCAGGAAGGCCCCATACTCCAGGGCGTTGCGAAACCTGCCGGTCTCGATCTCCTCCCAGCAGTGCCTGAGCATCAGGTACACGGGAATGATCGCGACCATATGCAGCCCGGGGCTCAGATAGCGCCAGGAGTAGCCGTCCATCACGAAGACGGGCAGATGGCTCAGCGCATACAGGGAGAGCAGCATGGCCACGACGCCATCACGCCTGCAAAAGGCCAGCTTACGCCGGTGATAGACAAGAAACCCCAGCGCATAGAGAAACAGGAGCGCGATCACTGCATGAACGCGCAGTGGCGTGGATACCAGCAACACCAGCACCAGAAAGGTGGTGGCAAGCACCAGATTGACGGCCAACCGCTTTTCGAATATCACCCGTATTTTCCTTGTTCCTTCATGAAAAGGCCTATGAAGCTCGTCAATACGCCGACTTGGAGAAAACAACGGTATAGATCGTCATGAGGATGATGCGCAGATCCAGCCAGATCGACCAGTTGTCGATGTACCAGAGGTCGCAGGCCACCCGCTTCTCCATCTTCTCGACGGTATCGGTCTCGCCGCGGTAGCCCTGCACCTGGGCCCAGCCGGTAATGCCGGGCTTCACCTTGTGGCGCTTCATGTAGGACTCCACGATGTCCTTGTAGTACTCGTTGTGCGCCAGGGCGTGGGGCCTGGGCCCCACGATCGACATGCGCCCCTGCAGCACGTTGTAGAACTGGGGCAGCTCATCCAGGGAGGTTCGGCGCAGGAAGGCGCCGATGGGCGTGAAACGCGGGTCGCCGCGCCGCGCCTGGGTCACCTGGCCATTGCGCTCCTCGTGGACCACCATGGTGCGGAACTTGTAGACCTTGAAGTGCTTGCCGTTGGCTCCGGTTCGAAACTGCTTGAAGAGTATCGGCCCCGAGGAGGTCAGCTTGATGGCGATGGCGATTCCGATGCAGACGGGAATGCTCAGCAAGGTAAACAGGGTGCCCAGAATCAGGTCCTCGAGGCGCTTGATGATCCGTGCCACGCCATCGAGCGGCGTGACGCTGAGATCCACCGCCAGATGCCCCGCCACCTCGCTCATGCGATGGTTGAGCAGCTGCATGCCGCGAAAATCGGGGATGAAGCGCACCTCCACGGTGTGGTGGCGCAAGGTATAGAAGATGGAACGCACCACCCCCCCCATCTCGAGTGGCACACAGATCCACACTTCGCGGGCCCCGGACTCCACCACCCGGCCCCTCAGCCGTTCCAGGTCATGATCGCTTGGTTCTTCTGAGACTCGCTCGATTCCGGCGATGGAGTAGCCCTCGGCAGGCGCGTCGCGCATCCCCCTGCCCACCTGGAGCAACTGCTCGGACGGCCCGATCAGGAACACGGAGCGACGGGCGAGGCCGAAGCGCCGCGCACGCCGCAGCAGCAGCTGCGCGGCCACCCTGGCGCTGGCGCTGATGCCGAAGGAGATCACAAGTGCCCCCGCGACCCAGAGGCGCGAGAAACGTTCGGCGGCATGGGCGAAGTAGATCAGGGAGGCGGCCATGATCGCCACGATCATCCATACCAGGCAGAGCCTGAGCAGAAGGGAGGTGATGCGGGTGATCCGCCAGCGCGCATAGCCCCTCTGCATCACGTTCAGCAGTACCACCAGCAGCGCCATGATGGCGGTGGCCAGCCAGTAGCGCTCGTGCAACTCGAAGGTCTCGAAGCGAATCCAGTAGGCCGCCAGTGCTCCCGCGATCATGGCGAGGATATCCACGATGGGGACGATCAGCAGTGACGGGTAGCGCTCGGTGATGCCAATAGAACTTCTATCCATGCGTACACTTCTGGTTACAGGGAGCGAATCAGCGCGTTGAGCTTCTTCCCGAAGTCCTGGCGCTGCCTGTGAATGGCCTCGGTGGGAATCCCGGCCGGCGCGGCGGCAATATCATACGCGAGAATAGCCCTGACCAGTGAGTCCACCTGGTCGTGACAGGGCACCCCGTAAATGCCGGTGATAGCCTCCGCGGTATCGACCTGGTGATCGTTGCGGTGCTCCCCGAGCCGGGCCAGCCGCGGCATCATCAGGAACGGCTTGCCCTGCTCCAGGCAGGCCAGGATGTTGCCCATGCCCGCATGGGTCACCACCAGCTCGGCCTCGGCAAACAGCTGCCGATAGTGCTCCGCCTCGAAGAGCGGCCGGGCCTGCAGGTTGGGCAGCGAGACAAAGCGCTGCAGCGACGCCCCGGGACCGGCCTGGTAGACCAGCGGCCACGCCGGCCGTTTGCGGGCCACGCCAAGCACCACCTCGTCCAGCCGTGGGAAGGGAAACTGGGTACCGGCGGCAAAGAGGATTCTCACAAGAGCCTCCCCAGGTAGCGCACGCGCCCCACGGCCAGTTCGGGCCACTGGGTCAGCACCTGGCTGGCAAACAGCCGCGCCGCCCGCCCGGAAAGCGACAGCCGGCGACAGTTGGCGATGCTGTCTACCCAGAGGGTCTTCTTGCCCAGCAGGAAGCCGGCGAAGAGCACCAATAGCCCGGGTGCCGCACCAGTGCTGATGATCAGGTCGGGCCGGCTGCGCCGGACGATCCCGATTGCCCTGGGCAGCTGACGCACGCCCCGCCAGAGCTCACGCACACTAAAGTCGTCGAGATAATAGGTGGCACTGGTATTTTGCTGCTCGGCGGTCGATACAAACTCATACTCAGCAACATCGAGAAGCGGCGACAGGCGCTGCAGCTCCACCCAGTGCCCACCAAAGGAAGCCGCCAATAGTACTTTCATGCACTCACCAAAGTAATGTTAACAATTAGCCTGCAGTTTATTCCCGGAGGACTGAGAAGGAAGACAGGATACCATTTTCGGGATCAGATCTGCCGCATCGGCGAAACGCTGCTGGTGGTAATATTTCTCGAAAAGAGAGCAATAGGCACTCAGCCTTACCAGCGGGAGCAGGGCTGGAGTGAAGTCCTTCCTGTGCTCGCAAGCGCTCTCAAAGGCACTTTTTATGTTACCATGCCAACCTTTACGAATGGGAAACCCCGAACCAGCAGGCTCAAGACTCCACCTTCCCCAGTGAGCGATTTCAATTTTATCATTCGCACTTGAGCACACCATCTCTCTTTTGATATCGGGATTGACAAACACCACCGGAAGAGAGGCAAGGCACTCAACTATTTCTTCAAGATGATCGGAAAGAATGCCGGGAACCGCTCCCCTTTCAGAATTTTTCAGCACACGAAATAGCCGCTCAATCATATAGGGCTGCAAGCGCTGATGAATCAAAGGGTGAGACCTCAAGTAACGAGAAACCACTTTCTTTGAGGGTTTAACTCCCCAGCAGGCTGCATAAAACCTCGATTCTCCTTTTGCAAATCCTTTGGAGTCAACAACATCTCTGTTCGCACAGAAAAACAAATGCAAACTGCAGCCCTCACGCTGGCTCGCACCTGCCAGGCTCAAGGACGGAAGGCGACTAGCCAGAGAAGAGGTCAACAGCTCCAGCTCATGCGCAGCCTGATTGTCGAGCGCGACATCAAAAACCTTGAGAAGGTATGACTCAATGACGGAAGAGTGATTCACCACATCCACATAAAACAGCAAAATCCCCTTCTGGCCGCCTTGATGCCAACGGCAAGTTATCTCACACTCATCATGCTGGCCTTCAGGATTGCACTCCCTAAGAATATCCAGCAACAGATCAGGCCGATCAGGGAGGTGAAAGAAACTTGTAAATACCTTGTCCCTTCTCTCGAGCTTTGTCTTATCGAGCTTATGCTTTGAGAAGAAAATTGCATTGATATGATATTTTTTTCCACTTAACCATATAGCATCCCTGACAGATTTCTGTGCCCTATTGAGGAACTGCCGAGAAAGCAGAAGGGAAATGATTGCTACCATGAACCCTGGACCACCCCCGATAAGAAAGTCAGCAACCATGAAGGAGAATACATAAAGGAAACCAGCCCCAAAAAAGAATCCAACTATTTCTTTTTGATTATCAATAATAAAAATCTGCCACTTGTCTCCAACAGCGCCCAAGATGCCGATCGGAATTGTCGCAATCATAAAATAGACAACTATGGCAAGCAACAAAGAAGGGTACACCAGTCCAAATAATAGGCCAAGGGCCAAGGCCATAACTGACGTGGCCAGCCCCGCCGCAAGACGCCGATACGCACTAGAGGCAAGATCGTCCTGATTCGAAAAAAGTGGCAGCTTGCGAGTCTGTTCTACAACCCCGGCAGCCCCTCCCTCCGCCGTTGATGACAACAGTTTGTCTGAAAAGAAATGAATCAGGAAGAAAATAACCGCAGAAAAGCTAAGGGCCAAAACCAGGGTATCCTTTTCGTAACTTTCCCATGACGAAGGAAAATAGCGAGGCACACCCGTCGAACCGATCAAGATAATAACCTTGAGTGGCAAAAAAAACGCAAAAAGCTTTGCCCCTTGGCTCAGTAGAGTCAATGAAACAACAGACAGTGTAGGCCAAGGGCTAATGACAAAAAACTTTCTCAGCAAAGTTGCAGACCAGTACAAGTGATTCCAGGCCAAGCGGTATAGCCACATAGTGCAAATTACCAGACAGTGAAATAAAATATGAAATGGAATAGCTTATTGAACTTCCCGCACTTCCATGGCCTGAACAAGGTTCATTTTAACCAATTGCCCAGATCTTTGGCCAGGTAATACAACGCCCTTCATACGCTCGTTGAACATGAAGTCATATCCATTCAAGACCACATCCTCAAACGTGCTTCTGCAGCTCATCTTGATTATGGCACCTATAGAAACCCTTTAACAATTTTTCACCGAATTCGCTGTATCCCCTTGACTCTTGATTCACGAGATGCAAAAGTGGCTTACCAGTAAAAAGATACTCAAGCAAGAAAGATCCGCAGTCCGTGATCATCGCACTTGACTGATTAAAGGTATCGATATATTCACCGTCATCAACGACGGTGGAATTTGGCAAAGACACCCATCGACTGTAGTAGTGCCCAACTGCCTCAACGTCCATTACTCCAGCCTTTACCAAGGAGTACTTCAAGCGAGGGTGTGGCTTGAAAACCCAGTTTATCTGCGGAGTGCGCTCAGCGAGCTCGAGGACTTTTTCACCACTCCACGCAAAGGTTGCGTATTGATCATGGTGGCCAGGCTCCAAAGAGTGATGAGGGGCATATATAACAGTCTTTATATCCCCCTGCGTTGACATGGAGGATTTTCCATCCTCATGGATTGATGAAAGCGTGCGTAAAGCATCCACCTTAGGATATCCAACATGGACACAGTTACCATACTGCTCAACCAGTGGGTTATCCCATCCACTCAATACAACCCTGTCTTCCAGGAAGACACGCCATATGAGCGGCAAGAAACTCGGAGACAGCTGCCCAGACTCTCTCGCAAGATAAAACCCATAGCCATAAGGAATATAACAGGTCAAAGCATAACGAGACACTGATTCCACTCGATGACAGCGTGCCAACCCATAGGGTTGATCATAAAATACGATATCAGGCTCAAATGCATCAAAAGGTATAAAAGACTCTTTACTTACATCATACCCATACATGACCCGCATCTTCTTATTCCTGAAGAAGTCATGGTTCTCACGCATCTCACTTATCTTGTCACTATTGATACTCCTGCCAAGTTGCTTCAGAGGTGCAACAACAACAACCGGGAGGAACAAGTCATCAAGCTCCATCTCATCATAAAGCGATTGAGTCCCCCACTTCTGATTCTCTCGCACAAGAAACAGCACCTTGATTTTCTTATTATTGTGCACTTTGTCTGATATTCTCTGCCTTGTCTTAGCATATCGGCTAATTAGCCGAGCCTGTTTCACCCTCCACTTACTACTGCTTGCCATGTAATATTTTCGCCATATACGCGAGGCAATGCTTAGCACGACACTTCTTGACAACATTGAAAAGACCTAGTCTAAATAATGACCATCTTGACCATAGAGATCACTCAGACCAATAGAAATAAATCGTCCTGGATTAGGAAAGTCACCACTGCGCCGTGCAATCTCTTCACACATCTTCCTATATTCACCCGGCTTAATATTTGTCTTATTAAGACGTGACTTGATATCGCTGGGGATTTCCTCATTCGAATATGAGGGATCCGGCACCTTCCAGCCTTTTCCATAGTAGGCCTCTAGAAAGACCTCTGCATTATTGGGCACAAGAACAGCCCTGTCTCTCAGCACTTCTTCTTTAACAGGAACAAAGTCATTTTTTTCGAGTGCCAATTTCGCTTGTCGATGTGCCCAGACATGTCCGTCTTCGTACCACACGGGACGAATATCCAAATGAACACCGGCAGGGCTGTCGGGCAAGGCAATACGGAAAAGTCGCCCTTTTCTATTAAAGCTACAGGTAAAGCCTAGCAGAACAAGATCAACAACAAGCTGTTTTGTCTCTTGCTTCACAGTCTCAGCGTCGGGGCAGTTGGACCAGTATCCAACATCAAAGTCATCATCACCTTCAATGAGATCACCATCCCTATGATGGCCAAGCAGCGTTCCATACATGAGAAAGACATGCTTTTCAAACTTTGCCAGCATAACGTCTTTTACTTTCTCATAAATGGAAAGATACTGTTCCTGACGTATTGCAACTTCATCTCTTGTTGGGATGACATGGCCTTTTTTGTTAATGAAGGCTGTTCGATCCTGACCGAACAGTGTCCCGTTGCCGTGTGGGACTTTCAGCTGGACAGCACTCGCATTGAAGTTAACAAGAGGAACACGCGACTCATTGGCCAGCTCAAGCCTTGACTCGCTCGGAAACTTTTCAAGCGCGTCCCTTTTTATCGTAAAGCTAAAAAAACCAAGCTTTCTAACAACTTTGGTAATGGGGATTTCACGCAACACCACGTCATTGACAATAAGAGTTACTTTATTGTCGGATGGCCTGATGACAAAGCCCTCCAGCTTTAACCCGAGGTGTGTCCACGCAACACCATAATATCCTATGCTGGCTGAAGGCCTCGGTTCACCCGTCATCCTCTTGGCCGTGCACAAAAAAAGTGGATCCTTTGGTGATGACGAGGTGCCATAGATATCATAGCGTAACTTTTCTTCATGAAACAATGCAAACTGGTAACTCTTATAAGCCGACAGCGAGTTGGATCTCTCCAAAGAAAGTCGCATTTTCTTAAAGAAGAAATACGAAACATTCTTTAGACTTAAAGCATTAAACAAGGACCCAAGTAGGTATAGCGCCTTGATTTTCTTTCCGCTCACCCTGTTCAGCGAGTTATAAAGAAGCTCTGAAGACAACACTAAGGATGGGAAGATATTACGCATTAATTGTCACTCTATGTTTTTATCACACCTATTCAATCTCGGATAGTAAGCCACCCAAGACAACAAACCCAGCAATGAAGTTTATCGAAACCTCTATAGAAAATTTATTAACTATAGTTAATATATGCCATCTTGCTGAACAAAAAATCGCCAGCAAAGTATAACCCTAGGGACTAGGCTGGATGACTTTTACTGGAAATTGGGATAGCTCGACTTTTATGCAAGGCCAAGAAAGTGATTGACGGAATTTTTATAAATATCACTATGGTCCGTAAGGACGACATCACAGCCATCCTGTAGAGCCAGCAATATACTGTTCTCTTTGTTTAGAATTGAAGCACCTACTGAACATCCACTTTGCTTTATGCCAGATACTATATCACGATTCTTAAGATATGCCGCATCGCCGTGCTGGACAAAAAGTATATCAACCCCGTAACGCTCTACGAGCGGTAAGCGTTCATCAATATTATCTTTGTTCGTCCTGAGCATTCCCTTTTTTGCGTCTGGCAAAAAACTACACAAAACTTGCAAAACTTCCTCAGTTTTCGTTAAGCACGTTATTTTGTCTAGGTATTTTTTGCACTTTAACTGTTCGGCAATGATTGTAACGGAGGGTTCATCGACAACCTTAATATCCAAGAATATTCTTGGAATTTTTCTCTTATCACATGCTTCAAGATACCTATCAAGTGTTGGCACTGCATCCTGTCGTCGAGAGGAATATCTGGAAACGTCTTCAAGTGTTAATTCATGGATCATACCGACATGCTCTAAACCGTTCTCAAGCTCCTTATCATGAAGCAAAACAGGTACTTTATCGGCTGTCAGGCGTACATCAACCTCGACTCCATCGACATCCTCACCTAACATCGCTAAACTACTGATGCTGTTCTCGTAGCCATCCCCGAGACGCCCACGATGAGCAATAATATGCATAGCACCTCTTCTATCCGATTATGACTCAACATCGCCTCTGAGTCCCATGTCTTGATATCGAGATAACGTCGGGCGCGCCCGACGTTCCGACTTCATAGCCCTTGGCCGCAAGAACAGAGTGCAACACCGTCACCGGAGATCCTGTCATCGATCTCTATTCCGGCGTGACCATCAGGCAAGCCTGCAAGCACTATCAAGGTGTTTTCGCCCCTATACGAAGCGAGCGCGATGAACAATCAGATGCATGGTGAGTCTCCTTTTCTTGGTCCATGCCATTGAGATCAGTGTGCTGTCTATTCTCGTCGTCCATCACAAAAGTCTTTATCAGATCGTCGACCACCGCCGCGGATGACGTCTTGTCGCCCGGCAGGACCTGTTCGATCGCGCTCTGGCGTACCGCGGCCAGGTGATCGTCGCCGTCGATCACCACCTGCTGGAACACCCGATTAAGCTCCTCGACCGTGCGCACCTGATAGAACCCTTTGGCGAGGTGTTCTCCGACCTCGTTCAATCCGACCGTCTCGTCGGAGACTAGCCAGATGATCGGTTTTCCGGTAGGCAAATACTCGGCCAGAAACGAGCCGCAGTCAGTGACAAGGGCGTCGGACGAGCGAAAAACATCAAAATAGTCCCCCTCGTCATAGACGCTGGAGTTCTCGCCTTTAGCCCACCCATTCACATAGACGGTGTACTCTTCGGCCGACATCACCTTGTTGCGTACAATGGAGAAGGCTAGGGTAGGGTGGGGTTTGTAAACCCAGTCGATATCCTGGCATTGCTGGCGCAGCGCGGCCATCGCCTCTCCTGACCAGCGGAAGGTGGCCATCCCTAGAGAGGTGTTTCCGAGCGAGTGATGCGGTGCGAAGATCACCCGCCGGCGGTCATCGTGGAAGTGGGTTTTCCAGACGCGAACCGCGGTGCGCGGCGGTGGTGGTTCTCGATAGACGTCGAGCTTCGGATATCCGGTCACGAGCAGCTTGTTGACCGCCGAAGGGTCGTGCTGGAGGTGCATCTGCCGGTGGAGTTGCGTCTGGGTGAAATACTTCCACAAATAGGAATGGAACGAGGCGATATTGTAGTGCATCCCGTGATTGGCCATCATCATGAAGCCGTAATGCATGTAAGCGCAAAGGCTTTTTCCGATCAGCCGCCGGGGAAAATCCTTCATCGCCCAAGGTTGCTGAAGAAAGACGAGATCGTAGTCGAGATCCTCCACGGGCAGGGTGCAATCCCGCGCCGCATCGAACAGCTGGAACGCGACCGGTCCCTTTTGCCGAAAATACGCGACTTGCTGTTCGTAGTTCAGCGCACGCTCTATCGGTGTTTGCTTGGTCGCAATTTTCGAGAGGCACGTGGCGAAGCTCCATTCGAAATGACCCGAGGCATCCAACGCCTGCACGAGCGGGTCGCCGTTCCACTTCTCCTTCTCGCTGACCACAAAGCCGACCCTGATCTTCCGGCCGGAAGTACTCACCGATTCTCGAATGCGCTCGACAACGGCACGGTTGAGTTCGCTGACCTTCTCCTCGCGCAGAAAATCCAGGGCATCATATGCGTTCTCCGGGTGAAGGCGTGGATAACCGAGCTTGCTTGGGATTGGCGCGTCCCAGGCGTGTGTCGGCGCGGCCTCCTTGCCCTTGCGTCGGTGTTTGCTGACACGGCTGTGCTGGAGAGGGGGGATGGCAGAATCCGGGATCGGCAGCCTGTCTACCACTGTATCTGCGATAACCTGGTCATGCGTCTGGCTCTTGGTCGGCGCCAATCCATTCTTGCGCACGGATTCAAAGAGGGAGATCCACAGGGAGAGCACCTTCTCGGACGAGAAGGTTTTCGCATAGGCAACGGCGCGCTCCCGCATCGTGTCGCGCAGCTGTTGATCGCTCATCAGTTCCCGGAGTTTTGCGGCGAAGTCATCCGGTGACGGTGCGGCGAGCAGACCGGCCCCACTTTCGGAAACGAAATGCGCCGGTGGATAGACGCCGGCGACCCCTACCATCGGCAAACCATTGGACATTGCCTCGATAACGACGAGTCCGAACCCCTCATAGAGCGATGGGAATGCATGAATAGAAGCCTCACTATAGGCGGCATCAATGTCGGACGTAGTGCCTTTCAGAAGAACTCTACCTCCCAGGCCAAGGGCAAAAATTTTGCGCTCAAGTGCATTTTTCAGTTCGCCTGCACCGTAGATTTCTACTTGCCAGTCGGAGAACTCCTTTTCCAGCTTCGCAAAGGCGTCGATGAGAAGTTCGTGGTTTTTCTGATGATTTAATCTGCCAACGGAAATAATGACATTCCTGCGCCGGGCATTATCATGGGTGCTGCTACTCTCTGGTATGTAGTTCGGAATAACATGCGCTATCTTGCGATCTGCCGATGAAAGATCGCTATAGAAAATCGGATTAAGGATGGTGATTGCCTGCGGGGGGAGAGCCTTTGAAAGCTCGGTAAACTTCTCGCCTATCCTTCTTGAGTAGATCCGCACATCATTTTGATAAGAACACACGATAGGTATCCCACTCCGCCGTGCGGCTTCTGCTATAAGAAAGTGAGACCCTGTAAAAAAGGACACCACAAGATCCGGTTTCTCCTTGCGTAGGATCTCGGTTACCCGGGTGATAGCAGGCGCCATGCTCTCTTGCCAGTCACCATAGTAAGTCCCTTTCCCCGCGGTGCGGGAAAAGCTGGAGGTCGACAAGCTGCGCCTGGCACGCGCGGCAGCCATGAGCGCCTTATCCACGAGGCGGGCACAGACGAATCCAGCGTAGACCGCCATGAACCTGCGACCGTAATTTCCCTCTCCGCCATACCTATTGACCGCCTTCTTAAGACGTTTTGTAATCTTGAGGCCAGGCTTTTTATTCTTTAATCGTTTGTCACCGGTGGTGAGCAGACCGACTCCTGAATCCAAGGGATAGAAAGGTTCGTTTCGTGTATTGTCCCGCGATAAAACGATGACGTCATGGCCGTGGCGTCGGAGCGTGTTGGCCAACCAGACAAGCACTTTCGTCGACCCATCTTCCTCTGAGGTTGCGTGACGAAACAACATGATCTTCATTAATACATCGGCCCTATTTCGAGTTGATGATGATAAGTCACTTTCTATAATCCAGTGTCTGCCGAGGTTTAGCTATTTTTTAATCTCTCAGCTTTGACAGCAGGCGTTCAACAATATTTTTCTCTGTCTGCACCGGCCTTATACTAGGCGGTTTTGGATAGTCTTTATCATGCCAAACCACACCACCAAATTCGATATCCTTGTCGTAGCGTGGCAGGATGTGAAAGTGCACAACAGGATCCTTCATCATCAAGCAAATCGCATTGATACGTACAGCACCAAATTTGTCCTTCGCAAGCGTTTCTGCTTTACTCAGCATCTGAACCAGTGCCGCCCCCTCTTCCGCAGTCAACTGGCTCAGCTCGGTTTTTCCCTTGGAGGAACTCAAGACCATTGAGCCCAAGGTCAGCTGCTCCGGGCGGACCGACAACACCCAGTGCTCGCTCTGGGAGATGGTAAGCTCATTCAGGCGGAACGTCTCACGGAACGTATCCAGTATATTTTCCTGAGTCATAGCTTTTCAAGGACCTCCCGAAGCTTGGTACTTGAGGTGTGGCTAGTATAGGGAAAATAAACAATCTCCACTCCCACTTCACCAAACTGCCGCTCGAGTTGATTCCACTTCTCAGAGCCTTTCCAATCATCGCCGACGAACATCTTGTCAAACTTCAAGTTATTCCATGCCTCAAACTTGTTCATATTCGTCTGAGGCACGACTTCGTCAACAAATTTGACATGCTCTACGATCTCCATCCTTTCTGTAAAGGGAATGATCGGACGCTTGCCTTTTCTTGACTCTGACAGCTCATCGGTTGTGACACCGACAATCAAGTAGTCACATTCCAGTTTAGCCCGCTTAAGAACATTCAGGTGCCCAATATGGAAAAGATCATAAACGCCTGTTGTGTAGCCAATGACTTTCATTTCATCTCCTTTTTCTCTAAAGGTATAGCATGTCATAGGATTGACATAATCTGATGAGAAGATTGATCGGAATAGCAGAATGGGCTGCAGCTGCCTGCGTCAAGAACACGCTACCGCCCGGGGATTGTTCCGGGCGGATTCCCATGCCCTGTAGCGTCTGGTGCGGGAAGCTGGCGCGGGTCAGCAGAGCATCAGGAAACCCTGATGCTGGACGTGTGCCAGCATCCCTGCGGTGTCGTTGTTGGTATCGTTAATCGGCCCATTCTACGCGAGGGGGTGGCGGGGCTCTACAGACAAGGAAAGTTTGGCTTTGGCGCGTCGCCGCCCAGGGTGACCTCCAGCGTGTGCCCCTCTCCTGCTGCCCAGGCCAGCAGGGTCTCGCGCAGGGCGGCCTGGGCCGCGGCTTCGCCGTGCACCAGGCGAATGTGGTGCGGCGGGTGGCGCATGCGGCGCACGAAGTTGAGCAGGTCCTGGCGGTCGGCGTGGGCGGAGTAGCCGGAGACCGTCTCCACTCGGGCGCGGATGTCGAGGCGCTCGCCGTCGAGTTCCACCCAGCCGCCGCGGGGGCCGTAGCGCTGGATGTCGCGCCCCGGGGTGCCGGCGCCCTGGTAGCCGGTGAACAGCACGCAGTGGCGGGGGTCGCCGAGCAGGCGCTTCAGGTAGTTGACCACCCGGCCCCCGCTGACCATGCCGCTGGCGGCGATCACCACCGCCGGGCGGCCACTCTCGGCCAGGTAGGTCACGGTGCGCTCGTGCTCCTCATGGGAGCCGACGGTATAGAGGTTGTCGAAGCTGAGCGGGTGGCGGCCGGCGCGCAGCCGGCGGTGAGCCTCGGCGTCCCACCAGCGCTTGAGCTCGCGGTAGACCTCGGTGAATCGCGCCGCCAGGGGCGAATCGACGATGATTTCCAGGTCGCGCCAGCGCGGGCTGGCTGCGCGATGGATCAGCGTCTCCAGTTCATAGAGCAGCTCCTGGGTGCGGCCGATGCTGAAGGCGGGTATCACCACGGTCCCGCCGTTCTCCAGCGCCCGGTCGATGGCGACCTGCAGCCGCCCGCGCCGGTGGCGGCGGTCCTCGTGCTCGCGGTCGCCGTAGGTGCTCTCCAGCACCAGGGTGTCGCAGCCCCAGGGCGCTTTGGGCGCCGGCAGCAGCGGCGCATGGGGCGCGCCCAGGTCGCCGGAGAAGAGCGTGCGGTGGGAGGTGCCGGTAGTGCGCTCGAGGCTGTCCACCTCCACGTAGGCGGAGCCGAGGATATGGCCGGCGCGTTTGAGGCGAACCCGTACTCGGTGGCGGTCGTCATCCAACAGGGTGTGCCAGCTGGCGTAGTCCAGCGCCACCAGCCGGCCCTCGACCTCGTCGAGGAAGCGCTCGATCAGGGCGCGGTCCCGGGTGAAGCCGATCCTCAGGGCGTCCTCGATCACCAGCGGCAGCAGCCGCGCCGAGGGCACCGAGCAGAGGATCGGCCCGCGCCATCCCGCCGCCAGCAGGTAGGGCAGCCGGCCGATATGGTCGATATGCACGTGGGTGACCACCAGCGCCAACACGTCCTCAACCGGGAAGCGCACCTGGAGCTGCTCGAAGCCGTCGAGGGCGTCGGCATCCTGGCCCTGAAAGAGGCCGCAATCGATGAGCAGCGCGCGATCCGCGCTGATCTGCAGGCGGTGGCAGCTGCCGGTGACGCCGCTGGCGCCGCCGTGGTGATGGATCTGGGGATAGGTGGACATGATTCGGCCTCCCTGCCGGTTCGCGGGTTCCACTGGATAGTTCCCACTATAGTTCGACTAGGCGGGATTGCTGTCGACAGGAAACAGGAAGGGTTGTACTATGTACATGATTTCACGCATCTGCCACAGGAAAAGCACGACGTGAGTCATGCCATCGAATTTATCGAAACTCCCACGTTTACCCGGCAGATCAAAGTGTTGGCAACCGATGATGAACTGAAAGAGCTACAGCGCACACTCATTGCCCAGCCGGACAAGGGCGATCTGATCCAGGGAACCGGCGGGCTACGTAAAATTCGGATGGCAGTAGGGAATCAGGGAAAGCAAGGCGGGGCTCGGGTCATCTATTTTCTGGCGACCAATGAGATCATCTACCTGGTCTTAGCCTACCCCAAGAGCGTGAAGGAAAGTTTGACACCCGCCGAGAAGGCCACGCTGAAAACACTGACCCACCAGTTGAAGGGGGAGGTTCCCAATGAACCTTTTTGACGAACTTCAGACATCGCTGCAGGAAGCCGTTGAGATCAAGCAGGGCAAGGCGAGGGCTAGCCGCGTCACACGCCACGAGGTGGCGGATGTGAAGGCGATCCGTGCCCAGCTCGAGGTTTCCCAAGCCGAGTTCGCTCAGGCCATGGGAACCAGCATCGACACCATCAGAAGCTGGGAAGCCAAACGCCGCAATCCCACTGGCCTGGCGGCCAAGGTACTGGCGACCATTCAGGATAACCCTGCCTTTTTCAGGGAGCTGGCCTCACACTAACCCCCGCCCCCAATGACCGAGGGAGTTGGGAGCAATCCGAGGGGACAGCGCCGATTCGCAAGAGCACAACACCGCTGGGCGGCTGCGCCACCATTCGCCCGGCACAGCCGGCCTCCCACTGGTAATCGCGATTCGCCCGGCGGAGCCGGCCTCCCACAGGCAATTGCTGTTCGCCCGGCACAGCCGGCCACCCACTGGTAATCGCGATTCGCGCGGCGAAGCCGGTCTGGAAGGGTGATCACTCTTTCAGCAGGGCTTCCAGGTATCGGCGCTCAGGATACGCTCGGCCCAGGCTTCCGGCTGATCGGTGGTGGCGCCCTCGAGCCTTTCCCGCGCCCAGGCGGGCGGCTCGCCGAACTTCAGCGTGATCAGTCTGGTGAGCAGCAGCAGCGGCCGCGCAGGAAGCGCTGCGGCCGAAAGGCTGGGCTGGCGTCGGCCAGTACCGCCAGGCTGACCACATCGACGCCATAGCGATATGGCCTGGTGCCCTCCTTGCTCCTTGCTCCTCGCCCCTCGCCCCTCGCCCCTCGCTCCTCGCTCCTGATGCCGGGGCCCTAGAGGGCGTCGGCGTCGGCGGGGTATGGCAGGGTGCGGTCGAGCAGGCTGCGCCAGCGGGCGAGGATCGGGGCGTCGGAGTGGCTGACCCCGGCGAGCAGGCGCCGCAGCTCCTGGCGGGCCCGCTCGTCGCTGGGGTCGATCAGGGTGAGCCACAGCTCCATCCCGTTGATCTGCTGGTGCAGGTTGCCGTCCTCGCGGGTCTGCTCCAGGGCCAGCTCCACCACGGCGATGACCTCTTCCCGTGGGTGACCGAGGCGGTGGCGCACGCGGGCCAGCTGCAGGGCGAGCTCGGGGACGAACAGGGTGGCCTTCTCCCGGGCGAGCATCAGGGTCTGGTCGAGGTAGTCCTCGGCACGGCCCAGGTCGCCCAGGGCGATGCAGGCGTCCACGAACCACAGCGAGGGGCGGCTGTAGGGGTCGCGGCCGGTGAGCTCGGCGAGCTCGTCCTGGGCGGCTTCGACCTGCTTCAGGCCGTCGCGGTCGCCGGACATGGCCTTCTGCCAGCCGAGCACCCCGCGGGCGGACATCTGCCAGAGGTGCAGGTCCTGGGAGCCGGTGAGCTCGAAGGCGCGCTGGGCGCGGGTGGCGGCCAGGTGCACGTGGCCGAGCTGACGGTAGAGCGCCGCGGCGTACATCAGCGCCATGGCCAGGCTGCCGGGGTGGCCGATGCGCTCGGCCAGGCGAATGGCCGATTCGACCTGGGTCTCGGCGCGGCGGTAGTCGCCGCGCAGGCAGAGCGCCCAGCCCTGGAAGCAGGCGGCGGCCACCTGGGGGTGGTCGGAGAACGGCAGCCACTCGATCATCATCGGCGACTCCAGGGGGTTGATCTCCTCCAGGTGGTCGTAGGCACGCTCGATGCGCCCGGCCCAGTACTCGCAGCTGGCCCGAGCGTACTCGGCCAGGCGGCCATAGCGCGGGTCGTCGAGCTTCTCGGCGAGTCCGGCCAGGCGCGAGGCGAGATGGAAGGCATCCGCGTGGGCGTGGCGCTGGCTGCAGCCCACCCACAGGCCCCACTTGACCAGGAAGGCCTGCTCCAGGTCCTTGGGCTCGACGCCCTCGCGGTCCAGCTGCTTGAGCAGCTCCCGGGCACGCACGAAGCTCTCGTGGGCGGTGGGCGAGCCGTGGCCCTCCAGGGCGAAGGCGGCCTGGCCGCGCACGGTCAGCAGGCTGATCTCGCGCTCGGTCTGGCCCTCCACCTGGCGCAGGCTGGCCAGGCCCAGATCGGCCATCTTGAGGGCGGTGCGGTTGGCGCTGACCTTCAGCGCCTCGCGGGCGGCCAGCTCGTAATAGCGGGCGCCGCGGGCGTAGTGGCCGCTGCGCCGCAGGTGGGTGGCGAAGTCACCGGGGTGGCGGCTGATCCACATCGGGAAGCGCCCTTCGATCAGCTCGACCACCTGGCGGTGGATCGCCGTGCGCACGTCCCGCGGGCAGGAGAGGTAGGCGGCCTCCTGCAGCAGCTGGTGGGTGAACTGGTATACGCGACCGTCGTCGTCGCCCTCCACCGGCTCGATGATCTCCAGGCGGCGCATCTGCTCCAGGGCCTGGCTCAGGCGCAGCTTCTCCCAGCCGCTGCACTCGGCCAGGAAGTCGAAGCGGAAGCGCCGCCCCAGCACCGCGGCGACGTGGGCCACCTCGCGGTCCGCGTCGAGCTGGTCGATGCGGCTGCCGAGCAGGCCAAGCAGGCCGTGGGGCAGCTCGTCGAGGTGCACGCTGCGCCCCTCGCGGCGGTCCATGTCGACCCGCCGGCAGATCTCCTGCAGGTAGAGGGGCACGCCGTCGCAGCGCTCGATGATCTGGCCGCGCAGCCGGGGGCTCAGGTGGATGCGGTAGCGGCGCGCCAGCTGGGAGAGCAGCCGTGAGGACTGCATGGGATCTAGCCGGCCCAGGGTGATCTGCTGGTCCCAGTGCAGCCGGGTCGGCAGCGTCTCACGGCCGTGGTGGCTGGCCACCAGCATGAAGGCGCAGTTGATGGGCAGCCGCGCCTGAAGGCCGGCCAGCACCTTGAAGCTGGGCTCGTCGAGCCACTGCAGGTCGTCGATCATCAGCACCAGGGTGCGCTCGGCGGCGAAGGCCTTCACCAACCGCTGCACCAGCCCCACCACTAGCTCCACCGCCTCGCCGCTCTGGCTGAGCACGGCCACCTCGCGGGACTCGCGGGCGCCCAGGGCCTCCTCCAGCAGCTGCAGGCGGGGCTCCTCCAGGGCCGGCAGCGCCAGGGTCTCGCGCAGCGCGGCCAGCGCCTCGGGGGTGATCCGCCCGCCCAGCCGCCAGCACAGCAGCTGGCGGGCCACGCCGTAGGGCTCCTGCACCGAGAGCCGGGTATTGGGCTGCCAGCAGATGGCGGCATCGCGACTCTTCTCGAGCTGGCGGAAGCCGACCATCAGCGCCGACTTGCCCATGCCCGAGGGGCCGCGCACCAGCACGCTCTGGCGCAGGCCGATGCCGGCCCGGGCCAGGGCATCACGCAGGGTGCGCAGCTGGCCCTCGCGGCCGACCAGGCTGGGCGGCCGCGCCTCGCGGCCGCCTTCATTGGCACCGAGAACGAGGGCCCGCAGGCGCACCCGACCGTCGCTGGCCACCAGCCGCGAGCTGAGCCGCGGCTGCAGGTCCAGCGCCGGCGGCATGTGCTGGCTCGCCTCCTGGGAGATGACCAGCTCGCTGCCCTCGGCGGCGGCCATCAGCTCCAGTGAGCCCTGGGTGACCTGGCCCAGCGGGTCGACCAGGCCACGCTCGGGCAGGTAGACCACCCGCCCGCTGTTGAGCCCGGCGGCCAGCTCTACCCGGGGCGGCTCGCCTTCGCCGTCCCAGTGGCGCAGGCTCTCCTCGGGG
>NZ_CP071922.1:2596194-2601223 GCF_017584085.1 Halomonas sp. BM-2019
CGGCCACGAGGACCTGCTGTGCCTGCTGATGAACCAGGCCGACCAGGCGCTCTACGCCGCCAAGCGCGCGGGCCGCAACCGGACCCTGCACTACCAGCCGGATCGCACCGGCTGACCCAGGCGCAGGCTATGCGCTCCTCGCCCCTCGCCCCTGACTATCGCCGGATAAATCCGGCTCCTACGGCTGGGTTGGGGATTCCTCGCCCCTCGCCCCCTTTACTTCGACCTTAGTCGAAGGTATATTTAATGAAAATGCTTTCCACAAAGTCATCACCCTTCAGGAGAGACCCCATGACCACCGAACGCATCCCCACCATCTGGGACCAGCCCCTGCCCCGTGCCGATCGCCCGCAGCCGCGTGCCCGCAGCGCGGAGCGCTTCCTGACCATCTGGAGCCGCCCCGTCGCCCGGCTGGCCGAGCGCGGCCGGAAGACACCGGCCTGATCGCCTAAGCCGCGAGCGTCCCCCGCCGGCCCCTCCAACTGGCCGCCGCCCTGCTGGCAGCCAGCCTGTTCCCGATCCTCGCCGCCGCCGCCGAGGCGCCGCCCACCGCCTGGCTGGGCTGGGGCCTGATGGCGCTGGTGACCCTGCTGGCACTCACCGCCCTGGGCAACCTGGTACTGAGGCGACGCGTGGCGGCGCACCAGGGGCTGATCCGCCGCACCCAGGAGGACAACCGCCGGCTGACCTTCTACGACTCCCTCACCGGCCTGCCCAATCGTCGCCATCTGATCGCCCAGCTCCAGCTGCGCCTGGAGACCCGCCACGCCGCCCGCGCCAACCTCGCACTGGTGCTGATCGACCTTGACCGCTTCAAGCGGGTCAACGACACCCTGAGCCACCTGGAGGGCGACCGCCTGCTCTATCGCGTCGCCAACCAGCTGGCGCGTCAGCTGTCGGCCTCCACGCGGCTGCTGTCCCACCTCGGCGCGGACGAATTCGGGCTGGTGATCGACGACCTGGACGAGCGCCGCGACCTGGCCGCCCAGCGCGTGGAACAGATCGGCAAGCGGCTGCTGAACGCCGTGGTGGCCGCCCAGCCCCGGGAGCTGGCCGACCTCGGCATCACCGGCAGCCTCGGCGTGGCGCTGCTCGACGCCTCCATCACCGACGCCGAGACCCTGCTGCAGCAGGCGGATATCGCGGTCTCCCACGCCAAGGCGGCCGGTGGCAACCAGCTGTGCTTCTTCGATGCCGAGATCCAGGCAGACATGACCCGCCGCGTGCAGCTCGAGGCCGACCTGCGGCGCGCCCTCGACCGGCAGCAACTCGAGCTCTACTACCAGCCCCAGGTGGACGAGCATGGCCGCCCCACCGGGGCCGAGGCGCTGCTGCGCTGGCACCACCCCGAGGCGGGGCTGGTCTCGCCGGCCACCTTTATCCCCCTGGCCGAGGAGACCGGCCTGATCCTGCCCATCGGCCACTGGGTGCTGGAGACCTCCTGCCGGCAGCTCGCCGCCTGGGCCCAGGACCCGCAGCGCCGGGACCAGGCGCTTTCGGTGAACGTGAGCCCGGCCCAGTTCCGCGACCCCGATTTCGTCAGCGACCTGGACGCCCTGCTCGCCGCCACCGGCGCACCGCCCCGGCGGCTGGTACTGGAGGTCACCGAGTCGCTGCTGATGGAGGCCCCCGAGCAGGTCAGCCAGCGCCTCACCCAGCTGCAGACGATGGGCGTGCGCCTGGCGCTGGACGACTTCGGCACCGGCTACTCGTCGCTGGGCTACCTCAAGCAGCTCAGCCTGCACGAGCTCAAGATCGACAAGCGCTTCGTCGACGGCATCCCCCACGACGTCCAGGACATGGCCATCGTCGACACCGTGCTGACCCTGGCCAATCGCCTGGACCTGGAGGTGACGGCGGAGGGCGTGGAGCACGCCGAGCAGTACCGCTGGCTGCGCGAGCGAGGCTGCCGGCGCTTCCAGGGCCACCACTTCGGGCGCGCCGCCCCGCTGCCGGCCGCCCCGCCCCGCCCCGCGACGGCCACGCCGCAGCCCGAGTGAACCAACCTCGATCCCGCCGGCCTGAGCAACGGTCTCGTTAACGCCCCGACCGGCGGCGTAATACATCAGTATTGCCGAAATCAGCAGAAAGGCTGACAATGCCCCACCTCGCCGCTGCAACTGCAGAAGGATGCCCCCTTGCTCAAACGCCTCTTCGGTAAACGTCCCGTCCATTGCTGGCCGATCAAGCAGATCGATGACCAGGTGCTGCATCTCTGCCCCCGGAGCCGGGTCGCGAGCGACCTGAAGCACGACGCCCTGCTCGCCGCCCTGCGCCAGGGCCGCTTCAGCGGGGGGGTGCGCATGGGAGAGAGCGGCCTCGTCCTCAACGCCCAGCTGTTCGAGGCGCTGGTGCCCGAGGAGGACCTGCAGCAGGAAGAGGACGGCCTGGTCCTCTGGCGTGGCCGTCGGTGGCGGGTGGCTCAGGTCCCCCAGTACAGCTGGACCTGGACCGGCGGGCTGGTCGCCTCACCCAACCCGCTGGGCACCGGCCCCCAGCTGGTCAGCCGCGAGGACATCAGCGTGATCCGCCGGCGAGCCGACCCCCGGGCGGCACCCCCGGGGCCCGTGGTGTTTCGCGCCGAGGATGCCCTGGAAGACCCCACCCGGGACCTGCGCGACGCCATCTCGCGCAGCCAGCGCTCCCGCGCCCAGTTCCATTACCGGGACCTGGTGATCCGCGAAGCGAAAGGCATCGACTGGACCCCATCCTCCAGCCGGACCGCGGCGCCGGAACCCAACGGCGGCGCCCCCCGCCCGTCCCGTCGCTCGGAACACGCGTGACGCTCGTCGTCTCTCGCCCCTGCCGCACAACGCCAGCGGCCGGCATCGCTGCCGGCCGCTGGTGGGTCGTGGAACTCGCTCAAGCCAGGGGCAGGAGGGATGCCTCCCCGATCAGCCCTTGGTCGCCGCCTTGGGCGCGGCTGCCTTGACGGCCTTGACGGCGGTCTCGGTGGCCTGCTTGGCGCTCTCCTGAGCCTGCTTGACGCTGCCCTCGGTCAGCTTCTGGCTCTGCTCGACGAAGTCCTGCTGCAGGGCCACGACCTTGTCGGCATCGCCCTTGACGCGCTCGGTCAGATCCTGGGCAACCTGGGACTGGCCTTCCAGGTAGCGCTTCAGGCCCTCGGCGTCCTTGACTTCCACCAGGCTGCGCAGCTGCGCCAGGGTGGTGTCGGCATAGGCGCGGCTGGCCTCGAGCTGGGCGGCCACCAGCTTCTCGGTGAAGTCCACGGAGAGGGCGGCGAAGGCGCGCGCCGGGGCGAAGAACAGGGCGTCGACCTGAGCGGTGTCGAACGACTTGGCGTCGAAAGCGAATACGTTGGTCATGATAAGAACCTCCTGGGTTCGGGGCTGGATGCCAGGGAACGGGAGAATCCCGCTCTGCTGCATTGCACAATAGCAGGGATTTTTGTGCAGTGCAACATGAGGCGTCACAGGGGGGAGGGGCGAGGGGCGAGGAAACCCCACCCAGCCGTAGGAGCCGGATTTATCCGGCGATACGGAGCAAGGAGCAAGGAACCCCACCCAGCCGTAGGAGCCGGATTTATCCGGCGATACGGAGCCAGGAACGAGGGGCGAGGGTAAGGGTAAGGAGGGCTGTCCCCTATTTCCCCTATTTCCCCTATTTCCCCTATTTCCCCTATTTCCCGTAGTGATACCGACACTGAACGATCACGATAGCGCTGTCAGTCACTTTGTAGACAAGGCGATGTTCCCGATCGATCCGTCGCGACCAGTACCCTGACCACTGGTGGCGCAAGGGCTCGGGATCACCGAGGCCATCAGATGGCTGGCGCTGGATGTCCTTGATCAGCATGTTGATGCGCTCGAGGGTCTTCCTGTCGCGGGCTTGCCAGTACAGATAATCCTGCCAGGCCTGGCTGGCCCAAGTCAGCATCATGGGTCGATCAGGCCATGCTCAGCGGCATCGCCCCGCTCCACCTCGGCGATGGCCTCGTTCAATCGCTGGGCGTTGCGCGGGCTGGCCATCAGGTAAGCGGTCTCCTCGTAGGACTTGAAGTCCTCTACCGACATCACGATAGCGGGCTTGCCGTTCTGGCGCGTGATCAGCACCGGCACGTGGTCATCGTTGACACGGTCCAGCACCTTGGCCAGGTGGCTGCGGAAATGGCTGTAGGTAACGGTATCCATGCGCTTCTCCTTGGACTCTTCTCTCATTGTACGCATTCTTGTACCTACGCACCAGTGCCAAGGCGCCTGCTCGGGCATGATTAGCCTCCTTCCCGGGGCTAACGCCCGAAGAAAAGGGCGGGGCTAACGCCGAAACGCTTCGACAGGGCCTCGATGTGTCGACGCGTCAGTTCGCGCCCACGACGGTTGAGAATCCTGGACACCAGCGATTTGCTGCCGATCTCCGGTAAGTCGGCAATGCCAAGCCCGTGCTGCTCCATAAGAAACTTGAGCATGTCGACGGCATCCGGCTCTTCTACACCCGCATTGAACTCGGCGAAATCGGGGTCAGTGCTCTCCCACTCTTCGATGACATCGGTCAACCGCTCGATAAGCGCCATGTTGCTGTCAAAATCATCGATAAGCTCGTCTACAAGCGCGAGAGCCTGCTGATACTCTTCCTCCGTGCGGATATGCGACAGGAACGGCGCAGCGCGGAACACGCTCTTGACGTCTTCGATACAGGCCGTGGCGTTCATTGGTTAGACCCTCTTGCATACTGGCGGCACAACTTGTCGTACTCGGCGTGCGTCACGATATGCTTTGTATATAGAACCTGCAGTTCAAATGAAATAAAAGCAATCAGACGCAGATTATTGCCTGCAATGTCAATCACCCACCATCGGTCTCGATAGCGGAAGTTATCCAGGCTGGGCAGCGCCTGCCTGAGCTTATCCGGCGTTTGAAAATCTGATGAGCTCAGCAGTCGATAAACCCGCTGCTGCGAAGGAGCATCGTTTGGGTGCTGTCTGGCAGCGTCATTAAACGCCTTCCTGGTAATGATCCGCATAGCCCCTCCCTGGCGGCACCTCCAAGATAGCCAAAAGGTTTCCTTTTTG
>NZ_CP071922.1:2601283-2604076 GCF_017584085.1 Halomonas sp. BM-2019
CCTTAGGCCAAGTGAGAAATGAGGGTCTGTCCCCTATTTCCTTTCCTCTGCTATTTCTCCGGGTGAGGCGCTCTGGCGCCCTTCAGCAGCCCTTCGGTACTCAGGTCCTCATCAAGGTCGGGCCAGTGGATACCGTAGCCACCACCCGCAACCTCCCAGTGGTTGCGCTGCGCCGGAGTCGCCGTACTGAGCCTGGGGTACCAGGCCAGAGGCACGGAGATCGCCCGACCATCCATCAGTTCGACGGTAAGTCGATCATCATCGATCTGCACGCTCATCACTCGCAAGTCATTGTCAGATACCAAAGAATGCATGCCACGCCTCCCACAACTGTTGCTCGTGCTCTCGGACCATTCGCTGTATCCGGCCGAGCTCTTTGGCAGAGAACTCAATGTTACGCGCAATCACCGCATCATTCAGCCATACCTTGGCCGTTGCGCTGCCGTGGTCAACATGTACATGGGGCGGCTCATCGGGCTCATGGCTGTAGAAATAGAATCGGTTGGCATCGCCACTCCCCCAGGAAAGCCCAAGCTTACTCAAGCATAGAGGATTCTGCATACGCCAGCGGCCGGCATCGCTGCCGGCCGCGGGGCCCAGAACGTGGATGTCGCTTTCTTCCTGTCCTATTCCCCCCTCTGCCTGTAGGGCTTGCTGAACGCTTTCACGTGCTCCAGAGCTTCCAGCAGATCGCCAGCCATAAAATAGGCCTTGTTCAACAAACTGGCCTGGATCTCAGGGTCATCAGGATAATCATGGGCAAATTGATTGCGCATTTCGCGTAGCCGCAACCACCTTGCGGCCGATTCGATGGCACCAATCTTTTCCAGCTTGTTCAATTTATCGATGAAGGTCGCCAGCTCACCATGCTCCTGCGTTAATTCAAGGACACCCGGCAGCAGCTTGGCACCCATGGCATCCTGCAGCTTGGAAAAACGGACGATGAACTGATCCACAACGGCCAGATCGAGATCTGAAAGCTCCTCCAGCTCAGTCGGTGACAAGGGAAAGTGATCGGAGAGAGTGTCCATCGCCCAGTGGAGCCTGCTGGCATGTCGCTCACATATTTCCAGACTGCCTTCAAAAGCTTCAACCTGGTTCACAGCCTCACCCCCGTTTCCCTGGCCAACCGATGCACCGGCAGCTCCTTGGCAGCCCTGCGATGAACGACCAGATCGATTTTCTGATCGCCCAACCGCTGCTTGAGCTCAACCAGCGCATCCAGCTGGGCATCAACGATCTGGTCAGGCTCCTGCACCTCGGGCTCCACGTAGATATCGATATCCCCACCTCTGGCCCGGTCATCGACTCTGGAGCCAAAGAGCCAGACGCGAGAAAGCGCACCGAAGTGGCGCTTCACTGTCTGGACGATGTCATCACGCTCCCGGTCACTCAAGCGCATTTCATGTCCTCTTGTCAGGCCTTGCAAACGACACCTCGATGAAGAAAGTGGATATCCTTTTCTTCTTTACTGACGCCGCGCCAGAAATAAGCGAGGACATGGGGGCTGTCCGAGAACAGGCGCGAGGGCCAAGGGCCAAGCGCCCAGAAAGGACCCAGAAAGTGGGTGTCCTTATCTTCTTTTAATGCTGAGTCTCGGCACGCAGCTTCGCCACCTCCTCGGCGGCCAGTCCGGCAATCTCGGCGATCATCGGATCATCCATTTCGGTACGCGCGATCAGGTTACGAGCCGTCTCCCGCCTGGCTTGCTCGCGCCCTTCTTCACGCCCTTCCTGACGCTCTTTCTTGACCAGATTCTCAAGATTCTCTGCCAACATCTCTCTATCCTCCACCAGACTGGTGAGCCGATCCAGGTCGAGCCTGCTCCCGGGGGCTACCCGTTGGAGATGACGCTTAAGCCAGCGGGTGATGATACGGTCGATGCGTTCCTTGTTGGCGTCGGCCTGAATGATCGCCACCACCCGGTCCACCGCCCGTTGCAGGGCCGCCTGCCCCGTGGCGGCGTTCTCGATGCCGAACACCCCGCTCAGTGGCGTCTGCCGCTCGGCCAGCTCCTCGTCAGTATACTGCCCCTCGTCAATCAGGTAGTAGCGCAGGTGCGGCTGGTAGACTCGCAGGAAGCCCGGAGGTTCCGGTCTTATCAGCTCGTAGACATCCTGTGGCACCGACCAGCGTCGCGCGCCGTTGTAGAGCACGATGGGCAGCACCGGCGGCAGGCCCTCGCCGATGGTGGCGGCCTTGCTCTTGAGCAGGTGATCGTAGAAGCAGGCCACGTAGTGCATCAAGCGAATCGGCATCGCCTGATCCACCGTGGACTGAAACTCCAACAGGATATACAGGTAGACCCGTTGCGCCACACCCTGCCAGTGCACTTCCACCGACCACACCACATCCTCGAACTTTTCCTCGAACAGCGGCGTGATGTAGTTGCCGCTGTGGTTCTGCAGCGTGGTGAAGTCCATCAATCCGGCGATCTCGGGTGGCGCGAAGCCCTCGATCAGTTGCTGTACGAACTCGGGGTAGCTGAACAGCTCCTTGTAGCCCGTATCATGGTGGTTGGCCATGGAGGGGCGCTCCTGCGCATCGGGTTCCGTGCCCGGAGTCTAGCATAGGCCGGCAAGGCAGGGGCGAGGAAGCGAGGGGCGAGGGGCGAGGAACGAGGAAGCGAGGGACGAGGAAACCCCACCCAGTCGTAGGAGCCGGATTTATCCGGCGATAGGGGGCAGGGGCAAGGGGCAAGGGGCAAGGAACAAGGAACAAGGAACAAGGCCCCACCATCCTGCCTCGCAGCGCCCGCCGCCCATACGCCAGCGGCCGGCATTGCTGCCGGCC
>NZ_CP071922.1:2604086-2608466 GCF_017584085.1 Halomonas sp. BM-2019
CTGGGGGTACTGCTTCAGGCTAGGTGGAAAATGGGGACCTGCCCCCCATGAGCCATCTGTTGATCAGCCTCTACATGAACCCGGAAGATATTTACCATCCACGCCGTCTTCACCAGCACCTGGAGCACATGTAAATTTATAAACAACGCTACCAAGATTAGCGCCAACAGTAGCAGCAGTCGTAGCGTTTGCGTATGGGGTTAACACAATAGTGCCATTAGCTCCTGCAGGACCAAAACCTCTAGTAGTCAGCGTTGCAACTCCATTAGCATCTGTCGTAATAGACGCCACGTACTGAGTACCTTCAGTGGAACCTATTTCGCAACCCCAGTTATTTTCACCCGGTGCGGAACTAGCTGTTTGATAAACCTCTGAAACTACAGTCCTACATGTACTAAGAGCTGCAATCGGCTCAGACATCTGAGCTCTAATACTGTAATTCTGATATTGCGGCAACGCCACCGCCGCCAGGATCCCAATAATCGCCACTACGATCATCAGCTCGATCAGGGTGAAACCGCCCTGTCCGTGCTTGACGTACTTCTTCAGCCCTTGCTGTTTCATGTTCCTGCCCCTCACTCGTTCCGCCGTGGCGCGTCTGGCCGTTGCCTTCTTCTTGCCGCCCGTGCGGGTTTGACCTGGCGAGAGACCACCCGATGCGGCCGCCCGACCCCTTCACTCCCGAGGGGGTGCCCTGCCCGGCACCGCCTCTTATAGCTTACATTAAATTACGATCCGACACCTTGCAAGGACAAAATGCGTCGAAGACGTCATCGATCTGCCGAGGTGAGGATGAATTTCATCCCCCGAAAGGTTGAAGGGGCGTGGTACGGTGGTGGGCGAGCGGGGCTGGCCGAGGCTAGAATGCTGCATGTGCGCGGTTAAACCGTGCCCACGCGGGGCTTCCCAGGTTCCGCCCCAACCGTCCCGACCGCAGCGAGCGCCCATGAACGACTACAGCACCCCGCCGAGCGCCCCTCCCCTGGACACCCCGCTCCAGAGCACCCGCCACGACGGCGCCGCGACGCTGCGCGGCCTGGCCCGGCGCCTGGCGGCGGACGGCCGCGTCTCCCCGGCCGCCGCGGTGCGCGCCGAGCAGGAGGCTCGCGAGGGCGAGGTCTCGCTGCTCGAGCACGTGATCGACACCGGGCTGGTCTCGGCCCGCCAGGCCACCCTCTCCGCCGCCTGGGAGTACGGCCTGCCGATGCTCGACCTGGACGCCATCCGCCCGGAGACACTGCCCAGGGCAGACGCCTTCCCCGAGAAGATCCTGCGCCGGCTCAAGGTGCTGCCGCTGATGCAGCACGGCCACCGGCTCACCGTGGCGGTGCCCTACCCCTCCACCCTGGCGCTGCTCGACGAGCTGCAGTTCGCCACCGGGCTCACCCCGGACGGCGTGCTGGCCCCGGTGGACCAGCTCGGCCCGGTGCTCGAGGCCTACCTCGCCTCCACCGAGAAGAGCATGCTCGACGAGCTCAAGGGGGTGGACGATGCCGTGGGCGAGCTGGGCTACGCCGACGAGGAGAGCGACGAGGTCGACGTCCAGGCGGCGGCAAGCGCGGCCAACGAAGACGCGCCGATCATCAAGTTCGTCAACAAGATCATGCTCGACGCCATCCACCGCGGCGCCTCGGACATCCACTTCGAGCCCTACGAGACCAGCTACCGGGTGCGCTTTCGCATCGACGGCATGCTCCACGACGTGGCCCACCCGCCCTTCGCCATGCGCACGCGCATCGCCGCGCGCCTCAAGGTGATGTCGCGCCTCGACATCTCCGAGCGGCGCCTGCCACAGGACGGCGCCATCAAGCTCAAGCTCTCCCGGACCCGCTCCATCGACTTCCGGGTCAACTCGCTGCCCACGGTGTTCGGCGAGAAGATGGTGCTGCGGATCCTCGACCCCACCTCGGCGCAGCTCGGCATCGAGCAGCTCGGCTTCACCCCGGCCCAGCGCGCCATGTACGAGACGGTGCTGGGCCAGCCCCAGGGCATGGTGCTGGTCACCGGCCCCACCGGCAGCGGCAAGACGGTGACCCTCTACACCGGCATCAATATCCTCAACGAGGTGGAACGCAACATCTGCACCGCCGAGGACCCGGTGGAGATCAAGGTGCCCGGGGTCAACCAGGTCAACGTGCTGCCCAAGATCGGCCTGGACTTCGCCAGCGCCCTGCGCGCCTTCCTGCGCCAGGACCCGGACGTGGTGATGGTGGGCGAGATCCGCGACCTGGAGACCGCCGAGATCGCGGTGAAGGCCTCCCAGACCGGCCACCTGGTGCTCTCCACGGTGCACACCAACTCGGCGGCGGAGACCCTGACCCGCCTGGCCAACATGGGCCTGGCGCCCTTCAATATCGCCAGCTCCGTGAGCCTGATCATCGCCCAGCGCCTGGCCCGCAAGCTCTGCCGGCACTGCAGGCAGCCGGCGGACATCCCCCACGAGGTGCTGCGCCAGCAGGGCTTCACCGAGGAGGAGATCCACGCCGCCACCATCTTCGAGCCGGTGGGCTGCAAGCACTGCACCAAGGGCTTCAAGGGCCGGGTGGGTATCTACGAGGTGGTGCCGATCTCCACGGCCATGAGCCATCTGATCATGAAGAACGGTGACTCCATGGCCTTCGACGAGCTGGCCCGCCGGGAGGGCCACCCGGACCTGCGGCGCAGCGGCCTGCTCAAGGCGATGCAGGGGATCACCAGCCTGGCGGAGGTGAATCGGGTGACGAAGGATTAGGGCAAGGGGCAAGGGGCAAGGAGAAAGGAACGAGGGGCGAGGGGCGAGGGGCGAGGGTCTGCAGTCGAAAAGTGGGAGGCCGGCTGTGCCGGGCGAATGGAGGCCGAAGGCCTCCCTGGCGGCAGCCGCCAACATACGCAACTCCACCGGGGCGCCTACGGCGCCATTCGCTCGGGGAACCCGAGCTCCCACATGGCAATTTCACGCCAGTCTGCGAAGAGCAGAAAAGTGGGAGGCCGGCTGTGCCGGGCGAAAAGCGGTGTCGTCGGCACAGGCCAAAAGCGCAACTAGGCGCTGATCAAACAGGGGAACAGGGAGCATCTATGGCCACAGCAGAGAAACTGCGTCCCAACCGGAAGGTCAAGCTCTACCGTTGGAACTGGAGCGGCAAGGGGCCGGGGGGACGCCGGGTGGGGGGCGAGATCATAGCCGCCCAGAAGAAGGAAGTGGAGATGATTCTTGCCGGCCAGAACATCATCGTCAAGAACGTGCGCCGCAAGGGCGGGTTAGGCGGCGGCATGGGCAAGATCAAGCCCCGCGACATCATGCTCTTCGCCCGCCAGATGGCCACCATGATCCGCGCCGGGGTGCCGGTGCTGCAGGCCTTCCAGGTGGTGGCGGAGAGCCTCAAGAAGCCGGCCATGAGCGCCCTGGTGCAGGAGCTGATGAACGACGTGGCCGCCGGCGCCTCCTTCTCCGATGCCCTCAAGCGCCACCCCGAACACTTCGATCGCCTCTTCTCCAACCTGGTGGAGGCCGGCGAGCAGTCCGGCTCCCTGGACCGCATGCTCGACCGGGTGGCCACCTACAAGGAGAAGATCGAGCAGCTCAAGGGGCGCGTGAAGAAGGCGCTCTGGTACCCCGCGGCGGTGATCGCGGTGGGCATCGGGGTCACCGCCCTGCTGCTGATCAAGGTGGTGCCTCAGTTCGAGAGCCTGTTCCAGGGCTTCGGCGCCGAGCTGCCGGCCATGACCCGCATGACCATCGCCATGTCCGAGTTCGCCCAGGCCTACTGGTGGTGGGGGGTGGGCGGCGTGGCGGCGCTGATCTTCTTCATCCGCAACGGCATGAAGCGCTCCGAGACCTTCGCCTACCGCATGCACGCCCTGGCCCTGCGCCTGCCGGTGCTCGGCGAGATCCTCGACAAGTCTGCCGTGGCGCGCTACTCGAGGACGCTCGCCACCACCTTCGGCGCCGGCGTGCCGCTGGTGGAGGCGCTGGACACCGCCGCCGGCGCCACCGGCAACAAGGTCTACGAGCGGGCGGTGGCGCAGGTCCGCGAGGACGTGGCCACCGGCCAGCAGCTCAACTTCGCCATGCGCATGACCGAGCGCTTCCCGGCGCTGGCGGTGCAGATGGTCGGCATCGGCGAGGAGTCCGGCGCCCTGGACGCCATGCTCAACCGGGTGGCCGACTACTACGAGGAGGAGGTCGACAACATGGTCGACACCCTCACCTCGCTGCTCGAGCCCTTTATCATCGTGGTGCTCGGGGTGCTGGTCGGCGGTCTGGTGATCTCCATGTACCTGCCGATCTTCGAGTTGGGTAGTGTGATTTAGGGATGAGGGGCGAGGGGCGAGGGGCGAGGGGCGAGGGACGAGGGGCTGGCAGGATTGTGGGAGACGGGCTGGTGAGAGCTGGGCTGGTGA
>NZ_CP071922.1:2608538-2611224 GCF_017584085.1 Halomonas sp. BM-2019
GCGCCCCGGCGGTGTTGGAGAGGGTGGCCACTGCCGCCGGGAGCCTTCGGCTCCTTCGCCCGGGGAACCCGGCCTCCCACCCGGCACCCCTACCCGGCACCCCTACCCTGCACCCTGCATCCTCACCATGCCCTCCCACCCTGCACCGCCTGCCTGACAGATTCACTCTAAAGTCCGATGAACCAAGGAATTTTCCGTGCTTGATCTTCCCCCTTCCCTCCTCTGGCCCCTGGCGGCGGTAGTCGGCCTGTGCCTCGGCAGCTTCCTCAACGTGGTGATCGTGCGCCTGCCGGTGATGCTGATGCTGGGCTGGCGCGCCGAGGCCCGGGAGGCGCTGGAGCTGCCGGAGGAGGCGCGGGCGCGCTTCAACCTGGCCACGCCGCGCTCGCTGTGCCCGAGCTGCGAGACCCCCATCGCCTGGCACGACAACCTGCCGGTGCTCGGCTGGCTGAAGCGCCGCGGGCGCTGCGCCCACTGCGACGCGGCGATCAGCCCCCAGTACCCCCTGGTGGAGCTGGCCGGCGCGGCACTCACGCTTGCCGTGGTGGCGCTCTACGGCCCCAGCTGGCAGGGGCTCTTCGTGCTGGGGGCCTGCCTGGCGCTGCTGGCCATGGCGGTGATCGACCTGCGCACCCAGCTGTTGCCGGACCTGCTCACCCTGCCGCTGCTCTGGGCGGGGCTCGCCTACCAGTTGCTCTTCCAGCCGCTGATGCTGCCGAGCGCGGTGATCGGCGCCATGGCGGGCTATCTGGCCCTGTGGAGCTTCTACTGGCTGTTCAAGCTCGCCACCGGCAAGGAGGGCATGGGCTACGGCGACTTCAAGCTGCTCGCCGCACTCGGCGCCTGGCTGGGCTGGCAGACCCTGCCGCTGCTGCTGATCCTCTCCGCGGGCATCGGTGCGATCATCGGCATCCTGGTGCAGCTGGCCATCCCCCGGCTGCGCGGCGCCCCCATGCCCTTCGGCCCCTACCTGGCGCTGGCCGGCTGGGTGGCGCTGCTGGGCGGCGAGCCGCTGATGGCGCTGTATGGGCAGTTCTTCCTGCTGTGACGTCGCCGGCGCCGCAGAGCTGGTACCCTTGGCTCAATGGTGTCGAGACCGAGGATGACCGCAGTGCCAGCACAGGATGCCGTCTTGACCAGGCTGATCAGCCTGGCGGATCAACACGATGACCTTGCCGCCCTCTGGCTCTATGGCTCACGCGCCCGTGGGGACCACCACGGCGCCAGCGACTACGACCTGGCGGTGGCCTTCGCCGACTGGCTGCCCGATGCCCTGGAGCGACGCCTCAGGCCCGAGCTGCTGGCCATGAGCTGGCGGGAGGCACTGGGCCTCGGCGAGACGTCGCTGAGCGTCGTGGACCTGGCCATCTGCCCCGTCCCGCTCGGCTGGAGCATCCTCAACGAGGGCCGGCTCCTGGTCGATCGCCTGCCGCAGATCCGCATGACCCAGGAATCGCGCATCATGTCGCGCTGGGAGCTGGACTATTCACCTCGAGCGAGACGCCATGCCTGATCCCAAGCCCGCCGCCGCCTACCTGCTCGCCGTGGGCACACATCTCGACGAGTGCGAGACCGATATCGCCACGCTCAGGGAGATCCTCGCCGAACGGCCCTGGTCGCGCCTGGAGCGCCATGCCGCCGAGCGAACCCTGCAGATCCTGATCGAGGGCTGCATCGGGCTTGCCAAGCACTGGGCCAAGCGCGAGCTGGGCAGGCCGGTCAGCGAGCCGTCGACCGCCTTCGAGCGCCTGATCGACCGGGGCTGCATCGGCCACGAGGTCCCCTGGCGCAAGGTCATCGGGCTGCGCAATGCACTGGTCCATGACTATCTGGACGTGGATCCCGAGATCGTCCGGGATGTGATCGAGCAGGCCCACCATCGCGCCCTGCTGGCCTTCGGTCGCCAGGCCATCGAGGCGTTGGCAACCGGGGAGGAGAGCCCATGATCGTGGGCGTCACCGGCGGTATCGCCTCGGGCAAGTCCACCGTGGCCCGGGCCTTCGCGTCGCTGGGCATTCCCTGGGTGGACGCCGACGACGTGGCCCGCGAGGTGGTCGAGCCGGGCGAGCCGGCGCTGGCCGAGATCGCCGAGCGCTTCGGGGCGCGGGTGCTCGATGCCGATGGCCGCCTGAACCGCCGGGCGCTGCGCGAGATCGTCTTCGCCGACCCTCAGGAGCGCCGCTGGCTGGAGTCCGTGACCCACCCGCGCATCCGCGAGCGGCTGATGGCGCACCTCGAACGCCTGCAGGCCGGCGAGGCGCCCTATGGCTTGCTGGTCTCGCCGCTGCTCTTCGAATCCGGCCAGCGCGAACTGGTCGCCCGCGCCCTGGTGATCGACGTGCCCGAGGCCGTGCAGATCGCCCGCACCGCCGCCCGGGACGACGTGGACGAGGCCCAGGCCCGGGCCATCGTCGCCGCCCAGCTGCCCCGGGCCGAGCGGCTGGCACGCGCCGACGATGTGCTGGACAATGGCGGCAGCGAGGCCGAGATGCGCCGCCGGGTCGCCGAGCTGGACCGACGGTATCGAGAGCTGGCCACCCAGCCGGCCACCCCAAACACCCGAGGAGCCCCATGAGTAACACCCAACGCCCCCTGGAAGTCGCTTGCCCCGAGTGCCACCGGAAGGTCGTATGGAGCGAGCAGAACCCCTACCGCCCCTTCTGCAGCGAGCGCTGCCGCCTGCTCG
>NZ_CP071922.1:2611233-2617923 GCF_017584085.1 Halomonas sp. BM-2019
GCCATGGACGAGACCGAGATCGACGAGATGATCCTGCGCGCCGAGCGCGGCCTGCAGGAGCCGGAGTGAGCCACCGTTGAACCCGCGGTGTTGCCGACCTAGGCCGGTGGTCCACCCTGTGGGAGGCGGTAGTCCCCCTGTGGGAGCCCGGGTTCCCCGGGCGAATGGCGCCGCAGGCGCCCCGGCGGAGTTGCGTATGTTGGCGGCAGCCACCAGGGACGCCTTCGGCCTCCATTCGCTCGGCAAAGCCGACCTCCCACAAGGCCTTGGTGCTACCACTAACCAGAAGCTGCTATTGGGCAATAATTTTGAGAGCCACCATGCGGACCACCTATGACGAAGCCGATGACATCCTGGTCCTTCGCCTGGCCGACAAGCCGATCGTGAAGGAGGTCTCCCAGGACTGGAACACCCATCTCAGCTACGCCGAGGATGGCACCCTCGTCGAGGTCGTCATCCTCGAGGCCTCCCGGCTGGGGGCCTGGCCCCTGCTCAAGAACGCTGCCGCGTGATCCACCGTTGAACCCGCCCCAACGCCCCGCCTATCGCCTGCTGGCCGAGTTGGAGGCCGCCTTCGACGCCCTGGTGGAGGCCGGCGAGGCGGTGGCGGCCGCCCATGCCGAGCGCCCCGGCGCCTGCTGGATCTTCGGCGAGCCGGAGCCGGTGGGCCCCGAGCGGGCCGCCGAGTGGCTGCGCGCGGCCCTGCTGGATGTGTGGTACCAGGATGGCCAGGACGGTCGCGCCACCCGCGCCCACCTGGGCCTGGTGGCCGCGGATGAAGCGCTGCTGGAACGCGTCGCCCAGGCCAATGCCGCCAAGGCCGAGTTCGCCGCCCTGCTCGCCCGGATCAAGGCGGCGGAACCCGGCCTGATCCCCGAGGCCAAGGCGGTGCTGCCCTTCCGCCACCCTGAGCTGCACCAGCACCTGCGCGGCCAGGGGCTGGCCCGGGTGCACCTCAAGCAGTGCTGGCGGGCGATCCCCGTGGCCGAGGCCCCCGTGGACCGGGTGCGCCTGGCCTGGTACTCGAGCGGGCGCTCCATCAAGCGCCTGACCGTGCAGGAGGCGGAGCAGAAGCTGCTCCGGCTCGACGCCGACGCCCCCCACGTGCGGATCCAGCTGCGCCGGCTGGCCGGCATTCCCAGCGGCGAGCCGCTGGCCCAGGTGCAGCGCCAGGCGCCGCTGATGCGCGCCAACCTCTTCTACCGGGAGCCGCTTGACGACGGCCGCACCCGGCGGGCCCTGAACGTGGCCCTGCCGCTCTTCGTGCCCAGCGCCGACGGCCGGCTGCCCGACCACAACCGGCCGCCGCCCCGCCCCCCCGAGCAGCGCACCCGGGCCCGCCGCCGCGACGAGCGGCTCGAGGACGAGCCCTTCCTGCCCAGCCTGCGGGTCTATCGCTACCGGTAAGGGCCGCTCGCCTTCCGGGGCGGCGGCCGCCGCGATTGCCAGGGGCCAAGGCGATTGCCAGGGGCCAAGAGAGTGAACCACCATGAGCCTGACACGCCGAGTCCCGCGGCGGGCCAAGCGCGCCGGCCGGGCCACCGTTCCGTCGGCGCCCCGATGGCCCCGCGCCGGGACATGACCAGACTCGACAGGGAGGCCCCGATGCCGACATTTCCCAACCACCTGAGGGGAGAGGGTCCCACCAACCCCTTCCCCGGCGTGCGCGTGCTGGAGCGCCGCCTGGGCCGCGAGATCCCCCACCAGCTGGGCTCCAACGAGGGGCTCGACATGCCCCACCGCGCCCTGCGCGAGCACTTCGGCGACGCCATGGCGGCTCATGTCTACAGCTACGGCGACGCCGAGGCGCTCGGCATCCGCCGGCGCCTGGCCGACCAGCAGGGCATCCCCCTGGACGCCATGCTGGTGGATGCCGGCGCCGACAGCCTGATCGCCCTGGCCCTGCGGGCGGTGACCGGCCGGGACGAGGTGGTGGTCAGCACCGCCGGCACCTACCCCACCTTCGCCTATTTCGCCCGGGGGCACGGCTGCCGCGTGGAGGAGCTGCCCTATGACGAGGGGCCAGGGCGCCTGGCGCCGGACCTCGAGGCCCTGGCGCGGGCCGCCCATGAGCACGAGGCGCGGCTGGTCTACCTGGCCAACCCGGACAACCCCAGCGGCAACCTGCACGACGACGCCGACGTCCTGGCGCTGCGCGAGGCACTGCCGGAGACCTGCTGGCTGCTGCTGGACGAGGCCTACCATGACTTTCGCGAGGACGCCGACGCCGCGTACGGCCGGCGCGTGCTGCCGGGGGTGATCCGGCTGCGCACCCTCTCCAAGGCCCATGGCCTGGCCGGCCTGCGGGTCGGCTACGCCATCGCCGACCCCGAGACCCTGGCGGTGATGATGAAGGTGCGCATCCACTATGCGGTGTCGACGCTCAGCCAGGCGGCGGCGGAGGTGGTGCTGGACCACCCCGACGAGGTGGCGGCCCACGTGGCCGAGGTGAGGCGGCGCCGCGACCGGCTGGCGGCCCGGCTGGGCGAGCTGGGCGCCGACGTGCTGCCCAGCGCCACCAACTTCGTGGGGCTGCGCCTGCCGAGCGCCGAGCTGGCCGAACGGGTGCATCGGGAGATGCTCGCCGCCGGCAAGCTGATCGCGCGCCCCGCCGACCCGGCGCTGGGACATGTGCTGCGCATCACCGCGGTCAGCGACGCCCTGGTGCCGGGACGGCTGGAAATCCTGGAGCAGGCGTTGGTGAGGGGATAAGGCGGCGGAGGGGGCTCTGCCAGGTGAGCTGGAGGGTTACTTGTGGACGCCAGTGGCTTGACCTGTAGGAGGCCGGCTCTGCCGGGCGAATGGAGGCCGAAGGGCTCCCCGCGGAAGACACCTACCTTCGCGCGGCACAGCCGGAACGCCGGACCGCGCCCTCCCACTGGCCTTGGCGCTGCTGCTGCCTTCACCAGCTCCTGGAGCGTCTGGTGGGAGGCCGGGTTCACCGGGAGAACAAGCTGGTATCGGCATAGGCCGGTGCCCCATCCCGTGGGAGGCCGACTCTGCCGGGCGAAGGGCGGTGTTGCGACGTAGCGAGAATCAGCCTACAGCCAGGCGGCATTCCAGTAGGGATAGTCAAGGATGTTGTCGACCAGCCCTCCACGTAGCGGGTTGGCGACGATATATCGGGCGATCGGTCGTAGATCCTCCTCGCGCCGAACCCCGCGATCGTGAAAGCCATCCTGCCAGATTCTTTCCCCCAGCAGGCATGATACCCGGGCCTTGTAGACCCTGACCGCCTCCGAGAGGTTGCCGTTCACCTGAAGTAGCCAATGGACATGGTCCGGCATCACGACGAAGGCCAGGGTATTCGCGTGACGGGCAACCGAATCGGCGTAGAAACTGCTGCAGGCACAGGCGGCATGCTGAAACTCGGCGAACCTTGGCTGGCGGTCACGAGCCGCGATGGTGACCAGATAGCAGTGACCGGCAAGGGACTGGCGGCCTTGCCGCAAGGCATGGCTATGATAGCGCCCCATTCAGCCCCTCCTCCGTGAACTAGTGTGGAGGTTAGTTCCACTCAGCTGTCTCGGGTGTCAGCCTTCTGCCCATGGGGGTGTCAGTCATAGCCGCACCAACCAGTGCCGTTCGAGGGCTCTGGTGGGAGGCCGGGTTTCCCGGGAGAACAATCTGATATCGGCATAGGCCGGTGCCCCATCCCGTGGGAGGCCGGCTCTGCCGGGCGAATGGAGGCCGAAGGGCTCCCCGCGGAAGACACCAACCTTCGCGCGGCAAAGCCGCCCTCCCACAAGACCATTCGCGCGGCACAGCCCGAACGCCGGACCGCGCCCTCCCACAAGACTATTCGCGCGGCACAGCCGGAACGCCGGACCGCGCCCTCCCACAAGACCATTCGCGCGGCACAGCCCGAACGCCGGACCGCGCCCTCCCACAAGACTATTCGCGCGGCACAGCCGGAACGCCGGACCGCGCCCTCCCACAAGACTATTCGCGCGGCACAGCCGGAACGCCGGACCGCGCCCTCCCACAAGACCATTCGCGCGGCACAGCCGCCCTCCCACTGGCCTTGGCGCTGCTGCTGCCTTCACCAGCTCCTGGAGCGTCTGGTGGGAGGCCGAGGTCCCTGGAAATGGAGGCGGCCCCGCCAACCCTACGGCTTCGGCAGCGGCTCCTGCTCGGCCTCGGCCGGGGGCTCCTCCAGCCGCGGCATGGCGGCCACCCGCCTGTCGATATAGCTCAGCAGGCCCAGCTGCGCGCCCAGCAGGGCGAAGCACCACAGGAGACCCTTGATCATCGCGGATTCCTCGTTGAGGCCGGCGGCCTCGATGAGGAGATGATAGGCCCGTTACGTCCAACTAGAAAGATAGCAGACTAATAGAATTTTCCGATCAGGACGGCAGGCCTCATAGCCTCTCCTCGACGCGCTCGAGTATCTGCCGGCTGACCCGGCCCACCAGGGGCCGGGCGGCCTTGTTCACGGCCTTCTCCATCAGCTTGTTGCGCAGCGCATAGGTCAGGGTCAGCGCCACCTCGGTGCCCTCCTTCACCGGGGTGAGCCGGTAGCAACCCTGGTTCTCGACGCCATCCAGGGATTCCCAGGCCAGCAGCTCCGGCGAGCGGGACTCGGTCACCGCCACGTCGAAGTGCCAGTCGCGCCCCACCGCGCGCACGTGCCAGCGGTAGCGATCATCCCCCAGCGGCTCGATGGCATGGATCAGATCGGAGTAGTCGGCGAAGTCCTCCACCCGCTCCAGCAGGGCGAAGACCCGCTCCGGCGGGGCCTTGAGAATCGCGCTGTGTTCGATGGTGGCCATGTACGGTTTCCTGAGCTCGGTGAGAACGGTAGAATTCCGTGTTTATCCTGCCCCATATCATCAAGCGAAGGTCAATTGCATGTCCACACCCAAGGTCGGTTTCGTCTCGCTGGGTTGCCCCAAGGCGCTGGTGGATTCCGAGCGCATCCTCACCCAGCTGCGCACCGAGGGCTACGAGATCGTGCCCCGCTACGACGACGCCGACGTGGTGGTGGTCAATACCTGCGGCTTCATCGACAGCGCCAAGGCGGAGTCCCTGGACGCCATCGGCGAGGCGATCGCCGAGAACGGCCGGGTGATCGTCACCGGCTGCATGGGCGTCGAGGAAGGCGCCATCCGCGACGTCCACCCCAGCGTGCTGGCGGTGACCGGCCCTCAGCAATACGAGCAGGTGGTGGGCGCCGTGCACGAGGTGGTGCCACCGCGCCAGGACCACGACCCGCGTATCGACCTGGTGCCGCCCCAGGGCGTCAAGCTCACCCCGCGCCACTACGCCTACCTGAAGATCTCCGAGGGCTGCAACCACAAGTGCAGCTTCTGCATCATCCCCAGCATGCGCGGCAAGCTGGTCAGCCGCCCGGTGGGCGAGGTGCTCAAGGAGGCCGAGGGACTGGCGCGGGCCGGGGTGAAGGAGCTCCTGGTGATCTCCCAGGACACCAGCGCCTACGGGGTCGACCTCAAGTACCGCAGCGGGTTCTGGAACGGCCGTCCGGTGAAGAGCCGCATGACAGAGCTGTGCGAGGCGCTCAGCGAGCTCGGCATCTGGGTGCGGCTGCACTACGTCTACCCCTACCCCCACGTGGACGAGCTGATCCCGCTGATGGCCGAGGGCAAGCTGCTGCCCTACCTGGACATCCCCTTCCAGCACGCGAGCCCGAAGGTGCTCAAGGCGATGAAGCGCCCGGCCTTCGAGGACCGGACCCTCGAGCGCATCAAGCGCTGGCGGGAGCTCTGCCCGGAGCTGACCATTCGCTCCACCTTCATCGTCGGCTTCCCCGGCGAGACCGAGGAGGACTTCCAGTACCTGCTCGACTGGCTCACCGAGGCCCAGCTCGACCGCGTGGGCTGCTTCCAGTACTCCCCGGTGGAAGGCGCGCCGGCCAACGACATGGACCTGGAGCCGGTGCCGGACGCGGTCAAGCAGGAGCGTTGGGAGCGCTTCATGGCCCACCAGCAGCAGATCTCCGCCGCCCGCCTGCAGGCCAAGGTGGGCCGCGAGATCGAGGTGCTCATCGACGAGATCACCGAGGAAGGCCCCATCGGCCGCAGCCACGCCGATGCCCCGGAGATCGACGGCATGGTCTTTCTTGACACCTCAGGGCTGGAAAGCGACGCCGAACTCAGCCCCGGGCAGATCGTGCGGGCACGGGTGACCCACGCGGACGAGTACGACCTCTGGGCGGAGGTGGTCGTCTGCATCCGCTAGCGGCCTTCGATCACGAACCAGCCTGTCGAGACGAGAGACCGATGGTTGACGCTGAACTTGCCGAGATTCCCGCTGGGCTCGAACGGAGCCTCAACGCCTTTTTCGAGGCGTCGCTACGGCACATCCTCCAGCACGAGAGTGCCGACGCCTACTTCGAGGCGCTCGACGAGATCGTTCGACGCTGCGGCCTCACCGAGTGGTTCGACGCGCAGATGCCCTACTGGGGGATCGCCCGCACCCTGTGGAATGCCGCCCCCCTGCCCTCCCGGGGCTTTCGCCCGGCACCGCTTCCCGAGCCGAAGCGCAACGACCCCTGCCCCTGCGGCTCCGGCAAGAAGTTCAAACGCTGCTGCCAGCCACTGCTGGGCGAGCACCCCGCGGGCCTGGCCGAGGAGCTGCCGATCCTGCGCATCGCGCTCTCCCTGTTCACGGCCCAGCAGCGCAAGGCGGCGGCCCGTAAGGGGCCGCCGCGGCTGCGCCTGATGCTCGCCG
>NZ_CP071922.1:2618023-2622883 GCF_017584085.1 Halomonas sp. BM-2019
CTTGAAGCCCAGGCTCTCGCGCAGCAGGCCGAGCCAGGCCGGTGAGAAGCCGGCAGGCCGCGGGTCGAAGGCGGAGTAGATCACATGGGCCGGCATCACCCCGTCCAGCCGGCCGGCCAGGCGGCTGAAGGGCACCAGGTCGCGCTCGCGCAGGGCCGCCAGCGAGCGAGGATCCACCGGGAGCTCCCGATGGGAGTCCGCCGCCACGCCGCCGTGGCCGGGGAAATGCTTGCCCACGGCGACCATGCCCGCTTCGTGCAGGCCGTCGACGAAGGCGCCGGCCAGGGTGGCCACGGCCTCGGGATCGGCGGAGAAGCTGCGATCGCCGATCACCGTGGAGGTGCCGTCGTCCACGTCCAGCACCGGAGCGAAGCTGAGGTCGAGGCCACAGGCGGCCATCTCCATGCCCAGCAGCCAGCCGGCGTCCTGGCAGAGCCGCCGGATGACCTCGGGCTGACTGGCGAAGTCATCTCCCAGCCGCGCCATGGCCGGCAGACGGGTCACATCCTGGCGCAGGCGCTGCACCCGGCCGCCCTCCTGGTCGATGGCCAGCAGCAGGCCGGGGCGCACCCGCCGGATATCGTCGCACAGGGCCCGCACCTGGGCTGCGGATTCGGTATTGCGCGCGAAGAGGATCACCCCGCCCACTTCGGGGCGCCCGAGGAGCTGGCGCTCCTCGGCCGTCAGCACGGGGCCCTCCAGATCCAGCATCACCGGCCCGAGGGTCTGGGTCATGATCGGTTCCTTGGCGTGAAAGGGGGCAGATTCTAGGGCAAAGTCCGCGCCAGTGACAGCCGCTCGGGGCCCCTCAACCCACGGGACCCCGCTAGCCACTCGCCGACGCCGCCCCGGCGGGATCAGGAGGTCACGACGCTCGGCGTAGCGGCCGAGGGCGTTGGCAGCGGGGCCTGCATGGCGGCCACCACCACCGGGCGCAGGCGGCGGATCAGGTCGCGCACCGTGACATGTTCACCATAGTCCTTCTCGGCGATATCGCGCAGGGCATCGAGGCCCGAGAGGGTGAAGATCACGGTGCCCAGCACGAAGTGCAGCCGCCAGAAGCGTTCGGCGTCAGGCAGCTCCGGGGTGGCCTTGCGCACCAGTTCGGTGAAGCGGGTGAAGACGCTGCCGTACTCCTCCTGGATATAGCGACGCAGGTGGCCCTGGGCCTGGCTGTAGGCCAGCCCCAGCAGCCGCATGAAGACCTTGAGGCTGTTGCGTTCGGCGGGGACCTCGAGCACCGTGCGTGCCATGGTCTCCAGCAGCTCCTCCAGGGGGATCACCTGGTCCGCGTAGCGCCCTTCCAGCTCGTCCAGCGCCCGGTGGAAACGCTCGGTGAAGGGGTCGAGATAGCGGGCGAACACCGCCTGGATCAGCGACTTCTTGGAGCCGAAGTGGTAGTTCACCGCGGCCAGGTTGACCCTGGCCTTGCTGGTGATGGTGCGCAGCGAGGTCTCGGCGAAGCCCCGCTCGGCAAACAGCACCTCGGCCGTGTCGAGGATCCGGGTGACGGTGTCGGTCTGAGCCATTTGCTAAGTCTTCCTGGTTATAAACAGCCGTTTCAAACGTGCCCTGATTCTACGCGAGCCGGACCCTCGGGCTCAATTCGCATTGTCGGACCGCGTTTAAAACAGCGGGAAAACGGCGCCTTTTACTGTATGCACTTCCATGCTGTATACTTGAACAAGAAGCGCGGACCCCATTCGCCACTACCCGACAGCCGGAGGTCGCATGGCACGCCCCCTCACCCAGCGCCAGCAGAACGTCTACGACTTCATCGTCAAGACCATCAACGAGCTCGGCTATCCCCCGACCCGGGCCGAGATCGCCCGCGCCCTGGGCTTTCGCTCGCCCAACGCCGCCGAGGAGCACCTGCGTGCCCTCGAGCGCAAGGGGGTGATCCGCATGATCGCCGGCACCTCCCGGGGCATTCGGTTGCCCGCCCCGGAGCAAGAGGTCCCCGTGGAGGGCGACGCCCCGGCCCAGGGGCTTCCCATCATCGGCGAGGTGGCCGCCGGCAGTCCGATCCTGGCCGCCGAGCATATCGATCGCTACTGCCCCCTGCCCCCCGAGTACTTCACCCCCCGGGCCGACTACCTGCTCAGGGTGCGCGGGCTCTCCATGAAGGAGATCGGCATCCTCGAGGGCGACCTGCTCGCCGTGCATCGCACCGAGCGCGTCCGCGACGGCCAGATCGTGGTGGCGCGCCTGGAAGACGAGGTGACGGTGAAGCGCTTCCGGCGCGACGGGCACCGGGTCACCCTGATCGCCGAGAATCCCGACTTCCCCCCCATCGAGGTGGACCTGCGCCACCAGGCGCTGGAGATCGAGGGCATCGGGGTGGGCGTGATCCGTGGCGGCAATGGCCAGGCCCTCGGCTGACAGGAAGATCCTCCACGCCGACTGCGACTGCTTCTACGCAGCGGTGGAGATGCGCGACAACCCGGCGCTCCGGGAGGTACCGCTGGCCATCGGCGGCAGTCCCGAGCGGCGCGGGGTGATCGCCACCTGCAACTACCCCGCCCGGGCCTTCGGCATCCACTCGGCGATGCCCACCGCCCGGGCGCTACGCCTCTGCCCCCGGCTCACCCTGCTGCCCGGCGACTTCGCCAGGTACCGCGCGGTGTCGCAGCAGATCCAGGCGATCTTCCACGAGCTCACCCCTCGGGTGGAGCCGCTCTCCCTGGACGAGGCCTATCTGGATGTGACCGGCGTCGAACGCTTCGCCGGCAGCGCCACCTGGATGGCCCGCTGGCTCAAGCAGGAGTGCCTGGCGCGCACCGGCATCACCCTGTCGGTGGGGGCGGCGCCAAGCAAGTTCCTGGCCAAGATCGCCAGCGACTGGGAGAAGCCCGACGGCCTGACGGTGATCCCCCCGGAGCGGGTCGATGAGTTCCTGTCGGCGCTGCCGGTCAACAAGCTCCACGGCGTGGGCCCGGCCACCGGGGCGCGCCTCGACGCCCTGGGCATCACCACCTGCGCCGAGCTTCGCACCCTGCCACTGCCCCGCCTGGTGGAGGAGTTCGGCAAGTTCGGCAAACGGCTCTTCGAGCTCTCCCGGGGAATCGACGAGCGTCCGGTACGCCTCGAGCGTGAGCGCAAGTCGATCAGCGTGGAGACCACCTTCGCCCGGGACCTGCGCGACCTGGCCAGCTGCCGAGAAGCCCTCGAGCCGCTCTGCGCGCGCCTGGCGGAGCGCCTGGCGCGCCACGGTCAGCCGCCGCTGGCGGGCCTGGTGGTCAAGGTGCGCTTCGACGACTTCAGCCTGACCACCCTGGAGAGCCGGGGGCTCTCCCCTCGTCCCGAGAGCTACGTCCGCCTGCTGGAACAGGCCTGGGAGCGCGGCCGCCGCCCGGTACGCCTGCTCGGCGTCGGCGCCCGGCTGCTGCCCGAGGCCGAACGGCGCCAGCTGGCGCTGGGGTTTTAGCGCCTAGCGCCTAGCCGGAGTGGGAGTGGGAGGCCGGCTCTGCCGGGCGAATGGAGGCCGGAGGCCTCCCCGCGGTAGATGTCTGATTCGGCAACACCTCCGGGGCGCCTGCGGCGCCTTCGCCCGGGAAACCCGGCCTCCCACAGTGAGGACCACCGGTCTGTGCCGGCAACACCGCCCCTCGCCACCTGCCGCCCGTCAGTGAGCTGCTGGGCGCTAGGCGCTTGTAGCTACTGCCCGAAGGGCGCTCGGCGCTATTTCGTATCGATATAGCGATGGTCGTTGAAGGTGGCGACCCAGCTCGGGTGATAGACCAGCAGGATCGCCATCAGCATCCCGGTGATGAAGGCCTCGGAGGGCATCAGCAGCGGCAGGAAGCGGGCATACTCCAGGGCCTGGTAGAGGGCGTGGGCGTCGCTGGCCCCCAGCAGCATCAGGCCCACCGCCGAGAGACCCGCCGCCAGGGTGGAGAGCGCGGCGCCGAAGAAGCCACAGACGAACAGGAAGACCATCAGGTTGTCGGGCAGGCGGCGATCCACCAGTCGCCAGATCAGCACCATCACCAGCGCCGGGACCACGCCGGTCACCAGCAGGTTGACCCCGAGCAGCGGCCACGCCACCCGCCCGGTCAGCACCGCCACCAGGTTGACGATCAGGATCGACAGCAGGGCCAGCGGCGCCTTGAACACCAGGGTCAGCAGCGCCGTGAACATCAGGTGCAGGGAGAGCCAGTCGACGGCCTGGGCGCGCAGCTGCCACATCAGCAGCACCGCCACCGTGGCGGCGAGCCAACGGTGCTGCAGCGCCGTATCGTCCAGCAGCGCCCGCCAGGGGCGCTGGGCCAGCGCCAGGAACGCACAGAGCCCCAGCAGCCAGGGGGCCAGCACCGCTTCGGAAAAGGACATGCCGGGGCTCCGCTCGGGGTCAGGCGAACACGACCGTCTTGTTGCCGTGGATCAGCACCCGGTCCTGCAGATGCCAGTGCAGGCCGCGGGCCAGCACCGCCTTCTCCACGTCGCGGCCGAAGCGCACCAAGTCCTCGGGGTTGTGGCAGTGGCTCACTCGATGGATGTCCTGCTCGATGATCGGGCCGGCATCCAGCTCCTCGGTGACATAGTGACAGGTGGCGCCGATCAGCTTCACGCCCCGCTCAAAGGCCTGGTGGTAGGGCTTGGCGCCGGCGAAGGAGGGCAGGAAGCTGTGATGGATATTGATCACCCGCCCGGCATAGCGTTCACACAGCGCCGGGGGCAGGATCTGCATGTAGCGGGCCAGCACCACGCAGTCGGCCCGCAGCTCGTCCACCAGCCGGGCCACCTCGTCGAAGGCGGCCTGCTTGTCGTCGGGCTTCACCGGCACGTGGTGGTAGGGAATGCCGTGCCACTCCACCAGGCCGCGCATGGTCTCGTGGTTGGAGATCACCGCCGCGATGT
>NZ_CP071922.1:2622893-2623556 GCF_017584085.1 Halomonas sp. BM-2019
GGCAGTGGGACTCCCGGGAGACCATCATCACCACCCGGGGGCGATTGCGGGTATCGGTCAGCGACCAGGTCATGTCGAGCTCCTCGGCGATGGGCAGGAAGGCCTCGCGCAGCGTCTCGGGCGGCATGCCGATGGAGTCGGCCAGGATCTCGTAGCGCATGAAGAAGCGGCCGGTCTCCAGGTCGGAGTGCTGGCTCGCCTCGGTGATCGAGCCGCCGTGGCCGGCGATGAACCCGGAGACCCGGGAGACGATGCCCACGCGATCGGGGCAGGAGACCACCAGGCGGTAGTAGTGTGACATGTGGGCACTCTGGATTGGGCTGGAATCGGGGTGCGACAGTGTAGCGAAAACAGAAAGTAGCGAAAACAGAAGGTTCCGCCACCCTTGCGCCCCGATCTCTCTCGGAAAAGGACGGCCTGTTGCAGGAGCCCGATTTATCGGCGATATCGGTGTTATCGGGGCGCCTGCCGGCGCCATCGTCGACGCGTCGAACCGGCATAATCGGCGCTCTTATAATGGGCGTTCGAGGTAACGGCGGCAGGACTGCCCCACCCCGCGTTGTGGCTGCCCGGGGCCTTCCCGTATAGTGGAAACACCACTTTCCGAGCCCGCGCCCGCCAATGCCCCAGCCCAGAGTCGAGATTCGCCCCCGCCGCCGCCCT
>NZ_CP071922.1:2623565-2624348 GCF_017584085.1 Halomonas sp. BM-2019
TGGGCGAAAGAGCGGCGCAGGCACGCGACCCCGAGGAGGCGTGGATCGCGGTGGACTGCGGGATGATGATCCGCCAGGACCTGCCCGACAGCCCCCTGCAGGTGCCCAACCTGGACACCCTGACCGCCCTGGGCATCCGGCCGCGGGCGCTGATCATTACCCACGGCCACGAGGACCATATCGGCGCCGCGGTCTGGCTGTGGCCGAAATGGGGCTGTCCGATCCACGCCACGCCGCTGGCCGCGGGCCTGCTGCGGGCCAAGTTCAGCGAACGCGGCCTGACCACCGACGCCATCCGGGTCATCGAGCCCGGTGAGGCACTGGAGTGCGGGCCCTTCACGCTGCGCTTCCTGCCCCTTACCCACTCCATTCCCGAGAGCTGCGCCCTGCTGCTGGCCGCGGGCGACCACCGGGTGCTGCACACCGGCGACTGGAAGCTGGACCCCGAGCCGCTGATCGGCCGTCCCATGTCGGCGTCGACCTTCCGCGCCATTGCCCCGGTGGATCTCGTCGTCGGCGACTCCACCAACGCCCCCATCCCGGGTCACTCGCGCAGCGAGGGCGAGGTGGCGCGGGCGCTGGCGCACACCATCGCGGCCTGCGAGGGGCGCGTGGTGGTCTCCTGCTTCGCCAGCAACCTGGCCCGGGTACTGGCCATCGGACGCGCCGCCCAGGCCGCGGGCCGCCGGGTCAGCCTGATGGGCCGCTCCATGGAGCGCATGGTGGCGGTGGCCCGCGGCCTGGGCTACCTGGACGACTTCCCGCCCCTGGTACCCACCGCCG
>NZ_CP071922.1:2624560-2628355 GCF_017584085.1 Halomonas sp. BM-2019
GCTGGGCATCCGGGCGCCGCTGGTGCCGCTCAACGGCGACCTGATCCGCCTGGACGCCGAGGGCCTGACCCTCGAGGCCCGCCACCCCCAGCCGCCGTGCATCGTCAGCCAGAACGCCGTGGCGCCGCTGCGCGGCTTCGGCACCGAGGGCGGCGGACCCCGGCATGGCAGCCTCTATCTGGCCCTCTCGGTCACCGCTACCGGCGAGGGCGGCTGGACCCGGATCGGCCGGCTGATGCTGGATGCCAGCCAGGCCAGCCCCATCGACGAGGAGGCCTTCTCCGACTGGCTGGACGAGGCGCTCGAGTCGTTGACGGCCGATACCCTGGCCGAACTGCGCCTGTCCCTGCAGCCCCGACTGGTCCGCTGGTTCGCCGACCATTTGCGCCGCCTGCCGGAGATCCACCTGCAGATCCTTGCCGTCGAGGCACCCTCCACCAGTGACCTGGGCTGAGACGCCGCCAGCAAAATCCCGACAGGAGAAAGCCGCTCATCGAGCGGCTTTTTTGACTCTTCCTCGGGGGGCGGCTCCGCCCGCGAGCCTGGCCGTCACCGGGCGACGCCCATCACCCCTTGTTGGCGTTCTTCGGCGGACGACCGCGCTTGCGGCGGGGCGGCTCGGCCACCAGGTCATCGACGGAGAGTCCCGCCTCGCTGATCGCCTCGAGGATCTCGGAGCGCTTGCGCTCCTTCTGAACTTCCTCTTCCTGGCGCTGACGCTCTTCGTCCTTCTTCTGCTCGATTACCTCGACGATCACCTCGGATAGCTTGTGCAGCTGTTCCATGCTGAGCTGACGTGCCGCGGCGCGGGCGACGTTCTTGTTGCGAGCGATGCGCTCCAAGGATTCGCTGGACATCTGCCCCTCCTGAACTGGTCATACGAGACGGGTATTTCGCGTGTGTGTCAGGAAAAAGTATATGCATGTACCAACGAATGGCAAGGAAAGTCGCTGCTTTATGGCTTCAAATGGCTCCGGAACATTTCTCCCTGGGGCATGCTGAAACCGTCATGAAGACGGCGCCCTCGGGCGCCGTTAAGAAGAGCAAGCGGTACCGGGGCCGGCCTAGCCGCCGGTCATGTTCATGAAGCGAACCACCTGCACATCGCCATCGGTGGTGAAGTGGTGGCGTTCCGGCTTGAGGGGCATCGCCGTCACGATGGCGTGCTTGAGGGCGTCGAGATCGCCCGGGTTGGCTCGCAACACCCGGCGCAGGTCGACGGAGTGCTCGTTGCCCAGACACAGCAGCAGGCGCCCTTCCACGGTGACCCGGACCCGGTTGCAGGTCGCGCAGAAATTGTGACTGTGGGGCGAGATGAAGCCGATCCGGGTGTGGCTGTCGGCCATGCGGAAGTAGCGCGAGGGGCCCAGCGTCGTCTCGGCGGTGGGCACCAGGGGGTAGCGCGACTCGATCAGCGCCTGCACCTCGTCGCTGGAGCAGTAGGTCTCGTCGCGGCGGTGATCGGAGATATCGCCCAGGGGCATCTCTTCGATAAAGCTGATATCCAGGCCCTCGCGGTGCGCGAACTCGACCAGGTCGATCACCTCGTCATCGTTGCGCCCCTTGAGGATCACCGCATTGAGCTTGATGCGCTCGAAGCCGGCGTCCCGGGCGGCCCGAATGCCCTCGATGACCCGCGAGAGCTCCCCGGTGCGGGTCAGGCGGCGAAAGCGCTCGGGATCGAGGGAGTCGAGGCTGATATTGAGTCGCCTGAGGCCTCCCTCCCGGAGCCGCCGGGCGAGCCTCGGCAGGCTGGCACCATTGGTGGTCATGGCGAAATCCCGCAGGCCGGGCAGCCCGCCGATCTCCCCGACCAGCCAGTCGATATCACGCCGCACCAGGGGTTCGCCCCCGGTGAGACGCACCTTCTCCACACCCAGCTCGACGAAGGCCCGGGCCACCAGCGCCAGCTCTTCCAAGGTCAGCACCTGGGCGCGAGGCAGGAAGGTCATCTCCTCGCTCATGCAGTAGACGCAGCGGAAATCACAGCGGTCGGTCACCGAGATGCGCACGTAGCGCACCCGTCTACCGAAGTCGTCGATCAGCGTTCTGGGCAACGTAGTCATGCTTCTCACTCTCTCGTCGTCTCTCACCGTTCGGACCGGCCTATCAGGCCTTCCAGCGACGCGCATCCGCGTGGTCGGAGTCGCGCTCCGCCACCCAGTAGTCGCCGCCGGTGGCATGTTCCTTCTTCCAGAAGGGCGCACGGGTCTTGAGGTAATCCATGATGAAGTCGCAGGCCTCGAAGGCTGCCCGTCGATGGGCGCTGGCGACCACTACCAACACGATAGGGTCTCCCGGGGCCAGGCGTCCAACCCGATGGATCACGCTCACCCCATCCAGCGGCCATCGGCCCCGGGCCTCGGCCACGATGGCCTCCAGGGCGGACTCGGTCATTCCCGGGTAATGCTCCAGCGTCAGCGCGGTGACTTCCGGGGTCTCGTTGAAGTCGCGCACCAGTCCGGTAAAGCTGACCACGGCACCGATATCGGTGCGCCCCGCCAGCAGGGCCTGCTGCTCGGCACCCGGGTCGAAGGGCGCTTCCTGGACGCGAATCCTGGGGGAGTGGACCATCGGATCAACCTCCTGTGACGGGCGGGAAAAAGGCGACCTCGTCCTGATCGGTGAGCGGCGTGTCGTCACCGGCCATGACCTGGTTCACCGCGCACAGCACACGGCCCTCGTCGAGCCGCGAGAAGCACGGATCCAGGGCCTTGAGGGCTGCCTTGAGGCCGGCAACGTCGGCGCTGGCCAGGTCGGCAAGGGGCACCGAGACGTCCCCCACCCCGAGCCGCTCGCGCAGCTCAGCCAGGCACTTCACGCGGATGCAGGGACCGGGGAGGTTGCAGCGGCTGCCCAGCGCCACTTCCCCGGCCTGCCCCTCGCCGGTGACGATGGGCCCCTCGGCGGCCCTGACGACGGCCGTAGCGGCGGCCGTAGCGGCGGTCCCTAGCCGGCGATAGTCCCCGGAGACGCCGCCGGTCTTGGTCTCGAGGCGAATAGCGCCGATCTCCATGTCCTTGTCCACCGCCTTGCACATGTCGTAGAGGGTCAGGCAGGCCACCGAGACGGCGGTCAGGGCCTCCATCTCGACCCCGGTCCGCCCGTTGAGGCGGCAGCTGGCGGTGACCTCCACAAAGCTCTCGTCCTCGTCGAGGCGAAAGTCGATGGCCACCCGGGTCAGGGCCAGGGCGTGACAGAGGGGAATCAGCTCGTGGGTGCGCTTGGCGGCCTGGATGCCGGCGATGCGCGCCGTGGCCAGCACATCGCCCTTGGGCAGCCCGCCCTCGGCCAGCAGGGTCAGGGTCTCGGGCTTCATGCGGATGCGCCCGGAGGCGGTGGCCTCCCGGCGGCTCTCGGCCTTGTCGGCGACGTCCACCATATGGGCTTCGCCGCGTACGTTGAGATGGGTCAGTGACATGGTCATGGCCTCACGGGAATCGAAACAGAGGTTGGATGGTGACCGCCTCCCCGGCGGCAACGCCGGGGCGCTCGGCGGCGATCTCGATCAGGCAGTTGGCCTGCACCATGGAAGAGAGAATGCCGGAGCCCTGGGCGCCGGTGCCGGCGACGTGAAGCCGCCCGTCGGCGTCGCTGCGGTAGATGCCGCGCAGGTAGTCGACGCGACCGGGGCGGCTCTTCAGCGCGTGATCGGCAAGGGCGACCAGCCGCGGGGGCTCCCACGCCGCCCGGCCCTGCAGGCGGGCCAGCAGGGGGGCGGCGAACTGCAGGAAGGTCACCATGGCCGCCACCGGGTTACCCGGCAGGCCCAGGAAGGGCACACCCCGCTCGCCC
>NZ_CP071922.1:2628455-2633737 GCF_017584085.1 Halomonas sp. BM-2019
GATGGCGTCGCGGGCGTCGGGGAGGATGCCCAGGTCGAGCACCTCGGCCCCGTGCTCGGCGGCCAGGGCCATCAGGCTGTAGCGGTTGGCGTCGAAGATGCCTGCCTCGGGTAATGCGTCGCCCGGGGCGGTGACCTCGTCGCCGGTGGAGAAGAGCGCTACCCGGGGGCGGCGATGAACCGCCACCTCGGCCAGCCCCAGGGAGGCGAGCAGGCCCAGCTCCGCGGCCGAGAGGCGGATACCGGCGGCCAGGGCCTGGGCCCCGCGCGGAATATCCTCACCGGCCTGGCGCACGTTCTGCCCCCGCCGCACCCGCTCGGGGCGGTCGACCGTGACCCAGGTCGCGCCATCCTCCCCCTGCACCAGGCGGAGCTGCTCGCGCATCACCACGGTGTCAGCCCCCGTCGGAAGCGGCGCCCCGGTGGTGATACCGGCGCACTCGCCCGGCGCCAGCGCCTGCGGGGGAACCTGGCCGGCCAGGATCTCGGCGACCCGACGGAAGGCAGCACTCGGCGCCCCCGTCGACGGCCAGGCCAGGGCCACGCCATCCATGGCGGCGTTGGTGCGCTGGGGCACATCGAGGAGCGAGACCGCCGCCTCGGCCAGGACCCGCCCATGGGCCAGGGCCAGGGGGACCCGTTCAGCGGGTAGCGGGCCGGCGATCAGCGACAGCACCGCCGCGCGTGCCTCCTCGGCGGCGAGCATGCGCTCGCCGAGTTCGAAGCAGGAGAGGGTCATGGCGAGACCGCCCCGGCCGACAGGAAGCGGGGCATCCGCTCGGCGGGCCAGCGGGCGGGCCAGGCGGCGATCCAGTCGGTCAAGGCCTCGAGGTCGTTGAGGTCCAGCGCCTCGATGCCCGCCGGGAGTGCGAGCCGCTCATCCGAGGCCACCGCCCGCACCCAGGGATCCTCGGCCACCCGCAGCGGCTTGCCCAGGGCGGGTCGGTGCAGCTCTAGCTTGGGCAGCGGCCAGGCCTTGAAGCCCTCCACCAGGATCAGGTCGGGGCGCTGGGTACGCACCAGCGCCACCAGGGCGGCCAGGTCGGGCTCACCCTGGTCCGGGGTCTCCATCATCAGCGCCAGCCGCGCGCGGGAGGCCACCAGCATTGGCGCCGCCCCGGCCTGGCGCAGGCGGTGGCTGTCCTTGCCGGGCTGATCCACGTCGAAGCCGTGGTGGGCATGCTTGATCACCGCCACCCGCAGGCCTCGCTCGCCCAGGCGCGGCAGCAGCTGCTCCAGCAGGGTGGTCTTGCCGGTGCCGCTCCAGGCCGCGATGCCCAGCAGCGGCAGGTCCTCGTCCAGAGGCAGCGGTGCGGAGTTGCTCGGATTCATGGGTCGGGGCTCATGGGGTCAAGGTCAGGGTCAGGGGCAGGGTCAGCGTTGATGGGATCAGGGTCAGGGGTCAGCGCTCCCGGGAGCGGGGCCTGCCGGGCAGCGCCCGCTCCAGGCGGTGCTTCTCCTCCTCGGTATTGAGGTTGGCAAAGGCCGCCGGGCAATCGGAGAAGTCCACCCGCCGCCAGGCGTGGCGGGCGTACCAGCGATCGATCTTGCGCTCGCCGGCGGCCAGCGCCGCGGCAAGGTCGTCGGCCAGACGGGTGCGGATCAGCGCCACCACCGGATGCAGGCGCTCGCCGTCCCAGGCCACCGCGATGTCGCCGTCGCCCAGGCCCGCCACCAGGCGCGCCACCAGGTCGTCGGGCAGCGCCGGGGTGTCACAGGGCACCACCAGCAGCCAGGGCGTGGCCGCGGCGCGCAGGCCACTGTAGATACCCATCAGCGGGCCCTGGAAACCCGCCTCGACGTCGACAATGACGCGGTCGGCCAGCGGCGCATAGGCCGCCAGGCTGCGATTGGCATTGATCAGCAGCTCGGCCACGCGCCCGTCCAGGCGCTCGCCAACATGGGCCACCAGCGGCCGACCCTGGAAGATTACCAGCCCCTTGTCCATGCCGCCCATGCGGCGCCCCTGGCCACCAGCCAGGATCAGGCCGGTGAGTTCATCTTGCGGGATCATGCGCCCTCCTCTGGTCTGCCCTCATGATGCCTGAGCCCGTGGCCGGGTGCCACGCTGCGCCGCCGCGCAAGTCATTGACCTGACGCGGGTCAATCACCGCCTTACCCGCGGCGGTGCGAGCCGCGATCGACCGGGCGGTATCGGGCGGGAGCGATCACGCCTGACGACGCCCCGCGCCGACTGGGCAAGGCTCCTCCCGCGCTCTTCGTCGCGGCGTGGCCAGGGTGCGCCGCAGCACCCGCCAGGCGGCCAGGCCGGCCAGCAGGTTGCCCACGGCCGCCCCGGCCGCGAGGCCCGGCAAACCCGCCAGCCAGGCGCCCAGGCCGAGGCAGGGCAGGTAGAAGAGGAACAGCCGCGCCGCGGACATCAGCATGGCGCGCAGCGGCCAGCCCAGGGCATTGCCCGCCGAGACCACGATCATGCAGACGCCGAGCGCGGCATAGCTCGGCAGCAGGAAGCGGATCAGCATGGCCAGGTCGTCGCGCACCTCGGGGTTGCCGGAAAGGGCCAGCGCCACCCAGGGGGCGGCCAGCGCCATCACCAGGCCCAGGCCCAGCTGCCATATCACGATGACCCTCAGCGCCAGGCGCATCAGGCGATGCACCTGGGCCCAGTCGCCGGCACCGTAGCAGCGCCCCAGCCAGGGGGGCAGCGACATGGTCATGGCCAGCACCACCATCAGCGACAGGGTCTCCAGACGGCTCGCCAGGCCCCAGGCCGCCACCGAGGCCTCGCCGAGGGACGCCACCACCGTGATGGCGAGCATGGCGGCCAGCGGCGGCATCAGCTGGCTGACCATGGCCGGGCCGGCGATGCCGAGGAAGGGGCGCAGCGAAACACGCAGTTCCGCGGCGAGCCCCTCCCGGGTCAGCCAGTCGGTGCGGCGGAGCCGGCGCCCCAGCACCACCAGGCCGACGCCGAAGGCGATCACCGTGGCCCAGGCCGCACCCGGCAGGCCCAGCCCGGACCAGGGGCCGAGGCCGAAGATCAGCAGCGGGTCGAGCACCAGGTTGACCAGGCTGGTTACCACCATCATCTTGCCCGGCAGGCGGGTATCGCCATGGGCCCGGAACAGGCTGTAGCCGAAGTAGAGCGCCGCCCCCAGCCAGACGGCCAGCAGCTGCGGCGCCCAGTAGCCGCGGATCAACTCGCGAGTGGCGGCATCCGCCCCCAGGGCGGTGAACACCGGCCCCTGGATCGCCCACAGCAGCAGCGCCAGCAGCGCGATGGCCCCGGCCCCCGTCAGCAGCACCAGGCTGCCCAGGCGCCTCGCCCGGGCCTCCTCGCCGGCGCCCAGGGCCCGGGAGATCAGCGCGGCGATGGCGATCCCCAGGCCCACCTGGATCCCGATGATCAGGAAGGAGAGCGGGAAGGTGAAGGACTGGGCTGCCAGCGGCGCGGTACCCAGGCGGGCGATAAAGGCGCTGTCCACTAGCTGGAAACCGAGCAGTGCCAGCACGCCGATGGCCATGGGCCAGGTCTGGCGCCAGAGGGTCGCACCGAGGGAGTCGGAGGAGCGGGCTTGCGTCACGGTAGCTCCGGTGGCTGAAGGGAGGGCGTATTGTACGCATAGGCGCTACGTAAGAACGGTTCACCAAGCCGACTGGCAACGCCCGTACGCAAGGGGGCGACGCAACAGCGGGGTGTCAGGAAGGCGGTGCCATGGCGAGCGGGCGGCTCAGCTGGAGAACACCCCGCCGCCGGTTACCACGCCGAGCAGCAGGCGCTCGATCTGTGCCGCCGCCATGGGGCGGAAGAAGTAGAAGCCCTGGACCAGGTCGACGCCCATCTCGCGGATCAGCTCGAGCTGCTCGCGATTCTCCACGCCTTCGGCCACCACCTCGAGCCCCAGCCGGTGGCCGATGAACACCGCGGCCTCCATGATCGCCCGGTCCTCGGGCCGGTTCGGCGCATCGCGCACGAAGGTCCGGTCGATCTTCAGGGCCGTGACGGGGAAGTGCTTGAGGTAGCTCAGCGACGAGTAGCCGGTGCCGAAGTCGTCGATGGCGATACGAAAGCCCCGGTGGTGGAGCCCTCGCAGCGCCGCCAGGATGACCTCGTCGGCCTCGATCAGCACATTCTCGGTCAGCTCGAGGCCGATGTCCCGGGGTCCCAGTCCATGGCGTTCCAGGCAGGCCTCGAAGCGCTGGAAGAGATCGGCCTTCTGCATCTGGCGGCCGGAGAAGTTGATGTCGATACGCTCGATCAGCAGGCCGGCATCCCGCCAGCTTGCCCGCTGGCGACAGGCCTCCTCCATCACCCAGTCGCCGATGCGGTGAATCAGCTCAGAACGCTCGGCCAGGGGGATGAACTCGGCCGGCGACACGGAGGGGCCCTCCGCCGGGGTCCAGCGCAGCAGGGCCTCGAGAGTCTCGACCCGACCGCTGACGGCCGACACCTGGGGCTGGTAGTACAGGACGAACTCCCCCTCCTCCACCGCCCGCTCCAGCCGGTCTGCGAGACGATGTTGGCGGAGCAACTCGTCGTGGAGCCGCTGGTTGAAATAGACTACCCGCCCCTGACCGTCGAGCTTGGCCCGGTTCTTGGCGACATCGGCGTTGCGGACCAGTTCGCTGGTGGTTTCCCCGTTGCCGGGAAAGATGGCGACCCCGAGACAGGCCGTCAGCTTGCAGCGACGCTCCCCCAGGCGAAACGGGGCCCGCATGACCTCCCCCACCTTGTGCACCAGACGCGGTATATCGTCCGGGTCATGGATACCGGTGAAGGCCAACACGAACTCGTCGCCGGAGACCCGCGACACGAGATCGCCGCCGCGACGATTGACGTTCAACCGTCGAGCCAGCTCCACCAGCAGCCGGTCTCCCTGGTCGTAGCCCAGGGCATCGTTGATCTCCACGAAGTGGTCGATGTCGAGATAGACCAGCACCAGGCTGGTGGCCTGGCGACGACAATCCGACAGTGCCTGATCCAGCTGCTCCTCGAAGCCGTGCCGGTTCAGCAGGTGGGTCAGGCGGTCGAAGCGAGTGGCGAAGTCCAGCTGCCGATGGGCACGCTTCTGGTCGGTGAGATCCACGTCCACGCAGAACATCAGCGGGTCGTCCGTGTGCTCGTTGAGCATCACATGGTGGGAAAAGACCGACACCGGTTCACCGCTGCGATGCAAGAGCTCCAGTTCCTCGGCCGGGATCTCTTGGCCCTGCTCGACCCAGGCACGATGGGCCTGGATGACTCCCTCCCGCATCGCCGCCGGGATGATCAGCTCCTCAAGCAGGCGGCCCTGGGCCTCCTCCGCCGTATAGCCGTAGAGG
>NZ_CP071922.1:2633837-2638730 GCF_017584085.1 Halomonas sp. BM-2019
CGGGAGTCGCGGCCCATCATTCGGTCTCTCGCCGATAAATGTCGTCATGGGGATGAAGGCGCCGATTGAACGCTCTTCACACCTTCATCCTACACGGCTTTGCCGTTTCTCTCCCACGAACCTCCCTCCAGCCCCGCTTGACGCCTCATACGAAAAGGCCAACGCCACTCGACGCCTAGTGTAAATTAATGAAACAAAGATGTATCGTTTTGTTTCTTTGCCTGGCACGGTGTCGTCGTTGTGCGGCTAGCCGGCCGGCAACCATCGGGCAATCCCGCCCACCCCAAGGAGAAGACCCCATGAAACTCGTCACCCTCAAGCACGGCTACGACCTGAGCGCCATGCTCGCCGAGCCGCTGTGCCTGGATGAACACGGCGACGTCGAGCAGATGGGCGAGTGCCCGATGGCCCAGGGCGGCGCCTTCAACGACGCAGAGAGCATGGCCGACCGGCTGCGCTACTACGCACCGCTGACCGACGACTTCCTGTCACGCCCCGACGTCCGGGCCTTCGTGCGCGCCTGGGCCAGCCTCTTCGGCATCGGCCCGCGCGAGCCGATCCTGATGCAGATCACCGGGGTCCGCGGCGAGGGTCAGGTGGATCCGCTGCAGGGCCAGGGGATCCATGCCGACGGCTGCAAGGCGCTCAGCATCCTGGTCATGAACCGCGAGAACGTCAGCGGTGCCGAGAGCCACCTCTATGCCGACAAGGCCGGCACCCGGCCGCTGGCCGATGTCACCCTGGCGCCGGGCGACATCCTGCACCTGCGCGACGATCGCCTCTTCCACAGCGTCGACGGCATCGACCAGCGCGACCCCGGCGCCCCCTTCGAGCGCTTCATCATCATCATCAACAGCCGCTTCGTCGACGCCTTCCAGAACCGCATGCTCCGGCGCCACTTCCCCGACGCCGTGCTCAACGAGACTCGCTGAGCCACTGCCGGCGCCGCCGGCCAGACTTCCGAAAAAAACGACCCCCCGGGCCGGGGCCCGGGGGGTCGTCATGCTGCCTGTGCGAGGCTTACTGGCGCACGCCCTCGAAGGTGACGTAGAGCTCCAGCTCGTGCATCACCTCGGGGAAGTCGCTCATGTCGATGCCGAACTCCTCCAGGGTCAGCATGGTGCTGCCCTCGAAACCGGCACGGTAGGCACCCCAGGGATCCTCGCCGGCACCCATCAGGGTCACCGGCATCTCGATCTCGCGGGTCTCGCCCTTGAGTGTCAGGTCGCCGGTCAGCACGCCTTCGTTGTCGCCGTTGGGCGTGAAGCCGGTGGAGACGAAGGTGGCGGTGGGATAGGAGCCGGCGCTGAGGAAGTCATCGCTCAGGAAGTGGCGATCGCGCTCGGCGTGGTTGCTGTTCAGGCTGGTGACGTCGACCTCCATCTCGACGCTCGCGGCCTCGAGGTTGTCGGGGTCGTAGTGGAACTGCCCCTCGAAGGTCTCGAAGTTGCCGAGGATATAAGAGTAGCCCAGGTGGTTGATCTTGAACTGGATGAAGGCGTGCTGGCCTTCGGTGTCCACCACGTAGTCGGCGGCCTGGGCCTGGCTCACTCCCACCAGGGCGGCGGTACCGAGGGCGACGGCGAGTGCGGTCTTCTTGAACATGGCGTTCTCCTTGGCAGATTGACGTTCAGGGGTGACGGTTGTGGCTCGCGGGGCGAGACGCTGGGGCAGGCTCCCTCGCGGGACGACGGGAGCGCGCCGGATTGAGCATGCGGGTCAGGGTGTCCTGGCGCTCCAGGAAGTGGTGCTTGAGGGCGGCGAGCAGGTGGCCGCCGGCCAGTATCATCAGGGCGATGGCGGCATACCAGTGGATCTCTCCGGCGATGCTCTCCTGGTTGGGCAGGCGGCTGATCAGCGCCGGCACCTCGAACCAGTCGAACACCCTGATGCCGCGTCCGCGGGCGGTGGAGATCAGGTAGCCGCTGACCATCACCACCAGCAGCAGCACATAGAGCAGCACGTGCCCCAGGTGGGCGGCGAGGTGCTCCAGCCGGCCGCCGTGGGCCACCGGCGTCGGATTGATGAAGCGCCACGCCAGGCGCAGCAGGGTCGCGAAGAGCAGCAGCATCCCCAGGGAGCGATGCCACCAGGGCGCCAGGTTGTACCAGGGATCGAAATACCCCAGCCCGGTCATCCACCAGCCCAGCACGAAGAGCCCGACGATGGTCAGGGCGCTGAGCCAGTGCAGGGTGATGCTGACGATGCCCCAGCCGGTACGGGTATTGCGCCACATGGGGTGGAATCCTCACGCCTGGTCGAAAGTCGCAATAGCTTACCGCAGTGCATCATCGGCATCCGCTGAAAAAAGACGAACCAACCTTTCGGAAAAACCGTTAGGGAAGCGCTGATCTGCGTCGCGAGCGATGAGAGGCTGGCCGCCGCCGGAGTGGAGCAACCGGAGTTGACTGGGTGTTCAATGAGGATTGTGACGGTCCGACGTTCGGCACCGCCGGCGGCCAGGATATCGAGCGCAGCAGTAAATCAGCGTTTCCTTAGCTGGCTAGCGCCTCCAGCAGCAGACGAGCGGTGGGCGCACTGGAGGCGGGGTTCTGGCCGGTCACCAGCAGGCCATCGCGGACCTGGAAGGGCGCGAAGTCCTCGGTGCTGCGCTGGTAGTCACCGCCCTGCCCCTTCAGGGCATCCTCGAGCAGGTGCGGCACCGCCTCGACCAGGCCTACGGCCTCCTCCTCGCTGTTGGCGAAGCCGGTGACGCGTCGCCCCTTGACCAGCGGCTCGCCCTCCGGGGTGCGGGCCTGGAGCAGCACCGTGGGGCCATGGCAGACCGCGCCCACCGGTCGGTTGGCGGCCAGGAAGCCCTCGATCAGGCGCTTCACGTCGGCATTCTCGGTGAGGTCCCAGAGCGGACCGTGGCCGCCCGGGAAGAAGAGTGCATCGAAGTCGCCCACCTCGACCTCGGCGAGGGGCCGGGTGTCGGCCAGCTGTCTCTTGGCCGCGTCATCCGCCTCGAAGCGCCGGGTCTCCTCGGTGAGCGCCTCCTCGGCCTGGGAGTTGGGGTCTACCGGGGGCTGGCCGCCGGCGGGCGAGGCCAGGGTGATCTCGGCGCCGGCATCCTTGAAGACGTAGTAGGGGGCGGCGAACTCCTCGAGCCAGAAGCCGGTGGGGTGGCCGGTATCGCCCAGGCGGTTGTGAGAGGTCAGTACCATCAGGATCTTCATCGTGACTCTCCTCGGGGAACAGTGAAGGCGTGCCCTGCTGTGATGGCGATGCCCGGCGAGAGTTCAAGGGGATGGCGATAAGGGAGGGCTTTCTCCTTTGCCAGATATCCCGCCGCTGCTATGCTGGGGATATACAGTTAGGATATACCTCAAGGAGACAGGCGATGAAACAAGCCTCCGTGTTCAAGAGCAACCAGAGCCAAGCGGTACGGCTCCCCAAGTCCGTGGCACTACCGGATGACGTCAAGCGGGTCGATGTTATCGCCATTGGCAGGACGCGGATCATTGCGCCCGCAGGAGAGTCCTGGGACAGCTGGTTCGAGGGAGATGGGGTCACGTCTGATTTCATGAGCGAGCGAGAGCAGCCGGATGATCAGACGCGAGAGCCATTCTGATGCTGAAGTACATGCTGGATACCAACATCTGCATCTTCACCATCAAGAATCGACCTCAGCAGGTGAGAGACGCCTTCAAGCGCCATCATGCCCAGCTCTGCATCAGCACCATTACCCTGATGGAACTGATCTATGGTGCGGAAAAATCGGCTGCACCGGAAAGAAACCTGAAAGTGATCGAGGGATTTGCCGCGCGGCTCGAGGTGCTTTGCTACGACAACGAAGCCGCCGCCCATAGCGGTCAGCTGAGAGCCGAGCTGGCCAGAATCGGACAGCCGATCGGACCCTACGACCAGATGATTGCCGGCCATGCGCGTTCACGGGGGCTGGTGTTGGTGACCCACAACCTTCGCGAATTTTGCAGAGTGCCGGGGTTGCGCGTGGAAGACTGGGTAACGCCCGAGCCGAAACCGTGACATCTACGCCCGCCCCGCCTTGGGCGGGACGGGCGTCGAGGAAGGGCCTGGGCGCCAGCTAGACCAGGGCGTCGAGGCCCCGGGCCAGGTCGGCGCGGATATCCTCGATGGCCTCCAGGCCCACCGCCACGCGGATCAGGTTGTCGCTGATGCCGGCGATGGCCTTCTGGTCGTCGCTGAGGCGGCCGTGGGTGGTGGTGGCCGGGTGGGTGATGGTGGTCTTCACATCGCCCAGGTTGCCGGTGATGGAGAGCAGCCGGGTGGCGTCGATCACCGACCAGGCCGCCTCGCGACCGCCCTTCACCTCCGAGCCCTTGACTTCAAAACCCAGCACCGCGCCGAAGCCCTGCTGCTGGCGGGCGGCGAGCGCATGCTGCGGGTGGCTCGCCAGGCCGCTGTAGTGGACCCGAGCCACCGCCGGATGGGCCTCGAGCCACTCGGCCAGGGCCAGGGCGTTGTGGCAGTGGGCGCGCATGCGCAGGCTGAGGGTCTCGAGCCCCTTGGTGAAGATCCAGGCGTTGAAGGGGCTCAGGCAGGGGCCGCAGGTGCGCACCACGCCGAACACCTCCTCCAGCTCCTGGTCGCGCCCCACCACGGCCCCGCCGATCGCCCGGCCCTGGCCGTCCAGGTACTTGGTGGCGGAGTGGATCACCAGGTCCGCCCCCAGGGCCAGGGGACGCTGCAGCGCCGGGGTCAGGAAGCAGTTGTCGATGGCCAGCAGCGCGTCATGGCGATGGGCGATCTCGGCGAGCGCCGCGATATCCACCACCTCGGAGAGGGGATTCGACGGCGTCTCGGCGAACAGCAGCCGCGTGGCCGGCGTCATCGCCGCCTCCCAGGCGGCGAGGTCGGCGAGCTCCACGTAGCGGGTGGTGATGCCCAGCTTGCCCAGGTACTTGTCGA
>NZ_CP071922.1:2638740-2645110 GCF_017584085.1 Halomonas sp. BM-2019
TCACCGTGGAGCCGAACAGCGACCGCGAGGCGACGATCTCGTCGCCGGCCTGGAGCAGGGCCAGCGCCGTGGCGAGGATCGCCGCCATGCCGGAGCTGGTAGCCACGCAGCGCTCGCCGCCCTCGAGCGCCGCCAGGCGACGCTCGAAGGTGCGCACCGTGGGGTTGGTGAAGCGCGAGTAGACGTTGCCCGGCTCATCACCGGCGAACTTGGCCGCCGCCTCGGCGGCGCTACCGTAGACGAAGCTCGAGGTGGGGAAGATCGGTTCGGCGTGCTCCTGCTCATGGGTGCGCTCATGGCCGGCGCGGATTGCCAGGGTCTGGAGCGCCCACTCGAGCTCGGGGGAAGATTGCGGATCCATGCTGGGCCTCAGTCGTCGGTGTCGTCCTGATTGTGCACGCCGACCAGGGCGTGGTCGCCGGCGCTCTGCTGCTTGGCGCTGTCGCGGCGCGAGGCCTCCAGGGCCGACAGGTAGGCGTCATCGATGTCGCCGGTGACGTAGAACACCGAGCAGTCGAAGGTGTCCAGGTTAGCGTTCACCTCGCGACAGGCGGTCTTCAGGTCCTCGAGATCCTGATAGAAGATGCGATCGGCGCCGATCAGCTCGCCCACCTCGGCCTCGCTGCGGCCGTGGGCGATCAGCTCGCTGGCCGCCGGCATATCGATGCCGTAGACATTGGGGTAGCGCACCGGCGGGGCCGCCGAGGCGAAGTAGACCTTACGAGCGCCGGCGTCCCGGGCCATCTGGATGATCTGCTTGCAGGTGGTACCGCGCACGATGGAGTCATCCACCAGCAGCACGTTCTTGCCCTGGAACTCCACGCCGATGGCGTTGAGTTTCTGGCGCACCGACTTCTTGCGCTGGGTCTGGCCGGGCATGATGAAGGTGCGCCCGATATAGCGGTTCTTCATGAAGCCCTCGCGGTAGGTCACACCGAGGTGCTGGGCGAGTTCCAGCGCCGAGGTGCGCGAGGTGTCGGGGATCGGGATCACCACGTCGATATCATGCTCCGGCCACTCGTGGCGGATGCGGTCGCCGAGCTTGCGGCCCATCTCCATGCGGGTGCCGTAGACATAGGCGCCGTCGAGGATGGAGTCGGGGCGTGCCAGGTAGACGTGCTCGAAGATACAGGGGGCAAGGCGCGGCGCATCGGCGCACTGCTGGGTGTGGATCTGGCCTGCCATGTCGACGAAGATCGCCTCGCCGGGAGCCAGGTCGCGGTGCAGTTCGAAGCCGCCCACGTCCAGTGCCACCGACTCAGAGGCGATCATCACCTCCTGGCCGTGTCCCTCATCGCGGGTGCCGAAGACCACCGGGCGGATACCATTGGGATCGCGGAAGGCCACCAGGCCCACCCCGTTGATGATCGCCACCGCGGCGTAGCCGCCCTTGCAGCGCCGGTGCACCCGACGCACGGCGTCGAAGATGTCACCCGGCTCCAGGTAGAGCCCCTGCTTGCCCAGCTCGTGGGCAAAGACATTGAGCAGCACCTCGGAGTCGGAGCTGGTGTTGATGTGGCGCAGGTCCGAGGTGAACAGCTCCTGCTTGAGCTGCTCGGAATTGGTCAGGTTGCCGTTGTGGGCCAGGGCGATGCCGAAGGGGGAGTTGACGTAGAACGGCTGGGACTCCGCCTCGCTGGAGGAGCCGGCAGTGGGATAGCGCACGTGGCCGATACCCAGGTTGCCCTTGAGGCGCGCCATGTGGCGAGTGTGGAAGACATCCCGCACCAGCCCGTTGCTCTTGCGCAGCAGGAAGCGGCCCTCATGCCAGGTCATCATGCCGGCGGCGTCCTGTCCGCGATGCTGTAGCACCGTCAGGGCGTCATAGATGCCCTGGTTCACCGCCTGCTTGGCCAGAAGGCCCACGATACCGCACATTCCACCTTACCTCGCTTGCCTGAAGCTTGCTTTGATAGAGTCGGGGCGGCCGCGGCCGGCCGCCCGGAAATCGTTGGTCAGGGAGTGTCGCTGCCGCGCCCGGGCAGGGAGATCTCGCCGAGCGACTCGGGCCGCTCCGGCATCCGCCCCTCCCAGGCCTCGAACTGGCTCACCGCCCAGTCGCGCAGCTGCTCGAAGTGGGGGCGCAGCTCGGCCTCCTGCCAGGCCTCGAGCTGGGCCAGGGGAGTCAGGCCGATGACGATGGTGGCCAGCACCAGGATCGCCGCCCCCTTGGCCCCGCCGAAGGCCGCCCCCAGCAGCCGGTTGAAGAGGCCCATGCCCACCCACTCCACGGCGGCATGCACCAGCCGGATGACGATGCCGCACAGCAGCACCACGGCGAAGATCACCAGCACGAAGGCCAGCACCAGCCGGCCATCGGGATTGTCGATCAGCCCGGCGAGCAGGTCCGCCACCGGCTGGGCCAGCACGCGGGCCGCCAGCAGGGCGATGACCCAGGCTGCCAGCCCCAGCGCCTCGCGGATCAGCCCGCGCATAAAGCCGGTCACAGCAGTCACCGTGAGCAGGCCGATAAAGAGCCAGTCCAGCCAGGTCAGCGCCATCTCAGTTCCTCGCCCGCACCAGCAGGCCCTGGAGGTTGGCCCGGCTCTTGAGCTCGTTCATGGCCCGCTCCCCCGACTCCGAGGAATCGAAGGGCCCCACGTAGACCGTGGTCAGGTTGTTGTCGCGTGGCCGGCTGTAGGCGGGAAAGCCCTGCTCGCGCAGCTGGTTGAGCAGGCGTTCGGCGTTGGCCGGCTCGCCGAAGCTGCCCACCTGCACCGCCCACTCGCCGGACGGCGACGGGGCCGGCGCCGACGGGGCGCCGCGCTCGGAGAGCCGCTGGTCGGCGGCCCGGGCCAGCTCGGCGATGGGGTCCGGCGCCGGCTCGGGGGGGGGCTCGGCCTGGGCCAGCTGCTCGACGGTCTCCTCGGCCACCTCGTCCATCGAGACGTCGGGGGCTTCGTCGACCTCGTCGGCCCGCTCCTCCACCTCGCGTGGCGACAGCGGGGCACCGATCTGACCCAGGGTACCCGGTGGCCGGGGCTCCTCCACCTCGGGCCGCGGCGCTTCGATGGGCTGCTCGATGGTCAGCACCGGCTGCGGCCGCTCGCTGCGGGGCGCCGGCTCGCTGAGCAGCAGGGGCACGAAGATCACCGCCAGGGCGATCAGAATGACCGCGCCGCTGATGCGTTCTCGCCATCCGTACTTCATCGGGCTTCCTCACTGCCACTGTGATCGGTATCAGTCTGCGCCGCCTCTCGCTCCCGCGCCAGCCACTCGAGCACCTCGCCCACGGTGAAGAAGGAGCCACACACCAGCACACGGTCTTCGGGCATCAGCCGCGCGGCCAGCCAGGCCGCGGCCGCGGCCGGCGAGGCGGCGCGGTGGAGCACGGCGGCACCCTGGCCTTCGAGGCGGCCGGCCAGGTCCTCGGCGCTGCGCGCGCGCTCACCGGGGAGGCTCGCCGTCACCCAGGCGTCGATGGTCGGGGCCAGGGTGGCGATCACGCCATCGGCATCCTTGTCCCCGAGCATGGCCAGCAGCGCCAGGGTTCGCCCCCGGCATGGCCGGGCGGCCAGGCGATCGGCCACATAGGCCGCCGCATGGGGATTGTGGCCCACATCCAGGCACCACTGGCCCAGCCACTGCAGGCGGCCGGGGAGGCGGACCTCGGCCAGCGCCCGGCGGCAGGCGTCGACCTCGAGGGTGACGCCGGTCAGGGCCAGGGCCTGGAGCGCCGTGGCGGCGTTGTCCAGGGGCAGGCCGGGGTCGGGCAGCGCCTCCAGGGAGAGCGCCCCTTCGCCCACGTCACACCCCGTCCAGGACCAGCCGGCGCCCTCCCCTTGACGCCCGAAGGCCTCGCCCAGGGCGAAGAGCGAGGCGCCGAGTTCGCCGGCCACCCGGCGCACGCTGGCCGGCAGCTGGCGGCTGCCAAGCACCGCGGGGCGCCCGGCGCGCAGGATGCCGGCTTTCTCGCGGCCGATCTGCTCGAGATCGGTACCCAGGAAGGCGGCGTGGTCCTGGGCCACGGTGGTGACCACCGCCACATCCGGGTCAATGACGTTGACCGCATCCAGGCGGCCGCCGAGGCCCACCTCGAGGATGGCCAGGTCCGGCGGGGTCTGGGCCATGGCCCAGAGCGCCCCCAGGGTCCCCACCTCGAAATAGGTGAGGCTCACCGGGTCGCCCGCCCGGCGGGCGCGTTCCACGGCGGCGAAGCCGGCCATCAGGGTGGCGTCATCGGCCTCCACCCCGTTCAGGCGCAGGCGCTCGTTGTAGCGGACCAGGTGCGGCGAGGTGTAGGCGGCCGTGGCGAGGCCATGGGCGCGGGCCAGCGCCTCGAGCAGGGCCACGGTGGAGCCCTTGCCGTTGGTGCCGGCCACGGTGATGACCCGGCCGGCCAGGGGCCGCGACAGCAGCCCCATACGGCGCGCGACCTCGGCCACGCGGTCGAGGCCGAGGTCGATGCCCACCGGGTGGGCGGCCTCCAGCCGGGCCAGCCAGGCGTCGAGGGTGGTGGGCAGGGGCGCGTCGCTCATGGGGTCAGCGACGGGCGTCGTCTTGGCTGCCATCGGCCGGGGCGGCCTCGGCGCCCTCCGCGGGCGGTATCTCGGCGGGAGCCTCCTCGCCCAGCACGGCCTGTTCGGCCACGTCCACCAGGTCCGGCTCGGCGACGAGCGGATCGGTCAGCTCGGGCAGGCCCACCGCGGGCTGATGGGTCAGCTTGCGCAGCACCGCCCCCAGGCGGTCGCGCATCTCGCGGCGGTGCACGATCATGTCCACGGCGCCGTGCTCGAGGAGGAACTCGCTGCGCTGGAAGCCGTCGGGCAGCTGCTCGCGCACGGTCTGCTCGATGACCCGCGGCCCGGCGAAGCCGATCAGGGCGTTGGGCTCGGCCACGTTGAGGTCGCCGAGCATGGCCAGGGACGCGGAGACGCCGCCGAACACCGGGTCGGTGAGCACCGAGATGTAGGGCACGCCGGCCTGCTTGAGCTTCTCCAGGGCCGCCGAGGTCTTGGCCATCTGCATCAGCGAGAAGAGCGCCTCCTGCATGCGCGCCCCGCCGGAGGCGGAGAAGCAGATCAGCGGGATCCCCTCGTCATGGGCCAGGGTGGCGGCGCGCACGAACTTCTCCCCCACCACGGCCCCCATGGAGCCGCCCATGAAGGTGAATTCGAAGGCCACTACCACCACCGGCAGGCCGTCGAGCTGACCGCGCATGGCGATCAGCGCATCCTTCTCTGCGGTCTCCTTCTGTGCCGCCGCCAGGCGGTCCTTGTACTTCTTGGAGTCGCGGAACTTGAGGCGGTCGACCGGCTCCACCTCCACCGCCAGCTCCTCGCGCCCCTCCTTGTCGAGGAACCAGTCGAGTCGCTTGCGCGCGGTGAGGCGCAGGTGATGGTTGCACTTGGGGCAGACGTTATGGTGCTTCTCGAGTTCGGGAAGGTAGAGCACCGCCTCGCACTTGGGGCACTTGCGCCACAGGCCGTCGGGCACGCTCGCTCGGCGGTCCTTGCGCTGGATGCGCCCCATGGAGGGCACGATCTTGTCAAGCCAGCTCATGTCAGAAAGGGTTCCGTCATGTGGTCGGCGCCCGGGCAGCCCCGGGCACGTGGATCGATTCGAATGGCCCGGGCCGGGCTCAGCGGGCGCTCATGGCATCCAGGGCCTGGCGCATCTCGCCGAGCACCGCCTTGAGCTCGCCGGGGATCACCTCGGGCCGCTCGGCATTCTCGGCGATGCGACTGACCAGCGCCGAGCCGACGATCACGCCGTCGGCCACGCGGCCCACCTCGGCGGCGGAGGCGCCATCGCGGATACCGAAACCGACGCACAGCGGCAGGTCGGTCATCTCACGCAGCGGCGCTAGGTGCGCCGCCACATCGTCGGCGTCCAGGGTGGCGGAACCCGTCACGCCCTTGAGCGAGACATAGTAGAGATAGCCTTCGCCATGGGCGCATATTGTAGCGGCCCGGGCGCGGGAAGTGGTAGGGGCAACCAGGAAGATCGAGGCGAGCCCGCGAGCCTTGAGCAGCGGCCCGAGCTCCTCGGCCTCCTCCGGGGGCATGTCGACGGTGAGCACGCCGTCGACGCCGGCCGCGGCGGCCTGGTCGGCGACGCTCCATGGGGTTGAGGTAGCCCATCAGCACCACCGGCGTGGTGGTGTCGACCTGGCGGAACTCGCGCACCATCTCGAACAGGTGGGCGAGGCGCACCCCGTGCCTGAGGGCCCGCTCGCAGGCCTTCTGGATCACCGGGCCGTCGGCCATGGGGTCGGAGAAGGGCACCCCCAGCTCGATCACGTCGGCCCCCGCCTCCACCAGGGCGTGCATGAAGCCCACGGTGTGCTCGGGGCCCGGGTCGCCGGCGGTGATGAAGGGGATCAGCGCGCGGCGGCCCTGGGCCTTGAGGTCGGCGAAGCGTTGGTCGA
>NZ_CP071922.1:2645210-2649275 GCF_017584085.1 Halomonas sp. BM-2019
CACTCATAGCTGCCAGCAACAAATAAGGCCGCCAAAGCAATGCTCTGGCGGCCTTTCTCAATTCATGAAGTGTGAATTACTTCGACGAGTAATTGGTCATTTCAGCGCCAGCAGCCGAAAATGCTGGAATCAGTCCAGTGTCGCCACCTAAGTGACCAGCACCAACAGCAATGAAATACGTACCGGATGACTGGCCAAAATAAGGACTCAAAGTCTCCATCCAGCTGATGTTGCGCTGATCGAGCACCGCTTCCATTTGAGCCTCGTCAAGATCATTGACTAAGATGGACATCAGGCTATCCAAGTCACCATTCACCCAATAGGTTTTCATTTGATGCAGTTGCTCAACACCTTTATCCAGTTGCTCAAGCAGACGAACTATTTGTTCTTCGTCAGTACCGACAGCCGCGTCCATGAGCGCATCGATTTGATCTTGTGCGGTTTCCAAACCCAGCAACTCACCTTGCATACCCATCGCGACAGCCAAAAGCTGCGACTCAGAGCCAAGCTCAGGATTAAAGCCTTCGAGCGCTGCAATCTGCATGATCAGCATCAACTCGAGCAACCAAGGCTCCAATGCCGTAATTTGCATTGGCGGAATACCGACCGCAAGCAATTGCTGTTGCAGTGCCGCCCACGTTTCTTCTTCAAGATTTTGTGGGAAGAAATTGCTACTACGAACGCCACTACCTAACATCACTTCCGCAGCACGTTCCATTTCTTCTGGGGTGAGCTCCATCCAAACTTTGTCACTATTTAAAAAGGCTTCGATACTGCGCTCAGACAAGTACATGTCCTCACCTTCACCAACGTGAATGGTACCAAGAATCCACCAAGTTTGGTCGCCAAACTTTGCCTTATAGAGAATTTCCGCTTGCGCAGAACTCATCCATAATAAGCCAATTACTGTGAGCAGAATCATCCGTAATTGCATTTTCATCGTCCTAATCTCCTTCGTTGTGTAATTCTGGATTGGTCTCGTCTTGGTCATCACCTTGCCGCGCTGTATCGTTGCGCGCAGCATCGAGACGATCAAGATAGTCCTGATTAATATCGCCGGTTACATACTCACCATTGAATACCGACGTTTCAAACGTCGACAAGGTTGGGTTTTCTTCCTTAACCGCGGCGATAAGATCCGCTAAATCTTGGTAAATAAGGCCGTCTGCTTTGATAAGCGCTGAGATTTCGGCAACTTCGCGACCGTATCCGATGAGCTCATTGGCACTAGGCATATCGATACCATAGACATTTGGGAAGCGAATTTCTGGCGCCGCTGAAGCAAAGTAGACCTTCTTCGCGCCAGCCTCGCGAGCCATCTCAATTATTTGTTCCGAGGTCGTGCCGCGGACAATCGAATCGTCCACCAACAGTACGTTTTTGCCTTTAAATTCTGCACTAATCGCATTCAACTTGCGGCGCACTGATTTCCGCCGTTGGGTTTGTCCCGGCATAATAAAGGTGCGACCAATATAGCGGTTTTTCACAAAGCCTTGACGATATGGGATGTTGAGAACACGCGACATTTCCAAGGCGATATCACAGGCCGTTTCCGGAATCGGAATAATCACATCAATATCTAAGTCCGCATATTCACGTTGAATCTTCTCGCCGAGCTTGCGTCCCATGTTGATCCGGCTCGCATACACCGAGACGCCATCGAGGAACGAGTCTGGGCGGGCAAAGTAGACGTATTCAAAAATACACGGATTATGAACGGATAGATCCGAACATTGCTGGCTAAACAGCTGACCGTCTTCGGTGATATAAATTGCTTCACCAGGTTCAACGTCACGCATGTACACAAAGCCAGTACCGTCGATTGCAACGCTTTCCGACGCAACCATATACTCGGTGCCTTGCGGGGTTTCGCGTTTACCTAAAGCCAACGGACGAATACCATGCGGATCACGGAATGCCAGTAAGCCATGGCCAATAATCATGGCGACTACCGCATAAGCACCGCGCACCTGCTGGTGCAAACGAGACACCACGGCAAACATATCGGCTTCATTGACGGCAAGGCGGTCAGTTTGCAGTAATTCGTGGGCTAAAATATTGAGGAGGATTTCGGAGTCGGAAGACGTGTTGATATGGCGACGCGCTTTGTGAAAGAGTGATTGCTGTAACTCTTCCGCATTCGTCAGGTTGCCATTATGTGCCATGGCAATACCGAACGGCGAGTTGACATAAAACGGCTGAGCTTCTGCAGAACTGCTGCTACCGGCGGTCGGGTAACGGACGTGTCCAATCCCGAGATTGCCACTCAACCGTCGCATGTGCCGCGTATGGAAAACATCGCGAACCAATCCATTCGACTTGCGTAAGCGCAAGGTCTGACCTTCGATTGTCATGATTCCAGCTGCGTCTTGACCGCGATGCTGTAACATTGTTAATCCATCGTAGAGGGCTTGGTTAACCGGCTGGTTACCTACGATTCCTACTACTCCGCACATGCATGAACCTCTCAGTAATTAACTTTGCTGTAAAAAGCTAGACGAGTTTTCGAAGTATTCGAAAAACCATTGAATGTAGATTGTAAAATGAGGAACTAAAGACGATTGCTGCCACCAGCTTTGCTGAGCAATAGGCGTAAATGCATCGGCAAAAAACAAAAATGCACTGACCACTAAAACACCGCGTAATGCACCAAAAATGCCGCCAAGTAGACGATCGGTGCCGGTCAAGCCGGTCTTTTCCACTAAGGAGCTGATCAAATGAACGATAATCGAGCCAGCAATGAGGGTGACGACGAATAAGATTGCAATTGCGACTCCATTTCGAATCATGGGGTCGTCCATACTGGTAAAATACGCAGCTAATTCGTGATAAAACTGACTAGCGACAAAAAATGCGGCGATCCAAACCCCTAATGAAAGGGCTTCACGAACAAAACCGCGAACGAGGCTGATGATAATCGACAATGCGATAATCGCAATAAGTACGAGGTCAAACCATTCCATAAGTCGCTCACCTTGGATGTAATTCGCGCGAAATTTTAACTCAATTCCGCGCGCTTGTCCTTGTTATTTTACTGAGCAGGTTGATACTCAACGAGACGTCCATCAAGACCAACGACTTGCTTCAGCTCTGGAATTTTTTGCTCGAGCCGACTGCGATCGATATCCGGCCCAACCAGCAGTAATGTTAACGACTGGCCTTGGCTATTTCTGACTAAACGACTGTAGGCTGGATGGCCTTCAGCTCTCAATGTGGCAACTAATTCAGCCACCCGATCTGCATTACGAAAAGCACCAAGTTGGATTGCCCATGCATCTCCAGATATTTCTGCTGGTGTCGGGCTGGTATCTTCTTCGTTCGCAGGTGCTGTTATCGTTGGTGCTTCCACCCTGTTCTGCGCTGTTGACTCAAGTATTGCCTCTTGAGGTTCAGCATCTGTGACGTCACCGTCATAGGTCAGTAATTGACGTTCAGTCAGTGTGTCAAAGTCATCCGGAAACTCTGCCCGTTCAGGCGCTGTATTCAGTTCTGGGCGCAATGGACTAACTTGGATATCATTATCGAATTGATAATTCTTACCCGCCAATAAGTCCGGTAGAATAATAACCGCCAAGGCAATCACGATCACTGTTCCAACAATTCTATTCTGTAATGCGCTCGCCACTCTTAGACTCCTTCAACAATGCTGTTTTGATTGCTGATACGGTTAAAAACGATCCAAAACCAAGAATGATATCGTTCTCACCTGAATGATTGACTGCTGCGGAAAGCGCGTCAGCGACGCTTTCATGACAACTCGACGGTGCTGATATCGGTAGGTTTGCCGCTAAGTCTTCCGCTGTTGTGCCTCGCACGCCCGATAACGGTGCTAAGTACCAGTGTTGGATTAACGGCAGCAACTCAGCTAGTGTGCCTTGTTGATCCTTATCATTCAACATTGCGCACACGGCCTTTACCGATTTGTCACCAAAGCGCAGTTTAAGTTCACTGGCCAAGTATTTGGCCGCATGCGGATTGTGCCCAACATCGACAATCACAACGGGTGTGTTCCGAACGATTTCCAGCCGACCTGCCAATTCAGCTTCGCGCAATCCTTCTTTGATC
>NZ_CP071922.1:2649375-2652812 GCF_017584085.1 Halomonas sp. BM-2019
GCGTGGCGGCCGGTCTCGACGCCGTCGCCGCCGGCCTCGACGCCGTACATGGCGACCTCGTCATCCTCCACGAAGGGGTAGAAGAGCCCCATGGCATTGGAGCCGCCGCCCACGCAGGCGATCAGCGCGTCGGGCAGCTTGCCGAACTCCTCCAGGGACTGGCGACGCGCCTCGCGCCCCACCACGGCATTGAAGTCGCGCACCAGCATCGGATAGGGGTGCGGGCCGGCCACGGTGCCGATGATGTAGAAGGTATCGTCGACGTTGGTGACCCAGTCGCGCATCGCCTCGTTCATGGCGTCCTTGAGGGTGCGGGTGCCGGACTGCACGGCGATGACGTTGGCGCCGAGCAGGCGCATGCGGTAGACGTTGAGCTTCTGGCGCTCCACGTCCTCGGCGCCCATGTAGACGTCGCACTTGAGCCCCAGGCGGGCCGCCACCGTGGCGGTGGCCACGCCGTGCTGGCCGGCGCCGGTCTCGGCGATGACCCGCGGCTTGCCGCTCTTCTTGGCGAGCAGCGCCTGGCCGATGGTGTTGTTCACCTTGTGGGCGCCGGTGTGGTTGAGGTCCTCGCGCTTGAGCGGCGAGGGACGGCCCACGTAGTGGGCCAGGTGATAGTCGAATTCCGCCTGGAACTCAGGATCGTCGCGCAGACTCAGGTAGGTCTTGGCCAGATCCTCCAGGGCGAAGCTCAGGGTCTCCGAGACGAATCGGCCGCCGTAGGCGCCGAAGTGGCCACGGGCATCCGGCAGTCGGGTCAGGTCACTGAACTTGCTCACGAAAGACACCTCACAGGTCGCCAGAAGGGCTAAGGGGGGTTGACAGCAACGGTTGAAGGCAACGGTAACCAGCAGCGGTGAAACGCCCTGGCCGCGGCGGCCCTCGATGGCCCGGCGGCGGCGCCGGGCGCCCGGGACGCCTCAGCGCGACAGGCGCCGCGCATCGGCGGCCCGCACGGCCTCGAGGAAGGCCGCCAGGCGGCCGGCATCCTTGACGCCGGGCGCGGCCTCGACTCCGCCGGAGACATCCACGGCCAGGGGCGCCACCGTCGCGATGGCCTCGGCCACGTTGTCGGGCGTCAGGCCTCCGGCGAGGATAACAGGTTTTGCCAGGCCTGCGGGGATCCGGGACCAGTCGAAGGTCTCCCCGGTCCCGCCGGGCACGCCGGGGCGGTAGGCGTCGAGCAGCAATCCCCGGGCGCCCCGGTAGGCCTCGGCGGCGGCGGGCAGGTCCAGCCCCTCGCGCATGCGCAGCGCCTTGATCCAGGGGCGCCCCGCCCGCTCGCAGGTCGCCGGCGACTCGTCGCCGTGGAACTGCAGCAGGTCCAGGTGGCCGGCACAGCGCTCGACCAGCGCCGGGTCCTGGTCGACGAAGAGCCCCACCCGGGTGACGAAGGCCGGCACCCGGGCGGCCAGCGCCGCCAGGCGCGCCTCGGAGACGGCGCGCCGGCTGCCGGGCCAGAGCACGAAACCCAGGGCATCGGCGCCGGCCGCCACGGCGGCGTCCACATCCTCGGGGCGGGTCAGGCCGCAGATCTTGACGCGGGTACGCTGCATCATCACACCTCCTTCTCGGCCACCGGTTGCCCGCGGCGGAACTCGACCAGGGGACAGTCGGGCAGCGGCCGCTCGCCGGTCCACTCGCCGAGGAAGGCCAGCAGGTTGGGGCCGAGCGGCTCCCGGGGCAGCCCCCAGCGCGCGTCATAGAGGGAGTCGACGAAGTGCAGGCCGCAGGCCGGGGCGGTGACATCGCCCAGAGTGCGGTCCTTGAGCGCCATCAGCTCGGCCAGGTAGTCGTCGCCGCGCTCACCGCGACCCACGGTGACCAGGGCGCCGACGATGTTGCGGATCATGTGGTGCAGGAAGGCGTTGCCCTGGACATCGACCACCACCAGGGGGCCATGGCGGTGCACCTCGATGAAGTGCAGGTGGCGCCAGGGGGTCTTCGACTGGCAGCCGGCGGCACGGAAGCTCGAGAAGTCGTGCTCGCCCACCAGCGCCTGGGCGGCGCGGTGCATGGCGTCGGCATCCAGGGGGTCGCGGCACCAGGTGGCATTGGCGCGCTCCAACACCGGGCGGCTGGGTTGGTTGAGCAGCACGTAGCGGTAGCGGCGCGCCAGCGCCTTGAAGCGGGCGTGGAACTCATCGGGCACCTCGGTGACCCAGCGCACGGCGATATCCCGCGGCAGGTTGGCGTTGACGCCGAATACCCAGGCCTTCTGGGAACGCGGCACCGGCGAGTCGAAGTGGATGACCTGACGGGTGGCATGCACCCCGGAGTCGGTGCGTCCGCTGGCGTGTACCCGAATCGGCTCATTGGCCACCCTGGCCAGCGCCGTCTCCAGCGAAGCCTGCACCGAGGCGGCATGCTTGAGACGCTGCCAGCCACAGTAGGCGCTGCCGTCATACTCGACCCCCATGGCCAGGCGTCCTGTCATGGGGGTGCGTTCATCGAGGCGGTGAAAGAGGGTCATGCGGCCTTCATCTGTCCAGGCGATTGAGCAGGGCCGTCGCCTCCTCCCGGATCGTCGGATTCGCATCCTGACGGAGCCTGACCAGCCGCTCGCGCGCCGCGGCGACGCGTCCCTCGGCGATCAGGCGCCGCGCCTCGGCAAGGCCGTCGGGAGTGGCATCGGCGGCGTGGGGCACATTATCCGCTCGCAGCGGCGGGAAGGCCACCTCCTCCACCTCCCACTCCTCGGGAATCTCGCCCGGAGCGTCACGCTCGGCGACGGCGCGCTCGGGCTCGGCGCCCTGCCCTGCCGCCTCGCCCACCGGCGCCTCCCCCGCCGGCACATCGGCCGTGAACTCGACGCTAGGCTGCATCGGCGTCTCCTCCCGGGGCGCCGGCGTGGGGTCAAGCGCCGGCGGCCGGTAGTCGATGACCTCGCTGCCATCGTCGCGCTTGCGGGTCACCACCTTGGGCAGCTCGGGCTTGAAGCGCTCGGATCCCGGGGGCTCGGACGCCGGTGGCGTGGCGTCGGACGTCGCCTCCCCGGCATCCGGCGGCGCCACCGGGCGAGGGGAGCGCTCCGGCTCGCTCGGGGCGGCCTGGGTCGAACCAGGCGCGGCCGAGGAGGCAAGCCCCCGGGATGCGGCAGGCGCCTCCGAGGGAGCATCGGACGCCTCGTCCGGGGGCTCGTCGAAGACCCGCGGCGGCAGTTCGGCCGATTCGGCGAACACAGCCCGGTCGTCTTCCGTCCCGTCGGTCGTGAAGGGGGCCGCGTGCGCCCCGCTCGCTCCCTCCTCGGGGCCGGCCATCAGCCGCGCCACCTCGTCGCGCACGGCCGGGTTGCCGCCGTCGCGCAGTCGCGCGGCTTCCTGCTGCGCCGCCTCGCGGCTGCCCTGCTCCAGGTGGACCTTGAGTAGCTTGAGCCGCAGGTCATCGCGCTCCGGCTCCCGGGCCAGGCTCGCTTCCAGCAGTTCGCGGGCCTGATC
>NZ_CP071922.1:2652912-2660920 GCF_017584085.1 Halomonas sp. BM-2019
GCTCGGCCTGCGCGGCGTCGGGAGCTGGCGGGTCACCGAGGACGTCGTCGGATGGCTCAGCGGCAGGCGCAGGAGCGTCGGCGGACACCGCCGCCGCGACGGCCCGGGTGGGCGCCATGGGCACCGGGGCCGGCGCCCCACCGCCGCGATTCGCCCAGGCCTGGTTCATCTGGGCCACGACCCGGTCGGAATCGGCGGCGCTACGCGCGGTGATCGCCTCTCGGCCGGGGACCACCAGTGTGAAGCCGGCGCGCATGGCATTGATGTTGCCGGAGGGGAAGGCCTCGGGATTGGCCTCCACCAGGGCGACCATCATCTGGTTCATGCTGATGCCGCTGTCGGGGCGCAGGCGCCCGGCCACGGCCCACAGGGTATCGCCGCTGCGTACCCAGGCCGGGTCGCCGGCCCGGGCCGGTGCCGCGGCGGGGCTGACCGCCGAGGCCGACGGCGACACCGAGGGTGCCGGGGCGGTGGCGGGGGCGGCCGCCACGCGCCGACTACCGACCACCAGGGCCGGCATCTGGTCGTAGTCCGGGGGGTCGAGCAGCAGGGTGATCTCGCGCAGCTGCTGGCCACCCGGCCAGTCGAAGCGCAGCAGCAGGTCCAGCCAGGGCTCGCGCACCGGGCGCTCGGTGGTCAGGTCCACCACCAGGCGGCCCTGGCGCTGGTCCACCGCCAGGCGCACCCCGGCCGCCAGAGGGGTCCGCGCAAGTCCCGCCGCGGCATAGGCCCGCTCATCGGCCAACGAGACATTGAGCAGCCCGGGTTGAATGCCGGCGGTATCGGTCAGCGGGATGGTGGCACGCAGTGGCGCGTTGAGCGTGGAGCTTACCTCCGCCTCTCCCAGGCCCAGGGCCAGGGCCAGGGGACTGGTGGCGGAGAACGAGAGCAGCATGGCGAGAGTCAGCTTGCGTTTCATGGAGTTCCCTTGCGTCCATCGGCGGGATCCGGCGGAGGGTCCCGCGTACCCGATGCGAGGTCGAGACGTGGCTCTTCTGGTACCTGTGTACCACATTCACCGTCCCGGCGCGTCGGTGTTGGCTGATGTCAGGCCCGATGACTTCAACGTAAGCCATTGATCCGGGACTGGCGAACCGAGGTGTCATCCAACGCAAGCGGGGCGCCCCCGAAGGAGGCGCCCCGCCCTGGTCACCGCAACCGGCCCTGCCGTTGCCGGGGCCGTGGGACACTTACTGCTCGCGCAGGATCCTGAGCATGCGCTTGAGCGGCTCGGCGGCCCCCCAGAGGAGCTGGTCGCCGACGCTGAAGGCGGAGAGGTACTCGCCGCCCATGGCCAGCTTGCGCAGGCGACCCACCGGAACGGTGAGGGTGCCGGTGGCAGCGGCCGGGGTCAGGTCGCGGATGGTCGCCTCCTTGTCGTTGGGCACCACCTTGACCCAGTCGTTGTGCCTGGCCAGGCGATCCTCGATCTCGTCGAGGGGCACGTCCTTCTTCAGCTTGATGGTGAAGGCCTGGCTGTGGGAGCGCATGGCGCCGATGCGCACGCAGAGGCCATCGATGGGAATCGGGTTGTCCTGGAGGCCGAGGATCTTGTTGGTCTCCACGGTACCCTTCCACTCTTCCTTGCTCTGACCGTTGTCGCGCTTGACGTCGATCCAGGGCAGCAGGCTGCCGGCCAGGGGCGCGGTGAAGTTCTCGGTAGGGAAGTCGCCCGAGCGCATGGCCGCCGTGACCTTGCGGTCGATATCGAGGATGGCGCTGGCCGGGTCGGCGAGCTCATCGGCCACGCTGTCGCGCAGGGTGCCCATCTGATTGAGCAGCTCGCGCATGTGCTTGGCACCAGAGCCGGAGGCGGCCTGGTAGGTCATGGAGGTCATCCACTCGATCAGGTCCGCCTCGAACAGGCCGCCCAGGCCCATCAGCATCAGGCTGACGGTGCAGTTGCCGCCAACGAAGGTCTTGGCGCCGCGGGCCAGCTGGGCATCGATCACATGGCGGTTGACCGGATCCAGGATGATGGTGGCCTCGTCCTCCATGCGCAGGGTGCTGGCGGCATCGATCCAGTAGCCCTTCCAGCCGCCGCTGCGCAGGTCGCCATAGACCGCCTTGGTGTAGTCGCCGCCCTGGCAGGTGATGACCACGTCCAGCGCCCTGAGGGCGTCGAGGTCGTAGGCGTCCTTGAGGGGAGGCACGTCAACGCCGACGTCGGGGCCGGCCTGGCCGACCTGGGAGGTGGTGAAGAAGACCGGCTCGATGCCCTTGAAGTCGCCCTCTTCCACCATGCGCTGCATCAGCACGGAGCCGACCATGCCGCGCCAACCGACGAAACCGACTTTCAACATGTGAAGTCCTCCAGAAAGCAAATGTGGAAGCATTATACACGAGCCTCCCAGCTCAGGCAGCTGGGCACCAGAATGACGCCCCCCTCACCCCGAGGCTGGCATTTTTCATCCTTGGCACGACGGGCATACCGGTTACAGTGTATTTACACAACGGCGGAACTGAGGCGCAGACCGATCATGCCAGGCATCAGAGTTCTCCCTGCACAGGACAGTGCACCGGTACCGTCCCCACCTTCCGCGGCGGAAAGGCGCAAGCCCCACGCCCCCGCTGCCTACCGGTACTACACCACCTATGGACTGAGGATCGGTTCGCAGCTCGAGCTCCCCGAACTCGAGGCGCTGCCGCCGGACACCCGCCCCGACATTCGCGTCGAGCTCGGCGAACTGCCCGGCCAGCTGGACGATGCCGAGCTCAGCACGCCATGGCTTCAGTGCAGCCACAACCGCTGCCAGTTTCTCCTCGATCCCATCGCCCGCTATCGCATCGAGGAGGGCAGGCACATCCGAATCGATCGCCGTCTGGCACCCGTCGGTGGTACGACGGTCGACGAGGGTGATCTGCGTCTCTACCTGCTGGGCAGCGCCCTGGGCGCCCTGCTCCACCAGCGGAACTGGCTGCCGCTGCATATCAGCGCGGTCCAGACCCCTGGCGGAGTCTGGGGCTTTACGGGAGATTCCGGGGCGGGCAAGTCCACCCTGGCCGCCTGGCTGCACTATCGATACGGCTGGAAGCTGGTCAGCGACGATGTCGGGGTGATCAAGCCCGAGGAGGAGCACCCCACCCTCTACCCGGGTCCCCCCCGCCTCAAGCTGTGGCGGGACGCCCTGAAACGCCTGGGAATCGAGCGCCAGGGCCTGGTCCGGGACCGGACCCGCACGGAAAAATTTCATCTGAACGGGCACCTGGGCTTCACCCATGGCAACGAGCCGCTGAAAACGCTCGTGATGCTGGAGCGAGTGTCCCCCGATGAACCGGCCAGCATCGAGCCGGTGGAGGGGATCGAGGCCTTCCGGATCGTGATGTCGGCCCTCTATCTGCCGGAGTGGGGGCAACACTTCAATGGTCCTGCCAGGCTGATGCAGTATGGCGCCGACCTGGCGCGGCAGATCCGGGTCTACCGCTACCGGCGCCCCTGGTCGCTGGAAAGGGTCGAGGAGAGCCTGATCCCGCTGATTCAACAGATCCATGAGGGAGCGGGAGATGCCAGCTAAGCCCCAGTCCCCGGACGCCGCGCTTCGACTGCTGATCCTGCTGGCCCGACTACAGCTGTCCGAGGCGCAGCGAGAGGCCGCCCTGGCCCTGTGCAACCGCATCGAGGCATGGGATGACGTGGCAAATCGGGCAGAGCGGCAGCTGATACTGCCGCTGGTGCATCGCCACCTGCACGAGCTGTCACCACCGACGCTGACCGCGGCCGACATGGCTCACCTGCATCAGCGGGCCCTGGGGCTCGTTCAGGGTAATCTGCTGGTCGCCGGCGAACAGCAGCGCCTGGTGACCGAGATTCTCGACCCCCTGGCGATCCCCCATCTCTTCTTCAAGGGGCCGGCCCTGGCGGCCCGCTACTATGATGACCCGGCCATGCGAACCTGCCGGGACATTGACCTGCTGGTGCCCCGCCATCGCTGCATCGAGCTACTGGAAGTCGCCCTGCAGCACGGCTATCGCCCCCTCGACCCGGAGGCCCTGCTACCGGACAGGCAGAGCCTCGCCTTTGCCCTCCAGGCCAAGGCCGTGGTGACCCTGGTCTCTCCCTCAGGCGTCTGCATCGAGGTCCACCATGACTTCGACCGTGGCGCCGGCATCTATCGGACCGAGGCGATCCTCGAGGGCCGGGTCGCCCACCGTGCCGGCGACACCCTGCTGTACGCCATGCCAACCAGCGAACTCTTTGTCTACATCTGCCTGCATCACACGCGCCACTACTGGTCACACCTTCACTGGCTGGTCGACCTGGATGCCATCCTGCGACATCCCGATTTCGATGCGGCAGCGGCCTACGCCTGCGCCGAGCGACGCGGCCTGGCGTCCACCTTCGAGGCCTGCCTGGAGTTCTACCAGGCACTCGCCACTCCCGAGCCCGAACACTCCCCGCACCTCGGCCCACGCAGCCGCGAGCTGCTCGAGGCCTGCTTCGCCACGCTGCAGGGCGGGCTCGAGGCCGAACTGGCACTGCGCAGCCGACGCCCCGGTCGGGAGTTCGGCTTCGCCTGGCAGACGACGCCAACCTATCGGTGGGCGAGCCGCGTCAGGGAATGGGTCAGCCCCCTGCGGCCGGGGTATATCGATTACCGGTTCCTCCCCTTGCCACCCCGCTGGCAATGGCTCTACTACGCCATCCGGCCCTACCGCGCCCTGGCCAAAAGCAGCAAGATGAGGTGGCCAGCACGATGATGCCCTCCCCGCGAGCCATCCTGGAACCCCTCGTCACCCTTCGCCGGGTGCTGCCACTGCTCTGGGCCAGCAGCAGCAAGTGCGCCCTGCTCACCACCTTTCTCATGGTACTCGAGGTCGGCTTTGGCCTGGCGGCGCTCTATCTGCTCAAGCAGCTGGTCGACCTGGTCACGACCCTGCTGGGCGACCAGGCCAGCGCGGCCCAGGGCATGCCCGAGGTCCTGCGCTACGTGGCCTTCACGGGGGGCGCGACCCTGGCCTTCATGGTGACCCGCGCCCTGTCGAACCTGGCCAAGGAAGCCCAGTCGCTGCTGGTGGCTGACTACATCGACGGCAAGGTGCATGAGCGCGCCGTCAGTGCCGACCTGGCCTTCTACGAGAGCCCGCGCTATTTCGACACCCTGGAGCGGGCGCGGGAGTCAGGCAACCAGCGCCCCGCCCAGGTCATCGGCAACCTGATGATGCTGTCGAGAAACAGCCTCATGCTGGCGGCCGTCGTGGTCCTGATCGTCTCCATCGAATGGCTGCTGCTTCCCGTGCTGTTGATTGCCATCCTCCCGGGACTGCTGGTGCGCCTGCACTTCACGCGACACCTCTACGACTGGCAGCTCCGCCGGACGCAGATGGAGCGCAAGGCCGGCTACCTCGACTGGCTGATGACCTCCAACCTGCACGCCAAGGAGCTGCGCATCTACCAGCTGGGCGAGCACCTGCGAGCCCGCTACGCCAAGCTGCGGGGCAAAATTCGCCGTGAGCGCCTGCAGATCACTCAGCGCCGCACCCGTCTCGAAGTGGCCGTGGGCAGCGCCGCGGCCGTGGCCTTCTTTGCCAGCCTCGCCTACCTGGCCTGGCAGACCGCGGAAGGACGCAACAGCGTCGGGGATCTGGTGCTGTTCATGCTGATCTTCCAGCGTGCCCAGACCATGGGACAGGAGCTGGTGCAGCAGCTGTCCAAGCTCTATGAAGACCACCTCTACATGGGGCTGCTCTTCGAGTTCCTGGATATTCGGCCCGAGATCGGCGAGCCGAGCCACCCGGTGGCGGTGCCGGCGCCCGTTCGCGAAGGCATCCGCTTCGAAAAAGTCGGGTTCCAGTACCCCGGTTCGCCGGCGCCGTCCCTCTGGGACATCGACCTGAGCATCCGCCCGGGTCAGGTCGTTGCGCTGGTGGGCGTCAACGGGTCGGGTAAGACCACGCTGATCAAGCTGCTCTGCCGGCTCTACGACCCCACCCAGGGCCGCATCACCCTGGATGGCGTCGATATCCGACAGCACAGTCCGGCAGAGTACCGCAACCTGTTCAGCGTCATCTTCCAGGACTACTCCCAATACGCGACCAGCGTGAAGGAGAATATTCACTTCGGTGATATCCACTCTTCTGTTGAACAACCCGCCATCATGACGGCCGCCATCAACGCCGGCGCCGACGGCTTTATCGGCTGGCTACCGCAGGGCTATGACACCCCCCTTACCCGCATTTTTGACGAGGGCCAGGAGATCAGCATCGGACAGTGGCAGAAGATCGCGCTGGCGCGCGCCTTCCTGAGAAAGTCGACCTTTATCATCCTCGACGAGCCCACCAGTTCGCTGGATCCCGAGGCCGAGTTCGAGATGTTCGAGAACTTCCGGGAGCGAATCAACCATCGCGGCGCCCTGATGATCAGCCACCGGCTCTCCACCGTGCGAATGGCCGACTATATCTATGTGATGGATCAAGGCAGAATCTGTGAAAGCGGCACCCACGAGGAGCTGATCCGCAAGCGCGGCACCTATTGCAAGCTCTTCAACAAGCAGGCATTTCACTACAGGGATGCTGAGGTATAGGGACGGGGGGCGAGGGGCGAGGGGCGAGCCCCTTGCCCCTTGCCCCTTGCCCCTTGTCCGCAGCTTCACGCCAGTCTGCGAGGAGCCCAAAAAACCGGGAGCCGGGCTCAATGCCCGGCTCCCGATTGCTTGATCCTCGACCCAGGGCCGCTGATCAACGCCTCACCACCAGCTCTTCGGCCTCCAGCTGGCCGATGAAATCGAGCACCTCGTGTTCGCAGGCATCTCGATCCACCGAGAACTCCTGCATCAGCTGATCGCAGATCGCCGACACGGTAACCTGGTCTTCCAGCAGGTCCCAGATTCGCCTTCCGACGACGGGAACCCCGTAGTACATTCCCTTGTTGACACTGAAGAGAACGAGGTCATCCCCCACCCGGGAGGCAAGGGGTGACGGGGATCGCTGGACTCGGCTCTGGACGTCCAACTGGCTTGTCATTTCCGACTGGCTTTTCATATTTAACTGATTGGGCATATCGCGGCACCCGGTGATAAACTCAGGACTCATGGCAAGAATGACATCCCTGTCAACGAATCAAGCTCCTGACTTAGGAACCATTCTTAAAACTATGAGGAGGTCGTCCCCCCTTCCAGTTTTTCATGAAATTGCTCTTTCCGGACAGAGTCTGCTCGACGCTCATGCGCGACAGCTCCGGCGTTACCCACCGGCTCCTGCCGGCGACTTCTTGCTTCACATCCGATGTCTGCTTCATTTCATGCCACTCCGTCGTTGCCCTTGACCTGCACTCGCCTGGCCAGCCCGCCGGCCATACGACTGCTCAATCAGCCAAACACACCCGTTGAAGAGAATGCATAAGGCTGTGTTAACTATCGTAAACGAGCGGAAAGCGGTCAACGCCTTTCGAGTAGCGCTTAAGTCATGGTAAGAAAGCATGTGATACCTGGTCACCGGCCAGATGGCATGTATCGTCGCCACAGATGCCAGGCCTGAACCGCCGAACAGAGCGAGTCGAAACCGGCCAGATGCTCATCGCTCATGCCCTTTTCGGGCGGCCGAAAAGGGGGTAGCGATAGATCAACCCGTGTTCGGCAGACCAGTGCGCCCAGGTCGCCATGCGGCTGCCCAGGTGCCCGTGGTGCATCAGCAGGCACTGCACGCGCCCGGCGCCTGGCAGGGGATAGCGGGCAGAGACGGGGGGACCAGGTGTAGCAGCTGTCGAGACGACCGCCGCGCAACACGCGGCCCGGGGTCAGCGGATAGACGCCACGAAAGAAGCTGATGTCGTGGCAATCCCCGGGGGAGAGCAGGGAGGCGGCCACGCTCGACTCGTCGATCGCCAGGGAGAGGCCTGGCCAGGAGCGGAAGGCACGGAGATCGGTGGCAAAGTGGAAGCGATCGCCCTCACCGGGCGTGACCTCGCGCCACGGAAGGCGCATGCACGAAGCAGGAGATGGGTGAGTACTCCTCCCCGGTATCGCCACCCAGCACCACGCTCGACCCGTGACGAATCCAGGCATGCGCCTTG
>NZ_CP071922.1:2660929-2672426 GCF_017584085.1 Halomonas sp. BM-2019
CGATACAGCGACAGATGGTCGCAACGCGGGGGTCTTCGCCCTCCTCCATCATCGACTCGGCCTCGGCCGGCCGCTGCTCCCCCAGCCAGGAGGCCCAGAGGCGGAACGGCAGCCCCCTGACCAGGGCCCAGGACAGCAGTAGCCAGAGAGCGGCTTCCAGATACAGCCGCTTTCTGGCCCAGGGTAAGGAGATGAAACGCCGAAGGAATGTCATGGTGCAGCCGTCTCCGAGGAAGCCTCAGCCAACAGCATGACCCAAGCCGGCGCCGCTGGCTACCGTGCCTCGAAGGCGGCCAGCACGGCGTCGCCCATCTCGGCGGTGGAGACGGTGCGCGTACCTTCGGAGGCAATATCCGCGGTGCGCAGGCCGTCGTCCAGCACCTTGCCCACGGCGTCCTCGATGCGCTTGGCGAGCGCCGGCTCGTCCAGCGAGTAGCGCAGCATCATGGCCACCGAGAGGATGGTCGCCAGCGGGTTGGCGATGCCCTCACCGGCGATGTCCGGGGCGCTGCCGTGGCAGGGCTCGTACATGCCCTGGCCGGTCTCGTTGAGCGACGCCGAGGGCAGCATGCCGATGGAGCCGGTGAGCATGGCCGCGGCATCCGAGAGGATATCGCCGAACATGTTGCCGGTGACCATGACATCGAACTGCTTGGGGGCGCGCACCAGCTGCATGGCGGCGTTGTCGACGTACATATGGGAGAGCTCGACGTCGGGGTACTCCGGCGCCAGGCGCTCCATCACCTCACGCCACAGGATGGTGACCTCGAGCACGTTGGCCTTGTCCACGGAGCAGAGCTTCTTGCCGCGCTTCTGCGCCATCTCGAAGGCGACCCGGCCGATGCGCTCGATCTCGCTCTCGGAGTAGATGTAGGTGTTGAAGCCGACCCGCTCGCCGTCGCGCACCTCGATGCCGCGGGGCTGACCGAAGTAGATACCGCCGGTGAGCTCGCGCACGATCATGATATCGAGGCCCGCCACCAGCTCGGGCTTGAGGCTCGAGGCGTCGGCCAGCTGCGGGTAGGTGATCGCCGGGCGCAAGTTGCCGAACAGGCCCAGGTTCTTGCGCAGGCCGAGCAGCCCCTTCTCCGGGCGCTTGGAGAGGTCCTCGAGCTTGTCCCACTTTGGGCCACCCACGGCGCCGAGCAGGATGGCCCGCGCCGCCTTGGCCTTCTCCAGGGTCTCGGCGGGCAGCGGATCACCAAAGGCGTCATAGGCGCTGCCGCCGACCAGGGCCTCTTCCACTTCCACATCCAGGCCGCAGGCCTGGCAGGCGGCCAGGATGCGGCTCGCCTGGGCGGTGATCTCGGGGCCGATGCCGTCACCGGGCAGTACCAGAATCTTCTGAGTCATTGCTTCTTCCTTGTTCAGGCGGAGTCGCGGAACAGCCAGGGGCGCGCGGTGCGATGCTTTGCCTCGAAGGCGCGGATCGCCTCCTCGTCCTGCAAGGTGATGCCGATGTCGTCGAGGCCCTCGAGCAGGCAGTGCTTGCGGAAGGCATCCACCTCGAACTCGAGGATTTCGCCGGCGGGCGTGATCACCCGCTGGTTCTCCAGGTCCACGTCCAGGGCGTAGCCTTCGCTGGCCTCGGCCTCCTGGAACAGGCGGTCGACGACCTCCTCGGGGAGGGTGACCAGCAGCAGGCCATTCTTGAAGGCATTGTTGTAGAAGATGTCGGCGAAGCTCGGGGCGATCACCACCCGGAAGCCGAAGTCCTCCAGCGCCCAGGGGGCATGCTCCCGGGAACTGCCGCAGCCGAAGTTGCGGCGGGCCAGCAGCACGCTGGCGCCCCGATAGCGTGGCTGGTTGAGCACGAAGTCGGGGTTGAGCGGGCGCTGCGAGCAGTCCTGGCCCGGATAACCCTCATCCAGGTAGCGCAGCTCGTCGAAGAGATTGACGCCGAAGCCGGTGCGCTTGATCGACTTCAAGAACTGCTTGGGGATGATCAGGTCGGTGTCCACGTTGGCCCGGTCCAGCGGCGCGACGAGACCCTCGGTGCGTTCGAATTTCTTCATGGTTCAGGCCTCCTGTACCTGGGCGTCGTCATTGGCGGCAAGCTGCCTCACGTCCACGAAGTGGCCGGCGATGGCGGCGGCGGCGGCCATCGCCGGGCTCACCAGGTGGGTGCGCCCACCATAGCCCTGGCGACCCTCGAAGTTGCGGTTGGAGGTGGAGGCGCAGTGCTCGCCGGCGCCGAGCTTGTCGGCGTTCATGGCCAGGCACATGGAGCAGCCCGGCTCGCGCCACTCGAAGCCCGCCTCGATAAACACCTTGTCCAGCCCCTCGGCCTCCGCCTGACGCTTCACCAGGCCCGAGCCCGGCACCACCATGGCGAGCTTGATGCTGTCGGCCACCTTCTTGCCCTTGGCGACCTTGGCCGCCTCGCGCAGATCCTCGATGCGCGAGTTGGTGCAGGAGCCGATGAACACCTTGTCGAGGCGGATATCGGTGATCTTCTGCTTCGGGGCGAGGCCCATGTACTGAAGCGCCCGGGTGTAGCCGCTGCGCAGGGTGTCATCGGCCTGTTCGGCGGGGTCCGGCACCTCGCCGGAGACGCCGGTGACCATCTCGGGGCTGGTGCCCCAACTGACCTGGGGCTCGATTTCGGCGGCGTCGAGCACCACCACCTTGTCGAACTCGGCGTCCGCATCGGAGACCAGCCCGCGCCAGTCGGCCACGGCGGCCTGCCACTGCTCGCCGGCGGGCGCGTAGGGGCGGCCCTCGAGGTACTCGATGGTGGTGTCATCCACGGCGATCAGGCCGACCCGGGCGCCGGCCTCGATGGCCATGTTACAGACCGTCATGCGGCCTTCCATGGAGAGGCCCTGGATGGCGCTGCCGGAGAACTCGATGGCGTAGCCGGTGCCACCGGCGGTGCCGATCCGGCCGATGATGGCCAGCACCACGTCCTTGGCGGTGACGCCCGTGCCGAGCTCGCCCTCGACGCGCACCTGCATGTTCTTCATCTTCTGGGCCAGCAGGCACTGGGTGGCCAGCACGTGCTCCACCTCGGAGGTGCCGATGCCGTGGGCGAGGGCGGCGAAGGCACCGTGGGTGGCGGTATGGGAGTCGCCGCACACCACGGTCATTCCGGGCAGGGTGGCGCCCTGCTCCGGGCCTACCACGTGGACGATGCCCTGGCGCGGGTCGTTGATCTTGAACTCCACGATGCCGAAGTCGCGGCAGTTGTCGTCGAGGGTCTGGACCTGGATCAGCGACACCGGGTCCTTGATGCCGGCGTTACCCTCGGCGCGCTCCTTCACCGTGGTGGGCACGTTGTGGTCGGGGGTCGCCAGGTTGGCGTCCAGGCGCCACGGCTTGCGGCCCGCCAGGCGCAGACCCTCGAAGGCCTGGGGCGAGGTCACCTCGTGGAGCAGCTGGCGGTCGATGTAGATCAGCGCGGTGCCGTCATCGCGCTCCTTGACGAGGTGCTGCGACCACAGCTTGTCGTAGAGTGTCTGGCCTGCCATCTCGTTTCTCCCGGGCTCATGGGCCCTGTGCTCTGTCCGGTCGGTGTGATGTTCGGTTCACGGCGTCCAGCACCGCGGCTATCCGGCGCCGCTCAAGCCTGCCGTGGCTATCAGCCTTGACACTCGGCGCTCGGCGCTCGGCGCTCGGCGCTATGGGACCAGTCTCCCGCCCCTCGCCCATAAAATCAATTCATGTTATTTATGGATTGCATTCCCAACAGGAATGCCATGTCGGCTGATTCGCGTTGCTCGGCGTGATCGCTGGAATTTGGCAAGAGCTGGTTTTTTGTGGGAGCTGGGCTCCGCCCGGCGAATGGAGCCCGAAGGGCTCCTGTGCGGTATGAGCTGACTCAAGCAACTCCACCGAGGCGCCTGCGGCGCCATTCGCCCGGCAAAGCCGGCGCCATTCGCCCGGCAAAGCCGATCTCCCACGAATCTCTTCAAGCGTATGAGAATTTGAAAGCAACATAGCATCTACCACAGCTTATCTAACGCCAGTGACGGAGGCACCATGGATACCCAGAGCCTGCAGGCCTTCCTGGCCGTGGCGGAGAGCGGCAGCTTCTCCCGCGCCGCGGAGCAGTTGCACCTGACCCAGCCCGCGGTAAGCAAGCGCATCGCCGTGCTCGAGGCCCAGATCGGTGCGCGGCTCTTCGACCGAATCGGCCGCTCCGTCGGCCTGACCGAGGCGGGGCGCGTGCTGCTGCCCCGCGCCCGGCAGATCCTGGTGATGGTGGACGACAGCCGTCGCGCCCTTAGCAACCTCGAGGGCAGCGTGGGCGGCAGCCTGACCCTGGCCACCAGCCACCATATCGGCCTGCATCGGCTGCCGCCGCTGCTCAAGGCCTACACCGGCGCCCACCCCGAGGTGCGCCTCGACCTGCACTTCCTGGACTCCGAGGAGGCCTACCAGGGAGTGCTGGACGGTTCCCTGGAGATCGCCGTCGTAACCCTGGCCCCCCACCCCGACCCGCAGCTCACGGTAGTGCCGGTGTGGATCGATCGGCTCTGCTTCGTCTGCGCCCATGACCATCCGCTGGCCAAGGTGACGGAGCCGACGCTGCGGGTGCTCTGCGAGCACGACGCCGTACTGCCGGGCCCACTCACCTTTACCCGGGGGCTGATCGAGGCGCGTTTCGCCGCGGCGGGCCTGGGCCTGCCGGTGGCGCTCTCCACCAACTACCTGGAGACCCTCAAGATGATGACCGCCATCGGCCTGGGCTGGAGCCTGCTGCCGGAGCGCCTGGTGGCGGGCGACCTGCGCGTGCTGGCGGTGGACCACCCGCCCATCTACCGCCCGCTGGGCTATATCGTGCACCGCAGCCGCACCCTCTCCAACGCCGCGCGGGCCATGCTCGAGCAGCTCGACGCGGCCCGGGAAGCGGCGGCTAGGAACTGGGAGACAACCGGTACAGGGCGATCAGCTGGTTGATGGCCAGCAAGCCGACCGCCGCCCAGATCAGCAAATGATCCATCTTCTGCCAGCCTGCGGCCCTTGTGAATGCCTGCGAGAAACTCACCCAAAGACGTCGTGTACGGCCACCCGATGTTTGCCCAGCCCGAACTCTGGCCTTGTCAGCCTTCATGAACATGCGACTGGCCCGTAATGCAAGGTAGGCAAAGATACCGGCCGAGAGCGCCCCGGCCAGCCAGGCCGTGACATCAAGACTCACCGGATCCCGCCTCATCTGCATGCAACACCACTTCAACCGGCTCCAGCTGCTGGTGGGCTATATCGGGCTCCATGGAAATAGTCATGCGATAGCCGCAAGCCACGGCAATGCTGTCGAGCAACTCATTGCCGGGCACATGGCCGAGATTCCCTCCTTCGAGACGCGATATCAGGCTCTGCCGGGTACCGATTCGCCTCGCCAGCTCGGCCTGGGTGAGACCGGCGCGTATGCGCACCTGATGAACCAGGGCCCCGAGACGCAGAGCGAGACGCACTCGGTCCGCATGCGCCCGGCCCTCTTGGGTCTCGAGTGCCTTGTCGATCAGCTGACGGGCGCGACCGGTGCTGTTGGTATCGGTTTCACTCACTCACACCTCCAGAACCTTTTCAGTTCGCCATGGATCAAGCTGGTCCGCTGGGAGTGGGTCCTTCTCGGGCCGAAATAGATCGCCCTGAAGGGCAGCCCCCCCTGAGGACAAGCCAGGATCAATTCATAACGCCCAAACCAGCTTCCCAAGGGCCCGTAACGGTAGACGCGAAATACGACTTCTCCATCCCTTACGCCATGGATGTTCTGAACCGGGAGGGGAAGCAAACGGTCGGGATCTTCGGCACACTCCTGGCAAACCGTCAATGCCGCCACGGCAGCATCTCGAAACCGAGCGTCATCCGACCACACCGCCCGCTCCAACTCCTTGAGGACCGGCTCCGCGAAATAGGCGTCCAGGTCGATCATCCCGGCTCCAATTATAACATATTTGACATGACGGCGGCGGCTAGCCAATGACTCCGACCGTGACTGCTAAGAGAAATATAGGATTCCAGGAAAGGCCTCGCTGCCAGGCACGGAGGGGTTTGTTAGACTGCTCAACTTTCCCCCGGAGCCCGCACCTTGTCACCCGCCCCACCCACGTCCCTTCGCCACGCCATCGCCGGCAGCCTGATCCTGGCCGGGCTGGCCCTGCAGGTGCTGCGCCTGGCCGGGCTGCCGGTGGCCCTGCCCGCGGTCAGCTACGCCTTCTGGCTGGCCGTGCTGCTGCTGTGGCCGGATCTCAAGCGGAGCAATCGGCGCCAGGCGGGCGCCCTGGCGGGGCTGGGGCTTGCACTGGTGCTGGTCGCGGCCCTGGGCTATGGCGCCGAGGTCACCTGGCACCGGCTGCTGGATGGCAACAGCTACGTGGTAGCCATGCTGGTCGGGGTGAGCTTCATCGGCCTGATCGGCACGCGCCAGGGGCATTCGGCGCCACCCGGCAGCGCCGTGACCGGCCGGCGCGGCACCGCCGGCACCTGGCTGGGGGTCCACCTGCTCGGTGCCGTGCTGAACCTCTCCACGGTGTTCATGGTGGGGGACCGCCTGCGGCGTCACGGCGAGCTCTCCCTGCCGCAGCTGCTGGCCCTCAACCGCGGACTCTCCAGCGCCGCGCTCTGGTCGCCCTTCTTTGCCTCCATGGGGGTGGTGATGACCCTGGCGCCGGAGATGCGCTTCACGACGATCCTGGCCCTTGGCCTGCCGCTGGGAATGCTGGCCGGCACCCTCTCGCTGCTCGACCTCTCGCGGCGCTTCGACCTCACCGAAGTGGCGGGCTACTCGCTCTCGCCCAGGAGCCTGCTGATGCCGGTGGGCATGGCCACCCTGGTGCTGCTGTTTCACTACGCCCTGACGCCCGCGCTCTCCATCGTCAGCATCATCACCTTCCTGCTGCCGGCGGTGGCGCTGTTGACCAACCTGCCACGGGGCCCGCGCTGGACTCTGCGCCGGGTGCGCAGCCACGCCCTGGAGCGGCTGCCGGCCATGCGCGGCGAAATCGCGCTGTTCCTGTGCGCGGGCCTGCTCACCCAAGGGCTCTCGGCCTTCATCGGCGCCGCCACCGGCAGCCAGTGGACGCTCTTCGCCCACTTCGGCGCGCCCCAGGCGACAGCCAGCTTCCTGGCCATCGTCGTCAGTGCCGCTGCCGGGCTGCACCCGATCATCGGCGTCTCGGTGCTGGCTTCGATGCTGGATCTCGAGGGCAGCCGCCAGACGCTGTTCGCCTTCGTGGCGCTGGCCTCCTGGGCCGTGGGCACCAGCGTCGGGCCGCTTTCCGGTATCAACCTCTCCCTGCAGGGGCGCTACGGGGTCAGCGGTACGGTGATGATGCGCCACAACCTGAGCTACGCCGGCGCCCTCTCCGCGCTGGTGGTCGCGGCGATCGTGGTGTTGGATGCCTGGCTGTAGGGGACTACTGCGATACCCGCCGGAAGTAGCGATGGCCGCACTGGTGGCAGGGCTCGATGCGGGCGACCCCCTCGAGCTCCACCTCGGCGTTGCAGTGCACGCAGGCCATGCGACCGGGCACCGCCATCTCGCCCTCGCAGTAGTCGGCCTGGGCGGCCTCCAGGTCCTCCTCGAAGCGTTCGCGTTCGACCACGCTGCGATCGGCGATGGAGAGCAGCGATTCACTGACCTTGCGCGACAGCGCCGAGAGGTCGATGCCGAGCCAGGTGGCCACGCTCTCGCCTCCGGCACTCAGGTAGCGGCGCATGTCCTTGAGGTCGCGCTCCACCCAGGCCCGCAGCAGCGACAGCTCATACTTGGTGAACTCCTCGAGCTCGGCCTCGAACTCCACCGCCTCGTCGAGCTCCTTCTGCAGGTTCTCCCAGGTCAGTTCATGGGCCCCCTCACGCAGGCGCTCCAGCATGCGCTCGTAGCCCTCGCGCAGGCGATGGTCCCGATGGGGTTGTGGTTGCTCGCTCATGGTCAGCTCCTTCCTCCTGCGATGGGCCGGCCGGCCCGGGCATAGCCGGGCCCTGCCGTGCTGGGGTATCCTTGCCTACCATTTAGACGCTTTCCTGCCGGCAGTTCAACGTCTTGACGCCCCAGCGGTCACGACCCCGATGCCGGACAAGCCCCGTTGACCCGCAAGGTACCCGTAGACAGCGATGGACGCACAGTACAAGCCCCAAGAGATCGAACGCGACGCCCAGCAGTTCTGGGAGAAGAACCAGTGCTTCAAGGCGGTAGAGGATGCCAGCCGCGAGAAGTTCTACTGCCTGTCGATGTTCCCCTACCCCAGCGGCAAGCTGCACATGGGGCACGTGCGCAACTACACCATCGGCGACGTGGTGTCCCGCTACCAGCGCATGCAGGGCAAGAACGTGCTGCAGCCCATGGGCTGGGACGCCTTCGGCATGCCCGCCGAGAACGCCGCCATCCAGAACCGGGTGCCACCGGCCCGCTGGACCTACGAGAACATCGACTACATGCGTCAGCAGCTCAAGGCGCTGGGCTTCGCCTACGACTGGAGCCGCGAGTTCGCCACCTGCGACCCGAGCTACTACCGCTGGGAGCAGTGGTTCTTCACCAAGCTGGTGGAGAAGGGCCTGGTCTACAAGAAGATGGCCACGGTCAACTGGGACCCGGTGGACCAGACCGTGCTCGCCAACGAGCAGGTGATCGAGGGGCGCGGCTGGCGTTCCGGCGCCCTGGTGGAGCGCAAGGAGATCCCGCTCTGGTTCCTCAAGATCACCGACTACGCCGAAGAGCTGCTGGCCGACCTGGACAGCATCGAGTGGCCCGAGCAGGTCAAGACGATGCAGCGCAACTGGATCGGCAAGTCCAGGGGCATCGAGCTGTCGTTCGGCATCAAGGCCGCCGACGGCCATGCCGGCGAGCCGCTGTCGGTCTATACCACCCGCCCCGATACCCTGATGGGCGTCACCTACGTGGCCGTGGCCGCGGCCCACCCGCTGGCCAGGGCCGCGGCCAGGGACAACGCCGAGCTGGCCGCCTTCTGCGAGGAGTGCGCCCACGGTGGCACCTCCGAGGCCGAACTGGCCACCATGGAGAAGAAGGGCATGCCCACCGGCCACCTGGCCGTGCATCCCCTCACCGGTCGCGAGGTCCCGGTCTATGCCGCCAACTTCGTGCTGATGGAGTACGGCACCGGCGCGGTCATGGCGGTACCCGGCCACGACCAGCGCGACTGGGAGTTCGCCACCAAGTATGGGCTGCCCATCGAGGCGGTGATCGCCGACGAGCAAGGCCAGGCGCCGGATCTCTCCCAGGGCGCCCATGAGGACTACGGCACCCTGATCCACTCCGGCGAGTTCGACGGCCTCGACTTCGACGCCGCCTTTGATGCCACCGCCGAGAAGCTCGCCGAGCTCGGCCGCGGCGAGGTGAAGGTCAACTACCGCCTGCGCGACTGGGGCGTCGCCCGCCAGCGCTACTGGGGCGCGCCGATCCCGGTCAAGTACGGCCCCGAGGGCCAGACCGTGCCGCTCTCCGACGAGGAGCTGCCGGTGGCCCTGCCCATGGAGGTCACCGTGGACGCCACCGGCTCGCCGCTCAAGCGCATGCCGGCATTCAGCGACCTGGGCGACGGCTGGGTGCGCGAGACCGATACCTTCGACACCTTCATGGAGTCCTCCTGGTACTTCGCGCGCTTCTGCTGCGCCGACAACCCCGAGGCGATGCTCGACGAGCGCGCCGACTACTGGCTGCCGGTGGACCTCTATATCGGCGGCATCGAGCACGCCATCCTCCACCTGCTCTATGCGCGCTTCTTCACCAAGCTGATGCGCGACCTGGGCCTGGTCCAGGTCGACGAGCCCTTCCAGCGCCTGCTCACCCAGGGCATGGTGATCGCCGAGACCTACTACCGCCTCCAGCCGAACGGGGGCAAGGAGTGGTTCAACCCCGCCGACGTCGAGGTCAAGCGCGACGACAAGGGGCGTCCGGTAAGCGCCGTGCTGATCGCCGACGGCCAGTCGGTGGAGATGGGCGGCATCGAGAAGATGTCCAAGTCGAAGAACAACGGCGTCGACCCCCAATCGATGATCGACCGCTTCGGCGCCGATACCGTACGCCTGTTCATGATGTTCGCCGCCCCGCCGGAGCAGTCCCTGGAGTGGTCCGACTCCGGCGTCGAGGGCGCCAGCCGCTTCCTCAAGCGCCTGTGGCGGCTGGTCGGCGAGCATCTGGAAGCCGGAACGCCCGGGCCCCTGGACGCCGGGGCCCTGGACGAGGCCCAGCGCGAGCTGCGCCGCAAGACCCACGAGACCATCGCCAAGGCCAGCGACGACATCGGCCGGCGCACCACCTTCAATACCGCCATCGCCGCGGTCATGGAGCTGACCAACGCCATCGGTCGCTTCCAGGGCGACAGTGACCAGGCGTCTGCCCAGGGGCTGGCCGTGACCCGCGAGGCCGTGGAGGCCTGCGTGCTGCTGCTCGCCCCCATCGTGCCCCACGCCTGTCATGCCCTGTGGGCCGAGCTGGGCCATGAGGAGCCGGTCATCGATGCCTCCTGGCCGGTCGTGGACGAATCCGCCCTGGCCCGCGATACCATCGAGCTGGTGGTGCAGGTCAACGGCAAGCTGCGTGCCCGCATCGAGGTCGCCGCAGGCGCGACCAGGGAGGCCATCGAGGAGGCGGCCTTCGCCGCCGAGAACGTGCAGCGCCATACCGAGGGCAAGACGGTGCGCAAGGTGATCGTGGTGCCCGGCAAGCTGGTCAATATCGTGGTGGGCTGAGCCCGCCCGGCACAGGGAGCGCCCCATGCAGCGACGCACCTTCCTCACCCTGGGCCTGGTCGGCACCGCCGGCCTGGCCCTTGCCGGCTGCGGCTTTCGCCTGCGCGGCTTCGACGCACCCGCCGCGGTATTTGACGAGCTGGCTCTCGCCGGCCCGGACAGCGACCTGGCACGGCTCGTCCGCGAGCGCCTCGAGGCCGCCGGCACCCGGGTCCATGACGACGCCGAACGGGTGCTCAACCTCGGCCAGCCCGAGATCCGGCGACGCAGCCTCAGCGTGCTCGACACGGGCCCCCGCGAGGAGGAGATGGCGCTCATCGCCCCCTTCTCGGTGCAGCGCGCGAGCGACGGCGCCTACCTGCTCGACCAGCAGCGCCTGGAGGTCTCGACCCGCTACACGGTCAGCGACTCGAACCTGCTGATCCAGGACGACCTGCGCGAGGAGGCCCGGCAGGAGCTTCGCGAGGCCGCCCAACGCCAGCTGCTCGACCGCCTGCGTAGCCTAGCGCTCTAGCAGCCTGCAGGAGGCCGAATCGGCACCCTGTGGTAGCTCGGGTTCCCCGAGCGAATGGAGCCGAAGGCTCCCGGGAGCATGAGCCAACGCAGGCAACTCTGCCGGGGCGCCTGCGGCGCCATTCGCCCGGCAGAGCCGGCCTCCCACCGGCATTTCCCGACCCGGACCGCCAGACTCACAAGCCTGCAACGAATGGGCACCTTGTGGGAGCTCGGGTTCCCCGAGCGAATGGAGCCCAGCTCCCACCAAAATGACCGGATCTCGAAAGAGGCGCCAACGTGAAAGTCTTCCCCGACAAGCTGGCCGATGCGCTGGCCAGGAAGCTCC
>NZ_CP071922.1:2672613-2677247 GCF_017584085.1 Halomonas sp. BM-2019
GAGGAGCCCCTGCAGCATATCGAGGCCTGTGACGCCGTGCGCGCCGCAGCACGCGAGCGCGGCATCGAGGAGCGCGAGATCCTCCACGTGGAGGGCAACTTCGCTTGGGGGCGCCTGCACGAGGCCGCGGCCAGCCTGTCGCTGTTCGCCAGCGCCAAGCTGATCGAGCTGCGCCTCTCGGGTAACAACCTGGGTCAGGAGGGAGCCAAGGCCCTCAAGGCCTACGCCGAGCGGCTCGAGGAGAGCGACAACGTGCTGCTGCTGGCCATGGGCAAGCTCGACTTCCGCCAGCAGAAGAGCGCCTGGTTCCAGGCGCTCGACAAGGCCGGGCTCTTCGTCCCGGTGTGGCCGGTGGACCTGTCGCGGCTGGGCTTCTGGCTGCGCGATCGCGCCGGTCTCCATGGCCTCAACCTCGACCTGGACGCCGCCCGCCTGCTCGGTGAGCGCACAGAGGGCAACCTGCTGGCCGCCGACCAGGAACTGCAGAAGCTCGCCCTGCTGCTGCCCCCGGGGGCCCGCGTCTCGCCCCGAGAGGTGGCCGGCGGCGTGGAGGACAGCAGCCGGTTCGACGTCTTCACCCTGATGGATGCCTGCCTCAAGGGGGAGCGGGCGCGGGTCTCGCGGATCATGACCGGGCTCGCCGGCGAGGGCGTGGAGCCCCCCATCATCCTCTGGGCGCTGACCCGGGAGCTGCGCACCCTGCTCTCGCTGCACCAGCACCTGGACCAGGGACAGAGCTTCGAGCATGCCTGCAAGGCCCAGAAACCTGCCATCTTCGAGAAGCGCCGTCCCGCCTACCAGCAGGCGATCAACCGGCTGCCGGTCATGCGGTTGCACAAGCTGCTGCTTTTCGCCCAGCGCCTCGACCTCGCCATCAAGGGGGGTAACACGCTTCCCCTGCGCGACGGCCTGCATGACCTGGCGCTGACCCTGGCCGGCGGCCGTGGCCTGCTGGCCGAGCTCCCCTCCTCCTACCGTATCGAGAGCAAGTCGCACCGTTGATCGGCAAGGACATGAAAAATCGAACCATTTCGTCCTATACTGGGCGGGCATCATCGTGGCGCCACACTCGATCGCCAGGAGGCGACGCGTGGATCATCCAGGAGCCGGAAGCCCACTCGAAGAAGAAGGAACACCGACATGATGAAGAAAGTCTGCCGCTACCTCAGCCCGCTGCTGATCGTCGCCCTGGTGCTGGGCAGCCTGCCCGCGGCCGCCGCCCCTGCCGGCAGCGGCCTGATCACCACCGATGCCGCCCTGAACGCCGAGCGCGGCCAGGCGGATCGTGAGCGGATCCACGACCTCCTCGCCCGCGATGATGTCCAGCAGCAGCTGCTGGCCCAGGGCGTGGACCTCGCCGAGGTGGAGGCCCGCGTGGCCGCCCTCTCCGATGCCGAAACCGCCCAGATGGCCGACCAGCTCGAGCAACTGCCCGCCGGTGCCAGCGCGGTCGGCGCCCTCTTTGCCGTCTTCGTGATCCTGCTGGTCACCGACATCCTCGGCCTGACCAACGTCTTCCCCTTCACCCGCTGAGCGGCGAGCCCCATGCCGCCATCACGCCGTTTCCGGCACTCCTGGAACGCCCGCCCTGCGGGCGTTCTCGCGTTGGTGTTGCTCCTCACCCTGGCCGGCTGTGCCAGCGCCCCGCGCCTGGCCGAGACCACCGAGGAGCGCCTGCCCCGCCAGCTGCTGCTCGACGCGGTTCCCTTCCACGCCCAGCGCGACTACCAGTGCGGCCCGGCATCGCTCGCCATGGTGCTCAACCACGGCGGCGTCAACGTCGACGTCGACACCTTGATTCCCCAGGTCTTCCTGCCCGGGCGCGACGGCAGCGTCCAGCCAGAGATGCTCGCCACCACGCGTCGCCATGGACGCATCCCCTTCGTCATCGAGGCTCGGCTCGACGCGCTGCTCACCGAGCTGGCGGCAGGCCATCCGGTGGTGGTGATGCAGAACCTTGCCCTGCCCGCCTGGCCCATGTGGCACTACGCCGTGGCCATCGGCTTCGACCTGGACCGTGACGAGCTGATCCTGCACAGCGGTGAGGAGCCGCGCCGGATCGAGTCCTTCCGGCGCTTCGATGCCACCTGGGCGCGCAGCGAGCGCTGGGCGTTCATTGCCCTGCCCCCCGGGGAATTGCCCGAGGGTGCACGCCCGGCCGCCACCATGGAGGCGATCAGCGCCTTCGAGCGCCTGCACGGGGCCGAGGCCAGCCTGCCCGCCTGGCTGGCCCTGGCCGAACGCTTCCCGGATCACGGCCTGGCCCACTTCGCGCTGGGCAATGCGCGGCACGGTAGCGGAGACGGCGAGGGCGCCATCGCCGCCTTCGAACAGGCCGTCTCGACACAGCCCGACCTGGCGGTGGCCTGGCTCAACCTGGGCCTGGCCCTGGAGAGCGAGGGACGCCAGGTTGAAGCCCGGCGTGCCCTCGAGCGGGCGGCGGCCCTGCCTGGCCATTGGCAGCTCCCGGCCCGGGACGCCCTCGAGTCGCTCCCCTGAGCGGCTTGTCCCGCCCAGCGCCTCACGGCAAACTGGCGGGAGCACGACAGGAGCCGACGCCTCATGACCTACGATATCGCCCTGAAACGGATCTACAGCCCCGCCTCGCAAGAGGACGGGGCGAGGGTGCTGGTGGACCGGCTGTGGCCCCGTGGCAAGCCCAGCGAGGCCCTCGCCCTCAGCGACTGGTACCGGGACGCTTCGCCGTCTCCGGCACTGCGCCGCCAATACCATCATGGCGAGATCAGCCACTTCGTCTTTACCGTCCGCTATCGGGGTGAACTGCGTGACGCCCCGCAGACCCTTAGGCCGCTGATGCGCCACGCGCGCCGGACCCGCCTCACCCTGCTCTCCGCGGCCCGCGACCTGGAGAACTCCCACCTGCCGATCCTGCGCGAGGCCCTGTTGCGCGCCCTGCGCGAGGAAGATACCGCGGACCTCGAGCCCGCCTCCCTGCCCTGCTTCGCCCACCGCTTTTCCGAAGACGAGTGAGTCGAGCGGCATGAGGTGGTCCTCACCCTCTGGACCACCCGACGGCCCGGATCGGGCGGTCCTTGGCTAGCCAGTGGTCGGGGTGCTTCGGTTGACGCTACTGGTCCTCAGTGCATTGAACCCCCTGGCCATCCCGCTCTGGATGGCGCAGGTGGGTACCAGGTCCTTGTAACCGCGGATGCCGACATCCGCCCGCAGCCATCCGGGATCGAGTTCACGACCTTCGGCCCACGCCAACAGCGCAGCCGGAACATTGGCACCCGCCAGTTGATTGAATGGGTAGTCACCGGTGAAGCGCGGGTTGATGTCGATCACTCTCAGAACGCCATCATCATCCATGCAATCGACTCCCCAGATGCCTGAATGGCCCGTCAGCGCGCTGATCCGCCGCGGCAGTTCCCCCGCAAGGGCGGGATCGACCGTGGTCGCCATGTCACTCTCCCCGGCACGCATGGCATGCACTTCGCACATCAGGTGGGCGGCATAGTCGCCCGTGAGGTCGTTGACGATGCCGATGCAGTATTCCCTGCCAGTGATGCCCTGCTGGATCAGCACGTTTTCACCCATGGGTGGCGCCCCATACCAGGGGTTTGCCGATAGCGCCAGGTGTTGAGCAGCCAGGGCATGTGCCTGCTTAAACTCTTCCAGGTCATGACAGACATTCAGCCCGAGGGAGCCAAAGCCCAGGCGCGCCTTGATCACCACCGGAAACGACAGCTGCCCCGTGCGAAGTGCGGCGATCGCCTCGTCGAGAGAGATGCCCGTCCAGGGCACCGGGATGCCATGCCGAGCCAGCAGCCGGGTGCACTCGTACTTGTCCAGGGTGATCCGCCCCCAGTCGGCGTCGGGCAGGGTGGTCGCGAGACCGAGCTGACGAAACACCGCACCATGTCGGCTGAGCGCATAGGCATCTGCGTCGCTGAACGAACAAAGCAGCCTGACCCGATGATCGCGGCAGATTTCGAGAATCTTGGGTAGATAGGCCGGATCGTGGGAAGCCGGTGTGACCACGGCCAGGTCGGCAGCATACATGGCGGGCGTGTCCGCCCTCATATCGGCACAGATCACGCCTCCCCTCCCCTTGAGGGCCTGACGGAAGTAATCCACCAGGTAACTCCGGCGTCCGACGCTCGTCAGCAGCACATTGCTCATATGACATCTCCCCTTGCGCCCAAATGGCGAGTCCCTTACCACGTGAATGAGGACAGCAGTTGCGAAACAGAGGCCTTGTGCATGAGCGTCTTCCACCCCCCTGCCTCATCCAGCATGACGATCGGAGGTGTGGTGCGAATAAAGGGCGCAGCGGTGACGAAGGAGTAAGCACCGACACTGGTGAACAGAGCAATGTCACCGGCCGCGATAGGGCCAAGGTGGTTCCGAAACAGGACGTCATGCTCCAGGCAGGTGAAACCCACCACGTCAGTGGACAGCGCTTCCGCATCGCCTTCCAGAGCATCCCCGCGATGCCTGGGACATCGGAGCACCGACATCGGCTGGTTGATCTCGTTGACCACGATCTTGAGATGCTCCACCGTGCCATGGGTGACGGCCACCTGCCGGCCGGGCATGCGCTTGAGCGAGTCGACGCGGCAGGCGTACTCCAGGGTATCGGCCACCAGGCCGATACCCGGCTCCAGGATAAG
>NZ_CP071922.1:2677257-2690205 GCF_017584085.1 Halomonas sp. BM-2019
CCTGGGCCCCGAATTCGTCCAGGAACAGCGGGGCAATCGCCTCGGCATAGTCCATGTAGCCGGGCAGTTCGACACTAAACTGCGCTCGGAGGGATGGCGGCATGGGTCCGAAGAACCCGCCCCCCAGGTCGAGGTATTGCGGCGGCCGATCGGGAAACAACTGCCTTGCTAGCTGCAGCATGCGGCAAGCGCGGTCCCGGTAGGATGCTGCGGAGCGGTCGAAGGAGAAATGGCAATGCAAGCCGTTGATAGTGACATTGGGTAGCTCGCGCAGGCGCTTGCTGGCCAGTTGGAGATCGCCATTGGCATCACTCAGGCCGAAACGCGAGGTGCGCCCCTTCCACTGCAGGTCCAGGTTGCAGCGAAGGCCCACCGCCACGGGCAGCTCGGGGTGATGCGTGACCACTTCACGGACTTGCTCGACCTCATGCAGGCTGTCCACATTGAGCCGAGCCCCAGCGACCAAGGCCTTGTCCACTTCCTCAAGCGTCTTGGCCGGCCCGTTGAAGATGATCCGGCCAGGCGCTACGCCCAGCGCCAAAGCCATCTCGTACTCCATGCCCGACACGACTTCCGCATAGAGCCCCCGTCGCTCGGCTTCCACGCAGAAGGTCGGCAGATAGTTGGTCTTGTAGGAGTAGCCGAGCTGGGTGTTCGGGTAGAACTGACGAAACGCCTCCAGGAAGTTTTCCACATTCCGGCCGAACACATCCGGCTTGGCTATATAGGCAGCCCCACCCGAGTCCTCGAGCAAGGCATCCAATTGTTCCCAAGTATATGACATATCGCGGATTCCCTGTTTTACATTGTCCACACCCGGCGGCTGACCACCACTCCGCTCTTGCGCTTACTCGCTTAATTATTGCCCATGAAGTCCTCGGCAGTGACATGCCCCTGGGCCGAGATACCCTCTCGCTGAAAGACCTTCTTCACCGTTATCAGAAGAATTTTCACATCCAGCCACAGGGACTGATGGTCGACATACCAGTTATCGAGCTGGAACTTCTCTTCCCAGGTCAGGGCATTGCGCCCGCTCACCTGGGCCCAGCCGGTAATCCCGGGGCGCACCTCATGACGGCGGAACTGATCACGGCTGTAGCGCGGCAGGTACTCCATAAGCAGAGGTCGGGGACCAACCAGACTCATGTCACCCTTGAGCACATTCCACAGCTCAGGAAGTTCATCCAGGCTGGTTGCACGCAACCAGGCACCGAAGCGCGTCAGGCGAACGTCATCCGGTAACGGATGCCCCTCGGCGTCGAAGGCCTCCAACATGGTTCTGAACTTGAGCATCACGAAGGGCTGACCATCCAAGCCCGGGCGCTGGTGGCGAAATATTACAGGGGAGCCAAGCTTCACTCTTACCAGAATCGCCACCACCAGCATAAGCGGCCACAGGGTCAATAACGCCAACGAGGCGAGTGTCAGATCCATTGCTCTCTTCAGCATGCAGCCTCCCATCATTTCAGGCATTCATACGCTCGTAGCAGCTCATGGTCTTCCATGTATCAGTTCAACATCATCGAAGGGCGCCTGATCAGGCGATAAATGATAGAGCGCGTTGACCGCAAACGTCCTCTGCCTAACTCTTCGCCCACACTCCGGCTCGGAGAAGAGATGCATCCTGCTCAGTAACACTCGCCCTCTCACTTACGCGAGGCCCCAGGTTCGAGCGAGGCCCCAGGTTCGAGCGAGGCCCCAGGTTCGAGCGAAGCCCCAGGCGACACGCAGACCGGCAAACCATTCGTAACACATTTTCATACACAAAGTTACATTTAGCGAGCCAACATCTCCTGAATTTTCTCATCCTGGACGAAGGCTTCTGCTCATGGCGCATACGAAACCAGGCTGCGAGCCACCCTGGTGGTCGATCGAACCGCGTCCGTAGCCCGCCAGGCTCAGCGCTGCCGGGGGGCCATCACATCGCGCAATGCCACACCGTGGAGCCACGCCAGGCGCACGGCCTCGGCGCGGCTCTCCTCCCTGGCCAGATGATGAATCACGACTCGCCTGGGCAGAAAGCACAGCTCCACGGCAATCCAGGCCAGCAGGAATGCCAGCAAGGGCCACCACCACTGCCCGTTCCCGACTCCAGCCGAACGGAACAGATGGAGCAGTATCGGGGCCAGGCCGATCCCCCACCACGCCTGATGGATCCCGAGAAAGCGATTGGCCTTTAGCATGTCGCGACGTAGCTCGCGGGATGTACGAGCAACAGGAGGCCGGATAGTATTCATCTGGTTCATCGCAGCACCACACCAAGCTGTACCCAACTGTCCATGAAATACTTCAGCGGCAAGCCGACAACTTCCCCTACCATTCAACTCGAGAGGCATCAGCCCGACGTCGCGGGTAGTGATCACCACCGACATCAGGTGGCATCGAATCACACCGCATACATATAGTAACATATTTACAAGAAAATACACACTCTGAAGCTATAAGAAACATATTCAAGATCGAGACACTGATCCTGCCTCCGGCAGAAACCCGGCTGACGCGATGAACATAACCAATTGATAGACAAGTATTTACCAAGATATCAGAGAGGGCCGTCCGATAGCACTGACCGGCGGCGCCGAGACCAGCGATCATGGCCAGGCCGCTCAACGTGAAGAAATTTCTAGTTCGTGCTTGCCGGCCCGGGTCATCGATCAGGCTCAGGTAGAGTGTCGAGACGCTGTCCGTGGGGCCTCGTCGACTCGCTGCCAAGCTACTCATTCAGCCAGGCTCGGCGAACGATAGAACCCCCAGAAAATGCACAGCCAGCTGGTATAGAGCGCAACACCTACCGGATAGACCATGTAGCTGTAGGTCAAACCAAATCCGAAGAGGCCAACACCCAGCAGCATGCCGCAGGCGGCCAGCGCACGCCGGGCCGGGCACCTGTGCCCCAGGCCTTTCCAGAACAGCACGATGGGCATGGCATAGAGGATCAGCAAGGCCAGGAACCCCACCACACCGCGCCTGACCCAGGCATCCAGCAAATCGCTGTGGGCATGCCAGTATCTCGCCACGTCAGGATCGACCCTGCCCTCACTGCCCAGGCGTTCGAGTCCGCGGCGATACTCCCGGTTGCCCCAACCCTGCAGGGGGCGCTCGGCGATCAGCAAGGCTGCCCCCCTCCAGATCTCCAGGCGCGCGCCCGACGTGATTCCTCGCTCGCCATGTAGATAGCGACTGGCATGGTCCAGTCCTATGTCGATGCGTTCCTTGACCCCCGTCTGAGGCAACCAGACCGCGAGGCTGGCCAATGCCAGGATCCCGGCCAGCAGGCCGCCGGAGAAGCCGCGGGAAAAGCCTCGCCCATAGGTTGCCCACACCACGGCCAGCAGGAAAGGCACCATCACCCACCCCCCGCGAGTTCCGGACAACATGGAGGCAAGCCCACCGCCTGCCGCACCGGCCAGCAGGACCATCATCCATCTGATCCGATACGGCTGATGCCAGGCCCACCCCAGACCCGCCAGGCAGAAGAAAGCCAGGAGCAGGCTGAAGTTTCCAAACAGTATGGGGTGCAAGGGCTCGGGCCCCGAGACGCGGGCATGGTCCAGCACAATGCGCTGCACGAGGCTCGACACCCCGCAATAGATGCCGCCCATCGACAGTCCCGACCACAGCCAGGCCAGCGAGGGGGGAAACAACAGCAGCACCAGCAGGGCTGGCGCCAGCATCATGGCCGGCCAGACCAGGCGGAACACGCTGGCGATATCGCCATGCCGGTCTGCCATGACCAGCCAGACGACGGCAAACATGGCCAGTATGACCGCCGGCACGATGGGCACGGCATAGTCCCAAAGCCGATTGGTCCAGCACGAGCACAATGGGAGCGCCAGTGCCGCCATGGCGATAAAGACGAGGTAACCTCCCTGAACGGACAGCGACAGCGCCCCGGAAGCCCAGGTGGCCAGGCCGGTCCAGACGTTCAACCAAGGCCTCCTGTCATCAAGCCATCACCCCAGGTAGGGGCAGGCCACAGCCGGTCAGCCGCCCCCCTCCTACCACGCAAACCAGGCATCCACACTTGCTCCCGACACGGCAGTTTGCGCAGTTGATGAACAGCAATTCCATTACTCCATCAGTGACAACACCCTTTCGAATCAACGGGAGGGTGTTGTCAATGGCCATTGGCTGCAACTTCCTCCGTCCAACGCAGAAGGCTCAAGCCCTCAGGGAGTCACCGCGGCCCACCCCGAAATAGAGAAGACCCGCCCGCTTCACGGCATGTGGGTCGTAAAGATTTCGGCCATCGATAATCACCGGCATGCTCAGGTTGGCCTTCAGCCAGCCGAAATCCACGGAGCGAAACTCCTTCCACTCGGTGCAGATGACCAGGGCATCCGCTCCCTTCACGGCCTGGATGCGATCGGCCACCAGCGCCAGGTCATCACGCTCACCATAGATCCGGCGGCACTCTTTCATGGCCTGAGGATCGAACGCCTGAACCTTGCCACCGGCGCTCCAGACTGCCTCCATCAGGGTCCGGCTGGGGGCATCCCGCATATCATCGGTATTCGGCTTGAACGACAGTCCCCACAGGGCAATGGTCTTGCCCGACAGGTTCCCATCGAAGGCCTGGGAGAGCTTGGTAAACAGGTTCTTCTTCTGCCGCTGATTGACTCTCTCGACGGCATTGAGAAGCTCTGCCTGATAGTCCACCTCGACGGCGGAGCGGGCTAAGGCCTGGACGTCCTTGGGGAAGCAGGAACCACCATAGCCGCAACCAGGATAGATGAACTGATAGCCAATCCGAGGATCACTACCGATGCCATGGCGAACCTGCTCCACATCGGCTCCCAGGCGCTCCGCCAGGTTGGCAATTTCATTCATGAAGCTGATCTTGGTGGCCAGCATGGCGTTGGCCGCATACTTGGTCAGCTCGGCCGAACGGACATCCATGAACATCAGTTTGTCGTGAAGGCGACTGTAGGGCGAGTAGCACTCACGCATCAATTCCTTGACCCTTTCGGAGTCGGTCCCCACGATGATACGAGCCCCGAAGGTGAAATCCTCGATGGCCGCCCCCTCCTTGAGGAACTCGGGGTTGGAACAGACATCGAATTCGACACTCTCGCCGCGTGCCGCCAGGGCATCGACCACCGCGTCGCGCACACGATCGGCGGTTCCCACCGGCACGGTGGACTTGTCGACAACCACCTTGTAGTCCTGCATGTGGCTCCCGATGGTATCGGCCACCGCCAGCACGTACTGCAGGTCAGCGCTGCCGTCCTCGTCGGGCGGAGTCCCCACGGCGATGAACTGAAGCGTACCGAAGGCAACGGCCTCGCCTGGGTCGGTGGTAAAGCCCAGCCGACCCGACGCCACATTGCTCTTCACCAGCGATTCCAGCCCGGGCTCATATATGGGTATTTCACCCTCGCGCAGCCGGGCGATCTTCTCTTCATCGATATCCATGCACATCACATCATGGCCAACATCGGCCAGACAGGCCCCCGTGACCAACCCGACATAGCCCGTGCCGAAAATCGTGATCTTCATTCCCTATCTCCCGATCCGACTGTAACCAAATGTGTCTTTAACAGCACCCAGCATGCCACGGTCAATCCGAGGTAGCCGCTCAAACCTCTCACGTCCCGGAGCATGGATTGCGTCAGTCCGAAATCCACGAAAGCCACGGTGATCATCAGTCCAGACAAGGCGAGCGTTCTGGTCTGGGCATCTCGACTTCGCCGCAGATGCCGACCGAACAGCCAGGCCGGAATCCCGTACAAGCCCACCAGCGTCAGCAGGCCCAGCAGGCCGCGCCGCGCTGCCGTGTCGATTACATCGCTGTGCAGCTGCTCATAGAGGCTGACGTTCGGATGAACGATACCGGCGTCCGCCATCCCGTCGCGGGCCTGCTGCAGGCGCCCCTCTCCCCAACCCAGGACCGGCCTCTCCAGGAACAGCTGGCCGCCGGCAGACCACATATCCAGGCGAAGCCCTACCGAACTCCCGCTATCTCCCGCCAAATAGCCCTTTACATCCTTGACTGCCTTGCCCAGGCGGTCTTGGACCCCGTAATCGGTGGTAGCCGTCATGGCGACGAGCCCGATCAACACCGACCAGAACCCCACCGCCACCAGCAGCATCTGGCGCCGAGGAAACACATCACGGAAGGCCCGAAAGCCGATCCACGCCAGCAGCGGTACCGCCACCCAGCCTCCCCGCGTACCGGAGAGAAAGGAAGCCGAAAAGCCGGCGATGGCCGCCAGACCCAGCGCGGCGCTCAACCAGGCTGATGGGCGGTGGGGGCGGGACAGACGGCCCAGCAAGGCCACCAGTGCCAGCACGCCCAGCAGCAGCGAGAGATTTCCGAAAGGGATGGCATTCATGCCATTGTCGGCCCGGTAGGCGCCCTGCACGAATCGCTCGTAGGCCGCCGTGCATCCGGCGCCAACGCCTCCAACCAGCAGCCCCAGCCACCACCCGAGGCGTGAGGGTGGGTGGGAGCGAAGCCATACCAGCAGCCCCCCTGCCAACAGCGGCCAGAGTGGCAGGAACCATCCCCGGCCATGCTCGGCTATCGGCCAGACTCCGGTGCGAGCCACGTCCCAGCACCACACGCCCGAAAAGGCTGCCAGGGCCAGCAACCACAGGCGATCCTCGCCATCCAGGTTGGCCAGTGAGGAGCGCCCCTGCCCCGCCGTGGCGAGCATACCCGAGAAGGCAAGCAGCCCCGCCACCATGGGCGCTGCTGCATAGCCCCAGGGCACCAGTATCAGCAGGGAAACAAAGGCCCATACCAGCAGGGTATTGACGGCTCGCCAGGGTTCCCTACCCTCCCGGATAGCCTGCAGCCTGATCGCTGACTGCGACATGACACTCGCTCCCGATCTCACTGATGAAGGCGTTTGCTGCCACAAAGCCCCGTGCGGCGCTCGGGCGGCATGACACCCCGCCATATCGAGAACGCTCCCTTGAACCCCGGCATGTCCGTCAGCGCATCGGCAGTTGACGGCGGCACCCTGCCACTTCCGTTGTCACCGGATCGGTGTGCCGGAAGCGATGGCACAGCAGAGTCTCGGTCGACAGGCGATAGCTCAGGCCCTCGTCCGCAGTGAGCCGACAGGCGTCACAGGTCCCGCACGGCTCGCCGTTACACGGCCGGGAACAGAACCAGGAGTGCTCCAGGACCGACAGGAACCCGTGTCGCTCCGCGAGCGAGCGCATCTGCCATCGGGATAGCGCCAGGACGGGGAAGTGGAACCAGGGAAACAATTCGCTGTAGGGCCAGCAATATCCCTCCCGCAGCCGGCACCCCCCCATCGGCAGGCGTTCGACCCGACCGCGCAGTATATGGCCGACCGAATCATGGAGAGAACTGCAGAGCTCAAGGCGCTTGAGGCCCCGCGATTTCGCATACCTGGCCAGCCAGTCATACTGCTCGTCCAGCGCCTCCACCTTCGCCACCTGCCAGTAGGCCCTCGTGACGGTGACATCCAGGGAAATTTCGGTGATCGGGGTGATTGCCAAGGCTCCGACACGCTCGGCGGCTCCTTCATCGAGCTGTGCCAGAGCCTCCCTGGCGTTCGCAATCGCGCGCATCTCATGCATCGTCGAATGCCTGTCCAGATCGACGATGTAATGCGGAATGACCACCCGCTTTCCGACCAGCGCGGCGTAAGCGACGCGAAAAGTGGATGCCCATCCTCCCGTCCAGAGAATATTGATTGTTGTGTTCATGACCATCCGTTCCAAGCACAGAGTCATCGGAACCGGCAGCCGCCATGACGACAGGCGCTGTGACATGATATACTAGATGTAACATTTATTTACGTCAAAACACAGAGGCATGATATTGGTAATGCCGAAAGCTGAGACCCCGGCCTGGGCCGGGGTCTCGCATCAGCCCTGCAGGGCCTTGGTGGCAGATCGGGAAACGAGGTCAAAGCCTAGACGGATCCTCCCAGGCGCTCGCTCAGCACCGCCTGGGCCTCTTCAATGAGCCCCTCGAGGTGATCAGGACCGCGGAAGCTTTCCGCGTAGATCTTGTAGAGCGGCTCGGTTCCGCTCGGTCGAGCCGCAAACCAGCCATTGGCGGTTTCCACCTTCACCCCGCCGATGGGCGCCTGATTACCAGGGGCCGTGGTCAATACCTGCACCACCGGATCGCCCGCCAGTGTCTCGATGCCCAGATCGAGGGGCGACAGTGACTTGAACCCCTGTTGCTGCTCCGGCGTACAGGGCGTATCCACCCGGCGATAGTGCGGCTCACCGTGACGCTCGGTCAGTTCGCGATAGTAGCGGCTGGGGCTGCGGCCGGTTATCGCCATGATTTCTGCCGCCAGCAGGCAAAGCAGAATACCGTCCTTGTCCGTGGACCAGGGCCGTCCATCAAACGTCACGAAGCTGGCCCCTGCGCTTTCCTCTCCGCCGAAGGCCAGCCACCCCTCATGCAGGCCAGGCACAAACCACTTGAAACCCACCGGCACCTCGTAGAGCTCACGCCCCCGTGCAGCCACCACGCGATCGATGATCGAGGAAGAGACCAGGGTCTTGCCGACCTTCATCGACGGGGACCATGCGGGACGGTGAGTACTCAGGTAGTCGATGGCTACCGCCAGGAAATGGTTGGGGTTCATGAGGCCAGCGGCATCGACGATGCCATGGCGGTCAGCATCCGGGTCATTGCCGAACGCCAGCGAGAAGTCGTCCTTCATGCCCAGAAGGTTCGCCATGGCCGCCGAGCTGGAGCAGTCCATGCGGATCTTTCCGTCATGGTCGGGCGGCATGAAGGAGAAGCTCTCATCGATGACCGGATTGACCACCCTCAGGTCCAGGGGATAGTGCCTGGCAATCGCTTCCCACACCGGCAGCGCCGTCCCCCCCATGGGATCGGCCGCCAGCCTGAGGCCGGACGCGGCGATGGCGTTCATGTCCACCACGTCCCCCAGGGCGGCCACATACTCACCCACGTAGTCGTGGCGGGAGGCCTGGTTCAGCGCCTCTTCCAGGCTCGGCAGAGGGGTGGTACCCACGCCCTCCGCCAGATAGTGATTGGCTCGGCGTTCGATCCAACCGGTAATCTCCGCCTCCGCGGGACCGCCATGGGGCGGGTTGTACTTGATGCCGCCATCTTCAGGCGGGTTGTGGGACGGGGTGATGATCAACCCATCGGCCAGCGCCGCCGAACCGCCGGCGTTGTGACCGAGGATCGCCCTGCTGACCAAGGGGGTGGCGGTCAGCTCTCCATCGGACTCGATGCGCACTTCCACCCCGCTGGCCGCCAGCACCCGCAGGGCCCACTCCCAGGCGGGCCGGGAGAGGGCATGGCTGTCACGCCCCAGGAACAGGGGGCCCTGGATACCCGCCTCGCTGCGATAATCCACCACCGCCTGGGTGATCGCCACGATGTGGTGGCGATTGAACGAGCCCTCCTGGGCCCGGCCCCGGTGCCCGGAAGTACCGAAGCTCACGGCCTGGCGTGGATCCGCCGGGTCGGGTTGTCGTTCGTCGAACGCCTCTATGACTGCCTGCATGGTGATGCCTCCCTGCGGGAAATGAAACGGCCCTCGTTGGCAACGGGGTGGAAAAGGACCTCGGTAGAAACCCAGCACACTGTGCTACAGCTTGCCTACCCAGCTGTCAGCAGACTGAGTCAACAACTGATGCACCTGCTGAAAGGCTTCCTGGCTCTTGCGATAGGGATCGGGGATCTCACGCCCCTGGCCCGCGTCGAGCCAGCGGCCGAACAGCATGGTCTTGCCCAGCGCGGCGGGATCCATCTGGCCCACCGCCATTCGCTGTCCATCGGACATCACCAGCACCAGGTCGGCCCCCTGAAGTATCTCGCTGGTGACCTGGCGTGCCTTGTGGGCGCTGACATCCAGACCGGCGGATTCGGCCAGGGCACGCGCCTTGGGCTCGACTCCCTGCCCCTCCAGGGCATTGAGTCCAGCGGTCTCGATGAGCTTGTGAGGAAGCCGCTCGGCAAGCATCGCACCGGCGACCGGGCTTCGACAGATATTGCCGGTACAGAGAACCAGAATGCGTTCGAACATGGTGACCTATTCACTGGTTATCGAAAGAACCGAATTGGTAGGCGCCCTGCCGGCCGCTGGAGCCTCCCGGCGACAGCAGGCCGACAGGTCGCAACGGGGCAGGCACCAGCGTCAGCTGCGTGACTGTCCCGCTGGCTGACCTCCCATAGCAAGATACCGAAGGGCCGGCGACTTGTCGCGTTGATCCCGTTTGCCTGGCCCAATCATGCCAGGGCGGGGGCCTCCGACGGACCAGCCAAGGTGCCCTGTCGCAGCGTCCGCTCCGATGGCAGCACGTCAGCGCCGCCATGCCGTCCAGGAAACTGACCTGATGAAGGTGAGTATTTTCAGCTTGGGAAGTCACAAAAGGTTTCATATTCTTCGTAACATTAGTTAACAGTATGGAGGCGAATACCTTATGATCGGCATTCTGAATCGGCTTTTTCGGTTGCCACGCCGAAAAAAGCTGTTCATCGAGCTGTCGGTGGATGCCACCCTGCTGTCAATAAGCTTCTTCACGGCTTACTGGCTGCGCTTGGAGACGTGGGAACCCCTGACATCGGCTGCCATTTGGGGGCTCTGGCTGGTGGCCATGCCGTTGAGCCTGGCCCTCTTCGCCCGGCTAGGATTCTACCGCAGTGTGATTCGCTACATGAATATCAAGGCGTTGCAATCATTACTGATCGGCATCGCCTCCTCGGCACTGCTGCTGTTTCTGGGCGCCAATCTGCTCTCGGTGTTCCTGCCAAGATCGGCTTGCCTGATCTACGCCATGCTGGCCTTCATCAGCGTCGGCGGGGCTCGATTCGCAATCCGCATGATCCATATGCGAAGCCTTATGCGCTACAAGACCAGAGTCATCATCTACGGTGCAGGAGCAGCCGGTTCACAATTGGTGAACACCCTGCGACAGGGGGCGGAATACACGCCCATTGCCTTCGTCGATGACTGGCGGGGCATGCGCAACACCCTGGTAGAGGGCCTGAAGGTCTATGGACCAGAAAGCCTCGCCAACCTGGTACACAACTACGGCGCCAAGCGCGTCCTCCTGGCGATTCCCAGCGCGTCACGAGCGCGTCGGCAGGAAATTCTCCGCATGCTGGAGCCGCTGCAGGTACCGGTTCAGACGCTGCCCAGCATGGAGGATGTGATCGCTGGACGAGCACGATTGAACGAGATTCGCGATGTGACCGTCGAAGATCTGTTGGGGCGAGACCCGGTACCGCCTGATCAGCAGCTGCTGGATGCCAATATTCGCGACAAGGTGGTGCTGGTCACCGGCGCTGGCGGCTCCATCGGCTCAGAACTATGCCGCCAGGTCCTGCAGCAGGGACCTCGCCAGCTCTTGCTGCTGGAATTCTGCGAATTCTCCCTGTATGCCATCGAACGTGAGCTTCAACAGCTAGTACATGACCAACAGCTCCCGGTGACGGTCAAGGCGCTGCTGGGCTCGGTCCAGGACCGACAGCGCCTGGACAGCGTGCTGCGAACCTTCCAGGTGAATACCATCTATCACGCTGCCGCCTACAAGCATGTGCCCATGGTGGAGCACAACAGCATTCAGGGCATTCTCAACAATGTGTTCGGTACACTGGCCACGGCACAAGCAGCTATCGAGTGTGGCGTAGAGACTTTCGTGCTGGTATCGACCGACAAGGCCGTGAGGCCTACTAACGTGATGGGCACGACCAAGCGGCTTGCCGAACTGGTCTGTCAGGCCCTTGCGGCTAAACAGCGGTTCACGCGTTTCACCATGGTTCGCTTCGGAAACGTGCTTGGGTCTTCCGGCTCGGTGGTACCGCTCTTCCATGAGCAGATCGCTCGAGGCGGGCCGGTGACGGTGACGCATCCAGAGGTGACGCGCTACTTCATGACAATCCCCGAAGCCTCACAGTTGGTGATCCAGGCCGGCGCGATGGGCAATGGCGGGGATGTCTTCGTGCTCGACATGGGCACACCCGTGAAAATTGCCGACCTCGCTGCCGAGATGATTCGACTCTCGGGGCTCGATGTGCGCAGTGAGGGCAACCCCGACGGGGATATCGAGATACGGTATACCGGCCTTAGGCACGGTGAAAAGCTCTTCGAAGAACTCCTCATCGGAGAGAACGTATCCAAAACAGCACATCCCCGAATCATGAGCGCCAATGAGGATTATTGGCCCTGGCCACGCCTGGAGCGATACCTTCAGGAGTTGGGCCAAGCCATCCATGCACGCCAACACGATGTTATACGCGAACTGCTGCTCTCGGCGCCGGCAGGTTATGCACCTCGTGACGAGATCACAGATCTGGAGTGGCTGGGTCGCACCTCCCACCTTGTACAGAAGGCAGACAAGCTCCCAAGCCAACAATCCGAAGCATCACATTCAAGACAACATCGTTCTGAACCGCATCGTTCAGAAGCAGAAGGGACAGTTGCCGAATCGAACGACTTGATCCCGGCATACTCCCTTAAGCCATAAGCACCAATCAGCAGGAACATCCCCAAGGGTCACACTCTCTGTACTGCAGCCTCTGTGGTACAGAGCGATACTCGACACGGCTGTGCGGTGCGTACACTCTGATCTTACCCAGCATTGGTGGACACCGGGGCCTGGCAGGGCACTCGATCGCCCTGCCAGGAGGTTACTTCAGTGAGGGCGACAGTGTGTCACCACCGCATCGCCTTGTTCGGCAGCCAGCAAGAGCTGACTTGAGGTGGTCAGCCATCAACGGCTTGATTCATCACCTCTGTCAACACTCGACAGGTAGTGTCGATCTCATCACTGGTCAGTGTCGGGTGGCAAAGAAACATCAAGCTGGTCTCACCGAGTTCACGGGCTACAGGCAGGCGCTCGCTTGGCCGCCAGCCAGTATCGTCGAAAGCCTTCTCGAGGTAGATTTCAGAACAGGAACCGCTGTAGCAGGGCACACCCCGCGCCACGATCTCGTCGAGAATCCTGTCACGAGTCCAGCCTTCTCGA
>NZ_CP071922.1:2690215-2719447 GCF_017584085.1 Halomonas sp. BM-2019
AACACTTGTACGCTGCATGCACATGACTGTCCGGAACAACGGGTACACGTAACCCGGGGCAGGCGCTGGCGGCTTCCCAGATTCGAGTTGCATTGTATTGACGCGCGGCCGTCCATTCCGGCAAGCGTTGTAGCTGAACCCGGCCAATCGCCGCCTGCATTTCGGTCAAGCGAAAGTTGGTTCCCAGGGAGTCATGCAACCAGCGAAAACCTGGTGGATGTTGTTGATGGTACACGGCGCGCAAACTCTTGCCGTGGTCCTTGTAGGACCACATGCGCCGCCACAGTTCGGGATCATTGGTGGTGACCATGCCACCCTCCCCTCCCGTCGTCATGATCTTGTCCTGGCAGAACGACCAGCAACCCACTTGACCGATGGTCCCGACACTCTGCCCCTGGAAACGGGCACCATGGGCTTGAGCACAATCCTCGATGACATAGATGCCATTTCGCGACAGAGCCAACAGACCCTCCATATCACATGGCCACCCGGCCAGATGCACGGCAATGATCGCGCGCGTGGCAGGCGTTATCAAGCCCGCTACTGTTGCAGGCGTAATGTTCTGTGAATTACGATCAACATCAGCGAAAACGGGGGTTGCACCAACCGCCACAATACAGGAGGCCGAGGCAAGAAAAGTCCGAGATGTCACAATCACTTCATCCCCTGGGCCAATACCCAGGCCATGCAAGGCAAGCTCGAGCGCTACCGTACCGTTACTGACCGCAATGGCATATTCGCACCCCACGGCCTCGGCAAATTCACGTTCGAACTCGCGACCCTGACTTCCCGTCCAGTAATTGACTCGATTGGATAGCAATACGGCTTGAACCACGTCGGCCTCTTCCTGGGTAAAGGAGGGCCACGGCGAAAACGGGGTGTTAAGCATGGTACGTGCTCCATGTAGCTATGCCATAGTAAACTACTCGAGGGGTCGAGCGCCCTGCATTGTGTTGACGGTGACACCCTACCACTCCAACAGGAATAAAAGAGGCTCGACAGCTCCGCAAAAAACCATCCTCAAGAAACAACTAAAAATTCGCTTATCGCTAAAAAACGAAGCATCAATGCGTCATGAAGAGTGAAGAAACTCACGTGATAAAATAGTCGACTCATCGTCCAGCCCCATCTCCTTGAGCATGCTGGAATTGACGAGGCGAACATCGTATTTCTTCAAGGCTTCTTCACGCGACCGCTTTCCCATCACGGCGACAAGGTCAGGTGAATCAAGAAAAACACGCATGGCGTGGGCCAATTCGCCGGAATTTCTCGGGAATACCAAGAACCCGTTCTCCCCATCAATCACGGTTTCACGACACCCCGGCGTATCGGTAGTAATGACAGGGCGACCCATCGCCAAAGCCTCTAGAATTGTCCGTGGGATACCTTCTCGATAAAACGTGGGCAGAACGAAGACACTGGAGGACCCGAAAGCCAATCGAACATCATCCATCACCCCCAGATAAGAGACGATACCATCATCGATCCAACGATCGAGTTCCTCACGAGTAATGGAGTTGGGGTTGCTGTCCAACTCACCAACAAGGAGGAAAGTGGACTCTGGATAAACCGACTTAAGCTGATAAGCTGCTTCCACATACTCTCTGACTCCCTTTTCGATCAGCAATCGTGCAATGAAAAGAAAGGTAACACGGGAAGGGTAGTTACTAGGGACAAAGTGTTCAATATCGACACCGGACCCATTGACGACAACCGATGGCGTCTTGCTATTGAGTATCTTCTTCTCGCGAAACAGAGCCTGGTCATCGGGGTTCTGGAAGAACACCTTGCTGGCAGAGCGGAGTGATAATCGATATAGCATTGATGCAATATTACTGATCAAGCGATGCTTGAAATTTACACAGTCCCCGGAGAAAGAGTAGCCAAGGCCGGTAATGAGTGCGAAGCGACCGGTGCAGCGCGACAGAGATGCGGCCATTGTCCCAAAAATAACAGGCTTAATGGTATAGCCCATGACGTTATCGGGCTTGATTGTCCGCATCAGACGGATCATTCCTATCAAAGTTAGAAAATCATGCCATGGATTTACTCCTGTACGTCTGAGAAAGATATCATGGACAATCACACCCTTCTTCTCCAGCTTCGCCCGAGTCTGGCAATCCCTTGTAAGATCAGGCGCCGCCGCATGGACCTCGACCCCCCGCCGAATCAAGTCGGAAATGAGGTGGCCACGAAAGTTGATGAGCGAATCTGATAAACCCGCAATTATGAGAAATTTCATATTATTCCTTAGCAGCGAGGCATTCAGACCATACACTACCGAATGAGCTAACCATCTTGTCGATGGTAAAATTTTGCTTTATATGTTCAGCGCAAGAGTGCTGACGCATGGTCCAAAGCACTGGAGTATTATAATACTCGTCGATCGCTGACTGTATGGCATCGGCCAGTAGCAAATGATTCCTCGGGGGAACAATCCATCCATGACCGCCGATGATAAGGGCCGTGTCACCTACATCTGTTGCCACACAGGGCGTACCGCATGCCATCGCCTCAGCCACGACATTGGGGAAGGCTTCACCAAAAGAGCTGGAAAGTATATGCAGATCAAGGCGGTTCATGATAGCAGGAATATCAGTGCGCAAGCCAAGCATGAGCACATGGGAGCCTAACCCCAATTCTGAAATAGCATGGGACAGCGTCTCATTGTTAGAGTCGAGGTCCTCGCCCACCAAAAGGCAGAGAAAATCGATGTTGCGATTCCTCAACTCAGCCAATGCCTTCAGGAGACTAAGGTGATCCTTCTGGGGATTGTAACGTCCGACCATGCCAAGCACAGGGAGATCATCTGCAGTTTCCGGAATTCCCGATAAAGCACCCTGTTTTTCATGGGGATAGGGATAAAACGCGGCTAGATCATACCCGTTGGGAATTACGGTCATCTTGTCCAACCGATAACCAAGTAACTCATGAATTCGCATGGATTCATGCGCACAGCACACAATGCGTGCTGGAACGAATCCCGACAGTATTGCACAAAACTTGGCCGACAGGATCGATGACCGTGAACTGTTTCCATGTTCCAGACGAGTGTGGCGTATTCCCCAGCAAACATGCCTGACCCCTGCCAATCGAGCACAAATACCGCCGATCAGATCAGGATGATACATCCAGGTTTGAACGAGATCCGGCTTATATTTCCTCAACAGTTTCCAGAGTCTTGCCATGCCTGTCAAAAGCCCACTACTGTAAGAAAATCCCAAATTCTCGACATTCACACCCTTCGAACTGAGTTCTTCTTCAAGTTCGCCACCTCCTATCATTGTAATCACCGTATGACGATTACCACTGTCGTGCAAGCAAAGTCGAAGCAACGCTGACTGAGCACCACCCGGATAGAGGCTAGTGATGACATGAACAATATGCATTGGCTTTCCTTTTCCGGCCATGAATCGAGATTCAAATTAAATATCACGCAATCAGAATCATGAGACGGCCTACCTTGGGGTAAAAACTGAGGCAAGCGATGTCAACACTATCCAGCCAGATAACGGTTATGCACCCACTCAAGAAAGCCGAAGGGCATGATGGAAATAACTGTCCACTTCAAACAGAATGATGGATCTGACGACCAGTAAAACGAACCAGGAAGAACAGAAAAAGGAAGTGACACACGCTTCTTCTTTTTTTCCAACCACGCGTACTGTACCATATGATTAGCGAAGTTCTTGATCCACTTCACATCCTCGCGGCTCACGTAAGGACTCAAGTCATCTACCATGTCTCGAAAAAGCTTGATTGAGGGAGTGGAGGTTCTGGAAACACCGATGACATCACGATAGGAAATTGCTGAAATATGCGGTGACCATACCATCACTTTCATTCTTGCCAACAGTTGCACCCATGCATACAAGTCACCTGAACGGTCTGTTCGTCCCTCTGGAAATATCTTGCAACTAAACAGAGCCTTTCGATTCAGCAGCAGTGTATTAGTTTGCATGGCTCGCATACCCTTGCACGCGAACTTGAGATAGTCGGACAGATAGAGCACCTTTACTCCGTCATCAATGAAGTGTTGAGTAAAAGGATCCATTTCCTGCTTGTCGCCGGTCTGGTTGATCCGGCCTGCCGAAATGATCGGAATATCCGGATATTCACGAGTCATCTGGACTGCACGTTCCAAGTGATCGGGCAGCCAGACATCATCTGCATCCAAAAAGGCCACCCATTCACCCGAGCTATTCTCTACGCCCAGATTCCTTGCGGCGTACCCCCCTGGACCGGGGGTCTCGCGTCGTATCACCCTGATCCTATGGTCATCGAATTCCGCAACCCGAGCAAGGCTGCCATCGGTTGCTGCATCATCCACGATCAATAGTTCGATTTGAGTATAAGATTGATCGAGCACAGACTGGATGGAGCGCGAAATATATTTTTCCTTGTTGTAAACGGGGATGATGACTGTTACTAGAGGTTTCATGGCCAACTCCTTGATTCCACTTGATTCCATATGGTAATTGAAACTCGCTTGATGCCGTGACCTCAGGAAGCCGACACGGCTCGACCTTGCCTTTGTTTCAAATAGGTTTGCGAAAACTTGTAACACAACCCCATACCAATCATCAGCCACATAAGTCTTGCGGAATACCCCTTGAAAATAAAGTCTTCCTTGTACTCGGATATAAACATTATCATCATAAACACGATCCAAAAACTCTTGTAATGAGTAATTGTGAGCACATGCTTGGCTAGATATGCCACAAAGAGATAAAATATGACGGCAAGCGGTATTCCCAATGCGGTAAACATCTTCAAATAGCCTATATCATAGCTTCGTCTCAGATCGAAATCACCCCAGTGAGACCCCACACCGAACAAAAGCTTGGGCCACTCGTTGGGGATATTGATCATTCTCCGTAAAGCATCCGTTGTTCCCTCCTGCTGAACACCTTCTACGCCTTGGTACAGAAAGGAAATGGAATAAGCAAGGAGGTTATCCGGAAACAGCATGGCAAAGGTTGGCGGAATGATGACAACAATCGCGGAAACGAATAAATATATCAGCATTCGCCGTGCCGAGAGCTTGTCCCTTGACATGACGAAGTTGAGAAAGTGAAACATGACAATACCGGCGATTGCCATGACAATACCTGTCCTGCCAATGAACAGCAGAGAAGTAAATATAGTCAATGACGCAATGGCGAAATAAGTAAAGCCAATCTTTTTCTTCAAGTACAATGCCTGAAGAAGAATCAGCATTGTACCGTGGAATAGCGAAAGATTTGCCGCACCACCGGAAGCAATTCCACGTAATCGAAACTCTCTCGTCAGATAATCGATGTTAGCGCTTTCAGAAAGATAGAGCATGGACTCAATGGCGATTCGGAATGGAGGGAAAAAATACTCCAGTACAATAATGACAGCGTTGACAAAAACAATGAAAACAATCAGCTTGAAACAAATCGTCAATGCCTGATCCATATCCAGGGCATTCTTCATGAAGGAGAGAGCGAGCACATAGCCCACGAGTATATAAATCGCAACCTGGATGATATAGTTGGAGAAAGTCGTATTGAACACGTCAGTATAAAAGATCAGCACCGTGAGATTGTAGAGAAAGAAAAGACACAGTGTGATAAGTGTCAGAACCAGAGGCAATTGGAGAAACGCCCTACCGGTAAGGATAGGGTACATGCCAAAGAAGATAAGGATTGACAACATGCCGCCGTGCAGAACCATGACACGGAGGTCAAAGTACGGGCTTAACAAATAAAGGTAAAGAAACAGGGTGAGCATGAATATTCTTGGGTAAGTAATCCCATGAATATAGCGTAGCCCTCCCCTGAAGCTATCAACATCGGCAGTTCTGGTCGTGTATTTCACGGCGATCCACCCTTGTGCATTTCAGCCTGTTCGGCTTTCAGGCATAGACTCGTGGAGTAACGTTCAGGGACTGGCATCCATGTGCCAGCCCCTGATGCCCGAGTTATTTGTAGGAGTAACTGTAATACCCGTAACCATAGCTGATTGCTGCGGTCTTCTCGATGGCATTCAGGATACATCCCTTGACAGGCACACCGGTATTGGCAAGACGGCGTGCTGCGATCTTGACCTCCCGCGGAGGGTTGACACCAAAGCGAGCCACCATCAGTGAAGTTCCTGCGACTTTTCCGATGATAGAAGCATCCGTGACGGCCAGAATCGGCGGTGTATCGATGAAAATCACGTCATAATCATGGCTAACCTTATCGAGCATCTCCGCAAAAGTATGACGCATCAGAAGCTCTGAGGGATTAGGCGGTGCTACCCCGCGGGTCATGTAATTCAGCCCAGGAACCTCAGAGGTACGTATGGCCCCCTCGACATCCAGCTTGCCGGAAAGCACCTCCGAAAGACCATGTTCAGACTTATCATGAAAGGCAAAATGGAGATTTCCCTTTCGCATATCCGCATCGATGATAAGGACCTTTTGTCCAGCCTGAGCACAGACGAACGCCAGGTTGATGGTAACAAAGCTCTTGCCGATGCCGGGACTCGGCCCCGTGATCATGATGGAGTTGTTGCGGGCATCCATCATCGCAAAGTGCAAGCTGGTACGAAGGCCACGAATGGCCTCAACTGCCATATCCGTGGGGTAGAGTTCGGCAAGGAAGCTCCCAATGGCATGCTGTGACCCCTTGCTATTACGGTACTTGACACGCTTGACAAGTTTCATCTGATCACTTGAGCGTGGCACTGTGGCGTATACAGGCAGCCCGGTGTCTTCCAGCTGCTCGGCACTTTCTACTCCCTTGTTGAGGAATCCACGGAGGAGGACAATGCTGGTAGCCAACAAGGCACCCACAAGTAGTGAAATGATAACAATCAGAGCTGATTTTGGCTTGATCGGACTAGACCGAGTGACGGCAAAGTCAATAACCCTGACGTTGCCAACGGTTGCAGCCTTGGCAATGTTGAGTTCCTGCATGCGGTTCAGCAATTGCACGTAGATTTGCTGAGTCACATCTACATCGCGATTCATGCGAAGAATCTGCTGCTGAGTTTCGGGAAGATTACTGGTGCGCTGTTCCAGGTTGGCACGTTCACGTTCCAGCTGCGCCCTCTTTTCAAGCAGGGAAGCATACATGGGATGATTCGGGGTGAAGCGGCGCGACAGCTCGGTCTCTTGCAGATCGAGGTCATTCAGGCGGCTTTCTATGTCAACCATGCTGGCCAACACGTTGCGCGTCTCTTCTGTCAGATCGACGCTTTCCTGTTCCATGCGATAGCTGTTCAGGCGATTCTCGGCCTCCACGAGTTGCTCACGCACACGTGGCAGCTGTTCATCGAGAAACTGCAGGCTGTTTTCTGCCTCAGCGGCCTGACGTGCAATATTCTGCGCCAAATAGACTTCCGTGATCGCATTCAGCGAGGACTCTACCTCCGCCCGGTCTGGGCCGGTCAGCACAAGCTCCAGGATTCCCGTGTCACGGTCTCCTTTTTGAGAGACTACGAAGCGATTCCGTAAGTAATTGATCATTGACTGTTGGCTGCGCTTGACCACCGTAAACTGAGCCCCGGGGGGGGCCTGGATGTCGCTGACATAAATCTCCATCCATGGCTCGGTCGACGACGAGCGCTGCCCGGAGAGGCCGCTCATCAGCTCATGGTCATCAACGTCCAGAATCCGGTAGCTATTTTCACCTGTCACTTCCAGGGTGAGTTCCCTGTTAACCAGCTCGGGGGCCACACTCAGTGACTCGACGAGAATCCTTTCTCCACCCCAGATTTCGGGTCGCCCCTGCGCAAAGTCGGGTCGGGGGACCTCATACCGGATGATAGCGCCACCGATAATGGGAAATGTAGCCGGGGACACACTGATATCCAGATTCTGACGATTGGCCGCTTGGCCAACAATGAGTCTGGATCGGAGGATCTCCATCTGAGCACCGGTGACAGGCTCCTCCTGCAGGAGCATCGCGGCAATTTGGTCGGCACCGGTCCTGGGTCCGGTCTTCTCCACCTGCACCAGCGCATCCCCTTGGTAGATGGGAGTGGCGAGCAAGGCATAGATCAACCCAGCCAACCCAAACAGCAGGGTACTGAGAATAATTTTCCATTTATTGTCCAGTAACATTCCCAAGGTACGACCTAGGTCGATATTCTCATCACCTTGAGGCACGCTGACAGCCGGTGCAGGATTGTTGCTGGGCTGCACTATGGGTTTATTGGAAGTGAAACTATTCATTGTCTGTCATCCATCGATAGGGTACTGGTGCATGTCAGGTTCGAATGCAGCTCTGAGTATCATGACAGCCTCACCGGATCCTCAGACCATAGGTAGATGAGGCTTCCATGATATAGATTCCCTTGCGTTATAGGTCACCAATATCGCTCGTGGTTGTAGCCACTGTGCCGGGAAGGGTGATGGATGGCAGCAGCAGACTGATGACAGTGTTCCAACGCGCCAGCGGTGCAGAGGTCACGTAGACAACATCATGTGGTTGCAGCGGGAAGTGGGACCCCATATTAAGTGCGACCGCATTGGAGATATCCAACTGGTAGACGGTTGCCATTTTTTCACTTCCCGGCGGATTGCCCCGGATAACGAAAATGCCGGATGGCTCGGCACGCGTTTCGACAACACCACCTGCGCGACCCAAGGCATCAGTGAGGCTGTAACGTTCCCTACCGGTGGTGATATTACCCGGATTCCTGACCTGACCCAATACAGAAATATTCTGGTTATCGGCAGATGCCACGTGCAGTATATCGCCTGGCTGCATGAGAGTATTCTGGGTCAGATCTCCCCTCTTCAGCATTTCATAGAGAGACAAGCTTCTTTCCTGGCCTCCCCGAGTGAGTACAACATTATGCCAGTTGGCATTGTCGGTTGCGCCACCTGCTGCGCTGATTGCATCCAGAACAGTTAAAGGAACATTTGTAATTGGTTGAACACCTGGGTTATTGACAGCACCGCTGATGTACACCTTTTTTGAACGAAACGCGGCAACATTGACCTCTACTTGGGGATCGGTGATGTAGGTTGCCAGCCGACGCGTAATTATCTGACGTATCTCGTTTACCGTCCTACCTTCTACCTGGATATTGCCGATGTAGGGGTAGTAGATCGTGCCATCGGCATGGATGGTATTCCCCGCCTCTGCCGCACTGCGCTCCCCTCCGGCCGGAATGGTCAGCTCTGGGTGATCATACACAACGATATTCAGCACATCGCCCGGCCCTACACGGTACTGGTAAGTCTCGATCTCTCTCACCATCTCCGGTGTCATGCCACGAGCCTTGCTGGTATCGTTGTCCATGCGATACGTTGACACGAGACTCGGCGTAATGGTGATAATATCTACCTGATTTTCAAGGGAAACTTCTTCAGCCTTGTAGTCAATATGACCGCCTGGCGAGAGCGCACAGCCCCCCATGAGCCCTATAGGCAAGAGCGCAACAGCGAAACAGGTACCACGTACTAACTTCTTCATGGTCTTCTCCCTTACTCGTGCGACTTTCCGAGTGTTTGTGATTAGGTGCGACCGATAGATGCTGTTCCCCTGGTAACCGACCTGACTCCTTAGCCATCTGGAGCCGGACTGATTCGTCCCACCCGGTCTTGTCACCTGGCCCTCATCTCCTGAGAGATCCGAGCCTATATCTGCGAGAGCCTGAGCGTTACAGGAGTACAACCATAATTACACAAAATTACAAATTTTACGAACCCACACGAGCATGAATTTCCTAATACTCAAGGACCTGAAACATCATGCGAGCTGATGAAAGAGAACGGCTCGAACATGCAGATAAAATATTGATATTAAACAAGTTTATCAGAATAGGGGGCGGTCACTCGTCTTTTGGAGGTCGCTCCTTTCTTGGAGACTGCAGCATCTGGAAGCAGTCATCCGGAACCTGAGAACCAAAAACCTAGTACTTGATACGCTATCTGTCCCGGACAGCCAGAGTGGCTGCTCGCATGGAGCTGCGCGTAGCCCTCCATGCTGGTTGCCCTCCATGCTGGTTGCCCTCCATGCTGGTTGCCCTCCATGCTGACAGGGTACTAGGCTGACGGGGGAGTCATATTCCTTCCGATATCTACGACATCCGGCGAGCGATTCATCAAGCGCATATAGTTATTACCAATCATGCCTGACACCTTGTGGGAGGTCACGATGGCGTTACTGCCATCTCCATCATTCGACTGGACATCGATTTGCCGGGACCACAGGAGTCTAATCCCTCCCCCCAAAAGGTAATTGTCCTTGATTTTCACCATGCGGGTGAACTTGTCGGAAGTGCCTTGGTATGCATCGGTGATTCCCGACCTGCTCGTCTTGAACTGATTACCCATGATCCAGAGACCCGTAGAGATTTCACCATCATCGGTCTGATGAAATCCTCCGTAAGCGCAACCCTGTTCTACGTTACTGGCGGTGTTGTATAGCACATGGATACCCCGATGCCGGTCAATCCAATACCCGTTACGGGTATTGACGGCACTATTGGCAATCAACTGCGTATCATAGGCTGAGGCTAATCGGAAACCATGAAGCACCTGGCCATCAGTATGATTTCCCATAATCAGTACGTTCTGGGCACCGCCCTCACACCCGATGCCGATAAACCCACGCAGCGCCCGACATTGGCGAATGATTCCCCGGTGGGTCGAGTTCCAGAAATCGCTATGGATATCATTGGTAAAGTTACCGACGCCATACCCAGTAATGTAGAAGCTATAACTTGATGCATCGACAGCAAGAATCCGTTCAAGAAGAAAGTCTGACATCCCTTCCAGTCGAATCAAGGGGCCATTGTGTGTCGCCTCTTTATCGGCACCAATCAGGCAAAAATCCTTGAGAAAGACACCATGATGATGAAGCGTCCTATCGACGTTCAGGTGCATCAATACATAATTATCCTGGCGCCAATCCTCGGTCCGTGCCTCGATAATCGTTCTTTCCATTCCCTGACCGCTAAGCCGGGTACCATCATGCAAATCCAGTTTCTTGTACGCCAGCCAGTGGCCCTCTTCAATCAGCCCTTCTATGCCATCCGTAGCAATATTATCCAGGAAGGTCTGCAGTTGTTCTTGATCCTTTACCGGGTCACCGCTTGGCTGCATACCCATCTGACTGGTAGTGACACAAGCATCCTTAGGTTTTGTATTGTTTGCTGATGGACGGCTAACTGCACGAGTGCCGCCCACGTGACTACCTACCGTTGCCGCGATCAAGATATTGTTGTCATCTGCAATTGATCCCAAGGACATAATTTTCTCCTGACCTCACAAGGCTAGCTCTCACTTGACCTTCCAAGGATTCTCCTTCACATGGAAACTTAAAGATTGGAAAATTGTCTCTTTTACTCGAAATTCCACCATCGCAATCCAACAACCAGTCAGCAGAACGTCATGAATGATATTACTCGCGGTATTACGATGGCCACAGCGTCAGGCATGCTCAGCCATTCGCTGGAAGGTCTTGTTCCGATTGACTAGGTCATCATAGGTACCGCAGTCAACCACCCTGCCCGCCTCCAACAAGAAGATACAATCACAAGGCCTTACTGTTGCCAGACGGTGAGCGACCATGATGATGGTTTTTTTCCCTGAAAAATCGTGTATGGCATCCATCACGAGTCGCTCCGTGATGCCATCCAACGCACTCGTTGCCTCGTCAAGAACCAACACCTCTGCATCGTCATAGAGGGCACGGGCAATACCGATACGCTGTCGTTGTCCACCGGAAAGTTGAATGCCCCGCTCGCCAACACGCGTATCAAGTCCTTCTGGCAATCGCTCCAGCAACTCATCAAGGTGAGCCATTGTGGCGGCACGCTTGACTTTCTCGTCATCAATTTTATCGGCGGGAAGACCAAAGGCGATATTTTCCCTTATACTGGAATCAGCCAGGAAAATGCTTTGTGGGACAAAGCCAACACTGTTCTGCCAGGCTCGCCGACGCTCTGAGGTCAATGGGTCTCCGTCCAGTTTCAGGCTCCCTTTTTGCGGGTCAATAAGGCCTAGGAGCATGTCAATAGCGGTACTCTTTCCTGAACCGGAGGCACCGACCAGTCCAATAACACCATTAACTGGTATGGTAATATCCAGCTCATCTAGCGCCGGCTCCTCCTTGTCAGGATAGCGGAAGGTTACCTTGTCCAGATGAATCGCTTGCCGCGGAATCCACTTCCCATGGCTCTCAGGACCTTCAAGCATTTCCAGCTGATCACCGCCCGTTTTGGATTGATTTCCATGACTGGATTCCAAGTCATCTTTCAGGCTGTGAAATGCCGAGATATTTCCTCTTACTGTTGCCAGACCACTATAAATCTGCTGGAAGGCAGGCAGCAGCTTGAAACCTGCTAGCGCATAGACAGAAAGAATCGGCAGGATCGTACCCAGGTTACCTTCGTGTGTGACCAGAAGATAGAGTACCAGCATGATGACAGCACCAAAAGCAACCAGCTCCATCAGGTAACGAGGAGCCTGACTGAGCCCCTTGGTGACCCCCTGGGCACGCCCCAGCTGCTCGCTCGTTTTCTCGAATCGCCGGTTGAAGTCATGCTGACGGCCCAATAGCAAGGTATCCTTGATTCCGCCAAAGCCTTCGTTCATCAGCTTGAACCGCATGCTGTTGGTTGCGCTGACGACGTTGCTGTTCTTCAGCAGTTTCCGGCGTACTGTACGGTAAAGTGCCCAATAGACGAAACCAAACAGTGCCAGGCCGCTCAAGGCAACCCATGGGTTAAACACAAAAATTGCCGTTGCAATGAACAGAGCCACCACTAACTTGGAATTAATATGCATAAGCGGTGTCAGCACAAAATCTGTCACACGCCGGCTTTCCTGAGAGATCTTGTTGGTCAGTTGGCTGCTACTGCCGCTTGCATGATATAGCCAATGTTGTTTCATATAGTGCTTGAACAGCCTCGTGCTCAGTTCTGCGCCCACCTGCTGAGAGTAGAGCGCCAGCCGCCATGTGGTAAAAATGGATATTGCGGAAGCCACGGTGAGCACGATAAGTACAGAAAGGCCTAGCCATAAAAGAAAGGTGGTGGGGTCACTGGCGCCGCTGAATGAATAAACACTCGCCAGGAGGCCATCCCCCTGCAGACGGCTCATATCCCCAACCACTGCCATAAAAGGACCAATCGCCGCAATACTGGCCAGCTCGGCGAAAGCCATCATCACAACAAGAAGCTGCAGGAGAAACAACCGCCTACGTTGCTCGGAGGTTAGCAATGAATAGAGCTGCTTGATATTCGATAACATAGGATACCTTTCCCCTTTATCGTCCCTAGCATGGATTGTTTCACAATTGTGATCTGCGAAGGCTCATCATCGGCTCCAGCAGAATTTATGCTGAATCTTGCAAGGTGTTATGATACGCAAGAAAAGTAAACCTTTGGCACAAGCAATTGAACAAGCCTCTGAAGCCGCCATTACCGTGTACAGTTCGCTTCATCAAAAGGCTGCGATTCCTTCAGCCTTTCGGGAGTGACACTATAGTACTGATTCGTGATGCCGCATGTTGACAAGGATAAGCATGAATAGTCGTAATCGCCATCTACGCTCCTGGCAGCAGGCTTGAAGCGCATGCTTTGAATCAAGCCAGTCAGCACGACACTTGCCTTATGAAACTCCCCCTTTATCATAAGACGGAAGGAAAGCATCAAATTATGCACGACAACAGAGCACAACCGAACTTTTCCCTTGTATTTTCTCGCCAGAAACACGTTATTCCTGACATAATTCTTGTAGTAGGAAATTCTCACTGGATTATTTTCTGCCACAATATTGATCTTGGAACTACCGTGTCGAATATGTAAAACCTTGCTGTTACCCACCAGGTAGCCAGGATCCTCTTGAGTGATTCTCAAGGTAAATTCTGCATCTTCTCCCCAGATGAACATCTCAGCAATCGGCAGGCCATATGTTTCCAGTGTCTGACGTGGCACCAGAATGGAAACAAAGGTACCGCTTCCGACAGCGACGACTCCATGGTGAAGGTACTTGGGCCACCCCATATATCCGGCCTTGTTCAGCCCTTCACACATCATCGGTGTATTCGTGACCTCACCTGATTCTGTAAACGCGGTCGACACCAAGTAGCTTCTTTTTGCATTGTATTGCTCGAGAAGAGCATCGGCTTCCAGCAAGGTCTGGAGTGCACCGGGTTCGGGTATGACATCATCATCCATCATCCATACCTGGTCTGCCCCCTTATCATAAGCCATCCGGAAGCCTGTGTGGAACCCACCTGCGGCACCCAGGTTTTCCTTCAGAGAATAGACCTTGATACCGTGATACTCTTCACGCCGCAACATTTCGACAGTATTATCGGTGCTGGCATTATTGATGACAAAGATCTCATCACAGGGCCTGGTCTGCTTCTGGACAGCATCAAGACAACGCTTTAGAAGATCACGCCTATTGTATGTCAGAACAACTGCTATCACCCTGGTCATCATCACCTCCATCCTGCGCGCAGACAATGCTGTCTCGTCATCCATGCCAGTCGTTATTGATGAAGGGCCTGCTACTACTAAATACTCACATCATCAAGTAGTATGACAGCACTGGCGGCCCTTCTTTATCATTCACACTACCTGGAATATCCTCTTCCTACGTCGCCCTCAGTAGAGAGCCTCCTGGCGATCTTTCAACAGTGGCCAACTGTCATCCTTCTCCGATATTACCGTAACCGGCAACGGCCAATCGATACCAAGTTCCTCATCACTGTATCTCAAGCCATCCTCTGATGCCGGCGTATAGGGTGCCGTTACCAGATAGCTCACTTCAACATTATCCTCCAGGGTCATGAAGGAGTGTGCAAACCCCTTCGGCACATACAGCTGAAGCCTATTACGGCTTGTCAACTCAAACATTTGATGCTTCAGGTAAGTAGGTGAATCCTTACGTATATCCACGATCACATCGACAATGGCACCGCTGATGCAGCGCACTAGCTTGTCTTCGCCAAAGGGAGCCCTCTGGAAGTGCATGCCTCTCAGGGTGCCGCGCTGAGCCGAAAAGGAGGTGTTCTGCTGGACAAAATTGCTATCCAGTCCCACTTCAGAAAATTCGTCGCGGCACATGCTTCTTGCAAAAAACCCCCTGTCGTCCCCTCGCATCTCGAGTTCAATCAGGTACGCATCCTTGAGATCGGTCTTTATGAATTTCATGATAGATTCCTTTATCCTTCGAGATTGCCAGAAAACAACCGTTCCTGTTCGCTATAGAGACGATCCACCAGGCGGCCCTCGGGAAGCTGCACATCATCCCAGGTAAGCGGGGTCTCCTTGCTCACATTTCTTCTGATGACACAGTCAATTGCCAATCCGACAGGAAGAAGCCGTTCCTTGCGGATAGTCTCCATGTTCTCTGCAACACCATATACCTCGAAACCACCAAACTCCTTGATACATTCGCCTTCGGCCAGGTCCTTCTTGGCCACGGCAACGACTCCAACCCTTGGCGCGCCACGGGGAGTCAGAACCGGGTCAGCGAGCAGACAGGCCCGGGCCACTGACGTCGGCACTTCGAAATGACACAGATGGTAGGGGGTATAGAAACAGTAGTAGGGTCCCTTCCCTAGCTTGTAGAGTTCCAGATAGTGCTGCTTGCGCGGATCCTCCAGGCTACCCAGCACAAAGACACCTGGACCAGGCCTCGCACCCACGACGTAGTCCACCAGGCCGGGGCCAGCTGAGTCCAGATAGGGTTCGAACGCGCCGATGGTATCTTCGATGGGGACCAGCGGTGAGCCGGGGTCGCCGTTGGAGAAATCTGGGCCCAGCATGCCGCGACGCGCCACCTGCATGCCCGTGCCATTGGCGACAATCGCCTGCTCGAATGAGATCTTGGTTCCATCCGCAAAGGACGCCACCATGGCCGGCTTCTGCCCCCAACGCTCCGCAAAGGCACGCTGCGTCTCCGGGTTGCGGTAGGGGTCGTGCAAGCCTTTGATATTGCCGCAGAGAACCGGTTTCACGCCCAGGCCAGCGACGAAGCGGTAGAGGTTCATCTGCACTCCCGGCTGGTCACCATCCGCAAAGGTATAGATCACGCCAGCCTTGTCGGCCCGGTGCTTCAGTATCGGACCGATGGTGCCGTCCAGCTCGGCATTCATCTGCACCACATGCTTGCCACTGTCGATCGCGGTCACAATGGCCTGTGCCGCGAACTCGATGGAGCCCGTCACCTCGATGATGACATCCAGTCCCTCTGCCGAGGCCAGGGCATTGGCATCCTCCGTCACCACGGCATCGCCCCTGGCTAATGCCGCCTCGATCTCGGCGAGAGAGTCGCACCGTGTGGGCAACCGGCTCACCTGGCCGAAAACGTCGCTGGCCGAGTCCAGGTGTCGGTTGGCCACGGCACATAAACGCATGCCGGGCGTTGCCGTCATGATCTGGAGCCCGATTCCCTTCCCCTGGAACCCGGCACCGATCATCCCTACTCGGATCGGTTTGCCCTCCGCTTCCCTTCTTGCCAAGGCAGTATCTACTATTATCATGGTCATCTCGCAAGGATAGTCTGGTCAGGATATGACTGAGCTAGTACGCCTTCAATCCTTCCATACCTTCCATGGGGGATTATCCGCCCACTTTGATTCCAACACCATCCTGTCCCGCAGTGAATCCATGCTTTGCCAATACCCTTGATGGTGGTAATAGCCGAGCTTGTTCATCTTGACCAGACGCTCCATGGGCTCGTTCTCCCATGTCGTATAGTCATCATCGATCAGATCAAGGACCTCCGGCTCACAGACGAAGAACCCGCCGTTGATCAAGCCACCATCCACTTCCCCCTTTTCCCGGAAGGCCATCACATGGCTGCTCTGATCATCGAGTCGCAAGGCACCATAGCGGCCTGGCTGGGTCACGGCCGTCAGCGTACACCAGCAGCCGGATGCCTTGTGAGATTCCACGAGCTCACTGATATTCACATCGCTTACGCCATCACCATAGGTCAGGCAGAAAGGCTCATTGCCGATCAGTTCCTTGGCTCTCTTGATTCGCCCACCGGTGAGTGACTCCGGTCCTGTATCCAGTACGGTGACCGTCCAATCCTCATTGATGCCACGCAACCACTCCACACGGCCGCTTTTCAGATCGATCGTATAGTCGGTCTGCTTGCCACGATAGTTGAGAAAGTAGTCACGAATGGAATCCACCTTGTACCCACCCAGGATGACAAAGTCCTTGAAACCATAGTGAGAGTATATCTTCATGATATGCCAAAGAATCGGCCGCCCGCCTACCTCGACCATCGGCTTCGGTCGAATGGCCGTTTCTTCACTGAGCCGAGTCCCAAAACCACCTGCCAGAATGACAACTTTCATGATTATCGCTCCTGCGTTTTATGGTAACAGCACACCTTGGAAAGAGAGCAGCTTCAGCTAGCGCCTGACGGTCGATCATCGGCCCACGTCAAGGTATCTGTCAGCCTTCCTTCATCTACATGTCCCTGCAGCACGTGAAGGCGCATCAATGACGAGCCTCGGAAGTCGGCATCCTGGAAGTTCATTCTGCCCAGTCCTTCGATCAGCCCCTGGATGGAGTCTTGTAGCGTCATCTGCGGCTGGTGATTCGGCGCCAAGTCCTCGTACAGGCTGAAGTCGACCTTGTAGGACCGACTATCGACAGCAGCCGCCTCGTTGATGCTGACGCTGGTGCCGGGCACTGCAGCGGCCACAGCATTGGCGAGATCACGAACCTGGTGATTACGCTGGTTCGATCCTGTGTTGATGCTCAAGATTCTGCCGCCATTCGCGGCGTCACGCTGAACGGCCCAGTCGATGGCCCTTGCCATGTCCGACACATCGATCAATGGCCGCCAAGGGGTGCCATCACTCAGTACGGTTATCTTTTTCTGGGATAGCGCGCAGGCAACGAAGTCGTTCAGTACCAGATCCAGGCGAAGTCGGTCAGACATACCACAGGCCGTGGAAAAGCGAAGACTGGTGATCACCATGTCGCCTTCGATGCCGGCAAGCGCTTCTTCACTGCCAATCTTGGACTTTGCGTAGTCGGTCATCGGTGACAGCGCATCGTCCTCCTTGCGCGGGTCACCGCTGGCGACGCCATAGACACTGCAGCTCGAAGCGAAGACGAAGTTCTTGACCCCTTCCGCAGCCGCCTGTCGAGCAATCCGGACGGTCGCTTCCTGATTGATCTCCCTGGTCACTTCGGCAAACCGACTGCCCATCGGATCATTCGAGATGGCCGCCAGCTGTACCACGGCCGTGTAGCCTTCCAGCATGCCTTCGGGGATCTTCCTCACATCTCCGAAGAACTGCTTCTCCAGATGACGCTCGGGTAGTGTCTGGGCGCCCGTCAGGCAGTGCGCAAAATAGGCGTTGTCTAACCCGTGCAGTATCGCATCCGGATGACGGCGAGCCAGCTCCTTGACAACCGCCGGTCCGACATATCCCATGTTTCCAATAATCAAGATCTTCATCATTTCCCTTCCCCTGCCGGTTGCATGATCAACCTTCACTGCCTGCCTGTTTCTCAGGCTTCTCGGCCAATTTCACTCCTTAGCGTCTTTCTTCCCACCATCCCTTTTTGCTTATTTTGTCGAAAATATTATCCACCACGAAATCAGCACCATACCGGCTCAGGTGGTTGTCATCGTAATAGAGAATCTTGCCCGACATTTCAGCAGCGCAACGCCCGGGCAAATAGCCATTGCAGAGGATCGTTGACGGCTCATACTTTAAAAGATTCGGGTGATCCTCGAGCCTTGAGAACTGCACATACGTCGACGCTGTGCGTTCCCTGAATACGTCATAGCTGGTCGACAAAGGTAAACTCCGCTCAACACCATGCAGCATTTCCCTTGCCAGAAAGTAGGGAGTATCCCAGCCGACCTCTGGAACCGGATAGATCAATATGACTTGCTTGCCATCCTCCAGGAGACGCTCGACCGTATCTCTGAGCAGGACACCGACGGCCTCGATCCGCTGTGATGTATCGGCAATGAACTTTGCGCCATTATTCTTGTACGGCACCGCATAGATCTTTCTTTCTTCGCTAACCCCTCCTTCACCATTATCGAAATACTCTCCTTCAAACTGGTAGGGGTAGCGTCCCAGCATGATGACCACTTCGACATCGTCGTTGCCGATCATATAGTCCATCGCCATCTTGTTGAAATCACCACAATCCGTGTCGTCATGCCTGGTATAGCCGGATATGGGCAGGCAATTCGTGTAAACCAATTGCTTGACTTTCATCCCGAGTTGATCGACTCGTTCGGCGACCGGTCCCACCAGTGGAGTCGCCTGGCTATCGCCCCAGATCACGACTTCTCCCTCTTCAGCAGCGTTGTATTCACACGCCTCTTGAATGGAAAGCATATGACCCGGCGTGGAGTTGCAGCCCACCGAGTTGATTAGCTTGTGCATCCTGACTTCCGACAGCAACTGGACATCGTCGTTGAAGCGCCACGGAATCCCTTGGCTATGGACACCATACAACCCGAACCCGATCATCAGGCTGGATACGGTCAGCGATGCCTTGAATATCTGGGCTCGTGACACCAGCCGCTTGTTTCTGAACGGCTGCTCGACAAACCACCACGAGAACCAGGCCAGCAGGAGCGACAGCACGCTGAGCTGGAGGAAATCGACCTGGGTCAGTGGCTCCAGGCTCAACTCCCTGGCAAAGGCGAAGACAGGCTGATGCCACAGATAGGCGCTGTAGCTGATCAAGCCGATCCCCACCATAGGCTTGAGGGAGAGCAAACGCCCGACCAGATTGCCGCTGTTGGCGAACAGGATGATGAGAGACGTCCCCAGCACCGGCACGACGGCCCACAGGCCGGGGAACGGGACGGTGTCGTCGAAGAAGACGATCGCCAGCATGACGAGTGCCAGGCCGCTTCCCGCCATCAGGTTGGCCACCAGCGCCGATGGATTGAATGTCCGGTTGTGCAGGTAGATGGCAATGAGAGAGCCCGCCAGCAACTCCCAGGCACGCGTCGGGAGCAGGTAGAAGTTGGCGTTCGGATGATTGACGGACCCCCATTCTGCCAGCGCCAGGCTGGCCATGAAGCCCAGGCCCAGTATCGACAGAACCGCCGTCTTACCGTACCTGGCGATCAGCAGCATGAATAACGGGAATAAAAAGTAGAACTGCTCCTCGACGGCAAGGCTCCAGGTGTGCAGGAAGGGTTTCAATTCCGCCGGCCCGGCAAAGTAGTCCATGTCCTGCCAAAAATAGATATTGGAGACAAACAGGTTGACCGCTACCAGGCTTTCACTGAGGCTCTTGAATTCCTCCGGCAACATCCAGCGCCACGCCACCACGAGGCTGATCAGGCTGACGAATGTCAACGCGGGCAAGATCCGTCTCGCCCTTCTCTCGTAGAAATTGATGATCGAGAAACGACCCTGTTGCATCTCTCCATAGATGATCCCGGTAATCAGATAACCACTGACCACAAAGAAGACATCGACCCCGACATAACCGCCTGAGAACCACTCGAAGCCGGCATGGAAGAAAATGACGGGAATGACTGCGACTGCTCGCAAGCCGTCGACTTCAGGCCTATAGTTAGTAGTAGTCATTTTTCCCTTCACCAACAATCTGGATTTAGCCAATACGTGGCGAGAAAGTCGTGTACCGCTAATCAGTCGCATCCACCGAACGAGTCATCCTGGCTTGGTCGGTCTGATAAAAGCCCGGACACGCTACCGCCGGAGAATTCCTGGTCATTTCCCCAGCCGTGCCGTGCTATTTCCGTTTTTTGTTAATTTGTCATACGCAATGTTACTAAACGTTTCGGTGTCTTGCGTAGTTGGTTTTAGTCATTCCACGGCAATGACGCTTTCAATCTGGCGTGGTGTGATTTCTAGTACCCGTGGAGAGAGCCCCGAGATCGATTGCAGGTGGCCTGGCCACGACGCGAGCGCCAGGGCCACCCTCGCCTTGGGCAAGGCGGGTCTGGAGAGGCGGTCTTCGGCCTGAGGGAGCCAGGCCAGGAGGGCGAGACAGGCACCCACCTGCCCTTGGCAACAAGGGGCAGGTGGGTTCTCACGCCGTGTCTGGGCGGGAGCCGGCTGGGCGGTTCAGAACACCCGGTTCAGGCCGTTCTGGGCCGCGACCCGGTAGGCCTCGGCCATGGTGGGGTAGTTGAAGGTGGTGTTGACGAAGTACTTGAGGGTGTTGGCCTCGCCCTTCTGCTGCATGATCGCCTGGCCGATATGGACGATCTCCGAGGCCTGGTCGCCGAAGCAGTGGATGCCGTAGATCTCCAGGGTGTCCTGGTCGAAGAGGATCTTGAGCATGCCCACGGTATCGCCGGTGATCTGGGCGCGGGCGGTGTCCTTGAAGAACGCCTGGGCCACCTCGTAGGGGACCCGTTCCTGGGTCAGCTCGCGTTCGTTGCGGCCGAACGAGCTGATCTCGGGGATGGTGTAGATGCCGGTGGGCACCTCGGTGACGTAGCGGAAGTCGTCATCCACCATTTCGCTGGAGGCGTTCAGCCCCTGGTCGTAGGCCGCGCTGGCGAGGCTCGGCCAGCCGATGACGTCGCCGGCGGCGTAGATATGCGGGACCGCCGTGCGGTAGTGCTCGTCCACCGCGAGCTGGCCACGGGAGTTGGCCTCGAGGCCGATGTTCTCGAGGCCCAGCTGGTCGGTGTTGCCGGTGCGCCCGTTGGCCCACAGGAAGGCGTCGGCGCGCAGCCGCTTGCCTGACTTCAGGTGGACGGTGACGCCGGCGTCATCGCACTCCACGCGCTCGTACTCCTCGTTGTGGCGGATCAGCACCCCGTGCTTGCGCAGGTGGTAGGAGAGCGCATCAGAGATCTCGTCGTCGAGGAAGGAGAGCAGGCTGTCGCGGTTGTTGATCAGGTCGACCTTTACCCCCAGGCCGGAGAAGATCGACGCGTACTCGCAGCCGATGACCCCCGCGCCGAAGATGATCAGGGTCCGGGGGGTATGGGAAAGGCTCAGGATGGTATCGGAGCAGTAGATCCGTGGATGGCGGAAGTTGATGTCCGCGGGCCGATAGGGCCGCGAGCCAGTGGCGAGGATCACCTTCTGGGCGACCAGCTCCTCCATGCCGATGCCCTCCTGGTCGTTGCGCACCAGCAGGGTATGCTCATCCTTGAAGCGCGCCACGCCGCTGTACAGGTCGATGCGATTGCGAGCGTAGAACCGGGTACGCATCTCCACCTGCTTGTCGATGGTGACCCGGGAGCGTTCCATCACCTTGGGGAAGGAGAACCAGCGCGGCTCGCCGATATCGCGGAACATGCGGTTGGTGTTGAACTGCATGATCTGCTTGACCTGGTGGCGTAGCGCCTTGGAGGGAATGGTGCCCCAGTGGGTACAGTTGCCCCCCACCAGCGGCTGCTTCTCGACCACCGCCACCCGCCGGCCGTGCTTGGCGGCGTTGATGGCGGCGCTCTCCCCCGCCGGCCCGGTACCGATCACCACCACGTCATAGTGTTGGACTGCCATTGGCCGTTCGATCTCCTTTTTCAACATCCGTTACGAGCGCCGGGCGCCGGGCGCCAAGGGCAGCCGAGTCTTGTGGGAGGTCGGCTATGCCGAGCGAATGGCGCCACAGGCGCCCCGGCGGCGTTGCTTGTGTTGGCATCTCCCACTGGGAGTCCTTCGGCCTCCATTCGCCCGGGGAACCCGGCCTCCCACAACTCCAATGTCACTGGACGCTAGGCGCTGCCCGAAGGGCCTAGGGCCTAGCGCCTTGTCGCGTCGTACCCCAGGTCGGCGCCGCGGCTCTCGTCGCTGCGGCGGCGGACGCTGCCTTGCTTGCGATTCTCTTCCTCGCACACCTCATCCTTGCCGCCGCACACCTCGCAGCCCTCCTTGAGGCCCAGTCGGTTGAGCCCGCCGCAGGAGCCGGCGATCGGCTTGCGGCCGAGGATCACCCCGATCGCCATGGCGGCCATGATCAGCAGCATGAAGGCAAAAACCATTAACCAGATAGTCATGTCACTCTCCTTGGGTCACCGTCCTTGGGTCACCGTTCGAGCAGTGGCTCGAGGGAAGAACCGGTAACCAATTCAATGCCCTGTGGTGTGAGGACCACGAGTCGGGCGGGCTGTTCCGTGATCGCGTCCGGATCGGCGGCCAGCAGCTCCCTGGCCAGGCGCTCCGCCGCCTCCGCGCTGGATGCCACCACGCTGACCGCGAGGAGCCGCGTGGGGGCCGGCGCCTCGCCCCCCGGCTCCGCCGCCGAGCGGCTGACCAAGGCGCTGTCCTGCAGGCGCAGGCGCAGGTCGGGGGCATCGGCGAGGCCGGTATGGGGCAAGGTCACCCGCCAGGGATGCCGCCCGGCCATGCCCCGGGTGCGGATCACGCCGCCGAGCTCGATCATGCCGTGTGCCACGGCGAACTCCCCTAGCACCCGGTCCAGGCGGTCCACCGCCCGGGCGTGCAACACCTCTCGCAGATACCCGCTGACCCCGGCGTAGGCGGGCCAGTCGCGCCCGGGCAGGCGCCCCGCCGCGAGGAGCCGGGCAAGGGCCGCGTGCTCCGTGTCCAGGCTGGCCAATTCACCCTGGATGGCGGCCTGGAGGAGCAGGCGCTGCTCCTCGTCCAGGTCGCCATTCAGCGTGATGTGGTAGCCGGTGCCGAGGGCCACGCCCTCGAACTGATGCCATTCCCCCGGCTGACGACAGCCCGCCAGCAGGACCAGCGACATCAGCAGGGTTAACAGAAAGAGGGCTGGCCGCATGGCCAGCCCCGGGTGTCGCCTCGCGGCGAGGGAGATCATCCGCCGAAGTCGTCCAGCAGGATGTTCTCGGGCTCGACGCCCAGATCCAGCAGCATCTTGATCACGGAGGCGTTCATCATGGGCGGCCCGCACATGTAGTACTCGCAGTCTTCGGGCGCCGGATGATCCTTGAGGTAGTTCTCGTAGAGGACGTTGTGGATGAAGCCGGTGGGACCATCCCAGTTGTCCTCGGGCATCGGATCGGAAAGGGCCAGGTGCCACTCGAAGTTGTCATGCTCCTCGGCCAGCTTGTCGTACTCGTCGTTGTAGAAGGTCTCGCGCCAGGAGCGCGCACCGTACCAGAACGAGATCGTGCGCTTGGAATCGAGGCGCTTGAGCTGGTCGAAGATGTGGCTGCGCATCGGCGCCATGCCCGCACCGCCACCGACGAAGACCATCTCGGCGTCGGTGTCCTTGGCGAAGAACTCGCCGAAGGGTCCCATCACGGTGACCTTGTCCCCCGGCTTCAGGCTGAAGACGTAGGTGGACATCAGCCCCGGCGGATGGTTGGTGTTGGGCGGCGGCGTGGCGATGCGGATGTTGAACTTGAGGATGCCCTTCTCTTCCGGGTAGTTCGCCATGGAGTAGGCGCGGATGACTTCCTCGTTGTTCTTGTGGGAGATCTTGAACAGGTCAAACTTGTCCCAGTCGCCCCGGTACTCCTCCTCGATATCGAAGTCGGAGAACTTGATGTCGTAGGGCGGCGCCACCAGCTGCACGTAGCCGCCGGCGCGGAACTCGACGTTCTCGCCCTCGGGCAGCTTGAGGTTGAGCTCCTTGATGAAGGTGGCGACGTTGGGATTGGAGATGACCTCGCACTCCCACTTCTTGACGCCGAAGACCTCCTCGGGCACCTCGACCTTCATGTCCTGCTTCACCGGCACCTGGCAGGAGAGGCGCCAGCCGTCCTTCTTCTCGCGCATGGTGAAGTGGGACTCCTCGGTGGGCAGGATCGCCCCACCGCCCTCTTCCACGCGACACTTGCACTGGGCGCAGGAGCCGCCGCCACCGCAAGCGGAAGAGAGGAAGATGCCGTTGGCGGCCAGGGTATTGAGCAGCTTGCCGCCGGCCTGGGTAGTCAGAGTGTGCTCGGGGTCGCCATTGACCTCGATGGTCACGTCCCCGGTGCTGACGAGCTTGCTGCGGGCGGCCAGGATCACCAGGGTCAGACCGATGACGATCAGGGTGAACATGACCACACCGAGCAAGATGACGGATGTATCAACCATGTCGGTTTCCTATTGCTTCACGTTGTCTGGCACCCGGCGGCGGAACCACCGGGTGAACACGAGCTGCCTCAGAGCTGGATGCCGGAGAAGGACATGAAGCCCAGCGACATCAGCCCCACGGTGATGAAGGTGATGCCCAGGCCCTGCAGGGAACCCGGCACGTCGCTGTACTTGAGCTTCTCGCGCAGACCCGCCAGCGCGGTGATGGCCAGCGCCCAGCCAACCCCGGAACCGAAGCCATAGACCACGGACTCGCCGAAGTTGTAGTTACGCTCGACCATGAACAGCACGCCACCGAGGATGGCGCAGTTCACGGTGATCAGCGGCAGGAAGACGCCGAGCGCGTTGTAGAGCACGGGCACGTACTTGTCGAGGAACATCTCGAGGATCTGCACCAGCGCGGCGATGACGCCGATATAGCTGAGCAGGCCCAGGAAGGAGAGGTCGATGTTCTCGGCACCGCGGATGCCGGTCCAGGACAGGGCCCCTTCCGCCAGCAGGGCGTTGTAGATGACGTTGTTCACCGGCACGGCGATCGTCAGCACCACGATCACCGCGATGCCCAGGCCGAAGGCCGCGGAGACCTTCTTGGACACGGCCAGGAAGGTACACATGCCCAGGAAGAAGGCCAGGGCCAGGTTCTCGACGAAGACCGAGGCGACGAACAGACTGATGTAGTGTTCCATGTTACACGGCCTCCTTCGGTTCGGTGTTGTGCTTCATCTTGAATTCGTTCTCCTCGACCTGCTCCGGGTGGAAGGCACGCAGCACCCAGATGATCAGGCCGATGATGAAGAACGCCGACGGCGGCAGCAGCAGCAGGCCGTTGGGCACGTACCAGCCGCCATCCTGCACCGGCTGCAGCACGGTGAAGCCGAAGATGCTGCCGGAGCCGAACAGCTCACGGAAGAAGCCCACGGTCATCAGGATGAAGCCGTAGCCGATCCCGTTGCCCACGCCATCGATGAAGGAGAGCTTCGGCCCGTTCTGCATGGCGAAGCCTTCCGCACGCCCCATGATGATGCAGTTGGTGATGATCAGGCCGACGAACACCGAGAGCTGCTTGGACATCTCGTAGGCGAACGCCTTGAGTACCTGATCCACCACGATCACCAGGGAGGCGATGATGGTCATCTGCACGATGATGCGGATGGACGAGGGAATGTGGTGCCGGATCAGCGACACGAACAGGTTGGAGAAGGCACAGACAAAGATGACCGCGAGGGTCATGACCAGCGAGACGCTCATGCTGGTCGTCACCGCCAGGGCGGAGCAGATGCCGAGCACCTGCAGCGCGATGGGGTTGTTCTTGAACAATGGCGTCATCAAGACGCTCTTGGTTGATGCTTCCGCCATGATCAGGCTCCTTCCGCTTCGAGTTCGACGTCGGCGTCCTGGGCGTCATCCGGGTCGACGCTGGCACGGAACCTCGCCAGGTACTCACCGAAGCCTTCCGGGCTCAGCCAGAACTGCAGCATGTTGGTCACGCCGTTGGCCGTCAGGGTAGCACCGGAGAGGCCATCCACCTCATGATCACCGCTGCCGCTGCCGCGGGCCACGCGGATGGCCGGGTTCAGGTCACCCTCTTCGGCGAAGATCCGCTTGCCATCCCACTGGGCCTGCCAGCGCGGGTTGTTGACCTCGGCACCCAGCCCCGGAGTCTCGCTGTGCTCGAAGAAGGTGATGCCGACGATGGTGTTGCCGTCACCCTCCACGGCCAGGAAGCCACGCATCAGCCCCCACAGGCCCTGGCCACGAATGGGCAGGATGATCTGTTCGGGGTCGTCGGGATCGCCGACCAGGTAGACGGTGGCGTAGTGCTCGACGCGGGACAGGCCGGCCGGATCGCGGGCACCGGAGAGGGTCCGTGAGGCCGCCGGATCGCGTCGGGCCTCGAAGCCATCGAAGGTCTCCGGGTCGTGCCGATCGGAGTACTCGCCGGTCTCCAGGTTGACGACCCGCGCCGTGATCTCGCGGAAGGCCGCTTCCACATCCATGCCGCGCTCATAGAGCCCGGCCACGCGCAGGACGTTGGTCTTGCGGTCCAGCTCCTCGTTGAGCTGCTGTATGGGGCGCAGCGCCACCGCGGCGGTGGAGACGATGACCGAGCACACGATGCAGAGTGCGAAGGCCACCGTCAGGATCTTCTTGATGGAGTCGTTACTCTGTGCCATCAGGCAGTCTCCTCGGCCGGTGTACCGGTGCGCAGCTTGCGGCGCTTGATGTTGGCCTGAACAAAGATGTGGTCGATGAGCGGCGCGAACAGGTTCGCGAACAGGATCGCCAGCATCATGCCCTCGGGGAAGGCCGGGTTCACCACGCGGATCAGCACCACCAGGACCCCGATCAACGCGCCGAAGATCAGCCGACCCTGGTTGGTCATGGAGGCCGACACCGGATCGGTGGCCATGAACACCATGCCGAAGGCGAAGCCGCCGAGCACCAGGTGCCAGTACCAGGGCATGGCGAACATCGGGTTGGTGTCGGAACCGATCAGGTTGAACAGCGCGCTGGTCGCCACCATGCCGAGGAAGACCCCGAGCACGATTCGCCACGAGGCGATCTTGGTCCATAGCAGCACGGCCAGGCCGATCAGTATCGCCAGCGTCGAGGTCTCACCCACCGAGCCCTGCATGAAGCCGAAGAAGGCGTCCCACCAGCTGAGCTCGGCGGTCAGGGCGGCCATGCCGTCCTGGAAGGCGATGGAGAGCGCGGTGGCGCCGGTGAAGCCGTCGGCGGCCACCCACACCGCATCGCCGGAGATCTGCGCCGGGTAGGCGAAGAACAGGAAGGCGCGGCCGGTCAACGCCGGGTTGAGGAAGTTCTTGCCGGTACCGCCGAAGATCTCCTTGCCGATCACGATACCGAAGGTGATGCCCAGCGCCACCTGCCACAGCGGGATGGTGGCCGGCAGGATCAGGGCATAGAGCACGGAGGTGACGAAGAAGCCCTCGTTGACCTCGTGCCCGCGCTTGACCGCGAAGAGCACCTCCCAGAAGCCGCCGACCACGAAGGTCACCAGGTAGATCGGCAGGAAGTAGGTGGCGCCGAGCACGAAGTTGGCCCACAGGCTGCCCGGATCGTGACCGGCGGCCAGGGTCAGCAGGATCGCCTCGCGCCAGCCGGCCATGGAGGCATAGCCGTCGGCGACGGCCATGTTGGCCTGCCAGCCGGCGTTCCACATGCCGAAGAACATCGCCGGGAAGGTACACATCCAGACGGTGATCATGATGCGCTTGAGATCCACGCCATCACGCACGTGGGCCGTGGTCTTGGTCACGCTGGGCGGTGAGTAGAAGATGGTGTCCACCGCCTCGTAGAGCGGATAGAACTTCTCGTACTTACCACCCTTGTGGAAGTGCGGCTCGAGATTGTCGAGTGTCTGTCGGATACCCATCATCAGGCCTCTTTCTCGATCAGGGTGAGGTTGTCACGCAGGATGGGACCGTACTCGTACTTGCCCGGGCACACGTAGGTGCACAGGGCCAGGTCCTCTTCATCCAGCTCCAGACAGCCGAGCTGCATCGCCGACTCGATGTCACCGACGATCAGCGAGCGCAGCAGCTGCGTGGGCAGGATGTCCAGCGGCATCACCTCCTCGTACATGCCCACCGGCACCATGGCGCGCTCGGAGCCGTTGGTGGAGGTGGTCGGCGCGTAGTTCTGGAGGCCGGTGATCTTCGACAGGTAGATCCCCATTACCGAATGGCGATGGGCACCCGGCGACAGCCAGGACATCCACTGGCGCTTGTTGCCCTCTTCGAGCAGGCTGAACTGGTTGTGGAAGCGGCCCAGGTAGCGCAGCGAACCCTCGCAGGCAAAACCCGAGAAGACCGAACCGGAGATCACCCGGGTCTCGACGGGATCGACGATCTCGCCGGCCAGCAGTTCCTCGGAGCTGGCGCCGATGCGGGTGCGCAGCAGGCGCGGCTTCTCGGCACGCGGCCCGCCCACGGCGACGACGCGGCTGGTCTCCAGCTTGCCCTCCGCGAACAGCTTGCCGAAGGCGATCACATCCTGGTAGCCGATGTGCCAGACGCGCTTGTGCAGTGCCACGGGCGAGAGATAGTGGATGTGGGTACCCACCAGGCCGGCCGGATGCAGCCCGCCGAAGGCCTCGACCTGCACGCCCTTGACGTCGCCACCGGGGATCTTCGCCCCGGGGGTGGTGCACAGGAAGACCTTGCCCTCGGTCAGCCGCGCCAGCACCTTGAGCCCATCCTCGAAGGCCTGAGGCTGTTCGTTGATGATCTCGGCGGGATTCGGGCACAGCGGATGGGTATCCACGGCGGTGACG
>NZ_CP071922.1:2719547-2725086 GCF_017584085.1 Halomonas sp. BM-2019
AATCGCACAGTTTACTGTGATTAACGGTAGGAAAATCCCAAGCGCGTTATATAACGCAGGTAAGTATTTATCGAGAGTCATTTCCAGAATCTGAACCAACGCTGCAATGATACCAATGAAGGTCAAGAAGCGTAGGAAGCTCAGATCAGCGTCCGGGAAACCTGCCCAAGACAATGACCCTGGTGATAAGACAAAGGTGTTAACGATGTTACTGACTGGGACTGAAATCCCCAGTACAACGATTACCGCTACGCCTAAACCCATCGCAGTTGTAACTTTTTTCGATACCGCAAGGAATGTACACATTCCCAAGAAGAATGATAGTGCAAGGTTCTCAATGAACACCGCACGGACGAACATGCTGATATAGTGTTCCATTTACCTTACTCCTTCGCTTCAACTTGTTCTGGGCGGAAAGTACGAAGTACCCAAATAAAGCCGCCGATAATGAAGAATGCACTTGGTGGTAATACCAACAAGCCAACTGGGGTGTACCAGCCACCTTCAGTGATCAATGGCAGAATCTGATAACCGAACAAGCTACCTGAACCAAATAGTTCACGGAAGAACGCGACAGTTAAGAGAACCACTGAGTAACCTAAACCATTACCAAGACCGTCAAGTAAAGCCATACCTGGCTTTTCTTTCATTGCGAATGCTTCCGCACGGCCCATAACAATACAGTTAGTAATAATCAAACCAACGAAAACTGATAGCTCTTGCGCAATGTCATAAGCAAAAGCTTTCAGCAACTGGTCTACGACAATTACCAAACTGGCGATAATAGTCATTTGTACGATAATCCGCACACTCGAAGGAATGTGGTTACGGATAATCGAAATTGACACATTCGATAACACCAATACGAAGGTCAGGGCGATACACATAACCAAAGTGTTCTCGAGCTTCGACGTAACTGCAAGAGCAGAACATACGCCGAGGATTTGCAGTGCAATTGGGTTGTTGGCAAAAATTGGCCCAAACAGCACTGACTTCATTTCTTTAGTGCTTGCCATTAGATAGCCCCCTCTTCACGCAGCTTAGTTAAGAATGAGCCGTAAGCGTTTCCGCTCAACCAGAACTGGAAGGTTCTGTCGACACCATTACTGGTAATCGTTGCGCCTGAAAGTGCATCAACTTCATTCTGCTCCGGGTTTGCACCTTTCGTCACACGAATGGCTACGTCACCGTCTTCAGTGACCGCCTTTTTGCCTTCAAAGCGGCCTGCCCAGCGAGGGTTTTGAATCTCACCACCTAGCCCTGGCGTTTCTGCGTGATCATAGAAGTTCAAGCCACGAATGGTTTGACCATCTGATTCAATGGCTAAAAATGCGTACATCATGCCCCATAGGCCTGCTCCACGTACATCAAGCACGTAGGTTTGAACATCGCCATTTTCATCGCGAACTTCAAATACAGGCAGCTCCGGACGGATTGAGCGCACACCGGCAACGTCTTCGTCACTAGCGACTGACTGACTACGGATGTCGGCCATTGCTGATTCCATTGCAATCATTGAGTCAAAACGAGTTACCTCACCAGTCTCCCGGTTGTAAGTAAACACGTTAACACGCTCGGCGAATACAGCTTCTGCACCACGCCCTGCGAAGCTAATGCCAGCAGTCGTGAGGATGTTAGCTTGTTTCGCTAATGCCGCATTGGCTTCTTGACGTTCTTTCAGCCCTACTGCTGAACCTGCAACGATAATAGAGCAGACTAAACACAGTAAGATAACGACTGTAAACGTTTTTCCAATGGTATCGTTCTTACTTGCCATGACGTAATGCCCTCCGCTTCACGTTGGCCTGGACTACAAAGTGGTCAAACAACGGGGCAAATACGTTAGCAAATAGGATCGCCAACATAATACCTTCCGGGAATGCCGGGTTGATGACACGGATCATGACTGTCATGAAGCCGATCAAAATACCGTATGCCCACTTACCTTGGTTCGTGAACGACGCCGACACTGGGTCTGTCGCCATAAACATCATACCGAATGCCAATCCACCGATAACAAGGTGCCAGTACCACGGCATTGCAAACATAGCATTGGTGTCACTACCGATAAGGTTAAGCAGACTTGAGAATGCAATCATACCGATGAGCACACCACCGACGATACGCCAAGAGGCGATGCGGAAGTATATCAACGCCAGACCACCAATTAAGATAGCTAAGGTCGAGACTTCACCGACTGAGCCAGGAATTCGGCCAATGAAGGCGTCCATCCAAGCGTTCATATCTGAGTAATCTAAAGCACCGTTAAATGCTTCGGTTAATTTGGTTGCACCGGCGTAACCGTCAACGGCTGTCCACACTTGGTCACCAGAAATTGCGGCTGGGAACGAGAAGTATAGGAAAGCACGGCCGGTTAACGCAGGGTTCAAGAAGTTCCGGCCAGTACCACCGAAAATTTCCTTACCAATGACGATACCGAAGGTAATACCGAGCGCAACTTGCCAAAGTGGAATGGTTGCCGGTAAGGTCAAAGCGAATAACACTGAAGAAACGAAAAAGCCTTCATTTACTTCGTGTTTACGAATTGACGCAAACAGTACTTCCCAGAAACCACCAACAGCAAATGTTACTGCATAAATGGGTAAGAAGAAGCAAGCTCCATACCACATCATGGTTCCCCAACCTGCATCGGCAGTAAACTCACCACCGAACATTTGGAACAAACCAACCTGCCAGATGCTGGCTAATTCATAGCCTTGCGCAACCGCCAGTGATGCTTGATATCCAACGTTATACATACCGTAGAACATCGCCGGAAAGGTCATCATCCAAACCAGAATCATGATGCGTTTCAGGTCGATATTGTCACGGACGTGCGTCGTGCCCTTATTCGTGGTGCCCGGGGTGTAAAGAATAGTCGCGACCGCTTCATACAGCGCGTACCATTTCTCATGCTTTCCACCTGGCTCGAATTGCGGCTCGAGACGCTCAATAAAATGTTTCAAGCTCATCGTTAGCCCTCTTTCTCAATCGTGGTGAGGCATTTACGCAGCAATGGTCCGAAGTCATACTTGCCTGGGCACACATAGGTACACAAAGCTAAATCTTCCTCGTCCAGCTCTAAACAGCCTAGAGCTTGCGCGCTTTCAAGATCGCCAGCACATAAATCACGTAACAACAGAGTTGGGACAATGTCTAACGGCATAACGCGTTCATAGTTACCAATTGGAACCATGGCGCGATTCGAACCATTAGTCGATGCGTTCATATTGAAGAGTTTCTTCGGACGCAAATGTCCAGTAAACGTACGAGTGATCGAGTGCATTTCTTTACCTGGCCAGATCCAGCCAAGGAAATATTTCTCGTCACCTTCTTCAAGTACAGAGACCTGATTATGGAAGCGACCTAAATAAGCATGGGCACCGTTTGCATTATGGCCATTTAGCACTGAGCCAGAAACGATACGCTGCTTACCTTCTGCAAGCTCGCCAGCGGTCAACTCGTTCAGGTTTGCTCCTAACCGAGTACGCAACAAACGCGGATTTTTAACACCCGGACCAGCCACTGCAACGACCCGGTCGGTATACAATTCACCGGTGGTGAATAATTTACCAATCGCGATCACGTCTTGATAGCTGACATGCCAAACGAAGTAACTCATATCCACACCTTCAAGGAAGTGAATATGCGTACCGACGTTCCCGGCAGGATGCACACCACTGAATGTTTCATGCGTTACTGGGGCGGAATCGAAATCGATTTTCGCATCAGGCGCAGAGCATACATACAGCTTACCCGCCGTCATCCGGCTTAGTACTTTCAAACCGTTACTGAAGTCTTTCGCGTGCTCACTAATTACCAATAGCGGATCGCCTGCTAATGGATTGGTATCCATGGCATTAACGAAAATTGCTTTTGGCTCAGAATCGAGCGCTGGAGACTTCGAATAGGGGCGTGTACGGATGGCAGTCCACAAGCCTGAATCAACAAGGTTTTGTTGAACATTCTCGCGGCTAAGTTGGAGCAACTTGCCTTCATCGTACTTAGCGAAAGTTTCTTGTTCGTCGCCATCAATTTCGATCACGACCGACTGCAAGACTCGCTTTGCACCACGGTTGATTTCTTTAACTACACCAGCTGCAGGAGCAGTGAATTTTACGCCTGGATTCTTTTTATCTTCAAAAAGAATCTGACCTTTTTTTACCCGGTCTTCGACCTGGACATGCATGGTCGGGCGCATACCCACATACTCTTCACCTAGCGTAGCAACGGTAGTGATGGCCGGGCCATCTTCAATAGTTTGTTGGGGAGCCCCTGCGATAGGAACATCCAAACCTTTCTTTATCGTAATCATACGCGTTTGCACTACTCAATTTAGGGAAGATTGAAAGCTCAATTCGTTTGTCGCGACAGAATACTACCATAAACACAAGCCCCGCAGATCCTACATTTCGCAGGTACGGAGCTCGTTAGTTACTTTGCATGGTTACCCTGTAACTTCCAGCGCAGTATTCTACATGGTTTTGAGAAAACTGGCCAACGCAATCTAGAAATTTAATTGGCTTACCACTACTGGTTTACTACCAAAGTCTAGTGCGAATCGATCAATATCACCAATTTACCACAGGATTTACATCTGCGTCGTAATCGACGCCGTCGATACCAAAACCAAACAAACGCAGAAAGTCAGCATGGTACCCTTGATAGTCAGCTAACTGATGAAAAGTTTGCTGATTTACTTGGTCCCATAGCTGCTCAATTTTTGCCTGGGTTTTGTCATTTGTTTCCCAGCCATCCATGCGTAAACGATTCGCCTCGTCGATCTGCGGAGCCTCGACATAGAGCCCTTCAGTAAATAATCGATAGATTTGTTCGATACAGCCTTCATGAGTACCTTCTTCTTTCATAACTTTGTATATCAAAGAAATATAAAGTGGCATCACAGGTATAGCTGAACTGGCTTGTGTTACCAGCGCCTTAAGCGAAGACACCCACGCCTTTAAATGTAAATGCTTGTAATTAACACGCAGTTGATGTGCAGCTCGATCCAAATCTTCTTTTGCCTGACCTATGGTTGCGTGGCCATAAATCGGCCAAGTTAATTTCTTGCCGATATACGTGTAGGCCGTTGTTTGACATCCCTCGGCTAAAACGCCAGCAGCATCAAGTTGCGCTATCCAGCGTTCCCAATCCTCACCGCCCATAACTTTGACCGTATGATCAATTTCTTCTTGGGTTGCTGGCTCGAGTGAAATGTCATGAACCAAATCTGGTTTTAGGGTCGAGCTAAAGACCTCGCCAGTTTCTGGGTCTTTGCGCTTTGGTGAGGCTAAGCTGTAAACCACAAGATCAACTTGACCGAGATCCGCCTTTATCTTAGCGATCGTTTCTGCCTTAATTTCGTCTGAAAACGCATCACCGTTGAGTGTTTGTGCGTATAGACCTTCCGCTTCCGCAAACTGGTGAAATGCCGCTGTATTGTACCAACCTGCGGTTCCTGTTTTTCTTTCGCTTGGCTCTTTCTCAAAACAGACACCGAGGGTCTTCGCCCCGCTACTAAACGCCGAGACGATACGTG
>NZ_CP071922.1:2725186-2735789 GCF_017584085.1 Halomonas sp. BM-2019
CATCCTCGATGCGCTGCTCGGGCGTCCCCGTGATGGGGAGATCCAGGCCTTTCTTGACTTCGATCATAGTCTCGCCCAGTTGGTGGATCGGATAGATGAAGGAAAGGGGTTCGAATGGATTCGAATTCTTGTCGTCTCAGTACGTTACCAGTCGGGCCCGGGAGTTTCCCGTACCACCCCGAAAAATCCCCAGTATTATAAAGAGAAGGCCGGAAGATGACCACCTGAGCGAAGGTCGCAAGGGGTGACCTGGGGCAAGGGGGCGCCTAGCGCCTAGCGCCTAGCGCCTAGCGCCTAGCGCCTAGCGCCTAGCGCCTAGCGCCTAGCGCCTAGCGCCTAGCGCCTAGCGCCGCAGGATGATGCCAGCGCCGATACCACCGTCAACGAAGAAACCCACCGGACTCGACATCCGGTGGGTTTCTCGTTTTCTGCCTCGTCACCTGCCGCCCGTCACTGAACGGCTGGGCGCTAGGCGCTAGGCGCTAGGCGCTTGTACGCGGCAGCTTGCGGAAGTGCACGTTGGACATGTACTGCAGGATACGCACCACCTGGCAGCTGTAGCCGAACTCGTTGTCGTACCAGACGTAGAGCACCGCGTTCTTACCGTTGGCGATGGTCGCCTTGGCGTCAACGATACCGGCGTGGCGGTTGCCGACGAAGTCGGTGGAGACCACCTCGGGCGAATCGACGTAGTCGATCTGCTTCTGGAACGGCGAGTCCAGGGACATGCGACGCAGGAAGTCGTTGAGGGCCTCGACGTCGGTCTCCTTCTCCAGGCGCAGGTTGAGGATCGCCATGGAGACGTTGGGGGTCGGCACACGGATGGCGTTGCCGGTCAGCTTGCCGGCGAACTCCGGCAGCGCCTTGGCCACCGCCTTCGCGGCACCGGTCTCGGTCAGCACCATGTTGAGCGGCGCGCTGCGGCCGCGACGGTCGCCCTTGTGGTAGTTATCGATCAGGTTCTGGTCGTTGGTGTAGGCGTGCACTGTCTCCACGTGGCCGTGCTCGACGCCGAACTCGTCGTTGAGCACCTTGAGCACCGGCACGATGGCGTTGGTGGTACAGGAGGCCGCGGAGATGATGCGATCGTCGCCGGTCATGTCATCGTGGTTGATGCCGTAGACGATGTTCTTGATGTCGCCCTTGCCCGGCGCGGTCAGCAGCGCCTTGGCCACGCCCTTGCACGCCAGGTGCTGGCCGAGGCCCGCCTCGTCGCGCCAGATGCCGGTGTTGTCCACCACCACGGCGTTGTCGATGCCATAGGCGGTGTAATCGAGCTCCTGGGGCGAATCGGCGTAGATCACCTGGATGACGTTGCCGTTGGCGGTGAGGGTGCGCGCCTCCACGTCGACGCTGATGGTGCCGTTGAAGGGCCCGTGCACGGAGTCGCGACGCAGCAGGCTGGCGCGCTTCTCGAGGTCCTTGGCGATGTCACCGCGGCCGCGCACGACGATGGCACGCAGGCGCAGCAGGTTGCCGCCGCCGGCCTTCTCCACCAGCACCCGGGCCAGGATGCGACCGATACGGCCGAAGCCGTAGAGCACCACGTCCTTGGGCTCACCGTTGTTGCCGTTGGTATCGTGGCGGTCGACGATCTCGGCGAGCTCTTCACGCAGGAAGGCCACGGCGTCGCCGCCGCCCCGCTTCTTGAAGGCCACGCCCAGCTTGCCGACGTCGACATGGGCCGGGCCCAGGTTGAGCTCGCCCATGGCCTGGACCAGGGGGAAGGTGTCCTGGACGGAGAGTTCGGTCCCCTCGACCTTCCGCACGTAGCGGTGATCCTTCAGGATACGGATGACGCTGCGGTTGAAGAGCGAGCGACCGTAGAGGGTGGTGACCACGTTATTATGACGGTAGAGCTTACCGATCATCGGGATCATCTGCTCGGCAAGCGCCTGATTATCGTGCCATTCCTGAAAGACGGTATCGGAGGATTGTTGACTCACGTGCGGCCTCACTGGTGGGGTCAAGGGTTCGCCTTCATTATCCGGGGCGGGCTTCCGGGGTCAATCGCTGGATGGTCGCAGCCGGTGTAGCCAGATTACAAAAATTGCCGTTTGACTACACAAAAAGATACGCGATAAGGCGGACGGAACGACCCGCGGATGGGATCTGCTATCATGCGCGCTTCGCCCCCATCCAGGACCCCGGCGGGCCCCGCCCGTCGATTGACGACCGACGTGACCATGCCGAACTTCTCGCCGCTGGATCCGCCGCGCCCCCAGGGCCTGCGCGACACCCTCTACTGGCAGGCGCCCCAGGGCAGCGCCGGCGCCCTGGCGCTCGCTCGGCTTGCCGAAGACGCCCCGCTGCTGGTGATCACCGCCGACACCGCCCAGGCGCTGCGCCTGGAGGACGAGCTGCGTTTCTACAGCCGCATGCCGGTGCTGCCCTTCCCCGACTGGGAGACCCTGCCCTACGACAGCTTCTCACCCCACCAGGACATCGTCTCGGCGCGGCTGCGCACCCTGCGCCGCCTGCAGGACGGCGTGCACGGCATCGTGCTGGTGCCGATCAACACCCTGATGCAGCGCCTGCCGCCGGTTGAGTACATCGCCGGGCGCGTGCTGACCCTCGAGGTCGGCCAGACCCTCGACCGCGAAGTCTTCCGGGACGCCCTGTCCCGGGCCGGCTACCGGGCGGTGGAAACCGTCTATGAGCCCGGCGAATACGCCCTGCGCGGGGCGCTCATCGACCTCTTCCCCATGGGCACCGAGGCGCCGCTGCGCATCGACCTGTTCGACGACGAGATCGACACCCTGCGCACCTTCGATCCCGACACCCAGCGCAGCCAGGACAAGGTCGCGCGGGTGGAGCTGCTGCCGGCCCACGAGTACTCGCTGTCGCGCAGCGCCATCGCCTGCTTCCGCGAGGGCTTCGAGACCCTGTTCGACGTCGACCCACGCCAGTGCCCGCTCTACGTGGACGCCCTCAAGGGCATCCCCTCCCCGGGCCTCGAGCAGTACCTTCCGCTGTTCTTCGAAGAGACCGCCACCCTCTTCGAGCACCTGGCCGAGGGCACCCGGGTGGCCCTGCTGCCGGGCACCTTCGCCGCCGCCGAGCACCACTGGGCGGCCATCGAGGGCCGCTTCGAGAACCTCGGCGTCGACCCCACCCGGCCGCTGCTGCCGCCCCACCGCGCCTTCGTGCCGGTGGACGAGGTGTTCGCCGCCATCAAGCGCCACCCCCGGGTGGAGCTCACCGACGACCCCAAGCATCGCCATGCCCTCGCGCCCGCCACCCAGGCGCCCCCCCCGGTGGGCATCAACGCCCGGGCCAGGGAGCCCCTCGCCGAGCTGTCGACCTTCCTGGCGGAGCACGGCGACACCCGGGTGCTGTTCGTGGCCGAGTCCCGCGGGCGCCGCGAGGCCCTGGAGGAGGCCCTGGCCCCGCTGCGCCTCGGCCTGCCCCACGTGGCGGACTTCGCCGACTTCCTCGCCGGCGACGCGGCCATGGCCATCACCGAGGGTGAACTCGGCGCCGGGCTCTGGCTGAGCGACCCCGACCTCGCGGTGATCAGCGAATCCGAGCTCTACGGCGAGGTGGTACGCCAGAGCCGGCGTCGCGAGAAGGCCACCGACGCCGACGAGCTGGCCATTCGCCACCTCTCGGAGCTGCGCCCCGGCGCCCCGGTGGTCCACCAGACCCACGGCGTGGGCCGCTACAAGGGCCTCGAGACCCTCGAGGCCGGCGGCCAGGCCGCCGAGTTCGTCACCCTGGAGTACGCCGAAGGGGCAAGGCTCTACGTGCCGGTGGAGAGCCTACACCTGATCTCCCGCTACGCCGGGGCCGACGACGAGCTTGCCCCGCTGCACCGGCTCGGCTCCGACCAGTGGGAGAAGGCGCGACGCAAGGCGGCGGAGAAGATCCGCGACACCGCCGCCGAGCTGCTCGACATCTACGCCCGCCGCGAGGCCCGGGAAGGCTTCGCCTGCGCCCCGCCGGACGTCGAGTACGCGCGCTTCGCCGCCGCCTTCCCCTTCGAGGAGACCCCGGACCAGCGCGCCGCCATCGCCGCGGTGATCGCGGACATGACCGCGCCGCGCCCCATGGACCGGGTGGTGTGCGGCGACGTGGGCTTCGGCAAGACCGAGGTGGCCATGCGCGCCGCCTTCCTCGCGGTCCACTCCGGCCGCCAGGTGGTGGTGCTGGTGCCCACCACCCTGCTCGCCCGCCAGCACTTCGAGAACTTCCGCGACCGCTTCGCCGATACCGCGGTGAACATCGAGCTGGTCTCGCGCTTCACCGCCGGCAAGGGGCAGAGCGCGGCCATGAAGCGCATCGAGGAGGGCCAGGCGGACATCGTCATCGGCACCCACAAGCTGCTCTCCAAGTCCACGAAGCTGCCCAAGATGGGGCTTTTAATCATCGACGAGGAGCACCGCTTCGGCGTGGCCCAGAAGGAGCGCCTCAAGAACCTGCGCGCCGAGGTGGACATCCTGACCATGACCGCCACGCCGATCCCGCGGACCCTCAACATGGCGATGAGCGGCATCCGCGACCTCTCCATCATCGCCACCCCGCCGGCCCGCCGCCTGTCGGTGAAGACCTTCGTGCAGCAGCGCCAGGAGCCGGTCATCAAGGAGGCGGTCCTGCGCGAGATCCTGCGCGGCGGCCAGGTCTACTTCCTGCACAACGAGGTCAAGACCATCGAGACCGCCGCCGAGACGGTGCGCGCCCTGGTGCCCGAGGCGCGGGTCGGGGTCGCCCACGGCCAGCTGCCGGAGCGCGCCCTGGAGCGGGTGATGTCCGACTTCTACCACAAGCGCTTCAACGTGCTGGTCTGCTCCACCATCATCGAGACCGGCATCGACGTGCCCAGCGCCAACACCATCCTGATCGAGCGCGCCGACAAGTTCGGCCTGGCCCAGCTACACCAGCTGCGCGGCCGGGTCGGCCGCAGCCACCACCAGGCCTACGCCTACCTGCTGGCCCCCCATCCCAAGGCGATGACCAAGGACGCTGTCAAGCGCCTGGAGGCCATCGCCGGGGCCGAGGAGCTCGGCGCCGGCTTCACCCTGGCCAGCCACGACATGGAGATCCGCGGCGCCGGGGAGCTGCTCGGCGAGGAGCAGAGCGGCCAGATGGAGGCGATCGGCTACGGCCTCTACATGCAGATGCTCGACCGCGCCGTGGCCGCCATCCGCGCCGGCAAGACCCCCAACATCGAGGCGCCCCTGGACGAGGGGGTGGAGGTCAGCCTGGGCCTGCCGGCGCTGATCCCCGACGACTACCTGCACGACGTCCAGCAGCGCCTGGTGATGTACAAGCGCATCGCCAGCGCCGCCGACGAAGGCGAGCTCAAGGAGCTGCAGGTGGAGATGATCGACCGCTTCGGCCTGCTGCCCGCCCCGGTCAAGACCCTGCTGCGCCAGACGAAGCTGCGCCAGCGCGCCGAGGCACTCGGCATCGTCAGGCTCGAGGCGGGCCCCGAGCGCGGCCGGGTGATCTTCGGCGCCCAGACCCGCGTCGACCCCCTGACCCTGGTCAACCTGATCCAGCACGAGCCCGGCCGCTACCGGCTCGACGGCGCCGACACCCTGCGCTTCGAAGGCGAGATGGCCCTGGAGGAAGCCCGCTTCCAGGCGGTGGAGCAGCTGCTCGAGGTGCTCAACCGCAAGACGGAGGCAGCGTAGCAGGCCTTCGGCCAGGGGCGAGGAGCGAGGAACGAGGGGCGAGGAAGGCCAGGGACTGGGGGTGCGTGGGAGGCCGGCTCTGCCGGGCGAATGGCGCCGCAGGCGCCCCGGCGGTGTTGGTGAGGTGGGTATCCTCCGCGGGGAGTCCTCCGGACTCCATTCGCCCGGGGGACCCGGCCTCCCACCTCGGAACCCACAGAACAGCTTCACACCAAAGTGCGAAGAACCGATACATCGGGCTTCCACGCTGATAGGGGCAAGAGACGAGGGGCGAATGCCCTGCCCTCTGCCCTCCGGGCGCGGGGCGCTCTATACTAGGGGCAAGGCGTTTCATCGCAGCCGATTTCCACGGCACCGGGCAGGGATCGCTCGACGCCCATGACGAAGGATGTCGTCGACCCACCGGTCGGCGCCCCGCACGAGACGAATGACCTTCATGAACACCGCGACACTGGCCAGCCGTACCCTCCGCTGCGCCATGACCCTGGGGCTCACCGCCCTGCTCGCCACCGCCGCCCTGGCCACTTCCCGCTGCCCGAATCGGGTAACGTGATCGGCGAGTACTACACGGTCACCGTCCAGGAGGGTGACACCCTCGTGGATATCGCCCGGGAGCACAACGTGGGCTACGAGGCCATCCGCATGGCCAACCCCGACGTCAGCATCTGGGCGCCCTTCGCCGGCACCGAGGTGACGATCCCCAACCAGCACATCCTGCCCGATGCCAAGCGCGAAGGCATCGTCATCAACCTCTCCGAGATGCGGCTCTACTACTACTCCGCGCCCGGCGTGGTGGAGACCTACCCGATCAGCGTGGGCCGCGACGGCTTCGCCACCCCGGTGGGTGTGACCCGCACCACGGTCAAGGTGAAGGATCCCCACTGGTCGCCGCCCCGCTCCATGCGCGCGGAAGCCGCGGCCCGGGGCGAGCCGGCCCCTGCCGTGGTGCCCCCCGGCCCGGACAACCCCCTGGGCCGCCACGCCATCCTGCTCGGCATCCCCAGCTACCTGATCCACGGCACCAACATGCCCGACGGGGTCGGCATGCGCGCCAGCCGGGGCTGCATCCGCATGTTCCCCGAGGACATCGAGTCGCTCTACGAGCGCGTGCCCAGCGGCACCCGGGTGAACATCATCGACCAGCCCTTCAAGGCCGGCTGGTCCGAGGACGGTGTGCTCTACGCCCAGTCCTTCCCGCTGCTGGAGGAGAACGAGGGCACCTTCGAGCCGCTGCTCCACGCCATCGAGGCCGTGGCCAAGGCCTTCGGCGAAGAGCAGCCGCCGGTGGACTACGCCCGCCTGCGCAGCTTGGTGGAAGAGCCCGACGGCATGCTGGTCTCGCTGCTGCAGACGGCCCAGGAAGCCCCCACCCCGGCACCCGAGGCCGACGGCCTGTTCGGCGGCGAGCTGGAGCTGAGCGCGCGGTAAGCGCCTAGCGCCTAGCGCCTAGCGCCTAGCGCCTAGCGCCTAGCGCCCAGAGCATAAACAAGGAGCCGGTCTCATGGAGCCATGAGGCCGGCTCTTTTTCTGGTTCATCGCAGATCAGCGTGAAGCTGCCTTGTGGGAGCTCGGGTTCACCGACGGTTCGACGCCTCGACGAATGGCGCCGAAGGTGCCCCGGTGATGTTGCTTACGCTTACACCAGCCGCCTGGGAGTCCTTCGGCCTCCATTCGCCCGGCAGAGCCGAGACGTCGAACCGCGGCCTCCCACCAGAAACCTGCCAAGCATGTTCACGCTCAAGTGCGAAGAATCTTTTTTCTTCGCCCCCTGCCCTCTTTCGCAGCAAGGGGGGTAGTCGAAAGTTGCAGCATTGGCTCAAAAACGCCACCATGTCGGTTACGCGAATGAGGTTATATCCGCTCTATCGCCGCACGATATTTGACGTATGAAAAACCCCATGCCAAGGAAGGCAATATGATAATAGAGATACGAATGACTGAGCTAATCTTCGCCGCCTTAACGACGATCAGATTCACCCTCCGGCCAGGATTAGTCACGCAGAGAACAGGAGCCAGAACCGCCGAACCCAGACGACAACCGAACGAACATTGCATCGCCTGCATCCGCTGCGGGCCTGCAATAAGGATGAAGCAATGAACTTCAAATCTTACAAGGACCTGAGTAGCGACATTCACAACAACATCCATCAACTACAAGGCGCCGGCTATGATCTCGTGGTGGGCATCCCCCGCAGCGGGATGATTCCGGCCTACATGATCGCCCTGCTGCTCAACATCCACTGCACCGACCTGAACTCCTTTCTCAACAATGCCAGGATCGGCAAGGGCCGCACCCGGAAGAGCGCCTCATCGCTCGAGACCGCCTGGGATGCCCGAAAGGTGCTGCTGGTGGATGACAGCCTCAAGACCGGCAGCTCCATGCAGGAGGCGGTCGAGGCCGTCCATGAGCAGACCCCCCATGAGGTGACGTGCCTGGCCATCTATGTCGAGAAGCTCCGGCAGAGCTGCGTCGACCTCTCCTTCGAGGCGGTGCCCGGGCCCCGCATCTACCAGTGGAACCTGTTCCATCAGCCGGTCATGCGCAGCGCCTGCATGGAGCTCGAGGGCGTCCTCTGCCAGCCCCCCAGCGGCGAGGCGCTCACCGATGAAGGGCACTATCGGGACTACCTGGCCGAGGCACTCCCCCTCGTCCTGCCCACCTACCGGATCGACTGCATCTCCACCGCACGCCCGGAACGCTACCGCGAGCGCACGGAGCGCTGGCTGGAAAGGCACGGCATCGAGTATGTTCGGCTGGTCATGCGCGACGAGACGGACGATGACGAGCACGAGCGTTTCGAGCAGATCGCCCGCCACAAGGCCCGCTGCTACCAGGCCTCGGAGGCCAGGCTCTTCATCGAAAAGGAACGGCCCATGGCCACCCGGATCGCCGCACTCTCGGGCAAGCCGGTTCTCTGCCTGGATGACAGCGAGATCCACCGGCCCGGCATGCTCTCGGTGGCCAGGAACGGCAAGCAACACCTGGTCAGGATGGGCATCATGAAGACCCAGCGGCGCTTCTTCCTGGCTCTGCCCGATTCGGCTGAGCTGACGCTTCGCAACGCCTACCGCCGGCTGTTTCGGTAGGCTATGGCCGAAACACCGGCCCAGGATCCCGACCGATGGAGCTCCACGCCCTGCTCGACGACGTTCACGCCATTGCCCAACGGGCCGCCGAGGCGATCCTGAGCGTCTACTCCCGCGGGTTCAGCGTCGAGAAGAAGGCGGACAGCAGCCCCCTGACCGAGGCCGACACGGCCGCCCATGCGGTGATCGTGGCCGGCCTTGACGCCCTGCCCCAGGGCATTCCGGTGCTCTCCGAGGAGGATACCGAGGGCTTCGCCGGCCCGGATGCCGACGGCCGCTACTGGCTAGTGGACCCCCTGGACGGCACCAAGGAGTTCATCAAGCGCAACGACGAGTTCACCGTCAATATCGCCCTGATCGCCGGCGGCCGGCCGGTGCTTGGCGTCGTCGTGGCGCCGGCACTGGGTGTGGCCTATCTCGCCGCCGAGGGGGTGGGCGCCTTCAAGGTCGAGCCGGGCGCAGGCCAGCATGGCGTGCGCCGACCGATCCGCGTGGCCGGCCAGCCCGCCCCGGGTGCCCCCTGGCGGGTGGTGGGCAGCCGCTCCCACCCAGGCCCCGGCCTGGCCGGCTGGCTGGAAGGGCTCGGCCCCCACGAGCTGGTGGCCATGGGCAGCTCGCTGAAGCTCTGCCTGGTGGCCGAGGGCGCGGCGGATGTCTACCCCCGTCTCGGCCCCACCTGCCTGTGGGACACCGGCGCCGCCCAGGCGGTGGTGGAGCAGGCCGGCGGCCGGGTGGTAACCCTTGGGGGCGAGCCGCTCTCCTACGCCACCCCGGCCCGGCCCCTCAATCCCGACTTCGTCGTCTGGGGCCACCGGGCGTGACCGCCGCCCGCTGGCACGTGTTCTCACGGCGCCAGAACGCCGAAGCCCGGCGCAGGGCCGGGCTTCGGGGGGGGCGGGGCCAGGGGCCCGGTAGCAGCGGTACGGCGCCTCAGCGGCCGAGGGCCGCGCCGCGCCCCACCGAGTAGTAGGTGAAGCCCTTGGCGGCCATGCGCGCCGGCTCGTAGAGGTTGCGCCCATCGAAGAGGGTCGGCTCGGCCAGCTGCTGCTGGATCAGCGCGAAGTCCGGGGCGCGGAAGCTCTGCCACTCGGTGACGATCACCAGGGCATCGGCCCCCTTCAGGGCGGCCTCCTTGGTGCCGCACAGGGTCAGCTCGTCGCGGGTGCCGTAGAGCCGCTGGGCCTCCTCCATGGCCTCGGGGTCATAGGCCTGCACCCGGGCACCGGCCGCCCACAGCGCCTCCATCAGCACGCGGCTCGGCGCCTCGCGCATGTCGTCGGTGTTGGGCTTGAAGGCCAGCCCCCACACAGCGAAGGTCCGGCCGGCCAGCTCGCCCCGGTAGTGGCGGTGGATCTTGTCGAACAGGGTGGTCTTCTGGGCGGCGTTGCGCGCCTCCACCGCCTTCAGCACCCGGGCCTCGAAGTCGATCTCGTCGGCGGTGCGGATCAGCGCCTGCACGTCCTTGGGGAAGCAGGAGCCGCCATAGCCCACCCCGGGGTAGATGAAGTGATAGCCGATGCGCGGGTCGGAGCCGATGCCGCGGCGTACCGCCTCGATATCCGCGCCCAGTCGCTCGGCCAGGTTGGCCATCTCGTTCATGAAGCTGATCTTGGTGGCCAGCAGGCAGTTTGCGGCGTACTTGGTCAGCTCGGCGCTGCGCACGTCCATCACGATGATCTTCTCGTGCTGACGGCTGAAGGGCGCGTAGAGCTCGCGCATCACCTCCACGCTCGCCTCGCTTTCGGTGCCGATGATGATGCGGTCGGGCTTCTGGCAGTCGGCGACGGCACTGCCCTCCTTGAGGAACTCCGGGTTGGAGACCACATCGAAGCTCAGCTCCTCGCGGCCCCGCGCCGCCAGCACCTCGGCCACCCGCGCCC
>NZ_CP071922.1:2735944-2736560 GCF_017584085.1 Halomonas sp. BM-2019
GCGCAGCCGACCGGCGGCGTGGTTCTCCTTCACCAGGGTCTCGAGACCCGGCTCGTAGATGGGGATGATGCCCTGTTCGAGCCTGGCGATCTTGTCGACGTCCACGTCCACGCAGACCACCTCATGGCCCACATCGGCCAGGATCGTGCCCTGCACCAGGCCCACATAGCCGGTGCCGAAAACGGTAACCTTCATGATTCACTCCTTGAAGTTGTCAGGGGCGAGGGGCGTTCCTCAAACCTGATAATAGTCCCGGTACCACGCCACGAAACTGGCCACCCCGTCCTTGACCGGCGTGGCGGGCTTGTAGCCCACGGCCTTCTCCAGCTCGCTGGAGTCGGCGTAGGTATCCGGCACGTCGCCGGGCTGCAGCGGCAGCAGCTCCTTGATGGCCTTCCTGTCCAGCGCCGCCTCGATCGCCTCGATATAGGCGGAGAGCTTCACCGGGTCGTTGTTGCCGATGTTGAAGAGCCGATACGGCGCGTTGCTGGTGGCCGGGTCGGGGGCGTCGCTGTTCCACTCGGGGTTGGGCTGGGCGATATCGTCGCTGGCCCGGATCACCCCCTCGACGATGTCATCCACATAGGTGAAGTCGCGGGTGTGATGGCCGTGGTTG
>NZ_CP071922.1:2736660-2737630 GCF_017584085.1 Halomonas sp. BM-2019
TTTGCCCATGGCGAACTTCCGCCCCGGCCACCGACTGCCGGGCACGTTGCGGCGTGCCGGGCTGGTTGGCCTGGCCGCCCTGGCCCTGGGGGGCTGTGCCAACGGCGGGGCCAGCCCGGTCGGCGAGACCCTCACCGGGCTGCTGCCGGGCGGCAAGGTCGACGCCGCCCGCGCCGAGTCACTGCCCTATGCCTCGCTGGCCCTGGATACCGGCGACCGCAGCGGGCTGGTGATACTCGGCGCGATCGCCGGGCCCCACACCTACTGGCCCACCGGCCAGGACGGCATGCTGGTGCTCTTTGAGGAGGGCCTGCAGGCCACCGCGGGCCTGCCAGTGGACCTGCTGCAGAGCCGCTACCTGCCTCTCTCTCATCCGCAAGCTGCCAGCAGCCAGACTGGCGCCGAGCAATCTGGCACCAGCCAGGGGGAGGCCGAGTCGGCGCCTGCCGAAAACGCACAGGCCGATGACGAACGGTCGCGCTTCGTGCCCTGGCGCCAGGCCGCGCCGGCCGAGTACCGGGTGGAGCGCCGCTGGCAGCCCCGTGACGGCCTGCCCCGGGAGCTGGCCGCCCGCGGCAGCCTGCGCTGCGACGCCGCCCAGCCGGTCGAACTGCCCCCGCACGCTGGAGCGCTGCGAGGAGCGGCTGGAGTGGGACGACGGCAGCCGCACCCGTTCCACCCTGTGGCGAGACGCCGAGTCGCGGCGCCTGTGGGCGGTGCAGACGCGCCCCTGGCCGGGCGGGCCGCGCATCGAGTGGCAGGTGGCCAGGGCCTGGTGGTAGCCGGCCGTTAGAGGGAACACAACGACGAAGGCGGCGGCAATAGCCAGCCGCCCGGGACAAGCGATATCGGGGCAAGGGACATGATGCATGCGACGCAACGCCGGCTGCGCCAGCTGGCGGGCCTGGGCGGCCTGGTGCTGACGCTGGGCTGGGGCTTGTCGGCCGCCCAGGCCGAGGAACGCCGACTG
>NZ_CP071922.1:2737730-2747173 GCF_017584085.1 Halomonas sp. BM-2019
AACCGGCGCCGGTCCAGGCAGCCCCTCAGATGACCCTGGGTGACGCCTGGCTGATCTGGCAGCAGGCCTACGCGGGGGTGGTGCCCTGGCAGCACGCGGTCGCGCTGCGCCACGACACCGCGGCCACCCTGGAGCGCGAGCGCCGCTTCCTTGCCCACACCCTGGGGAGCCTGGTGATCGGCGCCCGGGTGGCCGGCGATGACCGCCGCCAGGCCGGCCTGCAGGCCTGGCAGACGGCCCTGGCGGGCTGGGACCCGGCGGCCGCGCGCACCCCGGGCCGCTTCGACCTGCCCTGGCTGGGTGCCAACCGGCGCCACAACCCGCCCTTGGCCAGCCTGGTTCACTACGGGGTCTGCGCACCCCCCGCCTGGGTGGAGGTGTGGAGCCTGGATGGCGTCAGGCGGCTGGAGTGGTCGGCCGCTCGGCAACTGGACGATCTGCTGGCGGCCCTCTCGCCCCAGGCCGCCCGCGATGCGGACTGGGCCGCGGTGGTGACGCCCGACGGCCGCATCAGCCGGCGCGGGGTGGCGGCCTGGAACCACCAGGCTACGCCGCTGGTGCCGGGCAGCCGCGTGCTGCTGGAGCTGCCCGGCGAGCGCGGCCTGCGCGCGGCCTCGCCCTTCCCCGGCACCCAGGGGGAAAGGGAGCTGATCAACGACCGCTTGCCGGCGCTGCTCGCCACCCGCCTGCCCGGCGACGCCTGCACCCTGACAAGGACGCCCTGATGCCTGCACGCCCTAGCCGTTCTGCATCCCCTCGCGGTTCTGTCACCCCTCGCTCTTCTGCCACCCCTCGCTCTTCTGCGTCCCGGAGCTTTTTTGCATCTCGCGGCTTGTCTGCAAGCCGCCGCTTTCCCCTGACCCCGCTGGCGCTACTGGTGGCCCTGGCCAGTGGCAGCGCCACGGCTGCGGAAGGCGGCCTGGCCGGGCAGTTGGGGGCCGGCCAGAGCGATTTCGGCGGCGTGGGCCTGATGCAGGTGCCCACCGCCCGCATGGCCCCCGAGGGCACCATGAGCGTGAGCTGGAGCCGCACCGCGCCCTATCGCCGCTACAACGTCTTCTTCCAGCCGGTGGCCTGGCTGGAGGGGGGCTTTCGCTACGTGGAGACCGAGAACCGCCTGTTCGGCCCCAGCATCGCCGGCGACCGCACCCACCTGGACAAGGGCGCCGACGTCAAGCTGCGACTGCTCGACGAGACCCGCTACTGGCCCCGGCTCGCGGTGGGCTTCCGGGACTTCGGCGGCACCACCCTGTTCGGCGCCGAGTACCTGGTGGCCAGCAAGCGCTGGTACGACTTCGACGTCACCCTGGGGCTGGGCTGGGGCTATCTGGGCAATGCCGGCGACGTGAGCTCGCCCTTGGGCTGGCTCGGCGACCGCTTCGACGACCGCCCGCGCCGCGCCGGCGGCGACCAGGGCGGGGAGTTCGCCGTGGACCAGCTGTTCCGCGGGCCCATGGCGCTGTTCGGCGGCGTGGAGTACCAGACCCCCTGGGACCCGCTGGTGCTGCAGCTGGAGCTGGAGGGCAACGACTACCAGAACGAGCCCGGCGGCAACGACCAGGACCGCGATTCGCGCCTCAACCTGGGCGCCCGCCTGGCGCTCTCCGACAACCTGGAGCTGCACGCCGGCTGGCAGCGCGGCAATACCGCCATGGCCGGGCTCGCCTACAACATCGACCTGGCCGGCATGCGCCAGGTGAAGAACGACCCGCCGCCGGCCGACCTGGACGCCGCGCCGCACGGCGACTGGGCCCGGGTGGCCGAGTCGCTGCAGGGCAACGCCGGCATGCGGGTGTCGCGGATCCAGCAGGATGGCCGCTCGCTCTACGTCGAGGCCGAGCCGACCACCTTCCGCGCCTTCCCCCAGAGCGAGGGGCGCGCCGGGCGCATCCTCCACGCCGAGGCCGGCGACGGCATCGAGCGCTTCCACTACCGCTGGGAGAACCGCGGCCTGGCGCTGCGCGAGAGCGTCCACGACCGCGCCGACTTCGTCGCCGCGGCGCGTTCGGCGGAGCACGAGCGCCAGCATTGGCAGGGGGTCTATGCCCATGCCCAGCTGCTCGAGCCGGGCGGCGAGCCGCTCTACCAGGCCGGCGGGCAGCGCTTCAACTGGGGCCTGGGCCCGCGCCTGGACCAGAACTTCGGCGGCCCGGACGGCTACCTCTACCGGCTGATGGCGGTGCTCGATGCCGAGTACCACACGGATGCCAGCGGCTGGTTCTCGGGCCAGCTGGCCTGGACCCTGCTCGACAACCTGGATCGCTACGAGTACCGCGGCCAGTCGGACCTGCCGCGGGTGCGCACCTTCCTGGGCGACTACCTGGCCGAATCGAGCCTGGGCATCGAGAACCTGCAGTACACCCGCACCGCCCGGCTCGGCGACGATTGGTTCGCCATGGGCTACGGCGGCCTGCTGGAGATGATGTACGCCGGCGCCGGCGGCGAGCTGCTCTACCGCCCCTTCGCCAGCCGCTGGGCGCTGGGCCTGGACGCCAACTGGGTGCGCCAGCGCGACTTCGAGCAGCGCTTCGACCTGCGCGACTACGACACCTGGACCGGCCACCTGACCGCCTACGTGGAGACCGGCGTGGAGGACGTGCTGGCCCAGCTCAGCGTGGGCCGCTACCTGGCCGGCGACTGGGGCACCACCCTGGACCTCTCCCGGGAGTTCGACTCCGGCGTGCGGGTCGGGGCCTGGGGCACCTGGACCGACGCCGGCGACGACTTCGGCGAGGGCGGCTTCGACAAGGGGCTCTATGTGTCGATCCCGCTGGACGCCTTCTTCACCCGCTCCAGCCTCGACACCGCCACCGTGGCCTGGCGCCCCCTCACCCGCGACGGCGGCGCCCGGCTCAACCGCCGCTACGGCCTCTACGGCCTGACCGACGCCCGCGACATGGGACACTACTGGCGCGACTATCCGAAGACGTGGGAGTAAGGAGCAAGGAGCAAGGAACCTCCAAGCCCACCGTAGGAGCCGGATTTATCCGTGGTCCGACACATCGGCGATGGGGAGAGGCGAGGGACGAGGGGCGAAGAGAACCACCATCGGAGCCGTAGGAGCGCAGATCCTGCGCGATTGACCAGGGGCTGGGGTTGTGTGGGAGGTCGGGGCCCCCGGGCGAATCTTGGGGATCTTTGATGTCTCTCACCCCGTGACTCAACTCGGTATCGGCAATTGGCCGTTGACCAGCAATGGCGCCAGCCGGAACCGCACCTCACGCACCGACACCCCCGGCTCCATGCCCCAGAGGAAGAACCGGATCAGGTCTTGCGTTTCTTGTGACGACACCCGGAAGGTGTCTCTCGGCGAGTCACCGGAAAGCGCCTGCGGCGACAGCACGGCGATGTTGCAATCACCCCGCCGCTGTCCTGCGTCGACCCGGCGCGATCTGCGCCGGGTGAGATAGGGCAATAGCCGAGCCGAGGGAAACTCGATCGCCTTGATACCGGCCTGGCGGGCACACTGGCCCACCGCCTGACAGAGCGTGTAGTCCAAGGGGCTGGTGATCTCGGCCCGGCGATCCTGCCAGGTCGGAGCGTCCAGGGGGAGCCCGTGCGGGGTCGAATAGCCGGCCACCAGCAGGGCGTAGGTCGCGCTGATCGCCTTGGGCGGCGGTGTCTGCTGGTCGTGGAGGAATCGGAACTGGTAGTAGGCCTTTTCGGCGAGACAGGTCAGGGGCGCGCGGCTGGCGTAAAGAATACCCGGATCACTGACGCGCCCGAAGCGCGACGGATAGGGCAGAGGTGGCTTGCGAAACGGCCGGGCCAGACGGATATCGAGCGCTTCAACGCCCGCCACCAGTGCTTCCCGCTCGCGCTGCTCATCCATCAGCCTGCGCAGGGTGACCATATCCCCCGGATCCTTGAGGCGTTGCGCATGGGCGAGGTCGGTCTCTTCCTGCTCCCTGATCACCCGGAACAGCTCCCCACCCGCCCCGCAACGGCCAGCCTGGACCCGCTGGTGCCAGTCGGCCATCTCAGGGGCGGGCCTGGGTGTCTTCCAGGTAGTTCACCACCCGGGTCAGGCCCTCCACCCCCCGGATCAGGTGGCGGGGACGTTCGCCACCAAGCCCCGAGTTGGGCGTATCGATCCAGTGCCGCATCAGCTCGACATCCCAGCCCACGATGCTGCCCAGCGCCCGATGCGTGCGTACCACCAGCAGGCTCAGCTCGCCTACCTTGCTTCCCGGATCAATACCCTTGCGTGAGGTGCTGGTACGATGGCGACCGATGATGGCCTGGAGTTCCTTCTGGGACAGCCCCAGGTCACGCGCTGCACTGGCCAAGGCATCCCCAAGGACAAGTGCGGCGGGCTTTTCCTCGACCACGGTGAGCGAAGCGGTAGCGTTACGCATGGCAAGGCCTCCTGCTGTAGTTGCACTGAGTATAGCCCCCAGCGTGCATATGCACCTCGCTCCTTGCCCCTCGCCCCTCGCCCCTCGCCCCTCGCCCCTCGCCCCTGGCCCCTGAAACCAAGAAGACCCCGCCTAGGCGGGGTCTTCTTGTGAGGCAGAACCGCCGTCACCCGAGGGTGACGCCAGGCTCGAGCAGAATTACTTCTGCATGGAGCGCTGGAACATGCGGTTCATCTCGTCACGGTTCTGCTCGGACATCTGCAGGGCCGCCTGGGCGTCACGCTGTGCCTGGTTGGCGGTGTTCTGGGCCTGGGTGGCGATGCTGCGGGCTTCGGCAGCGTCGGCCTGCGCGGACTCGGCGGTCTGGCGAACTTCTTCCAGAGCGGCGTTGGAGGCACAGCCAGCCAGGATGGCCAGAGAGGCAGCGGCGGCGGTCAGCTTCAGGGTGGTCTTCAAAGTCATGGTGTTCTCCTTGAGTCTTCCTTGGGTACTGCGTTAGTGATTACCTGACGATCAGGCATCCTGCACATGCAGGCCATCTTGCAGCGACTTGTGCTGCGTAGCACTGTAGTCAAACGCTGTTTTATTATAGACAACGGCGCTTGTCCATAGCTGTATACGTCCCTTGCGCACGTCATAGCCTAGCGGATCACGACCCGGGTGCCAATGTCGATCAGCGAGGCGAGGCGCTCGATCTGCTCATCGGTGACCGCCACGCACCCCTGGGTCCAATGGAACTGATGGTGGATCTCGGGGTCGCCCTTGCCGATGCCGTGGATGCCGATGAAACCGCCCAGCGCCGTCTGCTGCGGCGGGTAGCCGTTGAGGCGGTAATAGTGGAAGTAGTCGTCGTAGTCACGCTGGGTGAAGACCCCCTCCTCCAGGGCCATGCGCGCATGGGTCGGGGTCGGGTAGTCCAGGCCGATGAAGATGTGCCAGTCGCTCTCGCGATTGAAGCGATTGACCCGGAACTCGCCCAGCGGGGTGACGTTGCTGCCGCGCAGGCGGCCCGTCCGGGCCCCGCCGCGGCCCAGCGAGATGGGCGCGAAGCGCTCCAGCGGGAAACTGCCCCGGTAGAGGGTCAGGGTGGCCTCGCGGTCGTCCACCAGCACCCACACCTCGTCGGGGTGACGGGCGACGTGGGCGCGGTCCAGGATGGTCTCGATCAGGTTGGCGGAGGCACCCTGGGCCCCGAGCAGCGCCAGGGGCGCCCCCAGGGCCATCAGGGTGAAGCGGCGGCGGGAAAGGGGGTTCATCGGATGACACTCGGCTGATAGCGGGTGGGAAATTCGCATGCGCTGATATCGCAGAGTTTATAGCCTACCCGAGCCCCTTCTGTCAGGCCCCCGGCCGCCAACGCTGCGGCTGACCCAGGGCATGGCCACCCCGGGAGCTGCCATCTAGGCTGGAAGGGAAACGGCGGGCCACCCCGCCACCCGCGCCCGGACGCTACCACGCCCGGCCCACGCCTGGCCAAGGACTCCCGCATGCCCCGATCGACCCGCCCCGCCCTGCCCGCCGCCTTCGCCGACGATCCCGACTTCGCCACCTGGGCCCGGGGGGTCGGGGTGATCCGCCACGACCCGGTGACCATCGAGCGCATCGCCGAGCTGCTGACCCGCCACGCCGCCGAGCCGGCGCGGCGCCGGGCCTGGCTCGCCCGTCTGATCGCCGCCGACCGCCTGGCCTGCATGGGCATGTGGCTGGTGGCCCACCTGACCTACGCCCGGCGGGTACGCCTGGACGGCGAGCCCCTCGCCGCCGAGGAGTTCAAGCCCAACCCCGAGGGCCATACCGGCGGCGCCCTGAACATGGTGCCGGCCTACGTGGGCTACCTGGCCGCCAACGCCCTGAGCGACCTGACGCGCAGCTGGCTGATGGGCCAGGGCCACTGCGTGGCGGCCATCGACGCCGTCAACCTGCTGGTGGACAACCTGGGGCCCGCCCACGCCGCGCGCTATTCGCTCGACGATGCCGGCCTGAGCCGGCTGGTCAACGACTTCTATCACTGTGGGGTGGACCCCGATGGCTATCCCGTCTCGCCGCTGGGCAGCCACGTCAACGCCCACACCGCCGGCGGGACGAGCGAGGGGGGCTATCTGGGCTTCGCCGGCCTGCAGTACGTGCACATGCCGCTGCCCGGCCAGCACCTGGTGGCCTTCCTCAGCGACGGCGCCTTCGAGGAGCAGCGCGGCAGCGACTGGGCCTCGCGCTGGTGGCGGGCCGAGGACTCGGGGCCGGTGGTGCCGGTGATGATCGCCAATGGCCGGCGCATCGACCAGCGCACCACCATGAGCCAGGCCGGCGGCACCGACTGGTTCGAGGACCACCTGGTGCTCAACGGCTTCGCCCCCCTGACCATCGACGGCCGCGACCCGGCGGCCTTCGTCTGGGCGATCCTCACCGCCGAGGCGGAGCTCGCCGACCAGGCCGAGCAGGCCCGCGCCGGCCACGCCCGCTACCCGCTGCGCCTGCCCTACGTGATCGCCGAGACGCTCAAGGGCTTCGGCTTTCCCGGGGCCGGCACCAACGCCGCTCACAACCTGCCGCTGGGCGGCAACCCCGCCACGGACGCCGACGCCCGGCGCCGCTTCCACGAGGGAGCCGCCGCCCTGCACGTGCCCGAGGCCGAGCTGCGCGAGGCCATCGCCGCCCTCAACAACCATGCCGAGAGCGCGCGGGCGCGGGAACGCGACCACCCCCTGGCGGACCCGCACCCCGAGCGGCCCAGCCTGCCCGAGCCGCCCGGCTGGGCCCTGGGCGAGCGCGTCTCCCCCATGGCCGCCATCGACGAGGCCTTCGAGAGCCTGGTCGAGGCCAACCCCGGGTTGCGGGTGCGAGTGGGCAACCCCGACGAGATGCGCTCCAATCGCCTCAACCACACCCTGGACCGGCTCAAGCACCGGGTCACCGACCCCGAGCCCGGCGTGGCCGAGGCGCTCGACGGGGCCGTGATCACCGCGCTCAACGAGGAGGCGGTGGTCAGCGCGGCGCTGGCCAACAAGCAGGGACTCAACCTGGTGGCCAGCTACGAGGCCTTCGCGGTGAAGATGCTCGGCGCCATGCGCCAGGAGATCCTCTTCGCCCGCCACTGCCGCGAGGCGGGCCGCCCGCCCGGCTGGCTGTCGCTGCCGATCCTGGCCAGCTCCCACACCTGGGAGAACGGCAAGAACGAGCAGTCCCACCAGGACCCGACCCTGTGCGAGGCCTGGCTCGGCGAGATGGACGACGTGGCGCCGACCCTCTTCCCGGTGGACGCGCCCAGCGCCGCCGCCGCCCTGCTCGCGCTCTACGCCAGCCGCGGGCGCATCGCGGTGATGGTGGTGCCCAAGAACCCGGTGCCGGTGCGGCTCACCGCCGAGCAGGCGACGCGGCTCGCCGAGGATGGCCTGCTCTGCCTGCACGACGCCGCCTCGCCGCGCCTGCAGCTCTTCGCCGTGGGCGCCTACCAGCTGGCGGAGATGGAGCGGGCCCGGGTGCGGCTGGAGCGCGCCGGCATCGCGGCGAGCCTCTTCGTGATCCAGGAGCCGGGCAAGCTGCGCGAGGCCCGCGACGAGGGCGAGGCGGGCGCGGTGCTCAGCCAGTGCCGGCTCAGCACCCTGGTGCCGGAGGTGGCCCCCCGGGTGTTCCTCGCCCACTGCCGGCCGGAGCCCCTGGCCGGGGTGCTGCGCCCCCTGGACACCGGCGCCCGCTCGCGCTTCCTGGGCTACCGCAACCGCGGCGGCACCCTGGACACCTTTGGCATGCTGTTTGCCAACCGCGCCACCTGGGCCCACGTGCTGGAAGCGGCCAGCGAGGTAGCCGGGCTCGACCTCGAGGCCCTGCTCAGCGGCCCCGAGCGCGACGCCCTGGCCGGCGAAGGCGACACGGCGGTGCTGCGTCATCCGTGACAGGGGCGAGGGGCGAGGGACGAGGAGCGAGGAAACCCAAGGCAGCCGTAGGAGCGCAGATCCTGCGCGATTGACCAGGGCCTGGGTTCTGTGGGAGGCCGGCTCTGCCGGGCGAATGGAGGCCGAAGGACTCCCTGACGGCAGGCACAACCACCGGCAACACCGCCGGGGCGCCTGCGGCGCCATTCGCTCGGGGAACCCGAGCTCCCACAGGATGCCTTGCTCCTTTCCCCTTGCCCCTTGACCCTTGCCCCTCGCCCCTTGTCCCTCGCCCCTCGCTCCTGTCAAGCCGGCAACAGCGCCCCCATGCGCAGTACCTCGCGCAGACTGGTGATCCCCTGCTCGGCCTTGTTGAGGCCGTCCTGCAGCATCAGCGTCTCGCCGCGCGCCACCAGGGCGCGGCGCAGGCGCGATTCGTCGGCGTGGCGCAGGATCAGCCCGTGGTCATCGGCGGTGGGCTGCCACACCTCGAAGACCCCGGTGCGCCCGCGAAAGCCCAGCCCGTCGCAGCGGTCGCAGCCCCGCGGCAACCAGGCCGTCTCGGGCAGCGCCACCCCCATGGCATCCAGCCACTCGGCCTCCCGCGCCGGCAGCGCGTCGCGCTCCCGGCAGTGCTCGCAGAGCCGCCGCACCAGGCGCTGGGCCACCACCAGCCCCAGGTTGGCGCTGATCTCGGCGTCGCCGAGCCCCATATGGCGCAGGGAGGAGACCACCCCCACGGCGTCGCGGCTGTGCAGGGTGCCCATCAGTGAGCGCCCGCTGCCGGCCACGTTGAGGGCCGCCCGGGCCGAGTCGGGGTCGCGGATCTCGCCGATCAGCACATAGTCCGGGTCGAGGCGCAGCAGCGAGCGGGTCCCGGTGACGAAGTCGAGCCCGCTGGCCTCGTCCACCTGGATCTGGTTGATCCCGGGAATCTCGTACTCCACGGGATCCTCCAGGGTCACCACGTGGCTCTCCTCCAGGCGCAGCTGGTTGAGCAGCGTATAGAGGGTGGTGGTCTTGCCGGAGCCGGTGGGGCCGGCCACCAGCAGCATGCCGCCGGTGGCGTCCATCCAGCGCCGGATGCCCCGGGCGCCCTGCTCGCCCACCCCCAGCGAGAGGGTGTCGCGGAAGCTCTCCGGCGGGGCCAGGAAGCGGATCGCCAGCTTCTCGCCGGCCACGCAGCTCACCGCGGTGACACGCAGGAAGGTCTCCT
>NZ_CP071922.1:2747273-2766582 GCF_017584085.1 Halomonas sp. BM-2019
CATGAAGGCCACCCTCACAGACAGGGTGGCAGGGCCACCAGGGGCAGCCCCACGAAGGCCACGCCCACCGCCGAGAAGAGGTGCAGCCCGGCCCCCACCAGGGCGACAAAGCGCGCCGGCCCGATGCTTTCGCGGCCGGCGACCAGGCCCCGCCAGGCCAGCCAGGCGAGTAGCGCCAGGGTGGGCAGGGTGAGCAGGGCGAGCCCGCCATTGATGCCGGTGAGCGCCCCCTGCCCCGGGGCCGGCGGCGCCACGGCGCAGGCCACCGAGAGGCCGGCGTAGATCGCCACGAACCACAGGCTCCAGAGGGTCAGCCCCAGCACCAGCTGGGCGGGATGGCTCGGCGCCAGCCAGCGACGCAGTGCGTCCATGCCCCACCCCGGATTCATGCCCCACCTCCGGTCAGCCGCGGCAGCAGTGCCATGGCCGCCACCAGGATCCAGTAGACGCCCAGCTGGTAGCGCCACAGCAGCGCCACCACGCCGGGCTCGAAGGGCAGCCGGGCGCCGACCAGGCCGAGCCCGGCGCGCCAGGCCTGAAGCGCGGCCAGGATGGCGGCCAGGCCGCCGTGGCCCAGCAGGTAGAGGCCCCCCACCAGCAGGATGGCATCGTGGGCGGTGGCGGTGGGGGCCAGCCCCGCGGCCCAGAGCGCCGCGACCAGCAGCGCCACGTGCAGCCCGCCGAGGGCGGCGATGCCCGCCAGGGCCAGGGTAAGCCCCGCCTCGCGCCGCCGCCTCAGCGCCGCGACACGCCGCTCCAGCCACAGGCCGCCCAGGGTCAGGGCGGCCCCGGAGGCCAGCAGCAGCGGCAGCGAAAGCGGCGACCGGTCGGGCATTCGCCACTCGGGCGAGACCGTCCAGAGGTAGAACCAGCCGAACAGCAGGGCGAGGAAGAAGGCGCCATCGGCGAGCAGCGACACCCCCATGGTCCAGCGCCCGGGGCCATCGTCGCTGCGCGAGTGCAGCGGCGGGTCCTCGGGCTCGTCCTGGCGCAGGGGCGCGGCCCGGGCATGGCCGCCGTTCTCCCAGGACCAGCGCAGCAGCAGCACGGCAGCCCCCGCCATGCCCACCAGTGCCAGGGAATAGACGCGCACCAGCAGGCCCACGCAGACCAGCGCCAGGCAGAGGGCGGCATAGAGCGGCAGCAGGCTGTTGCCGGGCAGGTGGATCACCTCGCGCACCCGGCCGGTGAGGGCCTCGCCGCCGATCAGCTCGCGGCGGCCGTGGGCGGCACCGGGCCGCACGTGCTCGCCGCGGGCGATCTCGTCGCCCAGGGTGGGGCTCACCCACAGCGGATGGCGGCTCTCCACCCGGGGCAGGCTCGCGAAGTTGTAGTTGGTCGGCGGCATCGCCAGGCTCCACTCCAGGGTGTCCGCCCCCCAGGGGTTGCGCGGGGCGGTGCGCCCGTAGCGGCCGTGGAGCACCAGGTCGAGGAGCACCGCGGCGATGCCCGCGGCCATCATGAAGCCCCCCACCGAGGAGATCAGGTTGTAGAGGTCCCAGCCCATGGCGGCGTCGTAGGTGTAGACGCGCCGCGGCATGCCCAGCAGCCCCGTCCAGTGCATGATCAGGAAGGTGAGGTTGAAGCCCAGGAAGGTGAGCCAGAAGCCCAGCCGGCCGAGGCGCTCCGAGGGCATGCGCCCGGTAACCAGCGGCAGCCAGTAGTAGGCCCCGGCCACCAGCGGGAAGAACATGCCGCCCACCAGCACATAGTGCAGGTGGGCCACCACGAAGTGGGTGTCGTGGACCTGCCAGTTGAAGGGCACCAGCGCCAGCATCACCCCGGTGAGCCCGCCGCAGACGAAGATCACCAGGAAGCCGGTGACCCACAGCATCGGCAGGGTCATGCGCGGCCGCCCCAGCCACAGCGTCGCCAGCCAGGCGAACACCTGGATGGCGGAGGGCACCGCCACCAGCATGCTGGCCGCCGAGAAGAAGGCCAGCGCCAGCTGGGGAATGCCCACGGTGAACATATGGTGGACCCAGAGCCCGAAGCTGATGAAGCCGGTCATGACGATGGCCGCCACCACCCAGCCGTAGCCGACGATGGGCCGCCCGGCGAACACCGGGATCAGGGTCGAGACGATGCCCGCCGCCGGGAGGAAGATGATGTAGACCTCCGGGTGGCCGAAGAGCCAGAAGAGGTGCTGCCAGAGGATGGGGTCGCCGCCGCCGGCCACCTCGAAGAAGGGCAGCCCGGCGGCGCGCTCCAGCTCCAGCAGCACGCTGCCCAGGATCAGCGGCGGAAAGCCCACCACGATCATCAGCGCCATGGCCAGGATGTACCAGGCGAACAGCGGCATGCGGTGCAGCGCCATGCCCGGCGCCCGGGTGCGCAGGATCGAGACGGTGAGCTCCACCCCGGCGGCCAGCGCCGAGATCTCCACGAAGGTGACGCCCAGCAGCCAGAAGTCGGAGCCCGGGCCGGGGGAGAACTCGCTGCTGCTCAGCGGGGTGTACATGAACCAGCCGCTTTCCGGGGCCATCTCCAGCAGCAGGCTGGAGAAGAGGATGATCCCGCCGAACAGGTAGCACCAGTAGCCGAAGGCGGTGAGCCGCGGGCAGGCCAGGTCCCGGGCGCCGATCATCTTGGGGATCAGGTAGATCGCCAGCCCCTCCAGCATGGGAATGGCGAACAGGAACATCATCACCGTGCCGTGCATGGTCATGACCTGGGCGTAGAGCTCCGGCGACAGGAAGGCCTGGTCGGGCATCGCCAGCTGGGTGCGGATCAGCATCGCCAGCACCCCGCCGAGCAGGAAGAAGACCAGGCCCGTGACCATGAAGCGCAGCCCCAGGATGCTGTGGTTAACCACGCTGAGCCGCCCGCGCCAGCCGGGGGGGTTGCCCCAGACCGCCTCGAGTTCCTGGTGCAGGCGCTCGGCCTCCGGGGTGGGTCGCATCGTCTCGCTCATGGGCGCAGGGTCTCCAGCCAGGCGCCCAGGGCGTCGAGCGCCTCGGGCTCGAGGTGGTCGTGGGCAGGCATGCGGTTGCCGGGCTTCAGGCGCTGGTGCTCGGCGAGCCAGCGGGCGATGGCGCCCTCCTCCATGGCCAGGGTGCCGGCCCCCAGGGTGGCGCGGGCGCCGAGATCGGAGAGATCGGGCCCTCGGTCGCCGTCGGAGAGCCCCGCCACCCGGTGGCACTCGGCGCAGTGCTCGGCGAAGGTGGCCCGGGCCGGGGCGTGGCCGTCGTCCGGGTCGTCCGGCGCGGGCTCGGCGTCCCGACGTGCCGCCAGCCAGGCGTCGAATTCCTCCGGGGGTACGGCCTCCAGGTGAAGGTGCATATGGGCGTGCTGCACGCCGCAATACTCGGCGCACTGGGCGCCGAACACCCCGGGGGCGTCGGCCTCGAGGCGGATGCGATTGACCCGCCCCGGGATCATGTCGATCTTGCCGCCCAGGCGCGGCACCCAGAAGGCGTGGATGACGTCGGCGCCGGTGACGTGGAAGTCCACCGGCTCGCCGGCGGGCATCACCAGGTGGTTGGCGGTCACCACCTCGCCGGCCTCGTTCGGGTAGCGCACCTCCCACCACCACTGGTGGCCGGTGACCTCGATCACCCGCGGCGGCTCGCCGTCGGGCAGCGGCAGGGGCAGCAGGCGATGCCCGGCGGGCACCCCGAAGGCCAGCAGCACCAGGACGCTTACCCCCGGCAGCAGGATGCCGCCGCCGAGGATCCAGCGCAGCCCCAGGCGGCGCGCCGCCTCGGAATCGTACTCCTGGCCGGGGCCAGCCGTCTGGTCGGTGCCGCCCCGGCGCCGGAAGGCGGCCAGCCACAGCGCCACCACCGCCAGGAACACCAGGGTGAAGCCGATCAGCATGCCCCACCAGAGCCAGGCTACGTCCCGGGCCGCCGGCCCCGCCGGGTCGAGGATGGAGTGGCTGCCGCTGCAGCCGGCCAGGCCAGTGACCAGCCCCGTGAGCAGCAGGGTTGGCGGCTTCGGATTGACCCGCCGCCCGCGGCGGCCTTCACTGTTGCTGACAGCCTCCATGACACCACCGACTGGGACGCCGCCATGCGCCGCACGCCACAGCACTCCATCCACAGCCGCGCCGCCATCGCCGGCCACCCGCTGCACCCGGTGATGATCCACTTCCCGGTGGCCGCCCTGCTGGGGCTTCTGGCCAGCGACCTGGGCTATCTCTACACCGGGGACCCCTTCTGGGCCCGGGCCTCGCTGTGGCTGGCCGGGGTGGGCGCCTTCGGCGGCTGGCTGGCCAGCTTGGCCGGGCTCGTCGACCTGGTGACGGTGCGGGACGTGCGCCGCCTGGTCACCGCCTGGAGCCACGCCATGGTGGCGGTGGTGATGCTCTCGCTGGCCTCGCTCAACTGGCTGTGGCGCTTCCTCGGCGAGGCCCTGCTGCCCTGGGGCCTGGTGCTCAGCCTGGCCACCGCGGCGCTGATCGCCCTGGCCGGCTTTCTCGGCGGGCAGCTGGTCTACGAGCATGCGGTGGGCGTGCATCTCGACGACTGACGGCTGACGTTGCGGCATTCCCTCTACCTCCCCGAGCCTCAGAGTTCCGGCTTGGCCAGCACCAGGCCGACCACCGCCAGCATGGCGAGCCCCGCCACACCGCCCGCCAGCACCGACCCGGCGACCACCCAACGGGGCTGGTCATGCTCCAGGCGCAGCAGCAGCCAGCCGCACAGCCCGTGGGCCAGCACCATGGCGCTCACCCCCAGCAGCTTGAGCACTAGCCAGGGGCCGGCGAGGCCCTGGAGCAGGAACAGCAGGGAGCCGGAGGCGATGGTGAGCAGCGCGGCGGGACTCGCCAGGCTGTTGTAGACGAGGCGCGGCAGCGACGGCGCGCCGGGGGAAAAGCCCAGCTCCACCCGCTCCGGCCGGGCCAGCTGGCACAGCAGGACCGGCAGGTAGAGCAACAGCCCGCACCAGCTCACCAGGGTGACGATATGCAGGAACTTGATCCAGTGCATGGGCATCCTTGCGGCGGCGCCGGCTCCTGGCCGGCAACACCCTCACCCTAGTCCAGCTCCCCGAGGGCTACCAAGGCCGCCCTCAACGGGGCGCGGCACAGCCGCCCTCCCACAGCGCGAATCAGGGTCTGTCCCCGATTGCCCTCAGCCGTAGAGACCCTGGCTTCTCAGGTAGTCATCGTAGCTGCCGCTGAAGTCGGTGATGCCGTCCTCGCCCATGTCGAGGATGCGGGTGGCCAGGGAGGCGACGAACTCGCGGTCGTGGCTGACGAAGATCAGGGTGCCCGGGTAGTGCTCGAGGGCCAGGTTGAGCGCCTCGATGGACTCCATGTCCAGGTGGTTGGTGGGCTCGTCCATCAGCAGCACGTTGGGGCGGGTCAGCGTCAGCTTACCGAACAGCATGCGCCCCTGCTCGCCCCCGGAGATCACCTTCACCGACTTGCCGATGTCGTCGCTTGCGAAGAGCATGCGCCCCAGCGCCCCGCGGATCACCTGCTCGCCGCCGTCGGTCCACTGGGCCATCCACTCGAACAGGGTGGCGTCGTTGGCGAAGTCGTCGGCGTGGTCCTGGGCGAAGTGGCCGAGATCGGCGCTGTCGGTCCACTTCACGCTGCCGGAGAGCGGCGTAAGCTCGCCTGCCAGGGTGCGCAGCAGGGTGGTCTTGCCGATGCCGTTGGGGCCGATGATGGCGATGCGCTCGCCGGCCTCCACGGTCATGCCGAAGCCCTCGACCAGCGGCGGCTCGCCCGGATAGGCCTGGGTCAGCCCCTCCACGTTGACCGCGTTGCGGTGGATCTTGCGCGCCTGCTCGAAGCGGATGAAGGGGCTGACCCGGCTCGAGGGCTTGATCTCCTCGAGCTTGATCTTGTCGATCTGGCGCGCCCGGGAGGTGGCCTGCTTGGCCTTGGAGGCGTTGGCGGAGAAGCGGCTGACGAAGGCCTGCAGGTCGGCGATCTGCGCCTTCTTCTTGGCGTTGTCGGCGTGCTGGCGCTCCCGGGCGGCGGTGGCCGCGGTCATGTAGTCGTCGTAGTTGCCCGGGAACAGCTTGATCTCGCCATAGTCCAGGTCCGCCATATGGGTGCAGACGCTGTTGAGGAAGTGGCGGTCGTGGGAAATGATGATCATGGTGCTGTTGCGCGCCCTGAGCACCCCCTCCAGCCAGCGGATGGTGTTGATGTCCAGGTGGTTGGTGGGCTCGTCGAGCAGCAGCACGTCGGGGTCGGCGAACAGCGCCTGGGCGAGCAGCACGCGCAGCTTCCAGCCCGGGGCCACCTCGCTCATGGGACCCGAGTGCTGTTCGATGGGGATGCCGAGCCCCAGCAGCAGCTCGCCGGCCCGGGCCTCGGCGGTGTAGCCGTCGAGCTCGGCGAAGCGCACCTCCAGGTCGGCCACCGCCATGCCGTCCGCCTCGCTCATCTCGGGCAGCGAGTAGATGCGCTCGCGCTCCGCCGCCACCCGGGCCAGCTCGGCGTTGCCCATGATCACGGTGTCGATGACCCGCTCGTCCTCGTAGGCGAACTGGTCCTGGCGCAGCTTGCCGAGCCGGGCACCGGACTCGACCATCACCTGGCCCGCGGAGGGCTCGAGGTCGCCGCCGAGGATCTTCATGAAGGTGGACTTGCCGCAGCCGTTGGCGCCGATCAGGCCGTAGCGGTGGCCGTTGCCGAACTTGATGGAGACGTTCTCGAACAGGGGCTTGGCCCCGAACTGCATGGTGATGTTGGCGGTAGCGATCAAGGAGAGGGTCCGGTCGGTGCATGGAAGGGGCGCGATTGTACCGGTTATGGGCGCTGTTCACATCGCCCCCGTGAGCCGGGGCGCCTATCGGCGCCTTCGCGCGGTTTGCTGTGGGAGGCCGGGTCCCCCGGGCGAATGGAGGCCGAAGGACTCCCTGGCGGCGGGGACAACCGACAGCAACACCGCCGGGGCGCCTATCGGCGCCTTCGCGCGGCAAAGCCGCCCTCCCACAAGAAACCCTTGGCCCCACCGAAACCCTTGGCGGGCACAGCCCCTGGAAACGCGCGGCCCCGGCGGATGCTCCGCCGGGGCCGCGCGTCACTGCGCGTGGGATACCCTCAGTCGTGGCGATCGACGTTGAAGATGCTCTGCAGCTTCCTCTTCTTGCCGTAGATATGCACCGTGGTGTCGTCGAAGGGGAAGCGCTCCAGGTAGGGGCTGTCGGCGTTGAAGCGCGGCTTGTGGGCGTTGATCATCGCCGCCGCCAGGCGCTCGCGGTTGGCGCTGCCGCTCAGGCCCACCGCGTACCAGACCTCCTCGTCCGACTTGGGGAAGGCCAGCCACTTCTCGCGGTGGTCGTCATGCTGCAGGCCATAGCGCGCGCTTCTGTGCTCGCCCACGTAGAGCAGCTCCTGGACGTCCATCTCCTCGGTCTCGGGGTCCCTGGCAGCGCGGAAGACCGCGTAGATGCCGGATTCGTCCGGCACCTCCTTGAGGTTCATCTCGGTCCAGTAGCCCAACATCTTGGGGGACAGGATCAGTTCACTCATGGTGGCCTCCTCAGTAGTCCTCGAGCCGCTGGATATCGCGGGCGATGCGCCGCACCTCGGCTTCATGACCCGCCGCCAGGGCCTCGAAGAAGCCCCGCTCCTCGCTGCCGCCGGCCAGTTCGGCCCGGTGAATATAGAGGTCCTGCAGGGTGCGATGGGCGGTGAGCGCCGTGGCCAGGACGTTCTGCACGCTATCGCACGCCAGGCCGTCGGGCAGGCGCTCGAGTACCGGCGGATGGGGGAAGTCGGCCGGGTCGTCGAACCAGGTCTCCAGCACCTGGCTGTGGTCGCTGCCGTCGTCCAGATAGCCGGAGAGGTCGTTCTCCTGCTTACGCTCGCGCTCGGCCAGGTACTCCAGGGCCATGCGCACCCGCTCGCCCACATCGCCGCCGCCGGCCAGGGCGGTGTACTGCTCGGCAAGCCGTCGATGGTAGCCGGCCGCCCAATCGACCAGCTCCTTAACCTGATGGAATCGCATGGCGCTCTCTCCTCGTCGTGGTGGTGTGCGAAATCGTCGTCCGCGGACACCGTGCCGCATGGCTCCTGACCTTATCCTAGCCAAGGGGGAGAGAGGCTGCTTGACGTGCATCAACGACAGGTGATGAAAGGCGCCGCTAGCGCAGCAGGGAGGCCTCGACGGGCACGAAGTCGCTGGCCGCGCGGCCTGCTCGACTCACCACTCCTGGCTGGTTTCGCGCAGGGCGGCGATCTCGGCCTTGGCTTCCTGGAGGCAGCGGTGCAGCTCCTCCCCCAGGGCGGCGGCGCTGCCCACGGCGATCAGCCCCCGGGCGGCGCCACTGGTACGACGTGCGGCGCCGTCGCTGCCGTGCAGTGCCTCGAGCCTGGCGATCAGCCAGGCGAGCCAGCTGCCGGGCTGGGCGGCCAGCTCGCGCAGGCGGTGCAGCTCGGCGATGCCGGCCCCCTCGGGGCCGAGCAGCTCGCGCCAGGCGTGGTGCGCCAGGTGGGCGTGCTCGGTGACCTCGCGCAGCAGCGACTGAAGCGCCAGCTCGGTCAGCGCCAGGGCCCCCTCCTCCGCCGCCATGCGCCGCGCCTCGGCGTGCTCGTCGTCGCCGGCAGGCGTGGCCAGCAGCAGTTCGGCCTGGTAGAGCAGCTGGTTGGTACGGGCTCGCGGGGTCACTTGCGCTTGTCCTCCACCTGCCAGCGGCTGCCGTCGAAGGTGGCCCTCCAGCCGGTGGCCTTGCCCGCCTCGTCGGTCATCACGAACTGCTCCTTGGCCTTGCGCGAGTAGCGGATCTGGGCCGGGCGACCGTCCGGGTCCTCGCTGGGGGCGTCGAGCAGGTAGCGGTACTTCTCGGGGAGCTCCTCGGCGTGGGCCTTGAGCTCACTCACCAGCGGCGGACGGGTCTCGCGGTTCCTGGGGAACTTGCTCGCCGCCAGGAACAGGCCGCTGGCGCCGTCGCGCAGCACATAGTGGTCGTCGACCTTCTGGCACTCGAGCTCCGGCATGGGGATCGGGTCCATCTTGGGCGGCGCCACCTCGCCGCTCTTGAGCAGCTTGCGGGTGTTCTTGCACTCGCTGTTGGTGCAGCCGAAGTACTTGCCGAAGCGGCCGGACTTGAGCTGCATCTCCGAGCCGCACTTGTCGCACTCGATGGTGGGGCCGTCGTAGCCCTTGATGCGGAAGCGGCCCTGCTCCACCTCGTGGCCGTCGCAGTCCGGGCTGTTGCCGCAGATGTGCAGCTTGCGGGTCTCGTCGATCAGGTAGCTGTCCATGGCGGTGCCACACTTGGGGCAGCGATGCTTGGCGCGCAGCGCATCGGTCTCGGCCTCCTCGTCGGCATCGGCGGCCACCGCCTCCTCGCCGGGGAGCAGGTCGATGGTGGTCTTGCAGCGCTCCTTGGGCGGCAGGTTGTAGCCGGAGCAGCCCAGGAAGACCCCGGTGGAGGCGGTGCGGATCTGCATCTTGCGCCCGCAGGAGGGGCAGTCGATGCCGGTGGGCACCGGCTGGTTGGGGCGCATGCCCGCCTCGCTCTCGGCCGCCTCCAGCTCCTTCTTGAACTCGGCGTAGAAGGCGTCGAGCAGCGCGCGCCAGTTGCGCTCGCCCTCGGCCACGTCGTCGAGGCTGTCCTCCATGCGCGCCGTGAAGGAGTAGTCCATCAGGTCGGGGAAGGACTCCTTGAGCCGCTCGGTGACGATATCGCCGAGCTTCTCGGCGTAGAAGCGCCGGTTCTCCAGCTTGACGTAGCCGCGATCCTGGATGGTGGAGATGATCGCCGCGTAGGTGGAGGGCCGGCCGATGCCGCGCTTCTCCAGCTCCTTGACCAGGCTCGCCTCGGTGTAGCGCGCCGGCGGCTTGGTGAAGTGCTGGCGGGGGTCCAGGGCCTCGAGGGTCATGGGCGTGCCCTCGGCCAGGTCCGGCAGCGACTGGTCCTCGCTCTTGCCCATGGGCTTCATCACCCGGGTGTAGCCGTCGAACTTGAGCACGCGGCCCTTGGCCTTGAGCTCATAGCCCTCGGCCTCCACGGTGAGGGTGGAGGCGAGATACTCGGCCGGGGTCATCTGGCAGGCAACGAACTGGCGCCAGATCAGCTCGTAGAGCCGTTCTGCGTCGCGCTCCATGCCGGCCAGGTCGGTGGCGCGGCGGCCGACCTCGGAGGGACGGATCGCCTCGTGGGCCTCCTGAGCGCCCTCCTTGCTGGAATAGCGGTTGGGGGCCTCGGGCAGGTAGCGGTTGCCATACTCGCTGCCGATGAACTCCCGTGCGCTCTCCACCGCATCCGTCGACAGGTTGGTGGAGTCGGTCCGCATGTAGGTGATGTAGCCCGCCTCGTAGAGGCGCTGGGCCAGCATCATGGTCTTCTTCACCGAGAAACCCAGCCGGCCGCTGGCGGCCTGCTGCAGGGTCGAGGTGATGAAGGGTGCATTGGGCTTCGACCGCGTGGGCTTGTCTTCCCGGGCGGTGATCGAAAGGCTCGCCTGGCGCAGCGCGGCGATGCGCGCCAGGGTCTCGGCCTCGGAGGTCGGGCGGAAGGCCTTGCCGTCCTGGCGCGTCAGTTCGAAGCGCACCGGCTCGCCGTCCTTCGAGACCAGGTCGGCGTGGACGTCCCAGAACTCCTCGGGCACGAAGGCCCGGATCTCCCGCTCGCGCTCGACGATCAGGCGCATGGCCACGGATTGCACCCGCCCCGCCGAGAGGCCCCGGGCGACCTTGGCCCACAGCAGCGGCGAGAGCATGAAGCCGACGACCCGATCCAGGAAGCGCCGTGCCTGCTGGGCCTCGACCCGCGGGATGTTCAGGGTGCCGGGATCCTGGAACGCCTCCTTGATGGCGTTCTTGGTGATCTCGTTGAAGACCACCCGCTTGTAGCGGGCCTCGTTGCCGCCGATGGTCTCGCGCAGGTGCCAGGCGATGGCTTCCCCCTCGCGGTCGAGGTCGGTGGCGAGGTAGACGGTGTCGGCCTTCTCGGCGAACTTCTTGAGCTCGGCTACCACCTTCTCCTTGCCGGGCAGGATCTCGTAGCTGGCCGTCCAGCCATTCTCGGGGTCGATGCCCATGCGGCGGATCAGCTGCTCCTGGGCCTTGCGGCGCTTGTACTCTGCCTTCTCATCCGGCGACATCTTGCGGGTGGCCGCCGCCTGCCGCGCACGCTCCTTGGGGTCCGAGGCCGCCTTGCCCGAGCCGCTGGTCGGCAGGTCGCGAATATGACCCACGCTCGACTTCACGATGAAGTCGCTGCCGAGATACTTGTTGATCGTCTTGGCCTTGGCCGGTGACTCAACGATGACCAGTGACTTGCCCATAGTGCTCCACTGAAAAAAGGTACTCGGCGCGGAGCCCGCTCCACGCCTGAGGATGCCATACCGCCCTGACCCGGCGGCGAAAAATGCGCCTACCCTACCCCAGTGCCGAGCATCGCGCCAGTCGCGGCCGAGGCGGAACGCCTACTGACCCTAGACCGCACTCTCCCACCAGGGCAAGCCTGCCGTAACATGACAGCGCCCCCGCCACCGGGGTGGCAGGGGCGCTGCAAGGGGCGGCGAGGCGCGGGGTCAGCGCTTGCGGCCACCGTCGGTCGGCTTGCGACGCGGGGCGGATGCCCGACGAGTCGGCTTGGCCTTGGCTGGCTTGGCCTCCGCTTCGGCGGCTTCGGCCGGCTTGGCTTCGGCCGGCTCGGTTTTGGCTTCGACCGGCTTGGCTTCGACCGGCTTGGCTTCGACCGGCTTGGCTTCGACCGGCTTGGCTTCGACCGGCTTGGCTGCGACCGGCTCGGCTTCGGCCTGCTCGGCTTCGACCGACTTGGCTGCGACCGGCTTGGCTGCGACCGGCTTGGCTTCGGCCTGCTCGGTTTTGGCTTCGACCGGCTTGGCTTCAGCCTGCTCGGTTTTGGCTTCGACCGGCTTGGCTTCGACCGGCTTGGCTTCGACCGGCTTGGCCTCGACCGGCTTGGCTTCGGCGGGCTTGGCCTCGGCCGGCTCGGTATTGGCTGCGACCGGCTTGGCCTCGTCAGCCTCTGCTTCGGCAGGCTCGGCGTTATCGATCACGGCGTCACTCTTGGCGTAGTCGGCCCTGACTTCGGCGACCTGGAGCTCCGGCGTCGCCGCAGCCGGCTCGGCGGCGGCGGATGACTGCTCCTCCATCAGCTCTTCGACACCGTTGGAGGCGAGCGACTGGGCGCGTGCCTGGCTGGCCACCCACGCCTCTGCCTCGGCGCGCGACTGGGCCTCGACGAAGGGGGCCCGGTCGATGGCCTGCTCGAAGAGCCCGCGCACGCGCGCCAGCCGCTCGGCCGAGTGCTCGGAGAGCTCGCCGCTGGCCGCCAGCACGTGCTCGATATGGCCGAGGTGCTCGGCGATCTGCTCGGCGGACTGGCCCTTGAGCAGCGAGGGCAGCGCCTCGATGGCCGCCTCCCGGTCCAGCTGAAGAATGAAGAACTGGTCGCGCATCAGGCGCTTGAAGTCAGCCAGGGAGAGCTCCGACTCCAGCTCGGCGTGGGTGGCCCGCAGGCGCTTGAAGTTGCGCTCGTCGGTGGAGGGCGCGCCGCCCAGCACGAAGATCAGCGCCCGGATCACCGCCTCGTGGCTGCCGCCCTCGGCGATGTGCTCGCGCAGTTCGGTCTGGCGGCGGGCAACGAAGCGACGATGCTCGGGCTCGGACCCCGGGCGACGCCGATGCACGTGGGCGTCGCCGCCCAGGCCCACCAGCGACTGCAGCAGCAGCTGGCCGTAGAGGTCCAGGAACAGCCGCTCGGTGGTGCCGTCGCGCAGGTCGCGCCAGGCGTCGAGGCTGCCGGCGATCTGCGCCGAGGCGATCGATTCCAGCACGCGGAACAGGTTGTCCTCGTCCACCGGGTGGCGCTCGGCGCGGATGCGCTCGGCCAGCACCGGGATCGCGGTCATCAGCGGATTGCGGTCGGAGAGCAGGCGGTAGCCCAGGCGGCTGGGATGCATGCGCCGCAGCCATCGCGCCGACTGCGGGGTGGCCAGGGCACGTATCCAGGGTTGGACGAAGAGCCGGTAGAGGCCGAGATTGATCTCGGAGATCCGCGCCACGGTGGCGAAGCGGGTATCGTCCTCGGGGCTGTGCTTCACCACCTGGTCGAGCTCCTCGATGGTGCGCTGCTGGAACTCCAGCAGGTAGTCGCGCTCGATCAGCTCGGCATCGTCGCGCTGGGCCGCCTCGGTGACCGTGGTCTCGTAGAGGCCCGGCGGCAGCACGTCGATATAGTCCATGTTGGCGGTGAACTCGGCGTGTTCCCTGCGGGACACGCTGCCGGAGACGAAGATCCCCAGGTGGCCGGTGCTGTCGTGGACGCAGTAGACGATGGTCTGCTCGCTGGCGATGACGTCCTCCACGCCCTCGTAGAGGTCGCGCACCCAGCCCAGCGCCTGAGGCGGCGGCGTGATGTCGTCACCCTGCGAGCAGAACACCACCACCGGCGAACGCAGGTTGCGCAGGTCGATGCGACGCCCGTCGGAGGTCACCAGCTGGGCGGTGGAGAGGCGGTTGCCGACGAACAGGTTGTCGACGATGTACTGGATCTCCTCGCCACCCAGCACCACGTGGCCGCCCCACCAGCGCTCGAACTCCAGGTAGCGGCTGGCCTCGGTGTCGATATTGGCGTAGAGCCGATACTGCTTGGTCCAGAAGGTGTTGGCCGGGTTCAGGTTCTCGAAGTTCTGCACCAACCAGGCGCCGTCGAACTGGCCGTCGCCCAGGTCGCTGAGCAGTGCGGTCGTCCAGCTGCCGCCGGTCATGCCGCCGGTATAGCGCATGGGCGCGCCGCCGCGCTCGCCGGCCCAGTAGGAGAGCGGCGAGCCGGCAATCAGGATGGGACCAAACAGGTCGGGCTCGAGCGACGCCGCCATCATGATCTGCCAGCCCGCCTGGCAGTTGCCCACCACCATGGGCTTCTCGTCGGCGCGCTCGCAGTGGCGCTCATTGACGTGGCGCAGGAAGGCGATCTCCGCCTCCACCACGTCCTCCACGGTCTGGCCGTGCTCCGGGTAGGGCAGGAAACCGATGAAATAGCAGGGGTGCCCGGCGCGCAGCGCCACGCCGATCTCGCTGTCGGGCTTGAAGCCGCCGATGCCCGGGCCGTGGCCGGCGCGCGGGTCGACCACCACGAAGGGGCGCATCTGCGGATCGGTGGGATAGCCCCGGGGCGGCAGGACTCGCAGCAGCTCGTAGTTGACCGGCCGTGCCAGGTCGCGACCGTCGATCAGCACCTCGGCCTCGAAGCCCAGCACGCTGGGCTTGGTCTTCTCGATGTGCTCGAGGTACTGGTTGCCCCGCAGGCGCATGACGTCCAAGAAGAGTACGCCTCGCTCGAAGGCATCCAGCCAGTAGCGACCGGCCGCGCGTCCGAATCCTAAGGGATCCATCAACGCTAGCGCGGCGTCCGGGGGAGTCGGCACAGGAAGGTTCATTGCGAGCTCCTGGTATTGCGGGTCAGGGGAAGGGGGTTATTACGCGGCGAAACCGCGGACACTTGCTGCACTGCAATATAACGTAAATTCGACGATACCGCGAATGAAGCCTAGACGACTGGAGGCTACTCGGCGGCCAGGCCGGCCATCAACGCCGCGGCTGGCTCCCAGCCGGTTGGTCAGCACCGCCAGCTCGACCCGGCGCCCCGGCACCCGGTCGTCCGTCAACGGCACCCCGTGCCGGGGGCGCGTGACGATGGCCCCGGCGGTACGGGCGGTGCTAGCATGAGCCCAGACAGGCAAGAGGCCGGCGCCGCCCATCCGCCAAACGATCATGACCACTCCCAGGCTGCTCAACAAGCTGACGTTTCGTCAGCTTCAGGTGTTCCAGGCGGTCCACGACCTGCACTCCTACTCGCGGGCGGCGGAGCGACTGGGCCTGACCCAGCCGGCGGTCAGCGCCCAGATCCGCCAGCTCGAGCTGGCCCTCGGCCAGCCGCTCTTCAAGTATGCCGGCAAGACCCTTCATGTGCTGCCCGCGGCGGATGCCCTGGCCGCCTCGGTGGGCGCCATCTTCGGCCAGGTCTCGCGACTGCAGATGGCGCTGTCGGACATGTCGGGCACCCTGCAAGGCGAACTCGACCTGGCCGCCGTCTCCACCGCCCAGTACGTGGTTCCTCACCTGCTCGCCCGCTTCCGGGCCCACCACCCCAACGTTCAGGTATGCCTCAAGGTGTGCAATCGCAGCCAGGCCCTGGAGCGCCTGGCCGAACGGCGCGACGACCTGGTGATCATGGCGCGGGTGCCCGAGGACCGCGACCTGGTGCTGATGCCGATCCTCGACAACGAGATGGTGCCGCTGGTGTGGCCCGGTCACCCGCTGTGCCGGGCCGCCGCCCCCACCCTGGAGGACTTTGCCCGCCACTATGTGCTGATGCGCGAGCCGGGTTCCGGGGTCCGCAGCGCCTTCGAGGAGCTGGCCGCCGAGCAGGGCGTGCCCCTGGCCCACCGCATCGAACTGGGCACCAACGAAGCGATCAAGCAGGGCATCATGGCCCAGCTGGGCGTGGCCGTGCTGCCCCGCCTGGCGGTGCGCCTGGAGCTGGAGGCGGGACTGCTCGAGGCGCTCGAGCTGCCCGGCTTCCCCCTGCGCCACTCCTGGTGCGCCGTCTATCCCCGGGAACGCTTCCCGACGCCGGTCACCGAGCTGTTCCTGCGCTTCGTCCGCGAACACCTGGCGGAGTTCCACGCCCACTTCAACGCCCCACCCCGCCCGCTCCCCGATCACGGGGTCGTCTGCCTGCCGCTCGGCTCTTGATGAGCCAGGTCATGGCCGACGGCATCAGGCCCCGATCCGCGATGCCCCGACGACTCGACTATGGTAGATTGTCGGGCTGACAACCAGTAACCATCAGCGTACCCAGCGGGCCCTGCCGGACGCCCTTCGGCAGCGGACAGACCCCGGGCAGACGCCGAGCGAAGGGGCTTCCACCCTATGAGCGACAAGACCTCGAAACACGTCCCCAGCGGCGAGAAGTTCCGCACCCAGCATGGCTTCGCGGCCATCAAGGATGGCATCAAGCAGCGCCCCGGCCAGGAGGAGGGCGCCGGCGTCAGCGGGCGCAAGCCGAAGTGGCTGCGCGCCCAGATTCCCGGCGGCGAGCGTTTCGAGGCGGTGAAGCGCAACGTCAGCGAGCATCGCCTGAGCACCGTGTGCGCCGAGTCCCACTGCCCCAACATGGGCGAGTGCTGGAGCAACGGCACCGCCACCATCATGCTGATGGGCTCGGTGTGCACCCGCGCCTGCCGCTTCTGTGCCGTGGACACCGGCAACCCGGGCGGCTGGCTGGACGCCGAGGAGCCGACCAACACCGCCCGTTCCGTGGAGCTGATGGGCCTGCGCTACGTGGTGCTCACCTCGGTGGACCGCGACGACCTGGACGATGGCGGCGCCGCCCACTACGCGGCCTGTATCCGCGCCATCAAGGAGAACACGCCCGAGGTGGTGGTGGAAGCGCTGACCCCTGACTTCGACGGTGTGCCAGAGGCCATCGAGCAGGTGGTCGACTCCGGCCTCGAGGTGTTCGCCCAGAACGTCGAGACCGTGGAGCGCCTGACCCGCCGGGTGCGCGACCCCCGTGCCGGCTACCGCAAGACCCTCGACGTGCTGGCCCACGCCAAGCGCCACAACCCCGCGGTGCTCACCAAGACCAGCCTGATGCTGGGCCTGGGCGAGAACGACGAGGAGATCCTGGCCACCTTCGACGACCTGCGCCAGATCGGCGTGGATATCGTCACCCTGGGCCAGTACCTGCGCCCGACCCGCAACCACCTGCCGGTGGAGCGCTGGGTCTCCCCCGAGGAGTTCGAGCGCTATCGCCGTATCGGCCTGGAGAAGGGCTTCATGGAGGTGGCGGCGGGCCCGCTGGTGCGCTCCAGCTACCGCGCCGACCGGGTCTTCGAGAAGAACAACCTGGGCCTCGCCGCCCCCGCCGAGGTGCCGGGGCAGGCGCCCGACCCCAACCGCATCGACGCGGTCAACGTAGGATAGCGCCCAGCTGCAAGCGCCTTGCGCCTAGCGCCTAGCGCCTAGCGCCTAGCGCCTAGCAGAATGGTGCCACTGCCGAGTGTGACGTCAATGAAGAAACCCCGCCAGGTATCTCTCCGGGCGGGGTTTTTCGTTTTCTTCCTCGCCACCTGCCGCCCGTCAGTGAGCTGCTGGGCGCTAGGCGCTAGGCGCTAGGCGCTTGCAGCTAGGCGCTGCCCGAAGGGCTGGCGCTGTCCAGCTCCCGCCCCAGTTCCCGCGCCAGGCACTCGGCCAGGCGTTCACCGACTTTCCCCACCCCCGGCGCCTCGCCGCCGCGGCAGTCGTCGATCAGGTCCACCAGGCGCACCATCGGCATGCCGGCATAGCCGCAGGGGTTGATGCGCGAAAAGGGCGAGAGATCGCCGTCGACGTTGAGGGCCACCCCGTGGAAGCTGCCGCCGCGGCGGATGCGCAGCCCCAGGGAGGCGATCTTGGCCTCCCCCGCCGCGGTCTCCACGTAGACCCCCGGCGCATCGGGGCGCGCCCGCGCCGCGATACCATAGTCCGCCAGCAAGGCGATCACGGCGTTCTCCAGGCCCGTCACCAGGTCGCGCACGCCCAGGCGGGCACGGCGCACGTCGATCAGCGGATAGAGCACCACCTGGCCGGGGCCGTGATAGGTCACCTGGCCGCCGCGGTCGGTCTGCACCACCGGGATATCCCCGGGCATCAGCAGGTGTTCGGGCTTGCCGGCCTGTCCCTGGGTGAAGACCGGGTCGTGCTCCACCAGCCAGAACTGGTCCGGGGTCTCGGCATCGCGGCGGTCGGTAAGGTCACGCATGGCCTGCCACACCGGCTCGTAGGGCCGCCGTCCCAGGCGATGGAGCACAATGGGCGGCAGCGTGGCCGGCACAGCTGGACACACTGCCATTACACCACCATATGGACGCGGCCGGTGGCCTTGAGGTCGACGAAGAGCGCCTGCAGCTGGGCCTCCCCGGTGGCGCGTATGGTCAGGCGCACCGACTGGAAGCGCCCGTTGCGGCTCTCCACCACCTCCAGCCGGGCGGCGTCGAAGTCCGGGTCGTGGCGGCTCACCACCTGGCACACCACGGCGGCGAAGTCCTCGGCGGCGTCCCCCACCACCTTGATCGGATAGCGGCAGGGAAAGGTGATCTTGGGCGGCTCGCCGGCAGCCGGCCGGCGCAGGTCGCGCAGGGACTTGTTGGTCATGGGAATTCCAGCGGCTTGCGAGTATGGGGCCATTCTACGCCTGCCCGCGCCTAGCGGCCAGGCTGCCAGCGCCTAGCGGCAAGGCTGCAAGGGGCAAGGGGCAAGGGTTCCTTGCTCCTGGTTCCTTGCCCCTTGGAACTGGCCGAAGGCCTACCCGAACCAGCCGCCGACCAGATTGGCGAAGAAGCGTCGCACCTGGTCGAGCAGCCGCTTGACCAGGCCGCCCTCCTCCACCGACTCCAGGGCCACCAGGGGCTGCTCGCCGACCACCTCCTCGCCGAGGCGCACCTCGAGGGTGCCGACCCGGCGGCCGGCCTCGATGGGGGCGGCCAGGTCGCCCTGCAGGTCCAGGCGCGCGGAGAGCTCCTCGTTGCGCGCCCGCGGCACGGTCATCACCACGTCGCGATTCACGCCCACTCGCAGCTCGTTGCGGTCACCGCCCCAGACCCGCGGGGTATTGAGCACCGTGCCCTGGTCGTAGAGCTTGAGGGTCTCGAAGTAGCGGAAGCTGAGCAGCTTCTGGGTCTCCTGGGCACGGGACTCCTCGGAGTTGGTGCCCATCACCACCGAGATCAGGCGCATGTTGTCGCGCTTGGCAGAGGCCACCAGGCCGTAGCCCGCCTCGGTGGTCCAGCCGGTCTTCAGGCCATCCACCGTGGGGTCGCGCCACAGCAGGCGATTGCGGTTGGGCTGACGAATATCGTTGTAGGTGAAGTAGCGCTCGGCGTAGACCGCGTAGTGCTCCGGATAGTCGTTGATGATGTACTGGGAAAGCAGCGCCATGTCGCGGGCGGACGAATACTGCTCGGGATGCGGCAGGCCCGTGGCGTTGGTGAAGTTGGTGTTGTGCAGCCCCAGGCGGGTGGCGTGCTGATTCATCAGGTCGGCGAAGGGCGCCTCGCCGCCGGCCAGGTGCTCGGCCACCGCCACGCTGGCGTCATTGCCCGAGGAGATGATGATGCCGTAGAGCAGGTCGCGGACCGACACCTGGGTGTCCACCTCGATGAACATCTTGGAGCCCCCGGTGCGCCAGGCGTTCTCGCTGACCCGCACCATGTCGTCCATGGCGATATTGCCGCGGTCCAGCTCGCGCTCCACCAGGTAGGCGGTCATCAGCTTGGTCAGGCTCGCCGGCGGCAGGCGCTCGTCGGCGTTGTGCTCCACCAACACCCGACCGCTGTCGGCATCCATCAGGAACCAGGACTTGGCGGCCAGCTGGG
>NZ_CP071922.1:2766682-2774824 GCF_017584085.1 Halomonas sp. BM-2019
CGAGACGCGCGGCCGCCGCGTAGGAAAGGTCGATCTCGCGGTTGTTGTGGAAGGGGCCGCGGTCGTTGACCCGCACGATCACGGAGCGGCCGTTCTCCTGGCTGGTGACCCGCACGTAGCTGGGTAGCGGCAGCGAGCGATGGGCGGCGGTCATCTTGTACATGTCGTAGATCTCGCCGTTGGAGGTCGCATAGCCGTGGAACTTCTCGCCGTACCAGGAGGCAGTGCCCTGACGGGCATAGCCGCGGGCGTCGGGCAGCACCCGATAGGTCTTGCCCCACACCTCGTAGGTCGGCCGATTGCCGCCCCGGGAAGGCGGCTCGCTCCGCGGCACCGCGTCGGGGATCTGGCTGACGTCGGGAGGGTCCAGCGGATAGGCATCACCGGACATGGCGTAGCGCCCGCCCCCCGAGCCGGGGGACGCTGCCGGAGCGGAGGCCCGGGTATCGCGGGACTCCGAGGGGGCCTGGCCGCCGCTACCGGCGCAGCCGGCCAGCAGCACCGCGACCACCAGCAGCGAGGCGCGCGGACTCATGAGGCCTCCTCGCCGTCGGCGCTGACCGCCTCGAGCCAGTGGGCATCCAGGGCCCGGGCCTCGGCGATGGCCTCGGCCAGCTCGGTGACCGCCATGCCGTAGAGGTGGCTGTGGTTGTAGCGGGTGATCACGTAGAAGTTGTGGTCGCCCAGCACGTAGCGCCAGTTAGCCTCGCCATCCTCCAGGGAGAGCGGCAGCAGCGGATGGTCCGGCTCGAGCCCCTCGGGGACGCTGACCCCGGCCTCGGCCAGTGCGCTGGCCGGCACGGTGGGCGGCCGGGCGGCACGATTGAAGTCGATCGCCTCAGGCGGGCTCTCGGGCCCCTCGGCGTCATGCAGGATCGGCTCGTCGGCGCGCCATCCGTGCTCGGCGAAGTAGTTGGCAACGCTGCCGATGGCATCCACCGGATTGGTCCAGAGGTCGCGGATGCCGTCGCCGTCGAAGTCCACGGCGTAAGCGCGATAGCTGGTGGGAATGAACTGCGGGTAGCCCATGGCACCGGCATAGGAGCCCTTGAGCTCGCCGGGGTCGACGCCCTGTTCGTGGGTGATCTCGAGGAAGGCGGCCAGCTCGCCGCGGAAGAAGCCGCCGCGCGTCGGGTGGTGGAAGGCCAGGGTGGCCAGGGAGTCGATCACCCGGTGGCGGCCAGTGAAGCGCCCGTAGCTGGTCTCGACGCCGATGATCGCGGCGATCACCTCCGCCGGCACGCCATACTCGGCCTCGGCGCGCGCGAAGGCGTCGCGGTGCACCGCCAGGAAGGTCACCCCGCGGTAGATGCGTTCGGGTTGCAGAAAGATCTCGCGATACTCGTCCCAGCGCAGGCGACGCTCGGCGGCGCCCTCCATGGCATCCAGCACTCCCTGCTGGAAGTCTGCCGAGCGCATGGCCGACTCGAGCCAGGTCCGCTCGATGCCCCTCTCGGCCAGCTCCTCGACCAGCTGGCGGGTCTCGTCGTGCTCCCGCGGGTCGAAGTCCGCCGCCAGGGCACCCAGCGAGAGGCCAAGGCCCATGGCCACGGCCAGCACTCTCACCCCATGGTTTCGAATCCGTCTCATGCAGCGCTCTCCCTGATTCGGCATCCGGTGTGGCCTGCTGACGCTATCGGGGCAGCAGCCGGCGGTGTGCGTGAATGGCCATGAGAATACCGAAACCCGCCATCAAGGTCACGCTGGAGGTACCGCCGTAGCTGACCAGCGGCAGCGGCACGCCGACTACCGGCAGGATGCCGCTGACCATGCCCACGTTGACGAACACATAGATGAAGAAGGTCAGGATGATGCTGCCGGCCACCAGGCGCCCGAAGGTGTCCTGGGCGCCGGCGGCCAGCCACAGCCCGCGGCTGATGATCAGCAGGTAGAGCAGCAGGACGGCCAGCATCCCGACCAGGCCGAACTCCTCGCCCAGCACGGCGACGATGAAGTCGGTGTGGCGCTCGGGCAGGAATTCCAGCTGGGACTGGGTGCCCTGCAGCCACCCCTTGCCGAACAGCCCGCCGCTGCCGATGGCGGTGGTCGACTGGATGATGTTCCACCCCGAGCCCAATGGGTCGCTGTTGGGGTCGAGGAAGGTCAGCACCCGCTGGCGCTGGTAGTTGTGCAGATTCATCCACAGCACGGGCAGCGCGGCGGCGACCAGCACCGCCAGACCGGCAATGAAGCGCCAGGAGAGCCCGGCCAGCAGCACCACGAAGACCGCCGCCGAGGCCACCAGCAGCGAGGTGCCGAGATCGGGCTGCCGCGCGATCAGCGCCACCGGCAGCCCGATCAGCAGCCCGCACACCGCCAGGTCGCGAAACCGCGGCGGCAGCTCCTGGCGACTAAGGTAGGCGGCCAGCATCAGCGGCATCGCCAGCTTCATCATCTCGGATGGCTGGAAGCGCACCACGCCGGGAATCACCAGCCAGCGCCTGGCCCCCATGCCCACATCGCCGACCAGCTCCACCGCCACCAGCAGCAGCACGCCGAGGGCATAGGCCGGCAGCGCCCAGCGCAGCAGGGTGGCGGGTGATAGCTGGGCGATCAGGAACATCACCACCAGGCCCACGCCGAAACGGATGCCCTGGGCGATCACGGCCTCGATGCGCTGGCCGCTGGCGCTGTAGAGCACCGCCAGGCCCGCGACCATGAGCACCAGCAGCATGCCGAGCAGCCAGGGGTCCAGGTGCAGCCGCTCCCACAGGCTGCGACGCCGCGAGATACCGCTGGCCGGGGCGCGCACCGGATGGGGCCTGAGCACCCGGGAGAGGTCGATCATGCCCATGGGTCAGTTCCCCGCCACGCTGCCATCGTCGTTCTCCATTGCCTCGCGCAGCTCCTCCACGTCCGGCTCGCGGTCGCCGAGCAGCCAGGTGTCGGTCATGGCCCGGGCCAGGTGGGCGGCATGGGTGCTGCCGCCGCCGACGTTCTCGACGATCACCGACACGGCGATCTGCGGATCCTCGGTGGGCGCAAAAGCCATGAACAGCGCGTGGTCGCGCAGCCGTTCGGCCAGCTCCTCGGCGTTGTAGCGCTGGTCCTGCCCCAGCGAGAAGACCTGGGCGGTGCCGGACTTGCCGGCCATTCGGTACTCCAGGCCCACCCCGGTGCGCCGGGCCGTGCCCTCATGGCCGGTCAGCACCTTCTCCATGCCGGAGAAGACCCGGTCCCACCAGGCGTCGTTGGGGACCTCGATGTTGGAGGGGGTCCTGGGCACCCGCGAGGGCACCGGCTCGTCGCCGATGTGACTGGCCAGGCGCGGCTTGACCCACTCGCCGCGATTGGCCAGCACCGCCGTGGCCGTGGCCAGCTGCAGCGGAGTGACCTGCCAGTAGCCCTGGCCGATCCCTACCGAGAGGGTCTCCCCCGGGTACCAGGGCTGGTTGAAGCGCCCGCGCTTCCAGTCCCGGGAGGGCATCAGCGCCGCACTCTCGCCGAACACGTCGTGGCCGACCCGCTGCCCGAAACCGAAGGCGCTCATGGACTCATGGAGCCGGTCGATGCCCATCTCGTGGGCCAGGGAGTAGTAGTAGGTGTTGTTGGAGACGGCGATGGAGCGCTCCATGTCGACCCGGCCGTGCCCCCAGCGCAGCCAGTTGCGGTAGCGCCGGCTATCGTTGGGCAGCTGGTAGAAGCCCGGGTCGTTGATCGTCCGCTCCGGGGTGATCACCCCCTCGGCCAGCCCCGCCAGGGCCAGGAAGGGCTTGATGGTGGAGCCGGGCGGGTAGTGGCCGCGAATCGCGCGGTTGTAGAGCGGCAGGTCCAGGTCTTCCTGCAGCGCCCGGAAGGAGGCGACGTCGATGCCGGTGACGAACTGGTTGCTGTCGAACCCCGGCGCCGAGACCATGGCCAGGATCTCGCCGGTCTGCGGCGCGATGGCCACGATGGAGCCGCGACGGCCGTCGAGCAGCTCGTAGGCCAGCTTCTGCAGCCCCTTGTCGAGGGTCAGGGTCAGGTTCTGGCCGGGCACCGGGGCGGTGCGCCCCAGCTCGCGCAGCACACGGCCGCGGGCGTTGGTCTCAACCTTGCGCAGCCCGGCCTGGCCGTGCAGCGCATCCTCGTAGAAGCGCTCCACCCCGGTCTTGCCGATGAAGTGGGTGCCGGCGTAGCGGCCGGTGTCCAGGGTCGCCATCTCCTCGGCGTTGATGCGCCCCACATAGCCCAGGGCATGGGCCATCACCGCGGCATCCGGGTAGTAGCGCAGCAGCTGGGCCTCCACCTCGACCCCCGGCAGCAGGTGTCGGTTGACCGCCAGGCGCGCGATCTGGTCCTCGTTGAGGTCGCTCATCAGCAGCGCCGGCTGGAAGGGGCGCTGGCGCTGGCGGGAGCGAATCCGAAACGCCTCGGCCTCCTCCTCGGGCAGCTCGAGCAGGTCCACCAGGACCGCCAGGGTGGCGTCCAGGTCGTCGACCCGCTCACGCACCAGGGTGAGGTTGTAGGTGGGCCGGTTCTCGGCCAGCAGTACGCCGTTGCGGTCGTAGATCAGGCCGCGGGTCGGCGGCAACGGCTCGACCCGCACCCGGTTCTTCTCCGAGCGGGTGGTGTAGACCTCGTGCTGGACCACCTGCAGGTAGGCCAGCCGCCCCATCAGCAGGCCGGTGAGGCCGAACACCAGCAGCACCGCCAGCAGGGCGCGCACCCGGAAGATGCGCAGCTCGTGCTGGGGACTCTTGAGGTTGTCGCGGCTCTTGCGCATCGCACTCTCGGCCGGGCGGCTTCGTCAGCGGTGGTAGGGGTGTCCGACCATCAGGGTCCAGGCGCGGTAGAGCTGCTCGGCCAGCAGGATCCGCACCAGCGGATGGGGCAGGGTCAAAGGCGACAGCGACCAGCGCTGGTCGGCGGCGGCGGAGAGGCTCGGCGCGAGGCCGTCGGGGCCGCCCACCAGCAGGGCCACGTCGCGCCCCGCGAGGCGCCAGCCCTCGGCCTGCTCGGCCAGCTGCTCGGTGCTCCAGGCCTTGCCGCCGACCTCCAGGGCCACCACCCGCTCGTCACCGCGCAGGCGCGCGCGGATGCGTTCGGCCTCCAGCGCCATGGCGCGGGGGATATCGGCGTTCTTGCCGCGCTGCCCGGGAGCGATCTCCTCCACCTCCAGGACGAAGTCCCGGGGCAGCCGCTTGCGGTATTCCTCGACGCCCGCGGTGACCCAGGCGGGCATGCGCGTCCCCACCGCCAGCAGGCGGACCCTCATGCCCCACGCACCTCACTCTCGCCGCGCTCGACGTCGCTGGGCAGGTCGGCCCACAGGCGCTCCAGGTCGTAGAGCTGACGGGTCTCGGGCAGCATGATGTGCACCACCAGGTCACCCAGGTCGACCAGCACCCAGTCGGCGCCGTTCTCGCCCTCGACGCCCAGCGGCTGCTCGCCCGCCTCCTTGGCCTTCTCCACCACGCTGCCGGCCAGGGCCGAGACGTGGCGGGTGGAGGTGCCGCTGGCGATGATCATCAGGTCGGTCACACTGGTCAGTTTCGAGACATCCAGCAGGGCGATGTCCTTGGCCTTGAGGTCCTCCAGCGCGTCAATCACCAGAGTCTTGAGTGCGTCGATATGCATAGGGTCTTCTGTCTGAATGTCGTTGAACGACCATTGTAACGGGTTGACCGCCCGCTGGCAGCGACCGTTCCTTGCATAAGGTAGCTAGCACAGCTAATCGGGGCTCGGGGCTGTTCCGTCGGCAGGCCCCGGCGCCCCTCGCGATTGGCAACTGCGAGTGCCCTTCTGCAGAGCCCTTCTGCTTAGACACGATAGAGACCGTGCTCCAGCAGGTGGCGCTCCACCGCCTCGGGCAGCAGGTAGCGCACGCTGCGCCCCTCGGCCAGGCGGCGGCGCACCTCGGTGGCCGAGATCGCCATGCGCGATGGCAGCGCCAGGCGCAACAGGCCGCCGGCGGGGCGTGCCATCAGCGCCTCCACCCCGGCCACCTCGCGCCCCGCGATAAGGGCCTCGAGGGCCGCCGGCAAGGGCGCCGCGAAGTCGGGGCGATCGATCACCACCAGGTGGGCCAGGGCGAAGAGCCGCTCGGGTTCGTGCCATTCGGCCAGGCGCAGGAAGGCATCGTGGCCCAGGGCCATCACCAGCCGCGCATCAGGACCCGCCTCCTCGCGCAGCGAGGCCAGGGTGTCGACGCTGAAGGAGGAGCCCTCGCGGTGGAGCTCCCGGGGGTCGGCCACCAGGCCGGGCGTGTCGCCGATGCCCAGGCGCAGCAGCGCCAGGCGCTGCCCGGGGGAGACGCGGGGCTCGCCGCGCAGCGGTGGCACGCTGGCCGGGATCAGGTGGACGCGATCCAGGGCGAGCGCCTCGTGCAGCTCGACGGCGCTGCGCAGGTGGCCGAGGTGGACCGGGTCGAAGGTGCCGCCGAGCATGGCGAGGCGCGGCGGCCGGGGCGGATCGTCCGCCTCCGCCGGCCGCGGCAGGTACGCGCCCTCGCTCACTGGCGGATCTGGCCGTCGCCGAGCACCACGTACTTGCGGGTGGTAAGCCCCTCGAGGCCCACCGGCCCGCGGGCGTGGAGCTTGTCGGTGGAGATGCCGATCTCCGCCCCCAGGCCATACTCGAAGCCGTCGGCGAAGCGGGTGGAGGCGTTGACCATCACCGAACTGGAGTCCACCTCGGCCAGGAAGCGCCGCGCCAGGCCGTAGTCCTCGGTGACGATGGCATCGGTGTGGTGGGAACCGTAGCGCTCGATATGGGCGATGGCCGCCTCGATGCCCTCCACCACGCGCACCGCCAGCACCGGCGCCAGGTACTCGGCGTGCCAGTCCGCCTCGACGGCGGCGGTGGCCTCGGGCAGGATCGCCCGGGTGCGCTCGCAGCCGCGCAGCTCGACGCCGTGCTCGCCGTAGGCGGCGGCCAGCCTCGGCAGCAGGCTCTCGGCCAGCGGCGCATCGACCAGCAGGGTCTCCATGGTGTTGCAGGTGCCGTAGCGATGGGTCTTGGCATTGAGGGCGATAGCCAGCGCCTTCTCGGGGTCCGCGGTGGCATCGAGATAGACGTGGCAGACCCCGTCCAGGTGCTTGATCACCGGCACCCGCGCCTCCCGGGAGATGCGCTCGATCAGCGACTTGCCGCCGCGGGGAATGATCACGTCGACGTACTCGGGCATGGCGATCAGCCGGCCCACCGCGGCACGATCCGTGGTGGCCACCACCTGAACCGCCGACTCGGGCAGTCCCACATCGGCGAGCCCGGCGCGTATGCACGCGGCGATCGCGGCGTTGGAATCACGGGCCTCGGAGCCGCCGCGCAGGATGGCGGCATTGCCCGACTTCAGGCACAGGCTCGCCGCCTCGAGGGTGACGTTTGGCCGCGACTCGTAGATGATGCCGATCACGCCCAGGGGCACGCGCATCTGGCCCACCTGGATGCCACTCGGACGGGCGCGCAGGCCGTCGATCTCACCCACCGGGTCGGGCAGCGCCGCCACCTGGTGCAGCCCCTCGATCATGGCGTCGATACGCGCCGGGGTGAGCTCGAGGCGGTCGAGCAGGGCCGGTTCCAGGCCGCTCTCGCGACCGTGGGCCAGGTCGCGGGCGTTGGCCGCGGCCAGCGTCTCGCGCTGAGCGTCCAGGTGGGACGCCATCGCCAGCAGCGCGGCGTTCTTGGGTCCGGTGGGGGTGCGGCGCATGACGGTCGCCGCGGCACGAGCCGCCTCGCCCAGGCTTGTCATGTAGGCCTCGACGTCGCGGATCGCCTCGTCGCTGGAAGTGACTTGTGCTGACATGCCGAAAGGGTTCTCCTGTGGGCGTGGCCAGGACGGCGGGCCACGGCGTTATACTGGCGCGGTCGGGACACGCGAATTCGTGAAGGGAGTCATAGTAAGCCACCATGCAGAGCAAGTACAAAGTCGGCCTGCTGCGCTTCAACCTGCTGCTGGCGGCCCTGCTGCCGGCGCTGATGGCGCCTGGATCGCACACACTTACCGAGACCCTGCTGCTGTGGCTGACGGCGGGCTGGCTGGCGGTCACCGCGGCGCTGGTGGAGTTCAGCCATCGTCGGCCCGCGGTGGTGCCCTGGCAGCTGCTGCCGGGCCTGCTGCTGACCGCCCTGCTGTTGAGCGCCCCGGAGCGTTTTCCCCTTTGGCTGTGGGCCTGGGCGGCACTGGTGATGCTGCCCCAGCCGGCCTGGGTCACCGCACTC
>NZ_CP071922.1:2774834-2778545 GCF_017584085.1 Halomonas sp. BM-2019
CGAACATGCGGCCTTCTCCGGGGCCGTGCTGGCCGCCCTGGTGCTGCTGGGCCTGAGCCGCTCCCGCGACCTGGCACCGCTGCGCGACGTGGCCCGCCGCCGGGCGCACCTGGTCCCGGGCCTGCGCCTGTGGCCCCGTGCCCAGCTGGGTCGCGACCTGATCCGCGAACGCGCCCGCGCCCAGCGCGACGGCGTGCACTGCGAGCTGCTGCTGCTGCGCACCGGCCGCCAGCGCTTCTGGCCCCAGGCGCAGCGGCTGTGCGGCCTGACCCGCAGCTTCGAGCACTGCTATCGGCTGGATGGCCGCACCCTGGCGGCCCTGCTGCTGTGTCGCGACGCCGACCAGGCCCGACAGCGCCGGGCCGAGCTGCTCTCCCAACTGGGTCCGGTGGAGCGGCTGCGCGCCACCCCGCTGTCGCGGGTCGCCTCCCTGGCCGAGGAGTGCCGAGCCCTGGAGCGCCAGACCGCGGCGCTGGCCGTGGCCGAGGAGTCGCCCCGTGACTGAGCTGCACCACGCCCGCCTGCATGCCGCCCTCTATGCGCTGGGCGCCCTGCTGCTGCTTGCCCAGGCCGCCTGGTTCTATCTGGTGGGCGACTATTCGCGCATCCTGCTGCCGGCCCTGCTGGCCCCACTGTTGCTGACCGCCACCCTGATGCGCCTCGGCCAGCGCGAGACCGCCCGTCTCTCCGCTTACCTGGTGCTGGTGTGCGGCTACCTGCTGGTGGCCATGGAGCTGCCCGGCGAGTCGTCCCTTGCCCTCTTCTGGCTGGGCCTGCCGCCGGTGCTGACCCTGCTGCTGCTGCCGCTGGGGCCCGCCATGCTGCTCAATCTCACCCTGGCCCCCATCTGGCTGCTGCTGGGCGACGCCGGGATCGACCTCGACCTGAGCCTGGCCTACTTCTGCCTGGTGGTGGTGGCCGGCCTGGCGCCCTGGGAGATCCTCCACCAGCGGGCGCTGCTCCAGGCCACCGATCCGCTGGACGGAGAGTCGGGCACCCTCAAGCGCGCGCCCCTTCATGACCGACTGCAGAGCGAGTGCGAGCGCGCCGGGCTGCTCGACCAGCGCCTGGCGGTGCTGCTGATCCACCTGCCCCAGCTGGAAATGGCCGGCGAACAGTTCGGCAGTGCAGCGCGACGGGCGCTGCTCACGGCGCTGCGCGATACCGTGGCACGCTGCAGTCGTGACCACGACCTGCTGGGCCGCGAAGGGGAGACCGATTTCTGGCTGGTGCTGCCCGACACCAGCGACAGCGGCGCCCTGCTGGTCCGCCAGCGCCTCGAGGAGTCCCTCCACCGCACGGTGCTGCTGGAGACCGGCCCGGTGGAGTCGCGGATGGTGGCCTGCCACCTTCAGCCCGGCGAGTCCGCGCGCCTCTTCCTCCAGCGCCTCCAGGCCGCCACCCAGCGGCTCGCCGATACCTGACCCGACGCCGACGACACGCCATCCCGATGCGGAGCCCCCCTTGAACCTTGCCGACGCCCTCTACCAGCTGACGCCCTCTCCCTTCCTCCTGCTGCTGATCATCGCGGCCATCGCCCTGATAGAGTCGCTCGCCCTGGTGGGCCTGCTGGTGCCCGGGGTAGTGCTGCTTACCGCCGCCGCCTCCCTGGCGGGCCATCAGGAGCTTGCCCTGACGACCACGGTATTGGCCGCTTTCATTGGCGCGGTCATCGGTGACTGGGTGAGCTTCTGGCTCGGCTACAGCCAGCATGGCCGGGTCACCCGGCTATGGCCACTATCGCGACACCCGGAGTGGATCGCCCGCGGGGCGCGTTTCTTCCAGCGCTACGGCACCCTCTCGGTGTTTTTCGGCCGCTTCGTCGGTCCGGTGCGGCCGGTGGTGCCGCTGATTGCCGGCATGCTGCGCATGTCGCCGCGGGCCTTCACCTGGGCCAACCTGGCTTCCGCCGCGCTCTGGGCCCCAGCCTATGTGCTGCCCGGCTACCTGCTCGGCCGTACCTGGCAGCAGCTGCTGGACGTGCCCGAGGGCATCCGACAGCTGGTGGTGGTGCTGGCAGCGCTGCTGGTGGTTCTGGTGGTGGTCTTCTCCTGGCTGCGCCAGCAGGTCACCCGCACGGGACGCCTCTACCGCCTGCTGGCGCTCGGGGCACGGCGCCATCCGGTGATGCGTCGACTCTGGCTGGCCCGCAGCGGGCGGACCCGGGGCGAAGTCCCGCTGGCCAGCTGGCTGCTGCTGATCCTCTCGCTGGGCGGATTCTCCGGCTGGACCCTGCTGGTGGTGAGGGAGGCGGGACCACTGGGCATGGACCTGCAGGCCCAGGCGCTGTTCGCGACGCTGATCACCCCCTGGCTGACCCAGCTCGGCCAGCTGCTGGCCCGGGTGGGCGACACCTTCGGCATCCTGGCCCTGGTGCTGCCCTGGGGAGTGTGGCTGCTGTGGCGTCGTCGCCTGGATGCCGTGCTGCATATCGCCGGCGGCCTCGGCGCCATTGCCGCCCTCAACACCCTGGGCAAGGCACTGGTGGGCCGCGCGCGGCCCGACACCCCGGAGTACCTCACCGGCTCCATGGCCTACCCCAGCGCCCATACCTCCACCATGGTGGTCATGGCCGGGATGACCGCCGCCTTCGTGGCACGCGAGCTGCCCCATCGCCAGCGCCATTGGGCCTACTGGACGGCCATACTGGTGGTCGTCCTCATGGCGCTGTCGCGCCTGGTGATCGGCGTGCACTGGCTCAGCGACTTGATCGGCGGCGCCCTGATGGGCCTGGTGGTCTGCGCCCTGGTGCAGCTGGCGTGGCAGGCCAGGCCCCGGGCCCCGCTGGCGCCCTGCCCCTGGTTGCTCCTCGGCCTCGCCTCGCTGGTGCTGGTGGCGGCGCGCATCGCCTGGCTGCCGCCGGTCTAGCGCCGAGGGGCGAGCGCCTAGCGCCTAGCGCCTAGCGCCCAGCTGCATGGCAGTTGTGGGAGGCCGGGTCCCCGCTTGGCGCTGATTCCCCCCAGCGCGGCATCAGGCGGTGCTCGATGCCGAGCTGGTTGAGGATGCGCGCGACGATGAAGTCGACCAGGTCATCGACGCTCGCCGGCTGATGGTAGAAGCCCGGCGCGGCGGGCAGGATCACCGCCCCCAGCCGGCTCAGCGACAGCATGTGCTCCAGGTGGATCGCCGAGAGCGGCGTCTCCCGGGGCACCAGGACCAGCTGGCGTCGCTCCTTGAGCGCCACGTCGGCGGCGCGCTCGATCAGGTTGTTGCTGGCGCCGGTGGCCACCGCGGAGAGGGTCCCGGTGGATCTGCCCGGGGCGCGCCCCGCTGCGCTCGGCGAGCGCCTCGGCCAGCCGCTCGGGCCGCGCCGGCAGGTCCGCGTCGGTCTCGGTGGCGATCACCAGGTGAGCCGCCTTGGAGATCATCACCCACACCTCCTGCTCGGCGGCCACCAGGGCCTCGATCAGCCGCAGGCCGTACTGGGCACCTGAGGCGCCGGTGAGCGCCACGGTGACCGGCGGGCCGAACGGCGGGGTCTGCGGGCGTGCGGGTGCCTCAGCCATGGGCCACCTCCAGGGCGGCCAGCAGGCGCTCGTGGATGCCGCCGAAGCCGCCGTTGGACATCACCACGATGCGGTCATAGGGGCGCGCCTCGGCCACCAGCGCCGCCACCAGGGCGTCGAGGTCCTGCTCGAGGCACGCCGGTACCGGGCTCGCCTCGAGCAGCGGCGCCAGCGACCAGTCGAGCCCCGCGGGCTGGTACCAGAA
>NZ_CP071922.1:2778750-2779047 GCF_017584085.1 Halomonas sp. BM-2019
CTGGCGGCGCCGCGGGGTCTCGAAGCGGGCCAGCGCCGCCGCGGCGCGGGCCAGGTCGACGCCGCAGCAGTGGGCGGCGGCCAGGGCCGCCAGGGCGTTACGGGCGTTGTAGCCGCCGGTCAGCGGCCAGTCCACCACGGCATCCTCGTCGACGCCCGCCTCGTCCTCCTGGTGGATCACCCGGAAGCGCGAGGCGTCCTCGCGCTCGAGCTCCAAACGCCAGGGGCTCCCGGTCGCGCTGCCGAAGCGCACCACCGGCGTCCAGGCCCCCATGGCCAGCACGCGATCCAGCGCCGG
>NZ_CP071922.1:2779199-2789177 GCF_017584085.1 Halomonas sp. BM-2019
TCGAAGATATCCGCATGATCGAACTCCAGGTTGCCGAGCACCGCGATCTCGGGGCGGTAGTGGACGAACTTGGAGCGCTTGTCGAAGAAGGCGGTGTCGTACTCGTCGGCCTCCACCACGAAGGGGGCGCCCGGGGCGCCGAGGCGCGCCGAGATGCCGAAGTTGCGCGGCACGCCGCCGATCAGAAAGCCCGGCGCCTGACCCGCGGACTCGAGCAGCCAGGCGATGAGGCTCGCCGTGGTGGTCTTGCCGTGGGTGCCGGCCACGGCGATCACCCGCCGCCCCGGGAGCACCTGCTCGGCCAGCCATTGGGGCCCGGAGACGTAGGGCAGACCCTGGTCGAGCACCGCCTCCACCTCCGGGTTGCCCCGGGAGAGGGCGTTGCCGATCACCACCAGGTCGGGGCGCGGCACCAGGTTGGCCGGGTCATAGCCCTCGCCCAGGGTGATGCCGGCCTCGGCCAGCTGGGTGCTCATGGGCGGATAGACGTTGGCATCCGCACCGCTCACGGTATGGCCCAGCTCCCGGGCCAGCAGCGCCAGGCTGCCCATGAAGGTGCCGCAGATACCGAGGATATGGACGTGCATGCTCACTCCGACTGCCGACAGAGACCGCGGGACCCTCCACGGCCGGGTGGGGCGAGACTAGCATGGCGCCGAAGCCGCGCTCCAGCGGTGGGGCGCCCCGAGCCGAGCGCTGCCCCCGCCCCGGAGGTGCAGCGCTCGGCACTTTCGGCTAGAATCCATCGACCTTCGAGTCCCCTTCCCCGACCAGCAGCGACCAGGAGCAGGAAAGCCCCATGGCCCACAATGCCTTCTACGCCCAGTCCGGCGGCGTCACCGCCGTGATCAATGCCAGCGCCTGCGGCGTGATCGAGGCCTGCCGCCGACATCCGGACCGCATCGGCAAGGTCTACGCCGGCCACAACGGCATCATCGGCGCCCTCACCGAGGAGCTGATCGACGTCAGCCAGGAGTCCGACGAGACGATCGCCGCGCTGCGCCACACCCCGGGCGGCGCCTTCGGCTCCTGTCGCTACAAGCTCAAGGACATCGAGACCCACCGCGCCCAGTACGAGCGGCTGATCGAGGTGTTCCGCGCCCATGACATCCGCTACTTCTTCTACAACGGCGGCGGCGACAGCGCCGACACCTGCCTCAAGGTCTCACAGCTCTCCGAGAAGCTGGGCTACCCGCTGACTGCCATCCACGTGCCCAAGACCGTGGACAACGACCTGCCGATCACCGACAACTCGCCGGGCTTCGGCAGCGTGGCCAAGTACATCGCCACCTCCACCCTGGAGGCCTCCCTGGACATCGCCTCCATGTGCGCCACCTCCACCAAGGTGTTCGTGCTCGAGGTGATGGGCCGTCACGCCGGCTGGATCGCCGCCGCCGGCGGCCTGGCCGGCCAGGGCGAGGGCGACCCGCCCCACCTGGTGATCTTCCCCGAGGTGCCCTTCGATCGCACCGCGGTGATGACCCGGGTCGAAGAGGCGGTGAAGCAGTACGGCTACTGCGTGATCGTGGTCTCCGAGGGGGCCCGTTACGAGGACGGCACCTTTCTGGCCGATTCCGGCAACACCGACGCCTTCGGCCACCGCCAGCTGGGCGGCGTGGCCCCGACGCTCGCCGGCATGGTCAAGCAGGATCTGGGCTACAAGTACCACTGGGCGGTGGCCGACTACCTGCAGCGCGCTGCCCGCCATCTGGCCTCGAAGACCGACGTGGACCAGGCCTACGCGGTGGGCGAGAAGGCGGTGGAGCTGGCGATCGCGGGCCAGAACGCCATGATGCCCGCCATCAAGCGCGTCTCCGACGCCCCCTACGCCTGGACCGTCGAACCCGCTCCGCTGGCCGAGATCGCCAACCGCGAGAAGTTCATGCCCCGCGAGTTCATCCGCGAGGACGGCTTCGGCATCACCGAGGCGTGCCGCCAGTACCTCGCGCCGCTGATCCAGGGCGAGGACTTCCCGCCCTTCGAGAACGGCCTGCCCAAGGTGGCCAAGCTGGCCCTCAACCGGGTCGAGCGCAAGCTGCCGACGTTTACGATCTAACAGCGCCGAGCACCGCAGAGTATTGTGGGAGGTCGGCTTTTCCGACGGTTCGACGCATCGACGAATGGAGGCCGAAGGCCTCCCCGGCGGAAGACAGTAACGCTAGCAACACCGACGGGGCGCCTATCGGCGCCATTCGCCCGGGGAACCCGGCCTCCCACAACTGCCATGCGGCTGGGCGCTGCCCGAAGGGCCGCTGGGCGCTAGGCGCTTGCGGCTGGGCGCTGGCCTAGCGCAGCAGCCAGGAGAGCACCAGCAGCAGCAGCAGGATGGCGGCCACCCCCTGCCAGAAATGGGCGGGGTTGCGCCCCATACGAGCCTCCTGGCGGTTGCCGGCCAGGGGCTGGCGCAGGGCGTGGCGGAATTCCGACATGCGCCGATAGCGCAGCGAGCGCTGGGGGTCCAGGGCCCGGCGCAGCGCCTCGTCCAGGGCCGGGGTCACCTCGGGATTGAGGGTCCGCGCGCTGCGGTAGACCAGCTGCTCCAGGTCGGTATGGCGATGCAGCCGGTTGGGCGGTAGCGCGTAGGGCAGCTGGCCGGTGATCAGCCAGTAGACGGTGGAGGCCAGGGAGAACTGATCGCTGCGCCGACCGACCGAGTCATCCAGGGCGTACTCCGGTGCGCTGTGCTCGGTCAGCCCCACCTGGCGCAGCAGCTCCCGGGATTCACGGTGACCACCGGCCTCCCGCGCCCGGCAGGCGCTGAAATCGACCAGCAGCACCTGGCCATGAGCGTCGATCAGCACGTTTCCCGGGTGGATCTGCTGGTGGAGAATACCCCGGTGGTGCAGCGCCTGGACCGCCTTGCCCAGCTGGTTGGCGAGATCCAGGCGCTGGGTCAGGCTCGCCTGGGGATGGCGACGGGCCCACTCGGCCAGGGTCTCCCCCTCCACGTAGGCCATCAGGTAGTAGAGGAAGCGTCGCGGCCGCGATGACTCCATGATGCGCACCACGAACGGCGACTTGACCCGCTCCACCACCCACTGCTGGAGCAGGAAGTGCTCCAGGTAGGCGTTGCGGTTGGAGAGTTCGGGGCTCGGCGCCTTCATCACCATCTCGCGCTCGGAGTGCACGTCGCGCACCCGGTAGACCCGTGACTGGGCGGTGCGCGACAGCACCGCCTGTACCTCCAGGCCGTCGAGGCGATCTCCCGGGGAGAGCTCGGGGGGAATCGGCAGCTCGCCGTAGGCGCGCCCGGGATGGTCAGGCTGCTCATCGGGCAGCTCGTCGATGCGCACCAGCTGGAAACAGAACTGCTCGGCCCCGTAGCCGCGGGACTGGGCGCGCTGTACCGCCGCCTCGGCCAGGCGGTCGCAGGCGGCGTTGAGGTCGCTGGCATCCTGGCGGATCAGCTGCACATACTCCGAGGGCATCAGGGTGCCCAGCACCGCCTGGGTGGTGAAGAGGAAGATGTCGCCCTGCTTGACCGGGAACTGGGCATAGTCGATGTCGAGGCTGCCATCCATGCCCAGCGCCCGGGAGGGATAGCGGTAGCCGCCCAGGTCGGTGACATGGTCACGGGTGAGCTGCTCGAACTCGGCGCCCCGCAGCCGGAACACCAGGGTGTCACCCGCATGGAAGAGATGGGCGGTGCGGGCGCGAAAGACAATGGCCGACAGCGAGGAGACGTAGCTGCCGTCGGCTACGCACTGGCTCTGGCTGTAGCACCAGGCGTTGAGGGCGCGCAGCACCCGGGTCGCGGATGTCTTCACGTCCCAGTGGTCGGGCGTGGAGTAGTAGTCGGCCAGAAAGCCCCGCACGCTGAGGTCGCCGGCCTGCTTGGCCATGGCGTTGCGCCGGGTGGAGTCGCTGATCACCGCACTGGCGCCCTTGGCGCTGAGCTGGCCCGGCTCCGGGAAGCGCACCGACATGGAGCTGCGGTGGTGGCGCCAGTCCGGCGCCACGAAGGCCTGACCGTAACTCAATAACAGCTGCGCTGATCCCAAGACCGTCTCCTCTGGTGGTGCGGCGTCCGTACGGGGAGCCATGATACACGCGAGACGCCGGCGCGTGGTGTCAACCAAAGCCTCAGGGGAGGAGCCCCCGGGTCTCGGCACCTATGTCGCATTGGTAATCCCATTGCGCGCTCCGTATACTTTCGCGGATTTTCGCTCAGCGATTCACCAGGCTGATTTCCAACCCAAGGAAGCGACGATGAACTTCGACAACATCCCCGCCGGCAAGGACCTCCCCAACGACGTCTACGTGGCGATCGAAATTCCCGCCAATCACACCCCGATCAAGTACGAACTCGACAAGGACATGGCGGCCCTGCTGGTCGACCGCTTCATGGCCACCCCGATGTTCTACCCGGCCAACTACGGCTTCATCCCGCACACCCTGGCCGACGATGGTGACGCGCTCGACGCCCTGGTGGTCACCCCCTACCCGGTCCAGGCCGGCGCCATTATCCGCGCCCGCCCGGTGGGCATCCTCAACATGACCGATGAGGCCGGCGAGGACGCCAAGCTGGTCTGCGTGCCGCACCCCAAGCTCTCCAGCCTCTACGACGACGTCGAGGAGGTCACCGACCTGCCCGAGCTGCTGCGCCAGCAGATTGCCCACTTCTTCGAGAACTACAAGGATCTCGAGAAGGGCAAGTGGGTGAAGGTGGAGTCCTGGGAAGGCGCCGAGGCCGCCCGCAAGGCCATCGAGAAGGCCGTGGCCGCCTACGAGAAGGCCTGACCGGCCGGCAAGCCGAGAGAACCCCGAGAGAAACGCAGCAGGGCCGCCCCGAGGGGCGGCCCTGCTGCATCTGGCCCCGACCGGGGCTCGTTACGGCGCGCTACTCGGGCGCATCCGCCTGTTCCGACGCCTCCAGTCCGGGGCCCTCGTCCGGCACCGGGGACGCCTCCTCCTCCTCGGCCACGTCCTCCTCGGCCACGTCCTCCTCGGGGGCGGCCAGCGCCTCGGGGGGCGGCTCCACCGCCACCTCCTCGTGATGCTCCACCTCGACCACCGGCGGTTCGACGGGGGCCTCGACCGCGTCCTCGGCCGGCGGCGCCGCCAGGGCCTGCGGCGGCTCGGCCAGCCGCTCGGCCAGGGCGGCCGCGAGGTCCCGCGCACGGGTCATGTGCAGCGCCATCACCAGGGAGTGGTTGGCGAAGACCCCGAAGCCCGAACCGTTGAGCACCACCGGACTCCACAGCCGCCGCTGGGTCATGGCCAGCTCCGCCAGCAGACGCTCCCACTCGGCCTCGGCACCGGCGGCCGCCAGCACGTCGGCCTGGTCGCGCTGCACGCCTTCGAGCAGCTGCGCCAGTGCCCAGCCGGTGCCGCGGGCCTCGAAGAAGATATCGTCGACCCGGTACCAGGGAGTGCGCGGCGGCAGCGTCTCGGTGTCCACCGCCAGCTCGGTCAGCGCCTCATGGCTGCCGACGCTGGCCGCCAGGCGTCGCGACAGCTCGTCGAGACGTGCCGCGGTCGCCGCCAGCCAGGCGGCCACCCCCTCGCCGGGAGCAAAGCCGGGATCCTCGGCGCCGAGTTCGCCCAGCTGGCGATCGAGGGCCTCCACCGCCTGTTCGAGGCGATGCTCGGTAGAGGGGTAGAACCAGTCGCGATCGTCGCCCAGCAAAGCCTCGAGCGCTTCTTCGAGGTGGCCGGTGTCGCCGGTGGCCATCTGCGGCAGGGCACGGGCCAGGTCCCGGGACTGCTGCAGTACGCCGAGCTCCCAGTTGGGCATGTTGTCGAGCCACACCCCGGGCGGAGCGATGTCGTTGCGCAGGTAGCCCCCCGGCTTCTCCAGCAGCGTCTCCACGGTGGTAGCCAGGGTCGCCACGCTGACCGTGCCCCGTGCGGCGGGGGCATAGGCGGCCTCGCCACGGCGCTCCAGGGTGGCCTGTTCCACGTCGAAGGGCGCCGGCGGCTGGCTCCACCAGATACCCAGCGCCAGGCAGACCAGCAGATAGAGCGCCAGCAGCCCGAGCAGCGGCTTCCAGAGCCAGCCGTACTGGGGGCGTTCCAGCGTCTCTTCTCTCCTGCGACGCCGCGCGGCGCGCCAGCTTTTCCAGCCCATCCTGTGATCATCCTTGCCTGATGAAATAAGGCCCGCGCGATGCGACAATCAGGCGCACGTCGTCGGACACGACACGGTAACAGCACCGCGGCTACTGCGATATCCTAGCACTCACCGCTGGCTACTGCGCCTCCCGGGAACCGCCGCGAGGCCCACCGGTCTCTAGACCGACCTGCCCTGACACCCGCAAGGAAGAGGAGGATGCCTCACTTGATCGCCCGACGCCTCGCCCTGACGCTTGCGCTGGTGCTGCTGCCTTTCACCGCCCAGGCGCAGTGGTTCTCCTCCTCTTCCAGTTCCCAGGAGTTCCTGCCGGTCTTCGAGGCCTTCCAGCCCGACGCCTGGCACGACGGCGAGACCCTCTATGTGGGCGTCGAGGTCACCCCCGAACACTACCTCTACCGACATCAGTTCGCGGTGGAGTCCGAGGCGGTGGCGCTGGGCGAGCCCGAGATTCCCGGGGGGGAGTTCACCAGCGACGAATTCATGGGGGATGTCTACGTCTTCCGCGAGGACATGGTGATCGAGATCCCCCTCGAGGAGGGGGCCAGCGGGGTCGTCCCCCTCAGCTTCACCTTCCAGGGCTGCGCCGATGCGGGCCTCTGCTACCCGCCGGAGCGGGTGAGCCTGGAGGCCCCGGAGCGCTCGGCACCGCCCGCCTTTGCGGCGCTGGTAGGCGGCAACGGCGGCTCGGGGGAGGCCAGCACTGCCGCCCCGCCCGCGCCCCAGAGCGACGATGGCCGCTTCCAGAGCCTGATGCGCGAGGCCAGCCTGCCGCTGGCCATGTCGCTGTTCTTCCTCGCCGGCCTGGGGTTGACCTTCACCCCCTGCGTGTTGCCCATGGTGCCGATCCTCTCGTCGATCATCATCGGCCAGAACCCCAGCCGCCCCCGCGCCTTCGTGCTCTCCTCGAGCTACGTGGCCGGCATGGCGCTCACCTATGCTGCCGTGGGAGTGCTGATGGGACTGTTCGGCGCCGGGCTCAATCTCCAGGCGCGGCTACAGTCGGCGCCGGTACTGATCACCTTCGCCGCGCTCTTTGTCGCCTTCGCCCTGGCCATGTTCGGCGCTCTCGAGCTGCGCACCTCGCCGCGCCTGGCCGGGCGCATCGACGCCTGGCAGGCCCGCGCCCAGCGCAGCGGCCCCGGGGGGCTGGCCCTGGCCGGCGCGCTCTCGGTGCTGGTGGTCTCGCCGTGCGTGACCGCCCCGCTGGCCGGCGCCCTGGTCTTCATCTCCACCACCGGCGACGCCCTGATGGGCGGGGCGGCGCTGCTCGCCCTGGGGCTGGGCATGGGGGTTCCGCTGCTGCTGGTGGGTACCTTCGGCACCACCCTGCTGCCGCGCACCGGCGCCTGGATGAACGGCGTCAAGATCGCCTTCGGCCTGCTGCTGCTGGGCGTGGCGATCTGGCTGGTGGAGCGCCTGCTGCCCTCGGCGGTGGCGCTGCTGCTGTGGGCGGGGCTGGCCATCGGTGCCGCCCTGGCGCTGGGCGCCATGTCGGCCAACCTGCCCCAGGGCTGGCCGCGGGTGCGCCAGGCCGCCGGCCTGCTGCTGCTCGCCTGGGGCCTGGCCCTGGTGCTGGGTGCCGCCAGCGGCGCCCATGACCCGCTGCGTCCGCTGGCCAATCTGGGTGGCGGTAGCGCGGCGGCGGCGATCGAGCCCGCCGAAATCACCACCGTGGAGGGCCTCGACGAGCTACAGCGTGTACTGGCCTCGGTGGACGATGGCCGCCCCACCTTCGTGCACTTCACCGCCGACTGGTGCATTTCCTGCAAGCAGATGGAGCGCCAGGTCTATCCCGACCCGCGGGTCGCCGAACCGCTGTCGGCGTTCGCCCGCATCAACGTCGACGTCACCGACCTCGGCTCCGCCTCTCGCGAGCTGCTCGACCACTTCGGGCTCTTCGGGCCGCCCAGCCTGCTGTTCTTCGCCGGCGGGGAGGAGATCCGCGAGGCGCGCATCCAGGGCGAGATGCGCGCGCCGGGACTGGCCTCCCACCTCCAGGGCCTACTAGGCTGGCTGGAGGGTGGCCAGAGCTGATCCGCCCCCGGCCCGGGGTCGCGAACTTCATCAAACGGTCGTTTAAACACCCGCCTCGAACGGTGTTTTCTCCGGTACTGGACATCCCACCCGATTTTCGGCAAACTCCGGCGACATCCCCCTTTTCAGCGCAATAGGGGCGGAAAGAGACGCCATCTTGCCGTGAACTATTGCAACTTGGCCCGGGTTGACGGCGCCTCCGGGCCACCGCCATTCACCGCACCCAATCGATCGGGACTACGTCATGGATATCCGCAAGGTCAAGAAGCTGATCGAGCTGCTCGAAGAGTCCAACATCAGCGAAATCGAGATCCAGGAAGGCGAGGAGTCGGTGCGCATCAGCCGCCATCCCAACGGCGTGAGCTGGCAGCCCGCCATGCCCCAGGGCTACGCCGCCCCGGCCCTGCCCGCCCAGGCGCCGGCGACACCTGCAGCGGCTGAACCCGCCGCCGTTGACGGGCCAGGCTTCCAGGGTCATGCCGTGACCTCACCCATGGTGGGCACCTTTTACCGCAGCCCGGCGCCGGGCGCCAAGCCGTTCGTGGAGGTGGGCTCCAGCGTCAAGAAGGGCGACACCGTGTGCGTCGTCGAGGCGATGAAGATGATGAACCAGATCGAGGCCGACCGCGACGGCGTGGTCGAGGCGATCCTGGTCGAGGATGGCGAACCGGTCGAATACGACCAGCCGATGATCGTGATCGCCTGATCGCGACACGCCTCTTCATTCACCTGACACTGGCGGATTCCTCATGCTGGACAAGGTACTCATCGCCAACCGCGGCGAGATCGCGCTGCGCATCCTGCGCGCCTGCAAGGAGCTGGGCATCAAGACGGTAGCGGTCCACTCCAAGGCCGACCGTGAGCTGATGCACGTGCGCCTGGCCGACGAGGCCGTGTGCATCGGGCCGGCGGCTTCGGCTCAGTCCTACCTCAACATCCCGGCGCTGATCAGTGCCGCGGAGGTCACCGATTCCAGTGCCATCCACCCCGGCTATGGCTTCCTCTCGGAGAACGCCAACTTCGCCGAGCAGGTCGAGCGCTCCGGCTTCGCCTTCATCGGCCCACGGGCGGAGACCATCCGCCTGATGGGCGACAAGGTGAGCGCCATCGAATCGATGAAGAAGGCCGGCGTACCCACGGTGCCCGGCTCCGACGGGCCGCTGCCGGAGGATGACGAGGGCGAGATCGTCGCCATCGCCAAGCGCATCGGCTACCCGGTGATCATCAAGGCGGCGGCCGGCGGCGGCGGGCGTGGCATGCGCGTGGTGCACACCGAGGCGCACCTGCTCTCCGCCGTCAACGTGACCCGCACCGAGGCCCACGCGGCCTTCGGCGACGGCACCGTCTACATGGAGAAGTTCCTCGAGAACCCCCGCCACGTGGAGGTGCAGGTGCTGGCCGACGGCCAGGGCAATGCCATCCACCTCTTTGACCGAGACTGCTCCCTGCAGCGCCGCCACCAGAAGGTGATCGAGGAGGCCCCGGCGCCGGGCATCGACGAGACCGCGCGTGCCGAGGTGCTCGAGGCGTGCCGCCAGGCGTGCCTCACCATCGGCTATCGCGGCGCCGGCACCTTCGAGTTCCTCTACGAGGACGGTCAGTTCTTCTTCATCGAGATGAACACCCGCGTGCAGGTGGAGCACCCGGTCACCGAGATGGTCACCGGCGTGGACATCGTCCGCGAACAGCTGCGCATCGCCTCCGGCCTGCCGCTGTCGGTCTCCCAGGAGGAGGTCACCCTCTCCGGCCACGCCTTCGAGTGCCGCATCAACGCCGAGGACGCGCGCACCTTCATGCCCTCCCCCGGCAAGGTGACCCTCTACCACCCGCCGGGCGGCCTTGGCGTTCGCATGGACTCCCATGTCTAC
>NZ_CP071922.1:2789277-2789690 GCF_017584085.1 Halomonas sp. BM-2019
ATTTCCAGCAGGGTGGGGTCAATATCCACTACCTGGAGAAGAAGCTGGGGCTGTAAAGCCCCTGGCGTCTCCGGCGGGGCGGCCTCGGCCGCCCCGCTTGCGTTGACGCCCCTGTCGCTTGATCCTTCTCACTCTTGCACGGTGCTGTTCTGTAGGAGGCCGGCTCTGCCGGGCGAATGGAGGCCGAAGGCCTCCCCGTTGGGCGACACCCGGCTTGGCAATGCCAACCGGGCGCCTGCGGCGCCATTCGCTCGGGAATACCCGAGCTCCCACAGGAAGCGTTCACGCCAGAATACGATGAACCTTTCTCTTAGGGAGACCCCCATGCCCTGGCTGCAACTCAAGGCCCATATCGCTCCGGAACAGGCCGAGACCCTGGAGGAGCTGCTGCTCGCCGAGGGAGCCACCGCCAT
>NZ_CP071922.1:2789835-2790463 GCF_017584085.1 Halomonas sp. BM-2019
CAGCACCCCGCTGTGGGACGAGACGGTGCTCACCGGTCTCTACGACGACCTGGAAGGCATCGATGCCATGCTCGAGCGGGTACGCCAGGCCTGGGCCACCGTGGTGCCGGAAGAGCCCTGCCCCGAGATCGAGACTGAGCTGCTCGCCGACCGCGACTGGGAGCGGGAGTGGATGGAGGACTTCAAGCCCATGCAGATGGGCCAGCGGCTGTGGATCGTGCCGAGCTGGCACGAGCCACCGGAACCCGGCGCGGTCAACCTGCACCTGGACCCCGGCCTGGCCTTCGGCACCGGCACCCACCCCACCACGGCGCTCTGCCTGGCCTGGCTGGACGGCACCGATATCGACCCCCAGGCGCTCACCGCGAGCCGCGACAACGCCGCGCGCAACGCCATCGCGGAGGCGCGGCTCCGGCTCTGCTACCCCGAACAGCTCGACGACGCCGAGACCTTCCCCATCGTGGTGGCCAATATCCTCGCCGGCCCGCTGGTCGAGCTGGCCCCGATGATCGCCGGCCACGTCGCCCCCGGCGGCCGACTGGCCCTCTCCGGCATTCTCGCCGCCCAGGCCGAGGAGGTGATCGACGCCTACCACGACCAGGGCCTTCACATGGACGAGCCGGTGGTC
>NZ_CP071922.1:2790563-2794568 GCF_017584085.1 Halomonas sp. BM-2019
GCTGCACCTGCACAAGCGGCTGCTCCTGCACCTACAGCAGCGCCAGCAGCTGCAGCCCCAGCAGCAGCTGAAGAAGTGAGCGGTCACATTGTTCGCTCACCTATGGTTGGTACTTTCTACGAGTCACCAGCACCAGGCTCAAAAGCGTTTGTAACTGTCGGCCAACGGGTCAACGTAGGTGACACATTGTGTATCGTCGAAGCGATGAAAATGATGAACCACATCGAAGCTGACGTCGCCGGTGTCGTTAAACAAATTTTGGTCGACAACGAAGCACCTGTTGAATTTGACCAACCTTTGTTCATCATCGAATAAAAAGGCAACAACTATGCTTGATAAAGTAGTCATCGCCAACCGCGGTGAAATTGCGCTTCGGATTTTACGAGCCTGTAAAGAACTCGGGATTAAGACCGTAGCCGTTCACTCGACGGTGGATAAAAACTTAAAGCACGTGTTGCTCGCGGACGAGTCAATTTGTATTGGTCCGGCATCAGCAACCGAGAGTTATCTGAATATTCCACGCATTATCAGTGCTGCAGAAGTGACTGATGCTGCTGCCATTCACCCTGGGTATGGGTTCTTAGCGGAAAATGCCGACTTTGCTGAGCAAGTGGAAAACTCTGGCTTTATCTTTGTCGGCCCAACGCCTGACGTGATTCGCATCATGGGTGACAAGGTCTCGGCCATTGAAGCCATGAAAAAAGCAGGGGTTCCTTGCGTGCCTGGCTCAGGTGGCCCATTGGATGACGACGAAGAAAAGAATAAGAAGGTTGCTCGTCGCATTGGCTACCCGGTCATCATCAAAGCTGCCGGTGGCGGCGGTGGTCGTGGCATGCGCGTGGTACGCGAAGAAAAGGACTTAATGAAGTCAATTTCCGCGACGCAGAGCGAAGCCCGCGCTGCCTTTGGTAACCCTATAGTATACATGGAAAAGTTTCTTGAAAATCCACGCCATATCGAAATCCAAGTATTGGCGGATGGACAAGGTAATGCGATTCATCTTGGCGAGCGGGACTGTTCAATGCAGCGTCGTCACCAGAAAGTGGTGGAAGAAGCGCCAGCACCGGGAATTACCGCGGAAATGCGCAAGAACATCGGCGAGCGCTGTGCCCGTGCCTGTGTTGAAATTGGCTATCGCGGCGCTGGTACATTCGAGTTTTTGTACGAGAACGGTGAGTTCTATTTCATCGAAATGAATACCCGAATTCAGGTTGAACACCCCGTCACCGAGATGGTCACCGGTATCGACTTGGTCAAAGAGCAATTGCGGATTGCTGCCGGTCGGCCGCTATCGATTAGCCAAGAAGACATTGTTATTCGAGGCCACGCGATTGAGTGTCGGATCAATGCTGAAGATCCGAAGACCTTCATGCCGTCACCTGGAACTATTTCCCGATTCCATCCTCCGGGCGGTATGGGCGTTCGTTGGGATTCACACGTTTACACCGAATATCGTGTGCCACCAAATTACGACTCCATGATTGGCAAGTTAATTACCTATGGTGAGAATCGTGATGTTGCTATTGCGCGGATGCGTAATGCCTTAAGCGAACTGATCATGGAAGGCATTAAGACCAACGTACCACTGCAAAAAGATATTATGGCGGATGAGAATTTCCAACACGGTGGAACCAACATCCATTATCTTGAGAAAAAGCTAGGTATGAGCTAATTCCATTGTGGTAAACTTAAGGTCTTTCTGAATCGAAGCTCAGGTCACCCTGAGCTTCTTTGTTTCTGCATCGATATAAGTAAAGGCGAGGATTCGCGCATGGCTTGGCTCCAACTGACGCTCACCACAAAACAAGACTATGGCCGCCAGCTTGGCGATATACTTATGGCTAACGGCGCTCAGGCGGTAACCTATCGAGACGCTAAAGATGCACCAATCTTTGAACCCGCGCCCGGTGAAGTTCCGCTCTGGGAGCAAACCTTAGTCACTGGCCTATTCCCGGCTGAAACCAACATGACGCCGGTCCTGACCAATTTAAAGAAAGTCAGTTTTCTACAAAAGCCGCTGCAATATAAAACCGACCAACTTGAAGACAAGGACTGGGAACGCGAGTGGATGGATAACTTTAAACCGATCGACTTCGGCAATGGTCTATGGGTCGTACCCTCGTGGCATACACCGCCCGTTGCTGATGCTGCCAATATCTTACTTGATCCGGGTATGGCATTTGGTACCGGCACACACCCAACCACGGCGATGTGCTTGCGCTGGTTAGCCGAGCAAGACTTGCAAGGCAAGACAGTCGTCGACTTTGGTTGTGGGTCTGGAGTGCTAGGTATTGCCGCTCTAAAGCTTGGCGCGGCAAAATGTATTGGCACCGATATCGACCAACAAGCGCTGCTGTCAACACGCGAAAACGCAGAACTAAACGGTGTTGCTGATCGTTTCGAGGTTTATTTACCAGAACAAACCCCAGCGATTGAAGCTGACGTCGTGATCGCCAATATTTTAGCCGGACCGTTACAAGACTTAGCGCCCATTATGCTGCAATACTTAAAGCCGCATGGGTTACTCGGTATGTCGGGGATCCTCCGCCGGCAAGCAGAGGCGGTGCAAGACGCTTACCATCCGACGATTGCATTCGCTGAGCCGCGTTATCAGGAAGAATGGACCTTTCTCCATGGTCAACGCGGCAACGCATGAGTCTGCTAACACCTGTGTAACATTTCACCAGGGTTAGCGTGCCAGGCGCGATAAAGTCAAGAGCAAAAATTGCAATTTTATGTGATTTTGGTCACTTTATCGCCTTTCCTTTCGCGAGCAAATTCCCTAAAATTCTCTCCCCTTTCGCTGAACAGAAAATAACCGATGCGGATAGGTCCTTATCAATTAGAAAACAACGTAATTCTTGCACCCATGGCAGGTGTCACTGACTTGCCATTCCGTCGCTTATGTGTGGAGTTAGGTGCTGGTCTAGCGGTTTCCGAGATGCTCTCGAGTAACCCGCTAGTTTGGCAAACTGACAAATCGAGAGCTCGAATGGTGCATGGTGATGAGCCAGGAATTCGTTCGGTACAAATTGCTGGGTCTGATCCAGAATTGATGGCCTTAGCGGCTCAGCACAATGTTGCTGAAGGTGCGCAAATCATCGATATCAACATGGGTTGTCCAGCCAAGAAGGTAAATAAAAAGCTAGCTGGTTCAGCATTATTGCAAGAGCCCGAGCTAGTTCAGCGAATTCTGCAGAGTGTCGTGGCGGCAGTTGATGTCCCCGTGACACTCAAGATTCGAACCGGATGGGCCCCGGAACATCGCAACGGTGTTGAGATTGCGAAAATTGCAGAACAAGCTGGCATTCAAGCCTTAGCGGTTCATGGCCGCACTCGGGCTTGTATGTATAAAGGCTCCGCGGAGTACGACACGATTCGCGCGATTAAACAGGCAATTTCAATTCCTGTGGTCGCCAATGGTGACGTGACAACACCGCAAAAAGCACATGAGGTTTTGCACTATACCGGCGCAGATGCCGTGATGGTCGGCCGCGGTGCACAGGGGAATCCTTGGATATTTCGTGAGATTGTCCACTTTCTCCAAACGGGTGAAGAGTATGCTCCGCCAACAGGCGCTGAAATCGCCCAAGTCATGCGCAGGCACTTGCATGCGCTGCATAAGTTTTATGGTGCCCGTGGTCCTCGGATTGCACGCAAGCACATCGGTTGGTATTTGCAGGGAAACCTGCAGCACATTGACGGCAGTGAGCAATTCAAGCGCGAGTTTAACGCCATTGAAGACCCTCAACAGCAGTTAGATGCCCTAGAAACCTATTTTGTTAACTTAGACGAGAGATAAGAGCGCTATTATGTTTGACCAAAACGGAAATCGTGAAGCAGTATCCACACCTTTGACTACCATTGGCCAAAACTCTAACCCGAAGCCACTGCGCAATTCGGTAAAGCAGGCGCTGAACAACTTCCTGAAGCAACTCGATGGTCAGGATCCAGATGATTTATACGAGCTTGTATTGTCTGAAGTTGAAGCCCCGTTATTGGAAG
>NZ_CP071922.1:2794668-2796773 GCF_017584085.1 Halomonas sp. BM-2019
GTCGGCGCCAAGGTGACAGACGAAACCACGGTCTGCATTATCGAGGCCATGAAGGTAATGAATGAGATTGCAGCCGAACAGAAGGGAGTCATTACCGAGGTTCTCGTTGAAAACGGCGAACCCGTGGAATACGGTCAACCGCTCTTCAAAATCAAAACCGCCTGATTAACCCATGATTAAAAAGGTATTAATTGCCAACCGCGGGGAAATTGCACTGCGCATCGTGCGGGCTTGTCATGAGCTCGGTATTAAAACCCTTTGCGTGTACTCAGAGGCCGATGAACAATCCCTACACGTTCAACTGGCGGATGAGGCGATTTGCATTGGTCCGGCAGCTGGCAATCAGAGCTACCTCAAGGCAGATCGCATCCTAAGCGCCGCTGAAATTGCCAATGTCGATGCCATCCACCCCGGCTACGGGTTTTTAGCGGAGAATGCCGACTTCGCTGAACAATGTGAGCGCTGCAACATCAAGTTCATCGGTCCTTCCTCGCAAACCATTCGCGACTTTGGCGACAAAGCCCGCGCTCGGGAAATGGCTGCCAAGGCCAAAGTCCCTACCATTCCCGGTAGTCAGGGCGTGATCCGTGATGTGGAGGAGGCGGTGCAAGTAGCCACTAAAATTGGGTTTCCGGTTATTATTAAAGCCGTCGCCGGCGGCGGCGGCAAGGGCATGCGCGTCGCCCACAACAAGGTCACCTTCCAGCGCGAATTCACCAATGCCCGAAATGAAGCCGAGAAAGCCTTTGGCAATGGCGATGTCTATATCGAGAAATTCCTCGAAAACCCGCGCCACATCGAGATTCAGGTTTTAGCGGATGAACACGGCAATGTCATTCACCTGTTTGAACGCGATTGCTCGGTCCAGCGCCGTCACCAAAAGTTAATCGAAGAGGCCCCCTCGCCCTTCATAACCGATGACATGCGCAAGAAGATGGGTCGTTGTGCGGTAAAATTGGCCCAATCGGCCAAATACCGCAATGCGGGCACCATTGAGTTTCTGGTCGATAAGCACGGCGACTTTTACTTCATCGAAATGAACACCCGCATCCAGGTGGAGCACGGCGTCACCGAGGAAATCACCGGAGTCGACTTGGTAAAGGAACAGTTGCTAATCGCCAGCGGTCTTAAGCTCAACTATGAGCAAAAGGATATTAAGATCCTCCGCCACGCGATCGAATGCCGGGTATGCGCCGAGGACCCGGGACGCAATTTCGCCCCCTGCCCTGGTGAGATTAGCCTTTACTACGCACCTGGTGGTCACGGTGTGCGCATCGACTCGCACGTTTACGGCGGCTATGTCATCCCGTCACACTACGACAGTATGATCAGCAAGGTCATCACATTTGGCCGCACCCGCGAGTTGGCGCTGGATCGTATGGACCGCGCACTGCGCGAATACCTGATCCGCGGCATCCAAACCAATATCCATTTCTCACGTGCCATTATTCGCGACCCGATCTTCCGCGAAGGTAAGGCCACAACCAAATACATCGAAGAGTTTCTCAATCGCGTCCCCAAGGACATGTATATCACCACCAACGACCGTCAACCATGAGTCCAAACGATCCATCCATATCTGAAACATCCATTCCCGTACCCTCCGAGGAGTCCGGCTCACTCGGCGAAATCAAAATCAACCATAGCGTCGTCGCCAGCATCGTGCGACTGGCCGCTCTCGAAGTCACTGGTGTCGTCGCTGTCGGCGGCGGCTTCGTCGATGGCATCGCCGAGATCTTCTCCAAGAAGGAATCCGATCGCGGGGTGCGCGTGGAGGAGGACGAGGTTGGTGATTATAAAATCGAAATCCGTGTGATTCTGCGCTTCGGTCTCGAATTGGCCAAGGTTGCCGCGCAAGTTCAGCAAAACATCGCCGATCAGGTGCAAAAAATGACCAGCAAACAGGTGGCCAGCGTCAATGTCATTATTGATGGCGTGCGCATGGCTGAGCCCAAAAGCGAGCCCGAACCCAACTGGTCTTCCGGCCTGCACACTGACTGAAGTCAGCCGCGCCCATCACCCCCATTAACCCAATCAAACAATCCGCAAAAGGAACGTCAGCATGAATGCAGAAACCCATGAAATTCTCGATTCCATCAGCACCA
>NZ_CP071922.1:2796873-2798901 GCF_017584085.1 Halomonas sp. BM-2019
CCCGGCCCGCGCGCCGTGCAGATCGCCGGCGGCGACGCCGCCATGCTGGCCGAGGCGGCACGCCTCAACGCCGACCGGGGCGCCGAGATCATCGACATCAACATGGGCTGTCCGGCCAAGAAGGTGTGCAACAAGGCCGCTGGCTCGGCGCTGCTGCGCGACGAGGCCCTGGTGGCCGAGATCCTCGAGGCGGTGGTGGCCGCGGTAGCGGTGCCGGTGACGCTCAAGATCCGCACCGGCTGGTGCGCCGAGAGCAACAACGCCGTGCGCGTGGCGCGTCTGGCGGAGGCCGCCGGCATCCAGGCCCTGGCGGTGCACGGCCGCCACCGCCAGCAGCGCTTCACCGGCCAGGCCGAGTACGACACCATCGCCGCGATCAAGGCCGCGGTGTCGATCCCGGTCTTCGCCAACGGCGATATCGACTCCCCGGAGAAGGCCGCCGCGGTCCTCGACTATACTGGAGCGGATGCGGTGATGGTGGGCCGCGGCGCCCAGGGCAACCCCTGGATCTTCCGCGAGATCGACCACTACCTCCGCCACGGGGCGCGCCTGGCGCCCCCGGCCGACGAGGAGCGTGCCGCGGTACTGCGCGACCACCTGACGGCCCTGCACGACTTCTATGGCGAGCACATGGGCGTGCGCATCGCGCGCAAGCACGTCGGCTGGTACCTGGCCGGCGACACCCGCCTGGCGGCGGACGCGCGGCACCACCTCAAGGCCACCTTCAACGGCCTGGAGAGCGCCGACGCCCAGCATCGCTTTATCGACGACTGCTTTCGTCATGCTCACTCCCCGGTCACCGGACCGCGGGACCCCGGCGTGACAGCGAAAGGGACACGAGCCGCATGACCAGCCAAGCCTTCCCCCCGAACCCCGAGCTGTCTGGACATTGCCAGGACCTTCCCGGGCCGGACGGCGAGCGCCCCACGGCAGCGGACCAGACGGTCGGCCAGCGCCCGCTGCGCGAGGCCGTGGATCTCGCCATGCGCCGCTACTTCGCCCACCTGGACGGCGGCGAGGTCACCGGGCTGCATGCCATGGTGATGGCCGAGGTGGAGGCCCCGCTGCTGGCCGCCGTGCTTGACCACACCCAGGGCAACCAGACCCGCGCCGCCGAGATGCTCGGCCTCAATCGCGGCACCCTGCGCAAGAAGCTCAAGCAGTACGACCTGATCTGACCCGTTCGAGAAGGGAGCCCCCGGGCTCCCTTCGGCATGTGATGCGCATGCCACCCCAGCCTTCCGCCCCACCTGTCAGTAGAGAGTGACTCCATGGTTCAAGCCACCCCCACCCCGGTCCGCCGCGCCCTGATCAGCGTCTCCGACAAGACCGGCATCGTCGACTTCGCCCGCGGCCTGTCCGAGCGCGGCGTCGAACTGCTCTCCACCGGCGGCACCTTCCGCCTGCTCAAGGAAAACGGCATTGCCGTCACCGAGGTGTCCGAACACACCGGCTTCCCCGAGATCATGGACGGCCGGGTCAAGACCCTGCACCCGAAGATCCACGGCGGCATCCTCGGCCGTCGCGGCCAGGACGACGCCGTGATGGCCGAACACGCCATCGCCCCCATCGACATGGTGGTGGTCAACCTCTACCCCTTCGCCCAGACCGTGGCCCACCCGGAGTGCACCCTCGCAGACGCCATCGAGAACATCGATATCGGCGGGCCCACCATGGTGCGCGCCTGCGCCAAGAATCACGCCCACACCACCATCGTGGTGGACGCCGGCGACTATGCCCGGGTGCTGGGGGAGATCGCCGCCCAGGACGGCGCGGTCAGTGACGCCACCCGCTTCGACCTCGCCGTCAAGGCCTTCGAGCACACCGCCGGCTATGACGCCGCCATCGCCGACTACCTGGGCGGGCGGGTTCCCGGCGGCGAGGAGGGCTTCCCGCGCACCTACAACCTGCAGTTCATCAAGAAGCAGGCCATGCGCTACGGCGAGAACCCCCACCAGGGTGCGGCCTTCTATGTGGAGGCCGACGCCCGGGAGGCCAGCGTGGCCACCGCCACCCAGCTGCAGGGCA
>NZ_CP071922.1:2799001-2804362 GCF_017584085.1 Halomonas sp. BM-2019
CAAGAACCCCCGCCGGAATCGATCCGACGGGGGTTCGTCGTTTTCTTCCTCGCCACCTGCCGCCCGTCAGTGAGCGGCTGGGCGCTAGGCGCTTGCAGCTGGGCGCTGCCCGAAGGGCGCTATCCCAGATCGATACAGAGGTACTTGGTCTCGAGGAACTCCTCCAGCCCCTGGTGGCCGCCCTCGCGGCCAAGGCCGGACTCCTTGACCCCGCCGAAGGGCGCGGCGGCATTGGAGATCAGCCCGGTGTTGATGCCCACCATGCCGTACTCCAGGGCATCGGCGACGCGCCACACGCGGCCCAGGTCCCGGGAGTAGAAGTAGGCGGCGAGGCCGTACTCGGTGTCGTTGGCCATCTCCACCGCGGTCTCCTCGTCGTCGAAGGGGAACACCGCGGCCAGGGGGCCGAAGGTCTCTTCGTGGGCCACCTTCATGGTGTCGTTGGCGAAGCTGATCAGGGTCGGGGTGAAGAAGCTGCCGCCCAGCGGGTGGGGGTGGCCGCCCATCAGCAGCTCGGCACCCTTGTCCACGGCGTCCTGGATATGCTCGCTGACCTTTGCCACCGCCTTGCCATCGATCAGCGGTCCGATGTTGATGCCCGGCTTGGTGCCGTCGCCCACCTTGAGCTCACTGTGCATGGCCACGGCGAGCTTCTCGCAGAAGGCGTTGACCACGCTGGACTGCACCAGGAAGCGGTTGGTGCACACGCAGGTCTGGCCGGCATTGCGGAACTTGGCGGCCATGGCGCCCTCCACCGCGGCGTCCAGGTCGGCATCCTCGAAGACGATGAAGGGGGCGTTGCCGCCCAGCTCCAGGGAGATCTTCTGGATGTGCCGGGCCGCGTTGGCCATCAGCTCGCGACCCACCTCGGTGGAGCCGGTGAAGGTGATCTTGCGCACCAGGGGCGATTCGGTCATGGCCGCGGCGATCTCGCTGGCGCGGCCCGGTACCACGTTGAACACGCCGCGGGGGACCCCGGCGCTCTCGGCGAGAAAGGCCAGCGCCGTGGCCGAGAACGGGGTCTGGCTGGCCGGCTTGATCACGATGGTGCAGCCGGCGGCCAGGGCGGCGCCCGCCTTGCGGGTGATCATCGCCGCCGGGAAGTTCCAGGGGGTGATGGCCCCCACCACGCCCACCGGCTGCTTGGTGACCAGCAGACGCTGGTTGGGCTTGGCGGCGGGAATGGTCTCGCCATAGATGCGCCGCGCCTCCTCGGCGAACCAGCGCAGGAAGCTCGCCGCATAGGCGATCTCGCCGGCGGCCTCCTTGAGCGGCTTGCCCTGCTCGAAGGTCATGATCATGGCCAGGTCATCCTGGTGCTCGAGCATCAGGTCGTGCCACTTCATCAGGATATCGGCGCGCTCCTGGGCGGTGAGACCCTTCCAGGCCGGCAGGGCAGCATGGGCGGCCTCGATGGCCCGCTCGGTCTCGGCACGACCCAGGCGAGGGACATCCCCCACGGGCTCGCCGGTAGCCGGGTTGTCGACCTTGATCTGCTCACCGCTGTCGGCGGCGACCCAGCTGCCATCGATATAGGCGAAGGGGCAGTAGAGCTGCGTTTCCTTGAGGGCTTCCATGGGGTTCTCCTGAGCACATGCGGTGTTGTCCTGGGCACCGACGCGAGACACGCCTGCCGGGGGTGGTTACAGCATACGGGAGTCGGGACGGCGGACGCTATCCTCCCGCTCCGCCGCCCTCCTCGGACACCGGGGGCGCCTCATCGGGCACCATGTACTCCGCCGGCGGCAGCACGGGCGTCGGCTCGAGCAGGGCGGTGAGCACGGCGAGGATCAGCACCAGGGCGATCGCCAGCCAGCAGAAGGCGCGGCCGATGTAGCGCTCGGGCTCGCGGCGGATCTGGCGCAGGCCGAGCAGCGCCATCACCGCGGCGGCCAGGTTGAGGGGGACCAGCGAGCCCTGCAGCAGCAAGGCCAGCAGGGCCGAGACGATGGCGGCCAGGGCCCAGGGGGCGTAGCGCCGCCGCGGGGGGACGGGAGTCGGGTTGTCGCCTTCCAAGGTCACTCCAGGATGCGGGCAGGAACCGGCCCCTCATGCTAAGCGCAAAGACCCCGGCGCACCAAGGGCGGGGCCCGTCCAGGCGGCGAGCGGCTCAGGCGAGGCGACGCGGGTCGCGGCTGGCCGAGAGGGTGATGGAGACGGAGTCGGCGAAGCGCAGGGCGTGGGGCTTGTCGATCTCCACCTGGGCGGTGAGCACCGGCTCGTGGGCCATGATCAGGTCCAGCACCTCGCGGGTCATGCGCTCCAGCAGCAGGAAGCGGTTGTCCTCCACCAGGGCGATCACCTGCTTGGTGATGGTGCGGTAGTTGAGCGCCTGCTCGATGCGGTTGAAGGCCACCGCCTTGTCGGCCCGGTAGCGGATCACGGCGTTGATCACCACGTCCTGGCGATTGGCGATCTCCTCCTCCTTGATGCCGATATAGGTGCGCAGGCGGAGGTTCTTGATGCGGATGGTGGCCAGGTCATGGTCGAAGTGCTGGTCGTCGATGGCGTGAAGCGGCATGGCCGGTCTCCTTGGCGGGTGACGCTCAGCGTCCGTTGACCAGGGTCAGGAACTCCTGGCGGGTCGAGGGGTTGTCGCGGAAGGCGCCGAGCATCACCGAGGAGGTCATGCTGGAGTTCTGCTTCTCGACGCCGCGCATCATCATGCAGAGGTGCTTGGCCTCCACCACCACCGCCACACCGCGGGCCTGGGTCACCTGCTGCACCGCCTCGGCGATCTGGCGGGTCAGGTTCTCCTGGATCTGCATGCGGCGGGCATACATGTCGACGATGCGCGCAAACTTGGAGAGTCCCAGCACCCGGCCGCTGGGCAGGTAGGCGATATGGCATTTGCCGATGAAGGGCAGCAGGTGATGCTCGCACATGGAGTAGAGCTCGATATCCTTGACCAGCACCATCTCATCGGTCTCGGACTCGAACACGGCCCCGTTGACGATATCCTCCAGGGACTGCAGGTAGCCGTGGTTGAGGAACTGCATCGCCTTGGCCGCCCGCTTGGGGGTGTCGCGCAGCCCCTCACGCTCCGGATTCTCCCCCAGGGCAAGGATGATCTGCCGGTAGTGGTTGGCGATCTCTTCGGTCATCGTGAGCCCATCCTGTCCGGTTTCCATGTACAAAAGGTATACACTAAGTTAATTCTGTACAATATAAATTGTCATGAACCCCGCATTCTAGCGCAAGCCCCGCCGCGGCGCAGGTCCGGTACGTGACAACCCGCCGCACCCGCGCGTGGGGAGCGGTGGGTCGGCTCGCCGCCGCTGTGCTAGAATCGGCGCTCTCATGCTGTGCACGACTTCTTCCGAGAGCCCGACATGACCAAGACCCCCTTGACACTGCTGCTGGCCGCCCTGTTCGCCCCCTCCCTGGCGCTGGCCGCAACCCTGGAGCTGCCCGCCGACGCCCGACTCGAGGTGCAGGTGATCGACCGCCTGGCGCTGGATCAGGAGAGCCCCCGCCAGGCCGATATCCTGCTCCGCCCGGTGGCCAACGGCCAGGGCTCCCACGCACTGCCGGACCACTGCGTGATGGTCGGCGATGCGCGCCTGGATGGCGAGCGTATCCGCCTCACCACCAGCTCGGTGACCTGCATCGCCACCGACGGCGGCGACAGCGAGATTTACAGCGGCGCGATGTCGGCCGCGGCCTATGATGCGGATGGCGCCTTCGGCATCGCCGCCTGCGAGGCGGGCCGCTGCGAGCTCACCCCGGAGCACAGCTTCGAGCTGCGCCTGGCCAGCGAGCTCTCCATCGAGGAGCAGGAAAACCCCTCCGAGCAGATCAACATCCGGCGCCGAGAGGCCGAAGGCACCGGGGTCGCCAACCCGGTTCCCGCCGAGCGTCCCGACCCGGACCAGTAACCACCGCCCTCCTGCACCCGGCAAGGCCCCGCACGCGGGGCCTTGTGCATTGCGGCGTCAGGCCAGCCAGCGCGGCTCTCGGCCGAGCACCAGGCGCTGCTGCTCCAGGGCGCGGATATGGCCGTCCCAGTAGCCCGCATCGGCCAGCCACGGGAAGGCCACCGGAAACGCCGGGTCTTCCCAGCGCGCCACCAGCCAGGCGCTGTGTCGCAGCAGGCGCAGGGTACGCAGCGGCTCCATCAGCGCCAGCTCCCGCCGATCGAAGTCGCGATGCTGCTCGTAGCCCTCCATCACCTCCGAGAGCTGCATGTGGCGCTCCTCGTCTCGCTCGGCGGTGATCAGCATCCACAGGTCCTGCACCGCCGGCGCCATCAGGCAATCGTCGAAGTCCACCAGGGCAAAGTGTTCATCGCGCCCGAGGATATTGCCGATATGGCAGTCGCCCTGGACGCGGATCGCCCGCTCGGCGGGCCAGGCGTGGTCGGCGAGGCACTCGTGCAGGGCCGCGGTGACCCGCGCATAGGCCTCGCGCTGCCGGCTACCGAGCCAGTGGCTGACCAGCACCCGCTCGCGGGCCTCCCGCACCATGCCGTCCAGGTCCAGGGTGCCGCGATGGCGGAAGCGGCTGCGCTCGCCCACCGCATGCACGGCCCCGATCAGCTCCCCCAGGGCGAAGAGGTGCGCCGGGTTCTCCAGCTCCGGGGCCTGGCCGGGGCGGTGGGGAAAGAGGGCGAAGCGGAAGGTCGCCTCGCGGTGCAGGCTCACGCCGTCGGCATCCCGCCAGGGGGCGGCCACCGCCACCCCGGCCGCGTCCAGCTCGGCCAGGAAGTCGTGCTCCTCCTGGATGCACGCATCGCTCCAGCGCTCGGGTCGATAGAACTTCACCACCCAGCGCCGCCGCTCCTCGTCATGCACCAGGTAGACGCGGTTCTCGTAGCTGTTGAGGGCGAAGGGCTCCCCCGGCAGCCAGAAGCCCAGCGACTCCACCGCCGCCACCACCCGGGCGGGAGAGAGCAGGGCAAAGGGATGTTGGCAGGTCTCCATGGGCGCTCCGCACATTCCAAAACCGCATGCTAGCAGAGCCGGCGACGTAAGCGCAGGCCAGGGCGGCCCCGCGGCGGATGTCGCCTCAGGATGAGGGCAGCGGCGTGCGCGCCACGGCCCAGGCCTCGACCTCCGCGGCGCCGGCCCGCCGGCAGGCCGCCGCCAGGGCGTCCAGGGTCGCCCCGGTGGTCATGACGTCATCCAGCAGCACGACCCGGGGCGGCAGCGCCGCCTCGACCCGGAAGGCGTCGCGCAGGTTGGCCCGGCGCTCGGCGCGGTCGAGGCCTCGCTGGCTGGGGGTATGGCGGACCCGCCGGGCACGCCGCAGGGGCACCTCGAGCCGTCGCGCCAGGCGCCGCGCCAGCCACTCCGCCTGGTCGAAGCCGCGCTCCCGGGCCCGGCGCGGGTGCAGCGGTACCGGCACGACCGCCTGGGGCCA
>NZ_CP071922.1:2804462-2804759 GCF_017584085.1 Halomonas sp. BM-2019
CGCCGCGCTCCCGGGCCCGGCGCGGGTGCAGCGGTACCGGCCCGACCGCCTGGGGCCAGGCCAGCGCCGGCTCGGCCAGGCCGGCCTGGAGCAGCGCCAGCAGCACCGCCCCGGCCCGGGGCGAGGCCGCGAACTTGAAGCGCTGCACCAGCCCGGCCACCTCCCCCGCGTAGCAGAGCGGCACCCGGCTACGCGCAAAGGCCGGCGGCCGTCCCAGGCAGCGGCCGCACACCCTGGCCTCGAGCCGGCCGGGAAGCGGCTCGGCGCAGCGAGGACAGGCCGGCAGGTTCCAGGGCA
>NZ_CP071922.1:2804924-2806128 GCF_017584085.1 Halomonas sp. BM-2019
TCGGCCGCCCCCAGGCAGAAGGCGCAGTGACCCGGCAGCTGGCGGCGCAGGGCCTCGTCAACCCGCCCCCAAAGCCGGGTTGACAAGACGCGCCACTGGGGTAGGCTTTCCGTCAACCGTCTTACCACGACCAAGTTGACCATAAGCGAGCCCCCCATGTCCGCCGCGACTCCCGCTATCCAGACTCCGCCATCCGCTACCCAGACCCTAGCCGCCGACGCCGCGGTTCGCCACGACTGGACCCTCGACGAGATCGAGGCGCTCTTCGCCCTGCCCTTCAACGACCTGCTGTTCCGGGCCCAGCAGGTGCATCGCGCCCACTTCGACCCCAACGCCGTGCAGGTCTCCACCCTGCTCTCGATCAAGACCGGCGCCTGCCCGGAGGATTGCAAGTACTGCCCCCAGTCGGGCCACTACAACACCGGGCTTCCCAAGGAGAAGCTGCTGGAGATCGAGAAGGTGGTGGAGCAGGCCAAGGCCGCCCTGGACGCCGGCGCCAGCCGCTTCTGCATGGGCGCGGCCTGGAAGAGCCCGCGGGAGAAGGACCTGGAGGCGGTACTGGAGATGGTGCGCCGGGTCAAGGCGCTGGGGCTCGAGACCTGCATGACCTTAGGGATGGTGGACGGCGACCAGGCCGGGCGCCTCGCCGAGGCGGGGCTCGACTACTACAACCACAACCTGGATACCTCGCCGGCGTACTACGGCGAGATCATCACCACCCGCACCTACGCCGACCGCCTGGCGACCCTGGGCCATGTGCGCGACGCCGGCATGAAGGTGTGTTCCGGCGGGATCCTCGGCATGGGCGAGGCGCCCCGGGACCGCGCCGCCCTGCTCCAGCAGCTTGTGCGCCTCGAGCCGCATCCGGAGTCGGTGCCCATCAACATGCTGGTAAAGGTGCCGGGCACGCCGCTGGAAGACGTGGAGGACCTGGACCCCATCGAGTTCATCCGCGCCATCGCCGTGGCCCGCATCCTGATGCCGAGGAGCCATGTGCGCCTCTCCGCCGGTCGCGAGCAGATGGACGACGCCACCCAGGCGCTGGCCTTCCTGGCCGGCGCCAACTCCATCTTCTATGGCGAGCGGCTGCTGACCACCGCCAATCCCCAGGCGGAGCGCGATCGGGCGCTGTTCACCCGGCTCGGCCTGCATCCCGAGCGCCGGGAGACCTGCGTCGATGATGCCCGCGCCCAGGCCAGCGTCG
>NZ_CP071922.1:2806228-2807921 GCF_017584085.1 Halomonas sp. BM-2019
TCCCGACCTGGCCGCGGTGATGGCCTCCATCAAGGGGGTCGGCGCCCAGACCGCGCGCCCCGGGGCCCGCCTCACCCGCGCCGACCTGGCCCGGGCCCGGCGACGCCATGAGGCGCTGCGCGAGCCCGCGGGCCTGCCGGTGACCTACCAGCTGCTGACACTCGACCTCACCCGCGACTGAGGAGACGCGATGCCCGCCTACTTCGTCACCGGCACCGACACCGACGCCGGCAAGACCCTGGCCAGCGCCGGCCTGCTGGCCCGGGCGCGTCGCGCCGGCCAGACCACCCTGGGCCTCAAGCCCATCGCCTCGGGCAGCGAAGCCACCCCCGAGGGCCTGCGCAACGCCGATGCCCTGGCCCTGCAGGCCCAGAGCGCACCGGCGGCGGACTCTTCAAGGGACCAGGCAGTGGCCTACGCCACGATCAACCCCTTCGCCTTCGCCCCCGCCATCGCTCCCCACCTGGCGGCCCGGCGCGCCGGAGCCGAGGTTCAGCTGGCCGAGCTGACCGCCTGGCTGCGCCCGCTGCTTGCCCTGGAGCGCGACCTGACCCTGGTGGAGGGCGCCGGCGGCTGGCGGGTGCCGCTCAACGAGGGCGAGGACCTCGCCGAGCTCGCCCTGGCGATGGAGCTGCCCGTGCTGCTGGTGGTGGGCCTGCGGCTGGGTTGCCTCAGCCACGCGCGGCTCACCGCCGAGGCCGTCCGCGCCGACGGCCTGCACCTGGCCGGCTGGATCGGCAGCCTGGTGGACCCGGCCTTCGCCGCGGACGACGCCCTCTACCGTGACAACCTGGCCACCCTGACGCGCACCCTGCCCGCCCCCTGCCTGGGCGTGATCCCCCGGCTGCCGGCCGGCGATCCTCGTGCCATGGCCGCGGCCGCCGCCGACTACCTGGAACTTCCCGATGCGCATTGACTTGCGAGGGCGCGTCCGTAAAATATGGTCGCCTGCCTACCCGTGCGGATGTGGTGGAATTGGTAGACACGCCAGATTTAGGTTCTGGTGCCTTCGGGCGTGGGAGTTCAAGTCTCCCCATCCGCACCAGGCTCTCCCCGAGCCTCGATGAATCCTGACCTCGTGAGTTAGCAAGGCTTACAGCCGTGGAAGGTTTGACACCAGCAACGGAGTCGCCCCTTCCGACAGGCACAGTGTGAGGTGTGACAACATGGCCACCAACCATTCCGAGCCAGGAATCCTGGTGACCAAGTTTGCACGAAACTCCCGCTGAAGAACCTGAATCCCAGTCACTGCTTATTTTTCAGAAGATCAGCCAAGTTCTGCTGATAGGCAGCCAACTGTTTGTCATAGAACGCCTTGACGAACTCCAGCAGCTTATCGGCCATATATTCAACCAGCTGATCCCCCATCTTTTCTTGCATCTTGATCATCAAATCCTTGTCCGCAACAAACTGATACGTATCATAGGCCGTATCAAGATTAGTCTTCGTGTAATGGACACACAAGGAATCAACCTTGGTTGTTTTCAGGTTCATCGAGAACTTAATGACCCTGGTCGCAATCTCGGTCTCGTTGTAACCCGTGATGACTCCGAAGTAATTAAATTTCCTATCAGTTCCCTCGTAACTAGCCAGGTTCCCACCCGATTTTTTTAGCGCCCCGACCACCGCATCTTTGAGCCCATCAAGGCCTTTGATGTTCACGATTTCCTCAACGACATCCGGATCGGCTTTC
>NZ_CP071922.1:2807931-2815954 GCF_017584085.1 Halomonas sp. BM-2019
GGGGAAATCCACATAACCCTGCACCCAAGCATTCATGTTTTTCAGTGCATCGGCGGCTTTGACACCTGCCGTCTTCGCAGCATCTGTGATAGACTTTTGAACCATATTCTGACATACAGACATGACCATGGCGCATGCCTTGTAGTCCTCGACGCTCATTGTCCCGTTCACATTTACTTCAACTGGCTTGGGAATACTCATATCGCCGCTGACCTTATCCTTGCCCTCTAATCCTCCGGCTGCCAAGAGCACAGGCTTGTGGGCTTCTGCCTTCCTGTCCATCGCTTCTACGAGGAAGGGCAAATCTTCTTTAGTGAATGAGCTACTCATGAACTTCTCCTCTTGATTACACCCCAGCTTTTTTATCAGTTTTGAAGGGGGCATCTACAAAACTGATTGCGGTGTTGTTCTAGAGCTGACCAGCCAAGTACATACGCATCAACTCGATAAACGCAGTGTGAGTGCCCGATGCATTGAAATCTAAAGCTCCTTAAAGCACCTTCTTTCGGCTGAATGCCGAACAGGATTTTTCGCTGTCTAGATTGCCATCCTATAACCATACTACTTAACCTTAGACAGCTCACCCCATCTCATCGGATACCGCTGCGTACTCTTATCAGAACGTAGCTCCCAAGGACTAACTTGGCTAGTGTTATTGTGTGATAATTTTCTAGAAAACTCTTGCTCGGGACATAGCATATGTCTCAGGAAGGAAAACCTGACCCCACAACCACCTTGGATAGGCAATTACAATCAACAAGTTATAGAAGTTCGCTCGCCAAGTTGGCGATGAAATGCAACCTATCTTCCCAGGCGCCGTCAGCTCGCCTGTCTCATGAACATGAAGGTGTCGCTCGAGCGCTCTGAATCCAGTTGTTGCCAATTCCGGCCTGCATCCCTGGCCTCCGGCCGTTTGGTAGCTGGTGATCTAGAGCAAGGACGATTTCTCATTTTTTTTAACAACTTGCAGAAAGTCACGCTGAGTACCGGCGCAGCAGTGTCTAACGATCTCCGTTGTGGTCGCCGTGCCTGCTGCGTGGATGGTGGTAACGAAGGGTTCAGCCAGATGCCGGCGCGGCATGTTCTTGATCGGCAGATCCCCGATGGCGAAGGCCAGGATCTGGACCGGCGGAAACCTCGATAATCCCGAGACGCTCTCGCCGATCCAGGCGCTCAGGCCGGTGGCGGTATTGCTGCCCCACATGGTGATGAACCAGCTGGCGAGCATCAGGCCAATGACGATCTGTGCCGGGAGGGATAATGCGGGCCTCACAGTAAACCAATGAAAACAGGAAAGGATTACACCTTGCTGAACCGAACTGCCGTCGCTACGATAGCCGGCACCTGTTCACTCACCGTTGGCTGCCATGAATCCTTGCCACCCGTTCGCGCTCGATATGCATTATCTCTTTGATTTAAAGGTGTAGTTTTTTCCAATTGGCGCCATCTCCTCCAGCCTCCTGATCCGCACCATCGGCGCCTTCCGTTATCGACACGCACTGACCGTCCTCCGTCCCGACAAGTGCGTCGCCCTCGCGGTCCACCATCCCGCTTCACCGCTACAAAGGAGCCCCCATGAGCTCAGCCGCCTCGCCCCACGCTTCCACAGGAAGCCCCTCCCCCGTCTGGCATCCCTATGCCCACCTCAAGACCCAGCGCCCGGCGCCGAAGGTCATCGGCGGCGAGGGGCCGCGCTTCACCCTGGAGGGCGGCGAGACGCTGCTCGACGCCACCTGCTCCTGGTGGTGCATGATCCACGGCTATCGCCATCCGCGTCTGGTGCGCGCCATCCAGCAGCAGGCCGACGAACTCTGCCATGTGATGCTGGGCGGCCTGACCCACGAGCCCGCCGACCGTCTGGCCCGAGAGCTTGTGCGGGTCACGCCCGAGGGCCTCAACCACGTCTTCTATTCCGACAGCGGCTCCGTCGGCATGGAAGTGGCCATGAAGATGGCGGTGCAGTACCAGCAGCTGCGCGGCCGGCCCGGCAAGCATCGCCTGCTGTCGCTGATGAAGGCCTACCACGGCGACACCGCCGGCTGCATGGCGGTATGCGACCCCGAGGAGGGGATGCACTCGCTGTTCGCCGGCTACCTGCCCCGGCACCACTTCGCGCCGGCCCCCACCGCCCCCTTCGATGCCGCCCCCGAGGCGGTGGAAGGCGACCTCGCCGCCCTGCGCCGGGTGCTGGAGCGTTACCACGAGGAGATCGCCGCGCTGCTGATGGAGCCGCTGCTGCAGGCCGCCGGCGGGCTCAACATGACCTCGCCCCACTACCTGGCCGGGGCGCGGGCGCTATGCGACGAGTTCGAGGTGCTGCTGGTGTTCGACGAGGTAGCCACCGGCTTCGGCCGCACCGGCCGGCTCTTCGCCGCCGACCATGCCGGGGTGACGCCGGATATCATGGTGCTCTCCAAGGGCCTTACCGGGGGGTATCTCGGCCATGCGGCGACGCTGGCCACCGATCGGGTGCACGATGCCTTCGTGGGCGACAGCCCCCATCACGCCTTTATGCACGGGCCTACCTTCATGGGTAATCCGCTGGCCTGCCGGGTGGCCCTGGAGAGCCTCGCGGTGTTCGAGGAGGAGGACTACCTGGGCAGGATCGCCGAGCTCAACCGGGTGCTGGAGGAGGAGCTGGTGAGGGACGAGGCGCTGGCCGCCCACCCCGCCGTGGCGGACGTGAGGGCGCTGGGGGCCACCGCGGTGATCGAGACCCGTCAGGCCGCGGATCTCGCCGGGGTGGGCGACTGGGCCCGGGCGCAGGGGGTCTGGCTGCGTCCCATCGGTCGCTGGCTCTATACCATGCCCGCCTATATCACCTCGGAGGCCGACATGCGCCGCATCACCGCGGTGATGAAGGGGTGGTTCGGCCGCTGAGCCCGGTGGGCGCTCAGCCCCGCCACAGGGCGACGAGCAGGGCCGTGACGACCAGCAGCACGGCGCAGAGGGTGGCGGCATGGCGGGCGTAGCAATGCAGCATGGTTCGGCTCTCCCCGTGGGTCTCTCATTCGTCACCCGGCGCGGCCCGGGCCGGGCTCACACCATATCGAAGCGGTCGGAGTTCAGGCGGGTCGGCTCGACCCCGAGCTCGATCAGCCCCCCCTCGGCGGCATCCATCAGCGGGTCGGGGCCGCAGATGAAGTAGTCGCGCCGACCATCGTCGGCGGGCAGGCGGCGTTCCAGCAGGTCCCGGTCGACCTTGCCGCGCTCGCCCTGCCACCCATCCGGCGGCTCGTCGAGCACGTGGATCACCTCCAGCGCCAGTTGCTCGGCCAGGGTCTCCAGCTCCTCGCGGAAGGTGGCCTCCTCCCAGGTGGGGTTGGCATAGATGAGCCACAGCGGCAAGCGCTCGCCGCGATCGGCGAAGGTGCGCAGGATGCTCATCATCGGCGTGATGCCGATGCCCCCGGCGATCAGCACCGCCCCGGAGGGGTTGCGGGCATCCGGCAGGAAGGCGCCGAAGGGCCCCTCGAGGAAGGCCCGGGTGCCGACGGGCACCTCAGGCAGGGTCGCGGTGAAGTCGCCCAGCCGCTTGGCGGTGAAGGCGATGCGCTCGGGGCGCGCCGCCGAGGAGGCGAGGGAAAAGGGGTGCTGCTGGAGCCGGTAGGGGGTGTCGCCCAGCGTGAACCAGGCGAACTGGCCCGGGGCGAACTCGAGGCGATGCCGGCCCAGCGGGGCCAGCACCAGGGTGGTGGCATCGCCGCGGACCGGCTGCGTCTCGACCACCTGCCAGGGCCGCAGCAGGCGGGTCTCCACCACCAGCAGCAGCGCCAGGCCGATCAGCAGGGCGAGCAGCACACCGGCGGCCCCCGCCGTGTAGTGGCCCACCATCAACGCATGAGCGAGGCCACCCCCCACCACGGCCACCGCCAGCAGGCCATGCAGGGCCCGCCAGTGCTCGTAGGAGAGCTGGCAGGCCTGGCGCCACAGCGAGGTCACCACCAGCAGCAGCGTGGCCGCCAGCAGGCCCATCAGGGTCAGGGCACGCAGGGTGTCGTCGCGGGGGTCGAGGTAGTCGAGCCAGGCGGGCCGGGAGGCCAGCATCACCGCGGGATGGGCCACCACCAGCAGCAGCGCGATCACCCCCATCCGGCGATGGAACTGCAGCAGGTTGTCGAAGCCCAGCGCCTCGCCGAACCAGCGATGGCGCCCGGAGACCAGCGCCTGCAGCGCCATCACCGTGAGCGCCAGCAGGCCGAGCAGTGCCCCGAACTCCACCCCCACCCCACGGGCCTCCGCCGGCGCCCGGACCAACACCACGACCATGGGCAGCAGGGCCAGCCCCAGATAGGCCCCTCCCCACAGCAGCGCACCCTGCATCACTCTGCTCATCGTCTCCTCCCTGACCGGGCAGCCGACGGCGAATCCTCGGCTGCTGAAGCCATCCCCACGCCCCACAGCGTAGGCGACGTTGCGACTGGGGTGAACATCGGGTCCGCGGCGAGGGTCTCATCAGCGGACCGAGAGCCTGGAGGGCCCCATGTCCGTACGCCAACGCCCCCCGCGCCCCGAACTGCCCGGTGACCCGCGGCCGGCCCTGCTGTCACTGCTGTTCGCACTCTGCGCCCTGCTGCTGGCCGGCTGCGCCCAGGCCGCCCGCCAGGCGCCGGGACCCGGCGCCGAGCCCCCTCGCCTGGAGCCCTTCCAGGTGATCGCCGAGGACGGCTACCGGCTGCCGCTGCGCCACTGGCCCGCCGAGGGCCACCACCGGGACATGCCCCGCGCCCTGGTGCTGGCCGTGCACGGCTTCAACGACCACAGCGGCAGCTTCGATATCATGGCCGAGGCGCTTAGGCCCCACGGCATCGCGGTCTACGCCTTCGATCAGCGGGGCTTCGGCCTCACCGCCCAGCGGCGCCTGTGGCCAGGCCACGAGCGGCTGGTGGACGACCTCCATCACCTGGTCGCGCTACTTCAGGCGCGCCATCCCGAGACGCCTCTCTACCTGGTAGGCAAGAGCATGGGCGCCGCGGTGGTGCTGCTGGCCCTGGAGAAGGACCCGCCGCCCCCGGTGGCCGGCAGCGTGCTGATCGCTCCCGCGGTGTGGGGGATAGAGGCCATGCCCTGGTACCAGCGTGCCGCCCTGTGGCTCGGCGTGCGCCTCATGCCCGAGGTGAGCTTCTCGTCCACCACGGTTCGTCGCCTGGGCATCCACCCCACCGACGACCCCGAGATCGCCGCACAGCTGGCCGAGGACCCGCTGATCCTGCGACGCGCCCGGGTCGATACCCTGCACGGCGTCAGCGAGACCATGAGCCTGGCCCTGGACGCCGCCGAGCGGCTGCCCGGGCCGGCGCTGATCCTCTACGGCGAGGCGGACCAGGTGATCCCGCCCGAGGCCACCTGTGCCCTGCTCGACCGCCTCCCCGAGCGGGACGACGAGGCGCCCGGCTGGCGCCTGGCGCTCTACCCGGAGGGCTACCATATGCTGACCCGCTACACCCAGCGCGAACGCACCGAGGCCGACCTGGCCGCCTGGCTGCTCGACCACGCCGCGCCGCTGCCCTCCGGGCAGGAGGTGGACCGGGAGCGTGCCCGCCGCCAGCTGGCCTGCGGCCGCTGAGGCCCCGGACACCACGCCCCCGGCAGCGTTGGCACCGGTCACGGGACAGCTCACGACGGCCCGGATAGACTGAGAGCAACCTCGAGCCAAGGAGCCCCGGCATGAGACGAGCCCTGATGGTGCTGATCGCCGGTGCCGCCCTCACCGCCCATGCCGAGCCCGAGATCGCCGAGGAGGAGAGCGATCTGCCCCCCTGGGCCCATGAGCAGATCGAGCCCCTCCACGAGGGCGTGTCGAGCTGGGTCGAGACCACTTCGCGACGCATCGACGCCTTCTTCGGCACCACCGACGCCCTGACCATCGAGAACGACTCCTACCTGAGGATCAACCAGGCCTGGCGCTGGCAGGAGGGCGACTCCTTCCAGCAGGACATCGGCGTCCGCTTCCGCCTCGACCTGCCCACCACCGAGGAGCGCCTGCGCCTGGTCATCGAGAGCGAGCCGGAGGAGACCCAGGGCACCCTGGCCGAGCAGGATGACCAGCTGGTGGATGAACGGATCCGCGGCGTGGAGAGCCTGCGCATCGGCCTCAACCGTCTGGGCCGGCACGACAAGCGCGAGCGCTGGACCACCCAGGTGGGCGCCGGCGTCCGGGTGCGGCTGCCGCCGGATCCCTATGCCCGGGTGATCACCCAGCGCCTCTGGACCCTCAACGACGGCCCCTGGCAGCTGGAGAGCGATAACCGCCTCTCCTGGTTCAACAAGGACGGCTACTCCGCCCGCACCCGCTGGGACGTCGGGCGCCCCGTGAACGAGAACCGCCACCTGCGCTTCATCACCAACCTGCAGTGGCGCGAGGAGGTCGATCACCTGGAGTTCAGCGAAGCGGTGGAGCTCAACCGGCGCATCGACCGCCGCCGGGCGATTCGGCACAGCGCCGTGGTACTGGGCGAGAGCGTCTCCGACCCGCGCATCGAGGACACCTACCTGCAGACACGCTACCGCCGCGACCTGCACCGCGGCATCCTCTTCCTGGACCTGGCCCCGGCCCTGCACTTCCCTCGCGAGGCCAATCGCGAGCCGCGCTGGGCGCTGGACCTGCGCCTGGAGATGTACTTCCGCCGCGAGATCGACCGCGTGCGCCTGTGACCCGGCGGTGGCGCGGCCCACACCGAGGCACACAGCGGCAGCCGTGCCGGCGACCGGGTCCCTTGCTCATGGGATCTTTCCTGTCGGGATGGGGTCCAGACAGTGTGGCAGCCGGCACCGTTTGTTCCCGAATGGCCCGGCCACGGCCTTGACGGCAGCCCGCAAAGGCCTCATTATCAATAATGATTATCATTTGCTAATAGCAGCGAGCCCGCCATGAGCACGGAACATCCCAAGGCCTACTACACCGCGGTCTTCCTGCAGGTCTCCTTCAAGGCGATCAAGCACTCCATGGCCGGCAAGGTCAGCGACGGCCTGCCCTGCTGGCTCGACGGCAAGATGCTGGCGATGCTCGGCCGTGAGCTGAAGGAGTGCCGGGACCAGGCCGCGGATAACAACGCGGCCCATCAGGCCCTGTCGCGGGCCAGCCTGGAGTGCGAGCGGCTGCTCAGCCACTGCCCGGGCGGCCTCGACACCTCGCTTTGCCACCGTCACCTGGACGCCATCCTCACGGCACTGCAGTGCGCCGTCCCCGCCCTGGCCGGTCCGCCGGCGGCACCCGCCACCTCGCTCTGGCAGAGCGCCAGGGAGCACCTTCGCGAGGGCTGGAAGCGCCTGACGTGAAACCAGCACCGACGGGACCGCCGCCGGGCCGACGGGCCAGCCGGCTCACGCGAAAGAGCGGGTCGCCTGATACCCGGCACAGCACGTATTTCAGTCAGCCAGCCCCCCCGCTTCGGCTATAGGTCAAGATGTTCGGTACCCCTTGATGTGTCCCCTCGCCGCCCGGCGAGGGGAGTTGACCTCGTGCCGGCCGGCAGCGTCCTCGACGGGCAGACGACACGACAACCGGGAGGAAACCCAGATGCGTGGCATCCTGTGCAGTTGCGTCATCGTGGCGGGGCTGACAGCGGCAGGCGGGCCGGCCGGCAGCAGCCAGGCTGATGAGGTGTCAACCACGATCCAGATGATCCAGGCGGCGGTGGAGCGCTTCGCGGACGTGAACGTGGCCCTGGCGGAGGGCTATATCCCGGACCCCTCCGGTGAATGCGTGAAGGCCGGGGAGCACGGCCTGCCGCCCGAGCTTGGCCAGATGGGCATCCACTACCTGCGCCCCGACCTGCTCGGCATCACCGCCACCGAACCGCGGGTGAACGGCACCGGTACTCATACCGACTTCCTGGAACCCGCGATCCTGCTCTACGAACCCCAGGCGGACGGCTCCCTGGTGCTGGTGGGCGTCGAGAACCTGGTGTTCGCCCAGGCCTGGGAAGCGGCCGGCCACACCGAGCCGCCGAACTTCCTGGGGCGCAGCTGGGACTACATGGCCGACGACCCGGCCATCCCCGGCGACCAGGCCCACGGCTTC
>NZ_CP071922.1:2816054-2828148 GCF_017584085.1 Halomonas sp. BM-2019
CGTCTCGGCTCGCCGGGCCGGCAACCCGCCAGGGTGACCGGCCCGGTTCGGCTAGTCACCCCGCCTGCCGAGGATGCGGTAGGCCTTGGGCGACTCCTCCCTCGCCTCATCCGGAGACGCGGCACGGATGAGCCGCGCTTCCATCTCCCGAGTCGTGGCGTCGGTGGCGGCCTCGAGTGCCAGGGCCAGGGCGACGCGGGCCTCGGCGAGCGCCTCCTGCAGCTGCGCCTCCATGGCCGGGCGATGGCGGGCCTCCTGGCCCTTGAGCAGGGCATATTCGCTGCCGGCGATGCCGGCCAGGGTCGCCGCCGCGGTCAGCGTGCCCGTCACCAGGGCGCCCGGGCCGGTCGGCGAGGTGGCCACCGCCGCCGCCCCGCCGCTGGCCAGGGACCGCGCGGCGCCCGCGCCGAGACGCAGCGCGAGGCTGCGCAGCGCCATCCGACTGCCCTGCACGGCCGCCCCGGTGCCCAGACGACCGGCCAGAGCGCGGCCCGCCACCAGCCCCACGCCGCTGCCCCCCACGGCCGCCGCGCTCCAGCGCGAGCGGTCCAGGCCATCGTTCAGGGCGTGCAGCAGGATGGCATCCAGATCGAGGTGCGACCTCTCCGCCTCGGCCGCCTCGGCGGCCACCTGGCGCGGGGTATAGCGCTCGCGAAGGGTGGCGGCCAGGCCCGCGGCCAGCGCCTGCTGCTCGCGGGCCAGGCGCTGTGGGTAGTCCATCTGGAGCTCGGCCAGCGCCGCTTCGACGCCGCTGGGGGCGACCAGGCGCTCATGGAGCTGCTCGTCCAGCCAGCCGTCCAGATCGCCGACCAGGGCCACGGCGAGCCGCTGGTAGCTGCCCGGCGCGGAGAAGTACCAGTCCAGGTAGTTCGGCACCGCCGAGGCCAGCGGGGCGAACGCCGCCTCGAGACGCGCGTCCACCCAGGTGGCCATCCGCGCCGCCAGCTGTTCCTGGGCCTCGTGGGAGAGCGCCGCCAGGTCGCGCGAGAAGGCGGCATGGGTCTCGGCATCCAGGGTCAGCGACTCCCCCGCCACGATCACCCGAAACAGGGGCGCCTGGCTGCGCGACTCGAGCCAGCGATGGCCACCCTCGAGGAGCAGCAGCAGAAGCGTGACCACCAGCAGCGACAACCCCCAGCGGCGCCAGCCGCGGGCCCGGGCCACCCCCTCGAAACGGGACAGAATCGACACACTCATGGGCGCCCCTCCTGGCGCCGCGGTGCGGCCGCCCGCTCGCCACATAGCGCATCGGCACCGATCAGCAGCCGCACATAGGCCCAGGCGACGGCCCCCTGGGTCAACAGCATCAGCATCCAGCCCAGCAGGGCCAGCGGTGCATCCAGCGACAGCTGCACCTCGGCATTCTGCATGGCCCAGGCCCGGGTTATCTCGGCGGTGGCCGCCAGCCGCTCGAAGAAGCCGAGCAGCGAACCGCCTTCGCCGCCCGGCAGGTGGCGAAGAAGAGCCGCCTCCCAACCCAGCCCTACGAGCCACGGCTGGGGCCGCCAGAACGCCATCCCGACCAGCGCCAGGGCCAGCAGGCCGGCGACCGGTGCCACCAGCAGGCGCCGGGAGACCGCCGGCAACCGCGCTGCGATCACATGCGAAACCAGGCGTCGACGCAGCCAGGCGCGCGCAAGACACAGCCCGATCGCCCCTGCCAGCAGCAGCGTCCAGGCGGACAGCGGCAGGCCCCGCAGCTTCACCAGCAGCACCAGCGCCAGCAGGGCCGCGAAGAGCTGGTGCCTGACGATCATCACGGCCCCGCCACGCAGCCGGCGATGCCAGGACGAACCCTCACGCAGGTACTGCCCCAGCCAGGCCCGGCGCCGCAGGCGAGCCGCCTCCAGGCTACCGACGGCAATCAGCTGGGTGGCCAGCACCCAGGCCAGCGGGAAGAGCCATCCGGCCCAGGCGCTGTCCGCCAGGGACCAGAGCAACAGCGCCAGCACCGACAGGGCGAGAAGCAGCGGGAACCTCGGCCAAGGATGGCCTGATGGGCCCTTCACCAGGGAACCTACGAGGCCAGGGCCTGTTGCACATAGGCCTGGCAACGCCGGTGGGCCGGCCGCTCGCTGAGCCCGGCCCAGTAGGCCTCGAACTCGGGACGCCGCGGCAGGGTACCGAACTGCATGCCCCAGCCGATGTGTGAACCCACGTAGACATCCGCCGCGCTGAAGGCGTCGCCGGCAATGTAGGGCTTCCCGGCAACGGCACCGGCCAGGGTATCGACCAGCGCCCAGTAGTCACCGCAGCCGAGGCGCCCCTGCTGCTCGGGGGTGGGCTGCACGCCCAGGTCGTTGAGGGCGATGGCGCTCTCCAGGGGACCGGCGGCGAGAAACAGCCAGCGGTAGTAGTCACCCCGGGCGGCGGGGGGCGGCGCCAGGCCGGCCTCCGGAAAGGTGTCGGCCAGGTAGGCGCAGATGGCCGCGGCCTCGGTGACCACGGTCTCACCGTGGCGGATGGCCGGCACCTTGCCCAGCGGGTTGATGGCGAGATAGTCCGGCGTCTTCATGGCGGCGCCGTACTCCAGGGTGACCAGGGAATAGGGAACGCCGAGCTCCTCGAGCATCCAGTGGACGATACCGCCCCGGGAGAGCGGGTGGGTATAGAAGATCAGCTTGGCGGGCTCGGGGGGAGCGGCATCGGCCGGGGCCGGCTCGGCCAGGGCCGCGGGCGGCAGCCTGACCTCCGGCGGCAGCACATAGCCGCGCCCGGGTTCGTTGATCACCTCGACCCCCACCGCGCGCAGCACGGCGATGTCCTGGTAGAGGCTGCGCAGGGTGACGCCCAGCGCCGCGGCGAGCTCGGGCCCGCCGATCGGGCCCTGATGGTGGCGCAGTACCCGGAGCAGGTCCTGCAGGCGAGTCGTTCGTGACATGGGCAATTCCTCTTGCAGGTGGCCGACGGGAGGTCCCTCGCCGCCCTGGGAGCGGCCGAGGCCTCATCATGCCTCCGAGCCGCCCATGGTGCCACTCATCCCACCCATGCCGGCAGGCAACGCGACCCCGGATGCCTGAAGCCGCCCGGTTCGATCAGCGACGCCTAGCGGCTCGGACGGGTATCACCGTGGCCTGGCTTCCTGATGGGCAGCACCGACGGGATGAAGAACCGCAGAGGTTCCCGGCGGAACTCCTCCCGGACGCCGGCCAGCAGCACCCGCGGCTCGATCCGGCAGGTGCGGGAGCGCAGCGCCACCATCAGCGCCAGTGAGAAGCTGACCCAGAGGTTGACGAAACCGATCATCATCACGAACAGCAGCCCGACCAGGAAGTGCCCCCAGCCGGCGAAGTCGCTGAAGCTGGCGTAGCCCAGGTTGGCGGATGAGAAGGCCACGTGGCGGATATCCAGCGGTAGCCCGAGCAGGTAGCCCGCGTAGCCCGTCATGCCCAGCAGCACGCCGAACAGGAAGTTGCCCGCCAGGGCACCGTAGTTCTGGTGCAGGTAGTGGGCGAGGCGCTCGCGGCGCGCCAGGGGCAGGCGGCGAAGGGCGGGATGGCGCACCAGGCGCCGGGCGAGCTGGACATGATCGGCCCGGTTGTCGAAGAAGCCGGCGATGATGCCGGCGCAGAAGAGCCAGACGCCGGCGACGGCGGCATAGAACAGCGCCAGGCTCTGGAACGGCGAGATGGCCCGGAGCTGGTAGGCGATCTGCTCCTCCGAGAGCAGCGGCCGGCCCGCAAGGGCCATGGCCAGCGTGGTGATCAGCAGCGCCGTGGCCAGGGCCGCGAAAACGTTGCCCCACACCGCCGCCCATTGGGAACGGTTCACGTCACGCAGCAGCACCGCCAGCTTGCGCCCCAGCGCCCGGCCATGGCGGTTGCGCTCCACCTCGGCGGCGAAGCTGGCCGCGGTCATGGCGGGCTGCTTGGTGGCGATGGTGAAGTGCAGCAGGTGGACCAGCATGAAGCCCAGGCCGTAGTTGAGGCTGACCAGCACCGCCTGGGGCAGCGGCGAGAGCCCCCAGGACTCGACGGTGATCTTGATCAGCGCCATGGTGGCGATGATCACCCCAGCACCGGCTGCGGTGCCGACCAGGCGCAGGTAGCTCGGCAGGTCCCGGGAGATGTACTGCTCGCCGTGATCGCTCTTGTTCTGGGTGATGCTGCGCGTGCTCTTCTTCCACACGCTGCGGATGCTGTCCTTCTCTGCCGTGGCCAGCAGCAGCTCCCGCCACAGACGCAGCGTGGTGCGCACCACGGCGTCGCCGTGGCCCGGCTGGGTCAGCACGATCAGCGTCTCGATGCGCCGCAGGGTGTCCTCCAGGCGCTCGATCAGGTGGGAGGCATTGACCGAGGATCCGAGGCTACCCGCCCCGCGGCGCCGGAAGCGCGCCACCTGCTCCTGGCACTGGTCGAGCATCACCCAGAGGTGGCCGATGGCCGCCTGCTCCTGCTCGGGGCCCCCCTCCCACGGCGCACTTCTCAGCTCCACGAAGGCGTGGACCTCGCGCTGCAGGGCGATGAAGGGGGAGTCGATGCGGGTCAGGCGCGCGTCGATGCGCATCAGCTCCGGGTCGAGCTCCTCGGCGGCCACCCAGATGGCCAGCATCTCCAGGGCGTAGAGGCACTCCTCCTCCAGGTGCGCCCAAATCCGCTGGCCCGGCTCCTCCTCGAGTACGGCCAGCAGCACCCTGAACAGGCGCAGCCAGCCCTGGGCGGGCAGTGCCTCGATCCAGGCCTTGTCGTGGCGGGTGATGAGCCGCGCAAGCAGGTCGCGGGAGTCCTCGTGGTCCAGAGGTGGCGGGTTCAGGCGGTCATAGAGCCGCGTGGTGATCTCCCGAAAGAGTCCCTCGCGGGAGAGGATGCCCAGCCGGACCAGCGCCGGGTAGACCTCTAGCTGCGCCAGGCCGCCCAGGATGCCCTCGGCCAGGACCCGGGCCTTGGCCGGGTCGTCGAGAAGACGCCGAGCCAGGCGATCGAGCCGCCCGGCGGCCTCATCGGGGCTGCCGGCGCGCAGGAGGCGAAACAGGGCATCCAGGCAGGCCTCCAGGCCTGCCCCTTCGGCGAGGCAAGCCAGGGGGTCTTCAGGGTGAAACATCGCAGTCATGCGGGCGTGAGGTCCATGCTGGGTCGAGGACACGCAGCGCCGCCGGACCGGGCACTGCCATGAGAACACTGGTGGAAGGTGGGTACGATAGCCCGATTACCGCTGCCTGTCGCAGACTGCCTTGGTGACGTCCCGACGGTCCGGAGTCGTCGACCCATGCGGTGGGGGCCGGTTTAAAGCCCCTGAGCGCCTCGGCGCAGCCAGTCATGCACGAAGACCAGCTTGCGACGCGCCACCGCCGACAGCACGAAGGGGTAGAGGTCGGACAGCCCCATGGAGCGGTTGACGTGGTTGACCCCGACCACCAGGCTGACCGCCACCTGGATCAGCCGTTCGGCGTCGGGCTCCATGTAGGGGTCCCAGCCCGGACTCGGCAGCTGCGGTGAGGAGAGGCCTGCCGCGACGAAGCTGTCGGTGATATCCGTCAGGTGCAGCAGGTGGGCGGCGGTCTCGGCCCAGTCCTCGTGGGGGTGGGCGGAGGCGTAGGTGGTCAGGAAGCTCGAACGCCACCCGGGGGGCGGACCCTCATGGTAATGACGCTGGAGCGCGGTGGGATAATCCTCCCGCTCATCGCCGAACAGGGCCCGGAAGGCCGCGAGAAAATCCTCCCGCAGGCTCAGGCGCCACCAGAGCATGTGCGCGATCTCATGACGCATGTGACCGATCATGGTGCGGTAGGGCTCCTCCAGGGCTTCCCGCCGCGTGGTCAGCAGCACCGGGTCCGCCTCGGCCACGCTGATCGTCACCACGCCCCCCGCATGGCCCATGGGCACCGGCGTCGGTCCCTCGGCGAGCATGTGAAACACCGGGCGGGCACCGGGATCCTCGGGCCGGAACCAGTGCCACCGGCCCAGGTTGTCGAGCACCCAGCGCTTGGCGGCCTCGGTCTGGGCCCAGTGGGGTATGGCATCGGGGATGGCGGGGTCCGGCACCAGCTCGGTCATGGCGCAGGCGCGACAGAAGGCGCCCTGCTTGGGGGCGATCCAGTTGCAACCGATGACCTCCCGGTTGACGCAGAAGGGCGGCATGGGCAGAAAGGCCCTGGCCTGAGGGTCATAGGCGACGGGCGTTCCGTCGGCGGTGGCGAGATTGTCGAACCAGAGGGAGCCGGCTCCGACGGGGTTGGCAAAGACACGCATGGGCAGGAACTCCGCTGAACGGCTGGGCAGAATACCCGACGCCTTATCCTGGCATCCTGCTCCTTCAAGGCCCGCCGTTCAAACCCTCAGCGTTTGCAAGGGTGGAGGAGTCCGCAACGCCGCCCGCAGCATGAAAAAAAGGTTCTTCGCACTTTGGCGTGAACACGTTTGGCAGGTTTCATGGTGGGAGGCCGGCTCTGCCGGGCGAATGGAGGCCGAAGGACTCCCAGGCGGCAGGTGCAAGCTTAAGCAACATCACCGGGGCACCTTCGGCGCCATTCGCTCGGGAAACCCGAGCTCCCACAAGGCAGCTTCACGCTGATCTGCGATGAACCAAAAAAGGCGGCGGAGGAGCCCCCCGCCGCCAACCGATCGTTCTCGACCGGGAGAGTGCTAGATCTCGAAGCCAAGGCCGAAGTCCTCGGCGCTGATCGCCATCAGCGGCTCGGCGCCGGCCTCGATAGCGGCCTTGTGGGCGCGGGTGCGTGGCAGCAGGCGCTGGTAGTAGAAGCGCGCGGTGTCGAGCTTGGCGCGGTAGAAGGCGGCATCATCGCTGCCCTCGGCCAGCACGGCGCGGGCCTGCTTCGCGGCGCGGGCGAAGAGGTAGGCCAGGGTCACGTAGCCCGAATACATCAGGTAGTCGACGCTGGCCGCGCCCACCTCCTCGCGGTCGGTCATCGCCTTCATGCCGATGCCCATGGTCAGCTCGCCCCACTCGGCGTTGAGCTTGGCCAGCGGGCGGACGAACTCGGCAAGCTCCGTGTTGCCCTCCTCGGCCTGGCAGAACTTGTGGATCTCCCGGGTGAAGACCTTGAGGCTCTCGCCCTGGCTCATCAGCACCTTGCGGCCCAGTAGATCGAGGGCCTGGATGCCGGTGGTGCCCTCGTAGAGGCGAGTGATGCGCGCGTCGCGCACCAGCTGCTCCATGCCCCACTCCTGGATAAAGCCGTGCCCGCCGAAGACCTGCACGCCCTCGTTGGTCGCCTCGAAGCCGACCTCGGTGAGGAACGCCTTGACGATGGGGGTGAGCAGGCCCAGCAGGGTCTCGGCGCGCTCGCGCTCGGCGGCATCAGCGTCGTGCTCGACGATATCGATCATCTGGGCGGTGTAGAGGACCAGCATCCGGCCGCCCTCGGCGAAGGCCTTCTGGGTCAGCAGCATGCGGCGCACGTCCGGGTGGACGATGATCGGGTCGGCGGCCTTCTCCGGCGCCTTGGCCCCGGAGGGCGCGCGCATCTGCAGGCGGTCGCGGGCATAGGCGAGGGCGTTCTGGAAGCTCGCCTCGGTGAGGCCCAGCCCCTGGATGCCCACGCCGATGCGGGCGGCGTTCATCATGGTGAACATGCAGGCCAGCCCCTTGTTGGGGGCGCCCACCAGGTAACCCTTGGCCGAATCGAAGTTCATCACGCAGGTGGCGTTGCCGTGGATGCCCATCTTGTGCTCGAGCGAGCCGCACACCACGCCGTTGCGCTCGCCGGGCTCCCCCGCCTCGTTGGGCAGGAACTTTGGCACCACGAAGAGCGAGATGCCTTTCGAGCCCTCGGGGGCGTCGGGCAGCTTGGCCAGCACCAGGTGGACGATGTTCTCGGCCAGGTCGTGCTCGCCGGCGGAGATGAAGATCTTCGTTCCGGTGATCGCATAGGCGCCGTCGTCGGTGGGCAGCGCGCGGGTCTTGATCAGGCCGAGGTCGGTGCCGCAGTGGGGCTCGGTGAGGCACATGGTGCCGGTCCAGGTCCCCTCGACGAGCTTGGTGAGATAGGTGGCCTGCTGCGCCTCGGTGCCGTGGTGGCGCAGGGCGTCGGCGGCGCCGTGGGAGAGCCCCGGGTACATGCCCCAGGCCAGGTTGGTGGCGCAGATCATCTCGTTGAGCACCATGGCAAGCGAATGCGGCAGCCCCTGGCCGCCGTGGGCGGGGTCGGCGGCCAGGCTCGGCCAGCCGCCCTCCACGTACTGGGCGTAGGCGGCCTTGAAGCCCTTGGGCGCCTTGACGTCGCCGCCCTCCAGCAGGCAGCCCTCGCGGTCGCCGCTCTGGTTCAGCGGCAGCAGCACCTCGCGAGCGAAGCGCGCGCCCTCCTCGAGGATCGCCGCCACCACGTCGGGGGAGGCCTCCTCGCCGCCGGGCAGGCGGGCGTAGTGGGCCGGATAGTCCAGCAGCTCGTCCATGACGAAGCGAATATCGCGCAGGGGGGCCTGATAGTCGGGCATCTCAACTCTCCAGTTTCGCGGCTGCCGGTGCCAGCGTCGCACCACGGCAGTATCCAGGGATAGAAACGCGAAGGCGGCGGCGGCCGCTTTCAAACATGTGTTTGAAATTAGCCGCCGCAGAGACGAGAGTCAAGCGGTCGTTTGAAAACAGGGCCTACTGCATCCGTATCCCGCCGTCGAGGCGGATCACCTCGCCGTTGAGCATGGGGTTGGTGATGATCTGCTCGGCCAGGCGGGCGAACTCGTCGGGCTTGCCGAGCCGCTTGGGGAAGGGCACGGCGGCGGCCAGGGCCTGGGCGGCCTCGTCGGGGATCTCGCTCATCATGGGGGTCTCGAAGACCCCGGGGGCGATGGCCATCACCCGCACGCCGTGGCGCGAGAGCTCCCGGGCCGCCGGCAGGCTCATGCCCACCACCCCGGCCTTGGAGGCGCTGTAGGCGCACTGCCCCACCTGGCCGTCGAAGGCGGCGATGGAGGCGACGTTGATGATCACCCCGCGCTCACCCTCCTCGCCCGGGGCATTCCTCGCCATGGCGGCGGCGGCCAGGCGCATCACGTTGAAGGTGCCCACCAGGTTGATGTTGATGGTGCGGGCATAGGCCTCGAGGTCGGCGGGGTTGCCCTCGCGGTCCACCAGCTTGGCCACGCTGACCACGCCGGCGCAGTGCACGACTCCCGCGAGGCCCCGGCCGCCGCCGAGCGCGACGGCGCTCGGCGTGGGCCTCGACGGCGTCGCTCAGGTCGCAGAGCACCACCCGGCCGCCGGCGGCGACCAGCCGCTCGGCGGTGGCAGCGCCCAGCCCGGAGGCGGCGCCGGTAATCAGAAAGGTATTGTCCTTGACGAGCATATCGGTGTCCTTGGGTTACTTGGCCGGCGTGGCTTCAGCCTTCTCGGCGGCGTCGGCGCGCAGCTTGAAGCGCTGGATCTTGCCGCTCGGGGTCTTGGGCAGCACCTCGACGAACTCGATCACCCGCGGGAAGGCGTGGGTGGAGAGCCGCTCGCGCACCAGCTGGCGGATCTCCTCGGCCAACTCGTCGCTCGCCTCGAAGCCGTCGCGCAGCACCACGTAGGACTTGATGACCTCGCCGCGGATCTCGTCGGGCTGGCCCACGGCGGCGGACTCCGCTACCGCCGGGTGGGTCAGCACGCTGTTCTCCACGTCGGTGGGGCCGACGCGATAACCCGCGGTGGTGATGATGTCGTCGTCGCGGCCGGCGAACTGGAAGGTGCCGTCCTCGTTGTGCACCACCACATCGCCGGTCAGGTAGTAGCCCTCGGCGAAGGGGTGCTTCTCCTGCCAAGTGTAGCCGGCGAAGAAGTGCGCCGGGGAGTTGGCGATGTCCACCGCCAGCACGCCCGGCTCGCCCGGGGGCAGCTCCTGGTACTCGGCGTCCAGTATCGCCAGGCGATAGCCGGGCATCGGCACGCCCATGGCCCCGACATGTTTCGGGTGCGACAGCGCATGGTGGTTGCAGCAGGTCATGCCGGTCTCGGTCTGGCCGTAGTGGTCCATGACCGGGCAGTCCAGGGACTTCTCGACCCAGTTCACCACCTCGGTGTTGAGGGGCTCGCCGGCGGAGCTGGCCACCCGCAGCGAGAGCCGCTCATGGGCGCTGTCGAACAGGCCCGAGGCCTTCATCAGGCGGTAGGCGGTGGGGGCGGCGGCGAAGTTGGTGATGCGGTGGCGCTCCATGAAGGCGAGCGCCCCCTCGGCGCTGAAGCCCGCCTCGCAGAAGTGGGTGGTCACCCCCAGCAGCAGGGGACCGGCGATGGCGTAGTAGAGGCCATAGGCCCAGCCCGGGTCGGCCATGTTCCAGAAGCGGTCGCTCTCACGCAGGTCAATGGCCAGCTCCATGTAGAGGGCGAAGGCGGGCATGGCAGCGAGCGGCACCGCCACCCCCTTAGGCTTGCCCACGGTGCCGGAGGTGAACATCTGCAGGAAGGGGGCGTCGCGGGAGAGGCGCGGCGGGTTGGCCTCGATCGGCGCGTGGGCGAGCGCCTCGCGCCAGTCCAGGTCGCCGGCGTGCTCGGCATCGGGGCCGCCCACGGCGAGCACCGGCGGACACTGGGTCAGGCCGTCGAACTTGAAGCGGTTGGCGTGATCGGTGATCACCAGCTTGGTGTCGGCACGCCCCAGGCGGTAATCCACGGCGTCCGGACCGAAGGCGGTGAACAGCGGCTGGTAGACGGCGCCGAGGCGCCAGGTGGCCAGCACCGCCACCAGCAGCTCCGGGGAGCGCGGCAGCATGCAGGCGATGCGATCGCCCACGCCGAGGCCCTGCTCGGCGAACCAGCCGGCGAGCCGGGCGCTCTCGGCCTCGAGCTCGGCATAGGTGAGAGTACTGACGCTGCCCTGGGTATCCTCCTGGATCAGCGCCGGCACCCCGCCGCGGCCGGCGCGCAGGTGGCGCCCGCAGCAGGATTCGAAGGCGTTGGCCTTGCCGTCCCGGTGATCGTCCAGGCGGGCGATCATGTCGTCGACGGAGAAGGTCTCGAGGTAGGCACGATAGTCGGGCAGGCTCGCTTGCTGGCTCATGGCGGTCCTCATCTGGCGGATTGTGATTGTTGTGGGCGCTGTCGTGGTAGGCTCTAGATAGATTCAGTTAACGTAAGCGTCAACCTATCAAGCGCTAGGTCCAAGCTAGCGAGTCCCGACGCGCAGGGCAAGGCCGGGAAGGCGCGAGGCGACTAGACCATGGTCGAGCGGGTCCCCGGCGGAGGAGTCGCCCGAGGCGCAGCAAGGGTTACCGACGGTCGGATGCCCGCTGGCCAGGCAAGCACAGCGGAGAGGATCAGGGCGGTGGAGGGGTCGGGACAGGCATGCCTGGAGCGAGCGCGCGGTGGCCGGGCGGCTCAGCCGGCGGGGCGGGTGATCATGGCCACCAGCTCATCGGCCAGGTCGTCGGGGGTGCGCGTCCCCTCGGGGTCGTACCAGCGTACCGTCCAGTTGAGCGCCCCCATCACGAAGCGCGACACCAGGAAGCGGTCGCCGTGGATCAGCCCCTCGGCCAGGGCCTCGTCGATCACCTGCTCCCAGAGCTCCTCGTAGGCGTCGCGCAGGTGGCTCAGGTGGGCTCGGGCCTCGGGGTCGAGCCGGCGCCACTCGTAGAGGGCGACCACATGGGCGTTGCGATCGGTGAGCAGGGTCTCCAGGTGGGCACGCGCCATGGCGCGCAGGCGCCCCTCGGCGCCCGGCGCGCTGTCGGACAGGGCCTGACGGGCGATGACCAGGGCATTCTGGGTCCCCTCCTCGATCACCGCCGCGAGGATCTCCTGCTTGTCGCGGAAGTGGTGGAAGAGGCTGCCGGACTTGATGCCCATCTCCTGGGCCAGCATGCGCACCGTCGTCCGGTCGAAGCCCTCCTGGACGAACAACAGGGCGGCCAGGCGGGTCAACTCCTTGCGGCGGGGAGACTCATTCATTACATTCATCGACGATTACACTAGCGCTTGCTTGGTTGACCCTGAGAAAAGCACAGCCCCGCCAGCGGGTCAACGCGGCGCGGGCCAACCTACCATCTCGACTTACAATCACAAGGCGGCTCCAACGGGAACCGCACGCCACATCGGGAGAACCACCATGAGCCAATCCAGCGATATCGTCTTCCTCTCCGCCACCCGCACCCCCATGGGCGGCATGCTCGGCAGCCTCTCCAGCCTGACCGCCCCCGAGCTCGCCGCCGTGGCGATCCGCGCCGCC
>NZ_CP071922.1:2828158-2831511 GCF_017584085.1 Halomonas sp. BM-2019
CGGCATCGAGGCCTCGGCCATCGACGAGGGCATCCTGGGCTGCGTGCTGCCTGGCGGCGTCAAGCAGGGCCCGGCCCGCCAGGCCATGCGCCAGGCCGGCATCCCCGACGGCATCGGCGCCACCACCATCAACAAGCTGTGCGGCTCGGGCATGAAGGCCACCATGCTGGCCCACGACCTGATCCGTGCCGGCAGCGGCGAGGTGATGTTGGCCGGCGGCATGGAGTCCATGTCCAATGCCCCCCACGTGCTGACCAAGGCGCGCACCGGCTATCGCCTGGGCCACGGCGAGCTCAAGGACCATATGTTCCTGGACGGCCTGGAGGACGCCGAGACCGGCAAGCTGATGGGGGTCTTCGCCCAGGACGTCGCCAGCGCCCGCGACTACAGCCGCGAGCGCCTGGACGACTTCGCCATCGCCTCGCTGGAGCGCGCCATGGCGGCCACCAACGCCGGCCACCTGGCCGCCGAGATGGCCCCGGTCACCGTCACCACCCGCCAGGGCGAGACCGTGGTGGAGCACGACGAGCAGCCCTTCCAGGCCAAGCTGGACAAGATCCGCTCGCTGCGCCCCGCCTTCGCCAAAGAGGGCACCATCACCGCGGCCAACGCCAGCTCCATCTCCGACGGCGCCTCGGCGCTGATCCTCGCCAGCCAGGCGGCCGCCGAGCGCCTGGGCGCCAAGCCCCTGGCCCGCATGCTGGGCCACAGCACCCACTCTCAGCACCCCAGCGAGTTCACCATCGCCCCGGTGGGCGCCATCGACAAGCTGCTGAAGAAGCTGGACTGGAGCGTGAGCGACGTCGACCTCTTCGAGATCAACGAGGCCTTCGCCGTGGTCACCCTGCTGGCCATGGACGGGCTCGACATCCCCCACGACAAGGTCAACGTCTACGGCGGCGCCTGCGCCCAGGGCCATCCCATCGGCTCCACCGGCTCGCGCATCATCGCCACCCTGATCCACGCCCTGCGCACCCGCGGCGGCAAGCGCGGCATCGCAAGCCTGTGCATCGGCGGCGGCGAGGCCACCGCGGTGGCGGTCGAACTGATCGACTGATGGAGGCGATCATCCTCGAGACCCCGGCGGGCGGCCTGCACGTCGCCCGCTGGCGGCCGGACACGCCAGACGCGACACCCAGCCCCATCGTGCTGCTCCATGACTCCCTGGGCTGCGTGGCGCTGTGGCGGGACTTCCCTGCCCTGCTCACCCGGGCCACCGGTCGCGAGGTGATCGCCTACGACCGCCGGGGCTACGGGCGCTCGGCGCCGTTTCCGGGGCCCCAGCCGGCGAGTTTCATCGCCGACGAGCCCCGCGACGCCTTCGCCCGGGTGCGCGAGCACTTCGCCCTGGAGCGCTTCGTGGCGCTCGGCCACAGCGTGGGCGGGGGCATGGCCGTGGAGGTGGCCGGGGGGCATGCCGACGGCTGCGAGGCGCTGATCACCGTGGCTGGCCAGGCCTTCACCGAGCCCCGCACCCTGGCCGGCATCCGCGAGGCCGAGGCCGCCTTCGCCGAGCCCGGCGCCCTGGGGCGGCTGGCGCGCTACCACGGCGACAAGGCCGAGTGGGTGCTGCGGAGCTGGGTGGACAACTGGCACTCCGAGGCCTTCGCCGACTGGCGCCTGGATCCCGCCCTGGCGCGGGTGGTGGCCATCCACGGTGAACACGACGAGTATGGCTCCCTGGCCCAGCCGCAGCGCATCGCCGCCCTCACCCCCGGGCCCGCCGAGCCGCGCATCCTGCCCTGCGGCCACGTGCCCCACCGGGAGTGCCCGGAGCGGCTCGCCGTGCTGGTGGCCGAGTTCCTCGCCCGCCCCTGATCAGCGGCGCGGCGGCGCCAGCCGGTCGAGGCGCAGCCGCTCCCGGCCGTCGAAGAGCCGTCGGCTGCCCGCGGCCACGGCGGCGAGGGTGCCGAAGCCGGTGCCCAGGGTGATCGCGAACATGATCAGGATCTGATACTTCACCGCCAGCCCCGGCGCGGTGCCGGCCAGGATCTGGCCGGTCATCATGCCGGGCAGGCTGACCACCCCGGCGGCGGCCATGGCGTTGATCATCGGCATCAGCCCGCTGCGCATCGCCTCGCGGCGGATATCGCCGATCGCCTGCTGCCAGGGCTGGCCGAGCATCAGGCGGTTCTCGATCACCGCCCGCTGGCGCCAGGCGCCCTCGGTGAGGCGATCCAGGGCCAGTGCCACCCCGGTCATGGTGTTGCCGAGCAGCATCCCCAGCAGCGGGATGGCGTACTGGGGACGGTACCAGGGCTCGGGGCCGATGATCACCGTCAGCGTCAGCACGGTCACCGTGAAGGCGGAGAGGAACATCGCCAGGGTGCCGATGCCGAAGGCCCAGCCGCCGCTCAGGCGGCGTTTCTGGCGCGCCATCACCTCGCGGCCGGCGATCAGCAGCATGGCCAGCGCCATCAGTGCCACCCAGAGCAGCCGCTCGGCGGCGAACAGCGCCTCCAGCACCAGGCCGATCAGCCCGAGCTGGATCACTGTGCGCGTCGCGGCGATCAACAGGCTGCGACTCATGCCCAGGCGCAGGGCGGCGGTACAGCCGGCCAGCCCCACCACCATCAGCGCGGCCAGCGCCAGCTGCCACCAGGCCAGCGGAATCACCTCCATGGGCGCACCTCCTCGGGGCTGAGCGCGATGCCGCGGATGCGCCAGTGGCGCGCCGCCACCCGGGCGATCTGGGCCGGGTCATGGGCCACCCAGAGCGCCGGCCAGCCCCGCGCGCGGAGCCGGGTCAGGAGCCAGGCCTCCACCGCCAGGGTCGTCGCCTCATCGAGATTGGCGGTGGGCTCGTCCAGCAGCAGCGCCGCCGGCTCCCGGGTGATCGCCCGCAAGAGCGCCAGGCGCTGCTTCTCCCCCGAGGAGAGCCGCGCCACCTGCCAGCCCAGCACGGCCTCCTCGAAGCCCAGCGCCGCCAGGTCCTCGGCGGCGGGCGGCGACGGGAAGGGCTCGCCGACGCCGTCCGCCCACCACTGGCTCTCCGCCGGCACCAGCATCACCCGGGCGCGCCAGGCGTGGGCCGGCAGCGACGCCTGGGCGAGCTCGCCGAGCCACACCTCGCCGGCATGGGGCTCGAGGTCGGCCACGGCGCGCAGCAGCCGGCTCTTGCCGGAGCCGCTGGGGCCGGAGAGGCAGTGGATCTCGCCGGGGGCGACGGCCAGCGACACGCCGGAGAGCGTGCCGATGCCGACGCCGTCGAGTCGCAGGGTCGGGCTTGAGCTCACGGGGTTACCTCGTCGCCAGGAGGGGGCATGATAGCAGGCCGCCGGAGACGTGACCTGTGGGCGCCGGCACCGTCGGCGAGGAGCACGGTGAGGAGAAGAGCGACGGGGTGCGGTGCG
>NZ_CP071922.1:2831611-2845357 GCF_017584085.1 Halomonas sp. BM-2019
CGGCGCTCCGGCCGATTGCCCATGCCGGCCAGGCGCTGCTGCAAGGTTGCAAGCCGCGCCGCCTCGCCACGGTCGGCGGCGAGAAGCACCGCCTCGACCCAGGCCGGCAGCCCCTCCGCCAGGCAGTAGTAGACCCACTGCCCTTCCCGGCGGTCGCTGAGCAGGCCGCAGGTGCGCAGCTGAGCCAGGTGTCGCGACACCTTGGGCTGCGACTCCTCCAGCGCATGGGTCATCTCGCAGACGCAGAGCTCCCCTTCGCGGCGGATCAGCAGGGTGACCAGCAGGCGGGTGTCGTCAGCGAGGCACTTGAAGAGGCGGGACGACTCGATCATCGATGCTCACCATGTCGGGCAGGGGGTGCCCGATAGGGTATCTCAGGCGAACAGGCGTCGCTCGCCCTCCTCAGTCCTCAGCCCTCAGCCGAAGCGCCCGGTGATGTAGTCGTGGGTGCGCTGGTCGCCGGGGTTGGTGAAGATCTTGTCGGTCTTGTCCACCTCCACCAGGTCGCCCATGTGGAAGAAGGCGGTGCGGTCGGCGACCCGGGCGGCCTGCTGCATGTTGTGGGTCACCATCACGATGGTGTAGCTCTCGGAGAGCTCGTCGATCAGCTGCTCGATCTTCGCCGTGGCGATGGGGTCCAGCGCCGAGCAAGGCTCGTCCATCAGGATCACCTCGGGGCTCACCGCGATGGTGCGGGCGATGCACAGGCGCTGCTGCTGGCCGCCGGAGAGGCCGGTGCCGGGCGCATCCAGGCGGTCCTTGACCTCCTCCCACAGCCCCGCCTTGCGCAGGCTACCCTCGACGATGTCGTCGAGTTCGGCGCGCCGCCGGGCCAGCCCGTGAAGCCGAGGCCCGTAGGCGATGTTCTCGTAGATCGACTTGGGGAAGGGGTTGGGCTTCTGGAAGACGATCCCCACCTGGGCCCGCAGCAGCACCACATCGAGGCTAGGGGCGTAGATATCCTGGCCCTCGAGGCTCACCTCCCCCTCCACCCGGCAGTCGGTAATGGTGTCATTCATGCGATTGAGGCAGCGCAGGAAGGTGGACTTGCCGCAGCCCGAGGGACCGATGAAGGCCACCACCTCGTTCTCGAAGATGTCCACGTCGACACCGTGCAGCGCCTCGTTATCGCCGTAGAAGACCTTGACGCCGCGGGCCCGCATCTTGATCCGGCTGCTCGCCCTGCTGGTGCGGCTCTCGCCGAGGCCGGTGGGTACGGGGGTGCTGGTTATCATGTTCATCTACCACCTCGTCTCGAATCGCTTGCGCAGCCAGATGGCCAGCGCGTTGAGGCTCAGCATCAGCCCCAGCAGCACGATGATCGCTGCCGAGGTGCGCGCCTCGAAGAAGTTACGCAGCTCGTTGCCCTGCCAGAGATAGATCTGCACCGGCAGCGCCGTGGACTGCTCGAAGGGCGTCGCCGGCACGTTGGCCACGAAGGCGTTCATGCCGATCAGCAGCAGCGGCGCGGTCTCGCCCAGAGCCTGGGCGACGCCGAGGATGGAGCCGGTGAGGATGCCGGGCAGGGCAAGCGGCAGCACGTGATGAAAGACCGTCTGCACTCGGGAGGCCCCGATGCCCAGCGCCGCCTGGCGGATGGAGCCCGGCACCGCGCGCAGCGAGGCCCGGGTGGCGATGATGATGGTCGGCAGGGTCATCAGGGTCAGCACCAGGCCCCCCACCAAGGGCGCGGAGAGCGGCAGCCCCAGGTAGCCGATGAAGATCGCCGCCCCCAGCAGGCCGAAGACGATGGAGGGCACCGCCGCCAGGTTGTTGATGTTGATCTCGACCAGATCGGTCAGCCGATTCCTGGGCGCGAACTCCTCGAGGTAGATGGCGCTGGCCACCCCGATCGGCACCGCGAGCACGATCACCACCAGCATCATGAACAGCGAGCCCATGAAGGCACCGGCCAGGCCCGCCGAGGCGAGCGAGCTGCGCGAGTCGGTGTTGAGGAAGAGCGCGGTGCTGAAGGCGTTAGTGATCACGCCGCGGTCGAAGAGCGCATCGGCCCACTCGCGGGTCTGGGCACTGAGCTGCTGCTGGTGGTCCGGCAGGCTGCGGTCGATGTTGCCCTTGAGCCAGACGTCGACGTTGGCCGAGGCGAGCATCTTGATCCGCACCGTCTCGCCGAGCAGCGAGGGGTCCTCGGCGAAGCGGTCGCGCAGGGCGTGGCGCTCGCCGGAGGTCACCAGCGCGCGCAGGTCGCGGGTCTGGCGCGCCTCGACCTCGCCGAGCTCCGCCTGGAGCGCCTCGTCGATCAGCCGCTGCCAGTTGACCAGCCCAAGCTGGCTCATCCAGGCCAGCTCCCGCTCGCGGAAGGCGCTGGCGCTCTCGCCGGACGCGCGCACCGGCTTTTCATCCACCTGGATCAGCTCGGGGTCGAAGTGGACATCCAGATGGAAGGTGGCCTGCCAGAAGGCGGGCACGCCGCGCATCAGGATGCTGATGAACAGGATCGTGACCAGCGACATGCCGGTGACCACGGCGCCGAGGCCCAGGCGGCGAAAGCGGCGCTCCCGCGCGTGTCGGCCCGCCAGGGTGGCCTCGATGGTCGCCAGCCGCTTCTGGCTGCGTTCTTCGATGGAAAGGGTGTCGGGTCTCACGGGCGATTACTCATATTGCTGGCGGTAGCGGCGCACCACGACCAGGGCGATGACGTTGAGCCCCAGGGTGATGACGAACAGCGTCAGGCCGAGGGCAAAGGCCACCAGCGACTGTGGGCTGGCGAAGTCCATGTCCCCGGTCAGCTGGTTGACGATGGAGACCGTGATGGTGGAGACCGCCTCGAAGGGGTTGGCATGCAGCACCGGGTTGTTGCCGGCGGCCAGCACCACGATCATGGTCTCCCCGATGGCGCGGCTGGCGGCCAGCAGGAAGGCCCCGACGATGCCCGGCAGGGCCGCGGGCAGCACCACCTGGCGGATCGTCTCCGACTTGGTAGCCCCGAGCCCCAGCGCCCCGTCGCGGAGCGACCTGGGCACCTGGGTGATGATGTCGTCGGAGAGCGAGGAGACGAAGGGGATGATCATGATCCCCATCACCAGGCCAGCGGTCAGCGCGCTGGTGGTGCGGATGCTGATACCCACCAACTCGCCGAACCCCGAGAGGAAGGGGCCGATCACGATCAGCGCGAAGAAGCCGTAGACGATGGTCGGGATGCCGGCCAGCACCTCGATCACCGGCTTGGCGACGTTGCGCAGCCAGGGCGGCGCATATTCCGCCATGTAGATAGCGGTCATGAGCCCCAGCGGCACCGCCACCATCAGGGCGATACCGCTGACCATCAGGGTGCCCCAGAGCAGCGGCAGCAAACCGAACTCCCCCTGCCCCGCGTCGCCCGAGGTGCTGAAGCGCGGATTCCAGGTGGTGCCGAAGAAGAAGTCCACCGGGCTGATGAAGCGGAAGAAGTTCATCGCTTCCCCCACCATGGAGAGCACGATCCCCACCGTGGTGAGGATGGCCACACCGGAGCAGAGCGCCAGCGCTACGGTGATCACCCGCTCGACCTGGTTGCGGGCGCGCAGCTCGGGCGAGATTCGACCGCGGGCCAGCACCAGGCCGGCGGTGGCGACCACCGCCATGGCGGCAATGGTGACCAGGCGACCCAGCCCCTGCAGGCTTGTCATATGAGCCGCCGCCGCCAGCTCGGCATCGCTCGGCGTGCCGGAGACGGCGCGATCCGCGGCCAGCGTCGAGACCCGACGCAGGAAGGTGGCGAGCTCGCGCTCGCTCAGCGGCGCCATCTCGGGCGGCAGCTGACGTACCACCAGCAGCTCCACCAGGCCGTCGCCGGCCAGGCTCCAGAGCAGAAAGAGGGCGAACGCCGGCAGGCCACACCAGAGGGCCACCAGCGCTCCGTAGTATCCGGGACGCGAGTGCAGTCGCACTCCGTCGGTTGCCACCGCTCGGCTGCGCGTCAGGCCGACCTGGTAGGCCAGGCCCATGACGATCAGCAGGATGGCGATCAAGGCAAGGTTGTTCATGGATTCCCCGCTGGATGAACCGGGGCAGGCCCTCGCCTGCCCCGGTGATCACGACCCTTACTCCGCGCTGACCAGGGTGCGGGCCTGGAACTGGGCCAGGGCCTCGGCGCGCTCCTCGTCGTCGAGCGGGATCAGGCCGGCGTCCTCCAGGGGGCTACCGAAGCCCGAGACCATCTCGTTGAGGAAGTACTCGGTGTACTCGGCCAGGCCCGGGATCACGTCCAGGTGCTCGCCCTTGACGTAGAAGAACAGCGGACGGGAAACCGGGTACTCGCCGGAACCGATGGTCTCGAGGCTCGGGGTCACACCGTCCACGGTGGCCACCTGCAGGCGATCACGGTTCTGGTCATAGAAGCTCAGGCCGAAGACGCCCACGGCGTCGGACTGGGCGTCCAGGCGCGCCAGGGTCTCGGTGTAGTCGCCGGCGATCTCGATGATGCGACCGCCGTCACCGCGCAGGCTGTGGCAGGCATCGCCTTCCATGCCAAGGCTCTCGCAGCCCGGATCCAGCACCTTCTCCTCGAACACCTCGCGGGTGCCGTGGTTGGAGGCCGGGATCACCAGCACGATCTCCTGGTCCGGCAGGTCGGCGTCGATCTCTGACCAGCGGCTGTAGGGGTTGTCGACGATCTCGCCATCCACCTTCACCTGACGGGCGGCGGCGGCGAAGACGTGGGCCGGGGTCAGGGCGAAGCTGCCGCGGTCGGCGCGAGAGGCGAAGACGATGCCGTCATAGCCGAACATCACCTCGAGCACCTCCTCGACGCCGTTGCCGCGGCAGTTTTCCAGCTCGCCGCTGCGGATGGCGCGGGAGGAGTTGGCGATATCGATGGTGTTCTCGCCCACGCCCTGGCAGAACTGGCGCAGGCCGCCGCCGGAGCCGCCGGAGCCCACCACCGGGGTGCTGAACTGGGAGAAGCTGGCGCCGAACTCCTCGGCCACGATGCTGGCAAAGGGCAGGACGGTGGACGAGCCGGCGATCTGGATGGTGTCACGCGCCATGGCGGCGGTGGAGAAGCCGACGGCCAGGCCGGTGGCCAGGGCGACGCTCAGGGTGCGCTGGTTGACGTTCATCGTGATGATCCTCTCTGCATGGGGCCCCGGGACGGTGGGGGCCGGGGCTCTGGTTCGGCGCGATCAGCCGTTTTCAGGGAGGAGTGTGAGCGTGGCGGGTTGCAGTTCCGTTACAGCCAGATGGCGAATCGATGTCAGCGAAGCCTCACAGCAGCAGCCCCAGCGCCGCCAGGGTGCAGAGCGCAAGCGACGCCCCCTGGAGCAGGCGGCGGTCGAAGCCGGTGGCACGCTGCACGAAGGCGCCCAGCGCCAGCGTGGCGGCACAGCCGAGCCAGGTAGGCAGCGTCATGTCGAGCCAGGCCGGCAGCGTCATGTCGAGCCAGGTCGGCAGCGTCATGTCGAGCCAGGTCGGCAGCGTCATGTCGAGCCAGGTCGGCAGCGCCTCAGGCATGGGCGGCGCGCCCCGCCAGCTGGCGCAGCCCCAGGTTACCGACCACCGAGGCCGCCAGCATGGTCAGGACCATGGGCCAGAGGCTCTCGATCTCGAAGGCGCCCACCATCACCCCCGCCAGGGCCGCCGCGCCGAACTTGATGAAGCCCATCATGGCCGTGGCCGTGGCGCTCATATGGCCGAACTCGTCGAGCAGTAGCGACATGGCGTTGGGCGTGATCAGCCCGATCATGCCGGCGTAGACCATCACCAGCCCCACCACCACCGGCAGCGTGGCCATCCCCACGGCCGCGGCCAGCGCCAGGGCGGCGGCGGCGGCGAGCTGCACCGCCAGGCCCAGGGCGAGGTTCTGCCCCGGGGTGCGATCGCGCAGCAGGTGGATATTGACGCGATTGGAGAGCGCGATCACCACCACGTTGATGCCGAACACCAGCGGGTAAGTGGCCGGCGTCAGGCCGAAGTGCTCCAGATAGACGTAGGGCGAGGCGGTGATGAAGGCGAAGAGGCCGCCGAAGGAGGCCGCCACCGCGCAGATATAGCCCAGCCCCGCCCGATGGCGCAGCACGCTGGCGTAGTTGGCCAGCACCTCGCCGAAGCCGGCCGCCGAGGTGCCGGGCGGGCGGGTCTCGGGCAGGCGCGTGCCGAGCCACCAGAGCAGGAAGGCGGCGTAGGCGGCCAGGAAGACGAAGATCAGCCACCAGTCGCCCAGGTAGAGTAGCCCGCTGCCCACCACCGGCGCGACCAAGGGCGCCAGCATCATGATCATCGCCATGGTGGACATTACCCGGGCCGCCTCGCGGCCGCTGAAGCAGTCGCGCACGATGGCCGCCGAGTTGACCACGCTGGCCCCGCCGCCCAGGGCCTGGACGAAGCGCCAGGCGAGCAGCTCCGGGAGGGTCTCCACCGTGGTGATGACGAGGCTCGCCAGCAGGAAGACCACCAGGCCGCCGAGCAGCACCGGCTTGCGCCCGAGCCGGTCGGAGAGCGGGCCGAAGAGCAGCTGGCCGACCGCGAACCCGGCCAGGAAGACGCTGATGGAGAGCTCGGTATGGTGGATGCTGGCGCCGAGGTGCGCGGCGAGCACCCCCATGGCGGGCAGGTAGGCATCGATGGCGAAGGGGGCCAGGGCGGTATTGGCGGCCACCAGCAGCGCCACGCGTCGAGGGTCGAGGGTCAAGGCGGCTCCCGGGCGTGCTTAGATAGGCGGCTAATCATAGCCTATCGTCGCCATCCCTGCCCGTCCCTGTTTCCTGTCATACTGACTTGATAGAGTGATGTCTTTTATCCTGAGGAGCCAAGCCCCATGGCCGACGATCTGCTGTCGCAGCTGCGCCAGATGACCACCGTGGTCGCCGACACCGGCGATATCGAGGCGATCCGCCGCTTTCAGCCCACCGATGCCACCACCAACCCCTCCCTGATTCTGCAGGCAGCCCAGCAGGAGGCGCGGCGCGACCGCCTGGCCGAGATCGCCCGCCGGGCCGCCGACCTCGATGATGCCCTGGACGCCGTGGCCGTGGAGATCGGCAGCGAGATCAGCGAACTGGTGCCGGGCTATGTCTCCACCGAGGTGAGTGCCAGGCTCTCCTTCGATAGCGGCGCCACCCTGGCCCGGGCTCGCTCGCTGATCGAGCGCTACGGCCGCCACGGCGTGGGCCCGGAACGGATCCTGATCAAGGTCGCCGCCACCTGGGAAGGCATCCGCGCCGCCCAGCAACTCGAGCGCGAGGGGATCCACACCAACCTCACCCTGCTGTTCAGCTTCACCCAGGCCCAGGCCTGCGCCGACGCCGGGGTGACCCTGGTCTCGCCCTTCGTGGGCCGGATCCTCGACTGGCACCGCGCCCGCGATCCCGAGGCCGACTTCGACGGCGAGCGCGACCCCGGCGTGCGGTCGGTGCGGGGTATCTACGAGCACTACAAGGGCCATGGCTATCACACCGTCGTGATGGGGGCGAGCTTCCGCAACAGCGGCGAGATCCTGGCCCTGGCGGGCTGCGACCGCCTGACCATCTCCCCGGCCCTGCTCGGCGAGCTGGCCGAGACCCGCGGCACGCTCGAGCGCCGCCTCGTCCCCCTCGACGCCGAGACCCGGACCCCGGAACCGCTGGACGAGGCGGAGTTCCGCTGGCACCTCAACGAGGACGCCATGGCCACCGAGAAGCTGGCCGAGGGGATCCGCAAGTTCATGGAGGACCAGCGCAAGCTGGAGAGCCTGCTCGGCGAGCTGCGCCGGGGGTAGCGGGAGGTTCACACCCTGGAGGAGAGCGCCGTCACTGGTGGTGCGGGGCGGCCTGCTGGGCCTCGAGCATCTCCACCAGGGGCTGGAACTCCTCGCGGTTGTGCTCGTTCATGCGCATCAGGATGCGGTGGGCCTCGAGGATCCGCCGGCGGGTCTCCTCCACGTCGCAGGGGACCTCCGGCAGGTCGCGGAGCTCGCACACCTCGGTGATGGGGGCCTCCACCAGAGTGAAGAAGCTGGAGAAGCCCATGACGTCCAGCATGCGCTGGATATCGGGGTTGTCGGCCACGATGGTGGGCCGTTCGGCCAGGCGACCCTGCACCGCCATGGCCACCTTGGCGAGGAAGCCCAGTGCAGTGGAGTCGATATTGGTGGCGTCGCTCAGGTCGATGATCAGCGTGGTGAGCCCTGGGGTCTCGGCCAGCTGCTGGGCCTGGCGGTCCAGGGTGGCACAAAGGGTCAGACGCACATCCCCGCAGAGCTTCAGGATAAAGACTCCGGCATCGAATGCCGCCTTGAGGCGTCCTTCATGAATCAGCATAGCCAAATCCACTCAACATCATGATCGTCAGGTCATCGGGCAGCGCTTCGATCCCCGCCTCCGGGTCGCCGTCATCGCCGTCGCCCAGATGACCAAGGGCCAGGCTGGCCCGCAGGTCCTCCAGCGTCCCGCTGGACAGGACCCGCTGCTCGAGTTCCCTGAGCCGCATGTCGAGCGTCTCGCCCGGCAGGCACTCCAATACTCCATCCGAACACAGCCATAGATGGAAGTTCTCGGGCAGCGGACACCCCAGGGTGGGGTAGTGCGCGCCCGGAAACAGCCCCACCGGCATCCCCTCGCCGGGCAGCGTCTCGACCTTGCCGTCCGCCACCAGCAGGGGCATGGGCAGCTGTGCGCCCAGCGAATAGTGAAGATAGCGGCGCTCCAGGTCAATGACCCCGACGAAGAGAGTGGCATGCTTGCCGATCCCGGTGTCCAGCAGCTCGCGGTTGAGATCCGCCAGCCAGCGCGGTGGCAGCGCCTCCGGGGCCGTGCCATTCCACTCCCCCTGCCAGCGGTTGGCCAGGTACTTGAGCAGCACGGTCACGAAGGCCGAAGAGGCGCCGTGGCCGGAGACATCGGCAAAGTAGAACAGCAGGTGGCGCTCGTCCAGTCGCTGGAAGTCGAGGAAGTCGCCGGAGAGGTAGAGCGAGGGCGCAAACCAGTAGTCGCAGGTCACTCCGCCCGCGTTCTGACGACGCGGAGGCAGCAGCTTGCGCTGGATCTGACCGCCGGCCTGCTGGTCCAGACGCAGCATGGCCAGGTGGGTCTCGAGGGTATCGTTGAGCTCCTCGAGTCGCAGCTGGTCCTGCCGGCGGGCCTCCTCGAGCCGGCGCAGCTCGATCACCTTGCGGATCATGCGCCGCAGCAGCTGGCCATGGCGAAGCGGCTCGACGATATAGTCGACCAGCCCGGCGTCCACGGCGCTGAGCAGCTCAGGTGCGGCACGGCTGTCGCTGACCACCAGGGTGGGCAGGCGCTCGCAGAGTGTGGGCCACTGCTGGGGGGGGATCGCCCGGGCATGGGCCACCACCAGGGAGATATCCGGCGGCAGCTCATCGGGCGTGTCGGCGGCCAGCACCGCCAGTCCATCACGCGCGATGGTATCGGCCAGGGCGTCGCGCTCGGGGCCGGGAATATCGATCACACCGATCAGCGGCTTGGGACGATCCATGGCGTTGGGCCTCACTCGGAGAAGGCGTCGTCAAAATCTGCGTCATCGAAATCGGCATCGTCGAAATCGAAGTCATCCATGGCGAAGGGGTCGTCGCCCAGCTCGCCATCACTGATCTCGAAGCGGCGCCGCTGCAGCCAGGCATCGCGGATGAAACTATAGCGATCGCCGTGGATCAGCTCCTCCTGGTCGAGCAGCCCGGCACGCATGTCCACCACTCGCAACGCCGTGAGCGCGATCTCGAGCTCGGCGTCGTTAAGGTAGTAGAGGGGGTAGGTCACCGCATCGGCAGGTAGGCCACTGGTGTCACGCAGCGTGCTGGGCCCCAGAAAGGGCAGCACCAGGTAGCGTGACTCCTCCCAGCCCCAGACCGCCATGGTCTGGCCGAAGTCTTCGTCACGGCCGGTGATCTCCATATGGGTGGCGAAATCCCACAGGCCGCCGATACCAATGCTGGTGTTGATCGCGAAACGTGACAGGGCGATGCCGGCGTTGCCGGGCTTGCCCTGCAGCAGGCTATTGAGGGCGGTGCGCGGCTCGCCAAGGTTGGAGAAGAAGTTGCCCACGCCAGTCTGCACCGGCTGAGGGGTGACCGCTCGGTAGCCCCGCGCGGTGGGCCTCAGCACCGCACGATCCACGGCGTCATTGAAGGCGAAGACCCGGCGATTGAAGCCCTCCCAAGGGTCATCCGGATGGCGCTCCTCCATGGCGGCCGTACTGGCGCAGCCGGCCAGCAGCAGGACCATCAGCACGGCCACCAGGCCCCTCGGCCCTCCCCTTCCCTGCCTCGACCTCATCAGCCTCTCCCCGTCGGTTTCGATAAAGTGACGTTCCTTATACAAGCTGTACCACCACGCTGCCGGCACTGTAGCCCGCCCCGAAGGAGCAGATCACCCCCAGTGCGCCGGGTGCCAGATCCCCACGATGGAGGTGGAAGGCGATGATCGAACCCGCCGAGCTGGTGTTGGCGTAGCGGTCGAGGATCACCGGCGCCTCGCGTTCATCGGGATCGCGGCCCAGCACCCGCCTGGCGATCCGGTCGTTCATATGGCGGTTGGCCTGGTGCAGCCACAGCCGCGAAAGATCATCGCCGCTCAGTGACAGGCTGGCCAGGTGGTCGGTGATCAGCGCCGCTACCAGGGGGCAAACCTCCTTGAACACCCGTCGTCCTTCCTGGACGAAAAGCTTGTCAACCGCCTGGGGGTCCGCGTCGGTGACCCGGTTGAGAAAGCCGGCGTTGTTGCGGATGGCATTGGAGAAGCGAGTGACCAGCCGGGTGCCGAGGAGCTGGAAGCGCGCCTCGGCCGTGGCCAGGTCGTCGCGCTCCAGCACGATGGCGGTGCAGGCGTCGCCGAAGATGAAGTGGCTGTCGCGGTCGCGGAAGTTGAGGTGGGCCGAGCAGATCTCCGGGTTCACCACCAGCGCCCGGCGCGCGCTGCCGGCGCGGATGGCGTTGGCCGCGGTCTCGATGGCGAAGGTGGCCGAGGAGCAGGCCACGTTCATGTCGAAGGCATAGCCGCCGGCGCCGAGCGCCGCCTGCAGCTCCACGGCAACCGCCGGGTAGGCGCGCTCCAGGTTGGAGCAGCCGACGATCACCAGGTCGACATCGGCGGCCTCCACCCCGGCACGCTCGAGGGCCTGGCGCGCCGCCACGGTGCCCATCTCGCACTGGATCGAGGGCTCCTCGTTGGCGCGCTCGCGCAGCCGCGGGCGCATGCGCTCGGGGTCGAGGACCCCCTCGGCGTCGAGCACATGGCGGCTGTGGATGCCCGAGGCCTTGACGATGAAGTCGCTACTCGAGTGCGCCAGGTGCTCCTCGATGCCGGCCTCGGCGCGGCGTGCATTCTCGGCGTCCACCCAGGCATTGAACGAGGCCACCAGGGCATCGTTGTCGATGGTGTTCTCCGGCGTGAAGAGTCCCGTGCCGGTGATCACGACGTTGGTCATCGCTGTCTCCCTTGTCGCGGCCCAGGGCCGCGGGCCGCCCGGCGGCCGCTGTTCGTTCGGAGCGCTCAGGGGCGCCCGGTGATCTCCGCCCAGCGCTTCTCGAGGCGCTTGACGGAGACCGGAAACTGGGTGCCCAGCTGCTGGGCGAAGAGCGAGACGCGCAGCTCCTCGATCCACCAGCGGAACTCGGCCAGCGCCGGGGGGGCCATGCCGCCGCGCCGCTCGCTCTCCAGGCGGGCCTCGAGGCGCGCCTCGAGGGCCTGCACCTCCTGCATGTGCATCTGGTCGCGCAGGCGCTCTCGGGGGGCCTTCTCCAAGCGGATCTGCGCCGCCTCCATGAAGCGCGGATACGCCTCGAGCCACTCGCCGGCCTCGCTCACGAAACCGGGATGCACCAAGCGTGCCATCTGCCCCTTGAGATCGCCGTAGACCAGCGCCAGGGCTAGATTCAGGTTGCCTTTCAACGCCTTGGTGACCGCCAGGTGGCCCTTGAGTGCAGCCTCCAGGGCCGCCACCAGCGCCCCGGCGTGGGGCACCAGCCCGCCGCGGGTCTCGTCCAGACGCGCCTCGAGCTCGGCAGCGGATCCGCGGCCACCACCCGGGTGAAGACCGCCCGCACCACGTCGTCGGTCAGCTGGCGCTTGCTGCCCACCTTGGCGAAGAGCAGCGCACAGGTGCCGAGCCCCTTGAGGCGCTCGATCTCGCGGACCCGATCGGGCAGACGGCGCATGGCCAGGCGCACCACGCCATCGCGGTGGGCCTCCCGGGCCTTCTCGGGATGATCGAAGAGCTCCACCCGAAAGGCCTCGCCGTCGGGGACCAGGGCGGGGTAGGCCTCGACCCGGATGCCCGCCTGGGTGGTGACCCGGGACTCGGGCAGCGGCTCGGGGGGCAGCCCTTCCACCGGGGCCTCCAGGCGCGCCTCGGCGGCCAGCGCCCGGGCCCCCTGCCCCGCCGCCGCCTCGAAGCGGCGCTCCAGCTCGCGGGCGTCGCGGCCCTGGCCGAGGGTGTTGCCCTCGTGGTCCACCACCCGCAGGTTCATCACCAGGTGCGGCTCGAGCTGGCCCGTCTGCCAGTCGTCGGGGTGCAGGCGCACCCCGGTGCGGCGGCGCAGGAACTCGCCCAGCGCCTCGGTGAGGGGCACGTCGTCGGGGACGATCGTCTCCAGGGCCGCATCCACCCAGTCGGGAATCGGCACCACCTGGCGGCGGATCGCCTTGGGCAGCGACTTCATCAGGGCGATGCACTTCTCGCGCAGAAGCCCCGGTACCAGCCACTCCAGGCGCGCCACCGGCAGCTGGGGCAGCATGGCGGCCGGCACGGTAAGGGTCACGCCGTCGTCCTCGGCGCCCGGCGCGAAGTGGTAGCTGAGCGGGTAGCGCACGCCGTTCAGTGCGAGCTCGTCCGGGTAGTCGGCCTCGGTGACCTCGCTGGCCTCCCGGGCCAGCAGGGCGGCACGGTCGAACTTGAGCACCTCGGGGTTCTCGGCCTCGGCCTGCTTGCGCCACGCCTCGAAGCCACGGCCATTGTGGATGCCCTCGGGCAGGCGCTCGTCGTAGAAGGCGAAGAGGGTCTCCTCGTCCACCAGGATATCCCGGCGCCGGGCGCGGTCCTCCAGGTCCTCGACCTCCTCGACCAGCGCCCGGTTGTGGGCGAAGAAGTCGCCGCGGGTGCGAAACTCCCCTTCCACCAGGGCGCGGCGGATGAAGAGCTCGCGGGCCTCGACCGGGGCGATGGGGCCATAGTGCACCTGCCGGCCGCTGACGATGGGCAGGCCGAAGAGGGTCACCTGCTCCTTGGCCACCACCTGGGCGCGCTTCATCTCCCAGTGGGGCTCCGAATGGCTGCGCTTGACCAGGTGGCCCGCCATCGGCTCGATCCACTGGGGATCGATCCTGGCGACGGTGCGGGCGAAGAGCTTCGTCGTCTCCACCAGCTCGAAGGCCATCAGCCACTTGGGCGACTTCTTCGCCAACCCGGAGCCCGGGTGGATCACGAACTTGCGGTTACGCGCCCCCAGATACTCCCGGTTCTCGGTGAGAAGCCCGAGGTGGGAGAGCAGCCCGGGCAAGAGCGCCCGGTGCAGGGTGGCGGCCTGGCGGCGACGGCTCTCCTTGCGCGCCGTCTCGGCGTCGCCCTCCTCGGCGTCGCCCTCCTCGGCGGCGGGCCACGGCGCCGGCGGCGGCACCTCGATCTCCATGTCGCGCAGCAGCTGGCGCAGCTGGCGGAAGGTGTCGTGCCACTCCCGCATGCGCAGGTAGTTGATGTAGTGCTCCTTGCACCAGCGCCTGAGCCGGCTGCCGGAGAGCGCCTCCCGGGCCGCCTCGACGCCGTCCCAGAGGTTGAGCAGCGCCACGAAGTCGGAGTCCGGATCCTGCCAGCGGCGATGGG
>NZ_CP071922.1:2845447-2887890 GCF_017584085.1 Halomonas sp. BM-2019
CTGGTCGGCGGCCTGGCGCTTCTCCGCCGGGCGATCGCGGGGGTCCTGGACGGCGAGACCCGCCACCACGATCAGCACCTCGCGAAGCCCCCCCTGCTCGGCCCCGGCCAGCACCATGCGCGCCAGGCGCGGGTCGATGGGCAGCCGTGCCAGCTTGCGCCCGATGGGGGTGAGCCGCCCGCCCTCATCCACCGCGCCCAGCTCGAAGAGCAGCTTGAAGCCGTCGGTGACGAAGCGCGAGTCCGGCGGGTCCACGAAGGGGAAGGCCTCGATATCACCCAACTTGAGCGAGAGCATCGAGAGGATCACCGAGGCGAGGTTGGTGCGGCGGATCTCGGGGTCGGTGAATTCGGGGCGGGAAAGGAAATCCTCCTCGTCGTAGAGGCGGATGCAGACCCCCTCGGCCACCCGGCCGCAGCGCCCCATGCGCTGGTTGGCGCTGGCCTGGCTCACCGGCTCCACCGGCAGGCGCTGGATCTTGGCCCGGTAGCTGTAGCGGCTGATGCGCACCAGGCCCGGGTCGATCACGTAGCGGATGCCGGGCACGGTGAGCGAGGTCTCCGCCACGTTGGTGGCCAGCACGATGCGCCGCCCCCGGTGCGGGGCGAAGACCCGGTTCTGCTCGGCGTTGGAGAGCCGCGCATAGAGGGGCAGGATCTCGGTGCCGCGCAGGTCGGCCCGGCGCAGGGTGTCGGCGGTCTCGCGGATCTCCCGCTCCCCGGGCAGGAAGACCAGGATGTCCCGCGGGCCGTGGAGCCAGCCCTTCTCGCGCTCGATCTGCTCGATCTCCTCCACGGCGTGAAGGATCCCCTCCTGGAGGGTGCGGTCCTCCTCGTCCTCGGCGTCGCGCACCAGGGGGCGGTAGTGCACCGCCACCGGCCAGGTGCGCCCGGAGACCTCCACCACCGGGGCCGGCGCCTCGGATTCCTCGCCCCTGGCGGGCCGGGCGAAGTGGGCGGCGAAGCGCGCCACGTCGATGGTGGCCGAGGTAATGATCACCTTGAGATCGGGGCGCCGCGGCAGGAGCCGCTTGAGGTAGCCGAGCAGGAAGTCGATGTTGAGGCTGCGCTCGTGGGCCTCGTCGATGATGATCGCTTCAAAGCGGGTGAGGTCGGGGTCATGGCGAGTCTCGGCCAGCAGGATACCGTCGGTCATCAGCTTGACCAGGGTCTCGTCGCTGCTCTGGTCGGTGAAGCGCACCTGATAGCCCACCTGCTCGCCCAGCGGGGTCTCGAGCTCCTCGGCCAGGCGGGCGGCCACGGAACGGGCGGCCAGTCGGCGCGGCTGGGTGTGGCCGATCAGCCCACGGCGCCCCAGGCCCAGCTCCAGGCAGAGCTTGGGCAGCTGGGTGGTCTTGCCGGAGCCGGTCTCGCCGGCCACCACCACCACCTGGTGATCGCGCAGGGCGGCGAGGATCTCGTCACGGCGCTCGGCCACGGGCAGCTCGGCGGGATAGTTCAGCGTCACCGGCCGCGCCGCGCGGCGCGCCACGGTGTCGCGGGAGCGTGCCACGGCCTGCGCCACCTCACGCAGGCCGCGATCCACCGGCTTGCCCTCACCGAGCCGCCGCGCCAGGCCGCGCAGGCGCTTGTCGAGCGCCGGACGGTCGCGCCGCATCACGCCATCCAGCGCCTGGCGCAGGGCGCTCAGGCGCTGGGAGTCGGTTCGAGCATCGGCGGGGACAGCGTCAGGGGTCGCGTGGGACACGGCGGCTCCGGTGGCGAAAGGCGGAAAGGAAAACTGCCCGCACCGGAACACCGGAACGGGCAGCTCATTGTAACGCCGCGTCAGCGGCGACGCCTAATCAGGGTCATTGTGGCTGGCTATCGTCCGACTAGGCTACGCCTATCAGGAGGGAGACTCGGCCTTGGCCTTGTCGCGCTCCTCGTCGCGCAGCTGGCGGCGCAGCACCTTGCCTACATTGGTTTTTGGCAGCTCGTCGCGGAATTCCACGTACCTGGGCACCTTGTAGCCGGTCAGCTCCTTCTTGCACCAGGCGCGCAGCTCCTCGGCGTCGAGGTCGTCGCTGCGGGGCACCACGAACAGCTTGATCGCCTCGCCGCTGGCCTCGTCCTCCACGCCCACCGCGGCGGACTCCAGCACGCCCGGATGGGCGGCCGCCACGTCCTCGATCTCGTTGGGGTAGACGTTGAAACCGGAGACCAGGATCATGTCCTTCTTGCGGTCGACGATGCGGATGTAGCCATCCTCCTGGAGCACCGCGATGTCGCCGGTGTGGAACCAGCCGTCCTCGTCGATCGCCTTGGCGGTCTCGTCGTCGCGGTTCCAGTAGCCCTTCATCACCTGGGGCCCCTGCACGCAGAGCTCGCCCGGCTCACCCAGGGGCAGGTCGTTGCCGTCGGCGTCCACCACCTTGACCCGGGTTCCGGCCACCGGCTTACCGATGGTGCCGAGCTGGATGGCATCCACCGGGTTGAAACTGACGACCGGCGAGGTCTCGGTGAGCCCGTAGCCCTCGGCGATGTCGCAGCCGGTGACCTCCTTCCAGCGCTCGGCGGCGGACTTGGTCAGCGCCATGCCACCCGAGATGGTCAGGTGCAGCTTCGAGAAGTCCAGGGCGCGGAAGTCCTCGCGGTTGCACAGGGCATTGAACAGGGTGTTCAGACCAATGAAGGCCGTGAACGGCAGCCCCTTGAGCTCCTTGACGAAGTTGGCCAGGTCGCGGGGGTTGGTGATCAGGATGGAGTGGTTGCCGGTCTCCATCAGGAACAGGCAATTCACCGTGAAGGTGTAGATGTGATAGACCGGCAGCGGCGCGATCACCACCTCCTCGCCGTTGTTGAGGCCCGGCCCGATCGCCTGCCCCGCCTGCAGCATGTTGGCCACCAGGTTGCGGTGGGTCAGCATGGTGCCCTTGGGCAGGCCCGTGGTGCCACCGGTGTACTGCAGCGCCGCGATATCGTCCAGCTCGCGCTCCACCTCGCGATGTTGGCGCGCCGCCCCCGCCTTCAGCGCCTGGCGGAAGGGGACATGCCCGGGCAGCTGGAAGGGCGGCACCATCTTCTTGACATGCTTGACCACCAGGTTGATCAGCGGCCGCTTGGGGAAGCCGTGCAGGTCGCCGAGCTCGGTCACCAGCACGTGCTGGATATCGGTACGCTCGAGGACCTTCTCGAGCTTGTCGGCCATGTTGGCCAGGATCACGATGGCCTTGGCGCCGGAATCCTTGAACTGGTGGGCCATCTCCCGCTCGGTGTAGAGGGGGTTGGTGTTCACCACCACCAGGCCGGCCCGTATGGCGCCGAAGACCGCCACCGGAAACTGCAGCACGTTAGGCAGCTGGATGGCGATGCGGTCGCCGGGCTGCAGGGTAGTCTCGTGCTGGACCCAGGCGGCAAAGTCGCCGGACAGTCGATCCAGGTCGGCGAAGGTCAGCGTCTTGCCCATGCAGGTGAAGGCCGGGTTGTCGGCATAGCGCTTCACCGCCGCCTGGAAGATATCGCTGACCGACCGATACTGCTCCAGCCCCTTTAGCTCGGGGCCGGTGAGGATAGTGGCGTTGGCATGCTCACTCATGACGTGTCTCCGCTGTGTCGCCGATGCGCCATCGACGCTTGTTGTTCTCTCGGGCCCCTACCTTAAACCGGCCGGCCCGGACTGTAAAACGAACGATTGAAACTAGTGATTAAAACCAGGGATTGAAACCCTGGATGGAGGGAGTGCTCACCCTTCCCGACGGCCGAAACGGGCCTGGATCACCCCGTTTCGCCATACCAGCAGCTCCCCCGGGGCCATGCGGTGCCAGGCCTCGTTGGCGGTGAGCGGCTCGGTGACGATCACCGAGACGATGTCATTGGGGGTGGTGTGCTCGGCGAAGTTCACGGTCAGCTCGGCATCTGACAGGCTCGCCCGACCGAAAGGCGCGCGGCGCGTGATATGGGCCAGCTTGGTGGAGCAGAAGGTGTAGAGGTATTCGCCATCGGCCAAGAGCAGGTTGAACACCCCGAGGCCGCGCAGGCGCTCGCAGAGCTGGTGCAGCAGCCGCCACAGGCCCTGGCGGGCCTCGTCGCTCTCGGGGCGCTCGGGAAAGCGCCCGCGCAGCTCGCCGAGCAGCCAGCAGAAGGCGTGTTCGCTATCGGTATCGCCGATGGGGCGGTAGAAGCTGAGCGGGAGCGGCCGCCAGCCCTCGAGCTGGCCATTGTGGGCGTAGCACCAGGGGCTCCCCCACATCTCGCGCACGAAGGGGTGAGTGTTGGCCAGGCGCACCTGGCCCACGTTGGCCTGGCGGATATGGCTGATCACGATAGTCGACTTGATAGGGTAGTCGGTGATCAGCCGGGCGATGGGCGAGCCCACCGAAGGATGGGGGTCGCGAAAGTCGCGGTAGCCGCCCTCCTCGTAGAAGGCGATGCCCCAGCCGTCGCGGTGGGGGCCGGTCCCGCCGCCGCGATGCAGGAAGCCGGTGAAGCTGAAACAGATGTCGGTGGGCACGTTGGCGCTCATGCCCAGAAGTTCACACATGCGGATCCTCCCGATGGGGGGCCCTGCGCGGCGCACGTCGAGGACGCCAGACCAGCAGAACCAGCAGAACCAGTAGAATCAGTAGAACCAGAACGGCCAGGCCCGCCGTGGCCAGCAGCCGCGGATCACCGAAGGCCTCGGCACGACGCGCCAGGCCCGGCCCCCCCTCCCGCCAGAGCGCAACGGTCCGTGCCGTCAGCTCATCGACGAAGGCGACGAAGCGGTCGGCGGCGCTGTCGGGCGACTCCGAGCCTTCGCGTCCGGTGGCGAGGTCCAGGTGGAAGCGCTCGCCCAGGGGACCTGGGCCGGCGCCGCCGGCCAGCCCCAGGCCGATCTCGGCCTCGGGAAAGAGCAGCAGGCGCGGCAGATCCAGCTCGCGGCGCTCACCGTCAAGGGTCACCTCGGCCCTCAGCCGCATCGGCTGGCTGACCCTGGGATCGAGCTCAGGCAGGGCGATCCGCCACGCCTGCGCCGCGGCGGGCTCGGCCATCAGGCGCTCGCCGGCCAGCTCCCCCCAGGGGCGCGCCGAGGCATGATCCAGCTCGGGATGGAGGGCCTCCAGCACGACTCGGGACGACCCCGGCTCGTGGCGGGCGGCGATCGCCGGCAGCACGTTGACCGCCTGGGCGCGCTGACGGGAGAGGCCCTCCCCCTCGATGCGCAGTCGCAGGCGGGCCGCCCCGGGCTGGGTCGGCGCCGGCAGCTCGCCGACGAAGCGCTCGGCCTGGCGGCTCAGGCGAACCCTGGCCTGGACCCGCTCCGCGCCGTCGAGCAGCTCGGCCGTGGCGGCGAGCCCCTCGGGGGCCCCCTCCCAGGGCTCGCCTCCGCGCGTGAGCCAGGCCTCCACCGGCAGCGGAAAGTCCAGGAAGAGCGTCGCCGGCAGCTCGCTGGTGTGCAGGCTCAGCGAGGAGGTCACCTCGATGCGGCTGTCGCCGACCTCGCCCTCCAGGCGCCACTCGCCGGGGGGCGGATCGGGCACCCGCACCAGGTCGAAGCGGGGCTCCACCTGCCAGCTGGCGCCGGGGGGCGGGTTGTCGGCGTCATGGCGGGTGCCGTCCGGGGCCACCAGGCCCAAGGCGGCGGAGGCGGGATCATGGAAGAGCAGCGCCGAGAAGGCCTCGACGCCGGGCTCGATGACGAAGCGCCCCTCGACCAGGGGGACCTGGTCGGCGGGGAAGATGCGTTCGGCGATATCCAGGAAGGCGCCGAGCAGGCTCTCCGGAGACTGCACCAGCGCCGGCAGGCCGCCGCTGGCGCGGGAGAGGCGCTCCACCAGATCCAGGTCCGCCTCGTCGGAGAAGGCGATGGCGTGGACCACCACGCCGCGCTCGACCAGGGTCGGCGCCAGCTCGTCGAGCAGCCGACGGCGAGAGGCGTCGTCCACCGCCGGCTTGGGGCCGCGGGAGGGGGAGAGATCGATCATGCCATCGGTGAGCAGAATCAGATGATTCCAGCCGCTGGCCGGCTCCTCGGCGGCCTCCCGCACTGCCGCCTCGATATCGGTAAAGGGCTGGTACTCCACCAGGGCCGGGCGCAGGGCCATGGCGCGCTCCCGCCAGGCGTCCTCCACTTCGGCCGGCGGCAGGGGGTTGTCGACACGCACGCCGAAGGTCCATACCCCGGCCCGGGTGCCATCGGGGAGCAGCGAGGCCAGGAGCTCCAAGGCGCTGGCGGCGAGCTGGTCGGGGTCGTTGTGGCGCATGCTCCCGGAGACGTCGATGATCACCCGGACCTCCGGCGGCTCCTCCGGCGTCTCCGCAGGCGGCTGAGCCTGGCCGAGGGTGGGCGCGAGGCCCACCAGACAGGCCACCAGCAACCAGCGGACAACCGCGCCGCCTCCTCGCTCCGCGCCATGCCACCCGGCCATTCCCGGCTCCTTAGCCGATCCTCGGCTCCCGACGCTCGCCGCCGCCGCGCCTGGCGGGGGGAGCCTCTCGCTCGTTGTCGCTCATGTCGACGTAGTCATCACGGTGGCGACCCCGCCACCACAGCCACAGCCCGAAGGCCGCGCCGATCGCCGCACCGACCAGGGTCAGCAGCAAGGCAGGCAGCATCACCCCGGCGTTGCGCTCGAGGAAGGCGACCAGCGCCACCACCGCCGCCGGGGCGAAGCCAGTGTAGAACTCCCCTTCCTCCACCAGCGGCAGGCGGAAACGCGCCGGCATCCACAGCACGCCCGCCACCAGCCAGGTGATCAACAGCCGCAGCAGCCGCGGGAGGAAGGCCAGCCCCAGGTAGCCGGTCAGCACCACCACCAGCGACAGAAAGCCATAGACCAGCCATAGTAGGGTCATCGATTCGGTAATCGGCATCACCACCTCTCTTTTCACCGTCCTGAGTATGGTACATCCCGCGCCATGAAAGCACAGCCGCCCCACTCCCCCGATCGCCCCTCCGCCTCACCGGTCGCCCGCTTTCGCCGCCCGCAGGATCCCGAGTGGCACTGGCTTGAGGACCGCGCTGACGCCGAGGTCAAGGCCTTCCTGGAGGCCGCCAACGGCGAGTTCGCCGCTTGGTTCGCTCCCCTGGAGGGCCTGGTGGAACGGCTCTACCATGGCCACCTGGCGCGCCGCGAGCTGGCCGTCCACGGCCTGCGCAGCCCGCTGGACCACTACACCTACTGGAGCGAGACCGCCGCCGAGGCCGACTACCCGGTGTGGTGGCGCCATCCCAACGGCAAGCCGGACCGCGCCGTGGCCTTCCTCGACCTCGAGGCCCGTGCCGAGCCCCATGACTTCCTCGAACTCGGCGACATGGCGCTCTCGCCGGACGAACACTGGCTGGCCTGGACCGAGGACACCCGCGGCGACGAGATGTTCGACCTCTTCGTCAAGGCGCTGCCCGCCGGCGAACCGACGCGACTGCTTGAAGGCATCGGCCCCGAGCTCACCTGGGCGGAGGACAACGCCACCGTCTTCTTCACGCGCTACGATGCCACCCAGCGACCCGACAGCATCTGGCGCCTGCCCCTGGCCGAGGGGGTGGCGGGCGAGCCCGTGCGGGTGCTGTTCGAGGAGGACCCGGAGTTCTGGCTGGGGCTCGGCAAGACCCGCTCCCGGGCGTGGCTGGTGCTGGAGAGCGCCTCCAAGGACACCAGCGAGTGCTACCTGATCCCCGCCCGGGCGCCGGCCACCCCGCCCCGCTGCTTCCGCCCGCGGGAGAGCGGCGTCGAGATCGCCCTGGATCACCGCCCCGGCCACTTCTACGTGCTGCATAACCGGCAGGCGACCCACTTCCGCCTCGACGTGATCGAGGAGGGGCGGCTTGACCAGGCCGTCGACGCCAACGCCTGGCAGCCGCTGGTTGCCCACCGCGACCACCACACCCTGGAGGGGGTCGACGCCTTCGCCTGGGGGCTGGTCGTGACCGAGCGCGACCACGACGAGGCCCAGGTGCGGCTTAGGGTGATCGAGTTCGACGACGCCCACGCCGTGACCCGGGACGAGCGCCTGCCGCTGCCGGAGACGCCCTGCAGCCTGGCGCTGGGCGATGCGCCCCACTTCCCCAGTCGCCGCCTGCGCCTGCGCGAGGAGTCCTTCGTACTGCCGGTGAGCTGGATCGAGCACGACCTGGACAGCGGCGAGCGCACCCTGCTCAAGCAGCAGCCGATCCATGGCGACCTGGCGCCCGGGCAGCTCACCAGCGAGCGGCTCTGGGCCGAGGCCCACGACGGCGAGCGCATTCCGGTCTCGGTGGTGATGCGCGCCGACCTCACCGGCCATCCGCTGCCGACGCTGCTTTACGGCTACGGCGCCTATGGCGAGGTGCTCGACCCCTGGTTCTCGGTGGCGCGCCTGGAGCTGCTGGCCCGCGGCGTGGCCTTCGCCGTGGCCCACGTGCGCGGCGGCGGCGACCGCGGCGAGCCCTGGTACCTCGCCGGCAAGCTCGAGCACAAGGCCAACAGCTTCCGCGACTTCCTGGCCGCCCGGGATACCCTGGTGGCCCACGGCATCAGCGACGGCGAGCGCATCGCCGCCTACGGCGCCAGCGCCGGCGGGCTGCTGGTGGGCGCGAGCCTCAACCTGGCCCCCGAGGCCTTCTGCGCGGCGGTGCTCGACGTGCCCTTCGTGGACGTGCTGCGCACCATGGAGAACCCCGACCTGCCGCTGACCACCGCCGAGTACACCGAGTGGGGCAACCCCGACGAGCCGGATGCCCGCAAGCGCATCCGCGCCTATTCGCCGCTGGACAACCTGGCCGCGGCCCCCTACCCCCCGATGTTCCTCCAGGGCAGCTGGCACGACACCCGGGTGCCCTACTGGGAGCCGGCCAAGCTCTATGCGCGGCTGACGGAGCTGGGCACCGCGCGGGGGCCCGTGCTGCTGCGTACCGACTTGGCCGCCGGCCACGGCGGCGCCTCGGGGCGCTTCAAGGCGTGGCACGACGGCGCCCGCCAGGACGCCTTCCTGCTCTGGGCGCTCGGGCTGGAAGCGCACGAGTAGCCCTCCCCCCTCAATCGATGGGAATCACCGCGATGATATGGTCCTCGTACTCTTCCTCGGGGACCCCGCGGCTGGTGACCGCGAAGCTGCGCACGCTGATGCCCTTGCGGTGGACCCGCTCCGGGTCGCCCGAGAGCAGCGGATGCCAGCGGGCGAGCTTGCGCCCCTCGGCGACCCGGCGGTAGGCGCAGGAGTGGGGCAGCCAGCGGAACGCCTCGATGCGCGCCGGCGTCAGCCGGGTGCAGTCCGGCACCCGCGCGAAGCGGTTGGCGTAGTCGCCGCAACGGCAGCTGTGCACGTCCAGCAGTTCGCAGGCCAGGTTGAGCACCGCCAGCTCGCCGCTCTCGTCGTCCTGGAACTTCAGCAGGCAGCACTGGCCGCCAGCCGTCGCACAGCGCCTCCCACTCCTCGGCGGTGAGCTCCTCGAGGGGGTAGTGCTCCCAGAACCGCTCTCGCATGATGTCTCCTCCGCGGCGTCAGGCGCGATTAACGGGTTGCGCGCGGCTTCGGGCGCGATTAACGGGTTGCGCGCGGCTTCGGGCGCGATGAATCAATAGCGCGCCTCGGTGGGGGTGCGGTAGAGGTCGAGCAGGTACTCCTCCTTGGCGGGGGGCAGCTGCAGGTAGAACCCCTTGTCGCGGATCGCCGCCATGACGTCGGCGGCCCGGGCGCGCCCCAGGCGCTTCTCGGCGGAGAGGATCAGGGTCATCGCCGACACCGGCTGGCCGAAGCGCGCAAGCAGCGCCGCCGGCACCCGGGCCAGGCCCTCGCGCTTGTCCACGTAGAGGTACATCTCCTCCTTGCGGGGGCTCTTGAACACCTCGCACAGCAGCTTGTCGCCGCGCATCCGGTCGTCGCTCATCGGGGGGATTCCTCCAGGGCCCGCGTCAGGCCCGCATTCAGTCGCTCGCCGCGCCAGCCGGTGGGTAGCGGCAGCGGTTCGTCATCCAGGTGGGCGGTGACCAGCGCCTCCAGGTCGCGGCGGCGCAGCAGCACCTCCGGCGCCAGGCCCAGCGCCTCGGCCTCGGCGTTGACCACCTTCTTGAGGGCCTTGAGCACGCGCTTGAACTCCGGCGCCATGGGCGACGGCAGCGCGGCAGGCAGCTCGGCTTCGTCCAGGTAGCGCGCCTCGGCCACCAGCGCCAGCAGGGTATCGCCGTCGCGCTTGACCAGGCTCGGCTTGCCCCCCTCCACCCGGGAGAGTTCGTAGCGGTTCTCCGGCAGCGTCTCGGCAATGGCGTAGAGCACCCGGTCGTGGACCAGCCAGCCCCGCGGCAGGTTGCGCATCCGGGCCTCGCCCTCCCGCCAGGTGGTCAGGCGGCGATAGGCCTCGACCTGGCGCGGGGTGAGGCGCCACAGCTGGCGCTGGCGCAGGTACCACTGGCCGTCCGCCTCGCCGTTGCGGCCGGCCTGGGCCACCAGCTCGGCGCAATCCGCCTCGAGCCAGGCCAGGCGCCCCTGGCGCTCGAGCGCCTCGCGCTGGTGCTGCCAGACCTCCACCAGGTAGATCACGTCCAGGGCCGCATAGGCCTGCTGGGTCTCGCTGAGGGGGCGCGCCAGCCAGTCGGAGCGGGTCTCGTCCTTGGGCAGGGTGTGGCCGGTCCAGAACGCCACCAGCTTCTGGTAGCCCATGGCGGGGTTCTCGCCGAGCAGCCCCTGGGCCAGCTGGGTGTCGACCAGGGGCGCGGGAGTGGCCCCGGCCCAGCCGGCGAAGACCTCGAGGTCCTCGCTGGCCGCATGGAGCAGCTTCAAGGGCCCCTCGGCCAGCAGCCGGCGGAAGGCCGCCGTGCAGACCACCGCCTGGGGATCGACCAGCCAGGCCGGCCCGCCGGCGGAGAACTGGATCAGCGCCGGCACCGGGTGGAAGGTGTTCTCGCGGAAGAACTCGGTATCCAGCGCGATCACCTCGGCATCCGCCACCTCGGCGCAGGCGGCGTCGAGGGCCTCGGGGGTGTCGATCCAGCGTATCTCGGGGGTCAGGGGCATGGGGGTTCCGACTGGGAGTAGTGGGTCGCGGCCAGGGGTCGCGGTGAGGGCGTCATTGGCGGGTCGCGCCAGGGCCGGGGCGGGCGCTCAGTCGCCCGAAAACGGCAGGCGGCCGTTGAAGGCGCGGCTCAGGGTGCCGCCGTCGACATACTCGAGCTCGCCGCCCATGGGCACGCCGTAGGCGAGGCGCGACAGGCGCACCCCGTGGGGCGCGAGCTGGGCGGCGATATAGTGGGCGGTGGCCTCCCCCTCCACCGTGGGGTTGGTGGCCAGGATCAGCTCCTCGATGCCCCCCTCGGCCACCCGCGCCTCGAGCTGGTCGAGGCCGATATCCTCGGGGCCGATGCCGTCCAGCGGCGAGAGGTGGCCGTGGAGCACGAAGTAGCGCCCGCGAAAGCCGCCGGCCTCCTCGATGGCGAGCTGGTCGGCGGGGGACTCCACCACGCAGAGCAGGGTGTCGTCGCGCCGGGCGCTCTCGCACAGCGCGCAGATCTCCTCCTCGGTGAGGGTGCGGCAACGCCGGCAGTAGCCGACCCGCTCCAGCGCCTCGTCAAGCACGGCGGCCAGGCGCCGGCCGCCGTCGCGGTCGCGCTCGAGCAGGTGCATGGCCAGGCGCTGGGCGGTCTTGGGCCCGACGCCGGGCAGCACCCGCAGCGACGTCATCAACTTCTCGACGAGGGGGGAAAAGCTCATATAGGGTCTCTCACTGGCACGAGCTGAAACGAGGCGAGCGAAGATCAGGCAAGGCAAAAGTCCTCGAGAGCGCGGAGTTTACATGGTGTAAATGAGCACTCGAGAGGACTTTTAACGCAGCATGATCGAGCGCAGGCCGTTTCAGCCGTGTCAGAAGGGCATCTTGAAGCCCGGCGGCAAGTTCATGCCGGCGGTGACCTCCTCCATCTTGGCCTTGGAGCTGGCCTCGACCTTGCGCACCGCGTCGTTGACCGCGGCGGCCAGCAGGTCCTCGAGCAGCTCCTTGTCCTCCTCCATGACGCTCGGGTCGATGTCGACCTTGCTGACGTCGTGGCGGCCGTTCATGGTGACCTTGACCATGCCCGCGCCGGCCTCGCCCTGCACCTCGGCGCGGGCGATCTCCTCCTGGACGCGCTGCATCTTCTCCTGCATCTCCTGGGCCTGCTTCATGATGTTGCCCATTCCACCCTTGAACATGGTGAGTCCTCTCTAATGTGATCGTCAGATTATGACCGAGGTGGCGAGCCCGTCGTTCAGGAAGACGCCTGGGAGTCGACGGGCTTCACCGTGGATTCGATCAGCCGGGCCCCGAAGGCCTGCTGGAGCTTCTGTATCTGGGGGTCGCGCTGGAGGGCGGCGACCGCCTCGGCGTGGCGCTGGGCGGCCAACCGCTCGGCCTGCTGGCGCGGCGTCTCGACGCCCTCGGGCAGCGCCCCCTCCTCCACCGCCAGGCGGCGGGGCACGCCGCGATCGGCCAGCGCCTGCTGCATGCGCTCGATATGGATCTCGGCCCGCATGGCGGAGAGCGCCGGGTCCAGACGCAGCCTGAGCACCGCGCCATCGTCATCCTCCACCACGCAGTTGGCCGCCAGGTTGCGGGTCAGCCCGCCCAGGCCCAGCGCCTCGAAGCAGGCCAGCCAGTCGGCATGGCCGAAGCGGCCCGCCTCGGCCTGTGCCGACGCGGCGGGCGGAGCCGCGGACGGCTCGGGCTGCGGCGACTCGGGCTGCGGCGACTCGGGCTGGGGCGCGACCGCTGCCGGCACGGGGGCCGGCTCGGGCAACCGGGCTTCCCGGAGCGGCTCGGAAGCGAGCCCCGCCTCGGTCTCGCGGGGGTGTACCGTGGGCGCTGGCGCCGCCTCCTCCCAGGGCGGCGGCCCCTGAGGAGGGGGCGGCGCTGGCGCGGCGGGTGCCGCTACCGGCTCCGGAGCGGACACTGCGGGCGCAGAGAGTGCCAGGGCAGGGGCCGGCGCGTCTGCCGCGGGCGCAGGCCGGGGGCCGGCCTCGGCCTGGGGCGCCGCCGGCGGGCTGACCGCCTCCGGATCGGCAGATCCCGCGCCGCCCGCCCCCGTGCCGCGCAGCGGCAGCGGCGTGGTCGCCGGCCGGGGCACCCCCTGGGGACGGAAGGCGAGCATGCGCAGCAGGGTCATCTCCAGGGCCGTGCGCAGATCCGGGGCGTTCGCCATGTCGCCGCGCCCCTGGATGCCGATCTGGTAGTAGAGCTGCACGTCCTCGGCGGTGAAGCGCGCGGCAAACTGAAGCAGCGTCTCGCGGTCGCCCTGGCCGTTGTCCAGCGCCTCGGGCACCATCTGGGCGATGGCCAGGCGGTGCAGGACGCCGGTGAGCTCGTCGAGCACGGCGGCGAAGTCCGGGGCACGCTCGGCCAGGGCGGCCACCTCGGCGAGCACCCGGGCGGCGTCCACCTCGGCCAGCGCCTCGATCAGCGCCAGCACGTGGCGCTGGTCCAGGGTGCCGAGCATGGCCGCCACGTCGGCATGCTCGACGCGCCCCTGGCCGAAGGCGATGGCCTGGTCGGTGAGGCTCATGGCGTCGCGCATGGAGCCCGCAGCGGCGCGGCCCAGCAGCCACAGGGCGCTCTCCTCGAAGGGCACCGACTCGGCCTCCAGCACCTTGGCCAGGTGACCGACGATGCGCTCCGGCGGCATGTGCTTGAGGGTGAACTGCAGGCAGCGCGACAGCACCGTGGCGGGCAGCTTCTGCGGGTCGGTGGTGGCCAGCAGGAACTTCACGTGGGGCGGCGGCTCTTCCAGGGTCTTGAGCAGCGCATTGAAGCTGCTGGTGGAGAGCATGTGCACCTCGTCGATCAGGTACACCTTGTAGCGCCCCTGGGTCGGCGCGTACTGCACGTTGTCGAGGAGCTCGCGGGTGTCCTCGACCTTGGTGCGCGAGGCGGCGTCCACCTCGATCAGGTCGACGAAGCGCCCCTCGTCGATGGCCCGACAGCTGTCGCATTCGCCGCAGGGGGTGGAGGTCACCGCCTCGTCGCCACGCCCCCCGTCGGTGCAGTTGAGGCACTTGGCCAGGATCCGAGCCAGCGTCGTCTTGCCCACGCCGCGGGTACCGGTGAACAGGTAGGCGTGGTGCAGTCGCCCCTGGTCCAGGGCATTGACCAGCGCCCGCTGGACGTGCTCCTGCCCGACCAGCTCATGGAAGGTACGCGGTCGCCACTTGCGGGCCAGGACCTGATAGCTCATGCAGCGCGGAATCCTTGCGGTAGTCGGATATCGGCGTCATGGTGCCCCGCTATTGCATGGGGCCGCATCCCGACGGTGACTGCCCATTCTAGCGACTGGGGGCCGCCGCGGAAAGCGAGGCGGTCGACTGCCTTCGAGAAGCCGCCCGGGGCCACTCCGCCGCCTGCGGCTGTGGTAGTCTCGCCTCAGACACTCACGTGAACGCGCCTCGCCGCCAGGGAAGAGACCATGAGCCGCCACCCTTCCGCACCGCCCCCCGCCGACATGCCCTATCCCCAGGTCGCCGCCGCCGCCGAAAACCTCGAGGGGCGCGGGGCCGACCCCACCCTGCAGCGGGTCTGCAAGCATCTTGGGGGCGGTTCGCCCAACCTGATCCAGCGCCATCTGGCCACCTGGCGCGCTTCTCGCGAGGCGCCAGCCCCCCCCTCCCCCCGCCTGCCGAAGGTGCTGATCGAGGCACTGGAGCGCGAGCTTGTCCAGCAGGCCAGCGCCGCCTACACGTCGAGGGAGCGACAGATCGAGGAAGCGCAAGCCGATGCCACCACCCTGGCCGAGCTCGGCGAGGCGCTGGAGCGGCGCGTCGCCGAGCAGGAGGCCCAGCTGGCTGTCGCCGAGCAGACCGCCCGGGAGGCGCAGGCCCAGCGTGACGACCTGCAGGAGGAACGTGCGCAGGTGCGCGAGAATCTGGAGGGCGTGCTGCAGTCCCGCCAGCAGGTGGAGATGCTGCGCGAGCAGTTGGAGGAGGCCGTGCAGGCAAGGCTGGCCGCCGAACGCCAGGCCCGTGATGCCGACGCCGAGCGCATCAAGGCGGAGCGCGGCCAGGCAGTGGCCGAGACCCAGCGGGACAGCGTCCTGGCCCAGGTCCGCGAGAAGGCCGAGCTGCATGCCGGACTGCACAAGGAGCTCCAGGCGGAGCGCGCCCGCCACCGCCAGGAGGTCGCCGAGCTGCGCGCCGAGCAGAAGCAGCGCTTCGACGCTCTGGAGCGCGCCCGCCACGAGGCCCAGAAGCAGGCCCAGGAGGCGGCCCAGCGGGCCGCCAAGACGGAGATCCGCGCCGAAGCCCTGCAGGCCACCCAGGCGGCGCTCAAGTCACGGCTGGACGCCCTGCAGGTGCAGCAGCGCCAGCGCGGCTCCCGGCCGACCAGGGAACAGGCCCAGGAGAGCTGACCGGGTCAGACGCGCCCGAAGCCCTCCAGCACGTTGGCCACGTTGGCGCCGATCTCTGCCACCGCATAACCGCCCTCCAGCAGGAACACCGTGGGCAGGCTCAGGCTCGCCAGGCGCCGACCGACATCGAGGAAATCGCCACTCGCCAGGGTGAAGGCGCTGATCGGGTCGCCCTCGAAAGTATCCACCCCCAGGGAGACCACCAGCAGCTCGCAGTCCGCCGCCCGGATGCGCGCCAGGGCATCCTCGAGGGCCTCGCCCCAGGCCTCATAGCCGGTTCCCGGCGGCAGCGGGTAGTTGACGGTGAAGCCCTCTCCCGCCTCCTCGCCGTGCTCGTCGGCATGGCCCAGGAAGTAGGGGAAGCAGTGACGCGGGTCGCCGTGGAGCGAGAGGAAGAGCACGTCGTCGCGGGCGTAGAAGATCTGCTGGGTGCCGTTGCCGTGGTGGAAGTCGACATCGAGGATCGCCACCCTGATCCTGCCGGCATCCAGCGCCCACTGGGCGGCGATGGCCGCGTTGTTGAAGAAGCAGTAGCCGCCGAACTGGTCGGTGGCGGCATGGTGGCCCGGCGGACGGCAGAGCCCGAAGGCCGGCTCCCCGCTGGCCAGCACGTGGTCCACCGCGGCAAGGGCCACATCCTTGCTGGCCATGGCGGCCTCGAAGGTACCCGCGCAGATGGAGGTCTCCGCCGCCAGGGCGTAGTAGCCCAGCCGTCCCTCCACGTGGTCGGGGATGCGGTCGCCGCGCATCGTCCGCGCCGGCCAGACGTTGGGGATCGCCTCACCCACCATGCCGGCTGCTACCCAGTCGTCCCAGCAGCGGGACAGAAACTCGACATAGCCGCGATCATGGATCGCCAGCACCGGATCGAGCCCGAATGCCCGCGGCGCCTGCACCTCGCCCAGCCCCCGCTCGCGCAGGGCGGCGAGCACGAGATCCACCCGTTCCGGGCACTCGAAAGGGGTAACCAGGGCGCCATCGTGCAGCTCGGTACGGGCGCGACGCGACTTGGTGGTTTCGGAGTGATAGAGTCGCATGCGGGCCTCGCCGGGTCGGATCACGAACACCGGAACGATGCCACGTTGATCCGGCCAGGAACAGACTGATCGACACACGCCGAGGGGAAAGAACGAAGCGGGCAGCCAGCGGACAAGGGCCCGAAAGGGAGGCGGCCCCGACAGCCACATCCCGGCACACGCGTCCATCACTACCGTTGCTCCCTTCCGGGCCTGGCGGGGTTTGCGACTTAGCGTTGCGGGAGGACCGACGGGGCCACCACGACATGGCACCCGGGGTGCCAAACCCGGCGAGCGATCAATGACTTGCCGAGTGCGTCGGCACTATACCAGCGCACCCTCCGGGCGGCAAGGGCAAGCCAACCCCCGACACCCCACGCTGCGCCGCAACAATGTGAGAGCGGGCGGACTGATGTATGGTGAAGGACATTCCCTATCCTCACGACAGACGCCGTCGTCGCGAGATACACCCATTGCCGACATCTGGAGGCGCCCCATGAAGAAGGATCCGAACAAGGGCTATATCGCCCTGCTGGGCTGGAGCCTGAACGCCGTCGAAGCCGCCGAGAATTTCGACCGACGCTACGTGGTGGTGGCTCCGGACTGGGCGGAAGAGTACTGCCAGAAACACGATATCCCCTATGTCTCCTGGAACTTCGAGCGCCTCAACGATCGCTCCATGGAGATCGCCGAGACCCTCAAGGAGATGGGCGTCAACGTGGCGATTCCGCTGTTCGAGGAGACCGTGGAGTGGGCCGGCGCCATCAACTCGCTGCTGCTCGACAAGCCGCGGCTCTACGGCCAGGCCCTGTTGCTGCGCGACAAGGCGCTGATGAAACGCCGCGCCCAGCTCGGCGGCATTCGGGTGGGCATCTTCGAGGAGGCCCACGACAAGGCGGACGTGGTCCGCTTCCTCAAGCGGGTCAACCAGACGCTACTCAAGCTCGACGGTGACCCCAACGACCCCATCCACCTCAAGGCCTTCGACAAGGCCGGCTGCCTCGGCCACCGGGTGATCCGTACCCCGGACGAGATCGATACCATCCCCGACGAGGAGTTCCCGGTGCTGATGGAGTCGCACCTGGACGGCTGGGAGTTCGCCGTGGAGGCCTGGATCCACAACGGCAAGATCGCCTTCCTCAACATCTCGGAATACGTGACGCTGGGCTACTCGGTGTTCGTCCCCGCCTCGCCGGAGCTGGAGCACTACCGCCCCCAGATCACCGCCCAGATCGAGAAGCTGATCAAGGCCTTCGACATCGAATTCGGGCTGATCCACCCCGAGTACTTCGTCACCAGCGACGGCGAGATGTACTTCGGCGAGGTGGCCTATCGCCCACCGGGCTTCAAGGTCTTCGAGCTGCTCGAACGGGTCTACGGCTTCAACGCCTACCAGGCCTCCATGCTGGTGTTCGATCCCAAATCCACCGTGGAGGAGGTCAAGGCCTTCTTCCCCAGGGAGGTGGTGGATGCCGACGGCTATGCCGGCTGCTTCGGGGTCTATCCGCGACGCCGCGTGGTCAGCCGCCTGGAGATCCCCGAGGAGGTCGAGGACGACCCCTACTTCGAGTCCCACGAGCTGACGCCGCCGGTCGAAGAGACCGTCACCAAGCGCACCGCCTTCGGCACCCACTGGGGCCTGATCTACTTCAAGGGCGACGAGGCGGCTCGCATGAAGGAGCTGCTCAAGCAGATGGAAGAGCTTGATTTCTATGTATGAGCTTGATTTCTCGGGCTGAGCCAGGCGTCATGGTGACCATGATGGCCTGACGACAAAGGAATCGGCGTGACCACGCACCGACACGAGCAAGAGAGCCCCCCCGCCCAGGCCGCCGGCGACAAGCTGGCCGGCCTGTGCGACAAGCTGGACGAGGCGATCGCCCTGCTGGCGAACGCGCGGGCGTTCGCCAAGCCCGGCAAGCTCCCCCGGGTGCTCGATACCGCCCGCCGCGTGCTGCTGCAGGAGGGCGGCACCGCGGCCCTGGAACGGCGAGCCCGGGCGCTGGAGGAGGCCGGCGTCTTCCTCGGCTCCGACTGGGAGACCCCTCAGTTTCTGGTGCCCTCGCTGACCACCCAAGCGCTCAAGAGTCCGGACGCCAACACCGTGGTGATCGAGGCGATCAGCGAATTGCGCCTGCTGGCGGTCGCCAAGGGGGAGTATCTCCACCCCCATCTCTCGGCCGAGCAGGCCCACCACTACCTGACCCAGGTGATGGCGATCAACCTCTGGCTGCTGTTCGGGGCGCCAAGCGAGGCCGAGCGGGAAACCCAGGGGCGCCTGGCGCAGATTCCCCGCCACCTGTTTCGCCACCTGGCCGAGCGAATCGGCTACGAATACATCATCGACCGCCTGATCGACGAAATCTGGCGCATCCTCCAGCAGCGCCCCATCCAGGTGGAGCCGGTCAAGCAGATGGTCACCCAGATCGCCGTCTGCCAGGCCAATCCCGAGATCGACCTGGGCATCAGTGGCCAGGGGGCCGACCGCCTGGTCAGCTCGCTCTACGGCCCGACCCGGGCCTGCCGCGAGGATCCCGGGCTCGAGGTCTACCGCGAGCGGCTGGCCAGCATGGATAGCGCCGCCCTGCAGGGCGAAGCCACCGGCTTCGCCCGGGCCATGCACGACACCGGCCTGGTCTCGCCCTACCACCCGGTGCTGCTGCGCCACCTGCTCGAACACAATGACCATCTGCTGACCGAGGCGCTGGGCCTCTCCTCCACCGGACGCGACTGCCTGCTGTGCTACCGGGAGCTGGTCTCGGCGCTGATCCGCAGCGGGGTGCACCCGGCCACACCCCAGGCCGCCTATGGCCTGGCGCTGATGCTCGAGCGCGGCATCCTCTACCAGCCGCCGGTGGCGCCAGCCATGTGGCGCCAGCTGGGGCTGACGCTCTCCGAATGGGCCAAGGCGCGCCTCAACCTGGCCTTCGGCGAGTCGGTTTCCCCCCGGGCGCGCCTGCTGGAGGGCGTGTTGTGCATGCTGGGGCTGCCGCTGGGCGTGGGCCAGGGTAACAATCCCACCTGCCAGTCGGCCCGGGCGCTCTCCATGTGGGCCTACAACGACCCGGACTATCTGCTGCAGATGGTGGCCTGGGCGGCGCGCGACGACGAGATCATCATGCACTTCGAGGGCCAGCCCATCTCCTCGATGGAGAGCAGCGGCGGCGTGGCCCAGAGCCTGCCGATGGACCTCGATCCGGTGTCGCTGATCGTGGTGCCCCATCTGGACCGCATCTACGCCGAGATGGGGCGGCGCTGCATCGGCCGCGAGGGCGATCCCCACCGCTGGGTGAACCCCGAGTTCCACGGCTGGTGGTCAGGCCGCGGCTTTCGCATCAACGTCGATGTAACCAGCGGCCGGCTTCATGAGCTGGACACCTTCCTGCGCCATTTCTATGCCAGCTACCACCCCTACTACAACGGCAACCAGCCGCTGATCCACCCCCAACCGGCAGGCATTGCCGTCACCGACAGTGCGGCGCGCTTCATCGGCTGGCACGCCATTACCGTGCTGCGCGTCAACCTCGACCCCTCGGACACGATGCGGGTCTACTTCTACAACCCCAACAACGACAGCGGGCAGGACTGGGGCGACGGCATCAAGGTCAGCACCGCCGGCAACGGCGAGCGCTTCGGCGAGGCTTCGCTCCCCTTCGAGCAGTTTGCCTCACGCCTCTACATCTTCCACTACGATCCCCTGGAGCGCGGCGAGCTGGCCCAGATCACCCAGGAGGAACTCGACCGGGTGATCGGCTACGTGCACCGCAGCTGGGGCGCCGATCGGGTCCCGCCAACCGACCTGCAAGCCTTGCAGGAGCCCGGCGGCGCCCCTTGATCGCGGACAGGACTTGCGCGGCAGGCTCTGCCAGAATGAGAGTCAGGGAAAGCCCCTGGCGGGGTCGAGGAGTGACAGGAGAGGTGACCATGGACTTCAAGCTGCTGATGATCTTCGTCGACCAGGACAGGACCGACCGGGTGCTGGATGCCGCCCGCCAGGCGGGCGCCACCGGGGCCACCATCATCAACAACGCCCAGGGCCAGGGGCTCAGCCCCACCTCACCTTCTTCGGCCTGGAGTTCATGGCCTCGCGCAGCGTGATCCTGATCCTGGTGGAGGCGCGCCGCGCCAGCGCGGTGCTCGAGGCGGTCAGCGAGGCCGGCCAGCTGGACGAGAGCCTCGAGACCGGCATCGCCCTGGAGCTCGAGGTCAGCCGGGCCCTGGGGCTGAGCGAACACATCAAGGCGCTGAGCCGCGAGCATCCCCTGGACAAGACCTGAGCCACCCCGGCAGGGCCCGGACTCTACTCGCCGGCCTCGGTGGCCTCGCCGCCGGTCAGGCGGCGCTCCACCCGTTCGAGGTTGTCCCGGGTACCCAGCAGCACCAGCACGTCGTCGGCCTGCACCTCGGTATCCGCCTCTGGATAGCGCCGGCGCCGGTCCTGGCGCACCATGGCGGTAACCGAGACCTGATCCCGCTCGGTATCGAGCTCCGCGAGGCTATGGCCGATGGCCGGGCTTCCCTCGCTCAGCACCACCGAGTGCAGCCGCTCCTGCTCAGCCGCCGGGCGGAGATCCTGAATGCTGTCCAGGCTGCCACGGAACAGCTCGCGCAGCATGCGGTAGTGGCTGGTGCGCTGCTCCTGGAGGTGGCGAGTGACCCGGTAGAGCGGGACGCCCAGGGCCTGGAGCGAATGGGAGGTGAGGATCATGCTCGCCTCCAGGGTTTCGGGAATGACCTCGCTGGCTCCCGCGGCGATCAGTTCGGCGACGGAGCCCTCGTCCTGGGTGCGCACCACGGCGGGGACACCGGGGTTGAGCTGCACGGCATGGCGCAGGGTCTTGAGCGCCGCCGGGCGATCTTCGTGGCTGATGATCAGCAGCCTGGCCCTCTCGAGCCCGACGTTCTCCAGCACGGCGGCGTCAGAGGAGTCGCCGAAGTAGACCGGCTGCCCCGCCAGCCGCGCTTCACGCACGATGGCTGGATCCAGGTCCAGGGCCACATAGGCGACCCCCTCGCTCTCCAGGAAGCGCGCCACGGTCTGCCCGGTCCTGCCGAAGCCACAGATCACCACGTGACCCTGCTCCTCCGGCTCCTGGGGGGGCGGGGCGACCTCCTCCGGCTTCGGCGTCACCCGCCCGAACAGCCGGGCCGCGAGGGGCTGATTGTAGCGGATCAGGAACGGCGCCAGGATCATCGAGAAGAGCACCGAGGTGAGCACCACCTGGGCGGGATAGCTGTCGATCACCCTGCCCTCGAGGCCGATGGCCAGCAGCGCGAAGCCGAACTCGCCGCCCACCGCCAGCAGCAGGCCGGTGCGGAACGCCGTCTGCATCTCCACGCCGGAGAGGCGCACGATCAGGGTCACCAGCCCCAGCTTGATGCCCAGCAGGGCCAAGGCCCCGAGCAGCGCCTCCCACCAGATCGCGGGCAGCAGGGCCGGCTCCACCAGCATGCCGATGCTGACGAAGAAGAGCCCCAGCAGCACGTCGCGGAAGGGACGGATGGTCGACTCCACCTGATGGCGAAACTCGGTGTCACCCAGCACCATGCCGGCCAGGAAGGCACCGAAGGCCATGGAGAGCCCCAGGGTCTTGGTGGTCCAGGCGGAGACCAGCGACACGAAGAGCACCGTCAGAGTGAAGAGCTCGGCGGAGCGCCGCTCGGCCACCAGGTGAAACAGCGGGCGCAGCAGCAACCGCCCCGATACCAGCACGATCGCGAAGGCCAGCAGCGCCTTGGCCAGGGCCAGCCCCAGGGCACCCGCCACCTCCTGGGCGGCCGCCACCCCCAGCACCGGAATCACCACCACGAAGGGGACCGCGGTGATGTCCTGGAACACCGACATGGTGGTGCCCAGCCGCCCGTGGCGGGTCTGGCTCTCGCCCTGCTCCATCAGCTGCTTGGTGATGATGGTGGTGGAGGACTGGGCGAACACCGCCCCCACCACGAAGGCCGCCGGGCCGGGAAGGCCCAGCCACCAGGCCAGAACGCCCACCACCGCCGTGGTCAGGGCCACCTGGGCGGTGCCCAGGCCGAGAATGGTATGCCGCAGCGCATAGATCTGCGGCAACGAGAAGCTGAGCCCGATGGTGAAGAGCAGGAAGACGATGCCGAACTCGGCGATCACCCGGATGGTGTCATCGGGCACCACCGGTCCGGCGGTGTGGGAGCCCAGCAGCACCCCCACCAGCAGGTAGCCCAGGCTGGGCGGGATCCGCAGCCGCTGGAAGACCAGCACCACGGCCACCGTGGCGCCCAGCAACAACAGCATCTGTACCAGTGCCTGCTCCAGCATCCCCTGCTTCCCTTGTCAGCCCTGCGGGCCTTGCCTGTCGTTTATGGTTGGTGCTGAACCGACCAGTATATCAGCCGGACACCGACTGCCGGCGAAGCCAGCGCGCCAAGAAGGGCGCGACGAGCATCAGCGCGATCATGCGCAGCAGGTGATGGAAGGCCACGAAGACCGGGTCGATATCCAGGGCCACGGCGAGGATCGCCATCTCGCCGATGCCGCCGGGCGCCAGGGCCAGCAGCGCCACGTCCCGCGGCACCCCGAGCAGGCGGTGGATCAGCTCGGCAAAGAGCGCCAGCACCGCCAGGGCCAGCATGGTCGCCACCGCCGCTTCGCGCAGATAGCGCAAGAAGCGGCCCCGGGAGAGGCCCCGAAAGCGTGAGCCGATGGCGCTGCCGAGCCCCCAGAGCATCATGTTCATGCCCCAGTCGGGCAGCTGCAGGCTGGCCACATCGAAGCCGGAGAGCAGCGCGGCGAACAGCAGCGGCGCCAGCAGGGACGGGGTCGGCAGCCGCAGCCGGCGGCCGAGTGGCACCAGCAGCAACAGCGCGGGCAGCATCCACAGGTGGGCGGCCGGGGCGGCGGCGTCAGGCGCGGCGGCGGGCGCCCCCTCCCACAGCCAGAACAGCGGCGGCAGCCATAGCACCACCAGGAGGATCCGCAGCGACTGGGCGATGGCGATGCGCTGGGGGTCGCCGCCGCACTTCTCGCCCATCAGGATCATCGCCGTCATTGCGCCGGGGGCAGAGGCGAACCAGGCGCTCACCGAATCGAAGCCGCAGCGCCGGTACCAGGCCGCGGCCGCGGCGGTAGACGCCGCCACACCGGCCAGCAGCAGCAGCATGGAGAGCGGCCAGTCGACCACCCGATAGGCGAGCTCCGGCGTGACCTGGCTGCCCAGCACCAGGCCCAGCACCCCCAGCAGCGCCTCGCGCAGCCCCTCGGGCACCCGCACATCCAGGCCGCGGGCCGAGACCACCAGGTTGGCGACCAGCGGGCCCAGCATCCAGGGCAGCGGCAGCCCCAGCACCTGGAAGAGCAGCCCCCCCAGGGCCCCGAAGGCCAGCGAGCGCGCCAGCGCCTGTCCGGCGGCCAGATCCACTCATGCCCCTTCGATTATCCGACTAATGAATACTCCATTATGCCGAATGGCGACGCAAAGACCAGCGCTGCACCCCGATCGGCCCGGCGGCTATAATGGGCCCCTTCCACCACACGGAACCGCCATGCCACGTCTCGACCAGCTGCTTGTCACCCAGGGCCTGGCCCGCTCCCGCACCCGCGCCCAGCGGCTGATCCGCCACGGACGGGTGCGCCTGGCCGAGGGCGGCCGCGTGCTCACCAAGCCCGGGGAACAGCTGCCCGAGGGAGTGACGCTACGCGTGGAGGCGGACCCCGAGGAGCGCTATGTCTCCCGGGCGGGGCTCAAGCTGGAGTCGCTGATCGAGGCGCTGGGGCTGGAGCTCGGCGGCCGACTGGTACTCGACGTGGGGCAGTCCACCGGCGGCTTCACCGACTGCGCCCTGCGCGCGGGCGCCCGCCATGTGATCGGCGTGGAGGTGGGCCACGACCAGCTCGACCCTAGCCTGCGCGACGACCCCCGGGTGACCTGCCTGGAGGGCCTCAACGCCCGGGCCATGGCCGCCGACGCTCGCCTGCAGGCGGCCCTGGCGGCGCAGGGCACCGCGGGGCCGGACCTCGCGGTGATGGACGTCTCCTTCATCTCCCAGACGCTGATCCTTCCCCAGCTCGCCGCCCTGCTGCCGCCGGGCGGCGAGCTCGCCAGCCTCGTCAAGCCGCAGTTCGAGGTGGGCCCCGGCGGGGTCAACGCCCGCGGGCTGGTCACCGACCCCGCCCGCTATGCCGAGGTGGAGGCGCGGATTCGCGCCTGCTGCGCCGAGCAGGGGTTCGGCGTTCGCCACTGGCAGGCGAGCCCGCTGCTGGGCGGCGACGGCAACCGCGAGTTCCTGCTCCACGCCGTGCGCGAGTCGCCGGCGGCCGCCTAGCGGCCGCCATCGCCGCCGCCTCCATCGCCCAGGTCGAGATCGCCCGGATCGCCGTGGCTGCCCGGCGGCGGATGCCGCTGGGCCCGGGGCAGTTCGCCGGCCTCCAGCACCTTGCGGGATTCCCCTGGGCGCTTGAGCCAGACCTCCAGCTGGTTGAAGGCGATATCGACGCCGTGCTCGGCAAACAGCTCGCCCACCCGGCAGTTGATCTCGTCGGTGGCGTAGAGCCGGTCGCCCAGGGCGTTGACGAAGACCCGGAGCTCGAAGTCCAGGGTGCTCTCGCCGTAGGCCATGAAGAAGACCTGGGGCTCGGGGTCGGCCAGCACCCGCGGGTTCTCGTGGGCGGCCTGGCTGAGCAGCCGATGCACCAGCGCCTGATCGGAGCCATAGGAGACGCGGTAGTTGAGCACCACCCGGGTCACCGTATCCGACAGCGACCAGTTGATCAGCTGGTCGGTGATAAAGGTCTGGTTGGGGATGATGATCTCCTTGCGGTCGAAGTCGGTGACCGTGGTGGCCCGGATGCGGATCTTGCTCACCGTGCCGGTCAGCGCCCCCAGGGTGATGGTGTCGCCGATGCGCACCGGACGCTCGAAGAGGATGATCAGCCCCGAGACGAAGTTGGCGAAGATCGCCTGGAGGCCGAAGCCCAGGCCCACCCCCAGCGCCGCCACCAGCCACTGCAGCTGGCTCCAGGCCACCCCCAGGGTGGCCAGCGCCGTCACCAGGCCGGTGCCGACGATGGCGTAGGAGAGGAGCGAGGTGATGGCGTAGGCGCTGCCCTGCTTGAGCTCCAGGCGCGACAGCACCATCACCTCGAGCAGGCCCGGCAGGTTGCGGGCCATCACCAGTGTCAGCCCGACGATCAGTAGCGCGGCGAAGATATCGGCCACCGACAGGGTCGTGGTGACCAGCTCGACCCCCGGCTCGCCGTTGGCCTCCCAGATCGCCACCTGCTCCAGGTAGCCAAGCACGGTGAGCAGGTCGGCCCACACCAGATAGAGCAGCAGCGCGAAGCCGAGCAGCAGGATCAGCTTGGAGAGGCGCAGCGACTGCTGGTTGATCTGCTCCATGTCCAGGGGCGGCTCCTCGACCACCACCTCCAGGCCACCCTCGGCGCCCTCCTTCACCTCGGCCCGGCGCCGCGCCAGGGCGCGCCGGAAGGCCAGCCGCCGAGCGGCCACGGCGAGCCCGCGCACCACCGTGGCCTCCACCAGGATCCACAGGCCCAGCAGGTAGAGGGTGATCGCGAAGCGACCCACCAGGCTGAGCGCCGTGTACTCGTAGCCCGCTGCGATCAGGCCGATCAACACCAGCGGCACCGCCGCGATCACCAGCCCCAGCACCAGCCGGAGCAGGCGCACGCCGAAGAAGGGGGTGTGCGCCAGGATCAGCCGCGCCTGCAGGATACTCATGGCCAGCAGGCCCGCCACCAGCAGGCCCAGGGCCACCGGGCGCTGGGTCAGGCCGAACTCGGCATCCCGGGCCAGGGTGGCGATCATCAGCACCGGCACCAGGGCCACGCCCAGCCAGCCGAGCAGTCGACGCAGGCGGGCCACGTACTCCGCCGACCAGTAGAAGTGCTTGGTCGCCACCCCGTCTCGCACCAGCAAGCGCCGCGCCCAGGCGATCACCGCCCAGGCCAGGGAGAGCTGCAGGACGGCCAGCCCCAGGCCGTGGGCGATGCCCTCCCCCCCGGTCACCAGCGCCGTCCCCAGGGAGGCCAGGATCAGCGGCCCCGGCAGGGCCATCAGGGCGTTGAGCAGGACGGCCTGGGGGGTGTGCAGCTGGGTGTCGCTGCGAAGCCGGCCGATCTGCTCGTGGATCCGCAGCAGCCGCGCCCGGATAGCGCGGCGGCACCACAGCAGCCCGATGGCCAGCAGCAGCGGCGGCAGGCCGGCCAGCGACGCCGCCGAGGGTGGACGCCAACGGCCCGGCAGCGCCATCCGCCACTCGCCTTCCCGCCACTCGAGGGCCAGGTTGGCCGGCAGCTGCCGCGCCCAGGCCAGGTCAAGCGGGCGGGTGTTGGCGACCCAGAAGAGCTGCTCGTCGATGGTGGCCCTGAGCGCCCGGGAGGTCTCGAGCAGCTGCTGCTGGTTGAGCTGCAGCTCCACCGCCGTGCTGAGCAGGCTGCCGTAGCTCTGCTCCAGGCGGTCCACCAGCTCGCGCCGCGACTGGTAGAGGCGCTGCAGCGACTCCACCAGGGCCTCAGTGATCTCGACCCCGGCCTCCTCGAGGCGCTGGTTGGCCAGCCGCTCACTCTGGCGCAGGGTGTCGCGCTGGCGCACCAGGTCGAACTGGCGCAGCCGCAGGTCGGCGATCTCGTCCTGGAGGTCGCGGCGCGGCGCCACCTGGGGCAACGAACGGCGCTGCTCGCGCAGGATGCGCGACAGCAGGATGGAGCCGCGAATCGCCTCGATCTGCTCGTTGAGGCTACGCTGCAGCTGGCGCACGTGGTCGAGCTGGCTGCGCACCGCCAGGCTCTCGCGGAGCAGGGCGTTGTTGCGATCGTTGGCGCGCAGCAGCTCCAGGCTCAGGTCGCGGTTGATCTGCTGGGCGCGCTCCAGCACCGGATGCCCCGCCTCCAGCAGGGGATCGTCCCGGGCGGCATCAGCGATGGCCTGCTCGGAGGCCAGGCGGCGCTGGCGATCGATGACGTTCTGCAGCAGCGACAGCTCGCTCTCCTGGCGGCTCTGGCGCTGCAGCAGCAGGTCGCGGCGCTGCTGATCCAGTTCGCGCAGGCGGGTATTGGTGCTCAGCTCGCGCTGGTGCAGCAGCAGGCTCACCTCGGCCAGGCGCCGCTCCACCTGGCGCTGCCAGACCCGGGGGTCGTCCTGGGCCAGGCCGCGCCCCTCGAGCTCCTCCTGGGCGCGCCGCGCCCGCTCCACCGCCTGCATCGCCTCGGAGATGGCCTGCTGGGCCCGCTCGGGCAGCGTCTGGGCCGAGATCAGCTGGGCATTGACCTCGGCCTGGCGGTCCTGGAGGCGCTGCAGCTCGATCACCGCCTCCAGGGCGGCGAGGCCCGACAGGGTCGCCTCCAGCGCCTCGCTGTCGCGCCGCTGGGCGGCGCTGGGCGTCTCGCCCTCCTCGGGGGCGAGCGCCTCAAGCCGCGCCTCCACCTCGCCGCGTTCGGGCAGCGCCTCGCGGGCCTGCGCCGGGGCCCAGGCCAGGAGCAGCAGGGTCAGCAGCAGCGCCACCCCGGCCCAGCGGCCGACGAACCGCGGTGGCACCGACGCCTTGACGGGGCTTTCGCCCGCACCTCTCTCCACTCGCCACCTCGCTTGCCGACCCCGGACGCCTGCCCACGATTCTCAGCCCCCGGGGGGGGCCAAGGCAATCCCGCTTCCCCGTGGAGGCGTGCGGTTGACTTGACCCGCCGGCGTGGTAGAACGGCGGTCTGAACTCCTCCATTTCACGGACGCCACCATGCCCTCGCCGATTCGCCCCGCCGCCCTCGTCAGCGTCCTTATGGCCCTGCTGCTCCCGGTCGGCCTGCTCGAGGCGTCCGACTCCCTGCCCGACAACCCCGGGGGCGAGGAGAGTGCCGCGGAGCGCGCCGCCCTGGAGGCGCGTATCCGGGCCCTCGGCGCGGAGCTGGATGCCCTTCAGGACGAGCTTCGGGCGCTGCCGGAACCGGAGGACGCCCCGGAGATCCCCCCGGACGAGCTGGCCGCCCGGGAGGCCGTTGAGCGGCGCCAGCTGGAGCTCGAATCGCGCCGCAACCCCTTCGCCATCACCACCTATCGGCGCAACTACCTCTTCCCGCTGAGCTACACCACCAACCCCAACCACGAGGCCTTCCGCGAGATCTCCGAGCTCAACGGGCCCAACGACCTGGAGGTGAAGTTCCAGTTCAGCGCCAAGGTCAACCTGATGGAGGGGGTGTTCGGCGACACCGGCGACCTCTACTTCGCCTATACCCAGCGCAGCTGGTGGCAGGCCTACAACACCGACGCCTCCTCCCCCTTCCGGGAGACCAACTACGAACCGGAAGTCTTCATGAACTTCGACAACGCCTGGCGGGCCCTGGGCTGGACCAACGTGCGCAACCGCCTGGCGCTGAACCATCAGTCCAACGGCCGCTCCGACCCGCTGTCGCGCAGCTGGAACCGGGTCTATGTGGAGAGCATCTTCCAGCGCGGCGACTGGGCCTTCAGCCTGGCCCCCCACTGGCGCATCCCGGAGTCCAAGAGCGAGGACGACAACCCCGATATCGATCGCTACATGGGCTATGGGGACGTCACCGTCGCCAAGCGCCTGGGGGAGGACGAGGTGAGCCTGCTGGTGCGAGGCAACCCCAGCGCCGGCAACATGGGCACCCAGGTCGACTACTCCTGGCCGCTGTTCAACGGCAACGTCCGGGGCCACGTGCAGTACTACTACGGCCATGGCGAGAGCATGATCGATTACGATCACCGCAACCACCGCCTGAGCCTGGGCTTCAGCCTCAACCCGCTGTTCGGCGGCGGCAGCCTGACACGCTGACCCCGACCGGGAGCGCGACCCTCGGCCGCGCTGGCAAGGGGTGCCCCGGCTGCTATGCTGTGGCTGTCATTCACCGTCAGAGGAAGACCCGATGGCAAACCGTGCCCACGAGACCACCCAGCAGCTCAAGGAAGACCTGCACCACCTCACCCAGACCATCGAGGAACTGGTCACTGCCACTGCGGATGATTCCCGCAGCAACATCAAGGAATTGCGCGACCGTGCCGAGAAGCGCCTCAGGGAGACCCGCGACCGCCTCGAGAGCCGCGGCGAACGCCTCTACGGCGAGGCCCGCGACTCCGTCGAGCACCAGGTCGACGCCCTGGACCGCTACGTGCACGACAACCCCTGGAGCAGCATCGGCATCGGCGCCGCGGCCGGGGTGGTGATCGGCCTGCTGCTCGGGCGTCGCTGATGCCGGAAAGCCAGGGACCGGCACTGCGGCTGTTCGGCGCCGCCAAACGCCTGCTCGGCAGCCTGCTGGCCACCGGCGAGACGCGGCTGCGTCTCGCCGTCCTCGAGCTGGAGGAAGAGCGCGCCCGACTGATCGCGCTGCTGCTGCTGGCGGGGCTCAGCCTGATCCTGCTGATGCTGGGCATCGGCGCACTCACCGCCCTGGTGATCGTCGCCTTCTGGGACAGCTACCGACTCACCGCCATTGCCGCAAGCGCCCTGCTGCTGCTGGGCGGCGGCGCCCTGCTGGCGCTGCGGGTACTCCAGCTGGCCAAACGTCGCACCCTGCTGGTCAGCACCCTGAGGCATCTTGCCACCGACCGCGACCTGGTGGAGCGCGAGCGCCGGGAGGAACGCCATGACCGCTGAGCCGCCGGCACGCCGTGACGCCGCCGGCCACGGCCAGACCGAGCGCAAGGCCCGGCTGGAGGCCGAGATCGAGCAGCAGCGCATCGATATCCTGGTCGAGGCGAGCCGTTGCCGCGAGGCCAGCCGCCCCATCGACGAGGGCTGGCAGACGCTGATGCGCTTCAAGGCGCCGCTCCTCGCCCTGGGCGGCCTGCTGCTGATGAAGAGCGCCCGCCACCCGAACTCCCTGCTGCGAGTCGCCAAGCGCCTGGCCGCCGGCGCCCTGCTGCTGCGGCGCGCACGACGATTGCTGCGCTGAGCCTTCCCCCCCGCGACACCCCGAGGAGCCCCCATGGCCATCGCCCTGACCCTGCACGTGATCGCCGCCGTCCTGTGGGTGGGCGGCATGTTCTTCGCCTGGATGGTGCTGCGGCCGGTGGCCGCCGCCCAGCTCGAGCCGCCGGCCCGCCTGGCCCTGTGGCGTGGGGTCTTCGCCCGCTTCTTCCCCTGGGTGTGGGCCGCGGTGGCGGTGCTGCTCGCCAGCGGACTGTGGATGCTGTTCGCGGTGTTCGGCGGCATGGCGGCGGCCCGCTGGCACATCCACCTGATGCTACTGGTGGGCCTGGCCATGATGGCCATCTACCTGCACGTCTGGTTCGCCCCCTATCGCCGGCTGTGCCGGGCGGTGGAGGCATCCGACTGGCCCGAGGGCGGCCGACAACTGGCGCAGATCCGGCGGCTGGTGGGCGTGAACCTGCTCCTCGGCCTGCTCACCACCGCCATCGCCAGCGGCGGACGCTATATCTGAAGCGCGGCGGCCTGGCCCCGGTCCTCTGCACCGCCGCCGGGCACCCAGCGCATGCAGCCTGAGCCGCGGGCCAGGCGCTTCTCGAGGAAGGCCCGGGTGCGCGCCTGGCCGTCGCTGCCGTCATTGGCCCATACCGCCAGGGTTGCCAGGAACAGCGCCGTGAGCGCCACCTCCTCCACCTGGGCCCGCCGCGTGCCGTATCGGGCCGGCAGCCGGGCCGCCTCGCGCCACCACTGCACGGTGCGCGACAGGTCGAAGAGCATCGGCACCCAGGTGTGCAGGTGAGGCAGATGCGCCTTGGTGCGCAGCATCGCCACCGTGACGCGGCGATGGGCGGCCAGGGCATCGAGCCAGGCCAGCAGGCTGTGCGCCAGGCGCTCCGCCTCGGGCCAGTGGTCGAAGCCGTCCGGCTTCTCGGCCAGCATCGCCTCCCAGCCGCGTGCGAACCAGGCATTCGCCACCGCGTCCAGGTCGCGGAACTCGGCCAGCACCGCGGCCATCGGCACCTCCAGGCGCGCGGCCACCTCGGTGAGGCGCACCGCCTCCCAGCCGTGGGCCTCGGCCTGGTGCAGCGCCTCCTCGACCACCCGGTCGCGCAGCGGGGTTTCATCGCCCGCCGGCGCTTCGTGGACGGCGATCATGCTCATCTCTCTCCTCCTCTGCGGGTCGGGCACTCGCGCTTCGCGCGTCCTCCTGGGTGGAGCATAGATGCCTTAGCGCCCCGGTCACAGCTCAGGGCCCGGTCGGTGGGGGATCAGAGGGCGTTACCGCAGGCCACGCCGCTGGCCCAGGCCCACTGGAAGTTGTGCCCGCCGAGCTCACCGGTCACGTCGAGCACCTCACCGATGAAGCGCAGCTGGGGCAGCCCCTGCACCGCGAAGCTCTTCGACGAGAGGTGGCGGGTGTCCACGCCCCCCAGCGTCACCTCGGCGGTGCGCCAGCCTTCGGTGCCGGCGGGCTTGAGCCGCCAGTCGCCGAGCCGCTCGGCCCAGGCGGCCAGCTCGGCGTTGCCGCGCTCGGCCAGCACGCCGTCGCCGCCGTGCCAGTCGATCAGCGCCTGGGCCAGGCGCCTGGGGAGCCGCTCGCCGAGCCAGGAGGAGAGACGCCGCCTGGGCGTCTCCCGGCGCGCGACGCGAAGCGCCTCCAAGGCGTCCACGCCGGGCAGCAGGTCGATGGCGAGCTCGTCGCCGGGCGCCCAGTAGCTCGAGATCTGCAGCATCGCCGGGCCCGAGAGGCCGCGGTGGGTGAAGAGCATCGGCTCGCGGTAGTGGCCGCGGGGCTCGCCGGCGCGAAGCGAGCGCACGGCCACCTCACAGGCCACCCCGGCGAGCGACTCGGCCCGCGCCTTCCACTGGGAGGTCAGGGTGAAGGGCACCAGCGCCGGGCGGGTCTCGGTCACCGCGAGGCCGAACTGGCGGGCGATCTCGTAGCCGAAGCCGGTGGCGCCCATGGTGGGAATGGAGAGTCCGCCGGTGGCCACCACCACCGCCCCGCAGTCGAGGGTGCCTGCCGAGGTCACCAGGCGCATGCCCTCGCCGCACCGCTCGATGCGCTCCACGGCGGTCTTGAGGCGGATCTCCACGCCGGCCCAGTCGCACTCGGTGAGCAGCACTCGCACGATCTCCTTGGCGGACTCCGCACAGAAGAGCTGACCCGGGGCCTTCTCCACGTAGTCGACGCCGTGGCGCTCCACCAGCTCGACGAAGTGCTCGGGGCGATAGCGCTTCAGCGCCGAGATGCAGAAGTGGGGGTTCGCGGAGAAGAAATTGCCGGGGCCGGTGGCCAGGTTGGTGAAGTTGCAGCGACCGCCCCCGGACATCAGGATCTTCTTGCCGGCCCGGTTGGCGTGGTCGATGACCAGGACACGCCGTCCCGCGTAGCCTGCCGTTAGGGCACACATCAGCCCGGCGGCGCCTGCGCCGATGATCACCGCGTCATAGGTCATGGTCACTCCTGGCCCGCGTCGTCAAGGGAGGCGCATTCTATCAGCCGGCCCGGGGAAGCCGCCAAGTCGGGGACCCTCCAGGCGTCCCGATTCACCGACCCTACAGCTGGGAAACTATTGTATAGCCCTTGTACACTAAGAAGATGGTGTCGCATTGCGCACCAAGAAGGTGGTGCCGTGTTGCGCATTGTTGCCACACTTTTCGGTACGATCATTGATAGCTTGTTAAGGATTGCTACGGATTGGGCAGTCGTCCCTTGCCTCTCACGCACAAGAGCCCCATGACCAGAACGCCCACCCCTCGCCTTGCCCGCGCCGGCTGCCTGCTGGCCGTGATCCTGATCCTGGTGGCGACCATGCCGCTTGCCGCCCAGGAGCCGACGCCGGTGATCGGTGCCCGCGCCACCCTGGAGCCCTGGTCGGATCCGCTGGAGGCGCTGGGCACCCTGCGCGCCGACGAGAGCGTCACCCTTTCCGCCACCGTCACCGATACCGTCGCCGAGCTGAACTTCCGCGACGGGCAGGTCGTGGAAGCGGGCCAGCTGCTGGTGGGCCTGCAGGACGCCGAGCAGCAGGCCCAGCTGCGCGCCGCCCAGGCCCAGCGCGACGAACGCCGCGCCACGGTCAACCGTCTGACTCAGCTGCAGAGCCGTAACCTGGCGCCCCGGGCCGACGTGGAGGACGCCCAGGCGCGGCTGCGCCAGGTGGAGGCGGAGATCCAGGGGCTCGAGGCGCGGCTGCGCAACTACCGGGTGCGCGCCCCCTTCGACGGCGTGGTGGGCTTTCGCAACATCAGCGTGGGTAGCCTGGTCACGCCCGGCACCGAGCTGGTGACCCTCGACAAGATCGACGTGATGAAGCTCGACTTCAGCGTGCCCGAGGTGTTCCTGGCCCTGCTCGAGCCCGGCCTGCCACTCAGCGCACGCAGCGCCGCCTTCCCCGCGGTGCGCTTCGAGGGACGCGTGGAAAGCGTCGGCTCCCGGGTCGACCCGGTCAGCCGCAGCGTGATGGTGCGCGCCGAGCTGGCCAACCCCGAGCTGCGGCTGCGCCCCGGCATGCTGATGGAGGTGATCGTGCAGCGCAGCCCGCGGGACGCCGTGGTGGTGCCGGAGACCGTGCTGATCCCCAGTGGCGACCGCCAGTACGTGCTGGTGATCGACGAGCAGAACGAGAACCGCGTCGAGCGGCGCCGGGTACGGGTGGGCGAGCGGCGCACCGGCCAGGCAGAGATCCGCGAGGGGCTCACTGGCGGTGAGCTGCTGGTGGCCCACGGCGTCCAGCGCGTCCAGGAGGGCGACCGGGTTGCGCTGCTCGGCGTGGCCGATGCCGACACCTCGGTGCGCGAGATCCTCGAGGCCAGCCGCGAGGAGCGTGGCTGATGCGTCTCTCCGACCTCTCCGTCCAGCGCCCGGTGCTGGCCACCGTGCTGGCGCTGTTGATCGTCGCCTTCGGCCTGCTGGCCCTGCAGCGCCTGCCGCTGCAGGAGTACCCCGCCATCGACCCGCCGGTGGTCAGCATCGACACCCGCTACCCCGGGGCTTCGGCCAGCGTGGTGGAGACCCGCATCACCCAGCTGCTGGAGGACCGTATCGCCGGGGTCGAGGGCATCGAGCTGATCACCTCGTCGAGCGAGGACGGGCGCTCGCGGATCAACATCGAATTCCGCCTCGACATGGATATCGATGCCGCCGCCAACGATATCCGCGACCGCATCTCCGGCGCGCTGCGCAACCTGCCCAGCGAAGCCGACCCGCCCGAGGTCCAGAAGGCCGACGCCAGCGAGGAGGTGGTGCTGTGGCTCTCCCTCTCCGGCGACGGCTACAGCATTCCCGAGCTGACCGACTACGCCGACCGCTACCTGGTGGACGGCTTCTCGGTGCAGCCCGGCGTGGCCAGGGTACGGATCGGCGGCGGGAGCGAGTACGCCATGCGGGTGTGGCTCGACCGCAACGCCCTGGCCGCCCGCAACCTGACGGTGAGCGACGTGGAGGGCGCGCTGCGCGCCGAGAATGTGGAACTCCCCGCCGGCTCCATCGAGTCCCGCGAGCGCCAGTTCGTCGTGCGCCTGCCGCGCAGCTTCAACCAGCCCGAGGATTTCGAGCGCCTGGCGCTGACCCAGGGCAGCGACGGCTACCTGGTGCGCCTGGGCGACGTGGCCCGTGTAGAGGTCGGGTCGGTGGAGGACCGCTCGATGTTCCGTGCCAACGGCGTGCCCATGGTGGGGCTGGGGATCATGAAGCAGTCCACCGCCAACGTCCTGGAGGTCTCCCGCGGGGTCCAGGCCGAGCTGGAGCGGGTCCAGGACAGCCTGCCGGAAGGCATGACGCTCTCCCTCAACTACGACGCCTCGGTGTTCGTGGCCGGCGCCATCCGCCAGGTGGTGGTGACCCTGTTCATCGCCATGAGCCTGGTGGTGGTGGTGATCTTCATGTTCCTCGGCAACGTGCGCACCACCCTGATCCCGGCGGTGACCGTGCCGGTGGCGATCATCGGCGCCTTCATGGCGCTGGCGTTGATGGGCTTCTCCATCAACCTGCTCACCCTGCTGGCGCTGGTGCTGGCCATCGGGCTGATCGTCGACGACGCCATCGTGGTGCTGGAGAACATCCACCGGCGCATGCACGACTACGGCGAGACGCCACTGGTGGCCGCCTTCCGCGGCACCCGCCAGATCGCCTTCGCGGTGATCGCCACCACCCTGGTGCTGATCGCGGTGTTCGTCCCGCTGGCCTTCCTGCAGGGCAACGTGGGTCGACTCTTCTCGGAGTTTGCCCTGACCATGGCCGCCGCGGTGGCCATCTCCAGCGTGCTGGCGCTGTCGCTGACGCCGATGATGGCCTCCAAGATCCTCAGGCCGGCCCAGGAGGACAGCCGCGTGGCCCGCGCCGTGCAGTGGCTGCTGGAACTTTCCCAGCGCCTCTACCGTACCCTGCTGGGCTGGGTGCTCAAGGCGCGTCTGGCGGTGCTGGGGGTCTTCGTGGCGCTGGTGGCCGCCACGGTGTGGCTGGCCAACCTGCTGCCCAGCGAGTACACACCGCAGGAGGACCGCGGCAGCTTCATCATCCTGGTCAACGGTCCGGAAGGCGCCACCTTCGACTACATCATGGATTACATGAACGAGATAGAGGCGCGCCTGGCGCCCATGGTCGAGAGCGGCGACATGGAGCGAGTGGTGATCCGCGCGCCGCGGGGCTTCGGCAACATCGAGAACTTCAACAACGGCTTCGGCATCATCGGCCTGGCCGACTGGGGGAAGCGCCGCGACGCCTGGTCGATCATGGACGACGTGCGCCGCGAGCTCAACGGGCTGCCCGGGGTGCAGGCCTTCCCGGTGATGCGCCAGGGCTTCGGCCAGCGCATCGCCAAGCCGGTGGAGTTCGTGCTGGGCGGCGGCACCTACGAGGAGCTCGCGGAGTGGCGCGACACCCTGATGGCGCATATCCGCGAGGACAACCCCCGGCTGATCGGCCTGGACAGCAACTACCGCGAGACCCAGCCCCAGCTGCGGGTGGACATCGACTACGAGCGGGCCGCCTCGCTGGGCGTCACCGTCACCGAGATCGGCCGCACCCTGGAGATTCTGCTCGGCGGACGCAACGTGACCCGCTACCTGGACAACGGCCAGGAGTACGATGTGATCATCGAGGGCGATCGTGCCAGCCAGGCGAGCCCGCGGGCGCTGGACAATATCCAGGTGCGTTCGGCGCGCACCGGCGAGCTGATCCCCCTGGCCAGCCTGGTGACCCTCACCGACTTCGCCGGCGCCAGCACCCTCAACCGCTTCAACCGCCTGCGCTCGATCACCATCGAGGCCAACCTGGCCGACGGCTACTCGTTGGGCGAAGCGCTGGACTACCTGGAGGCGGCCGCCGCCGAGGTGCTGCCGGCCCAGGCGCAGACCGACGTCAGCGGCGCCTCGCGGGACTTCCAGCAGGCCAGCGGTGCCACCACCTTCCTGCTGATTCTCGGCGCCCTTGTGGTCTTCCTGGTGCTGGCCGCCCAGTTCGAGAGCTTCATCCACCCCTTCGTGATCATGCTTACCGTGCCCCTGGCGATGAGCGGCGCCATGCTGGGGCTCTTCGTCACCGGGCAATCGCTGAACATCTACAGCCAGGTGGGGCTGGTCATGCTGATCGGCCTGGCGGCCAAGAACGGGATCCTGATCGTGGAGTTCGCCAACCAGCTGCGCGACCAGGGGCTGGCCTTCCGCGACGCCCTGGTGGACGCCGCGGTGACCCGGCTGCGGCCGATCCTGATGACCGCCGTGACCACCATGGCGGGCTCCATCCCGCTGATCCTCGCCAGCGGGGCCGGCAGCGAGTCACGCATGGTGATCGGCACGGTGATCCTCTCCGGCGTGGCCGCCGCCACGCTCTTCACCCTGTTCATCGTGCCGGTGGCCTACGACCTGATGGCCCGCCACACCGGCTCCCCCGGCGACGTCAAGCGCCGGCTCGACGAGGAGATGGGCACCGGCCCCGCCGGCCGTTGAGGCCGGCGAGGCGCCGTCAGGGAGTACGAGGGGTCCCCGTCCCGCCGAAGCGGGCAAGCCCGCCTCGCTGCCTCGGCGCCGGGCGCGGGGGGACCCCGCTGGCACACAGCCAGCAGGTCAGGATGGCATCCGTTGAGTACAGCCAGAAATACCCGCACATCGACAACGGCAGCCAGGCCACCGACATGCACACTAACGACTGGGGGCCGCCCGCTCGGGAAGCCCGCTCAACCGGAAATCGAATGATCTTGGCCATGGTGATGGCCCTCCGCGCTCCAGGGGTATGCCAGGCACCGGCTCGGGTTGGGCCTGTCCGCCAGGAACCTGCACGCTTGACGGGCTACCGAGCCGGGCGATGGGTTCGCCGCTCGCCTCCCTTCTTCTGTTGTATCTTCCCTGGCTGGATCCTTGCCGGCTGGCGCCGTGATGCCTGGCGGCCAGCCACTCCCTTGCAGTTTGACTCTTTTTCAACGTCGCGCCACCAAGGCAACTGACCTTGAATCAACTCTCGGCATAGCTACATTTTGAAACATAGCCTTACAATTCAGATAATTCAAGCACACTCTTCGGTGAGCTGCCGACCGTTACAACGACGCCGGCCACCCCGTGGGGTGGCCGGCGTCGTTGACGGGATGGTGGCTCAGCAGTCGCCGATACGCGCGCCCTCGACCCGGGTGTTCATCTGCATCTCGCCCATGGGCGACTGGACGTTCACGTCCACATGCCCCTCGACGCGCTCGCCCAGGAAGTCCATGCGGCCATCGATGTTAGCCTCGCCGTCTTCGGCGTGGCAGACCATGCGGTAGTCGAGCCCATCGGCGGAGACGTTGTGCTCGAGCAGCTCACAGCCCTCCTCCACCTCGAGGAACTGGAAGTCCGCATCGTCCAGGTCCCCCTGGGCGATACACTCCTGGTGGGTCTCGGTCTGGTCGGGAATCGGCACCTCGCCGGTCACCGAGGTGGTGCTGGTGAACTCCCAGAGCCCCGGCACGATATTGGGGGTGTCGGCCACGGCGGCCAGCGGCAGGGCCAGCACGGCGGCGGCCAGCAGGGAACGTAACGGCATGGGGTGTCTCCCGATCTGTGAATGGCATGCCTCTCCTTCGGCACGGGCGTCAGCTTACCGCCAATCCGTGCCGGAGCCCAACCGGGCCGACGGCGCGCGGCTGGCGCGACACCGGCTCAGAGCCGCACCACGGCCGCCTCACTCGCGCACGGCTCTGGCTCGGGGCCCTTCTCGGCGCAGAATGGTGCCACGATCGCCCGCGGCATAGACCGCCCCGCCCCGGGTGGCGCACATTGCGCGGAGTCCGTAATCGCTGCCGCTGGGCTCCGCCACTCACGGCCACGCCACCATCACCATGACCCAACGCCGCTACGGCAAGTGGATCCGCAGCGACGGCCGTGACGTCCCGGCCATGATCGAGAAGGTGCTCGGGCCCTGAGTATTCCCAGATCTGTTCCCAAAACCGCTCCCAAGCGCCAAAAACGAGAAAGGGGAACCAAGCTAAATGCTTGATTCCCCTTAAATATCTCGTGGCGGAGGGGGAGGGATTCGAACCCTCGAAGCCTTTCGACTTACACACTTTCCAGGCGTGCTCCTTCGACCACTCGGACACCCCTCCGCATTGTCATCCGGCTACCTGGGCACTGGGCTTCGGCATCTGGACGTCGTCCCTTTCTCTCAAGGACGGCGCGTATGCTATCGCCTTAAGTGCGCGATTGCAAGCCGTTTTCCGCTCAGCGGTCGGCGAGCACGGCGTAGTCGCCGCGGGCCTCGAGGCACAGGGTCTCGTCGCACCAGAGCCGCTGCACCAGGGCGATGCGCCCCCGGCCCTTCTCGGCGAGCTGCTCGGCAAGCCGCTCCGGCCCGCTCTCCGCCTCCGGTTCACACACGAGGCGATAGTCGCCGGTGACCGGCGCCAGGAAGCGCTGGCTGGCCTCGGCCACCACCACGTCCCGGGCCAGGCTGTGGCGACGCAGCCAGAGGGTGGTCCAGCACCAGCCCAGCAGGGTGGTCTGGGCGGTGAGCGCCCCGCCGAAACCGGTGCCCTTGTCGTTGAGGCTAGGCGCGAGGTCCAGCGTCCAGGTCAGGCGCTCCTCGTCGCGATGCATCTGGCGAATGCCCAGCTGCCCGACCAGGGGGATCGCCTCGCCGAGCCAGGCCAGGAAGCGCGCCGGGTCATCCTCCTGCCCCGGGGCGGGCAGGGGGAGCCGCGGGTGGGGCGTGCCGATCTCGCGCATGCTCGCTCTCCCCTCAGCGCCAGTGTTCGACGAAGGCGTCGATGTCGTGCTCGGGGAGGGGCCGGTGGCGCCCGCCCAGCTGGCCCAGGTAGATGAAGGCGACCACCTCGTCCTCGTCGTCGAGCCCGAGCCCCTTGCGCACCGTGGGGTCGAAGGCGTACTTGCCGCTGCGCCACATGGCGCCGAGCCCCTGGGCGTGGGCGGCCAGCAGGATGCCGTGGGCGGCGCAGCCGGCGGAGATCACCTGCTCGATCTTCGGCACCTTGGGGACGTCCGGGGTGACCCGAGCGATCACCGCGATGATCATGGGCGCGCGCCGCGGCTTCTTGCGAGCGGCGTCCAGGGCGGCATCGCCCACGTGAGGGTCCTCGCGGTACTCCGCCTCGGCGAACAGCTCGCCCAGACGCTCGAGCCCCTCCCCCGAGAACTCGATGAAGCGCCAGGGGCGCAGCACCTTGTGGTCCGGGGCCCGCAGGGCCGCCCGGTAGATGGCCTCGAGCTGTTCAGGGCTCGGCGCCGGCCCCATCAGCTTGCCCATGGAGCTGCGTTCGTGCAGCAGCGTCAGCGCATCCATTAGCCTCTCTCCCTCGGCAAGGTTCGACAATCGATAAGTCGGGACTGTACCAGCCGGCCGCCCGGGTGTCCTGCCGGGCCTATTGCCTGGCCAGGCGCAGGGGCGCCGGCGGGCGCTCGCCGGGGGTAGCCCGCCAGGGGCTGATGTCGAGCCCGCCGCGGCGCACGTAGCGGGCCAGCACCAGCAGCCGCTCGGGACGCGCCCGCTCGAGCAGGTCCATGAAGATATGCTCCACGCAGTGCTCGTGGAAGTCCTGATGCTGGCGGTAGCCGATCAGGTAGCGCAGGAGTCCCTCGCGGTCGAGCCTGGGGCCGCGATAGCGGATCAGCACGCTGCCCCAGTCGGGCTGGCCGGTGACCGGGCAGTTGGACTTGAGCAGGTGCGAGTGGAGGGTCTCCTCGACGATCTCCTCCCCCACCGCCAGGTGCTCGGCGCTGGGGGTGTAGTCGCTGACCTCGATGTCCAGGTCGTCCAGGCACTCGCCGGGCAGCCGCCGCGGACTGAGCGCCTCGTCGTCCACGTCGAGCAGGGCCACGGCCACCGGGGCGCCGGCCGCTCCGGCCAGGTCGCGCTCCAGGGTCTCGATCACCGCCTCGCGACTCTCGAAGCGGGTCTGGTTGTAGCCGTTCAGGTAGAGCTTCCAGGACTTGGACTCGATCAGGTTGGGCGACTCGGCCGGCAGTCGGAAGCGCGCCACGGCCACCAGCGGCTTGCCGCGGGCGTTGAGCCAGCTCATCTCGAAGGCGTGCCACTCGTCCTCGCCGACGAAGGGCAGCGCGCCCGCCTCGATGCCCAGCGGGGCGCGATTGGCGGCACGGGGGATGGGATAGAGCAGCCCGGCGTCATAGTGCTCCGGGTAGGCGGCATCGCGCCCCAGGGGCGCATCGGCCAGGGTGTCGGGACGATGGTGGCTCATGAGCGGATCCCCTTGCCCTGCTCCAGCATCCACAGGGCGATGCCGAAGAGCACGACGATAAAGGTGAGAATGGCGGCCAGCGCCCAGCCCACCGGGATATCGGAGACGCCGAGGAAGCCGTAGCGGAAGACGTTGACCATGTAGAGGATGGGGTTGAGCATCGAGGCGCCCTGCCAGAAGGCCGGCAGCAGCGAGATCGAGTAGAAGACCCCGCCCAGGTAGGTCAGCGGCGTGAGGATGAAGGTGGGCACGATGGAGACGTCGTCGAACTTGTTGGCCAGCAGCGCATTGATGAAGCCGCCGATGGAGAAGAGCGCGGCGGTCAGCACCACCACCCCGACCGTGAGCAGCGGGTGCGCCACGCTGATGCGGGTAAAGAAGAGCGACACGATGGAGACGATCAGCCCCACGCCTAGACCCCGGGCCATGCCGCCCAGCACGAAGCCGGAGAGGATCACCCAGTTGGGCATTGGCGAGACCATCATCTCCTCCACGCTGCGCTGGAACTTGTTGGAAAAGAAGCTCGAGGCGACGTTGGAGTAGCTGTTGGTGATCACCGCCATCATGATCAGGCCGGGGACGATGAAGTCCATGTAGCTGAAGCCGTCCATCTCGCCGATGCGCGCGCCGATCAGGCTACCGAAGATGATGAAGTACATGGTCATGGTGATCGACGGCGGCAGCAGGGTCTGCGGCCAGATCCGCGTGAAGCGCTTGATCTCCTTCACCACCAGGGTCCAGAGGGCGATGGCGGTCTGCGTCGGGTTCATGGGCGGTCCTCCGCGACGGCGGCGGCCTTGTCCCGGGCATCGTTGCCCTGCTCCACCATGGTGACGAACATCTCCTCGAGGCGGTTGGCGCGATTGCGCATGGAGACCACCTCGAGGCCCTGTGCGCTCAGGGCGGCGAAGGCGTCGTTGATGCGCTGGCCGCGATGCACCACCAGCGCCAGCTGGGCGGGCTCCACCCGGCTCACCTCGAAGCCGGGCAGCTCGGGGGCGGCCTCCACGGGGGCGGCGAGGTCGAGCAGGAAGGTCTCGGTGTCGAGCTCGGCGAGCAGCTCGCGCACGCCGGTGTTCCGGATGATCTCGCCATGGTTGATGATCGCCACGTTGCGACAGAGGCTCTCGGCCTCCTCCAGGTAGTGGGTGGTGAGGATGATCGTGGTGCCCTCCTCGCGGTTGATGCGCCGCATGTACTCCCACATGCTGCGGCGCAGCTCGATGTCCACACCGGCGGTGGGCTCGTCGAGGATCAGCAGCTTCGGGCGATGCATCAGGGCGCGAGCGATCATCAGCCGGCGCTTCATGCCGCCCGAGAGCATGCGCGCGCTGCCGTTGCGCTTGTCCCACAGGCCGAGGTCCCCGAGCAGCTGCTCGGCGCGGGGCAGCGCCTCGCGGCGCGGCATGCCGTAGTAGCCCGCCTGGGCAAGCACGATATCGATCACCTTCTCGAACTGGTTGAAGTTGAACTCCTGGGGCACCACGCCCAGGTGGTACTTGGCGCGGGCGAAGTCCCGGTCGATATCGATGCCGAAGATCGAGACCTTGCCGGCGCTCTTCTGCACCAGCGAGCAGACGACCCCCAGGGTGGTGGACTTGC
>NZ_CP071922.1:2887990-2889337 GCF_017584085.1 Halomonas sp. BM-2019
GCAAAGGCCTGAGGATATTGGGGTGATGCGAGGCGACTTCAAGGTGGCGGCCGGCGTCGGGCCGCGGATGCCGGACACGCGAAGATGCCTGCAGCGAGGCAGATATCATCGAGATAGGGGGGGACGATGGAGCGGGAAACGAGATTCGAACTCGCGACCCCAACCTTGGCAAGGTTGTGCTCTACCACTGAGCTATTCCCGCTTGTCGGTACCGCCTAAGCGTGCGAGGTGGCGTCCCATAGGGGGTTCGAACCCCTGTTCCCGCCGTGAAAGGGCGGTGTCCTGGACCACTAGACGAATGGGACGCATCAGCTTTTTCAAAGCTTGGAGCGGGAAACGAGATTCGAACTCGCGACCCCAACCTTGGCAAGGTTGTGCTCTACCACTGAGCTATTCCCGCGCTTTCTTGCACTCCGGCACCTGATGAGTCGAGTGGCGTCCCATAGGGGGTTCGAACCCCTGTTCCCGCCGTGAAAGGGCGGTGTCCTGGACCACTAGACGAATGGGACGCAAGGTCTCGGCTCGTCGAGGTGGCGCGTATGTTACTGAGCCGCCCGAGGCCTGTCAAGCATCGCCAGGCCGCCGCCCCGGGAGCCCCCAGGCCTTGCATATCAGGGAGTTGACACGCCTTGCGGTGAGCGCTAGAGTACGCGCCGCTGGCTACGTAGCTCAGTTGGTTAGAGCACATCACTCATAATGATGGGGTCCCCTGTTCGAGTCAGGGCGTAGCCACCAGATACCGAAAACCCGGCGCCACTGGCGCCGGGTTTTTCGTTATTGCGCTGCCCTCGCCTCACGGGGCCGGCCAGGAGCCCACCCCTGTCCTACCGGCCCCTCGCCGTCGCCGCTCAGGCCAGCTCGGCGCGATTGCAGAACGCCGTGAGCACCCGGGTCAGGTAGGCCACATCCTTGGCGCCAGCGGTCTCGCGGATCGAGTGCATCGCCCACTGGGGCGCCCCCACGTCCAGGGTCGGCACGCCGAGCTCGGTGGCGGTGATCGGCCCGATGGTGCTGCCGCAGCCCATGTCGGCGCGGGTGACGAAGGTCTGTACCGGCACCCCGGCCTCGCGGCACAGGTCGCGGAACAGGGCCGCGGTGGCGCTGTTGGTGGCGTAGCGCTGGTTGGCGTTGACCTTGATCACCGGCCCGCCGTTGAGCGCCGGCCCGTGGGCGGCATCGTGCTTGTCGGTGAAGTTGGGGTGGAGCGCATGGGCGTTGTCGCAGGAGATCATCCGGGAGGCCTGGATCAGGCGAATGAAGGCCTCCTCGCCGCCGCCGCCGAGCCGTTCGCTGACTCGACGCAGCACGTCGCCCAGGAAGGGCCCCTGGGCACCGCAGGCGCTGGCG
>NZ_CP071922.1:2889346-2903243 GCF_017584085.1 Halomonas sp. BM-2019
CTCATGGTCATTGGCCACCAGCAGGGCGCCCTGCCGGCCGTCCGAGGCGAGCAGCGCCTCCAACCCCATGAAGCAGGAGAGCAGGTTATCGAGGCGGGCGCTGGCGATCAGCTCGCCCTCCACCCCCACCCGGGCCGGGGGCTGCATGTCGTGAAAGCCCAGCTCGAAGTCGAGTATCTCGACCTCCTCGAGGCCATGCTGCTCGGCGACCCAGCCCTTGAGCAGCCGCTCGAGGTCCGCCGACTCGCCGCCCTGCAGGAACACCGGCGCCATCTGGGTCTGGGGATTGATTGGCCGCCCCTGATTGACGTCGCGATCCAGGTGGATGGCCAGGCTGGGAATGATCGCCACGGCGCGGTCGACGTGGAGCAGCCGCCCCTCCAGCCGGCCATCGGGATGGCGCACATGGAGACGACCGGCCAGCCCCAGGTCGCGGTCGTACCACGGAGCGAGCAGCACGCCGCCGTAGGTCTCGACACCCAGCTGCAGCCAGCCGGCGCTGGTCTGGGCCGCGCTGGGCTTGAGGCGCAGCCCCGGGCTATCGGTGTGGGCCCCGATCAGGCGCAGCGCCGAGAGCTCGCCTGGCGGCAGCTGCAGGGCGATGATCGAGGAGTCGTTGCGGGTGACATAGACCCGCTCGCCCGGCGCGAGGCGCCAGGGCTCGCGCTCGTCGAGGCGACGGTAGCCGGCCGCCTCCAGCCGGGACGCCATGCTGGCCACGGCGTGCCAGGGGGTGGGCGAGCAACGCAGGAAGTCGAGCAGGCGCTCGATGAGGTCGTCCTGGGACATGGGTTCCTCTATCGAAGTCATGGGATGACGGGGGAAGCTGCTACAATGCGCATTCGGTCCGCGCAACTCGTGGGCCTTGCAAGGGTCAAGGGATAGAAGAGTGTACATGAAACCGGGAGTGCTTCATTGATGAGCCTGCTTGCCCATCTGGGACGTCCAGCCGTCGCCCTGGTCGGCCTGCTGCTGGCCGCCACCACGGCGCTGGCGCAGCCGCAACCCACCGACGCCCAGCGCCAGGCGGCCGTTGAGGTCGCCGAGTCGCTTCGCTACGGCCACTACGCCGACATCCGCCTGGATGACACCTGGTCGCGCCAGGCCTTCGCGCGCTACCTGGACGTCCTCGACGGCCAGCGCGCCTTCCTGCTGGAGGGGGACGTGGCGGCCTACCGCCACCTGGGGACCCGCATCGACGATGCCCTCTTCGATGGGGACCTGAATGATGTCTACGCCCTCTACCAGCGCTACCACGACCGCGCCGAGGCGCGCTTCGAATGGTTGCTTGCGCGCCTCGACGAGGGCCTGGGCTTCACCTACGACAGCGACCTGCGCCTGGAACTCGACCGCGACGAGGCGCCCTGGGCCGAGAGCGTCGAGGAGCTCGACGACCTCTGGTACAAGCGCCTGAAGAACGCCGCCCTGACGCTCTCCATCAGCGGCCAGGACGACGAGCAGGTGGAGGCCAACCTGCGCCAGCGCTACGAGGGCCAGTTGAACCGGGTGCGCCAGACCGACGAGGAGGACATCTTCGGCCTCTTCATGGCGGCCGTCACCGGCAGCATCGACCCCCACAGCGGCTACCTCTCGCCCCGCCAGGGCGAATCCTTCGACATCCAGATGCGGCTGTCGCTGGAGGGCATCGGCGCCCTGCTGCAGTCCGACGGCGAGTACGTGAAGGTGTCCAGCCTGGTTCCCGGCGGCCCCGCCGACCGCGCCGGCGTCCTGGAGCCCGCCGACCGCATCATCGCGGTGGGCCAGGAGGAGGGCGAGATGGTCAACGTGGTGGGCATGCGCCTGGACAACGTGGTCGACCTGATCCGCGGCCCCAAGGGGTCGGTGGTACGCCTCGACGTGGTCCCCGCCCAGGCCGTGGACATGACCCGTTCGCGGATCGTCGAGATCACCCGCGACACCGTGAACCTGGAGGACCAGGCCGCCCGGGGCGAAGTGATCGAGATCGAGCGCGACGACGGCGCGCACCGCATCGGTGTGATCAAGATCCCCACCTTCTATGTCGACTTCGACGCCTGGCAGGCCGGTGAGGAGAATTTCCGCAGCACCACCCGCGACGTGGCCCGCGAGATCGAGCGACTCAAGGAGGATGGCATCGAAGGCATCGTGCTCGATCTGCGCAACAACGGCGGCGGCGCCCTCCAGGAGGCCAACTCGCTGATCGGGCTGTTCATCGACCGCGGCCCCACCGTGCAGGTGCGCGACGCCCGCGGCCGCATCAGCCTCTATGGCGACACCGAGGCCGGCGCCATCTACGACGGCCCGCTGGGCGTGCTGGTCAACCGCCTCTCGGCCTCGGCCTCGGAGATCTTCGCCGGCGCCATCCAGGACTACGGCCGCGGCCTGGTGCTGGGCACCCCGACCTTCGGCAAGGGAACGGTGCAGACCCTCAACGACCTGAGCCACGGCCAGATCAAGCTGACCCGCGCCAAGTTCTACCGCATCTCCGGCGACAGCACCCAGCACCGTGGCGTGGAGCCGGACATCATCTTCCCGAGCCTGATCGACCCGGACCTGATCGGCGAGAGCAGCCTGGACAACGCCCTGGACTGGGACACCGTGCGCTCGGTGCAATACCGCAACTACGGCGAGCCCTGGCGCCACCTGGAGGCCCTCAAGGACCGTCACCACCGCCGCGCCGTCGAGCACCCGAACTTCCGCTACCTGACCCAGCAGGCCGAGCTGACCCGCCGCCTGCGCGAGCAGAATACCAGCGTCAGCCTCAATCGCGAGCAGCGCCAGCGGGAAGTGGAGGAGCAGGAAGCCGAACAGCTCGCCCTGGAGAACGACCGCCGCCAGGCGCTGGGCCTCGACCTCCTCGAGGAGTGGATCGACGCCCGCGACGAGGGGAGCGACAGCGAGCCGGTCGAACAGGTGCAGGTGCAGGAGGCCGCCCACATCCTGCTCGACTATGCCCTGCTCAACGACGGCTACCGCATGGCCAACCGCCACTGAGCCGTCTGGCCCGGCGAGATCCCATCACGCCGCCCCTCGGGGCGGCGTTCTTTTGTGTCATGCCTCGCCACGCCAGACAGGCCGTGCCAGACAGACACGCAACAGCGCCGGCGAGCGGACTCGGCCAGGGATCGGATCAGGAAAACGACTCGAAGATGGCTCCCGGAGCAGGACTCGAACCTGCGACCCAGTGATTAACAGTCACTTGCTCTACCGACTGAGCTATCCGGGAACAGAAGGGGGGGCTGATGGCTATCCATCAGACCAGGCTGATGGCTCCTCGAGCAGGACTCGAACCTGCGACCCAGTGATTAACAGTCACTTGCTCTACCAACTGAGCTATCGAGGAATCACGGCGTTATCAGCAAGGTGTTCGAGGCGACGTTGGCTCCCGGAGCAGGACTCGAACCTGCGACCCAGTGATTAACAGTCACTTGCTCTACCGACTGAGCTATCCGGGAACGGCGTCGAACACGGGGCGTAGTATACGGATTCGCTTCTGAAGGTCAAGGGGCAGCGACCCTCCCCTGCCGCCGCCCCGAAAGCAGAACGCCCGCCTGGCCAATGACCGAGCGGGCGTTTGATCTGTCTGGTGGCTACGCCCTGATTTGAACAGGGGACCCCATCATTATGAGTGATGTGCTCTAACCAGCTGAGCTACGTAGCCAGGCTGCCGGGCGGCGAACGCCCTACAACGGGGACGCATTATGCCGATGGCCCGCGCGCTTGGCAAGCCCTCCGAGAGACCCGGGTGCCGCCCGCCGTGGCGCCCGGCCTGATCGGGTCGGATCCGCCCCTCTCGTTCGCGCCGCCTCGCCCAGCCGCCGGACACGGCTGGCCGATTGCCCGGAAGTGGGCTAGGCTGCAAGCATTCAAACATCTGTTCGAATACTGGCATTCCACGACAACCGGAGTCACTCCATGCTCACCCTGATCCTGCTGATCCTCGCCGCGGCCGGCCTGCTGGCGGTGATGCGCCGCGAGGCGGGCGCCCTGCCCGCCCTGGCGGTGCTTGCCGTCACCGGCCTGGCCAGCCTGCTCGCCGCCTCCAGCCTGCTCGGCATCCTGCTGCTGGTCGCCGCCGCCGTCGTGGGCGCCGCCGGCCTCCCGGCGCTGCGCGGCAAGTGGCTGACCCCGCGCCTGTTCGCCCTGTTCAAGAAGGTCTCGCCGAAGGTCTCCGACACCGAGCGCACCGCGCTGGAGGCCGGCAGCGTGGCCTGGGACCGCGAACTGTTCACCGGCCGGCCCGACTGGCAGGCGCTGCTGGCCTTCAAGGACGAGGGTCTGACCGACGAGGAGCGCGCCTTTCTCGACCATCAGTGCACCGTGGCGGCCGGCATGTGCAACGCCTGGGAGATCGCCAAGGAGCGCGCCGACCTGCCCCAGGAACTCTGGGACCACCTCAAGCAGGAGCGCTACTTCGGCATGATCATACCGAAGGAGTACGGCGGCCTGGGCTTCTCCGCCAAGGCGCAGTCGCTGGTGCTGCAGAAGCTCTCCATCAGCGAGACCCTGATGGTCACCGTGGGCGTGCCCAACTCCCTCGGGCCGGGCGAGCTGCTGCTCAAGTACGGCACCGACGAGCAGAAAAACCACTACCTGCCGCGCCTGGCCGACGGGCGCGAGATCCCCTGCTTCGGCCTCACCGGGCCTCGCGCCGGCTCTGACGCCACCTCGCTGCCCGATACCGGCGTGGTGTGCCGGCAGGTGATCGACGGCGAGGAGGTGCTCGGCGTGCGCCTCAACTTCGAGAAGCGCTGGATCACCTTGGCACCCATCGCCACCGTGGTGGGCCTGGCCTTCCGCCTGTTCGACCCGGACCACCTGTTGGGCGAGGAGGCGGATCGCGGCATCACCCTGGCGCTGATCCCCCGCAACACCCCGGGCATGGAGATCGGTCGCCGCCACCATCCCATCGGCAGCCCCTTCCTGAACGGCCCCATCAAGGGCAAGGATGTCTTCGTGCCGCTCAATACCATCATCGGCGGCACCGAGATGATCGGCCAGGGCTGGCGGATGCTGGTGGAGTGCCTCTCCATCGGCCGCTGCATCACCCTGCCCTCCGGCGCCACCGGCACCGCCCGCTATGCCATCGGCTGGAGCGGTGGCTTCGCCCGCATTCGCCGCCAGTTCAACGTGCCGGTGGCCGAGATGGAGGGCGTCCAGGAACCCCTCGCCCGCATGACCGCGCTGACCTATATCGCCGAGGCCGCCGTCTACCAGACCGCCAACACCATCGACCAGGGCGAGAAGCCGGCGGTGCCCTCGGCGATCCTCAAGAGCCAGCTCACCGAATTCCAGCGGGTGATCCTCGCCGACGCCATGGACATCCACGGCGGCAAGGCGGTGACCCTCGGACCGCGCAACTACCTGGCGATCGGCTACAGCGCCAACCCGGTGGCGATCACCGTGGAAGGCGCCAACATCATGACCCGCAATCTGATGATCTTCGGCCAGGGTGCCATCCGCTGCCATCCCTACGTGCTCGAGGAGCTGGCCGCCAAGGAGGCAGACGATCTCCAGGCCTTCGACCGCGCCTTCTTCGGCCATGCCGGGCTCATCTTCGGCAACGCCGCCCGCGCCCTGACCCAGGGGCTGGGCCTCGGCAGGCCGACGGTGCCCTTCGATGCCACCGCCGCCCCCTATGCCCGGGAGATCGCGCGACTCTCCGCCGGCTTCGGGCTCTGCGCGGACGCCGCCATGGCAAGCCTCGGCTCCACGCTCAAGCAGCGCGAGATGCTCTCGGCGCGCCTCGGCGACGTGCTCTCCAACCTCTACCTCGCCTCCATGGTGATCAAGCAGTGGCACGAGGACGACCCGGTCGAGGGCGAGGCGGCGCTCTTCCACTACGCCTGCCAGTTCCTGCTGGGCCGCGCCGAGCAGTCCCTGGACGAGCTGTTCGACAACCTGCCCAGCCGGGCACTGGCCCGGGTGCTGCGCCCGCTGGTGATGCCGCGGGGCAGGCGCTTCAAGCGCCCCCTCGACGACCTGGCCCGCACCATCGCCCAGGCCGTCTCCCGCGACACCGCCCTGCGCGAGAAGCTGCTGCGCGAGATCTGGCGAACCGATGACGGCGCCCGGGAGAACCCCCTGGCCCAGTACAACGCCCTGCTGGCGACCCAGGAGCGCGCCGAGGGCCTCTATCGCACGGTCAACAAGGCCTACGCCCAGGGGGAGCTGCCCGCCGACGCGCTGCACCCCGAGCAGCGCGTGGAGGAGGCCCTAAAGGCTGGCCTCATCAGTGAGGAAGATGCCACCTTTATGCGCGAACGCGAGGCTCGGGTGCTGGAGCTGCTCAGCGTGGACGACTTCGAATACGACGCCTTCGCCATCGACAAGAGCAAGGTGCTGCGCCACCAGGCGGCCTGAGGCCAGCCGCCCACTCAGTACCCTTACGCCCCGGCCCAGTGCCGGGGTTCTTGTTGGATTCTTCGCCGAGAAGCCTGCGGCCTCCTTCGCCCGGCGGAGCCGGCCTCCCACCATTCGACCGCAGCAAGGAGCCACACCGGGGTATAGCCGGACTCTCTCACTCCTTGCCCTTGTTCCTCGCCCCTCGCCCCTCGCCCCTCGCCCCTTGTTCCTTGTTCCTTGTTCCTTGTTCCTTGTTCCTTGTTCCTTGTTCCTTGTTCCTTGTTCCTTGTTCCTTGTTCCTACAAGGGCCATACCAGCAGGATCATCGGGATGGCCACCGCCACCACCACGATCTCCAGCGGCAGGCCCATGCGCCAGTAGTCGCCGAAGCGGTAGCCCCCGGGGCCCATCACCAGGGTGTTGGATTGGTGGCCGATGGGGGTGAGGAAGGCGCAGGAGGCGCTCACCGCCACCGCCATCAGGAAGGGGTCCACCGCGGCGTCGAAGCCGTTGGCCAGGCTGACCGCGATGGGCGCCATCAGCACCGCCGCCGCCGCGTTGTTGATCACATCCGAGAGCATCATGGTGATCACGAAGAGCCCCACCAGGGTCACCACCGCCGGCCACTGCCCCCCCCAGATCAACAGGGTCTCGGCAATCAGCGCCGCCCCACCGCTGGTCTCCAGGGCCTGTCCCACCGGAATCATGGCGCCGAGCAGCACGATCACCGGCCCGTCGATGGCATGGTAGCCGTCGCGCAGGGGCAGCACCCCCACCAGCAGCGCCACCAGCGCCGCCAGCGAGAGCGCCACCGCCGCCGGCAGCAGCCCCAGCAGGATGGCCGCGATGGCCGCCGCGAAGATGCCCAGCGAGACCAGCAGCATGCGCGGCTGCCCCAGGGTCAGGTCGCGGCTGGCCAGCGGCAGGCAGCCCAGGGTGGCCAGGCTCTCGGCGAGCTCGCTCTCGCCGCCCTGCAGCAGCAGCACGTCGCCGGGGCGGAAGCGGATCTCCCTCAGGCGCTGCTTGAGGCGGCCGCCGTCCCGGGCCACCGCCACCAGGTGCAGGCCGAACTGGTTGTGCAGCCGCAGCTGGGTCACGGTGCGATTGACCATCATGGAGTCGTTGCGCACCACCGCCTCCGCCAGCTGCAGCCCCTCGGTATCCACGCCGCTCTTCTCTTCCTTCTCTTTCTCTTTCTCCTTCTTCTTCGCCTTCTTCTCCTTCTTCTTGTCCGTTGCCTCTTCCTCCCTCTGCTCGGCTTTCTGCTGGGTCGGGCTCTCGCTGCGCTTCTCCGCCTGCTCGCCCTTCTCGGCCGTCTTCTCCTCGTCCTTGGCCTCCTGCTCCTTGGCCTCCTGCTCCTCGTCCTCGGCCTCCTTGCCCAGGCGCAGGCCCGCCTTGTCCTCCAGCAGCTTCATCTCCTCGGGACCCGCCTCCATCAGCAGGATGTCCCCCTCCCGGAGGGTGCCGAAGAAGGCGTGGCCGGCGCGGCGCCGCTCGTCGCGCACCACCGCCAGCACCGGGATGGTCTCCTCCAACTCCTGCTGCAGCTCGCGCAGGGTCAGGCCGTTGGCCTTCGACTCCTCGCCGACGCGCAGCTCCACCAGGTAGTTGGCGGTATCGAACATCGCCTCCGTCGAGGCCTTGCCCGCCCGGCGCGGCACCAGTCGCCAGCCGATCAGCAGGATAAAGACGAGCCCCGCCAGGGCCACGGCGGCGCCGACCGGCGTGAAGGAGAACATGCCGAAGTTGTCGCCTGTGACCGAGCCGCGGTAGCTGGCGATGATGATATTGGGCGGGGTGCCGATCAGGGTGGTGAGCCCCCCCAGCAGGGAGCCGAAGGCCAGCGGCATCAGCAGGATTGACGGCGAGGTGTCATGCTCCCGAGCCAGGCGCATGGCCACCGGCAGCAGCAGCGCCAGGGCGCCGACGTTGTTCATGAAACCGGAGAGCACCACCACGGTGCCGGTCAGGGCGGCCAGCTGCAGGAAGAGCCGGTCCCCCACCCTGAGCACCTGCTCGGCGATGACGTCGACGACGCCGGAACGCTCGAAGCCGCGGCTGAGCACCAGCACGGCGGCCACGGTGATCACCGCCGGGTGGCCGAAGCCCAGGAAGGCCTCCTCGCCGGGCACCAGGCCCAGCATCACCGAGCCGAGCAGCGCGGCCAGTGCCACCAGGTCGTAGCGAAAGCGCCCCCAGACGAAGGCGGCAAGGGTTGCGCCCAGTACGATAAAGACCAGGGTGCTGTCGGCCATCCCCTGTCACCTCCCTGTGCACATGAATGGCTTCAGCATCGCCAGCCAGGCACCCCGCCGACAAGTGTTTTCTTCTGCAACGAGAGCGCCCGGCCGGGGCCGGGCGCCTTGGTGCCTGATACAAAGCCGCGATAAAAAGACTCTTCGCAGACTGGCGTGAACGAGATCTGTGTGGGAGGGACGGTTCGACGCCTCGACTTCAGCTCGCGAAGTAGCGCGCAGCGCTACCCATGGGGCGCCTGCGGCGCCTTCGCCCGGCAGAGCCGGCCTCCCACCATCAAACCTGCCAAACATGTTCACGCTAAAGTGCGATGAACCGATCAAAAGCCGCTATTTCGCCATCTTTTCCAGCATGGCGTTGACCGCCTCCAGGTGCTCGGGCTCGTTGTGGCACATGCCCTGGAAGACCGCACAGAGGTCGAGGAAGTCCTTGAGCTCGGTGCGTTGGGCCATCTTCATCAGCCGCTTGGTGAGGCGCGTCGCCTTGGGGGGCTGGGCGGCGATGCGGGAGGCCAGCTCGCCCACCCGCGCCAGCAGCGCCTCGGGCTCGGTCACCTCCAGCACGATGCCGATCTCCTTCGCTTCCTCGGCGTCGATCACCCGGCCGGTGAGGGTCAGCTCGAAGGCGCGCTGATAGCCGATCAGGCGCTGCATGAACCAGGCGCCGCCGTCGCCGGGGATGATCCCCAGGTTGAGGAAGGTCTCGCCGAACTTCGCCTTGCTGGAGGCGATGCGGATATCGGCCATGTTGGCCAGGTCGAAGCCGGCGCCGATGGCCGGGCCGTTGACCGCGGCGATGATCGGCACCTCCACCTCGGCCAGCGCCAGCGGGATGCGCTGGATGCCGCGCCGGTAGCGCGCCGACACCTCGGCCACGTCGCCGGCGAAGTCGCCGCCGCGGCTGGCCATGTCCTTGACGTTGCCGCCGGCGGAGAAGGCGCTGCCCTCGCCGGTGATCACCAGCACCGAGACGGCGTCACAGGCGTTGACCCACTGGGCCACGGCGACGATGTCATCGACCAGGGCGGTGCCGGTGAGGGCGTTGCGCACGTCGTGGCGGTCCAGGGTCAGGGTCGCCCGCCTGACCCTCGAGGGTCAGGCGGGCATCGGTCAGCTGGGGCAGGCTGGGCTGGGGCGTCTGGCTCATGAGCGGGCTTCCTTGTCGGCTGAGGCGTCACGGGCCACGATAACCCGGGCGTCCACCACCGCATAACCGTCGGCGTTGACGATCACCGGGTTGAGGTCGAGCTCGGAGAGCGCCGGGTAGGCCTCGACGATGCGCGACACCTTGAGCAGCAGGTCCACCAGCGCCGCCTTGTCCACCGCCTTCTCGCCGCGCACGCCGCCGAGGATCTTCTTGGCCTTGATCTGCTCCACCATCTCCCCGGCGTCGTGGCGCGACAGCGGAATGGCGCGGAAGGCCACGTCCTCGAGGATCTCCACGAAGATGCCGCCGAGGCCGAACATCAGCACCGGACCGAAGATGGGATCGCGGATCACCCCGAGGATCACCTCGATGCCCTTCCTGGCCATGGGGGTGACCAGCACCCCCTCGATCTCGGCGTCGGCGTCATACTCCCGGCAGGAGTCGAGGATCGCCTGGCGGGCCTCGCGCATGGCGGCCTCGCCCACCACGTTGAGCTTCACGCCGCCGGCGTCGGACTTGTGCAGGATGTCCTTGGAGACCACCTTCATGGCCAGGGGCGTCTCGCCGAATTGCCGTGCCGCCTCGGCCAGCTCCGCCTCGCTTCTGACCACCAGCTCCAGGGGGACCTCGATGCCGTGGTCGCGCAGGACCCGCTTGGCCTCGTACTCGAAGAGGTCGCGGCCCTCGCGCTGGGCCTGCTGGAACAGGGCGGTGAGCTCGGGGAGCGGCTCGACGCTGCGCTCGCGGCTCTGGCGCTCCACCTGGGCCAGGTACTGGCCGCGCTCGCCCAAGGCCGCCAGCACGCGCACCGCATGCTCGATGGAGGCGTAGATGGGCAGGCCGGCCTCGTGCAGGCGGCGCAGCGCCGGCGGCTTGATGGGGGTGTAGAGGCTGTAGATCACCAGCGGCTTGGTGGTCGCCTTGGAGAGATCGACCATCGACTCGGCGCCGCGCATCTCGTCGCCCAGCAGCGACTCGGCGAAGCGGATGCTGTAGCCGCCGAACATGCCCACCAGGAAGACGCTGTCGACGTTGTCGTCGGCGGCGACGATCTCCATGCAGGTGGCCAGCAGCGAGGGGTTGGCGTCGGTGGAGCCCGCCACGTCCACCGGGTTGACGGTGGAGGCCTGGGGGAAGAGCACGTCGCGCAGCTTCTGGCGGGTCGCCTCGGAGAGCTCGGCGAGCTCCAGGCCCGCCTCGGCCAGGCGGTCGGAGGCGATGGTCGCCTGGCCGCCGCCGTCGGAGATCACCGCCACCCGCTTGCCGCGGGCCTTCTGCAGCAGGCCCAGCCCCTCGGCCACCGGCAGGATCTCGTCGGAATGCTGCACCACGCTGACCCCGGACTGCTTGAGCAGGTCCACGGTCATGGCATAGCTGCCGGCCAGCGCCCCGGTGTGGGAGCTGGCCGCCTTCTGGCCCGCCTCGGTGGAGCCGGACTTGTAGACCACCACCGGCTTCATGGCGGTCACCTCCCGGGCCACCTCGAGGAACTTGCGCCCGTCGCGGAAGCCCTCCACGTAGAGGGTGGCGACCCGGGTATGCTCGTCCTCGCCCAGGTAGCGCAGGTAGTCGTTGAAGCCGATATCGCTCTGGTTGCCGGGGCCCACGTAGGTGGAGAAGCCCACGTGACCGTTGTGCTGGGCCTCCAGCGCCAGCGACAGCAGCATGTTGCCGGACTGGGAGATGATCCCCACGCCACCGGGCTTGACGTTGTCCAGCGACAGCAGGTTGACCTTGTGGTGCAGGTTGAAGATCCCCGAGGTGTTGGGGCCGATGATGCGCACGCCGTGGGCCTGGGCCTTCTCCATCATCTCGCGCTCGAGCTCGGCCCCCTCACCACCGATCTCGGCGAAGCCGCTGGCCAGAATCACCGCGCCCTTGATGCCGCGCCGCCCGCACTCGGCGATCAGCCCGGGCACCGTGGCAGCCGGGGTGCAGATCAGCGCCAGCGCCGGGTTGCCGGGAATGGCGCTCACCGAGGGCCAGGCCTTGACCCCGAGGATCATGTCGGCCTTGGGGTTGACCGGGTAGATCTCGCCCCGGTAGCCATCCTTGATCAGGCCGACCATGGCCTTGTAGCCGCGCTTGGTGGGGTCGGCGGAGGCCCCCACCACGGCGATGCCGCCGGGCGCCAGGATGTCGTGGAGCGGGCTGCGGGTGGGGAGGTGTCCTTCGATGGGGTTCATATGCTGGCTGACCTTGCCCTGGTGGGCGAAAAAGAGTGTTGTTCCAGCCCGGCCGTGGCCGGGCGATGGCGATGGCGCGATCTGTGGCGAATTCGGGGGCGGGCGGCGCCGGGTCTCAGCGGCCCTGGAAGCGCGGGGCGCGCTTCTCGGCGAAGGCGTCCACGCCCTCCTGCCAGTCCCGGGTGGTGCCGACGAAGGTCATCCCTTCGAGCTCCGCGGTCAGGCAGGCGTCCAGGGTGCGCTCGCCGGAGAAGGTGAGCTGCTCCTTGGCCAGCGCCATGGAGAAGGGCGCCTTGCTCGCTACCTTCTCGGCGAAGGCCAGGGCGGCCTCGAAGAAGCCCTCGTCGGGGTAATGGCGGTTGGCCAGGCCGATGCGCACGGCTTCGGCACCGTCGATGCGCTCGCCCAGGAAGACCAGCTCCCGGGCCTTGGCCAGCCCAACCAGGCGCGGCAGCAGCCAGGTCACGCCGCCGCCCAGGAAGTTGCCGATGGTGACCTCCGGCAGGCCGATCTGGGCGCTCTCGGCCATCAGCAGGAAGTCCGAGGCGATGGCGAGCTCGGCACCGGCACCCAGGGCAAAGCCGTTCACCGCGGCGATCACCGGCGTCTGCATCTGCAGCAGGCGCTTGCAGACGATCTGCTCGCCCTGCAGGTACTGGCGGCGATCGAAGGCGGTGCGCCCGGCCTTATGCTCCTTGAGGTCGGCGCCCACGCAGAAGGCGCGCCCCTCGCCGGTGAGCACCACCACGCGCACCTCGCCGTCTGCCTCGGCGCGGGTCAGGGCGTCGTTGAGCTCGCCATAGAGCGCCTCGGTCACGGCGTTGAGGCGATGGGGGCGGTTGAAGCGGATCTCCTGCACCTGACCGTGGCGGCGGGTGATCAGCGTCTCGTAGTTCGGGGTAGCAGCGTTCGGCGAATGATTGGCGGCTTGGCTCATGCAGGTCGGGTCTCGGCGGCGTGGCGGGCAGTTCGATAAGCGGCGGCGATGGTTCGCCGCCCTGGAAACAAACGTATCATTATCTTACTGCAGACAGCACGCTTGTTCTGCCGGGCATCCTAGCCAAAGGCTGCGGGCGGGTCAACACAGGCGTGTCAGAATATTTTTGATCGAGACACGATTGTGTCATCGCGGGCGGTCTTCCATCGGGTACAATGGCGCCCCCTGCGCCATCCACCCCAACCGAACCAAGGAGAACTGCGTGCTGGAACAGGAGCTACGCGACGCGACGGTGCCGGGCGCCGACAGCGGCCCTGCCCGACTGGACGCGGTGAACCAGCAGCTCGCCGAGGCCTACCCCGAGCTCAGTCCCCAGCTGAAGCTCGCCGCCGGCTATGTCCTGGAGCATCCGGTGGAGATCGCCTTCCAGTCGATCCGCAAGTCGGCGACCGCCGCCGAGGTGACCGCCTCGACCCTGGTGCGCCTGGCCAAGCGGCTGGGCTTCGAGAGCTATGAGCAGTTCCGGGAGGTGTTCCAGTCGGCGGTCCAGGCCGGGCCGGTGGAGCTCTCCGGGCGCGCCAGCCAGCTGCGCAGCCTGGCCAGCCAGACCGACGACCAGGTGTTCCTCGACGTGGGCGACGCCGCCTTCGACAACATCGGCCGGCTGTTCACCGCCGACAATCAGGCCCGGGTGCGCGAGGCCGCCCGGCGGCTGCTGGCCGCGGAGAAGATCGCCGTGGTGGGATTCCGGGACACCTTCGCCTGCGCCTACCACTTCGCCTACGTGGGACGCATCGCCATGCCCAATATCCAGCTGATCCGCGGCCAGGAGGGAGGGCTCTTGACCGAGCTCGCCCCCTTCGGCGAGGGCGATCTGGTGGTGGCCTTCGGCTTCGAGCCCTACTGCGCCGAGACCATGCGGGCGCTGGAGATCACCCGGGCGGCGGGGGTCGGCGCCATCGTGGTCACCGACACCATGCGCTCGCCGCTGGTGCCGGGGGCCGCCATCACCTTCCCGGTGGCCAACGCCACGCCGCACTTCTTCCCG
>NZ_CP071922.1:2903343-2909686 GCF_017584085.1 Halomonas sp. BM-2019
TATCTGACAGCTGATGGCGGATTTTCCAGGCCTGACGGAAGTCAGGAATGACCGATAAATGGTGCATCAATGAAGGCGTCAGCATGAGGGCCATCCGTGAAAAAATGCATTAGCGTTTCACGGTAGGCGGATTTCGATTGCCCTACAAGCCCCGTCGTAGAGCGGTTTGTCGTGCATTTTCCCTGCCGCGCTTGTACAGGCCTACTTCGCCGAGTATCTGACCCAGCAACGAGCGCTCAGTCCGCAGACCGTCGCCGCCTACCGCGATGCTTTTGTGCTGTTCCTCGAGTTCGCACAGTCCCGACTGGGCAAGCTGCCCGTCGCGATCGCGCTTGCGGACATGACGCCAGAGTTGATCACGGCGTTCCTCAATCATCTGGAACAGCAGCGCCATAACTGTGTGCGCAGTCGTAACGCCCGCTTGGCTGCGTTGCGGTCATTCCTCAAGTTCGCCGGCCGCCGGGATGTGTCGTCCCTTCAGGTGGTCGAACATGCGCTTGGCATCCCCATGAAGCGTTTCGAGCGCCCCATGTTCAGCTATCTATCCCGGGAGGAAATGCTGGCCGTGATCGACGCGCCCGATGAAACCTGGATCGGCCGCCGTGACCATGCGATGTTCCTGCTGCTCTACAATACGGGCGCGCGCGTGTCCGAGATCACCGCCGTCAAGGTCGGCGATGTGGTGCTGGAGGATCGTGCCGCGTGCGTTATCTACTCGGCAAGGGCCGTAAACAGCGCAGCGTTCCACTGTGGCGCTCGACGGTCAGGACCCTACGCGCGTGGCTGCGGCAGAATCCTCAGTTCGAAGCAGAATCCCCGTTGCTGCCCAATCAGCACGGGCATGCGATGACGCGCACCAACGTCGCTCTCCGGCTGGCCTTGGCGGTGCAAGCCGCGACCCGGTCCCATCCGGATCTGGGAAAGCGCCAGATCTTGCCACACGTCATTCGGCATACCACAGCGATGCATCTCCTGCAGGCCGGCGTCGACATCAGCGTCATCGCTCTCTGGCTGGGCCACGAAAGCCCGGTGACGACCCATCGAATGCGTTGAGGCCGATCTGGCCATGAAGGAGCGTGCATTGGCCAGGACCCACGAACCCGACACCAGATTCCAACGCTACCGGGCCCCTGACTCACTCATCGACTTCCTAAAGACCCTGTGATTATGGAAAGGCCGCTCCGCACGCCAACCGCCGCGCTCCGCCGGTTGGTATGCGGTGTCTCACGCCACTTTCCATAACCGAGGACTTTGCATAACGACCCTTATGGAAAGCTTTCCATAAGGGTCGATATCGGCCAATCGCAAGCTCCCTGCCCTACTCCGGTATGGATTTTCCGATCTGTGGGCACGCTACCGCCGGGCAGTACCGTTTGGCGCCGCCATCTTGCTACGGGCCGCCAGAGTCGCCAAATAGAGACATCAGCATCCTGTCCGGACACACCCAGTAACACTCAGACTAGTAAAGGTGGATTAGGCTTGCCCACTCGAATCTTGAGTTTTCTCATGCCTCACGGCTTGGAGGGCTGATCCGCTTCCACAGGCTGTTGCTTTATCGGGTGTTGAGGATGCGGCTCCTGGATCATCAGAGGGGTCAGGCATCGCCCTCGCCGAGGTGGTCGATGGCCCGTGCCAGCCGGGTGTCGGTCGGTAGCTCTCCCCAACCGCTGCCATGCACCCGGTCGCGCAGGGGCAGGCGTTGTCGCCAGCCGGCCCGGGCCAGTTCGGGTTGATCGAGGAAGTCGTCCACATAGCCCAGGCACAGGTAGGCGAGCGGATAGACCGAGGCCGGCAGCCCCAGCACCTCGGCCAGCTCGGCCGGGTCGAGGATGCTGACCCAGCCCACGCCGATGCCCTCGGCCCGCGCCGCCAGCCACAGGTTCTGGACCGCCAGGCAGGTGCTGAACAGGTCCGTGTCGACGATACTGTGACGCCCCAGCACATGCTCGCCGCCGCGCGCCCGGTCGCAGGTGATGCAGAGGTTGAGGGGGCTCTCCAGGATGCCTTCCAGCTTGAGGCGTCGATAGAGCCGCCCGCGCTCGCCGGTATGGCAGTCGGCCGCCCTGGCGTTCTCGCGCTCGAAGATCCGGTGCACCCGGCCTCGCACCTCGAGGCTATCGATCACCAGGAAGTCCCAGGGCTGCATGAAGCCCACCGAAGGCGCATGGTGGGCGGCCTCCAGCAGGCGGGCCAGCACCCCGGGGGGAATCGGGTCCGGCAGGAACTGGGCGCGCACGTCCCGACGCTCGTGGATGGCACGATAGACCCCGGCCCGCTGGGCTTCCGGGAAGGCGTGATCGGGACGCGGCATGCTATGGCTCCTTGAACACTCGGGGATTGTAGGTCGCCGGGATCGACTCGATGAGCTGCAGGCGCATGATCTCCTCATGCCGAGGGTTCACGACGGCGATCGGCTCCAGCCCGCCGGGCACGGCGCAGCTCGGCACCTTCAGGATCAAGCCGCTCCTGGCACGGAGCCACTCGGAGCCGAGGGTCTGGGTAGCCACCGGGTAGGGGAACGCCGCCCAGCCCTTGGGCAGGGACGCCACCTCCCGGGTTTCCATCGAGGCATCCTCTGCCTCGTAGACCCCCAGACGGTAGGAGGCCGGCACATGGCGCGGCGAGGGCAGATAGTGGCTCATCTCCAGCATCGCCAGGCTGGGCGAAGTGGCGAAGTAGAGCACCGGATCACCGGGCAGGTTCCAGCGACCACCATCGCGATAGCTGGCGCCGGTGCCGGTATAGACCTCGAGGAAGCGCTCGGGAGCGATGCGGTAGAGCACCGCCTTCGCCATCAGCTGAACTCCCCGTACTCGATCTTGCGCAGGGCCTCCCTGACCAACTGACGCCCCTGAAAGGTGTCACAGAGCGCCAGGGGTGTTTCACCGGCCAGGGCGGGTATGGGGCTGTTCAGCCAATCGGCAGCCAGCGCCGGGTCGCCGAACACCTCGTTGGCGAAGTGGATCAGCCGCAGGGCATCCAACACCTCTTCACTCTCGGTGCGGCTCAGGGCGGCCCGCTTGTAGTAGCGATGGAGATTGCCCGAGGTGGTCTCGAGCAGGGTCACGAACATCTCTCGTGCCTCCCGGGTGTTGCCCAGGGCGGCAATCGCGTCCTTGATCACGCTGCCGGGCACCCCCCGGCGGACGGCACGGATGAACTCCGCCTTGTCGTCGAAGACGGCAGGCGGCAGCACACGGGCCACGACGTCTCGAAGCTGGGCGGTGGACATTGGCGATCCCTCCACGGGTACGGGCATACCCCCATCATACTTCACGATGAAGCAGACACCACTTCTTTATGATGCCACCCCCTACAGCTCGATACCCTTCTGCGCCTTGACGCCCTGCTCCTTGAAGGCGTGCTTGACCACCTTCATCTCGGTGACGGTATCGGCCAGCTCGATCAGCGCCTCGGGGGCGTAGCGGCCGGTGACGATGGCGTGCTGCATGGGTGGCCTGGCCTGGAGGTCGTCGAGTACCCGGTCGAGGTTCAGGTACTCATAGCGCAGGGCGATATTGAGCTCGTCGAGCAGCACCATATCGAAGCTCGGGTCCTTCAGCATGCGGCTCGCCACCGCCCAGGCCGCCTCGGCGGTCTTGACGTCCCGCTCCCGGTCCTGGGTGTCCCAGGTGTAGCCCTCCCCCATCACGTGGTACTCCACGTTCGGCAGGTTGCGGAAGAACGCCTCCTCGCCGGTGCTGAAGGCGCCCTTGATGAACTGCACCACCCCCACCTTCATGCCGTGGCCCAGCGCCCGGGCCAGCATGCCGAAGCCGGAGCTGCTCTTGCCCTTGCCGGGGCCGGTGAGCACCAGCAGCACGCCCTGCTCCTTGTCGGCGGCCTCGATGCGCTCGTTCATGATGCGCTGCTTGATGGCCATGCGCTCGGCATGGCGCTTGGGATCGACCTTCTTCATTTCACTCTCCAGCACTCACTTTCCGTAATAGATAGATGTCCATGATCCAGCCATGTTGCTCACGCAGGGCGGCACGCCGCTCGAGGATCGCCGCGGCCACCTCCGCCAGCCGGCCGTCGATCAGCCGCTGCTTGTCCATGCCCAGGTAGGCCCCCCACCAGATATAGAGGCCCTCGGGCGGCAGTGCCTGGAAGGCGCCGCCGCTATCGAGCATCACCGCCACGCTCGCGGCATCGCTCGGCCAGCCGCGCTCGCGCAGCCGCCGGCCGGTGGTGATCTGCACCGGCTCGGCCAGTGCATTGAGGGGGATACGGTGCGCGGCGGTCAGCACCTGCAGGCTGGTGATGCCCGGCACCACTTCCACCGCCACCTCGCCATCCGTTCGGGAACCCAGCCTCCCGGCGATACGCAGGCTGCTGTCGTAGAGCGACGGATCCCCCCAGATCAGCAGGCCGACCCGCCCGCCCTCCGGCAGATGGGTCGCCATCAGTTCCCCCCAGACGGCGGCGATGGCCCCGTGCCAGTCGTCCACCGCGTCCAGGTAATCGGCGCGGGTCTCGCGGCGCGGCAGGTCGAACTCCACCACCCGGGTCCGGGACGACGCCTCCAGCAGGTTGCGGCACAGCAGCCGGCGCAGGTCGATCAGGTCCGAGGTGGCCTCCCCCTTGCGCGGCAGCAGGATCAGGTCCGCCTCGTTGAGCGCCCGCACCGCGGCCAGGGTGACATGCTCGGGATTGCCCGTGCCGATACCGATCAGCGAGAGCCGAATCATACGGCGCCACCCTCGCCGGCGGCGAAGGGCGAGTCCGCCGACTGGGGCCGGAAGCGGCGGTCGTAGCCGACCGCATACAGGCGGCTCTCCTGGAAGTCCTGGCTGTCCAGCACCGGGCCCACCAGGATCAGCGCGGTGCGCTGCAGGGCGTCATCGACCAGGGCCTCCACCGTCGCCAGGCGCCCCCGCACCACCCGCTCGTCGGGCCAGCTGGCCCGCCAGACGATGGCCACCGGGCAGTCGGCGCCATAGTAGGGCGTCAGCGCCTCCACCACGTATTGCAGGTTGTGGATGGAGAGGTGAATGGCCAGGGTGGTGCCGCTCCTGGCGAAGTTGGCCAGGGTCTCGCCGTCCGGCATGGCGCTGGCCCGCCCCGGGGTGCGGGTCAGCACGAGCGACTGCGCCACCCCCGGCAGGGTCAGTTCCTGGCCCAGGGTGGCGGCGGCCGCGGCGAAGGCCGGCACCCCCGGGGTGATGGTGTAGGGAATCGCCAGCTCGCGCAGCCGGCGCAACTGCTCACCCATGGCGGACCACACCGACGGATCGCCGGAGTGCAGCCGGGCGACATCTAGGCCCGCGGCGTGGGCGGTACGCATCTCGGCGATGATCTCGTCGAGGGAGAGCGGCGCGGTGTTGACGATGCGGGCGCCATCCGGGCAGTGCGCCAGGATCTGTTCGGGCACCAGCGAGCCCGCATAGAGGCACACCGGGCAGGAAGCGATCAGGTCCCGGCCCCGCAGCGTCAGCAGGTCCGGCGCCCCGGGGCCGGCACCGATGAAGTGGATGGTCATGTTGAGTCTCCTTTCGCCAGTGCCGCGGTGGCCAGCAGGGCCACCGCCTCGGCGACGCTGCCGGTGCCCCGGGCCGCCAGGCTATGCCGGGAGCGGGTCAGGGTGGCCGCCTGGGGCAGGTCGCCCTCCGCCACCCCCACCACGGGGATGCCGTGCTCTCGGCCCAGCGCCTCCACCAACGGCAGCATCGCTTGCGTGGCGGCCAGCCGATCGACGCGGCCGTGCTGTGCCTCGAGCCGCGCCAGCGCCTCGATCAGCGAGGCCAGCCGTGCCGCGCGGCGAAAGCCGAAGCCCGCCACCCTCATCGGCTGACCCGCCACTGCACGATGGGATAGCCGGCCTGCCAGCCCCGCCGGGTGCCGAGGGAGGCGGCGCTGGCCAGCTCGATGCGCAGCAGCTCGCCGCCGACCCGCCGGTGCCACGCGGTCAGCAGGGCCTCGGACTCCAGGGTCACCGCATTGGCCACGATCCGCACCCCGGCCGGCAGGCGCAGCCACAGCGCCTCCAGCAGCGCCTGGGACAGCCCGCCGCCGATAAAGACCGCCTCGGGCGGCGGTGCTTCGGCCAGGGCACCCGCTTCCAGCATCGCCACGGCATCGCCCGCCACCACCTCGAACCAGTCGACGCCGAGGTCATGGGCATTGCGGCGTGCGCGGGCTGCCCGCCCGGCGTCGCGCTCGACGCCCAGGGCACGGTTGTCCGGGTGGGCCAGCAACCACTCGATGGCGATGGAGCCCGAGCCGGTGCCGATATCCCAGAGCCGCTCCCCCGCCCGGGGCGCCAGGGCGGCCAGGGTCAGGGCGCGCACGGCTTGCTTGGTGATCTGGCCGTCGTGATCGAACCATTCGTCCGCCAGGCCCG
>NZ_CP071922.1:2909696-2915125 GCF_017584085.1 Halomonas sp. BM-2019
CCACCTCCAGCCCCACCGCCACCGGATGGGCGATATCGTCCGGCAGGGGGGCATCGGCCCGCACGCTGCGCAGGCGCTCCACGTCGCCGCCCAGGGCCTCCAGCAGGTGCAGCCGCGACGCGCCGAAGCCGAAGCATTGAAGCAAGCCGGCCAACTCATGAACGGCCTCGCCATCGCGCAGCAGCACCAGCAGGCGCCGGCCGACATGCAGATGGGGCCGGATGCGCGTCAGCGGCCTGGCGTGCAGGCCCAGGCAGGTACAGCCCTCCAGCGGCCAGCCCAGCCTCGATGCCGCCAGGCCGAAGGTGGAGGGCGCCGGCAGCGCCCGCCACTCGCCGGGCGGCAAATGGCGCGCCAGGGTGGTGCCCGCCCCGAACCAGAAGGGGTCGCCGGAGATCAGCATCACCACCCGCCGGCCACGCTCACGCAACAGTGGCGGGATGCCCTCGGCGAAGGGCACCGGCCACTCCCGCACCTCGCAGGCCAAAGGCGGCAAGAGGCGCAGATGGCGGCGCGCGCCGAACACCAGCTCGGCGCCCTCCAGTGCCTGGCGGCTTGCCGCGGTCAGCCCTTCTGTGCCACCTTCCCCCCAGCCGAGCAGCGTCAGCCAGGGAGCGTCTACGTCAGCCATCATGAAAGTCCTTATCCTGGGCGGCACCAGCGAGGCCAGCGCCCTGGCCAGTGCCCTGGCCGAAGGCGGGGTGCCCGCCCTGTTCAGCTATGCCGGCCGGGTCAAGGCGCCCAGGCCCCAGCCGCTGCCCACCCGCATCGGCGGCTTCGGCGGGGTGGCGGGCCTGGGTGACTTCCTCGCGGAGCAGGGCATCACCCATCTGGTCGATGCCACCCACCCCTTCGCCGAGCGGATGAGCCGCAACGCCGTGGCCGCGGCGCACCGCAGCGGCATCCCCCTGATCGCCCTGACCCGCTCGCCCTGGGTCGCCCAGGCCGGCGACCGCTGGGAAAAGGTCGTCGGTATCGAGGCGGCGGTAAAGGCCCTGGCCGGTCCGCCCCAGCGCATCCTGCTGGCCATCGGCCGCCAGCAGCTGGCCGCCTTCGCCGCCCAGCCCCGGCACCACTATCTGCTGCGCCTGGTCGATGCCCCCGAGGCGCCGCCGCCCCTGCCCCATCATCGGGTGATCCTGGATCGCGGCCCCTTTACCCTGGCGGGCGATCGGGCCCTGCTGCGGGCGCACGGCATCCAGCGCATCGTCTGCAAGAACGCCGGTGGCGAAGGCGCGGTGGCCAAGCTCACCGCTGCCCGGGAGCTGGGCCTGCCGGTGGTGATGATCGAGCGGCCGGCGCCGCCAGCGCGCCGGGAAGTCCACTCCGTCGAGGCGGTATTGTCCTGGCTGCATCAGAGTTCGCCCCACAAGGCCGAGCGCGGGGTATAGACCCAGGGCAGGCGCTCATGCGGGGTCAGGCGCGGGATCAGGCGCGTCTGGCTGGAGCCCACCAGCACCAGGGTGCGCATATCGGCCATCTCCGCCCTGGCCTCGCCCAGGGTGGTGACCCTTAGATGCTCCTCCGGCGTGGTCACGGCCCGGGCGAACATGATCGGACGCGCCGGCCCGCAGGCCTCACGCAGCACCTCCAGGGCGCGGACGAAGCCCTCCGGGCGCGCCCGGGAGCGGGGATTGTAGAAGGCCATGGCGAAGTCGGCCTCGGCGGCCAGGCGCAGGCGGCGCTCGATCAGCGCCCAGGGCTTGAGGTTGTCGGAGAGGTTGATGCAGCAGAAGTCGTGGCCCAGCGGCGCCCCCAGCCGTGCACTGGCGGCCAGCATGGCGGAGATGCCCGGCAGCACCTGGATCTCCAGCTCGCGCCACCCGGGCTCGCCCGCCTCCAGCGCCTCGAAGAGCGCCGCGGCCATGGCGAAGACCCCCGGGTCCCCCGAGGAGACCACCACCACCCGCCGGCCCTCGGCGGCCAGGCGCAGGGCCGCCTCCGCCCGGCGGATCTCCTCGCGGTTGTCCGAGCCGTGGCGCGTCAGCCCCGGCCGCGGCGCCACCCGCTCCACGTAGGGCACATAGCCCACCACGTCGGTGGCCTCATTCAGGGCGGCGGAGACCTCCGGGGTGATCAGGGCCTCACTGCCCGGGCCCAGGCCAACCACCTTGAGCCACCCTTCGTTCCCCCACTCAGGATCTCTCATGGCCGTCTCCCGTTGCCGTGGATCACCAGGATGGAGAAGTAGGGCACGCCGTCGCCAGCCTCGCGAAACGGCACCACCCTCTCCTGGGGCATGGCGGCGTACTCGATCAGCCAGGCCTCGTCTTCGCGGCCGGCCCGGGCCAGGGCGCGGCGCAGCTTGTCCAGGTTGCGGCCGATCTTCATCACCACCAGGGCGTCGGTCTGTGTCATCCGCTCGACCAGGGCCTGCTCCGGCAAGGTGCCCATCAGCACGGTGAGGATGTCGTCGCCCCAGGTCACCGGCCGCCCGGTGGCGGTCCAGGCGGCGGACATGCCGGTGATGCCGGGCACCACCGCCACCGGCACCCGCCCCTCGAGGCGCCTATAGAGGTGCATGAAGGAGCCGTAGAAGAAGGGATCGCCCTCGCACAGCACCACCACGTCCTGGCCCGCCTCGGCGATCTCGGCCAGTTGGGCGACATGGCGTTCGTAGAAGGCCGCCAGCAGTGCCTTGTAGCGGGGGTCGTCGAAGGGAATCTCGGTGGTGACCGGGTACTCCATGGGCAGCTCGATCACGTCGGGCGCCAGCAGGCCCTCGACGATGCGGCGGGCATGGCCGCTGCGCCCCTTCTTGCGGAAATAGGCGACGTGGGAGGCCCCGCGGATCAGCCGGTCGGCGCGCACGCTCATCAGGTCCTGGCTGCCGGGGCCGAGGCCGACGCCATGGATGGTGCCCGGCTTGATGGTTTCTTGGCTCATTCGCGGCGATCCGCCATGGCATTGAGGGCGGCCACCGTCACCGCGCTGCCGCCGAGGCGCCCCTCGACGACCACGCAGGGGGCCGCGGCGCTCTCCCACAGGGCCTGCTTGGATTCGGCGGCCCCCACGAAGCCCACCGGGCAGCCGATGATCGCCGCCGGACGCGGGCACGCCGGGTCTTCCAGCATGTTCAGCAGGTGGAACAGCGCGGTGGGCGCATTGCCGATCGCCACCACCGCCCCGTCGAGATGGGGGCGCCACAGCTCCAGCGCCGCCGCCGAGCGGGTGGTGGCCAGCTCCCGGGCCAGCTCGGGGACCCGTTCGTCGTGCAGGGTGCAGACGATGGCGTTGTCCGCCGGCATGCGCGCCCGGGTAATGCCCTCGGCGACCATGCGCGCGTCGCACAGGATGGGGGCCCCCGCCTCCAGCGCCGCCCGGGCCCGGTTCACCGCATCGCCGCGGAAATGAATGTAGGAGGCCAGCTCCACCAGGCCGGCGGCATGGATCATGCGCACCGCCACCGGCTCCTCCTCCGGCGCGAAGCGCGAAAGCGACGCCTCGCGCCGGATGATGGAAAAGGACTCCCGGTAGATGGCCGGGCCGTCCGTTTCATAGACGTAAGGCATCGCGATTCTTCTCCAGGTGTTCGATAACGTCGGATTCATCGAGGCCGGTGGCGACCGGCGCACCATCGGCGCGACCGCCTTCGATCAGGTCGAAGCGCCCGTCCCGCCCGGTCAAACAGAGATCCGCCGGCGCCTGGCAGGCGCAGCCCTTGGCGCAGCCGGACACATGCACGCTTCCGGCTACCTGGCCGCTCAGCCGCTCGGCAATGTCCCGCGCCAGGCCCAGGGTCGCCACGCTGGCCTGCTCGCAGTAGGGAGCGCCCGGACAGGCCTGCATGGCCAGGCGCGGATCGCTCTCGCTCTCCAGCAGCCCCGGCGCCCGTTCCCCGAGGGGCTGATCGAAGGGCGCTCCGGCGGGGAAGCCCTCGAGGAGCAGCCGCCGCCAGGGGGTGACCCGCACGGCGCTGACCGAATCCACGGCGGCCGAATCCACGGCGGCCGAATCCGACGCGACTGACTCCGCCACGACTGACTCCGCCACAATCAGGGCCCGCAGCGTCGCCGCCGGCGCCCGCCCGAAGGGCAGGCCGAAGACGGCGCCCATGGGGTGACGCCCCAGCGCCATGGGCTTGCCGGCCCCGGCTGGCGGCGTGGATGCCGGCGCCCAGGGCGGCAGCGGCGCCGGGTGCCGGCGCATGCGCCCGGCGTCGCGCCCGCCGCTGTCGACGAACCAGTGCGCCAGCCGTATCAGCAGCTCGACGGCGGCTTCCGGTGACGCCACCGGCGTACCCAGGGCACGGCCATCGGCACGGACTAGCAGGGCGCCCGAAGCCGCCCGCTCGATACGCAGATCCGCCGACACCTCACCCAACAGCGGCGCGGCCCCGGCATCGATGGCCAGGCCCCACTTGGCCGGCAGCGCCGGTAGCGCGTCGAGGCGGGCCTCCAGCCGTCGCGCCACCTCATGGGTGGCATCGCCCGGCTGCCAGTCGGGGGCCAGCAGCAGCGGGGGGCGGCGCTCGGCCTCGGGGTTCGCCTCGACCAGGCCGTGCTCGACGAGAAAGGCCATCAGCCCGGGCCAGGCGGCCTCGGAGACTCCGCGCAGCTGCAGGTTGGCGCGGCTGGTGAGCTCGATCAGGCCGCTGCCGAAGGCCTCGGCCGCCTCGCACAGGGCCAGCATCTGGCGCCGGGTCAGCCGGCCGAACCGCGGCCGCACGCGCACCAGCAGACCGTCGCCGGAGGCCATGGGGTGCCAGGCGCCGGGGCACCAGCCTCTAATACGTGGCTGATTCGCCTTGGCCGCCTTATCCCGCTGATCCACCATCAGGGCGCCAGCTCCCGGGTTTCGTCGATCTCCAGCAGCAGGTCCTGCAGCGCCTCGCCCTGCTCGCCGGGCGCCCGCCACAGGCCTCGCTGGATGGCTTCGAGCAGGCGCTCGGCCATCTCCTCCATGGCCGCCGGATTGTGTTCGCGCAGGAACCGCTGGTTGTGGGGATCCAGCACCAGCGCCTGGCTGACCTGGGCATACTGGTAGTCGGCCACCAGGTCGGTGGTGGCGTCATAGGCGAACAGGTAGTCCACCGTCGCCGCCATCTCGGCGGCGCCCTTGTAGCCGTGTTCGCGCATCGCCTCGATCCACTTGGGGTTGAGCACCCGGGAGCGGATCACCCGGGTCAGTTCCTGCTCGAGGCTGCGCATGCGCGGCCGGGCCGGGTCGGCGTGATCGGCGTGGTAGATGCTCGGCGCCCGGCCGGCCAGCGCCCGGCTGGCGTTGGCCATGCCGCCCTGGAAGGCGTAGTAGCCGTTGGAGTCGAGGATGTCGTGCTCGCGGTTGTCCTGGTTGTGCATCACCGCCTCCAGGCCCTCGAGCTGGTGCTCGAAGGCCGCCCGGGCGGCCACCCCCGACTCGGGAAACTGGCCGTAGGCGTAGGCCCCGCTCGCCAGGTAGGCCTCGGCCAGGTCGTCGGCGCCCTGCCA
>NZ_CP071922.1:2915182-2921955 GCF_017584085.1 Halomonas sp. BM-2019
GGGCCGGCTGCCGAAGACCCGGTAGCCGGCCTCCCGGGCGGCCGCCTCGGGCGTGAGCCCCCGGGCCTCGAGCTCGTCCCGCCGCGCCAGCACCGCCGCGCGGATGGTGTTGGCATCCCCCGGCTCCTGGTACTCGGCCACCGCCCGCACCGCCCGGTCGAAGAGGCGGATGACGTTGGCGAAGGCGTCGCGGAAGAAGCCGGAGACCCGCAGGGTGACGTCCACCCGGGGGCGTCCCAGCAGCATGGCGGGAATCACCTCGATATCGATCACCCGCCGCGAGCCCAGCGACCAGACCGGCCGCACCCCCATCAGGGCGAAGGCCTGGGCGATATCGTCGCCGCCGGTGCGCATGGTGGCGGTGCCCCAGATCGACAGGCCCAGGCGGCGCGGATAGTCGCCGTGATCCTGCAGGTAGCGCTCGACGAAGGCCTGGGCCGAGGCCTCGCCCAGGGACCAGGCGGCCGGCGACGGAATGGCGCGATTATCGACGCCGAAGAAGTTGCGCCCGGTGGGCAGCACGTCCAGGCGACCGCGGCTGGGGGCGCCGCTCGGCCCCGGCGGGACGAAACACCCCTCGAGACCGTCCAGCAGCGACGCCAGCTCCATCTCCACGCCGCGTTGCATGGCGGCCCAGAGTCCGCCGCGTACCTGGCGCAGCTGCCCGGCCGTAGCCGGGTAGTCCCGGGCCAGGGTGGCCAGGCAGCCCTCCTCCAGAACGTGCGCCTCCACCAGGCGGTGAGCGAGGCGCTCCAGGCGTTCGCGGGTATCGGCGCCGCTGCGCCAGGGGGCGTCGTCCAGCTCGGCCAGCGCCGCCGGCCGCGGGCCGGCCCAGGGCTCGGCCCCGGCCGCCAGGGGGTCGAAGCCCGGCGGCAGGCCCAGGTCGGCGGCCAGGTTGTGCAGCAGGCCGCGCTGGGCCGGCTTATCGCCTCTCGGCAGGCGCAGGATGGCGACCAGGGTTCCGGCCAGCTTGTCCCTCGGCGGCAGGCGGCCCAGCACGTGGAGGCCGTGGCGGATCTGCGCCTCCTTGATATCGCAGAGGTAGGTGTCCAGCTCGTTGAGCAGGCGCTCGTCCTCCGCCTCCCCGGCGGCCTCCTCTCCTACTCTGCCCTGCGCCAGCTCCCGGTCGATCCCGGTGTCGCGCAGGTGGCCGAGGATGCGCTCGCGCAGCAGCGCCTCGCGCCGCGGGTCCATGCCGAGTGCCTGGTAGTACTCGTCGGTGAGCGCCTCGAGTTCCGCCATGGCCCCGTAGAGCTCGGCGCGGGCCAGCGGCGGCATCAGGTGATCGATGATCACCGCCTGGCTGCGGCGCTTGGCCTGGGCGCCCTCCCCCGGGTCGTTGACGATAAAGGGATAGAAGTGCGGCAGCGGCCCCAGGGCGAGATCCGGCCAGCAGTCGGCGGACAGCGCCGTGCTCTTACCCGGCAGCCACTCCAGGTTGCCGTGCTTGCCGACATGGATCAGCGCGTCCACCCGGTAGTGGTCACGCAGCCAGAGATAGAAGGCCAGGTAACTATGGGGCGGCACCAGCTCCGTATCGTGGTAGCTCTGGAGCGGGTCGTCACCCAGGTCGCGCAGCGGCTGGATACCGACGAAGGTCTCGCCCAGGCGGATCCCGGCGATCATCAGCCGGCCCTGGCGATGCTTGGGGTCCTCGCTGGGCGCGCCCCAGCGCGTCCACACCGCCGCCTGGAGCGTCTCCGGCAGGGTCCGGAACCAGGCCAGGTAGTCGTCGAGGGCGATGCTCTGCCAGCAGCCGCGCCGGTCCAGCCCCCGGGGATCGTTGGTCACCCCCGCCTGCAGCCGGCGGACCAGGGCATCGCCGTCCGCCGGCAGGTCGTCGACGGGATAGCCCGCCCCGGCCAGGGCGCGCAGGATGGCGACCGTCGAGGCCGGCGTATCGAGGCCGACGCCGTTGCCGATGCGCCCGTCGCGGTTGGGGTAGTTGGCCAGCACCAGCGCCAGGCGCTTCTCCCGGTTCGGGGTGCGTCGCAGGTCGCAGAAACGCCGCGCCAGCCGGGCGACGAAGACGGCCCGCTCCGGGTGCAGGGCGTGGCGGATCACCGACAGCTGGCAGCGTTCGCTGTAGTGGGCCTCGCTCTTGAAGCCCACCGCCCGGGTCAGGATGCGGCCATCCATCTCCGGCAGCACCACCTGCATGGCCAGGTCGCGACTGCGCAGGCCGCCGGCCTCGGCCCGCCAGTCCTCCTCGGTGCTGCTGGCGAGGATCGCCTGCAGCACCACCGGCCGGCCGACGAAGAGCCCCGCGAGCTCCTGGTTGAGCTCCGCCTCGTCGAGGGCCTCGCTCCCGTCGGCATGGCGATTGACCGCGAAGCCGGTGGTATTGATCACCAGCCCGGCGCCGGTCTGCTCGATCAGGTGGTTGACGAAGGCCAGGCAGGCCGGCTCCTTGAGCGAGGCCACCGCCACCGCCAGGGGGGCGAGGCCCTGGGCCTCGAGCGCTTCGAGCAGGCCATCCAGCACCGCGGTATTGGCGCCCTGCAGATGGCTGCGATAGAAGAGCAGCAGGCAGACCGGGCGTTCGGGATCCCGGCATGCCTGCCACCCATTCAGCGTGGTAACCGGCCGGCCCTGCGGCGCCTCCCGGCAAGAACCTTCATGAGAAGAACCTTCATGAGAAGAGCCTTCATGAAAAGCGGCTTGGGGAAAATAGAGCAGCGCCGCGGGAAGCGCCTGGGGTTCGCGCCACGCCAGCGGCAGTCCGAGACACTCGCTACCGATACAGCGCAGCAGCTGCTCGGCGTTGTCCACCCCGCCCTCGCGCAGGTAGCGCCACACCCGGTGGGCCGTGGCGACGGGCACGCTGGAGTCCGCCAGCAGGGCGTCGTCCGGGGCGTCGCAGCCCGGCACCAGGATCAGTTGGCGCCCCTTGTCGGCGGCGGCCCAGGCCAGCAGGCGCTCGTGGCCGTAGCGCCAGTAGCCGCTGCCGCCCAGCAGCGAGACGATCACCAGCCGCGCCCGCTCCAGCACCCGGTCCTCGTAGAGGTCGTAGGCGGCGGGCTTGATCAGGTGCATCCAGTTGGCCAGGCGCAGCGAGGGAAAGCCCTCGCCGCTCGCCTCGGCCAGGCGCTCCGCCGCCTGGGCCAGGGCTGCCAGGCTGCTGTCGGCGGCGGACAGGATGACGATCTCGGCGGGGCTCTGCTGCAGGTCGACGATCCCCTCGTCGTCGACGAAGCCCCCGGGCTTGGCGGCGAACAGGTGCATCAGGGGCTCGTCGCGATCTCGACGTCCGCCAGGGCGGCCTGCAGGGCCGCGCCATCCAGCCCCTTGCCGATGAAGACGAGCTGGGTGGCGCGCGGCTCGTCCGCCCCCCAGAGCCGATCGAAGTAGCCATCCAGGCGCTCGCCCACGGCCTGGATCACCCGCCGCATGGGCTTGCCCGGAATCGCCGCGAAGCCCTTGGCGCGATAGATCTCGTGGCTCTTCAGCAGCGCCTGGAGGCGTGCCGCCAGGGCCTCGCCATCCACCTCGCCCAGGCGGATCACGCAGGAGTCGAAGTGATCGTGGGCGTGGTCGTGGTGGGCGCCCTCGGCGTGGTGGCGATCGTGGTGGTTGTCGATACGATCGATGGTCTCTTCGCTGGCCGCGCCGATGCCCATCAGGGCCTCCAGCTGGGCCCGCTCCGCGGCCCGCGATGCGTCGCCGTCACCGTTGCCATAGGCGCGCTGGTCGATAAACAGGGTCTTGACCGAGGCTGGCACCCGCTGGGCGATCAGCGCCTCCACCCGGGCCCGCTCGGCCGGATCGAGCAGGTCGGTCTTGGTGACCAGCACCAGGTCCGCCGCGCTGAGCTGGTCGTCGAGCAGCTCGTGCAGGCTGGGGTCGTGGTCCAGGCTCTCGTCGGCCAGGCGCTGGGCTTCGACCCTCGCCACGTCGTGGGCGTAGCGGCCGGCGGCCACCGCCGGGCCATCGACCACGGTGATGATGGCGTCCACGGTGCAGTGCTGACGCACCTCCGGCCAGTTGAACGCCTGCACCAGCGGCTTGGGCAGGGCCAGGCCGCTGGTCTCGATCAGGATATGGTCGATCGTGTCGCGGCGGGCCACCAACTGCTTCATTACCGGCAGGAACTCCTCCTCCACGGTGCAGCAGATGCAGCCGTTGGCCAGCTCATAGATGCCGCGCTCGACCTCCACGGGAGCGCCCCCCTCGCCGCCTTCCTCTTCACAACTTAAGGCACAGCCACGCAGCAGGCTGGAGTCGATATCCTGCTCGCCGAACTCGTTGACGATGACGGCGATGCGCTTGCCGGTCACCTGGCGCAGCATGCCGGCCAGCAGGGTGGTCTTGCCGCTGCCCAGGAAGCCGGTCACCACCGTGGCGGGGATCTTGTTCAGGTTCATCCGTGGGACTCCTCTGGGGTGATGGAATGTGTCTCTTTGGTCGCGCCTGCCGATGCCGGGCCCGGCGAGAAGAGTCGGGCCAGGGCATCGGGGTTGTCGGGAAAGAACAGGTGCAGGTAGGTGGCCGTGAGGCCGCGCTCTCGATAGATCGCCTCTCCCGGCGCGGGGTGGCGCTGGCGCCGGCCGAAGGCGATGGGCGCGGGCGTGCCCTCCGCCACCGAGCGGTGGTGGGCATGACCACGCACCGGCCCCTCCGGCAGCTCGGCGGTCTGCATGCCCTGGCAGCCGCGCCGCCCGCGCATGGCGCCCCGGCCGGGCAGCAGCCCCAGCATGGCGTGGGTCTCGCCGTCGATATCGGTCAGGCTCTCCAGGCAGTAGAGCAGGCCCCCGCACTCGGCGAGGATCGGCTTGTCGGCGGCGAAGAAGCCCTGGATCGCCTCGCGCATCGAGGCGTTCGCCGCCAGCCCCGCGGCATGCAGCTCGGGATAACCGCCGGGCAGCCAGAGGGCATCGCAGGGCGGCAAACGGGTATCGGTGAGCGGCGAGAAGAAGCGCAGGGTCGCCCCCATGCGCTCCAGCAGCTCCAGGTTGGCCTGGTAGATGAAGCTGAAGGCCGCGTCCCGGGCCACGCCGATGGTCCGGCCCCGCAGCGACGGCAGGGGCGCCGTGGCGGCCGCGGGGGGCGCCGCGAAGGCGACCGGCGGCAATGACAGCAGCGCCTCCGCCACGCCCTCGGCCGCGAGGGCCGCGGCGCCGGCCTCGAAACGGGCCTCCAGGTCGTCGCGGATCTCCTCGGCCTGGACCAGCCCCAGGTGGCGTTCCGGCAGGGCCAGGGTGGCATCCCGCGGCACGGCGGCCAGCAGCGGAATCTCGGCCGGCAGCGCGCCCTCGATCAGCTCCCGATGGCGCCGGGAGCCGCAGGCGTTGGCGATCAGCCCGGCGATGCGGATGTCGTCGCGGAAGCCCGCCAGGCCGGCCACCAGCGCCGCCGCGGTCTGGGCCATGCCCTTGACGTCCATGACGATGGCCAGCGGCAGGTCGAACAGCGCGGCCAGGTCGGCGCTGGAGGGCTCGCCATCGAAGAGCCCCATAGCGCCCTCCACCAGGATCAGGTCCGCCTCCCGGGCGGCCTCATACAGGCGCCGGCGGCAGTCGGCCTCGCCGGCCATCCACAGATCGAGGGGGTCCACCGGCCGCCCGGAGGCCTGGGCCAGCACCCGGGGGTCCAGGTAGTCGGGGCCGGTCTTGAAGACCCGCACCACCTGGCCCCGGTTGCGCAGCAGCCGGGCCAGGGCCGCGGTCACCGTGGTCTTGCCCTGCCCCGAGGAGGGCGCGGCGATCATGAGCGCGGGACAGGCGGCACTCGCCGCGGCGGTCGGCTCAGCCATGGGTCGTCTCTCCTAGGGGCAGGGGATAATAGCGGGCGCCCAACTGCTCGGCGATCCGCGCGCCCCGCCCCCGCTTGACGGCGGCCTGCTCGGTATCCACGACGAGGCAGTCGCCCAGCGACGGCAGGCCGTCCAGGGGCTGGCGGATACGGCCGTCGGTGATCAGGTAGGTGCGCACCCTGAGGCCGGCCTCCTGCCGGCGCCACTGGCGAATCAGCCGCGCCGCGCGGTGGATCACCTCGCGCAGCGGCGTGCCGCCGCCACCGCCGGTGGCCTCGAGTCGCCCGGGCAGCGCCTTGGGGGCGCGGCGGCGGGACAGGAGCGGGGTGACGCCGTCGTTGCCGAAGCCCAGCACCGCCAGTTGCTCCCGGGCGGCGTAGGCCTGGCGCCCCAGGCGCTCCACCACGCCCTTGGCGCGGCCCAGCCGATGCCCGTCCAGGGTGGAGGCGGAGGTATCCAGCAGCACCAGGTGCACCAGCGGCCGCCTGGCGCGACCCCGGCGATGGCGCAGCTCCCGCCAGGGCCAGCGGCCGCGGTTGGCGATCAGGGTGGCGAACCAGTCCGGTTGGCGTGTCCCACGGCTCCCGCGGCTCTCACACCTTGGGTCGGCGGCCGCCGATGCGGCGGTGGCGCGGGCCGGCACGCCGACGCTCGGCTGGGCCTGCGGTGGCATGGCGCCCCACTGCCCCTCCCCCGTAGGGCCGGCCTGGCCGCCGCCGGACGCGGTGCCACTCCCGCCACCGGAGCCGCCATGCCCGCCCCCGGGGAAAGGCGGCGGCTCATCGCGGCGGGGCTCCAGGCTGCGGCGATGGGCCAGCACCCAGGGCGCGACGCTCTCCAGGTCCTCCTGACCCACCGTGGCGGCACCGCACCAGGCGGCATGGGCCCGGGCCGCCCGGTGCCAGGTCACGTCCGCCCGCAGGCCCTCGACGCCGGCGGCCGCGCAGCCCTGGGCGATATGCTCGTAGACCCAGGCCTCGGTGACGATCTCGGCCAGCGCCCGCCGCGCCTGGCCCAGGCG
>NZ_CP071922.1:2921987-2924185 GCF_017584085.1 Halomonas sp. BM-2019
CTTCGCGCTGCTGCACGATGGCGATGCGCTCCTCGACGCCCACCGCGGCCTCGAGCTCGACGCAGAGGCCGAAGCGGTCGAGCAGCTGCGGGCGCAGTTCGCCCTCGTCCGGATTCATGGTGCCGATCAGGCCGAAGCGGGCGGGATGGCGATGGCTGATGCCATCGCGCTCGACGCTGTTGACGCCGCTGGCCGCCGCGTCGAGCAGCAGGTCCACCAGGGGGTCCGGCAGCAGGTTGACCTCATCGACGTAGAGCACGCCGCCGTCCGCCCTGGCCAGCAGCCCCGGCTGGAAGGCCGCCTCGCGCTCGGCCAGCACCCGCTGCAGGTCCAGGCTGCCGGTCAGGCGCTCCTCGCTGGCACCCAGCGGCAGGGTGACGAAGGGCGGCCGGCGCCCCTCGGCGTCGTCGGGGAGGATCGCCGCCAGGGCCCGGGCCAGGGTGGACTTGGCGCTGCCGCGGGGGCCGCTGATCAGCACCCCGCCCAGCTGGGGATGGATGGCGTTGAGCAGCAGGGCCGTCTTCAGCGCCTGCTGGCCGACCACGGCGACGAAGGGAAAATCACGCACGGAGGTCATGACGACCTCGCCCGACGCGGCGCCAGGGGATGGCACCCGACCAGAGGCCCCCTCCGGCGGATGCCCCGCCGGGAAGCTGGGAAAGGAATCGAAAACACGGACTATCCCCGGCGCCCACCGCACCGTTACTGGATGAAACGACATGACGGGCCGGTCTCCGGGCTCGAGGAGGACGCGATCGGGAGATCGCGTCGGTGCCCACACCTTCCCGGCGATTGCCAGTGGTCTTTGCAGGCGACTCACTCATTACCGTTGCGGGGGCAGCGATGGGATCGGCGCGAGGCCTCACCATACTTCCCGATTATCCCCTGCCCAACTTTCTCCAGGACAGGGGCACCCGTCTCGAGTCGGGCCATCCTAAAGCAATTCCCGCAACGGGCGCAATCGCCGGCGCCAGTCCGCCTCAGGATCGCCTCTCGGGGCCCGATCCCGCCCCCATAGACACCGGAACGCCGCCCGATGGCGATACCTGAGCGTCACCACACCGGCGGCGATGGGGGCTTGTTTTCTTGTGTCGACTTCCTCCATGATCTTCGCCGCTTTCGCCCACTGCTCGGCAACCGAGGCCATCAATATCGCGACATGGCCATGATGAAGGGGGCCATTTCATCGAAAGTCAGCACATCGAATCTGCCCATTTCAGCAACAATATCGGAAGGAAAACCATGAGACTCGCTCGTTATATCCTGGCCATACTGCCGATGATTCCCGCCGCCCATGCCATGTCGGACAGCACGAATTATCCGCTGACACTCACCAATTGCGAGCGGGAAATCACGCTCTCATCCGCACCGGAAAGTGCGATCACCGTCGGCCAATCGGCGACCGAGATCCTCTATGCCTTGGGACTGGGCGAACGGGTCCTGGGCACTTCGGTCTGGTTCTCCCCGGTGCTGCCGGAGTTCAGCGAGCTCGATGCCGGTATCGAGCGGCTGGCCGACAACGACCCGAGCTTCGAGTCCGTGGTCAACCGACGCCCCGGGCTGGTGGCCGCCCAGTACGAATGGCACGTCGGCCCCACCGGCAGCGTGGCGACCCGGGATCAGTTCGAGGACCTGGGCATCGCCACCTATGTGATGCCGGCCGACTGCGACACCAAGGACAACAGCACCGGCGGCGACGGCACCCGTACCGCCGCCTTCTCCCCCGAGCAGGTCTACAAGGGCATCCTCGAACTGGCCGGCATCTTCGACGTGCGCCAGGCCGGAGAGGCCCTGGTGGCCGACCTCGAGGCCCGCGAAGCCGGCGCCGTGTCCCTGGCGGAAAGCCTCGACCTGCCGGAGGAGTTGTCGGCGCTGTTCTGGTTCTCCTCCCCCGACGGTTCGGCCGACCCCTATGTCGCCGGCCGGCTCGGGGCACCGGGCTACATGATGGACAAACTCGGCATCCGCAACGTGGTGGAATCCGATGAGGAGTGGCCCCTCGTCGGCTGGGAATCCATCGCCCGGGCCGATCCGGATATCATCGTGGTGGCACGCATGGATCGCCGCCGCTTCGCCGCCGACGATGTGGAGGCCAAGCTCGACTTCCTCCATGGCGATCCCGTGACCCGTGAGATGACGGCGGTGCGCAACGGCCACATCCTCGAGATGGATGCCCATGCGATGAGCGCCACCATGCG
>NZ_CP071922.1:2924194-2934330 GCF_017584085.1 Halomonas sp. BM-2019
CTCGACCTCGAGCGATGAGTTCGATCTCGCTCGCGGATCGGGCGCGGCTGGGCTGGCGCTGGGCCTGGCTCGCGCCGTCGCTGCTGCTGGCGGCCATTCTGGCCGGCACCGCCATCGGCGAGACCGCGATCCCGCTGGAGACGATCCTCAAGGTGCTGGCCAATCGCCTGTGGGGGGCGGAGCATGCCGTCGATCGCATCGACGCCGGCATCGTCTGGGACTATCGGCTCAGCCGGAGCGTGCTCGCCGCCTGCTGCGGCGCGGGGCTGGCCCTGGCCGGCGTGGTGCTGCAGGCGCTGCTGCGCAATCCCCTGGCCGATCCCTTCCTGATGGGGATTTCCGCCGGCGCCTCCACCGGCGCCGTGGCGGTGACCATCGCCGGGCTCGGCGCCGGCGCCATGACGCTCTCGCTGGGCGCCTTCGCCGGGGCGGGCCTGGCCTTCGGCCTAGTGGTGCTGCTCGCCCATGCCGCCGGCAGCGGCACCGGCGGCGGGCGCGCCACCCAGGCCGCGGGCGCCATCATCCTGGCCGGCATCGCCGGCTCCCAGCTGTTCAACGCCCTGACCGCCCTGATCATCGCCAAGTCGGCGAGTGCCGAGCAGGCGCGAGGCATCCTGTTCTGGCTGATGGGCAACCTCTCCGGGGTGCGCTGGAAGGATGTGGCCCTGGGACTGCCCGCGGCGCTGGGCGGCCTGCTGGTCTGCCTGTGGTACCGGCGGGCGCTGGATGCCTTCACCTTCGGCGCCGACGGCGCCGCCTCCCTGGGCATCGCCGTGCGCCGCGTGCGGGGCCTGCTGATCGGCGCCATGGCCCTGGTCACCGCGGTGATGGTCTCCATGGTCGGGGCCATCGGCTTCGTGGGGCTGGTGATTCCCCACGCCATGCGCTTTTTGGTCGGCAGTCGCCACACCCGGCTGGTGCCGGCCTCGGCGCTGGCCGGCGCCGTCTTCCTGATCGGCGCGGACATCCTCTCCCGCATCCTGGTGCCGGGGCAGGTGCTGCCGATCGGGGTGGTCACGGCGCTGATCGGCGCCCCGGCCTTCGCCATCATCCTGATTCGCGGGACGAGGACACGATGAGACTGACCGCGGAAGGCATCGACTACCGGGTCCACGGGCACCGGCTGCTGGACGAGGTCGGCCTCGCGGTGGCGCCCGGCGAGACCCTCGGCCTGATCGGCCCGAACGGCTCGGGCAAGACCAGCCTGCTGCGGGTGCTCGCCGGGCTGTGCACGCCCAAGGCCGGCCGCGTGCTGCTGGATGGCCGGCCGCTGCAGGGCATGCGCCGGCGCGATATCGCCCGCGCCATCGCCTTCGTCGAACAGCAGGCGGAGACCCTCGATCGCATCCACGTCCGGGAGGCGGTGGCCCTGGGCCGCACGCCCTTCCTCTCGCCGCTGCGCCCCTGGTCCGACGAGGACGATGCCCTCGTCGGCCGCGCCCTCGAGGACGTGGGCATGCTGGCGATGGCCGAACGCCTCTGGCATACCCTCTCCGGCGGCGAGCGTCAGCGGGTGCATATCGCCCGCGCCCTGGCCCAGCAGCCGAGGATCCTGCTGCTCGACGAGCCCACCAACCACCTCGATATCCGCCACCAGCTGTCGATCCTGCAACTGGTCAGGGAGCTGCCGGTCACGGTGGTGATCGCCCTGCACGACCTCAACCAGGCCATGACCTGCGACCGCATCGCCGTGATGGAGGCCGGGCGCCTGGTCGAGCTGGGACGGCCCGAGCGGGTACTGACCGCCGACCGGCTGCGCCGCACCTTCGGGGTGCAGGCCGATCTCCTCGACGATCCCATGGATCACGGCCGGATCCTGCGCTTCCGCCACGCCCTATAAGCGCTCCCATCTCACGTTCCTGATGAATGAGGCGGGTTTACACGGGCTTCGAGCGCGAGGGCCGGCTTCAGGCTGCCGACCAGCAGGGCGCTCACCAGCGAACCGAGGGCGATCGCCAGCAGGTAGTGAAACGGATTTTCGACCAGCGGGATGACGAAGACTCCGCCATGAGGGGCCGGCAGTTGGCAACCGAAATACATCGACAGGCCGCCGGCCAGCGCCGAGCCGACGATGCAGGCGGGCAGCACCCGGAGCGGGTCGGCGGCGGCAAAGGGGATGGCACCTTCGGTGATGAAAGACGCGCCGAGCACGAAGCAGCTCTTGCCGGCGCGCCGCTCGTTGGCGCCAAAGCGGCTGCGAAACAGCAGCGTCGCCACTCCCATCGCCAGTGGCGGCACCATGCCGCCGGCCATGACCGCGGCCTGGGGCAGATGGTTGCCCGCCGCGAGGGCGGCGATGCCGAAGGTGTAGGCCGCCTTGTTGACCGGCCCGCCGAGGTCCACCGCCATCAGCCCGCCCAGCAAGGTGCCCAGCAGGATCAGGTTGCCGACGCCGAGCGCAGCCAGCCAGTTCACCAGCGCGCTGTTGATAGCCGCCAGAGGCATCAGCAGCAGGTACATCAGGCCGCCGGTCAGCAGCAGGCCCATCACCGGGTAGATGAGTACCGTCTCCACCCCCCGCAGGCTGCGTGGCAGAGTGCGGCAGAGATGGCCGATGGCCAGCATCAGATAGCCGCCCAGCAGGCCGGCGATCATGCCACCGAGAAAGCCGCCGCCGGAATGCGCTGCCATGAAACCGCCGACCGCCAGGGGATGGTGGTCCGGGCTGTCCGGGTCGAACGCATCGATGCCGAACATGAAGGAGAGCGCGATCAGGATGCCGCCGCCGACGACGAACGGCAGCATGTTCGAGACGCCGTTCATCAGGTGCTGGTAGATGCCGGGACGGGTCGCGGCCGGCCGAGGCACGGCGTCGTCCCCTTCCCTGCCGGCGTAGACGGTCGCCTCACCGCTCAGGGCCCGTTCCAGTAGCCCCTTCGGGTCGCGGATCGCCTCCCGTACCGGCACCCTGATCAGCTTCTTGCCGACAAAGCGATCCATATCGACCCGGGTATCGGAGGCGATGACGATCACGTCGGCGGCGGCGATCTCCTGCTCGGTCAGGCGATCCCGCTCGCCGATGGCCCCGCGGGTCTCGACCCGGATCGGCTGTTCCATCCGTTCGGCACAGACTTTCAGCGCATCGGCCGCCATATAGGTGTGTGCAATGCCGGTCGGGCAGCCGGTCACCGCCAGCACCCGCGGCATCGACGGGGCGGCGGCAGCCTCGACGGCGTTGCCGGCCTGGGCGTCGCCGGCCAGCAGCCCGATCAACTCGTTCGCACTGCCCGCCTGCAGCAGGCGCTGAATATAGTGCGAGTCCCGCATATGCCGCGACAACGAGGCGAGGATCTTGAGATGCTCCTCGGCCACCGCGTCGGTTTCGGCAATCAGAAAGAAGATCCGGCTGGGCTGATGGTCGAGCGAGCCATAGTCGACTCCCTCCGGCGCGATGCCCACTGCGATCGCCGGCGTTCGGACCGCGTCGGTGCGAGCATGGGGGATGGCGACGCCGTTCTCGAGCCCGGTCGAGAACTGTTCCTCACGCTGGAGAATCGCCTCCCTGAACGCCTGCGGATCGATCAGCTTGCCCGCTTTGGCCAGCACCTCGATCAGCTCGTCGAGAATCTCGGACTTGGTGTGCCCATGCAGCCGCAGGTTGATCGTCTCGGTACTGATCAGGCTGGTAACCTCCATCGCACTCCCCGTCGCTGGCTGTTTTGTTTGGAGCTTAGACAGTTTTCCCGACGGCTACCGGTCCATGGCAGGCGCTCGGCTCTCTCCCCTTTCGGCCTGGCTCAGTGAGGGAGAACCCGTTCACGGACGGCCGGGGCATCTTGCCCGTCATCGCGCGGGAACGAAGACAGGGGCGCCGTCTACCCAGGCGGTGGCCAGGCGCTGGCCATAGAGGCGCTCCAGGGCGGCGGGTTCCAGCATGGTCTCCGCCGGCCCCCAGCAGGCTTCGCCATCCGGGTAGAGCAGCAGCAGCTGGTCGCACCAGCGGGCGGCCAGGTTGAGGTCGTGCAGGCACATCAGCACGGCGCGCCCCTCGGCGGCCTGCCCGGCGAGCAGGGCCATCACGCTGGACTGGTGATGCAGATCGAGATGGTTGGTGGGCTCGTCGGCGAGCCACAGGGCCGGCGCCTGCGTCAGCACGGTGGCGATGGCCAGGCGCTGGCGCTCGCCCCCGGAGAGGGTGCCGACCAATCGATCGGCCAGGTGGGCCACGTCGAGGCGTTCCAGGGCCGCCTCGGCCAGGCGCAGCTCCTCGGCGCCCTCCATCTGCCAGGGCGACAGATAGGGGTGGCGGCCAATCAGCGCCGTCTCGCGCACGGTGGCGGGAAAGCCGTCGTGGCGCTCCTGGAACACCAGCCCCAGCTGGCGCGCCACCTCGCGGCGACGCAGCGCGCCCAGCGGGCGCCCCGCCAGTCGCACCTCCCCAGCGCGGGGCGTCCTGAGCCCCGCCAGGGTATGCAAGAGCGTGGTCTTGCCGACGCCGTTGGGGCCCAGCACCCCCCACACCTGGCCCGGTTCCACCTGGAAGGAGAGCGCCCGACCGTCGGGGCGTCCCGGGACGTCGATCACCAGCCGCACGACCTCGAGTCGGCTCATCACTGACTCCGGTAGAGCAGGTAGAGGAAGGTCGGCACCCCGAGCAGCGCGGTGATCACCCCCACCGCGAAGGCGGAGAGCGAACGGGGCAGGCGCAGCTCGAGGACCAGGGTCTGGGTGAGCGGGCTGCCCTGGCCGCGCAGGGCGGCGAGGATCTCCCCCGGCGAGAGCGGCACGCTGCCCAGCGCCACCGAGAGCACCAGGGCCGCCAGGGCGACCAGGGCCAGCCACCCCAGGGGGCGCGCCAGGGTGACCATCAGGGGCGCGCCTCGCGTCGGCTGCGGACGACCTCGAGCTTCTCGCAGACGATCCGGCTGCCCTCCAGCAGGCGCGGCGTGGGCCGCTGGATCAGCGAAGGCGGTACGAAGAAGAGGTTGTCCTGGGCCACGGCGGTGAGCGCCGGGTAGCGGGTCCAGTGGTCGAGCCAGCCGCGGTTCTCCTCGCCCATGCCGCCGGCCAGTATCGCCTCCGGATCGGCGGCCAGCACCGACTCCTCGTCCAGGCGCGGCACCAGGCGGTCGAGATCGCCGAAGACGTTGACGCCGCCGCACAGGGTCAGCACCTGGCCGATCAGGTGCTCGTCGTTGATGGTCATCAGCGGCTCGTCCCACACCTGATAGAAGACCGCGACCGGCTCGGCCTCGCGGTAGCGCTCGGCGAGCGCCGCCATGCCCTCGCGAAAACGCTGCGCCTCCGCCCGACCCGACGCCTCGCTGCCGGCCAGGTGCGCCAGCCGCTCGATGGCGCCGGCCACCCCCTCGACGGTGCGCGGCTCGATCATGAAGACCGGCAGGCCCAGGGCCTCGAGGGCCTCCAGCTGCTCGAGGGGGTTGCCGGTGACCCAGCCGATCACCAGCTCCGGCGAGAGAGCCAGCAGCCGCTCCAGATCGACCCGGGTATGGCTGCCCACCGAGGCCACCTCGGCGGCCTCCGGCGGATAGTCGCTATAGGCCACCACCGCCACCACCTGCTCTCCCGCACCGGCGGCATAGACCAGCTCGGTGGCCCCCGGCGAGAGCGCGGCGATGCGCTCGGCGGGGGCCGGCAGGCAGATCTCGCGGCCGCGGTCGTCCAGCGCGCAACGCGCGTCCGCCAGGGCCGGCGCCGCCGCCAGGGGCAGCAGTGCCAGGGCCAGAGGCGTCAGCCGAGGGCTCACCAGCCACCGAAGTGCAGGCTGAGGAAGGCGGCGCGACCGGCGTTGATGAAATCAGCGCCATCGAAGAAGCGTGCCGTCGCGTACTCCTTGTCCAGGGCGTTCTCCACGGTCAGGCGGGCGGACCACATCGGCGCGAAGGCCCAGCCGGCGCGCAGGTTGACCAGCCCGAAGCCGGGCAGCCGCTCCTCGTTGGCGGCATCGTTGTAGCGATGGTTCTGGGCGATCCAGGAGCCGCCCAGGGACCAGTCGCCCAGCTCGCGATCGACATCCAGGCGCAGGCTCTGGGTGGCGCGGCGCACCAGGCGGTTGCCGGTCTCACGGTTTTCCGGATCGATCCAGGTCAGCGCCGTGGCCAGGGCCCAGTCGGCAAGCTCCACGCCGGTGGTCAACTCGACGCCGCGAATGCGGGCCTCGTCGACATTGAAGGGAGCAAAGCGGCCATCCTGAAGCGTGAAGGCGATCAGGTCGTCGATGTTGGTTTGGTAGGCGGCGAGATCCCAGAACAGTCGCTGGTACTGAGCGCGCACGCCCAGCTCGAACGTCTCGGAGGTCTCGGCCTCCAGGTCGGGATTGCCGAACCCGGGAAAGTAGAGCTGATTGAAGGTCGGCGCCTTGAAGGCGGTACCGACACTGGCCCGCAGGGTGTGCCGGCTATCCAGCGCATAGCCCAGCGCCAGGCTACCCGTCACCTCCTCCCCGAAGGCCTGGTTGTCATCGTGACGCAGGCTCAGCTGGACAGAGAGTGGCTGAAGATCCAGCAGCCCCTGGGCGAAGACGGCGGTATTGTCGCGGCTTGTCTCGTCGAAGGGCGTCGTGCTGCTGACCCGGTCCTCGCTGTGCTCGATGCCGGCAATCAGCTCATGAGGCCCGAAGTCGACCGTGTTTTCCCAGCGCGCAGTGCGGGCCTGAGTATCGAAAACGGCATCCCCGAAGTCGTCGCGGGTGTCACTCTCATCCCGCGCCTCGCTAAGCGTCAGGCGGCTGCGCCACCGGTCGGTGATCGGTAGCTCGCCATAGACACCGGCCACCTGCTGGATGAAGTCGGTATCCCCGCCATCGAACTCGGTATTGCCGCGAGCGCGCAGCGCCAGCACGCCGAGCTCGGCGTCGTTGCCAAAGGTGTGGGAGAGCCGCGCCAGGCCGCTGGTATTGTCATAGCCCTTATCCTCGCCGCCCTCGCGCACCGGCACGCCGTCGGTCTCGAAGCGACTGCCGGCAACGTAGTAGCGGGTCCCGCCGCTGCCGCCGGCGAGCGACGCACTATAGCGCTGGGTATTGAAGGAGCCGCCGCCCACGGAGACGCGCGGCTGGGGATCGCCCGCCTCGCCCTCCGGTGTGAAGAGCTGTACCACGCCGCCCATGGCATCGGCGCCGTAGAGGCTGCCGCGTGGGCCGCGGACGATCTCGGCGCGCTGGAACAGGCGCGGGTCGAGGAACTGCCAGGCGGGGATGCCGGCCGTCGCCGAGCGCAGGCGAATGCCGTCGATCAGCAGCACGTGCTGGTCGCTGTTGGCGCCCCGCATGAAGACGCTGCTTTGCTTGCCGAAGCTGCCGTTGGTGGTGACGTCGACGCCGGGCTGGCCGCGCAGCAGGTCGGTGAGGCTCGCCGGATCCTGGCGACGCAGGGTCGCCTCGTCGAGCACGGTGACCGAGGCGAGGCTCTCGTCGGCGGTACGTGGCGCCAGGGTGGCGGTCACCACCAGGGGGTTGAGGCGCACGGCCTCATCGGTGTCGGTCGCGGCGGCCTGGGCCCAGGCGCCCTGGGCGGCGATGGCCAGCGGCAGCGCGGCCAGGGCGCAGGCGGCCCAGCCACGGCAGGCGTGAGTGGTGTTCATGTGGTGTCCCTTGCTCGCCGTGCTCACCCGCACGGCATTCTGCTTCTGATGAGCCGGAAGGCGGGAGCGAGGGAGACGGGAGGGGACGGCGCGGCGTAGCGCGCGATGCCCTGCCGGATGACCGCCCTCCGCGATTCGGCATGCGCTCTCGGGCCGGTCTCCGGACTGACGAGCGAGGACCCGGCGTGCCGCCTGGGGCCCTGCTGAACCGCCGCCTTCCCATGCCGTGGGCACAGTGGCGCTGTGGCGGTTCTTGACTCGATCACCGTTGCGGGGGCAGCGTCGGAGTGGCGGATCGCCTGGAGGCGCATCGCGCACCGACTTCCCGTTTACCTGGCGGCACTCACGCCGCCAGCACCTGAGAGTGCGCGTACGCTAGCAATCAGCGCCCCTGGGGTCAACGTCGAAAGTCGAACAGCTGACTTAAAGGCATTCTATTTCAACCGCTTGCACAGGCCGTGACGCACCTGCCAGACGCCCCGGCAGCGCGCGGCCACCGCCTGGTTCAGCCAGCCGTTGAGGTCGCGAAGGCGGCGCGCCTCGGGCGCCATGGGCACGATGCCGCCGCCCATCTCGTCGAGGATCAGCAGCGCCTCGCCCCCCGGCTCGCACTCCCACTCCCCCAACGCCGCGAGCTGGTCGCGCCAGGCGGCGCGCACGGCCTGGTCGTCGGCCGTCCTGGCCAGCCGGGCCTCCAGCCAGGCCGCCCAGCCGCTCACCACCAGGATCCCGCCGGCTGCCCGGCGGCTCGCCCAGGCGCCCGGCGACTCGGCGGCCCCCAGCCGATGCCAGCTCGCGTCGGGGTAGCGCTCGGCGACTAGCGCGCGTCGCCCCGAGCAGGCACCGCCGATGACGCACAGCATTGCCAGCCTCCCCTGTCGGTGTCATGCCCATACTCGATCACGAAGCGCCGCCCCTGGGCCTGGCCCACCACCCCCGCCCAGAAGTCGCTCGCCTCCAGGCGGTGGCGCAGCTCGCGGATGGCGCCGCCGTGGCTCACCGCCAGCACGCGCCGATGCCCCTGCTCCCGGGCCCCGGCGAGAACCTCCTGAAGCCAGGCCTCGAGCCGCTGCCAGAGCGAATCGGCGGACTCGCCGCCGGGGGGCGCCTGTCGGCCGGCGCTGTCGACCCAGGCGCGATAGCGCGGGTCATCCTTGAGCTCGTCCCAGGTGCGCCCCTCGTAGTCGCCGAAGTCCAGCTCGCGCAGCCGGGGGTCGAAGCGGACCTCGCGCTCCTGCCCCGCCCAGATGTGGGCCAGGGTCTGGCGACAGCGGGCCAGGTCACTGCAGTGCACGGCGTCGAAGGCCTCGCCCGCCAGATGGTCGCGCAGCCGATCCATGTCCGGCACGGCATCGGGCAGCAGCAGCGGGATGTCGCGCTGGCCCTGATAGCGGCGCTCGAGGTTCCAGGCGGTCACGCCATGACGAACCACCACCAGCTCCAGGCGCTGAGCAGCAGCCATAGTTCTCCTCCCTCGATGGCGGCACCGACGATATCGCCGTTGATGCCGGTGAAGACCCGGACCATGACCAGGCCATACAGAAACAGGAAGACGCAGAGGGCGCCGAGCAGTCCGGCGCCGCCGGGCAGGAAGCCGAAGACCACCAGCAGCGGCAGCAGGGCCAGCGCCAGGTCATGCCGCGCCAGGTGCCGGCGCCAGCTCCAGGCCAGCCCCTCGCGCCGCGCCAGGGGGGCCAGGCGCAGCAGCGCGAGCGCCCCGAAGCGCGCCAGCGCCGGCAGCGCTACCCACAGCCAGGGGCTCGCCCCGGCCTCGAGCAGCGCCCAGATCAGCATGCCCTTCCAGGCCAACAGGAAGAGCAGCGCGAGGATCGCGAAGCTGCCCACCTGGCTGTCCTTCATGATCGCCCAGCGCCTCTCCAGGGGCGCATTGCTGCCCAGCGCATCGGCCACGTCCATGACGCCGTCCAGGTGCAGTCCGCCGGAGAGCGCCACCCACAGGCTGAGCAGCGCCAGCGCCAGCAGCGGGGTGGGCAGGCCCTGGGCCAGGGTGGCGACCAGGGCCAGGCAGGCGCCGATCACCAGCCCCACCAGGGGAAAGGCCCGCAACGCCCAGCGGCCGGTATCGGCGTTCCAGGGGCAGGCGATGGGCAGGGGAATCCGAGTCAGGAACTGCAGCGCCAGCACCAGGCCATGGACGGCCTCTCTCATGACGGCATCTCCCCCTCCACGATTTTCCAGTCGATGGGCAGCCCGGCCACCACCTCCACCACCCGGTCGGCCTCGGCGGCCAGCTGGCGATGCAGCCGCTGCAGGAAGGCCAGGTAGCACCAGGTCTCGGCGTCCGTGGGCGGCAGGTCCTCGTTGAGGTCGTTGGAGACCACCACCAGGGCGATATCGCGGGCCCGGGCCGTCTCGATCAGCCGGGCCAGCAGCGCCTCGCCCTCGGCCTCGCTGCCGCCCCCGGCATAGAGCCACTGGCTGGCCCAGAGGGTCAGGCAGTCGAGCAGCACGGTGTCGCCCTCGCCCACCCGGGCCAGGGCGGCGTCGAGGGCCAGGGGCGCCTCCAGGGTGTGCCAGCCGCCGCCACGTTCCTGGCGGTGGCGGGCGATGCGCGCGGCCATCTCGGCGTCCGA
>NZ_CP071922.1:2934381-2937642 GCF_017584085.1 Halomonas sp. BM-2019
GCGGCTCTTGCCGGAGCGGGCGCCGCCGCCGACGAAGGCGATCATGACGCCCCTCCCCCGGCGCCCTCCTCCTGGGCCTCCGTCAGGGCCCCGGCCAGGGCCGCCAGCAGCCGGTCGTTGTCCGCGGCGTCGCGCAGCGCAAGGCGCAGCCAGCCGCCGTCGAGCCCCGCAAAGGATTCGGTATGGCGCACCAGCACGCCGCGGCGCAGCAGCGCCGGCAGCAGGCGACGGGTCGCCTCCTGCCCCGCCGGGTGGCGCACCAGGAAGAAGTTGGCCCGGCTCGGCACCACCACGAGGCCCAGCGCCTCGAGGCCCGCCGCCAGCCGCGGCCGCTCGAGGGCGAGCCAGGTCCGGCTACGCCGCGCGAAGTCGCCATCCGCCAGCAGCGGCGCCACCAGGGCCGCGGCCAGGCCGTTGACGCTCCAGGCGGGCTGGCAGGCGGCGGCACGGTGCACCGTCTCGGCATCGGCCAGCAGATAGCCCAGGCGCAGCCCCGGCAGGGTGTAGCGCTTGGTCAGCGAGCGCAGCAGCACCAGGTGATCGAAGCGCGCCAGCAGCGGGGTCAGTGCCTCGTCACCATCCTCAGTCTCTCCCCCGACGAAGTCGATAAAGGCCTCGTCCACCACCAGGGTGATGCCCCGTGCCGCGGTGAGCATGAGCAGCCGCTCCATATCGGCCCGCGGCACCAGGGTGCCCGTCGGGTTGTTGGGACGACACAGGAAGAGCAGCCGCGCCTCCCCCAGCCCCGCGGCGATGGCCTCGACGTCGAGGTCGAAAGCGGGCGGCGCCAGGGAGAGCGAGCGGATCGGCAGCCCATGGGCCGCACAGGCCCGGGCATATTCGGCGAAGGTGGGCTGGACGATGGCGGCGAGGGAGCCCGGCCGCTCCCGGGCCTGGAGGGCAGCCGCCAGGAAGATCGCCTCGGCGCCGCCGTTGGTCAGCAGCACCTGCTCGGGGGCCACCCCCTCCTCGGCGGCGATGGCCTCGCGCGCCTCGCGGTACTCGGGATCGGGGTAGCCGGCGAGTGCCAGGGGCCGCCGCTGCAGTCGCTGCGCCAGCCAGCCGGCGAGCCAGGCCGGCGGCCCCAGGGGATTGAGGTTGGCGCTGGCGTCCAGCAGGGGCGTGTCCGGCGCCAGCCCGAAGCGGGTCAGCAGCGGCCCGGGCTGGCCGCCGTGCCGGGGCCACTCCCGGGAGCGCTCGCCGCTGGTATCAGGGTTCCTCATGGCAGCCACCCCAGGAGCGCCACCGGCAGCGCCAGCAGCAGCAGGAAGAGCGCCCAGCCGCCGTGCATCAGCCGAATGGCCCCGCCGATATGGGCGTGGCGAAGCGGTTCGCGGGGGGCGCCGAGCCGCGCCCGCTCGGAGATCTCGCCGCGGTAGCGGTTGGTGCCGCCGAGCTGCACGCCGAGCAGGTTGGCCACCATGGCCTCGGGCCAGCCGCTGTTGGGGCTGGGGTGGCGCGGCGCCTCGCGCCGGGTGGCGGCCAGCGCCCCGCTGAGGTGGACCCCCCGGCCCCGCCAGGCCAGGCATCGGGCGCCCAGCCACAGGGTCAGGGCGGTGAGCCGCGCCGGCAGCCAGTTGGCGGCGTCGTCCAGCCGCGCCGAGGCCCGGCCGAAGTCGCGGTAGCGCTCGCTGCGGTAGCCCACCATGGAGTCCAGGGTGTTCACCGCCTTGTAGGCCAGCGCCAGGGGGGCGCCCCCCAGCAGCGCGAAGAACAGCGGCGCGGTGATGCCGTCCACCGTGTTCTCGGCCACGGTTTCCACCGCGGCACGGGTCACCTCGGCCTCCTCCAGCCCCTCGGTGTCGCGGCCGACGATCATCGCCAGGGCCGCCCGGGCCCCAGGGAGATCGCCCCGGGCCAGCGGCGCGGCCACCGCCAGGGCGGCGTCACGCAGGCCGCGAATGGCCAGGCAGCTGGCCAGCAGCCACCCCTCGGCGAGCCAGCCCAGCCCGGGATGGAGCCGCGCCAGCAGGGCGATCGCCGCCCAGGCCCAGGCCGCCGCTGCCCACCACCACCAGGGCCGTCATCAGCGCCCCCCTGGCCCGCCGCGCCCGCGGGCTGCCATGGTTCCAGGCGCGCTCCAGCCGAGCGATCACCGCCCCCATGCCCACCACCGGGTGGGGCAGCCGCCGCGGGTCGCCGATGGCGAGATCCAGCGCCACGGCGGCCAGCACCAGGCCGAGCAGGGCCAGCGACAGCGGCTCAGCCATCGACCCTCGCCGCGTCGATGCCGGCGTCGTCGAAGGTGGCCATCTCCGCCAGCAGGCGGCAGGCGGAGTCGAGCAGCGGAAAGGCCAGCGCCGCCCCGGTGCCCTCGCCCAGGCGCAGCTCGAAATCGATCAGCGGGCGGGCATCGAGGGCCCGCAGCGCCAGGTCATGGCCGGGCTCCCGGGAGCGGTGACCGAAGATCAGGAAGTCACGCAGGCCCGGCCGCAGCCGGCAGGCCACCAGCGCCGCCACCGTGGCGATAAAGCCGTCGACGATCAGCGGCAGGCGCTGGCGCGCGCCCCCCAGCAGAGCCCCGGCCATGGCGGCGATCTCGAGCCCGCCCACCTTGGCCAGGGCGTCCAGCGGGTCCGCCGGGTCCGGCCGGCGCGCCGCCAGGGCACGCTCGATCACCGCCTGCTTGTGGGCGAGCCGCTCGGCGTCGATGCCGGTGCCCGGCCCCACCAGCCCGGCGACCGGCTTACCGGTCAGCGCGGCCAGCAGGGCGCTGCTGGCGGTGGTGTTGGCGATGCCCATCTCGCCGACGATCAGGCTGCGGCAGCCCGCCGCCGCGGCGCGCTCGGCGCCGCGCACCCCCGCCGCCATGGCCGCCAGCCCCTCGTCGCGGCCCATGGCGTCGCCCTCGAGCAGATTGGCGGTGCCGGCTCGGATCCGCTCGTTCACCAGTCGCGGGTGGCCGACCAGCGCTTCGGGCAGCGGGGTGGCCACGCCCACGTCGATCACCTCGAGCCGGGCGCCGTGCTGGCGGGCGAAGACGTTGATGGCCGCGCCGCCGGTGGCGAAGTTGGCCACCATCTGGGCGGTCACGCTCTGGGGAAAGGCCGAGACGCCCTCGACGGCCACCCCGTGGTCGGCGGCGAACACCAGCATGGCGGGTGGCGCGACCCGCGGCAGCGCCTCCCCCTGGATCGCCGCCAGCTCCACGGCCAGGCGCTCCAGGCGCCCCAGGCTGCCCGGCGGCTTGGTCAGGCGGTCGAGGCGCCGCACGGCACGCTCCGCGGCGACGCTGTCGAGCAGGGGAAGGGGGTCGGGGAT
>NZ_CP071922.1:2937735-2943888 GCF_017584085.1 Halomonas sp. BM-2019
CACCGCCGCGCCCGAGAGCCTTCCGGCGCGCAGGTCGTCGAGGGCCCGGTTGGCCTGTTCCAGCGGGTAGGCGCGCGTCTCGGTGCGAATCGGCACCTCGGGGGCCAGGGCCAGGAACTCCTCGCCGTCGCGACGGGTGAGGTTGGCCACCGATTTCACCGAGCGCTCCTCCCACAGCAGGCGATAGGGAAAGCTCGGGATATCCGACATGTGGATGCCCCCGGAGACCACCACGCCGCCGGGGCGCACGTGGGAGAGCGCGGTGGGCACGAGCGCGCCCACCGGGGCGAACAGCAGGGCGGCGTCCAGCGGCTCGGGGGGCGCCTCGTCGCTGCCGCCGGCCCAGGTGGCGCCGAGCCGGCGGGCGAAGGCCTGGGCCTCGGCGTCGCCGGGTCGGGTGAAGGCGAAGACCCGCTGGCCGCGGGCCAGCGCCAGCTGGATCAGGATATGGGCGGCGGCGCCGAAGCCGTAGATGCCGAGCCGCCGGGGCGCCTCGCCGCCCGCGAGCCGCCAGGTGCGGTAGCCGATCAGCCCGGCGCAGAGCAGCGGGGCCGTGGCCTGGGCGTCATCGCCCTGCACGGGGAAGCCGTAGCGGGCATCGGCCACGCAGTACTCCGCGTAGCCGCCGTTGCGGGTGTAGCCGGTGAACTCGGCGCGCTCGCAGAGGTTCTCTTCGCCGCGGCGACAGGGCGCGCACTCGCCGCAGGTCCAGCCCAGCCAGGGCACGCCGACGCGCTGACCCGGCGCCAAGCCGGCCACGCCCTCCCCCAGGGCGGTGACCTCGCCGACGATCTCGTGGCCGGGCACCAGCGGCAGGCACGGGTCGGGAAGATCGCCGTCCACCACGTGCAGGTCGGTGCGGCAGACCCCGCAGGCCAGCACCCGCAGCTGGAACTCGCCGGGGCCCGGGGTGGGACGCGGCAGCGTCTCCAGCACCAGGGGCCGGCCGGGGGCGTGCAGGCGCATGGCGCGCATGGTCTCGCTCACGGGGCGCTCCTCTCGGCGGGGCCGGCACCGGCCCCCTGCCGAGAGGATAGCCGAGTCGTCAGGCGGCGACCCGCACCTCGTAGCCGGTGTACTTGCGCAGGTTGATCACGCCGGAGTCGAGGATCAGGTACTGCCCCTTGAGGCCGAGCAGGGTGCCACCGATCTCCGGGGTCTTGTCGAGGTTGTGGGAGACCACCTTGGTGGGGTACTCGAGCACCGGGTAGTCGAGGGCGACCGGCGGCGCGTCGAGCCGGCGAATGGCCTCGGCGCCGAAGCGCTCGCGCAGGTTGGCCAGGCCGCTCTCCAGGCGCGCCAGCAGGCGGTCGCGCTCGGCGGGCAGGTCCAGCGCGAGGGTGTCGCCCTTGAGCATGGCGCGCCAGTTGGTGCGGTCGGAGACCTCCTCCTTGAACAGCGTCTCCACGAAGCCCGACTGCTGGCGGCTGTCCACCTCGAACACCGGCAGCGCCTGGACGGCGCCCTGGTCGAGCCAGCGGGTCGGCACCTGGGTGCCGCGGGTGATGCCGACCTTGAGGCCCGAGGCGTTGGCCAGGTAGACGATATGCGGCTGGAAGCAGTGGCGCTCGGCCCACTCCGGCTCGCGGCAGGTGCCCGCGAAGAAGTGGCAGGTCTCCGGCTTCATGATGCAGGTATCGCACTGGGCGAGTTTCCTGAAGCAGGGGTAGCAGTAGCCCTGGGCAAAGCTCTTCTTGGTGGCCCGGCCGCAGTGGGTGCAGGCGATGGCGCCGGTCCAGGCAAGCGACAGCGGCTGCCCCAGGCGCTCGTTGAGCTCCAGGCGCTGGTCGCCGGCGCGCAGCGTGTAGCGGGCCGGCTGCCCCACTTCCCCCGGCGCGATGGCCATCTTGGTGAGGCAGCCCTGCACCTCGCTGGCCGCGGCGATGGGCTCAGTCACGGCCGGCGTCCCTGGCCAGGCCCGCCAGCGCCGGGTCCACGCCGGCCCCGCTGCTGGCGCCCCCGCAGGTGCGCTGCTGCAGGTAGCCCACCCGCTGCTCTTCGGGCACCTGGTTCTCGAACTCGTAGCGCATCACCGCCTCCAGGCAGAGCTCGGTCTGTTCGCGGGTCAGCAGGCGGCCGTCCGGCCACTTGCGCAGCTGCACCGCCTGCTTGAGGCTCTGGTAGATGGCCGGGGTCATCTGCTGGATCATGCGCTCGAAGGTCATATCGCTCATGGTGTGTCTCTCTCGGAACTGCCGCGCCGGGGTGTGACGCGATCGGTGGCCGGCAGGCTCAGCGCCGGCGGCGTGCTCGGCCGGAATAGTACCAGCCCAGTGCCAGGCCCACGACCAGCCCGCCCAGGTGCGCCTCGTTGGCCACGTTGCCGAAGCCCACGGCGCCGGCCATGTCGGTCATGGTGAAGACCATCCAGCCGAGCATGAAGACCACCAGCATCTGGGGCACGAAGAAGCCGCTGTGAGGGGCCCGGCGCGACATCAGCCAGACATAGCCGAGCAGCGCGAAGTCGACCCCGGACATGCCGCCGAACAGCACCGTGCCGGCGGCGTACTGGGCCAGGTTGGCGCCAACGCCGGCGGTGAGCAGGATCAGCAGCATGCGCCCGCTGCCCTGCAGCGCCTCCACCTGGCGGCCGAAGTACCACAGCCACAGCATGTTGAAGATCAGGTGCATCCAGCCGAAGTGCAGGAAGGCCGGCGTCATCAATCGCCAGATCTGCCCCGACAGCACCGCCTCGATGAGGCTGCCCACCGCCAGGCGGCCGTTGACCACCCCCAGCGGCACGATGGCCAGGGCGGCGATCACCCGGTCGCCGAGCACGGCCATGACCGCGAAGACCAGCAGGCAGAGCCCCAGGGTCACGGCGGTGACCGGGGCCTGGCGAAGCGGCGCCAGCAGGGACGCGCTCCCCAGGGTGGCCCCCTGTCCGCGGCGCCGTTCCGGCATCAGCGGCTCGCCGCGCTGCCAGCGCGCCAGCAGCCCCATCAGCTCATCCTGCTGGCGGGGATCGGCGATCCACAGCATCTGGCCGTCCTCCTCCTGGGTGATCCGATGGCCGATGCGATGGGCCCAGAGGGCGCGGCGCAGATCGCGGGTATCGAGGTCGGGGGGCAGCTGCATCACCCGGTACATGGCGCCTCCTGTGGCGGAGAAGGGAGCGTAGCGAACGTGCACAAAGAAAAAGTCCGGCGGAGGGGGCCGCCGGACAAGAGCAAGGGATCATTCAAGGGAACACCTACTCTGATGGCGTACGGCGCCGGGAGTTCACGGCGACCGATAAATAATTTAGTAAAGTTTTGTATCAATCGCCTTTCTCATTCGAAGCTGATCTCCCAGGGCCGCGGGCGTACCTGCTCCTCCCGGGGCACTCGCAGCCAGACGAAGTGGTCGGCATCCAGCTGTTGCTCGCCGCTCCAGCGGTAGGCCACCAGCCGCCCGAACTTCACCGCGCTGTAGTCCAGGCAGGCCACGTTGGGGGCCGGCAGGGCCGGGATGCCCTCGCACCAGTAGTGGCCGATGAACAGCGGGGGCTCGTCCGGGGCGTAGTGGCTGAGCCTGGCCCGATCGCTGTCGGAGAGGGGATGCTGCTCCAGGTCACCCGGCAGGTTGTCGGGCTGGAACACCACGTCGCCCCAGGTCTGCGGCTCGCGACTCCAGAAGTGGGCGCGAAAGCTGCGCCGGGTGAAGCCGTCGCCGGAGTGGATCTCGGTACCGTGGGGCAGCGGTATATGGGTCCCCCGGGTCAGGCGGTCCAGGATCCGGAACGCGCGGGTGCCGGGGGCCGTGGACTGCAACAGGAAGGCCTCATCGATGCGACCGTCGGGCCGGGCACGGCGCAGCTCGTCGATCAGCGGCGAGTCCCAGCAGGCGTGTACCACCCGCAGGCCATCTCGCTCGAGGCACAGCGGGATATCCAGGAACCAGGCCAATGCCTCTTCCCATTCCTGGGGGTGGTCACGGTACTGCTCCAGGGTCTCCTTGATGATGCGGTTGTGGCGCGGCGTGTGCTCGCGCAGCCAGTCGCGGCCCAGGCCGGCCGGCGCCCGGTGGCAGTAGGTCAGGGCGTTGTATTCGTGGTTGCCCATGACGATGTGCGCCTCGCCCTCCTCCACCATGCGCATGGCGATCTGCACCGCCAGCCGGATGCGCGGCCCGCGGTCGATCAGGTCGCCCAGGAAGATCACCCGGCGCCGGGGGTGTCGGTAGACCCCGCCGCGCTGGTGGTAGCCGAGCTTCTCGAGCAGGGCCGCGAGGGTGGCGCCGCAGCCATGGACGTCGCCGATCAGGTCGTAGCCCTCGATCCTCATCCGCGTTCTCACATCAGTCTCCCAGGCGGTTGCTCCAGCCCAGCTTGCTGCGCAGGACCCCGAAGAAGTTGTGATCCAGCGGGTGGACCAGCTGCACCCGCTGGGACTTGCGGCGAATCACCAGCACGTCGTCGGGCTTGGCCACCGCCCGGGTCTGACCGTCACAGCTGATGTGCGGGTAGGTCTGGTTGGTCTCGCCGATGTGGATGCGGATCTCGCTGGCCGCATCGATGACGATGGGCCGGCTGGAGAGGGTATGGGGAAACATCGGTACCAGGGTCAGCGCATCCAGCTTGGGGTGCATGATGGGCCCGCCACCGGAGAGCGAGTAGGCGGTGGAACCGGTGGGCGTGGCGATGATCAGCCCGTCGCTGCGCTGGCTGTAGACGAACTGGCCATCGATGAACAGCTCGAACTCGATCATGCGCACCGCCTTGCCGGGGTGCAGCACCACCTCGTTCAGGGCGTCACCGCTGCCCATCAGGGTGCCGTCGCGATAGAGCTCGGCATCGAGCAGGAAGCGCTCCTCGACCTCGAAGCGACCGTCGAGCACCTCGCCGACCCGTGTCTCCAGCTCGTCCGGCGAGATATCGGTCAGAAAGCCCAGCCGGCCGCGATTGACGCCCAGCACCAGGGTCCCGCTGTGGCAGAGGGTCCGCGCCGCGCCCAGCAGGCTGCCATCGCCGCCCACCACGATCACCAGGTCACACAGCTCACCCAGCATGCGCCGGCTGGCCTCGGGGTGGCCGTGGTCGAGCAGCACGGTGGCGGTGCGGTCCTCGATAATGACGTGATAGTCCCGCTCATCCAGGAAACGGATCAGGCGCTTGAGGGTATCGACCACCTTGGCGCTGCCCAGGCGGCCGATCAGGCCGATATTGCGGAAGGACGCCTGCTGGTCGCGTCCAGCGGAAACACTCTGTTCGGATGGTTCGGATGGCATGCACGGGCCTCTCGCATCGCAGCGGCCCATTATGGCCACTGGCCTGCGCCCCGGCAAACGGCCTGGGGCGGACGGCCTCAGGCGGTGCGCGGCACTCGACGCTTCAGCCACCACTCGTTGAGCGCGAGCGAGCCGGCGATGATCGCCCCGCCAAGCGCCAGGCGCGCGAGGTCGGCATCGCGATTCCAGATCACCAGATTGACCACCAGGCCGGCCGGAATCAGGGCATTGTTCATGATCGCCAGCGCCCCGGCATCCACCCGAGTGGCGCCCAGGTTCCAGAGGAAGTAGCCGAGCCCGGAGGCCACCAGCCCCAGCCACAGCAGCACGCCCCACTGCACGCCGGTGGTGGGCAGCGCCGCGGCATTGCCCAGCAGGGCAAAGGCCGGCAGCGCCACCACCAGCGCCCCCAGGTAGAACCAGGCGAAGACGCTGTGGCGCGGCAGCTCGGCGGGCAGTTCGGCGGAGAGGCGCCGATAGCCCACCTGGCCCAGGGCGAAGCAGAGGTTGGCCCCCTGCACCACCAGGAAACCGAGCAGGAAGCCGCCGTCGAGGCCGTCGTAGCGGATCACCCCGGCCCCCAGCACGGCCAGCGCCGCGGTGAGCAGGTAGAAGGGGGTGAAGCGACCGAAGAGGGCGTCGTCGAGCAGGGTGATATAGAGGGGCGTGAAGATGGTGAAGAGCAGCACCTCGGGCACCGAGAGCAGCAGGAAGGACTGGTAGAAGAAGATGTACATCACCCCCAGCTGCACGGCGCCGAGCCCCATCAGCGCAAGGCGCTGGCGGCCGCGCAGCAGCCCGGGGCGCAGGAAGGGCAGGAAGACCAGGGCGGCCAGGGCCACCCGCAGCGCCACGGCGAAATAGCTGTCCACCTGGCCGGCCAGGTAGACGCCGATCAGCGAGAACGAGAAGGCCCAGAGCACGGTGACGCCGACGAGATAGCCC
>NZ_CP071922.1:2943898-2945264 GCF_017584085.1 Halomonas sp. BM-2019
GGTCAACTCCATCCACAGATTTGGTTGACCGGGATTATACGCGCCGGCGGCCGACTGCCAAGTGAGACATCAGGCGAAGCCGCCGGCCCGGCGACGCACGCAGCCCAGGGCATGCACCACGCCGGGCACCCAGCCCAGCAGGGTCAGCAGCAGGTTGACTCCCACGCGCTGCGCCGGCTGGCCGGCGAGGCCCACGGCCAGCGGCGGCAACAGTACCGCCAGCGCCAGCAGCGCCAGACGCACTTCGGTGGTCATTACCGCCACCCGGGCGGGCGCCTCGGCCTGGCCGGGCATGAACCGACCGAGCGCCGCCGGCCCGCGGCGCTCGTCGGCGCCATGCTCGAGCAGGCGCCGGTGTGCCTCGCGGTCGATCTTCTGCTGCAGCGTCTCGGCGCCTGCGGCCAACTCCTGGTGATGGCGTTCCCAGTCCTCCCAGTCATGGGGAGTGCCGGCACGCGGGCGGTGATCGCCGGCCTCCCGGGCACGGGACCAGGCCTTCTCCCCGAGGGTGGTCGGGCGCTCCTCGTCACGGCTTCCATCGAGGCCCTTCCTGGCCAGATACTCTCGGGCATCCATGGGCGAGACTCCTGTTGCGGGGTGGCTACCCCTTGGAAAGAGACGAACGCCGGGGGTTCCGGGACGTGCTCCCCTGCCCCGCCGTGAAGCGTTGACAGGCGGTCACCATCGACCTTCGGCAAGGGCCCGGGGTCGGCTATGCTAGTAGTCGATATGGGCTGATGATGAACCGGCACAAGGAGACCCGCCATGCCCAACAAGGCCCCCACCACCGTTCGCGAGATCATGTCCCGTGACTGCTACCGGGTCACCGGGAAGACCGCGGTGTCGACCCTGGCCGAAGGCCTGACGCTGCACCGCCTGCCCGGCGTTCCCGTGGTCGACGAGCGTGACCACCTGATCGGCTTCATCTCGGAACAGGACGTGCTCGGCAAGGTGCTGGAGAGCGCCTATCTCAATGAAGAGCCGCCGCTGGTCCGTGAGCTGATGCGCAATGAGGTGCTCACCGTCACGCCCAACAAGAGCATTACCGACCTGGCCCAGGAGATGCTAGGCAACAAGCCCAAGGTCTATCCCGTGGTCGAGCAGGAGCGCCTGGTGGGTATCGTGACCCGCCGCGACGTGCTCAATGCGATCCTGCGCATGCGTCGCAGCTGAATTCTCGCCTTCGCTTGCCCATTCCCCCGCCGGTCGCCGGCGGGGGAATGGGCGTGCGCGCTCCTCCGCCCGCCAACCAGGGTGCTGTCTCCCCTGACAAGCCCCAGCGCCGGAAAAATGAGGTTCATCGCACTTTAGCGTGAACATGCTTGGCAAATTTTATGGTGGGAGGCCGGCTCTGCCGGGCGAATGG
>NZ_CP071922.1:2945274-2960391 GCF_017584085.1 Halomonas sp. BM-2019
ATGGAGGCCGAAGGACTCCCAGACGGCTCGTGCAAGTGTAAGCAACACACTGGGGCACCTTCGGCGCCATTCGCTCGGGGAACCCGAGCTCCCACAAGGCAGCTTCACTCTTATCTGCGATGAACCAAAAAAAGAAGGCCGCTCCCCAAGGGAAGCGGCCAAGCATCGATCGAAAACTGCGAGCCAGAACAACAGTGTTAGCGACTGCCATCGCGCTGTTGCCTGTGCTAACTCAGACAGTGCTGCGAGAAAAAGTTCGGGAAGGGCCGAAAATTTCTTGCCGGCCCCCTCGGCGCCCCGCGTACCTCGCCCGGAGCCCCCCGGCAACACAGTGCAAAAACAGCGACTTGCATCAAGATAGCGAAAAAGGTCACGATCCGGCTTGCAAGGCTAAGCGATTGGTTTTACTATCGATTTTGCCCAGCGGGTGTAGCTCAATGGTAGAGCAGAAGCTTCCCAAGCTTAAGACGAGGGTTCGATTCCCTTCACCCGCTCCACGTTTCCTCAGTAATTTTTTTCATTTTCAACGTGGGTCCAGGATCGCTTCCGAGATGCGCTCCTGAGATGGTAAAGCTCTCTGGTTGCGCCCATGGCCCTCTTCCTGCTCGTCTTCGTCGTCTGCCTGCTGATCTTCGGCAGCGTGATCGCCCTGCTGCTGCTCTCCGGCACCCCCCGCTATCGCACCGAGCCCCGCCAGCTGCTGGAGCTGATCGACCGGGCGCTGCAGAGCCAGGTCAACGAGACCGAGTGGAACACCATCATCGGCTATCCCATCCGCCACGACGAGACCCTGGACGGGATCCGCCGGCGCGCCCAGCGCCTGGTGGACGTGCACGGGAACCATGAACGGGTGAATCGCGGCAAGCCCTTGCTCGATGCCACCGGCCAGGAGGAACTCCGGGCCCTGCGTGACCACCTGGCGCGTCACCTGGCGCTCAGGGAAGCCCGAGACAGCGGGGAATGAACCCGGGCCACGATTCAGGCTAGAATAGGGTGGCCCTGCCGAATGAATGAACGAAGGCCCGACATGTCGAGCGCCATCCGCCAGATTCCCCTCGATACCGCGACTCGCCACCACGCCCACGACTTTCATCAGATCGTGATCGGCCTCGATGGACGGGCAGAATTCGAGATCGAGGGACTGGGCGGTGTCATCTCGGCCTTCTCGGGCTGCATCGTGCCGGCCAATCATGTGCACTACTATGCCGGCACCGGGGACAACCGCCAGCTGATCCTCGACCTACCGGGGGAGGCGGCGTGCCTCACCGGCTTCCACCACGAGCTGAGCCGTCTCTTCGATGCGCCGCGCTTTTTCGCCCTGGACGATCCCCTCAAGCGCTACCTGGAGTTCCTGCAGCTGGAGCTCGACGTGGCCGGCGACTCCGAGTCCCAACAGGAGCGCCTGGTCGCCACCCTGCTCGGCTGCCTGAATACCCGCCTGGGCGTGGCGCCCCCTGCTCCCCGCGGCCGACGCCTCGACCTGGCGCGCCTGGACCGCTTCATCGAACGCCACCTGGCCAACCGGCTCAGCGTTGCCGACCTGGCCGCCGAGGCCTGCCTCAGCGAGGCCCACTTCCGCCACTGCTTCGGTGTACAGGTCGGCCTCTCCCCCTGGCAGTACGTGCGCCGCAAGCGCCTGGAGGCCGCCCGTCGGCTGCTGGCCGAGAGCCGGCTACCGCTCTACGAGGTGGCCGCCCTGACCGGCTTCGCCAGCCAGAGCGCGCTCTCCAGCGCCTGCCGCCAGGCCTTCGGCCAGCCCCCCAGCCGCCTGCGGCGGCCCGGCCGCCTGACGGGCAGCCCGGCCTCGCTGCTTTCCTGAGCCACTCGACTCCTGCCCCCGCCCGCCCTACCCCCGGGGCAGGCCTGCCCCAGCACAGAATTAGACCAACGTCTAACGTTCGAAGCAGATAGCGACCAGGAACCGCGAAATCGGCACGTTTTCCCGCGGAATCTGAAAGCGGCGCGTCTCGCGCGCTCCTACAGTCGTGGGCACGGTCGTACCCGCGGCCCTCTCTTCGCCTGACGACACCTCCTGGGGACCCTTCATGCTCGACGCCAACACCCTGCTGGACGCTGCCACCTGGCAGCAGGATCTCGATACCCTCTTCACGCGCATCAGCGATCACTATGTGGTCGACGAGGAGGCCTTCGTCGCCGAGCTGGTCAAGGTGCTCAGCGCCGATACCCGCGACTTTCAGCGCATCGCCGGCAAGACCGCCGAGCTGGTGCGCGAGGTGCGCGAGATGGATACCGCCGTGGACTCCATCGACGAGCTGCTGCAGCAGTACAGCCTCGACACCCACGAGGGACTGATGCTGATGTGCCTGGCCGAGGCGATGCTGCGCATTCCCGACACCGCCACCGCCGATGCGCTGATCGAGGACAAGCTGGGCCCAGCCGACTGGAAGTCCCACCTCGGCCAGAGCGACTCCTGGTTCGTCAACGCCTCCACCTGGGGCCTGCTGATGACCGGCCGGGTGATCAACCTCGACCACCCCCGGGATGGCCGGCCGGCCAGCTTCATCAACAAGCTGGTCAACCGCCTGGGCGAGCCGGTGATCCGCCGCGCCATGCGCGAGGCGATGAAGGTGATGGGCAAGCAGTTCGTGCTGGGCCGCGACATCGACGAGGCGCTCAAGCGCTCCCGGCCGCTGTTCGAGAAGGGTTACACCTACTCCTACGACATGCTGGGCGAGGCCGCCCGTACCCGCCGCGACGCCGCCAAGTACTTCGATGATTACGCCCGCGCCATCGAGCGGGTGGGCAAGACCAGCCAGGCGCTGACCGAGAAGACCCCCGCCCCCTCGGTCTCCATCAAGCTCTCGGCGCTGCACCCCCGCTACGAGTTCGGCCGCCGCGACCAGGTGCTGCACGAACTGGTGGACAGCGTGAAGCAGCTGGCCGCCATGGCCCACGAACGGAACGTGGCGCTGACCATCGACGCCGAGGAGGTCGACCGCCTGGAACTCTCCCTGGAGGTCTTCCGCGCCGTCTACGAGAGCGATATCGGCAGGGGCTGGGGGCACTTCGGCCTGGTGGTGCAGGCCTACTCCAAGCGCGCGCTGCCGGTGCTGCACTACCTCAACCGCCTGGCCGACCGGCAGGGCGACGAGATCCCCCTGCGCCTGGTGAAGGGCGCCTACTGGGACAGCGAGATCAAGGAGTCCCAGCAGCTCGGCGTCGAGGGCTACCCGGTCTACACCCGCAAGGCGTGCACCGACGTGGCCTACCTGGTGTGCGCGCGCTTCCTGCTCTCCGACGCCACCCGCGGCCGGATCTTCCCGCAGTTCGCCACCCACAACGCCCACACCATCAGCGCCATCCTCGAGCAGGCCAACGAGGCCGCCCGCCCCTTCGAGTTCCAGCGCCTGCACGGCATGGGCGAGGCGCTCTACGACGCCGCCCTGACCCGCGCCCCCAAGGGCACCTACTGCCGGATCTACGCCCCGGTGGGCGCCCACAAGGATCTGCTCCCCTACCTGGTGCGCCGCCTGCTGGAGAACGGCGCCAACTCCTCCTTCGTCCACCAGCTGGTCGACCCCAAGGTGCCGGTGGAGTCGCTCTGCGTGCACCCCGCCGAGACCCTGCGCCAGCAGGCGCGCTACGCCAACCCGCGCATCCCGCTGCCCGCCGAGATCTACGGCGAGAAGCGGCGCAACTCCCGCGGGGTGAACCTCAACGTGAGCAGCCACTACCAGCCGCTGATGGACGAGATGGCCACCTTCATGGAGCGCGAGTACCACGTGAAGCCGCTGCTCGCCTTCGAGGTGCCGGACGACGCGGCGAGCCGCCAAGCGGTGCAGAGCCCCTTCGATAACAGCCAGAAGGTGGGCAGCGTGCAGTGGACCAGCGCCGAGCAGGCCGCCCGCGCCTTGGATGCGGCCTGGGCCGCCTTCCCGCGCTGGGAGGCCACCCCGGTCAGCGAGCGCGCCGCCATCGTGAGCCGCCTGGGCGACCTGATGGAGACCCACATGGCGGAGCTGATGACGCTCTGCTCCCGCGAGGGCGGCAAGCTGCTCACCGACGGCGTGGACGAGATCCGCGAGGCGGTGGACTTCTGCCGCTACTACGCCATGCAGGCCGAGGCGCTCTTCGGCGAGGCGACCACCCTGCCCGGCCCCACCGGGGAATCCAACCGGCTGATGCTCGCCGGCAAGGGCGTCTTCGCGGCGATCAGCCCCTGGAACTTCCCGGTGGCGATCTTCTGCGGCCAGGTGGTGGCCGCCGCGGTCGCCGGCAACACCGTGCTGGCCAAGCCCGCGGAGCAGACCTCCATCGTCGCCCACCGGGTGATCGAGCTGCTTCATGAGGCCGGCATGCCCCGTGACGTGGTGCAGCTGTTGCCCGGCGACGGCCCCACGGTGGGCAGCGTGCTCACCGGCGATGCCCGCATCACCGGGGTGGTCTTCACCGGCGGCACCGATACCGCCCAGGTGATCAACCGCGCCCTGACCAACCGCGAAGGGGCCGCCCTGCCCACCCTGATCGCCGAGACCGGCGGCATGAACGCCATGATCGTGGACTCCACCGCCCTGCCCGAGCAGGTGGTGGCCGACGTCATCCAGTCCGCCTTCCAGAGCGCCGGCCAGCGCTGCTCGGCCCTGCGCGTGCTCTACCTGCAGGAGGACGTGGCCGACCGCGTGATCGAGACCCTCAAGGGGGCCATGGACGAGCTGCGCGTGGGCGACCCCCGTGACCTGGGCACCGACGTGGGCCCGGTGATCGACGAGGAGGCCCGCCGCGGACTCAACGGCCATATCGAGAGGCTCAAGGCCGAGGGCCGGCTGGTGGCGGAGACCCGCCTGGAGACCCACGAGACCGCCCACGGCACCTTCGTGGCCCCGGTGGCCTTCGAGATCGACGGCATCGAGGCGCTGGAGCGGGAGCAGTTCGGCCCGATCCTGCACATCGTCCGCTACAAGGCCAGCGAGATCGACCGGGTGATCGACTCGATCAACGGCCGGGGCTATGGCCTGACCTTCGGCGTACACAGCCGCAACGAATCCTTTGCCGATGCAATCGCGCAGAAGATTCGCGTGGGTAACGTCTACGTGAACCGCAATATCATCGGCGCCGTCGTGGGCGTGCAGCCCTTCGGCGGTCTGGGGCTCTCCGGCACCGGGCCCAAGGCGGGGGGGCCGCACTACCTGCTGCGCTTCGCCACCGAGAAGACCGTGACCGTCAACACCGCCGCCCTGGGCGGCAATGCCTCACTGCTGGCGCTGGGAGACGAGTGATCGACGCTCGTCAGTAACGACAATAACGCAAGGAACCCCCTCATGGTTCAGAACAACATGGCCATCGGCTTCACCTTCGTGGTGTATCTGGCGCTGATGCTCGGCATCGGCATCGTCGCCTACAAGCGCACCACCAACCTCTCCGACTATATCCTCGGCGGCCGCTCGCTCGGCCCCTGGACCTCGGCGATCTCCGCCGGCGCCTCGGACATGTCCGGCTGGCTGCTGCTCGGCCTGCCGGGCGCGGCCTACGTCAGCGGCATCTCGGCCAGTTGGATCGCCGTGGGCCTGCTGATCGGCACCTGGCTCAACTGGCTGATCGTGGCGCGACGCCTGCGCCTCTACAGCTTCAAGGTGAGTGACGCCCTGACCCTGCCGGAGTACTTCGCCAACCGCTTCCAGGACAAGTCGCACCTGCTGCGGGTGATCTCGGCGATCTTCATCCTGATGTTCTTCCTCTTCTACACCAGCTCGGGCCTGGTGGCCGGCGGGCGGCTGTTCGAGACGGTGTTCGGTTTCGACTACCGCATCGCGGTGACCGTGGGCACCCTGACCATCATCGTCTACACCTTCATCGGCGGCTTCCTGGCGGTCTCCTGGACCGACCTGATCCAGGGCCTGATGATGGCCGCAGCCCTGGCCATCGTGCCGATCATCGCCTTCGGCGACCTGGGCGGGGCCAGCGGCGCCGGGGCGGCGCTCGCCGCCGAGAGCGAGCACATGCTCGCCTGGTTCCGGGATGCCTCCACCGGCGAGGCGCTGACCTTCGTGGGCATCGTCAGCTCCCTGGCCTGGGGCCTGGGCTACTTCGGCCAGCCCCACATCCTGGCCCGCTTCGCCGCCATCCGCAGCGATCGCGACATCCCCGCCGCGCGGCGCATCGCGGTGAGCTGGACCGCCATCGCCCTGATCAGCTCCATCGCCGTGGGCCTGCTCGGCGTGGGCTTCGTGCAGCGCGACCTGGCCGACGGCGAGACGGTCTTCATGGTGATGGTCAACCTGATCTTCCACCCGGTGATCGCCGGCATCCTGCTGGCCGCCATCCTGGCCGCCATCATGTCCACCGCCGACTCCCAGCTGCTGGTCTCCTCCTCGGCGCTGACCGACGACTTCTACAAGGCGATCTTCCGCAAGGAGGCCTCCCAGTCCGAGCTGGTGTGGGTGGGCCGCTTTGCGGTGATCGGCATCGCCTTCATCGCCTACCTGCTGGCCCTCAACCCGGACGCTACCGTGCTCGACCTGGTGGCCTACGCCTGGGCCGGCTTCGGGGCCGCCTTTGGACCGGCGCTGATCCTGTCGCTCTACTGGCGCCGCATGAACAAGTGGGGCGCTCTGGCCGGCATCGTGATGGGCGGCGTGACCGTGGTGGTCTGGGCCGAGCTCTCCGGCGGCCTCTTCGACCTCTACGAGATCGTGCCCGGGGTGATCTTCGCCTACCTCGCCATCGTGGTGGCGACCCTGGCCACCGAAGAGCCGAGTGACGCCATCACCGCCGACTTCGACACCTTCGACCGCACCTGAGGGCAAGGGCCTGGCCCCTGAACCAGAACGCCGCCCCGAGGGGCGGCGTTCTGCGTTCTGGCGCTGTGGCTGATACGGCTGGGTCAGGCCAGCACGGCCCTGGCCACCACCAGCATGGCAAACAGGAGAAGCGCCACCAGGCACCAGGGTGGCGACAGCGCACGACGCTGCCAGAGTCGTGGGGGGTCGAGCGCCAGCGGGCGCAGGAAGGCCGCCCCAAGGGCCCAGATCCCCAGCAGGACGGCGGGCAGGCGAAGGCTGAGCGGCAGGCCCCGGATCAGCGCGGGGTCAAGCAGCAGCCACATCGCCAGTCCCGCCGCCACCAGCAGTGAGAGCAGCGGCTCCCACCAGGGCCCTCTGAAACCCGATGCAATACGCATGCGTTCCTCCCGTGTCGCCTGCCTCCAGTCAAGACGATTTCCGCGCCAGACGCGAGCCGACTTTGCCGCACTGCGGAAAATCTTGTACGTCGCCCCCTCGCCTTTCTCGTCGGCCGCCCCGTCGATTCGCGGCCAAAGCCAGCAAGATACGGCTATCAGGGCCATCGAAAAACTTCACAAGACTTCTACCAAACCCCATTCTATAGTCATTCTCGTACAACAAAGGCTTTCCCGAGCACTCAAGCCCATGATCGATGCGAGGACTCCCTGATGAGCAAGCACCGTTTCCTCACCGCCGCCCTGCTGACCACCGGGGGCCTGATCGCCAGCCAGGCGGTCCTGGCCTACAGTGCCGGAGACATCTTCGTGCGCGGCGGCTATGCCCAGACCGACACGCGTTCCGACAACGGCCAGGCCGCAGGGCTTGATCTCGGCGTCAGCAGTGCCAGGGGGTTTACCTATGGCCTCGGCTACCTGTTTACCGACAGGCTGGGTATCGAGCTGAACGGCTCCGAAAAGTTCGAGCATGACCTGAGCCTCGGCGGAGGCGACTTCGGCAGCGTCGATCGGATGCCGATCAACCTGCTGGTCAACTACTATCCCCTGGGCGGCCTGGACTCCCGCGTGCAGCCCTACGTGGGCGCCGGCCTCAACTACACCCGCTTTTCCGGCGAAGACACCCCGCTGCCCATCGATGTGCGCCGCAGCTATGGCGCCATCGGCCAGCTGGGCGTGGACCTGGCGGTGGCCCAGGGGGTGATGCTCAACGGCTTCGTCAGCTACGCCGACGTCTCCGCCGATGTGCGCCTCGACGGCGACAAGATCGGCGAGGCCAAGATCGACCCCATGACCTTCGGTGGAGGCGTCACCTTCCGCTTTTGAGCGCCTGCCGAGCGTCGCTTCTCCAACGCTTCTCCACACCGCGCCGGGCCCCTGCCCCGCGCGGTGTTCTGGTGGCCAGGAGCTCCCGGACAATCACATTCACAATTCTTGACGACTCGTGACGAGACATTTGGAAACACCGTTTCTTATAATACCTTCGTCATAGGCCGCCGGGACTCCGGCTTGGCTTTCGCGTGAAGCAATTGGAGAATCCTGACCATGCGTACTACTCGACTGATCACCGCCGCCGCCATCGCCGCCAGCTGCGCCTTCGCCAGCCAGGCCGCGCTGGCCTACAGTGCCGGCGACACCTTCGTGCGCGGCGGCTTCGCCAAGTCCGACACCCGCTCCGACAACGGTGTGCTCGACAGCATCAGCAGCGGCGAGACCGGCTTCACCTTCGGCGCCGGCTACCTCTTCCACGACAATATCGGCGTCGAGCTGAACAGCTCCGAGAAGATCGAGCACACCATCGACGGCGACGAGACCATCGACCGGATGCCGGTGAACCTGCTGGTCAACTACTATCCGCTGGGCGGCCTGGACTCCCGCGTGCAGCCCTACGTGGGCGCCGGCCTCAACTACACCCGCTTCTCCGGCGAGCCGGAGGGCATCAGCGCCCGCCGCAGCTACGGCGCCGTGGGCCAGGTGGGCATCGACCTCGCCATCACCGAGAATCTGATGCTCAACGGCTTCGCCAACTATGCCGACGTGGAAACCCGCCTCTCCGGCGAGGATGGCCGCATCGGCACCGCCAAGGTGGACCCGATGACCATCGGCGGTGGCGTGACCCTGCGCTTCTGATCCGCGCCAGGCACCCTCCCCAGACGACGCCGGGCACCGCCCGGCGTCTTGCCGTCTGGCCGTCGAGAAAAAGAGTAGCCAAAAAGTTGCAGCGGACAACTCTTGCCCTGGATCAAGAATTCTCGGCCGTGGACTGATTACACTGGCGTCACCCCCTGGCAGGCCAAGGACTGCCGCTGGTCACCGTCAATCAGCCCCCACAAGGAGTCGCCTCCATGCGCAAGACCCTGCCCACCCTACTCGCCGCCGGCCTCGCCGCCGCCGCCTTCACCACCAGCACCCAGGCCGTCGCCTACGGCGCCGGGGACTTCTTTACCCGCCTCGGCGTGGCCAAGGTGGCCCCCAAGAGCGATAACGGCACGCTAGCCGAGGGCACCATTGCGGTGGACGTCCAGGACGATACCAACTTTGCCTTTACCCTGGGCTATCGGTTCCATGACAACGTCGGCGTCGAGCTGCTGGCCGCGCTGCCCTTCGAACACGACATCAAGCTGAACGGGCAGAACCTGGCCTCCACCAAACATCTGCCGCCGACCCTGACCGTACAGTACTACCCGCTGGGCGGTACCCAGGCCTTGGTGCAGCCCTACCTGGGGGTAGGGGTCAACTACACCCGCTTCTCCAGCGAGAAGAGCGAGTTGGGTGACCTTAACCTCGACAGCTCCTGGGGCGCCGCCGGCCAGCTGGGTGTGGATGTGCTGATCGACGACAACTGGGCGCTCAACGCCGCCGCTTGGTATATCGATATCGATACCGATGCGAGCCTCGACGGCACCGACCTCGGCAGCGTAAGGATCGACCCCTGGGTGATCATGGGCGGGATCAGCTACCGTTTCTGATCGCCCCCTGCCATGACGAGGCCCGCCACCGGCGGGCCTCGTTGCGTTGGTAGGCGCGCAAGCGATGCCCGCACGAGGTGTCGAGAGCCACCCACCGGATACCGTTCCGAGGGCCGGTGGCCCGAATTCGCTGCTACGCTTGGCAACAGAGCCTGAACGCGGTCAGTCCAGCGGCGCTGAGGCAAGGCGACACGGCCAACGCCCGGCATCGGCTGTTCCACCGGAGGCCTTGCCCGCGAAACCGCCCGACAATCGAAAGCTGAAACAGCAGGAGGCCGGCCTCGAGATGATCCCCTGGCGTGACAAGCGATAGCGCCTTGCTGCGCCGACAGAAAAATGCGGAGTAACAACAAGAATCCCGCGCCGCTACCGGACTCCGTACGGTAGATGCGTCATCCGACCGGAGCCAGCTCCGGCCCTCATGAACTGGAGAGATCACATGGCGACTGGAGTCTGGATAAGCCTGATCGGGTATTTTGCGCTGATGATCGCCATCGGCGTCTATGCCATGCGAAGAGCCACCTCTTCATCCGAAGACTACATGCTGGGTGGCCGCGCCCTCAGCCCGCAGGTGGCGGCCCTGTCGGCAGGGGCCTCGGACATGAGCGGCTGGTTGCTGCTGGGGCTACCCGGGGCGCTGTTCGTCTCGGGCCTGGGCTCGGCCTGGATCGGTATCGGCCTGCTGGTGGGCGCCTTCCTCAACTGGACCCTGGTCGCCCCACGCCTGCGTGAACAGACCGTCCACTATGGCAACGCCATCACCATTCCGGAGTTCCTGGCGAACCGCTTCCCGACCCGGGCGCTCTCCCTGCGCACGGTCTCCGCCATCGTCATCGTCATCTTCTTCGCGGTCTACACCGCGTCCGGCCTGGTGGCCGGCGGTAAGCTGTTCGAGAGCGCGTTTTCCGGCATCTACAACGTCGGGGGCATGAGCGACTACGCCATGGGGGTCGTGGTCACCCTCGGCGTGGTACTGATCTACACGGTGGTCGGCGGCTTTCTGGCCGTGAGCCTGACGGACTTCGTGCAGGGCTGCATCATGATGCTGGCCCTGGTGATCATGCCGGCGGTGGTGCTCTTCGGCGAGGGGGGCGGCGGTTTCGCCCAGGCGTCCGAGACCCTCAATAGTGTCGATCCCACGCTGCTCTCGTGGACGGCGGGACTGACCTTCGTCGGCTGGCTCTCCGCGGTCACCTGGGGGCTGGGCTATTTCGGTCAGCCACACATCATCGTGCGCTTCATGGCCATCCGCAGCCTGAAGGATGTGCCCGTCGCCCGCAACATCGGCATGAGCTGGATGCTGGTCTCCCTGGTGGGTGCCATTTCCGTGGGGATCTTCGGCCGGGCCTATGCGATCCGCAACGGCCTGGATGTCCAGGATCCGGAGACCATCTTCATCATCCTGGCCAACCTGCTGTTCCATCCGCTGATCACCGGTTTCCTCTACGCGGCGCTGCTGGCGGCGATCATGAGCACCATCTCCAGCCAGCTGCTGGTGTCGTCGTCATCGCTGACCGAGGACTTCTATCGCCTGTTCCTGCGCAAGGAAGCCACCGATAAAGAGACCGTGACCGTCGGCCGGGTCTGCGTGGTGATCGTGGGCCTGGTCGCCGCCATCATCGCCTCCGACGAGGACTCCCAGGTGCTGGGGCTGGTCAGCAATGCCTGGGCCGGCTTCGGTGCCGCCTTTGGTCCGCTGATCATCCTGTCGCTGATGTGGCCGCGCACCAACGGCGCCGGTGCCATCGCCGGCATGGTGGTCGGGGCCGCTACCGTCATGATCTGGATCACCCTGGGCTGGAATGCCGAGTTCCTGGGGGGACCCGGGGTCTACGAGATCATCCCCGGCTTCATCGCCGCCATGATCGCCATCGTGGCGGTGAGTAGCCTGACGGCCGATGCGGGGGAATATCAGCACATCGATCGCCAGAAACAGACGTCCTGACTCACTCGGGGTATCGCGAGGGCTCCGGCGGGAGCCCTGTCGGGCGGCGCAGCGGCGCTGCGTCTCGGTTACCCAAGGAGACCACCATGAACGAAGCCAACCTACCTGCGCAGGGCGCCGTGAGTGAGACCCGGGCGCGCATTCGCGACTACTATGCGGCCGACGAGGCAGCGCTGCTGCACGAGCTGGTCGAGCGCATCGGGCTGTCGGAAGACGAACGCCGCCGGGTGGCCGACAGCGGCGCCCACTATGTGGAGCGGGTGCGCAAGGAGCGCTCCCCCTCGATGATGGAGGCGTTCCTGGCCGAGTACGGGCTCTCCACCGCCGAAGGCGTCGGCCTGATGTGCCTGGCCGAGGCGCTGCTGCGGGTACCCGATGCGGAGACCATCGACGAGCTGATCCACGACAAGATCGAGCCCTCCGACTGGGGCGCCCACCTGGGCAAGTCCTCGTCGTCGATGGTCAACGCCTCGACCTGGGCGCTGATGCTGACCGGCAAGGTGCTGCAAGACGACCCCAAGGGTCCGGCGCGTGCGCTGCGCGGTCTGGTCCGCCGGATGGGCGAGCCGGTGGTGCGCAAGGCGGTCGGCCAGTCGATGCGTATCCTCGGCCGCCAGTTCGTACTCGGCCAGACCATCGAGGAGGGCATGAAGAATGCCCGGGAGCTCGAGAAGCAGGGCTACACCTACTCCTACGACATGCTGGGCGAGGCGGCGCGTACCGACGCCGATGCGCTGCGCTATCACCAGGCCTACGCCAAGGCGATCACCACCATCGCCAAGCAGGCCAAGGGCGACGTGCGCGGCAGCCCCGGCATTTCGGTCAAGCTCTCGGCGCTGCATCCGCGCTATGAAACCACCCACCGCGACACCGTGATGGCGACGCTGGTACCCCGCGCCCGGGAGCTGGTGCGGCAGGCGGCCAAGGCCAATATCGGCTTCAACATCGACGCCGAGGAGCAGGACCGGCTGGACCTGTCGCTGGACGTGATCGAGGCGCTGCTGGCCGACCCGGAGATCGCCGGCTGGGACGGTTTCGGCGTCGTGGTGCAGGCCTACGGGCGGCGCGCCGGACCGGTGATCGAGGCGCTCTACGACCTCGCCGAGCGGCTCGACCGCCGGATCATGGTGCGGCTGGTCAAGGGCGCCTACTGGGACACCGAGATCAAGCTGGCCCAGGAGATGGGCGTCGAGACCTTCCCGGTCTTCACCCGCAAGGTCAACACCGATGTCAGCTACATGGCCTGTGCGCGGATGCTGCTCGACCGGCGCGACCGCATCTATCCGCAGTTCGCCACCCACAACGCCCACACCTGTGCCGCCGTGATCGCCATGGCGGGGGACGACAAGGCGAGCTACGAGTTCCAGCGCCTGCACGGCATGGGCGAGTCGCTGCACCACATCGTCAAGGAGTCGGAGGGGACACACTGCCGCATCTATGCCCCGGTCGGCGCCCACCGGGACCTGCTGGCCTACCTGGTCCGCCGCCTGCTGGAGAACGGGGCGAACTCCTCCTTCGTGAACCAGGTGGTGGACGACTCGATCCCGCCCAGCGAGATCGCCAAGGACCCGATGGCCGGCCTGCTCGGCCTGGGCGACGCCATCCCCAGCCCCCTGATCCGCCAGCCCGGCGAGCTGTTCGCCCCAGAGCGCCGGAACTCCCGCGGCTACCGAATCAACGAACCCGCCTCCATCCTGCCGCTGCTCACGGCACGCGAGGCGTTCGCCGACGCCACCTGGACCGCCGGACCCATGCTGGCGGGCAGCCCGGCCCCCCAGGGGCCGGGGCGCGACGCCCTCTCCCCCGCCGACGCCTCGCGGGTGGTCGGCCGGGTGCACGAGGCCACGGGGGACGAGGTGGCGGCCGCCCTCGACGCCGCCGAGGCGGGCTTTCGCGACTGGTCGGCCCGTCCCGCGGCGGCGCGAGCCGAGGTGCTGCGCCGCACCGCCGACCTCTTTGAAGCGCACATCGCCGAGCTGACCGTGATCGCCACCCGCGAGGCCGGCAAGATGCTGTTCGACGGCATCGCCGAGGTGCGCGAGGCGGTGGACTTCCTGCGCTACTACGCGGGCGAGGGGGAGCGGCTGGAGGCGGAGGAGCCCGGCAGCGCCCGCGGTCTCTTCGTCTGCATCAGCCCCTGGAACTTCCCGCTCGCCATCTTCACCGGCCAGATCGCCGCGGCCCTGGCGGCGGGCAATGCGGTGCTCGCCAAGCCCGCCGAGCAGACGCCGCTGATCGCCGCGCGTGCCGTCGAGCTGATGCGCGAGGCCGGCCTGCCCGAGGCGGCGCTGCAGCTGCTGCCCGGCGACGGCCCGACGGTGGGCGGACCCTTGACCCGCGACCCGCGCATCGCGGGCGTCTGCTTCACCGGCTCGACCGAGGTGGCGCAGCTCATCCACCGGGCCCTGGCCAAGCACGCGGGGCCGGAGGCGGTGCTGATCGCCGAGACCGGCGGGCTCAATGCCATGATCGTGGACTCCACGGCGCTGACCGAGCAGGCGGTGCGCGACATCCTGATCTCCTCCTTCCAGTCGGCGGGCCAGCGCTGCTCGGCGCTGCGGATGCTCTACGTCCAGGAGGAGGCGCGGGAGCGACTGTTGACGATGCTCGATGGCGCCATGGATGCGCTCACCATCGGCGACCCCTGGAACACCGATACCGACGTCTCGCCGGTGATCGATGCCGAGGCCCAGGCGGATATCGACGCCTATGTGGCGGAGAAGGAACAGGCCGGCAAGGTGATCAAGACGCTGCCCGCCCCCTCCACGGGCACCTTCGTCACCCCGGCGGTGGTCGAGGTGGGCGGCATCGAGTCGCTCGAGCGCGAGATCTTCGGCCCGGTGCTGCACGTGGCCAGCTTCAAGGCGCGGGAGATCGACCAGGTGGTCGACGCGATCAACGCCCGGGGCTATGGCCTCACCTTCGGCCTGCACACCCGCATCGACGATCGCGTGCAGCAGATCGTCGAGCGCATCCATGTGGGCAATATCTACGTCAACCGCAACCAGATCGGCGCCATCGTCGGCTCCCAGCCCTTCGGGGGCGAGGGCCTCTCGGGCACCGGGCCCAAGGCCGGCGGTCCGCTCTACGTCAACCGCTTCCGGCGCACCGCCGCCGCCGAGGCCCACGAGGCACCCGCCGCACAGGCCCTGGCCCTCGGCGATCTGCAGGCGGCCCTCGACGGGCTGGACGCGCGCAACTGGGCGGCACGCCCCGACCGGGTCGCCGTGCTGCGCAAGACGCTCTCCGGCAAGGGCGGGGTGATCCGCCGAGCGCTGGCCGAGACCGCGGCCCTGGACCTGACCCCGCAGACCCTGCCCGGGCCGACGGGGGAGAGCAACCGGCTGTCGTTCTATCCGAAGGGCCCGGTGCTCTGCCTGGGGCCGAGCCTGGAGATCGCCGTCGCCCAGGCGGTGCAGGCGCTGGGCGCGGGCTGTGCCGCCCTGCTGGTGGCACCCGGCGCGCCCCAGGCCGTGCAGCCGCTGATCGAGGCCGGGGCGCCCGTCGCC
>NZ_CP071922.1:2960491-2972588 GCF_017584085.1 Halomonas sp. BM-2019
AAGAAGCGCTGGAAAGCATGATCGAGGTTGAGGCACGCTTGCTGGAGGGCGATGGAGTCGGCATCTTTCAGCCACCCGTACTTGCGCGATTTCTTGGCTACCGGCAACAGTTTTTTGATGACGTGCTTGGCGCTCAGCGACTGCCCGTGACGCTTGTAGCGATGCGACATGATGCGAAGGCCGGTGTTATAGACGAAGCGCACCGAGCCGAACTGGCGGGCCAGAAGCTCTGCCTGCTCGGTTGTGGGGTAGAGGCGAACTTTCGTGGCCTTCAGCATGGAAAGTCATCAGAACATGGATGTATGTACAGTGTATTCCACCGGGCCCAATGCCGCAAACCCAGCAGTGCTATCGCACTGCCCGCTTGTATCCCCGCCCGAGTGGGCGAGGGTTTACGCGGATTATTGCTAACCATATGCGATTAAAATGCGTTGATGGCGCCTGCCGCCGTCTCGACGCCTGCTATACCTTAAACACCGTCGTGCAGATGACGCACAGTAGTCGGTGTTGCCGATGCCGTATCAGCCGGTCGAGCGCCCGCAAGGCACGCAGAACAACCCACCAATTCCCGCCCGTCGACCAGATAGACGTGAAGCCAGCCCCTTTGGCTTTCGCCTGCTCCTCTGGGTTCGAGCCCCCTCTGGCCGACTCACTCCACGCGAGGTGAGTCATGAAAACTCCCGCTGGACTGCTGGCCATCGGCCTGGTCAGCCTGTTTCTCTGGAATCCCCCTTCGGCCCAGGCCGATGAGACCCTGATCATCGGCACCGCCAGCCCGGCCGGCGTCTACCATCTCGCGGGGCGCGCCCTGTGCCGAACCATCGACCTGCCCTGTCGGGCACAGCCCAGTGACGGCTCGGTCGCCAACCTGCGCGCCCTGCGCAGTGGCGAGCTGGGCATCGCACTGGCCCAGTCGGACATCCACTATTATGCCGCCAACGGCCGCGAAGGCTTCCAGGAAGTCGGCCCGGACCCGGACCTGCGCTCGGTGTTCTCGCTGCACAGCGAACCCTTCACCCTGGTGGCAAGACGTGAAGCGGGCATCCGCCATCTCGATGATCTGGCCGGGCGTTCGGTCAACATCGGCAACCCAGGCTCCGGCCAGCGCGGCACCATGCTGCGCCTGATGGATGCCCGGGGCTGGACCCCGAGCAGCTTCCGCCTGGTCAACGAGCTGCCGGCCGACCAGCAGGCCATGGAGCTGTGTCACGGCAATATCGACGCCATGGTCTACACGGTCGGTCATCCCAACGACTCGGTGGCCCAGGCGATTCGGCTATGCAACGCCGTCCTGGTCGACGTGGAGGGGCCTGCCATCGATCTGCTGGTCGCGGCCTTCCCCTTCTTCAGCCGCGCCTGGATCGCCGGCGGCCTCTACGCCCCCGACCAGCCGGCCGTGCGAACCTTTGGCGTGCGGGCCACCCTCGTCGCCTCGGCCGACACCGACCCGGAGATCATCTATCGGCTGGTTGCCGGCGTCTTCGAGAACTTCCAGCGCTTCAAGGCCTACCACCCGGCCTTCGGTACCCTGACCGCCGAATCGATGATCGAGGAAGGGCTCAGCGCCCCGCTTCACGAAGGCGCCCTGCGCTACTACCGGGAACAGGGCTGGGTCGCTGACGAGACCGTGACCGCCGAACTGGCCCGTTGACCCTGCCGGGCGCAACCGCCAGCGGCACCCCGAGGGGTGCCGCTGGCATTGCTGCGTAGCCGTGTGCATGGCCGTAGGAGCCGGCCCGCGGCCGGCACCCCAGGCCTACTTGAGGCGCTCGAACACCGTGGCCACGCCCTGCCCCATGCCGATGCACATGGTGGCCAGGCCGAGCGTGGTGTCGCGCTGCTGCATCACGTTGAGCAGGGTGGTACAGATCCGCGCGCCCGAGCAGCCCAGCGGGTGACCCAGGGCGATGGCCCCGCCGTTGAGGTTGACCTTGTCATCCATTGCGTCGAGCAGGCCAAGGTCCTTGAGCACCGGCAACCCTTGGGCGGCGAAGGCCTCGTTGAGCTCTACGGTCTGGATGTCGTCGGCGGTGAGGCCCGCGATCTTGAGCGCCTTCTTCGAGGCCGGCACCGGGCCATAGCCCATGATGGAGGCGTCGCATCCCGCCACGCCGGTGGCGAGCACCCGGGCGATGGGCGTAAGCCCCAGGGCCTGGGCACGTTCATGGCTCATCACCGCCATGCCGGAGGCGCCCACCGAGAGCGCCGAGGAGGTGCCGGCGGTGACGGTGCCGCTCCTGGGATCGAAGACCGGCTTGAGCTCGGCCATCTTCTCCAGGCTGGCGTCGTCGCGGATCACCTCGTCATGCTGGACCAGTTGACGGAAGCCGTTGGCGTCGTGCCCCTCCACGCCGATGATCTCATTGTCGAAGTAGCCCTTCTCCATGGCGGCCTGGGCGCGCTGGTGGGAGCGCACGCCGAACTTGTCCTGCTCCTCCCGGGAGATGCCGTGCATCTTGCCCAGGAGCTCCGCGGTCAGGCCCATCATCATCGCCGCCTTGGCGGCATACTTGCTGGCCGCCGGGTTGACGTCGACGCCATGGGTCATCGGCACGTGCTCCATATGCTCCACGCCGCCGATGACATAGAAATCACCCATGCCCGCCTTGATGTTGGCCGCGGCGATATGCAGCGCGGTCATGGAGGAGCCGCACAGGCGGTTGACGGTCTGGGCCGGCACGCTGCGCGGGATACCGGTCATGATCGCCGCGTTTCGGGCGATATTCATGGACTGCTCGAGGGTCTGGTTGACGCATCCCCAGATCACATCATCGACTTCGCTGGGGTCGAGGCCGGCGTTGCGGTCGAGCAGGGCCTCCATCACCGCCGCGGAGAGGTTCTCGGCACGCACGTGGCGGAAGGCGCCGTTCTTGGCCTTGGCCATGGCGGTCCGCACGCCGTCGACCACCACGATGTCTCTCGGATTCAAACTCATCTCTTGCTTCTCCTGTTCGTCGCGGTGGTATCAGCTGTGGGCCGGGGCGGCGTAGAAAGTCTCGCCGGCGGCCGCCATCTCGCGCAGCTTCTTGGTGGGGGCATAGAGCGCACCCAGCTCTTCGGCCAGGCCGTCGGCCAGCTTGACGAAGGCCTCCACGCCCATGGCGTCGATATAGCGCAGCGCACCGCCGCGGAAGGGCGGGAAGCCGATGCCGTAGATCAGCGCCATGTCCGCCTCGGCGGGGGTGCCGACGATCCCGTCCTCCAGGCAGCGCACGGTCTCCAGGCAGAGCGGCACCATCATGCGGGCGATGATGTCATCGTCGCTGAACTCGCGGCTCTCCTTCGCCACGCCCTTGACCAGTTCGATGGCGGCCTCGTCGGTGACCTTCTTCGGCTTGCCCTTCTTGTCTTCTTCGTAGGCGTAGAAGCCCCTGTCATTCTTCTGGCCCAGGCGGTGGTTCTCGAACATCACCTGGATGGCGCTCTTGTCCTCGCCGTCCCTGTTGGCACCGCCGCCCAGGCTGCCCATGCGCTCCGGGAAGCCCTCGGCCATCACCTCGCCGGCGTGCACCGCGGTGTCCAGGCCCACCACGTCGAGCAGATAGGCGGGGCCCATGGGCCAGCCGAACCGCTCCATGATCTTGTCGACCCGCTGGAAGTCGGCGCCCTGCGCCATCAGCAGGCTGAAGCCGCCGAAATAGGGGAAGAGCACGCGGTTGACCAAAAAGCCCGGGCAGTCGTTGACCACGATGGGGGTCTTGCCCATGGCCCGGGCGTAGGCCACGGTGGCCGCCACGGCGGCATCCCCGGTCTTCTCCCCGCGGATCACCTCCACCAGCGGCATGCGGTGCACCGGGTTGAAGAAGTGCATGCCGCAGAAGTTCTCGGGGCGCTTGAGGTTCTGCGCCAGGCGGGTGATGGAGATGGTGGAGGTGTTGGAGGTGAGGATGGTCGCCTCGCTCACCAGGCCTTCCACCTCGCCGAGGACCGCCCCCTTGACCCCGGGATTCTCGACCACGGCCTCGACCACCAGATCGACGTGGCCGAAGTCGCCGTAGGAGAGGGTCGGGCGAATGTTGGCGAGCTTCTCGGCCATCTGCTCGGTAGAGAGCTTGCCGCGCTCCACCTGCTTGGTGAAGAGCTTGCGGGCCTCCTTGAGGCCAAGCTGGATCGCCTCGTCCTTGATGTCCTTCATCAGGATCGGGGTGCCCTTGGAGGCGCTCTGGTAGGCGATGCCGCCGCCCATGATGCCGGCACCCAGCACCGCGGCCTGCTTCATCGGCTGCGCCTGCTTCTCGTACTGGCCGCCCTTCTTCTTGACCACCTGGTCGTTGAGGAAGAGCCCCACCAGGTTGAAGGCCACATCGGTCATCGCCAGCTTGGCGAAGGCCTTGGCCTCGATGGCCTGGGCCCGGGCGCGCCCCTCGCCGGCGCTCTTCTGGATCACCTTGATGGCCTCGACAGGCGCCGGATAGTGCGGGCCCGCCTTGCCGGCCACATAGCCCTTGGCGGTCTCGAAGGCCATCATCTGCTCGATGGGGCCGAGCTTGAGGGGCTGCTGCTTCTCCTCGCGGCGGGCCCGGTAGTCCAGCTCGCCGGCGCTGGCCCGGGCCAGGATATCGCGGGCCGCTTCCTCGAGCTGCCCGCCCGCCACCACGGCATCCACGGCGCCCATCTTCAGCGCCACATCCGCCTTGTTCTGGGTGCCCCCGGCGATCCACTCGATGGCGTTGTCGGCGCCGATCAGACGCGGCAGGCGCACGCAGCCGCCCCAGCCCGGCAAGAGACCCAGCCTGGTCTCGGGCAGGCCGATCTGGGCCGTCTCGCTCATCACCCGGAAGTCGGTGGTCAGCAGCACCTCGCAGCCGCCGCCCAGCGCCAGGCCGTTGATGGCGGTCACGGTGGGAAAGGGCAGATCCTCGATGGCATTGAAGATGCCGTGGACCCGGTGAAGCATCGACTCCAGGAAGTCGGCGCCCTTGCCGAACATGCCTTGGAACTCGGTAATGTCGGCGCCAACGATAAACGCCTCCTTGGCGCTGGCGATCACCAGGCCCTCGAGGCCTCGCTCGGCCTGGAGGGCCTTGACCGCCGCTTCCAGCTCGGCAACCACGGCGCTGGAGAGCTTGTTGACCGACTCGTCCCTGAGGTCGAAGGTGAGCGTGGCGATGTCGCCGCTGCCGCGCTGCACCGTGATGGCATTGCCCTGATAGATCATCCGCGAATCTCCCGATTTCATACGGCCGTTTGAATACGCACAGCTTGGTTCACCCGCACCGCTACGTCAAGCCCCCCAGGCGTTGCCCGACCGGAAGCGGTCAACGCCCAACCGCGCCGCTGGACTGCTAGTCTTGGCGGATGTCCCCGCTCAGGGTAGCCGTCCTGAATGCCATCCTCCTCCGCTCCCCCCTCCCGTGACGGCGGGCCGCCCAACTCCCCGCGGCTGAGTGCCCTCCACGGGCGCGTCGAAGCGCTGGTCGAGCGGATGCGGCCCTGGAGCTGGCTCTGGCCCCCGATCGCCTTCGCTGCCGGGCTCGGCAGTTTCTTCCTGGTGGAGCGCCAGCAGTGGCTGGGAGCGCTGCTGGCGCTGGGCATGCTCGCGGCCTGGGTGCTGCTGCTCTCGGAGAGCCTGATCGGTCGGCTGCTGGCCCGGCGCGGCTATCCCACCCTGCCCCACGGCGTGACCCTGTTCATCGCCCAGATGATTCACCAGGAGACGCTGTTCTTCTCGCTGCCCTTCCTGCTGGCCACCACGGTGTGGAGCAGCGGCCAGGCGCTGTTCACCCTGCTGCTGATCGGCCTGGCGGTGTTCTCCATCATCGACCCGCTCTACTACCGGGTGGCGGATCGCTTCCGCTGGCTCTACTTCGCCTTCCACGCCCAGTGTGTCTTCCTGGTGGTGCTGGTCACCCTGCCGATCATGCTGCGTCTCACCACGGGACAGAGCCTCAAGCTGGCACTCGCCGCCATGCTGCTGTTCAGCCTGCCGAGCCTGCTGCACCTCACCGCCCGGCAGCGCGGGCGACGCTGGTTGATGGTGCTGACCCTGCTGCCGCTGCTCGCCGGGCTGGCCTGGGTCGGGCGGATCTGGGTCCCGCCGGCCAACCTGTGGCTGGGCAGTGCCGCCCTCTCCCCGGCCTTCGACGTGGCGGCGAGAAGCCCCAGGGGCGAGCTGCGCCTGACACCCGACGCGCTGGCCGATAGCGGGCTCTATGCCTATACGGCCATCCGCGCGCCGCGGGGGCTGAGGGAGGAGGTCTTCCATGTCTGGCGACACCAGGGCGAAGTGATCGACCGCATCAGCCTGACCATCGAGGGCGGCCGGGAGGCGGGCTACCGGGCCTGGAGCCACAAGCGGAACTTCCCTGATGACCCGGCAGGGGCCTGGCGAATCGACGTGATGACCGACAGCGGGCAGCGCATCGGCTTGGTGCGCTTCCGGGTGGCCGAGGGGGAGGAGGCCTCCCTGGCTGATGGGCGGGAGCTACTGACGGGGCTGCAGGGGCGGGGACTGCGTCGCTTGGTGCCAGGGCGGGGTGGCGACGACCCGGCGGAGAGACCGAGCGCAGGCCAGGGTGACACCCCGGCCGGGGTGAACGGCCAGGTGGAAAGCGAATGAAATGATAAGCCGGCTTGCATTCCACGCTGGGGGTTCAGAGAATCCAGCGAACGCCCATGGAATGACCAGACCCATGAACGAGAATATCGGTTTCCAGCTCAGCCGCCTGCCACGCCTGTGGCGCGCCATCATCGACGAGCGCCTGGCACCCCTCGGCCTGACCCAGACGCGCTGGGTGACGCTCTACCACCTGTGGCGACTCGGCGACGGCCAGCCCCAGTGCGACCTGGCCCGTGCCATAGGCGTCGAGGCGCCCTCCCTGGTGCGCACCCTCGACCAGCTCTCCCGCCAGGGCCTGATCGAACGGCGCCCCTGCGAGCAGGACCGCCGCACCAAGCGGGTCTTCCTGACCCCCGCGGCCACGCCACTGCTCGAACGCATCGATGCCGTGGTACGCGAGGCGCGCCGGGAAATGTTCGACGGGATAAGCGACCGGGAGCTGGCTACCCTGGCCGAGCTGCTCTCCCGCATGGAGAACAACGGCCTGGCAATCCAGGCCCGCGACGCCGAGGAGAAGGCCCGGAGCTAGGCCCGGGGCTGCCCGAGAGGCACCGAGACGCCGCCGCTGTCCGGTCGCCCGGCCAGCCCGTCGCGCAGCGCCACGAAATCCTCCAGGTAAGTGGAGAAGCGCGGAAAGTCCTGGGACTCCCACCACCAGAGCGTCAGCGCATAACGGTGAGACTCCACCACCACCGCGTCCAGGGGCAGGCGCTCCAGCAGCCCCTTGAGTCGCGTCTCCAGCGCCTCCGGCAGCGGCCGCAGCGTCTCCTGACGCCAGCGCCAGCCATGCACGAAGGGCTTGAGGACCTCGCTGGCATGGTCGTCGCGCACCAGTACGAAGTCCGGCCCGGGGCGCTCCTGGGAATAGCGCCAGCGGTAGGCCGGCATGGCCGTCTCGATGCCGTGCAGCGGCGGCGGCTCCAGCTTGACCGTGACGCCGGCCTTGATCGCCGCATTGCGCAAGGCCGAGATGCGGCGTTGGCGCGGGCTGGGCCTGAGCCACATGACCGGCGAGGCCACCAGGAGCAGGGCAAAGAGGATAAACAACCAGGTCATGGGTATCTCCGAAACGGGTTGATGCGTGACTCTTGATACACGTCGTTGTCTTGGCAGGCCAGCCGGCCTAGAGTGAAAGCAGACCTCCCCCTGATCGACATGCCGTCAAGGAGCCTACCCATGAGCAATGAATACCGCCATGTCCTGGTCGCCGTGGACCTGACCAAGGACTCCCACAAGGTGCTCGAGCGTGCAGCCCAGATCGCCGAACGCAACCAGGGGGCCAAGCTCTCCATCCTGCACACCCTGGAGCCGCTGGGCTTTGCCTACGGCGGCGATATCCCCATGGACCTGACCAGCATCCAGGACCAGCTCGACGAGCACGCCAAGCAGCGCCTGGCGGAGATCGCCGACCCGGTGGTGCCCAAAGAGAACCAGCACGTGCTGGTGGGCATGCCCGACACCGAGATCCACCGCTTCGCCGAGGAGAACGGCGTGGACCTGATCGTAGTCGGCTCCCACGGCCGCCACGGCTTCGCCCTACTGCTCGGCTCCACCTCCACCGGGGTACTGCACGGCGCCCAGTGCGACGTGCTGGCCGTGCGGGTGGGCAAGAAGGGCGAGAAGAGCGCCGAGTAACGGCTATCGGCCACTCGCGCTTCAAGAGGCGCCCGCGCTGGGCGCCTGTTTCATGCGTCGCCTGAGGCGAGGGCCTCCAGCTCCATCCAGCGCTCCATGGCGGCGTCCAGCTCGGCCTGCTTGGCCCCCATCGCCTCCAGTGTCGCGGTGACCGCCGTGCTCTCCTGCTGGTAGAAGCCGGGATCGGCGACCCGGGCCTCGAACTCGGCCACCTCCTCCTCGAGCCGCTCGATCTCGGCCGGCAGACCGTCGAGCTCGCGCTGCAGCTTGTAGGAGAGCTTGGCCGGCTTTCTGGCAGGGGCCGTGGAGGGCACCGATGTCGACGCGACCGGCTCGGCCTCTGCCACGGGCTCCACCTGCTGGCGGGCGGCGCCCTCCCAGGGGGCCGGCGGCAGCCGGCCGCCCTGGCGCACCCAGTCGCTGTAGCCGCCCACGTACTCGCGCACCCGCCCCTCGCCCTCGAAGGCCAGCACGCTGGTCACCACGTTGTCCATGAAGGCGCGGTCGTGGGAGACCAGCAGCAGGGTGCCGTCGAAGTCGAGCAGCAGCTCCTCGAGCAGCTCCAGGGTCTCCACGTCCAGGTCGTTGGTGGGCTCGTCGAGCACCAGGACATTGGCCGGCTGGGTGAACAGCTTCGCCAGCAGCAGGCGGTTGGACTCGCCGCCGGAGAGCGCCTTGACCGGCTGGCGGGCGCGCTGCGGGGAGAACAGGAAGTCCTGCAGGTAGCTCATCACGTGGCGGTCGCGGCCGCCCACCGTGACCCGGTCGCTGCCCTGGGCCACGTTGTCGTAGACGGTCTTCTCGGGCTCCAGGCCGCCACGCAGCTGGTCGAAGTAGGCCACCTGCAGCTTGGTGCCCAGGCGCACCTCGCCCTCGCTGGGCGCGAGCTCGCCGAGCAGGATCTTGAGCAGGGTGGTCTTGCCGGCACCGTTGCGCCCGATGAGGCCGATGCGATCGCCGCGCTGGATCTCCAGGGAGAGGTCGCGGATCACCGTCTCGTCGCCGAAGAGCTGGGTGACGCCCTTGAGCTCCACCACTCGCTTGCCGCTGCGCTCGCCGCTGTCCACCGAGAGGTTGGCGGTGCCCTGGCGTTCGCGACGCTGGCTGTGCTCGCGGCGCAGCTGTTCCAGCGCCCGCACCCGCCCTTCGTTGCGGGTGCGCCGGGCCTTGATGCCCTGGCGGATCCACGCCTCCTCCTGGGCGAGCTTCTTGTCGAACTCGGCGTTCTCGCGGGCCTCCACCTCCAGCTCGTGGGCCTTCTGGGCTTGATACCTGGCGTAGTCGCCGGGGTAGCGGCCGAGCCGGCCGCGGTCGAGTTCGAGGATCGCCGTGGCCAGCCTCGACAGGAAGGTGCGATCGTGGGTGATGAAGAGCACCGCCCCGCCGAAGGCGGCCAGCTGCTCCTCGAGCCAGGCGATGGTATCGAGGTCCAGGTGGTTGGTGGGCTCGTCCAGCAGCAGCAGGTCGGGCTCGGCGACCAGCGCCCGGGCCAGCGCCACGCGCCGGCGCCAGCCGCCGGAGAGGGAGGTCATCTCGGCATCCTCGGGCAGCCCCAGGCGGGTCAGCACCACATCGATTCGCTGGTGGAAGGACCAGCCGTCGATGGCCTCGAGCCGCGTCTGCAGCTCGGCCATGCGGCGCATGTCAGGCTCGGCCTCCCCCACCAGGTGGTGGTACTCGGAGAGCAGCGCCCCGGCCTCGGGCAGGCCCTGGGCCACCACGTCGAAGATGGTCTGGCCGCTGGCCTCGGGCAGCTCCTGGGCGAGCACGCCGATCTTCAGCCCCGGCGCGCGCCAGATGCTGCCGCCGTCGGGCAGGATCTCGCCGGCCACCAGGCGCAGCAGCGTCGACTTGCCGGTGCCGTTGCGCCCCACCAGGGCCAGTCGCTCGCCCTTCTCCAGCACCAGGTCGGCGCCGTCGAGCAGCACATGGGTACCGTAGGCCAGTTGCAGCTGTTCCAGACGTAGCAGGGTCACGCACACACCTCATCCAGTCGCGAAGGCGGCTAGTGTAACCCATGCAGCCCTCGTCCGCCGCGGGTACAATGCGCCCCCGGTCGCCCGACAGAGGAGTTCCCCGCGTGCCAGAGCGTCCCGCCCCCTTCGACGACGTCCTGCCCGAGGCGCTGCGCTTCGCCTCCCCCGCCCCGCTGGTGGATATCGGCGCCAACCTGACCCACGAGAGCTTCGTCCGCGACCTGCCGGCGGTACTGGGCCGTGCCCGGGCGGCCAATGTCACCACCCTGATCCTGACCGGTACCGACCGCGAGCACGCCGAACAGGCGGTGGCCATGGCCCGCCACTACGCCGACCGGGGGCTGGCCCTTTATGCCACCGCCGGCGTGCACCCCCACGACGCCAGCCACTGGGATGGCGCCCTGGAAACGGCCATGCGCGAGTTGCATCGCCAGCCGGAGGTGGTCGCCGTGGGCGAGTGCGGGCTCGACTTCAACCGCAACTTCTCCACGCCCGCCGAGCAGGAGCGCGCCTTCGAGGCCCAGCTGGGCCTGGCGGCGGAATGCGGCAAGCCGCTGTTCATCCACGAACGCGACGCCGGCGCCCGCATGGCCGAGATGCTCAGGCACTGGCGGGACGACATCGGTGACGCCGTGGTGCACTGCTTCACCGCGGACCGCGAGACCCTCTATCGCTATCGGGATCTCGACCTGCATATCGGCCTCACCGGCTGGCTGTGCGACGAACGCCGCGGGCACCACCTGCGCGAGCTGGTCGGCGAGATCCCGCTGGACCGGCTGATGGTGGAGACCGACTGCCCCTACCTGCTGCCGCGCAATTTACCTGCCAAACTCAAGGGAAGACGCCACGAGCCGGCGCTGCTGCCCTGGATCGTGCGGGAGATCGCCCACTGGCGCGGCGCAAGCGAAGAGACCCTGGCCCGGGCCACCACGGCTACCGCCCGTGCCTTCTTCCGCCTGCCGGGGGAGGCCGCCGGCCACCCGACAGCGCCCGGCGCCACGCAATGAACGACACGAGGACACCCGACATGGCCCAGAGCGGCGTGTACGCGATACCCGGTTTTATCGCCGTGGAGACCGGCGAGGACGGCGGCCTGCCGCTGGCCATCGCCTGGACGCTGCCCGATGGGCGCGTCAAGCACACCCTGATCCAGCCCGAGGACGACTGGCTGGACGCCGAGCTGGTCTCGCTGGGCGAGTACAGCCTGGAGGAGCTCAACAGCATGGGGGTCAGTCCGCTGGACGTGATCCGCGAGCTCGAGAACGACCACTTCAGCGACACCCTCTATACCGCCGGCATCGGCGACGACGAGGCCGCCCTCTCACGGCTCTTCGACACCTACGGCCTCGACCCCTTCGTGGAGCTGGCCCCGGCCGAGAGCCTCTACGACGGCATCCCCCCCGGCGAATGGGCCCGCGCCCGCGGCGAGCTGTTCGGCGAGCTGGGCCTGGAGCCCCTGCGCCCGGAGCACGAGGTGGAGGTGATGCTGCATCTGCATCAGCGCCTCAACGGCTACGAGGCGTGATCCCCCAGTAGCCTCCGGCTCTCGGCGAGGATCTGCGCCGCCGAGGGCAGGGTCAGGGTGGCCGCCGGCCCCAGCGGAATGAAGCTGTCCTCGGCGGTGAGGCGATGCAGCCTCTCGCTCGCCACGCCTCGCTCCACCAGGCCGGCCACGAGCTCCTCGCTGAGTGACCCCGAGCGACGGCACTCGTCCACGATCAGCACCTCCCGGCACGCCCCCACGGCCCGATGCACGGCGTCGTGGTCGATGCCGGTCAGCCAGCGCAGGTCGAGGATGCGCAGGCGCTGCCCCGCCGGATCGATCTCCGCGGCCGCCTGGCGCGCCAGGTAGACCCCGTTGCCGTAGGTCAGGATGGCCAGCGCCTGCCCCTCTCCCCACCGGCCGAGCTCGCCCAGCGGCAGGCGA
>NZ_CP071922.1:2972598-2974557 GCF_017584085.1 Halomonas sp. BM-2019
CCTTACCCCAGAGACCGTCACCCTCCGCGAGCAGGTCCCGGGTGTGGTAGCGGGCGATGGGCTCGAGCAGCACCACCACGCGCTGCTCCTCGTCGGCCAGGCGCAGCGCCTCCTGCAGCAGCCCCACCGCCTCGACGGGCCCCGAGGGGCAGGCCACCAGCAGCCCCGGGATATCGCGCAGCACGGCGATGGCGTTGTCGTTGTGGAAGTGGCCCCCGAAGCCGCGCTGGTAGCCGAGCCCGGCGATGCGCACCACCAGGGGGTTGGTGTACTGGCCGTTCGAGAAGAAGCTGAGGGTGGCCGCCTCGCCGCGCAGCTGGTCCTCGGCGTTGTGCAGGTAGGCGAGAAACTGGATCTCGACGACCGGCAGCAGGCCGTTGTGGGCCAGGCCGATGGCGAGCCCGAGGATACTCTGCTCATCGAGCAGGGTGTCGATCACCCGATGGGCGCCGAAGCGCGCCCTGAGCCCCTTGGTGACGCCATAGACCCCGCCCTTGCGACCGATGTCCTCACCGGCCAACACCGCCCCGGGGTAGCGTGCCAGGGTCCTGGCCAGCGCCTGGTTGAGCCCCTGGGCCAGGGTCAGCGGGGTCTCGGCAAGGTCGCCCCGCCAGGGCAGCAGGCTCCCCGTCCGCCGCGGCGGCACCAGGTTGGCCATCACCTCGCCGGCCGTGGCCAGCTTCGGCCGGCGAATCGCCGACTCGGCCAGGCGCGCCACCTCACCGCCGATGGTTCGGTAGCGCTCGGCGATGCCCTCGCGATCCAGCACCCCGTGGCGGCGCAGCAGCCCGGCACCGAACAGCAGCGGATCGCGGGCCTCGTCGGCGGCGATGCGCTCGGCGTCGAGGTAGGCCTGCTGGGCGTCGGAGCCGGCGTGGCCGAACAGGCGCACGCAATGCATATGCAGGAACACCGGCCGACGCCGCTCACGGGCAAGCCGCACCGCCTCGCTGGCCACCCGCCAGGTGTCGAGCAGGTCGAGCCCGTCGCAGGCCAGATAGCGCACGCCCGGACGCGCCGCCATGGACGCCGCGATCCAGCCCGGCGGCGTGGGCACCGAGATGCCCAGGCCGTTGTCCTCGCAGAGCAGCAGCAGCGGCACCGGCAGCCCCTGGTAGGCGGCCCAGGCAGCGGCGTTGATCGCCCCCTGGGCGGTGGAATGGTTGAAGGAGGCGTCGCCAAAGCTGCACAGCACCACGCCGTCGGCGGGCCAGTTGCCCTCGACGCCCAGGCGCCGCGCCAGGCCCAGGCCGTGGGCCGCCCCCACCGCCTTGGGCAGGTGGGAGGCGATGGTGCTGGTCTGGGGCGGAACATTGAGCGGCCGGGAGCCCAGCACCTTGTGGCGCCCGCCGGAGATGGGGTCCTCGGCGGAGGCCACGAAGCTCAGCAGCAGGTCCCAGAGCGGCGTCTCGCCGGGCCGCTGTCGGGCGCGCTCGATCAGGAAGGCGGCGTCGCGGTAGTGCAGGAAGGCCGGATCGCCGACCCGCAGCGCCCGGGCCACGGCGGCATTGCCCTCGTGACCGGCGCTGCCGATGGTGTAGTAGCCCTCGCCGCGGGCCTGCAGCCGCCTGGCCTGCAGGTCCAGGTGGCGGCTCATCAGCTGGGACTCGAAGAGCTCGGTGAGCGCCGCCGGGCTGAGCCCGGCGGCGTCGAGGGTGAGGCCGCTGGCGGTGTCCGGCCAGTCATCCTGGCGCAGCGCCTCAAGGAAGCGCGCCTCCTGGGGAAGCGGTTGGGCGGGGTCATCCATGGGGGCGGGCTCCAGCGACGGACATTACCGCAAGCCTAGCAGGCCGCCGCCCGGGCGATGGCGCCTCGGCTCAGGCACCCTGCGCGGCGCTCGCCTCCAGCACGCCGCGGCCGGCCGCCACCGCCGCCGCCAGCGGCTGCCCTTCCCGGTAGAAGGCTGCCAGGGCGGTACGAAAGGCCTCGGCGCGCCGCGGCAGGCCGTCGCGCTCGTAG
>NZ_CP071922.1:2974657-2982751 GCF_017584085.1 Halomonas sp. BM-2019
CAGTAGCCGTAGTCCTCCAACCGGCGGCGACGCGACCCGGCGATGCACCAGTGGGCGATCTCGTGCAGGGCGCTGGCATAGAAGCCCCGGGCGAAGATCACCCGATGATAGGGGCACTCGGCATCGGCCGGCCGGTAGAGGGGCTCGTCGCCGCCACGCATCAGGCGGGTGGCGAGGGTCTCCCCGAACAGGCCGTCGAACAGGGCAATGATATCCTCGAGACGGTGGTTCACGCAGGCTCCATGGCAGGGGGGGAGCGCCATTATAGGGGCTGGCCGGGGCGGGCCAAAGGGGGCCGGGCCTTGCTATGATGGTCGGCTTCCCGCGCCCACCGGGAACGCCCTCTGCCTGGAGCGACTGACCTTGCCCACCGTCCTCACCCGCCTGCTCCACACCGGCCGCCGGGAGACGCGGCTCCTGCTCGCCCTGGCCCTGCCGATCTGTGGCGCCCAGCTCGCCCAGGCCGGCATGAGCGTGGCCGATGTGATGATGACCGGACGGCTGAGCGCCACCGACCTGGCCGCCGTGTCGGTGGGTTCGAGCCTGTGGCTGCCGCTGATGCTGTTCATGACCGGCACCCTGATGGGGCTGACCCCCATCGTGGCCCAGCTGCTGGGCGGCCGGCGCACCCGGGAGATTCGCCCCCATGTGCACCAGGCGCTGTGGGTCGCCCTGGCGCTGGGGATCGCCGCCGCGCTCCTGCTGTGGTTTGCGGTGACGCCGATCTTCGCGCTGATGGACGTGCCGGAGACGGTGGCCGACCGCTCGGCGGCCTACCTCTCGGCGGTGGCCTTCGGCATGCCCGGCGCGGCGCTCTTCCAGGCCTTGCGCGCCTTCTCCGACGGCATGAACCACACCCGGCCCTCGCTGTGGATCAGCCTGATCGGCCTGGCGGTGAATATCCCCAGCAACTATGTGCTGATCCACGGCGGCGAGGGGCTGACCGGCCTGTTCGGCGACTGGCTGCCCGCCGGGTTCCAGGCGCTGCCCGCCCTTGGCGCCTTCGGCTGCGGCATCGCGACGGCGCTGTCGCTCTGGGCCATGTGCCTGGCCATGGCCCTCTATACCCGCCGCGCTCGAGCCTATCGCGAGGTGTCGCTCTGGCACTCGCCCGCCCCGCCGCGCTGGCGGGTCATCGGCGCGCTGCTGCACGTGGGCCTGCCCATCGGGGTGGCGATCTTCGTGGAGGTGACCCTCTTCACGCTGATCGCGCTCTTCGTCGCCAGCCTCGGCGAGGTCACCGTGGCGGCCCACCAGGTGGCCCTCAACTACACCTCCATCCTGTTCATGCTGCCGCTGTCGCTGGGCATGGCGCTGACCGTGCGGGTCGGCAACACCCTGGGCCAGGGACGCCCCGCCTACGCCCGCCAGGTGGCCTGGAACGGCATCGCCGTCAGCGTGCTGGTGGCGCTGCTCAACGGCGCCCTGTTGTGGTTCACCGCCGAACCGGTGATCGGTCTCTACACCCACGACGCGGCGGTGCAACGCCTGGCCCTCTCGCTGGTCTTACTGGCCATGGTCTACCAGGTCTCGGACTCGCTGCAGGTGAACCTGGCCGGCGCCCTGCGCGGCTACAAGGACACCCGCATCATCATGCTGATCACCCTGGCCTCCTACTGGCTGGTGGGGTTGGCCGGTGGCCACTGGCTCGGCACCCGGGGCCTGCCCGGCCTGGTCGACCCCATGGGCGTTCACGGCTACTGGGTGGGGTTGATCGCGGGACTCACCGCCGCCGCGCTGCTGCTGGGCGTGCGGCTCAGACGCATCGGCAAGGCGGTGGCAGATGGCGAGCGAGGAGCGATCCATGATCATCTCTAGGCGGTCCGTGCCGCTGCTGCTGGCCGCCGCGCTGGGCGGCCTGCTCGCGGCCTGCGGTGGCGGCGAGGCAGACAGCGACGCCCTGCTGATCGACTACCAGCGCAGCCTGGCGGATCGGCTCGACCTGACGCCTCCCTCCCCCGAGGCCCCGCACAACATCGGCGCCTTCCCCGAGCGCCGCGACCGCCTGGTGAGGATTCCCGAGACGCGGGAGGGCCTGTTCAACGTCTATGCCCTGCGCGAATGCCATATCACCACCCTGGTGGCGGAACGCAACAGCGCCCTGGGGCGCGTCGCGCCGGCCAGCAGCCAGTGGCGCTACGAACTGATGCTCTGGGCGCGCCTGGAGGCCTGCCTCGCGAGCGAAGTGCCCAAGCGACTCGGCGAGGCCGACCTGGAGCGGCTCCAGCGACTGACCGCCACCAAGACGGAGCAGCTGCCGGAGGTCGCCTGGAATGGTCTGTTCGGCTCCGACGAGTGGGCCGGCAGCTTCTCGCGGGTCAGCTCCCCGCTCGCGACCACAGCACTCTCTCCCCCCGAGGCGCAGCTGGGCGCCCTCGCCTACCTCCAGGCGCTGACCGAGGCACCGCTGGACGATGCCCCGCTGCCGGACCTCGAGGAACTCGAGGGACACCTGCGCGCCCTGAACGGACGCCCCTATACGGCCGAGCTGCTGCGCACCCTGATGCTGGGCACCCAGCGCCTGGAGGAGGCCTCGGCGCTGATCAAGCTGGCCCTCGCCCGACACGATGGCTGCCAGGGCCCCGCCCTCAGCTCGACGCTGGATGACAACGAGGACGACGAGCGCCTGGCGGCGTGGCTGGGAGCGCTCGACGCGGCCGCCGGGGAGTGGATGACCCGGCTCGATCCGCTGTTCGACTCCCTGGGCTCCCCGCCCGAGGCGGTCCACGCCTACCACCGGGACTGGCTTTCCCCAGGCAACCCCGAGACACCACTGCTTGCCTTCCAGGACGCCAGGGACCGGCACCTGGCGCTGCGCCGCGACCATGAGCGGCGCTGCGGGACTTAACCTGGCCGACCGACTGTGATATTGGTGGGAGCCAGAGTGACGCAGTGCGCTTCCGTTCGGGTAGGAGGAGCTTCGCTCCCCGCGCCGATGCCGTGATCACGCAGCCTGTGGAGGAACGTCATGGGAATCCCGCTGTCACCCCGCCCCTGCCGGGTCATCGACCTGGAGACGATGCGCCAGCGTCAGCAGGCCAGGCGCCGCCTGATTCGCCTCGCTCCCGAGCTGGACGGCCTTGAGATGGTCTATCGCCTGGCCTCCAGCCCGGACACCCTCTATGGCATGCCGCTGCTGGCTTGGGGACTCCGCGAGGATGGCGAAGTGGTCGGCCTGGTCCCCTGGATGGAGGCGCTGACGCCTTGCCACCGCCTGGATGATCCGGAGCACGGCAGCTTCGTCGGCTACCGGGACCCCGAGACCGAGGAGCTCTTCGAGCTGGCCCCCGAGCACAAGGTCCTGGAGCTCGAGCACGCCGCAGCCTACTTCGACTACGAGGAGACCGATCAGGTTACCCTTATCCAGCAGATCCCCGAGACCCAAGGCACCCACGCCCTGTGCATGGATGAGGGCGACGCCCCCTGGCAGCTCAAGCAGGTGTTCGGCTGGCGACTCTACAGCGACGGCACCATCGAGGCGCTGCTGGCCGACGAGCGGCTGGTGGAGTCGACCCCGATCCTGCCGTGCGACCCTTGCCTCTACCCCGGGCACAGCCGCCACCGAGTGGTTTACTTCTTTCAGCGTCAGATCGCCAACCGCATCCGCCGCGAGGACCCCGAGACCCTGGAGGCGCTCGCCCTGATGGTGATGCCGGAAAGCTCCGCGGCGTCGCCCTGAAGAAGCCGCCGTGGATGGCGGCGGGACAGGATTAGCCCAAACGGATAAAGTACAGGTAGCGGTCCTCGAGCTCCTCCCGATGGATCAGCTCATGGCCCAGGAACTGGCAGAACTTCGGCACATCCCGGGTGGTGGCCGGATCGCTGGCGATGACCTTGAGCACCTCACCGGGCGTCATGTCGCGCACCTTGTTGTGCATCAGCATGATCGGCTCGGGGCAGTAGAGCCCAGAGGTGTCGAGTTCGACCTGGAAATCGGGCGCCGCCGCGGGAGGGACGTCACGGGAATCAACCATCGATGGCCTCGTCGTTGGGTAACATCAGTCGGAGCATGCTAGATGATCAAGATCATTATCGAACGCCGCATCATGCCGGGTCTCGAGCAGGAGTACGAGGAGGCCGCCCGCGAGGCGATGCGCCACTCCCTGGGAGCCAGGGGCTTCGTGGGCGGCGAGAGCCTTGTCGAACTCGGCCACAGCGATCGACGTCTGATGATCACCAAATGGCGCGACCTGCGCGCCTGGAAGGAATGGTACACCAGCGAGGAGCGCTCACGCGTGATGCAGCGCCTGCTGCCACTGCTCACCGAGGAAGAGCGCATCCGCATCTACGAGCCGACCACCCACTGACTCCGCGCCGCCGTCGACCAGCTGCCGCTACTCGAGCAGCCGCACGTGCACCGTCACCTCCTCGCGATCGTGATTGAGGTGGCGGCAGCCAATCTCGGCGGCCACTCCAACCCTTGCCAGGGCCTCCTCCAGGCGCTGCAGGCAGGCCGCCACCTCGGGCCAGCGACGCTTCATCGGCAGCTTCAGGTTGAACACCGCCTCACGACACCAGCGACGCACCAGCCAGCGCTCCACCATGGCCTCGACCCGAGCGGGCCTGTCGACGATATCGCAGACCAGCCAGTCGAGCCGATAGGGCGGCTCCCACACGAACCCATCCTCACGCAGGTGCTCCACCTGCCCCGTGGCCATCAGGGCCTTGTTCATCGGGCCATTGTCGATGGCATAGACGTGCATGCCACGATGGACCAGCTGCCAGGTCCAGCCCCCGGGGGCGGCACCCAGGTCGGCCGCCTGCATTCCCTCGGCGAGACGCTCGTCCCACTCCGGGCGTGGCACGAACTCGTGCCACGCCTCCTCCAGCTTCAGCGTCGAGCGACTGGGCGCGGATTGGGGGAAGCGCAGCCGACGGATGCCCCCCGGCAGCTCGCTTCGATTGCCGGGGAAACTGATGCCGAGCTGGACCCGGTCACCGGCGCTCCACAGCAGGTGCAAACGCCGCCCTCCGGCCTTGCGCCTCAGGGCCCCGCGCTTGGCCAGGAGTGATTCCAGCGGGCGTGACAGCGCCTTGGTCAGACCGGCCAGGGCCTTGCCATCATTGGTGTCGGGCGTCTCCTGCCAGACACTCTCGAAGCTCCAGCCGCTCTCGGCCAACTGTTCGAGGATCGGCGACAGCCGGTCCTCACGGGAGAGCGACAAGGGCGACAGCGCCACCAGGCTCTGGCGGGCAAACACCAGCGAGCGAAGCGGAAGGGCACGATGAAGGCCATTGGCGGGCTCATCACCCGCCAGGCGGAACCGCACGAAGCCGCCTCCAGCAGCATGAAAAGCCTCCCCCGACCACCCGGCCTCGCCGGCCTTGTCGGCGACCTCCTCGGCCAGATCGCGCTCGAAGCCTGGTCGGCAATAGAACAGCAGTTCCATCGGCACCTGGCTCATCCTGCCTCACGCCTCCGACGCTCATCCCTGGCCGGGCCCGATGCCAGCAGCTCCTCGATATCCTGGAGCTGGACGTTCAGTGCATTGGTGGAGATCTGGATCTCCCACAGGGAATAGATCAGCGACACCGACAGCGTCACCAGGCTTGCACCGAACAGCACCATACCGGTCAGTTCCAGTGACAGAAAGAGGGCGAACATCGACAGGGTGCAGAGCAGGAAGCTCAACACACCGGCCAGCTGCATGCGCTTGGTCAGGGAGATCCGCCGTCGCAGCAGCAGAATCTGCCGGGCATTGGCTTCCTGGTGCTGGTTGCGCTCCTCATCGGCCAGCTTGCGAATCAGCTGAGCCAGTACCAGGAAGCGGTTGGTATAGGCCAGCAGCAGCAGCGAAATGGCCGGAAACAGCAGTGCCGGCGTGGTCAGGGTCAAGTCGAACTCTCCGCGATGGGTGACGCCACCCATCATATCAGCCGGATTGCCAGTGGTCCGAGAAACACCTTATCGTTTAATAAACATCTATGAAGATAAATTTATGCATCCATTTGGTGCGCCAATAAAGGACATTTTCAAGCATTTTTGGCTCATATCAATGTCTATCCAACGCATAGCCTATACAGTTGATGCATAATGGTGCATTACTATATATTGAGTACCCTTGAACCCCCTACAGGTTGGCCGCCCATGCGGCGGACAGGAATACACCCTTACACAGGACGCGACCATGCCCTACGTTCACGACACCCTCGAACGCCTCCGCAAGAGCAGCCCCGCCCAGACCGAGTTCTACCAGGCCGCCGAGGAGGTCCTCGAGTGTCTGCGTCCGCTGTTCGAGCGCAGCCCCCACTACCACGACCACGGCATCATCGAACGCATGGTCGAACCCGAGCGCCAGATCATGTTCCGCGTCTGCTGGACCGACGATGCCGGCAAGGTACGGGTCAACAAAGGCTACCGCGTCCAGTTCAACTCGGCGCTTGGCCCCTACAAGGGTGGCCTACGCTTCCATCCCAGCGTGACCTCCGGCACCATCAAGTTCCTGGGCTTCGAGCAGATCTTCAAGAACGCCCTGACCGGCCTGCCGATCGGTGGGGGCAAGGGCGGCTCCGACTTCGACCCGAAGGGCAAGTCGGACGGAGAGATCATGCGCTTCTGCCAGTCCTTCATGAACGAACTCTTTCGCCACATCGGCCCGAACACCGACGTGCCGGCCGGGGATATCGGTGTGGGCGCCCGCGAGATCGGCTATCTGTACGGCCAGTACAAGCGCCTGACCGGCCGCTACGAGGGCGTCCTCACTGGCAAGGGGCTGAACTGGGGCGGCTCTATCGGCCGCAAGGAAGCCACCGGCTACGGTGCGGTCTACTTCGCCCAGAACATGCTCGAAGCCCGTGGCGAAACCATCGAAGGCAAGACCTGCCTGGTCTCGGGTGCCGGCAACGTGGCCATCTACACCATCGAGAAGCTCTATGAGCTGGGCGCCACTCCCATCACCTGCTCCGACTCCAGCGGCACCCTCCATGACCCACGCGGTATCGACCTTGAGCTGCTCAAGGAACTCAAGGAGGTCAAGCGCGTTTCACTGGAGGAGTATCTGGATAGGCATCCGGAGGCGACCCATATCCCGGTAGGCGATTATCCGCGCGACGGCCATGCCGTGTGGCGCATCCCGGCCGATGCGGCCTTCCCCTGCGCCACCCAGAACGAGCTGACAAAGGGAGATGCCGAGACGCTGCTGGGCAACGGCGCCACCTGCATCAGCGAAGGCGCCAACATGCCCTCCACAGCAGATGCTGTCGAACTCTTCCTGGATGCCAAGATCGCCTATGGCCCCGGCAAGGCCGCCAACGCCGGCGGCGTGTCCACCAGCCAGCTGGAGATGGCGCAGAACAGCAGCATGGAGCAGTGGTCCCTGGAAAAGGTAGACGCCAAACTCAAGGAGATCATGGCCAATATCCACAAGCAGTGTGCCGATACCGCCGAGGAGTTCGGCGAGCCCACCAACCTGGTACTGGGCGCCAACATTGCCGGTTTCCGCAAGGTAGCCGACGCCATGATCGACCAGGGCGTGGTGTAACCAGCGCCTCTCCCCTTGGGGTCGCTTTATCGAGAAAGCCCGGGCCAGATGGCCCGGGCTTACTTGATTACTGCCTACCCGCACCCTGCGCATGACGTCAGGGTGTGTAGCCCCCCCGAGTTCGACACTTCCAGCCCGATTTTGGCCTGAAATCGGCACCTGTGGATTGAAAATTCAGTGAGTTAGCAACTCCCTGACAGAATCTCTGTAGTGACACGTTTTGAGCCGTTTCCTTGCGATTTTGGCCAGCTGGGCTGTATCTTGCTATGCAGGTGGTAACGGAAGAGAGCGTTACGATTTCTCGCCTTTCTATCAAAAAATCAACCACCTGCAAGGCTTGAAGGTGGTTGTAGTGCCAATTTCAGAAACGTGTTTTCTGGAAAAACAGCCACTTGCGCTTCTATCTGTTGAACTCGGGAGCCCCATCACACGTGGGGCAGGAAACCGCGGCGTGCGCGGGACTCGCACAGAGCCTCTGCCATCTTCATGATGCCGCGCCACAGGCCACGCATCAGGGGCATGAAGACAGGACGGGCATCGACCTGATCCCAGATGGTCGGGAAAGCTGCCTTGGCGTTAGTCATGGTATGAGCCTCGCTTCATGATTCATGTT
>NZ_CP071922.1:2982851-2984167 GCF_017584085.1 Halomonas sp. BM-2019
GCCAGGTGCATTTTTAGGGATGGGCTTTCTGATTGCCGGTAAAAACTGGATTGACGGTCGCCGCAAAGCCAAACTCGCCAAAGCGCCAATTGAGAAAGCTCAGCGTGCGCGCGTAACGACAGTGAATTAATTAGGCTATGAATCAACAAAAACGAATTGAAATACTCACGCGGCTACGTGACGACAATCCGCACCCAACGACCGAGCTGAACTTTAGTAATCCATTTGAGCTGCTGATTGCGGTTTTATTGTCAGCGCAAGCCACCGATGTCGGCGTCAACAAAGCAACCGGCCCACTCTTTGCGGTTGCGAATAACCCAGCCGATATGCTGGCGTTGGGCGTGGATGGCGTCAAACATTACATCAAAACCATTGGCTTATTTAATACCAAAGCCGAGAACGTGATTAAAACCTGCCGGATTTTGGTTGAACAACATGGCGGTGTCGTTCCTGAAAGCCGTGAAGCCCTCGAAGCGCTCCCGGGCGTTGGCCGCAAAACCGCGAACGTGGTGCTCAATACCGCATTTGGTTGGCCGACGATTGCCGTTGACACGCATATTTATCGAGTGAGCAACCGCACTAAGTTCGCCCCGGGGAAAACCGTCGACGCGGTTGAACAGCGACTGTTAAAAGTGGTTCCGGCAGAATTTAAAGTCGATGTACATCACTGGCTCATTCTTCACGGCCGCTATACCTGTATTGCTCGCAAGCCACGCTGTGGCTCCTGCTTAATTGAAGATCTTTGTGAGTACAAAGAGAAAACGGAAATTTAATGACTGAAAAACCTGCTATTAAAGATCGCTTTCGCGGCTACTTGCCGGTAGTAATTGACGTAGAAACGGCTGGCTTTAACCCAAAAACCGACGCACTACTCGAAATTGCTGCGGTAATCGTCGACTTCAACGACGACGGCGAACTGGTACCTGTTGCCACTCACCATGCCCATATCGAGCCGTTCGAAGGTAGCAACATTGAACAAGCGGCCATCGACTTTAATGGCATTGACCCGTTCAATCCCCTGCGCGGTGCTGTGCCCGAAGAGGAAGGCTTACGCGTAATCTTTAAAGCCATTCGCAAAGCGCAAAAAGCTGCTGGTTGCCAACGCTCAGTGCTTGTCGGTCACAACGCCAACTTTGACCACAGCTTTGTTATGGCCGCTGCCGAGCGTGCCAGCTTAAAACGCAATCCATTTCATCCGTTTGTCAGTTTCGACACCGCATCCATGGCTGCCCTCACCTTAGGCCAAACCGTGCTGGTCAAAGCCTGCCACGCCGCAGGTATCGCCTTTGATGGCAAAGAAGCCCACAGCGCCGTAT
>NZ_CP071922.1:2984279-2985756 GCF_017584085.1 Halomonas sp. BM-2019
CAAGCAATCTCCCGGCACTCGCACCCAACCTTCCATCAGTACGCGGGCGCTGCGGCTCATCAGCGCCTTTTTCACTACCCATTGGCCGTCGACCAGTGCAGCTTCCGCGCCGACACGCAGTGTGCCTGAGGGGTGGCCAAAGGTTACTGCAGTGCGTTCACCACCACCGGCGGCTAGGTTAACCAGTGTTCCGGGAACGGCTGCAGCGGTGCCAATCGCAACGGCAGCGGTGCCCATCATGGCGTGATGCAGTTTCCCCATCGACAATGCGCGGACGTTTAAGTCGATCTCGTTCGCGTCCACAGCCTTACCGCTCGAGGACGTGTAGCTGACTGGTGGTGCCACAAAGGCAACTTTCGGCGTATGTTGGCGTGCTTCTGCTTCCGCGATATCGTTGATTAAACCCATTTTCACTGCGCCGTAGGCACGAATGGTTTCAAACATTGCCAAAGCTTTGGCGTCTTCGTTAATCGCGCCTTGCAGTTCGGTACCGGTGTAACCGATATCCGCCGCATTGACAAAAATCGTCGGAATGCCGGCGTTGATCATCGTCGCGCGCAAGACGCCGACGCCCGGAACATCAAGGTCATCAACCACGTTACCCGTTGGGAACATGGCCCCTTCACCATCGGCCGGATCCAAAAACTCAATGGGTACTTCCGCCGCTGGGAAGGTCACCCCGTCGAGCTCAAAGTCACCGGTTTCTTGCACTTCACCGTTGGTAATCGGCACATGAGCAATAATGGTCTTTTGAATATTCACCTGCCAAATCCGCACAACTGCAGTGCCATTCTCAGGAATACGATCTGCTGGCACTAAACCCGCGCTGACGGCAAACGAACCGACCGCTGAGGTCAAGTTGCCACAGTTGCCGCTCCAATCAATAAATGGTTTATCAATTGCGACTTGGCCGAATAGGTAGTCCACATCGTGATCGGCTTGGCTGCTCTGCGACAAGATCACTGTTTTGCTGGTGCTCGAAGTTGCGCCGCCCATGCCATCGGTGTGTTTTCCATACGGGTCTGGCGAGCCAATCACCCGCAATAGAATCGCATCGCGCGCTGGGCCCGGCTGTTGCGCCACAGCAGGTAAATCGTCGAGGCGAAAGAACACGCCTTTACTGGTGCCACCGCGCATATAGGTGGCTGGAATTTTAATTTGTGGTTTAAACATAATCTCTCCCACGGTAAGCACTGCATGGCTAACGTTACATAACTAAAAAATGGGAGCAGTCGCCTGCTCCCATGGTCATGTCATAGCGTCTTAGGCGTTCGCTAAGAAGTCTTGCGCAAAGCGTTGTAACACACCGCCCGCTTCATAAATTGAGACTTCTTCACCTGTGTCCAAACGACATTTCACTGGCACATCGACGCGCTCGCCATTGGCCCGGTGAATAATCAAGGTCATTTCAGCACCCGGCGCGATGTCACCTTCCACGTCGTAGGTTTCGGTGCCGTCAAGGTTCAACGTTAACCGC
>NZ_CP071922.1:2985856-2989246 GCF_017584085.1 Halomonas sp. BM-2019
AGGTCATTTCTGCACCCGGCGCGATGTCACCTTCAACGTCGTAGGTTTCGGTGCCGTCAAGATTCAACGTTAACCGCGTGGTGCCCGCTAAGAACTCAAGCGGCAACACACCCATACCAATCAAGTTGGTCCGGTGAATACGCTCGAAGCCTTCAGCAACAATCGCTTCAACGCCAGCTAGACGCACGCCTTTCGCCGCCCAGTCCCGCGACGAACCCTGACCATAGTCAGCGCCAGCAATAATAATCAACGGCTGCTTGCGCTCCATGTAGGTTTCAATCGCTTCCCACATGCGCATCACTTTGCCTTCCGGCTCAACCCGCGCCAATGAACCTTGTACCACTTTGCCGCTGTCATCCTTCACCATTTCGTTAAACAGTTTCGGGTTGGCAAACGTCGCACGCTGTGCGGTTAAGTGGTCACCACGGTGCGTGGCATACGAGTTAAAGTCTTCTTCCGGCACACCCATTTTCGCAAGGTATTCACCAGCAGCGCTGTCGGCCATAATCGCATTCGACGGCGACAAGTGGTCGGTGGTGATGTTGTCACCAAGAACCGCTAATGGACGCAGGCCTTTGAGGCTATTCGCGCTGGCCAGTGCACCTTCCCAATATGGCGGGCGACGAATATACGTACTCTGTGGGCGCCAGTCATACAATGGGTTGGTTTTCTCGCCCATGTCGACAGAAATGTTGAACATTGGGTCGTAGACCTTACGGAATTGCTCCGGCTTCACCGCCTTCTTCACAATCGCGTCGATTTCTTCGTCGCTTGGCCAGATATCTTTTAAGGTCACTGGATTGCCGTTTTGGTCAAAGCCCAATGGATCTTTTTCGATATCAAAACGAATGGTACCGGCAATGGCGTAGGCCACAACTAACGGTGGTGACGCCAAGAAAGCTTGCTTCGCATACGGGTGAATACGGCCGTCAAAGTTGCGGTTACCCGACAACACTGCGGTCGCATATAAGTCACGCTCGATAATTTCTTCTTGGATTTTCGGGTCTAATGCACCGCTCATACCGTTACAGGTTGTACAAGCAAAGGCGACGACACCGAAGCCGAGTTGCTCAAGTTCTGGCAATAGCTCAGCGTCTTCAAGGTACATTTTTACCGTTTTTGAACCCGGTGCTAACGAGGTTTTCACCCATGGCTTGCGAGTCAAACCCAGCTTATTCGCGTTGCGCGCAATCAAGCCCGCGGCAATCATGTTGCGTGGGTTTGAGGTATTGGTACAGCTGGTGATCGCGGCAATAATACAGGCGCCGTCAGGCATTTTGCCTTCTTCGTTCTCAACTTTGCCCGAGATTCCACGCGCAGCGAGTTCAGACGCTGGCAGCAAAGCGTGTGGGTTCGATGGCCCAGCGAGGTTGCGTTGCACTTTGCTTAAATCAAAGGTCATCACCCGCTCGTACTCGGCCGTTTTCAAGCTGTCAGCCCATAAACCGGTTTCTTTCGCATACGCTTCGACTAAAGCAACCTGCTTCTCGTCGCGGCCGGTCAAGGTCAAGTAATCAATGGTTTGCTGGTCGATGTAGAACATCGCCGCAGTTGCACCGTATTCCGGTGTCATGTTCGAAATCGTTGCACGATCACCGACGGTCAGGTTGTCTGCACCTTCGCCATAGAACTCAAGGTAAGCACCAACGACGCGCTCGCGGCGCAAGAACTCGGTCAAAGCCAAGACGAGGTCGGTCCCGGTGATCCCCGGTTGCAGCTTGCCGGTCAGCTCGACACCAATAATGTCTGGCAGGCGCATATACGAGGCACGACCGAGCATCACGCTTTCGGCTTCGAGTCCACCAACACCGACTGAAATAACACCCAGCGCATCGACCATTGGCGTATGACTGTCAGTACCCACACAGGTATCTGGGAAGGCAATGCCATCACGAATTTGCACCACAGGCGACATCTTTTCCAAGTTGATTTGGTGCATGATGCCGTTACCCGGTGGAATCACATCAACGTTCTTAAATGCCGTTTTGGTCCAATTAATAAAATGGAAACGGTCGTCGTTACGGCGATCTTCAATGGCACGGTTCTTTTCAAACGCGTCTTTTTCAAAGCCCGCATGTTCAACCGCCAACGAGTGATCGACGATCAACTGCGTCGGTACCACTGGGTTTACTTTCGCCGGATCGCCGCCTTTGGCCGCAATGGCGTCGCGTAAACCAGCCAAGTCGACTAATGCCGTTTGACCAAGAATGTCATGACACACCACGCGCGCTGGGAACCAAGGAAAGTCCAAGTCCCGTTTGCGCTCAATAATTTGCTGTAATGATGCCGTTAACGTGCTCGGGTCGCAGCGACGAACTAAGTTTTCCGCCAAGATGCGCGAGGTGTACGGTAATTTTTCATAAGCACCCGGCTGAATTGCTTCGACCGCAGCGCGCGTGTCAAAGTATTGCAGATTGGTGCCGGGAAGCTGTTTGCGATATTCAGTATTCATAATCAACCACTAACTAGTCGTTTAATTGAATTGAGCGAAAAAAGGGAGAAGCGCTCGCTTCTCCCTTGACTGTTTTAGCGCTCGTTTAGTGCTGGCACTGGGCGTGGGCCTGGACCGGTGTAATCCGCGCTTGGGCGGATAATCCGGTTGTTGGCACGCTGCTCTTTCACGTGAGCAGTCCAGCCGGTCACCCGTGACATAACGAAAATTGGCGTGAACAGTTTGGTTGGAATACCCATGTAGTGATACGCCGACGCGTGGAAGAAGTCCGCATTCGGGAACAATTTCTTCTCCCGCCACATCACTTCTTCACAACGCACTGACACATCATACAAGCGGCTGTCACCAAACTCTTGGGCCAATTTCTCTGACCATTCTTTGATGATGTCGTTACGTGGATCGAATTCGCTATAAATCGCATGACCGAAGCCCATGATTTTTTCTTTGCGCTCAAGCATGCCCATCAGGGTTTGCTCAGCGTCATCCGCGTCTTTCATGTTCTCAATCAGTTCCATCGCCGCTTCGTTCGCGCCGCCATGCAATGGACCACGCAGTGAACCGATCGCGCCCGTCACACACGAGAAGATATCCGACAAGGTTGAAGCACATACGCGCGCAGTAAAGGTCGACGCGTTAAACTCGTGCTCTGCATACAAAATCAGTGAGGTGTTCATGACCGCTGTGTGCAGTTCGTTGGGCGCTTTGTCGTGCAACAAATGCAAGAAATGCGCGCCAATCGAGTCGTCGTCAGTTTGCGTTTCAATGCGCACGCCGTCATGACTGAAACGGTACCAGTACAACAAAATACTAGGGAATGCGGCGAGCAAACGCTCAATTTTTTCGTCCGCTTGCGAGAAATCGTCTTCCGGCTCGATGTTGCCTAGGAACGAACAACCGGTGCGCATCACGTCCATTGGGTGGGCGTCCGCAGGGATACG
>NZ_CP071922.1:2989256-2991309 GCF_017584085.1 Halomonas sp. BM-2019
ACCGCTTTTACCCACTGTGCATAAGGCTGTTTCGCCAGCCACTTGTCCGCGCAAGCCTGCGCCACCTAATTTTTTCTCAGACATAATTCGTTCCTCTTATTTTTTCGTAAACAGGGCGTCTAACTTTTCTTCAAACGAGTGATAGTTCAAAAAGTCGTACAGTTCTGCACGCGTCTGCATGCTCTCAACCACGTCTTTTTGGTCACCCTTGGCGAGAATATTTTGATACACATTCAATGCCGCTTTGTTCATGGCGCGGAACGCGCTCAGTGGATACAACACCATTTCCACGCCAACGCCAGCGAGCTCGTCTTTGTTAAATAATGGCGTAGCGCCAAATTCGGTAATGTTCGCCAATACCGGCACGTTCAGCGCATTGGTAAAGGCTTGATACTGTTCTAGGGTATGCACCGCTTCGGCAAAAATCGCATCGGCACCCGCTTCGACACAGGCTTGCGCGCGTTCAATCGCCGCTTCTAAACCTTCCTGCTGCAACGCGTCGGTACGCGCCATAATTAAAAACTGGTCGTCAATCCGCGCGTCCACCGCCGCTTTTACCCGGTCAACCATTTCACCTTGGGTCACGATTTCTTTGTTCGGGCGGTGGCCACAACGCTTTTGCGCCACTTGGTCTTCAATATGGAAACCGGCAGCACCGGCACGGGTCATTTCTTTCACAGTGCGCGCGATGTTAAATGCGCCACCCCAACCCGTATCAGCGTCGACCAACAAAGGCACGTCAGTCGCACCCGTGATCCGACGAATATCTTCGCACACATCATTCAGGGAAGTCATACCCAAGTCTGGTAAACCAAATGAGGCATTGGCAACACCGGCACCTGATAAATAAAGCGCTTTGTGGCCAACACGCTCAGCCATCATGGCCGTGTAAGCATTAATGGTGCCAACAATTTGTAATGGTTTTTCAGACTGAATCGCTTGGCGTAATTTTGCGCCAGCACTGTGCATTTGTGTCATGTTACTTCCCCATCTGTTGCAATTGTATTTCAATATGGTGACGCGACGCGGACACATGCCGGCGCATCAAGAGATCAGCAAGTTCACCGTCACGATTCGCAATCGCTTGGATAATTGCCTTGTGTTCGTCAAACGCCCGCGATACCCGCGGACCATTCATGCCCAGCTGCACGCGGTACATCCGCATCAGGTAATACAGCTCGTCGCAGAGAATATTAATTAAGTACTGATTTTTGCTGCCGAAGATAATCCGGTAGTGAAAGTCCAAGTCACCCGCTTCTTGGTAGTAACTCTCGCCTTCGCGCACGCGCTGTTCTTGCAAGTGCTGGTCGAGCAACCGGCGCATATCCGCGATTTCATCGTCGGCCATGTGTTCTGCCGCCAACCGACAGGCCAAACCTTCGAGCTCTTCACGAATTTCATAGAGCGAACGTAAACCGGCTGTCGAAAGCGTCACCACGCGCGCGCCAGCATTCGGTGTGCGTTCAATCAAGTGGCAGCGTTCGAGGCGCGCTAACGCTTCGCGCAGCGGTGCTCGACTCACGGCAAACCGACGTGCCAACTCGGGCTCGCTGATTTTACTACCAGCAGGAATATCACCCGCCACGATTGCTTGTTGAATTTCCGCCAAAACGCGGTCAGACGCAGTAATTGGCGAACGCCACACAGGACTTTGAATCATAAAATTGTCGACAGCGTAAATGGAAATGCAATTTTAGATGGGATTTTAAACAACTTCAAGGCGATCCCAAATAATAATTGTCGACAATCTGGTAAGTTGTTGAAACTTTGATGCTCGTCAATTCGAGCCGCATGAACGGATAAAAAAACCCAGCCACAGTGAGCTGGGTTCTTTGTCTTCATAGCGAGGATTAAATCCAGCGCTTACAGTTTGTCACTGTTTTTTGACAGGTAGTCAGCAACGCCTTTCGCGTCGGCTTTCATACCTTCTTGACCAGCAGTCCAGCCTGCAGGACACACTTCGCCGTGCTCTTGGTGAAACGCTAAGGCGTCGACCATACGCAGCATTTCGTCAACGTTACGGCCGAGTGGTAAGTCGTTGACGACTTGATGG
>NZ_CP071922.1:2991409-3003751 GCF_017584085.1 Halomonas sp. BM-2019
TCCAGTGGTGCGCATTCTAGCGAATCCGCGGTGCCTGTCAAGCGAGGAAATCTTCGAAGCTTCCGAAAACCCCAAGCAGAACAACCACTTCTACCACCCTTCACCGCCTGCAACCTTGCTGGTCGCCGGCAGCGGATGCGTACTTTACGGACTTCACCCGAGGGGCGCAACCCCTTACATAAAAAAATGTAGCTCACTTGCGCGCGCACCGCCATGACCCAAGACAAGTTCCTGCCGGCAGGACAAGGCCCTTCCCCCTTCCCGAGAGACCCCGCCGGATGGCTCAGATCACGAAAAGATCGACGAACCGATTGACAGGAGTGGCTTCCAGCCGGGCCTGGTCGCGGCACAGCTCGAGAATCCTCTCGCAGCGTCCCGGTGGGAAACGGGTGGCCAGGTGGCGACGGAATTTCTCCTCGAGAACCGGCACCCCTTCCGCCCGACGACGGCGGTGGCCGATCGGGTATTCGACCTCGACCGTCTCCGTTGAAGTGCCATCCCTGAAGCAGACCTGGATGGCATTGGCGATGGAGCGCTTCTCCGGATCCAGGTAGTCGCGCGTATACCCTGGCTCTTCTACCACCTCCATCTTTCCTCGCAGCTTATCGATAAGCGGATTCTCCTGATGGAACGCATCCTCGTAGTGTTCCGCCGTCAGGCAGCCGAAGGCCAGCGGCACGGCGATCATGTACTGCAGGCAGTGATCGCGGTCCGCCGGATTGGCCAGATCGCCCTCCTTGGAGATGATGCGAATCGCCGACTCATGGGTGGAAATGACGATGCGCTCGATCTCCCCGAGGCAATCCTTCACCTGCGGATGCAGGGTGACGGCGGCTTCACAGGCGGTCTGGGCATGAAACTCCGCCGGAAAGGAGAGCTTGAAGAGGATGTTCTCCATCACGTAGCTGCCGAAGTCGCGCTGGAAGGAGAGTTTTCGCTCCGCTTCCGGCTTGAGCGCCTGGTCCTTGTTGGTCTTGGAGAAGAGCACGTCGTAGAAACCCCACTGGGGGGCGCTGAGTGCCCCGGGGATCCCCATCTCGCCGCGCAGGGCGATATCAGCCAGGCGCACGCCCCGGGAGGTGGCATCTCCCGCCGCCCAGCTCTTGCGCGACCCGGCGTTGGGCGCATGGCGATAGGTCCGCAGGCTCTGGCCGTCGACCCAGGCGTGGGAGAGCGCCGAGAGGAGCTGCTCGCGGGCGGCCCCCATCATCCTGGCCGCCACCGCGGTGGAGGCCACCTTGACCAGCACCACATGGTCGAGCCCCACCCGGTTGAAGCTGTTCTCCAGGGCCAGCACTCCCTGGACCTCGTGGGCCATGATCATCGCCTCGAGCACATCGCGCATGACCAGCGGCGCCTCCCCCTCGGCGACACGCCGCTGGGAGAGGTGATCGGCCACGGCCAGGATGGCCCCCAGGTTGTCCGACGGATGCCCCCACTCGGCGGCGAGCCAGGTGTCGTTGTAGTCGAGCCAGCGCACGATACAGCCGATATCCCAGGCGGCCTTTGCCGGGTCGAGTCGGAACGAGGTGCCGGGCACCCGGGCGCCGTGGGGCACCACGGTCCCCTCCACCAGCGGCCCCAGGTGCTTGGTGCACTCCGGGAAGCGCAGCGCCAGCAGGCCGCAGCCCAGGGTATCCATCAGGCAGAGCCGCGCGGTCTCCCAAGCCTCCCGGCTTTCGATCCGGTAGTCGAGCACATAGTCGGCGATCTGCTGCAGCTCGGCGTCATAGTCCGGGCGTACATTGGCTTCCACGGTAGTCATCTTGCCCTCCTAGCCTAACGACAGCGGCTACCTCCACTATAGAAGACGGCCCCTGGCCCTTGAGCTAGAGAGCAGCGACCCGGGGCATCTTTCCATCGAATGGTGCGGGCTCAGAAGCAGTCGCCGGGAATGCGCACGAAGCCCTCCATCAGCACCCGAGCGCTGCGGCTCATCACCGCCTCGTCGATCACCCAGCGACCGTCCACCAGGCTCGCCTCGGCGCCCACCCGCAGGGTGCCGGAGGGGTGGCCGAAGGTGACGGCGTTGCGCTTGCCGCCGCCGGCGGCCAGGTTGACCAGGGTGCCTTCGATGGCCGCGGCGGAGGCAATCGCCACCGCGGCGGTGCCCATCATGGCGTGGTGCAGCTTGCCCATGGAGAGCGCCCGCACCAGCAGGTCGATCTCCGAAGCCTCGACCGCCTTGCCGCTGGAGGCGGTATAGCTCGCCGGGGGTGCCACGAAGGCCACCTTGGGGGTGTGCTGGCGGGAGGCCGCCTCGGCCACGTCCGCGATCAGGCCCATCTTCAGCGCGCCGTGGGCGCGAATGGTCTCGAAGCGCGCCAGCGCCTCGACGTCGCCGTTGATCGCCTCCTGCAGCTCGGTGCCGGTGTAGCCGATCTCGTCCGCGTTGACGAAGACGGTGGGAATGCCGGCATTGATCAGGGTCGCCTTGAGCGTACCCACGCCCGGCACCTCGAGGTCATCGACCCGATTGCCGGTGGGGAAGATCGCCCCCTCGCCGTCCGCCGGGTCCATGAAGGCCACCGGCACCTCGGCCGCGGGGAAGGTCACGCCGTCGAGCTCGAAGTCGCCAGTCTCCTGCACTTCACCGTCGGTGATCGGCACCCGGGAGACGATGGTCTTGCCGATATTGGCCTGCCAGATGCGCACCGCCACCACGCCGTTCTCGGGAATCCGCGCCGGGTCCACCAGGCCGTTGGCCACGGCGAAGGGACCCACGGCGGCGGAGAGGTTGCCGCAGTTGCCGCTCCAGTCGACGAAGGCCTTGTCGATGGCCACCTGGCCGAACAGATAGTCCACGTCGTGATCGGGGCGCTCGCTCTTCGACAGGATCACCGTCTTGCTGGTGCTGGAGGTGGCCCCACCCATGCCATCGATCTGCTTCTGATAGGGGTCGGGGCTGCCGATTACCCGCATCAGCAGGCGATCGCGAGCCTCGCCGGGCTCGCGCGCCGCCTCAGGGAGGTCGTCGAGCCGGAAGAAGACGCCCTTGCTGGTGCCGCCACGCATATAGGTGGCGGGAATGCGAATCTGGGGAACGTGAGCCATGAAGGTCGCTTCCTTGATAGGTAAGGGGGTAAAGATCGACCCGGGCCTTGCGGCGCCGGGTCGATGGGGCTCTACATCGTCAGGCGTTCGCCCGGTGTCAGCTGACCGCTTCGGCCGAGGAGTCCTTGGCGAAGCGTTGCAGCACGCCGCCGGCGGAGTAGACGGTGACCTCTTCCGCGGTATCCAGGCGGCAGGTCACCGGCACCCGGTCGACCTCACCGGTCTTGCGGTGAATCACCAGCTCGAGGGTCGCGCCCGGCTCTGCCTTGCCTTCCACATCATAGGTCTCGGTGCCGTCGAGTTGCAGGGTGTGGCGGGTGGTGCCCTCCTGGAACTGCAGCGGCATCACGCCCATGCCGATCAGGTTGGTGCGGTGGATGCGCTCGAAGCCCTCCGCCACGATCGCCTCGACGCCGGCGAGCGCAACGCCCTTGGCCGCCCAGTCCCGGGACGAGCCCTGACCGTAGTCGGCGCCGGCGATGATGATCAGCGGCTGCTTGCGGTTCATGTAGGTCTCGATGGCCTCCCACATGCGCATCACCTCGCCTTCCGGCTCGACGCGGGCCAGCGACCCCTGCACCACCTCGCCGTTCTCGTCGCGCACCATCTCGTTGAACAGCTTGGGATTGGCGAGCGTCGCTCGCTGGGCGGTGAGGTGGTCGCCGCGGTGGGTGGCGTAGGAGTTGAAGTCCTCCTCCGGCAGGCCCATCTTGTGCAGGTACTCGCCGGCCGCGCTGTCCATCATGATGGCATTCGACGGCGACAAGTGGTCGGTGGTGATGTTGTCCGGCAGGATCGCCAGCGGCCGCATGCCCTTGAGCTCGCGCTCGGCGGCCATGGTGCCCTCCCAGTAGGGTGGGCGGCGAATGTAGGTGCTCTGCGGGCGCCAGTCGTAGAGCGGGCTCTCGGCCTTCTCGAAAGCGTCCAGGTCGAACATCGGGATGTAGACCTGCTTGAACTGCTCCGGCTTGACGAACTCGCCGACGATGGCGTCGATCTCCTCGTCGGAGGGCCAGAGGTCCTTGAGGGTCACCGGGTTGCCGTCCTTGTCGGTGCCCAGCACGTCCTTCTCGATGTCGAAGCGCACGGTACCGGCGATGGCGTAGGCCACCACCAGCGCCGGCGAGGCCAGGAAGGCCTGCTTGGCGTAGGGGTGGATGCGCCCGTCGAAGTTGCGGTTACCGGAGAGCACGGCGGTGGCGTAGAGATCGCGGTCGATGATCTCCTGCTGGATCTTGGGATCCAGCGCCCCGGACATGCCGTTACAGGTGGTGCAGGCGTAGGCGACAATGCCGAAGCCGAGCTTCTCAAGCTCCGGCAGCAGGCCAGACTCCTCGAGATACAGCCGCGCGACCTTCGACCCCGGCGCGAAGGAGGACTTCACCCAGGGCTTGCGAATCAGGCCGAGCTCGTTGGCCTTCTTGGCCAAGAGGCCCGCCCCCACCACGTTGCGCGGGTTGGAGGTGTTGGTGCAGCTGGTGATGGCGGCGATGATCACCGCGCCATCGGGCATCCTGCCCGCCTGCTCCTCGGCCAATGCCTGCTCCAGGTTCACGGCGATACCGCGCTCGGCCAGCGCCTTGGTGGGCAGGCGACGGTGCGGGTTGGAGGGGCCGGCCAGGTTGCGCTCGACGCTGGAGAGGTCGAAGGTCAGCACACGCTCGTACTGGGCCTTGGCCAGGCTGTCGGCCCAAAGGCCGGTCTGCTTGGCGTACTTCTCTACCAGCGCGACCTGCTCCGGCTCGCGGCCGGTGAGCGTCAGGTAGTCGATGGTCTGCTCGTCGATGTAGAACATCGCCGCGGTGGCGCCGTACTCCGGGGTCATGTTGGAGATGGTGGCGCGGTCGCCGATGGTGAGACTCTTGGCCCCCTCGCCGAAGAACTCGAGATACGCCCCCACCACGCGTTCCTTGCGCAGGAACTCGGTGATCGCCAGCACGATGTCGGTGGCGGTGATGCCCGGCTTGGGCTTGCCGGTCAGCTCCACGCCGACGATGTCGGGCAGGCGCATCATGGAGGGGCGACCCAGCATCACGGTCTCGGCCTCGAGGCCGCCGACGCCGATGGCGATGACGCCCAGGCAGTCGATGTGTGGGGTATGGCTGTCGGTCCCCACGCAGGTATCCGGATAGGCGACACCGTCGCGGGCCTGCACCACCGGCGACATCTTCTCCAGGTTGATCTGGTGCATGATGCCGTTGCCGGCGGGGATGACGTCGACGTTCTCGAAGGCGGTCTTGGTCCACTCGATGAAGTGGAAGCGATCCTCGTTGCGACGATCCTCGATGGCGCGGTTCTTCTCGAAGGCGTCCGGCTCGAAGCCGGCGTGCTCCACGGCGAGCGAGTGGTCGACGATCAGCTGGGTCGGCACCACCGGGTTGACCTTGGCGGGGTCGCCGCCCTGCTCGGCGATAGCGTCGCGCAGGCCGGCCAGGTCGACCAGCGCGGTCTGGCCGAGGATGTCGTGGCACACCACCCGGGCCGGGTACCAGGGGAAGTCCAGGTCACGGCGGCGCTCGATCAACTGCTTGAGCGCGTCGGTGAGCAGCTCGGGCTCGCAGCGACGCACCAGCTGCTCGGCGAGCACCCGGGAGGTGTAGGGAAGGGTGTCATAGGCACCGGGCTGGATCGCCTCGACGGCCGCACGCGCGTCGAAGTAGTCCAGCTCGGTGCCGGGAAGCGGTTTGCGATAGTCGGTATTCATACTCAACCCCGATCCTCGATGGGCACCCACTCGCTGTGCTCGGGGCCGACATAGTCGGCGCTGGGGCGAATGATGCGGTTGTTGGCGCGCTGCTCGAAGACATGGGCCGCCCAGCCGGTGACGCGCGAACAGACGAAGATCGGCGTGAACAGCTTGGTGGGGATGTCCATGAAGTGGTAGGCGCTGGCGTGGAAGAAGTCGGCGTTGCAGAACAGCTTCTTCTCGCGCCACATCACCGCCTCGACGCGCTCGGAGACCGGGTAGAGCACGCTGTCGCCCACGTCCTCGGCCAGTTTCTTCGACCACTCCTTGATGATGGCGTTGCGCGGGTCGGACTCACGATAGATCGCGTGGCCGAAGCCCATGATCTTCTCCTTGCGCTCGAGCATGCCAAGGATCTCGCGCTCGGCCTCGTCGGCGGACGTCCAGTTCTCGATCATCTCCATGGCCGCCTCGTTGGCGCCGCCGTGCAGCGGGCCACGCAGGGAGCCGATCGCCCCGGTCACGCAGGAGTGCAGGTCGGAGAGCGTGGAGGCGCAGACCCGGGCGGTGAAGGTGGAGGCGTTGAACTCGTGCTCCGCATAGAGGATCAGCGAGACATTCATGACCCGGGCGTGCAGCTCGGAGGGGGCCTCGTCGCGCAGCAGGTGCAGGAAGTGCGCCCCCACGGAGTCGTCGTCGGTCTCGGTGTCGATGCGCACACCATCGTGGCTGAAGCGATACCAGTAGCAGATGATGGAGGGCAGCACGGCCAGCAGGCGATCGGAGGCGTCCTGCTGCTCGTCGAAGCTATGCTCGGTCTCCAGGTTGCCCAGCATGGAGGCGCCGGTGCGCATCACGTCCATGGGGTGGGCATCCTTGGGGATCTGCTCCAGCACGGCCTTGAGCGCCGACGGCAGGCCGCGTAGTCCCTTGAGCTTGCCGATGTAGGCGTCGAGCTCGGCCTGGTTGGGCAGCTTGCCCTTGAGCAGCAGGTAGGCCACCTCCTCGAACTTGGCCTTCTCGGCCAGTTCCGCGATGTCGTAGCCGCGATAGGTCAGGCCGGCGCCGGTCTTGCCCACGGTGCACAGGGCGGTGGAACCGGCGCTCTGGCCACGCAGGCCGGTGCTGCTGACGGTTTTCTCTGCCATGGTCATGTCTCCTGTTCGGTCATGTTTCGTTGCGTCGCTGGCGGCGCCGCGTTCAGGCGTCGGCGCCCTTCTCGGCAAACAGTGCATCGAGCTTCTGCTCGAAGCTGTGGTAGTTGAGGAAGTCGTAGAGCTCGTCACGGGTCTGCATCAGCTCCACCACGTCGCGCTGATGGCCCTGCTCGAGGATGCTGCTGTAGACCTTCAGCGCCGCCGCGTTCATGGCCCGGAAGGCGGAGAGCGGGTAGAGCACCAGGCGGCAGCCCACCTCGGCCAGCTCCTGCTGGGAGAACAGCGGCGTGGCGCCGAATTCGGTGATGTTGGCGAGTATCGGCGCATCGACCCGCTCGCAGAACGCCTTGTAGTCGTCCAGGGTGTGCACCGCCTCGGCGAAGATGGCGTCGGCGCCGGCCTCGATGCAGGCATTGGCCCGCTCGATGGCGGCGTCCAGCCCTTCCATCTGGAAGGCATCGGTGCGGGCGATCAGGTAGAAGTCCGGATCGATGCGTGCATCGGCGGCGGCCTTGACCCGGTCGACCATCTCACCCAGGGAGACGATGGCCTTGTTGGGGCGGTGGCCACAGCGCTTCTGGGCCACCTGATCCTCCAGGTGCACGGCGGCAACGCCGGCGCGCTGCATCTCCTTGACGGTACGTGCAATGTTGAAGGCGCCGCCCCAGCCGGTATCGATATCCACCAGCAGCGGCAGGTCAGTGGCACCGCAGATGCGGTGGGCGTCCTCGACCACGTCGTTCATGGTGGTCATGCCCAGGTCCGGCAGGCCGAAGGAGGCGTTGGCCACGCCGCCACCGGAGAGGTAGATGGCCTGATGGCCCACGCGCTCGGCCATCATGGCGGTGTAGGCGTTGATGGTGCCGACGATGGGCAGCGGGCGGTTGGCCTCGAGGGCGGCACGGAAGCGGGCGCCGGGCGTCTGCTGGGTCATGGTCTCTCTCCTGTAGGGGGCGGGCCAGGTAACTCCGGGCCGCTGGGGTTCGGTTCGGGTCAGGACTTCATCGCGCCCTGCTGGCGCAGCGTGGCCGCATAGCGGTCGACGACATTGGCCCGCGAGGCGCTGACGTGGCGGCGCATCAGCAGTTCGGCCAGCTCGGCGTCGCCGGCCTCGATGGCATCGACGATCCGGTGATGCTCGACGAAGGCCCGCTGGGGACGCGAGCCGCTGGCGCTGAACTGGGTGCGGTAGAGCCGCACCAGGTAATAAAGGTCGTCGCAGAGCAGGGTCACCAGCATGCGGTTGTGGCTGCCTTGGACGATCCGGTAGTGGAAGTCCAGATCGCCCTCGCGCTGGAAGTAGGCCTCCCCCTTCTTGAGGTCGGCCTGGCGCTCGTGCATCGCCAGCAGATCACGCAGCCCGGCGATCTCCTCGGCGGTCATGTGCTCGGCGGCCAGCCTCGCGGCCATGCTCTCCAGCGCCTCACGCACGTCGAAGAGTTCCAGCAGCTCCTTCATGGAGAGCTGGACCACCCGGGCCCCCACGTGGGGCACCCGTTCAATCAGGCGGTGGGCCTCGAGGCGGCGCATCGCCTCGCGCAGCGGCCCACGAGAGATGCCGTAGGCCCGGGAGAGGCCCGGCTCGGTGATCTTGCTGCCGGGGGCCAGCTCACCTCGGACGATGGCGTCCTGCAGCTGCTGGAAGACCCGCTCCGCGAGGGTGCGGACTTCCGGAGTCGGCGTTTCGGTCTCGGCTAAGCTCATGGCAATTGTCGACAATCATTGGGTGATGTGAGAGTAGCCACTCCCTTCCTACGGGTCAATATGCGTGCACACCCGTCATCCTTCACCTTTGGTTGTAGACAAACTCGGCACTTCCTTCAAGAATGTCGACAATGACCGGGGCAGCGTTGAGAGCGCCGTGGCGCCGCGGGCGAGGACAAGCGCCGACATGGCGCCTAGAATGGGCCGCCTGTTCCGCTAAGGCCCCGCCATGAGCGCAAGACTCCAGATCACCCCCCTTCCCTACCGGGGGGACCCCCTCGACTATTTCGCCCATCTGCGCGGACGCCCCGGAGCCGTACTCCTCGACAGTGGGCGCCCTGTGGCCCCCGGCGGCCGCTTTGACATCCTCGCCAGCGACCCGCTGGCCACCCTGGCGATCGATGCCCGGGGCAGCATCAGCGGCGCAGCCGAGCTCAGCGGCCTCTCCCCCTTCGCCGCCCAGCAGGCGCTGCTGGAGCGCCTGCCCACCCCGAACCGAGAGAGTGAACTGCCCTTTCTGGGCGGGCTGATCGGCTACTGGAGCTACGACCTGGGGCGCCAACTGGAGCCGGTAGACGAACTCGCCAGGCCCGCGGTGAGCCTGCCGGCGAGCCGCGTGGGCCTCTACGACTGGGCGCTGATCCAGGACCATGAGCGCGGCGAGAGCTGGCTGGTGGCCAGCACCGAGCGGCGCCGTCAGGTGCTGGGCTGGCTGGCGCAGCCGCCGCTCGACCCGGGCCCCTTCCGGCTGACGGCGCCCTTCGCTGGCGAAATGAGCCGCGCCGGCTACCTCGAGCGCTTCGCCGCGGTGCAGCGCTACATCCGCGCCGGCGACTGCTACCAGATCAACCTGGCCCAGCGTTTCAGCGCCCCCTACGACGGCGACCTCTGGGCCGCCTACCGGCGACTACGCGAGGCCACCCCCACGCCCTTCGCCGGCTACATGGCCTGGCCCGGGCCCCGGGGCGAGCAGGCGATCCTTTCGCTTTCGCCGGAGCGCTTCCTCGAATGTCGCGCCGGCCGGGTGGAGACCCGCCCCATCAAGGGGACCCGGCCGCGCGGCGCCACCCCCGCCGAGGACCGGGCGCTCGCCGACCAGCTTGCCGCCAGCCTCAAGGATCGCGCCGAGAACGTGATGATCGTCGACCTGCTGCGCAACGACCTAGGCCGGGTGTGTCGTCCGGGCAGCGTGAGGGTTCCCCAGCTGTGCGGCCTGGAGAGCTACGCCAACGTCCACCACCTGGTCAGCGTGGTCACCGGGGAACTGGCCGCCGGTCGGCGCCCCCTCGAGCTGCTCGCCGCGGCCTTCCCCGGGGGCTCCATCACCGGCGCCCCCAAGGTGCGCGCCATGCAGATCATCGAGGAGCTGGAGCCGAGCCGACGCAGCGTCTACTGCGGCAGCCTCGGCTATGTGGACGTACGCGGCCAGATGGATACCTCCATCGCCATCCGCACCGCCGTGGCCGACGCCGGCCGGCTGCACCTGTGGGGCGGCGGCGGCCTGGTGGCCGACTCCGGGGGTGAGGCGGAGTACCAGGAGACCCTGGACAAGATCCGACACCTGATGGACGCGTTGACGCCTGTCGCCTGACGAAAAAGCATAAGAAGCAAGGCTTTTATCTTTTCGAGGCATAGATACCCAAGAAATCGGTATTGGGGCGAGGCGGCACGGCCTTGCTAGGGTATCGACCATCGATCCCAAGGGAGGCCAGCATGGCGAGCTTCGACCCCAACCGTTTCGTCCTGGAACACGATCAGGACACCCCCAAGGAGATCCTGCGCGCCGCCTATCAGGCCTTCGGCGAGCTGACGATCTCCTTCTCCGGCGCCGAGGACGTGGTGCTGATCGACCTGGCGCTGAAGGTGGCGCCGAAGGAGGCCGTCCACGTCTTCGCCCTGGACACCGGGCGGCTGCACCCGGAAACCTACGCCTTCATCGAGCGGGTACGCGAGCACTACGGCATCGCGATCGACGTGCGCTTCCCCGACCCCGAGGCGGTGCAGGCCCTGGTCCGGGAGAAGGGGCTGTTCAGCTTCTTCCGCGACGGCCACCAGGAGTGCTGCGGGATCCGCAAGGTGGCACCGCTGCGCGCTCGCCTGGCCGGCCTGCCGGTCTGGGTCACCGGGCAGCGCCGCGACCAGAGCCCCGGCACTCGCTCCAGCCTGCAGATCGCCGAGCGCGACCAGGCCTTCGGCAGCGAGGCGCACCCCCTGTTCAAGATCAATCCGCTGACCCACTGGTCGAGCGAGGAGGTCTGGACCTATATCCGCATGTTCGACGTACCCTACAACCCGCTGCACGAGCGCGGCTTCGTCAGCATCGGCTGCGAGCCCTGCACCCGCCCCACCCTGCCGGGCCAGCACGAGCGCGAGGGGCGCTGGTGGTGGGAGGACCAGGGCGGCAAGGAGTGCGGCCTGCACGCCACCAACCTCCCCTCCTCCGCCCCGCGCTGATCGGGAAAGGAGCAGAAAGACGAAGGGCGCCCGCGGGGCGCCCTTCTTTAATTCTGCTGGCGACCATGGGTGGGCGCCAGCGTCGGTCCGGAGCGGCTAGCGCACCGGCAGTTCCAGCTCCTCGAAGAGCGGCGCCTCGTGGCGCGGCCCCGCCGCCAGGGCGGCATCCACCAGATCGCGATCCAGGTGCGGGGCAAACCCCTGCAGGAAGTCGTACATGTAGCCGCGCATGAAGGTGCCGCGGCGAATGCCGATCTTGGTGGTAGAGCTCTGGAACAGGTGGCCCGCATCCAGGGCCACCAGGTCGGTGTCCTGCTCCGGGTCCACGGCCATATGGGCGACGATGCCGACCCCAAGCCCCAGACGCACATAGGTCTTGATCACGTCGGCATCGGCAGCGGTCAACACCACGTTGGGCGTGAGCCCCCGGGCGCGGAAGGCCTCATCAAGCTGGGAGCGGCCGGTGAAGCCGAACACATAGGTGACCAGCGGGTAGCTGGCCAGGGCCTCCAGGGTCAGCTTGGGCTCATCAACCAAGGGATGGTCCTGGGGCACCAGCAGGCAGCGGTTCCAGCGATAGCAGGGCAGCAGCACCAGGTCGTTGAACAGCTCCAGGGACTCGGTGGCGATAGCGAAGTCGGCCTGGCCATCGCTGACCATCTGGGCGATCTGCTTGGGCGTGCCCTGCTGCATGTGCAGGGCCACCTCGGGATACTTGCGGGTGAAGTCGCGTATCACCGGCGGCAGCGCATAGCGCGCCTGGGTGTGGGTAGTGGCGATGGCGAGGCTGCCGCGGCGCTCGTCGCTGAACTCCTGGGCCACCTCCTTGATGTTCTCGGTCAGGCGCAGGACCTCGCCGGCCAGCTCGACGATGGCCTGGCCGGCCGGGGTCACCCGCGTCAGGTGCTTGCCGCTTCGAGCGAAGATCTCTACACCCAGTTCGTCCTCGAGCAGGCGAATCTGCTTGGAGATCCCCGGCTGAGAGGTATAAAGGCTCTGGGCGGTGGCCGATACATTGAGGTTGTGGCGGGTAACTTCCCAGATGTAGCGCAACTGTTGCAGCTTCATGGCGGCGGACTCCCTGGCAACCGCCCCGCTGAGGGCGTCGGCAATGCCAAATGGCAATAAAATACAATGGCCTTAATCACTTAATAGTATATACAAAGAGCGCCCAACTCGCCTAGCCGTGACCGTGAGCGGATGGTTCATGACCACCCCCGCCCCGCGCCCACCATTTGCCAGCGCCGCGGTCGACCGCTAACATCACCCGGCCAGGCATCCCTCAGG
>NZ_CP071922.1:3003840-3013930 GCF_017584085.1 Halomonas sp. BM-2019
GCAACGAAACTGGAGAACCCCATGGCCAACAACGTCGATGTCACCAATGCCAACTTCGAGCAGGAAGTTCTCAAGGCCGACACGCCGGTTCTGCTCAAGTTCTGGGCACCCTGGTGCGGTCCCTGCAAGGTAATGGCGCCGGTGGTCGACGAGGTCGCCGAGGAGCGCAGCGGTAACCTCAAGATCGTCAGCATCAACGTGGATGATGCGCCCGAGATCGCCGCCGAGCAGGGCGTGCGCGGTGTCCCTACCGTCATGCTGTTCAAGTCCGGTGCCAAGGTCGCCTCCCTGGTGGGTGCTCAGTCCAAGTCCCAGCTGGCACAGTTCATCGACCAGAACGCCTGACCCCCGGTACTCGACCCCGCGCAACGCCCCGGCCATGGCCGGGGCGACGTTGTTCATGGCGCCTCATCCTCGGGCGTGCGCTCCGACAGCGGCCGATCGGGCCGGGCATTCTGCTCGGCTTCCCCGGGCCCCAGCAGGTGGGCCATCCAGCGCGTCTGGGGATGGCTGTCCAGGGCGATCTTCAGGGTCATGGTGAGCACCACCGACAGCAGTAGCCCCACCGTCCCGAAGATCCAGCCCCACACCACCAGCGACAGGAAGGCCACCAGGGTCGAGAGCCCCAGAGCCCGCCCCATCACCCTGGGCTCGACGATATTGCCGAGCAGGAAATTGATGCCCAGGTAGGCCGCCGAAAGCAGCAGCACATCCACCAGACCGCCCTCCGGCGAGACCAGCAGCAGCAGCACCGGTGGCACAGCGGCAAGGGCCGAACCGATATTGGGAATGTAGTTCAGGGCAAAGGCCAGCACGGCCCACAGGAAGGGAAAGTCGACGCCCACCAGCAGGCAGGCCACCCACACCAGGCCACCGGTAACCAGGCTGATCAGGGTCTTCACCGCCAGGTAGCGTTTCAGGGTCTGGCTGAACTCACTGAAGCGCTCGAGGCTCGGTGCCGGATTGGCCAGGGCGCGCGATACCTTGGCGCGGAAGTGCAGGGTCTCGAACAGCATGAAGACCACCAGCAGGCCAACGATCACGCTCTGCACCAGCAGGTTGCCGATCTCGCCGAGCAGGGTCGGAACCCAGCCGCCCAGCTGTTCGACATCCAGCAGGCCGGCCAATCGTTCAGGCTCGATGGCCAGCCCCAGGCGCGCCAGGCCGTCCAGCAGCCCGAAGTAGTACTCCTGCAACTTCTCCTCGATCCCCGGCAGGGCCTCCACGAAGGTTCCGAAGCTGTTGACCAGCAGCAGGCCCACCAGCGAGAAGAGCAGACCGATCACCACCAGGGTCAGCCAGACCGCCGCCCTCAGGCCGAGCCCCAGGCGGTTGAGCCACTGAACCGGCCCGCTGCAGATCACCGCGATAAAGACCGCCAGCAGCAGCGGCACCAGCAGGCTGGAGCCGGTCTTCATGCCGGCCACGACCACCACCAGGGCCGCCAGCCCGAGCATCAGATTGAGGGGGACGATGCCCCGCCCCGCCTCCTCCTGGTTCGACATCGCGCCCTCTCCTCCTCCCCGGCCAGCTTCCATCATGCCCGCGCACCGGGTCGGCAACAACGTTGGCCGGCCTGACCGGGAACCAATGCCGCGACTCTCCCTCGAAGCTGCGTGGCATGTCGCCACGCCATCATCGCAAGGAGGCCAGGATGACCCCGCTACGTTCCGCTCGGCAACTGCTGGGTGGCCTGCTCATCGCCACTCCCCTGCTCGCCGCCCCGGCGCTGGCCGCGGGCGAACCACAGCGTCATCTTCATGTCCAGGCCGAGGCCACCCTGTCGGTGGCACCGGACAGGGCCACCCTGAGCGCACGGCTCTGGGAACGCACGCCTTCTATACGCCGCGAGGAAGAACACACCGGTGACCCGGACGCCCTGCGTGAAGCCCGAGAACGCCTGGAGCGCCGCGCCGCCGAGCTTATCGACACCCTGGAGAACGCAGGCTTCGAACGCGATGCCATCAGCGCCGGCTCGCTGGCGGTCCAGCCCGAGCACCTTGCCGGCAGCCGCCGTGAGGATGGCGAGCGCGAGACACTGGTGCGGACCCGCCTGGAGCGCCCCTTCCGAATCCTGATCGACGACCTGGAGCGGCTTCCCGTCCTGCTCGACGCCCTCACCGAGGCCGGCGTCAACGCCCTGGACGGCGTCAGCTACGACCTCACCGACCGCGATGCCGCCACCGACGAGGCGCTGGTCAAGGCGCTGGAGAAGGCCCGCCACAAGGCCGGGCTGATGGCCGACACCCTCGGCATCACCTTAGGGCCGGTGGCCAGCGTCAGCGAGACCCGCGCGCCGATCTTCCAGCCGCGCATGATGACCATGGCCGCCGATGCCCGCGAAAGCGCCGCTCAGGCAGAATACCGCCCCGGCACCCTGGAGATCGAGGCCGGCGTCAGCGTCAGCTGGGAAATAGAGTAGCGCCTAGCGCCTAGCGCCTAGCGCCGAAGATCATGTCTCCACCGCTGGCGTCAACGAAGAACCCCCGCCGGATGCGATCCGCGGGGGTTCTCGTTATCTACCTCAACACTTGCCGCCCGCTAACGAGCGGCTGGGCGCTAGGCGCTTGCAGCTAGGCGCTCAGTTGATCGTCTCGACGCCGCCCATGTAGGGCCGCAGTGCCTCGGGGACCGTGACCGAGCCGTCGGCGTTCTGGTAGTTCTCCAGCACCGCCACCAGGCAGCGCCCCACCGCCAGGCCGGAGCCGTTGAGGGTGTGCAGCAGCTGCGGTTTCTTCTGCTCGGGGTGACGGAAGCGCGCCTGCATCCGCCGGGCCTGGAACGCCTCGCAGTTGGAGACCGAGGAGATCTCCCGGTAGGCGCCCTGGCTCGGAATCCACACCTCCAGGTCATAGGTCTTGGCGGCGCCGAAACCCATGTCGCCGGTGCACAGCGTCACCACCCGGTAGGGCAGCGCCAGCGCCTGCAGGATCGCCTCGGCGTGGCCGCGCATCTCCTCCAGGGCCGCGTAGCTCGTCTCCGGCGCCACCAGCTGCACCATCTCCACCTTGTCGAACTGGTGCTGGCGAATCATGCCGCGGGTGTCGCGGCCATGGGAGCCCGCCTCGCTGCGGAAGCAGGGGGTATGGGCGGTGAGCTTCAGCGGCAGCACCTTGTGCTCCAGGATCTCGTCCCGGGCGAAGTTGGTCAGCGGCACCTCGGAGGTGGGGATCAGGTGGAAGCCGCGCTCGTCGTCGAGGTGGAACAGGTCCTCGCCGAACTTGGGCAGTTGGCCGGTGCCGAAGAGCGACGCCTCGTTGACCATATAAGGCACGTAGCACTCCTCGTAGCCGTGCTCGAGGGTCTGCTTGTCCAGCATGAACTGGGCCAGCGCCCGGTGCAGGCGGGCGATGGGGCCACGCATCACCGCGAAGCGCGCCCCGGTCAGCTTGGCGGCCAGATCGAAGTCGAGATTTCCCCTCAGCGCACCGAGATCGACATGATCCCGAACCGTGAAGTCGAATTCCCGCGGGGTACCCCAGCGGTGCAGCTCGACGTTCTCCTCCTCGCTCTCGCCCGCCGGCACGCTCTCGTGGGGCAGGTTGGGAATCCCGCTGACCAGGTCGTCCCACTCGGCCTGCACCTCGGCGAGGCGCACCTTGGCGGCGACCAGGCGCTCGCCCAGGTCGCTCACCTCGTCGAGCAGTGGTTGGATATCCTCGCCGGCGGCCTTGGCCTTGCCGATCGCCTTGGAGCGGGTGTTGCGCTCGTTCTGCAGGGACTCGGTCTCGGCCTGCAGCTCGCGGCGCCGGGACTCCAGCGCCTCGAGCCGCTCGGTGTCGAGGATAAAGCCCCGCTTGGCCAGTCGTTGGGCGACCGCGTCGAGGTCGCTGCGCAGCAGTTTGGGATCGAGCATGGAATCCGGTCCGTTGCAGTCGGTGATTGAAGGGTGGAGGTAACAGGGACGAAACAGGGCGCCATTGTAGGCAAAAGGCCGCAGGGGCGCCACGCGCCCGCCTTTCCCGTCCGCCCGGGAGGCCCTATCATCTCCTGCATGTCACGCGCCCACGCCCTTCGCCTCGCCGCCCTGCCCCACCCCCTGCCGCTGCCGGGGTGGACGGCATGACGCCGCGCGCCTGGCGCCTCGCCCTGCTAGCGGTTCTCGGGCTGTTGGTCGCCGCCGGGCTCTGGTCGATGTGGCAGTGGCAGTACGCCCAGGCGGGCCGAGAGGCCGAACGCCACGCTCAGACGCGCCTGGCGCTCTACACCACCACGCTACAGGGGGCCCTGGAGCGCTTCGCCTACCTGCCGGGGCTGCTGGCCCGCCAGCCCCTGGTGCAGGCGGCGCTGCTCGATGAGGTGGGCATCTTCGACGCCCAGGTCAACGCCCACCTGGCCGAGGTGGCCGAGCGCTCCGGCGCCGAGGCGATCTTCCTGATGGATGCCGAGGGTGTGACCGTGGCGGCCAGCAACCACGCCACCGAAGACAGCTTCCTCGGCCACCGCTACTCCTTCCGCCCCTACTACCGCGACGCCGTGGCAGAGGGCAGGGGCGAGTTCTTCGCCATCGGCAGTACCACCGGCCGAGCGGGCTACTTCGTCTCCGCCGCCGTGACGGGCGGAGCCGAGAGCGCGCCTCTCGGCGTGCTCGCCCTCAAGGTCTCCCTGGAGTCGCTGCAGGAGAGCTGGCGGCGCGCCGGCGAGAAGGTACTGCTCTCCGACGCCAACGGCGTGGTGATCCTCTCCAGCCGCCCGGAGTGGCGCTACCGCCGCCTCGGCGAGCTCTCGCCCGGTGCCCTGGCGGAGATCCGCGACCAGCGCCAGTTCCTCGACGAGCCGCTGCACCCTCTGGGCGAGCGCCTGGCCGACGGTACCCTGCGCACCGGCAGCGACGGCCTGGGCGAGCGCTTCCTCGACCTGAGCCTGCCCCAGGCCACCCTGGGCTGGACCATGCACTACCTGGCGCCGGTGCGCCCGCTCTACGTCAGCGCCCGCAACGCCCTGCTGGCCGCCGCCGGCGCCACCCTCGCCCTGCTGCTGCTGGGGCTCTGGCTACGCGAGCGCCAGAAGCGCCAGCGCCTGCGCGACCGCGAGGCGCGCATCATCCGCGAGGCCAACGAGCGCCTGGAGGCGCGGGTGGCTGAGCGCACCCAGGAGTTGGAGGCAGCCCAGGCCGAACTGGTCCAGGCCGGCAAGCTGGCCGCCCTGGGCACCATGGCCGCCGGCATCGCCCACGAACTCAACCAGCCGCTGTCGGGCATCCGCACCTTCGCCGCCAACGGCGAGCGGCTGCTCGCCCGCGGCCGCCCGGAGGCCGCCGAGGCCAACTTCCAGCGCATCCAGGCGCTGTGCGAGCGCCAGGACGCCCTGATCCGCCAGCTCAAGCTGTTCGCCCGCCGCGGCGACCGCCAGGAAGCGGTGGACCTGGCCGAGCGGCTCGACTTCGTGCTGGAGCTGCTCGACGAGCGCCTCGCCGAGCAGGGGGTGAGCCTGGTGCGGCCCGAGCCCCCGGGGCCGCCGCCGCGGGTGCTGGGCGACCCGCTGCGCCTCGAGCAGCTGCTCACCAACCTGCTGCGCAACGCCCTCGACGCCCTGGGCGGGGTCGCCGCGCCGCGCCTCGAGATCCGCCTGCGCCGCCAGGTCGAGCGGGTGGTGCTCGAGGTGGCCGACAACGGGCCGGGCATCGAGGAGGCCGCCCTGTCGCACCTCTTCGACCCCTTCTTCACCACCAAGGCGGTGGGCGACGGCCTGGGGCTGGGGCTGTTCATCTGCTTCGGCATCGTCCAGGACCTGGGCGGCCACATCGCTGCCGGCAACCGCGAAACGGGCGGCGCCTGGTTCCGGGTGGCCCTGCCCGGCGCCCCCGAGGAGGCCATCCATGCAGGAGAGTCCCATGTCGAGCGCTGAGGCGCTGCCGATCTGGCTGGTGGACGACGACCCCGATGTGCGTGAATCACTCGGCCAGTGGCTCGAGGTCTCGGAGCTGGCGGTGCGCCCCTTCGCCGAGGCCCCCGCGGCCCTGGCCGCGCTCACCGCCGGCGACGCCTGCGGGGTGCTGGTCAGCGACGTGAAGATGCCCGGCATGGACGGCCTGGCGCTGCTGGACGAAGTGCAACGCCTGGAGGAGCCGCCCCCGGTGGTGCTGATCACCGGCCACGGCGACGTGCCCATGGCGGTGGCGGCGATGCAGGCCGGCGCCTGGGACTTCGTCGAGAAGCCCTTCGCCCCGGAGCGCCTCGAGGAGTGCGTGCGCCGCGCCCTGGAACGCCGCCGCCTGGCCCTGGAGAACCGCCGCCTGCGCCACGCCCTGCGCGAGGGCGACCTGGCCGGCCGGCTGCTGGGGAGGGCGCCGGCCATGCGGCGCCTGCGCGACCAGCTCGCCAACCTGGCCCCGCTGCGCGCCAACGTCCTGGTGCACGGCGAGACCGGCAGCGGCAAGGAGGTGGTGGCGCGCTGCCTCCACGACCTCGGCCCCGGCCCCGACACCCCCTTCGTGGCTCTCAACTGCGGCGCCCTGGCCCCGGAGCTGATCGAATCGGAGCTGTTCGGCCACGAGAAGGGCGCCTTCACCGGCGCCCAGGAGCGGCGCATCGGCAAGCTGGAGCACGCCAGCGGCGGCACCCTGTTCCTCGACGAGGTGGAGTCGCTGCCGCTGGCCGCCCAGGTCAAGCTGCTGCGTGCCCTGCAGGAGGGCGAGATCACCCGCCTGGGCAGCAACACCGTGCAGCGGGTCGACCTGCGGGTGGTGGCGGCCAGCAAGGTGGACCTGCTGGCCCTGGCCGCCGAGGGGGACTTCCGCGAGGACCTCTACTACCGGCTGGCCATCGCCGAGCTGGTCCTGCCGCCGCTGCGCGAGCGCCGCGAGGACATCGCCCGGCTCTTCCGCCACTTCTGCCATCAGGCCGCCGAGGTCCACGACCGCCCCCGGCGCGAGCCCGACGCCGCCCTGCTCCAGGCCCTGGAGCGCCACGCCTGGCCGGGCAACCTGCGCGAGCTGCGCAACGCCGCCACCCGCTTCATCCTCGGCCTCGAGATCCCCTGCCTGGACGCCGCCGCAGAGGGCGACGGCTCCCTGGCCGCCCAGGTGGCCGCCTTCGAGGCGGCCCTGCTGCGCGCCGCCCTGGGCCGTCACGGCGGCAACATCCAGGCGGTGATGGCGGAGCTGGAGCTGCCGCGTCGCACCCTCAACCAGAAGATGCAGAAGCACGGCCTGCGCCGCGAGGCCTTCCTCGGCGACGACGACGCCTGACCCCGCCCTGCCCATCGGCAAGATCTTGCCGATGGACCCCGCCAGCCTCGGCGAAAAGTCGCCGATACCGCCCGCCCGGGCCCCGGCCGCCTCGCGGCCTGCCAACGCAATCCATTGAAACGCAACGCCTGTCACCGAAGCTGGCAGGCTTGTCGCTATGTCAGGGCGTGTCACAACCATAACGTTCAGCACACGGAGACCCGCCATGCACAAGCGCCAGTTCCTCAAGTCCGCCCTCTGCCTCGCCACCGCCACCGCCGCCGCCCTCGGCCTGGGTGCCGCGACCGCCAGCGCCGACAACGGCAGCGAAGGGGGGCAGTACATCATGGGCACCGCCACCACCGGCGGGACCTTCTATCCGGTGGGGGTGGCCCTCTCGACCCTGGTGCGGGTCAAGCTGGAGCCGACCCACAACCTCTCGGTCTCCGCCATCAGCTCCGCCGGCTCCGCCGAGAACCTGCGCCTGATGGACGACAACCAGGCCCAGTTCGGCATCCTCCAGGCCCTCTACGGCGCCTGGGCCTGGCACGGCGAGGGCCCGGTGCCCAAGGCCTACGACAACCTGCGCTCCGTCTCCATGCTGTGGCAGAACGTCGAGCACTTCGTGATGCGCAGCAACCGGATGGAGAGCGGTACCATCGACGATCTGGGCAATCTCTATGGTCGCGGCTTCTCCATCGGCGCCCGCAACTCCGGCACCGAAGGCTCCGGTCGGCAGATTCTTGCCGGTCTCGAGATCGACCCCGAGCGGATGAACCTGGCCTACCTGGGCTATGGACCCAGCGCCGACTCCATGCAGAACGGCAATATCGACGGCATGAACATCCCCGCCGGAGTGCCCGCCTCCGCGGTGACCAGCGCCTTCGCCAACATGGGCAGCAACATCTCGATCCTGAATGTCACGGACGAGCAGCTCGAGCGCATCAACGCCGACTACCCGGTGTGGACCCCCTACGAGATCCCCGCCGGCACCTACCCGGGCCAGGACGAGCCGGTCCGCACCATCGCCCAGCCCAACATCCTGGTGGTCAACGCCGACGTGCCGGAAGAGCACGTCTACCAGATCACCAAGGCGATGTTCGAGAACCTGCCCTTCCTCAACAACATCCACCCGGCGACCCGCGACATGGCCCTCGAGAAGGCCCTCGACGGCCTGCCCATGCCCCTGCACCCCGGCGCCGCCCGCTACTTCGAGGAGCAGGGGCTGGTCATCCCCGCGCATCTGCTGGAGGGCTAAGACCCCTATCTCCATACCGTTGCCAGAGCCTGCTGCCGCCACCCAAGGCGAGGGGCGCCGGGGGCAGGTCGACGAGAAGGTCTCGACCTGCCCCCGGCAAAGCCCCATGACGCTGCCGGCGACACTTCCCATCCACGTCAGCTCCGCGAGAACACCCATGAACGCAACGCCCACTCCCGAGGTGCGCGACGAAGCCGCCAGCGAAGCCCCCGAGCGCCTCGAGCACCCCTGGCTCGGCCGGGTGCTGTTCGCCCTGGCCATCGTCGTGGCCCTGTCGCATCTCTACTTCAACACCCTCGGCACCCTCTCCGAAGTGTGGGTCAGCGCCCTGCACTTCGGCATGTTCGGCCTGCTCTGCGCCCTCTCGGTGCCGATGCTCAAGACCCGCTCCGCCGGCAGCGCCCGGCTGGTCCTGGCGGTGGACATCCTGCTCGGCCTGGCCGCGGTGGGCTGCGCCCTCTACCTGATCGGCTTCGAGGACGCCCTCTACGCCCGCGGGGTACGCTTCTCAACCGCCGACTGGATCGTCTCCATCGTCGCCCTGGCGCTGATCCTGGAGTTCGCACGCCGTACCACCGGCTGGTTCATTCCCCTGCTCTGCCTGGTGGCGCTCACCTACGTGGCCTGGTGGGGGCGCCATGTGAGCGGGGTGTTCGGCTTCCCCGGCCTCTCCTGGGAAACGGTGCTGTTCCGCAGCTACCTGGGCGGCGACGGCATGCTGGGCTCCATCGCCCGCATCTCCTGGTCCTACGTCTTCATGTTCATCCTGTTCGGCGCCTTCCTGGTACGCTCCGGCGCCGGCGACTTCATCATCGAGCTGGCCCGCTGCGCCGCCGGGCGCTTCGTCGGCGGCCCCGGCTTCGTGGCGGTCTTCTCCTCGGGGCTGATGGGCTCGGTGTCCGGCTCCAGCGTGGCCAACACCGTCTCCACCGGGGTGATCACCATCCCGCTGATGCGCAAGGCCGGCTTCCCGCCGCGCTTCGCCGCCGGGGTCGAGGCGGCGGCCTCCACAGGCGGCCAGCTGATGCCCCCGGTGATGGGCGCCGGGGCCTTCATCATGGCCTCCTACACCCAGGTCTCCTACCTCACCATCATCGGCGTGGCGGCCCTGCCGGCGCTGCTCTACTTCCTCTCGGTGGCGATGTTCGTGCGCATCGAGGCCAAGCGCAGCGGCGCCCAGCACGTCGAGACCGAGGAGGCGCCGCGCTTCCTCGAGGTGCTCAAGGGCGGCTGGCACTTCCTGCTGCCGCTGGTGGTGCTGGTGGCCGCGCTGATCTACGGCTTCACCCCCACCTACGCCGCCGGCATCGCCATCCTCTCGGTGGTGGTGGCCTCCTGGCTCTCCAAGGCCCCCATGACCCCGACGGTGGTGATGGAAGCCTTGGTGCTCGGCACCCGCAACATGATCACCACGGCGATCCTGCTGCTCACCGTGGGGCTGATCGTCAACGTGGTCTCCACCACCGGCATCGGCAATACCTTCTCGCTGATGATCACCGACTGGGCCGGGGGCAGCCTGCTGATCACCATCGTGCTGATCGCCATCGCCTCCCTGGTGCTGGGCATGGGGCTGCCGGTCACCGCCGCCTATATCGTGCTCGGCACTCTCTCGGCGCCGGCCCTCTACGGCCTGATGGCCCACGGCCAGCTGGTAGAGCTGCTCA
>NZ_CP071922.1:3014042-3059612 GCF_017584085.1 Halomonas sp. BM-2019
CGATCTTCATGCTCGCCGCACCGGAGAGCCTGGAGGCCCTCAATGCACCCATGGACGCCGCCAGTGCCCGCGAACTGCTCACCCTGGTGCCCGACGACTTCCGCCGCCAGCTCTACGAGCAGGCGCTCTCGCCCCACACCCTGACCATGCTGCTGGTGGCGGCCCATATGGTGATCTTCTGGCTCTCCCAGGACTCCAACGTCACCCCGCCGGTGTGTCTCACGGCGTTTGCCGCCGCAGCCATCGCCAGGACGCCGCCGATGCGCACCGGCTTCACCGCCTGGAAGATCGCCAAGGGGCTCTACATCATCCCACTGCTGTTCGTCTGGTCGCCGCTGATCGGCGGGACGCCCCTGGAGATGGTCACGGTGTTCGCCTTCGCCCTGTTCGGCATCTACGCCATCATCGCCGGGCTGGAGCTGCCCTGGTGGCTGCGCCTGGCGATGTTCCCCATGGGCGCCCTGATGCTCTGGCCCCACGGCCAGCTGGCGCTGGACTTCCTGGGCCTGGCGCTGTTCCTCGCCACCCTGGCCTGGAGCGCCCGGGCGGGGCGCGCCTCGGCCGCCCCCCTGGCCACCTCCGGCCACGCCTGAACCCAGGCGCACCGGCCTCCCGCCGCGGCCCTCGGCCGCGGCGAGATGCGCCCCACCGCCCTCTCGCGGTAAAGTAGGGGCATTCCCCTATCCCCCGACTGCTGACTTCCATGATCGCACGACTGGACACCACCGACGCCGGCACCGCCCCCGGGCTGGCAGCACCCTACCTGCGTTTCCTCGAGGCCCTCAAGGCGGCCGGTTTCGAGGGCGAGATCGCCCCGAACTACGCCGCCCGCACGGTGCTGGCCACCGACAACTCCATCTACCAGCGCCTGCCCCAGGCGGTGCTCTACCCCCGGCATGGGGAGGATCTCGCGCGCATCGCCCACCTGGGCGGCCAGGTCGAGTACCGCCAGGTGGTGCTCACGCCCCGGGGCGGCGGCACCGGCACCAACGGCCAGTCGCTCACCGACGGCCTGGTGGTGGACGTCTCCCGGCACATGAACCGGATCCTCGAGATCGACGTTGAGGCCCGCCGGGTGCGGGTCCAGGCCGGGGTGGTCAAGGACCAGCTCAATGCCGCCCTCAAGCCCCATGGGCTCTTCTTCGCGCCGGAGCTCTCCACCTCCAACCGCGCCACCATCGGCGGCATGATCGCCACCGACGCCAGCGGCCAGGGCAGCTGCGAGTACGGCAAGACCCGCGACCACGTGCTCGAGCTGGAGGTGCTGCTGCTTGGCGGCGAGCGGCACAGCAGCCGCCCGGTGGATGACGCCGAGCTGGAAACCCTGTGCGCCCGCGACGACGCCGTGGGCCGCGCCTATCGCACCGCCCGGGAGATCATCGACACCCAGGGCGCGCTGATCGCCGAGAAGTTCCCGCCCCTCAACCGCTGCCTGACCGGCTACGACCTGGCGCACTTGAGAGACGCGGAAGGCCGCCTTGACATGAACAGCCTGCTGTGCGGCGCGGAGGGCTCGCTGGGCTTTCTCGACGAGGCGGTGCTGAACGTGCTGCCGATCCCCAGGCACTCCACCCTGGTCAACGTGCGCTACGCCGGCTTCATGGACGCCCTGCGCGACGCCAAGGCGCTCATGGGCTCTTCACAAGATCAGCCGCAGGTGCTCGGCTCTTCATCAACCCAGCCGCAGGCGCGCCCCACCTCCATCGAGACGGTGGACGACAAGGTGCTGCTGCTGGCCATGGAGGACTTCGTCTGGGAGAGCGTAGCGGAGTTCTTCCCTTCGGGTGAGACGCCGGTGCGCGGCATCAACCTGGTGGAGTTCAACGACGATGACCCCGAGCGCCTCGCCGAGCGCGTCGCCGCCTTCTGCCGCCACCTGGAGGCGGACGAGAGCGTTCAGCGCCTGGGCTTCACGTTGGCCTCCGGCCGCGCCGCCATCCAGCGCGTCTACGCCATGCGCAAGCGCGCGGTGGGCCTGCTGGGGAACGCCCGGGTCGATGAAAAGGGCGAGAAGCGCCCCATCCCCTTCGTGGAGGATACCGCGGTGCCGCCGGAGCACCTGGCCGACTTCATCAGTGAGTTCCGCGCCGCCCTCGATGCCCGCGGCCTTGCCTACGGCATGTTCGGCCACGTGGACGCCGGGGTGCTGCACGTGCGCCCCGCCATCGACATGAAGGACCCCGAGCAGGCGCGGCTGATCCGCGAGGTCTCCGACGCGGTGGTCGAGCTGACCACGAAATACGGCGGCCTGCTGTGGGGGGAGCACGGCAAGGGGGTGCGCTCGGAGTACGCGCCCCGCTTCTTCGGCGAGCTCTATCCCAGCCTGCAGCGGGTCAAGGCGGCCTTCGACCCCCACAACCAGCTCAACCCCGGCAAGATAGCGACACCGCTCTCTATCCCGCCCGACGCCGCGGGGGACGAGGCCGTGAAACTCGTCGACCCGGGCCTGCTGACCGTGGATGGGGTGACCACCCGCGGCCAGCTCGACCGCACCATCGACGAGCGGGTATGGCAGGCCCACGCCGCCACCGTCTACTGTAACGGCAACGGCGCCTGCTACAACTACGACCCCAACGACGCCATGTGCCCCTCCTGGAAGGCCACCCGCGACCGCATCCACTCCCCCAAGGGGCGCGCCAGCCTGGTGCGCGAGTGGCTGCGCCTGCAGGGGGAGGCGGGGGTCGACCTGATCGAGGAGTCGCGAAAGAAACAGACCGAGGGCGTCTGGGGCTTCGTGAGGGACTTCCCCCGACGCACCCTCAACACCCTGCGTCGCCGCCGCGAGGCGGACTTCTCCCATGAAGTGTACGACGCCATGGCCGGGTGTCTGGCCTGCAAGTCCTGCGCCGGCCAGTGCCCGGTGAAGGTCAACGTGCCCGACTCCCGCGCGCAGTTCCTGGAGGTCTACCACGGCCGCTACCTGCGCCCGCTGCGCGACTACCTGATCGGCACCACCGAGTTCCTTCTGCCAACTCTCTCGCGTATCGCGCCTGCCTACAATGCGCTGATCGGCCATCGCCTGGTGGATCGCCTGCTCGCCGGCCCCCTGGGCCTGGTGGACAGCCCGCGGCTCTCCCGGGCCAGCCTGAAGAAGACCCTGGCCGCCTGGGGCGTGGCGGAGGCCACCCCCACCTCCCTGGGCCGGCTCACCGAGGCCCAGAAGGCCAGCAGCGTGGTGATCGTCCAGGATGCCTTCACCAGCCACTTCGAGGCCCGGCTGGTGCTGGATATCGTCGAGCTGCTCGGCCGGCTGGATGTGCGAGTCTTCGTCGCGCCCTACTCCCCCAACGGCAAGCCGCTGCACGTGCAGGGCTTCCTGGGCGCCTTTGCGCGCACCGCCGAGAAGCAGGCCAGGCGGCTGCGGGCCCTGGCCGAGTTCGGGGTGCCCCTGGTGGGCATCGATCCGGCCATGACCCTCGCCTACCGCCAGGAGTACGTGAAGGCGCTGGGGCCGGACGCCGTGCCCCAGGTGCTGATACTGCAGGAGTGGCTGGTAACCCGAGCGGGCAGCCTGGCCCCCCGCGGCCTGCCCCTGGAGGACCCCGGCTACCGGCTGCTCTCCCACTGCACCGAGACCACCAATGCCCCGGGCAGCCCGAAGGCCTGGCAGCAGCTCTTCGCCGCCTTCGGCCTCGAGCTCGAGCTGGTCAGCACCGGCTGCTGCGGGATGTCCGGCACCTATGGCCACGAGGCGCGCAACCTCGAGACCTCGACGACCATCTACGCCCAGTCCTGGCAACCGGTGGTGGAGGACGAGGCCAACCGGGGCAAGCTGCTGGCCACCGGCTACTCCTGCCGCAGCCAGGCCCAGCGGCTCTCCGATACCGCCCTGCCCCATCCCCTGCAGGGGCTGCTCAGGGTGCTCAAGCGGCAAGGCTGAACCGGCCCCCCATCGATGATGGGGGCTTCATCTCCAGGAGGCGACCCCATGAACCGCACCCTGATCCTGATCGGCCTGATCCTCATCGCCGTGGGCCTGCTCTGGCCCTGGTTCTCCCGGCTGCCCCTCGGCCAGCTCCCCGGCGATATCGCCGTGCGCCGGGAGAACGTCTCGTTCTTCTTCCCCATCACCACCATGATCCTGGCAAGCCTTGCGCTGACGGGGCTGCTGTGGCTAATCAACCGGTGAGCACTGCCACTTTCCTGTCAGCACTGCCAGCTTGCTTTCGCCAGAATCAGGAAGGCCGAGTGACGCGTCACTCGGCCTTCTTACCTTGCGGCCTGGGCCCGGCAATCTCGTCAGGAGGAGGCATTCCTGTCCGATGGCGAGGAGCTGCCATCCAGCAGCCAGTACCGGGCTGCCTGGGCACAGACCCAGAAGATGCCAGCCAGGATGACAAAGAACAGGCTGCCCGAGATCAGGTTCCAGCTGATGGGCTGTTGATCGACAAGGATCAGATAGGCAAGGCCTGCCACCAGTGCAAAGATCACCACGATGGCCCCTGCCAGGAAGAGAAAGTACAAGGCTACTCCTAGCTTGTTCAGCATCTCCATCTCCCCAAGCTGCTCAAGGATTCCCTTTCAGCATAGCCCATGGCGGCGACCGCTCGTCCTGTCGTGGATCGCCCTGTTCGGTGAACAGATCTGCGGCCCACACCGGAGACCGCCCAGGGAAGCGTCGGCGTTCTTTCTGTTCATCGAGTCCTTATCACCAGGTGCAGCCGGCTCGCCTAGAAGAACAGCCGCCTTAGCGCCTCGCCGGGGTCGGCCTCACGCATGAAGGCCTCGCCCACCAGGAAGGCGTTGACGTCATGTTCGCGCATGCGCAGCACGTCGTCGCGGGTGTGAATGCCCGACTCGGTGACCACGGTGACCTCCCGCGGGATGCGCGACAGCAGGTTCAGGGTGGTGTCCAGGGTGGTGTCGAAGGTGTGCAGGTCGCGGTTGTTGATGCCCACCAGGGTCAGGTCGAGCGCGAGGGCCCGCTCCAGCTCCCGGGCGTCGTGGACCTCCACCAGCACGTCCATGCCAAGCTCGATGGCCTGGCGATTGAGGTCCGCCATCCGGGCGTCATCCAGGGCAGCGACGATCAGCAGGATGCAGTCGGCGCCGATGGCCCGCGCCTCGCTCACCTGATAGCCGTGGGTGATGAAGTCCTTGCGGATCACCGGCAGGTCGCAGGCGTCGCGGGCCTCGATCAGGAAATCCTCGTGGCCCTGGAAGAAGTCGGCATCGGTAAGTACCGAGAGGCAGGCGGCGCCGCCCTTGGCATAGCTCGCGGCGATCTCCCCGGGGCGGAAGTCTTCGCGGATCACCCCCTTGGAGGGCGAGGCCTTCTTGATCTCGGCGATCACCGCCGGGTCGCCATCGGCGATCAGGCGCTGCATGGCGGCCACGAAGCCCCGCGGCGCGCCCTGCTCCGCGGCCAGGCGCAGCAGCTCGGCCTCGGGGAGGGCGCGTGAACGCTCGGCCACCTCCTCGTCCTTGCGCCGGAGAATTCGGGTCAGGATGGTGGGGGTCGCCCCCAGGGTTGTGCTCATGGCAAGACTCCTAATGCGGGGCGCTTACTGCAGGAAAACGCGGGTGAAGTTGGCCAGCTCCCTGAGCTTCTCCAGGGGCAGCTTCGAGGCCTGGGCGTCCTGGGCCAGGGCCACGCCCTCCTTCAGGCTATCGGCCACCCCGGCGGCGTAGAGGGCCGCGCCGGCGTTGAGGGCGACGATATCGGCCGCCGGCCCCGCGCCCACCAGCGCCTGCTCCACCAGGCGCAGGCTGTCCTCAGCGGACTGCACCCGCAGCGGATCCAGCGACTGGCGTTCGATGCCGAATTCCTCGGGAGTGATCACATACTCGGTGATCTCGCCCTCATGGAACTCGGCCACCCGGGTCGGCGCGGCCAGGGAGATCTCGTCGAGGCCGTCTTCGGCGTGCACCACCAGCACGTGGCGGCTGCCCAGGCGGCGCAGCACCTCGGCCATCAGCGGCACCAGTTCGGCCGCATAGACGCCGAGCACCTGGCTGGGGGCGCCGGCAGGGTTGGTCAGGGGACCCAGGATATTGAACAGGGTGCGCACGCCCATCTCGCGGCGCGGCCCCACGGCATAGCGCATGGCCGGGTGGTGGTTGGGAGCGAACATGAAGCCCACGCCCACCTGCTCGATGCAGCGCGCCACCTGCTCGGGGGTGAGGTCGAGGTGGATGCCGGCCACGGCGAAGAGGTCGGCGCTGCCCGAGGATGACGACACGCCGCGGTTACCGTGCTTGGCCACGTGGCCGCCGGCCGCCGCCACCACGAAGCTCGCCGCGGTGGAGACATTGAACAGGTTGGCGCCATCGCCGCCGGTGCCGACGATATCCACCAAGTTGTCGGTGTGGAGCGTCACCGGCTTCATCAGCTCGCGCATCACCTGGGCGGCGGCGCTGATCTCCTCGGCGGTCTCGCCCTTCATGGCCATGCCCACCAGGAAGCCGGCGATCTGGGCGTCGCTGGCCTCGCCGGTCATGATCTGGCGCATCACCTCGTGGGTGGCGCCGAAGTCCAGGTCCTCGCGGCGCATCACCGCGGCGATGGCGTCTCGCATCTGCATACTCGTTCTCCTTGAGTCAGGCACAGCCCAGCGGCACGTCGGCTCGACGCTTGAGAAAATTTGCCAGCAGCGCGTGCCCCTGGCGGGTCAGGATCGACTCGGGGTGGAACTGCACCCCTTCGACGTCGAGCTCGCGATGGCGCAGGCCCATGATCAAGCCCGGGGTCACGTCGTCGTCAGCGGTCCAGGCGGTGATCTCCAGGCAATCGGGCAGGGTCGTCCGCTCCACCACCAGGGAATGATAGCGGGTCACCTCCAGCGGGTCCTCGAGGCCCTCGAAGACGCCCACCCCGGCGTGGCGGATCCGCGAGGTCTTGCCGTGCATCACCTGGGGGGCGCGGACCACCTCGCCGCCGTAGACCTGGCCGATGGCCTGGTGCCCCAGGCAGATACCCAGTATCGGCAGCCTGCCGGCGAAGTGGCGAATGGCCGCCAGGGAGATGCCCGCCTCGTTGGGGGTGCAGGGCCCCGGCGAGATCACCAGGTGGGTGGGCGCCATCGCCTCGATCGCCTCGAGGGTGATGGCGTCGTTGCGGTGGGTCTCCACCTCGGCGCCCAGCTCCCCCAGGTACTGCACCACATTGAAGGTGAAGCTGTCGTAGTTGTCGATCATGCAGACTTTCATGGGTCTCTCCGGCGCCTTATTCGAGGTTGTCCAGGCCGCGCTCGGCCATGGCCACGGCGCGGAACAGGGCGCGCCCCTTGTTGAGGGTCTCCTGCCACTCCATCTCGGGCACCGAGTCGGCGACGATACCGGCCCCGGCCTGGACGTGCAGCTGGCCATCCTTGATCACCGCGGTGCGGATGGCGATGGCGGTGTCCATGTTGCCGTGCCAGGAGAGATAGCCCACCGCCCCGGAGTAGATGCCGCGCTTGACCGGCTCCAGTTCGTCGATGATCTCCAGCGCCCGGATCTTGGGGGCGCCGGAGACGGTGCCCGCCGGGAAGGTGGCACGCAGGGCATCCATGGCGGTGAGCCCCGACGCCAGGCGGCCGGTGACGTTGGAGACGATATGCATGACGTGGGAGTAGCGCTCCACCACCATCTCCTCGGTGACCTTCACCGAGCCGGTCTCGCTGATGCGCCCCACGTCGTTGCGGCCCAGATCGATCAGCATCAGGTGCTCGGCGCGCTCCTTGGGGTCGGCCAGCAGCTCCGCCTCCAGGGCCCGGTCCTCCTCCTCGCTGCGCCCGCGCTTGCGGGTGCCGGCGATGGGCCGCACCGTTACCTCGCCCTCCTCCAGGCGGGTGAGGATCTCCGGTGAGGAGCCCGCCACCTGATGATCGCCCAGGTCCAGGAAGAACATGTAGGGGGAGGGGTTGAGGCTGCGCAGCGCCCGGTAGAGGTCGAGCGGCGCGGCGCGGTAGGGAATCGACATGCGCTGGGAGGGCACGCACTGCATGACGTCGCCGGCCAGCACGTACTCCTTGATGGTCTCCACCGCGGCCTTGAAGCCCGCCTCGGTGAAGCCGGAGGTGAAGTCCCCCTCCTCTACCGCGGCCCCTCCGGTGCCGGGGCTGATGGTGTTGAGGGTGGCGCTGCGCAGGCGGATCTCCAGCTCCTCCAGGCGCTGCACGGCGCGTCCGTAGGCCTCGGGCTCGGCCGGGTCGGCGTGGGTCCAGAGCGCCAGGCGCCCGGAGAGGTTGTCGAACACCACCAGCTCGTCGGCCACCATCAGCAGGATGTCCGGCACCCCCAGGGGGTCGGGCTTGGCGGCCGCGGCCGCGCTGCGCAGCCGGGGCTCGATGTAGCGGATGGTGTCGTAGCCGAAGTAGCCCACCAGGCCGCCGTCGAAGCGCGGCTGATCGTCCAGGCTCGGCACCCTGAAGCGGGCCTGGAACTGCTCGATCCACGAAAGCGGGTCCTCCACCTCGGCGGCGCCCTGCAGTTCACCGTCCAAGAAGTGGCTCACCGTGAAGCCGCGCACCTCGATGCGCTCGCGGCACGGCAGGCCGATGATGGAGTAGCGCCCCCACTTCTCGCCGCCCTGCACCGACTCGAAGAGAAAGCTCCAGGGGCGGTTGGCCAGCTTGAGGTAGGTGGAGAGCGGGGTGTCGAGATCGGCCAGCACCTCGCGGGTGACCGGGATGCGGTTGTAGCCGGCGTCGGCCAGCGCGCGGAAGCGTTCGGGGGTCATCATGCCCGGGGTCCTCGATGTCACGGATGGGAGATGGTGGGCGCAGGGGGCGCCGGGGCTCAGCGGTGGGCGAGCATCACCATCGCCAGCCGCCGCGGGCGGGCGTGCAGGGCGGGCGGCAGGTGGCGGCGGGGGCGCCGCCACGGGAGAAGCAGGTGTCCGGCAGGGTGCGGCTGATCATCGCGTGGTTTCCGCTTCTTATAGCAATAACGTATTGATTGGGCCGCGCTTATAGCATTAGCCAAAGTCACGTTAAACGAGTTCCGCCAGCGATTCAACCACGGCGTCTGGCCCGCTCTCGCGCACCGGTTCGCCGTGGTTGTAGCCATAGGGCACGGCCAGGGTGCGAAAGCCGGCGGCCCGGCCGGCGGCGATATCATGGCGGGAGTCCCCCACCATCAGGCAGCGCTCCGGGGCCAGGCCGAAGTGGGCCGCCACATGCAGTAGCGGCGCCGGGTGGGGTTTCTTCTCGGGCAGGCTGTCGCCGCCCAGGCAGAGCGCGAAATCCTCGGCCAGGCCCAGCCCCTCCAGCAGCGGGGCGATAAAGGCGTGGGGCTTGTTGGTCACCAGCGCCAGCGGCAGGCCCCGGGCGCGCAGGCCGTCCAGGGCCTTGCGCACGCCGGGATAGAGCCGGGTATGGGCGCCGGGATCACGACCGTAGTGCGCCAGGAAGGCCTGGTGGGCGCGCTCAAGCAGATCGCTGTCGATAGCTGGTGAGCCCCCTCGCAGTGCTGTCGCCGGATCAGCCTCGCCTGTGCCGGCGTATGCCACATGGCACAAGGCGCGCTCCATCAGCTTGAGCGAGCCGTTGCCAACCCAGTCGCGCACCCGCGCCTCGCCGGCAGTGGGCAGGCCCAGCTCGGCCAGGGCCGCGTCCACGGCCAGCGCCAGGTCAGGCACCGAGTCGATCAGGGTGCCGTCCAGGTCGAAGGCCACCAGGGCGGCCCCCTCGAGTAGTCGATGCATCGTGATTCCTCGCTCGCCATCGGGGAGGGAGATGCCCCCTCATGCCGATCATGCATGTAATATTACGAAAAAAATTCATCCCAGTCGCCCCTTGCCCATAGGCAGCGGTCCAAGGCGCCGTTATGCTAGGGGCAGCTGTTGCCGATTCCAGGGTGCACCCCCTCTTCGGTCGGACGCCGACGACAACCTGCCGCGACGCCCGCTCGCCGAATGAGGCCTGCCTCCTGACCCAGGCAACCTTTTATCACCTTCCCTTCTCACCTTTAATGTCAGGAGTCTCTCATGACGCTACCACGCATCGTGGTGGTCGGCGGAGGCGCGGGCGGACTCGAGCTGGTAGCCCGGCTCGGCCGTCGACTCGGCAAGCGCCAGCGTGCCGAGGTCGTGCTCGTCGACCGTAACCCCACCCACATCTGGAAACCGCTTCTTCACGAGGTCGCCACCGGCGCCCTGGACTCCGGCCTCGACGAGGTCTCCTACCAGGGCCATGCCCGGGTCAACGGCTACCGCTTCCAGCGCGGCACCCTGTGCGGCCTGGACCGGGAGCACAAGCAGCTGAAGCTGGAGGCCGTGCATGACGACGAGGGCCAGGAGGTACTGCCAACGCGCACCCTCGACTACGACCTGCTGGTGCTGGCACTCGGCAGCGTGAGCAACGACTTCGGCACTCCCGGCGTGGCCACCCATTGCCACTTCCTGGACAGCCCGGCCCAGGCCGAGGCCTTTCGCCGCGACATGCTCAACACCTTCCTGCGCTACAGCGACCCCGAGCGGCGCAACCACGCGAAGCTCACCGTGGGCATCGTCGGCGCCGGCGCCACCGGGGTGGAACTCGCCGCCGAGCTCTACGACGCCTCGCGCATGCTGCACAGCTACGGCTTCACCCGGCTCAACGCCGGCCAGCTCTCGGTGCACCTGATCGAGGCGGCGCCGAAGATCCTGCCGGCCCTGCCGGAACGCATCTCCGGCGCGGTGCACAAGGAGCTGGAGAAGCTCGGTGTGACCCTGCATGTGAGCACCCGGATCACCGAGGTGGACCCGAGGGGCATGACCACCTCGGAGGGCGAGCGCATCGCCACCGATCTCAATGTGTGGGCGGCCGGCATCAAGGCGCCCCCCTTCCTCTCCGGGCTGGGGCTGACCACCGAGCACAACCACCAGATCAAGGTGCACCCGACCCTGCAGAGCCTCGATGATCCGGCCATCTTCGCCTTCGGCGACTGCGCCAGCTGCCCTCAGGAGAACGGCAAGCCGGTGCCGCCGCGCGCCCAGGCGGCCCACCAGCAGGCCAACCTGCTCTACCGCAACCTGCGCGCTCAGCTCGACGACCGGCCGCTCAAGACCTTCACCTTCCGCGACCGCGGCTCCTTGATCTCGCTGGCCCACTTCGAGGCGATCGGCAGCCTGATGCGCGGCGCCTCGGCGCGCAGCCTGTTCATCGAGGGACGCCTGGCGAAGTTCTTCTACGCCTCGCTCTACCGCATGCACCAGCGCGCCATCCACGGCAGCCTCAAGACCGGGGTGACCATCGTGGTGGATCGCCTCAACCGCTTTATCCGCCCGCGGATGAAGCTGCACTGAGCGCCCGGCGGGCCAGCCAGGCCCGCTTCGCCCTCGGCGAGAGCCGCTTGATCTCGGCTTCCAGCCGCAGCGCCTTGGCACCGCGGCCGGCGGCGTGCTCGGCCAGGCGCCGGTCGACGTCGGTGGTGATGCCGGTATAGAGGGCGCCGGCCGCAGTCTCCAGCAGGTAGAGGTGCCAGACCGGCGGCTCAACGGCGGGGGACCGCTCGCTCACGACCTCAGCGCACGCCGTCCAGCTGCGCGCGGAAGTCGCCGATCACGCTGTCGTAGCGGTGCGGGTCGGCCTCGCTGCGCGCCTTGAAGATCGCCGAGCCGGCCACGAAGGTATCGGCGCCGGCCCGGGCGATCTCGGCGATGTTCTCCACCTTGACCCCGCCGTCGATCTCCAGGCGGATAGCGCGGCCGGAGGCGTCGATGCGGCTCCGCGCCTCGCGCAGCTTGTCCAGGGTGCCGGGCAGGAAGGACTGGCCGCCGAAGCCGGGGTTGACGCTCATCAGCAGCACCATGTCCACCTTGTCCAGCACATGGTCGAGATAGGCGAGGGGCGTGGCCGGGTTGAACACCAGGCCCGCCTGGCAGCCGCCGTCGCGAATCAGCTGCAGGGAGCGGTCGATATGGTCCGAGGCCTCCGGGTGGAAGGTGATGATGCTGGCGCCGGCGTCGATGAAGTCGCCGATCAGCCGGTCCACCGGGCGCACCATCAGGTGCACGTCGATGGGTGCGGTGACCCCGTGCTTCCGCAACGCCTCGCAGACCATGGGCCCGATGGTCAGATTGGGCACATAGTGGTTGTCCATCACGTCGAAGTGGACGATATCGGCACCGGAGGCCAGCACGTCGTCCACCTCTTCGCCCAGGCGTGCAAAGTCAGCGGAGAGGATCGAGGGGGCGATCAGGAAGTCACGGGGCGCATCGGTCATGGCAGGGTCCTGGGATCACTGGCAAGTGCGCGCATTCTACCAGAGCACGCCGGGCTCGGCAGCGCGAGAGAGGCGGTGCGTCCCGCAGCAACATAGTCAAAAAAAGAATAAAAAAAATATTTGTAATTACCATTGTGCGACATTACCCTTCCGGGAACCGTCAACGAATCCCGGAGTGTATGCCATGATCCTGCGCCCCCTCTTCCAGCGCTCCCTGCTCGCCATTGCCCTGGGCGCGGGCTTCGTCGGCCTGGCCAGCGCCGCCGAGCGCGAGCTGCTCAACTCCTCCTACGACATCGCCCGGGAGCTGTTTTCGGCCATCAACCCCGAGTTCATCGCCCACTGGCAGAGCGAACAGGGTGAGACGGTCAGCGTCAGCCAGTCCCACGGCGGCTCCTCCGCCCAGGCCCGGGCCATCCTCCAGGGCCTGCGCGCCGACGTGGTGACCTACAACCAGATCACCGACGTCCAGGCCCTGGCCGACGGCGGCCTGGTGGATGCGGCCTGGCAGGAGGCACTGCCCAACAACGCCTCGCCCTACTACTCCACTACCGCCTTCCTGGTGCGCAAGGACAACCCCAAGGGCATCGAGAGCTGGGACGATCTGGTGCGCGAGGACGTGCGCATGGTCTTCCCCAACCCCAAGACCTCCGGCAACGGCCGCTACACCTACCTGGCCGCCTGGGGCTTCGCCGATGCGGAGTTCGAAGGGGATGAAGAGAAAATTCAGGACTTTATGCGCACCTTCCTGCGCAACGTGGCGGTCTTCGACACCGGCGGCCGCGGTGCCACCACCAGCTTCATCGAGCGCGGCCTGGGCGATGTGCTGATCAGCTTCGAGTCCGAGGTCAACAACATCCGCAGCGAGTACGGCAGCGACGACTACGAGGTGATCGTGCCGCCGGTGAGCATCCTGGCCGAGTTCCCGGTCGCCGTGGTCGAGCCCAACGCCGAGCGCAACGGTAACCTGGACCTGGCCCAGGCCTACGTGGAGTACCTCTACAGCGAGGAGGCCCAGCGCACCCTGGCCGGCTTCAACTATCGCGTCCATCACGAGGCGGTCGTCGAGGAGTTTGCCGACCAGTTCCCGGAGACCGAGCTGCTGCGCGTCGAGGAGATCTTCGGCAGCTGGGAGCAGGCCATGGAGGACCACTTCGCCGGCGGCGCCCTGCTCGACCAGCTGCAGCGCCGCTGAGTTCAGGCATCCATCGGAGACGCCTCACGCCCATGAGCACCCGCGCCCTTCCCTTCGCCACCGGCCGCACCCCCAAGCGGGTGCTGCCGGGGTTCGGCCTGTCGCTGGGCGTGAGCCTGCTGTTCGTCTCGCTGGTGCTGCTGCTGCCGATGACCGGCCTGTTCGGCCAGCTGGCCGGACTCAGCCTGGCCGAGTACTGGGCGATCATCAGCGACGGCCGCGTGGTGGCCAGCTACACCGTCACCATCGGCGCCGCCGCGGTGGCGGCGCTGGTCAACGCCGCCTTCGGGCTGCTGCTGGCCTGGGTGCTGGTGCGCTACGAGTTTCCCGGCAAGCGCCTGCTCGATGCGCTGATGGACCTGCCCTTCGCCCTGCCCACGGCGGTGGCCGGCATCACCCTGGCCACCCTCTATGCGAGCAACGGCTGGATGGGCCGGCTGCTCGAGCCGCTGGGCCTGCAGGTCGCCTACACCTGGATCGGCATCGCCCTGGCCATGGCCTTCACCAGCATCCCCTTCGTGGTGCGCACCGTGCAGCCGGTGCTGGAGGATCTGCCCGTGGAGGTGGACGAGGCCGCCCTGACCCTGGGTGCCAGTGACGCCACGGCCTTCCGGCGGGTGATCCTGCCCCACCTCTGGCCGGCGCTGGTCACCGGCACCGGCCTGGCCTTCGTGCGCTCGCTGGGCGAGTTCGGCGCCATCATCTTCATCGCCGGCAATATGCCCTACGAGACCGAGATCACCGCGCTGATGATCTTCGTGCGCCTGCAGGAGTACGACTACGCCGGCGCCTCGGCCATCGCCTCGGTGGTGCTCTTCGTCTCGCTGGCGCTGCTGCTGGCCATCAACATCTGGCAGGGGCGCTTCATCAAGCGCCTGCATGGAGGGCGCGGCTGATGCAACGTATCGGTGATGCCCCGGCGGTGCGCCGGGCCCTGATCCTCGCCGCCGTGGCCCTCGCGGCGCTCTTCCTGCTGCTGCCGCTGGTGGCGATCTTCGCCCAGGCCTTCGCCCAGGGCGTGGCGGTGTTCTGGGCCAACGTGACCAACCACTACACCCTGCGCGCCATTGGCCTGACGCTCTTCATCACGGTGCTGACCATTCCGGTCTGCCTGGTGTTCGGCGTGGCCCTGGCCTGGCTGGTGACCCGCTTCCAGTTCCCGGGGCGGCGCCTCCTGCAGACCCTGATCGACATCCCCTTCGCGGTCTCGCCGGTGGTGGCGGGGCTGGTCTACCTGCTGCTCTACGGGCGCAACGGCTGGCTGGGCGGCTGGCTCGACGGCTACGACATCCAGCTGATGTTCGCCTGGCCCGGCATCCTGATGGTGACCATCTTCGTCACCTGCCCCTTCGTGGCCCGGGAGCTGATCCCGCTGATGCAGGCCCAGGGCTCCCGCGAGGAGGAGGCCGCCGTGACCCTCGGCGCGCCGGGCTGGACCATCTTCCGTCGGGTGACCCTGCCCAACATCCGCTGGGCGCTGCTCTACGGGGTGATCCTGACCAACGCCCGGGCGGTGGGCGAGTTTGGCGCCGTCTCGGTGGTCTCCGGGGCCATCCGCGGCCAGACCATGACCCTGCCGCTGCACCTGGAACAGCTCTACCAGGACTACAACACGGTCGGCGCCTTCGCCAGCGCCTCGCTGCTGGCGCTGATCGCCCTGCTCACCCTGGCCGCCAAGGCCACGCTGGAATGGCGCGCTGCGCGCCAGGAGGCCCACTCATGAGCATTCGTCTGCACAACATCGGCAAGCACTTCGGGGCCGGACGCCAGCGCACCCGGGCGCTGGAGCCGGTGAGTCTCGACATCCATGACGGCGAGCTGGTCGGCCTGCTCGGCCCCTCCGGGTCGGGCAAGACCACCCTGCTGCGCATCATCGCCGGTCTCGAGCACGCCGACCCGGACAGCGGCGCGCGCATCCTCTTCGGCGACCGCGACGTCACCGACGTGCACGTGCGCGACCGGCGCATCGGCTTCGTCTTCCAGCACTACGCGCTGTTCCGCCACATGACGGTGTTCGACAACGTCGCCTTCGGCCTCACCGTGATGCCGCGCAAGCACAGGCCCACCAGCGGCGAGATCCGCGCCCGGGTCCACCGCCTGCTGGAGATGGTGCAGCTCGAACAGCTGGCGGGTCGCTACCCGGCCCAGCTCTCCGGCGGCCAGCAGCAGCGCGTGTCCCTGGCCCGTGCACTGGCCCTGCGTCCCGACGTGCTGTTGCTCGACGAGCCCTTCGGCGCCCTGGACGCCAAGGTGCGCCAGGACCTGCGCCGCTGGCTGCGTCACCTGCACGATGAGCTGGGCTTCACCAGCCTCTTCGTGACCCACGATCAGGAGGAGGCCCTGGAGCTCTCCGACCGAGTGGCGGTGATGAGCAACGGGCGCATCGAGCAGATCGACAGCCCGGACGCGGTCTACAAGACACCGGCCAACCGCTTCGTCTTCGAGTTCCTGGGCGACGTGAACCACCTGGAGGGCGAGGTGCGCGACGGCACCCTCACCTGCGGCGAGGCGCGCCTCTCGGTGGAGCTGCCCGACGGCCCCGAGGAGCTGCTGCTGCGCCCCCACGAGGTGCGGCTGACCGCGGCCCCGAGCGATAACGCCCACCTGCCGGTGACGGTCACCGCCACCTCCCCGGTGGGCGCCGAGGTCAGGGTGGAGCTGGCCGCGGACTGGCTCGGCGAGCCTTGGCTTGCCACGGTGCGCCACGCCGATTACGAGCGCCTGGGGCTGACCCGCGGCCAGCGGCTCTTCGTCGAGCCGCGCCGCTGGCACCGATTTCCCGCCGAGCGCCCCGAGCGCTCGCTGACGGCGGCCGCCGACGCGGCCTGATCCCGTCAGGGCGGCCAGGCCATCAGGGTCTCCGGCTCGCCGGTCAGCGGCTCGATACGCTCCTCGACGGCCTGGAAGCCCAGGCGGCGATAGAAGGAGACCGCGCGCACGTTGTGTGAGTAGACGCACAACGTCAGGTGCGGGTGCCTGGCCATGGCGTGAGCCATCAGCCGGGAACCGTGGCCGTAGCTCTGCGCCTCGGGGTCGATGAACAGCGCCTCGAGATGTTCGCCATTGCGCGCGCTGAAGCCGATGACCCGCCCCTCCTCCTCCAGCACCAGCAGCTCCTCGACGCCGGCCAGGTGGTCGCGGGCCATGGCATCGCTGTGCGCCTCCCAGAACGCCACGGGGATGAAGTCGTGGGCCTGGCGCGCGGCGCGCAGCCAGATGTCGACCAGAAGGGGGATCTCCTCGGGGGTGGCGGGACGTATCATGGCACTCATCCGACAGGGTCTAGACTTTCAGTGTACGCGTTGAGGGCATCGTCCTGCCCGGGCAATTCCGACCGCCCCCTGGGCGAGGCTATACTCCCTCCTTTCCACGCCCGATGCCTGATCCGGAGTCTGCCATGCTGCGTCGTCGCTCCCCTCGCCCTGCCCTGCTTCGCCTCTGTGCCGCGCTGCTCGCCGGCACGTTGCTGGCCGCCTGCGCCAGCCCCCACTACCTGCAGCTCAACCCCCAGCGCAGCGCCGAGGTGCCGGTGACCGGCAGCGGCCAGGCGATCACGGTGATCGCCGTGGACGGGCGCGACAGCGAGGTGATCGGCACCCGCACCGGCAGCGCCATGTCCACCGCCACCATCACCGTCAACGCCCATGAGCTGGTCCCGCACCTGCAGCGCGAGGCCGAGCGTGCGGTGCGCGACATGGGCTTTCGCCCCACCACCGAGAGCGCCCCGGGTCGTCCCAGCCTGACCCTGACCCTGGACCACCTGGGCTACGAACGCGGCCAGAGTCGCCCGGTGATCGACGAGGCGCGCATCGAGGCGGTGTTCATCGCCGAGGCGGTCAACGGCGGCAACACCTACACCGGCACCTATACCTCACGCCGCACCCAGAGCTACGCCATTCGCCCCGACCGCGACACCAACACCCGCATGGTCAATGACCTGCTCGCCGACGGCCTGAACCGCGCCTTCCGGGATCCGGAGCTGGGTCGCCTGCTGGCCCGCTGAGGGCTACTCCACGGGGCCGCGGCGCACCAGCGCCCAGGCGCTCTCGCGAAAGCCGCTGCCCGCCTCGGGCTCGCCCCGTTCCAGCAGGCTCACCCGGAAGTTGGGGTCGAACAGCTCGCGGATCTCCTCGGCCGACACGTCGAACGGCGGACCGCCCCCGTCCCCGGGGGCGCGTTCGAGGCTGATCAGCAGGCCGCGGCTGCCCGGCGGGATCAGCTGCGCCAGGTGGAAGGCGTAGCGCTGGCGGGTGGCCGCCGGCAGGGCGATCAGCGAGGCACGATCGTAGAAGGCGCCGATCTCCGCCGCCTGCTCGATATGGAAGTGGAAGAAGTCGCCGCACCACAGCTCCACGCTGCCCTGACGGCACACCGCGAACCCCGCCTGGTGGTAGCGGGTGGTGACGCCCTTGCCCTCGGCCATGAACTGCTCGATGGCCTCTGGCACCAGCTCGATCCCCAGCACCGGATGGTCCCGGTCGGCCAGCCAGCGCATGTCCAGGCTCTTGCCGCACAGCGGCACCAGCACCTTGGTGCCGGGCCTCACCGCTAGCCGCGGCCAGTGCGCCGTCAGCATGGGGTGGGGCAGGTCGCGGTGGAAACCGATGCGCCCTTCGCGCCAGCGGTCGAGCCATTCGTTGGCCATGTGCCCGTCCCTGTCCGCGCTCAGAACCAGCGGTCGCGCTTGCGCCGCCTGCGCGGCAGATGGGGGACGATCAGCCCCACCAGCAGGCCGGCCCCGGCCACGCCGCCGCCATACATGAAGTAGCGCATCAGCAGGTCCTCCTCCTGGGTATCCAGGCGTGCCTGCAGCTGACGAATCGTTTGGCGCGACTGCTCACTCTCGGCGTCCAGTTCGCCGTTGTGCGCCTCGAGCTCGGCAATGCGCGCCTCTCGAGACTCCAGGGCCTCGCGCATGGAGGCGGTGCGGCTCTCCCACTCCTCGTTGATACCCTCCAGCTCGGCGCTCAGTTCGGCCACCTGCTGCTCCAGTTCGGGCAGGCGTACCTGGGCGCTCGGGGTGTCCTGCAGCTCGTTGCTCAGCACCCAGACGCTGTTGCCGTCGACGTTCTGCACGCGGCTGTAGCTGCCGCTGGTCTCGAGCAGCGTCACCGGTTCTCCGGCGGTGAGGGTGCCGACAATACGATAGCCGTCGGTGGGCCCGCTGCGCACATAGGTGGTGAGGGAGTCGCTGACCCAGTGGGTCGCGTTGCTCTCCTGGGCCTGCAGGGGCAGGGCCAGGAGCCCCAGGGCCATGCCCAGGGAGAGTCGTGTGATGTCGTATCGTGTCATGCCATCGTCCTGGCTAAAGCTGGCGAATTTCCACTCTGTCGCGACCTGTGCCCGTCAGCGGCCTCCTGCCGATGACGCAGCGATGAGACGGCCGGCACCCGCGGTGCCGTGTTGCCACAAGGCAATTTTCCACAGCTCCTGTGGACAAGTATCAGGAAAACCGCTGGAAAGCCGTCGTCCAGCGGCGTGGCGACTGCCCTGCGCCCAACCTGATCAAGGAGTGACCAGTGCCCCCCTCAGCGGTCCGGGGCCGAGGGCGGCGCGAAGGGCCGTGGAAACTCGGCCACCCGCCCGTCGCTCTTCACCGCCCGGGGCGGGCCCTCCCGCTCCACCTCATCGATGCGCACGATGGCGTTGAGCGGCAGGTAGCTGCGGCTGACGCCGTCGAAGGTCCGCCGCAGCTTGTCCGCGGTGGGATCCACCACCAGCTTGGAGGCGTCCTCGAAGACGAACTCCTCCACCTCGATGAACCCCCACAGGTCGCTCTGGAAGATCTCGCGCGCGTAGAGCTCCCAGACCTCCCCCTGCTGGTGGAAAACCACCCGATAGATCGGCTTCGCCGCCATGGTGCTGACTGTTCCTCGACCACTGTCCACAGGAGGCGCAAGCGTAGCATACTCCCGCGCCGGACGGCCCATGCTGGCCCCGTCGCCGGGCCGTGCGTATAATGGCCCACTACTTTCTTTCCAGGCCCGCAGCGGCCGAACGTTCATGGCACCGCCGCCGGGCACCGAGTCCTGCGCGTGCCACGCCTGCCAACCCCATCCACCGGTGACAGACGTCGGGCGCCCGGCGCCACGACCCTATTCTTATGGCGAAGAAACTCTTCATCAAGACGCATGGCTGCCAGATGAACGAGTACGACTCCGCGCGCATGGCGGATCTGCTCGGCGAATCCCACCGGCTCGAGCTCACCGACGACGAGCGCGAGGCCGACGTCATCCTGCTCAACACCTGCTCGATCCGCGAGAAGGCCCAGGAAAAGGTCTTCCACCAGCTCGGCCGCTGGAAGAAGCTCAAGGAGGCCAACCCTGACCTGGTGATCGGCGTCGGCGGCTGCGTGGCCAGCCAGGAGGGCGAGGCACTGCGCAAGCGGGCCCCCTACGTGGACATGGTGTTCGGCCCCCAGACCCTGCACCGGGTGCCCTCGATGCTCGACGCCCGCCGGCAGGAGCAGATCTCGGTGGTGGACGTCACCTTCCCGGAGATCGAGAAGTTCGACCACCTGCCCAAGCCGAGCGCCGACGGCGCCACCGCCTTCGTCTCGGTGATGGAGGGCTGCTCCAAGTACTGCACCTTCTGCGTGGTGCCCTACACCCGCGGCGAGGAGGTCTCGCGCCCCTTCGAGGCGGTGATGGACGAGGTGGTCCACCTCGCCGACCAGGGCGTGCGCGAGATCAACCTGCTGGGCCAGAACGTCAACGCCTATCGGGGCCTGAACCAGCTGGGCGACGAGATCGACCTGGCCGAGCTGATCGCCTGCGTGGCGGCCGTCGAGGGGATCGACCGCATCCGCTTCACCACCTCCCACCCGGTGGAGTTCTCCGACAGCCTGATCGAGGCCTACGGCGAGATCCCCGAGCTGGTCAGCCACCTGCACCTGCCGGTGCAGGCCGGCTCCGACCGCATCCTCGCCGCCATGAAGCGCGGCCACGGCGTCGCGGAGTACGTGGACAAGCTGGAGCGCATCCGCGCGCTGCGCCCCGACATCAGCTTCTCGTCGGACTTCATCGTCGGCTTCCCCGGCGAGACCGCGGCCGACTTCGAAGCGACCCTGGACCTGATCCACCGCATCGGCTTCGACCACTCGTTCAGCTTCGTCTACTCGGCGCGCCCCGGCACCCCGGCGTCCTCGCTCGAGGATGACACCCCGGAAGCCACCAAGAAGCAGCGCCTGGCGATCCTGCAGGAGCGCATCAACCAACAGGCGATGCGGATCAGCCGGCGCATGGTGGGCAGCACCCAGCGCATCCTGGTCACCGGCTTCGCCCCCCGCGATCCGGGCCAGCTCTCCGGGCGCACCGAGAACAACCGGGTGGTCAACTTCCGCGCCGCCAACCCCACCGAGCTGATCGGCTACTTCGTCGACGTCCAGATCACCGAGGCGCTGCCCAACTCGCTGCGCGGCGAGCTCGCCTCGCCCGAGTGTTACTGACGCCCCGGCGCCCCTTACCCCAGTGTCATTATTGCCCCGGCGCCCGCCGGGGCAGTAAGCTGCCATAAATCCACTCTTCACGGGATCCGCCAGTCTTGAGCCAGCCAGCCTCCCCGGCCAACCGCATCATCACCCTTAATCTCGAGCCCAACGACCCCCGCCGCCTGGCCAACCTGTGCGGCCAGCGCGACGAGCACCTCAAGCTGGTGGAGGCGCGCCTCGGCATCACCCTGCGCAACCGCGGCAACATCTTCCAGCTGGCCGGCCCCATCGCCCGGGTCAAGGCCGCCGCCAACGTGCTCGAACACCTCTACCGCGAGACCGAGGCCAGCGACCTGGAGCCGGATACCGTGCACCTTTTCCTCCAGGAGTCGGGGCTGGAGGCCCTGGAGGAGGACGAGGGCCTCGAGGACCCCGGCGAGGTGCTGTTGCGCACGCCGCGCACCCTGATCAAGCCCCGCGGCCTCAACCAGCAGGCCTATGTGCAGAGCATCCGCGCCCACGACATCAACTTCGGCATCGGCCCGGCCGGCACCGGCAAGACCTACCTCGCCGTCGCCGCCGCCGTGGAGGCCCTCAACCAGCAGGAGGTGCGTCGCATCCTGCTGGTGCGCCCCGCCGTGGAGGCCGGCGAGAAGCTCGGCTTCCTGCCCGGTGACCTGGCCCAGAAGATCGACCCCTACCTGCGCCCCCTCTACGACGCCCTCTACGAGATGATCGGCTTCGAGCAGGTCGCCAAGCTGATCGAGCGCCAGGTGATCGAGATCGCCCCCCTGGCCTATATGCGGGGGCGCACCCTCAACAACGCCTTCATCATTCTCGACGAGAGCCAGAACACCACCCGCGAGCAGATGAAGATGTTCCTGACCCGCATCGGCTTCGGCTCCACCGCGGTGATCACCGGCGACGTGACCCAGGTGGACCTCCCCCGCGGCCAGACCTCCGGCCTGATCCAGGTGCTGGAGGTGCTCCGGGAGACACCCGGCATCGGCATCACCCACTTCGCCGCCAAGGACGTGGTCCGCCACCCGCTGGTACAGCGCATCATCGAGGCCTACGACCACTTCGAGGCGGGGCAGGAGGCCGCCGAGCGCGCCCGCAAGGAGGCCAAGGAGGAGAAGCGCGAGGCGCTTCGCCTGGAGCGCCAGGAACGCCTCGACCGCGAGCGTGACGAGTCATGAGCCACCCGCGGGTCGATCGCCAGCAGGCCGTCGCGGCCGAAGGCCTGCCCGATCAGGCTGAGCTCGAGGCCTGGGTGGCCGCCGTGCTCGCCCGCCATGCGGTCGCCGAGGAGAGCGAACTCACCGTGCGCCTGGTGGATGCCGAGGAGAGCCGGGCTCTGAACCGCGACTACCGCGGGAGCGACAGGCCCACCAACGTGCTCTCCTTCCCCTTCGAGAGCCCGCCCGGGATCACGCTGCCGCTGCTGGGCGACCTGGTGGTCTGCCACCCGGTGGTGGCCCGCGAGGCGGCCGAGCAGGACAAGCCCCTGCGCGATCACTACGCTCATATGGTGGTGCACGGTACCCTGCATCTGCTGGGCCATGACCATATCGAGGAGGACGAGGCCGAGGCCATGGAAGCGCTCGAGCGCGAGATCCTCGCCGGGCTCGGCATCGCCGACCCCTACCGTGATCCGGACGCCCCCCGCGGCGCCGACCCCGCTATCGAGGACGAGAGACCCGAGCCATGAGCGACGATCGATCGAGCAGCCAGGGCAATCGCTCCTGGCTCGAGAAGCTGTTGGGCGCCCTGTCCAGCGACAGCGATGAGCCCAGCTCCCGGGACGAGCTGCTCGCCTTCCTGCGCCAGGCGGCCAGCCGCCTTAAGCTCGAGCAGGACGCCATGATGATCATCGAAGGCGCCCTGCAGATCAGTGACCAGCAGGTGCGCGAGGTGCTGATCCCGCGCTCTCAGGTCACCGCCATCGGTCTCGACCAGCCGCTGAAGGAGTACCTCCCGATCATCCTCGAGACCGGCCACTCGCGCTATCCGGTAGTCGGCGAGAACCTCGACGAGGTCAGGGGTATCCTGCTGGCCAAGGATCTGCTGCCGCTGCTGCAGGCCGAGGCCTGCAACGGCAGGGACTTCCGCCTCGAGGAGGTAGTGCGCCCGGCGCTCTTCGTGCCGGAGTCCAAGCGGCTCAACAGCCTGCTCAAGGAGTTCCAGGACACCCACAACCACATGGCCATCGTGGTGGACGAGTACGGCGGCACCGCCGGCATCGTGACCATCGAGGATATCCTCGAGGAGATCGTCGGCGAGATCGAGGACGAGCACGACGCCGACGACGAGGAGGATATCCGCGAACTGGGCGAGGGCCGCTATGCCATCCGCGCCCTGACCCCCATCGAGGACTTCAACGAGCGCTTCGCCACCCGCTTCTCCGACGAGGAGTTCGACACCCTCGGGGGACTGGTGATGCAGCGCTTCGGCCACCTGCCCGGCCGTGGCGAACACACCGAGATCGGCGGCTGGCGCTTCACCGTCCTCAACGCCGACAACCGTCGCATTCGTCTGCTGGAAGCCGCGCCCTGCGAGGGGCCGGTCGACGCCCCCTGAGCCCGTGAACCCCGGCCCTTGAACCTCAGTCCTTGCATTCATCCCTGACACGGAAGGTCACCATGTCCGAGCTGCGATTCCCCCCGGTGCTGGGCTATCTGCTGGCGCTGGCCGCCGGGGTGCTGACCACCCTGACCGCCTCCCCCTTCGAACTCTGGTGGCTCGGCCCCGTGGCCGTGGCCCTGGTCTACCTGGGCATCCAGGCGCTGACGCCCGGCCAGGCGGCCCTGCGCGGCTGGTGCTATGGGCTCGGCCTGTTCGGCTCCGGCGCCTCCTGGGTCTACGTCTCGATCCACGACTACGGCTACACGGGCGTCCCCCTGGCGGTCTTCCTGACCGCCCTGTTCGTGGCCAGCATGGCGCTCTTCCTGGCCGTCACCCTGTGGCTCTATCGCCGCCTGACCGGTCCGCGCCTGGCCTTCCTCACCTTCGCCGGGGCCTGGGTGCTGGGCGAGTGGCTGCGCACCTGGCTGTTCACCGGCTTCCCCTGGCTGCTGCTGGGAAGCGCCCACGTGGATTCGCCGCTGGCCCCCTGGGCGCCCATCGGCGGCGTCTATCTGCTGTCGCTGATCACCGCCCTGAGCGGCACCCTGCTGGTGGAGTTCCTGGCACGCCGCTGGTGGGCCGCCGCCCCGGTGGCCGCCCTGTGGCTCGCCCCCCTGGCGCTGCCGACCCAGTGGACCCAGCCCGCCGGCGAGCCGCTGCGCGTGGCCCTGCTGCAGGGCAACCTGGACCAGCTGATCAAGTGGACGCCCGAGGGGCGGCGCGCGGCCGCCAACACCTACAGCGAGCTGACCCGCGCCCAGCCCGACGACCTGGACCTGATCGTCTGGCCCGAGGCGGCCCTGCCGATGTTCGAGGACGAGGCGCGGCCGATCCTCGAGCGGGTGCAATCCAACCTCTCGCCGAAGACCGCCCTGCTCACCGGGATCCTGCAGCGCGAAGGGCCCGGGCGCTACTTCAACAGCGTGATCGGCCTGGGCAACGCCGAGGGGGAGTACCGCAAGGAGCACCTGGTGCCCTTCGGCGAATACCTGCCCCTGGAGCGCCTGCTGCGCGGCACCATCGCCTTCTTCGATCTGCCGATGCCGGCCATGACCCCGGGCCCCTCGGGACAGGCGCCGATGCGCGTCGCCGGCACCACCATTGGCAACGCCATCTGCTACGAGATTATCTACGCCGACCTGGTGGCCGAGCGCGCCCGGGACAGCGAGCTGCTGATGACGGTCTCCAACGACACCTGGTTCGGCGAGTCCATCGGCCCCCTGCAGCACCTGCAGATGGCCCGGCTGCGAGCGCTGGAGAACGGCCGCTACCTGGTGCGCGCCACCAGCAACGGGGTGACCGTGATCGTCGACCCGCAGGGGCGCATCACCGCCCGCGCGCCCCAGTTCGAGGTGGCCAGCATCACCGGCGAGGTACAGCCCATGCAAGGCCTCACCCCCTTCACCCGCACCGGCAGCTGGCCGGCCTGGCTGCTGGCCGGGCTGATGGTGCTACCGGGGGTTCAGCGCCTAGCGCCTAGCGCCTAGCGCCTAGCGCCTAGCGCCTAGCGCCTAGCGCCTAGCGCCTAGCGCCTAGCGCCTAGCGCCGCAGGATGATGCCACTGCCGAGTGTGACGTCAACGAAGAACCCCCGCCGGATGCGATCCGCGGGGGTTCTCGTTTCTACCTCAACACCAGCCGCCCGTTAACAAGCGGCTTGGCGCCGGGCGCTCGGCGCTTACTGACTCGGCGCTTACTGACTCGGCGCTTCCTGCTCCCCGAGCACCTCGGGAATGGTCATCTTGACGTAGCGACCCGGGGCCGGCTCGAGGATCTCCAGCTCGCCGTCGCCCGGCTGGCGCGCGGGCACCTTCTTCTCGGCGTCGGCATAGCCGTTGTCGGTCATCCACGCCTGCCAGTGGGGCCACCAGGAGCCCTCGTGCTGCTCGGCACCCTCGAGCCACGCCTCGTGGGTCTCGGGCAGCTCGTCGTTGGTCCAGTAGCCGTACTTGTTGCGGGACGGCGGATTGACCACCCCGGCGATATGGCCGGAGCCCCCCAGCACGAACTTGACCGGGCCCTTGGGCAGCAGCGCGCCGTAGTAGGTGCTGTTCCACTTGGCGATGTGATCCTCCCGGGTGGAGAGGAAGTAGCTCGGGGTGGAAACCTTGCGCAGGTCGATCTTGACGCCGTCCAGCTCGATGCCGCCCGGCTCCACCAGGCGGTTCTCCAGGTAGAGGTGGCGCAGGTACCAGCCGTGGGTGCCCGCCGACAGGTTGGTGCCGTCGGTGTTCCAGTAGAGCAGGTCGAAGGGCGCCGGCATATCGCCCTTCAGGTAGTTGTTGATATAGAAGGACCAGAAGAGGTCGTTCTCGCGCAGCAGGTTGAAGCTGAAGGCCATCACCCGGCCGTCCAGGTAGCCGTCGCGCTCCATCTTGGCCTCGATGCCCTGAAGCACCGGCTCGCTGAGGAAGACGCCGATCTCGCCCGGATCGCGGAAGTCCTGCAGGGTGGTCATGTAGGTGGCCGACTTCACCTTGCGACCGCGGCGGGTACTGGTCAGGTAGGCCACCGTGGAGGCCGCCAGGGTGCCGCCCACGCAGTAGCTGATCAGGTTGACCGACTTCTCGCCGGTGGCCTGCTCGATGGCCCCCATGGCGTCGATCGGGCCAAGCTGCATGTAGTCGGCCCAGGTGAGGTCGGGCTGCTCCGGCCCCGGGTTGCGCCAGGAGATCAGGAACACGGTGTGGCCCTGGTCCACCAGCCACTTGACCATGGAGTTGTCCTGGCGCAGGTCGAGGATGTAGTACTTGTTGATCCAGGGCGGGATGATCAGCAGCGGGGTCTTGAAGACCTCCTCGGTGCTCGGCGTGTACTGGATCAGCTGGATCAGCTCGTTCTCGTAGACCACCGAACCGGGGGTCACGGCGATGTTCTTGCCGACCTCGAAGGCGCTGCGGTCGGTCATGGTGACGTTGAGGCCATCGGCGGAGTTGGCCAGATCCTGACGCAGCCGCGCCAGGCCGTCGACCAGGTTCTGGCCGCGGGTCTCCAGCGTCCGGCGCATCACCTCCGGATTGGTGGTGACGAAGTTGGTGGGCGACATGGCGTTGACCATCTGGCGGGAATAGAAGGCCAGGTTGCGCTTCTGGTCGGGGCCGAGCTCGAGGTCCTCGATCAGCTCCTCCACCATGCGCGAGAACAGCAGGTACTGCTGCATGATCGCCAGGTAGTAGGGATCGGAGGTCCAGGCCTCGTCGTTGAAGCGGCGATCGCTGCGCGCCGGGGTCACCAGCGGCTCCACCGCTTCGCCGGCCAGGGCCCGCAGGCCGTGCTGCCAGAGCTGGAACTGATCCTGCATCAGTCGAGCCTGGGCCTGCCACAGCTGGAGAGGATTGCGCATCAGCGATTCGGCGCCGGCGCGGAAACTCGCGCGCATGTCGTCACACACGGAGTCGGCCGCGACGTTGGGCACGAGGCGCTCCAGCAGATCGCCCATCAGGGCGCGGTACTCCTCGCCGATCTCCTGGAGCTGGGCGTTCCACTCCTCCAACTCGGCCTGTGACGGTGCTTGAACCCCTGGCTGCATTGAACCCTCCCGGTCGGCGACGTTGAGCCGACGTCAAAATAGCACTACCCGCCGCCCTCCAGCAATGGAGGACGGCGGCCTGATTCAGTGGCCCTCGAGGGGCCGGACGATGGAACGCAAGCGCTCAGCTCTTGGCGCTACCACCCTTCGACGACTGGGCCTTGGCCGGCGCGGCCTTGTCGGCCGATTCCCCCTTCGGGGCCGGCTCGCCCTTCTGGACCTGCTCCACGAGCTTGGCCTGCTCGGCGAACAGCTTCTCCAGCTCCGCCTTGAACTCCAGGCTCATCTCGGAGAGCGCCTTGGCGTCCTCGAGCATCTGCTCGGAGAGCTGGTTCATCACATCGGCCTGACGGGCGCTGAACTGCTGCATGGCCTCGGCGTCGCTGACCTCGCTGGCCTCACGCAGACGCTCGGTGCCCAGCTGGCTGTAGCGCTTCATGGACTCCATCTGGTACTGGGTCAGCTTCTCCATGTTGTCCAGCATCAGGGAGTTGAGCTTGCGCATCGGCTCGAAGAACTGGCGAGTCTGCTCGTTGAAGGATTCGATCATCTTGTCTTGCATGGGGCGTCCTCCTTAATGGGGTTGCCACGGCGGGCCCGATGCCCACCATGTTGCACTGCATCAAAGCCTAGTCTGCTCCGCCCCAGGATGCAAGGGGGCGAAACGCAAACGCGGTCATTCACTCTTGCTCTTCGCCCGGGAGCGCACGCTGGCGGTGCCCTTCTTCGCCGCGCTGCTGCCGGCGCGCTTGGCGCTACCGGAATCGGCGGCGTCGGGCGCGGGCTCCTCGGCCGACCTGGCCTGGGCCGCCGACTGGCCGGCCTGGCGCAGCATGTCGAGCATCATCTGCTGATAGGTGCCGAAGCTGGACAGCCCCTGGGACAGCCCCTGGGAGATGCCCTGGGTGAGCCCCTGGCCCATGCCGGACTGCTGCAGGAAGGGCTGCATCAGGCTCATGGGATCATAGCCCTCCACCCCCGACTCCATCTGCTTCTGGATCTGCTCCAGCAGCTGCTGCTGGAAGACTGCCACATCAGGCAGACCCAGCGCCTGACGGAACTCCTCGGGGGTCAGGTCGAACTCGACGTTGATCTTCATGGCATTGCCCTGTGCGTGGGGGATGTGAGGCAGTGTAGCAGCCAATACGCCGCTGCCGCTCAGCGCAGCACCGGGGTCGCCACGCGCACCTCGGCGTTCTGGGCGCGGTGGCGAAGCAGGTGGTCCATCAGGGTCAGCGCCATCATCGCCTCGGCGATGGGCGTCGCGCGGATGCCCACGCAGGGGTCGTGGCGCCCCTTGGTGACCACCTCCACCGGGTTGCCGTGCACGTCGATGGAGCGCCCCGGGGTGGTAATGCTGGAGGTGGGCTTGAGGGCCAGGTGGGCGACGATGGCCTGGCCGCTGGAGATGCCGCCGAGTACCCCGCCGGCGTGGTTGGAGAGAAAGCCCTCCGGGGTCATCTCGTCGCGATGTTCGCTGCCACGTTGCGCCACCGAGGCGAAGCCGTCACCGATCTCCACCCCCTTCACCGCGTTGATGCTCATCAGGCCGTGGGCCAGCTCGGCATCCAGGCGATCGAACACCGGCTCGCCGAGCCCGGGGGGCACCCCCTCGGCCACCACCGTGATCTTCGCCCCCACCGAGTCCTGGTCCCGGCGTAGCTGGTCCATGTAGGCCTCCAGCTCCGCCACCCGCGACGGGTCGGGGCAGAAGAAGGGGTTGTCGTCCACCGCCTCCCACTGCTTGAACTGGATGGCAAGGGGGCCCAGCTGGCTCATATAGCCGCGAATGGTCACCCCCTGAGTCGCCAGGTATTTCTTGGCGATAGCGCCGGCGGCCACGCGCATGGCGGTCTCCCGGGCGCTGGAGCGACCGCCGCCGCGGTAGTCGCGGATGCCGTACTTGTGGTGGTAGCTGTAGTCGGCATGGGCCGGCCGGAACTGATCCTTGATGTTGCCGTAGTCCTTGGAGCGCTGGTCGGTGTTCTCGATCACAAGGCCGATGGCGGTGCCGGTGGTGACCCCCTCGAAGACCCCGGAGAGGATCTTCACCCGGTCGGGCTCGCGGCGCTGGGTGGTATGGCGCGAGGTGCCGGGGCGGCGGCGGTCCAGGTCGCGCTGCAGGTCGGCCTCGGAGAGCGGCAGCCCCGGCGGGCAGCCGTCGACGATGGCGCCCAGGGCCGGGCCGTGGCTCTCGCCGAAGGTGGTGACGGTGAACAGCTTGCCGAAGGTGTTGCCGGACATGGGCGCTCCTCCTCGAAGGGGTCGGGAATCAGGCGAAGGACGCCGCATGGGCGTCGAGTTCCTCGGCGGTGAGGGCGAAGACCCCCTGGCCGCCGCGCTCGAATTCGAGCCACAGGAAGGGTACCTCTGGGAAGGTAGCCTCCAGGTGGCGGTCGGAGTTGCCGACCTCGACGATCAGCACACCGCGCTCGGTGAGATGCCCCCGGGCCTCGCGCAGGATGCGCCGTACGATATCCAGGCCGTCGGCGCCGGCCCCCAGGGCCAGCGCCGGTTCGTGACGGAACTCGGCGGGCATGGTGGCCAGGTCCCGGGCATCCACGTAGGGTGGGTTGGAGACGACCAGGTCGTAGCTGCCGGGCAGCGCCGCGAAGAGGTCGGAGTGCACCGCGCGCACCCGCGCGCCCAGGTCGTGGCGGTTGATGTTCTGGCGGGCCACCGCCAGGGCGGCCTGGCTGATGTCGCCGAGGTCCACCTCGCAGGTGGGCAAATGCAGGGCCGTGGCGATGCCGATGCAGCCGGAGCCGGTGCAGAGGTCGAGCACCCGGGCCGGCGGCTCCTCGGGGAACCAGGCGGCGAAGCCGTGCTCGATCAGCTCGGCGATGGGCGAGCGCGGGATCAGCACCCGCTCGTCCACGTCGAAGGGGTAGCCGGCGAAGAAGGCCTCGCCCAGCAGGTAGGGCAGCGGGCGGCGGGTGGTGATGCGTTCGCGCACCAGGGCCACGATGCGCGCCCGCTCCACGGGCAGCAGGCGGGCGTCGAGCACCGCCGGGTCGACGTTCCAGGGCAGGTGCAGGGCCCCGAGGGTCAGGGCCACCGCCTCGTCCCAGGCGGACTCGGTGCCGTGGCCGTAGAAGAGCCCGGCCAGCTGGAACTCGCTGGCCGCCCAGCGCAGGCAGTCGCGCAGGGTGATCAGGCCATCGCGCAGCTCGGCATCGGTAAGCGTCAGGGTCGAGAGGGAATCGTTGCGGGCGGCCACGGGGCATCCTGTCGTTGTCGGGCGAATCGGGCGAGGAGTGGCCGATTGTAACCGCCGGGGCGGTTCACAGCCACGCCACGCTGGTTATACTGGGCGCCCTTACCCCAATGGGCCCCACCGCCATGAGCCGAGACCGCCACCGCCCGGACGACGACGAGATCAGCGCCTTCCGCCAGGCGCTGCGCGAGGCCGGCGTGCGGCCGATCAAGCGCAACCGCGCCGACCCCGGCCGCCCGCGCCGCGCGGATCCCGCGGCTGTCGAGCGCCGTGCGGCGGCCCAGGCGGCACGTGACGGCAGCGGCGCGGGTCGCACCTCCGACGGCCGCGTGGAGCCCGTGCGCCCCTCGGAGCACCTGGAGTTCGCCCTTCCCGACCTGCCCTGGCGGACCCTTCAGCGGCTCCGGCGGGGCCAGCTGGCCTGGGAAGCGGGGCTGGACCTGCACGGCTACACCCTGGAGGAGGCCCGGGCCGAGCTGGAGGCCTTCCTGCGCGAAGCAGGGGCCGAGCGAAAACGCTGCGTGCTGGTGGTCCACGGCAAGGCCTGGGGCCGCACCGGCGACTACCCGGTGATCAAGAGCCACGTGAACGCCTGGCTGCGCGAGTGGCCCGGGGTGCTGGCGTTCTGTTCGGCCACGGAGGTCGACGGCGGCACCGGCGCCCTTTACGTGCTGCTGCGTCGCCGCGGCGAGGCCTGAGCCGCACTCAGGCCTCCGGTTCGCGCCGGCTCGGCGGCACCGCATCCGGCTGGCCCGGCTAGCATCAACAACTTATCGTCGCTGTGAGCCCTACTGGTACATATGAGGGCACCATGGCGATTCCCTACACTGTCCGCAAGCCGTCCGGCACCTATCACTTCCGATGGCGCCTACCTTCCGACTATCGACACCTCGGAAACGAACTCCGGCTATCCCTACGCACCACAGACAAGCACCAGGCACGAGCCAAGGCGGCAGCCCTACGGCTGGAAGTCGAGCGGCTGATACATGAGGTTGCCAGTCTTGACGAACTACGCCATCGGATAGCGCCAGCACGCCCACAACGGCGCCCACAGCAGCACCAGCCGGCCACCCCTACCCTAACCGCCCTATGGGACAAGTACGCCGGCCACCAGCTCGCCGGGGCCAGGGAGAAGTCGCGGCACGAATCGCGCCATGCCTTATCCGTGTTCGTGGAACTGGTAGGCGATCTACCAGCGGACACCTTCGACAAGGCGGCGGCGCGTGACTTCGTGGAGCGGCTGGCCGACTACCCCACCCGGCGCAGCCTGGGGAGGTTCGCCTCTATGACGCTGGAAGAGATACAGGCGGGCGACTACCCACGTATCAGCGTGGTGACTCAGACAAAGAATATTAGCCTGCTGTCCGGGTACGCCGCTTGGCTGGTCAACTTCGGCTACCTGCCGGCAAACCCGTTAACGGGACTAAAGCCCAAACGCACCAGCGGCAGCGGCAAACGCAAGACGTGGACGCGGGACGAACTGGCACAGTGGTTCGGCTCGGAGACGCACAGGCATGCGGGCGGCTGGCAATACTGGCTTCCCCTGCTCGGCATCTATACCGGCGCCCGGCTGGAAGAAATGGCGGCGCTGGCGCCTGACGACATACGCCACCACCAGGGCATCGACTACATCGACATTCACGGGCGCGACGGGCGTCATATCAAGAATGCCGGTTCGTGGCGACTGGTGCCGATTCACAGCCGGCTGGTAGAACTCGGCTTGCTGGACTACATGGTGGCGCGAGCGGGGCAGGAACGGCTATTCGACGTGACCGCATGGAAAGGACGGTTCGGCTTTCGCCCATCAAAGTGGTTTACCTATCACCGCCAGAAGCTAGGCATCGGGCCAGACTTCCACGGCTTGCGCCATACGGTCGCAGAAGAGTTGCGCCTAATGGGCGGGCAGGGTCATGTCATATCGTGGCTTCTGGGGCATTCTGCGCAGAATATGACAGACCAATACGGCGCGGACGGTGACAAGCGCCAGCGACTCCCTTTGCTGGCTGAACTGGTGGAGCGGTTGGACTGGCCGATTTATAGCGCGTAGGGCGGCTCGGGCCGGCTGCTGTTGCCGTTCCACCTGTCGCCAGCCTCAAGCATGTCGAGCATGGCATCCCCCACCACATCCGGGTCGAGCCCGAACGGCTCCAGAAGCCGGGCCAGCAACCGGCGGTCGCCCAGTAGATCCTCGAATGCCTCATCCGCATCGGCGACGTGCTTGCCGCGCCAGGATGCGCTGGCGTCAGCGTGGTAGGTGCGTATTGCCGCCTGCCATAGCTCACCACAGGCACGCGCAAGCTCAGCCCGCCCTTGGTGGCCGTCATCGTTAACAGGGTGGGCGCGGTCGTCCCACCCCTCGGATATCGGCAGGCAGGCACTCATGCTCAGCCCCTCAGGCTGCGAACGAACGTCATGCTCTGCTGTTCCGGTACTGGCTCCATCGCCACCAGCCGGCGCAGTGCATCGTGTGACAGCGACAACTCCGGGGCCTTCTGGCGACACTCGGCCAGGCGGTGTGCCAGCTCAGTGACGGCGCCTACCTTCTGCCGGTACTCGGCACGGGCCTGCTCGGCGACCACCAGGGCCTCGGCAATCTCGCCTTGGAGCCGTTCGCCCTCTTCCAGCGCATCGGCCGCTAGACGCTGCTGTACGGCTCTGTGCAGGCGGTCGTGAAGGTCGGTGAGCGTCCCGATAGCCTCCTCCCGCTCGGCCTGGGCCTGACGGATGGCGAGCACCTGTTCCCGAGTGGTGCCGCTACCCGGTGCCACCTTGGGCTCGGCCTCCAGGGCGCGGAGTTCCGACTTCACCAGGGCGCGGGCTTCCATCAGGGAATCGGCGGTGGCGTTCTCGCTGGTCAGCAGGTTGTGGGCGTCGGAAATGGTCATGCGGTGAACTCCATACATTGAATCAGGGGGAAAACCAGGTAGGTGCCAAACCAAAGGCCCAGCACCACACCTACCAGGGCGGACATAATCCGCTTGGTCATTGTCCGCCCTCCACCTGCACCAGGCGATGCATCCGGACCCGCTCCACGTCGTCATGCTGTGATTCGTTCGGCATCAGCGAAACCAGGGCATCCGCTTGCTCAGGGGTGGCGCCGACAAGACGACTACCAGGGCGCCCCGCTGCCTGCCGTGACTCCACGATGGTGCGTGCATGGGCCACTGCCTCGGCCACTGCTTCGTTGGCCACCTGACGGGCGTGGCGGGCCATCTCAATGAGCCGGTCGAGTTGGTCGCGGTCTTCATCCGCCCCGGCAATGGCATCTGCTGCTCGACGCTTACGGATGCCATCATTCAGGCCGAATGACAGCCGCCGGAGGATTTCATATTGGAGTTCGCGGCCCCGCTTTTCCTCCTCCATCTGCTTGTGCTGAGTGACGGAAAGAGCGGTAGACAGGTCGATGCGGGGAAGCTTATCCATCTCGCGCATCTCGGCGTCGATGGCCTGCAAGGCATCGCGCAGTGCCTCCACGGTGGCATCGGCTTCGCCGAGCAGTGCGTTAGCGGTGACAACGGCTTGTGAATCGGTCATGTGAACCTCAATGAATCTTGATGGGATAGGGCCACATGCTGGCGGCCCTCTCGGCGGTGGCGGATGCGTCCATGGCCTCGATGCGCTGTCGCAGCTCCTCCACAGCAGTCGTCAGGGCGGCGGCGAACTCGTCTTGCAGGTCGCGACGGTAGCCGGCGAGCATCGCCACCATCTGCTCCTGTTCGGCCTCCTGACGCTGTTCAAGCGTGATGGGTGTCATGGCCATGGCTCAGTCGCAGGGCAGTTGATAGTCATCGGACGGGGCAGGCATCCGGCGACCGTTGGAGCCGCGACGCACGGGCTCGTCGTCATCGCTGGGCAGGAGGTACATATCCAGGTGATTTGCGGAAAAGTCATCGCCCTGGGGCTTATTACCCATACCGGCGGACTTCAGTTGTTCGGCCACTGCCTCGGTGATGGCGGGCAGCACTGCCTCTACAACACGCTCGGTCAGCTTCTCGAAAGCCTGCTCTACGCGGTCGGCGTCGTTATTGGTGGCCATGCGCTGGCCGGTGATGAAAGTCTTACTCATGGTGGGTCGCCTCCTGGGCGCGGTGGTGGATCAATTTCCATTGGGCCGGCGTCAGCTCCAGGGATCGGAGCCAGTCGCCTGCGGGTTGGGTGCTGTCAGTAGGAAAGGGAACGTCGATGCCAAGCGACCACAGCAGCCTGAAGGCATCGCCAGCGGGCGCGGTGGCCGGCAGGGTCAGCAGGTCGTCAGCCATCGGACTTCTCCAGGTTCAGCAGCGCGGTGATTGCCTGGGCATCACCAGCGTCGGCACGCTTGCGCAGGAGCTGGATATACCGGCGCCGGTCGGCGGCGGTGGGCATCAGCTGCTTGGCGCCCTGGGGGCGGCCTGCCTTGCGGTTGGTTGTCATGTCGGCCATGTCGATAGCCTCAATTAATCGCGAATTGAATCAAGTTTATCAGAATTTATTGGACACGGCAATTCCCTAGTGATAAGTGGACGCGGCGGAAAAGGGTTGATAAGTAGTGATTATCTTGCTTTTGCTGCATCGCAGCGCAGGCCAACTCCTAAATGTGTAAAGAATACCCGAGTGATTTAGTCAGGTATTCGGTGCCACATTGGCCAGCCGCTCGGCACTCAATCCCAGCCGTGACGCGGGTTTCAGCGCCAGCAGCAGCAAAATACGGCCGCTTGCCGGCGGGAATCGTAATGGATAACCGTAATTACGTTTTACGTAATGGTGTAATCCCGGCACCAGGGGGCATTTTTTGTAGGGGGCGCATTCTGAGCCAGCAGGCGCCGCGCCAGCGGGCACCCGCACCTATCCCCTACCCCTCGGCTTCTGCGCCGCTTCTGGGGCCTTTCCTGGGGGTTTCTCGGCCCCACTGATAGCGGATAAACCTTGCCAGCCGGCACGCTGGCCACCAGGTGGGGGTGATGGGGGTACTCCCCCGGTTCAGGGGGTTCCGTTTGGAGCGGGAAGTCTCGCTATCGCTTCCAGGGATGGGGCCGCGCCTAAGGGCGCCCCCGCCTGGCAGTGGGGTGGGGTGAAAACCCCAATCCCTATATAGGAAAAAACCACCCCGCACCCCGCCAGTATTCATGCGGGTTTCAGCGGGGTGGTGGGGTGATTTTGAATTTACCCCACCAATCCCAGCGAACGGCTCAACCATGCGGGTTTAGGCGGGGTGGGGTGGCTAAAGTGGGGTGGTTACCCCACCACCCCACCACCCCAAGCAAACTTAGGACCACCCCACCACCCCACACACAAAAAACCGGCCACGATGGGCCGGCTCATGAGACTGGCAGCAACTACCATAGGTGCAGCTCGCCATCACGCAGCACGATCTCCCCCTCGTCCAAGGCACGTTGCATGATGCCGCGCAAACTCTGGTCGCCCATGCCGAACATGCCGCTCGTCCCGGCATAGCTGCGCAGCTCTCGGCGGGTCAGGGGGCTACCCTCTTCCGCCTTGCGCCGCACGAGGTCGCGCAGTTTCGGCAGTGTCTCGGCATATCGCTCCTCCCCTTTCTGCTCGGCCTTGCCTGCCATCTTGTCGGGGGTAGGCATCCACTTGAGCACGCCGCCGATACCACGACGCATCCAATAGGTATCGATATCGGTGCGATAGTTGCTCTTCACGACATTGAAACGCACATGCGAGCGGCGGTCGTCTTCATCAATCCCGAGCCCCTTGGCGGTATCAGGATCAGGCACCGCCAGGGTGGCAGCGAAGCGCAGCGCATCGACAAAGGCACTTGCCCCGCGAATGTCGTCAGCACTATCGCCCCGGCTACCCTTGCGGCTGTGGTGGGCGCAGAGCACGGTGACGCCAGTTTCACGGCGGATCGTCTCCAGCGCCTCGACAAACCGCGTCGCGTCTTCACTGGCGTTCTCGTCACCACTACGGAAACGGCTTACCGGATCGAGAATGATAAGGCGAAGGTCGGGAATGAGTTTGGCACCCTCGACAATCTGACGGATCATCTCATGATTGAAAACCGTGTTCCCTTCGCTTTTCAGCGTCAGGCGGTTATCACTGCCAAGCCGTGAAATGGGGTAATAGTTCTCCCCCAGTGTTTCTAGGTCAATCCGCTGCCCATCCCACTCATATTCTTTGACGATGGCATGCAGCCGGCGGGACATTTCATCTCGGGAATCTTCTGCACCCAACATGAGCACACCACCAGGCTTTGCAACTTCATGCCCGAAGAACGGCGCCCCAGTGGCCACACAAGCGGCTAGTTGCATCAGCCAGAATGATTTACCCGTAGAGCCTGGGGCAACAATAGCAGCGGCGACAGGCTCAGGAATCAGCCCATCAACAACATAATATTGAGGCGGCGGCTCTACAGCTAAAAGGTGCTTGGCCTTGAACTGGTCGAGAGCATCTAGCGCATCATTCGCCGGGTCACACTCTGGCAGGATTGCACTCGTTGCGTATGACATTGAGGCGAAGTCGTCAGCCGCCGCCCGCGCGGGAATATCCCGAGCCTGGGCGCTATCCCATGCGCTGCGCAGCGTGGCCTCTACCTCGCCATCTGCCAGTCCGGCCCCTCGGGCTGCTCGCTCCAGGGCAAGACGCGCATCGTGCTCGGGAAGGTGGCCACCTTTCACCAGCCCGAACAGGCCGAACGCCTCCTTGTTCAAGGTATCGTTCCGGGTGCCGTCAGGTGCCGTCAGGATGGCCGAACAAGCGCCCTCCAGCGCCTTTTGTGCATAGCGTGATAGATTGCCCAAGGTCGATGCCTGCGGCGCTTGTGGCGTCGCTGCGGGCGCTTGCAGGGGCACGCCAGCCAGGGCGCTACGGATAGCATCGGCAGTCGTGCGGGCGCCCTCATGGATCATGCGAGAAACGAACGGCTCGCCCTTCTGGTGGACGAAGCCAGCCAGGCGCATGACACGGGGCAGGTCGTGAACCTTTGGGTCGCTGTCCAGTAGAGTAATGATCGCCTTTTGCAGCGGCTTGAACTCTTCCAGGGTCAACCCATCGGCCAGCCAATACGCATGGTGCTTGTCTTCCGATGACTCAACAAACATCGTCGGCTCGATGCCCATCGCGCCATAGATACCCGCCAGGCGGATGCTGGCGGCTTCTTGAGTATCGAAGTCGGAGACAACGCCTCGAACGTGCGTGATATTGGAACTATCGCGCCCTCTAGCGTCCGTTGCGTTGAAAGTGACGAATACCCCAGCCCCCCGACTGTTTAACCGACACAGGGCGTCCCAGTTCTTATCCAGCGTGCCATGAAGCACCCTTACTAGCTGGGAACTCTTGCGGTGTTCGTCGTCATCGAAAGTCTGAAAGGTAAACTCATTAGTCGTAGGGTCGAGACATTCAAGAAATCGTTTTGCCTCGCCATAATCGGGCATTAACCCGTCTTGATAATGTAATTCAGCCATGAACAATCCAGCCTGTTCCGTAGGCTGGCAAGCCCGCATTAAATGCGCCACAATAGGACTCACCAGCCTTGAATATTTGCCCCGGCCCTCACCGGGGCTATTTTTTAAGCGTCGTTTGCAGCCAGGTTCTCTAGCATCCGATGTAATTGCCGGTTGTGCTGGAACTGGTGGCTAACAGCGGCATCAATTCGACGCCTTAGGCTGGGATCTAACTGAATGCAGCGGTGGAGCCAGTCGCGGTCAATCCAGTACTGACGACGCGGCTTGTCACAGAACACGGCATCAGGGTGGTTTTGCGGCAGGCGATAGTCACGACAGGCGATTTGCCAGCCGCATCCCTTGAATACCTGCATGCGGGCGCTGGACTCTTGGCACAGACCGCCAGTGGCAACACTCATCATCACGTTTGACCAGCGGTGCCCCCTGGCCAGCATGGCGAACATTGCTCCATGGCGGTCTAATGCGAAGTCGCAGGACGGGGCATCGCTACCAGTGCAGAAGAGGCGCGGATCGTCGCTAGAGGGGATGTTGTCGCCGAACATATCGTAAGTGCTCATACCAGCCCCTCCACGTATTCGGGACGATACTCAACGACCCACCGCAAGACCGACTGACGGTCATACAGTGGGCGCCGGGTGCGGCCATACGTTGCGACTGGCGGCGGGAAGGCGGGATGCTTGCGCCACTCGATGGTGGCGCGGGTGCTGACCGGCTTGGTCAGGACGAGGTGAATCTCGGAAGCTGCTAGTAATCGCATGTGTCACCCATCGGTTACAAATCTCAATTGCCGATTAGGTGATGGGCGGCTATCATGGCGGTGTGAACTCGCTTAGCGCCCTCACCCTCTCGGGTAGGTGCAAGCAATCTCAAGGCCCATGTTTCGGCAGACCTCCCCAGGATGCCGTCATGGGCTTTCTTTATTGCCCGCAAGATCATGATAGCCGCTCTCTATCGACTTTGCAAGCATTCACGAATACACACGTCCAATTAATTCTCCCTATTACAACTGGCAGTTCATGACAAGGCAACCTATTGGCCCCTGACAACTGGCGCAGCGGACAATGTGGGAACACACAAAGGCTCAAAACAGCGACAAAGTGAGTGACTGCTAACCGGGAAAGCCAGCGCATTCGTAAAGCTCAGGCCTCCGGTTCGCGCCGGCTCGGCGGCACCGCATCCGGCTGGCCCGGCTCCACCACGATGCCTCGCCCGCCCCAGCCGGGGTGGGCACGCCCCTCGAAGCGATCCAGGGCCTCCACCGCCAGGTGATGGCCGAGGGTGATCAGCGCCTCGGCGCGGTGGAACTCGTAGGCCCCGCACACCGTCTTGGGCACCTCGATCAGCACGTCCGGCGGGTAGCCGGCCACCTTGTACTTGGCGAGCGCCGCCTGGGTGATATCGAAGGAGGCCAGCACCATGTCCAGCCGCCCCCACTGGCGGCGACGCGTGACGGCCTCGCCCTCGTCGCCCTCTTCCCAATCGGCGCCGCCGCTGCCCGCCCCCAGGCCATCGAACCAGCGGCTGGCGACGCTGCGCACCTCCTCGACCCAGCCGCCGAAGTCGATGCCGCCGGCGTCGCGGGCGCGTTCCCGGGCACGCTCCTCTTCGGCCTGTTCCGGGGGCAGCAGCTCCTCCAGGGTCACCGGCCGCGGGCTGTGGGCGGTAACATTCACCGCCATCACGAAGTCGGCGTGGGCCGAGACGGTGGGGATGATCGGCAGCGGATTGAGCAGGCCGCCATCCACCAGCACCTGGTCGCCGCGGTGCACCGGGGTGATCACCCCGGGCACGGCGATGGAGGCGCGGATCGCCTCCAGCAACGGCCCGCTCTGGAACCACACCTCGCGCTGGCGCACCAGGTCGGTGGCCACGGTGGTGACGGGAATCGGCAGCTCCTCGATGCGCACGTCCCCCACCAGCGACTCCAGCTTCTCCATCACCTTGCTGGCGCGCATGGCCCCCATGGGGCTCCAGGTGACGTCCACCAGCCTGAGAACATCGAAGTAGGCAAGCTGGCACACCCAGTCGCGGTACCCCTTGAGCTGCCCGGCCGCGTAGATGCCCCCCACCAGGGCCCCCATGGAACAGCCGGCGATGGCCACGATCCGATAGCCTCGCGCCTCGAGCTCCTCGATGACTCCGATATGGGCGTAGCCGCGGGCCCCGCCGCTGCCCAGCACCAGCGCGACCCGCTTGCCCTGGCGATCCGACACCTCGTCCGACCCGTTCATGCACTCCCCTCTCCTGCACTGCGGCTGGCCGCCTCGACCCAGGCGGTGATCGATTCGGCCACGCGCTCCACCGGCGCCGCCTCCAGATGCAGGTGGTGGCCACCGGGCAGCACCCGACGCACCAGGCCGGGTAGCGCCGAGCGCGCCGCCTGCGCCCGCCGGCTCTCCCCCAGGATGCCTGTGGTGCCCTCCACCAGCAGCGCCGGGCAACGGATCGCCCCCAGGCAGGCCAGCGCCTGCGCCGGGCAGAAGCGTACCGGCGACGGCCTCACCAGCCGGGCATCGGTGCGCAGCCCGACCCGTCCACCGGCCAGGATCCTCAGGTTTCGTGCGACGAGGGGCGCGGCGGTGTCGGCATCGATGGGCGTGGCACCGCCGGCGACTCGCGCCGCCACGGCGGTCTCGCTATCAGGATAGTGCGGCGCCGGCGAGGCCGCGCGACGATGGGCCAGCAGGCCCCGACGCAGCTGGCCGGGGGCCTGGTCGGCCTCGGTGGTCACCGCCCCGAGGCCGTCGATCAGCACCAGCCGCTCGAGCCGCTCCGGCAGCGCCGCCGCGGTCAGGCAGGCCACCCCGGAGCCCATGGAGTGGGCCAGCAGGCTCAGCCGCTCGAGGCCCAGCGCCTCGGCGGCGTCCAGGACGTCGTGGCAGTAGTCCCAGAGCGCATAGTCGCCGGGGGAGTGCTCCGAGTGGCCGTGACCGGCGAAGTCCAGGGCCACCACCCTGATGCCGAGGCGCTCGACCAGGCGCGGCGCCAGGCGCGAGAAGCTGGCGGCGTTGTCGAGCCAGCCGTGCAGGGCCAGCCAGGTCGGTGAGGTCTCCTCGCCCCAGCTCAGGGCCGCCAGGCGGCCGTCGGCCAGGCGCAGGTCACGGGGCTCGCTCATGGGGTATTCTCCAGCAGGGCATCGAGGGTCTCGAGCAGGATCTGGCGGGTCTCGTCGGGGTACTCCATGGGAAACATGTGGGTGCCCGGGACCAGGCTTAGCGGCACGCCGTGGCGCTGGAGCCGACGCCGGCGACGCGGAGTGAGCAGGTCGGAGTCCTCCCCCGCCAGCACGGCGAAGGGCACCCGCAGCCGGTGCGGCAGGCCGCCCAGGTGATCGGGCAGATGGCGAAAGATCTCCACCTCCACCTGGGGGTCGTAGAGCAGCACCGCCTGGCCATCGTCGAGCAGCCGGGTCCCGCCCTCCACGTAGTCCTCCAGCGCCTCCGGGGTGAAGCGCCGGAACAGCCGGCGCCGGCGCAGCGAATGCCGCATGGCCTCTCGATCGGGCCACCGGTCGCGCCGGCCGCGGCTGTGGCGGGCGGGCGTCACCCGCTCCACGAAGCCGAGCCACTTGGCGGCCTTCATGGCCCAGGCGTCGAGCCCGAGCATCAGCGGTGGGTCCAGCATCACCACGCCGCGGAAGTGGTGCGGCGCAGCCTCGGCGGCCATGGCCATCAGCACCCCGCCCATGGAGTGACCGACGCCGATCACCGGCGCCTCGATCCCCTCCAGGTAGTGAAGCAGCTCGTCGCGCAAGGCCAGCCAGTTGTGGCCCACCGGAAAATCGGCGTGATGGCCCAGCCGGTCCAGGGGATGCAGGTCGAAGCGCGCGGCCAGGGGGCCGAGGAAGCTGCGATAGCTGGAGCCGGGAAAGCCGTTGGCATGGGCGAAGAGCAGGCGCGGCAGGTCGGGCGATGGGTGCATGGAGGCATCCGTGTTGGGTCGGGCGGGCGGGAGCCGCCTGGCGGTAGCAGGCTAACGGGATTACCATGGTTCGCCAACCCCACCCGACTCCCGGAGCCGCCGTGAACGAGCCCCGCAAGCCCCCCCGAGACACCCGAACCCGCAACCGCGTCTTCTTCGCTACCGTGCTGCTGGCGGTGGTCGTCGGCCTCTGGCTAGGGCCGCGACCGCATGGCACTCTCCGCGCTCTTCCTGCAGACCCTCGAGGTCACCCTGCCGGTCTTCGCCATGGTCTTTATCGGCCTCGGCCTCAAGCGCGCCGGCTGGATCGACAGCGTCTTCGTCGCCACCGCCTCCCAGCTGGTCTTCCGGGGCACCATGCCGGCGCTGATCTTCCTGAGCATCATCAAGGCGGATCTGGACGCCACCCTCAACCCCCGTCTGCTCGCCTTCTTCGCCCTGGCCACCCTGGGCAGTTTCCTGTTCTGCTGGGGCTGGGCCCGGCTGCGGGTGCCCTACCGGGAGCGCGGGGTCTATATCCAGGGCGCCTTCCGGGGCAACTGCGGCATCGTGGGGCTGGCGCTGGCCGCCGGCATGTACGGCGACTATGGCCTGTCGATGGGTGGGCTGCTGCTGGGGGTGGTGATCCTCACCTACAACGCCTTCTCGGTGGTGGCCCTGGCCGCCTATCAGGAGGGCCGGCGCGCGGACTGGCGCAGCATCCTCACCCATATCGTGCGCAATCCGCTGATCCTCGCGGTGGTGGCCGCCGTCCCGGTGGCGACCCTGGAGCTGGAGCTGCCCGGCTGGCTGATGACCTCCGGCGAGTATTTCGCCTCGCTCACCCTGCCCCTGGCGCTGATCTGCATCGGCGCCACCCTGTCGCTGGGCGCCATCCGCGAATCCGGCCACCTGGCCACCAGCGCCAGCCTGCTGAAGATGGTCACGGTGCCGGCGCTGGCCACCGGTGCGGCCTGGCTGGCCGGCTTCGAGGGACGCGAGCTGGGGGTGCTCTTCCTGTTCTTCGCCAGCCCCACGGCGGCCGCGGCCTTCGTGATGGCCAAGGCCATGGGCGGCAACGCGGCCCTGACGGCCAACATCATCGCCCTGACCACCCTGATGGCCAGCCTGACCGTGACCCTGGGCGCCTTCGCCCTGAAGGTGGCGGGGCTGATCTGAGCGGAGGATGGCCCTCTCGGCGCTCTCTAACTTCCATCGCCCTGACCACCCTGATGGCCAGCCTGACCGTGACCCTGGGGGCCTTCGCCCTGAAGGTGGCGGGGCTGATCTAGAGATGGGCCGGGGCGATGAACCGCGCCAGCCGGGCGCAGCCCGCCGCCCACACCTCGGCCTCGAGCTCGGCCAGCGCCGCGGTGGGAAAGCCCGGGCCGCGATCGGCGCGCCCCTCCACCAGCAGGCCGGTGAGCGCGCCGACCAGCGGCATATGGCTGACCAGCAGCAGCGGCCGACCCGCCGGCTGCGCCAGCAGCCAGTCGGCCACCGCCTCGGGCGGGTCATCCGGGGTGATGATCGCGAGCGTCTCCACCGCCACGCCCAGGGCCTCGCCGACCAGCTGCGCCGTCTGCCGGGCCCGCCGGTAGGGGCTGGCCAGCAGGCGCAGGCCGTCGAGGTCGTCGCGCCCGTCCAGCCAGGCGGCCAGGCGCCGCCCCTCCGCCTCGCCCCGGGGAGTCAGGGTGCGCTCGGCATCCGGTCGACCGGGGCCCGCCTCGCCGTGGCGCATGATCAGCAGCCGCTCACTCATGGCTGCCCCGGCGCTCGCGGTGGGCGTTCACCACGTCTTCCCGGGAGAGGATGAACTCCACGTCGCTGCTCTGCTCGCCGAGCATCAGCATCCGCGCCATCTCCTTGGCCGGCACGCCCCTGAACAGCACCTGGTAGAGCCCCTCGGCCAGCGGCATGTAGACGCCATCCTCACGGCACTTGTCGCGCACCAGCCGCACGGTGTTGACCCCCTCCGCCACCTGTCCCAGGGCCGCCACCGCCTCCTCCAGGCTCTGGCCCTCGCCCAGGGCGTAGCCGACCCGATAGTTGCGCGACAGGTTGGAGGAGCAGGTAACGATCAGGTCGCCCACCCCGGCCAGCCCCAGGAAGGTGAGGGGGTTGGCTCCCTGGTCCACGGCGAAGCGGCTCATCTCGGCCAGCGCCCGGGTCATCAGCATGCTGCGGGTGTTCTCGCCCATGCCCAGCGCCGCGGCCATGCCGGCGGCGATGGCGTAGATGTTCTTCAGCGCCCCGCCCAGCTCGACGCCGTGGCGGTCGTTGCTGGCGTAGACCCGGAAGTAGTCGCAGCCCAGCGCCGCCTGCACCCGGGTGCGGGTCTCGGGGTCGGCGCTGGCGATCACCGTGGCGGTGAGCTGCTTCTGGGCGATCTCGGTGGCCAGGTTGGGGCCGGAGATCACGCCGATATGGGGAAAGCCGGTCTCCTCCTCGAGGATCTGGCTCATCAGCTTGAAGCCCTCCTCCTGGATGCCCTTGGTGGTGCTGACCAGAATCTGCTCCGGATTCAGGTGGGGGCGCGCCTGGCGCACCACCTCGCGGAAGGCCTGGGAGGGAATCGCCACCAGCACCAGGCCGGCCCCCGGCAGCACCTCGGCCATGTCGCTTGCGGCAACCACCGCCGGGTTGATGGCGTAGTCGGGCAGGTAGCGGCCGTTGCGATGGTCGCGGTTGATCTGGGCGGCGAGCTCGGGGTCGCGCAGCCACTGGCGTACCTCGGCCCCGTTGTCGGCGGCGATGCTGGCCAGGGCGGTACCGAAGCTGCCGCCGCCCAGCACCGCCACCCTCATGCGTTCCTCTGCCATGGTGGCTCCCGCAAAGCTGAGTGAAAGCTCGATTGTAGCGGAAAAAAAACGCCCGGACCGTCACCGGTCCGGGCGTCTGGTCGTGACGACTCGACTCAGTCGAGCAGCGACAGCAGCGAGTCGATGCTCTCCCGGGCATCACCGTAGAGCATGCGCGTGTTCTCCTTGTAGAACAGCGGGTTCTCGATGCCCGAGTAGCCGGTGCCCTGGCCACGCTTGCACACGAACACCACCCGGGACTTCCACACCTCGAGCACCGGCATGCCGGCGATGGGGCTGTTGGGGTCGTCCTGGGCCGCGGGGTTCACGATGTCGTTGGAGCCGATGACGATCGCCACGTCGGTCTTGGGGAAGTCGTCGTTGATCTCCTCCATCTCCATGACGATGTCGTAGGGCACCCGCGCCTCGGCCAGCAGCACGTTCATGTGACCCGGCAGGCGCCCGGCCACCGGGTGAATGGCGAAGCGCACCTCCTTCCCCGCGGCGCGCAGCTTGCGCACCAGCTCGCTGACCGCGTTCTGGGCCTGGGCCACCGCCATGCCGTAGCCCGGCACGATGATCACGCTGTCCGCGTTGTTGAGGGTCGCGGCCACGCCGGCGGCATCGATGGCCACCTGCTCGCCCTCGATCTCCGCCGCCGGCCCCGTGGCGCCACCGAAGCCCCCCAGGATCACGCTGACGAAGTTGCGGTTCATCGCCTTGCACATGATGTAGGAGAGGATGGCACCCGAGGAGCCCACCAGGGCACCGGTGACGATCAGCAGGTCGTTGGAGAGCGTGAAGCCGATGGCCGCCGCCGCCCAGCCCGAGTAGCTGTTGAGCATCGACACCACCACCGGCATATCGGCACCGCCGATGCCCATGATCAAGTGGTAACCGATGAAGAACGACAGCGCCGCCAACGCCAGCAGGGTCCAGAAGCCTGCCCCGTTGAGGTAGGCGATGGCCAGCACCAGGCAGAGCACAGCGGCCCCGGCATTGAGCTTGTGTCCCCCGGGCAGCTGCGTGGCCTTGCCATCCACCTTGCCGGCCAGCTTGCCGAAGGCGATCACCGAACCGGTGAAGGTCACCGCGCCGATGAAGATGGCGAACACCACCTCGAGCTGCAGGAAGGTGAGCTCGTCGGGGGCCTTGGTGGCCACCATGGCGGCGAAGGCCGAGAACTCCTCGGTGGCCCCGTGCACGGCCTGGACGGCCATCACCCGGCGACGCTCGAGGTCGGCGTTCCAGGCCACGAACACCGCGGCCAGGCCCACGAAGCTGTGCAGCGCCGCCACCAGTTGGGGCATCTCGGTCATGGCCACCCGCTTCGCCACGAC
>NZ_CP071922.1:3059622-3066574 GCF_017584085.1 Halomonas sp. BM-2019
GCCCTTGGTGGTGCTGACCAGGATCTGCTCCGGATTCAGGTGGGAACGCGCCTGGCGCACCACCTCGCGGAAGGCCTGGGAGGGAATCGCCACCAGCTGGGGCATCTCGGTCATGGCCACCCGCTTCGCCACGACCCAGCCGATCACGGCGCCGATGACGATCAGCGGAATCATCAGCCAGTAGGCGCCGATCCCGGGTCCCAGGGCGGTAAAGAACACCGCCACGGCCATGCCGATGATGCCGTACCACACCGCCCGCTTGGCCTTCTCCTGATTGCTCAGTCCCCCCAGCGAGAGGATGAAGAGCACGCTTGCCGCAATCGCCGCGGCCGATACAAATCCCTGACTCAACATGTAATCTCTCCGCCGCTCAGGATTTCTGGAACATGGCCAGCATCCGGCGAGTCACCAGGAAGCCGCCGACGATGTTGATGGTGGCAATCAGCACCGAGATGGCCGCCAGCAGCACCACGATCCAGTTACCCGAGCCGATCTGCAGCACGGCGCCGAGGATGATGATGCCGGAGATCGCGTTGGTCACCGCCATCAGCGGGGTGTGCAGCGAATGGCTGACGTTCCAGATCACCTGGAAGCCGACGAAGCAGGCCAGCACGAAGACGATGAAGTGCTGCATGAAGGAGGCCGGAGCGATCTGCGCCAGCAGCAGCATCAGGGCGCCCCCCACGCCGAGCATGATGCCCTGGCGCTTGGTCTGGGCCTTGAAGGTGGCCAGCTCGGCGGCGCGCTTCTCCTCCAGCGTGGGCTCCTTGACCTTCTCCTTGGGCTTGGCGGCGATGGCCTTGACCTTGGGCGGCGGCGGCGGATAGGTCACCTCTCCGGCGTGGGTCACCGTGGCACCGCGAATCACGTCGTCCTCCATGTCGTGGACGATGGCGCCATCCTTCTCCGGCGTCAGGTCGGTGAGCATATGGCGGATATTCGTGGCATAGAGCAGCGACGACTGGGTCGCCATGCGCGAGGGGAAGTCGCTGTAGCCGACGATCACCACGCCGTTATCGCTGACCACCCGCTCGTCGGGCCTGGTGAGGTCGCAGTTGCCACCCTTCTCGGCGGCCAGGTCGACGATCACCGAGCCTGGCTTCATGGCCTTGACCATGTCCTCGAGCCACAGCTTGGGAGCCGGCTGGCCGGGAATCAGCGCCGTGGTGATGACGATATCCACCTCCGGGGCCTGGCTGCGGAACAGCGCCAGCTGCTTCTCGCGGAACTCGGGGCTGGAGGGCTTGGCATAGCCGCCGCTGGCGGAACCATCCTGGGAGTCCTCGAAGTCCAGGAAGAGGAACTCCGCCCCCATGGATTCGATCTGCTCGGCCACCTCCGGGCGCACGTCGAAGGCGCGCACGATGGCCCCGAGGCTGGTGGCCGTGCCGATGGCGGAGAGCCCCGCCACCCCGGCGCCGATCACCAGCACCTTGGCGGGCGGCACCTTGCCGGCGGCGGTCACCTGGCCGGTAAAGAAACGCCCGAAGTTGTTGCCCGCCTCGATCACCGCGCGATAGCCGGCGATGTTGGCCATGGAGGAGAGCGCGTCCATCTTCTGGGCGCGCGAGATGCGCGGCACCATGTCCATGGCCACCACGGTGGCGCCCTTGGCACGACAGGCCTCCAGCAGGGCCTCGTTCTGGGCCGGCCAGAAGAAGCTGATCAGGGTCTGCCCCTGGCGCAGGCGTTCGGCCTCGGCCTCGCTGGGCTCGCGGACCTTGATCACCACCTCGGCCTCGGACCACAGCGCCTCGGCCCCCTCCACCACGGTGACGCCCGCCTCGCGGTAGGCGTCATCGGCGAAGCCGGCGGCCTCGCCGGCGCCGCTCTCGATCAGGCAGGCGTGTCCAAGCTTCTGGATGAACTGCGCGCTCTCTGGGGTCAGCGCGACACGCGCCTCGCCCTTGGCGAGCTCCCTGGGTGCACCAATCTTCACGTTGGATCTCCCGTTTGGTTATTGAAATTTTGCAAGGGTTAGTCCGGATATTCATACCTGACTGTGCTGCAGCGCACAACCATCGAGGCGTCATCGGAGCCCATGCACTGTAGCAGTATCGGGCTGAAACACCGGAAATAATCCGGGCCAATCAGCGTTGACGGCACGAACCGCGGAGAGGCAGGCGGCGGGAAGGCCAGCGACAACGACGCGCAGGCCGCCCGAAGACGGCCTGCGACAGCCTGCAGCGGGCGACGCACCCGCAGGGCTCAGGCACTCAACAAGGCGTTGAGGCGCTTCACATAGGCTGCCGGGTCGTCCAGGTGGCCCCCCTCGGCGATGATCGCCTGGTCGAGCAGCACCCGGGCCAGGTCGCCGAAGAGCTCCTCCCCGGCGGCTTCCAGCCTGGCCACCAGGGCATGGTCGGGGTTGAGCTCGAGGATCGGCTTGACCTCGGGGAGCTTCTGGCCGGCGGCCTCCATGATGCGGCGCATCTGAAAGCCCATCTCGTGCTCGGGCAGCACCACGCAGGCCGGGGAGTCGGTGAGGCGGTGGGTCACCTTGACCGCCTGGACCTCGTCGCCCAGCGCCTCCTTGACCCGCTTGACCAGCTCCTCCTTGGCCTTGGCGGTCTCCTCCTGGGCCTGCTTCTCCGCCTCGTCCTCGATGCCGCCGAGGTCGAGTTCGCCCTTGGCCACGTCGACGAAGGCCTTGCCGTCGAACTCGTGGAGGTGGCTCATCAGCCACTCGTCGATGCGGTCGTGGAGGAGCAGTACCTCGATGCCCTTCTTGCGGAAGATCTCCAGATGCGGGCTCGACTTGGCCGCGTTGAAGCCGTCGGCCACGATGTAGTAGATCTTCTCCTGCCCTTCCTTCATGCGCGCGACATAGTCGGCCAGGGACTGGTCCTGGGTGGCGCTGTCGGTGTGGGTGGTGGAGAAGCGCAGCAGGCCGGCGATCTTCTCGCGATTGGCGAAGTCCTCCGCCGGCCCCTCCTTGAGCACGCTGCCGAAGGTGTTCCAGAAGCTCTGGTAAGTCTCCTTGTCCTTGGCCAGCTTCTTGAGCATGTCCAGCGCGCGCTTGGTGAGGGCCGACTTGATCTTCTCGACCTTGGGGTCCTGCTGCAGCAGCTCCCGGGAGACGTTCAACGACAGGTCGCGGGTGTCCAGCACCCCCTTGATGAAGCGCAGGTAGAGCGGCAGGAACTGCTCGGCGTCGTCCATGATGAAGACGCGCTGCACATAGAGCTTGACCCCCCGGGCGCCGTCGCGCTCATAGAGGTCGAAGGGCGCGCGGCCCGGCACGTAGAGCAGGCTCGTGTACTCCAGCTTGCCCTCGACCTTGTTGTGGCTCCAGGTCAGGGGGTCGGCGAAGTCGTGGGCCACGTGCTTGTAGAAGGCCTGGTACTCCTCGTCGGAGATCTCGCCCTTGGGGCGGGTCCAGAGCGCGGTGGCCTCGTTGACGGTCTCCCAGCTGAGCGTCTCGCTGCCCTCGATCTCCTCGCCCTCCTCGTCGCGGGCCTTCTCGACCTTCGGCATGCGCACCGGCACCTCGATATGGTCGGAGTACTTGCGCACCAGGCTCTTCAGGCGGAAGTCGTCGGCGAACTCCTGGGCATCGGCCTTCAGGTGCAGCACGATCTCGGTGCCGTGGCTCTCGCGCGCCACGTCGGCCACGGTGAACTCGCCCTCGCCCTTCGAGCGCCACTCCACGCCTTCGGCCTTGTCGCTGCCCGCCTTGCGGGTGCGCACGGTGACCTCGTCGGCGACGATGAAGCCGGAGTAGAAGCCGACGCCGAACTGGCCGATCAGTCGGGCGTCCTTCTGCTGCTCGCCGGAGAGCTGCTTGAGGAACTCGGCGGTGCCGGAACGGGCGATGGTGCCCAGATTGCTGATCACCTCGTCGCGGTTCATGCCGATGCCGTTGTCGCGCACGGTGATGGTGCCCGCCTCGGCGTCGTGCTCGATCTCGATGCGCAGCTCACTGTCGCCCTCGTAGAGGGCATCGTTGTCCAGCGCCGCATAGCGCAACTTGTCGCAGGCATCGGCGGCATTGGAAATCAGTTCGCGCAGGAAGATCTCCCGATTCGAGTACAGGGAGTGGATCATCAGGTGCAGCAGCTGCTTGACTTCGGTCTGGAAGCCAAGGGTTTCTTCATGGGTGGCGGTGGTCATGTGTCCTGGACCTCGTCGACAGGTTCTGCGGCGCAGGGTGCCGCGGTGTGAAACACTGTCGCCGATATGGGGACCCGCCGGCCCTTTTCAACCCTCGCCCCGCTCAGGCCTCGGGAACGCCGGGCTCGCCCAGCACGAAGTGCAGCCGGGCGGTAGCCACCGGCACCGACTCCTCGTCCTGCCAGGCCCGCACCTGCACGTTGGCCAGGCGTCGCCCCTCGCGCAGCAGGGAGCAACGGGCATAGGTAGGCACCACCCGCGCCGTGCGCAGGTAGTCGATGGAGAGGTCGACGATGCGCGGCAGCCGCGGCTCCCGGGTCGCCAGCAGCAGGTCGAGGGTGGCGGCGGTCTCCATGAAGGCGGCCACCACGCCACCGTGGAGCGCCGGCAGCAGCACATTGCCGATATTGCCGGCCTGGGGCTCGAGCCGGAAGCGCAGCCCCGCGCCGATGGGGTCCGCGTGGGCCGTGACGCCGAGGCGCCGCGCATAGGGCACCAGCGCCAGCCAGGCCGCCAGGTCCCCTTCCGCCCGGGTGCGCTCGAGCCAGGCCACGTTGTCGAAGCCGTCAGGCATGCCCTCTCTCCTCCTCGCCCTCTACGGCAAACAGCGCCTCGGCAAAGCCGGGTGGCGTGTTGCGCGGCCCCAGCCGCATGAAGTTGCCGATGCCCCTCGCCACCGGCCGCCCCGCCTCCTGCCACAGCACACCCTCGGTGAAGACCACCGAGGCGGTGACCCTGACCGCCCCCGCCTCGGCGTACAGCGCCAGGCCGGCCACCGCCGGCCGGTAGTGGTCCACCCGCAGGTCCAGGGTCGGACACACCTCGGGCGCCGGCAGGCTGCGAAGCACCGCCGAGCCGCAGACGGTATCCAGCAACATGGTCAGGACGCCACCGTGGACCAGCTCCCGAGAGGTGTCGCCCAGGAGGTCGTCGTGCCAGGGCAGGCGCATCAGGGTGCGCTCGGCGCTGACCGCCAGCACTTCGAGCCCCAACCCGCGGGTATGGGGAATGACCTGGACGAAGCGCGTCAGGGCGCGCCGCCAGGCCTCGGGGGTTCGCTCGGAACAGGACGCCACGCCGTCAACCTCCTGGAGTTCCCAACAAGCGTTTGAAAGTCACTCAAGACTAGCCGCGCCACCGGCTCGACACAAGGCCGATTCCTGTCGCCAGACCACCTTCCGTTACCGTTCCCCCCTACCCAGCCGGCCCGCAATGCGCCACGATACGGGAGACCCTTCCCTCCCCCCCTTCGGAGATGCCCGCATGCGCCTACGCCATACCGCCCTGCTTCCCAGTGCCCGGCGCCGTGGGGCCCGACGCAGCGGCGCCCGACGCAGCGGCACCCGTCGACTCGGGTCGCTGCTGACCGTCCTGGCACTGTCGCTGCCTTTCTCGCTGCCGCTGGTCCAGGCCGATGACCGCGCCATGCGCGACGCCCTGGAAGCGGCGCGCAACCAGCAGTGGGCTCGCATCGACTCGCGTGCCATCGACGGCCACCCGTTGGCCGGCTACGTGGAGTATCACCGCCTTCGCGACCGGCTGCCCCACGTCGAGCCGGGACAGGTCCTCGTATTCATCGAGCGCCACGCCGACTCGCCGCTGGGCGAATGGCTGCGCGGCCAGGCCATCGCCCGGTACGGCCATGCCGGCCGCTTCGACCGCCTGCTGGCGGTGGCCGACGGCGAACCGGCCGGCACCGCCCGCCAGTGCTACTACTACACGGCCCTGCTGGGCAGCGACCCGGCGGCCGCCGCCGAGGGGGGGCGCAAGCTGTGGCACGTGGGCCGTTCCCAGCCGAGCGCCTGCGACACCCTGTTCAGCACCCTGCGCAGCCGCGGGGAGATCGGCGAACAGGAGATCTGGGAGCGCAAGATGCTGGCCTGGCAGGCCGGCGAGGCGGGCCTCGCCCGCTACCTGGGCCGCCAGCTCGGCAGCCGCTGGGACGAGGCCCGCCGCACCGTGGAGCGCCTCTCGGGCGACTACGCCGCGGTGACCCGGGTGCCCAGCTGCATCGGCCCCGACTGTCGCGGCTCAGGCGCGCTGTTCGCCGCCGCCCTGCACGGCTTCACCCGCGCCGACACCGAGGCGGCCCTGGAGGCGTGGCGCAAGATCGGCCCGCACCTGTCGATCGAGGGCGAGCACCGCCGAGCCATCGAGCGCGACCTGGTCTTCTACTCGCTGGTCCGCGACATCCGCCACAACCGCGGCTGGGTCGACCAGACCCTGGCCGGCCGCAGCGATGCCGACCTGCTGGAGCTGCGCGTGCGCGCCGCCCTGGGCGAGCGCGACTGGCGCGGGGTGCTCGACTGGCTGGCGCGCATGGAACCGGAGGCCCGCGACAACAGCCGCTGGCACTACTGGGCGGCACGCGCCCACGAACGCCTCGGCGACAACGCCCGGGCCCAGGAGGCCTATGCCCTGGCCGCCCAGGGGCGCAGCTTCTTCGGCTTCGCCGCCGCCGACCGCCTGGGCCAGCCCTACGCCCTGAACCTGGAGCGCAACGGCTTCGATGACGGCTACCGGGAGCAGGTGGCCCGCTGGCCCACGGTGCAGCGCACCGAGGCGCTGATGCGCATCGGCGAGCCGGGGCTCGCCGCCAGCGAGTGGTACGGGGCCGTGGAGCGCGCCGGCGAGCGCGAGGCGCGGGCCCTGGCCGACTACGCCCAGCGCCGCGGCTGGCACGCCAAGCTGGTGCAGACCACCATCACCGGGCAAATGTGGGACGCCCTGGAGTGGCGTTTCCCCGAGGCCTACCGCGAACACTTCCTGCACTGGGGGCGCATGACCGGCGTCGACCCCTACCTGCTGATGGGTATCGCCCGCCGCGAGAGCGCCTACA
>NZ_CP071922.1:3066674-3069120 GCF_017584085.1 Halomonas sp. BM-2019
GGCCGCCGCCGCCTACAACGCCGGCCCCGGCCGGGTCGACCGCTGGCTGGCCGACGCCCCGGAGGAGTTCGACCTCTTCGTGGAGAGCATTCCCTTCCGCGAGACACGCCTCTACGTGCAGGCGGTGCTCAGCTACCGGGCGATCTTCGAGAGCCTGGCCAACGGCGGCTCGAGCCAGGGGGTCACGATGCTCAGCCCCGCGGAGAAGACGGTGCGCTACGACCGCTCGCTGCTGGCCAGGAACTGAGCCCTGCCGCCACCCGAGTCGACCGCCCCGGCCCTCGCCGGGGCGGACTCTTTCTGCCACTTCGCACTCTGGCGTGAGCTGTTCTGCGGGTTTCAAGGTGGGAGGCCGGATCAGCCCGGGGGGCGCTCCAGCGCCAGCTTGACGCCGAAGGCGACCAGCACCGCCCCGGTCATCCCGTTCAGCGCCTGGGAGAAGAGACGGCTGGCCAGCAGGCGCCCGGCGCTGCCCACCATCACCGCGATGGCCACCTGCCAGAGGTTGGCGATCACGAAATGCACCCCGGCCAGGAACAGCGACTTGGCCAGCGCCGGGTCGCCGGGAGCGATGAACTGCGGCAGGAAGGCCATGTAGAAGACCACCGTCTTGGGGTTGAGCACGTTGGAGAGCAGCCCCTCGCGCAGGGGCCGCCACGCCGGCACCGGCCGGCGTTCGCCGCAGACCCCGGCCACCGGCAGCCCGCGGCCGCGGCGCGCCGCCAGCAGGCTCTGCACGCCCAGCCATACCAGGTAGGCGGCCCCGGCGAGCTTGAGCAGCTGGAAGGCCCAGGCGGACTGCAGCAGGATCAGCGAGATACCCAGCGCCGACACCGCGGCGTGCACGAAGAGTCCGCAGCAGATCGCCAGGCTGGTCAGCACGCCGTCACGCACCCCGCCTCGGGCGGTGTTGCGGATCACCAGCAGGGTGTCCACCCCGGGGCTCAGGGTGAGCAGGGTGATCGCCACCAGGAAAGGCCAGAACTGGGCGTCGATGAACATGGCTCGGGGCCTACCTTGCGTCGAGAAGCGGGCTTGCTGCCCGGAGGGATTCGATCTACAGTGGGTTTGCGGCTGGCGGACGGGCAGATGAAAACCGGACCGTCGGGGTGTCACGGCACCCTGTCGCAGCGTTGGTCAACAGGAAACAAGTCGTCGGTTGTCGTTCGATTCCCTCGATACACGCGGTGCGCACTTCTTCCTCCTCTTGCCCACGCTCTTCGGGCCTTCGCCTTGGCGAGCCCGGCACGACCAATACAGTATGTTAAGGAAATCGACAATGGCAACTGGCACTGTCAAGTGGTTCAACGACACCAAGGGCTACGGCTTCATCTCTCCGGACGACGGCGGTGACGACCTGTTCGCCCACTTCTCCGAGATTCAGGCTGACGGCTTCAAGACCCTGCAGGACGGCCAGAAGGTCACCTTCGAGGTTACCCAGGGCAAGAAGGGCCTTCAGGCCTCCAACATCCGCCTCGCCGACTGATCCGGCGCGCGGTCGGCCACGCGAACCAGGCGTCGCCGCAGCGAGAAGGCCCACCTTGCGGTGGGCCTTTTTCGTGTCGGCGGGGCCCCTCGGGGCGCCCACCTACTCCATGGGCTCGAACTGGATGTCCTCGCCGGCCTCCATGGGCTCGAACTCGGGGAGCTCCTGCTCCACCTCATCGAACTGCTCCTGCAGGCGGCGCTGCGCCTCCTCGAAGCGGCGCTCCTGCTCCTCGATGATCGCATCGATCTCGGAGCTGGTGGGCCCGCCGGTATCCAGCGCCTCATCCTCCAGGCCGGTGTCGAAGTCCATGCCGGCGTCGAAGGCGTCGTCGTCCTCCAGGGGCTCGGGTACCGCGGCCTCCCCCTCGGCCTCCTCGAACTGCTCCTCGATGCGCCGCTGCGCCTCCTCGAAGCGCCGCTCGGTCTCCTCGAGCATGGCATCGATGTCGTCGGCGGTGGTCTCGCCGGGCAGCGCCGCGCCCTCGTCCAGGGTGGTGGCCGGTGATTCGCCCAGGGTGTCCGCCTCGGGGATCTCCTCGGGAACCTCATCGGGATCGGGCACCTCGGCCGCCGGGGCTTCAGCTTCATCGGCCTCGTCATCCACCAGCCCGGCCTGCTCCTCGGGGGACAGCTCGTCGTCCAGGGGCTCGGCCGGCTCGGCACTCTCCTCCACGGCGGCGGGCTCGGCCGGCGGCTCCTCGGCCGCCGGGTCCGCTTCGTCACCGTTGCCGCAGCCGGCCAAGCCCAGGGCCATGAGGGCCGCCAGCAGCGCGGGTTTCCAGGGTCTCTTCACCATTCTCTCGTCACTCCTGCTTCCAGGGCGAACATTGCACCAGAGCGGCCGGCCTGCCGCAAGGAAACCAAGGTCGAGCACTAATCGTCACGCAGCGGCAACGGACACCCCAGGGTCCAGGCCACGGCACGCAGCAGCTCGGCCTCCTGCGGGGCGATGCGGCCA
>NZ_CP071922.1:3069225-3069537 GCF_017584085.1 Halomonas sp. BM-2019
CCGGCGCTCTCCCTCGAGGCCCACCAGCACCAGCCGGTGCAGCGCCCACTGCAGGGCACCCGGGGCGGGCTCGGCGGCCATCAGGCCGGTGAGGCAGGCGCGGAAGCGAGCGAACTGGGCCGCCGAGAGCTGGCGCAGCACGGGCAGGGCCAGCTCGATGAGCGGCAGGCGATCCCCCGGCGCCAGCGCCGCCAGGGGCTCGGCGAGCGCCTCCAGCTCGCGCAGCACCTCGGGCAGCGCCTGGCGGGCCAGCACCTCCCGCTGGGCGTCGCGGCTCGCCGGGTCGACGCCCATCAGGATCCCGTAGACCAG
>NZ_CP071922.1:3069637-3085837 GCF_017584085.1 Halomonas sp. BM-2019
GGCGAATGCGCGCCTCCAGGGGCGGGTGGGTGGCGGTCCAGCGGCTCATCGCGCGTACCCCGCTGCCGAAGTAGAGGTGGCTGAACTCGGCGGCCTGGGGCGACAGCAGCCGCGAGCCGAGCCGGTAGGCGGCGAGGGTCTGGAGGGCGCCACCGATCCCCTCGGGGTTGCGGGTATACTGCACGGCGCTGGCGTCGGCCAGGAACTCGCGCTGGCGGCTCACCGCCGCCTTGATCAGGTTGCCGCAGAGGGTGCCGGCATAGCCCACCCCCATCAGCGCCACCCCCAGGCCGAGCACGGCCACATGGGCCGCGGCGACCCAGGGCCAGGCTGCGCAGCAGCAGCTGGCCGATCAGGCCGATCACCAGGATGCCGTGGAGCAGCGCCACCAGGCGCAGGTTGAGGCGCATGTCGCCGTGCAGGATATGGCTGAACTCGTGGGCGATGACTCCCTGCAGCTGGTCGCGGTCGAGATGCTCGATGGCGCCCCGGGTCACCCCGATGGCGGCATCGTGAGGCTCGTGGCCGGCGGCGAAGGCGTTGATGGCGGCGTCCTCGAGCAGGTAGACCGCCGGCACCGGCAGGCCCGAGGCGATGGCCATCTCCTCCACCACGTTGAGCAGCCGACGCTCGTCGGCATCGCGGGTATCGGCATTGAGCGCACGCCCCCCCAGCGCCTCGGCCACCGCCGAGCCGCCGGCGCGCAGCTGCAGATGGCGCAGCAGGCCGCCGACCAGCACCACGGTCACCACCCCCAGCGCCACCCAGCCGAACAGCTCGGGGGCCAGGGCCCGTGCCAGGGGGTCGCTGCCCCCCAGCTGGCCATCGAAGAGCACCACGGCCAGCGCCACCAGTACGCTGGCCGCGACGATCAGCCCGGCCACGGCCAGCAGCAGCAGCACGACGAGGCGGCCGGTCTGGCGCCGGGCACGATCCTGGGCGGAGAAGAAGTCCATGGCCGCCCTCCGCTCAGAAGCTGACGCGGGGCGCGGCCTGGATCTCGGCGCTGTCCTCGAACTCCAGCAGCGCGGCGTCCTGCTTGTGGCCGAAGGAGGTCGCCATCACCACCGGGGGGAAGCTCTGCTTGTAGGTGTTGTACTGCATCACGGCGTCGTTGAAGGCCTGGCGGGCGAAGGCCACGCGATTCTCGGTGCTGGTCAGGGTCTCGGAGAGCTGGCGCATGTTCTCCGAGGCCTTGAGGTCGGGGTAGGCCTCCATCACCACGTTGAGCCGCCCGAGGGCCGCCCCCAGCGCCCCCTCGGCGCCGGCCAGCTCGGCCATGGCCCCGGGGTCACCGGGCCGGGCCGCGGCATGCTCGAGGCCGATCGCGGCGGCATTACGCGCCTCGGTCACCGCGGTCAGCGTCTCGCGCTCATGGCTCATGTAGGCCCGGGCGGTCTCCACCAGATTGGGGATCAGGTCATAGCGGCGCTTGAGCTGCACCTCGATCTGGGCGAAGGCATTCTGATAGCGGTTCTTCAGGGCCACCAGGCGGTTGTAGACGGAGACTGCGTAGACCACCAGCAGGCCAAGCACCACCAGCGGCAGGAGGGTCGTGAGATCCATGGTCGACTCCTTGTCGATGCAGAGGGAAGAGAACCGGCCGGCTTGACCTGCATCAAGCCGGTTCATGCAGGCATGGTTCATGTCGTGGCAGGGGTTGATGCTATCATCGAAGCGCCCCGGCCCGGCACGGACAGCTTCAAGGCTAGCAGGCCGGCCTCCCGGGGTCGCCACCGGGTGTTCGACGAGACACTTCAGGGAGCCGCACTTGGCCGAACAACTCAGGGACTTCGCCCACGCCTTTCTCCACGCCCTGCGCAACCTGACGCCGATCATCGTGGTGGTGGTGGCCTTCCAGGCCCTGCTGTTCCGGGAGTGGCCGGAGGGCGGCCTGGCCATCGCCTTCGGCCTGCTGATCGTCGCCGTCGGGGTGGCGCTCTTCCTCCAGGGCCTCGAACTCAGCATCTTTCCGGTGGGCAAGCGGCTCGCCAACCAGTTCGCCCGGCGCGGCTCCATGCTGCTGCTGATGGCCTTCGGCTTCGCCATCGGCTTCTCGGCGGTGGTGGCGGAGCCGGCGCTGATCGCCGTGGCCGAGCAGGCCTACGAGATCAGCGAGGGGCGCATCGATGCCCTGACTTTGCGGCTGATCGTGGCCGGCTCGGTGGGGCTGGTCATGGCGCTGGGGGTCTTCCGGGTGATCCTCGGCCACCCCATCCACTGGTACATGATCGTCGGCTACATCACGGTGGTCGCGGTGACCTTCTTCGCCCCGGAGGAGATCGTCGGGCTCGCCTACGATTCCGGCACGGTGACGACCAACGTGGTGACCGTGCCGCTGATCGCCGCCCTGGGCATCGGCCTGGCCGCCTCCATCCGCGGGCGCAACCCGCTGATCGACGGCTTTGGTCTGGTCGCCATGGTGGTCGTGGCCCCCATGATCAGCGTGCAGCTCTACGGCATCCTGACCTACGCCGACCCCGGCCAGATCGCCAACGGCGCCGCCCTGGTGGGGCTGGAGGGCGAGACCGAGGCCCCCTCCGGCCCCCTGGTGATGCTGCTGGACCTCTTCGGCATGCTGCGCGACGTGCTGCCGATCATCCTGGTGATCCTGTTCTTCCAGTACGCCGTCTTGCGCCGCTCCCTGGCCAGCCCCGTCAAGGTGGGGGTGGGCTTCGCCCTGGTGATCGTCGGCCTCTACGCCTTCGTGGTGGGCCTCAAGCTCGGGCTCTTCCCCATCGGCGAGCGCATGGCGGAGCAGCTGATCACCTTCGACACCTGGCTCTGGGTCTACCTGTTCGCCTTCGCCATCGGCTTCGCCACCACCATGGCGGAGCCGGCGCTGATCGCCGTGGGCCAGCAGGCCGAGGAGGCCGCCGCCGGCAAGATCCAGGGCAGCGTCATCCGCATCCTGGTCGCCCTCGGCGTGGCCATCGGCATCACCATCGGGACCCATCGCATCATCAGCGGACACTCCTTGCCGCTGTATGTCGCGATTGGCTACTGTACTGTCCTGCTGCTGACCTACCTGGCACCTCGCTATATCAGGGCGCTGGCCTTCGACCTCGGTGGCGTATCCGCATCGGCCGTCACCGTTCCCCTGGTCACCGCCCTGGGTATCGGCCTGGCCAGTCAGATCGAGGGGCGCAGCGTGCTGATCGACGGCTTCGGCCTGCTGGTGTTTACCTCGGTCTTCCCTATCGTGACCGTGATGAGCTATGCCATCCTGATGGAACGGCTGGCCCACTGGAGAGAGAAGAGATCATGAAGTTTTCCCTGCTGGTGGCCATCGTGCCCGAAGAGCTGGAGCAGGAGTGCATCGACGCCGCCACTGAGGCCGGCGCCGCGGGGATGACGCTGCTGTCGGGCCGCGGCATCGGCGGCGAGCGCAAGAAGACCTTCTTCGGCCTCACCTTCGAGGGCAGCCAGAGCATCATGCTGCTGACCCTGGAGAAGGGGCTGTCGCTCCGGGTGCTCAAGGCGATTCGCCAGATCCTCAACCCCACGGGAGAGGGCTCCAAGGGCCTGGTGATGACCCTGCCGGTGGAGCACCTGGGCGGCATCGACATGGCGCAGGTGAAGCGCTTCGAGGAGCGCATCCGCCACGATATCTGAGCACTCCCCGCCCGACGCCGAGCCGAGGGCGCCTACCCAACGGAGAGAGAGCATGCTGGTCAAGGACATCATGATGCGCGACGTGGTGACGGTGTCGCCCTTCGCCACCCTGCGCGACGCCCTGGCGCTGATGAAGCAGCACAACCTCAAGAGCCTGGTGGTGGAGCAGCAGGATCCCCACGACGCCTGGGGGCTGATCACCTACACCAATATCCTCAAGACCATCGTCGCGGAGAACGGCGATATCGACCTGATCAACGTCTACGACGTCTGCGCCAAGCCCGCCATCGGCGTCGGCGAGTCCCTGGATGTCCGCCATGTGGCGCGGCTGATGACCGACAGCATCGTCAAGCGCGTGCTGGTGCTGGAGGACAACCGCCTGCTGGGCCTGGTGACCATGGACGATATCGTGGGTACGGTTCTCGACCTCATCGAGTGACGGGAGCCCGCTGAACATGGAAGAGTTCTTTACCTGGGCCGGCAGGACGCTGGGCGAGATCATCCGCTTCGTGGTCGGCCTGCTGACCGGTTTCTTCGCCAATCTCGGCGACTCCGCCCGCGGCTTCCTGGAGGGCCTGGCCGGGTCCCTGGGCATCTCGCCCTCTCTGGTCAGCCTGGGGGTGCTGGTGATCGGGCTCTGGCTGCTGTGGAAGGGCTTCCGGGCGCTGATGCGCCGCGCCCTCTTCGCCACCCTGATCTGGTGGCTGCTGGGGGTGACGGTGCTGAGCTGGCTGATCTATTGAAATCACCGCCCCGAGGGGCGGCGATTTGCATTGGTTTTCCACGAATCCATTCGGCAGTGGCTCGAAGGAGGCCGGGGTTCCCGGCGGTTCGACGCTTCGACGAATGGAGGCCGTAGGCCTTCCCGAGGTGTCAACTGGAGCGAGGAGGCACCGCTAGGGCGCCTTCGGCGCCATTCGCGCGGCAGAGCCGCCCTCCCACTAGGCAAGTTACGCCAAAGTGCGAAAAACCCTGTCTGTTTGCCACACGGTGATCAGGCCAGGGCTTTCTCCACCACCTCATAGACATTCGGGGAGAGCTCCTCGGCGCGGATGCGCTCGAGCTCGCCCTTCATCAGCGCCTGGCGGGTCTCGTCGAAGCGCGCCCAGCGGGTCAGCGGGGTAATGATGCGCGCGGCGATCTCCGGGTTGAGGCGGTTGAGCTCGATCACCACGTCGGCCAGCAGGCGGTAGCCCGCGCCGTCGAGGCGGTGGAAGTTGACCCGATTCTGGCCGGCGAAGGTGCCGATCAGGGCGCGGACCTTGTTGGGGTTCTTCAGCGAGAAGGCCGGGTGCGCCATCAAGAACTCGACGCGATCCAGCACGTCGGGCTGGGGGCGGGTCACCTGGATGGCGAACCACTGGTCCATCACCAGCGGATCATGGGCCCAGGTCTCGCCGAAGGCCTTGAGCGCCGGCTCGCTGAGGTCGTCGCGGCTGCTGTGGCTGAGCAGGGTCAGGGCGTGACGCACGTCGGTCATGTTGTGGTCGGCGGCGAACTGCTCGCGGGTGAGCTCGATGCCCTCCTCGTCCTCGATGGCCATCAGGTAGGAGAGCGCCACGTTCTTCAGGCTACGCCGGGCGATCTGCTCGGGGGTGGGCGCATAGGGCTCGTCGAGCCGGTTGTCCCGATAGACCCGCAGGAAGTCGTCGCGCAGCGCCAGGGCCAGCCCCTGCTCGACGAAGTTGCGCGCGGCGTGGATGGCGTCCACGTCCACCAGCGGCTGCTGCTCGGCGATATAGGCCTCGCTGGGCAGGGTCAGCATCTCGGCCAGCACCGCCTTGTCGTCGGGCTCACTGCTGAGCAGGCCACGGAAGGCCTCGATCACCCGACCGTCCATCACCTTCTCGACCCCGTTGCGATGGGCGGCAATCAGGTCGTCCAGGGCCAGCAGCGCCAGGCGCTGGCCGGCGTCCCAGCGATTGAAGCCATCGGAGTCGTTGGCCAGCAGGAAGGCCAGGTCCTCGCGCCCGTAAGGGAAGCGCAGCTTGACCGGGGCCGAGAAGCCGCGCAAGAGCGAGGGCACAGGCGCCTCGGCGACGTCGGTGAAGAGGAGATCCTGCTCGGCCTCGCGCAGGTGGATCACCGCATCCGTGCCCAGCGACTCGCCGTCCAGGGTCAGCGGCAGGTCGCGGCCGCTCTTGGTGCCCACCAGGCCCAGGTGAACGGGGATATGCAGGGGGAGTTTTTCCGGCTGGCCCGGGGTGGCCGGGGTTCGCTGGACCAGCCTCAAGCGATACTCGGCGCGGGCGTAGTCGTACTCGCCGAAGGCGTCAATCTCAGGCGTGCCGGCCTGGTCATACCAGCGCATGAACTGGGTGAGGTCGAGGCCAGAGGCCTCGGCCATGCAGCCGACGAAGTCCTCGATGGTCACCGCCTGGCCGTCGAAGCGCTCGAAGTAGCGGTCGCTGCCACGGCGGAAGGCCGCCTCTCCCACCAGGTTGGCCAGCATGCGCACCACCTCGGCGCCCTTCTCGTAGATGGTCAGGGTGTAGAAGTTGCCGATCTCGATGTAGTGATCCGGGCGCACCGGGTGGGCGGTGGGACCGGCGTCCTCGGCAAACTGGGCGGTGCGGAAGAAGGAGATGTCCTCGATGCGCTTGACCGGGGCCGAGTTGGTATCGGCGGAGAAGCACTGGTCGCGGAAGACGGTGAAGCCCTCCTTCAGGGAGAGCTGGAACCAGTCGCGGCAGGTCACCCGGTTGCCGGACCAGTTGTGGAAGTACTCGTGGGCGACGATGCTCTCGACCCGTTGGAAGGCCGCATCGGTGGCGGTATGCGGGTGGGTCAGCACCGCCGCCGAGTTGAAGATGTTGAGCCCCTTGTTCTCCATGGCGCCCATGTTGAAGTCGTTGACCGCCACGATCATGAAGAGGTCGAGGTCGTACTCGCGCCCGTAGGCCACCTCGTCCCAGGTCATGGCGCGCTTCAGCGAGGCCATGGCGTGGTCGGTCTTGCCGAGGTTCTCCTCCTCGACCCAGATCTGCAGGGTCACCTCGCGGCCGCTGGCGGTGGTGAAGCAGTCCTCGACCTTCTTCAGGTCGCCGGCCACCAGGGCGAACAGGTAGCTGGGCTTGGGGTGCGGGTCCTCCCAGGTGACGAAGTGGCGGCCGTTCGGCAGACTGCCGCGCTCCACCGGGTTACCGTTGGAGAGCAGCACCGGCTCGCGCGCGGCGTCGCCGATCACCGTGGTGGTGAAGGGAGCCATCACGTCGGGACGATCCGGGTAGAAGGTGATGCGCCGGAAGCCCTCGGCCTCGCACTGGGTGCAGTACATGCCGTTCGACTGGTAGAGCCCCTCCAGGGCGGTATTGGCCTCGGGGGCGATCTCCACCTCGGTATCGAGCCGGAACGCCTCGGGCACCCGATGCACGGTCAGCCCGACGTCGGTGAGCGCATACTCGTCCGCCTCCAGGGGCTGACCGTCGAGGGCGATGGCCTTGAGGGCCAGCCGTTCGCCGTCCAGTCTCAGCGGCTCGCCGGCCTCGCGCTCCGGGTGGCGCTCCAGGTGCAGGCTCGCCTTGACCCGGGTTGCGGCCGGGTCGAGGTCGACGGTCAACTCGGTGCGGATAATGCGGTAGGCGGGGGGACGGTAGTCGCTCAGGCGAGTCGGCTGGGGGTCGGACATTCGGCATGCTCCTGTCGGAAATGGACACCATTGTACGGCGTCGGCGCCCCCCGTCTCAAAGTGGCATCGCTCAAAGTGGTGTCACGACCGACCCAGGAGGGGTTCCGGACGGGTGAGGATCCACAGCCCGAGCAGCGCCAGGCCGCCGATCAGCGCCAGCTTGAGCCACAGGATGCCCACGGTGAGGGCCAGGACCAGCATGGAGAAGACCAGCATGGCGGCGGCCAGATACTTGGCATGGCGGGGAATGGCCCGCTCGCCCTCCCAGGCCACCACCGTGGGGCCGAAGCGCGGATGCTCGCGGATCCACAGGGCGAAGCGCGGCGAGCCCTTCGAGGCGGCCCACACCGCCAGCAGCATGAAGCAGGTGGTCGGCATCAGCGGCACGAAGACGCCGATCACGCCCAGGCCGAAACTCACCCAGGCGATGGCAAGGAAGAACAGGCGGCGAATCGAGGACATCGGGCACTCCCTGCGTCGCGATACCTCCATTGAAGCGCAACCCGGCACGGCTGGCCAATCGCGATGGGCTATGGCGGGCAGGCAGGGCGAGCTATTTCGACCTCGACCGCAGGCCGGGGCGGCACCGGCCTAAGCCCGGCGCCGTGGAGTTCAGTCGCGGAAGTTGTCGAACTGCAGCGGCAGGTCGGGGCCCTGTTCGCCGCGCAGCAGCGCCATCACCGCCTGGAGATCATCGCGCTTCTTGCCGGTGACGCGCACCTTCTCGCCCTGGATCTGCGCCTGCACCTTGAGCTTGGACTCCTTGATGCGCTTGACGATCTCCTTGGCCTCCTTCTGGTCGAGGCCCTGCTTGAGGATCACCTCCTGGCGGGCACGCACCCCTGAGAGCACCGGCTCCTGGACGTCCATGCAGCGGGCGTCGATGCCGCGACTGATCAGCTTTCCGCGCAGCACGTCGAGCATCTGCTTGAGCTGGAAGTCCACTTCGGCCTCCAGTGAGACGGTCTCGCCGCTGAGCTCGAAGCTGGCGGTGACGCCCTTGAAATCGAAGCGGGACTGGACCTCGCGATTGGCCTGGTCCACGGCGTTGCTGGCCTCGTGGCCGTCGAATTCGGAAACGATATCGAAGGAGGGCATGGCTTGTCCTGTGAGTGGGTGGATCGGTTGCCCGCCGATTCTATCAGCCCGCGGCGGTGGCCGCGCCTGTCGAGGGCGCCCCGAGGGACTTGACCATCTGCCAGCCAGCGCAGCCGTCCTCGTAGTAGTCCGGAAGCCAGCGCTCGAGGCGAAAGCCCATGCGCCGATAGAGCCTTAGTGCCACTCGGTTGTCCGCGCGAACCTCGAGGCCAAGGCACTCGCTGCGGCGCGCCCGGGCAGCGGCCTCCAGGGTCTCGAGCAGATGGCGGCCCAGCCCCCGGCCCCGAGCCTCGGGGTGCACGCAGAAGGAATAGAGCCGCGCCCGGCGGCTGCCATGGCGAAAGAGCAGGGTGCCGTAGCCCAGCAGGCGGGCCGGCGTGCGCCCTTCAGGCTCGCGCTCGATCACCCAGGTCGCGGCGTGGGCACGGTTGAGAAGATGCCAGAGCTGGCGACGGCTGAAGTGGTCACCCTCGAAGGCACTCTGCTCCAGGCGATTCAGAGCATCCAGGTCGTGGGGGGTGGCCGGACGCAGTCGGGTGGTCATGGAAGACTCCTGGGTCGATGGCGATGATTCTGCGCAGCCAGGCCTCGGCTGTCAGTGGCCCGGAACATGAAATCTTTTCACCCTGGCGGCCGATTGCCCGTCGAGCCACCCTGCCCCATGCTGGGCGCGTCGTCCTCCCCATTTCCCTGTCCGGAAAGCGCCCCATGTGCCCCTTGCGAATCGTCGTCGACCGGCTCGACGACTGGCAGCCCTACTACCCCTCCGAGGACCTGATCACCGCCGCCGACTTCCTGGCCCAGGATCGTCGCCATCGCGTCGCGGAGGAGCAGCAGGACCGCACCACCCATGTGCTCAACCTGTGCGGCGAGCTCGACTACCTGGGCAGCGGCTACTACGTCTCGCTCCTGGCCCAGGCCCGCGGCCATCGGGTGCTGCCCACGGTGGAGACCCTCAACGAGCTCTCCCGTAAGGCGCTTATCGACCTGCAGCTCGACACCCTGGCGCCGCTGCTCGGCGAGCTGGCCCGGGAGGGCGCCCTGCCCGGCGACAGCCTGACCCTGCGGGTGATGTTCGGCGAGTGCCAGGCACCCGGCCTGGAGCGCCTGGCCCGCAAGCTCTTCGAGCGCCTGCCCTGCCCGCTGCTGGAGGCCCGGCTGGTGCGGCGCCACGACCTGTGGCGGCTGGCCCGCCTGAGGCCCCTGCGGCTGCGCGACCTGGGCACGGACGAACAGGATCTCTTCGCCAGCGCCCTGAACCACCACTCTCGCCAGGTGTGGCGCACCCCGAAGGCGCGCCGGCGCTACCGCTTCGACCTGGCAATCCTGGTGGACCCGAAGGAGGCCATGCCCCCCAGCAACCGCGCGGCCCTCAAGGCCTTCATTCGCGCCGGGCGCCGGCAGGGCATCGACGTCTCGCTGATCACCCGTCGCGACGCCGGGCGGCTCGCCGAATTTGACGGCCTGTTCATCCGTGAGACCACGGCGCTCGACCACCACACCTACCGCATGGCGCGGCGCGCCGAGCACGAGGGGCTGGTGGTAATCGATTCGCCCCGGGACATCCTGCGCTGCACCAACAAGGTCTACCTGCACGCCCTGCTGCGGGCCCGCGGGGTCCCGGCGCCCGAGGGCGTGCTGCTGCAGCGCGGCGACCGCCGGCCGCTGGCCGAGCGCCTCGGCCACCTCGTCTTCCCGCTGGTGCTCAAGGTGCCGGACGGCGCCTTCTCCCGCGGGGTGGTCAAGGTGACCGACCGGGCCCAGCTGGAGCGCGAGGCCGCCCGCCTGTTCCGCGATTCCGCCTTGCTGCTGCTCCAGGAGTGGCTGCCCACCGACTACGACTGGCGCATCGGGGTGCTGGATGGCCGGGTGCTCTTCGCCAGCCGCTACTACATGGCCCGCGGCCACTGGCAGATCTACGACCACTCCGGCGCCCGGGTGAAGAGCGGCGGCTTCACCACCCACGACCCCGCCGAGGCGCCGCCGGGGGTGATCAAGGCCGCGCTCAGGGCCTGCCGGCTGATCGGCAATGGCTTCTACGGGGTCGATCTCAAGCAGGCCGGCGACCGGGTGGTGGTGATCGAGGTCAACGACAACCCCAACGTGGATGCGGGCATCGAGGATGCGGTGCTCGGCCGCGACCTCTATGAGCGCATCATGGGGGTATTCCTCTCGCGCATGGAGGCGCGGGTGCGCCAAGGGAGCTGAGCGGGTACGGCCGACGCCGCGGGCCGTCTCGCGCAGACTCTTCACTTTGACAAACCCTTCAGAACGGAGTCCGAGATGCAGGAGGTGCGCCACGCCTTCAACGCCGGCGTCCAGGCGCGTCGCGGCATCGACCATTGAGCCGCGCGCACCCTCACTCTCTTTCATTTCAACCACTTGAAGCTCAAGGCACCCTGACCGTTGCCAACTGGCAACATCGCAACCTCCTGATATAGCTCCCTTCTCTCGATTCACGCCGATTCTGTTGCCACCAGGCGACACTCCGGGCGTGGCTCGGTGGCGACGCCTTTCCCCTATCTCTCTCAACTCCCTGATCTGCAAGGGGCTGGATTGCCTGGCCCGATTGTTGCTGCAGGGACTGACCGCATGCCCAACACGATACGGCCCCTTTCGTACCACCGCTCGCCACCTTGGGCGAGGGTTGGGTGCGACACGCATGGAGAGGCCCCCGAGCAAGGAGCAACGACGACCATGAGGATTACCATCTTCGGTTCCGGCTATGTAGGACTGGTGACCGGCGCCTGCCTGGCGGATGTCGGCCACGATGTCATCTGCGTCGACGTGGACGCCGACAAGGTCGCCCGACTCAACGACGGCGAGGTGCCGATCTTCGAGCCCGGCCTCGAGAGCCTGATCCGCCAGAACCAGACCGCCGGTCGCCTGCGCTTCACCACCGACCCCGCCGAGGGCGTGGCCTTCGGGCTGCTGCAGTTCATCGCCGTGGGCACCCCCTCCGACGAGGACGGCAGCGCCGATCTGCGCCACGTGCTCAAGGTCGCCGAGACCATCGGCCAGCACATGACTGACTACCGGATCATCGTCAACAAGTCGACGGTGCCGGTGGGCACCGCCAGCAAGGTGGAGCGGGTGGTCGCCGCCGCGCTCGACCGTCGCGGCGAGGCGCGCGATTTCGATGTCTGCTCCAACCCGGAATTCCTCAAGGAGGGCGCGGCCATCGAGGACTTCTCGCGGGGCTCGCGCATCGTGGTCGGCACCGAGTCGGAGCGGGTAAGGCAGGCCATGCGCGAGTGCTACGGCCCCTACAACCGCCAGCGCGACAAGCTGATGTTCATGACAGTGCGCAGCGCCGAGCTGACCAAGTACGCGGCCAACGCCATGCTCGCCACCAAGATCAGTTTCATCAACGAGATCGCCAACCTCGCCGAGCGCCTGGGCGCCGATATCGAGGAGGTACGCCACGGCATCGGCTCGGACCCGCGCATCGGCTACCACTTCATCTACCCCGGCTGCGGCTACGGCGGCTCCTGCTTCCCCAAGGACGTTAAGGCGCTGGCCCACACCGCCGAGGCGGCCGGCTATCCCGCCGAGATGATCGGCGCGGTGGAGCGGGTCAACGCCCGCCAGAAGGGCCGATTGTTCGAGAAGGTGTGCGAGGCCTTCGACGGCCAGTTGGCCGGCAAGACCATCGCCCTGTGGGGACTGGCCTTCAAGCCCAACACCGACGACATGCGCGAGGCGCCGAGTCGCGCGCTGATGGAGGCGCTGTGGGAGGCCGGTGCCCGGGTCCAGGCCTTCGACCCCGAGGCCACCGAGGAGTGTCGCCGGCTCTACGGCGAGCGCGACGACCTCGCGCTCTGCGCGCGCCGCGACGAGGCCCTGGAGGGCGCCCATGCGCTGGTGATCTGCACCGAGTGGAAGGCCTTTCGCACCGTCGACTTCGCCCGCCTGCGCGAGACCCTGCGCGAGCCGGTGGTGATCGACGGCCGCAACCTCTTCTCCCCCGAGAGCGTCAAGGCCGCCGGGCTCGCCTACTACGCCATCGGCCGGGGTGACTCCGTGCGCCCCGTCCTGGCCTGAGGCAGCGTGATGTCGAGACCACCCGTCGATCGCTCCGTCGCCAGCCGGGTGACGGAACTCACCACCCTGCTGCTGATGCTGGCCGCCCTGGTGGTGATCATCACTGAGCTCCCCGCGGAGGTCTTCAGCCCGGAGTCGAAGAGCTTCTTCTTCGCCATCGGGGCCGTGGGCGCCTGGCGCTACAGCTGGTGGCTGGTCCAGGCCGTGCGCTCGACCTGGTACAACCGGCGCATCTTCCCGCGCCTGCGCGCCGAGGCGGACGCGGCAGCCGAGCACTCCCGGCCGCCGGAGCTCTACGTGCTCTGCACCTCCTACCGCATCGAGGGCGAGGTGAACTTCCGGGTCTACGACGCCCTGCTGCGCGAGCTGGTCGACTACGGGGTGCCCACGGTGCTGTTCGCCTCGATCTCGGATCGCACCGACGTCGACGTGATCACCCACGTGCTGGACGACCACGGCTGGCCCGACCACGTCGAGGTCCGCTACATGTTCCAGAAGGGGGACGGCAAGCGCTCCGCCATGGCCGAGGTGCTGCGGGCGATCTCGCGTCGACTGCCCGCGCCGGGTTCCCTGCTGGTCTCCATGGATGGCGACATCCGCCTGGAGCCTGGCACCCTCGAGCGTTCGCTGTCGTTCTTCCAGGCCGACCCTGGGCTCGGCGCCCTCACCACCAACAACAGCGCCATCGTCACCGGCAACGATGCCACCCGCGAGTGGTATGACCTGCGCTATGCCCAGCGCCACCTGGTGATGAGCTCGCTGTCGGTCTCCCGGCGGCTGCTGGTGCTCACCGGCCGCTACAGCGCCTTCCGCGCCGACCTGGCGGTGCAGCCGGACTTCATCGACCTGGTCGAGAACGACCAGGTCGAGCACTGGCGCTTCGGCCGCTTCAAGTTCCTCTCCGGGGACGACAAGTCGACCTGGTTCTGGCTGCTGAAGAACGGCTGGCGGATGCGCTATATCCCCGACGTCTACGTCTCGGGCTACGAGGAGCTGCCCGACCGCCGGCGCTTCTTCGCCTCCACCACCGACCTGATGCGGCGCTGGTACGGCAACATGCTGCGCACCAGCAATCGCGCCATCGCCCTCGGGCCCCGCCCCATGGGGCTGTTCGCCTGGTGGAGCCTGGTCGACCAGCGGCTCTCCATGTGGACCACCCTGATCGGCCCCACGGTGGTGTTGCTGGTGACGCTGTTCGTGCGTCCCTCGTTCCTGTTCGCCTACCTGCTGTGGATCCTCTTCACCCGCGGCATCGCCACCCTGATCCTGGCCTGGCAGCGGGGACGCTACAGCCTGCTGTGGATCCCGCTGATCTACTACAACCAGGTGTGGGGGGCGATCCTCAAGACCTACGTGAGCTTCCGCTTCAACCGCCAGAAGTGGTCGCGCCAGGGGATCTCCGCCGGCGAGCCCGACGACCCGGTCGCCGTCCGCCGTCAGCGCCGCATGGGCCATGTGCTGCACGGCTTCGCCTACGGCGCGCTGCTCTTCGTGCTGGTGCTCACCACCGGGGTGCTTAAGCCCCCCGACCGGATGTCGCTGGCCATCGCCCGGGACCAGGGCAACGGGGCCGAGGCGCCCGCCGAGAACGCCAACCGCTGGCTCGCCCAGGTGGCCACGACCGTGCCCGAGGGCGGCAGCGTGCGGCTTCCCGAGGGTGAGCTGCGGGTCAACGAGGCCCTGCTCGACCGCCTGGCCCAGAAGCCCGTGCGCGCCGAGCGCATCGACGGCGCCGACGGCCGGCTCGCCAGCACCCTCTCCCTGACCCCCGGGGTCGCCGAGCGCATCACGGGCCCGGATGGAGCGCCCCTGGCCGAGACCACAGGCTGCCCCCCCGACGCGGGCTGCACCCTGACCCTGGACCAGCAGCGACTGACCCTCGTCAACGTACGCCTCAGGGTCGAGCCCGACCCCGTCATGGACGCCGTGAAGACGGCCGGCCCCTGAGCAAGGAGAACCAACGGATGGCTGACCATTTTTCCGATCCCCGCGATCAGGATCGACACGAACCGACCCTCGGCGATGTGCCCGGGGGCGCCCGGGAGCACGAGCGCCAGGCCCGCGGTGACCGGCTCCATCACGAACGCCGCGACGAGCGGCGCCATATCCGCGTCTCCCCGCCCTTCCGGGTGAGGCTGGCGGACGGCCGCACCCTGGCCGGGGTCAATGTCTCCCTAGGCGGCTTCGCGCTGCACAGCGAGCACCCCTTCCACCCCGGCGAGCCGGTCAGGGCCTCGCTGCTGATGACCGCCGGGGCCAGCGAGCTGATCATCCCGGTGCATGCCGGCTGCCGCCGCGTCACCCCGGATCGGGACGGCCGTGGCTACACGGCGGGCTTCGAGATCACCGACATCGAGCCGGGCCACCGCGAGCTGCTGCGCCAGGTGATCCGCAGCTGCCTGAGCGGACGCACCGCCAGCGTCGAGGCGATGATGGCCGGCGAGGACCCCCAGACGCCACGCCAGCGCCAGGCCGGGGTGAGCCAGCCGCTGCCCGCCTCACGCCCGCGGCGCGCCAGGCGCCGCTACGCGCTGCTGTTCGCCGCCATCGGCCTGCTGGGACTGGTGGTGGCCGCCACTGCCTACCGCAACTTCATGATGATCGAGCCGAGCTTCGCCGCGGTGACCGCGCCGCGCATCGACATCAGCGCCCCCGGGGCCGGCATCCTGGGGGCCCACGAGCTGCAGGCCGGCGACCGGGTCGAGCGGGACGCCCTGCTCACCCGGGTCGAGGACAGCGATCTGGAGTCGGACCTGATCCTGGCCGAGGCGGCCCAGCGCTACAACGACCGCCTGATCGAGAACCTGCGCGAGCACCTCGACTCGGGCAGCGAGGAGGTAAGCCTGGCCAACTCCTCCCAGCCGGCCAGCGGCGACACCCTCTCCTTCGAGTCGGTCTCTCCGGAGATCGCCCGGGCGCGCATCGAGCAGTTCGAGACGGCCCGCGACTACGAGAGCTCGCGGATCACCGCCCTGCAGGCACGCCAGGCCAGCAACGAGATCTACAGCCCCTGCGACTGCCTGGTGGCCTGGGCGCTCTCCAGCGCCGACGGCACCTACATCAACCAGGGCGAGCGGATCATGACGCTGATCCGCACCGGCGAGGATGACGTGCTGGTCGAGGCGCTGGTGCACATGAACGACATCGCCCGCATCGAGCCCAACCAGACCGCCTACCTCTCGCTGCCCGACGCCTCGGGGCCGATCCGCGCCCGGGTGCGCAACGTCGCCCTGGACGTGGAGCGCCAGCCGCGGGCCGGCTTCCCCAACTGGGTCCGCCAGCAGCAGAACGTGGCCAGCGTGCTGCTGGTCCCTGAAACGGACCTGCCCGCCCAGAGCGTCGGCCAGCCGGTGGACGTGCGCTTCACCGATGCGCCGCTGCTGGGCGCCACCGCCGAGTGGGTCTGGCAGGGCGCCCGCGCGGTGATCCAGTTCGGCGACCGCATCTACCGGGCCGCCATGCAGGAAGACGACGCCTGACAGGAGACACCCCCCACCCCGCCGCCGCGGCACGGCCGCGGGGGCATCCCCGAGGAGGCAGCATGTCACAGCACCCCCTTTCCCCCTCTCCAGGCGCGCAGCGCGCCGCCTGCCTCGCCCTGGCGGGGCTGGCGTCGGCCTTGGCCCCGGCCACCGCACTGGCCGAGGGCGAGGGCGAGGCCCCGCCGAGGATTCCCGCGGTCGAGTCCTGCTCGACCCGCTACGTCGAGGTCGACGCCCCGCGCCCCGGCGCCGCAGCCGGGGGCCACGAGGCGATCCGCGAGGGCTTCGCCACCCATCGCCACTGGGGCACCGAGAAGAACGTCCAGCGCCTCG
>NZ_CP071922.1:3085937-3088333 GCF_017584085.1 Halomonas sp. BM-2019
GCTTGAATCCACCGACACCGCCATCCTGCTGCAGGAGCTCGACGAGTTCTCCCGCGGCCCGAGCTGCCAGCAGCTGCTGGCCTACGAGCCCATCACCACCCGGGTGCGGATTCCCGGCTACTACCCCAACCCGGAGGAGTGGGAGCTCGCCTCGGAGCCGCTGTTCCGCTTCGAGGATAGCGTCTCGCTGCTGGCCGGCGCCTTCGTCGCCAGCGGCGACAGCTACTACGCCGACTGCCTGGTGCGCTACCTGGACCACTGGGCCGAGGCCGAGGCACTCACCGACTTCCACTACGACTCCACCCAGCCCCAGGCCTGGTTCGCCACCGAGTCGATGCTGTTTGCGGCGGGGCTGGCCTACGCCACGGTACGTCCCTTCGTGGAGGGCCTAGAGGAGGAGCGCGAGCGGCTCGAGGCGTGGCTCAACGAGCTGGCCCACCTGCACGCCGAGATTCCCGGCGAGCCCGAGAACAGCTGCTGCAACAACCATTTCTACCGTCGTGCCCTCTACGGCAGCATCATCGGCGTGCTCACCGAGGACGACGAGCTGTTCCGCTTCGGCGTCAGCGCCGTCTACTCGGCGCTGCACGACATGACCGAGGAGGGCGCCCTGCCCCTCGAGGTGAACCGCGGGCGCCGCGCCACCCACTACCAGAACTATGCCCTGCTCTACCTGGTGACCAACATGCAGGTGATCGCCCGCCAGGGCTACGAGGAGATCTTCGACCTGGAGGTCGACGGCAACACCCTCCATGACGGCGTCGACTTCCTGTTCCGGATCCTCGAGGACCCGGCCGCGCTGGGCGATTTCGCCCCCCTCGAGCAGTACACCGGCTTCCTCAAGGATCCCCAGTACTTCACCTGGATGGAGATCTACCAGGACCGCTTCGACGACCCGCGGGTCGCCGACTTCGTGCGCCGGGTCCGCCCGCTCTACAACCGCAGCGCCGGCGGGCACATGACCCTCTACCTGATGCCTCCCGATGCCCAGGCGCACATCTTCCAGGACGACGAACAGCGCCAGACCGAGGCCTTCCGCGGTCTCGGCGAGTCGTGACTCCCCCATCCGCCGACGCCGAGGACCTTCCCATGACCCGGATCCGAACACCCCTCTCCACGCCCTCGAGACTGACGGCCTCCCTGGCCCTGCTGGCCCTGCTGAGCGGCTGCGGGAGCGCCGGCCTGTCGACCGACACCGCCCAGCCACAGGCCGAGGTGCCGGCCGAGTACCGCGACTGGTTCGGCTGGCGCCCGGAGGCCGAGATCGGCGGCGATGACTGGCAGCAGATCAATCGCGCCCAGGAGTTCATCGCGGAGGGACGCCACGCCGAGGCCATCGAGCGCCTCGAGCCGCTGATGGCCCGACATATCCCCCCGGCCTACTACGAGATGGCCAAGCTCCATGACGCCGGCCAGGGGGTCGAGCGTGACCCCGCCGAAGCGGCCCGGCTCTACGGCCGCGCGATCGAGCGCCCCTCGACGATCCGCGGCCAGGCCTCCCTCGATCTCGCCGAGCTCTACCTCGCGGGGGATGGCGTCGAGCAGGATGAACGGCTCGCCTTCCTGCTCCTCGACCAGGCGGTCAAGGAGGGGGTAGAGCGCGCCGAGCCGCGCCTTGCCGCCCTGCTCGCCGAGGGAGGCGAGCAGATCGGCCCCGACCCGGAACGGGCCCAGCGGCTCTATGAGCGGGCCGCCGGCCGGGACGAGCCCAACGCCCTCGAGGCCCTGGCCGAGGCCCACGGCCCAGGCGGGTGGCTGGAGACCGACCCCCAGCGCGCCCAGGACTATGCGACGCGCCTGGGGCGCGTGCTCGAGACCCGGGCCGAAGAGGGCGACACCGGCGCCATGCGCCGGCTCGCCGGCCTCTACGCCCCCGACGGCTTGCTCGACGACCGCCCCGAGCTGCGCCAGGAGTGGCTGGTACGCGCCGCCGATGCCGGCGACGGGGATGCCCTGGGCCACGCCGGCACCGCGCTGCTGCGCGGCGGCGACCCCCGGCAGGGCATGCAGCTGCTCGAGGAGGCCGCCGGCCGCGGCGACGTCGACGCCATGACCCGCCTGGGCCAGGCCCTGCTCGACCCCGACCTGGGGCCGACGCGGCCGGCGGACGCGACGCGCTGGCTGGAGGCGGCGGTCGAAGCCGGGAGCGTCGACGCCATGGTGCTCCTCGGCGCGGCACTGCTCGAGGAAGCCGAGAAGCAGGCCCGCCTGATGGACGAGCCCGTACCGGCCGACGAACCGGGCGCCGCCCTGGCCGCCAATGCCCTCGCCACGCCCCCCGAGGTGGCGCGCGCCATCGAGCTCCTCGAGCAAGCCGCCGAGCAGGACGCGCCCCTGGCGCTGGCCCATCTCGGCGCGCTCTACCTGGACGATGGCCTGGTCCCCAGCCAGCCCTG
>NZ_CP071922.1:3088433-3117620 GCF_017584085.1 Halomonas sp. BM-2019
CCGGGGGCCATGGCCGACCTGGGCCGCGCCTTCCTCCACGGCGACGGGGTCCAGGCCAATCCCGAGGCGTCCCGCGCGTGGCTCGAGCGCGCCGCCAATGCCGGGCATACCGGGGCCCGGGCCGAGGTCGGCGAGATGCTGCTCGAGAGCGACCCCGAGCGCGGCCAGACCCTGCTGCAGGGGGCGGCCGAGGCGGGCCACGACGGGGCCCGGCTGCGGCTCGGCGAGGCGCTGCTGCGCGGCGAACACCTTGAACAGGATGCCGAGCAGGGTGTCGCCACCCTGCGTCCCGTCGCCGAGGCCGGCAACCCCCACGCCGCCAGGCTGCTGGGCCAGGCCTACCTGGAGGGCAACGGCGTCGAGGCCGACCCGGCGCGGGCCGCGGAGTGGCTGGACCAGGCGGCCCAGAGCGGCGATGTCTCGTCGCGGGCCAACCTGGGCCGTATCCTGCTGCGCGGCGAGGAGGGCATGCCGGAGGACATCGAGCGGGGCCAGGCCCTGCTCACGGAGGCCGCGGACGAGGGTCACCCCGGCGCCCAGGCCACCCTGGGACGCGAGTACCTGCACGGCGAGCGCCTGGAGCGGGACAGCCGCCGAGGCGCCGACTACCTGCTCCAGGCCGCCCGCCAGGGGCACTCCAGCGCACGCCTGGCGCTGGCCGAGGCCTACCTGGAGGCCAACGGGCTCGAGAGCGCCAACCGCGAGCAGGCGCTGCTGTGGCTGGAGGAGGTGATGGAGGCCGACAGCGACATGGCCCTCGAGACGCTCCACGACCTGCTCTCGGACGATCTCGCCGCAGCGCCGTAACGTCGTGACATCGTGACCCGAAACGCAGAAGGCCGGCACCAGGTGCCGGCCTTCTGCGTTGTCGTACAGGCCGCGCGGGCCGCGTGCGGCCCGTCGAGCCTCAGCCCTCGAAGGGGTTGCGCAGCACGATGGTCTCGTTGCGGTCCGGACCGGTGGAGATGATATCGATGGAGGTGCCCACCTTCTCCTCCAGGTAGCGGATGTAGGCGCGCGCGTTGGCCGGCAGGTCCTCGACGCGCCGGGCGCCCAGGGTCGACTCGCTCCAGCCCGGCAGGTCCTCGTAGAGCGGCTCGATGGCCTCATAGCCCTCGGTGTCCACCGGGGTGTCCAGCACTTCGCCATCCTTGCTGCGATAGCCCACGCAGACGCGGATGTTCTCGAGGCCGTCGAGCACGTCGAGCTTGGTCAGGCAGATGCCAGAGACCGAGTTGATCTGCACCGCATGGCGCAGAGCCACGGCGTCGAACCAGCCGCAGCGGCGCGGGCGGCCGGTGGTGGCGCCGAACTCGTGGCCACGCTCGGCCAGGTGACGGCCGTGGTCATCGAACAGCTCGGTGGGGAACGGGCCGGAGCCGACCCGGGTGGTGTAGGCCTTGGTAATGCCCAGCACATAGTCCAGGTAGAGCGGCCCGACGCCGGAGCCGGTGGCGGTGCCGCCGGCGGTAGTGTTGGAGCTGGTCACGAAGGGATAGGTGCCGTGGTCGATGTCCAGCAGCGAGCCCTGGGCGCCCTCGAAGAGAATGTTCTCGCCGGACCGGCGATACTCGTGGACCAGGCTTACGGTATCGCACACCATGGGACGCAGCTCCTCGGCCATCTCCATGGCCTCGTCCAGCACCCGCTGGAAGTCCACCGGCGGCTCGCCGTGATAGTTGACCAGCACGAAGTTGTGGTAGTCGAGGACCTCGCCGAGCTTGGAGGCGAAGCGCTCGCGGTGCAGCATGTCACCCAGGCGCAGGCCGCGGCGGGCCACCTTGTCCTCGTAGGCCGGGCCGATGCCGCGCCCCGTGGTGCCGATCTTGGCCACGCCGCGGGCCTTCTCGCGGGCCTGGTCGAGGCGCACGTGGTAGGGCAGGATCAGCGGGCAGGCCGGCGACAGGCGCAGGCGCTCGCGCACCGGCACGCCCTTCTCCTCGAGCTCGCGGATCTCCTTGATCAGCGCCTCGGGCGAGAGCACCACGCCATTGCCGATCACGCACATCTTGTCCTGGCGCAGGATGCCGGAAGGAATCAGGTGCAGGACGGTCTTCTCGCCGTCGATCACCAGGGTGTGGCCGGCGTTGTGACCGCCCTGGAAGCGCACCACCGCGGCGGCGGATTCGGTGAGCAGGTCGACGACCTTGCCCTTGCCTTCGTCACCCCACTGGGTGCCCAATACGACTACGTTCTTGCCCATTGCTCTCTCGTCTCTCGTTGCCGCGCGCCGGCGGACCGTCGCGCCCAAGGGTTAACCCAGTCTACAGTGCCACGGCCTCCCAGTGGCCATTGATGAACACCAGCTCGCGATCGCAGCGGTGCTCGACGGGCCCGGTGCGCTGCCCCGGCAGGGCCTGCACCACCCGCTCGCCCTTCGCCCGCCAGGCGATGACGGCCTCGTGCAGCCCCTCGCCCTCCGCAGGCGCCCAGATACCGTCGCAGGGCGGCTCGGCGAGGGACAGGCTGGCCAGCTGCTTGAGATCCATGGAGAAGCCGGTGGCCGGGCGCGCACGACCGAAGGCACGCCCGGTGTCGTCATAGCGGCCACCCTTGGCCAGCGCCTGGCCGTAGCCGGGCACGTAGGCGGCGAACATCATGCCGGTATGGTAGGCGTAGCCGCGCAGCTCGCCCAGGTCGAAGTAGGGCTCGACCTCGGGGTGCCCCTTCAACACGCCCTGGTGCAGGGCGCGCAGCTGCTCGAGGGCCGCCCCCACCGGGGCCGGGGCCTCGGCGAAGGCCTCGCGGGCCTCCTCCAGCACCTCGGCGCCGCCGTGCAGGCGTCCCAGCGCCAGGAACATCTCGGCCAGGACCGGGTCCGCGACGCTCTCGGCCACCCGCTCGGCCAGCTCGCCCGGGCTCTTGAGCTCCAGGGCCTCGAACAGCGCCCGCTCGGCGTCGCCCTCGAGGCCCGCGGCCTGGACCAGGCTGCGATAGATGCCGATATGGCCCAGCGCCAAGTGGATCTCCTCGGCGCCGGACTCGGAGAGCGAGGCCAGGGCCAGGTGCAGGATCTCGAGGTCCGCCTCGAGGCCGGCGTGGCCAAACAGTTCCACCCCCACCTGCACCGGGCTGCGGCCGCCCTGGTGCTGGTCGGCGGTGGCCCGCAGCACATTGGTGCAGTAGCAGAGCCGCACCGGTCCCTGGCGCTTGAGCGAGTGGGCATCCATGCGCGCCACCTGGGGGGTGACGTCGGCGCTGACGCCCATCATGCGCCCGGTCAGCTGGTCGGTGAGCTTGAAGGTCTGCAGCGCCAGGTCGGAGCCGGTACCGGTGAGCAGGGAGTCGAGGAACTCCGCGGTGGGTGGCATCACCTGGTCGTAGCCCCAGCGGTGGTAGAGGTCGAGCAGCGCGCGGCGCAGCTCCTCCATGCGGCTCGCCTGGGGCGGCAGCACTTCGTCCATCCCGTCGGGCAGCAGCCAGCGGTCAGCGATGGTCATGAAAATCATCCTGCAAGGCAGTGAAAATGGCCGTAAAACGAACGCTCTCGCCAGACTCGGCGGGCGTCGAGATGCGACAGGGCCTGCGCGGTCTTGCGATAGTCGGCCACAAAAAAACCGGGCCACGCCCGGTTGCAGGAGTCTACCACGTTTGCGCCGGGGATGAACCCCGGGGAACCGTCCCGCGCCTTGGGCGCGGGACGGTTCGGGTGCTGCCCTTACTCCGGCAGCAGGCTGTTGGCCGCCGGCCCGCGATTCTCCGCGCTTCTCAGGTAGCGGAAGAAGTCGCTGGTGGGATCGAGCACCAGCATGTTGCCGTCGCCCTGGAAGCTCTCCCGGTAGGCGTTGAGGCTGCGCCAGAAGGTGAAGAACTCCTGATCCTCGGAATAGGCCTGGGCGAAGATGGCCGCGGCCTCGGCATCCCCCTCACCGCGCAGGGTCTCGGCCCGCTCGGTGGCCTGGGCCAGCAGCACCTGGCGGCGCCGGTCGGCGTTGGCGCGGATGCGCTCGGCCTCCTCCTGACCCTGGGCGCGCCACTCGCGGGCCTCCCGCTCACGCTCCGAGCGCATGCGGTCAAAGACCGCCGCGGAGACGTCGTCGGGCAGGTCGATCCGCTTGACGCGCACGTCGCGAATCGCCACCCCCAGCTCGTCGCGCAGCAGGGCGTCGAGGTCCTGGGTCGGCCCGATCATCAGGTCGTCGCGGCGCTCGGCGATGATCTGCTGGAGGTCCAGGCGACCGAACTCGTTACGCAGGCTCTCGTCGACCCGCGGCTGGATAAGGCGAATCGCCATCATCTCATCGCCGGCGGTGGCCTCGTAGTAGCGGGTCGGGTTGACCACCTGCCACTTGACGTAGGAGTCCACGATCACCGCCTTCTGCTCCAGGGTCAGGTAGCGGCTGGTGTCGGTGTCCAGGGTCAGCACGCGGGTATCGAACTTGCGCACCGTCTGGGTGATCGGCACCTTGAAGTGCAGGCCCGGCTGGATGTTCTCCTCGATGACCTCACCGAAGCGCAGCTTGACGGCACGCTCGGTCTCGTCGACCACGTAGAGGCTGTTGCTGGCCAGCCAGGCCGCGGCGGCCAGGCCGCCGACGATCAGCAGGGATCGATTGTTAATCATTTAGCGGCCCTCCCTGCGGATTCCACTGTTGCTGGTGCCTGACGCGGTCTGGCCGGAGCGCAGGCGCTCCAGCACCCGCGGGTCGAGCTCACCCTGCTCGCCCAGGCGCTCGCCGGTAGCCGCAGCGCGACCGCCGTTGCCCATCTGGTCCAGGGGCAGGTACATCAGCGGGCTCTCGGCCGCCACATCCACCAGCACCTTCGGCGTGCTGCCGAACACCTCGCTCATCGCATCCAGGTAGAGACGCTCACGCATCACCTCCGGCGCGCTCTGGTACTGGGAGAGCAGCGCGGTGAAGCGGTTGGCCTGACCGCGCGCCTCGGCGACCACCGATTCGCGATAGCCCTGGCCCTGCTCGACCAGGCGCTGGGCCTGACCCTGGGCCTCGGGGATGATGGCATTGGCGTAGGCCATGCCTTCGTTGATGGTCCGCTGGCGATCCTCGCGGGCCCGGATCACGTCGTCGAAGGCATCGATGACCGGGTCCGGCGCCGAGGTGGACTCGATGTTGATGGTCTGCAGCCGGATACCGGTGCCGTAGCTGTCCAGGTAGGACTGCAGGCGGCTCGCCACGGAGCTGCCGAGGATCTCACGACCGGCGGTGAGGATATCGATCATGTCGGTGCCACCCACCACGTGACGCAGCGCGGAGTCCAGCGCGTTCTCGATGGAGAGCTGGGGATTGCGCACGTTGAGCACGAAGTCGCGGGGATTGGCCACCTGATACTGGGCCGAGATCTCGACGCGCACGATGTTCTCGTCGCGGGTCAGCATCGACTGGGTCTGGGTCAGCGAGCGCACCCGGGTCACGTTGACCATGCGCACGTCGTCGATCAGCGGCGGGTTCCAGTGCAGGCCGGGGGTCACCACCTCCTGGAACTTGCCGAAGCGCAGGACCACGCCCCGCTCGGACTGGTCGACCAGGTAGAAGCCGGAGGCCGCCCAGATCGCCAGGGCGACGATGATGAGCAGCCCGGGGAGGGCGAAGACGTTACGTGGCTTGCCGCCACCGCCCTTGCCACCCCTGCCGCCGCCACCCTTGCCGCCGCGACCGCCGAGCATGTTGTTGAGTTTGTCCTGAAACTTCTTCAGGGCTTCATCGAGATCGGGGGGACCCTGGTTGCCGCCGCGGTTGCCGCCGCCGCCTCCATTGCCGCCACCGCGTCGGCCACCACCACCACTCCAGGGGTCGTGCTGGTTGCCACCACCAGGCTCATTCCAGGCCATAGGTCTTCTCCACTATGCGATTCTGCCCCACCGGCAGCGCCGGCGAAGGCTTCGGTTGCGATCCTGTAGCGCCTCTGGCGAGACGCTGGTCACCCCTTGTCGTTATCGGCCAGCCCGGCGCATCCATGGCTACCGGGCGGCACTTTGGTTCCTGTCATTCCGTCCCGCTCAGGCGTCCCGCTCACTCATCCCGATCAACTCTTCCCACTCACTCTTCCCGCGTACTCTTCCCGCTCACTCTTCCCACACCGGTCGCGACTGCAGCGCCTCGGGCAGGTAATGGTCGGCGCGCTCGCCGAGCCGCGCCATCAGCTGCAGGAAGTCGCGGCGAGGCAGCCGCACCTGCAGTCGGCTGTGCCCTTGCTCGTCGAAGACCTCGTCGCGCACCGCGCCCAACTCATGTAGACCCGCGCGAAGCCTTCCTTGCTCCGGCGCCAGGGTCAACGCCAGGTCGATGACGTCGTCCGCCAGCCGCTCGGCCAGGGCCTGGGCTAACAGCTCGAGCCCCTGGCCCTCCCTCGCCGAGAGCCAGACCACCTCGGGGCGGCCCTCGCCGTCGCGCTCGATGCGCGGCGCGCTGTCGAGCAGGTCGATCTTGTTCATCACCTTGAGCATCGGCACCTCGAGGGCACCGATCTCGTCGAGCACCGACTCCACCTGCTCCACGTTGAGGTCACGGTCCGGGTCGGCGGCATCGATCACGTGCACCAGCAGGGTCGCCTCGGCGGCCTCCTGCAGGGTCGCGCGGAAGGCTTCCACCAGCTTGTGCGGCAGGTGGCGAATGAAGCCCACGGTATCGGCCAGCACCACGGGACCGACATCCTCGATCTCGAGTCGGCGCAGGGTCGGGTCGAGGGTAGCGAAGAGCTGATCGGCCGCATAGACCTTGGCGGCGGTCAGGGCGTTGAACAGCGTTGACTTGCCGGCGTTGGTGTAACCCACCAGGGAGACGCTGGGGATCTCGGCCCTGGCACGGGAGCGGCGGTTCTGCTCGCGCTGACTGCGGACCTTGTCGAGGCGCCGGTGGATCGCCTTGATGCGCGCCCGCAGCAGGCGGCGGTCGGTCTCGAGCTGAGTCTCGCCGGGACCGCGCAGGCCGATGCCGCCCTTCTGACGCTCCAGGTGAGTCCAGCCACGTACCAGACGGGTCGACATGTACTCCAGCTGGGCCAGCTCCACCTGCAGCTTGCCCTCGTGGGTCCGCGCCCGCTGGGCGAAGATATCGAGGATCAGGCCGGTACGATCGAGCACCCGGCACTTGAGCACGCGCTCGAGGTTGCGCTCCTGAGACGGACTCAGGGCGTGGTTGAAGATCACCAGCTCGGCGCCGTGCACCGCCATGGCCTCACGCAGCTCCTCCAGCTTGCCGGAGCCCACGAAGGTCCGTGGGTCCGGCCGGCGGCGACTGCCGGTCAGCAGGGTGGCCGGCTCGGCGCCGGCGGAGCGCACCAGCTCGAGGAACTCACCCGGATCCTCACGCTCCTGTTCGTCCTGGAAATCCACATGGACGAGGACGGCCGTTTCACCGGCGTCGGGACGTTCAAAAAACAATCAATACCTCACTGGCTGTCCTGCTGCGCGGCAGGGTCCTGGACCGGCAGGCGCACGTTGCGCGACGGCACCACGGTGGAGATGGCGTGCTTGTAGACCATCTGGCTGACGGTGTTGCGCAGCAGGATCACAAACTGGTCGAAGGATTCGATCTGGCCCTGCAGCTTGATGCCATTGACCAGGAAGATCGATACCGGGATGCGCTCCTTGCGCAGGATGTTCAGGTACGGATCTTGAAGGGACTGCCCTTTAGACATGTTGCTCTCCCTGAAATTGTCTCTGGGGTTGAAATATTATCGTCTGGTGGACCTTGCCTGACTGGCATCGCGCCTGCCCCTGAGGGGCCCGGCCACCCGGCATTCGAATGGCGTATCTTACGCTAAGTGCCGAAATCGCGCACGAGTTTCAGCACCGGCCCAAGGGGATCCCCCCCCTGGTTATCGACCCAGGCGAGCCCCGACCAGCTGCGCAGCCAGGTCAGCTGGCGCTTGGCCAGCTGCCGGGTGGCGACGATGCCGCGGTGGCGCAGCGTCTCGCGACCGTACTCGCCGTCGAGGTAGGCCCACGCCTGGCGGTAGCCGACGCTCTTCATCGACGGCAGTTCCGGCGAGAGGTCGCCGCGGGCACGCAGCCTCGCCACCTCGTCGAGAAAGCCGGCCGCCAGCATGGCATCGAAGCGTCGGGCGATCCGCGCGTGCAGCACGGCACGATCCGCCGGGCTAAGCCCTATCGACAGCGTGCGCCAGGGAAAGGTTTCCGCGCGCTGCTCGGCCCACAGCTCGCTGAGGGGCCGCCCGCTGAGGCGATAGACCTCCAGGGCCCGCATCAGGCGCTGGGGGTCGTTGGGGTGGATGCGCACCGCCGAGACCGGGTCGACCCGGGCCAGCGCCTCGTGCAGGACGGCGAGGCCGTGCGACCGGGCCTCGCGCTCCAGCTCGGCGCGCACCGCGGGATCCGAAGGGGGCAGATTGGCCACCCCGTGGAGCAGCTGGCGCAGGTACATCATGGTGCCGCCCACCAGCAGCGGCACCCGGCCGGCGGCGGTGATCTGGCGCATCTCGCGCAGGGCATCCTCGCGAAACTCCGCCGCGGAGTAGGGCTCGGCGGGGTCGCGGATATCGATCAGCCGGTGTGGCGCCCGGGCCAGCTCCTCCGCCGAGGGCTTGGCGCTGCCGATGTCCATGCCGCGATAGACCATGGCGGAATCGACGCTGATCAGCTCGCAGCCGAGCCGCTCGTGGAGCGCGATGGCGAGATCGGTCTTGCCGGCGGCGGTGGGGCCCATCAGCAGGATGGCCAGGGGGCGAGAATCAGTCATGGCCTGTCCAGCCTGTCAAGGCGATTCCAACTGTGGGAGGCCGCTTCAGCGGGCGAAGCAGCGCGCAGCGCTGCCCGAACAGGGCGCCTGACGACGCCTTCGCGCGGCAGAGCCGCCCTCCCACCCGGCATTCCTGACCAGCCAGGAAACCTTCATGGGGAAACCATTGCATCATGCGTCTACTCTGTCCGATCACTGGCCGCGCAAGAAGAGCCGGTCCAGCTCTTTCATGCTCATCTCGGTCCAGGTGGGGCGGCCGTGGTTGCACTGGCCGCTGCGCTCGGTGCGCTCCATGTCGCGCAGCAGGGCGTTCATCTCCGCCAGGGTCAGCTGGCGGTTGGCGCGCACGCTGCCGTGGCAGGCCATGGTGGCCAACAGCTCGTTGACGTGGGCCTCGAGACGATCGGAGCGGCCGTAGCGCTCCAGGTCGCCGAGCATATCGCGGATCAGCGGCTCCACGTCGGCGTCGCCGAGCAGCACCGGCAGCTGGCGCACCAGCAGGGTCTCGGGGCCGGCCACGTCGAGCTCCACGCCGAGGCGAGCGAAGGCCTCGGCCTCCGCCTCGGCGGTGGCCACCTCGGCGGCGCTCGCCGCCAGCGACACCGGCACCAGCAGCGGCTGGGCCTCCAGCCGCCCGCCGTGCACCTGGCGCTTCATGCGCTCATAGACGATCCGCTCGTGGGCGGCGTGCATGTCCACCAGGATCAGGCCGCGTTCGCTCTGGGCAAGGATATAGACCCCGTGGAGCTGGGCGATGGCGTAGCCCAGCGGCGGGGCCCGGGTATCATCGGCCTCGGGCAGCGCCGGACGGCGGGCGGCCTGCACCGCCTCTCGCTCGGCCAGGGCCACTCCGGCGGCGCTGCCGCCCACTCCTCTTCCCTCAGCGCCCGGCGCCGCCGGCTGCGGGGTCAGCAGCGTCTCCTCGTGGCTCGGGTGCAGCGCCCTGTAGCCCTCCATAAAGGCCCGCACGCGATCCGGGGTGACTCGCTCGCCCTCCTCCCGGCCCGGCAGCGCCATGGGCTGCTGCTGCCAGCGGCCGGCGTCCTCGCGCACCTGCCCTGCCGCAGGGGCGCGCGGCGTCTCATCCGCGGCGGCGGATTTCTGGATCTCCTCCCCGCCATGGCCGGCCCCAGGATGGCCGGCCCCCGGATGGCCGGCCCGCGCTTCGCCCAGCGCCCGATGAAGGCTGGAGAAGAGGAAGTCGTGGACCAGGCGGCCATCGCGGAAACGCACCTCGTGCTTGGTCGGGTGGACATTGACGTCCACCACCGCGGGGTCCACCTCCAGGTAGAGCACGAACACCGGATGGCGGCCGCTGAACAGCACATCGCGGTAGGCCTGGCGGATGGCGTGGGCCACCAGGCGGTCGCGCACCACCCGGCCGTTGACGAAGAAGTACTGCTGGTCGGCCTGGGCCCGGGAGTGGGTGGGCAGGCCGACCCAGCCCCACAGGCGCAGGCCTGAGGCCGCAAGGTCCAGGTGCAGGGCGTGCTCCAGGAAGCCCTTGCCGAGCAGCGCGGCGATGCGTCGCTCGCGGCTGGCCGGGTCGTCTCCGGGGCGCAGCTGGTGGAGGGTCTTCTGGTTGTGGCGCAGGGTCCAGCCGATGTCGAAGCGCGAGAGCGCCTGGCGGCGGAAGGCCTCCTCCACGTGACCGAACTCGGTCTTCTCGGTGCGCAGGAACTTGCGCCTGGCCGGGGTATTGAAGAAGAGGTCGCGCACCGTCACCGAGGTGCCGCGGGGGTGCGGCGCCGGGCTGACCCGGGGCTCCATCTGGCGCCCCTCGGCCACCACCCGCCAGCCGGCGGCGGGGTCCTCGGCGGCGTTGGAGACAAGCTCCAGGCGCGACACCGAGCTGATCGAGGCCAGCGCCTCGCCGCGAAAGCCGAGGCTCACCACCCCCTCGAGCTCCTCCAGGGAGACGATCTTGCTGGTGGCGTGGCGCGACAGGGCGAGCGGCAGGTCCGCCTCGACGATGCCGCTGCCATCGTCGCGCACCCGGATCAGGCGGGCGCCGCCGGCCTCGAGCTCCACCTCGACGCGCCGGCTGCCGGCATCGATGGCATTCTCGACCAGCTCCTTAACCACCGAGGCGGGGCGCTCCACCACCTCGCCGGCGGCGATCTGGTTGGCCAGCCGCGGGTCGAGGACCCGGATAGGACGCGGTGCCGTCATAGGCCTCCCATGGGCATCATGAACGCGGGATTCGCAGCACCTGGCCCACGCGGATCACGTCGCCGTTGAGCTCGTTGGCCTGGCGCAGCTGGGAGGTGGAAACGTTGTGGCGGGCGGCGATCTGCGACAAAGTGTCGCCCGGCTGGATGCGGTACTCGTTGCCGCCGGTGCTGCGGTGGTTGTCGCGCTGCCAGGCCAGCAGGCTGGCCGGCGGCGGGTTGCGCCGGAAGTGGTCCTGCAGGCCGGCGAAGATCGCCCGGGCCAGCTTCTGCTGATGGCCGGCGTCACGCAGCCGACGCTCCTCGTCCGGGTTGGAGATGAACCCCGCCTCGATCAGCAGCGACGGGATGTCCGGCGACTTGAGCACCATGAAGCCGGCCTGCTCCACCCGGCTGCGGTGCAGGCGGTTGACTTGGCCCAGCTGGTCGAGCACCTGGCCGCCGATGGCCAGGGAGTCGTTGAGGGTGGCGGTCATGGTCAGGTCCAGCAGCACGCCGCGCAACACCTCGTCCTTGTCCTTGAGGGAGAGGTTGCCGTCGACGCCGCCGATCAGGTCGGCGCGGTTCTCGCTCTCGGCCAGCCACTGGGCGGTCTCGGAGGTGGCGCCGCGCTGGGAGAGCGCATAGACCGAGCTGCCATGCGGGCGCGGGCTGTTGAAGGCATCGGCATGGATGGAGACGAAGAAGTCGGCCTTCTGCTCCCGGGCGATCTGGGTGCGCTGACGCAGCCCCACGTAGTAGTCGCCGTCGCGGATCATCACCGCGCGGAAGCCCTCGGCCTCGTCCACCAGGCGCTGCAGGCGTCGGGAGATCTCCATCACCACGTCCTTCTCGCGGGTCCCGCCGGGGCCGATGGCCCCCGGATCCTCGCCGCCGTGGCCGGGATCGATGGCGATGATGATGTCGCGCCGAGGGTGGGGCTGGGCCTGCTGCAGGGCCACCGCCGGCTCGGGCGTGACCCGCGCCGGCGCACCGCTCGATTCGGCGCGAGCGCGGTTGGCGGCGATCTCCTGCTCGCGGATCATCGCCTCGATGGGGTCGATGGGATCCTGGACGGCGCTCTCGCCGGGATACTCCAGGTCCACCACCAGGCGATGGCCGTACTGGTCGTTGGGCGCCAGGCTGAAGTGGCGGGGCTCCACCTCGCGCTCCAGTTCCAGCACCACGCGCAGCCCGTTGCCGTCCCGAACGCCGGTGCGCACGCGGCTGATGGCGCTGCCGGAGAGGTCGAGGCCGGCGACATCCGTGGCCAGGCGGCTGTCGTCCAGGTCGATCACCAGGCGCCGCGGGTTGTCGAGGGCGAAGACGTTGGCCTGGGCCGGCGAGGAGAGGTCGAAGACCAGCCGGGCGTGGTCCGGCGCGGCCCACAGGCGCACGTTCTCCACCTGGCCGGCCTGGAGGCCCGCCAGGGGGATCCACAGCAGGATAGCGGCCAGCAAGCCGCGCAACAGGCGCTTGATCATCGCGTCGCCTCGCCCTCCTTGGCGTCATCGGCTTCCCTCCGGCGGCAGGCGGCCAGCTCGGGCATCGCCGCCAGCCGCGCCAGTACCTGCCGGCCTCGTTCGCTGGCGGCCTCGAGGCGCGCCTCACGCCCCGTCCCGGCCAGGCTGAGGGTGACCCTCAGGTCGGGCACGGGCAGCCAGCCCTCGCCCCGGCTCGGCCACTCCACCAGGCAGAGGGCGTCGTCATCGAAGAGGTCACGGCCGCCGATGAACTCCAGCTCCTCGGGGTCGCCCAGCCGGTAGAGGTCGAAGTGGTGGACGCGGACGCCGTCGAGGGTGTAGGGCTCCACCAGGGTATAGGTGGGGCTCTTGACCGCCCCGCGGTGACCGAAGGCACGCAGCACCCCGCGGCTCAGGGTGGTCTTGCCGGCCCCCAGCTCGCCCTCCAGATAGACTCGCCCATGCCCCTCCAGGGCCCGGCCTAGGCACTCGCCCAGGCTCACCTGACGCGCTTCATCATCGAGTCGCAACAGCATCGTCCCTGTCCATCGTCGGATTGACCAGAATTCGCGCATAGGATGCCAGATCGCCGGCCAGCAGACCACGCTCCCCGGCGTCGGCCGCCGCCAGATCCGCGGCCCGGGCATGCACCAGCACGCCGAGCCGCGCCGCGGCCTCCAGCGGCAGCCCCTGGGCCAGCAGGGCGCCGAGCATGCCGGAGAGCCCATCGCCCATGCCGCCGCTGGCCATGCCGGGGTTGCCGAAGGTGCAGACGGCGAGCCCCGTGGGTCCTGCCACCAGGGTGCCGGCCCCCTTGAGCACCGCCACCCCGCCCCACCGCTCGCGCAGCGCCAGGGCCGCCGCGGGGCGATCCGCCTCCACCTCGGCGGCCGTGATGCCCAGCAGGCGCGCCGCCTCGCCGGGGTGGGGCGTCAGGATCCAGTCGTCGCGGCGCGCCTCGGGGAAGCGGGTCGCCAGTAGGTTGAGGCCGTCGGCATCCACCACCAGCGGCCGGCCGGCGTCCAGGGCGGCCTGCAGCATGGCCTGGCCCCAGCTGCCCTGCCCCAGGCCCGGGCCCACCACCAGCACGTCAGCCAGGGCGGGCAGCGTACCCAGGTCCGATACGCCGCGCGCCCCGTGGGCCATCACCTCGGGGCGGCGCGTCAGGCTCGCGGTCACGTGCTCCGGCGCGGTGGCCAGGCTCACCTTGCCGGCGCCGAGCCGCGCGCAGGCCTCGGTGGCAAGCAGCGCCGCCCCGCCGAAGCCCGGCGCCCCGCCCAGGATCAGCGCGTGGCCGCAGTCGCCCTTGTGGGCGGTGCGCGGCCGAGGGGGCAGCCAGGCGCCTATCAGCCGCTCGTCGAGCAGCTCCGCCGCCGGGGAGAGATCCGCCTCGGCCCGGGCGTCCACGCCCAGGTCCAGGAAGGCGAGCTCGCCGACGTGATCCGCCGCCGCCCCGGTATGCAGCCCCAGCTTGTCGCCGATGAAGGTGGCCGTGGCGGTGGCCCGCACCGCCTCGCCCAGCACCGCGCCGGTATCGGCGTGAAGCCCCGAGGGAATGTCGATGGCGTACACCGGCCGGCCGCTGGCGTTCACCGCCGCGATCGCCTCGCGGAAGGCCCCGCGCACCTCACCGGAGAGCCCGGTGCCGAGCAGCGCATCCACCACCACCTCGCCCTCCAGCGCCATGCCGGCTTCCCAGGGCTCGGCGGCGACGCCGGCCGCCGTGGCCATGTCGGCGGCCAGGCGGGCATCGCCGGCGAGTTCCTCGATCTCCTTGAGCAGGATGCGCTGCACGGCCAGGCCCTCGGCGGCGGCCAGGGCCGCCAGCACGTGGCCGTCGCCGCCGTTGTTGCCGGCGCCGCACAGCACCGTCAGCGAACGCGCCCCGGGCCAGCGTTGGCGCAGCACCTGCCAGGCGGCGGCGCTGGCGCGCTGCATGAGAGCGAAACCGGCGAGACCGGCGGCGATGGTGCGCCGATCGAGTTCGCGCACCTGCGCGGCGCGATAGAGCGGATGCAGCCGTGGTGCGAATCGGGCGGCGTCAGCCATGCGATGTCTCCCTGAACGCAATGCTTTACCATGGCGGGGGTTCAACCCACAGTGTAAAGCCTCCGCGGACGGCGCCAAGTGACGCCGCCGCCCTGCACGGTGTTTCCGCGATCATGCCTTCCTCGTCTGCCCACGACGACGCCCCCGATCTTCGTCACCTGGCCGAGCGCATCAAGGCCTGGGGGCGCGAGCTCGGCTTCCAGCAGCTCGGCATCACCGACGTGGACCTGGCCGAGGACGAGGCGCGCCTGGCGCGCTGGCTGGACGCCGGCCACCACGGCGAGATGGGCTTCATGGCCAAGCACGGCACCAAGCGCACCCGTCCCGCGGAGCTGGTTCCGGGCACCCTGCGGGTGATCAGCGTGCGCCTGGACTACCTGCCTGCCGAGGTGGAGACCGCCAGGGTGCTGGGCCAGCCCGAGCGCGCCTATGTGTCGCGCTACGCCACCGGGCGCGACTACCACAAGCTGATGCGCAAGCGGCTGGCGACGCTGGCCCAGTGGATCGAGGCCGAGGCGGGGCCCATCGGCTACCGCGCCTTCGTGGACTCCGCCCCGGTGATGGAGCGCGCGCTGGCGCGCAAGGCGGGGCTCGGCTGGTTCGGCAAGAACGCCATGCTGCTCAACCCCAGGGCGGGCTCGCTGTTCTTCCTGGGCGAACTCTACACCGACCTGCCGCTGCCGGTAGACCCGCCCTTCGAGGGTGAGCACTGCGGCCGCTGCAGCGCCTGCCGCACCGCCTGCCCCACCGGCGCCATCGTCGAGGATCGGGTGGTGGACGCCCGGGCCTGCATCTCCTACCTCACCATCGAGCTTCACGGGGCGATCCCGGAGCGCTACCGGGAAGCCATGGGCAATCGGGTGTTCGGCTGCGACGACTGCCAGCTGGTCTGCCCCTTCACCCGCTTCACGCGGGTGAGCCGAGAGCCCGACTTCGCCCCCCGCCACGACCTGGACCGCGCCAGCCTGCTCTCCCTGTTCGCCTGGGGCGAGACGGAGTTCCTGGAGAAGACCGCCGGCAGCCCGATCCGCCGCATCGGCTACGCGCGCTGGCTGCGCAACCTCGCCGTGGGGCTCGGCAACGCGCCCTGGAGCGAGGCGGTGGAGGCCGCTCTCTGGGCGCGCCTCTCCTACCCCTCCGACCTGGTGCGCGAGCATGTGCGCTGGGCCCTGGCCCGTCAGCGGGAGAAGCGCCAGGCGCTGATTGCCAGCGGCTAGCGCCGAGCGCCGAGCGCCGAGCGCCGAGCGCCGAGCGCCGAGCGCCGAGCGCCGAGCGCCGAGCGCCGAGCGCCGAGCGCCGAGCAGGATGATGCTGGTGCTGGTGCCAACGCCCCCCGAAGTTTGGCTCCGGCGGATTTTTTCGTTTTCTTCCTCGCCACCTGCCGCCCGCCAGTGAGCTGCTGGGCGCTAGGCGCTTGTAGCTGGGCGCTGCCCGAAGGGCCGCTGGGCGCTAGGCGCTTGTAGCTGGGCGCTGCCCGAAGGTCCGCTGGGCGCTAGGCGCTTGCAGCTGGGCGCTGCCCGAAGGGCCTACTCCTCCTCGTCGCTCTCGGCGTCCGCCAGGCGCAGGAAGGTGTTTCGGTAGTGGGCGAGCTCGGCGATGGACTCCTTGATGTCGTCCATGGCCAGGTGGACGTTGCGCTTCTGGAAGCCGGCCAGGGCACCGGGGTTCCAGCGCTTGGCCAGCTCCTTGAGGGTGGAGACGTCCAGATTGCGGTAGTGGAAGAAGGCCAGCAGCTCGGGCATCTCGCGCTCCAGGAAGCGGCGGTCCTGATGCACGCTGTTGCCACACATGGGCGAGTTGCCGGGGTCCACGTGCTCGCGCAGGAAGTCAAGCGTCAGCCGCTCGGCCTCGGCGGAATCGACGCGGCTCGCCTTGACCCGCGCGGTCAGCCCGGACTCGCCGTGGGTCTTGGTGCACCAGGCGTCCATGGCGTCGAGCAGGGTGTCGGGCTGGTTGACGGCGAGCACCGGCCCCTCGGCGACGACGTTGAGCTCGGCGTCGGTGACCAGGGTGGCCACCTCGATGATGCGCTCCTTCTCCGGGTCGAGCCCGGTCATCTCCAGGTCGATCCATACCAGCCGCTGCTTGCGGGCATCCTGCTTGTCGTCTTGCTGGGCCATGAAAGCGCCTTTACTGAAAGCGTCCTGCGCGAGTTCGCGACAGCCAACGCGGTGGATGAGTACAATGCCCCCATTGTAGCGAGCTTCAGGGCCCCATGAGCAAACGCAAGCTGAGCCGCCAGCAGCGCTGGCGCGTCGAGAAGATCCAGGCCGAGCGGGCCGAGCGGGCCGCCAAGCGCGACGCCCGGGACAGCGACAAGCTGGCCGCGGGGGAGTACGGTCCCGAGCGGCCCGGACGGGTGATCGCCCACTTCGGCCGCACCCTGGACGTGCGCCCGGAGGGCGGCGGCGACGCGGTGCGCTGCCACCTGCGCGCCAACCTCGAGGGGCTGGTGACCGGCGACCGGGTGATCTGGCGCGGCCGCGAGGACGCCGAGGGCGCCATCGTGGAAGGGGTGGTGGTGGCCCGCGGCGAGCGTGACAGCGTGCTGGAGCGCCCCGACGCCCGCGGCCAGCTTAAACCGGTGGCCGCCAACATCGACCAGATCCTGATCGTCTTCGCCGTGGAGCCCGAGCCCCACCCCAACCTGATCGATCGCTACCTGGTGGCCGCCGAGGCCACCGGCATCGCGCCGGTGCTGGTGCTCAACAAGATCGACCTGCTGCCCGAGGCGGGCGGCCCGCTGCTCGAACTGCTGCACCGCTACGAGGCGCTGGGCTATCCGGTGGTGGCCACCAGCGTCGCCCGGGAAGGTGGCCTGGCGCCCCTGCTGGACCGCCTGGCCGGCCGCACCTCGGTGTTCGTCGGCCAGAGCGGCGTGGGCAAGTCATCGTTGATCGACCGCCTGCTGCCCGACGAGGAACTTCGCATCGGCGCGCTGTCGAAGGATTCGCGCAAGGGCACCCACACCACCACCACGGCGCGGCTCTATGCGCTGCCCGACGCCGAGGCGGGCGAGCTGATCGACTCCCCGGGGATCCGCGAGTTCGGCCTCGGCCACCTGGACGAGCAGCAGGTGGCCGCGGGCTTCACCGAGTTTCGCGACCTGCTGGGGCGCTGCCGCTTTCGCGACTGCCGCCACCGCCACGAGCCGGGCTGCGCGCTGCTCGAAGCGGTGGAGCGCGGCGAGGTGCACCCGGAGCGCTTCGCCAGCTACCGCCGCATCGTCGACTCGCTCGAGCCCTGATCGCGCCCTGATCGCACCAACCAGGCCCGATCGTCAGAACAAGGCCCGGTCATCAGAACAAGGAAAGGAGAGCCCCATGAGTTCCGAAGCCAACCTGCTGCCGCTGATCATCGAGCCGACACGGCTCGCCGAGCACCTGGATGACCCCTCGCTGTTGATCATCGACGTGCCGCTCAAGGCCGAGAGCTACGCCGAGGGCCACGTGCCCGGCGCCCGCTTCCTCGACAAGGCACGGCTGATGCGTGGGGAAGGCGAGGTGCCCTGCCGCGAGCCGACGGAGGAGCAGCTCTCGGCGCTGTTCAGCGAGCTCGGCCTGACCCGCGACACCCACGTGGTGGCCTACGACGACGAGGGCGGCGGCTGGGCCGGGCGCCTGCTGTGGACCCTCGAGCTGATCGGCCACACCCGCTACTCCTACCTCAACGGCGGCATCCACGCCTGGCGCCAGGAGGGCCTGCCGGTCGACACCGCTCCCGTCGCGCCCAGGCCCAGCGACTACGAGGCGGAGATCCTCCACCCCGAAGCGGCCATCGACCGCCTGGAACTGGTCGAGCGCCTCGGCGAGAAGGGTTTCGCCATCTGGGATGCCCGCTCCCCCGAGGAGTACCGCGGCGAGAAGGGCCACAATCGGCACCTGGGCCATATCCCCGGTGCGGTGAACATGGAGTGGACCCGGGCCATGGACCCGGCGCGCGGCCTACGCATCCGCGACTACGCCGAGCTGGTCACCGAGCTCGAGGCGCTGGGCCTGACCCCCGACATGGAGGTCGTCACCCACTGCCAGAGCCACCATCGCAGCGGTTTCACCTGGCTGGTAGGCCGCGCCCTGGGCTTCGAGAAGATCCGCGGCTACGCCGGCTCCTGGAAGGAGTGGGGCAACCGCGACGACACCCCCATCGAGAAATAACCTTCAACACTCAGCCACAGGAACGCCCTTGTCACTCGCCAAGCTCTTTGCCCTGATCCAGTACCCCCTGCCCCACCACCTGCTCTCGCGGCTGGTGGGGCGGCTCGCCGAATGCCGCCTCCCCTGGTTGAAGAACCTCCTGGTGCGGCGCTTCATCCGCCAGTTCAAGGTGGACATGAGCGAGGCGGCCGACCCCGACCCCAGGGCCTACACCACCTTCAACGACTTCTTTACCCGCCCTCTCAAGGCGGGCGCTCGCCCCCTCGGCGAGGGGGTGCTGAGCCCCGCCGACGGCACCCTGTCGCAGTTCGGAGCCCTGGAGGCGGGCCAGCTGCTGCAGGCCAAGGGCCACCGCTTCTCGGCCATGGACCTGCTCGGCGGCGACGGCGAGGCCGCCCGGCGCTACCTGGGCGGCAGCTTCGCCACCGTCTACCTCTCGCCGCGGGACTATCACCGGGTGCACATGCCCGTGGGCGGCACCCTGACCGAGATGGTCTACGTACCGGGGCGGCTCTTCTCGGTCAACGCCGCCACCACCGAGCACGTGCCCAACCTCTTCGCCCGCAACGAGCGGCTGGTGTGCCACTTCGATACCGAGCAGGGTCCCATGGCGATGGTGCTGGTGGGGGCGATGATCGTCGCCGCCATCGAGACGGTGTGGGCCGGGCAGATCACCCCCCTGCCCCGCGGCGGCGTGCAGCGCATCCGCTTCGATACGCCGGTGCATCTGGCACGCGGCGAGGAGATGGGCCGCTTCAAGCTCGGCTCCACGGTGGTGATGGCCTTCGCCGAGCCGCTGGCCTTCACCGAGGCCCTCGAGCCCGGCGCCAAGGTCAGGATGGGGAAGTCGCTGGGGGCGTTCTAACAGCGCGGCGTGGCGAAGGCCATCACCTCCGCCACGCTCGCCTTGCCCAGCGCCAGCTGGAGCAGCCGATCGATGCCCAGCGCCACCCCGCTCCCCTCGGGCATGCCATGGGCCAGCGCCGCCACCAGGCGCCGGTCGATATCCACCTCCGGCAGCCCCGCCGCTCGGCGGGCGGCATTGTCCTCATCGAAACGCGCCGCCTGTTCGGCGGCATCGGTCAGCTCATCGTAGCCGTTGGCGAGCTCCAGTCCCGCGAGGTAGAGCTCGAAGCGCGACGCCACCCACTGGCCATCCTCCGGGTCGCGGTGGCGCCGCGCCAGGGCCGCCTGGCTGGCCGGGTAGTCCACCACCACCTCGATGCCCTCGCGGCCCAGCTGAGGCTCGATCACGAGGCTGATCAGCAGGTCGAGGCAGTCGTCGCGGGGGGCCTCGTCCATGGCCAGCCCGCCCTTTTCCGCGGCCAGGCGGCGAAGCTCGCCCAAGGGCGCGGTAAAGGGGTCGATGGCGAGAAAATCGCGAAACAGCTCCCGATAGCGGCGCCGGAGCAGCGGCACCGCCTCATCCCCCAGCTCTCGGCCCAGCACGGTGCGCACCAGCGCCGTGGTCTCCTCGATCAGCTCGTCCAGCGAGAAACCCGGGCGATACCACTCCAGCAGGGTGAACTCGAGGTTGTGGCGTCCTCCCACCTCGCCGTCCCGAAAGCTCCTGGCCAGCTGGAAGATCGGCCCGGAGCCGGCGGCCAGCAGGCGCTTCATATGAAACTCCGGCGAGGTCTGCAGCCACAGCCGCTCGCGCCCGGCGGGGGTAGTCGCCTGGGCCGAGAGCGAGGCCAGGTGCAGGTCGGTGCTGCCGCCGTGACCCAGCACCGGGGTCTCCACCTCCAGCACGCCGCGCTCGGCGAAGAAGTCTCGCACCTCGGCCAGCATCCGCGCCCGCTCGCGCAGGGTCTCGATCGTCGCCGTGGGGCGCCAGTCGTCGGTCATTCCCTACCCTCCTGAACGACGCAGGCCATGCCGGGCAGGCATGGCCTTTTCGTAGCCCCCCGTAGGAGCTGGATTTATCCAGCGATTGGCGGCAGCCGCCTTTCGCGCGATGAATCGCGCTCCAGGGAGGTAGTCAACAGGCGTGTCGCTGAGGGATCAGGCCCGGCTGACGTAGTCGCCGCTGCGCGTATCCACCTTGAGCACTTCGCCCTGGTTGATAAACAGCGGCACGCGTACCACGGCGCCGGAGGAGAGGGTCGCCGGCTTGGAGCCGCCCTGGGCGGTGTCGCCCTTGAGGCCTGGGTCGGTCTCGACCACCTCGAGCTCGATGAAGTTGGGCGGGGTCACGCTGATGGCGTTGTCGTTCCACAGGGTCACGGTGTAGACCACCTGCTCCTTGAGCCACTTGATGGTGTCGCCCAGGGCCTTCTTCTCCACCGCGTACTGCTCGAAGGAGCCGTCGGTCTTCATGAAGTGCCACATCTCACCGTCGGTGTAGAGGTACTCCATGTCGAGGTCCATCACGTCGGCGCCCTCGAGGGACTCGCCGGACTTGAAGGTGCGCTCCCAGACGCGGCCGGTGATCAGGTTGCGCAGCTTGACGCGGTTGAACGCCTGCCCCTTGCCCGGCTTGACGAATTCGTTCTCGACGATCGCGCAGGGATCGCCGTCCAGCATCACCTTCAGACCGCCCTTGAATTCGTTGGTAGAATAATTCGCCATCTTCACTCACCCATGTTCAAGCGCGCCGCCGGAGCCCGGGGCGCGCTGGGAAACGACATTCGACGCGGTCAGGCCGTTACGGCCGACCCCGCCCGCATTGACTGGTGTGCCGCATGATAACCCGAAGCCCCGCCCTTTTGCAGCGTCACGACGAAGCCGAGCCGCTGGCGCCGCCGCCCGCCTGGCAGGCGCAGCTGGCCGGCGCCATCCGCGACCCCGCCGAGCTGTGCCGGCGCCTGGGGCTGGATGAGGCCTGGCGGCCCGGCGCCGAGGCGGGCCATGGACTCTTCGAGGTGCGCGTGCCCGAGGCCTTCCTGGCCCGCATGCGTCCGGGCGACCCGGCCGACCCCCTGCTGCGCCAGGTGCTGCCGCTGGGCGAGGAGACCCGGCCGGCGCCGGGCTATGTGGCCGACCCCCTCGAGGAGGCCGACCACACGCCGGCCAGGGGGTTGATCCACAAGTACGCCGGGCGGGTGCTCTTGATCGCGAGCCCCACCTGCGCGGTCAACTGCCGCTACTGCTTCCGCCGCCACTTCCCCTACGGCGACAACTCGCCCTCCCGCGCCCAGTGGGAGGCGACGCTGGAGCACCTGCGCGGCGACCCCACCATCGTTGAAGCGATCCTCTCCGGCGGCGACCCCCTGGCCGCCAGCGACCGCCGGCTCGCCTGGCTGGTGGCCCGCCTGGAGGCCATCCCCCACCTCAGGCGGCTGCGGATTCACACCCGTCTGCCGGTGGTAATTCCCGAGCGCATCGACGCCGCCCTGCTCGACTGGCTCGGCGCCACCCGCCTGCAGAAGGTGATCGTGCTGCATATCAACCACGCCAACGAGATCGACGACGCCGTGATCGCGGCCTGTGAACGGCTCAAGGCAGCCGGGGCGACGCTGCTTAACCAGAGCGTGCTGCTGCGCGGGGTCAACGACTCGGCCGACGCCCTGGCCGCGCTCTCCGAGCGGCTCTTCGCGGCCGGCGTGCTGCCCTACTACCTCCATGTGCTCGACCCGGTGGCCGGCGCCGCCCACTTCGACGTCCCGGACGAGGCGGCCCGCGAGCTGGTCGCGGGCCTGAGGGAGAGGCTACCGGGCTTCCTGGTGCCGAGGCTGGTCCGGGAGATCCCCGGCGAAGGCAGCAAGACGCCGCTGTAACGGGCCTGCATCACGACCACTCGCCACACAATGCACCATACCGATGCACGCGGATCGGCTTCTGCACCATCATCACACGATGACACCGCGACCTCTCTGACAGAGCCGGTCATTAGACGCATTCAAGCTGTTGTTTGTTCGACATTCATGCCGCACCGGGCATCCATCTTGCGTTGGGTAGAGTGATACGGGGTATCGGCAGCGCGTCATTGGCTGCCAGACAATTCAGTTTCCAATGGACGGCTAGGGTTCCGATCGCATCATCGACTACCCCGATGCGATGACTGGTCCGAGAGCCGTCGACCCGGCATCAGCAGGGAGAGCGCTCGTCAGGGACGACTCTTGCGGATGCAAGGTTACACGGCGGGAGAAAAGCCCGGGAGGATAAGGTGCAGCAGGCTGCGCCGATGCCCCCGACTTTTACTCGAGCCCATTGGAGGCCTCCATGACCCAGCCACACCCCCCCCTTTCACCCAAGCGTCTCCCCCTTGCTGCCGCCATCTCGACCACGCTGCTGGTATCGGCACTGGCCGCCGCACCACTTCAAGCTCAAGAGCGCGATCAGTTCAGCGTCTGCTGGTCGATCTATGCCGGCTGGATGCCCTGGGGCTATGCCGAAGAAGCCGGCATCATCGACCGCTGGGCGAAGGAGTACGGCATCGAGATCGATGTCATCCAGGTCAACGACTACGTCGAGTCGATCAACCAGTTCACCTCGGGCAACGTCGACGGCTGCGCCATGACCAACATGGACGCCCTGACTATTCCTGCCGCCAGCGGCGTCGACTCTACCGCGCTGATCGTCGGTGACTATTCCGACGGCAACGACGGTGTGGTACTGAAGAACGCCGACAGCCTCGAAGATATCGCCGGGCGTGACGTCAATCTGGTGCAGTTCAGCGTCTCCCACTACCTGCTGGCCCGCGCCCTCGACAGCGTCGGCATGACCGAGCGCGATGTGTCCACCGTGAATACCGGCGACGCCGATATCGCCGGGCTCTTCGCCAGCCGCGACAGCATCGACGCGGTGGTGACCTGGAACCCGCAGCTCTCCACCGTGACCGACCTCGAGGGCAGCACCCTGGCCTTCGATTCGAGTGAGATTCCCGGCGAGATCCTCGACCTGATGGTGGTCAATACCCAGACCCTGGCCGACTACCCCGAATTCGGCCACGCCCTGGTGGGCGCCTGGTACGAGACCATGGCGCTGATGGCCGAAGAAGACGAAGCGGCGCTCTCACAGATGGCCGAAGCCGCCGGCACCGATCTTGCGGGCTATCGCGCCCAGCTCGACGCCACCTATCTCTATACCGATCCGGCCGAGGCCCTCGCGCTGATCGAGAGCGAGGAGCTGCTCGAGACCATGCAGCGGGTAGCGGAATTCAGCTTCGATCACGGCCTGCTTGGCGACATGGCGCCCAGCCCTGGCGTGGTGGGCATCGAGACCCCACAGGGTGTGTTCGGCGACGAAGGCAACATAAAGCTGCGTTTCGACCCGAGCTTCACCCAGGCCTATATCGACGCACAAGAATAAGCCAGCCGTCAGGCGCACCGTCGTCGCCCCGATGGGGGTGGCGACGGGCTTGCCCCCTCACCCTGACGTGGAGCCTTCATGAAACGCCTGATCAATCTCGCACCATCCCGCGGCGGACGCTGGCTGCTGGGCCTGCTGCCGTTCCTGGTGGTGGCCATGGTCTACCTGAGCCTTTCCAATGCGCGGCTCGCCGAGAACCCCAATGATCGGCTGCTGCCGGCCCCGGCGACCATGGCCAATACCTTCTACACCATGGCCACCGAAGAGAATCCGCGTACCGGCCAGATCGTCCTCTGGGCGGACACCTTCGCCAGCCTCGAGCGGCTACTGATCGGCGTCGCCATCAGTGCGCTGATCGGCCTCAGCGTGGGGCTCATCAACGGCGGTCTGCCGCTGCTCCGCGCCAAGTTCTCGCCGCTGGTGACGGTCATCTCGCTGATTCCGCCGATGGCCATCCTGCCGATCCTGTTCATTGCCTTCGGCACCGGAGAGGCCGCCAAGATCGCGCTGATCGTGATCGGCGTGACGCCCTTCCTCATTCGCGACCTCCAGGGCCACGCCCTGCGTCTGCCCGATGAGCAGTTGATCAAGGCCCAGACCCTGGGCGGCAACTCCTGGCAGATCTTGATCCGGGTACTTCTGCCGCAGCTGACGCCGAGACTGCTCAACGCCACCCGGCTGGCACTGGGCACGGCCTGGCTGTTCCTGATCGCCGCCGAGGCCATCGCCGCCCAGGAGGGGCTCGGCTACCGCATATTTCTGGTGCGTCGCTACCTATCGATGGATGTGATCCTGCCCTATGTGGCCTGGATTACCCTGCTGGCCTTTCTGCTCGACCAGATGCTGGCGCGGGCCTCGCGGCGGGCCTTCCCCTGGTACCACGCCGAAGAGGGAGACAACTCATGAGCCTGCTCGAAGCCAAGCGCCTGGAGAAGCACTACGGCGAGCATGTCGTGCTCGAGCGCCTCGACTTCCGCGTCCAGGCCGGCGAATTCGTCACCCTGGTAGGGGCCTCAGGCTGTGGCAAGACCACCTTCCTCAAGATGCTGCTGGGCACCGAGCGCATCTCGCGCGGCTCGCTCACCCTCGATGACCGGCCGATTCCCGATGAGCCGGGACCGGACCGCGGCGTGGTGTTCCAGAAGTACTCGGTGTTTCCCCATCTGACCGTGCTCGGCAACGTGATGATCGCCGAGGAATTCGGCCAGTCGCGCTGGCTGGGCAAGAGCGTGGGTGCCGCTCGCCGCCAAGCCCGGGACAAGGCGATGGCGCGCATCGAGGAAGTCGGCCTCACCAACGCCTTGAAGAAATACCCCCACGAGCTCTCCGGCGGCATGCAGCAGCGACTGGCCATCGCCCAGGCGTTGATGATGCGCCCGCGCATCCTGCTGCTCGATGAGCCCTTCGGCGCCCTGGACCCGGGCATTCGCCAGGATATGCATGAGCTGATCCTGACCCTGTGGCAGGAGCAGCAGCTGACCATCTTCATGATTACCCACGATTTGAAAGAGGCCTTCGCGCTGGGCACCCGGCTGTGGGTGTTCGACAAGCTGCGCCACGACCCACAGGCCCCCGAGGCGTTCGGCGCCACCATCACCTATGACCTGCCGATCGGCGAGCGCCAGCCACCGGCGGATCTGTCGGCCCGCTTCGCCGAGCGGGGCATCAAGACCCTGACCCAGGAGACGCTGCTATGACACGCATTGCTGAGCACGGCGACGCGCTCTACACCACCCACTTGCCCGGCGGTCACCACTGGTCGCTGCGGCTGCGTCGTGGCACCACCCTGACGCTTTCCGCCAGTGCGGCAAACAGCAATGTCGGCCTGCTCTGCTACAACCCCGAAAACCTGCTCGAGCGCCTTAACCTGCCCGACACCCTGAAGTGCCAGCACACCTTCAAGCTGACCCGGGGCCACTGCCTCTACTCCGACATGGGGCGCATCTTCGCCTCGATCATCCATGACGATCTCGGCTGGCACGACAGCGTCGGCGGCAACCTGATGCGCCACCACCTGATCGCCAAGGGCTGGCAGCCGGTGAGCTACCAGCAGGCCCACAACGACTGGACCCGCACCGGCCAGGACGCCTTCCTGGTGGAGCTGGCCAAGTACGGGCTGGGCCGCCGGGATCTCGCCGCCAACCTCAACCTCTTCTCGCGGGTAGAGAGCGACGCCAACGGCCGGCTGCGCTATGTTCCGGACCACTGCCAGGCCGGCGACAGCGTGACGCTGCGCCTGGAGATGGACACCCTGGTGCTGCTCCACACCTGCCCCCATCCGCTGGACCCCAGCCCCGAGTACCCGCGTCGCGGCGTGGATATCCGCCTGGGGGTCACCCCGCCGCCAGACGAGCACGACCCCTGCTATCTCTCGCGGCCCGAGAACGCCCGCGGCTTCGAGAACAACCGCCTCTACCACCTCGGCCTCTGAGGGAGGATGCACCGCATGATCATCGAAAGCACCCTGCGCCCCGACAACGCCGTGAACCGCATTACGGTGGACGCCGGCGATCATTACATCGGCACCCTGAAGGCCGGCCAGACCCTGCGCATCCTCGACCTGGAGGGCAACCAGGCCGCCGACACCCTGTTCTACAACGCTCACGACACCAGCGAGCGCTACAGCGCCATGGACACGCTGCGCGAGCAGGGCGCCATCTATCTCACCGCCGGCTCGACCCTGCTCTCCAGCGAAGGCCGGCCGATGCTGACCATCACCGCCGATACCTGTGGCCGTCACGACACCCTGGGTGGCGCCTGCGCCAGCGAGAGCAATACCGTGCGCTACGACCTCGAGAAGCGGCACATGCACTCCTGTCGCGACAACTGGATGCAGGCCATCGCCAACCACCCGGACTACGGCCTGACCAAGCGCGACATCACCCACAACATCAACTTCTTCATGAACGTGCCGGTGACCGCCGAGGGCGGGCTGACCTTCGAGGACGGCATCTCGGCCCCGGGCAAGTACGTGGAGATGGTCGCCGAGATGGACGTGATCGTGCTGCTCTCCAACTGCCCCCAGCTCAATAACCCCTGCAACGGCTATAACCCGACGCCCGTCGAGCTGCTGGTGTGGGACTAGTTGCCTGCTGACGGTGACCCCGGGGACGACCCCGGCGGCGACTTTCTCGGACGCGGGACGACCCGCACCGCTCATGGACAAGGCAATATGTTTAGCAAGGTTCTGATTGCCAATCGCGGCGCTATCGCCGCGCGCATCCTGCGTACTCTCGAGCAGCTCGGCGTCGGCTCGGTGGTGGTCTACGCCGACGCCGATCGCGACGCGCCCTACGTCTACCAGGCCGATGAGGCCTACTCGCTGGGAGACGGCGCGGCCGCCGATACCTACCTGGATATCGACAAGCTGATCGCCATCGCCCGCGACAGCGGCGCCCAGGCGGTGCACCCCGGCTACGGCTTCCTGTCCGAGAATACCCGCTTCATTGAAGCCTGCGAGGCCGCCGGTTTGGTGTTCCTCGGCCCCACCGCCGAGCAGATCCGCGGCTTCGGCCTCAAGCATGAGGCCCGCCTGCTCGCCGAGCGGGCCGAGGTGCCGCTGGTGCCCGGTTCCGGGCTGCTCGACAGCACCGAGGCGGCCCTCGCCGAGGCCGAACGCATCGGCTATCCGGTAATGCTCAAGTCCACCGCCGGCGGCGGCGGGATCGGCATGCAGGTCTGCCAGGACGGCGCCGAGCTGTCGCGCGCCTTCGACTCAGTGCGCGGGCTCGGCGAGCGCAACTTCGGCGATGCCGGTGTCTTCGTCGAGGCCTATATCCCCCGCGCCCGTCATCTCGAGGTACAGCTGTTCGGCGACGGCCAGGGCCGGGTGGTGGCGCTTGGCGAGCGCGACTGCTCGACACAGCGCCGTCATCAGAAGGTGATCGAGGAGTGCCCCGCCCCCGACCTGCCCGACAGTGTGCGCCGCGAACTGCACGCCACGGCGATTCGGCTCGGCGAGGCGGTGGCCTATCGCAGCGCCGGCACCGTGGAGTTTATCTACGACGCCCAGCGCCAGAGGTTCTACTTCCTCGAGGTCAACACCCGGCTGCAGGTGGAGCACGGTGTCACCGAGGAGGTCTGGGGCGTGGATATCGTCGAATGGATGGTGCGTCTCGGCGCCGGGGAACTCCCCGACCTGCCGGCGCTGACCGGTGACCTGGCACCCCGCGGGCACGCCGTTCAGGCGCGGCTCTACGCCGAGGACCCGCTGCACGATTTCCGCCCCAGCGCGGGCCTGCTCACCGAGGTTGACTTCCCGAGCCGCAGCGGCCTGCGCGTCGATGCCGCCATCGAGGCCGGCCTCGAGGTCTCGGCGCTGTTCGACCCGATGCTGGCCAAGGTCATCGTCCACGCCGAGGACCGGGCGACGGCCAGCGCGCAGCTCGCCGAGGCGCTGGATGCCGCGAGCGTCTACGGCATCGCCACCAACCGCCGCTGGCTCTCCCAGGTGCTGCGTGATCCACGCTTCCAGCGTGCCGAGATCCACACCCGCTGGCTGGCCGATCTCGACTGGGCGCCGCCGGTGATCGAGGTGCTGACCCCGGGCACCATGACCACTCTTCAGGACCATCCGGGTCGCCAGGGCCATTGGGACGTGGGCGTTCCGCCCTCGGGGCCGTTCGACGACTGGTCATTCCGACTCGGCAACCGCCTGCTCGACAACCCCGACGAGGCCGCCGGCCTGGAGATCACCCTCACCGGCCCCACGCTGCGCTTCCACCGCGCCACCCAGGTGGTACTCGCCGGCGCGACGCTGCCCGCCAGCCTCGACGGTGAGTCGGTGGCCTTCTGGCAGGTTCTCGATATCCCCGCCGGGGCCACCTTGAAGCTCGGCAAGGCCAGCGCCGGCGCCCGCGCCTATCTGCTGGTACGCGGCGGCATCGATTGCCCGGTCTACCTGGGGTCGCGCAGCACCTTCACTTTGGGCCAGTTCGGTGGCCACGGGGGCCGCGCGCTGCGCAGCGGCGATATGCTTGACCTGCCCGAGCAAGTCGCCATCGAGCCCCGTCGGCTCGATGATCGCCTGATACCGGCCATCGGCGAAGAGGGCCAGACCTGGCAGATCGCCGTGCTCTACGGACCGCATGGTGCCCCGGACTTCTTCACCGAGGGCGATATCGACGCCTTCTTCGCTCACGACTGGGAGGTCCACTATAACTCCAGCCGCACCGGGGTCCGGCTGATCGGCCCGCGTCCCGAGTGGGCCCGGGCCGACGGCGGCGAGGCGGGGCTGCATCCGTCCAATATCCACGACAACGCCTACGCCTTCGGCACCATCGACTTCACCGGCGATATGCCGGTGATCCTGGGCCCGGACGGCCCGTCGCTGGGCGGCTTCGTCTGCCCGGCCACGGTGGTGCGCGCCGAGCGCTGGAAACTCGGCCAGCTGGCCGCAGGCGACAGGGTCCGCTTCGTCCCGGTGAGCCTGGCCACCGCACGCGAGCTCGAGGCGCGC
>NZ_CP071922.1:3117689-3122790 GCF_017584085.1 Halomonas sp. BM-2019
ACCTGACCGCGCAGCCAAACTCTATTCCCACCCCTGCCCCTACCCAAGCTCCTGCCCTTGCCGAGCAGCGCGACAGTCCGCTGCTGCGCGATGTGCCCGCCGAGGAGGCCGGCGAGCGCATCCTCTATCGCCGCGCCGGGGACGACTTCCTGCTCATCGAGTTCGGCGCCATGGAGCTGGATATCGCCCTGCGCTTCCGGGTCCATGCCTGGATGCTGTGGCTCGGCGAGCATCCGCTGCCGGGGCTACGCGAGCTCACGCCCGGTATTCGCTCGCTGCAGGTGCACTACGAGCCACGCGAGCTGGCCCTCGACGACCTGCTCGCCCACCTCGCCCAGGCCGAGCGCCAGCTGCGCGATGTCGAGACCCTGGAAGTCGAGTCCCGGGTCGTGCACCTGCCGCTCTCCTGGGACGATCCGGCCTGCCATGAGGCCATCGACAAGTACCAGCGCTCGGTGCGCCCCGACGCCCCCTGGTGCCCCAGCAACCTGGACTTCATTCGCCGCATCAACGGCCTTGAGCACGAGCGCGAGGTGCGCGACATCGTCTTCGATGCCCGCTATCTGGTAATGGGTCTGGGCGACGTCTATCTGGGCGCGCCGGTGGCCACCCCGCTGGATCCGCGCCAGCGCCTGGTCACCACCAAGTACAACCCGGCACGCACCTGGACCGCCGAGAACTCGGTGGGCATCGGTGGCGCCTACCTCTGCGTCTACGGCATGGAGGGGCCCGGCGGCTACCAGTTCGTCGGCCGCACACTGCAGATGTGGAACCGTTATCGGGTCACCGAGCACTTCGCGCAGCCCTGGCTGCTGCGTTTCTTCGACCAGTTGCGCTTCTTCGAGGTGAGCCACGAGGAACTCGCCCAGATCCGGCGCGATTTCCCCCATGGCCGCTACCCGCTCGAGGTGGAGACGACGCGCTTCAGGCTCGCCGACTACCAGGCCGAGCTGGAGCGCCAGGCGGGGGCTATCGCCCGCTTCCGTGAGCGGCGCGAGGCTGCCTTCCAGGCGGAGATGGCCGAGTGGCGGGCCAACGGCCAGTTCACCTTCGAGGACCAGGCACCGCAGGCGGCCGATGCCGCCGAACTCGACGACCATGAGCTTGGCGTCGACAGCCCGGTGACCGGCAGCCTCTGGAAGCTGCTGGTCGCCGAGGGCGACTCGGTGGCCGCTGGCCAGGCCGTGGCCCTGGTGGAGTCGATGAAGATGGAAGTCGAGATCACCGCCGCCGAGGCGGGGCGCGTGACGCGCCTGCCCTTGAGGGAGGGAGCCTCGGTAGCCCCGGGCCAGCCGATCGTGATTCTGGAACCCGCAGAGGAGAAGACGGCATGACCGCCACACTTACCATTGCCAGCCTGCATGCCGCCTATCGCCGAGGCGAACTGACCCCCCGCGCACTGGTCGAGCAGCTGCTCGGCGACGCCGATGCACGCGGCCATGACCCCGCCTGGATCACCCGCCTCGACCGCGATCAGCTGGAGCCCTATCTGGCGCGTCTCGAGGGGGAATCCCCCGACAGCCTGCCGCTTTTCGGCATCCCCTTCGCCATCAAGGACAACATCGATCTGGCCGGGGTACCGACCACTGCCGGCTGCCCGGCCTTCTCCTATACCCCAGAGGAGAGCGCCTTCGTGGTCCAGCGGCTGATCGACGCCGGCGCTCTGCCGCTCGGCAAGACCAACCTCGATCAGTTCGCCACCGGTCTAGTCGGCGAGCGCGCCCCGGAAGTCTATGGCGTACCGGCGAACGCCTTCGACGCCGCTTACATCCCCGGCGGCTCCAGCAGCGGCTCGGCGGTGGTCACCGCCGCCGGCCAGGCGAGCTTCGCCCTGGGCACCGACACCGCCGGCTCCGGCCGGGTGCCGGCCTGCTTCCACAACCTGTTCGGCGTCAAGCCGAGCCTGGGGCTGCTCAGCACCCGCGGCGTGGTGCCGGCCTGTGCCACCCTGGACACCATCAGCCTGTTCACCCTCACTGCCGATGACGCCACAGCGGTGCTCGAGATCGCCGCGGCCTTCGATCCCGACTGCGCCTGGTCGCGGCAGCATGACTTCGCGATCCACGGCAAGGCCTATGGCCAGGCCCCGGCGCGCTTCCGCTTCGGGGTGCCATATGAGGGACAGTGGCAGACCGATGCGGCCTACGGCGCCAGCATGCGCGCGGCGATTGCCGAGTTGGAGGCGCTGGGGGGCGAAAAGATCGAACTCGACTGCAGTCCGCTGCTGGCCGCGGCTCGCCTGCTCTACGAGGGGCCCTGGGTGGCGGAACGCTACCACGCCATCCGCGCACTGCTCGAGGGCGACCCCGAGGCGGTACACCCGGTCACCCGCGAGATTACCCAGGGCGGTGCCACGCCGCTGGCCGTGGACGCCTTCGACGCCCGTTATCAGCTGGCCGAGTACAAGCGTCAGGCGGATACGCTGATCTCGCCGGTCGATGTGATGCTCTGCCCCACCACCGTGACCCACCCTACCAAGACCGAGGTGGCCACCGACCCCATCGGCATCAACTCGCGGCTGGGCACCTGGACCAACTTCATGAACCTGCTCGACTACAGCGCGCTGGCGGTGCCGATCGGCTTTGCCGACAGCGGCCTGCCCGTGGGGGTGACGCTGTTCGGCAAGGCCTTCGAGGATCTAGCCTTGCTGAGCCTAGGCCGTGCCCTTGAGGAGCGGCGCGACCTGCCTCTGGGCGCCACCGGCCTGGCGCGGCCGCCACTGCCGCCGCTCTCTCCGGCACGCGACGGCGCCCTGGAGCTGGTGGTGTGTGGCGCTCACCTGGACGGGCTGCCGCTCAATCACCAGCTCACCGAGCGCGGCGGCGTGCTGGTCGAGGCCACGAAAAGCGCCCCGCGCTACCGCCTCTACGCCCTGGCCGGCGGCCCGCCGGCGCGACCGGCCATGGTGCGCGACGACGCCTCGGGGGCGGCCATCGAGGTAGAGGTATGGCGACTGCCCATGGCGACCCTGGGCAGCTTCCTGGCCGGCATACCGGCACCGCTGGGCCTGGGGCAAGTGGAGCTGGCCGATGGCCGGTGGACGACCGGCTTCATCTGCGCCGCCGGCGCCCTGCATGAGGAAGGTCCGGCCCGGGACGTCACCGAGTACGGTGGCTGGCGGGCCTGGCTCGAGGGCAGCAAGACGCACCTGTAGGAGCCCAATTCATTGGTGGTCCGACATTTCGGCGATGGAGGCCGCAGGCCTCCCCGGCGGCAGCCATCGGCTCTGGGCAACACCGCCGGGCGCCTGCGGCGCCAATCGCCCGACAAGTCGGGCTTCTACAGGACGCCGGTCAGGCGAGGGTGGCAGCGGTCACGTTGGCGGCCGGCTCGGCGGTGCAGACATGACGGTTGATGGCGCTCATCACCGCCTTCATGGAGGCGCTGGTGATGCTCTCGTCGGTGCCGACGCCGAACACCGCCTTGCCGTCGATGCGCACCTCCACGTAGGCGATCGCCTCGGCGTCGGCGCCCTGGCCGCGTGAGTGCTCGTGGTAGTCGATGATCTCCACGTCATGACCGGCCGCCCCCAGCGCCCTGATATAGGCCGCCAGCGGGCCGTTGCCCTGGCCCTGGATGGTGCGCCGCTCGCCGTGCTCCTCGATGGTCGCCTCCAGGGTCACCCTCGGGCTCTCCGCCTCGGAGGAGAGCCGATGGTTGACCAGCGCATAGGGCGAGGTCTGCGCCAGGTACTCGTCGGCGAAGGCCTGGTAGATCATCTGCGAGGTGATCTCCTTGCCCGTGCGGTCGGCCACCTCCTGCACCACCTGGCTGAACTCGATGGAGAGCCGGCGCGGCAGCTCGATGCCGTGCTCCTGCTCGAGCAGGTAGGAGACCCCGCCCTTGCCGGACTGGCTGTTGACCCGGATCACCGCCTCGTAGCTGCGGCCCACGTCCAGCGGGTCGATGGGCAGGTAGGGCACCTCCCAGACGGCATCCGGGTTGGCGCGGCGCTCGGTCATGCCCTTCTTGATGGCGTCCTGGTGGGAGCCGGAGAAGGCGGTGAACACCAGGTCGCCCACGTAGGGGTGGCGCGGGTGCACCGGCAGCTGGTTGCAGTACTCCACCTCGCGCATGATCGGCGTGATGTTGGAGAAGTCGAGGCCCGGGTGCACGCCCTGGGTGTAGAGGTTCATGGCCAGGGTGACGAGATCGACGTTGCCGGTGCGCTCGCCGTTGCCGAACAGGGTGCCCTCGACGCGGTCGGCGCCCGCCATCAGGGTCAGCTCGGCGGCGGCCACCCCGGTGCCGCGATCGTTGTGGGGGTGCACGCTGACGATCAGGGCGTCGCGGTTCTTGACGTTGCGGCAGAACCACTCCACCTGGTCGGCGTAGTTGTTGGGCGTGGCCGCCTCCACGGTGGCCGGCAGGTTGACGATCATCGGCTTCTCGGCGGTGGCGCCGTAGGCCGCCATCACCGCCTCGACCACCTCCTTGGCGAACGCCATCTCCGTGGTGGTGAAGAGCTCCGGGGAGTACTGGAAGGTCCAGTGGGTCTCCGGCGCCTCGCTCATGCGCTGCTTGATGCGCGCGGTGGCGTCCACGGCGATGCCGATGCACTCCTCCTGGCTGACGTTGAACACCACGCGGCGGAACACCGGATCGGTGGCGTTGTAGACGTGGACGATGGCGTTCTTCGCCCCCTTGAGGGACTCGAAGGTGCGATCGATCAGATGGTCGCGGGCCTGGGTCAGCACCTGGATGGTGACGTCATCGGGAATGCGGTTGTTCTCGATCAGCGAGCGCACGAAGTCGAAGTCGGTCTGGGAGGCCGAGGGGAAGCCCACCTCGATCTCCTTGAAGCCGATCTTGACCAGCAGATCGAAGAAGCGCTGCTTGCGCGCCTGGTCCATGGGATCGATCAGCGACTGGTTGCCGTCGCGCAGGTCGACGCTGGCCCAGATCGGCGGCGTCTCGATGCGCCGGTTCGGCCACTGGCGGTCGGGCAGGTCCACGGCGACGAAGGGGCGGTACTTGGTGGCGGGGTTGTCGAGCATCATGGCGGCGTTCTCCCTGGGCGGCGGTGCGGCGGTGTCAGTGGGCAAGACGGAAACGACGACGCCCCGACGGGCCGGGGCCGGTCGGGGCGTCGTCGCGAAGC
>NZ_CP071922.1:3122800-3127506 GCF_017584085.1 Halomonas sp. BM-2019
TCACGGACAGGCATGGCAGCAGGGAACATCATGGCAGTGCTGAAGGTAATGGCAGACATGGTACGACCTCGATTCAACCGGACTGGAGGCGATGCAGGGCGCATCGCCGCACGCTGCTCAGGCGCGGGCTAGTAGTCGTAGGTCGAGGTCGTACGCAGTCATGTTCATGCTCCCTAGGGAATCAGGCCTGGCGCGCCTTGTCAACCCCGGCGTTCCAGGAGCGCCTCCATCCGCGACAGCTGGTCGCGCAGTTCGCGCACGTCGCTGCGCAGCCCGTGAAGCTCCGCGGCCTCCCCCTCCCCGCTCTCCAGCTCGACCTGGATGCTCTCCTTCTGCATCACGTCGAGCACGATACCGATCATCATGTTGAGGAAGATGAAGGCGTTGAGGAAGATGAAGGTCAGGAAGTAGATCCAGGCATAGGGGTAGTGCTCCATGGTCGGATAGAGCACCGCGGTGGCCCAGCTCTCGAAGGTGGCCACCTGGAAGAGCGTCAGCATGGCGAGCGAGATGTTGCCCCACAGCCGCTCATCGACGCTGGCGAACAGGAAGCTGCCGATGGCGCCGTAGATGTAGAAGATGATGAACATCAACAGCGCCACATAGCCCATGCGCGGGATCGACTTGAACAGCGCCGCGATCAGGATGCGCAGCTCGGGAATCATCGAGACCAGGCGCAGCACCCGGAAGATGCGCAGCAGCCGCGCCAGCAGCACCATCTCCGAGTCTTCCAAGGGAATCAGGCTGGCGGTGACGATGATGAAGTCGAAGACGTTCCAGCCCTTCTTGAAGAAGTCGCGCAGGCGCCGCTCCGCGGCCATGCGGATCAGGATCTCCACCAGGAAGAAGAGCGTGACGCCGACGTCGAGCCACAGCATCACCTCCTGGAAGCGGCTCACCTCCTCCTCGTAGGTCTTGGCGCCGATCAGCAGCGCCGAGACCACGATGATGGTGATCACCGTCAGCTCGAAGGCCTTGTTGCTGCGCAGCCGCTCGAAGCGGTCGCGCCAGATGTCGAAGGGGGCGTTCACGTCCACTACTCCTCCAGATCCACCTGGCGATACCCGATCAGGTAGAGCACCGCATCGAGGCCCAGCGTCGAGATCGAGTGGTTGGCCTGGGCGCGCACCAGCGGCTTGGCCCGGAAGGCGATGCCCAGCCCCGCGGCGGCCAGCATCTTGAGATCGTTGGCGCCGTCACCCACGGCGATGGTCTGCTCCACAGCAAGCCCTTCGCGGGCGGCGATCTCGCCCAGCAGCTCGGCCTTGCGGTCGGCGTCGAGGATCGGCTCGCGCACCTCGCCGGTCACCTTGCCGTCCGCGATGACCAGTTCGTTGGCGTGGATCTCGTCGAAGCCGAGCGTCTCCTGCAGGTGGCGGGCGAAGTAGGTGAACCCGCCCGAGAGGATCGCCGTGCGGTAGCCCAGGCGCTTGAGCTGCTTCATCAGCCGCTCGACGCCGTCCATCAGCGGCAGCGTCTCGGCGATCTCGGCCAGTACCGACTCGTCGAGGCCACGGAGCTTGGCCATACGCTCGCGGAAGCTCTGCTGGAAGTCCAGCTCGCCGCGCATGGCCCGCTCGGTGACCGCCGCCACCTCTTCATAGACGCCGTGGCGGCGCGCCAACTCATCGATCACCTCGGCCTGGATCAGGGTCGAATCCATGTCGAAGCAGACCAGACGCCGGTGCCGACGCCAGATGGAGTCCTCCTGGATGGCGATGTCCACGCCGTGCATGGCACCCAGAGCCAGGGCCTTCTCGCGCAGGGCCTCGAGGTCGATCTCCTCGCCGCGCAGCCAGCACTCCACGCAGGCCCCCTGGATGCTGTGGTGGTCGCGGGGCACGCCTCCGTCCAGGGGCTCGCGCCCCGAGAGGCGGTGGATCAGCTCCACGGTGAGGCCGTGCTCGGCGGTGAGCGCCCCCACCTCGGCCAGGATGCCGGCGGGCAGATGGGGTGCCAGCAGGGTGAGGATCAGCCGCGGCTGGCCGGCATGGGCACTCCAGCGCTGGTAATCCTCGGCGCTGACCTGGATCGCCTGGACGTCGAGCCCCAGGGCATCGCCGGCGGCGGAGAGCGCCCCTTCGAGGTCGGCCTCGTGGTTGAGTCCCACCAGGGCCTCCAGGGAGAGCAGGTCGAAGGTGACGCTCTGGTTGATGTCCAGCAGGCGCGCGCCGCTGGCGGCCAGGGCCCTGCCCAGCCCGGCCAGCTGGCCCGGCCGCGCCGCGCCGGTAGCGCGGATCAGTACTCGTCGTGTCATATAAACCCCTGTCTAGAGCCGTAGGAGCCCGATTTATCGGGCGATTGGCGGTGTTGGCCATCGCGCGATAAATCGCGCTCCTACAGCGCTTTCACTCGGCGACTTCCAGCCGGTCGACCTTCTGCAGGCCGCGGGGCAGCTTGCTGCCGCGGCGGCCGCGCTCACCGCGATAATACGCGAGATCGTCGGGCTTGAGGGTGAGATGGCGCTTGCCGGCGTGGACCACCAGGCTGGCGCCGGCGGGCAGCAACACCAGGTCGCGCACGAACTCCTCGCGGCGCGCGGCTCGTGGCCCGGGGATATCGAGCATCTTGTTGCCCTTGCCCTTGGCCATCTCGGGGAGCTGCTCGAGGGGGAAGAGCAGCAGTCGCCCCTCGTTGGAGACCGACGCCACCCAGACGCTCTCCCCCGCCGGGACCGCCACCGGCGGCAGCACGTTGCACCCCTTGGGCACCGAGAGCACCGCCTTGCCGGACTTGTTCTTGCCGACCAGCTCCTCGAGCCGCGCCACGAAGCCGTAGCCGCCGTCGGAGGCAAGCAGGTAGCGGGTGGCGGGCGGGGCCAGCATCACCCCAGCCATATGGGCGCCGGCCACCACGTTGACCCGGCTGGTGACCGGCTCGCCCTGGCCGCGCGCGCTGGGCAGGTTGTGGGCGGCCAGGGTATAGGCGCGGCCGGTGTCGTCGAGCAGCACCAGGGGCTGGTTGGTCTTGCCCCGGACGGCCAGGGCGAAGCGGTCGCCGGCCTTGAAGGAGAGCCCCGCCGGGTCGATCTCGTGGCCGCGGGCCGCGCGGATCCAGCCCTTCTCGGAGAGCACCACGGTGACGGGGTCGGCCCCCACCAGCTCCACCTCGGAGAGCGCCCGGGCCTCCTCGCGCTCGACGAGGGGCGAGCGACGTGGATCACCGTGCTCCGCGGCCGCGGCGCGCAGCTCCTCCTCGATCAGGTCGGTGAGCTTGGCCTCGTTGCCGAGCAGCTCCTGGAGCCGCTTGCGCTCCGCCTCGAGCTCCTCCTGCTCGCCGCGGATCTTGATCTCCTCGAGCCTGGCGAGGTGGCGCAGGCGCAGCTCGAGGATCGCCTCGGCCTGGCGGTCGCTGAGGCCGAAGGCTTCCATCAGGGCGGGCTTGGGGGCGTCCTCCTCGCGGATGATGCGGATCACCTCGTCGATGTTGAGGTAGGCGATCAAGAGCCCCTCGAGCAGGTGCAGGCGATCCTCCACCTTGCCCAGGCGGTGCTCCAGGCGCCGGCGCACCGTGGAGCGGCGGAAGCGCAGCCACTCGCCGAGCAGGTCGGGCAGCGGCATGACCCGGGGCCGGCCGTCGAGGCCGATCACGTTCATGTTGACCCGGATGTTTTTCTCGAGGTCGGTCGTGGCGAAGAGGTGCGCCATCAGCGCCTCGATGTCGACGCGGTTGGAGCGCGGCTCGATCACCAGCCGGGTGGGCTCCTCGTGGGTCGACTCGTCGCGCAGGTCGGCCACCATGGGCAGCTTCTTGGCCTGCATCTGGGCGGCGATCTGCTCGAGGATCTTGGCCCCGCTCACCTGGTAGGGCAGCGCGGTGACCACGATGCTGCCCTCTTCCATCCCATAGCGGGCGCGCAGCTTCACCGAGCCGCGGCCGCTCTCGTAGAGCTTCCGCAGGTCGGCGCGGGGCGTGATGATCTCCGCCTCGCTGGGGAAGTCCGGCGCCGGCAGGTGCGCGGCGAGATCGGCGGTGGTGGCCTCGGGGTGGCGCAGCAGGTGGCAGGTCGCCTCCACCACCTCGTTCACGTTGTGCGGCGGGATGTCCGTGGCCATGCCCACGGCGATGCCGGTGCCGCCGTTGAGCAGCACGTGGGGCAGCCGCGCCGGCAGCACCACCGGTTCGTTCATGGTGCCGTCGAAGTTGGGGGTCCAGTCCACGGTGCCCTGGCCCAGCTCGGCGAGCAGCACCTCGGAAAACTTCGACAGCCGCGCCTCGGTGTAGCGCATGGCGGCGAAGGACTTGGGATCGTCGGGGCTGCCCCAGTTGCCCTGGCCGTCCACCAGCGGGTAGCGGTAGCTGAAGGGCTGGGCCATCAGCACCATGGCCTCGTAGCAGGCGCTGTCGCCGTGGGGGTGGAACTTGCCGAGCACATCGCCGACGGTGCGCGCCGACTTCTTGTACTTGGCGTTGGCGCCCAGCGCCAGTTCGCGCATGGCGTAGACGATACGCCGCTGCACCGGCTTCATGCCGTCGCCGATATGGGGCAGTGCCCGGTCGAGGATGACGTACATCGAGTAGTCGAGGTACGCCTTCTCGGTGTAGTCGCGCAGCGAGAGGCGCTCGACGTCGCCCTCCGCCACCTGGATATCCATGGTCATGGGTTCGCGGCCCTGTTGGTCGTCATGGAATGATTCGCGGGCCGTGGCCCGCACTGTTCATAGCGCCTAGCGCCGAGCGCCTAGCGCCGCAGCATGATGCCTGCC
>NZ_CP071922.1:3127606-3132158 GCF_017584085.1 Halomonas sp. BM-2019
ATTACCTGAAAGGGGAGACGCGTTTCAAAGGCGGTGTGCGGCGAAAACAGAAGAAAGCGGCGCTAGATGAGACCTACCTGGCGGACGTTCTCGCGGTCTGATGGCTTTCGTGCGTTTTCCCTGCCGAATGGGGTGCGTGATGGCCGGACACGTCACGCCATCAAGACCGATTGTCTTCCTCGAACAGTTCCGCCTTGGCGTCACGCATGACGTCTTCGCAGGCGGCTTGATGGGCGAGCTGTGTGAGCAGGTTCTGGGTCACTTCAAAGCCTTTTCCCAGGCAGGTATCGATATCCTGTCGGCTCACTTGTGGTGTGACGTTGCAGTCAATCTGGATCGTTCTTCCGCCACCGTCCAGCTTGTCGGCGAACTTCCGCATGCGCCAGGCGATACGCGCTTTCCAGCTGGCCGATTCTTCCACGCCTTCGTTTACGCTAAACGTGCACTGCCATTCAGGTTTGTAGACCTTCATGAGAACCTCCCGTGCTGGCTTGGAAAGAATGATCGATCGTGGTTTCTGCTCCGTATCTGAAGGTGTTGCACGGCCATCATACAGGCTTTCAGCAGCCGGGGCAGTTCAGGCCGCTCGCCAGCGGTCGCGTGCATTCACGTGGCCTGGCACTCCTCCCAGGCCTTCAGAGCGTCTCTCCGGAAAGCCTCGGACTTTTCCACCCGCTCCACGTGGATGGTTCTTGCGGACATTGTGCTTCCTCCCTCAAGGCTCCTGCAGCTGCGCGACGGTGGCCATGGGGATGTACATCCTCAATGGGTTTGAGGACAGAGCCTGGAAGCAAAATCCTTCGTATAGCCGTTTCCTCCGGGCCACGGCTTCCGGGTTGCCGCAATCCAGGATGTCGAGCATCACCACGGCCGTTCCCACCCGAAGCGAGGCAAGGTAGGCTCCCTTCAGCGCATCGGCAAGGAGCAGACCTCCTATCCCATGTCCTTGGGCAGCCTGAGCGACACCCATCATGCCAATGAACGCGGCGGGGATACTGCCGCCAGGCAGTGCATATCGCCGGTAGCGATTGGGAAGATCCCCATAGTCCACGCTATGAGCGTTGATGGAATAGAAGCCGAGGACCTCCTCGGGGTCCTGGTGGGGATCTACCACCACGAACACTCTGACCGTGCCACCTTTCAGCAGCTTGCCGGCTGTCTTCTGCAGAAAGTTATCGACTTGTTCGACCCCAGACGAAAAAGCCGCTCGATCATGTCTGTCCGTATCGAGCGGCTCGATGACAACATTTTCCAACATTAGCGCTTCACCACCCTCTCCTGGTGGTTAGCGAAGGCAGCGCGTAGCTTCTCGGACGGTGCCGGCGGATTCTCCAGGGCCTCAAAGAAGGCCTGGTGATCCTCGGGCGTGAGCCGCGTCACTTCGTGTGCTTGGATGGTGGACACTGCTCGCTCGTACGCTGCTGAGAGGGCGAATGCCGACATGTCTTGGCCGCTCAGTGCTGCAGCACGCTCGATGGTCTGCTTGATGCGCGGCGGCGCACGGAAGCTCAGCCGCTCGGTTGCCGGTTCTTTCGTAATGTCAGTAAGAGCTGACATGGCAGCCTCCTGAAACTCACTGCAATCTATAGCACATGAAATGTACGCCTGATAGGCGTACATTTCAAGGATGAAAGGCGTGCTTTGCTTTCGTGCACACGAAATCGGCGGTGCTGGGCTTCCAATCCATACCAGGGGGATGACAAGCAAGAGGCCCACTGAGAGAGGTGGGCCTCTTGCGTTAACCGTCATTAGCTTCCTAAGCGGTGCGTCTCGCGACCGGCTTCGGGGCGACGGCTCGCTTGAGAAAGGCGAGATTGAGCGGGCTGTGTGGCTTGGCGGCGAGGCGCTCGTTCGCCAGGCCTTCGGCCAGGTCGCGGTAGCCGCCGCGCAGGGCCGCTTCGGTCAGGGTCCAGTCGATGATGTCGCGCTGGGCATGGCTGCCGCCGAAGGCGTTGGCGATAAAGCGCGCCGGATGCAGGCGCTCGACGGTGGTGGCGTAATCGCTGCGCCAGAAGGCCACGAAGCCTTCCACCAGGGGCAGGCCGATGCGACGCGCCCAGACGGAAGTTTCGGCGTCGCCTTCCACATCGCGCAGGGCCGTCAGCAGCCGTTCCACCTGGTCGTCACGCTCGGCGCCCAGGTAGGCCATCACCGCGTGCCAGTCGTTGAACGGGTAGAGCCTGCCGTCGGCATGGCTGTCCCAGGCCTGTGCCAGCTCCTGCCAGCGCTGACCGACGTCCTGGCCGGTCAGGTGCAGCCGCCACAGCAGCGCCGAGGCATCGACCATGTCCAGCACCACCGGGCTGCGCTCCTGGCGGATCGGGCCGTCGTAGAGGGCCAGCGCCTCCTGGGTCTGCTGCAGTTCGAGATGGCAGAGGGCACGGTGCCACCAGTTGTGGACCTTGAACAGGTTGTCGTCGCCGGACCAGTAGGGCTCCCGCGTCGTCATCCAGCCGATGCCGTCCTCGGGGCGGCCCTGCATCTCCATCACATGGGCGACGGCGTGATGCGCCCAGCAGTCGCGCGGTTCCAGGTCCAGCGCCTGGCGGCCGGTCTCCTCGGCGCGGCCATAGGCGCCGGTCTCCTCCAGGCCGAAGGCGTACATGCCGAGCGCGATCGAGTAGCCCGGGATGTCGGGGGACCACTTGGGCAGCACCCGGGCGAGGCGGTCGCGCAGGTCGCGGGCGTTGGCCCGGTAGAAGTCGGTGAGATGCCCGGCCTGCAGGGCCGCCATGTCGTGGGGGTAGCGTAGGTTGTGCCGGTCCAGCGCGACCGCCGCGGCGGTCCAGTCCCCGGCCAGCAGCTGCTCGAGGGCGGCCACGTGGGAGGCTTCGCGGTCATCGAGGCGCGAGGCCTTCGCGGCCGCCACGTCGGCCCTGGCCGCTTGGGCGGCCTCGGGCTCGGTGGCCAGCGCGAACAGGTAGGCCCGGAAGATGCGGGCCATGGTGAAGTCCGGTGCCGCCTCGATGGCCCGGTCGAGGGGCGTCACGGGGTCGCCGCGGTAGATGTTGAAGGCGTCGACGGCGCCGTTGTACAGCTCCAGGGTCTCCCGGGTGGCACCGGGGAGGGCGTTGCCTTGGCGGTCGGTCAGCATGAGGGGGTACTCCACGAAACGGTCGAGACGGGGGACGAGGTCGAGATGCAGGACGGCTGCCTCTCGCCTGGCTGCTAGACTACGTGGAGGTGTGGCGGGCAATAATGGTCGGGACGCCGGCTTTCTTGTCCGAGCCGCCGCGATCACTGAGGGCGCCGGCCGATGGATGCTGCGCTGGCTGTGCTGCGCACGGTCCGCTTGAGCGGAGGCATCTTTCTCGATGCCGAGTTCTCTGCGCCCTGGTGCGTGACATCCCGGGTCACGCCGGAAGATTGCCGTCCGTTCACCCCCATCGAGCCGAAGAGCATCATCGCCTACCACTATGTTAGTGCCGGTCGCCTGGTGCTGCGCGTGGGACAGCAGTCGCCGGTCCCGGTGCACGCTGGGCAGATCGTCGTCCTGCCCCGCAACGATGCCCACACCATCGGCAGTGCGCTGGACTGAAGTGGTCCAATTGGAGCGGACACCCCGATCAGCCTCATAATGGAGGCCGTGGAGGTGTTCATGACCAAGAAGACTCGACGTCGGTATTCCGATGAATTCAAGGCGGAGGCAACCGAGGAATGAGCCCCAAGCAGCCACCGAAAATTGCCAACCGGCAATTGATCGACGATATCCGCCAACTGATCGAGCAAAGCCGCCGCCAGGCAGCCCACGCTGTCAACAGCGCCCTGACCCTGCTCTACTGGCATGTCGGCCAACGCATCCAGCGCGAGGTGCTGCAAGGCGAGCGCGCCGCCTACGGCGAGCAACTCGTCCCGACCCTGGCCAGGCAGTTGGAAACCGAGTACGGGCGCGGCTTTTCCGCCAAGAACCAACGCCATATGCTGCGTTTCGCCGAAGCCTTCCCGGACGAGGAGATTGTCTCCGCGCTGCGGAGACAATTGAGCTGGACTCATATCAAGACCCTGATCTACATCGAGGATCCGCTCAAGCGCGACTTTTACCTGCAAATGTGCCAGCAGGAGCGTTGGAGCACCCGTACCCTGCAAGAGCGGTTGGATTCCATGCTGTTCGAGCGCACCGCCCTCTCCCGGAAGCCCGACGAGCTGTTGACTCAGGAGCTGGCGACACTGCGCGGGCAAGGTGAGCTGAGCCCGGACCTGGTGCTCAAGGACCCCTATGTGCTGGACTTTCTGGGCCTGCGCGACCGCTACCTGGAGAAGGACCTGGAGGATGCCATCTTGCGCGAGCTGGAGCTGTTCCTGCTGGAACTGGGCGCCGGCTTCACCTTCGTGGCCCGACAGAAGCGCATCCAGATCGACAATGACGACTTCTACATCGACCTCCTGTTCTACAATCGCCGCCTCAAGCGCCTGGTGGCCATCGACCTCAAGCTCGGTGACTTCAAGGCCGCCGACAAGGGCCAGATGGAACTCTACCTGCGCTGGCTGAATCGGCACGAGCAGGAACCCGGCGAAGAACCTCCGCTGGGCATTATCCTGTGCAGCGGCAAGA
>NZ_CP071922.1:3132168-3163682 GCF_017584085.1 Halomonas sp. BM-2019
GCAGATCGAACTGCTGGAGCTGGACGCCAGCGGCATTCACGTGGCCGAGTACCTGACCGTATTGCCGCCCAAGGAAGTTCTGCAGTCCAAGTTGCACGAGGCCGTCGAGCGCTCGCGGATGCGGCTGGCGCAGCGTGCCATCGACATCCAGACGGATAGCGGTTCAGGCGGGGAGGATGGCTGATGAATGACACCCTCCAATCCAATCAGCGCCCTTGGTAATTCCAGATAATTGTGTCGCCTCCGGACCTTTGGGGGCGAGCTCCGGACCTTTGGCGGCGAGCTGAGGGTCAGCCGCACCGAGGAGAGCCAGGCGATGGATTTTCCCGCCAAGCTGGTCGAGCCGATGGCCGACCCCGAGCCGGTGCTGGCCGCCCTGGGTGTGGCCCAGGGCGACGTCGTCATGACCGACGATATCGTCGTCGCGGTAGATAACGAGGCCATCGTCGCGGCGCTGGCACCGGACATGGCCAAGCTGGCGGCGCTGCCGGGGCGCGGCGTGGTGGTCACGGCGCCGGGGCGGGAATTCGACTTCGTCTCGCGCTGGTTCGGGCCCAAGGTCGGCGTCGAGGAGGACCCGGTGACGGGCTCGGCCCATACTACCCTGGCACCCTACTGGGCCGGGCGGCTGGGCAAGACGGGGCGATCGGGTCATCCTCACCGGCCAGGTGGCGCCCTATCTGCGCGGGACGATTCGGTTCTGAGGCGCGCTGCTCATGCCGACAGCACAACCCATGAACCGCCCCGAAGCGCCTGATGACGCCGGGGCCATCTTGACCTGCACACTGTATCGACTCTCGGTCTTTATCCAGAATCCTGAGGGCGGCAACCTGGCCGAGATCTGGCTGAGGAAGGCGCTGCCCGATGACTGACCTGTTCGACAAGGATGTTCAGACTGTCAGCGAGCATATCGGCAACGTCTACGCTAAGGGCGAGCAGGAGGCAACCATCCGGAAATTCCAGATAGTTCACCAGTGGGTGATGCGGGGGCTCAAGGAGCAGCCGGTGCAGGGCTGCGACGGGCGGCACCTGGCCCAGGGAGAAGGTGATGCTTGAAATCGACTCCCTGGAGGATATCGCCGCCCTGCGCGAGAGCGTGGATGTGGAGTGCAAGCTTGCCCAGGGGCGCGATGGCAAGGGGGCGCTGCCCAAGGAGTTCTGGCCGACCTACAGCGCGTTCGCCAATACCCAGGGCGGCGATATCTTCCTGGGGGTACGGGAACGGTCTGGTGGTTGGTTCGAGCTGGCCGGCATCGCCGATCCGCAGAAGGTGCTTGATGACCTCTGGACCGGGCTCAACAACCCCCAGAAGGTCAGTGCCAACGTGCTGAGTACCGAACATGTCCGTATTCAGGAGGTTGAGGGACGCTCGATCATTCATGTGCATGTGCATGTGCATGTGCCGGCAGCGCATCGCAAGCAGAAGCCGGTGTTTCTGAACAACAACCCATTGACCGGGACGTTTCGTCGGTTCAACAGCACCGATTCACGCCTGGAGCCGGAGAGGGTCCGGCGAATGCTGGCCGAGCAGGGCGAGGACGAGCGCGATGCCCGCATCCTGCCTGGATTTGGCTGGGAGGATATCGACCTGGATAGCTTCCGCATCTATCGCCAGATGCTCAAGGATGCTCGGCCTGGCCACCCTTTCCTGGACCTTGAGGATTTTGACCTGCTCAAGAAGCTACGAGGCTGGCGTCGTGATAGGTCGAGTGGAGAGGAGGGGCTGACCCTTGCGGGTCTGCTGATGTTCGGCTGTTGGGAGGCTATCCAGGAGGCTGTCCCCGGTTACTTCGTCGACTATCAGGAGCGCCCCGAGCCGAAGACGGAGCTTCGCTGAATCTACCAGCTGGAGCCGGATGGCAGTTGGTCGGGCAACCTGTTTGACTTCTATCGCCGCGTGTACCGCAAGCTGACGGAAGATCTCAGGGTGCCCTTCAATCTTGAAGATGGCCAACGGCGGGAGGATTCACCGGTACACCAGGCGCTACGCGAGGCCTTGGTCAATACGCTGGTGCATGCCGACTACATGGGCAATGTCTCGGTTCTGGTTGTGAAGTGTCCTGACATGTTTGGTTTCCGTAACCCAGGCAATATGCGAATTCCCTTGGAAGAGGCGATCCATGGCGGGATCTCGGATTGCCGCAACCGGATTATGCATCAGATGTTCCTGATGATTGGGGTAGGGGAACGGGCCGGCTCGGGGATCCCCAAGATATATAGTGGGTGGGATTGGCGGCACTGGCGGAAGCCGGCCCTGCATGAGAAGCAGGAACCTGATCAAACCCTGCTGGAGCTACGGATGCTGGAGCTGTTTCCAGAGGGAGTGATAGATCAGCTGACCGAGATGTTCGGCAACGATTTCCTGCACCTGCCAAAGCTGGAGCGTCTGATTCTGGCAACGGTGGCCACGGAGCAGGTGACTACGCACTCACGGGTGTGCGAGATCACGACGCGCCACGCGCGTGATGTGATGGCGGCACTTCAGCAGTTGGCGAAACAGGGCTTCCTGATCGCTAGCGGACACGGGCGTGGCACCGTGTATCACCTACCCGGGGAAAGCCTGCCAACACCGGAGCAGGTGTTCGGCGGCACCATCGCTGGGGCGAAGGCTGGGGTGGGGCCACCCAGCATGCCGGGTGGGGCGGATAGCGGCTATCCTCCCTCGCGCGCTAGCTCCGTAGATAGCGCGGCTAGCTCCGTAGATAGCAGGGGTCGCTCCGTAGATAGCAGGGGCCGCTCCGTAGAAAGCGGTGAGCATGACCTGTATGGCCGGCTTGTGACATCGACGCTGTTGGCGCCGATGATCCATGATCTGGACGACCTCACGCCCGACTTCCGGAAAGCGCTGGAGACGCAGGCTGATCTGCCTAGGCGCAAGCGGCGAGTCGAGCCCGCCGAGCTCGAGCGAGTCATTCTGGCAGTCTGTACCGGGCACTTCATCACGCGTAGCTGCTTGGCCCAGCTGTTGCGGCGCAATCCCGATACCTTGCGGAATCAGTATCTGAAAAGGATGCTGAAGGAGCGTCGTCTGGTTCAGGCCTTCCCGCAGGTCCCGACCCATGGCATGCAGGCCTATATGACTCTCGCGACGGACCTAAACTCGAAGGACTGAGGGAATGCACGAGGATCAACTGGAACAGCCCTGCCTGGCGTGGTTCCGACAATGGCTGGGCGATCTCGAAGCGGCGGTACACGACCACGCCTTGCTGATCGACTTCGCCCACGCCGAGGCTAACCGCTCCCGTGCCATCAACCAGTTCACCATTGCCGGCGGCAAGCAGCTGCGCCGCCTCGATGGTGACCACGTTCTGGCGTTGTTACTTGCGGACGGTGTTGCGGGAGATGCCCAGCTCCTGGCCGATGGCACTGACGGCCCGCCAGGGGCAATTGACCTGTGAGTGTCGGGGCGACCGGGTCATCCTCACCGGGCAGGTGGCCCCCTATCTGCGCGGGACGATTCGGCTCTGAGGCAAGCGCCGCTTAACAACAGCACCCCGAACCGCCATTGATCCTCGCTACTTCCGACCGAATCCGGCAGCCTCCCAGCATGAAAGATCAGGACTGCGTCGACTTGCTGCAGTGGGCCCTGCCTCGCCTCGACATGCGCTGGCAGGGGTTTCGCAAGGTCCGTCGCCAGGTGTGCCGGAAGGTGCAGCAGCGCCTGGACGAACTCGGCATCGAGGACGTCGGTCAGTACCGACGCTACCTGGACGCCCACCGGCAGGAGTGGCAGGTGCTCGACGGCTGCCTGCCCATCACCATCTCGCGCTTCTGGCGCGACAGGCGGGGCTTCGAGCTGCTCGAGCAGCGCTTTCTCCCCGAGCTGGCCCAACGGGCCCAGGAAGAGGGCGCCGCCGCCCTGACGCTGTGGAGCCTGGGCTGCGGCGCCGGGGAGGAGCCCTACACCTTCTCCATCCTCTGGCGGGAGCGCCTTCAGTCGCGCTTCCCCGGGCTCGGCCTGACGGTCCTGGCCTCGGATATCGCCGCGCACCAGCTCGCCCGCGCCGAGCGGGCCTGCTACCCGGCCAGTGCCCTCAAGGACCTTCCCCGTCCGCTGCAAGACGCCGCCTTCGAGCGCCGCGATGCGCACTACTGCCTCAAGGGCGAGTACCGCCGGGCCGTCGAGCTGGAGCGTCGCGACATTCGCGAGGAGTTCCCCGCTCGGCGCTTCCACCTCATCGCCTGCCGCTACCTGGCGTTCACCTACTTCGATCGGGAGCGGCAGTGCGACATCGCCCGCCGCCTCTATCGGGCCCTGCATCCCGGGGGCCTGGTCGTGCTGGGAAACCGGGAGGCGCTGCCGGAGGCGGTGGCAGGGTTCGAGCCCATCCATGGGCAGGTGAGGGTCTACCGGCGCCGGGAAGGCGAGGATTGAGACCGCCCTTGTCGCCGTGGACCCTGCCATCGAGAGTGCGACATGACCTTGCGAAAGCCACGCCAGCATGTGCCGCTTGCTCAAGGCCGCGACCCATAAGGGACAGGCCCTCATCGGCTCAACCCCGGCCAGCCGACCACCGCTCGGGCAGCTTGCCGCAGCTGCCCAGCAGTCGTTGTTGCAACCTCTCCAACAGCGTCTGCTCCGAGCCCTGGTGGGGCTCGGTGCCCAGCGTGGCGAGGGTGCTGTCGATGGCGGCCGGCATGCGTTCGGCGAGTTCCAGCCCCTGGTGAAGGAAATAGCGCGGCTGGAACCGCATCGAACGGGCGACCGCTTCGAGGTGTGAACGCTCGATGCGGCCGGGCCGATCCTCACCATTGATGCGAAACGCGAAGCGGCGCGAGAGGCCGCTGTAGAGCGTCGTGCTCATCAGGTCGTAGAACGGCGCCAACCGCGGGCCTTCGTCCGTGTAGAGGATGGCGAGGTTCTTGGCATGGCTGTCGTTGTTGCCGATCAGCAGGTTGAAGAAGAACCAGGCGATCAGGCGCTGCAGATCCTTGGCCGGTGTGCCGACCTGCTGCATCAGTTCTCGACAGTGCACCAGGCCGGGACCGCCATCGCTTTCGTACTTGATCAGCGAGGGGGTGCCGGCAAGCTGACAGAAGTCGAGCTGGTGCAGGCGCCGCAGCCCGCCCTGTTCGTCGAGAACCCGGTCGTATCGGCGCACGAGGCAGGCGCGGGTGTCGGGCTGGTAGCCGGCCTCGGCGACGTCGAGGCCGAGTTCGGCGGCCAGCCGCATGCAGAAGGTCTCGTTGATGGCGGTGGCCCATACCCCTCTCAGGCCGTGAATGTCCGGCTTGAGGATATGGCTGGAAGGGGCCGATCCTTGCGGTATGGCGGGGCTTCCGTCTGCTTGCACCATCAGTAGCAGCTTGTCCTGGGCGCCGGCCAACGAGATACGCGCCTCTTCACCCTGTTGCGAGAGCAGGGGGCCTTGTTCCCCGTGTTGCAGGTGTTTCGCCAGGGCTTCCCAAGTGGTAGGGCGATAGTGCGGCGGAGCCGGAGACTCGCCCGGTGGCAGCAGGGTGAAGCCGCTGGCCGTGTCACCGCCGATGGCCTTCAGCAGCCCGAAAACGGTCGTGGTGTGGTGGCGAAGCTCCAGATGGTGACGCAGGTCGCCCTCCGGCAGCAGGTTCTCGAAGTAGGCCAGCACATCATCGCCACGGTGAACGTGCTGCGTGAGGGAGAGAGCGGGGGAGAGACTGACCGCATCAGGGTGCTCCAGCCACCCTGAGGAATACTCGAAGCGCAGCGGTTGAGCGTCATACAGCCGGCCAACATGCTTGTCGCCGTGGTAAACCTCCAAGGTATCGTCACTCGCCATGGCGGTTGCCACCCTTGCGCCGTATGACCACCTCGAGCCCCATCAGATCCAGCACGTCCAGTACCTTCTGCAGCTGCAGGGTCGGCTTGCCGCGCTCCAGGTCGACGATGAAGCGATTGCCGGTGCCGGCAAGGCCGGCCAGGTCGATCTGCAATAGCCCCTGCTCGGTGCGCTGCTGGCGCACCAGCTTGCCGAGGTCTTCGCTGTGGCGAATGGCAGCGGCCAGAGGGGTGGGGGAGTCGTTGGAGGGCATAAGAGCTCGAATACGATTACCGTTCGGTAATTCTAGGCGGGGTTTCGTTAATCTGCCACGGAGAAGTTACCGTTCGGTAATTGTTGCGCCCCTGAAGGCACGGCTGCCGACAGGAGTTACCGATCGGTAATCTGCGAGGGGAGGGGGCTTTCGCAGACTCACAAGGCGGGGCACCATGCCCTGAACGCCGCCGATGGAACCCTGCCATGATTCGACTCCACCACTGCGTCAGCGCCCGCTCCTTTCGTCCCCTCTGGCTGCTCGAGGAGCTGGGGCTGCCCTATGAGCTGGTGATGCACCCCTTCCCGCCCCGGGTGCACGACGCGGCCTTCCTCGAGATCAATCCGCTGGGCACGGTGCCTGCCTTCTTCGACGGCGAGGTGGCGATGACCGAGTCCGCGGCCATCTGCCAGTACCTCGCCTCCCGCCGTCCCGAGATGGGCCTGGAGGTGGCGCCGGACAATCCCGCCTATGGCGACTACCTCAACTTCCTGCACTTCGGCGAGGCGACCCTGACCTTCCCCCAGACCCTGGTGCTGCGCTACGGCCACTTCGAGCCCCCGGAGCGGCGCCAGCCCCAGGTGGTGGAGGACTACGCCCGCTGGTGCCTCTCCCGGCTGCGGACCCTGGAACCGCGCCTGGCGCGGGAGCCCTTCCTGTGTGCCGGGCGCTTTACCGCCGCCGATGTCTCGGTGGGCTATGCGCTGCTGCTGGCCAGCCATATCGGCCTGGGCGAGCGCTTCAAGCCCGCCGTGGCCGCCTATTGGGAGCGCCTGCAGCAACGGGAGGCCTTCCAGCGCGCCCTGGCGGTGGAGCGGGAGGCGGCCATGGCCCGGGGCGTCTCGCCCGAGCCGGCCATGGCGGTGGGCAAGGCCTCGTGAGAGGGAATGCGGGACAGCCCCCAGGCTACGTCCGACAAGCGCGTGAACTTGCAGAAAGCGGATGGCCGATACGAGCGGCTGCCCATCACAGGAGGTTTGACTGGCATGACACAGCCCGACCGCACAGCCTGCCCCTGCGGCTGCGGCCGCAAGCTCAAGGCCTGCTGCGGCCCGGCATGAAGGACCGGGACGGCCTCGGCTTGCTGTCGGAGGGGAGCAGGGGGCGTCGCCAGGTATGCTCCCCTCTGGTCAATGTCGCGACCAACCGAGGACAGGCCCTCATTTCCGGGTGCGCTGCGGGGTATGGGGGCGCCTATTTATCGTTTATCCCTAAATTGCACATGTTGCCTATATTGCCTTCAGGCCATCGAGCTGGTTCCGGAGGAAAGGGAGCTGTAGCCCGGCCAGTGGAAGGCGGTCTGGCAGCGGTTTGAGCATGCGATCGGCAAAGCGGTCACCGATGCCGCGGCCACTCTGTTGATCATGCTCAACCTGGACGCGGCGACCACCGCCTTTACTGACCCGGAGGCGCCGGGCGACGGCGTCTCCGTGGGCTCCATCCTGCTGAGGGTCGCCAAGCCGGTGCATTCGATCGACCGCACGCTTACCGCGCGGGGCATCGCCAACACGAGCGCCTTCGCCGTGGTCGAGGCACAGGCCGAGCAATAACGAGAACAATTCCGATCCAACCAAGGGAGACGATCCATGGGCTTCGAGAACTACAACGACTTCGATCCACAGGAAACCCGGGAGTGGCAGGAAGCCGTCGACGTGGTGGTGGAGCGGGTGGGCCCCGAGCGCGCCACCTACCTGCTGCACAAGGCGGTGGAGGAAGCCTACCGGACCGGCGCCGAGGCGCCGGATACCACCCGCACGCCCTATGTGAACACCATTCCGCCCCACAAGGAGGCCAAGCTGCCCGGCGACGCCGCCTTGCTGCAGCGGCTGATCGCCTATCTGCGCTGGAACGCCATGGCCATGGTGGTGCGCGCCAACAAGAAGCCCGCCGAACCCGGGGGGCATATCGCCAGCTACCAGTCCTCGGCGGTGATGTACGAGGTGGGCTTCAACCATTTCTGGCGGGCCCCCAGCGACGGCCACGGCGGAGACATCATCTATTTCCAGGGCCATTGCGCCCCGGGTATCTACGCGCGGGCGTTTCTCGAGGGGCGGCTCACCGAGGAGCAGCTGGAGAACTTCCGCCTGGAGGTGGACGGCAAGGGGATCTCCTCCTACCCCCATCCCTACCTGATGCCGGACTTCTGGCAGGTCTCCACCGTCTCCATGGGCCTGGGGCCGATCATGGCCATCTACCAGGCCCGCTTCATGAAGTACCTCCAGCACCGGGGACTGGCCGACACCGAGGGGCGCAAGGTGTGGGCGTTCCTGGGCGACGGCGAGATGGACGAGCCCCAGTCCCAGGGGGCCATCGCCCTGGCCAGCCGCGAGAAGCTGGATAACCTGATCTTCGTGATCAACTGCAACCTGCAGCGCCTGGACGGTCCGGTGCGCGGCAACAGCAAGATCGTCCAGGAGCTGGAGGGCAACTTCCGCGGCGCGGGCTGGAACGTCATCAAGTGCCTGTGGGGGTCGGGCTGGGACGAGCTGCTGGCCAAGGACACCCAGGGGCTGCTGCGCCAGCGCATGGCGGAGTGCGTCGACGGCGAGTACCAGAACTTCAAGGTCAAGGGCGGCGGCTACATCCGCGAGCACTTCTTCGGCAAGTATCCGGAACTCAAGGCGATGGTCGCCCACCTGTCGGACGACGACATCTACTACAAGCTGGTCCGCGGTGGCCACGACCCGCAGAAGGTCTATGCCGCCTATCACGCCGCGGTCAACACCCAGGACAAGCCCTCGGTGCTGCTGATGAAGACCGTCAAGGGCTACGGCATGGGCGAGGGCGGCGAGGGCCAGAACATCACCCACCAGAAGAAGAAGCTGGGCGAGGACAACCTCCGCTACTTCCACCAGCGCTTCGGCCTGCCCTTGAGTGACGACCAGGTCACCAAGGCGATGTTCTTCAAGCCCCCGGAGGAGAGCGCCGAGATGCAGTTCCTGCATGCCCAGCGCCAGGCGCTGGGCGGCTACCTGCCCCAGCGCCAGCGCAATGGCGATCGGCTCGAGGCGCCCCCCCTGGAGATGTTCAAGCAGGTGCTGGCGGACACCGGCGAGCGCACCCTGTCCACCACCATGGCCGTGGTGCGCATCATGGTCGCCCTGGCCCGGGACAAGACCCTGGGGCCGCGGCTGACCCCGATCGTCGCCGACGAGTCGCGCACCTTCGGCATGGAGGGCATGTTCCGGCAGATCGGCATCTACGCCCCCGAAGGGCAGAAGTACGTGCCCATGGACGCCGAGGAGATCATGCCCTACCGGGAGGACCAGAAGGGCCAGATCCTGCAGGAGGGCATCAACGAGGACGGCGCCATGTCGTCGTGGATCGCCGCCGCCACTTCCTACAGCAACCACGGGGTCAGCATGATCCCGTTCTACGTCTACTACTCCATGTTCGGCTTCCAGCGCATCGGCGACCTGGCCTGGGCGGCCGGCGACATGCTGGCGCGGGGCTTCCTGATCGGCGGCACCTCGGGGCGCACCACCCTGAACGGCGAAGGGCTGCAGCACCAGGACGGGCACAGCCAGCTGTTCGCCCAGTTCATCCCCAACTGCCTGGCCTATGACCCCACCTTCCACTACGAGGTGGCGGTGATCGTGCGCGACGGCCTCAAGCGCATGTACGAGGAGCAGCAGGACGTCTTCTACTACATCACCACCCTGAACGAGAACTACCATCACCCGGCGCTGCCCGAGGGAGCCGAGGAGGGCATCATCAAGGGCATGTACCGGTTCAGCCAGGCCGAGGGCAAGGCCAAGGGCCCGCGGGTGCAGCTGTTGGGCTGCGGCAGCATCCTCAACGAGGTGATCGCCGCGGTGGATCTGCTGCGCGACGACTGGGGCGTGGCGGCCGATGTCTGGAGCTGCCCGAGCTTCAACGAGCTGGCCCGCGACGGCCACGCGGTCAAGCGCTGGAACCGGCTGCATCCGGGGAAGACACCGCGCCAGAGCCATGTCGAGCAGTGCCTGGACGGCACCGAAGGCCCGGTCATCGCCTCCACCGACTACATCCGCATGTTCGCCGAACAGATCCGACCCTTCGTGCCGCGGCGCTACGAGGTGCTGGGGACCGACGGCTTCGGCCGTTCCGACAGCCGCGAGGCCCTGCGCCGCCATTTCGAGGTGGATCGCCATTACGTCACCCTGGCCGCGCTGCAGGCCCTGGTCGACGAGGGCCAGCTCAAGAGCGGCAAGGTGCGGGACGCCATCGCCAAGTACGGCATCGACCCCGAAAAGCCCAACCCCCTCTACGCCTAAGAAAGAGGGTGTTTACAAAACAGACGAACGAAGGCAAGACGAGGCAAAAATTGGCGAAATGGCGGAGTTTACGCGGTGTAAATGAGCATATTGAGTCGATTTTTAACGACGTATTGGCGAGTGCAGTCCTTTTGTAGACGCCCTCTGAGCCGAAGGAGAACAACTAGTGGCCATTCAGGAAATCAAGGTACCGGACATCGGCGACTTCAGCGATGTCCCGATCATCGAAATCCACGTCCAGGCCGGCGACCGGATCCAGGTCGAGGACCCGCTGATCACCGTGGAATCGGACAAGGCCTCCATGGACGTGCCCGCGCCGGCCGCGGGGACGGTCAAGGAGGTCAAGGTCCAGCTCGGCGATACGGTCTCCGAGGGATCGGCGATCCTCCTGCTGGAGGCGGAGGGGGACGCCGCCGCCCCCCCTGCCCCCTCGCCCGCCGCGGCAGAAGCACCGGCGCCGTCCGGTGGCGGGGTCGAGGAGATCACGGTGCCCGACCTCGGTGACTTCAGCGATGTGCCGATCATCGAAGTCCATGTCCAGGCCGGTGACAGCCTCCAGGCCGAGGATCCGCTGATCACCGTGGAATCGGACAAGGCCTCGATGGACGTGCCCGCGCCCAAGGCCGGCACCGTCAAGGAGGTCAAGGTCAAGGTCGGCGATACGGTGTCCGAGGGCAGCCTGGTGTTGCTGCTGGAGAGCGCCGCGGGAGGGGGCGACAAGCCCGCGGCCCCCGCCGGGGAAGCCGGGCAGGCACCACGACCGGCGACGGCCCCCAGCGCCGCCCCGTCGAGCGCCCCGATCGCCGACTTCAGCCGGGTGCACGCCAGCCCCAGTGCGCGCCGCCTGGCCCGCGAGCTGGAGGTGGACCTGACCCGGGTGCCGCCCACCGGCCTCAAGGGGCGGGTCACCAAGGAGGACATCCAGCACTTCGCCAAGGGCGGCGCCCCGGCGGCGCAACCGACGACGGCGGCCGCGTCCGGCGGGGAGGGCCTGGATCTGCTGCCCTGGCCCCAGGTCGACTTCAGCAAGTTCGGCCCGGTGGAGACCCAGCCGCTGTCGCGCATCAAGAAGATCTCCGGCGCCAACCTGCATCGCAACTGGGTGCGGATTCCCCACGTCACCAACCATGACGAGGCCGATATCACCGACCTGGAAGCCTTCCGGGTGCGGTTCAACAAGGAGAACGAGAAGGCCGGCATCAAGGTCAGCATGCTGGCGTTCATGATCAAGGCCGCGGTCGCGTCCTTGAAGGCGTTCCCCGAGTTCAATGCCTCGCTGGACGGCGACAACCTGATCCTCAAGCGCTACTACCACATCGGCTTCGCCGCCGACACGCCCAACGGCCTGGTGGTGCCGGTGATCCGCGACGCCGACCAGAAGGGCGTGGCCGAGATCGCCCAGGAGATGGGCGCGCTGGCCAAGCTGGCCCGCGACGGCAAGCTCAAGCCCGACCAGATGCAGGGCGGCTGCTTCACCATCTCCTCGCTGGGCGGGATCGGCGGGCTCTACTTCACACCCATCATCAACGCCCCCGAAGTGGCCATCATGGGCGTGTGTCGCTCCTACTGGAAACAGGTCTCCCCCGACGGCAAGCAGTCGGCCTGGCGCTTCATGCTGCCGCTGTCGCTCTCCTGGGATCACCGGGTGATCGACGGCGCCGCCGCGGCCCGTTTCAACGTGCATTTCGCCAACCTGCTCGCCGACATGCGGCGCATCATGATGTAAGGGGAAACGACACCATGGCAATCGAAATCAAGGTGCCCGATATCGGTGACTTCCAGGACGTCGAGATCATCGAGGTGCTGGTCCAGCCGGGCGATGCGATCGACATCGACACCCCGCTGATCACCCTGGAGACCGACAAGGCCTCCATGGACGTGCCGTCCCCGGTGTCGGGCACGGTCGGCGAGCTCAAGGTCAAGGAGGGCGACAAGGTCTCCGAAGGCTCGACCATCCTGATGCTGGAACCGGCCGAGACGGGGGCCCGGGTGGCGGACCACGACCCGCAGCCGGCGGTCCATGAACGAGGGGCCTCCTCCCCGGCACCCGGCGATGCCGGCGGCGGCTATGGCGGCGGCAGCCTGGAGGAGGTGCGGGTACCGGACATCGGCGATTTCCAGGACGTCCCGGTGATCGAGGTGCTGGTGCGGCCCGGCGACACGATCCGTGCCGAGGACCCGCTGATCACCGTGGAGTCCGACAAGGCCTCGATGGACGTGCCCGCGCCCAAGGCCGGCAAGGTCACCGAGGTGCTGGTGACGGTCGGCGACAAGGTCTCGGCGGGGGCGGCGATCCTGATCCTCGAAGCGGAAGGGCAAGCGCCCGCCTCCCCACCCGCGCCCGGGCCGGGAGCGGGGCAGCCGGCGGCCGCCACGCCCGCGCCGACGGCGGCCAGCTATGGCGGCGGCGCCGACCTCGAGTGCGAGATGCTGGTGCTCGGTGCCGGGCCGGGCGGCTACTCGGCCGCCTTCCGGGCCGCCGACCTGGGCATGAAGACCGTGCTGGTGGAGCGCTATGCCAGCCTCGGCGGGGTGTGCCTCAACGTCGGCTGCATCCCCTCCAAGGCGCTGCTGCATGTGGCGGCGGTCACCGATGCGGCCAATGCCATGGCCGAGCACGGCATCGCCTTCGGCACGCCGAAGATCGATCTCGACAAGCTGCGCGGCTGGAAGGAGACGGTCGTCGGCAAGCTCACCGGCGGGCTGGCCGGCATGGCCAAGGCGCGCAAGGTCGAGGTGGTGCGCGGGGTCGGGACCTTCCTCGACCCGCATCACCTGGAAGTGGCCCTGACCCGCGGCGACGGCCAGGAGACGACCGGCGCCAAGCAGGTGATCAAGTTCGACAAGTGCATCATCGCCGCCGGGTCGCAGTCGGTGAAGCTGCCGTTCATTCCCGACGACCCCCGGGTGGTCGACTCCACCGGGGCGCTGAAGCTGACCGCCATCCCCAAGCGCATGCTGGTGATCGGCGGCGGCATCATCGGCCTGGAGATGGCCACGGTCTACTCCACCCTGGGCACCCGCATCGACGTGGTCGAGATGCTCGACGGGCTGATGGCCGGCGCCGACCGTGACCTGGTCAAGGTGTGGGAGAAGGTCAACCAGCCGCGCTTCGACAAGGTGATGCTCAAGACCCGGACCACCGCCGTGAAGGTCCAGAAGAACGGCCTCAAGGTCAGCTTCGAGGGCGAGGGCGCCCCCGCCGAGCCGCAGCTCTACGACATGATCCTGCAGGCGGTGGGCCGCCGCCCCAACGGCCACACGATCGGGGCCGAGAAGGCCGGCGTGGCGGTCGACGAACGCGGCTTCATCGCCACCGACAAGCAGCTGCGCACCAACGTCGGGCACATCTTCGCCATCGGCGACATCATCGGCCAGCCGATGCTGGCCCACAAGGCGGTGCACGAGGCGCATGTCGCCGCCGAGGCCGCGGCGGGGCACAAGAGTTTCTTCGACGCCCGCCAGATCCCCTCGGTGGCCTATACCGATCCGGAAGTCGCCTGGGCCGGCAAGACCGAGGCCGAGTGCAAGGCCGAGGGCATCAAGTATGGCAAGGCGGTCTTCCCCTGGGTGGCCTCCGGGCGGGCCATCGCCAACGGCCGCGACGAAGGCTTCACCAAGGTGATCTTCGACGAGGCGACCCATCGCCTCATCGGCGGGGCCATCGTCGGCACCCAGGCGGGGGATCTGATCAGCGAACTGTGCCTGGCCATCGAGATGGGCTGCGACCCGGTCGACATCGGCAAGACCATCCACCCGCACCCGACCCTGGGCGAATCGGTGGGCATGGCGGCCGAACTGTTCGAAGGGGTCTGTACCGATCTACCCCCGCAGAAGAAGCGCTAGCCAGCGGGCGGCAGGTGCCGGCGCGCAGCCGCGGCCTGCCCCTGCAGCAGCGGGCGCATGTCCAAGGCCCCTGAGACCCGGCGCCCGCGGGCATGGATTGACAGCGCCGCGCGGTCGGGCATCAATGGAGTCGACCCCGCTGGGGGTGACTGCCGGGAGAGGCCGCGATGGAACAGCAACAGCACGACAGGGGTCACGGACCGCAGCTGCTGCACGACGAGCTACCCGAGGAGCACGAGGATCCGTTGATCCGGCGGCTCCACGTCATCATCCGCTACGCCATCAAGCTGCTGGCGATGCTGATGGTGCTGGTGATCATCTGGGGCGTCCTGGATGTCATCTACGTGCTCTACACCAAGTTCCTCGCGCCGCCGGTGCTGCTGTTCGAGGTCAGCGACATCTTCGTGATCTTCGGCGCCTTCATGGTGGTGCTGATCGCCGTCGAGATCTTCATCAACATCCGCCTCTACCTGGGCACCAATATCCTGCCCATCCGCCTGGTGGTGGCCACGGCGCTGATGGCGATTGCCCGGAAGGTGATCATCCTGGACATCGCCACCGTCACGGCCCTGGAGATGCTGGCGATCGCCGCCGTGGTGCTGGCCCTGGGCGTGACCCACTGGCTGGTGGGCAAGCCGGACTAGCCCGGCCTGGACCTTGGAACGGATCATCGGCGGGGGCCTGGCGGGGAGCTGCCTCCTCGCGCCGTTGTCGTGGAGGGGGCGAGGCGGGACGGCCCTGACGCTCGCCCTGCTGCTAGACTACGTGGAGCCGCGGCGGACAATCCGGGGCGCGGCCGCCGGATGTCAGGCCCCTTCTTATCGGCAGCCTGTCCAGCGTGATGACGCCCGCCGCGGCGGACGGCGCCACCGGGACGCGGAGCGAGCGCGCCTTGCGCCGGGCCGTCGGCGACCTGGCGCTGCCGGCCGCCTCCTCCCGCCTTTCCGGTCCTGATGACCGGTTGGAGGTCACCCGATGGACATGGCGCGCATCAAGAACATTCACGCCATCACCAAGCGGCTGATCATCATGACGACCGTGTCCGTGCTGGTGATGGGCCTGATCTTCGCCACCACCTTCTTCCTGGGACAGCGTTTCATGGTGACCTGGGCGGTGCCCCTGTGCGGCATCATCGGGGGCTTCGTCAGTATTCAGCAGCGACTGAACAACGTCTCCGACGAGGAGCTGGTGCTGCTGAATGATTCCTGGTTCCAGATATTGCTGGTGCCGATCTTTGGCGGGGTCTTCGCCCTGGTGCTCTACCTGGTGTTCCTCGCCGGTATCGTCTCCGGTGACCTCTTCCCGGCCTTCAGTTTCCCGTCCCGGGATGACGCTGACTCGCCGGCCGACTTCATGCTGAACATCTTCCGGGAGACCTATCCGGCTTCCGGTCAGGACCTGGCCAAGCTGCTGTTCTGGTCATTTGTGGCAGGCTTTTCCGAACGCTTCGTGCCCCAGCTGATCAGCCAGGTCACATCGGGCCGTGGCAGGGATGAGTCGGCCGATCGGTGAGCGAAGGCCCGGGCCGCGCTGCGCCGTAGGGCGGTAGCCGGGGGCCGGTACCGCCATGGCGCTCTCCGGCAGCCCGCCGCTTCGAGCAGGCTGCCGGCGCGAGGGTCAGCCGAGGTAGTCCGCATAGGCGTCGAAGGCGGTGCGCTGCCAAAGGGCCTGGCGGTACCAGAAGGCAAGGACTTCGGTGTCGAAGGTGAACGAGGTGAAGTGAGTCATGGTAGCCAACCTCCTGTGGGTGGGACTTCCTTCACCATAGACCCCTTTTTGCTGCATTGCAGCAAAAAATGAACTCTTCACGACTTCCAACCGCAGGGGCCGGTGGGCTCGCTCGGGAAACCTTATCAGGCTATCGTTTGTCGCATGTCGCCAACCCGGCCAAGGAGTCAGCATGAGCGATCAGACCGAATACGTTCCGCCGAGAGTGTGGAAGTGGGAGCGGCCCAGCGGCGGCAAGTTCGCCAGCATCAACCGGCCCGTTGCCGGGCCGACCCATGACAAGCCCCTGCCGGTGGGCCGCCACCCCCTGCAGCTCTACTCCCTGGGCACCCCCAACGGGGTGAAGGTCACGGTGATGCTGGAGGAGCTGCTGGCGCTGGGCCATGCGGATGCCGAGTACGACGCCTGGCTGATCCGCATCACCGAGGGCGGCCAGTTCGGCAGCGGTTTCGTGGAGGTCAACCCCAACTCCAAGATCCCGGCGCTGATGGATCACGCCACCACGCCGCCCACCCGGGTGTTCGAATCCGGCGCGATCCTGCTCTACCTGGCCGAGCGGTTCGGCGAGTTCCTGCCCGGCGACCACGCCACACGCACCGAGACCCTCAACTGGCTGTTCTGGCAGATGGGCAGCGCTCCCTTCCTGGGCGGCGGCTTCGGCCACTTCTACGCCTATGCCCCTGAGGCGTTCCCATACCCCATCGATCGCTTTGCCATGGAGGTCAAGCGCCAGCTCGACGTGTTGGACCGCCGCCTGGCCGAGACCCCCTACCTGGGCGGCGACGCCTATACCATCGCCGATATCGCTAACTGGCCCTGGTATGGCCAGCTGGTCCTGGGGCGTCTGTACGACGCCGGGGAATTCCTTCAGGTCCAGGAGTACGCGCATGTGCAACGCTGGGCGAAGGCGATCGACGCGCGCCCGGCGGTGCAGCGCGGGCGCATGGTGAACCGCACCTTCGGGGAGCCCTCGGAGCAGCTTCACGAGCGCCATGACGCCGGCGACTTCGCGACGCGCACCCAGGACCGGCTCAAGCCCGGGAGCTGAAGGCCCGCAGGCATCGTGGTGAGCTGCGGTAAGCCGCGGTGAAGGGAACCGTCTGGCAGGACGGCAGTCCGAGGTGGAGGCCCGGTCATCGAGGCCGCCCTGCCACCGAAGCCAAGGAGAGTGCTTGATGAGTTCCAGTGACGCGTCCTCGCCGCCCGAAGCGCCCCTTCGCCGCCATTACCGCCCCAGCAGGCTCTCCGACCGGTTCGCCTATCGGCTGGTGCGCTTCATGCGTTTCTTCGCCGACCTGTTCTTCGCCGGACGCTATGGCCACCGCGCCGTGGTGCTGGAGACGGTGGCGGCCGTGCCGGGGATGGTTGGTGGCACCCTGCAGCACCTGCGTTCGCTGCGTCGCCTGAAGGACGACGACGGCTGGATTCATACCCTGCTCGACGAGGCCGAGAACGAGCGCATGCACCTGATGACCTTCATCGAGGTGGCGCGGCCCACCCGACTGGAGCGGGCTCTGATCGTGCTGGCCCAGGGGGTGTTCTACAACCTCTTCTTTCTGCTCTACCTGTGTTCAAGCAGGACGGCCCACCGGGTGGTGGGCTATCTCGAGGAGGAGGCGGTGATCAGCTACACCGAGTATCTCGAGGGCATCGATAGCGGCAAGTTCGAGAATATTCCGGCGCCGCAGATCGCCATCGACTACTGGAAGCTGCCGGCCGATGCGCGCCTTCGCGAGGTGGTCGAGGCGGTGAGGGCCGACGAGGCCGACCATCGCGACGTTAATCACGATTTTGCCGACCAGATCGCCGGCGGTCGCTGAGCGCCGGGAGGTGGGTGGCGCTTGCCTCAGTTGATCTGGGTGACGATCACCGGGACGACGCCGCGGTTGAGCATGCCGAGCTCCCGGGCCGCGCGCTTGGAGAGATCAATGATGCGGCCCTTGACGAAGGGGCCGCGGTCGTTGATCACCACCGTGACCTCGCGGCCGGTGTCCGGGCGAGTCACCACCACCTCGGTGCCGAAGGGCAGGTCGGGGTGGGCGGCGGTCAGCTGGTTCTGGTCGAAGCGCTCACCGCTGGCGGTGGTCGCCCCCTGGAAGCGGTCGCTGTAGAAGGAGGCGATGCCTTCCTGGCTCTCGGGTTCGGCCTCATGGGCCATGGCCTGGGTACCGAGAGTCAACGCGCCTGACAGGCAGCAGGCAAGGAACAGTCTCGATCGGGTTCCCATGGGATTACCTCGCGGTGTTCTTATGCGCGGATCGCGTATGCTGCGATGCAATAAATTGCCAAAGGGCGACCTGATAGTAGCCGCCTTTCCCAGGGGCGGCAAGCCGTTTCGAAGATCGGCGAAGATCGATACAGGATGGCGACAATTGTGTAACCTGCGCTCGGCGGCCGGAGCCGACAGGGGTCCGAGAGACGCGCGGGGCGCCCTTGGGGGGGCTCGCGCCGGGCGGCGCCCGGGGGGTGCGACCCTATGCCGCGCTTGCTGGGCCTGCGAGGCGCATGGCGGCGTGGAGGTCGTGTTCAACCGCGCTAGTCCGCGGTTTTGCGGTGTTATCTCCTATGCGTGACAGGTCGGCTGGGAATACTCAGCCCTTAACGTCGTGCCAAAATGGTCTTAAGGATGAGGAATTTCATGACTACACTCAGGGTTGCTTGTTCAACCATCTCACTTCTGAGAGGCATTCACCATGGCAGTCGCTCAGCCTGAACCGACGGTTCCTTCCATTCCCCTGCAGGTGGTCCCCTTCTCGGAGAGTGCCGCCGAGGCCACCCGGCCGATCCTGGACTGGTGGGCGCATCACTGGATGGATGCGTCGCATCCCCTGGCACGGCTACAGCAGGCGTGGCTGGAGTCCATGATCGAGGCGGTCCAGGTGGAGTCGGAGTTCCTGGTCGCCTGGGCGGAGTCGAGCCACAAGTTGGCGACCAGCCTGGCCGACCCCAAGGTGCTCCACGATCCCGCCGCCCTGACCGGCCACTACCAGCAGGCCGCCCGGGACATCCACCAGGCCCATCTGACCCGCATCGGCCGGGTGGCCGAGATGCCGCGGGACTTCAAGGAGCGGATCTGGGAAGAGATCTGCTGAAGCCGGCAGCGGTCAGAGGCGAAGCAGAAAAGGGCGGGGACCTTCGAGTCCCCGCCCTTTTTCTTAGTTCATCGCAGATCAGCGTGAAGCTGCCTTGTGGGAGCTCGGGTTCCCCGAGCGAATGGCGCCGAAGGTGCCCCGGTGGTGTTGCTTACGCTTGCACCAGCCGCCTGGGAGTCCTTCGGCCTCCATTCGCCCGGCACAGCCGGCCTCCCACTCTGAAACCTGCCAAACATGTTCACGCCAAAGTGCGAAGAGCCCTTCTTTAGCCGTCGGCACCAGCCGCCCGTCACTGAGCGGCTGGGCGCTCGGCGCTCGGCGCTACACTTCGATATCCGCCAGATTGCCGTAGTCTTCCAGCCAGCTCTTGCGGTCGGCGGCGCGCTTCTTGGCCAGCAGCATGTCCATCATCTCCATGGTGCCGTCGCCGGCCTCCCGGGTCAGCTGCACCAGGCGGCGGGTCTCCGGCGCCATGGTGGTCTCGCGCAGCTGCAGCGGGCTCATCTCGCCCAGCCCCTTGAAGCGCTGGACGTTGGGGGTGCCGCGCTTGCCCTCGAGCTTGCGCAGGATCGCCGCCTTCTCGCTCTCGTCCAGGGCGTAGAAGACCTCCTTGCCCAGGTCGATGCGGTAGAGCGGCGGCATGGCCACGAAGACGTGGCCGGCGTCCACCAGCGCCGGGAAGTGGCGCACGAAGAGCGCGCAGAGCAGGGTGGCGATGTGCAGGCCGTCGGAGTCGGCATCGGCGAGGATGCAGATCTTGTGGTAGCGCAGCTTGGAGAGGTCGTCGCTGCCCGGGTCCATGCCGACGGCCACGGCGATGTCGTGGACCTCCTGGGAGCCGTAGATGTCGTGGCTGTCCACCTCCCAGGTGTTCAGTATCTTGCCGCGCAGCGGCAGGATCGCCTGGGTCTCGCGGTTGCGCGCCTGCTTGGCGCTGCCGCCGGCGGAGTCGCCCTCCACCAGGAAGAGCTCGCCCAGCGCCGGGTCCTGGCCGGAGCAGTCGGCCAGCTTGCCGGGCAGCGCCGGGCCCGAGGTGACCTTCTTGCGCGCCACCTTCCTGGCACTCTTCTGGCGGCGCTGGGCGGCGCTGATGACGAGCTCCGCCAGCGCCTCGGCCTGGTCCACATGGTGGTTGAGCCACAGCGAGAAGGCGTCCTTGACCACCCCAGAGACGAAGCCCGCCACGGTGCGCGAGGAGAGCCGCTCCTTGGTCTGGCCGGCGAACTGAGGGTCGAGCATCTTCACCGAGAGCACGTAGGAGACCCGCTCCCAGAGGTCCTCGGCGGTGAGCTTCACTCCCCGGGGCAAGAGGCTTCGGTACTCGCAGAAGTCGCGCAGGGCCTCGAGCAGGCCGGCGCGCAGGCCGTTGACGTGGGTGCCCCCCTGAGGCGTGGGGATCAGGTTGACGTAGCTCTCCATCAGCGGCTCGCCACCCTCGGGCAGCCACTGGATCGCCCAGTCCACCGCCTGCTCGTCGTCGGCGAAGTGGCCGATGAAGGGCGACGCGGGCAGCACCTCATAGCCGTCGGTGGCCTGGGCCAGGTAGTCGCGCAGGCCATCCTCGTACTGCCACTCGGTCTCGGTGCCGTCGGCCTCCATCAGGGTGACCCTGAGCCCCGGGCAGAGCACCGCCTTGGCGCGCAGCAGGTGCTTGAGCCGCCCCACCGCCAGGCGCGGGCTGTCGAAGTAGCTCGCCTCGGGCCAGAAGCGCAGCACGGTGCCGGTGTTGCGCTTGCCCACGCTGCCGATCACCGAGAGGTGCGAGGCCGGCTCGCCGTGCTCGAAGGCGATGGCGTGGCGGCTGCCGTCGCGCAGCACCTCCACCTCGAGGCGCTGGGAGAGGGCGTTGACCACCGAGACGCCGACGCCGTGCAGGCCGCCGGAGAACTGGTAGCTGGCGTTGGAGAACTTGCCGCCGGCGTGGAGCCGGGTAAGGATCAGCTCCACCCCGGAGACGCCGTGCTCCGGGTGGATGTCGATGGGCATGCCGCGGCCGTCGTCGGCCACCTCGATGCCGCCATCCTCGAACAGCCGCACGCTGACCTGGCTGGCGTGGCCGGCCAGGGCCTCGTCGACGCTGTTGTCCACCACCTCCTGGACCAGGTGGTTGGGGCGGCTGGTGTCGGTGTACATGCCCGGGCGCTTGCGCACCGGCTCCAGGCCGGAGAGCACCTCGATCGAACTGGCACTGTATTGCGTCATCTGTCGTCCGGTTCCTTGTGTTGGCGGGCCCGCCAGCCCGGCGGCAGGCGGTGGCCGCCGTGGGCGAGAATCGCCGGCAGATAGTCCCCCAGGGCACTGAAGCCGTGGTCCCCACCGGGGTGGAGGATGGTTCGCGCCCCGCGGTAGAGGGCGAAGGCCTCCGCCGGGTCGAGCACCTCGTCCCGGCTGCCCAGCAGCAGCAGGTAGCGCTCGGGCGCCGTGATCCGCTCGGGCGTCAGCGCCTCGAGTTCGGCCAGGTGCGCCTCGCCCACCGTGAAGCGCTCGCCGGTGGTGTCGTTGACGAAGACCTCGTCGACCCAGCCCGCCACCAGCCGCGCGGGCGCCACCGCCGGGTTGATCACCACCGCCGGCAGGCCGTGGCGCTCGGCCAGGCAGGTGGCCAGGAAGCCCCCCATGGAGCTGCCGGCCAGGAGCGGCTCGGGACCCAGCTCGGCCAGCCGCGACTCGGCCAGCGCCAGCGCCGCGGTCGGGCGATGGGGCAGCTGGGGGGTCACGCAGGGCAGGCCCAGCGCCGCGCAGGCCTCGCGCACCCACACCGCCTTGGGCGAACCGACGCCGCTGTTGAAGCCGTGCAGGTAGAGCACCCCGCTGGCCGGCCGCGCCTGCCAGGGAGCGCTCAGCATAGCGCAACTGCTGTACGGGCAGCCAGTATCACGTGGCGGCCTTGCCGTTCGCCTCGGCCGCCCAGGCGGCCTCGATCAGCGCCCGGGTGGAGGCATCCATGGCCTCGAGCCCCTGGTGGCTCTCGAGGATGCGCTGGGTCTCGCCGGCGATCTGCTTGCCGAGCTCCACTCCCCACTGGTCGAAGGGGTTGATACCCCAGACCGTCGCCTGGACGAATACCTTGTGCTCGTAGAGGGCGATCAACGCGCCGAGGGTGGCCGGCGTCAACCGGTCGAGCAGCAGGGTGCTGGAGGGCTGGTTGCCGCGATAGCGCTTGTGGCCGGGACGCGGACCGTCCTCCTCGATGGCGTCGTCACCCAGCATCAGCACCCGGGACTGGGCGAAGCAGTTGGCCAGGGTCAGCCGGTGCTGGCCCTTGAGATGGTGGCGGGTGGCCTCGTCCTCCACCTCGTCATAGCGTCTGAGAGGGGCGATGAAGTCGCACTCCACCGCCTGGGTCCCCTGGTGCAGCAGCTGGTAGAAGGCGTGCTGGGCGTTGGGCCCCAGCTGACCCCAGAGCACCGGGCAAGTGGAGTAGCCCACCTGCTGGCCGTCGAAGGTCACCGACTTGCCGTTGGACTCCATCTCCAGCTGCTCGAGATAGGCGGCGAAGTACTCCAGCCGGCCGTCGTAGGGCAGGATGGAGTGGGCACGGATATCGAGGAAGTTGACGTTCCAGATGCCGGCCAGCGCCAGCAGCACCGGCAGGTTGTCGCCGAGCTCGGCCGTGCGGAAGTGCTCGTCCATGGCGTGGGCGCCGGCCAGCAGCTCGCGGAAGCGCGCCATGCCCACCACCAGGGCAATGGGCAGGCCGATCCCGCCCCACAGCGAGTAGCGTCCACCGACCCACTCCCAGAACTCCAGCTGATGGGCGGGGGCAATGCCCCACTCGGCCATCTTCTCGGGGCTCGCCGAGATGCCGATGAAGTGCTGACGCATCACCAGCTCGGCATCGACGCCCTCCTCCCCGGAGAGACGCGACATCAGCCAGTCCCGGGCGGTGCGGGCGTTGGAGAGGGTATCGATGGTGGTGAAGGACTTCGACGACAGCACGAAGAGCGTGGTCTCGGGATCGAGGCGCGCCAGGTAGTCGGCCAGCTGGGAGCCGTCCATGGTGGAGGCGAAGTGGACCTCGATGCGGTGCACGCCCCGGGGGCGAAAGTCGGCCAGGGCGTGGGTCACCATCAGCGGGCCCAGGTCGGAGCCGCCGACGCCCAGGTTGACCACGTGGCGGATCGCCTTGCCGGTGGCGCCGCGCCACTGGCCGGCGTGAAAGCGCTCGACCATGGTCTCCATGTGCGCCAGGGTGGCATGCACCCCGGGCACCAGGTCCTCGCTCTCCACCACCAGCGACGCGGACGCCGGCAGGCGCAGGGCGGTGTGCAGTGCCGGGCGGTTCTCGCTGACGTTGACCCGCTCGCCGCCCAGCAGCCGCTGGATCGCCGCCGGCACCTCCGCCTCGCGGGCCAGGTCGAGCAGCCGCTCGAGGGTCTCGGCGGACCAGCGCTGCTTGGAGAGGTCCAGGGTCAGGCCGGCGGCCTGCCGGGTGAAGGTGGCGTGACGGCCGGTGTCGCCGGCAAACAGCTCGCGCAGGTGGGTCTGGCGCATCTCCTGGGCATGAGCCGCGAGGGCGCGCCAGGCGTCGCGCTGATCGATCGGGGTGGTGGGCATGGCTTCCTCCTTGAGATCCGGTCGTGCAGGCGGCTCGGCCGAGGCGTAGAATAGTGGCCCTTCCGCACGATTCCGGCTTGGCCCATGAGTGACGCATCTTACCGTGACGCGATCTTTACCACACCCCTGGACCGGGTGGCACGCTTCTCCTTCGACGAACGGGTCGTGGCCTGCTTCCCCGACATGATCCGCCGCTCGGTGCCGGGCTACGGGCAGATACTGGGCATGCTGGGCCTGATCGCCCGGCGCCACCTGCGCCACGACGCCCGCGTCTACGACCTGGGCTGCTCGCTGGGGGCCGCCGGCCTGGCCCTGGCCGGCACCCTGCCCCCGGCGGCCTTCCGCTACACGGGGGTGGACCTCTCCCCGGCCATGGTGAGCCGCGCCCGGGAGACCCTGGCCGCCGAGTGCCCGGAGCACCGCCTGGAGGTGGTCGAGGGCGATATCCGCACCCTCGACTATCGTCCGGCCGGCATGATCCTGCTCAACTTCACCCTGCAGTTCCTGCCCCCGGAGGACCGCGACGCCCTGATGGCACGGCTCTTCGAGGCCCTGGAGCCCGGCGGGGTGCTGGTGCTCTCGGAGAAGGTGGTGGCCGAGGACGAACAGGAGAACGCCTGGCGGGTGGAGCGCTACCATGACTTCAAGCGGGCCAACGGCTACAGCGAGCTGGAGATCAGCCAGAAGCGCACGGCGCTGGAGAACGTGCTGGTCCCCGACAGCCTGGCGGGCCACCACACCCGCCTGACCCGGGCCGGTTTCCCGCGCAGCCTGACCTGGTTCCAGTACCTCAACTTCGCCTCGCTGATCGCCTTCAAGGAGTGATCCCCGGCGAGGCCGGGAGGGCCGATGAACGCCTGGTTCGTTGCTCTGCTGCTTGCCCTCGGGGCCTGGCTGGCCACCGCCTGGTGGCACAGCCGCAAGCCGCTGCCGAGGGGCCTCCACGTGATCGGCCCCTGGCGCCGCGCCGAGGGGCTCGCGCTGCTGCTGGACGAGGCCTTCCACGACGCGAGCGGGCAGCTGCAGCGCCGCCGGTGCATCTTCGCCGAGTGGCAGCGGCTGATCGACCAGGCCCGCCGCCTGGTGGTGGTCGACCTCTTCATGCTCGACGACGGCCCCCTGGGACGCTCGCTGTGCGAGGCCCTGATCCGGCGCAAGGCCCAGGTGCCCGACCTCGAGACGCTGGTGCTGGTGGATCCCATCAACCACTGCTACGGCGGGCGCCGCGCGCCCCAGCTCGAGGCGCTACGGCGGGCCGGCATCCGCGTGTCGATTTGCAACCTGGGCCCGGGCCGCGACCCCAACCCGAGCTGGACGGCCCTGTGGCGCGGCCTGTTCCGCCCGCTGGGCAACTCCCCGCGGGGCGGCTGGCTGCCCAACCCGCTGGGAGCGGGCCGCGTCACCCTGCGCACCTACCTGGCGCTGCTCAACCTCAACGCCAACCACCGCAAGACCCTGGTGGTGGACCAGGGCGACGGCTGGCGGGCGGTGGTGAGCTCCGCCAACGCCGATGCCAAGAGCCAGGACTACCGCAACGCCGCCCTGCGCCTGGCCGGGCCCGCGGCCCTGGACCTGCTGCACAGCGAACTGGCCCTGGCGCGCCAGTCGGGCTTCACCCCCCCGCCGCGCTGTCCCTCGCCGCCCCCGGCCGAGCCCGATGTCGCCCTGCCCCGCCTGCGCCTGCTCACCGAGGGCGCCATCCGCGATGCCCTGCTGGCGATCCTCCGGGACGCCCGCCCCGACGAGACCCTGGAGCTGTGCGCCTACTACCTGGCCCACCGCCGGGTGATCCGCGCCCTGATCGCCGCCCACCGTCGCGGCGTGACCCTGCGCCTGCTGCTCGACCCGAACGAGAGCCACTTCGGCCGCGCCAGCCCTGGCATCCCCAACCGCCAGACGGCCCGGGAGCTGGCCCGCCAGGGGCTGGCCATCCGCTGGAACGGCAGCGCCCGCTCCCATGCCCACGGCAAGTGGCTGCTGCGCCACGGCGGCGGGCGCGAGGCACTCCTGCTGCTCGGCTCGGCCAACCTCAGCCGGCGCAGCCTCGACGACCACAACTTCGAGGCCAATATCCAGCTCGAGGCCCCCGACGACCATCCGCTGATCCGCCAGGCGCGGGAAAGCTTCGCCCGCTACTGGCATAATCGCCACGGCGAATGCCACAGCCGGCCCTTCCAGGAGCACGACGACGCCACCGCCTGGCGCTACTGGCGCTACCGCCTGATGGAGGCCAGCGGCTGGTCCACCTTCTAGGAACCTCATGAGCACCACAGCCCACCGCGACCTCTACCACGCCTTCATCGACCAGGGCCTCGACGCCTGGCTGGCCCGTCTGCCCGAACAGCTCGCCGCCGGGCTCGACCGCCAGCGCTACGGCGACCTGCCGGCCTGGGAGAAGGCGGTGGCCAAGCTGCCGGCCTTGCCCGCGGAAAGAGCCGTGCGCCTGGATGCCGATACCGTCAGCGTGGCGCTGGCGCTGGACGCCAGCCGACGCCGCCAGGCCGAGAACCTGTTGAAGAAGCTCGCCCCCTGGCGCAAGGGGCCCTATGAGCTCGCCGGTATCCCGATCGACACCGAATGGCGCTCCGACTGGAAGTGGCGGCGCGTCGCCCCACACCTGGCGCCGCTGGCCGGCAGAAAGGTCCTCGACGTGGGCGGCGGCAGCGGCTACCACGGCTGGCGCATGGCCGGGGCCGGGGCGGCCTTCGTGCTGGTGATCGACCCCTCGCCGCGCTTCTTCTGGCAGTTCCAGGCGGTGCGCCACTTCGTGGGTGACGCCGACGGCCACCGCACCCACTTCCTGCCGGTGGGCATCGAGGCGGTGCCCGAGGGGCTAGGCTTCTTCGATACGGTCTTCTCCATGGGGGTGCTCTACCACCGCCCCTCCCCGCTGGAGCACCTGTGGCAGCTCAAGGGCGCCCTGCGCCCCGGCGGCGAGCTGGTGCTGGAGACCCTGGTGGTGGAGGGTGACGCCACCACCGTGCTGCTGCCCGGCGAGCGCTACTCCGCCATGCCCAACGTCTACTTCCTGCCGTCGTCGGCCGCGCTCTGCCAGTGGCTCGAGCGCTGCGGCTTCACCGACGTGCGGGTGGTGGACGAGGCGGTGACCACCACCGACGAGCAGCGCGCCACCGAGTGGATGACCTTCCAGTCCCTGGCCGACTTCCTCGACCCCGAGGACCCGACGATGACCCGGGAGGGCTACCCCGCCCCCCGCCGCGCCGTGGTCATGGCCAACAGGCCCAGATAATCCCTAACGTCTCAAGATTACCAGCCAGCGCCCCAGGTTGAGGATGCTGGCCAGCGACGCCGCCACATAGGTGAAGGCGCAGGCGGTGAGCACATGGCGGGCGCCGGGCATGTCGTAGGGCGGGATGTACTCCTTGAGCAGCGGCAGGGCGCGCTGGAAGCTGGCGTCGAACTCCACCGGCAGGGTCACCAGGTGCACCAGCGCCGCGGTACCGAAGCTGATCACCGCCGCGGCCACCACGATGGCCAGGCCGCCGGGCAGGCGGGTGAGGATAAACAGGAAGGGGGCGGCCATCATCAGCACCGCGCCGAGCTTCTCGGCCTTCTGGGCCACCGCCACCAGCCGGGAGCGGGCCAGCAGCGGCGCATAGCCCTGATGGTGCTGGATGGCGTGGCCCACCTCGTGGGCCGCCACCGTCACCGCGGTGAGCGAGCGACCGCCGTAGACCTCCGGCGAGAGCCGCACCCGACGCGCCTCGGGATCGTAGTGATCGCCCTGGTCGGTGGGCTCCACCTTGACCCCCTCGATGCCCAGCCGGCGCAGCAGGTGGTCGGCCAGCTCCGCCCCGGTGCCGGGGTAGTCGTCGCGGCCACGGGCGTGGCGTTTGAGCACCCACTGGGCCCAGAGGTTGGGCAGCAGGAAGATGGCCAGCAGCAGGGCAACGGCGAGTACGATCATCGAGGCGGGACTCCGGGTCGGCTGTGACGCTTTGGACACAGCCTACCTGAGCCGGTTTCACCCCTCATCGACGCAGGCCTGGCGCACCGCCGACAGGTCGGCCCGGGAGATCCAGCCGTGCCGGTAGGCATGGGTCGCCATGGCGACGCTGTCGGCGGCCAGGACCAGCTCGCAGTCGCTGTGCGCGATCTCCTGGCGCAGCCGTTCGATGGCCCGTTCACGGTCGGGCTTGTTGTCGACCCGGCGAATGTAGATTGCCTTCACCCGTCCGGGATGCTCCTTGACGATACGGGTATAGACCTCGGGGTCGCGCTGCCCGCTGTCGCCGATCAGCACGCAGGGCAGGCCCTCCATCATCGTCAGCATGCGGGTGATCAGGGCATGCTTGTGGCCTTCGGCCCGGCGCGGCCAGGGGCGGCGCCAGGAGAGTCCCCACTCGCGCAGGAACAGGATGGGCCCCACCGGGATGCTGTTGAGCTGAAAGAATGCCTCGAGCATCTCATAGATGCTCCAGGGCCCCTGGGAGACGTAGAGGATCGGGCGCCTGGCGTCACCCTCGGCACCGGCGTGAAGCGCCCGATAGAGCGAGGCCACGCCGGGAAAGGCGGTACGCTGGTGGGCCTTCTGCACGAACAACCGATAGAGCATGCGCAGCCGGTCGGCAACCCCGGTATACATCACGGTGTCGTCGATATCGCTGATCACCAGCAGGTCGGTCTCGGACGGCGGGATATACGCCTCGGCGTAGCAGTGCACCCGCTCATCGCCCCGGACCAGCTGCAGCTCGGCCTGATGCCAGACGCGCTCCTGCGGCAGCGGCGTCTCGAGGGGCAGGTGAAGGTCGAAGAAGCCGTCGCGGTCGGTGGTCGCGGTGGTCCGATTGGCGCCCAGGCGCGCCTCCACCCGGACGCCGGACACCCCGCGGCGAGCGAGGCGGCGCACCACGTCGGCCACGTCGCGCAGCATGCCATGGTGGGGAATCGCCCGCCCCAGGGCAGCCTGGTGGAACACCCGCCCCATCAGGAAGACCTCCCGACGGGAACCATAGCCGCGGTAGGGGTGGACCACGATGCCACCGCGGCCGAGGTCGCGCTTCATCGGCCGGGTGATGAAGTGCAGCAGGCGCCTGACCCGACCGGCCGAACGTCGCCCGGCCCCCATCAGGCGCCCCGCTCCGGCGCGCTTCGGCCTCGGCTCGCGGCCGCCCTGGTGTCCTGCCCTGTGCGCATCGGTGACCTCCCGCAGCTGATGACTGGCATCGCAGTGCTCCGAATGACGGCGTGCCGCCCCTGTCGGCGGAGGAAGAGGGGACGGCGCTGCCCCCTGAACAGAGTAGCGAAAAGCGACGCCCCGCTACAGTGAGCAGCTCGCGGATGTCCCTGGCCTCCCAGTGGGGGAAGTACTTGCGCACCAGGGCGTTGAGCTCCAGCTCGAAGCCGGCCCAGTCCACCTCGGTGGCGCGGCTCGACTCGCCCTCACTCTCACTTTCGACTACGGCGCGGATCATGCCCGCCCCCACGGTGACGTTGGAGAGCCGGTCGATGACGATGAAGCTGCCGGTACCGGGGCTCTTCGCATACTCGTCCAGGGGCACCTCGGCGGTCAGCCCCACCCGGCAGCGGGCGATGGCGTTGAGCTCGAGGCGCTCGGCGGGGTGGCGCGCCAGGGTGTTGACGTCCACCTGATGGAGGATCTCCTCCACCTGCCCGGCCACCGAGCGGCCGGCCAGGCGGATATCCACCTGGCGGCCCGGCTCGAGGGGCTGCTCGTGCATCCACACGATGTCCGCCTCGAAGGCATGGGACATCGTCACCTCGGCGTCCGCCGCGACGATCCAGTCGCCCCGGGAGATATCGATCTCATCACTGAGCGTCACGGTGATCGCCTGGCCCGGCCAGGCCTCCTCCAGGTCGCCGTCCCAGGTGACGATGCGCTCCACGGTGGAGCGGCTACCCGAGGGCAGCACCTGGATCGCCTGGCCCGGGCGCAGCACGCCCGCCTCCAGGGTCCCGGCGTAGCCGCGGAAGTCGAGGTTGGGGCGGTTGACGTACTGCACCGGCAGGCGCAGGTCGGTCAGGTTGCGGTCGCGGCTGATCTCGACGTTCTCGAGCAGCTCCAGCAGGGTGGGCCCGGGTTTTCCATCGACACGGTACCAATCCAGCGCCTCGCTCCGGTTGACCACGTTGTCGCCCTTGAGCGCCGAGAGCGGCACGAAGCGGATGTCGCGGGCGTGGAGCTTCTCGGCGATGGCCCGGTACTCCTCGACGATCTCGTCGAAGCGCGCCTGGGAGTAGTCCACCAGGTCCATCTTGTTGACCGCCACCACCAGGTGCTGGATGCCCAGCAGGTCGGCGATGAAGCTGTGTCTTCTGGTTTGCGTTTGCACCCCATGCCGCGCATCGATCAGGATGATGGCGAGGCTCGCCGTCGAGGCCCCGGTGGCCATGTTGCGGGTGTACTGCTCGTGCCCCGGGGTGTCGGCGATGATGAACTTGCGCTTGTCGGTGGAGAAGAAGCGATAGGCCACGTCGATGGTGATGCCCTGCTCCCGCTCAGACTGCAGGCCGTCCACCAGCAGGGCGAGATCGACCTCCTCGCCGGTGGTCCCCACCTTCTTGGAGTCGCGGGTGATCGCCGCGAGCTGGTCGTCGAAGATCATCTTGGAGTCGTGCAGTAGTCGGCCGATCAGGGTCGACTTGCCGTCGTCGACGCTACCGCAGGTGATGAAGCGCAGCAGGTCCTTGTTCTCGTGCTCATGCAGGTACTGCTCGATGTTGTCGGCAATCAGGGTCGATTGGTGTGCCATCAGAAATACCCCTCGCGCTTCTTCTTCTCCATGGAGCCGGCCTGGTCGTGATCGATGGCGCGGCCGCTGCGCTCGCTGGTACGGGTCAGCAGCATCTCCTGGATGATCTCGGGCAGGGTCGCGGCGGTGGACTCCACCGCGCCGGTCAGCGGGTAGCAGCCCAGGGTGCGGAAGCGCACCGAGCGCTCCTCGGGCACTTCGCCTTCGGCCAGGGGCAGGCGCTCGTCGTCGACCATCACCAGCATGCCGTCGCGCTCCACCACCAGGCGCGGGGCGCTGAAGTAGAGCGGCACGATGGGAATCTGCTGCAGGTAGATGTACTGCCAGATATCCAGCTCGGTCCAGTTGGAGAGCGGGAAGGCGCGGATCGACTCGCCCTTGTTGACCCGGGCGTTGTAGAGGTTCCACAGCTCCGGACGCTGGTTCTTGGGATCCCAGCGGTGGAACTTGTCGCGGAAGGAGAAGACCCGCTCCTTGGCGCGGCTCGCCTCCTCGTCGCGGCGCGCGCCGCCGAAGGCGGCGTCGAAGCCGTACTGGTCCAGCGCCTGCTTGAGGGCCTGGGTCTTCATCACGTCGGTATAGCCGCTGGAGCCGTGATCGAAGGGGTTGATGCCGGCGGCGCGCCCCTCCTCGTTGGTGTGGACCAGCAGCTCCATGCCCGCCTCGGCCGCCATGCGGTCGCGGAAGGCGATCATCTCGCGGAACTTCCAGGTGGTGTCCACGTGGAGCAGCGGGAAGGGCGGCGGGCCGGGAAAGAAGGCCTTGCGCGCCAGGTGCAGCATCACCGAGGAGTCCTTGCCGATGGAGTAGAGCATCACCGGGTTGGCGAACTCGGCCACTACCTCGCGGATGATATGGATCGACTCCGCCTCGAGCTGCTGGAGATGGGTCAGTCGCTGCGGCGACAGCCCGGGACGCACGCTGGCGTCCTGGGCAGGCGACGCGGAGGTCGCGCTGTGAAGTGCGGTCATGGCCCGGCTACCTCGCATGACGATGGGCATGGAAATCATGCGGGTCAGGTTAACGCCGAGCCAGTAATAACCCAAAAGAATTAATAGCGATCTTTTTATTCCCAAAAAATCATTTTCCACCCGGGGTCACAGATCGACCCGCTCGACCCAGGTGACAAGATCCGTCTCGCCCAGGTCCATCACCCGATAGCCGGGACGCGAGGCCTCGTCGATGGCGAAGGTTTCGGCGCCGGCGAGGAACTGGTCGGTGGTAGAGGGGCATCCGTAGACCGCCACCTCTCCCGCCTCCAGCCGCCGGTGGCGGGCGAAGGCCTGGTG
>NZ_CP071922.1:3163782-3168144 GCF_017584085.1 Halomonas sp. BM-2019
CGATATTCAAAAACGCGATGAGGAGACCGTCAAGAATATGCAAACGGCGTTCAACTTTGTCTAAACGGAACTGTAACCGACGCGTCACGGTTTGCAGGCGGTAGTCAAGCCACTCTTTGAGAATGGAGACTAAAGGTTTAACTTGCGGGCGCCCGTCGAGGCCGAGCATGTTCAGATTGACGCGATAGTTCTTTTCGAGATCTGTGGTGGCAAATAAGTGTGCCATAAGTTGTTCAACATCAACTCGATTCGAACGTGGCACGATGACTAAACGCGTTGGGTTCTCATGGTCCGACTCGTCGCGCAAGTCCGAGACCATGGGCAATTTTTTCGCTTGCATTTGCGCGGCAATTTGCTCAAGTATGCGAGCACCAGAGGCTTGATGCGGCAACGCATCAATAACAACTTCACCGTCTTCCATAATGTAGCGAGCACGCATTTTGATGCTGCCACGCCCGGTTTCATAGATCTTCTCAATGTCGTCGGCAGCAGTGATCACTTCTGCATCGGTTGGATAATCAGGGCCGCGCACATGCGCCATGATATCGCTTAGCGTTGCTTTTGGCTGATCTAACAGCAATGCACAGGCATTTGCTACTTCGCGAGCATTATGTGGTGGTATATCAGTCGCCATGCCGACCGCAATTCCAGTCACACCATTCAGTAAAATATGCGGAAGGCGTGCCGGTAAAATCTTCGGCTCGTCCATGGTGCCATCAAAGTTCGGCACCCAGTCGGAAGTACCTTGAGCGAGTTCAGCGAGCAGTACCTCACTGAAGCGCGACAACCGCGCTTCGGTATAACGCATCGCTGCAAATGATTTAGGATCGTCAGCAGAACCCCAGTTACCTTGCCCATCAACCAAGGGGTAACGATATGAAAATGGCTGAGCCATCAATACCATAGCTTCGTAACAAGCCGAGTCGCCATGCGGGTGGAACTTGCCCAGCACATCACCGACGGTACGGGCTGATTTCTTATATTTTGCCAGAGCAGACAAACCGAGCTCTGACATGGCGTAAATGATGCGGCGCTGCACCGGCTTAAGACCATCACCAATGTGTGGTAAAGCACGATCCATAATCACGTACATCGAATAATTGAGATACGCTTGTTCGGTAAACGCGTGTAATGGCTGCTGTTCAATATTTTCCAATGCCGTACTCATAGCCAGTCCTGTTTCACTTTATTATTATCCAGTTTCATTCGCGCAACGTCGCGGTGTTCATTGAGTTACGCTAATTCGACAAGGTTGCCTTTACTTTCTAGCCAATCGCGGCGGTCACTCGAGCGCTTTTTCGCCAGTAACATATCCATCAGGATGTCCGTCTGCTGCGGATCATCAACCGTTAATTGCACAAGACGACGTGTATTCGGATCCATCGTCGTTTCACGTAATTGCAACGGATTCATTTCACCCAGCCCTTTGAAGCGCTGAACGTTGATTTTCCCGCGTTTCTTTTCGGCTTCAATGCGATCAAGAATCCCCTGCTTTTCACTATCGTCTAAGGCGTAATAAACTTCTTTGCCAACATCAATTCGATATAAAGGCGGCATCGCAATATGCAGTCCATCGGAGTCGGCATCAGCAAGGATGCAGATTTTTCCGTAGCGCAAATTGCTTAAATCGAGCGCTCCAGGATCGACGCCCAGAGCAACCGAAATATCATGAATTTCCTGAGACGCGAGAATCTGATCAGGGTCAACTTCCCAGGTGTTTAGGATTTTCCCACGAAGCGGCATCACCGCTTGAAATTGACGATCACGCGCTTGTTTTGCAGAGCCACCGGCCGAATCACCTTCGACTAAAAACAACTCGCTGCGGTCTGGATCTTGACTGGCACAATCGGCCAATTTGCCCGGGAGTGCCGGACCTTGCGTCACCCGTTTGCGAACCACCTTTTTCGCTGCGCGCATCCGGCGCTGGGCACTTGAGATACAGAGCTCAGCTATTTGCTCGGCTAAATCTGTATGTTCATTTAGCCACAAACTGAATGCGTCTTTCACCACACCACTAACAAACGCTGCCATTTGCCGTGAACTCAAGCGTTCTTTGGTTTGTCCGGAAAATTGCGGGTCACTCATTTTCACTGACAAAATGTAGCTGCAACGGTCCCAGATATCTTCGGGTGTCAAACGCACACCGCGTGGAAGAAGGTTTCGGAATTCACAAAAATCACGCAGCGCTTCTAACATTCCCTGGCGCAAGCCATTCACGTGCGTTCCACCTTGCGCTGTTGGGATGAGGTTGACATAGGACTCACCAATTCCATCGCCACCTTCCGGCAGCCACGTCACCGCCCATTCAGCACCTTCTTCAGCCGCATGAAACTGGCCAATAAAGGGGTCATCGGGTAGACGTGGCAGATCGCGTAAGGCTTCGGTTAAATAGTCTCGTAAACCGTCTTCATAGAACCAAGTCGTCTCTTCACTGTTCACATGGTCTTTGAAGGTGATAGTCAGTCCGGGACAAAGCACAGCTTTTGCACGCAATTGATAGCGCAAACGGCTCACGGAAAATTTTGCCGAATCAAAATATTTAGCATCCGGCCAAAAGCGTACGCGTGTCCCTGTATTACGCTTACCGACAGTACCTGTCACCGCAAGGTCAGTGACCTTGTCACCGTGCTCAAACGCCATTTCATAAACTTGACCATCGCGCTTGACCGTTACATCAACACGCGTGGAGAGCGCGTTAACAACACTAATACCGACACCGTGCAAACCACCAGAAAACTGGTAGTTTTTGTTCGAGAATTTACCACCGGCATGAAGCTTGGTCATGATCAATTCAACACCCGGAATGCCTTCCTCCGGATGGATGTCGACCGGCATACCACGACCATCATCTAGCACTTCAAGCGATTGGTCGGCATGAAGAATCACGGTAATGACCCGCGCATGTCCGGCGAGCGCCTCGTCAACTGAGTTATCAATAACTTCTTGACCAAGATGGTTCGGGCGTGTCGTGTCGGTATACATGCCGGGACGACGTTTGACTGGCTCAAGGCCATTAAGAACTTCTATCGAGTCCGCTTTGTAATCAGTTGTCATAGGTAGTTAAAGCTCGACTGTTGTTATAGTTGTACGCGAATTCGTGTGGTCACAACGCTGTAGATCTTATTAATACAGATAGTAAGAGCGGATGTCACTAGCCAGCATAGTTAAATTCGTATTGCGTCCGCCCAGTTTGAAAACACAGCTTCAGCCAATCCGCCAAATGCTGGTTCAATTGCAGCTTCTCATCACGCGGGTAGGCCGGGTTCTCCGTCGTTAACGTTAACGCGGTTAAACGCTCTTGGCCTTGGCAATCAATAATTTCGGCCATCCGAGCGTCGTGATACAAACGAACGATAAATGACGCTTTGACAAAATCATGCGTATCGGGCGCTGTTTGCGCTATGGCTAAATCTGTGGTGTAACGTGCAGAGGTTTTCTCTTCAATTTGAAAACGCAACTGGTCACCAACTAGAATTTCTCGTTGCAGGGGCTCGTCTTGGCTTTGCGTCAGCAAGCGCTGCAAAGCAGCATAGTTCCGCTCCGCCAAACTGTGTAGACGTTGTAAGTCTGGTACGTAACGTTTTTTATTCAACGTTGGCAAACCCCCATTGTTGGCGAAATCGATTTAAGTGAATCGCCAACCATTGTAACCCAATTACCGTCGCCGCGTTATCCACCTGACCGGCTTCTAGCATAGCCATGACTTCAGTCCGTGGTAGAGGAGTTACTTTGATATCTTCATGTTCACTCGCCAAACCACCAAACTTAGAAGCTGATTCCGCGTCAACCTGAGCTAAATAAATATAGATACGCTCCGTCATGCCGCCCGGACTCGACAAGTAACTTAAGGCGTAATGCAGTGAGTTCGCCTCCAAGCCAGCTTCTTCTTGCAACTCCCTACGCGCAACTTGCTCATGCGTTTCTCCCGCGTCGACCATGCCCGCGACGAGCTCATGAAGCCAGGGTGTTTCGCTGGTGGCTATCGCGCCAACTCGAAACTGTTCAAGCATGACGATTTTATCACTTGCCGGGTCATAAGGGATCACCACAACTGCATGACCGCGATCCATGATTTCACGTTTCATCCAGTCACTCCAGCCACCCGCAAATAGCCGATGGCGAAGGGTTGCTATCTTTACACGAAAGAAACCGCAATAAACTTCATGTGTTTCGCGAATTTCTACATCTTCATGATTGAACTGATCCACATCTCGCTCCCAAGTTGTATTTATTCCATCGTCAATTACGCTGAAGCACGGAATAAGATCGGTGCTGACTCCGTTCTATCTGTGCGAAAGCCTACCTGCCGAGCCGAAAAGCTGCAAGTTATCTCAATGGTAAAGCCATATGTCGCAGGATTGC
>NZ_CP071922.1:3168244-3170861 GCF_017584085.1 Halomonas sp. BM-2019
GAGGATGGTGCGCACCTGGCCATGGGCGGCCAGGGTCTGCCAGAAGGCCTCGCGATCCTCGAGCCCCAGTGCATCGATCCAGGCCGAACCCACCGGCAGCGGCGGATGATGCATGGCCAGCAGGGTCGGCCGCTCGTCCTCCTCGAGCCGCTCGGCCAATTCGGCCAGGCGTTCGGGGCCCAGCTCGCCCTGGGCCTGGCCGCCGAGCGTGGTGTCGAGCAGCAGAATGCGCCAGGCGCCGAGATCGAGTTCGGCGATCAGCTCGCGGGTCTCGGCCATCAGCGCCGGGTCGTCATGGTTGCCGGCCAGCCAGAACCAGGGCGCCGCCAGGCGATTCAGGGTCCGGGCCGCCAGCTGGTAGGAGGCCGCGGTCTCGTCGTTGCTGATGTCACCGGTGACCAGCACCATGTCGGGGCGCTCGCGATTGACCGCCTCCACCACCGCCTCCAGCTGACGCAGCGGGAAGCCCGCCCGGGCCCGGGCCGCCGGGTCGGCCTGCAGGTGGCAATCGCTGATCTGGACCAGTCGCATCATGGGTAGAGCTCTTCTCGTCGGGCGCCTGTCGGGGCCGCGGGTTCAGGGAAGCGAATTCAGGGCCGCGAGCTCAGGGGAGTTCGGGCAGGTCGAGGGAGTGGCCATGGGCCAGGCCGTGCTCCAGCCACTCGCCGAGGAAGCGGTTGAGCTGCAGCTTCTCGTCGGGCTGGTGCATGCGCGCGTTGGGGTAGCGGTAGCGACCGTGGAAGTGGCGCTGGCGCTGGAAGTCGGTGACCTCCGCCATGCGCACGTCGTGGTAGAGATGCACCCGCATGCAGGGCGCCTCGATCAGCGCGTCGAGCACGCCGCGCTGGGCGACCCGCAGGATGCTGGTGTAGGGCGCCCGTTCCAGCACCTCCAGACAGAGCACGCCGTGCCAGTGACCATCGCCCGCCAGCTCGATCTCGCGGCTCTCGCCCGCCTCGAGCTCGCCCAGCAGTCGCACCAGCCGCAGGTAGTTGGCACTGCACTCGCCCTGCAGGCTACGCAGGTCGGTCACGTAGGCGCTCTTCTGCACTCCATCTCTCCGCACGCTACCTCCTTGCTCGTAGTGACGCCCGCGCGTTCGCCAGCCAGTGGAAGGCGATCAGACACATGGCGTTGTCGAGTCGTCCGACCTGAAGGAGTTCCCAGGCCCTCGCAAACGGTAGCACATGTACGCGGATATCCTCGTGCTCCTCGTCGAGACCGTGCACGCCGCCGAGTCCCTGGCTGTCCACCAGGCCGCAGAAGAGGGTGACCCGCTCGTCGCAGGCCCCGGGGCTCGGATAGTAGGTATGCAGCTCGATCAGCTCGCCGACCCGGGCCCCGGCCTCCTCCCGTGACTCCCGGCGGGCCACCTCGGCGGGCGACTCGCCGCGCTCCACCAGCCCGGCCACCACCTCGAGCTTCCAGGGCGATTCGGGATCGTCCAGGGCACCGGCGCGAAACTGCTCCACCAGCACCACGGCATCGCGCTCCACGTCGTAGAGCAGCACGCCCACGGCGTCGTGGCGACGGTGCACCTCGCGCTCCATGACACCGCTCCAGCCGCCCTCGAAGAGGCGGTGGCGCAGCCTGAGCGCCTCCAGGCGGAAGAAGCCCTGGTGCAGGCAGCGCCGCTCCACCAGCTCCACGTCGGCGGCGGTGAAGGGCGCCGCCGCGGCCAGATCCGGGGCCTGTTGGGCGTCACTCATGGCGGTCTCCGCTTGGGCAAAGAGGCCATTATCGTGACCGGGGGCGCGCCTGCCAACCCGCCCCGACGCGGACTTGGCCCCGGCGTCGCCATGGCGTATGTTGCGATTCCCAGCCATTCGAGGATTCGAGCCAATGAAGGGCCGCAACATGACCCGCTGGCGCGATCCGGCCAAGGACCCGCGCCAGGAACCCAAGAGCCACCTGATCACCGCCGAGGGGGCCGAGCGGCTGCGCGGCATCCTCGACCACCTCTCCCGGGTCAAGCGCCCCGCCCTCTCCGCCAAGGTGGGCGAGGCCGCCGCCCTGGGCGACCGCTCGGAGAACGCCGACGGCGCATCTCGAAATGCTCTCCTTGGTGAGCGTCACAGGTGGCTACTGACGCCATTGAAGGCGGCAGGCACACTATGCCCGCATCGCCTGGATCAAGCCCCTGGTGCCGAGGATGTTGATGACGCGTTTCATGTTGTAGGCAAGCACGTGAAGGCTCATTTCCGTGCTGACATTCTTGAGGGTTTTGGTCAGAAAGTGCGTCGCCCCCATCCAGGCCTTCAGCGTCCCAAACGGGTGCTCGACTGTCTGGCGTCTGAGGCGCATCAGCCATGGCTGGATCAGCTATCCGCGCCCCCCGAAGGCTCAGTAAGTGGTTGTCGATAGCTGGCGCACGGCGGTTCGTGATGAATGTGGTGAGCTGTTCAAACCCTTCACCCAGTCGCTATACCTCGACCTGACAGATAACCCACAGGCACCACCACGGACAATCCACCTGGGGTATCAACTGGGGCGGCATCACCTGGTCGCGCTGCTACACAGCTTGCAGAAGGTCGGCGTTAACCATGTGATCATCAATTTGAAATACGGCCAACGCTCCGCCGCTGAGGTTCCAACTAGCTTGACAGTGGGGGGGGGG
>NZ_CP071922.1:3170931-3177302 GCF_017584085.1 Halomonas sp. BM-2019
ATACTTTCGCGCGGCGGAGCTCCTGGCGGCGTTTGGGGGTCCTGGAAGGCCGTATGGGGGGTGAAGCGGGCCCGGCCGTCGTGGCGTGAGTCATACCCTTTGATCAGCAAGGCTTCGTCACGGCGCATGTCCGGAAAATAGTACCAGCGCTGGTGCGGATTGTAGGCCAGGTGGTAGATCTCACCGATACGGTCCGGATAGACCATGTCGGTGGCCAGCAGGTCATCGGGGTCGAGCGTCGATGCGTCTAGCAGGGCCAGCGGCGAACGCTTGACGGGCCCGCTTATCGGGCGCCAGAGGTTGATCTGAGCCACCGGCACCGCTGCCAGCGCGTCGGCCTGATCCCTGCCCAGCACTTCGCGGATACGCTCAGGCCCCGAGCGCTCGGTGTAGTCATTATGCACACGGCTCGCCGGGCCACGAATACCCCGTTGCTCGGCATCGCTACGCCGGGTGTGGTCGAAGATGACGACCCGGCTCGCGCCCGTCAGCTCCTTGATCAAGGCCTCGACCTCGGCATAGTAGACGTTTTCCACCGACGTATCGTCGTAAAGGTCGTCGACCACCGTATCCCGACGATGAAGTTCGAACCCCTGCTTGTCCAGAGAAAGGCTGTCTACCAACGGTCGGCCGTTGTATATCGTGACTTCGCGCTCCTTCTGCTCGGCAAAGTAATGCGGTTCACTGTCACCGGTCAGAGCCTCGGTATGCACATAGGGTTTCGCGTCGTGCTTGACCAGATAGGTGAGCGTCGTGGTGATGCTGGCGGGCATGTCAGTCGTGCGCTGCAAGAAACACCTCCCAGTCTGCTGAGCGCATCCAGGATAGTGTCGTCGTGGCGGCGCGGTAGCTTGCATTGCAGGCTTCTCCTACGTAGTGTAGGCCTTCGAACGGAAACTTTCCCTATCGAATTTATGCATTCGAACGAGCACCAAACGCCCTCGGAGGTGCGGTTCACTTCGGTCGGGTCCTCCATGCGTTTTAGGCTTTGTCCGAAAAGTCTGCTCGCAGGCATCGGTCTATGCACGCCAGGCATACCATGGCCCTGAAGCTGCTGGCCAACTTGTCGTACCGTGTGCAGACCCGGCGTAGCTCTTTGATCCAGCCAAAGCAGCGCTCGATGATGTTCCGGTCGCGATACCGGGGTTTGTCAAAGCCCCTCGGCGCGCCAGGGCGTGATTTCCGCTTCATCTTGCGTCGGGCAGTGATGGGTTTCATGCGGTGTCGATCGCAGTAGTGGCGAAGCGGATCGCTATCATAGCCCTTGTCAGCCACGATGAAGCGGCAACGCTTGAGGGGTCTGCCTATGGGGCCTGGCAGGCGGACGTGCTCCATGGCCGGGATGAAATGCCGCGTATCAGAGTCCTGTCCCGGCGACAGCGTGAAGGTCAGCGTCCGTTCACAGACCATGTGGATCTTGGTCGTCAGCCCGCCCCGACTGCGGCCCAGGGCATGGTCTAAGGGTTCTTGGCACCCCCTTTTTTGCCGCCTCCAGAGGCGGCGCGAGTGGCGCGGATCGACGTCGAGTCGATCATCCAGGTGTCCAGGTCCATCAGACCATCCTCTCGCAACCGAAGTTGAAGACGCGCCAGGACGGCCTCGAAGGTGCCGTCGTCACGCCAGTGGCGGAAGCGGTCGTAGACGGTCTTCCATGGGCCGTAGCGCTCAGGCAGATCGCGCCACTTGGCGCCCGAGCAGAAGATCCAGAAGATGCCGTTCAACACCTGGCGGTCATCACGGCGAGGGCGTCCTGTCCGCTGCGGTGGCGACACGATGTCCTCGATGAGGGCCCAGCCGTTGTCGGAGATCTCGTAGCGTCCTGCCATAGGTCACCTATGCTGCTGCGGCATAGGTGACATTAGCAAATTCGAGTTTTCGGACAAAGCCTAGGAAACTCCAGCGTAACTCCCGGTACGCTTTGTGCCACGGTGATTGCAATGCTATCGGCGATAGCGATATCCACCATGCAGCCACCGACTGAGAGGTTCCGCAATCGTCCCGGGATGCTGAGCTCGTGGAGGTACACCTCGACACTGACCCGTGCTTGCATCGATCAGATTACCCCCCCCCCAGCGCGTCGATGACGCTGCTGCGATCGAGGTTCTCGTTCAGCAGTAACGCGCCCGAATCACTGCTCGTGGCGTGACCACTCAGCTGGACGCTGACAGAGCCGCTCCAATTGGGCCACTTCAAGGTAGGGTCTACCGAATAATCGGTAGTGTTGAGATAGTCTTCTACCTTCCATGGTGCCAAGACTTCATGAACCGAATCACGCAAGACAGCGCTCTACTTCCGATGCACAACAGCTAGACACACATACCCGCAACTCACCGCCCTCGTCACGGATGAACCAATCCCCAGGCAAAGCCAGATACCTGCGCTGCCCACAGGCTACATGGATCACGTTATGGTCATCGAACACTACCGAGGCCCCTGCAGAGAAGGCACGGATATCTTGCTTGTTAGAGCCGGTCCATTGCAGTGTCGGCATTACCGTCTCCTTGCTGGATTGAGGGTCAGCGTATCGATACCACTTCCGCAGAAAGCATCCAGGGCACACGCCATCTCTACAGCCTGCTTGGCATTCTTTCCAAGATGCATCGCAGCCATAACATAGTCACGACCGCAACCAATGGCGTGATGGGTGTTCTCCATCACCAAAGGAATCGGAGCACCCTCGTAGTAGGTCACCTGCCCATCAGTGATCACCATGAATGAGGAACCTGAGTCGTCATCCCAAGCCGGGAAGCACTCAAGATCTCCCCCACATTGAAGCCAGTGAAGAAGCTGTACCCCGACACACATTTCCCCGGAGAAGCCCCAGAGCCCCCTTCCCAGCGGTGGATTTTGGTTACTCGACCAGCCTTATGCGTACCGCTGACTGCCATCTTGTCAGCAGCAAGTGTCTTCCCAAAGCTGTCTAACGATCTGGGAGAGAAGATTCGAGGACCCACAAGGTAGACAAGAGAGGCAGGATCTATTGCTCTGGTTACCACATCAGTACTCAAGGGGCGCCCTTCAAACAGGCTTCCATTGAGTTGGCTCAGGAGGAACTGATCGAGGTACCTGATGAGTATCGAAGATAGCGGTGCAGCCGGCCGTGGTTGATGGCGTCGAAGGTTGAGCTCAGATCGGCCTGGCCCGTCAGCAGCCGCCGCAATGCGGCCAGGATGTTCGGCTGGCTCGTCGTCGACGGCGAGCAGTGTCCGGGCTGGGCTGGCAGCCATCATGTTGCAACACCTTCGGCGCCCGGACGCCGCACCGGCAGCGTGACGCGGACACACGAGCCGCGGCCCGGTTCGCTGCGCATGTCGATGCGGCCATGGTGCTTCTGCACGATGCCGTAGGCCAGCGACAGGCCCAGGCCGGTGCTGCAGCCGACCGGCTTGGTGGTGAAGAAGGAGTCCAAGACACGCGCCAGGTGGTCGGGTGCGATGCCGCTGCTGTTGTCCTCGACCTCAACCCAGACCTTGTCGCGCCGCCATTGCTCGACCTCGGCATGGGCCGACGCAAACGCGTTGGCCAGCGCCAGCCGCCCGATGTCGTGCAGCAGCGGATGCACGCGCTCGTCGCGCAGGCTATGGCGGAACAGGTGCGTCAGCGCCACCGGCGGCGCGTCGGAGGTGGCCCGGGCTGTCAATTCGAAGCCCCGGCTTGCGGCAGCAGCACCAGCAGGCGGCCGCGCGCGTTGCCGCTCAACGGCCGGCTCATCGCCCACCAGCGGCGCCCCGCCAGCGTGAGCATCAGGGGCTCGCCGTCCAGCGCCCGCCGCAAGGTCTGCGGCAGCTGCTCGGCCGCAGGCCCGCCCAGCACGTCACCATCCGGTCCGCACAGCGCCCGGGCCGGCGCGTTGGCGAACACCAGCAGGCCTTCGTCGTCGATGCCGAACACGGGCACCGGCACGGCGTCCAGCAGTTCTTGCACCGCCTCGCGACTGCCGACCTCGCGCTGGTTCTGCTCGCGCTGGGCACTCAGCAGCGTCTGCAGCCGCCGGTTCAGCTCGGCCAGTTCCCGGTTGGCGGTCTGCACCTCCTGGTCGAGGCGGCGGTTCTGGTCGGCCATTTCCTTCAATGCGAAGGCCTCGCGCAGATGGGCCCGCAGCTGCTCGTCGTCCCAGGGCTTGGCGAGAAATTTGTAGATCGCCCCCTCGTTGATCGCGTCGGTGATCGACTGCAGCTCGGTGTAGCCCGACAGCACCAGCCGAATCGTCTCCGGGTACAGCTGCTTGGCCCGGCGCAGCAGTTCGACGCCAGTCATGCTCGGCATGCGTTGGTCGGACAGGATCACGTCGACTTCGTGGCGCGCCATCAGCAGCAGCGCCCGCTCGGCGCTGCTGGCCGTGAGGAGCAGCCAGCCTTCGGCGCGCAGCAGCCGGCGCAGCGCCGCGACGATGTTCTCCTCGTCGTCGACCAGCAGCAGCGTGCGCTGTCGGGAACGCCGGCCAAAGTGCGTCGGATCGATTTGCCGGCCGTCGCGCAGCATCGCTTCGATCGCTGCCGCCGGCACGGCGGTGCTGAACCAGTAGCCCTGCATCTGGTCGCATTGGTTGGCGGCCAGCAACGCCGCCTGGCCTTCGTTTTCGACACCTTCGGCGAGCACCTTCATCTGCAACTGGTGGGCCATCGTGATGATGGCGCGCGTGATCGACACGTCTTCTGCCGGCGCGCTGACGTCGGGCATCAGCGAGCGGTCGATCTTGACCACATCGACCGGCAGCCGGCGTAGGTAGCTCAGGCTCGAGTAGCCGGTGCCGAAGTCGTCGAGCGAAACCTCGACACCGAGCGCACGCAGAGCTCGCAGGTGTTGCACCGCCTGATCGAAGTTGGCGATCAGCATGCTCTCGGTGACCTCGACGCCGAACAGCCGCGGGTCCAGGCCGCTCGCGGCGAGCAGGCTTTCGATGCGGCGCGCCAGGTCCGGCTGCAGCAACTGGCGTGCCGACAGGTTGACCGCCATGCGCAACGGCGGCAGTTCGGCACGCTGCCAGCTCGCCGCCTGCTCGATGGCGCGGCGCAGCACCCAGTCGCCGATGGGAACGATCAGGCCGGTCTCCTCGGCGATCGGGATGAAGCGATCCGGCGCGATACCGCCCAATGTCGGGTGCTGCCAGCGCAGCAAAGCCTCGACACCGATGATGCGGCCATGTATCAGGTCGACCTGCGGTTGGTAGTGCAGTTCGAGCTGTTCGTCGCGCAGCGCTTGGCGCAGCGCGGTCTCCAGTGCCAGGCGCTCCGGGTCGTCGTCGTGCGGCGCGCCGGCATAGACGCTGACCTGGTTGCGGCCCAACAGCTTGGCCTGGTGCAGCGCGGCATTGGCGCGCCGCAGCAGGGTCTCAGCGAGGTCGCCGTCGGTAGGCGCCGCGGCCATGCCGATGCTGCCGGTCAGGTGGATCTCATGCCCCGCTATCATCATCGGTCGGGCAATGCTGTCGAGCAGCGTTTGCGCCATGTGCGATGCTTCCGCCGGAGTGGCCCCCATCACGACCACGAACTCGTCGCCGCCGCGGCGCGCCACCAGATCGACGCTGCGTACGGTGGCGACGATGCGCTGGGCTACCTCGCGCAATGCCGCGTCGCCGATGTGCAGGCCGAGGCCGTCGTTGATGCGCTTGAAACGGTCGAGCTCCAGCACCAGCACCGCGGTGGGGGCACCGGCCTGCAAGGTCGCGCCCAGGCGCTCGACGAGCAGCTGACGGTTCGGCAGGCCAGTCAGTTCATCGAACTGCAGCAGTTGCCGGATGCGACGCGCCGCGGCGCGGCGTTCGCGCAGGTCGTCGATACATACGTGGGCGAAGGACGTGTCCCCGCTCGTCACCAGGCTGACGGAGACGTCGACCGGAATCTCATGGCCCTCGTGGTGGTGCAAGCGGGTCTCGAAACGCAGGGAACCACGATCACACAACTCCTGCCAGCGCTGCGGCCACAGCGTTTCGTCGACCTGGGGGTCGATGTCGGGCACCCGCAGCCGCAACAGTTGCTCGCGTTGCAGGCCCAGCAGGCGGCAGGCAGCGGCGTTGGCATCGTGCAGGGCGCCGTCGGACCCAACCTGGAGCAGCGCGTCGTTGGCCTGTTCGACGGCATGGCGGGTCAGCAGCAGTTGGTGCTGTGCCTGCTCCCGCTCGCTCACGTCGCACGCAGAAGGGATCATCCAGACCACGCGTCCGTCGGGCCCGTAGAGCGGCAGCAGCGAAAAGTCCATGGTCAGCGTGGCGCCGCTGCTGGTGGCCACACGCACATCGAAGCGCGACGCTTCGCCGCGCGCTGCGCTTGCCAATGCCTGCTGCAATCTCCGCTGCGACAACTCGCAGGCCTGCCACCAGGGGGTGGCGTCGAAGCGCCGTCCGAGCACCTGCTCGGGCGCACTGTCGATGG
>NZ_CP071922.1:3177402-3207831 GCF_017584085.1 Halomonas sp. BM-2019
TTGAAACTCTGAGGTTACATCGCTTACCACGTGATACCTTGACTCTTCCCTTCCCCGGTTCTTCTCTACCGTGACATAGGAATCACCGGGGTAGTTGGCGATCACATTCATCGGAAAGGCTTCCTCGAAGGCGGCGGCCAACTTCGGCTGGTTCTCCTTCACCGACAATAGGTAGTCAGCACCTTGTTGGCGGATCGTTTGGGCGATCTTTTTCTGGCAGCCCATGGCATCAATGGTGACCAAGCAGCCGTGGAGATCCAGTAGCTTCATCAGCTCAGGAATCGCGGTAATTTCGTTGCTCTTCTCGTCCATCTTGATCTGACCCAGCACCACACCGTTGTTGGCGGTACTGAAGGCACTGACCAGTCGGGTAGACCGGGCGATTGCTCGACCCGGCCCCCCACAGATCCGAGCATGCACGATTAGCGCACTCGGCTCCTCAACCATCAGATTCGCTGAAGACTCAGCACTGGTGAACTATTCGAGCGTATGGCAATGGTAGCAGAGCAAGTAGCTGATTGGCCTTATCCCATGAAAATGATGCCTTCTGGGATCGACGGCAGAGCCATTTGATCCATATTTTTTCCGCTTCTCTTCGAAAAAGTTGCAGTGCACGCATGTTCCCACGAATTCCGAAATATGCGTTATGACCTCGAACCTTGTTTGTCAACAGCCTATGCTGCTCACGCACCGGCAGGTGGCGGTACCGCTGGCACCACAGCGCAATGCGCTTGAGACCACGCCGCAGCCGCCCCTTGGCAGTTTTCCGTTTAACAATCAGCTTTCCTTGGCGGGATTTTCCCCAGTAGTGGGTAAAACCCAGAAAGTCGAAGGTTTCGGCACGCTGTCCTGGTAGCGGCCGGAACCGCACCAGCCGGGTCTTGGTCGGGTGCAGGGTCAGGCCGTAACGCGCGAAGCGCTTGGGCAGTACCTCCAGCACCTTGCGGGCATCGGCTTCATTGCTGAACGCCAGGCGCTGCTATCCGCAATTGTGACGTGTACATGGACACAGGTTCCTGTGTACCTGCCATGTTTCCCTCTCGCGGTTCTGATGGTTGGTCGCCCCTTCCCTCCAGCGGGTCCCGTCGAGCCGGTTCCCCACCTTCTTCGGTACTATGAGCGACTCCGACTCCCACCTTTCCGTCCGGCTGGCTCCTTGTGATCGCCTGGCCGTACCCCCTGAGTGCCTGTAGATTCGCTTCTGTTACCGTCAGACACGACAGCACCAGACCGGGAGCTTTCGGAGCAGGCAGCCCCATACCTGATACCTTGCCTTTCGGGGGAGAAAGGTGGGCCTCCCAGGTTCCTGGGAAACCCCTGTGTGCACATGCCCTGCTCTCTGACACCGGCGGTCCTTGCTCACCAAGCCGGATACAGTGAGTTCGTATTGCCTTCCGGTTCCACAACGCCGTCGGCGACCGCAATACGCGCATTTCGGTGCTCAATCACACGGCCTGTACACTCGCTGCCTACGCTTCACGACGATGGTTGCCCAGCGCCGCGCAAGGCTCGCTACCGGCTGGCGGCTACCCTTGGCCGGGTGGGACTTTCACCCACTAGGTTTCGTCTCATCCTTTCCACCTCGTACAGCGGTTTCCCGGATGACCAGGCTTCGCCTGGCGCACTGTGTATGGCAGCCTTGTCCTTTCCTCGGCAATAGGAGCCACGCAGCGTTTTGCCATCAATCGCCACCACTGCCCTATCCGTGGCCTCATGACAGGCCTTCATCCAGTCGGCAAAGGCCTCCTGTAGCTGAGTGGCGTTGATCAGCGCCATGACGCGAGCCAGGGTGTCATGGCTGGGCACGCCCTCTGAAAAATCGCCGTACTGGCGGAGAAAGCCGAGCTTCGCGTGCCCAAAATCCTCTATCTCCTCCCAACCCTCCGCACCACAGATTACCGCACAGACCGTCAGGAACAGGATATCTGACAGCTGATGGCGGATTTTCCAGGCCTGACGGAAGTCAGGAATGATCGATAAATGGTGCATCAATGAAGGTGTCAGCATGAGGGCCATCCGTGAAAAAATGCATTAGCGTTTCACGGTAGGCGGATTTCGATTGCCCTACAAGCCCCGTCGTAGAGCGGTTTGTCGTACATTTTCCCTGCCATAGCGTTCAACGCGCTCCCAGGAGCGTCAGGCAGTCCAGCAGCCGCATCTGGTGGTGGCGTCCGAGCAGTTCCACCACGTCAGGCTGTCAACGTCAGCGGCTGCAGCCGGCGGCTACGCGCATTATCCAGTAAGCCTACTTCGGATAACATGCGAAAGGCCACCTGCCCCATCTTTCGTCTAGAGGACGCCGTCCACCCGGTAATGGCGGGATCACGATAGGCACGGTCGGCAAGAAAATCATCCCACTGGTAGGGCTCAAGGCGCTCGGCCTGGGTCACGACGGCACCGGCCACCACCGTTTCCAGGAATTCCACCAGCAGCAGGTTGCGGGCCAGCGCCGCACAGAACGCCACCTGGGTGGCCAGCTGGTCATCTTCTTCACTCAACGCCCCCCCAGAACGGCGCAGGAAGCCGTATAAGCCGTTTGCGGATCGCCTGCGCCTGGCCGTGGCCGGCCGCGCCTTCTGGAGGCGATTCTTGTCGAGAATGGCCGCCTTCCAGGCCGCGTCATCGACGCCGGCCAGCAGCAGCTCCGCCACGATGCGGCTCTCGCGGACCATGAGCGAGCCGCCGATGAGGTCGAAGTTGTAGTGGAAGTTATGGCTGATAATATTCACAAGGACTCGTAGATAAAAGCCTTAAAAGGATCATCTGCTATAAGAAAAGCTTTCAACATACCATAGCTTCCGCCCATCCGGAGTTACTATCTCCACTTCATCATCGATTTCTTTACCTAAACAGGCTTTAGCCGCAGGCGAATTAATTGAAACATAGCCCTGTTTTCCATAAATCTCGTCAACACCTACAATCCGAAACTTCATCTCCCTGCCATCGTCACCAACAAGCACCACGTGGGCGCCAAAATAAATCTTACCCGCTTGATCCGGATGATAATCAACCACCTTAAGCTCATCCAGTCTTTTCCGGAGATACCTGACCCGCCTATCAATTTCCCTAAGTCTTTTCTTGTTATACTGATAATCTGCATTTTCCGACCTATCGCCTAGACCGGCCGCCCATGTCACCTTAGCTGTAACCTCTCTCCTCTCCACCCGCCAAAGATAGTCAAGCTCTTCTTTCAGGCTTTCATAGCCCTCTCTTGTTACAAGTGGATTCTTCATAGCTGACCTACAAGTTATTTAGAGCCTTTTTAATAGCATCAATTGTAGCAGCTTTGAACACCACCTGACCACCCTCACCCACAACCTCACCAAACTCAGTAGCGCGAAAATTCCACTTACCAACAAACTCATTGGATATCAGATATTCCAGCGCTCTTCTCTCCTGCTGGGAGAGCTTCTCTTCCTCGCCCGCTTGCTGTGACCTATGATCGTATACGTCTATTCTACTACCCGGAGGAATAATTTCATTGAGCTTGTTTTCAGCATTCTTGAGATCGGAAAGAAACGATCTAACAAGAAGCTTATGTTTAGCACTCGCAATCTCCTCTACCCAGTCATCACCACTTGGTGAGGGACGCTTAAGGAAACGCTGCACAAATCCCGCCAGAGCAGCCTCGTGGCCACCGGCGGGGTAGAATCTGACCTGTCCAACACCCGCTGACAGAGCCATCCGATGAAGCAGATCTCCTTCGCCCAGGCAGAGCACCAGAACAAGAAGAAGGTTACCCGCCGCGAGAGGTTCCTGACCCAGATGGAGGCCTTGGTGCCTTGGCAGCGGCTGATCGACGCGCTGTCGCCGGCCTACTTCCCGAACGCGGCGGGCAAGCGGGGTCGACCGCCAATCGGCCTGGAGCGCATGCTGCGCATCTACTTCCTCCAGCAGTGGTATGCCCTCGCCGATGAGGCGCTGGAGGATGCCATCTACGACAGCCAGGCGATGCGCGATTTCGTGGGCATCGACCTGGCCATCGAGAGCGTGCCAGACGCGACCACACTGCTGCGTTTCCGTCATCTGCTGGAGAAGCATGCCCTGACCCAGCGGATCTTCGAGGAGATCAACACCCACTTGGCCGAGCAGGGCCTGTTCATGCGCGAGGGTACCATCGTCGACGCCACCATCGTGGCGGCCGCCCCTTCCACCAAGAACAAGGCCAAGCAACGTGATCCGGAGATGAAGCAGACCCGGAAGGGCAAGCAGTATTACATGAAGGCCCATATCGGTGTCGATGCGGTCACCGGGCTGACCCACAGTGTCGCCGCCACCTCGGCCAACGTCGCCGATGTCACCATGGCCGGCCACTTGGTCCGGGACGATGACAAGCGGGTATACGGCGACGCGGGTTACACCGGCATGTGGAAGTACCTGGACGAAGAGAAGGATGCCCCGGATTCCCGGTGCTGTGTCGCCGCCAAGCGTGGTACCCTCAAGAAGATGGAAGACAGTCCCATGAAAACGCTGCTGCTGGCATTCGAGAAGGCCAAGGCCAGCATTCGCGCCAAGGTCGAGCATCCGTTTCATGTCATCAAGAACCTCTTCGGCTACCGGAAGGTTCGCTACAAAGGGCTGGCTAAGAATCAGGCGCAGCTGTTCACCCTGTTTGCTCTCGGCAATCTGGTGCTGGCAACACGATGCGAGGGCCAAGTCGACGGGGCCAGTGCGCCTTGAATCTGGCCTGGCAGCCGGGTTATCCGGCTGCCAGGGTAAACAGGCCACCTTCGGTGGTCATAAAGTGACCGTTGAGGCGGTGAATGTGCCGCCCTGAGCAGTTCATCCACTCAGGGACGAATTGATCAGCGGTTCCTTAGGAATAGTATTCGAAGAAAGGGGTTCTTTTACACCTACAACAAGAAGGAGCTCAACCGGGTGATCGCCCGGATCCGCTACCTGACCAAGCGGCTCGACGAGCTGACGGTGGTGGATCGCCTGCCGGCGGATACCGGCAGGGTCTACTTCGGCGCCTTCGTGACCCTGGAGGACGAGGAGGGTGAGGAGATGAGGATTCGCCTCGTCGGCCACGACGAGATCGACCCGGCCAAGCGCTGGATCAGCGTCGACTCGCCGCTGGCCAGGGCCCTGCTCGGCAAGCCCCTGGACGAGGAGGTCACGGTGGCCGCCCCAGGCGGCGAGACCACCTATGTGATCACCGAGATCGCCTATCGCGACCTCGGTAAATAGGCCAGCCATCGCCCGATCAGATCGCCCGATAAATCGGGCTCCTACATGCGCCGTAGGAGCGCGATTTATCGCGCGATTCCTGTTCCGCTGATCAGCGCTTGACCGCCCGGTAGACCCGGAAGCGCCGGTCGTCGGCGAGGAGCTCGAAGCCGCCGAAGGCGCGCTCCAGCCGGTCCGGGTAGGGCAGGAAGGCGTTGGCCACGAGAAGCAGCTGCCCGCCGGGCTTCAGGTGTGCCGGCGCATCCAGGATCAGCCGCGCCGCGGGGCCATAGTCGATGGCGCGCTCCTGGTGGAACGGCGGGTTGCTGACGATGGCATCGAAGGTGCGCCCGGCCAGCGCCGAGTAGACGTCGCTCTCGACCGCCTCCCCCGCCAGGCCGTTGGCCGCCAGGGTCCGCCGGGTCGCCTCCACCGCGAAGGCGTTGACGTCCACCGCCGTGACCCGCGCCCCGCGGCGCGCCAGCCAGGCGGCCAGGATGCCGTCGCCGCAGCCCATGTCTAGAACATCGCCTAGAACATCGCCGAGCCTCTCCCCTGCCGGCAGCGCGTCGGGCAGCGTCTCCAGCAGCAGCCGGGTGCCGTCGTCCAGCTTGCCGTGGCCGAACACCCCGGGATGGCTGGCCAGCGCGATCCGCTCCTCGCCCAGCTCGGCCGCGAAGGTGGTCCAGGCGGCGTCCGGGTCGATCGCCGTCCGCCCCAGCCGGGTCTCGAAGAGCGAGCAGCGCCGGGCGCTGTCGAGCTTGCGAGAGCCCAGCCCGAGGGCGGCCAGCACCTTGAGCACCCGCTTGATGCCGCCCTGGTTCTCCCCCACCAGCTGCAGCGGCGTGCCCTCGGGCAGGATGGCGCAGAGCCACAGCAGCCACCACTCCCCCAGGGCGTGGCTCTTGGGCCAGAACAGCACGGCCCCCCCGGGGGCTCCGTGGTCGCTCACCGACGGGGCGTCAAAGGGGGAGTGCGCCGGACGGCCGACCGCCCGCCAGGCGGCGCGCAGGGCCAGATCGGCGCTGATCGCCGTGCCCTCCCCCGCCTCCAGCCAGGGGTCCCGGGGCGGGGCCACCCACCACCAGCCGCGGTAGTCGGCGTCCTGGCGCGCCAGCAGCTGGCAGGTGGGCATCCGGGCGTCGCTCGCTCGGGCGTCTAGGGTCTGGTGGGTCACGCGTCGGGCTCCTTGTGGATGGCAGGGGTGGTGGTGGCAGATAAAGGGTCCGGGCGCGCCAGGGTGTAGAGCAGGTAGCGCCCCAGGCGCCAGTGGGGATCGACCCGGCAATAGCGCCGCTCCAGCGCCAGCAGCGCCGCGCGGTCGTCGTCGCGCTCCGGCGGGCGGCGCAGGTAGTCGTGGAAGACGCGGATGCCGGCCACGCCGCGGATCGCCAGGCCCAGCTCGGCGCTCCAGGCCTCGACCTGGGCGTGGGTCAGCGGCGAGATCGGCGTCAGGCGCAGGCGCCTTCCCTTGCCCTCCAGGCGGTCGGCCAGGGCCTTCTCCAGGTTGCCCTTGACCACGTTGGAGAAGCGCAGGGCGTCGCGGTTGAAGACCATCAGCGAGAGCTGCCCGCCCGGCGCCAGTTGGCCGGCCAGGGTGGCCAGGGCCGCGCGCGGGTCGGCCAGCCACTCCAGCACCGCATGGCAGACGATCAGCGACCAGGGCCCCGGCGCCGCCTCGGGCAGCGCCTGCAGCGGCGCCTGGGTGAAGGTCACCGGCTGGCCCACCAGGGACTCGCGGGCGCGGGCCAGCATCTCGCCGGAGGGCTCGACCAGGGTCACGGCGTGACCGCGCCCCGCGAACCAGCCGGCCAACTGGCCCAGCCCGCCGCCCACGTCGAGCACCGGCTGGCCGCGCAGCGCGAGCAGCTCCGGCAGCAGCTGGTCGAGCAACGCCAGGCGCAGCTCGCCCCGGGCGCCCCCGTAGAGGCTCACCGCAAACTTGTCGGCCAGGCCGTCGAAGTAGCGATCGCCGGCCATTATCCCCTTCCGATCGACCGCGGCAGATGGCGGGCCCACTTCACCTCGGCCTCCAGCTGCGCCGCCAGGGCCAGCAGGCGGCGCTCGTCGCCCATGGGTCCCACCACCTGCACCCCCACCGGCAGCCCCTCGGGGGTGATGTGCAGGGGCAGCGACATGGCCGGCTGGCCGGTCAGGTTGGCCAGCTGGGTGAAGGGGGTCAGGCGCAGCGAGTCGGCGGCCAGGCGCTTGAGGAGGCCAGCCTTGAGGGCCAGCCGGGAGGCCCCGGGAATCGCCAATAGTGCCATCAGCCGCTCCCGGGCGGGCGTCGGGTAGAGGTCGCCGCGGCGCGGCGCCGGGGTGGCGGCCACCGGCATCAGCAGCAGGTCGAAGCGAAGGTGGAAGGCCGCCATGTCCCGGGCCACCCGGTTCCAGTGGCGCTTGGCGGCCTCGTAGTCCCGGGCCGGCAGGCAGCGGCCCAGGCGGCCGATGGCCCGGGTGGCCGGCTCGATGTCGAGTCTCGGCACCGGCACCTCGGTCTGCTCGCTGATCCAGGCCAGGTCCGCCGCCAGGTGGCCCAGGTAGAGGGTCAGGTAGCTGTCGGCCAGCTCCCCGCCACACACCGGCGGGTCGGCCCACTCCACATGGTGGCCCAGCCCCGCCAGCCGCTCGGCGGCCTGCTCCACGGCCAGCCGCACCTCGGGGTCCAGGCGGGTACCCAGCGCGGCCCCCAGCGGCTCGCCCAGCGACACCGCCACCCGCAGCGGCGCGGGCGGTCGCGCCAGGGCGGCCAGGAAGCCCGCCTCCCGGGGCAGCGGCCAGGGGCTGCCCGCGTCCATGCCGTTGATGGCATCGAGCAGCGCGGCGCTGTCGCGCACGCTGCGGGTCAGGGCGTGCTCCACCACCGCCCCCTGCCACACCTCGCCGAACATGGGGCCCAGGGGCACCCGCCCGCGAGAGGGCTTGAGGCCAAAGAGCCCGCAGTGGCTGGCCGGGATGCGGATCGAGCCGCCGCCGTCGCCGGCCAGGGCCAGGGGCACCAGGCCGCCGGCCACCGCGGCGGCCGCCCCGCCGCTGGAGCCGCCGGGGGAGCACTCGGGCGCCCAGGGATTGACCGGGTGGGGAAAGGCGCGAGGCTCGGTGATGCCCATCAGCCCCAGCTCCGGGGTGGCGGTCTGGCCGAGGATCGCGAGGCCGGCCTCGCGCAGCCGCGTCACCAGGCTCGAGTCCTCGGGGGCGCGCCACTCCGCCAGGGCGGCACTGCCGAAGGCCAGCGGCTCGCCGCCGATGGCCATCAGCAGGTCCTTGGTCAGGGTGGGCACCCCGGCGAAGGGGGCGGCGGGGTCGCTGCCACGCCCCTCCTCGCGGGCCTGCGCGAAGCGGGTGCGCACCACCGCGCCCAGCGCGGGGTTGTCGGCCTCGATGGCCGCGCAGGCGGCGGAGAAGACCTCGCCTGCGCTCACCTCGCCGGCGCGGATCAGCGCCGCCAGGCCCAGTCCGTCCTGGGCACGATAGTCGCGAACCTCCATTCCCGCCCTCCCTCGCCGTGGTTCCCTCACCGGGTGCCGCTCCAGCCTACCCCTCTGCCGGCGCGCTTACCACGCCCCGTCGCCGCGCCAGCCGCTCGCGGCCGTGCTCCAGCCAGGAGAGCAGCGCCGGCGTCACCAGCAGCACCAGCAGGGTCGAACCGCCCAGGCCGAAGGCGATGGAGGTGGCCATGGGGATCAGGAACTGCGCCTGCAGCGAGGTCTCGAAGAGCAGCGGCAGAAGCCCGCCGATGGTGGTCAGCGAGGTGAGCAGCACCGCCCGCACCCGCTGCACCACCGCCTCGTTGAGCGCCTCGTCGATGGCCAGCCCGCGTTCGCGCTGCTCGCGGTAGAAGCTCACCAGGATGATGGCGTTGTTGACCACGATGCCGGAGAGCCCGAAGAGGCCGAAGAGCGAGAGGATGGTCAGGTCGATGCCCATCGCCCAGTGGCCCAGCAGCGCCCCCACCAGCGAGAAGGGAATGATCGCCATCACGATCAGCGGCAGGCTCCAGGAGGCGAACACCCAGGTCAGCACCCCGTACATCAGCCCCAACCCCACCAGCAGGCCGAGGCGCATGTCGGCCAGGGTCTCGCGCTGGTCGGCGGCGCGCCCTTCGAAGCTGTAGTGCAGGTGGTGGTCCCGGGCCAGGGCCGGCAGCAGCTCCGCCGAGAGGCTCTCCCGCACCTGCTCCGCGGAGGTGACGGCGGTATCGAGCTCGGCGGTGACCTCCACCGCCAGCTGGCCGTCGGCGTGGCGCAGCGCCTCGAAGCCCTGGCGGTGGTCCAGCTCCATCACCTGGGTCAGCGGCACCTGGCGGGCGTCCGGCAGGCGCACCGCCAGGCCGGAGAGGGTGGCGAGGCGCTCGCGCTGCTCGCGGGGCAGCTGCACCCGCACCTCGATCTCGTCGGCCCCGGCCTGGTGGATCTGCACAACCTGGCCGTCGAAGGCGGTACGCAGCTGGCGGCCCAGCTCGGCGGTGGTCAGGCCCAGCGCCTCGCCGTAGGCGTTGACCCGGTAGACCAGCTGCTCGCGCCCCCAGGGCATGTCGTCCTCGGTGTCGAGCACCCCGGAGAGGCCGGACATCGCCTGGGCCAGGGTGTCGGCGGCCAGGCGCAGCGCCAGGGCATCCTCGCCGGTGAGGCGCACGTTGATGTCGCGCCCCGGCGGCCCGGCGGCGCGCTCGGTGATGCTGAGGGCATCGAGCCCGGCCGGCAGCGCGATGCGCTCGCGCCAGGCGCGGATGAAGGCGGCATTGCGCACCTCGCGGTCATCCGGCGAGATCAGCTCGATCATCAGCGAGCCCACCTCGTCGGCGCTGCGCCCGGGGGAGCCGCCCTCCAGGGTGGTGCCGTAGCGCGACACCGCCAGCTTGACCAGGCCGCCGCCCAGCTCGCGGTCGGTCTCCTCCAGGGTCGCCTGGAGGTGGTCGACGAAGGCGGCCACCTTGGCCCGGTCGGTGCCGGCCACGAAGCCGGCGTTGGCATAGACCACGCTGGACTCCGGCGACGGGAAGAAGGTGAAGCCGAGCCGTCCGCCGGCCAGCAGCCCCGCGGTGACCAGGGTAAGCGCCAGGGCGCAGGCCAGGGTGGCGCCGCGATGGCGCAGGGTGAGCGCCGAGAAGCGCCGGAAGGGGCCCTGGCGGAAGGCGTCGAAGCGCACCTCGAAGCCCTCGCGCAGCCGGGCGATGCCGCCCAGGCGGGGCGCCCTCGCCCGTGGCACGAAGGCGTTGCGCAGGTGGGCCGGCAGCACCACGAAGCACTCGAGCAGGGAGGCGATCAGCACGCAGATCATGATGATCGGGATATCGCCGAGGATGTTGCCGATCACCCCGCCCACCATCAGCAGCGGCATGAAGGCCGCCACCGTGGTCAGCGACGAGGCCACCACCGGCCACAGCATGCGCCGCGCGGCCCCCGCCGAGGCGTGGCGCGGCGCCTCTCCGGCGCGGTAGTGGGCGTCGGCGTCCTCGCCCACCACGATGGCGTCGTCGACGATCACCCCGAGCGCCATGATCAGCGCGAACAGCGACATCATGTTGATGGAGCCGCCGATGCCCCAGAACACCCCCAGGGCCGCCATGAAGGCGGTGGGAATGCCGATGGCCACCCACAGCGCCACCCGGGCCGGCAGGAAGAAGTAGAGCAGGATCACCACCAGCAGCAGGCCGCTGGCGCCGTTCACCAGCAGCAGCGAGATGCGCTCGTCGATCAGCTGCCAGGACTCGTCATAGACCTCGAGCTCGACGCTTGGCGGCAGGGTCGGGCGCACCTCGGTCAGCCAGTCGTCCAGCACCCGGGCGGCGGCCAGGGAGTTGCCCGCCTCGGCGCGCTGCAGCACCAGCTCCGCCGCCGGGTGCCCGCGGTAGGCGAGCTCTACCTGCCCTTCCCTGGGCTCCTGGCGCACGGTGGCGATATCCCCCAGGCGCAGCTGCACCCGGTCGCCGCTGAGAATGGGCAGGTCCTCGAAGCCCAGGGCGTCGCGCCGCTGCTGCAGCGAGCGCAGCTCCCGGGCGCTGTCGCGCTGGCCCAGCAGGCCCGCCGGCAGGTCCCGGGACATCCCCTCCACCCGCTCGGCGATCTCCCCCAGCGATAGCCCGAGCCCCTGCAGGCGCTCTGCGGGCACCTCGATGCTGATCTGCTGGGCCGGAAGCCCGGTAATCTCCACCCGATCGATGCCAGCGAACAGCAGCTCGTCCTCGAAGCGCTGGGCCAGCTGACGCAGCTCCTGGGGCGCCAGGTCGCCGTGGACCAGCAGCCTCGCCACCGGTTCAAAGCGGGCCAGGCGCGACACCTCGGGCGTCTCGGCGTCCGCCGGCAGATTGGTGAAGCTGTCCACCTGCTGGCGCACGTCGTCCAGGGCCAGCACCGGGTCGGTGCCCTCGTGAAACTCCAGGGTGATATTGGCAATGCCCTGGGCCGAGGTGGAGGTCATGCGCTTGAGGCCATCGAGGCTGCGCAGGCGCTGCTCCAGGGGGTTGGTGATGCCCTGCTCGATGTCCTCGGCGGAGGCACCGCTCCACACCACCCGCACGCTGACCACGTCCAGGGCGAAGGTGGGGAAGAACTGGATGTTCATGCGGGCGATGCCCAGCGCCCCGCCCAGCAGCATCACCAGCATCACCAGGTTGGCGGCCACCCGGTGGTGGACGAAGAAGCCGATCAGCCCGCCACGCCGCCTCACCGGTGCGCCCCCTCGACGGCCGGGATCTCGGCCACTTCGACCCTGAGCCCCTGCATGGCGTTGGGCAGGTGGGTGGCGATCACCCGATCGCCCTCGGCCAGCCCCGGGGCCCGCACCAGCTGCCAGCGCTCGCCGTCGGGGCCCCGGGTCTCGCCCAGGCGCTCGACCCGCTGGCGCTCGAGCCGTGCGTCCTCATCGATGCGGTAGAGCAGGTCGCTGCCGTGCAGGGCGCTGAAGGGCACCGCCAGGGCATTCGCCACCGCCGGGCGCTCCAGCAGCACCGCCACCAGCGCCCCCGGGCGCAGCCCGGCGGCCGGGCCATCGAGGGCGAGGATCGCCTCGGTGCCGGCGGGGTCGCTGTCGCCGGCCAGGCGCTGGAGCACGAAGCGCTGACCGCCCTCCTCGGCGGTGGCCACCAGGGGCTCGCCGTGCTCCAGGCGCTCCGCCAGCTCGGCCTGGTAGCGGCTCGGCACCCGGGCGCGCAGCTCCAGCCCCTCGGCGGGATAGAGCGAGAGCAGCGGCGCCCGCGCCGCCACCTGGTCACCCGGGGCCACCTCTACATTGGTCACCACCCCCGCGAAGGGCGCCAGCACCCGGCCGCGCTCCCGGTCGCGCTGGGCGGTGTCCCGCGTCGCCCGGGCGCGGGCCAGCCGCGCCTCCAGACTGGCCAGGCGCGTGGGGTGTTCGGCCAGCGCGCTCTCCCGGGTGGTCACGCTGAGTCGGGCCCGGGCCACGGCGTCGCGGGCGGCGTCGAGGTCCGCCTGGGAAGCCAGGTTGCGCTCCACCAGCGAGCGGTTGCGCTCCAGCTGGCGGTTGGCGCTGGCCAGAAGCTCTCGCTCACCCTCCAGGGCCCGGCGGTCGTTGTCGTGGCGCAGGCGCTCGTTGGCCACCTGGGCCTCCAGGTCCGCCACCTCCGCCTCGGCCTGGCGCAGCGGCGGCAGCAGGTCGGCGTCATCCAGGGCCACCAGCAGCGTGCCCGCGTCGACCCGCTGGCCGTCGCGCACCGGACGCTCGGCCACCCGGGCGGCGATGGGCGCCACCAGGCTGACCCGCTCCGGCGCCACCAGCTCGCCGAACAGCGGCAGCACCGGCACGTGCTCGGCGTGGGCCACCGTCAGCGCCTCGACGCGCCAGCTGCGCTCCTGGGGCACGGCCGGCGGCGGCTCCGGGCGCGTCAGGCGCAGGGCCATGAAGCCGGCGATGCCGAGGGCGAGGATCAACAGCGGTAGCAGGCGCTTGAGCATGGGGAGGTCCGTGCCGGTGATTAGCAGGGTCTACTATACGCCGCTAACGGCGGGCAACGAACGGCCGAGGCCAACGCTGCGGCAAGGTAACGCAGCGCGATTCCTGCCCCCGGCACGGTTTCACTCACCGGCGACTTTCCCTATAATGCGCACCGCGTCGCCCCCTTAGCTCAGCTGGATAGAGCGTCCCCCTCCTAAGGGGAAGGTCTCAGGTTCGAATCCTGAAGGGGGCGCCAGAGTTTTCAAGAGCTTAGCACCACAAGCCTGGCGCAAAAGCTCAGAAAAACCACCTCCGCCCCCTGCCCCGCCCCCTAGATTAAGTAGCGCTACCTTAGCCAAGCGTTAGCTTTACCGCATGCCCCTTTTCGACCAACGTGGCGACAGCACAAGCAGCTCGCTCCCCTCATTCCGGCCAAAACTTGCTGACGTTGCGCGGGGGGAAGCTGCCCAACGGTGAGACCATCCGTGACGATGACATCCGCTGGATACTCGGTCATGCCAACGGGCCGATGACGTCGCGCTATGGACGAGGCCAGCACTTGGGCTTTCTGCGAGATATTGTCGAGGCGGTTGCCTATCCCGAGGTCGATCTCGGATCGATTCAGTGGAAGACGTTCAAGGCAAGGGCGCGACTCAGGCGATCTTGACACTCACCCTGCCTGATCCTATGATTCGGTCATCCACGCCCCTGGCAGTAAGCCATCCCGCCCATCCTGGGATGCGCCGAGCCCTGGGGCGTTTTCGTTTCTGGAGAACGAAGCGTGCCAACAGCGATACTTGTGGACGGCGCTTACTTCATCAAGCGCTTCCGCCGGATAGAGCCCGACAACGCCTACGATGCGCAGCGGGCTGCTGATTGCCTGCACCGATGGGCTGTCAGTCACCTCCACGACGGTAACGGCAAGCGTTCACGACACGCCAACCGCCGCCGCGACCTCTATCGGATCTTCTTCTACGACTGCCCTCCCTTGGTCAAGAAGATGCACAACCCAATCACCAAGAAAGCAATCGACTTCTCAAATACGAATGAGGCGCGATTCCGCTCCGAGCTACACTCTGCGCTTCTGAGCAAGCGAAAGCTCGCTGTTCGACTCGGCCACTTGTCAGAAGACGCCCAGTGGACAATCAAACCGCAGGTCATACGGAAACTGCTCAAGGGCCAAGCCAAGTTCGAGGACCTGGATGAGAACGACGTTCAGGTCGACACGAGGCAGAAAGGCGTCGATATGCGGATCGGCGTCGACGTGACCTCATTGACGCTAAAGAAGCAGGTCGACCAGATCGTGCTGATCGCTGGCGACGCTGACTTCGTCCCTGCTGCGAAGATTGCACGGAGAGAGGGAATCGACTTCGTGCTGGACCCGATGTGGCAGCAAATTCCAGCCGGTTTGCATGAGCACATCGACGGTCTGAGAACCACCTGCCCGAAACCTAAACCGGTTGAGAAAGCAAAGCAGTAAGGGAGTGCTTCCTAGCAGCCTGTCGGGTTTTCGATAACGTCGTGAGATACTCGCTCCTGCCACCACCACCGGAACGTCGCCATGAGCCGCTTCATCCCCGTTGACCGCCAGACCGACTATCTTCTGCCGCCTTCCGTGGACGAGTGGCTGCCCGATGACCACCTGGCGCGCTTCGTGGTGGATGTCGTCGAGCAGCTGGACCTCTCCGCGCTGACGCGGCGGTACGCCGGTCGGGGACATAAGGCCCATCACCCGGCGGTGTTGCTGAGCCTGCTGGTCTACGGCTACGCCACCGGGGTGTATTCCAGCCGCAAGATCGAGCGGGCCACCTATGACTCGGTGGCGTTCCGCTATCTGGCCGCCAACACCCATCCCGACCATGACACGCTGGCCACCTTCCGGCGGCGCTTCCTGCCCGAGCTGGAGCAACTGTTCGTCCAGGTGCTATTGCTGGCCCGCGAGATGAAACTGCTCAAGCTCGGTAGCATCGCGCTGGATGGCACCAAGCTCAAGGCCAACGCCAGCAAGCACAAGGCGCTGTCGTATGGCCATGCCAAGAAGTTGGAAGCGCAGCTCAAGGCCGAGGTGAAGGCGCTGACCCAGCGGGCCGAGTCCGCGGATCGGGATGACGCCGCCGATGGCATGGATATCCCGGCGGAGATTGCCCGACGCGAACAGCGCCTGGCGGCGATCGCCGAGGCCAAGGCCAAGATCGAAGCGCGGGCCGAGGAGCGGGACGCTGTCGAGCAAGCCGCCCATCAGGAAAAGGTGGCGCGACGCGAGGCGCAGCGGAAGGCGGGGAAAAAGCCCCGCGGGCGGGATCCCGAGCCACCCACAGGCGGCCCCCGCGACAAGGATCAGGTCAACCTCACCGACCCGCAGTCGCGCATCATGCCGGTGACCGGCAAGGCCTTCGACCAGTGCTATAACGCCCAGGCCGCGGTGGATACCGACACCCTGCTGGTGACCCACGTGCATGTTACCCAGGCGACCAACGACAAACAGCAGGTCATGCCCTTATTGACCGCCTGGCAGGGCTATCCCGAGGCACTGGGGCGCCCCCGCTGCCTGCTGGCCGACACGGGCTACTTCAGCGCGGCCAATGTCGAGGCTTGCCAGGAGCATGGCATCGAGCCCTTGTTTGCCATGAAGCGAGATGTCCACCACCTCCCGGTATTCGAGCGCTTTGCGGCGGATCCACCGGCACCGGAGAGTGCCGGGCCCGTCGAGCAGATGGCGCACCGCCTGAAGACCCGGGCGGGACGCGCGCTCTATGCACTGCGCAAGCATACGGTGGAACCGGTCTTCGGCATCATCAAGCACGTGATGGGGTTCCGGCAGTTCTCGCTGCGCGGTCTCGACAACGTCAGTGGGGAATGGTGCTTGGCCCCCTCCAAAGGGGAAGGTCTCAGGTTCGAATCCTGAAGGGGGCGCCAGGAATCGACACGACGGCCACCCGGCGACTCGCCGCGGTGGCCGTTACGCTTCCTGAACCGGGGTTTCGCCGCTTCGGGCGACTGGGGACTCCTTCCTTATCGATGTATCCGGCGCTGAGCTGCGGTCTTGCTGGCCCAACCCGCTGCGGTTCTGAGCCTGCTCGGGGGATCAGCGAGTCAGATCGCTGGTGGCCTCCTCCGCCATCACCACCCGGTTGCGCCCGCCCGACTTGGCCAGGTAGCTGGCGCGGTCGGCGCGCTCCATCAGCGCCCGGTCGCTGTCGCCCTCCTCGCCCTCGAACATCGCCACGCCGAGGCTGGCGCTGATGCGGAACACCCGGCCCTCGTGCTCGAAGGCCAGCCCGACCAAGCGACGGCGGATCCGCTCGGCCACCTCGCAGGCCGTCTCGGGCGGCGACGCGGCCAGCAGGAGGGCGAACTCGTCCCCACCCAGGCGCGCCACCGCATCCTCGTCACGCACCGCCTCGCCCAGCGCTTCCGCCACCGCCTGCAGCAGGCGGTCGCCGGCGACATGGCCCGCGCTGTCGTTGACCACCTTGAAGCGGTCCAGGTCGAGCATCACCAGGGCCAGGGGATGGTCCGCCCGGCGCCGCGACCGCTCGCAGGCCGCCGCCAGCCGCCGGGCGAAACCGCGCCGGTTGAGGCAGCCGGTGAGGGCATCGTGCTCCGCCTCCCAGCGCTGGCGCCGCTCCCGCTCGTGGCGTTCGGTGATGTCCTGCACCAGCCCCACATAGCCCAGCCCCCGGCCGACCCCGCTCACCCGGCTGCCGTATACCTCCAGCCAGCGCCACTCGCCGTCGGGGGTGCGGAAACGGTAGAGCTGGCTCAGGGCCCCGCCCCGGGCCAGCGCATCGCGCCAGCCCAGCAGGAAGGCACTGCGATCCTCCGGATGCACCCGACGCAGCCAGGTCAGCGACCGGTAGTCCGCCAGTGCGATGCCGGAGAGGCGCGTCAGCGCCGGGTTGAGGTAGGTCACCTGGCCACGCAGGTCGGTCAGGAACATGCCCACCGGCGAGGAGGCCAGCACGGCCTGCAGGAAGGCCTCGCGGGACTCCAGCGACTCCATCGCCTCGCGGCGGCTCGCCTCGAGCCGGTTGAAGGCCTCGGCCACCTGCGTCAGCTCCACCATGTTGGTGTTCAGCTCCAGGCGCTGCGCCTTGCCCTGCCCCACCCGGGCGATCTGGCGCTCCAGGCGATGCAGCGGCCCCAGCCCCAGCCCCAGCAGCCACCACAACAGCGGCAGCATCAGGACCACGCTGAGGGTCCCCACCCAGCGCAGGTCGCGGGCATAGCGGCGGATCGGCGCCTGGAACTGCTCCAGCGGCAGATAGACCGCCACCACCCAGCCGGCCGGCCACACCTGGCGAAAGGCGACCAGGGCCGGCTCGCCGGCGAGCGTCAGCCCCTCGCCGCCGCCCTGCCAGCCCAGCAGCGCCCGGTCGAGCAGCGGGTGGGTGTCGGCACCCGGCAGGCGCCGCATCAGCCAGGCTTCCTCGGGGTGGCTGATCACCTGGCCGTCGGCGGTGGCGAGCATCACGTGCCCGGCCTCGCCCAGGCGGCGTCCATGCAGGTTGAGGTAGGCCGCGCCGTCCCGCAGGCTGCTGTTGCCGCCCACCAGGCCCAGGAAGCCGCCCGCCGCATCGAGCAGCGGATGGATCACCATCACCTGGTCGACGCCGGTCTCGCCGCCGCGGTAGGGCTCGCTGACATGGGGGCGCCGGAAGGCCTTCACGTGACGGAAGTAGTCGCGCTGGCCGATGGCCGGGCCACCCCCGGGGAAGGGCGGCCAGTCGGCCACCGGACGGCCCTCGGCGTCGAACACCATCAGGCGGTCGAAAAGCGCCAGCAGCGGCTGCTGGTCGCGCAGCCGCGCTTCCAGGGCGGGGTCGGCGATGTCGAGCTGCTCGGCCAGTCGCGCCATCACCCGCTGGCGCTCCGCCAGTTCCCGGGAGAGCTGGTCCGCCAGCAGCTGCGCCTCGTACTCCAGGTGCACGAGGTTCTCGTGGCGCGCCAGGGCGCCGCCGTTCAGGCTGCTGAAGCCGATCAGCGCCGCCACCAGCACCAGCCAGCCGAGGCCGATACCGATCAGCAGGCGCAGACGAAGGGAGATGGACAACCAGCCGGACAAGGAACCTCCCCGCACCAGGGCAGCGCGGAGGCGCCTCCCGAGAATCCCGGACACCGGCCGCCGCCACCCCTAACCGGCCTGGGAGCGGGGGGAGTGCCCATCGAGTCGATGGTGGCCCGGCTCAGCCGGCGGCGACAAGCCCTGGCCATCAACCCTGTCGCAACGCTGGCAGGCTGTCGCTCCCTGGCTCAGGCGTCCTCGCCGAGCACTTCCAGGCCCTCCAGCGAGCGGATCGACAGCTCGCGACCCGCCACCTTCACCAGGCCCTGGCGCTGGAAGCGCCCCATCACCCGGCTGACGGTCTCCAGGGCCAGCCCCAGGTGGCTGCCGATATCGGCACGGGACATGGTGAGCTGGAAGCGATAGCGGGAGTAGCCGCGGGCCTGGAAGCGCCGGGAGAGGTCGAGCAGGAAGCCCGCCAGGCGCTGCTCGGCGGTACGCCCCGAGAGCAGGCAGACCTGGCGCTGGTCGCCGCGCAGTTCGCGACTCATGCAGCGCATCAGCTCGGTGCGCAGGGCCTCGTGGCGCAGGGCCAGCGATTCCAGCTGCTCGAAGGGCAGCTCACAGACGAAGGTGCTCTCCAGGGCCACCACCGAGGCGGGGCAGTGGGTCTCGCCGATCGCCTCGAGTCCCACCGCCTCGCTCGGCAAGTAGAAGTGGATCACCTGCTCGTCCTCGCGTCCCGGCAAACGCATCACCTGCTTCAGGCTACCGGTGCGGACCAGGTAGAGGCTGCGAAAGAGCTGGCCCTGACGGACCAGCGCCTGACCACGCTTGAGCGGCTTGGGCTGCAGGATGATCTCGTCGAAGGCCTCCAGGGCCGCCGAGGAGAGGCTTCGGGTCAAACAGGCAGAGTGCAGCGAACACCCCTCGCAGTGCAGTTCTCCGTGCAGTTTCCGGGCCGGGCTGGCAGACATCATGCGTGCATCCTCGGCGTCTTGTGGTGGCTTCTTTTGGCCTCGATCAGCTTAGCCCATACGCGCCCGGTCGGGGCAAGCACGCCGGGTTGATCGGTATCCTCCCGCTCCCCTCGGCCCCCCTCCGCCCAGGGGTGAATTGAACCGGCCGACGCTTTCGCGTACTTTTCCGGGCCTTGCCGACTGCCATGGAACCCTGATGCCCCGTCTCAGCGCAGGCTACACCTCGAGCGGCATTGCCCGGATACGGATCCTGGCCGCCGTGCTGCCTGACTTTTCGCACCTTACCCGGCTGCGCGGCCCTGCGCGCCGGGTGGATGCCGTCATCGGCTGGGGGCTCAAGCCGACCGCCCGCAAGGCCAGGGCGCACGCCAGGCGGCGCAGCCTGCCCTATCTCGCCCTGGAGGATGGGTTCCTGCGCTCGCTGGGTCTGGGAGTCGAGGGCTTCCAACCGCATAGCCTAGTCGTCGATGCCCGCGGCATCTACTACGATGCCTCGCGCCCCTCCGACCTCGAGTGTCTGATCGCCGAGGGGGCCTTTGCCGACGACGAGCTGGCCCGTGCACGCCACTGCATGGCGCTGCTGCGTCGCTACCGGCTGTCGAAATACAATCACGCCCCCGATCGGCTGCCGGCCGGGCTGGCGTCGGATCGCGAACGCATCCTGCTGGTCGATCAGACCTGGGGCGACGCCTCCATTCACCACGGAGGCGCCAGCGCCGCCAGCTTTCAGCAGATGCTCGATGAGGCCCTGGAGGCCCACCCGCAGGCGGAAGTCCTGGTCAAGGTGCACCCCGACGTGATCGCCGGGAAGAAGCGGGGGCACCTGCTGGAGGCCGCGCGCCGACACCCTCGCTGTCGCCTGATCGGTGATGACCTCAACCCCTGGGCGCTGCTGGACATCGTCGATCACGTGCACGTCGTGACCAGCCAGCTGGGCTTCGAGGCGCTGATCGCCGGCAAGTCGGTGACCTGCCACGGCCTGCCCTTCTATGCCGGCTGGGGGCTGACCGACGACCGCCAGCGCTGCCCGCGCCGCAACCGGCCCCGCCGCCTGGAGCAGCTCTTTGCCGCGGCCTACCTGCGCTACTGCCGGTACGGCAACCCCTATACCGGCGAGCCCGACACCCTGGAAGGGACCATCGCCCTGATCGCCGACCAGAAGCGCCAGCGGGACCGGCTGGCGGGTGCCTGGACGGCCGGCGGCTTCTCGCGGTGGAAACGCGGCTTCGTGGGGAATTTCCTGGGGCCCGCGGCCCACCTGACCCACTACGCCGAGAGTCGGGCCGCCCTGGAGGCGGCACCCCCCGGGTCGCGCCACCTTGCCTGGGCCAGCCGCGTGGACGACGCCCTGGATGAGCAGTGTCGCCAGTGTCGGGTGACGCTGGCCCGCATGGAGGACGGCTTCATCCGCTCCGTCGGCCTGGGCGTCGACCTCGAGCGGCCCCTGTCGCTGGTGATCGACCACCTGGGGATCTACTACGACCCCTCGCGCCCCAGCGAGCTGGAAGGGCTGCTCGAGGAGGCGGCGTTTCCCGAGGACCTGCTGCGGCGCGCCCGCGCCCTGCGGGAGCGGCTGGTGACGCTGAAGCTCACGAAATACAACGTGGCGGGGGGGCAATTGCCCGGGCTCCCGCCGGGACGGCGCCGCATCCTGGTGCCCGGCCAGGTCGAGACCGACGCCTCCATCGCCCGCGGCTCCCCCGAGATCCGCACCAATCGGGCACTTCTCGAGGCGGTGCGCGCCCGTCATCCGGAGGCCCTGCTGCTCTACAAGCCCCACCCCGATGTGGTCAGCGGCGCTCGACTCGGGGCACTCGATGAGACCGCCCATCAGCTGTATGATCTCGACGTCGGCGACAGCCAGATCGCCGACCTGCTCGAGGCCGTGGACGAGGTTCACACCATGAGCTCGCTGACGGGCTTCGAGGCGCTGCTGCGGGGCAAGCGCGTCGCCACCTATGGCCTGCCGTTCTATGCCGGCTGGGGGCTCACGGACGATCAGATGACCTGCGCCAGGCGCACGCGCCGGCTGTCCCTGGATGCCCTGGTGGCGGCGACGCTGCTGCTCTACCCCACCTACGTGGCCCCGGACAGCGGCCAGCTGTGCAATGCGGAAACCGCCGTGGCCCTGCTGGAGCAGCGGCGTTCCCGCAGCCAGGCACCGGGGTGGAAGACCCGCCTCTACCGCCGCTATCGCAACACCTTCATTGGCAAGCATTGATGCACGGGAAGCCACCGACGTGACACGCCTGGGACGCTCGTTTCTGTTTCTGCAGGGGGTCTGCTCCCCCTTCTACCCGCGACTCGGCCAGCGCCTGGCGGCCGAGGGCCACCGGGTGGTCAAGGTGCAGTTCAACGGCGGCGACAGCCTCTACTGGCGGCGTGGCAGCGGCCCGGTTCACGCCTTCCGGGCGCCGCTCGGGGAGCTGTCCGCCTTTCTCGAGACGCTCTGGGAGCGCTACGGGATCACCGACCAGGTCGTCTTCGGCGATCGCCGCCCGGTACACCGCCGGGCCATCGAGGGGGGGCCTTCGCGCGGCATTCGCACCCATGTGTTCGAGGAAGGCTACTTTCGCCCCTTCTGGATCACCCTGGAGCGCGAAGGGGTCAACGGCCATTCCCTGCTGCCGCGGGAGCCCGACTGGTTTCTGGACACCGGCCGGCGCCTGCCCGAGCGGCCCGCCCCCCAGCGCTTCCGGTCGGCCTTTCGCGTCCGCGCGACCCACGATGTGCTCTATCACCTGGCGGGGCTCTGCAATCCGGTGGCCTTCCCGCACTACCGCAACCATGCGCCGATCACCGCCCCGGTGGAGTATGCCGGCTACCTCAAGCGCTTCACCCAGCTGCGCTTCTGGAAGCCCCGCGACGAGGCGCGCATCCGGGCCCTGGTCAGCGGCAAGCGGCCCTTCTACCTGCTGCCGCTGCAGCTCAACACGGACGCCCAGATTCGCGACCACTCCCCCTTCGCCAACATGCAGGAGGTGATAGACCGCGTCATGGGCTCCTTCGCCGAACACGCCCCGGCGGACGCCCTGCTGTGCATCAAGAACCACCCGCTGGACATGGGGCTGGTGAACTATGCCCGGATCATCCGCGACCTGGAGCGCTTCTACGGGCTGGAAGGGCGCACCCTCTACCTCGAATCTGGCAACCTCAACACCCTGCTCAAGCGCGCGGCCGGTACCGTCACCGTCAACAGCACCGTGGGGATCGTCTCGCTGGAGCACCGCTGTCCGACCCTGGCCCTCAGCGACCCGATCTACAACCTGACCGGCCTGACCTATCAGGAGAACCTGGACGAATTCTGGCAGAAGCCGCCGCCCCCGGATGACGACCTCTTCCGCTGCTTCCACCGCACCGTGATGCACGCCACCCAGCTCAACGGCGGTTTCTACTGCCGCCGCGGCATCGAGCTGGCGGTCGAGAATGCCGCCCGGGTCCTGACGGCCGGGCGCTCACCGCTGGAGGCCCTGCTGTGAGCACCCGTGAACGCACCGTCCTTATCACCGGCGCCAGCGGCGCCATCGGTGGCGCCCTGGCCAGGGCCTATGCCGCGCCGGGGACCCGGCTGCTGCTGCACGGGCGCCGCGTCGAGGCCCTGGAGGCCCTGGCCGAAGCGTGCCGCGCCCGGGGGGCCGAGGTCGAATCCCATGACGCCCCCCTGACCGACGATAGCGCCCTGCGGCGCTGGCTCGAAGAGCTGGCGGCCCGCTGCCTGCCGGATATCATCATCGCCAACGCCGGCCAGAACCACCACGTGGCCGGCCCCGGCGAGCTCGAGCCCTGGGAAGGGGTCAGCGACCTGCTGGCGATCAACCTGCGCGTGCCCATGGCCATGGCCAATATCCTGACGCCCCACCTGGTCAGGCGCGGGTCGGGCCAGCTGGTGCTGATCAGCTCCCTGGCGGCCTGGCATGGCCTGCCGGCCACGCCCGGCTACAGTGCCAGCAAGGCCGGCCTCAAGGCCTTCGGCGAGGGCCTGCGCGGCCACCTCGCCCCCCATGGCGTCGGCGTCACGGTGGTCATGCCGGGCTACGTCAGCTCGCCGATGTGCGAGGCCATGCCGGGCCCCAAGCCCTGGGAGTGGCCGCCTGACAAGGCGGCCCGGGTCATCCAGGCCGGCATCGCCCGCAACCGCCCGCGCATCAGCTTTCCCTTCCCGCTCAGCCTCGGCTGCTGGTGCCTGGCGGTCCTGCCGGCGGCGCTCTCCCAGCGCCTGCTGGGCCTGATGGGGTATGGAAGCCCACCATGACCATCACGATCCTGGCGCCGTTGCTGTGCGGACTGGTCCTCACCTTCGTCATCGAGGCGCTGCTGCGTCCGCCGGTCGCCCCCTTCTGGCGCCGTCCGCCCTCCACCCTGGCGGTCCACCTGGGGAGCGAGTGCCTGCTGTTTGCCCTCTTCCTGCTGCTGCTGCAGCGCCCCTGGTTCGCGGTGGCCTTCATCGCCTCGCTACAGCTGGTGGTGGTGCAGGCCAGCAACACCAAGTCGGCGACCCTCAAGGAGCCGTTCATCTGCCAGGACTTCGAGTACTTTCTCGATGCCGTCAAGCATCCCCGGCTCTACGTGCCCTTCTTCGGCATCGGGCTGGCGGTAGCCGCCAGCAGCGCCGGGGCCCTGGCCATCGCCGGCTTCCTGTGGCTCGAGCCCTCGCTGCTCAGCCGCCAGGGGCCGGCCGCCCTCCTCCCGCCGGCCGGCCTGCTGCTGATCGCCGCCGCCCTGCTGCTGCCCGGACTCAAGCACCTGCCGCCCTGTCGCCTGGCACCCCAGGCAGACCTGCATCGCCTCGGCCTGTTTGCCGCCCTGTGGGCCTACGGCCGCCTGGCGCTGCGTGCGCTGCCGGAGGCGTCGCGGGTCACTGCCTTCGCCACGCCGGCTACTCCGCCGCCGGCCCCCGAGCGCCTGCCCCACCTGGTGGTCGTCCAGAGCGAATCCTTCTTCGACCCCCGGGAGTGGCACGCGGGGCTCGCCGACGCCCCGATAGCCGGCGGCCTGCTGCCCCACTTCGACGCCCTGCGGCGGGACGCCCTCATGCAGGGCCCGCTGCAGGTGCCCGCCTGGGGGGCCAACACCGTGCGCACCGAGGCCGCGGTGCTCACCGGGCTCACTCCCGAGGCGCTGGGCATCCACCGCTTCACGCCCTACCGCCAGTTCACCCGGGGCCCGGTGGCGAGCCTGGCCAGCCGGCTGCGCGGGCTGGGCTACCGCACCGTCTGCCTCCACCCCTACCCGGCCAGCTTCTATCTGCGCCACCAGGTGATGCCGCAGCTGGGCTTCGACGACTTCCTCGACAGCCGCCACTTCCGGGACGCGGATCGCGACGGGCAGTACATCAGCGACGCTGCCGTGACCAAGAAGGTTGGAACCCTGCTGGATGACAGCGATAATAAGCCATTATTCGTATTCGCCATCACCATGGAGAATCATGGCCCGCTGCATCTGGAGCGGCCGGTGCCCGAGGATTCCCCGCGGCTGCCCGAGGCCACGGCCCGCCACCTCGAGGCGGCGGACCTCGCCGACCTGCGGGTCTACCTGCGCCATCTGCGCAACGCCGACGCCATGCTGGGCCGGCTAAGGGAGCGGCTGACGCCCAGCTCGCCCGAGGCAAGGCCCGGCATGCTGTGCTGGTACGGCGACCATGTGCCCATCCTGTCCGGGGTCTTTCGGCGATTGGGAGAGCCCAGCGGCGATACCTGCTACGCTCTCTGGTCCAGCCGGCCGGGTGTACCGGGCGCACCCGCCATGGCGAAGCCGCTCGCGGCCAGTGCGCTGGGCATGACGACCCTGGAGGCGCTGCTGAGGGAGGCCGGCCTCCCCCAGGCGGGCCAAGACGCCGCGATGGGTGACCACAACGATGCTGTAGGGCAGATCCAGAGCCATCAGGAGCAAGAATGAGTAATCGCGTTGCCATCATCGGCGCCGCCCATCGTTTCCCCGGTACAACACCTGAAACGTTCTGGCAGGACCTGCAGGCAGAGAAGGACCTGGTCACCCGGGTCGCCGAAGATCGCTGGAGCCACGAGGCCTTCCAGCACCCCGAGCGCCAGCACCCCGGCACCAGCGTGACCTTCGCGGCCGGCAGCCTGGGCGACATCAGCGGCTTCGACGCGGGCTTCTTCGGCATCTCGCCACGCGAGGCGAGCCACATGGACCCCCAGCAGCGGCTGCTGCTGGAGCTGGCCTGGGAGGCCATCGAGGATGCCGGCGTGGTGCCCGCCTCGCTGCGCGGCAGCCGCTGCGGCGTCTTCGTGGGCATCGCCAGCATCGACTACGCCTACCGCCTGGCCGATGACCTGGAGGCGATCGGCCCCTCGTCCGCCACCGGCAACACCTCGAGCATCGCCTCGAACCGGCTCTCCTACCTGTTCGATCTGCGCGGCCCCAGCATGTCGGTGGATACCGCCTGCTCCTCGTCGCTGGTGGCCTTCCACCAGGCCTGCCAGGCGATCCGCAGCGGCGAGACCGAGATGGCGCTGGCCGGCGGCATCAGCCTGCACCTGCACCCCTACGGCTTCATCATCTTCACCAAGGCCAGCATGCTCTCGGCCAACGGTCGCTGCCGCGTCTTCGACGAGGCGGGGGACGGCTACGTGCGCTCGGAGGGCGCCGGCCTCTTCCTGCTCAAGGACTACGACCGGGCCCTGGCCGACGGCGACCGCATCCTGGCCGTGGTGGCTGGCTCCGCGGTCAACACCGACGGCCACAAGTCCGGCCTCACCGTGCCCAACGCCAGCGCCCAGGTGACCCTGATGCGCGAGGCCTACGAGCGTGCCGGCATCTCACCGGACGAGATCGACTACCTCGAGGCCCACGGCACCGGCACCGCCGTGGGCGACCCCATCGAGACCCGCGCCATCGGCGAGGCGCTGGCCCGCCACCGCACCCGGCCGCTGCCCATCGGCTCGGTGAAGAGCAACGTCGGCCACCTGGAGACCGCCTCCGGCGTGGCCGGCCTGGCCAAGGCGCTCTACAGCCTGCGCCACCGCGAGGTGCCGGCCACCATCGGCATCCGCCGGCTCAACCCGCGCATCCAGTTCGATGAGTGGAACCTCAAGGTCGTCACCCGGGCCCAGCCGCTCAAGGCCGAGGGGCGCCTGGTCATCGGTGTGAACTCCTTCGGCTTCGGCGGCGCCAACGCCCACGTGATCCTGGAGAGCCCGCCCTCCGCCAGCGCAGCGCCGAACGACGCCAGCGCAGCGGACGGGCGGCACGTCGCCGGGCACTCCCCGGAGAGCCCCGGGCCGTTGCCCCTGCAGCTCAGCGCCCGCGGCGAACCGGCGCTGCGCGCCATGGCCGGCCGGCTGGCCGAATGGCTGAAGGAGCGCGACGACGCCCTCTACGATATCGCCTACAGCCTGCGCCACCATCGCGAGCACCACAGCGACGGCGCCCTGCTGATGGTCGAGGACCGGCAGGACGCCATCGCCCGGCTCGGCGCCCTGGCCGACCCCGAGGCCGCGCACGACCCGCGGATCGTGCGCGGTGAACACCTGCCCGGCGCCAGCGCACCGGCCTTTATCTATGCCGGCAACGGCTGCCAGTGGGAGACCATGGGCGCCGAGCTGCTGGCCCGCTCGCCGGTGTTCGCCGCCGCGGTGGAGGAGGTGGACGCCCTCTTCCAGCGGCACGGCGACTTCTCGCTGCGCGCCGAGCTGGAAGGCCGCAACGGCGTGCTGGACAACGGCGCCAGCCGCCTGACCCTGACCGAGGTCGCCCAGCCGGCGCTGTTCGCCGTCCAGGTCGGCCTCACCCGGCTGCTGCGCCATCACGGCATCGCCCCCGCCGCCGTGGCCGGGCACAGCGTCGGCGAGGTGGCCGCCGCCTGGGCCTGCGGCGCCCTGAGCCTGGCGGATGCCGTCAGGGTCATCCACTACCGCAGCCACTATCAGGGCAAGACCCGCGGCCAGGGCGAGATGACCGCCGTCGCCCTGGGCGAGGCAGACACCCGGGCGCTGCTCGATTCGGGGGACTACCCGGGTATCCACCTGGCCGGCATCAACAGCTCGAAGGGCGTCACCCTGGCCGGCGAGCCCGCGGCGCTGGAGCGCCTGGAGGCCACCCTGGCGCAACAGGGCACCTTCGCCAAGCGCCTGCCGCTGGACTACGCCTTCCACAGCCCGGCCATGGACCCCATCCAGGAGGGCGTCATCGAGGCCCTGGCCGGCCTCGTACCGCAGCCGGCGACGATCTCCTACGTCTCCACGGTGACCGGCGACGCGCTGGCCGCCGAGGCGCTCGACGCCGAGTACTGGTGGCACAACATTCGCCAGCCGGTGCGCTTCGATGCCGCCATCAAGGCGCTGATCGATGCCGGCAGCAACGTCTTCGTCGAGATCGGCGCCCATCCGATCCTGCGCCGCTACCTGGGCGACGCCCTGCGCGACCGCGAGCGCCCCGGCCGGGTGATCGGCACCCTCGAGCGTGAGCAACCCGCCGAGGCCTGCGTGCACCAGGCCATCGGCCAGGTTCTGCTCAGCGGTGCCCCCTGCGACCTGCGCCACTGGTTCCCGGTGTCGGGCCGCCGCGTCGAGCTGCCCCGCTACCCCTGGCAGCGCGAGCGCTTCTGGGTCAAGGGCACCGCCGGCGGCCAGGGGCTGCTGAACCGCTACTATGAACACCCGCTGCTCGGCTATCGCCTGGCCCAGCAGCCCGATACCTGGGAGAGCCAGCTCGACACCGGGCGCCTGCCCTGGCTCGCCGACCACGTGGTCGGCGAGGGCGCCGTCTTCCCCGGCGCCGGCTTCGTCGAACTGGCGCTGGCCGCCGGACGCCACGCCCGCGACACCCAGGTGATCGATGTCGAGGAGCTGGAGATCCGCGCCCCGCTGCTGCTGGACGCCCAGCACGGGCGGCGCATGCGCCTGCACCTGGCCCCCGCCGATGGCCGCATCGAGATCCGCTCCCGCGAACCCCTGGCCGAGGGCGAATGGCAGCTCAACGCGGTGGCCCGCGTGATGCAGCAGAGCCGCGGCTTCCTGCTGCGTCGCGAGGCCCCCGCCCTGCCGTCGCGCGCCCCGGACCTCGAGCTGGGCGAGCACCTGGCCCTGGCCGAGCGCCTCGGCCTGCGCTACGGGCCGGCCTTCCAGGCCATCGCCCGCACTTGGGTCGAGGCGGACAGCGTGATCGGCGAGATCGCCCCGACCGATGCCATCGTGCAGACCCGCGACACCCTGCACCTGCACCCCGGCATCCTCGACAGCGCCTTCCAGCTGTTCATTCCGCTGCTGGCCCGGGAGGCCGTCGCCAGCGGCCAGGAAGACGCCGGCCTGGCCTTCGTGCCGGTGCGCATCGGCCGCCTGCAGTTCCTCGCCGACGGGGGCCCCCCGACCCTGGCCCACGCCCGGATCCTCAAGCGCGCCCCGCACTCTTTCACCGCCGATTTCGAGCTGTTCGACGCCCAGGGGCGCGCGGTGGCGGTGCTCAGCGAGACCCGCTTCCGCGCCATCCGCCTCAAGCGACACCACCACCAGCGCTTCAGCTACCTGGACGTCCAGCTCACCCCGGCGCCGCGCCGCGGCGAGGGCCAGGGCCTGGACCTGACGCCCCTGCACGCCGCCGTGGCGCAGCTGGCCGACACCTACCGGCGCCACACCGGCGGGCGCCTTGCCGAGGAGGTCGACCCGCTGCTCGACAGCCTGGCCGACGCCTTCGCCGCCGAGCTGCTGCACAGCCTGGCCGGCGGCCAGCGGCTCAGTCAGGCCCGTTACCACGAGCTGACCCGCCGGCACCTCGACGCCCAGCGGCTGCTCGACCAGCTGCTGCACCAGCTCCAGGGCGCCGGCCGGCTCGAGCGGGACGACCAGGGCTGGCGGCTGGTCGCCGCGGACGACGACATTCCCGCCGCGACCATCTGGCAGCTGCTGGTGCGCGACTATCCCGACCACTTCGCCCCGGTGCAGCGCCTGGGCCGCTTCGGGCTGCACCTGCCCGCCCTGCTGGATGGTCGCGAGGACGCCGCTACCCTGGGCCTGGATGCCGACGCCCTGGCCGCCCTGTGTCGCCAGCTGCCGGGCGCGGCGGGCTGGCAGGCCATCGCCGAGGGGCTGCGCGAGGCCCTCCCGCGGGTCGTCGCGGCCCTGCCGTCCGGCCAGCGCCTGCGCCTGCTCGAGGCGGGCCCGGCCGCCCCGTCGCTCTCCGAGCGGCTCTGCGACCTGCTCGACGCCGACCGCTGCGACCTCGGCCTGCTGGCCGTGGGCGAGAGCGCCCGCCACCAGGCCGAACAGCTCCAGGAGCGCTTCCCGCTGATCGACCTCGAGACGCTGGAGGCCGGCGACCCGCCGCTGCCCCCCGCCCAGCTGGCGCTGGTCGGCATCGAGGTCGGCCACCGCGAGCGCACCCGCCGCCTGCTTCAGGCGCTGCCCGAGCGACTGGCGCCGAATGCCCAGCTGCTGCTGGTCGGCACCCACCCCAGCGGCTGGCTCGACAGCCTGCTGGCCACCCCGGGCCTCGCCGACGACGGCAACCACCTGCACGCCATCAGCGCCCAGGACGTGGCGCGCGAGCTCGAGGCCATCGGTGCCACCGATATCGGCCTGATCCCGCTGGAAGGCGACGACCGCGGCCTCTACCTGATGCACGCCACCTGGGAGCGTCAAAGCCAGACCAGCGCTTCATCGGCAGCGCTGGCCCCGGTCACCCTGCTGGCCGACAGCCACACCCAGGGGCTTGCAGAGCACCTGGCGGCGGCGCTCAGGGAGCGAGGCCGGCACGTTACGGTCGCACGCGGGCTCGAGGAACATGAGGGGTCGCCTGCGGCCGTGGTCGACCTGCGCCAGAACGAATCGCGGTGCAACGAGGCCATGACGCTGGCCCGCGCCCTGGAGCCCAGGGGTAGCGAGGCCAGCCTGTGGCTCATCACCCGCGGCGTCGCCAGCATGTGGTGTGACACCACCCCCAACGTAGGAGCCGGATTTATCCGGCGATGGGAGTCGGCGGGCGCCGCCGACATGCAGGCCGCCGAATCACGCGATGAATCGCGCTCCTACGATAATCTGGACGCCGCCCTGTGGGGCTTCGGCCGCTCGCTGGCCAACGAGTCCACCGGCTACCCGGTGCGCCTGCTCGACCTGCCCGAGGAGGAACCGGGCGAGGCGTTGATCGCCGCCCTGGCCGAGGAGCTGACCGCGCCGGACGCCGAGACCGAGATCGTGCTGGATGCCCAGGGCCAGCGCTTCGCCACCCGGCTGCGCACCCTGCCGGCCCCCAGCCCCGAAGCGCCCGCCGGCCAGGATGATCGCCAGGCCATGACGCTCGGCTTCGAGCTGCCCGGCCAGCTGCGCCACCTGAGCTGGACCCCCCGGCCGCTGCCCGCGCCGGGCCCCGGCGAAGTGGAAGTTCGCGTCAAGGCCACCGGCCTCAACTTCCGCGACGTCATGTACACCC
>NZ_CP071922.1:3207931-3210318 GCF_017584085.1 Halomonas sp. BM-2019
CTGCGCTCCGGGAGCTTGCTCAACAGGCACCGCTTCGGCCGCCAACTTTTGCTTTTTCATGATCCGCCAAGCCATAAAACCAAGACCCGCAGTGAACAGCAAGAAGACAAAATTCGGCATTCCCGGCACTAACCCCAGCAGACCAATCACGCAAGCTGCCAAGATCATGACTTTCGGATTGACAAACAACTGGCTGACCATCTGTTGACCAACGTCTTCATCGGTATTTACGCGTGAAACCGTGACGCCAGCGGCGGTTGAAATGACTAAGGCTGGAATCTGGGCGACCAAACCGTCACCGATCGCCAACAGAATATAAACTTGACCCGCGTCGGCAAAGCTCAAGTTGTGCTGCATGGTTCCAATCATCAAGCCGCCGATGATATTCACCACCATGATCACTAAGCCGGCAACTGCGTCACCGCGCACGAACTTACTCGCACCATCCATTGAGCCATAAAAGTCAGCTTCCTGCGCGACTTCTTGACGGCGACGTTTGGCTTCTTCTTCGCCAATTAAACCCGCATTCAAGTCTGCGTCGATCGCCATTTGCTTACCCGGCATCGCATCAAGCATAAAGCGCGCGCCAACTTCTGCAATACGTCCCGCACCTTTGGTGATAACCATGAAGTTGATAATCACCAAGATCAGAAAGACCACGATACCCACAGCAAAATTACCGCCAACGAGGAACTGCCCGAAGGATTCAATGACCTTACCCGCCGCATCACCCCCCGTGTGACCCTGCATCAAAACAACCCGAGTCGAGGCGACGTTCAACGACAAACGCAATAAGGTGGTGAATAAGAGCACTGCGGGAAATGCAGCAAAGTCGAGCGGCTTTTCAGCAAACATACTGACGAGCAACACCATCAACGCAAGGGCTATGTTGAAAGTGAAGAGCATATCCAGCGCAAAGGGCGGCAATGGCAAAACCATCATCGCCAAAATCAGTAAGATCAATATCGGGCCGATGAACAATTGCATACGGCCGTCGAGAGACTTACCTAATTGTCCAAGTGTGTACTGGACACCCTTCATTCACTTTCCTCCTGGTGCCGCGGGTGAACCTTACCCTCGGCCATTTTAGACGGTACTTCGAGGCCTTTCGGCTTCGGCGGCACATCACCACCACTCACTTTCACTTGTTTCAGACGGAACGCCCAAGCTAGGACTTCCGCGACCGCTGCATACAAAGGACCGGGAATCTCACGGTCCAAATCGACGTTGAAGTATAACGCACGTGCCAGCGCAGGTGCTTCCAATAGCGGAATTTTATGTTCCGCAGCAATCTCCCGAATCCGTGCGGCCACCGCTTCCGTCCCTTTCGCCACCACACGTGGCGCATTCATATTTTGCTCATCATACTGCAAAGCCACCGCGTAATGGGTCGGGTTGGTGATGATTACGTTCGCTTCTGGCACCTTACTCATCATGCGATTGCGCGACATCGCCTGCTGCTGCGAGCGAATTCGAGCCTTCACATGCGGGTCACCTTCGGTTTCTTTGTGTTCCCGCTTGACCTCGTCTTTGGTCATTTTCATCTTCTTGGCATGGCTGTACAACTGGAAGGGTACATCAATCAGCACCACAACAATCAAAGTTAAAACCATGAGCAATGCCGCTTGTGCAGCGAGTTGTAAAGCATTCGCTAACGCTTGCTGCACCGGCTGCTTCATTAAATTCATGTATTCGCCGTGGCGAGACATGAGAAACACGATCAAAACACCGCCAACCAGCAGCGACTTCGCAATGGCCTTGCCGAGCTCGGCGAGCGCTTGGCTCGAAAAAATTCGCTTCACGCCTTTCACGGGATTCAGCTTCGACAGCTGTGGCTTCATACCCTTGGCCGACACCAACCAACCGCCGAGCAACGCCGGGGCAACAAGGGCAAGCACCACCATCAACATAAATAACGGCATCAGGGCGAATAATGCATGTTGCGCGAGCATGGCCACGTTCATCAACATAGGGCCAATTTCGAACGCCTGTTGGCGCTCAAACAGAAACGACTGTTCCATGACAAAGCCAACCTGCTCATAGAGCATTGAGCCCATGCCCCACAGGCCGATCAAACCGCCAAACAGCAATACAAATGTGGTTAACTCACGCGATCGCGCAACCTGCCCCTCTTCCTTGGCTTTTTGCAGCCTTCGGGGCGTGGCGGGTTCTGTTTTTTCGGAGTCGTCGCTGCTGCTCTGTTCAGCCATCGCTTACAAATTCCAGACATTATTCGGGAGTTAGCGGCTATTCTGACAGAAGGCAAATGGATTTGAATGGCAAAAAAGCGCCGGTTTAGGGGCGCTTTTCAACGTTAATGGGGATTTACAGGAAGAATTGGCTCATTGAGCCTTGGATTTCCGCCTCATCGAGGTCACTGTCTAACA
>NZ_CP071922.1:3210418-3222530 GCF_017584085.1 Halomonas sp. BM-2019
GTGCAATGAGCGGACTGGCGCCCCGCCGACGACCGGCAGGGCGCAAAAATCAGCGGACATTTTAGGGGAGTCGGGCGGCAACCACCAGCCAAGCGACTCATACCCTCGACGTAGGGCGGCAATTAATTCATATCATTAGGGTTCTGCAAGAAATAGCGGACATAGTCGTAGGCAATAGTGTGCATAGTAGTAGGAAATAGCTTACAAGGAGTGCCCTGGCATATCGAGCGAATGGCGTCAAGCGGCGCCAGAAAGCCAAGGCGAACAGCCGAGGAAAAGTTCCCCGCGCCCCGCATCGATCTTCACCGCCTCCGCCCTGCGCTGGCCGTTGCCGTCGCCGATGGTGCCGTGGCGGCTACCGCCAACGAGGGCTTTGAGGGGATGTCCCTCAACTACATCTGGTCACTTCGCCTCCTTTACGTTGAAAGGCGATACCGCACAAGAAAGCCGGCCTCGAGGGGCCGGCTTCTGTGTACTGCGTAAGCGGTGTCGCTGCTTCTGGGGTTGGCGCTTCGCCAATCAGAAGTGGTAGCGAACGCCGGTCAGCCAGTAGACGTTGTCGCGGACGTCACGCAGGTTATCGGTGAAGTCGCTGCCGGTGGTGTCGCTATCGATGATGGTGCCCTGATCGGACTCATGCAGCTCGGCGAAGACGTCGAAGTTGCTGGAGATCTTGTAGTAGGCGCCGGCTGCCCAGGAGTTACGGCTGGTGCTCAGGCCCTCATCCTGCTGAGCGGCCTTCAGGTTGCCACGGGACTCGATGCGATAGTAGTCCAGGTGGAAGGCCCACTCGTTCATCGCGTAGGTCATGCCGACGCCGATCTTGTCCTCGAAGTCGGACTGGTACTCGTAGGCCAGGCGGCCGGTGAAGCCCGGAACGAATTCGAAGGCCGCGGAGCCACCGTAGACGTTCTCGCCGACACCGCCGCCGCGCTCGATGTCCTCGGCCATGCCGAGGGCCAGGCGCAGGTTGTCGATCTCGTAGGTCGCACCACCGGCCATGTTCCACTTGGAGGAGTTGCTGCCCTCGGAACCTGCCGGACGGCCGGTACCGGTGTTACCGGTACGGGAATCGGTGTTGCCGGTGTAGTGCTTGGCCTGCAGGTAGACCTGGAAGCCTTCCAGGTTCGGCGAGATATAGCCGAGGGAGTCGCCGCGAGCCTGGTGGCCGCCGCCTTTCAGCTCGAGGCCGCGATCCAGGTAGACGTCGAACGGACGCGACACGGTCTCCAGGTAGAAGCTGTCGAAGTTACCGGCCTGGATGGTACCGAAGGCGTTGCTGCGCAGGCCCAGGAAGCTGTTGCGCACCTGCTGGCCGTCGGTGTTCACCTGGTCCATCTTCGGACGCACTTCGAAGTTACCGAAGGCGGTCAGGTCGGAGGTGACCTGCTGGGTACCGCGCAGGCCGACGCGGGAGAAGACGTCGCGGAACTCGGAGCCGTTCAGCTTGTCGCCATCTTCGTTGGTCTCGGGACCACCGCCGGAGATACCCAGGGCGATGCGGCCGTAGATGTCCAGACGGGTGCCATCCTGGTCGTAGACGGTGGCGGCCTGGGCGTTGGTCACGGCCATGCCGGAAGCGGCGATGGCACCAGCGATGGCAGTCGCTAACAGTGTCTTTTTCATCGTTAGGTTCCTTTGACTAGCAGTCTGTTTCGATCGTTTGCCTGCAGACCGCGGGGCGGTCGCTGCAGCCGGCTTGCCGGACTTGCTCTTCTGTGGCCGGCCCATTCCCTCCCGGGAAGCGGCTGACGTGGCGGCATGTCTCGGTGAAGCCTTGTTATAGTCCAATGCTCGCAAGAGGAACTCTATACCGGGAGATGGGGGAACGCAACAAGAAAAAACACTGTTTTCCTTCGGGCTGCACCCTCCCCCCGGAACTTTCCCCTGCGGCTGTGGTCCCCGGCTGACGCGGCGGTGCGGCCCTTGGGAACCACGCCAGCGGCCATCTGCGGCCTGCACATCATGCCCAGCTGTTTTAGCAAACACAAGACGATGCAACTCGCCTTGTCGGCTCTGGATCGGCGACGCCAAGGCGCCGCTCAGCGGCGGTTGTGCTTGGCCATCAGGGCGGTGAGCTTCTCCTCCAGGGTGACGGGAAACACCGTGTCGCCGGTGGCGGCGCGCGCGGCCGGAGCCTGACCGGAAGCCGGGGTCGGGGCTGGTGCCTTGGCCGGATTCGGGGCCTGGCCACTAGCCGGATTCGGGGCTTGATCATTAGTCGGGCTCGAGGCAGTCGAGGCGGCGGGAGGGGCCTGGGCCGCCCCGGTTTCGGCACGCCCCCTACCCTCGCTCCCCGCCGGCTTCTTCTGGCGGCGCGACCTGCCCGCCGCCTGCGACACCTTGCCGCGGCGCTCGGCCTGGAGGCGGTCGAGCTTCTTCCTGGCGTGCTCCGCGGCCTGGGCATCGACGCCGCCGGCGGGGTTGCCGGCCAGGTCGATACGCTCGGCGCCCTCGCGCACCGCCTTCAGGTAGCGGGGCAGGTTCACGTAGCAGGCCAGGGCGCGGCGCACCAGCTTCTCGGGCCAGGGCTCACGCTCGGCCAGGGCCTCGTGGATGCCGATCATCAGCGGCCGGGTATGGCCCTTGAAGAAGGCGCCGGGATAGCGTTGGTACCATTCGGCCAGCAGGGCCTGGGGCGATGGCGCCGCCCCCGCCGCCCCGTAGGAGCCGGATTGATCCGGTGATGGCGCCGATGGCGTTGCCCCCGCCGCCCCGTAGGAGCCGGATTGATCCGGCGATGGCGATGATGGCGACGCCCCCGCCGCCCCGCAGGAGCCGGATTGATCCGGCGATGGCGATGATGGCGACGCCCCCGCCGCCCCGTAGGAGCCGGATTGATACGGCGATGGCGATGTTGACGACGCCCCCGCCGCCCCGCAGGAGCCGGATTGATCCGGCGATGGCGATGATGGCGACGCCCCCGCCGCCCCGTAGGAGCCGGATTGATCCGGCGATGGCGATGGCGATGATGACGACGCCCCCGCCGCCCCGTAGGAGCCGGATTTATCCGGCGATGGCGCCGCTGGCCCTCGCCCGCTAAATCGGGCTCCTCCAGGACCGGGCGGTGCATGGCGGCCGATCAGCGCCGAGAGCCCCTGGGAGCGGCGCGCCGGACGCGGGAAGCTGCGCTCCCCCTGGCCGCTGGTCAACCGCTCGAGGAGGTGGCGGTTGTGCTCCTCCAGCTCGCGGTTCTGTTCGTCGAGCTCGCGGTTCTCCTCCACCAGCTCGTGGTACCTTTCTACCAGCTCGCGGCGCTCCTCGAGCAGCGCCAGGCGGCCCGCCTCGGCCTCGGCCAGTCGGCTCTCCAGACCCGCGCGAAGCTCGCGCTCCCACCGCAGCAGGTCCAGCAGCGTGGTGGTGCGACCCTCCAGGGCCTCCAGCAGGCGACGTGAGCGTTCCTCGATCAAACCGGTTTCCTCCAGGCATGGACTCGATGGCCGGGCAGTGTCGACCAGTCTGTGCCAGATGCCGCGACATGACAAATGTCTTGTCAGCCGCCGACAGCATCCCGACGGCGATACTCCACGAAGGCGTAGGCGGGCTGGCCCTCGGCGGGGCTGCCGGGCACGCGCTGCACCTCCTCCCACTCGGCCGGGTCGAGCGCGGGGAAGCGGGCGTCTCCCGCCACCTCGATCTCCACCTCGGTGAGGTAGAGCCGCGAGGCCAGCGGCAGCGCCTGGGCGTAGATCTGGGCACCGCCCATCACCATGATCTCGTCGGCCGCGTCGATGGTCGCCTGCTGGTCGGCCAGCGCCAGGGCGGCGGCCAGATCGTGGCAGACGCGGATCCCCGCGTGGTGGAAGCCGGGGTCGCGGGTCACCACGATATTGAGCCGACCGGGCAGCGGCCGCCCGATGGACTCGAAGGTCTTGCGCCCCATCACCAGGGGCTTGGCCTGGGTCATGCGCTTGAAGAACCGGAGGTCCTCGGGCAGATACCAAGGCAGTTGGTTGTCCACGCCGATCACGCGGTTGCGGTCCATGGCGGCGATCATGGCCACCGGGACCAGGGTCTCGTCGATCATCTCGTTGGTCGCTTCATCGGTCATGGGGCTGGCCTCGCTCATACGGCCACCTCGGCCTTGATATGGGGGTGGGGGTCATAGCCCTCGATGGCGATGTGCTCGAAGCGGAAGGCGAAGAGGTCGGTGACGCTCGGGTCGAGCACCAGGCGGGGCGCCTCGCGCGGGGTGCGGGTGAGCTGCAGCTCGGCCTGCTCCAGGTGGTTCCGATAGAGGTGGGCATCGCCGAGGGTGTGGATGAACTCGCCGGGCTCGAGCCCCGAGACCCGGGCGATCATCTGGGTCAAGAGCGCGTAGCTGGCGATATTGAAGGGCACCCCGAGGAAGATATCGGCGCTGCGCTGGTAGAGCTGGCAGGAGAGGCGCCCCTCGGCCACGTAGAACTGGAACAGGCAGTGGCACGGCGGCAGGGCCATCTCGTCCACCAGCGCCGGGTTCCAGGCGGAGACGATCAGCCGCCGCGACTGCGGATTGCGGCGGATCTGCGCAAGCAGCCCGGCGATCTGGTCGACGTGGCCGCCGCGGGGGTCGGGCCAGCTTCGCCATTGGTAGCCATAGACCGGGCCGAGTTCGCCGTTCTCGTCGGCCCACTCGTCCCAGATGCGCACCCCGTTCGCCTTCAGGTAGGCGATATTGGTGTCGCCGGCCAAAAACCACAGCAGCTCGTGGATGATCGAGCGCAGGTGGAGCTTCTTGGTGGTCACCAGCGGAAAGCCGCGGGCCAGGTCGAAGCGCATCTGGTGGCCGAAGAGCGAGCGGGTCCCCACCCCGGTACGGTCCTCGCGCTCCACGCCGTGGTCGAGCACCTGGCGCATCAGGTCGAGGTAGGGCTGTTCGAGGGCGGGAAGCGTCTGGTCGGTCACGGCGTTGCCTGGCTGGTGGATGGGGAGCGCATTCTACCGGATCTCACCCGGGTTGTTGATCGGGTCGTGACAGCGCTTCGGGTAGCGCCGCCTCGAGCGACATGCGCGCCTGGGCTTCCAGAGAAAGCGATCAAGGGGAAGCAATCGCCCGATAAATCGGGCTCCTACGGCGTGGTGCGGGCGTCGACAGGCTGGCTGCGCGACCAGGCGATCAGCGCCAGGCCGGCGACGATCATCGGCAGGGTCAGCAGCATGCCCATGGTCACCCAGCCGAAGGCGATGAAGCCGATGTGGGCGTCGGGCAGCCGCACGAACTCCACCGCGAAGCGGAATACGCCGTAGAGGGTCAGGAAGAGCCCGGAGACCAGGCCGCGGGCGCGTGGCTTCGCGGAGACGAACCACAGCACCAGGAAGAGCACCGCCCCTTCCAGCACCGCCTCATAGAGCGCCGAGGGGTGGCGCGGCTCGGGACCGAGGCCCGGGAACGGCATGCCCCAGGGCAGCTCGGTGACACGGCCCGGCAGCTCGCGATTGATGAAGTTGCCGATGCGCCCGGCACCCAGGCCGATCGGCACCAGGGGAGCGATGAAATCGGTGAGGGTGAAGTAGGCCAGCCCCTTCCGGCGGGCGAACCACCAGGAGGCGAGCAGCACGCCGGCCAGGCCGCCGTGGAAGCTCATGCCGCCGTCCCAGACCCTCAGGATCCACAGCGGATCGCCGGCCCACTGGCCCATGCCGTAGAAGAACGCATAGCCCAGGCGCCCGCCCACCACCACGCCGATGGCGCAGTAGAAGAGCAGGTCGCCGATGTCGTCGTGAGTCAGACCGATGCGCGCGGCGCGCCGCCGTCCCAGCCACCAGGCGGCGACGAAGCCCACCACATACATCAGGCCGTACCAGTGCACCTGGAAGGGGCCGAGGGAGATCGCCACGGGATCGATATCGGGGTAGTTCAGCATCACGGGTCCTTGAACATCAGAAGAGAGAGCAGCGACCGGCCACCTGCGGCCGGTCCGAAAGGATCAGGCGCACGGTCAGGGCGCCTCGGGGGCGTGGACGCGTCCGGGCAGCCAGCGCCTGACCCGCTCGACCAGCGCCTGGGGGCGGTAGGGCTTGGCCAGGAAGTCGTCGAGGCCCGCCGCCTCGAAGCGTCGGCGATCCTCCACGCTGGCGTTGGCGGTGAGCGCCACCAGCACGCTGTGATGGCCTGGATGGCGCCTCGCCTCGAGGTCGCGCCAGCGGCGGCTGGTCTCCATGCCATCCATGTCGGGCATGAAGATATCCATCAGTACCAGGTCGAAGGGTACCTGCTCCAGGCAGGCCAGGGCCTCGGCGCCGGAGGTGGCGGTGCGCACCTCGAGCCCCTGACGCTCCAGCACCTGGCGCGCCAGCATCAGGTTGACGGGGCCATCGTCGACGATCAGCACCCGGGCCGGGAGCGCGGCGACGGCGGCACGCGGATCCTCACCCGAGATGACCTCCAGCAGTGCCGCCAGATCACCGAGCCGTTCGCGCAGCTCGCCGAGAGAGTGCGGATCGCCGAGAGAGTGCGGATCGCCGAGAGAGTGCGGATCGCCGAGAGAGTGTGGATCGCCGAGAGAGTGTGGATCGCCGCCGCCCTCGCGCCCCTCGCCCGCCTCACGGGAGAATGCATCGAGGCGCTCCAGCAGCGGCTTCAGCTCACGGGCCAGCAAGGCAAGATAGTCGGACTTGAGCCGCGACTCCTCCCGCGCCCGCTCGCGCCCGGCCCTCACCCGATCGAGCCGCTGCTCGCCCCGGGCGAGGTCGTCCTCCAGGCTCTTCAGGCGCCGTCGCCAGGGTTCATCGCCGCCTGGAGCGGGCTCGCCCTCCTCACCGGGACGCCACGCCTCGCTGCGCATCGGGTCCTGGGCGGCACCGCCAACCGTCTTGCGGCCGTCCACCGTCTCACGCCGGCGGCGCCAAGAGGCCACGGCGGCAAGGTTCAGGGTCGAGGCCAGCAGCAGGGCCAGCAGCCAGCCACCCGGCGCAGCCGTCCAGAGCAGTGCGGCGATGCCCGCCAGCAGCAGGAGCAGCTGGACGAACAGCGCCAGGCGCCGATGGGGAGAGAGCCGCCTCAGGAAGCGGCCGCATTCGACTCGCATTGTCATCCCTGGCCGATCACGAGATTGACGAACGAGTGTACGCCGGGTGCGGCCCGCTGTCATGGCGAGCCCCTTCAGAGTCGAGTCACTTCCCCGCGTGGAGCTGAGCCGCTAAGCTGCCGCCATGTGCCTGATCGCCTTCGACCATCACCCCGGCGGGGAGTGGCCGATCCGCCTGGTCGCCAACCGCGACGAGTTCCACGCCCGCCCCGCCGCCCCGCTCGCCGTCTGGCAGGACGCTCCCGAGATCATCGGCGGCCGCGACCTGGAGGCCGGCGGTAGCTGGCTGGCCGTGCACCGCCGGGGCCGCCTGGCCGCGGTGACCAACCTGCGCGACCCGCGCCTCAAGGTCGCCGCCGATTCGCCCAGCCGCGGCGCCCTGGTGCAGGAGGCCCTGACCTGCCCCGATCTGCCCGCCTGGCTCGACCGCCTCGCCACCGGCGAGGCCGCGCGCTACGCCGGCTTCAACCTGATCGCGGGCGACGGCCGGCGGCTCTGGCATCTCCATCGCGGCCTGGACGCCATCTCGCTGCGCGAGGTCTCCCCCGGCCTGCATGGCCTCTCCAACGCCAGCCTGAACTCCCCCTGGCCCAAGCTGATCGGTGCGCGCCAGGGCCTGGGCGCCAGCCTGCGGCATGGCCGCTGGCCCGAGGATGCCCTGGCGGCCATGGCCGACCCGCACCCCGCCGACGATGACCAGCTGCCGGAAACCGGGGTGGGCCTGGCCATGGAGCGGATGCTCTCCTCGCCCTTTATCGTCGGTGAGCACTACGGCACGCGGGCCATGACCTGGCTGAGCTGGCACGCCAGCGGGCGAATCGAGATCGGCGAACGGCGCTTCGGGCCGAACGGGGTGGCGCTGGGGGAGAGCGTCGAGCGCCTAGCGCCTAGCGCCTAGCGCCTAGCGCCTAGCGCCTAGCGCCTAGCGCCGCAGGATGATGGTCGCCCCCTTACTGGGGAGCCGTGGTGGGAGGCCGGGTCCCCCGGGCGAATGGAGGCCGCAGGCCTCCCGCGGTGTTGATCACGCAGGGCATCGGCAACACCGCTATTCGCGCGGCGAAGCCGCCCTCCCACAATAAATGGTTCGTCGCATATTGGCGTGAATCTGTTCGACAGGTTACATGGTGGGAGGCCGGGTCCCCCGGGCGAATGGAGGCCGCAGGCCTACCGCGGTGTTGATCACGCAAGGCATCGACAACACCGCTATTCGCGCGGCGAAGCCGCCCTCCCACAATAAATGGTTCGTCGCATATTGGCGTGAATCTGTTCGACAGGTTACATGGTGGGAGGCCGGGTCTCCCGGGCGAATGGAGGCCGCAGGACTCCCGCGGTGTTGATCACGCAGGGCATCGGCAACACCGCTATTCGCGCGGCGAAGCCGCCCTCCCACAATAAATCGCGCTGGCAACCCAGCCGCCAAGGAGGAGGCCATCAATCCCTTGGCGGCAGCAGATGGGCGAGCTGCCACTCGCCGAGGCGTTCGGCCAGATGGCGACGCACCTCGGCGGGGGAGTCGAGGCGCAGGGTCTCCGCCACCAGGGTCTGGGCGCCCTCCAGGGTGACCCGACGAATGGCGGCGCGCACCCGCGGCAGGCTCGGGGCATTCATGGAGAGGGCGTCGAACCCCATGCCCATCAGCAGCAGGGCGCCGGCGGGGTCGCCGGCCAGCTCGCCACACACCGAGATCGGCCGCTCCAGGCGACGGGACTCCTTGGCCAGCAGGGCCATGGCGGAGAGCACCGCCGGGTGGCAGGGGTCGTAGAGGTCGGCCACCCGCGGGTTGTTGCGATCCACCGCCAGCAGGTACTGGGTCAGGTCGTTGCTGCCCACCGAGAAGAAGTCGGCGCGCTGGGCCAGGGCATCCAGCTGGTAGAGGGTCGCCGGTACTTCCAGCATCACGCCCACCGTCGGGCGCGTCACCGTTACCCCCTCCTCGCCCAGCTCGACGATGGCGCGATTGAGCAGGCGCAGGGCGTCGTCCACCTCGTCGACGTTGGTCACCATGGGCAGCAGCACCTGGAGGTTGTCCAGGCCTTGGGAGGCACGCAGCATGGCACGCAGCTGGACCATCAGCACCTCGGGGTGGTCGAGGGTCACGCGGATGCCCCGCCAGCCGAGGAAGGGGTTGGCCTCCTCGATGGGAAAGTAGGGCAGCGCCTTGTCGCCGCCGATGTCCAGCGTTCGCATCACCACCGGCAGAGGGGCGAAGCTCTCCAGCTGCTCGCGGTAGAGCCGGGTCTGCTCCTGCTCGCCGGGGAAGCGCTCGGTGACCATGAAGGGCACCTCGGTGCGGTAGAGCCCCACCCCGCTGACGCGACTCTTCAGCGAGGCGACGGTGTCCACGGCCAGGCCGGTATTGACCATCAGCGGCATGTCGTGGGCGTCCTCCGTCCGGCTGGGCAGATCCTGCTCCTGTTCCAGCACCTCGGCCAGCGCCTGCTCCTCGCGGATCTGTTCCTGGTAGTGGGCCAGCAGTTCCTCGCCGGGGCGCACGAAGAGCCGGCCGCGATGGCCATCGAGGATCACCCGGGCGCCCGAGAGCCTCGGCAGCGGCAGGTCGACCATGCCGAGCACCGTGGGAATCCCCATCGCCCTGGCGATGATCGCCACGTGGGAGGTGCTGGACCCGCTGACCGAGACCAGGCCCGCCAGCTTGTCGCGAGGCACTTCGCCGAGCATCGCCACGCTGATCTCGTCGCCGACCAGGATGGTGCTGTCGGGATAGACCTCCGGGGTCTGGGGGGTCTCTTCCTGCAGATGCGCCAGCACACGACGTCCCAGGTCGCGCACGTCGGCGGCGCGCTCGCGCAGGTAGTCGTCGTCGACCCGTTCCAGATACTGCACGTGACGCCGCACCACGTCGGCCAGCGCCCCGGGGGCCCACTGCCCCTCGCGGATGCGCTTCACCACTTCCTGGGAGAGCGCCGCCTCGCCGAGCATCTGCTGGTAGACCTCGAACAGCGCCAGCTCCTGGGCGGAGATCCGATTGGCGAGGCGCTCGCCTGCGGCACGAATCTCATTGCGAACCACGCCGATCGCCTCCTTGAGGCGGGCGATCTCGTAGTCGACGTCGGTGGGGATGAGGTCCGGCACGCTGTCGAGATCGGCCGGCGGGGCAATCACCACCGCTTCGCCGATGGCCATGCCCGGCGAGGAGGCCACCCCGTTGAAGTGCACCTGCCCCTCGAGGCTCGGCCGGGTCAGGTTGCCGGTGGCCAGCGCATGGGCCAGCACCCCGGCCAACTGGGCGGCCATGGTGACCAGGAAGGCCTCGTCCTCCTCGCCGTAGCGACGCTTCTCGGACTGTTGCACCACCAGCACGCCGAGCATGCGGCGCTGGTGAATGATGGGCACGCCGAGGAAGCTGGAGTAGCGCTCCTCGCCGGTGGACTCGAAGTAGCGGAACTGGGGGTGAGCCTGGGCGTCCTCGAGGTTGAGGGGCTCCTCGCGGCTGGCGACTAGGCCGACCAGGCCCTCACCCACCGGCAGTGCCACGTGGCCGACGGCCTGGGTGCGCAGGCCGATGGTCTCCATCAGGATGAGCTGTTCGAGGTCGGAATCATAGAGGTAGAACGAGCAGACGTCGGTCTCCATGGCCTTGCGAATCCGCCGCACCATGGTGGCGAGCGCCGCGTCCAGGCTACGGGCCCCGGTGACTTCCTGTGTGATGCGGCGCAAGACCTCGAGCATGGGCGTGCCATCGTTCCATTGTTATCGTTAGTGAGAAATAAGGGAGGCTACCGCCCCTGTGACTACCCCACCGGGACGGGGTTCCTCGCTCAGCCGAGCTCCCTCAGCCGAGTCCCAGGGCCAGTCGCTGCGCCCGGGGCGAGAGCTCCCGCAGAGCGCGCCGATAGACCTCGCGCTTGAAAGGCACCACCTGACCCAGCGGATACCAGTAGCTGACCCAGCGCCAGCCGTCGAACTCGGGCTTGGGTGTTCCGTTCATGCAGATGCGGGTTTCCTGGCAGCGGATCCGCAGCAGGAACCACTTCTGCTTCTGGCCGATGCAGACCGGCCTCGAGTTGGTACGAATCATGCGTCGCGGCAGTCGATAGCGCAGCCAACCCCGGGTGCAGGCGAGGATCTCGACGTCATCGGCCGTCAGGCCGGTTTCCTCCTCGAGCTCACGAAAAAGTGCCTGCTTGGGTGTCTCGTTCGCCTTGATGCCTCCCTGGGGAAACTGCCACGCATTCTGCCCTACACGACGCGCCCAGAGCAGCTGCCCCTCGTCGTTGGCGATGATGATGCCAACGTTAGGGCGAAAGCCGTCAGCGTCGATCACGGACTTCACCTTGTAGAAACCAGTATTGCCATCATTCTTCCACAAGGCTACGAAGCGCATCAATACGCCTTGCGGCCAAGGTCCACCTCGGGTCGCAGCAGAGAGACGCTTCTGCCATAATCCGGGGCTTTCCACCCTGAGCGAACCGCCCATTCACCGGCAACCCGCTTGACCGTCCACCTACCGTATCAGCGAAAACAAGGGAGTCACCGTGAGCCTGGCCATCTTCGACCTGGACAACACTCTGCTGTCGATCGACAGCGACCACGCCTGGGGGGAGTTCCTGCTCGAGCAGGGCGCCGTCGATCCGGTGACCTACCGCGAGGCCAACGACCGCTTCCTGGCCGACTACGAGGCCGGCACCCTGGACATCCACGCCTTCCTCGAGGTGGCGCTGCGCCCCCTGGCCGAGAACAGCCCCGAGCAGCTCGCCGCCTGGCACCAGCAGTTCATGGCCAGCAAGATCGAGCCCCACATCCTGCCCAAGGGCGAGGAGCTGGTCGCACGCCACCGTACCCGGGGCGACACCCTGCTGATCGTCACCGCCACCAACCGCTTCATCACCGGCCCCATCGCCGAGCGCCTGGGCGTGGATGACCTGATCGCCGTGGAGCCCGAGGTGGTGACCGGCCGCTACACCGGCCGGGTGACCGGCACGCCCAGCTACCGGGAGGGCAAGGTCGAGCGCCTGGAGGCCTGGCTGGCCGACCGTGAGCTCACTCTGGACGGTTCCTGGTTCTACAGCGATTCCCACAACGACATCCCGTTGTTGGAAATCGTCGAGCACCCAGTGGCGGTGGACCCCGACCCCACCCTG
>NZ_CP071922.1:3222676-3238798 GCF_017584085.1 Halomonas sp. BM-2019
GCCCCTTTACTGGGGAGCCGTGGTGGGAGGCCGGGTCCCCCGGGCGAATGGAGGCCGCAGGCCTCCCGGCGGAAGTTGCCGAAGATTGGCAACACCACCCGGGCGCCTTCGGCGCCATTCGTCGAGGCGTCGAACCGTCGGGGAACCCGAGCTCCCACACTGCGATTTCACTCCAATTGGCGATTAATCAACAAAACCCCGCCGGGTATCGCGCCCGGCGGGGTTTCTCGTTTTCTACCTCGGCACCTACCGCCCGTTGCTAGCTAGCTGGGCGCTAGGCGCTGCCCGAAGGGCGATCAGCCCAGCAGATGCTCGACGGCGGCGCGCTCTTCGCGCAGCTCGTCTTCGGTGGCCTTCATCTTCTGCTGAAGTCGTCCAGCGCAAGGCCCTGGACGATCTCGTACTGGCCGCCTTCGCAGGTGACCGGATAGGAGTAGATGATGCCCGGCTCGACGCCGTAGCTGCCGTCGGACGGGATCGCCATGCTGACGATCTGGCCGTTGGTGCCCAGCGCCCAGTCGCGCATATGGTCGATGGCGGACGAGGCGGCGGAAGCGGCAGAGGAGGCGCCGCGGGCCTTGATGATGGCCGCGCCGCGCTGCTGCACGTCCGGAATGAAGGTGTTCTCGTACCAGTCGCGCTCGACCAGTTCGGCGGCCGGCTTGCCGGCCACCTTGCAGTGGGCGATGTCGGGGTACTGGGTGGCGCTGTGGTTGCCCCAGATGATCATGCTCTCGACGTCGGTGACGTGCTTGCCGGCCTTCTGGGCCAGCTGGGTCAGGGCGCGGTTATGGTCCAGGCGGGTCATGGCGGTGAACTGCTTGGGATCCAGGTCCGGTGCATTGCAGGAGGCAATCAAGGCGTTGGTGTTGGCCGGGTTGCCCACCACCAGCACCTTGACGTCGCGGCTGGCGTTGTCGTTGAGCGCCTTGCCCTGCACGGAGAAGATGGCGGCGTTGGCTTCCAGCAGGTCCTTGCGCTCCATACCCGGGCCGCGCGGGCGGGCGCCCACCAGCAGCGCGAAATCGGCACCCTTGAAGGCGACGTTGGCATCGTCGGTGGCGACGATGTCCTGAACCAGCGGGAAGGCGCAGTCGTTCAGCTCCATCACCACACCCTTGAGGGCTTCCATGGCCGGGGTGATCTCGAGCAGCTGCAGGATGACCGGCTGGTCCTTGCCCAGCATGTCGCCGGAGGCGATGCGGAAGGCGAGGGAGTAGCTGATCTGACCAGCAGCGCCGGTGATGGCAATACGGACGGGCTGTTTCATGGATGCTCCTTGGTTGTCAACGCACGGGTTGTCGCCGTGAGGAGGGACCCGCCGGGCGCGCCGCCGGGCCGGATTTCAAACCGGCAAGATGGTATGCCCGCAGTGCACAAAACTCAATGCGACCTAGATCGGAGGGGCGAGGGGCGAGGAACAAGGAACAAGGGGCGAAGGGCGAGGGGTCACTACTCACAAGCGCGTAGCGCGCTCACGACTCACTCCTCACAAGCGAAGCGCAACGGTAGTATGCTGGCGCTTCATGCCCGCTGATGGACCACACCGCATGGTACGCCGCCGACGCCCTCCCCTGCCTCCGCTGCTGGCCGTCGCCGTTACCCTGGCCCTGGGGATCTGGCTGGCCTTCGGCGACCTGCAGCGCTTCCAGGAGGCGCCGCCCGAGGGCGAACCCGCCGTGGCAGAGCCGGCCACCCGGGTCGAGGTAGTCACCCGCGTGGCCGAGCCCCATGCCCCGCGGCTGGTGCTGCAGGGCCACCTGACGGCCGACCGCGAGCTGACCCTGCGCGTCCGCCAGACGGGGCGCGTCGAGGCGCTGCCGATCGCCGCGGGCAGCCGCGTCGAGGCCGGTACGGTGCTGCTCGAGCTGGCCCGGGAGGAGCTGCCGGCACGGCTCGAGCAGGCCGAGGCGGAGCTGGCCCTGGCCCGCGCCGAGCTGGCCGGCGCCGATGACCTGCGCCGCCGCGAACTGATCTCCAACACCGACCTCCTGCGCCTGCAGAGCGGCGTCTCCCGCGCCGTCGCTGAGGTGGCAACGCTGCGCCGCCAGCTGGACGACACCCGCCCCAGGGCCCCCTTCGCCGGCGTGCTCGATCGCCTCGACGCCGAGCTCGGCGACCTGGCGCAGGACGGCGAGGCCTTCGGCCGGCTGGTGGACGATACCCACCTGGTGGCCCGGGCCTGGGTGCCCCAGCGCGATGCCCAGGAGCTCGAGGTCGGCCTGCCCGCCACCTTGCGTCTGCTGGACGGCTCGCGGCTCGAGGGGGAGGTGAGCCTGGTGGGCCGGCGCGCCGAGGAGGAGGCGCGCAGCTTCGCGGTGGAGGCCCAGGTCGCCAACCCCGAGAGGCGACGCCTGGCCGGCGCCAGCGCCACCCTGGTGGTCACCCTGCCGGAGCGCCGGGTGCACCGCCTCTCCCCTGCCCTGCTGGAGCTGGACGACGAGGGCCGCCTGGCGGTGAAGCATCTGGACGACGACGACCGCGTGCTACTCACGGCGGTGACCCTGGTCGATGCCGTCCCGGAGGAGGCCAGGGTCGTGGGACTGCCCGAGCGGGTGCGACTGATCACCCTGGGGGGCGGGCTGGTGGCGCCGGGCGAGCGGGTCGAGGCGGTGGCGGCCGAGCCCGCGGCGGAGGCGCTCTGAGATGCGCGCCCTGATCGAGGCGGCCCTGGATCGCTCGCGCACCACCCTGCTGCTGCTGGCCGGGCTGCTGCTCGCCGGTCTGGCCGCCTGGCAGGCGATCCCCAAGGAGGCCAACCCCGACGTCACCATCCCCATCATCTATGTGTCGCTGGCGCTGGAGGGGGTCAGCCCCGAGGACGGCGAGCGGCTGCTGGTGCGACCCATGGAGCAGGAGCTGCGCAGCATCGAGGGGCTGCGCAAGCTGACCTCCCTGGCCGGCGAGGGACATGCCGCGGTGACGCTGGAGTTCGACGCCGGCTTCGATCCCGACCAGGCGCTCTCCGACGTGCGCGAGAAGGTCGACATCGCCCGCGCCGAGCTGCCCGCCGAGGCCGACGAGCCGCGGGTCATGGAGGTCAACGTGGGGCTCTTCCCGGTGCTCTCCATCGGCCTCTCCGGCCGGCTGGAGGAGCGCCAGCGGCTGGCCATCGCCCGACGGCTCAAGGAGGAGGTCGAGGGGATCGCCGAGGTGCTCGAGGTGGACATCGGCGGCGACCGCGAGGAGCTGCTGGAGATCGTGGTCGACCCCCTGGTGCTGGACAGCTACGGCGTCGACTTCGACAGCCTCTTCACCCTGGTGAGTCGCAACAATCGCCTGGTGGCGGCGGGCAGCCTCGACACCGGCGCCGGACGCCTGGCCCTCAAGGTGCCCGGGGTGATCGAGCGCCTCGAGGACGTGATGGGCATGCCGGTGAAGGTGGACGGCGACCGGGTGGTCACCTTCGGCGACGTGGCCTGGATCCGCCCCACCTTCAAGGACCCGGAGGGCTTCGCCCGCATCGATGGCCAGCCGGCGCTGGTGCTGGAGATCTCCAAGCGTGCCGGGGCCAACATCATCGCCACCGTCGAGCAGGTGCGCGAGCTGCTCGACGCGGCGGGCGGCCTGGTTCCCGAGGGGCTCCAGGTCACCACCATCATGGACCAGTCCCAGATGGTGGAGGAGATCCTCGAGGAGCTGCTCAACAACGTGCTCACCGCCGTGACGATGGTGCTGGTGGTGATCCTGGCCGCCATGGGGGTACGCAGCGCCCTGATGGTGGGCCTGACCATCCCTGGCGCCTTCCTCACCGGCATCCTGCTGATCTGGAGCCTGGGCTACACCCTCAACATCGTGGTGCTCTTCTCGCTGATCCTGGTGGCCGGCCTGCTGGTGGACGGCGCCATCGTGGTCAGCGAGCTGGCCGATCGGAATCTGCGCCAGGGCCAGGCGCCCCGGGAGGCCTGGGTCAACGCCGCCGCCCGCATGAGCTGGCCGGTGATCGCCTCCACCGCCACCACACTTGCGGTCTTCGTGCCGCTGCTGTTCTGGCCCGGGGTGGTGGGCGAGTTCATGAAGTACCTGCCGGCCACGGTGATCCTCTGCCTGCTCGCCTCGCTGGCCATGGCGCTGGTGTTCCTGCCCACCCTGGGCGGGGTCTTCGGGGTGCGCGCCACGCGCCCCGCTCCCCCGGAGGCCCAGGTGACGGCCGGCGGTCGGCTCTACCGCGCCCTGCTCGCCCGGCTGCTGGCCATGCCGGGGATGACCCTGCTCGTCGCCCTGCTGCTGCTGGCGCTGATCTACACCGCCTACGCCCGCTTCAACCACGGGGTGGAGTTCTTCCCCGCCGTGGAGCCCGACAGCGCCCAGGTGCTGGTGCGCGCCCGGGGCGACTTCTCCGCGGCTGAGAAGGACGCCGTGGTGCGCCGGGTGGAGGCGCGGCTTTCCGGCATGAGCGAGGTGGAGGCGCTCTACGCCCGCTCCTTCGCCAGCCCCAGCCAGCCCCTCGGCGGCGACGTGATCGGCGTGCTGCAGTTCCAGCTGATCGACTGGCAGCAGCGGCGCCCGGTGGCGGCGATCTTCGAGGAGATGCGCGAGCGCACCGCCGGCCTGCCCGGGGTGGTGCTGGAGTTCCGCGAGCAGGAGATGGGCCCCGGCGAGGGCAAACCCATCGTGCTGGAGGTGAGCGGCCACGACGATGCCGCCGCCGACCAGGCGGTGACCCGGCTGCGCGAGCTGATGGGCGAGCTGGGCGGCTTTCGCGACATCGAGGACGACCGCAGCCTGCCCGGGGTGGAGTGGCGGGTGATGGTGGACCGCGAGGCGGCGGCGCGCTTCGGCGCCGACGTGGCGACGGTAGGCAGCGCCGTGCAGCTGATCACCACCGGCCTGCAGGTGGCCAGCTACCGGCCCGCCGGGGTCAGCGACGAGGTGGACATCCGCGTGCGCCTGCCGGCGGGCTACCGCTCCCTGGACCAGCTGGGGCGGCTGAGCCTGCATACCCCCCGCGGCCAGGTGCCGATCGCCAACTTCGTGGAGGTGACGCCGGCCCCCAAGGTGGGCACCCTGCACCGCATCGACGGGCGCCGCGCCGTGACCCTGGAGGCCGACGTGGCGGAGGGCTATCGCGCCGACGAGCGGCTGCGCGCGCTGCTGGAGGCGGCGGGCGCCCCCCCGCAGGGGGTAATCGTCAACGTGGCGGGGGAGCAGCAGGAGCAGCAGGAGGCGAGCCAGTTCCTCACCACCGCCTTCCTGGTAGCCGTGGGGCTGATGGCGTTGATACTCGTGACCCAGTTCAACAGCCTCTACCAGGCGGGGCTGGTGCTCTCGGCCATCGTGCTCTCCACCGCGGGGGTGCTGCTGGGGCTGCTGGTCAACGGCCAGCCCTTCGGCATCGTCATGGTGGGGATGGGCATCATCGCCCTGGCGGGAATCGTGGTGAACAACAACATCGTGCTGATCGACACCTACAACCAGCTGCGCGGCGAGGGGCTCTCGTCCTTCGAGGCCGCGCTGGAGGCGGGCGGGCTGCGCCTGCGCCCGGTGCTGCTTACCGCGGTGACCACGGTACTGGGGCTCATGCCGATGGTGCTGGGGGTGAACGTCAACCTGTTCGCGCCGAGCCTGGGGATCGGCGCGCCCTCGACCCAGTGGTGGACCCAGCTCTCCAGCGCCATCGCCGGGGGCCTGACCTTCGCCACCGCCCTGACGCTGCTGCTGACGCCCTGCCTGCTGGTGATGGGCGGGCGCTTCGAGAAACGAACCGCCCAGTAGGAGCCCGACTTGTCGGGCGATTCGCGGCGTTGCGCGCGTTGGAGTTGGAGCGCTACCGCATCGCGCGATAAATCGCTCTCCTACAACATGAATGGCGCCACCCCACCCCGTAGGAGCCGGATTTATCCGGCGATTCGCGGCGTTGCGCGCGTTGGCTCCCTACCGCCTCGCGCGATAAATCGCCGAGATGTCGGACCAACTCCTACAGGCGGGCGGCGGCTTCGGCGCGGGCGGCATCGGGGGCGTGGGCGGCATGGACGCGGCCGATCAGCTGGTCCTCGAGGGTGAAGCGCTCGGTGAGGCCGTGGGCCAGGCGCTCGAGCCAGGCGGGCAGCCGGCCGAGGTGCTGGCGCACGCGTCCCGGGCTCTCGTACTCGGCGTCGAAGGCGAGCACCAGCTCGGTGGACATCTCCAGCCGCATCAGCAGGCTGTCGGCCAGGGCCAGGGCAGAGCCGTCCTCGAAGGCCTTGGCCTCCTCGCGCAGCTGGGGGTAGATCTCGAAGTGGCCGGCGCTGATGTAGTCCATCAAGAGCTCGCTGAAGCGATCGATCTGCGCCTTGCTCACCGCCTCCAGCTCCGCGTCGCAGGCCTCCTTGAGCTCGACGAAGTGGACCAGCAGCTCGCGGCGCTCGTCCAGCCAGCGGTCGATCAGCCGGTGCACGCCGCCCCAGCGCTCCAGGGCGCTCTTGCAGTCTTCCAGCATGGGGGCCTCCCTTCGTTTGGTGGAGCCAGCTCGGTGGGGCCAGGGGCCTCCAGCGCCTGGCTGGGGGTCTCGTCGTGGCGGGCGACCCGCTTGGGGCGGACGTCGCTGTAGTACTCGTTCTCGATCTGCAGGATATTGGCGTTGAGCTGGCGCCACTCGTCCCCGGCCTTGACGCCCTGCGCCTCGTAGGCGGGCCAGGGCGTGGAGATCGCATGACGCAGGGTGTTCACGTAGTTGGAGAGCGAGTTGAAGCAGATCTTCAGCTGCGCCTGCACCTTGTTCTGATAGCCGAGGTCGGACATGCGCAGGCTGGTGGCATAGCGCGACACCAGGGTCTCGGCGCCGTGGGCCTCGAGCGCGCTGGAGGGCTCGCGGCCGTCGAGGAAGCTGCGGTCCAGCGCCGGGGAGGCACCGAACAGGTAGAGCAGCAGCCAGCTGTGGCGGCGGAAGTTGCGGATCAGGCCGAAGTAGCGCTGGGAACGGTAGTCGCCCATCGGTGTGTCGCCGGCGCCCTCGATCTCACGCAGCAGCGCCCAGAGGTCGTCGGGCAGGGAGACGTTGTAGTGCACCCCGGCGATGGCCTGCATGATGCGCCCGTAGCGCACGTCGAGACCCTGGCGGTAGACCCGCTTCATGGTCCCCACGTTGGAGGAGCCGTAGTCCGCGATGGGCACGCTGCCGTTGCCGGCCAGGCGCGAGGGCATGCTGGCCGGCCAGATCAGCTCGTCGCCCAGGTAGCGATAGCTGAAGCGGTGCAGGTCGCCGAGGAAGGCCAGGGCATCGGCGGGTCGACCGTAGACCGGGGTGATGTACTCCAGCAGCGCCTCGGAGTAGTCGGTGGTGATATGTGGGTGGGTCAGCTTGGAGCCCAGCGCGGCGGGATGCAGCGTCTGGGCGATGCGCCCCGCGGGGTCGACGCGCAGCCCCTCCTTCTCGAGGCCGCGGCGCAGGCGGCTGAACTGCCCCTGGCGGGCGGGCCCCTCGAGGCGCGCGATAAGGGTGGCGAGTGAGTCGGACAAGGTGAACACCCCATGTCGTGGAAGCCGTCACGGGCGACGCACTTCTTCCTTGTGAGACGGGCGCCCGAGGCGCCCGGAAATGGCAGATTATGGTGCCTGTCAGGCCGGAATCAAAGTTTAGCCGGCTATTGGATTCCGGCGGCGGGCCGCGGGCAGCCAGGCTGGCTCGACGTTCATGGCCCGCCGCGCGTGGCTAGCGTTTCTGCTTGGCCTTGAGCAGCGCCTCCCCCAGGGCGCCGAGCTGCCCCCCCGCCCCGGCCTCTCGCTTGGTCGACGCCGACTGACTCGGCTTACGGGCGGGCTGGCCCCCGCCACGACGCGGCTCGCCGCCGCCGCGACCCGACCTGCCACGGCCCGGCTCGCCCCCCGCCTCGTCGGGCTGGTCATCGAGGCGCATGGAGAGCCCGATGCGCGCCCGCGGGAGGTCGACGCTCATCACCTTGACCCTGACGATATCGCCGGCCTTGACCACCGAGCGCGGGTCCTCGACGAACTTATCGGAGAGCGCCGAGATATGCACCAGGCCATCCTGGTGGACGCCGATATCCACGAAGGCGCCGAAGTGGGTGACGTTGGTCACGCTGCCCTCGAGGATCATGCCGGGCTCCAGATCCTTGAGGGTCTCCACCCCCTCGCGGAACTCGGCGGCCTTGAACTCGGGGCGCGGGTCGCGGCCTGGCTTGTCCAGCTCGGCGAGAATATCGCTGACGGTGGGCACCCCGAAGCGCTGGTCGGCGAAGTCGGCGGGCTTCACCGCCTTGAGGGTGGCGCTGTCGCCGATCAGGCTGCCGAGATCGCGCCCGCTGCGCTCGGCGATGCGCTTCACCAGGGGGTAGGCCTCCGGGTGCACGGCGCTGGCGTCCAGGGGGTTATCGCCGTTCATGATGCGCAGGAAACCGGCGCACTGCTCGAAGGTCTTGGGACCCAGGCGGCTCACCTCCAGCAGCTCCTTGCGGCTCCGAAAGGCACCCGCGGCGTTGCGCCGGGCGACGATGGCCTCGGCGAGCGCCGATGAGAGCCCCGCCACCCGGGAGAGCAGCGCGCTGGAGGCGGTGTTGAGGTCCACCCCCACGGCGTTCACGCAGTCCTCGATCACCGCCTCGAGGCTGCGCGACAGCTGCACCTGGGAGACATCGTGCTGGTACTGGCCCACGCCGATGGACTTGGGCTCGATCTTGACCAGCTCGGCCAGGGGGTCCTGCAGGCGTCGGGCGATGGAGACGGCTCCGCGGATGGTGACGTCGAGCTCGGGCAGCTCCCGGGCCGCGTACTCGGAGGCCGAGTAGACCGAGGCGCCCGCCTCGCTGACCATCACCTTGGCGAGCGAGCGCTTGCCGGCCCCGGTTCTTGAAGCAAAGGCCTTGACCAGCTCGCCGGCCAGGCGGTCGGTCTCGCGGCTGGCGGTGCCGTTGCCCACGGCGATCAGCGCCACGTCGTGCTGCTCCACCAGCCTGGCGAGCTCCGCCAGCGAGGCGTCCCAGGCGTTGCGCGGCGCATGGGGATAGATGGTGGCGTGGGCCAGGAACTGGCCGGTGGCATCCACCACCGCCACCTTGCAGCCGGTACGCAGGCCCGGATCGATGGCAAGCGTCGCCTTCTGTCCGGCCGGGGCGGCCAGCAGCAGGTCCTTGAGATTGGCGGCGAAGACTTCGATGGCGGCGAGCTCCGCGGCCTCGCGCAGCCGACCCAGCAGCTCGGTCTCGAGATGGGTGTAGAGCTTGACCCGCCAGGTCCAGCGCACCACGTCGGCCAGCCACCGGTCGGCGGCACGCCCCTCGTCGCGGATCCTGAAATGGCGGGCGATGGCCACCTGGGCCGGGTGGATCGGCGCCTCCTCTTCGCCGGGGAGGCTGATGGCCAGGGTCAGCACGCCCTCGTTGCGGCCGCGGAACATGGCCAGCGCCCGGTGCGACGGCGTCTTCGCCAGCTTCTCGTCATGCTCGAAGTAGTCGGCGAACTTGGCGCCCTCGCCTTCCTTGCCGGGAATCACCCGGGCGCTGAGCTCGCCCTCCTGCCACAGCCGCTCGCGCAGGCCGCCCACCAGCTCGGCGTCCTCGGCGAAGCGCTCCATCAGGATCTGCCTTGCCCCATCCAATGCGGCTTTCGCATCCTCGATGGCGGGAATATCGCCTTCGGCGGGACGGAGGTACTTGGCCGCCTCGGCCTCCGGCTCCAGGCAGGGGTCGGCCAGCAGGGCCTCGGCCAGCGGCTCGAGGCCCGCTTCCCGGGCGATCTGGGCCTTGGTGCGGCGCTTCTTCTTGTAGGGCAGGTAGAGGTCTTCCAGGCGCTGCTTGGTGTCGGCGGCCTGGATCAGCCCGGCGAGCTCCTCGGTCAGCTTGCCCTGCTCGTCGATCGCGGCCAGCACCGTCGCGCGGCGCTCCTCCAGCTCGCGCAGGTAGCCGAGCCGTTCGTGCAGGGTACGCAGCTGGGTGTCGTCGAGCCCGCCGGTCACCTCCTTGCGGTAGCGGGCGATGAAGGGCACGGTGGCCCCGCCGTCGAGCAGCTCCACCGTGGCCGAGACCTGCTGCGGGCGAACGGAAAGCTCCTCGGCGAGGCGCGTGATGATGCGGCTGGTGGCGTCCATGAAACCCCTTCGCTGATGCTCGAAAAACGATCGCGACAAGGTATCACAAGCACCCCGTCCGCGGCAGGCTTGATGACGGGAGCCCGCCCCCCACGACTCAGGCCGGCACGAAGGTGAGCGCCAGGCCGTTGTTGCACCAGCGCAGGCCGGTGGGCTCGGGGCCGTCACTGAACACATGGCCCTGGTGGCCGCCGCAGCGAGCGCAGTGGTACTCGAGCCGTGGCCAGATCAGGCTGAAGTCGAGCCGGCTCAGCAGGTGGCCCTCGACGTGGTCGAAGAAGCTCGGCCAGCCGGTGCCGGAGTCGTACTTCATGGCGCTCTCGAAGAGGTGCAGGTCGCAGCCGGCGCAGCGGTACTCGCCGTCGCGCCACTCCCCGTCGAGGGGGCTCGACCAGGGCGGCTCGGTGCCGTGATCGCGCAGGATCCAGTACTGCTCGGGAGTGAGGCGCTCGCGCCACTCGTCGTCGCCGAGCTCGAGACGCTCGAGACCCGGGGCGGCCTCGAGCCGGAGCCGGGGAAAGCCGAAGCTGGCAGCGGGCAGCAGGGCGATAGCCCCGGTGGCCCCCGCCAGCCCCAGGAAGTGCCGTCGTTTCATGCTTCGCCTCCATCGGCGGCCAGACAGCAGAACGGGGGAGCGGCAGTGCCGCTCCCCCGTTCAGACCATCCTGTTCGCCCAGGGTTCGAAGGCCGGGGGCTCAGGGCAAGGGGCAAAGGGCTCAGGTCAGGCTGGGACCCGCCTTGACGATGGCCTCGCTGACGCCCTCGAACTTCTTGAAGTTGTCGACGAACTTGGCGGCCAGGTCGCGCAGCTTGCGATCGTAGGCGGCCTGGTCTTCCCAGGTCTCACGGGGGTCGAGCAGGCGGGAATCGACGCCCGGCACGGCCACCGGCACGTCCAGGTTGAGGCCATCAATGTGCCGGGTCTCGACCTCGCGCAGCACGCCGGACTGAATGGCATGGATGATGGCGCGGGTGGTGGGGATGGAGAAGCGCGCGCCGCCCTCGCCATAGGCACCCCCGGTCCAGCCGGTGTTGACCAGGTAGACCTGGGCGTCCTTGGCCTCGACGCGCTTGATCAGCAGGTCTGCGTACTCGCGGGCCGGGCGCGGGAAGAAGGGCGCGCCGAAGCAGGTGGAGAAGGTGGTGGCCAGGCCCTCGGAGGAGCCCATCTCGGTGGAGCCCACCTTGGCGGTGTAGCCGGAGAGGAAGTGGTAGGCCGCGGCCTCCTCGGAGAGCACCGAGACCGGCGGCAGCACCCCGGACATGTCGCAGGTCAGGAAGACGATGGCGCTGGGCTCCCCGGCGCGGTTCTCCGGCACGCGCTTCTCGACGTGCTCCAGCGGGTAGGCGGCCCGGGAGTTCTGGGTCAGGCTGTCGTCGGCGTAGTCGGGATCGCGACGGTCGTTCAGGACCACGTTCTCCAGCACGGCACCGAACTTGATGGCGTTCCAGATCACCGGCTCGTTCTTCTCGGAGAGGTCGATGCACTTGGCGTAGCAGCCGCCCTCGATGTTGAAGACGGTGCCCGGCCCCCAGCCGTGCTCGTCATCGCCGATCAGGTAGCGGCCCGGGTCGGCGGAGAGGGTGGTCTTGCCGGTGCCGGAGAGACCGAAGAAGAGGCAGGTCTCGCCGTCCTCGCCCACGTTGGCGGAGCAGTGCATCGGCAGCACGTCGGCCTCGGGCAGCAGGAAGTTCTGCACCGAGAACATGGCTTTCTTCATCTCGCCGGCGTAGCGCATGCCGGCGATCAGGACCTTCTTCTGGGCGAAGCTGATGATCACGGTGCCGTCGGAATTGGTGCCGTCGCGGGCGGGGTCACACTCGAAGCCGGCGGCGTTGAGGATGGTCCACTCCTCCTTGGTGGAGGGGTTGTAGGCCTCCGGGCGCACGAACATGGTGCGGCCAAACAGGTTCTGCCAGGCGGTCTCGGTCTGCACGCGCACCGGCAGGTAGTGGGTCGGGTCGCTGCCCACGTGGAGCTCCGACACATAGTGCTCGCGGCCCAGCAGGTAGTCCTCGACGCGGCCCCAGAGGGCATCGAACTTCTCGGCGTCGAAGGGACGGTTCACGCTGCCCCAGTCGATCTTCGCGCTGGTGGAGGGCTCATCGACGATGAAGCGATCCGTGGGGGAACGCCCGGTGCGCACACCGGTATTCACCACCAGGGCGCCGTTGGCGGCCAGGCGGCCCTCGCCGGTGGCCACTGCCCGCTCGATGAGTTCGGCGCTGCTGAGGTTGACGTGGGCTTTGGAAGCTTGGGGTGTGGTCATGTCGGTTCCTGGGCCTTGCGGCCGATTCTCTCTCGTGTGCCGTGCGCCGGTGACGACGCAGCAGGTAGCTGCCATCGATCGCCGCTGCGGATGCCCCGTCTTGTGGCGAGGCGATCGAGCCGAAAAAACGGCGCCATTATGGCAAAATCTCCCGCCGCGGGGAACGTCGTTTTTGGCCGAAGATCATGTAGTTTTTCTACAACATGGAGACCGTTCACGGCACGAAATGGTGCAGCGCAACAATTCAGACGACCGTTTCAGCGCCGCCTGTCAGTGCAGCACCGGGGGCGTGGCGTCACCGCCGGCCAGCAGCGCTTCCACGTCGGCCGCGCTGAAGTGATAGCGGGTATGACAGAAATGGCACTGGGTATCGATGCTGCCGTGCTCGGCCAGCACCTGGCGCAGCTCGGCCTCGCCCAGGGTGACCAGCGAGCCGGCGATGCGCTCCCGGGAGCAGGTGCAGCCGAAGCGCAGCGCCTTGGGGTCGAAGACCCGCACCGTCTCCTCGTGATAGAGGCGGTGCAGCAGCTGCTGGGGTTCGAGCCCCAGCAGCTCCTCGCCCTTCACGGTGTCGGCCAGGAGCAGGGTGCGCTCCCAGGCGTCGCGATCCTGGTTCTGCGACTCGTCGGGCATGCGCTGCAGCAGCAGGCCGCCGGCGCGCCGACCATCGGCGGCCAGCCGAGCAGCGCGAGGAAGCCGGTGTCGTCGGTGGGGGGCTCGGCGCCCTCGGCCAGCCGCGCGATGGCGCGCAGCTCGCCGCCGGGGTTGGACTCGGCCATCAGCAGGGCCAGGGCGCCGTTGCCGCGCACCTCGATGCTCAGGGTGCCGTCGAGCTTGACGGTATCGGTGAGCAGCGCCACGGCGGCGAGCAGCTCGCCGAGCAGGCGGTTGACCACCGGCGGGTAGTCGTGGCGGTCGAGCACCTGAGCATAGGCCTGCTCCAGGGCGACGAGCTCGCCGCGCACGTTGGTGTCGTCGAAGAGGAAACGCTGGATCTGGTCGGTCATAGGGTCCCTGTGAGGAGTGAGGAGTGAAGAGTGAGGAGTGAAGCGTAGGGCGCGGGGCGTGAAGCGCCGGCCTGCAAGGCTACTCCTCCCCGGCCTCCTTGAAGCGTCGGATATCCCGGCGCTGCTTCTTGTCGGGGCGCCTCAAGGGGTGCTGCATGGCCTGGTTGGTGAGGCGCCGCGCCTCGGTCTCGCGCTCGCGGCGGGCCGCGCTCTGCTCGGTCTCCCGATAGAGCGCACGCGCCTCGGGAGCGCCGCGACGCTGGTCGGAGAGTGCCAGCACCTCCACCTCCCAGAGGTCCCAGCCCTGGGGCACGCGAATGATGGCGCCGACCTCCACCGCCTTGCTGGTCTTGGCGCGGGCGCCGTTGTAGTGGACCTTGCCGCCCTCGATGGCCTTCTTGGCCAGGCCCCGGGTCTTGAAGAAGCGTGCCGCCCAGAGCCACTTGTCGAGCCTGACGCTATCCATGGGCGCCCTCTCCTTTCTCCTGCCCGGCCGCCGGCCGCTGGCCCGGGGGCAGGTTGTCGGGCAGGATCGCCGCGAAGCGGTCGAGGGCGATGAACTCCTCGAGCTCCTTCTCCGGTCGGGTGCTGTCGGGCTGCTTGATGCCGAGCAGGTGGCGAATGCCGAATTCCCGGGCGCTCTCCAGCACCCTGGGGTTGTCGTCGATGAACAGGGTGCGGGCCGGATCGAAGGGCTCCACTTCCTGCAGTTCGAACCAGAACGCCTGGGCCTCCTTGGGCACGCCGAGGTCCGCCGAGGAGACGATGGCGTCCAGGTACTCCTCCAGGCCGGTGAGCGGCAGCTTCAGCTCGAGGCTCGCCCGGTCGGCGTTGGTGGCCAGCACCACCCGGGGATGGGCCTGCTTGAGCCACTTGAGGAAGTCGAGGGCGTCGCTGCGCAGGCCTATCAGGTGCTGGATCTCGCGCTTCAGGGCGACGATATCGAGGTCAAGCTCGCGGCTCCAGTAGGCCAGACTGTACCAGTTGAGGGTGCCCTGCTCGTGCAGCACCTTCGAGCGCACCACCTCCTGGGTGGCCTCGTCGAGCTGATGCAGCTCCACGTAGCGCCGCGGCAGGTGCTCCAGCCAGAAGTGGCTGTCGAAGTGCAGGTCGAGCAGGGTGCCGTCCATGTCGAGCAGGACGGTATCGATGGCGCGCCAGTCGATCATCGCGACTCCCGGGGTTGTGGCAAGAGGTTGTGGCAAGGGGTGGTGGCTGGCAAGGGGTGGTATTGTATCAGGCGCCCTCCCCACCCAGAAACGGAGCCCCCATGTCCGAGTCCCGCTGGCCCCAGAAGCCCCGTATCCTCGCCCGCCAGTCGGTGGTCAGGAGCCGCCTGTTCCACGTCGAGTCTCTGGAGCTGCGCTTCTCCAACGGCGAGGAGCGCACCTTCGAGCGCCTGACCGGCAGCGACCAGGGAGCGGTGATGATCGTGGCCATGCCCGACCCGGAGCACGTGCTGCTGATCCGCGAGTACGCGGCCGGCTTCGAGGAGTACGTGCTGACCCTGCCCAAGGGGCTGGTGGACCCGGGCGAGGACATCGTCACCGCCGCCAACCGCGAGCTGATGGAGGAGTGCGGCTTCGGGGCACGCAGCATCGAGCCGCTGGTGGAGCTGTCGCTGGCCCCCAACTACATGCGCCACCGCATGCAGGTGCTGCTGGCCACCGACCTCTACCCGCGGCGCCTGCCCGGGGACGAGCCGGAGCCGCTGATCGTCGAGACCCATGCCATCGAGGAGCTGCCGGCGCTGCTCGCCCGCGAGGATTTCCACGAGGCGCGGGCCATCGCCGCGCTGTTCATCGCTCGGGAGCGGCTGCGCGCCGAACCCGCCCGCACGCCGCTCTGGTAGCGCTCAGCGCCCGGGGGCATGCAGGCGGCGCTTCAGGCCACCCTCCCGGAAGCGCAGCCAGCGCCCCTGGCGATAGCTGTCCAGGCCGGTCTCGAGCAGGGTCATCACCTCCATGGCCTCGTCGAGGGTCACCGGCGGGGGCGTCCCGTGCAGCAGGGTCTCGGCGATGCCCGAATAGTAGGCGGGCCAGTCGCCCGGCAGGCTCGGATGCTCCCGTGCGAAGACCCCGCTGGCCTCGTCCTCGGCCAGCGTCAGCCGCCCCGGGGCCGCGCCGTCGCCGAGCCCCTCCCCCACCGGCTGGCCGGCCTTGAGTCGCGCCTCCTGGGGGTCCAGGCCGAAGGTCACGTAGCTGCCGTGAGTGCCGTGCACCCGGAAACGTGGCGTGGGCTCAGCCACCAGCGAACTCGCCTGCAGGGTCACCCGCAGGCCGTCGTACTCCAGCAGGCAGAGGAACTCGTCGTCCACCTCGGCGCCGTCGCGCACCGTGGCCAGCTCCAGCAGGATCGCCCTGGGCATCCCGAACAGGGCGCGCACCTGGTCGAGCAGGTGGGGCCCCAGGTCGAACCAGATGCCACCCCCCGGGCGATGATGCTCGCGCCAGCGGTCGGTCACCGTGGGTCGAAAGCGATCGAAGCGCGACTCCAGCGCCACCACCCGCCCCAGGGTGCCGGCTTCCAGCAGCGCCTTCAGGGTCAGGAAGTCGCTGTCCCAGCGGCGATTGTGAAAGACGCTGACCAGCCGTTCGGCCCCTTCCGCCTGGGCCCGGAGCAGGCGCCCCTCGGAGAGGGTCACGGTGAACGGCTTGTCCACCACCAGGTGCTTGCCCGCGGCCAGCGCCGCCTTGGCCAGGGGGTAGTGGGTATCGTTGGGGGTGGCGATCACCACCAGGTCGATTTCGGGCCGCGCGAGCAGCGCCGGCGCCCTGGACAGCACCTCGACCGCGGGCAGGTCGGCCTGCACCCGGCCGGTCTG
>NZ_CP071922.1:3238898-3241518 GCF_017584085.1 Halomonas sp. BM-2019
TGGTTATCACGGCTGAAACGGATTTGGCCAATCCGCACGTCGCCGGTAATGAACGGCACAACTTGGCCAGCGGCGTTATGAACAAATAGTTCCGTATAAGCGCCACCGTCATCTTCTTTATACGGTGTCCGCGGACGTACTTTGGTAAATGCAGTAACCGACCCGTCGGTTGTTGTTATTGCTTGCGCGACGCGTTGGGTCGTAATGACTTCCTCAAGCGTAATATCTCGTTGTTCGGCCTGACTGACAGGAACCGTGACGAAAAATAATACGCTGAGCCAACTCAGTAATCGACTCATGGCATACTCCTTGTTGTTTGTTAGTGAATAAATCGCAATCAGTGTATCAGCTTGACGCTGGGGTCGCATCCGTACTTGCGGCTTGCTGCATGCTCGTTGCGCCCTGCGCAATCATACGCAGTTGTTGAATGGTTTGTTCTGCAAGTAACTGGCGTTCTGAGGGAGGGAGATCGAGCGCGTCCGCCCCGGCGCTAAACACCACGCGCACCATAGCATCGGCTTGAATTTCAGCAAGGTCTGGTGGTAATTGGCGTTCGGTGTGTAAATAGTCCGCGAGTTCAGACTTAAAGTGTTCTATTTCGCGGGCAATGGCTAAGCGAAACTCCTTTGAAGTACCGCTGCGCTCTTGCAATAAAAGCCGGAATACACTGCTGTTATGGCTGATAAAATCCATAAAAATTTCGATCGAAATACGAATGACCGAGCCGCCTTTGGCAAGACGTTGACGACTTTGCCGTAATAATTGCCGCAATGTTAATCCGCCTTCGTCAACGAGGGTTAAACCGAGTTCGTCCATATTCTGAAAATGGCGGTAAAAGGAGGTTGGTGCTATCCCAGCTTCGCGGGCAACTTCACGCAGGCTTAGGCTCGAAAAAGTGGTTTGCGGGCTCAATTGATTGAGTGCCGCATCGATCAGTGCTCGCCGTGTTTTTTCTTTCTGTTTGGCGCGAATTCCTACCATGACCAAGGATCCTAAACCGAATGGGTAACTCGGGAATGTATCAGTGACGGTCACTAAATTCAATTTGTAGACTTGTTTTCTGCTTCGAGAAAGGGTAGATTCAGCGTACACGTGTTAGCCTAAATTCACTTCACGTGTCGATTCAATTGTTGAGAGATGTACATGAAAGAAAAACCTCCAATTTTGTGGCTCAATACCACACTATTCGCTTCAACCCTCCTTGTTAGTCTCATCGGTGTACCGTGGTATCTTTGGTCACAAGGTTTTACTTGGCCACTATGGCTCGCTTTTATCGGCTTGTTCGTCTTTGCGGGCATTTCAATTACGGCAGGTTACCACCGTTTGTGGTCACATAAAGCTTGGGATGCGCATTGGTCGGTCCGGATTCTGTTCGCGCTAGGTGGCGCATTAGCACTGCAAAACAGTGTTTTGCATTGGGCGTCTGATCACCGCGAGCATCACAAACATGTTGATCATGAAGACAAAGATCCCTATTCGATTACTCGTGGCTTCTGGTTTGCCCATATTGGTTGGATGTTACGCGAGTATCAGGAAGATCGTTATAACGACTATCGCAATGTAAAAGACTTACAACGTGATCCTATCGTTCGCTGGCAGCACAAACATTACTTAGCGCTGGTCTTCATCATGAACATTGGTCTACCGTTGGCGATTGGCTTGGCGCTTGGTCAAGTGGGCGGTGAAGGCTATCACAACTTCCACCATATTTTTTCTGGTGATTATCGGAACGGTGTCCGTTGGTATCACTTTGATCCAACGAAGTGGTTGATTCTGACATTGCGGAGTGTCGGGCTTGCGAAAAACCTCCGCCGTACTCGTGCCAGTGAAATTACTAAGGCACGCGATGCAATGCGAGCGAAACGAAAGTCGCTGCGTTCGCAAACCATGGTCGAGAAGTTTCAAGAGGAACTTTGCAATACCCAAGCCCAGATGGGCACGGTGAGTAATCCGAATAGAACGCCATAACCCACAAGAGATGCAACAAATCTCGGTTTTAAACCGGCGCTAATTGCAATAGCGCCGGCACTGATCATAAAGGGCATCGATGCTTCGAGCACGGTGACTTGCGCCGCTAGACTCTGCATATCGAACGTCCGAACCACGCCAAAAGCCACTAATGGCATGAGTAGCAACTTGATCACCATGGCAAAGGTAAAGGGCAACAAATCTTCACGTGGAATACGAAACTGTAACTGAAAACCGACTGCAATCATGACGACCGGCACTAACGTTGCCGCTAAATTGCTGATCAAGGGCTGAATCACTCGTGGGTATTCGGTTTGACCAAAGAGCAGGGCGATCACTAAGGCGACAACGGGTGGAAACGTCAGGAGTTTCTTCGCGATAGCGAAACCGCCGTTAGGTGTTTGCGAACCCTCGTTGAGATTGCCATAAACTGCGGCAAAGGTCGATGCAATGAACGCCAGCGCAATAAACGAGCCGACCTGATCATAAATCACCGCATAAGGTAAGCCTTCGCTGCCGAAAAAGGTTTCCACCATGGGAAAGCCAAGAAACGACGTATTGCCGAGAGGCACGACGATCAGTAAGGCGCCGGTCAGTTCACGCGACCACTTCATGATTCGTGCCGCGAGCAAAATTAAACCAATCGCTAATG
>NZ_CP071922.1:3241528-3244036 GCF_017584085.1 Halomonas sp. BM-2019
CACGGCATCAGTGCCGGCAACAAGACTTCGCTATTCAGTTCGAGCTTGGGTAGATGCAACAAAATCATCGCCGGTACAGCGACATTAATGACATATTGGTTTAGCACTTGGCCAGTATTTACTGGCATCAAGTGCAAACGTTTCAAACTCAGGCCAACCGCAAGGTAAGCGAGTATGAGTAGCATGGCATCCATGGTTTTCTTGGCTTCCTCGATTAGCGACGTTTTGCTTTGGCAAAGGCTTCGGCAAAAGCGTTATTCGCTGGCAAAGATTCACTGCGCTTCGGTTTTTTGGTCGTAGTCGACGACTTGCGTCCAGCTGACACGGATGACGGCGCGGAAGCTTGGTCAACCGGATCGTGTAGTCGCATGGTCAAGGCAATTCGCTTGCGTTCAGTGTCGACCTCGATAACTTTGACCTTGACGACATCGCCGGCTTTGACCACGTCATGGGCATCGCTGACAAACTTGTCGGCCAATGCTGAAATATGAACGAGCCCGTCTTGATGAACGCCGATATCGACAAATGCGCCAAAGTTGGTCACGTTCGTCACGACACCTTCCAAGGTCATACCGATTTTCAAATCAGTGAGTGTTTCAACACCTTCTTTAAATTCTGCTGTTTTAAACTCGGGACGAGGATCGCGTCCGGGTTTCTCCAACTCACGAATAATATCGCTTACGGTCGGTACACCGAAATGCGCGTCAATGTAATCTCGCGCTTGCAGTGACTTGAGGAAACTACTGTCGCCGATGATGTCGCCGACCGCTTTGTCATTGGCGGCTGCGATACGTTCGGCGATTGGGTAGGCCTCTGGATGTACTGCAGAGCCGTCTAATGGGTTGCTCCCGCCCATGATGCGCAAAAACCCCGCAGCTTGCTCATAACTTTTTGGCCCCATGCGTGGCACCTTCAGCAATGACTTCCGGCTTGAAAATGCACCGTTCTGCTCCCGATAAGCGACAATATTAAGCGCTAAATTGCGATTCAGACCAGCCACTCGTGCGAGTAATGGCACCGATGCGGTGTTGACGTCAACGCCGACGGCATTCACACAGTCTTCGACCACTGCATCGAGGCTCTGTGCCAATAAGGACTGACTGACATCGTGTTGGTATTGGCCGACACCGATAGCTTTTGGCTCGATCTTAACAAGTTCAGCAAGCGGGTCTTGTAAGCGCCGAGCAATTGAAACGGCGCCGCGATAAGACACATCCAAATCAGGAAACTCAAGTGCGGCCAATTCTGACGCGGAATAAACCGATGCGCCGGCTTCACTGACCATGACTTTCGTCAGTTTAAATTTCGGATTGGCTTTCATCAGCTCAGTGACCAGTTTGTCAGTCTCTCGTGACGCGGTGCCATTACCGATCGCCACAAGTTCTACTTTATGCAGTTGGCACAAGGCCGCCAAAGACCGTAACGCTTTGTCCCATTGGTTTTGTGGCGCATGTGGAAACACGGTACTTTGCGCGAGGAGCTTGCCGGTACCGTCGACAACCGTGGCTTTCACGCCAGTCCGTAGCCCCGGGTCTAGACCAAGCGTGGTTCGTTGCCCAGCTGGCGCGGCCATCAATAAGTCTTTCAGGTTGGTGGCAAACACGTGTATTGCTGCAACCTCGGCTTGGTCGCGCAATTGACCAAACAAGTCAGTTTCCATTCGCGGTAGAATTTTAATCCGCCATGTCCACTGCACGGTTTGTTTGCGCCAAGCGCCAGCCAAACCCTGCTCGGTATCGAGGGTGAAATGATCGGCGATGATCGGTTCGTAAGCGCTCGTTCGAACACTTTCGTCCGTATCTGGATCGGCATTTAAGCGAATTTGCAAAACGCCTTCGTTACGCCCGCGGAACAGCGCAAGTGCGCGATGTGAGGGAATGCTGCGCAAACGTTCATGGTAATCGAAGTAATCGCGAAATTTCGACCCTTCCTGCTCTTTGCCTGGAGCCACGGTGGCGGTCATTTCGGCCGCTTGCCATAAACGTTGACGAATCGCTTTCAGCAGTTGGGCGTCTTCGGAGAACTGTTCCATCAGTATGAAGCGTGCGCCTTCTAAAACAGCTTTTGAATCGGCAAAACCGGCGTCGCAAGCTTTCGGCTAATGGACCAATGCCAGCTTCCAATGCAATTTGCCCTTTGGTGCGGCGCTTAGGTTTGTAGGGTAAGTAGAGATCTTCGAGTTCGGTTTTGGACTGACAGGTTTCAATCGCGGAGCGCAGTTCTGGGGAGAGTTTGTCTTGATCCGCAATGCTTTTGAGGATAACCGAGCGGCGTTCATGTAACTCACGCAAATAGCTCAATCGGCTGGCTAACGTTCGTAGTTGAGTATCGTCCAATCCGCCCGTGGCCTCTTTTCGATACCGGGCGATGAAGGGGACCGTGGAGCCTTCGTCAAGCAGCGTTATAGTCGCTGTAACTTGTTGCACATTACATTGAAGTTCGGCCGCAATGTGCGCCGCAATCGAAGAAGAACCAGCAGTCATACCCATCTCTTTTAGTAAATTAAAA
>NZ_CP071922.1:3244136-3246294 GCF_017584085.1 Halomonas sp. BM-2019
CGGCCTGCACCCGGTCGGGCTGGCCGCTCACCACCGCGACGAGCCTCATGCCGGGAGTCGCCTGGATCAGCGGGGCATGGAAGGTCCGGCCGGCCATGCCGTAGCCGATGAGGCCCACGCTCAGGGTCTGGATCTTCATCGCATCATCCTTGGGCGCTTCGCGGGGGGAACAGGCACGAACCCCGGCCGGGGCCGGGGTTCGCGGGACGGCTCAGTCGAGCTTGGAAAGGTCGCGCACCGCGCCCTTGTCGGCCGAGGTGGCGAGCATGGCGTAGGCCTTGAGTGCGGTCGATCTGGATGAGGTCGCCGTTCTCGATCCGGCCGATGGCGCCGCCGGCGGCGGCCTCCGGCGAGACGTGGCCGATGGAGAGCCCGGAGCTGCCGCCGGAGAAGCGCCCGTCGGTCATCAGCGCACACACCTTGCCGAGCCCCTTGGACTTCAGATAGGAAGTCGGGTAGAGCATCTCCTGCATGCCGGGGCCGCCGCGCGGGCCCTCGTAGCGCACCACCACCACCTCACCGGGCGTCACCAGCCCGCCCAGCACGTGCTCCACCGCCTGGTCCTGGGACTCCACCACGTGGGCCGGCCCCTCGAAGACCAGGATCGACTCGTCGACCCCGGCGGTCTTCACCACGCAGCCGTCCAGGGCGATGTTGCCGAACAGCACGGCCAGGCCACCCTCACGGGAGAAGGCGTGCTCGAGATCACGGATGCAGCCGTTGGCGCGGTCGCCGTCGAGGCTCGGCCAGCGCGCGGCCTGGGAGAAGGCCTGTTGGGTGGGGATGCCGCCGGGGCCGGCCTTGTAGAACTCCACCACCTCGGCGCCGGGGTTGCGCATGATGTCCCACTCGTCCAGCGCCGCCTTGAGGGTATCGCCGTAGACGGTGGGCACCCGGGTATCCAGGACGCCTGCGCGGTCGAGCTCGCCGAGGATCGCCATGATGCCGCCGGCGCGGTGGCAGTCCTCGATATGGTACTGCTGGGTGTTGGGCGCCAGCTTGCAGAGCTGCGGCACCTCACGCGACAGCCGGTCGATGTCGGCCATGGTGAAGTCCACCTCAGCCTCCTGGGCGGCGGCCAGCAGGTGCAGGATGGTGTTGGTGGAGCCGCCCATGGCGATGTCCAGGGTCATGGCGTTGCGGAAGGCCGCCTTTGAACCGATGGCGCGGGGCAGCAGGTGCGCCTCGTCACCCTCGTAGTAGCGCTTGGCCAGTTCGACGATGCGGCTGCCCGCCTCCTCGAAGAGCCGGCGGCGGTCGGCGTGGGTAGCCAGCACCGTGCCGTTGCCCGGCAGCGCCAGGCCCAGCGCCTCCATCAGGCAGTTCATGGAGTTGGCGGTGAACATGCCCGAGCAGCTGCCGCAGGTGGGGCAGGCGCTGCGCTCGATCTCCTCGATCTCCTCGTCGCTGTACTGGTCGTCGGCGGCGTAGATCATGGCATCGATCAGGTCGATGTTGTGGTCGAGCAGCTTGGTCTTGCCCGCTTCCATGGGGCCGCCGGAGACGAAGATCACCGGAATGTTCAGGCGCATGGCGGCGTTGAGCATCCCGGGGGTGATCTTGTCGCAGTTGGAGATGCACACCAGGGCGTCGGCGCAGTGGGCGTTGACCATGTACTCGACGCTGTCGGCGATCAGATCGCGGCTCGGCAGCGAGTAGAGCATGCCGTCGTGGCCCATGGCGATGCCGTCGTCCACGGCGATGGTGTTGAACTCCTTGGCCACCCCGCCGGCCTTCTCGATCTCGCGGGCCACCAGTTGCCCCATGTCCTTGAGGTGCACATGGCCCGGCACGAACTGGGTGAAGGAGTTGGCCACGGCGATGATCGGCTTGTGGAAGTCCTCGTCCTTCATGCCGGTGGCGCGCCACAGGGCGCGGGCGCCGGCCATGTTGCGGCCGGCGGTGGTGGTGCGGGAACGATACTCGGGCATGGTGTCCTCTTCTCTTTGTGGCCGCCCTGCGCCGGGCGGCTGCCGTGTCCAGTCGGTCGCAGGATTCTGGCATGGGCGGCGCGGCCTTGCCACCGGCGCCGAGTGCCTAGCGCCTAGCGCCTAGCGCCTAGCGCCTAGCGCCTAGCGCCTAGCGCCTAGCGCCTAGCGCCTAGCGCCTAGCGCCTAGCGCCTAGCGCCTAGCGCCTAGCGCCTAGCGCCTAGCGCCT
>NZ_CP071922.1:3246394-3259465 GCF_017584085.1 Halomonas sp. BM-2019
CTAGCGCCTAGCGCCTAGCGCCTAGCGCCTAGCGCCTAGCGCCTAGCGCCTAGCGCCTAGCGCCTAGCGCCTAGCGCCTAGCGCCTAGCGCCTAGCGCCTAGCGCCTAGCGCCTAGCGCCTAGCGCAGCAGGATGATGCCGCCAGCCATGCTGCCGTCAAGTGTCTCGACTCGGCACCAGCCGCCCGTCACTGAACGGCTGGGCGCTTGGCGCTTGTAGCTGGGCGCTGCCCGAAGGGCCTAGCCAAACACCACCCGGGCCACGTCCCGGTAGCGCCTGGCGAAGTGCACCGTCATGCCCTCCTTGAGGTGGTCGGGCAGCTCGTCGTAGTCGCGGCGGTTGGCATCGGGGAGGAGCACCTCGAAGATGCCGCTGCGCCTCGCGGCGATCACCTTCTCGCGGATGCCGCCCACCGGCAGCACCTGGCCGGTCAGGGTCAGCTCACCGGTCATGGCCAGGGGCCGCTCGATGGCGCGGTGCTTCGCCAGGGAGAGCAGCGCCGTGGCCATGGTCACCCCCGCCGAGGGGCCGTCCTTGGGGGTGGCGCCCTCCGGCACGTGCAGGTGCACGAAGGCGGAGTCGAAGAAGTCGGCGTCGGCGCCGAACTCGGCCAGGTGCCCGAGTACATAGCTGTAGGCGATGTTGGCCGACTCCTGCATCACCTCGCCGAGCTTGCCGGTGAGCTTGAAGCCGCGGGTCAGGGAGTGCACCTTGCCCGCCTCGACGGGCAGGGTCGCCCCGCCCATGGCGGTCCAGGCCAGCCCCGTGACCACCCCCTCCCCCGTGAGCACCTGCTCCTTGCGGAACAGCGGTGCCCCCAGATACGCCTCGAGGTTCTTCACCGACACCTTCACCGTCGGCTGGTCGTCCTCCAGCAGGGTCACCGCCGCCTTGCGCACGATGCGGTGCAGCTGTTTCTCGAGCTGGCGCACCCCGGCCTCCCGGGCATAGCCCTCGATCAGCTGGCGCAGCGCCGCGGCGGTCAGGTTGATGCGCTTCTTCGGGATATTGGCGCGCTGGAGCAGCCTGGGCCACAGATGATTGCGGGCGATGGCCAGCTTCTCCTCGGCGATGTAGCCGGAGAGCCGGATCTGCTCCATGCGGTCGTACAGCGGCCCGGGGATCGCGTCCAGGGTGTTGGCGGTACACACGAAGAGCACCTTGGAGAGGTCCAGGCGCACGTCCAGGTAGTGGTCGAGGAAGTCGACGTTCTGCTCCGGGTCGAGCACCTCGAGCAGCGCCGAGGCGGGGTCGCCCTGGAAGGACTGCCCCATCTTGTCGATCTCGTCGAGCATGATCACCGGGTTCTCGACCTCCACCTCCTTGAGCGCCTGCACCAGCTTGCCGGGCATGGCGCCGATATAGGTGCGCCGGTGGCCCTTGATCTCCGCCTCGTCGCGCATGCCGCCCACCGAGAATCGGTAGAACTCCCGCCCCAGGGCCTCGGCGATGGAGCGCCCGATGGAGGTCTTGCCCACCCCGGGCGGGCCGACCAGCAGCAGGATGGAGCCACCCACGTCGCCCTTGAAGGTGCCCTCGGCGAGGAACTCGATGATGCGCTCCTTCACGTCGGCCAGGCCGTCATGGTCGCGGTCGAGCACCTGGCGGGCGTGTGCCAGGTCGAGCTGGTCCTGACTGCGCACGCCCCAGGGCATGCTGGTCAGCCAGTCCAGGTAGTTGCGGGTGGTGCCGTACTCCGGCGAGCCGGTCTCCAGCACGGCGAGCTTGTCGAGCTCCTCTTCGATGCGGGTCAAGACCTTGGGCGGCACGACGAGGCTCTCCAGGCGGTCGCGGAAGGTGTCGACGTCGTTCTCGCGATCGTCCTTGGAGATGCCCAGCTCGCGCTGGATCACCTTGAGCTGCTCGCGCAGGAAGAACTCCCGCTGGCGCTCCTGCATCTGGGCGTTGACCTGGTCGCTGATCTCGCTCTGCAGCTGGGCGACCTCGATCTCCTTGCGCAGCAGCGGCAGCACCTTCTGCATGCGGGCGAGCACCGGCAGCGTGGCCAGCACGTCCTGCAACTCGCGCCCCTTGGCCGAGGTGATCGCCGCCGCGAAATCGGTGAGCGGGCCCGGCTCATGGGGGCTGAAGCGGTTGAGGTAGTGCTTGAGCTCCTCGCCATAGAGCGGGTTGATCGGCAGCAGCTCCTTGATGCCATTGATCAGCGACATGGCATAGGCGCGGGCCTCGTCCGCCTCGGCGTCCACCGGCTCGCGGGGATAGCTCACCTCCACCAGATAGGGCGGCTCCTTGGAGAGCCAGCGCTGGATGCGGAAGCGCTGCAGGCCCTGGGCGATGAATTGCAGCTGCCCCTCCTCGCCCTGCAGCTTGTGCACCTTGACCGCGGTGCCGATCTCCGGGAAGTCGCCATGGGCAAGCCCCTCCACTGCGGCCTCGCCGACGAAAGCCAGGCCCACGGTGTGGTGCGGGGTCTTGGCCACGCGCTCGATGGTCTCCTCCCAGCGCTCGCGGTTGATCACCAGCGGCTGCACCTGGGCGGGAAAGAAGGGGCGGTTGTGGATCGGCAGCAGGTAGATGCGCTCGGGCAGGGGCTCCCGCGCCGGCACCACGGCGTGATGGCCGCGGCCGGAGGGGTCGTCGAGAAGCGGGTCCTGCTCGTCCTGGGGCTCGTTCAGCCACTCCGGGGCGTCCGGGTCGTGGCGGCGATCCTGATCGTCGCTCATGGGGTCTCATCCTGATCCGATGGTGGCTCATGCCGTTGGCTCAGGAATGCGGGCGACACCCCCCAAGTTCAAGCCGCCCTGGCGCCGAGCGACTTCACAGGGACCGTGACTCATCGCCACAGGGGCGGCAGGGGGCGCCCGTTGACGCGGACCCGGCCGCGGATGACATCGATCTCCAGGTCCCGGGTCCCCAGCGGCAGGCCCAGCCACAGGGCGACCACCGTGGGCACCTCGCGCCAGGTGGCGTCACCATCCAGGCGGGCCAGCCAGCGCGCCTGCTCCGCCGCGTCGTCGAGCCGCGATGGGCTCAGCTCGTCGAGGCGGCGCGGGTCGAAGAAGAGCGCGCCATCGCCGCGGACCACAAGTCCCAGCATGGGGCTCTCCAGGTCCACCTCGGTCAGGTCCAGCCGCGGGGAGTCGGCCAGCAGGGCGACCAGCTCAGGCTCCAGCGCCGCGAGCAGCTCACGGGGTTCGAGCCGATAGGCCTTGGCCGCCTGCTGGCCCAGCGCCGCCAGGGTCTCGCGCACGGCGTCGGCGTTGATGCGCGAGAGCTCCAGGGCCACCCGGCCGGTCAGCAGCACCTGCTGCGCGGCCAGCACCTCGTTCAGGGTCAGCTCGCTGTCGATGCGAAGCTCGCTGTCATCGAGCAGCATGCGGCTGCGGTAGTCGAGTTCCCTGGCCTCCAACTGCAGTCCCGGCTGCTGCCAGGCGAGGTGATCGAGACGCAGCAGGTCGTGCTGGGTGAAGTGGTGGGCCCCGGCGGTATAGGCGTAGCGGCTCTCCAGGCTGGCGCGCCCCGATTCCAGGGTCGCCACCCCATCGGTCAGGCGCCACGGCTGGGTGTGGGCCCGCAGCCGCCAGTCCCCCTGCTGGCCGCCGAAGGAGACCTGGCCGCCCCGGAAGTCGAGCTCCCGGTCGCCCTGGCTGACGAGAAAGGGGGCCAGCTGGATGCTGCCCTCGAGGGTGCCGCCGAGGGTCTGGTAGTGGGCGTGCCAGCGCGGCGGGCTGGACGGCAGCCAGTCGCCGAACAGGCGAACCTGGTGGGGGCCGGCGAGGGGCCTCGCCTCGCCCTCGACCCGGGTGCTGAAGACGCCGTGGCGCGCCTCGTAGCTGAGCTGGAGCCGCCAGCCGTCGCCCAGCACGGGGGAGATCTGCACGATGCCGGAGGAGCTCAGCCAGCCGCGCTCCACCCCGCTGCGCTCGACCACCAGCTCGCCGCGCGCCTCCAGGTCGAGGAGGGCACGCGCCAGCTCTCGCTCGAAGAGCAGCGCGGCGAGGTACTGGGCCAGCGCCCAGATCACCGCGAGCCCCACTGCCACCGGGACGATCAGACGTTCCTTGCGCATTGCTCCCCCCTTCCCTCGGGTGGCCCCGGCGGGCGGCGTTGCCTCGACCCCTCAGTGTAGCCAGAACCAGATATGCATGACGCTCCAGGCGTAGATGCCCGCCATCACGTCGTCGATCATGATGCCGAAGCCCCCCGCCACCCGGCGATCCGCCCAGCGAATCGGCCAGGGCTTGATCACGTCGAAGATGCGGAAGAGCACGAAGCCCCACAGGGCGGCCTCCCAGGAGAAGGGCACCGCGGCCATGGTGATCCAGTAGCCCACGAACTCGTCCCAGACGATGCCGGAGTGGTCGTGGACCCCAAGGTCGCGGGAGGTCTTCTCGCAGAGCCAGACGCCCCAGACGAAGGCCACGACGACCACGCCCAGGTACCAGTCCAGGGGCAGCTCCGAGAGCAGCCAGTAGAAGGGGATGGCGGCCAGGGTACCGAAGGTGCCGGGCGCCCAGGGGGCGGCACCGCTGCCCAGGCCGAAGGCCAGGAAATGGGTCGGGCGATGCCAGACGCTGGCCGGCGCGCGATTCATGCACCACCTCCCGCACCCTGCGCGCCGGCCGCCGGAACGCCGGCCGCCGGAGCGCCGGCCGCAGAAAAGTGCTGCCAGCCCCCTCGCGACAGCGCCTCGACCCCGCGCAGGCCGGGCTCGGCCTCGAGACGACCGACCACGGTAAGGGGCAGCCCCAGCGCGACGAGCCTCGCCCTGGCCTGGTCGAGACGCTCGGGCGGCAGGGCCACCACCAGTTCATAGTCGTCGCCGCCGGTCAACGCCGCACGGCGGGCCGGGGCCTCGCCCAGCGCCTCGACGAGGCCATCGGCCAGGGGCAGCACCTCGGGGTCGAGGGTGGCGCCCACGCCGGAGCCCTCGAGGATATGGCCCAGATCGGCCAGCAGGCCGTCGGAGACATCGATGGCCGCCGTGGCCAGCCCCACCAGCGCCTCGCCGGCGGCCAGGCGCGGCTGGGGGCGCAGATAGCGAGCCAACAGCGGATGGGCCAGGTCCCGCTCGCCGCGCTGCCAGGCCACCAGCCCGCCGGCACCGCCGCCCAGCGCCCCGGTCACCGCGACCAGATCGCCCGGGCGACCGCCGTGGCGGGTCAGGGCACGGCCCGGCACCACTTCACCCATCACCGTCACGCCGATGCTGGTCGCCCCGCGGGTCACGTCGCCACCCACGAGGGCGGTGCCGGTCATGTCGCAGAGCGTGCGAAAGCCACGGGAGAAGCCCGCAAGCCAGGCGTCGTCGGCGCTCGCCAGGGTCAGCGACATCAGGCACCAGCGGGCGCGGGCGCCCATGGCCGCCAGATCGCTGAGGCTCACCGCCAGCGCCCGGTGGCCGACCGCCTCGGCGGGGGCCTCCTCGGGGTAGTGGACGCCGGCCACCGAGGTGTCGACGCTCACCGCCAGCTGCCGCCCCGGGGCGGGGGCCAGCAGCGTACAGTCGTCGCCCACCCCGAGCGCCACGCCGGCTTCGGGGCCGGGGGGCGCCGGAGTGAAGTAGCGGGCGATCAGTTCAAATTCGCCGTGCCGGGGTTGACTGGACGGTTCACTGGACATGGGGACGTCCCCTTCAGCGGCGGCGGGCGGTCACTTCGGAGGCGCGCAGCCGCCCGGCAAGCTTGTCGAGGATACCGTTGACGTACTTGTGACCGTCGGTGGCGCCGAAGGACTTGGCGAGCTCCACCCCCTCGTTGATCACTACCCGGTAGGGGACCTCCAGGCGACGGGAGAGCTCGTAGGCGCCCAGGCGCAGGATCGCCAGCTCGATGGGGTCGAGCTCCTCCAGCCGGCGGTCGAGCAGCGGCGAGATGGCGGCATCGAGGTCGGCCTTGAAACGCGCCACGTTGTGCAGCAGCTCATGGAAGAGCGCCAGGTCGGCGATCTCCATGACCTTGTGCCAGTTCTCGTGCTCCTCGAGATCATCGTCGGCCACCTGGCTGCGAAACTCCGCCTCCACGGCGGTGATCGACTTGCCGGTCATCTGCCACTGGTAGAGGCCCTGCACCGCCAGTTCCCGGGCGGCGCGGCGCGCCTGCTGCGCCTTGGAGGGTCCTCGGGCGCGGTCGCGACTCATGCCTCCTCTCCCTCGTCGTCGCCGAAGCAGCGCAGCAGCGAGACCATCTCCATGGCCGCCATGGCCGCCTCGGTGCCCTTGTTGCCGGCCTTGGTACCGGCGCGCTCGATGGCCTGTTCGATGGAGTTGACGGTGAGCACGCCGTTGGCGATGGGGGTATCGAACTCGAGCTGCAGGTTGCCCAGTGCCGCATTGCAGCCACCGGCCACGTATTCGAAGTGGGGGGTGCCGCCGCGGATCACCGCGCCCAGCGCGATCACCGCATCGGGGCGGGCCACCTTGAGCACCTGCTTGACCGCCAGCGGCAGTTCCCAGGCGCCCGGCACGTGGACGATATCGATGTTCTCGCCGGCCACCCCGTGGCGCACCAGGCTGTCCACCGCCCCTTCGACGAGGCTGTCCACCACGTGGTGGTTGAAGCGCCCCACCACGATCACATAGCGGCCATCCACGTCGATGAAGCTGCCTTCCACTTGAGAAATGGGTTCCATGTTGCTCTTCCTGATGGTGCGGGGGCCCGGCGGTGCCGCGCCCGCTCGATGGTCGGTGAATCGGCGTCAGACGCCGCGGGTCTCGGAGTGCTCGGGCATGGCGCCTTCGGCCTTGTCGACAAGCTCCCCGACGTCGTCGGGGCCCAGCCGTTCGACCACCTCGAGGTCGAAGCCGGAGAGAGCCGAGAACTTCCAGGGCGAGCTGAGCAGACGCATCTTGCCCACGCCCAGGTGGCGCAGGATCTGCGAGCCGGTGCCGATGGTCAGGTAGTTGCCGGCGCCGTCGGAGTCGCTGGTGCGTGGCGCACGCCGGCGCTCCAGGAAGGTGTCCAGGTAGTCGCGCAGGTCCAGCCGCGGGCGACCGTCGTCGAGCAGCACGAAGACCCCGCGCTCGCTGCGCGCCACCTCGGCAATCGCCTGGTGGGAGGTCCAGTGGGAGTTGTCCCCCTTCTGCAGGCAGAGCAGGTCGCGCATGGTGTCGGCCAAGTGCACGCGCACCGTGGTCGGGACGTCCGGGCCGGGGCGCCCCTTGACCAGCGCCAGGTGATGAGCGCCCTGGATGCTGTCGCGGAAGACATGCAGGTCCAGCTCGCCGAAGGCGGTCTTCACCGCGGTGGCCTCCACGTGCTCCACGGTCTGCTCGTTGTGGATGCGGTAGTGGATCAGGTCGGCGATGGTGCCCATCTTCAGGCCGTGGGCCTCGGCGAAGCGCTCGAGCTCCGGGCGACGCGCCATGCTGCCGTCGTCGTTCATGATCTCGCAGATCACACCGCTGGGGTCGAGGCCGGCCAGGGCGGCCAGGTCGCAAGCCGCCTCGGTGTGCCCAGCCCGACGCAGCACCCCGCCGGGCTCGGCCATCAGCGGGAAGATATGCCCCGGCTGGACGATATCCTCGGCGGAGGCGTCGCGCGCCACCGCGGCCTGCACGGTACGCGCGCGGTCGGCCGCGGAGATGCCGGTGGTCACGCCCTCGGCGGCCTCGATGGAGACGGTAAACTTGGTGGCGAAACCGGAGCCGTTGTCGGTGACCATCAGCGGCAGCTTGAGACGCTCGCAGCGGCTGCGGGTCATGGGCAGGCAGATCAGGCCCCGGGCGTGGCGCGCCATGAAGTTGATATGCTCGGCCTGGACCTTCTCGGCGGCCATGATGATGTCGCCTTCGTTCTCGCGATCCTCGTCGTCCATGAGGATCACCATCTTGCCCTGGCGGATGTCCTCGATCAGGTCCTCGATGGGAGCCAGTCCGCCGGCAGTTGAGTGCACCATGAGATCTCCAGAAATTCAGCATGGCGGCTGTCGTCCTGCGCCGACGGTTGCGTCGTCCGCAGGCGTCGGTGCCGCCTCGAAACGGCGTCAGGTTACCTTGGCGCGGCGACGGGCGCCAGTAAAGAGCCTTGGCACGGCGACGGGCGCCAGTTTGAAGCGCCGAGCACCGAGCGACGGGCGCCGAGCACGAGGGTGCCGCCGGGCTCAGGCCCTGGCCACCGCCTGCCGCTTCGGCCGGGCGGTGATGCGCCAGTCGTTGCCCACGGCGCGGATGTCGAGGATCTCCACCCCGCGCTGCTGGGCCATGGTCTCGATGCCGGCAAGCTGGAACAGCGGCCGGGCCTCGCCGCCCAGCAGGGTGGGTGCCACGAAGAGCTGCATCTCGTCCACCAGGCCCGCGTCGAGCATGGCGCCGGCCAGTGTGGCCCCGGTCTCCAGCAGCACCTCGTTGGCCTGCTCCACGTCGGCCAGGTGGCGCAGCAGGGCGTGGAGATCGACGCGGCCCTCGGCATCGGCGGGCAGCGCCACCACCTCGGCGCCGGCGGCCTCGAGCCGTTCGCGCCGCTCGGGCTCGTGCCCTTCCACGGTGGCCACCAGGGTGCGGCCGGGCTCGGTGAGGCAGGCGGCGGCCTCGGGCAGGCGCAGGCGGGTATCCACCACCACCCGCAGCGGCTGGCGGCCGGCGATCAGCTCGACGCCCTCGAGCTCGGCCTGCTCCGGGCGCACGGTGAGCCGCGAATTGTCGAAGATGACCGACTCCACGCCGGTCAGCACCGCGCTCGAGCGGGCCCGCAGGCGCTGCACCTCGCGGCGGGCCTGGGGGCCGGTGATCCACTGGGACTCGCCGGAGCGCATGGCGGTGCGGCCGTCGAGGCTCATGGCCATCTTCAGCCGCACGAAGGGGCGGCCGTGGTCCATGCGCATGATGAAGCCGGGGTTCAGCGCCCGGGCCTGGTCTTCCAGGAGCCCCACCTCTACCCCGATCCCGGCCTCGCGCAGCCGGGCAATGCCGCGACCGGCCACCGCCGGGTTGGGGTCGGCCATGGCCACCACCACCTTCGCGACGCCGGCCTCGACCAGCGCCACGGCGCAGGGCCCGGTGCGCCCCTGGTGGGAACAGGGCTCCAGGGTCACGTAGGCGGTGGCGCCGCGGGCGGCCTCACCGGCCTGGCGCAGGGCGAGGACCTCGGCATGGGGTTCGCCGGCGCGCTCGTGGAAGCCCTCGCCGACCAGGCGCTCGTCCTTGACCAGCACGCAGGGCCCTGGCCATCCAGGCTTCGGGGATCTGCTTGGCCATGGGGCTCCTTGTCGGGCTTGCGGGGGGCGTTAAGGACGATTCAGCCCCGGGAATCGTCGGGCTGGAAGCTCGGCTCCTGGGCCAGGCGATCGATCTCGGCGCGGAACTCGTCGATGTCCTGGAAGCGGCGGTAGACCGAGGCGAAGCGGATATAGGCGACCTGATCGAGGCGCTTCAAGGCGTGCATCACCTCCTCGCCGATGTCGCGGGCGTGGATCTCGCGCTCGCCGCGGGCGCGCAAGGTCTGGCGGATGCGCTGCACCGCCGCCTCGATGGCCTCGGCGCTGACCGGACGCTTCTCGAGGGCGCGCAGCATGCCGGCGCGCAGCTTGCCCTCGTCGAAGGCCTCGCGGGAGCCGTCGCCCTTGATCACCCGGGGCATCACCAGCTCGGCGGTCTCGTAGGTGGTGAAGCGCTCGCCGCAGGCCACGCACTGGCGGCGCCGGCGCACCTGGTCGCCCTCGGCGACCAGCCGCGAGTCGGTGACCTTGGTGTCATGAGTTCCGCAGAAGGGGCAGTGCATGGCTGGGTTCCGGGGCCGGGAGATCAAGAGGGGCGTTGTCATATTGTAACGGCTGGGGCCGCCCTCGCCCAGCGCGGCCCGCAGTGCCCTCGGCAGCCGTCGATCCGGTATTCTGGATACTTGACCCTGCGTCTGGCCGCCACGCCACCCTCTCACTTGCCCTGTCAGAAAGGATCCTCCCATGCAGCTGCCCTCCCCCCTGCTTCCCGCCGGCGTCCTGGCCCTGGCGATGGCCGCTCCCGCCCTCGCCGATGAGCACTGGCCGGCCCCGATCCAGGCGCTCAGCGCCCAGGGCCTGCAGATCCATGCCGAGTTCGAGGCTCCCGGCGGCCTGACCGGCTATGCGGCCAGCTACCCCACCGCTGAGGTGGCCATCTACCTGACCCCGGACGGCGAGCACGCCATCGTCGGCACCCTGGTGGACGCCGAGGGCAACGACCTCTCCGACGCCTTCCTGGACGAGCACGTGCGCGCCGCCGAGTTTGCCCGGGTGTGGGAGCGCCTCGAGCAGAGCCACTGGATCTTCGACGGTGACCCCGACGCACCGCGGGTGGTCTACACCTTCACCGACCCCAACTGCCCCTACTGCCGGCAGTTCTGGGAGGCGGCGCGCCCCTGGGTGGAGGCCGGCGAGGTGCAGCTGCGTCACATCATGGTGGGCATCCTCGCCGCCAACAGCCCCGCCAAGGCGGCGACCCTGCTGGGCGCCGAGGACCCCGCCGCGGCACTGCACGCCCACAGCGGCGGCGGGGAGTCGATCACCCCGGCGGCCCAGTCCCGGGAGATCGAGGAGCAGGTCTACGCCAACAACCAGCTCTTCGACGAGCTGGGCATGATCGCCACCCCCTCCACCCTGTTCCGCGATGGCGAGCGGGTCGACCGCGTCCAGGGCATGCCGAGCCCCGAGCGCCTGATCGAGGTGATGGGAGGCTCAGGCCCGTGAGGGAATCGCCCGGGCCAGGTACCAGCCGGCGATCATCGCCACCAGCATGGCGGCCAGGGGTGCGGTGAGGCCGCCGAGGGAGGCGAAGGCCGGGCCCGGGCAGTAGCCGGAGAGCCCCCAGCCGATGCCGAACAGCGCCGCCCCGCCGATCAGCCGACCGTCGAGGTCCCGGCGAGTGGGCAGTTGGAAGGCCTCGCCGTAGATCGGGTTGGAGCGCCTGAAGACCAGCCGGTAGCCGATGAAGTTGGTCACCACGGCGCCGCCAAGCACGAACATCAGGGTCGGGTCCCAGGCGCCAGCGAGGTCCAGGAAGCCCAGCACCCGGGCGGGGTCGGTCATGCCGGAGATGCCGAGACCAAGGCCGAACAGCAGGCCGGCGATATAGCCCATCACTGGCTTCAAGGTCGTGGTCTTCATGCGCCACCTCCGATCAGATGCCGCACCACATAGACGGTCACGATCGCCGCCACCAGGAAGGTCAGGGTCGCCACCAGGGAGCGCGGCGAGAGCCGCGACAGGCCGCAGACCCCGTGGCCGCTGGTGCAGCCGCTGCCGAGCCCGGTGCCCAGGCCCACCAGCAGGCCGGCGACCAGCATCAGCGCCACGCCGCCGGCGGGGGCGCCGATCACCGCGCCCGTCACGTCGATCCCGGTGCCGGCCACGTTGCCGAGCCCGCCCCCAAGCAGCATCAGCAGGAGGGGCCCGCTGATCAGGCCCAGCAGGAAGGTCAGCCGCCAGGCGCTGTCGCCCTTAGGCCGAACCGTGATCAGGTTGCCGATGATGCCGCTGATGCCGGCGATGCGGCCCAGGGTGGCCATCAGCCAGGTGGCGGACAGGCCGATCAGGATACCGCCGGCCAGTCCGCTCAGGGATGCGCTCCAGTCCACTTCTCGCTTGCTCCTTTCAGTTGTCGATTCAGGGTTCGGGTGTCGGTCGGAGAGGTCGAGCCGACGGGGTGATGAAGAGTGATCAGGGTGGTTCGGTTACCCGCATGACCCCGCAGGGCCGCGACAGGGGGGCATCGCCCTCGCCGCGCAGTGCCCGCCAGGCGTCATAGGTGCTCAGGAATACCTGGCCGGTCATCGCCTGACAGAACGCGGTGTGCGCCAGGCGATCCATCACCGGCCCCTTCACTTCCGCCAGGTGCAGGCGAACGTCGGCATCCCTGAGCCGCGCATTGATCGCCTCCAGGCTCTCCAGCGCCGAGGCGTCGATGACGTTGACCGCCTGGCAGGCCAGCACGATGTGCTCGAGGCCCGGCTGGCGGGCCGCCAACTCCATCACGGTGTCCTCCAGATAGCGGGCATTGGCGAAGTAGAGGCTCTCGTCGACCCGCAGGATCGCCAACCGCTCGTCGGTCTCCACCGCGTGACGCTGCACGTTGCGGAAGTGCTCGGTCCCCGGCACCCGCCCCACCACGGCGCTGTGGGGGCGGCTGGTGCGGTAGAGGTGCAGCGCCAGCGACAGCCCCACCCCCACCAGGATGCCACTCTCCACGCCGACGCCCAGGGTCACGACGATGGTCGCCAGCATGGCGGCGAAGTCGCTGCGCGAGTAGGTCCAGGTGCGCTGGATGGCGGCAAGGTCCACCAGGGAGAGCACCGCCACGATGATGGTGGCCGCCAGGGTGGCGATGGGCAGGTAGGCGATCAGCGGCGTCAGCAGCAGCGCGGCCGCCATGATGCCCAGCGCGGTGAAGGCGCCGGCCGCGGGGGTCTCGGCGCCGGCGTCGAAATTCACCACCGAGCGGGCGAAGCCGCCGGTCACCGGCATGCCGCCGGTGAAGGAGGCGGCGATGTTGGAAGTACCCAGCCCCACCAGCTCCTGGTCGGGGTCGATGCGCTGGCGTCGCTTGGCGGCGAGCGTCTGCCCCACCGAGACCGACTCCACGAAGCCGACGATGCTGATCAGCAGAGCCGCCACGAAGAGCTGGCGCCACAGGTCGCCGTCGACGCCGGGCAGGGTCAGGGGCGGCAGGCCCGCCGGCACCGCCCCCACCACGGCCACCCCGCGTTCATCGAGGCCGAGCCCCCAGGCGGCCAGGGTGGTCACCGCCACGGCGAGGATCGGCGCGGCCTTGGTGAGCATGTCCGCCGGCCGCGCCGCCACGCCCAGGCGCATCAGGCCGGGCTTGAGCCAGCGCCGTGCGGCGTAGAGGAAGGCCAGCACCGAGAGCCCGATCGCCAGGGTCGGGGCGTTCACCTGCCCCAGGCTGCCGGCCAGGCCAAGGAGTAGCTCGAGCAGGTTATGGCCGCCGGCCTCGACCCCCAGCACATGCTTGAGCTGGCTGGCGGCGATGATCAGTCCCGAGGCGGTGATGAAGCCGGAGATCACCGGGTGGCTCAGGAAGTTGGCCAGGAAACCGAGCCGCGCCACCCCCATCAGGGTCAGCATCAGCCCGGACATCAGCGCCAGCACCAGGGCCGCGCCGAGGTACTCCGGGGTGCCCTG
>NZ_CP071922.1:3259475-3266556 GCF_017584085.1 Halomonas sp. BM-2019
AGCGAGACCACCGCCACCGGCCCCACCGCCAGCGTGCGGCTGGTGCCGAACACCGCATAGACCACCAGCGGCGCGATGCTGGCATACAGGCCCACCTCCGGCGGCAGCCCGGCCAGCATGGCGTAGGCCAGCGACTGCGGGATCAGCATGATGGTGACGATCACCGCCGCCAGCAGGTCGCTGCCGAGGGTGGCCCGGCCGTAGCCGGGCAGCCACTGCAGGATGGGCAGGTAGCGCTTGGGGGTCACGGGGCGGGCCTCAGAACTTGTTGATCGGCACCTTGAGGTAGACCTGGCCGTTGTCCTCGGCGGGCGGCATGTGCCCGGCGCGCATGTTGACCTGCACCGAGGGCAGGATCAGCTTCGGCATGTCGAGAGTGGCATCGCGCTCGGTGCGCATCTTCACGAACGCCTCCTCGCTGATGCCCTCGTGCACGTGGACGTTATGGTCGCGCTGCTCCGCCACGCTGGTCTCGTGCTGGTACGCCTCGCGCTCCGGCGCCTTGTAGTCATGGCACAGGAAGAGGCGTGTCTCGTCGGGCAGCGCCAGCACCTTCTGGATGGAGCGGTAGAGGGTGCGGGCATTGCCGCCGGGGAAGTCGCAGCGGGCGGTGCCGTAGTCGGGCATAAACAGGGTGTCGCCGACGAAGGCGGCGTCGCCGATCACATAGGTCAGGCAGGCCGGGGTGTGGCCCGGAGTGTGCAGAACCCGCCCTTCCAGGTTGCCGATGGTGAAGGTGTCACCCTCCTCGAAGAGGCGGTCGAACTGGCTGCCGTCACGGGCGAACTCGGTGCCGGCGTTGAAGGCCTTGCCGAAGACGTCCTGGACCACGGTGATCTTGGCACCGATGCCTGTCTTGCCACCCAGCGCCTCATGCAGGTAGGGCGCCGCGGAGAGGTGGTCGGCGTGGACATGGGTCTCGAGGATCCACTCCACCTCGAGCCCGTGCTCGCGCACGAAGGCGATGATCTCGTCGGCGGAACGGGTATCGGTGCGCCCGGCGGCGTAGTCGAAGTCGAGCACCGAGTCGAGGATGGCGCAGGAGTGGCTGTCGGGATCCTGCACCACGTAGCTGAAGGTGTTGGTGGGCTCGTCGAAGAAGTGGGTCACGATAGGCCGAGACATGGCTGACAACCTCCGTCATGGTGAGTCGCTGCTTGCTGGGTCCAGCATAGCCCAACAAATGTTATAAAGATAGATTATTTTGATATATGCGGCACCATTCCCCTGTCCTGAGGAAAACACCCCCAGCCTCGAGGGCGATGAGGCGCGCAGGCCAGGCGCCGGCCACTACTCCCAGGCGGCCCCTCCAGGGCATCCAGCGGGATCTTGAGTAGCGCTTGCCATTGACCTCGGTCTCCGGTAGGTGGCCACCCCGCGAATTCACCTGCAGGGCATGCAGGATCAGCTTGGGCATCGGCAGCTCGCTGTCCCGCGCTTCGCGCACGCTGCTCTCCCACACCGGCTCTCGGCCTCCCGGCATGTAGTCGCGTCCGGTGAACAGCCGGGTATCGTCCGGCAGCGCCAGGATCGTCTGGATGGAGCACCACAGCTGGTGGGCGTCACCGCCGGGGAAGTGGCCCCGGCAGGCTGCCGGGGCCAGGTGGTGCTCGGTTTACAGGGCCTTCTTGCAGAAGTACCAGTCGGTGTACTCGTAGCCTTCGCTGGCGCGCGCCTCGGCGCCTTCCATGGTGGCGGGCGGCGGCACGATCACCGGCTCGCCCGGCTGCCAGGACTCGGGCGTGGCCACACCGTGGGCATCGCTGGTCTGCAGCGACTTCACCAGGCGCAGCACCTCATCGACGGAACGACCGTTGGTCATCGGGTAGTAGAGCATGGCGCGCAGCACCCCCTCCGGGTCGATGACGAAGGTGGCGCGTACCGCGGCGGTGTCGCTGGCGCCGGGCTGGATCATGCCGTAGGCGTGGGCCACCTTCATGTTCAGGTCGGCGATGATCGGGAAGGGGATCTCCACGCCGAAGTTCTGCTTGATGCTGCGCGCCCAGGCAATATGTGAGTGCACGCTGTCCACGGACAGGCCAAGCAACTCGGTGTTCAGCGCCTTGAAGTCCTCGGCGCGGGTTGCAAAGGCCGAGAATTCGGTGGTGCACACCGGGGTGAAGTCGGAGGGGTGGGCGAACAGCACCAGCCACTTGCCCTGGTAGTCGGCCAGGGACTTCTCGCCATGGGTGGTCTTGGCGGTGAAGTCCGGCGCCGGGCGGTTGAGCTGGGGCATCACGGGCTGCGGGGTCGGATTATCCATCATGCTTCTCCTTCAGGGGTGGCGGTGAGCGAGCCTCACCTATATTTCGGTTATAATTTTATTCCCAAAATGGATATACCGACAAATTGAACCTGACGATGATCACGATAGAAAACCTAACTGACTGACCTGAAAAAGAAATGGCGCCATCGCCGCGAAGCGATGACGCCATCGAGAGAGCAGGCTCTTGCCCGCCCCAGGCTACTTCTTCAGCTTGCAGGTATTGATGCCCAGCAGGCCATAGGCCGGGCAGAAGTTGAGCAGGCCGGTGGCCAGGGGCAGGATGCCGATCCAGCCCCAGGCGCCGATGACGCCGGTCAGGGCCAGGCCGATCAGCAAGGCGCCGATGACGATGCGGGCGATCTTGTCGGCACCGCCCACATTGGTTTTCATGTTCACGGTGACTCTCCTCACAGGGCCGGGTGACAGCGCGCCGGCGGTCCAGCGGTAGCCGGCGGCCTCACCTGGGCGAAGGGGTTCAGAAGCTGAAGACCGGGACCTTGGGGTCGCGCATCATCTCGGCCATGGCGCCCGGTGTCGCCACGCCGACGCCCTCGCGCAGGTCGCCTTCCTCGTGGTCGGTGTTGGGCAGGTAGATGGCGCAGACCTCCACGCTGGCCCCCTCGCCCATCATCATCTGCATCAGCCCCTCGGGCTTGACGCCGCGCGGGCCGAGCTCGGTCTCGCTCTCGTAGCCCTCGATGGCCAGCTCACCGGCGGCGTCGCAGAGCAGGATATGCGGGGTGGTGCCCTGCTCGCGCATGGCATTGGCCAGGATCATCGCCATGCCCTGGGTCTGCAGGGAGTCGCTGGTCACGATAAACAGGGCCTTGTCGGCGTAGGCATAGTCGTCGTGACCATGATCATCACCGCCGCCATGACTGCCGGCCAGGGCAGGAAGTGACAGGCCGGCACTCAGCAACGCACCGGTGAGCAGGGATACCGCGGGACTCTTGCTCAGCCAAACCCTTTTCATAACTAAATCCTCTAAGCTAATGTCGAAAACCAACATTGGCCAAGGATAGACCAGCCCTATCATGGATGGCATGGGGCAAGACGTCGCACTTGATTCAGGTCAAGCGAAAGGCAACCGCTTCAGAGCTCGATGCGATCGCCGTAGGCGGGGATCTCGGCCTCGATGCCGCTTGCCGCCAGGGCGGTCTTGAAGGCCTCCTGGGTCTCGGGCTCACCGTGGACCAGATAGACGCGGGGGCTATTGCGGAAGGCGCCGGCCCAGCCGATCAGGTCGGTCTGGCCGGCGTGGGCGGAGAAGCCGCCGATGGTGTGCACCTTCGCCTTGACCGCCAGGTCCTGGCCCAGCACGCGCACCCGCTCGGCGCCGTCGATGAGCTGGCGACCCAGGGTGCCGGCAGCCTGGAAGCCGACGATCACCAGGCGGGTATTGGGCCTCTCCAGGTTGTAGCGAAAGTGGTGGATGATGCGCCCACCGGTGCACATGCCGGCCCCGGCGATGATGATGGCCCCGCCGTGGATGCGGTTGATGGCCATGGATTCCTCCACCGTACGGGTCATGCGCAGGATCGGCAGGTACTGGCGGGTGTCGCCGCTGGCGGCGATGTTGAGCACCTTGAGGTCCTCGGCATCCAGCGCCTTGCGCGCCCGGTGGTAGAGCTCGGTGACCTTGATCGCCATGGGGCTGTCGAGGAACACCAACTGCTGGCGCAGCCGCCCCTCGTGGTAGAGCACGCTGAGGTGGTAGAGGATCTCCTGGGTGCGCCCCACCGCGAAGGCGGGGATCAGCACGTTGCCGCCCGCCTCGTGGGCCTCCTCCAGCACCCGGGCGAACTCCTCCAGGGTCTCGTCCAGGGGGCGGTGGTCACGATCGCCGTAGGTGCTCTCGAGCAGCACCACGTCGGCTTCAAAGACCTTGTCGGGGTCGCGCATCAGCACCGAGCTGGGGTTGCCCAGGTCGCCCGAGAAGACCAGCCGCTTCTGCTGGCCGCCGGAGGGGATTGTCAGCTCGACAATGGCCGAGCCGAGGATATGCCCGGCATCGCGGAACACCAGGGTGGCGCCGCCGGGTAGGCCGACCGGCTGACCGTAGGGGTGGGATTCGCAGAGCGCCAGGGTGCGCTCCACGTCTTCCAGCTCATAGAGCGGCTCGATGAGCGGCTTGTCGTCGCGCCGGCGCCACTTGTTCTCCCACTCCACGTCCTTGGCCATGATGAAGGCGGCGTCCTGGAGCATGATCTCCAGCAGGTCGCGGGTGCCCCGGGTGCAGTGGATCGGGCCGCCGAAGCCCTCGCGCACCAGCTTGGGCAGCAGGCCGGAGTGGTCCAGGTGACCATGGGAGAGCACCACCGCGTCGATCTCGCCGGCCAGCTTACCGAAGGGCCGCTCGTTGGCGCGGTCGGCGTCGGGCCCGCCCTGGTGCAGCCCGCACTCCAGCAGCAGCTTCTTCGACCCGCCGCCGTCGCCGTCCACCTCGATCAGATAGCGAGAGCCGGTGACTTCCTTCACCGCACCCTGGAAGGTCAATGTCGACATGGTGGTGGGCTCCTTTGCCAGCGGACGTGCCGCGCGTGCCGCACGCTTATTGGCAGCATACTGGATCGGTGCAAAGGTGCCCATCAGGCCAGGAGGTGTCCGTCCTCTTGGCCGGTGCTGGCATTGACAACGACCACGCCCCGCGCCGTTCTCACGGCGCGGGGCGTGGTCGAGAAGGTCGACCGGAACCGCCGCTGGATCGGCGCTGCACCGACGTCAGTGGCAAACCGCGACGACAGGGCGACTCAGGGCTCAGCGGTAGACCGGGTACTCGGCGCAGAGGGCCTCGACCTTGGCCTTCACCTCGGCCTCGATGGCGGCGGTGTCCTGCCCCTTGGCCATGACGTCGAGGATGTCGCAGATCCAGCCGGCGAGCTCGCGGCACTCGCCCTCGCCGAAGCCGCGGGTGGTCACCGCCGGGGTGCCGATGCGCAGGCCGGAGGTGACGAAGGGGCTCTGGGGATCATTCGGCACGGCGTTCTTGTTGACGGTGATATGCGCGCGGCCCAGGGCGGCGTCCGCGTCCTTGCCGGTCAGGCCCTGCTTGATCAACGCGAGCAGGAAGAGGTGGTCCTCGGTGCCGCCGGAGACGACCTCATAGCCGCGCTCGATGAAGACGGCGGCCATGGCCTGGGCGTTCTTCACCACCTGCTGCTGGTAGGTCTTGAACTCGGGGTCCATGGCCTCCTTGAAGCAGATCGCCTTGGCGGCGATGACATGCTCCAGGGGGCCGCCCTGTCCGCCCGGGAAGACCGCCGAATGCAGCTTCTTCTCGATGGCTTCGTCGCCCTCGCTGGAGAGGATCAGGCCGCCGCGGGGGCCGCGCAGGGTCTTGTGGGTGGTGGTGGTGACCACGTGGGCGTGGGGCAGCGGGGTCGGGTAGACGCCGGCGGCCACCAGACCGGCCACGTGGGCCATGTCGACCAGCAGGTAGGCGCCCACCTCGTCGGCGATCTCGCGGAACTTGGCCCAATCGATGATCTGGGAGTAGGCGGAGAAGCCGGCGATGATCATCTTCGGCCTGTGCTCGCGGGCCAGCTTCGCCACTTCCGCGTAGTCGATGCGACCGCTCTCGTCGATGCCGTACTGCACGGCGTGGTAGTGCTTGCCGGAGAAGTTGGGCTTGGCGCCGTGGGTCAGGTGGCCGCCGGCGTCGAGGCTCATGCCCAGCACGGTATCGCCCGGCTTGACCAGCGCCTGGAAGACCGCGGCATTGGCCTGGGAGCCGGAGTGGGGCTGGACGTTGGCGTAGCTGGCGCCGAACAGCTGCTTGGCGTAGTCGATGGCCAGCTGCTCGACGATGTCGACATATTCACAGCCGCCGTAGTAGCGCTTGCCGGGATAGCCTTCCGCGTACTTGTTGGTGAGCTGGCTGCCCTGGGCCTCCATCACCCGGGGGCTGGCGTAGTTCTCGGAGGCGATCAGCTCGATGTGCGCTTCCTGACGGGCGACTTCCTTCTGCATCGCGTCGAAGAGCACATCATCGAAACCGGCAATCGTCATGTCACGGCTGAACATGGGCGGGGGACCTCGCATCAAGGGGGAAATCTGAGGCCAGCATGATACCCCACCCCCAGAGCGCTTTCACATGAAAGGCGATCATCCCGGGCTGCAGCGCATTCATGCGGGCCGTCGCCCACGCCCCTGGATCACCATCGCGCAGAATCTGCGCTACGGTTGGGCTGGGGGGCCTTGGCCATGGCGTCAACGCGTCTCGACGCTCATGTCGAGACGGTCGGGCAGCGCCAGGGGGTCGTCGGCCAGGCGGTCCAGGCGGCTCTCGGCGGGCAGGGTGACAAGGACCTCGAGCTCCTGCGCGCTGCCTTCCATCAGCGCCACCAGCCCGGTGAGCACGGCCTGCACCTGGGGGCCGAGCATCATCCCGAAGCCCATGGCCTGGGTGCGGGCCTGCTCCAGGTACTGGGGTTCGGTAACGCCCTGCATGGCCGCGCCCAGGGTCAGCAGGCGCGGGAAGAGCCCGCGGTCGCCCAGGGTCAGGCGCAGCTCGCCGCCAAGCAGGGTGGCGGCCTCCAGTAGCCCCTCGTCGGTGAACAGCTCCGCGGCGCTCACGCCCTCGGGCAGCCGTACCGGCAGTTCCACGCGGTGGGCCAGGCGCAGGGCATCCACCAGGTCGATGTGCCCGTCGCTGGCCAGGCGCGTATGGCCGTTGCGCTCCTCCCACTCGGCGTCGAAGTCGGCATCCAGGCGCAGACGGCCGCTGCCGTCGGTGAGCACGTTGCTGATCATGCGCAGCTGGGTGCGCTCCTCGGCCGGGGCCAGGTCGATCAGCCGCGCCAGGTCGAGCTCCAG
>NZ_CP071922.1:3266656-3269483 GCF_017584085.1 Halomonas sp. BM-2019
AATGAGTAGATTAGCAAGATCGCGCGGTAATTTACTCTGCGCCATGGCCATCAATTCGTTATACTTAGCGACATTCACTTGCGTCGACAAATATTTTCGGTGACCTATGACTTTACATGTAATCAAACATCCTCTGGTTCAGCACAAACTTGGCTTAATGCGCACTCAAGATATTAGTACCAAAGCATTTCGTGAGCTGGCCAACGAATTAGGCAATCTACTGACCTACGAGGCAACCAAAGATTTGCAGTTGGAGACTCACCAAATCCAAAGTTGGAGCGGGGATACGATCGAGGTTGAACAGATTAAAGGTAAGAAAATTACCATTGTGCCAATTTTACGTGCGGGTCTCGGTATGCTCGACGGCGTCCAGCAATTGATTCCCAGTGCAAAGGTTAGTGTGGTCGGGTTATATCGCGACGAAACAACGCTAGAGCCTGTGCCTTACTATGAAAAGTTTGCTAGCAATCTTGATGAGCGCACGGCTTTGGTGGTCGACCCCATGTTAGCCACTGGCGGTACCATGGTCGCTACCCTCGACATGTTAAAAAAGCATGGTTGTAAAGAAATTCGAGTGTTAGTGCTGGTTGCCGCGCCAGAGGGTGTAAAGCGGGTTCTCGATGCGCATCCTGATATTACGATTTATGCAGCGGCTCTTGATCAGCGTTTGAATGAGCATGGCTATATTTTACCCGGCCTCGGCGACGCCGGTGATAAGATCTTTGGTACCAAATAATATGCTACACTCCCGCCTTTGGTGAGTTGTTTTTGGAAGGAATGAAAAGATAATGGCTCAGTATATCTACAGTATGTTGCGCGTCAGCAAAGTGGTCCCGCCGAAGCGCACAATTTTGAAAGATATTTCGTTAAGTTTTTTCCCGGGTGCTAAAATCGGTGTTCTCGGTCTCAATGGCGCTGGTAAGTCAACGCTCTTGCGGATTATGGCAGGCGTTGATACTGAATTTGAAGGTGAAGCGCGCCCACTAGCTGGCATCAAAATTGGTTATTTACCGCAGGAACCGCAGCTGGATCCGAACCAAACGGTTCGCGAAGCCGTGGAAGAAGCGTTGGCGGATGTGAAGAACGCGTTGACCGAGCTTGATGCAGTTTATGCTGCGTACGCGGAAGAAGATGCAGACTTTGACGCGTTAGCGAAACGCCAAGGTGAACTAGAAGCGATTTTACAGGCACACGACGGCCATAACCTTGATAACGCATTAGAGCGTGCAGCGGATGCTCTGCGTTTACCGCCTTGGGATGCAAAAATCGAACACTTGTCGGGTGGTGAACGCCGCCGTGTTGCGATTTGCCGATTGTTGTTAGAAAAGCCGGACATGTTGCTCCTCGACGAACCAACTAACCACCTTGACGCTGAGTCTGTCGCGTGGCTTGAACGCTTCCTGCATGACTATGAAGGCACCGTGGTTGCGATTACCCATGATCGTTATTTCCTTGATAACGTGGCGGGCTGGATTCTTGAACTTGACCGTGGCTATGGTATTCCGTGGGAAGGAAATTACTCAAGTTGGCTGGAACAAAAAGAAGCCCGTTTAGAACATGAAGAACGGTCAGAAGCGGCACGCCAGAAATCGATTAAGAAAGAGTTGGAGTGGGTTCGTCAAAACCCGAAAGGACGTCAGGCGAAGAGTAAAGCACGTCTTAACCGCTTTGAAGAACTGCAGTCAGGCGATTATCAAGAGCGTAACGAGACCAATGAGCTTTATATTCCACCGGGGCCACGCCTTGGCGATAAAGTGCTGGAAGTCAATGGCTTGAAAAAGAGCTATGGCGACCGTTTGCTGATTGATGACCTAACCTTCAGTATGCCAAAAGGCGCTATCGTCGGCATTATCGGTCCAAACGGTGCGGGTAAATCGACACTATTTCGGATGATTTCAGGCAAAGAACAACCAGACGCCGGCACAATTGAAGTTGGCGAGACCGTGCATCTGGCTTCGGTTGATCAGTTCCGTGATGACATGGACAACAAAAAGACGGTTTGGGAAGAAGTTTCCGATGGTCAAGATATTTTGCGCATCGGTACCTATGAAATTCCGAGCCGAGCGTATGTCGGCCGTTTTAATTTCCGTGGTAACGACCAACAAAAACGGATTGGCGAATTGTCGGGTGGTGAACGCAACCGTGTTCATTTAGCGAAACTATTAAAAGCGGGCGGCAACCTGCTTTTACTCGATGAGCCGACCAACGACCTTGATGTGGAAACGTTGCGTGCGCTTGAAGAAGCCTTGCTTGAGTTCCCAGGCGCGGCACTGGTCATCTCGCATGACCGCTGGTTCCTTGACCGCATTGCAACCCATATCCTTGATTACCGTGATGAAGGTAAAGTGACTTTCTATGAAGGTAACTACTCGGAATATGAAGACTACATGAAGAAAACGTTTGGCTCTGATGCGATGGAGCCACACCGCGTGAAATATAAGAAAATCACCAAGTAACGGGTTGTTGGAAAAAGCCAGGACTTGCCAAGGTTCTGGGGAAAGGCGATTGAACGGGTATCGGATGTGATGCCGGTGCAAGTGATCTCGCGCAATGAGATCGCTCGCCTTCAGGGTGGCTCTGTCATCCCATTGCTCCGGCAGGTGGCTGGCGCAGATATTACCTCAACCGGCTTGTTTGGCGGGCAAACGAGTATCATGATGCAAGGCGGTTCGAGCTCGCATGTTTTAGTTTTGATTGATGGTCAGCCGATCACCAGTCCGACTTTAGGGACGGCTTCGTTACAAAACTTGCACCCAGACGATATTGAGCGCATCGAAATTACTCGTGGCGCCCGCGCATCGACCTATGGTGGCAATAGTATGGCGGG
>NZ_CP071922.1:3269583-3283328 GCF_017584085.1 Halomonas sp. BM-2019
GGTCATAGTCGCCGCGGACCACGTAGCGGTCGATGGCAAGCCGCTCGCCCTCGTGGCTCTCGAAGCGCAGGTCCTCGGCGGTCACGCGGCTGCGCAGCAGCGCCGAGGAGAGCTCGCCGATCTCCAGCACGCCTTCGCCGGCGAAGAAGGCCTGGAGGTCGGCCTCCAGGCGGTCGGTAGCGGCCAGGGCCGGCGGGGCCAGGATAAGGGTCAGGGGCAAGGCCAGGCGCGCCGCGGTGCAGATGGGATAAGACATGGATCACCTCCTGTGTGATCGTGAAAAGGGGGCTCGGTGAGAAAGAGCATAGCGGGTTCAGCCGCCGTGTTCAGACGGCGGAGGCGAGGCGCGCCTCGAGTCGTTCGTTGACGCCTTCCAGCACCGCCAGCCGGGCCCGGCGCTTGTCGTCGCAGGCGATCAGCGACCATTCGGCGCCTGGGGCGTGGGTGCGGGCAAACATCTCGTCGATAGCACGCTGGTAGTCGTCCCAGCGCTCGCGGTTGCGCCAGTCGTCGTCGGTGAGCTTGTGGCGCTTGTGGGGCGTCGCGGCGCGGGCCTCGAAGCGCTTGAGCTGCTCCTCCTTGTCGATGGCGAGGAACAGCTTGATCATCACGCCGCCGTGCTTCAACAGCTGCTGCTCGAAGTGGCGGATCTCACCATAGGCGCGCTGCCACTGGGCCTCGCTGGCCAGCCCCTCGACCCGCTCTACCAGCACCCGCCCGTACCAGCTGCGATCGAAGAGGGCGATGCGCCCGTCAGCGGGCAGGCGGCGCCAGAAGCGCCAGCCCCAGGGCAGCGCCAGCTCCTCGTCGCTGGGCGCGCCGATCCGATACACCCGATACTGGCGGGCATCCAGCGCCGCCGTCACCCGGTGGATGCCGCCGCCCTTCCCCGCCGCATCATGCCCCTCGAAGGCGATCACCACGGGGATGCGCCGCCGGGCGAGCTCCCGGGCATTGTTGGCCAGGCGGGCCTGGCCATGGGCCAGGCGTTCGCGGTAGGCGGCCTTGTCGATAGGCTCGTGCACCGCGGCGCTGACGCGGCGCAGCGAGGGTATCCCGGGCGCCTCCTCGGACAGCGTCGACAGCGTCGTGGCCGGCGGCTCGGGTGGGCACTCCATGACACTAAGCAGCGATCGGGCCACCCGGGTGAGCTGCTCGCCCGGCGCACGGAAAGGCAGCCGCCGCCACGGGGCATGGGGCGCCTCGGTGTCATCGCGCAGGGTTCGTCCGATCGCCTCGATGACCGCATGCTGGGTATGGCGCTGCCACTCGTTGGGCCCCACCTGCCAGGCGCGGGCCGGATCCAGCTGCAGCTCCTCCAGATGGCGACGCTGCTCGCGGCGGCCGATGTCGGTCCACAGCTTGAGCACCACCACCCCCTCGGCGGCAAGCTCAGCCTCGAAGGCACGGATCTCGGCAAGGCGATCCTGAAAGGCCCCCGGCGAGAGCCGCCGCTCGGCCCGAGCGAAGAGCGCATCGCCATACCAGCCGTGGATGAAGATGCCGAGACGGCCGCGGTCGGGCACCCGTCGCCAGTAGCGCCACCAGTAGGGGCGCGACTGCTCCTCGCTGCTCGGTCCCAGGGCGTGAACCTCGGTATGACGGTTCTCCAGCCAGTGGTTGAGGCGGTTGACCACCACCCCCTTGTGGGTAACCGCATGGCCGGAGAGTAACAGGATCACCGCCCGCTCCTTCTCACGGGCGAGGGAAAGCTGGGCATCCAGCAGCCTGTAGCGCAGGGCCTCCTCCTTCATGCGTTTCCCCTCAGGTCTCGCCCAGCAGGCCCAGGCTCGCCGCCGGGGCCTGACGGCGCAGGCCGCGGGAAAGCAGGTGGCCGATGGTACCGATCAAGAGCGCCCCGCCCAGCGGCAGGGCCAGCCAGAGCCAGAGATGCAGGCGCGGCGTCAGGTCGAACCAGGCCAGGTAGATGGCGGCGGTGGCGAGCTCCGCCAGCAGCGCCCCCATCAGGCCGCTGGCGAGGCCGAGGATGGCGAACTCCGCCCCCTGCACCCGGGAGAGCATGCGATTGCCGGCGCCGAACACCCGCAGCAGGCCGCTCTCGTGGGCCCGCACCGGACGGCTGGCGGTCAGGGCGGCGTAGAGCACGCTGACCCCGGCCAGCAGCACGAAGACCAGCACCAGCTCCACGGCACGGGTCACCTGGGTCAACAGCTCGCGCACCTGGCCGAGGATGGCGTCGACGTTGAGCAGCGAGACCCCGGGGAAGGCCCTCACCAGTTCGCGCAGGGTGTCGCTCTCCTCGGCGTCCAGGTGGAAGGCGGTGATGTAGCTGTGGCCGAAGCGCTCCAGCACCCCGGGGGGGAAGATCACGAAGAAGTTGGGCCGGAAGCTGTCCCAGTCCAGGTCGCGTAGGCTCGAGATCTCGCCGACGATCACCTCGCCCCCGATGGTAAAGGTCAGGGTATCGCCGAGGGCGAGACCGAAGCGCGCAACCAGGCCATCCTCAACGGAGATGGGCACCCGGGTGACCGCCGGCTCCGTGGCCACCTCCCCCAGCCAGCCGCCGGGCTCGGCGCCCTCCAGGGTATCGAACCACTGCCCCGCCACCAGGCGGTTGCCCTCCGGCAGGGTCTCGCGCCAGGTGAGGTTGAGCTCCCGGCGCAGGGTGTTGTCGCCGCGAGCGTCCGCCGGCACGGCCTCCCGGGGCGGCCGGTCGTTGATGGCAGTAATGCGTCCGCGCACCATGGGGTAGAGGGCACTGCGCGCATCGGCGGCATCCCCCAGGGCGGCCTCGAAGCCCTCGCGCTCGTGGGGCTGGATGTTGATGGCGAAATAGTTGGGGGTGTCCTCCGGCAGTTGGGCCTCCCAGGTGGTGAGCAGGTCGCCGCGCACCAGGGCGATCATCGCCATGGCGAAGAAGGTCACCGAGAAGGCCAGCAGCTGGCCTAGGCTCGCCGTGCGCCGCCGTGCCAGCTGGGCCCCACCCAGGCGCAGCGCCTGGACGAGATCGGCCTCGCCGCCGCGGCGCGGCAGGCGGGCGGCCAGGCGCAGCACGAAGGCGAGCAGCAGCGAGCCGAGCCCCCAGAGCACCACCAGCATGACCAGGCCACCCAGCAGCAGGCCCAGCGAGAGGCCGAGGTCGCCGGAGTAGAGCCACAGCAGGGCACCGAAGACCGCGCTGGCCACCGCCACCACCAGCCAGGCGGCGGCGGGCAGCGGGTCGAGCTCGCGGCGCAGCACCTTGAGCGCGCTGACCCGCTTGAGGCGCAGCAGGGTGGGACCGGCGAAGCCCACCAGCACGGCGAGCGCGGTGAAGACCCCGAGCCACAGCGGCAGCGCGCCGGGCGGCGGCAGCTCCATGGGCAGGAAGGCGGTGAGCAGCGCCAGCAGTGCCGCCTGGCCGGCCAGCCCCAGCAGCGCCCCCAGCGCCGAGGCGGCCAGCGCCAGCCACAGCAGCTGCAGACTGAACAGCCGCGCCAGCTCTCCCTGGGTGGCGCCGAAGCAACGCAGCAAGGCCGCGGTATCCAGGTGGCGATCCACATAGCGCCGGGTGGCCATGGCCACCGCCACACCGGCCAGCAGCACGGCGGCGAGCCCCGCCAGGCTCAGGTAGCGCTCCGCGCGCTCCAGGGCGTTGCCGAGCTGGGGACGGTCGCGACGCACGTCGCGCACCTCGATGCCGTCGCGGCGCAGCTGGGCCAGCAGTGGCGCCAGGTCGTCGATGATGTCCGGCGGCCCGGCGGCGAGCAGCTCATAGGAGACCCGCGAGCCGTCCTGCACCAGGTTGGAGGCGGCCAGGTCATCGGCATGCATCATCAGCCGCGGGTTGAAGTTGGCGAAGCCGCCGGACTGGTCGGGCTCCCGCTCGACCAGTCCGGCCACGGTCAGCTCGGTCTCCCCCACCTGCACCCGGTCACCGAGCTCGGCCTCGAGCAGCAGCGCCAGGCGCGGCGCCAGCCACGCCTCCCCCGCCGCCGGGCCGCGGGCCACCACCTCGCTGCCCTCGCCGAGATCCACGTGCACCCCGCCGTAGAGCGGGTAGCGGCGATCCACCACCTTGAGGCTCGCCGGTGTCCGGGTCGAGGTTGCCGGTGGGCTCGTCGGCGAACACCAGCTCGGCGCCGGTGACGAAGGCCCGGGCCAGGGCTACCCGCTGCTGCTCGCCGCCGGAGAGCTGCTTGGGCAGGTGGTCGAGGCGCTCGCCCAGCCCCACCCGCTCCAGCCACTCGCGGGCGCGCGCCTGGGTGCCCGGACGCGGCGAGAGCTCCAGCGGCAGCATCACGTTCTCCAGCGCCGTGAGGGTGGGCAGCAGCTGGAAGTTCTGGAACACGAAGCCGACCCGGCCGGCGCGCAGCCGGGCCCGGCCGTCCTCGTCAAGGGCCGCGAGGGGCTGCCCGAACATCGTGAGCTCGCCGCCGGTGGGCAGGTCGAGCCCGGCCAGCAGCCCCAGCAGGGTCGACTTGCCCGCGCCGCTCTGGCCGAGGATCGCCACCGACTCGCCGGGGAACACCGAGAGGGCCAGGTCACTCAGAATGGTGAGCTGCCGGTCGCCGCTCCTGACCTGCTTGGTCAGGTGCTCGGCATGTAGAATCGGCGTCATGTCCATGCGAGAGGTATCGTTCATGATGAAGGGATTCCCTGGTTTTCCGAATCGTTGGGCCTCGGCCTGGCTGCTCGCCCTGCTGCTGTCGCTGGCGGCGCTCACGGCCCGGGCCGAGGCGCGCCCCACCCTGCTGGTGATGGGCGACAGCCTGAGCGCGGCCTACGGCATCGAGGCCGACGAGGGCTGGGTCAGTCTGCTGGAAGCGCGGCTCGACGGAAAGGCGCAGGTGGTCAACGCCAGCATCAGCGGCGAGACCAGCGCCGGCGGCGCCAGCCGGTTGCCTGAGCTTCTCGGACAGCACACCCCCGACATTGTTCTGCTGGAGCTGGGCGGCAACGACGGCCTGCGCGGCCTGCCGCCGGGGCAGTTCGAGGCCAACCTGCGCCGCATGATCGAGGCGAGCCAGGAGGCCGAGGCCCAGGTGCTGCTGCTCGGCATCGACATCCCCCCGAACTACGGCCAGGCCTACCGCGACGCCTTCACCGGGGTGTTCACCCGCCTGGCCGACGACTACGACCTGCCGCTGGTGCCCTTCCTGCTGGAGGGGGTGGCCCTGGAAGCCGGGCTGATGCAGGGCGACGGCATCCACCCTACCGCAGAGGCCCAGCCGATCATCCTGGAGAACGTCTGGCCCGAGCTCGCCGCGCTGCTGGAGGAAAGCGGCCTGGCCCTGGCCAGCGGCTCGCAGCCGGACCATTGATGGACTAAAATTGGACCATCACGCTCGACCGGGGGAAAGCCATGCGCACCGAAACCATCAGCTACCTGAAACAGCATGCCGCGACGCTCGATGTCCAGGAGCCCCTGACGATTACCCAGAAGGGCAAGCCCACCTACGTCATAGAATCCTATGCCGCCCATGAGCGCCGCGAGCAGGCCATCGCCCTGCTCAAGCTGTTGAGCCTGGGCGAGAAGAGCCGAGAGGCGGGCAAGACCATGAGCGCCGATGAGTTCATGGCCCGGTTGAAGGAGGATGAGAGGGCCGAGCTGGGCGAACGGCTGTGACCCCTCCCCTTCTCGTCACCCTCGAAGATACTGCCCTTCGGTCGCTGCGCAGCTGTCGTCACTTCCTGATCGATCACCAGGAGTGGGCACCGGCGGAGGCACACGCCTACACCCAGCGACTCGTCGGTGCCGCCCTGCAACGCCTTGCCGAGCGCCCCGGCGCCTACCCGGCTTGCCGGTTGGCCCTGGAGCTGGGCATCAGCCACTACCGCGAGCTGCTGATCGACGGCTATCGCGTCATCTACCGTATCTGGAACGAGCCACCACAGGTCTCGGTCTACCTCTTCGCCCACCAGCGCCAGGATTTCAAGCAGCTGCTCTTCGAGTATCAGCTGCTCTCGTGAGCCGCGGGCGCCGGCGCCTTCTGCCACTGCTGCAGCGCCAGACCGCCCAGGATCAGCACGAGCCCCACCAGGGTCGAGACCCGGATCGGCTCGCCCACCACCAGGTAGAGCAACAGCAGCGACACCGGCGGCGAGAGGAAGATCAGGGTGGAGACCTTCGCCGTGCGCGACACCCGGTGCACCGCGAGCTGCCAGAGCACGAAGGCGATGCCCATCTCGAAGAGCCCCACGTAGACCCCGGCGGAGAACCCCGCCCAGCCGGGCCAGGCGAGCCCCGGCCCGGCCAGCAGCAGCACCGTGAGCACCGGCACCCCGACGCTGAAGTTCTGCCACTGGGCCACCAGGGGCGGGCGGTGGTCGCGGGCGTTGAGCAGCCAGTAGAGCGCCCAGATCAGCGTCGAGGCCAGCGCCAGGGCGACGCCGAGGGGGTCGGCGAAGGCCACGTCGAAGACCGCGCCACGGGTGGCGATCACCCAGACCCCGGCGTAGGCGATCAGCCCCGCCGCCACGTCGATACAGGTCAGCCGCTGGCCGAGCAGCGGCACGGCGAGAAAGGCCATGGCCAGCGCCCAGGTGTAGTTGAGCGCCATGGCCTCCTGGCCCGGCAGGCGGTCATAGGCGCCGAACAGCAGCAGGTAGTAGGCCACCGGGTTCATCAGCCCCGCCCAGGCGGCGGTGCGCCAGCCGCGTCCGAGCGCCTGGCCCAGCAGGCCCTGGCGGGCCACCAGGGCGCCGATCAGCGCCCAGGAGACCAGTGAGGCGAGCCACATCAGCTCAAGCGGCGACATATAGCCCAGCGCCACCTTGAAGGCGGTGGCCACCGTGGACCAGAGCGCCACGGCGCCCAGGCCGAAGAGCATCGCCTGGCCGTCGCGGGTCATGCGCCGGGTGCGTGGCCGGGGCGATCGATATGCCCCAGGTCGCGGCCGGGAGCGAGGCGGTCGCGCACCCGACGCTTGAGCTCCCGACTGTCCGGAAAGCCGCCGTCGCGCTTTCGCTCCCAGAGCGACTCGTCGTCGTAGAAGATCTCGAAGTAGCCGCCGTGGGCGGGCACCAGGGCGACCTCCTCCAGCTCCTCGCCGAAGGTGGAGAGCAGCTCCTGGGCGAGCCAGGCGCTGCGGAGCAGCCACTGGCACTGGGTACAGTAGTGGATGCGAATACGTGACACGGTGGCCTTCCTGTCGCGACAATGTGGGCCGACCATCCTACCAGCGAGGAGCCCCCCATGGCCGCCCCCGAGATCAACCAGTCCCGCCTCTTCGAGTGGTTGACCGGCGAAGAGGATAGCCGCATGTGCCGGGACATCCCGGACGATGGCGCTGGCCGCCGCCGCCAGCGCCAGCCGCCTGCCGGAGGTCGAATAGGCCCGCCGCGTTGAAATCCCCTGGCCGTCTGGCCATGATGTGTCAGCAGCCGTGAAGTGCCCACCGCCGTCGCCCCGCCCGGGCGGCCTGGACAGGATCCGCGACAGGAACACCCAGCATGAAACGATCCCCCCTGATCAGCCCGGAACTGCTCGAGCGCATCGTCGATGCCTCCGAAGACGGCATCGTGGTCGCCGAACAGGAGGGCGACGAGAACATCCTGATCTACGTGAACAAGGGGTTCGAGCGCCTGACCGGCTACAGCGCCGACGAGATCCTCTACCAGGACTGCCGCTTCCTGCAGAACGAGGATCGCGACCAGGCGGGACTGGCCACCATCCGCCAGGCGCTGGCCGAGGGACGCCCGTGTCGCACCGTGCTGCGCAACTACCGAAAGGACGGCACCCTGTTCTGGAACGAGCTCTCCATCACCCCCGTCCACGACGACGACGATAACCTGACCTACTACATCGGCGTGCAGAAGGATGTCACCGAGCGCGTCGAGGCCCAGCAGGAGCTCGAGCGCCTCAAGGCCGAGCACGGCCTGGACTGAGCGAAAAAAATACTGCCGGCAGGGGCTTGTACTTCCGCTTCGGTAACGATATATAGCGCCCAGGCAGCCACTTTGCTGCCTGGGCGCTTCGGCTCCGCACCCAGAGGTCATCAAGAGCGGACGAGAAGCGATCGTGTGAAGCGTCGACGTCGAGTCGACCCCTGGCCATGGGAGGACGTCGCATGGGCCGTGAACACCTTCTCGAACCGAGCCTCGATGACGAGGCGGATTTTTCCGAAGCGGTGAACGACGAGGAGTACGTTCGTCCCCGCACCAGCCGCGCCGACACCCTGCGCGCCCGCCGCCGCGTGGAAGCCCTGCTCGAGGAGCGCCGCCTGCGACGCGCCATCGAGGACGACTGGGCCGTCGACGAGGAAGAGGAATAGCGCCGAGCGCCGAGCGCCGAGCGCCGAGCGCCGAGCGCCGAGCGCCAGGCAGGATAGGCCCGAGAGCGAGCAGGCCCGCGGCTGGCCTTCCTCGGTCTCGGGCTCTATCATCTTGGGTCAGCCAAATTCTCCAACCAAGTGGAACTCCATGGCGCAATACGTCTACACCATGAATCGGGTGGGCAAGGTCGTGCCCCCCAAGAAGCAGATCCTCAAGGACATCTCGCTCTCCTTCTTCCCGGGTGCCAAGATCGGCGTGCTGGGCCTCAACGGCGCCGGCAAGTCGACCCTGCTGCGCATCATGGCCGGGGTCGACACCGAGTTCGAGGGCGAGGCGCGTCCGATGCCGGGCATCAACGTCGGCTACCTGCCCCAGGAGCCGCAGCTCGACGACGACAAGAACGTCCGCGAGACCGTCGAGGAGGCCCTGGGCGCCATCAAGGAGGCCCAGGAGAAGCTCGACGTCGTCTATGCCGCCTACGCCGAGCCGGACGCCGACTTCGACGCCCTGGCCACCGAGCAGGCGCGCCTGGAGAACATCATCGAGGCCGCGGACGCCCACAACCTGGAGCGCAAGCTCGAGGTGGCCGCCGAGGCCCTGCGCCTGCCGTCCTGGGAGGCCCGCGTCGGCCACCTCTCCGGCGGTGAACGCCGCCGGGTGGCGCTCTGCCGCCTGCTGCTCGCTAGCCCCGACATGCTGCTGCTCGACGAGCCCACCAACCATCTGGACGCCGAGTCCGTGGCCTGGCTGGAGCGCTTCCTCCACGACTACAGCGGCACCGTGGTGGCGATCACCCACGACCGCTACTTCCTCGACAACGTGGCGGGCTGGATCCTCGAGCTCGACCGCGGCCAGGGCATCCCCTTCGAGGGCAACTACTCCGCCTGGCTGGAGGCCAAGGAGCAGCGCCTGGAGCGGGAATCCAAGCAGGAGGCCTCGCGCCAGAAGGCGATCAAGCACGAGCTGGAGTGGGTGCGCTCCAACGCCAAGGGGCGCCAGGCCAAGAGCAAGGCGCGCCTCAACCGCTTCGAGGAGATGCAGTCCGGCGACTTCCAGAAGCGCAACGAGACCAACGAGATCTACATTCCGCCCGGCCCGCGCCTGGGCGACAAGGTCATCGAGTTCCACGGCGTCGCCAAGGCCTTCGATGACAAGCTGCTCTACGAGAACCTCAGCTTCAGCGTGCCCAAGGGCGCCATCGTCGGCATCGTCGGCGGCAACGGCGCGGGCAAGTCGACCCTGTTCAAGCTGATTACCGGCAAGGAACAGCCCGACGCCGGCGAGGTGGTGGTCGGCGATACCGTCGACGTCGCCTACGTGGAGCAGCTGCGCGACGGCCTCGACGACAAGCAGACGGTGTGGGAAGCCGTCTCCGACGGCCAGGACATGCTCAACATCAACGGCTACGAGGTCTCCTCGCGAGCCTATGTGGGGCGCTTCAACTTCAAGGGCAACGACCAGCAGAAGCGCCTCTCCGAGCTCTCCGGCGGGGAACGCGGCCGCCTGCAGCTGGCCCAGACCCTCAAGCAGGGCGCCAACGTACTGCTGCTCGACGAGCCCTCCAACGACCTGGACATCGAGACCCTGCGGGCGCTGGAGGAGGCGCTGCTGGCCTTCCCCGGCTGCGCCCTGGTGATCTCCCACGACCGCTGGTTCCTCGACCGCATCGCCACCCACATCCTGGCCTTCGAGGGCGACTCCCACGTGGAGTTCTTCGAGGGCAACTACAGCGAGTACGAGGCGGACCATCGCAAGCGGGTTGGCGACGATACCCCGCACCGCATGAAGTACAAGCGCATCGATGCCTGAGGCGTCCCGTCCTCACCGCGCAGAGCAGAAAGGCCCCACCGGAAAGGTGGGGCCTTTTGGTAAGGTCGCATCGACCGGGGGGCAGGACGGTCAGCGTCGCCCGAAGATCAGCGATACCACGAACAGGACCAGAAACAAGAAGAACAGGATCTGGGCGATGGTAGTGGCCACACCGGCGATGCCGGTGAACCCCAGAACCCCGGCGATAATGGCAATGATCAGGAACAACAAGGCGTTGCCTAGCATACAGGCCTCCTTGGCTGTAGGGTCGCCGTGGCGACGAAAGTCCCGGCCCGGCTGCCTCAGCCTCGGTCGACCGGGCGCGGGGGTCAAGTTACTGGCTGTTCGCCCTTGTCTTCGGGCGCGGTGACGTGGCGGCAAGGGCCTGATGGCCCTTGCCGTGTTGCCGTCAACAACGTCCGCTATCACGGGCACGGGACGACAAGCCGGTCATGACCGACTATTCATCAGGGTCGGCCTGAAACGCTTCTGCATTTTCAATCTCATCCTGGCTGATACTCGCGCTGATGACATAGTCGCCATCATCGTCTCTGCTCAGCTCCAAGGCATCCCACTCGATGGCGACAGTCTTGTCACCCATGCCAAGGAAGCCGCCGACGCTGACGGTAACCGCGACCACTTCGCCATCCTCATTGAGCAACACATTATCAATCGTGCCGATCTCCTCGTCGTCCTCGACAAGGCTCTTGATGCTCTGGCCGGTAAGGTCATCGGCAAAGAACTGATTCTCCTCCTTGCTAGACAGGAACCCTGCCTCCTCGGTATCGACATCCTCATCATTATCAGCCGGAGTCGCCGGATCAGCCGGAGTCGCCGGTTCGCCCGGTTCACCCGGATCAGCCGGGGTAGCGGGATCGGCCGGTTGCTGTTGCTCGGGCGCATCGGGCTCGAGCCCCTCATGTTCTGCGGCAAAGAGTAGCGGGCTGCCCACCAGGCCGAACGACACACCAACAATCCCGATTTTCTTGAGCAATTCCTTGGACATCATAAGACTGCACCTCCAGGGTACTGATTCACGAGAATAAAGGGTGCGATGACGACCCATCAGGCTGGCTTCCTCGGATAGGCCTTCGCCTATCCTGCCTTTGCATAATGATCGAAGCACAGTCCATGCCAGGTATTCGGCGGGGAGTGAAATAGCTTTTCTATCAGCATATTGCAGACGGGACATCAGGTTGGAAAGCCGCCCGTCCAGGCGACTTCCGGCCACGGCACCTGGTGAGGAATGACACATGAGTCAGATCGAACAGCCAGGTGACAGCGCTGCCGGGCCAGCCCGGGGCACTCCGGCACGCGTGTTGCCGTGCGGTGACGGGTAACGGCTCAATAGAAGCCCGGCTCGCCCTCGGGGCGGGTCTTGAAGCGCCGGTGTAGCCAGAGGTACTGCTCCGGGTGCTTGCGGATCGCCTGCTCGATGAAGGCGTTGATCCGCGCCGCGTCGGCCACCTCGTCGCCACTGGGGAAGCCCTCCAGCGGCGGATGGCACTCGATGGTGTAGGTGCGATCGTCGGGGTTGCGGTGGAACATCAACGGCACCACCGGCGCTCCGGTCATCCGGGCGATCTTGGCGGTGAGCCGGATCGAGGCGGTCTCGATGCCGAAGAAGGGGGCGAAGACGCTGACGTCGCGGCCGTAGTCCTGGTCCGGCGCATACCAGACGATATGCCCCTCCTTGATCCGGCGCACCACGCCGCGCAGGTCGCGGCGATCGATGGCCTGGCCGAAGATGTGGCTGCGTGCCCGGGTCATGAAACGGTCGAAGAGCGGATTGTTGTGGGGCCGGTAGACCACGTCCGACGGGAAGTAGAGGGAGTGCAGCGCCCCGCCCAGGTCCAGTGTGGAGAAATGGATCCCCACCACCAGCACCCCCTTGCCCTGGGCCAGGGCCTGGGCAAGGTGGTGATGGCCCCGATAGGTGACCCGGTGGCGCAGGTGCTCGGGATCCCGGCACCAACCGGTGGCGGTCTCCAGCAGGCCGATGCCGTTGGCGATAAAGGTCTCGCGCACCAGCCGCCGACGCTGCTCGTCATCCAGTTCCGGGAAGCAGAGCCGCAGGTTGGTCTCGACGATATGCCGGCGACGCTTGACCAGGCGGTAGACCAGCAGGCCCAGGCCGCGGCCAAGCCACAGCTTGAGCCGCCAGGGCAGCCAGGCCCCGACGTACATGGCGCCGATGGCCAGCCAGGTCGGCCAGAAACGGGGATGCGCGAAGGAGTCGGGATAGGCTTTCCGGCGGCTCATCGGGGGAGGCCCCCCCCTCGATAGGGAGACGGCTCCCTCTCGATGCTCTCCATGGCAGAACTCCTGAGTGTCTCGATATCAGCGGGGGGCTGTCCCCGAGTGCCCCCCATGATAGCGCCTCGGCACCCGCGGCAGCACCCCGGTGAGCAGGGTGTAGCTGATGGTATCGCAGTGGCGGGCCACCTCGTCCACCGAGAGCACCCGGCCGTTGGCCGCCCTGCCCCACAGCACCACCTCGCTGCCGATGTCGGCCTCGGGAATCGCGGTGAGGTCCACGGTGAGCATGTCCATGGAGACCTTGCCGGCGATGGCGGTGCGCTGGCCCGCCACCAGCACCGGGGTGCCGTCCACCGCGTGGCGATCGTAGCCGTCACCGTAGCCGGCCGCCACCACGCCGATCCGCGAGGGCCGCGGCGTGAGCCAGCGGCCGCCGTAGCCCACCGGCTCGCCGGCCGGCAGCTCGCGGACGGCGATCAGCTCGGAGCGCAGGGTCATCACCGGCTCGAGGCGGCGGCTGGCCGCGTTGGCGAGTTCCAGGGGATCGCTGCCGTAGAGCATCACCCCGGGGCGGTTCCAGGCGCCATGGGCCTCGGGCCAGGCCAGGGTGGCCGGCGAGTTGGCCAGGCACAGCGGCGCGCCGAGCCGCTCGCCCAAGGCCGCGAGCCGCGCCATCTGGCGCCTGAAGTAGCCGGTATCGACCAGGTCCGCCGTGGCGAAGTGGCTCATCAGGTGCAGGTCGCAGGCGTGGGCCGGCGCCGCCGCCAGCCGCTGCCACACCGCCTCCGCCCGCTCCAGGGGAAAGCCCAGCCGGTGCATGCCGGAGTCCACCTTGACCCACACCGGGATGGGACGCGCCGGCCGCCGCGCCAGCAGCGCCTCCAGCTGCCAGTCGCTGTGCACCGTCATCCACAGGCCCAGCGCCTCGACCTGGTCGAGTTCGGCGGGTTCGAAGATGCCCTCGAGCAGCACGATGGGCCTCGCGATGCCCGCCTCGCGCAGGGTCACCGCCTCCTCGATGCAGGCCACCGCGAAGGCGGGGGCGATGTCTGCCAGGGCGCGGGCACAGGCCACCGCGCCATGACCATAGCCGTCGGCCTTGAGCACGGCCACGGCCCGGCTGTGGGGCGCCAGGTCACGGGCGAGACGGTAGTTGTGACGGAGAGCATCGAGGTCGATATCGGCGATCAGCGGCCGGGCCATGGCACACCCTGAAGAAGTGGGAGGAGAGACCGGGCATTATCCATGGACAAACCGGCCATATCATGGAAAAAACCACCAAATACAGGGCAAATCCTGGCGAAAAACCTCGAAAATTCAGCGCCAGCCAGTCAATTATCAGAATGGAGACTGGGGGCGCTCGCCGATGTTCATCACCGGGTCGTCGTTGCCCACGGCCGGCAGCTCCAGGGAGACGGCGCGCTCCTCCAGCAGCCAGGCGTTGACCGCCTGGATCGACT
>NZ_CP071922.1:3283497-3288453 GCF_017584085.1 Halomonas sp. BM-2019
CACCTGCTGGATGGTGTCGCGGCGCTGGGCCTCGAAGTCATACTGGCTCACCTCCAGGGCGAAGCCGCTCTGGCGGATCTGCGCCTGGGTCGAGCCGCCGGTATAGAGCGGCAGGCTGGCGCGCAGGCCGAGCTGGCTGGCGGAGTTGTGGCCGGAGACGCCGCTGCGGTCGCTGTCCGAGTAGTCGTAGCCGGCGAAGGCCTCCACGCTCGGCAGGCGTCCGGCCCGGGAGACCTCCAGCGCGCTGCGGGCCACCTCGACGCCCGCCTCGGCGACCTGCAGCAGGGGGCTGTTCTCCATGGCCAGGGCGACCCAGTCGTCACGATCGACGGGCTCCGGGGGCACGATGGGGATCTCCTCGGCGAGGCCATCGATGCTCCGGTAACGCTGGCCGGTGAGCCGCTCGAGGGCCTCGAAGCTGACCTGCATGGCGCTCTCGGCGGCGATGCGCTGGGCGCGGGCCAGGTCGAAGGAGGCCTGGGCCTCGTGCACCTCGGTGATGGCGATCAACCCCACCTCGAAGCGCTCCTGGGCCTGCTCCAGCTGGCGTCCGATGGCGGTCTCCTGGGCACGGCTCGCCGCGAGCAGGTCGTGGGCACGCAGGATCTCGAAGTAGGCCTCGGCCACGTTCAGCAGCAGTTGCTGCTCGCTGGCCGCCAGGGAGCGCCCCTCGCGGTCGACCTCGCGCTCGGCACGCTCGAGCTGGGCACGCCGGGTCGCGTCATAGACGCTCTGGGTCGCCTCCAGGCGCAGTGCCAGGGTGTTGGCCTCGTCATCGCCGACGAACGGCCCATCGGCGCCCGGCGCCGCCAGGGCATTCCCCTGGCGGCGGTAGGTGCGGCTGTGGGTCAGGTTGGTGCCCGCGGCAATCTGGGGCAAGAGGGTGCCGCGCTGCACGTCGCGCACGGCCTCCACGGCGGAGAAACCGGAGCGGGCCGCGGCCAGGCTGGCGTCGTTGTCCAGGGCATCCCGGGCGACGGTCCAGAGGTCGGTGGCCTGGGCCGGGCCGGCCACGGCCAGCCCGACGAGCAGGGCCAGGGGAGACGGGGCCAGGCGAGACAGGGAGAGGCGGGGCATGGGCGTAGAGTTCCTGTGTGACGGGGCCGTTGCCCTGCAGGCTGGCAGGCCAGCATGCAGGAAATCGGCAAGCGCTTCACCTACTCGAAGATCGAATCCAGGGAGAGGCCCTGCTTGTCGAGCACCCGGCGCAGCTTCTTGAGCGCCTCGACCTGGATCTGGCGCACCCGCTCCCGGGTCAGGCCGATCTCCTCACCCACCTGTTCGAGGGTGGCCGCCTCGTGGCCCCGCAGGCCGAAGCGGCGCACTACCACCTCCATCTGCTTCTCGGTGAGCTCGGCGAGCCAGTCGTCGACGTGCTGCTTGATGTCGCCGTCGAGCAGCGAGGACTCGGGGCCCAGTTCGTTGTCGTCGGCCAGGGTCTCGATCAGCGGCTTGTCGCTGTCGCCCCCCACCGGATAGTCCACCGAGGAGATCCGCTCGTTGAGACCCATCATCTTCTTGACGGACTCCACCGGCTTGTCGAGGTAGTCGGCGATCTCCTCGGCGGTGGCCTCGTGGTCGAGCTTCTGGGTCAGCTCCCGGGCCGCCCGCAGGTAGATGTTGAGCTCCTTGACCACGTGGATGGGCAGGCGGATGGTGCGGGTCTGGTTCATCAGCGCCCGCTCGATGGTCTGGCGGATCCACCAGGTGGCGTAGGTGGAGAAGCGGAAACCGCGCTCGGGGTCGAACTTCTCCACGGCGCGGATCAGGCCGAGGTTGCCCTCCTCGATCAGGTCGAGCAGCGACAGCCCGCGGTTGAGGTAGCGCCGGGCGATCTTGACCACCAGGCGCAGGTTGGATTCGATCATCCGCGCGCGCCCCGCCGGGTCGCCCTGGCGGGCCAGGCGGCCGAAGAAGACCTCCTCTTCGGGAGTCAGCAGCGGCGAGAATCCGATCTCGTTGAGGTAGATCTGGGTCGCATCCAGGCTGTGGTTGCTGTAGCGATCCTCGCGACTCAGCGCCTTCTCGAAGGCCGCTTCGTCGCTGCTGCCCGTATCGCCGCTGTCATCGCTGTCATCGCTGTCGTCGTCCAGGTCGTCGACGACCTCGTCGTCCTTCTCCTCGAGCGAGTCGAGATTCACATCCTGAAGGTCCCGTTCAAGCATGCTCATCGATGGCTACCCTGTGGTTGCGTCCCGGCGCCGACGCCATGGGAACAACATCGGCGCACCTGATTATTATTGTGTGACACCCCGCAGGTGCGATGGCCACCGGGGCCCAACGGCACTCAGCGCGACGGCAGGTAGTTCAGGGGGTCCTGCGGCTGACCGTTCCTGCGCACCTCGAAGTGCAGCCGCACATCCTCGGCATCGCTGTCGCCCATGGTGGCGATCACCTCGCCGGCCTCGACCACGTCGTTCTCGCGCACGCGCAGGGAGTCGTTGTGGGCATAGGCGCTCAGGTACTCGTCGTTGTGCTTGAGCAGGATCAGGTTGCCATAGCCCCGTACCCCGCTGCCGGCATAGACGACGATTCCCGGTCCGGCTGCCCTGACAGGTTGCCCCTTTTGCCCGGCGATATCAATGCCGGCGGTGATGCTGCCGCCCTCGCCGAAACGACCGACGATCTCGCCCTCGCTGGGCCAGCGCCACTCCACCTCCTCCACCGGGGTAAAGGTGCGCGAGGCCCGATCGGGCGCCGCGCGCGCTCCGGCCACGACGGTGCCCGCAACGGGCTCGGGGCTGGCCGTCGGCGCGGGTTCCGGCTCGGGCGCCGGCTCGGCGGCGGCCACCTCACGGCTCGCCTCCACCGCCGGCTCGGCGGGGGCTTCGGCCGCGGCCCGCTCGGCTTCACGCCGCTCGGCCAGGTCTCGCTCGCTCAGGCGACCGTCGGCGCCGGGCGTGGCGGGGTCGTAGATGGGGCCGGGCCCCGCGGTTCCGCCGGCGGCTTCCACAGCGCCCTCGACCGCCGCCAGGCTCGGGCCTTCGGCCTCGTCCAGGGAGCGGGCGGTGAGCCGGCGCCCCTGCTCGGTGGTGCCATCGGGCAGCAGCCACTCCATGCTGCCGGCGTCCTCGGTCGCCGGCTCACCGGCCGCCTCGCCGCCCAGCGGCGTGGCCACCACGCCGGTGCCGGTGGCCAGGGCGGTGGTGCCCTCCTCACGCGCCGGTGCCTCGGCGTCCGGGTCCAGCACCAGGCGCTGGCCCGGCTGGATCTGATAGGGAGGGCCGATGCGGTTGATCCGCGCCAGGTCGCGGTAGTCCAGGTTGTGGCGCCAGGCGATACCATAGAGGGTATCGCCGGCCTCCACGGTGTACTGGGAGGCCGGGGCCCGCTCGCGGCTGGCCGAGAGGTCGCGCACCTGCACCTGGGGCGACTCGCCCTGCTGGGCGGCGCAGCCGGCCAGGGCCAGGGCCAGCGCGGAGATCATCATTACCTTACGCATCGGAAGCATCCTCCTTGTTCGCCCCTCGGGGCGTGCGCGCGGCGGCCGGACGACGGCCCCCGCGATCCAGCAGCAGTACCAGGGCCGCCCCGACCAGCATCAGCGCCACCACGCCCGCCAGCTGGGCCGACTCGCCGGTGAGCAGGGCGAAGTCAGCCGGGGTGAGATAGCGGTAGTCCAGGGGAATCATCTGACCCTCGGGGCCGAGCTGGTAGCGTACCAGCTCGCGCCAGGGCCAGAGTACCGGCAGCGAGCCCACGATGAAGCCCACCAGCAGCTGCAGAGTGGCGGTATGGTGATGGCGCAGCAGCCAGGAGAGCAGTCGAGAAAAGAAGAACAGGCCGATCAGGCAGCCCAGCCCGAAGAGGGTGATCAGCCCCAGGTCGAAGCTGCGAATGCCCTGCATCACGGTGCCGTAGAGCCCCATGGTGAGCAGCAGGAAGCTCCCGGAGACCCCCGGCAGCAGCAACGCGCTGATGGCGATGGCGCCGCCCACCACCAGGATCAGCTGGGGGCTCCCGAGCATCAGGATCAGCGGCATCAGGGCGGGCAGGAAGTGCGCCAGCAGCAGGCCCGCCACCAGCGGCGCCACATGCCACCACCGCCAGGTGCTGGGGTGGCGGCTGACCACCAGCGCCGAGGCGGCGACCAGGCCGAAGAAGAAGCCGTTGAGCAGCAGCGGATGGTCCTCCATCAGCCACACCACCAGGTGGGCGACGCTGACCAGGCTCACCGCGATGCCGGCCAGCAGCGGGACCACGAACCCCAGGTTGAGGTGGGCGACCAGCATCGGCAGGCCGCCGCGACGCCAGGCCACGAAGGCGCTGGGCCCGAACTGCTTGATGGTGTGGATCAGCTCCTCGTAGATGCCGGTGATGAAGGCGATGGTGCCGCCGGAGACGCCGGGCACCGCATCGGCGGCGCCCATGCCGGCCCCCCTGAGGAAGATTCCTGGATAACGCTTCAACAGCTGGCTCCTTTCAACGAATGACGCCTTCCAGCAGTGGCACGAAACGCACCGACTCGAGGCGCTGCTGCTCGTAATGGTCCCCCTGGCGCCGCACCCGGGTCAGCCACTGGCGACCCCGGGCGTCGGCCAGCGGCGTGATCAGCACCCCGCCGTCGGCCAGCTGGGCCAGCAGCGGGGCGGGCAGCTCGCCGGCACAGGCGGTGAGCAGAATGACATCGAAGGGGGCCTCCTCCGGCCAGCCATGGCCGCCATCGGCCAGGCGCAACCGGGCGGCGTGCGCCTCGAGCAGGTGCAGCCGCTCGGCGGCGCGGCGATGCAGGGCATTGATCCGTTCGATCGACCAGAGTTCCGGCACCAGCCGCGCCAGGATCAGGGTCTGGTAGCCCGAGCCGGTGCCGATCTCCAGCACCCGGCTGGGGGCGGCCTCCAGCACCAGCTCGGTCATCCTGGCCACCATCCACGGCTGGGAGAGCGTCTGGGCGTGGCCGATGGGCAGGGCGGTATCCTCGTAGGCGCGGTGGGCCAGCGCCTCGTCGAGGAACAG
>NZ_CP071922.1:3288553-3295787 GCF_017584085.1 Halomonas sp. BM-2019
GCCAGCCTTGCCACCATGCGGTCGCGGGTCCGCTGGGAGGTCATGCCCACCCCGCGCACCAGCTCCGGCAGTCGTTCAGGTGAGTGCATCCAGCCAGCCCTGTACGTCGTAGAGCGCCGCATGCCGGGTCAGGTCGGTCTGCAGCGGGGTGATGGAAACGAAGCCCGCCTCGACGGCGGCGAAGTCGGTATCGGGGCCGTCATCGGCGTTCTCCCCGGCGGCGGCGATCCACCAGCGCACCCGCCCCCGTGGGTCGCGCACCTCCAGTGGTCGCGAGGCCGGGCCGCGATAGCCCAGGCGCGTGACCCGGAAGCCCTGGATCTCGTCCCAGGGCAGGTCCGGCACGTTGACGTTGAGCAGGCGGTGTCGAAGTGACGCGACCCGACCAGCGACATGGCGATGGCCGGCATGCCCAGGTTGCGCCCCTCCATGGCGGCGGCCACGGTGCCGGAGTAGAGCACGTCGTCGCCCAGGTTGCCGCCATGGTTGATGCCGGAGATCACCAGGTCGGGCTTCTCGTCCCAGACGCCGTTGACCCCCAGGTAGACGCAGTCCGCCGGGGTCCCGTCGACGCTGTAGAAGCCGTTGTCCAGGTCGGAGAGCGAGAGCGGCCGGCTCAGGGTCAGGGAGTTGCTGGCCCCGCTCTTGTCGCGGTCCGGGGCCACCACGCGCAGCCGGGCGTGGGGCACCAGGGCATCGTGCAGGGCGCGCAGGCCGGGCGCATGCACGCCATCGTCATTGGAAAGCAGCAGTCGACGCATCGCGGACTCCTTCACAGGGTGGGGTGGGCGATCAGTTCGCGCAGCACGGCGGTGGCGAAGGCGCCGCGGGGCAGGCTGAAGGCGAGCCACAGCTCGCCCTCGCCGCGGGTCAGGCGCGGCTCGCCCAGGCGCAGGCGCAGGGCGCGGCGGGCCAGCCGAACGCCCGCGCGCTCGAGCCCGGCGCAGAGTGCCGGGTAGCGCTCCGACAGCCATCGCTCGCGGCCCAGCGCCTCGCCGGCCGCCACCGAGTCGCCGACGCCCCACAGCACCCCGCTGCCGTGCAGGTCCAGGCGGGCGGCGCGGGCCTCGAGCTCGGCATCCGGCGCCTCCAGGGTGAACTGGCTCGCCGTGCCGTCGAGGATCGCGACCTCGCCGGGCAGCAGGCGATTCCAGCTGCCGTCGCGGACCCGCGCGGCCAGCCCCTCGTTGAACAGGAAGCTGCGCGCCGCGGAGAGCAGCATGCCATCGCGGTCGTCGCGCTTGCGCCAGCCGCGGGCCAGCAGCGCGCGGGCGCGCAGCAGGTTGCGCCCGTCGGGGCCGAAGCGCTGGGGGCCGAAGTAGTTGGCTGCCCCTTGCTCCACCAGGCGCGACCAGCGCGCCGTCAGGGCCGGGTCGTCCAGCGCCGCGCCGGTCAGGCGCAGGCGGAAGCGGTTGGCACGGTGCACGCCGCGCTTGAGCTTGCGCGGGTGGCGCGCCTCGGAGAGCACGCGCACGCCGCGGGCGGCCAGGGCGTCGGCCAGGCCGGCCGGCGCCTCGCGCCCGGGCAGCTGCACCGACAGCCACTGGCGGGTGACGGCGACGCGATCCTTCATGCCCGAGTAGCCGACCGCCCGGGGCGACACCCCGCACAGCCGGGCCAGTTCGCGCACCGCCATGGCGGTGGTGAGGTCACGTTTCTCGATATGCAGCCAGAGGTGCTCGCCTTCCCCCTCCGGGGCAAAATCGAGCACCTCGGCGACCTCGAAGTCCTCGGGCGCGGCGCGGTACTCCCCCGCCGATGGCGGGCCGCAGTCGGCGTCGAGCACCCGCGGCCAGGCCGGCGGCCAGGTGATGGCGTCCGCCGCCGCCCCGGCGGTGGCGCCCTCACTCACCGGCCACCTCTCGCTTGGCGACAGGTGCGGCGGGCAGCAGCAGCACTACCGCCTCGGCGGCGATCCCCTCGCCACGCCCGGTGAAGCCAAGCCGCTCGCTGGTGGTGGCCTTGACGTTGACCGCGCCGGCCTCGACCTCGAGGTCCGCGGCGATGTTGGCCGCCATGGCCGCGATATGCGGCGCCATCTTCGGCGCCTGGGCGATCAGGGTGGCGTCCAGGTTGCCGACCCGGAAGCCGGCCTCATGCACCAGGCCTACCACGTGGCGCAGCAGCACGCGGCTGTCGGCGCCCTTCCAGGCGGGGTCGGTGTCGGGGAAGTGGCGGCCGATGTCGCCCAGGGCGCAGGCGCCCAGCAGGGCATCGCTGATGGCGTGGAGCAGCACGTCGCCGTCGGAGTGGGCGACGAAGCCCTGGTCGAAGGGAACGGCGACGCCGCCGATCATCAGGTGGTCACCCGCGCCGAAGCGGTGGACGTCGAAGCCGTGGCCGATGCGCATCATCTCTCCAGTGCGCCGGAAGGCGCCTTGTCTGGCTCGCCCGAGGCCGGCGCCGTCAGGGCCTGGGCGGCCAGGATCTGCGCGGCCAGTGCCAGGTCCTCGGGATGGGTGATCTTGAGGTTGTCGCGACGCCCGCTGACCAGCCGCGGCGAGAGCCCCAGCGCCTCCACCGCCGAGGCCTCGTCGGTGACCGCCACGCCGGCCCGGGCCGCCGCGGCCAGCGCCCGGCACAGCAGGCCATAGCGGAAGCCCTGGGGGGTCAGTGCCTGCCAGAGGCCGGTGCGGGGCTCGGTGCCCGCTATCCGGCCGGCGCCGTCGTCGCGCTTCATGGTGTCGGCCACCGGCGCGGCGAGCAGGCCGCCCACCGGGTCGTCCACCAGGATGGCATGCAGGCGAGCAAGGTCCGCTACGGTCACGCAGGGGCGCGCCGCGTCGTGGACCAGTACCAGGTCGTCGTCGGCCGCCTGCGCGGCGATGGCTGCCAGGGCGTTGGTGACCGAGTCGACCCGCTCGCCGCCGCCGGGCACCCAGCACCAGTCGGCGAAGGGCACCCAGGCCGGATCGAAGCGGGCATCAAAGGGGTCCAGGCAGAGGCAGAGCCGCGCCGCCGGGAAGGCCGCCTGCAGCCGCGCCAGGGTATGAGCCAGCACCGGGCGACCGTCGATCTCCAGGTACTGCTTGGGCCGATCGGCGCCCATCCGCTGCCCCTGGCCCGCCGCCGGGACCACCAGCCAGAGCGTCGCACTCATCGACTGGCCTCCAGGCCCACCGCCGGCGCCGGATTGACCACCGGACTCGACTCCACTACCACGCCGGGCACCCAGAAGAACTGTTCGTCGGCGCGCACCATGCCGATGTCGCTGCGGCCGCGCTCCTCGATGGCGTCCAGGCCGGTCTTGAGGTCCAGCACCTCGGCGCCAAGGCGCGCGTTGCGGGCGCGCAGCGGCTTGTTGGCCGCCTCCAGAGCCGCCACCCGCTCGCGGACCTCGCCGAGGTCGCGGATGCCCCCCTCCCCCAGCCACAGGCGATACTGCAGCAGGGCGAGCAGAACCAGCAGCACGATGGCCAACCACTTGAGCATGAACAGTGTCCGTCGCGAAAGGGAAAACGCGGGCATTATGCCACCATCGACGGGCGCGCTCACGTCCTGAACGGCAGCACCTGACCGGCGGCGGTGCAGTAGGCGCGAACCCGGGGGCGCTCCTCGGCGCAGAAGCGTCCCAAGGCGTCGCGCAGGCGAGGGTCGGCGATATGGTGCAATGAGGTGAGCAGGCGCGGCGCAAACCCCCGGGCCAGCTTGTGCTCGCCCTGGGTGCCGGGGTCGAAAACGGCAAGCCCCCGCGCCAGGCAGTGCTCGATGCCCTGGTAGTAGCAGGCCTCGAAGTGCAGGCAGTCGGCCATTACCTCGCTGCCCCAGTAGCGCCCGTAGAGGGTGCGCGCGCCCTGCAGGCAGAGCGCCGCCGCCACCGGCTGGCCCTCGAGCCGCGCCTGGACCAGCAGCAGGCGCTCCGGCATCGCCGCGCGCAGGCGGCGAAAGAAGTCCAGGTTGAGGTAACCGTGACGGCCGCGCTCCAGATAGGTGATCTCGTAGCAGCGGAAGAAATGCTCGAGGGCCGCCGCGTCGATCGACTCCCCTTCGAGGCGGTGCAGGATCAGCCCCTGGTCGGCGACGATGCGCCGCTCGCGGCGGATCGCCTTGCGCCGCTTCGAGGTCATGGCGGCGAGAAATCCCGTGAAGTCGCCGAAGCCTGCATCCCGCCACTGGAACTGCACCCCGTGGCGGGCCAGCAGGCCGGGGCGCGCCGCCTGCCAGGCGGCCACCTCCGCCTCCTCGGCGAACAGCAGGTGCCAGCTGGAGAGCCCTGACGCCTCCCCCTCCCAGGCCGCGGCCAGGGCATTGCGGGCCGCCAGGGGGTCGACGCCTTCCGCCAGCGCCAGCCGCGGGCCGGGCGCCGGCGTATAGGGAATCGCCGTGAGCCCCTTGGGGTAGTAGCGCCCGCCGGCGCGCTCCCAGGCGTCGGCCCAACTCCAGTCGAAGACGTACTCCCCGAAGGAGTGGTGCTTGTGATAGTGGGGCATCGCGCCGACCAGGGCGTCGCCGCGCCACAGCGTCAGGTGGTGCGGCACCCAGCCGGTGGCCGGGCTCACCGCGCCGCTGGCCTCCAGGGCGTGCAGGAACTCGTGGCGCAGGAAGGGATGGTCGTCGCCCACCAGGGCGTTCCAGGCCGCGGCCGGTACCGCCTCGATGGCGGGCAACTCCTTGAGTACCAGTTCGGGCATGGGTTCTCCTGGCACGCCGGCTATTCTTTGGTTCTTCGCACTTTGGCGTGAACATGTTTGGCAGGTTTCATGGTGGGAGGCCGGTTCACCGGGCGAAGGCGCCGCAGGCGCCCCGGTATTTTCCGGCAGCGCTGCGCGCAGCTTCGCGCGATAAATCGCCCTCCCACAGCAGTACGGCTGACAAGCGATCGACAGAAGGCCTACATTGTGCCAGACCACGCTTTCGCTTCCATATCATGACATCAGGGAGAGGTGCATGACCGATGCCCGCGAGCTGCAGGAGCAGTTCGAAGCCCAGCGTCGCGCCTTCGCGGCCGAGCCCTTCCCCAGCCTGGCCACCCGCCGCGACCGCCTGGCCCGGCTGGGGACCCTGTGCCGCCGCCACCGCGACGAGATCGCCCGTGCCATCAGCCAGGACTTCGGCCACCGCGCCGAGGCCGAGAGCCGCCTGGCGGAGATCGCCACGGTGCTCCAGGCGGTGCGCCATGCCCGGCGCCACCTCAGGCGCTGGATGCGCCCGCGGCGCGCGGCGGTGCCCTGGCGCCTGAAGCCCGGCCGGGCCAGGGTCCATCGCCAGCCGCTCGGCGTGGTGGGCATCATTGCCCCCGCCAACTACCCCTGGAACCTGGCCCTGCTGCCGGCGGTGGACGCCCTGGCCGCCGGCAACCGGGTGATGATCAAGCCCAGTGAGCATACCCCCGCCACCAGCGAACTGATGGCCCGGCTGGCCGCGCGCTACTTCAGCGCCGAGGAGCTCTGCGTGGTGCTCGGCGGGGCCGAGACGGCTCGCGACCTCTCGGCGCTGACCTTCGACCATCTATTGTTCACCGGCAGCGCCCGGGTCGGCCGAGAGGTGGCCCGCTCCGCCGCCGCCAACCTGACGCCCATCACCCTGGAGCTCGGCGGCAAGACCCCGGCGATCATCGGCCCCGACGCCGATCTCGCCAAGGCCGCCGAGCGTATCGCCTTCGGCAAGTGGCTCAACGCCGGCCAGACCTGCATCGCCCCTGATCATGTGCTGATCGACGCCCCCCGGCTGACCGCCTTCGTCGAGGCGCTACGCGCCGCGGTGAGCGACTTCTACCCACGGGGGGCCGCCAGCGACGACTACACCGCCGTGCCGGGCAGCCGGCAGCGCGCGCGTCTCGAGGCGATGCTCGAGGAGGCCCACGATCGCGGCTGCCGGGTGATCGCGCTGGGCGAGCGGGTCGAGCTGCCCGGCGGCGCGGTCAAGCTGCCCCCGACCCTGGTGATCGACCCCAACGCGGGGCTAACCCTGATGCAGGAGGAGATCTTCGGCCCCTGGCTGCCGATCCTCGGAGTGCGCGACTTCGAGGCCGCCCTGGATCACGTCAACGCCGGCCCCCGGCCGCTGGCGCTCTACGCCTTCACCGACGATGCCGAGCGGCGCCGACGGGTGCTGGAGACGACCCATTCCGGTGGCGTAGTCTTCAACGACACCCTGTGGCACAACGCCGTGCCCGCCCTGCCCTTCGGCGGCGTGGGGGAGAGCGGCATGGGGGCCTACCAGGGCGAGGCCGGCTTCCGGCGCTTCAGCCTAGAGCGCAGCGTCTTCCTGCAGGCCAGGCACACTGCCGTGGGGCTGCTCAACCCGCCCTATCGACGCTGGCTGCTGAGGCTGCTGGGGTTCTAGGTCCATCGCCGGTTGAGGTCAGGCTCGGCAACCCGCCAAAATAATGGTAATAAAACTACAAATTTGTCGAAATACCAGCTAGCATAGCGAGAAATCCGGATATTGTTTTGGTAAACTTAACAAAAACACACAGCTACCGAGGTGCTCCATGGCCACGCCGACCCCCGTCCTTAACGCCACCGTCGCCGACGTCACGCGACGCATCCGCGAACGCTCCGCCGAGCGCCGCGCCCTCTACGAGGCGCGCATGGGCGACCAGCACCGGCGCGGCGTGCATCGTGGCGAGCTCTCCTGCGGCAATCTCGCCCACGGCTTCGCCGCCTGCGGCGCCGAGGACAAGGACCGCCTCAAGCTGATGAACAGCGCCAACCTGGGTGTCGTCTCCTCCTACAACGACATGCTCTCGGCCCACCAGCCGCTGGAGGACTACCCCGCCATCATCAAGGAGGCGGCCCGCGCCATGGGCTCCACCGCCCAGTTCGCCGGCGGCGTGCCGGCCATGTGCGACGGCGTCACCCAGGGCCAGCCGGGCATGGAGCTGTCGCTCTTCTCCCGCGAAGTGATCGCCATGGCCACCGCCGTGTCGCTCTCCCACAACATGTTCGATGCCGCCCTCTACCTGGGCGTGTGCGACAAGATCGTCCCGGGGCTCTTCATCGGGGCGGCGCGCTTCGGCCACCTGCCGGCGCTCTTCGTGCCCGCCGGCCCCATGGAGAGCGGCCTGCCCAACAAGGAGAAGGCGCGCATCCGCCAGCTCTATGCCGAGGGCAAGGTGGGCCGCGAGGAGCTGCTGGAGGCGGAATCGGCCTCCTACCACAGTCCCGGCACGTGCACCTTCTACGGCACCGCCAACTCGAACCAGCTGATGATGGAGATCATGGGCCTGCACCTGCCCGGCGCCTCCTTCGTCAACCCGGGCACGGCGCTGCGCGAGGCCCTGACCCGCTAT
>NZ_CP071922.1:3295943-3298716 GCF_017584085.1 Halomonas sp. BM-2019
TCACCGCCCTCTCCGCGGTGACGCCGAGCCTGACCCGCATCTACCCCAACGGCCAGGCCGACGTGAACCACTTCCAGGCCGCCGGCGGCATGAGCCTGCTGATCCGTGAGCTGCTGGGCGCCGGGCTGATCCATGGCGACATCCCCACGGTGTTCGGCACCGACCTGACCGCCTACACCCAGGAGCCCTTCCTCGAGGAAGGCAAGCTGACCTGGCGCGAGGGCCCCACCGAGAGCCTCGACGAGGACGTGCTGCGCGGCGTGGCCAGCCCCTTCGCCCCCACCGGCGGCCTCACCGTGCTCGACGGCAACCTCGGCCGCGGGGTGATCAAGGTCTCGGCGGTGGCCGAGGAGCACCGCCTGGTGGAGGCGCCCGCCCGCATCTTCGAGGACCAGAACGAGCTCAAGGCGGCCTTCGAGGCCGGTGAGCTGGACCGTGACGTCATCGTGGTGGTGCGCTACCAGGGCCCCAAGGCCAACGGCATGCCGGAGCTGCACAAGCTCACCCCCTACCTGGGCGTGCTCCAGGACCGCGGCTTCAAGGTCGCGCTGGTCACCGACGGGCGCATGTCCGGCGCCTCAGGCAAGGTCCCCGCGGCCATCCACATGACCCCCGAGGCCCTGGACGGCGGCCCCCTGGCGAAACTGCGCGATGGCGATATCGTCCGCCTGGACGCCAACACCGGCACCCTCGAGGTCAAGGTGGACGCCCACGCCTGGGCCGAGCGCGAGCGGGCCGAGCCACACCTGGAGCACTACCACCAGGGCCTGGGCCGCGAGCTGTTCGCCGGCTTCCGCCACCTGGCCAGCGGCTCCGAGCAGGGCGCCTCGGTGTTCGGCGGCTTCGAGGCCGACGACCTGGCCTGCCAGGCCGGCATGATCCATGATGAGGACGCCTGAGGATCCACCGCGATGACACGACCCGCGTTGATCGGTGGTGACTATCGAGAGCGAGGGACCAGGCCCTGCTGGCGCGACTGCTTGAAGAGACGAGTTGACGATGACACGACCCGCGTTGATCGGTGATATCGGAGGGACCAACGCCCGCTTCGCGCTGGTGACCCCGGGCGCCTTCGAACCCCACGACATCCTCGCCCTGCCCTGCGCCGACTATCCCGGGCTGGTCGAGGCGGCGACCGACTACCTGGCCCGGGTCGGCGCCACCGGCGAGGCGGCGCCCCGGGAGGCCTGCCTGGCCTTCGCCTGCCCGATCCGCGGCGACCGGGTGACCATGACCAACAACCATTGGACCTTCTCCCGGGCCGAGGCCCAGCGGGCGCTGGGGCTCAGGCTCTTCAAGGTGATCAACGACTTCACCGCCCAGGCGCTGGGCGTGCCCCACCTGGCCGAGGCCGACCCGGTCGAGGTGCAACCCGGCGAGGCGCTGCCCCATACGGCCCGCCTGGTGATCGGCCCCGGCACCGGGCTCGGCGTGGCCGGGCTCTTCCCCGGCCGCCACGCCTGGATCCCGCTGCCCGCCGAGGGGGGACATGTCACCTTCGCCCCCACCGACGAGCGCGAGCAGAACCTGCTGCGCCACTTCCGCAACTGCTACGGCCGCGTCTCGGTGGAGCGCATCCTGTGCGGCCAGGGGCTGCTGGTCCTCTACCTGGGCCACTGCTCGCTCAAGGGGACCAATCCCGTGCACGCCACCCCCGCCGAGGTCACGGCGGCGGCGGACAGCGACCCGGTGGCCCGTGATACCCTGCTGCGGTTCCTGAAGATCCTCGGCGACGTCTGCGGCGATGCCGCCCTGACCCTGGGTGCCCGCGGCGGGGTCACCCTGTGCGGCGGCATCCTGCCGCGGCTGCGCGACTGGCTGCCGCGAAGCCGCTTCCGCGAGGCCTTCGCCGCCAAGGGCCGTATGAGCGCCTATACCGCGGCGATTCCCGTGCACCTGGTGACCGCCCCCTGGCCCGGCCTGCTGGGTGCCGCCGAGGCCCTGCACAATGAAGAAGTCGAATAACTCGACGGAAGAGGTCGAATGATGATTCCGCAAAGCCTGCGCACCCTGCTCGACGAGACCCGCGGCCAGCGGCGCGCCGAGTGGGCCGGCCGCGAGCTGTGGCTGGCCAACGAGCCCTGGGGGGAGCTGGCCGTTTCCCTGCAAGGCGCTCAGGTCCTGCACTTTCTACCAAACCCCGCCGCAGGCGCTCTCCCTTTCGCGCCCGCCCCCGCGCGAGCTGAAGGCTCTCGTTCTGCGGACGCTAACGGCGGCGGCTGGCTGTGGGTAACGCCGACGCCCCAGGCGCTGCCCGGGGCGATCCGCGGCGGCATCCCGCTCTGCTGGCCCTGGTTTGCCGACGAGCACACCGCCGACGAGTCGCCGGACCGCTCCGGACCGATGCACGGCCCGGCCCGCACGGCACCCTGGCGCCTCGAGGCCGTGGACGAGCACGAAGGGGGCGTGGAACTGCACCTCTCGCCGGAGACGCGCCTGCACAGCCAGCTCGTGCCCCGAGCGGTGATCCAGGCCAATGCCCACCGCCTGCATGTGGAGCTGATCACCGAGCATGTCGGCGAGACGCCGGTGAAGATTAGCGGCGCCCTGCACACCTACCTGGCGGTGCGCGACGCCTTCGCCTGCCGCGTCGAGGGGCTGGCCGGGGCCCGCTACCTGGACAAGCTGGCCGGCTTCGCCGAGCGCGAGCAGCAGGGCGAGCTGGGGGTCCGGGGGGCGCTCGACCGCATCTACCACAGCAACGCCGAGCTCATCCTGGATGACGGCACGCGCCGCCTGCGCATTGCCCGCCAGGGCAGCGATTCCGCGGTGG
>NZ_CP071922.1:3298827-3311145 GCF_017584085.1 Halomonas sp. BM-2019
CTTCCTCTGCGTCGAGTCTGCCAACACCCGCCTCGACCCGGTGTGGCTGGTGCCCGGTGCCCAGCACCTGCTGGGCACCACCCTCTCCCGTGATGGCGACGCCTCATGACAGGGTCGCCGGCCATCGACGCGCCCCTGCTGCTGGGCATGATGCGCCTGCACGAGGAGCCCGAACTGCACGCCCCGGCGCGCCTGGCCGACTGGCTCGAGGCGCGCCTCGATGAAGGGCTCGCCTGGTTCGACCATGCCGATATCTACGGCGGGGGCCAGGGCGAGGCGCTGTTTGGCGCCGCCCTGCGTGCCCGCCCGGCCCTGGCGTCACGGGTCCGGGTGGTGACCAAGACCGGCATCGTCACCCCCGAGGGGGACGCCTCTGGCGCCCTTCACCGGGACAAGGGAATCAAGCACTACGACAGCTCCCGGGGCTATGTGGCCGCCGCCATCGACGCGGCCCTGGCGCGCCTGGGAGTGGAGCGCCTCGATCATTTCCTGATCCACCGCCCCGACCCGCTGATGGAGGCCGAGGCCACCGGCCGCGCCCTGGACGACGCCATCGCCGCCGGCAAGCTGGGGGCCGCCGGGGTCTCCAACTTCCTGCCCGAGCAGTGGCGTCGACTTCAGGGGGCCATGCACCAGCGCCTGGAGAGCCACCAGCTACAGCTCTCCCTGGCCCATACGGCGCCGCTCTTCGACGGCTGCTTCGACGCCCTGGTGGGCGACGGCCTCACGCCCCTGGCCTGGTCGCCCCTGGGTGGCGGCCGGGTATTGACCGGCCCGGCTCGCCCGGAACTGCTGGCCCAGGCCGAGGCTCACGGCATCACCCCGGCGGGCCTGGCGCTGGCCTGGCTGCGCGCCCTGCCCGGCCGTCCGCGGCCGGTGATCGGCAGCCTCAAGGCTGAACGCATCCGCGCCCTGCACGCCGACGCCGCCCTCGAACTGCCGCGCCCCGCCTGGTTCGCCCTGCTGGAGGCGGCCCGCGGCCAGGAGGTGGCCTGAGCGCGCCGCCCCAACACCATTGACAACGAATCGAACAACGAGGACCCGCCATGATTCCCGTGATCGCCTTCGGCGAAGCGCTCGTCGACATGCTCTCCAGCCGCCTCGGTGAGGCCGCCGGCGACGCCCCTGAGACCCTCGCTCCCGAAGTCTTTACCCCCTACGCCGGCGGCGCCCCCGCCAATGTGGCCGTGGCCTGTGCCCGCCTCGGCGTGCCCAGCCGCTTCCTGGGCATGCTCGGCGAGGATCACTTCGGCGACTTCCTGGCCCGGGAACTGGCCGCCCACGGCGTCGACACCAGCGGCGTGGTGCTCACCCGGGAGGCGCGCACGGCGCTGGCCTTCGTCTCCCGGGACGCCCACGGCGAGCGCACCTTCGACTTCTACCGCCCGCCGGCCGCCGACCTGCTCTACCGGCTCGAGCACCTGCCCGCCGGCGTCTTCGCCGCCCCCGCCATCCTGCACCTGTGCAGCAACAGCCTGACCGAGGCGGCGATCGCCGAGACCACCCTGTCCATGGCCGAGATGGCCCGCCGCGCCGGCTGCCTGGTCAGCGTGGACGCCAACCTGCGCCACAACCTCTGGGCCGACGGCGCCGCGGAGATCGCCCTGGTCACCCGGCTGCTGGACGGGGCCGACCTGCTCAAGCTCTCCACCGACGAGCTCGACTACCTGCGCGCCGACCACCCGGAGGACGCCTGGCTGGCCGAGCGCCTGGCCGCCGGGGTCAAGGCCATCGTGATTACCGACGGGGCCGGCGAGGTGGTGCTCAAGGGGGTGGGCCTGGAGAAACGGGTGGCACCGCCCAAGGTCCAGGCGGTGGACACCACCGCCGGCGGCGACGCCTTTATCGGCGGCCTGCTGGCCGAGCTCGCCATGCACCTCGGCGAGGTGGGTATCGATGGCGACTGGCACCGCGACGCCGACTTCCTGGCCCGCGCCGTCGAGACCGCCTGCCGCTGCGGCGCCCACGCCGTGACCCGGCCCGGCGCCTACGCCGCCCTGCCCACCCGCGAGGACCTGGCGCGCCTGAAGAGCTAATCTTCTGGAAGGGACCGTGGCAACCCGCACAGCGACGAGGAGGCATCATGCGTGAGCTCCGCTGGGGCATCCTGAGCACCGCCGGCATCGCCCGCAAGGCGATGATCCCGGCCATCCGGGCCGCGCGCAACGCGCGGCTGACCGCCATCGCCAGCGAGAGCGGCAAGGCCGGCGACGTGGCCGCCGAGTACGGCATCCCCAGGGCCCACGATAGCTTCCGCCACCTGCTGGAAGACCCGGAAGTGGAGGCGGTCTATATCCCCCTGCCCAATCACCTCCATGCCCGCTGGGTCTGCGAGGCGGCCCGCCACGGCAAGGCGGTGCTGTGCGAGAAGCCCGCCGCCCTGACTGCTGCGGAGGCCCGCACCATGCAGGCCGCCTGCGACCAGGCCGGGGTGGCGCTGATGGAGGGCTACATGTACCGCCATCACCCCCAGCACGCCCGGGTCCGCGAGATCCTTCAGCGCGGGGAGATCGGCGAGGTGCGCCAGGTCCGCGGGCTCTTCTCCTTCCCCCTGGACCTGGAGGCGGACAATATCCGCCTCTCCGCCGACCAGGCCGGCGGCAGCCTGCACGACGTGGGCTGCTACCCCCTGGACGTGATCCGGCGGCTGCTCGGCCTGCCCGAGGCGGTGACGGTGGTGGGCCAGGTCCCCGCGGCGCTGGGGGTGGATACCAGCGTGGGCGGCCTGCTGCGCTACGCCGACGGGCGCCTGGCGGAGTTTGGCGCCAGCTTCGAGCAGACCATGGTCAATCGCTACGAGGTGATCGGCAGCCACGGCAGCCTGCTGTTGCCCGCCGCCTTTCGCCCCGACAAGCAGGGCGGGGTGGGGGAGCTGGTCGTCACCGACGAGCAGGGCCGGGTGCGTCGCGAGACGGTCTACGGCGACCAGTACCCCGCCCAGATCGAGGCCTTCTCGGCCTGGGTGCTGGGCGAGGGCCCGGCCCCGGACGCCGCCGCCGAGTTCCATGACCAGGCCCGGCTGCTGGAGGCGTGCCGTCGCTCGCTGCAGGAGAACTGTACGGTCGCCCTCGACGCCCCGGCGTGATCCGGACGGTCCCCGCGTCCCCTATCTGAGCGCCCCTATCCTGGGCAGCCCTATCCTGGCCGGCCCTATCTGACCGCCTGGCGCTCCGGCCGCCGCCAGCGCAGCCGCCGGGCGATGACCGTCTCGCCCGGACGGTAGTCGCCCCGGGCCGCCGCCAGGGCGGCCTGCAGGGCCGTGGCGGCGATGCGCTCGTGGTCCTGCACCGCCGAGTTGACCGGTAGCGGCAGGAAGTCCAGCAGCCGGCTGTCGCCGAAGGTGGCCAGGCGCAGGCCCTGGGGCAGCCCACCCTCCTCCAGCAGCACGTCGAAGACGCCGTCGAGCAGCACATAGGAGGCGGTGATCAGGGCGTCGGGCAGGCCGTGGGCGTCGAGCAGCTCGCGCAGCAGCCGCGCCCCTTCCTCGCGGTCGTAGCGCTCGCCGCTGGCGATGATCGCCTCGACTTGACTGCCCGCCAGGGCCCGCTCGAACCCCGCCCGGCGCTCCCGGGTGATGGAGATCCCCGGCACGGCGTCCAGCCAGGCCACCCGCCTCACCCCCTCGCCCAGCACCGAACGGGTCAGCCGCTCGGCGGCCTCGCCGTCGTTGCTCACCACGCTGACGAAGCGCGAGGGCGCGAAGCCACGGTCCACGGCGATCACCGGCAGGCCGTCGGCCATCAGCTCGGCGTAGAAGGGGTCGTCCGGCGGCAGGCAGCTGGCGGTGATCAACACCTCGCAGCGCTGGGCGCGCAGCGCCAGCGCCAGGTCGCGCTCGCTTTCCGGCCGGTCGTCGGAGCCGACGATCAGCAGCTGGTAGCCCTGCTCCCGGGCGCCGCGCTCCAGGCGCTTGGCCAGGCGCGCATAGCTGACATTCTCCAGGTCCGGCACGATCAGCCCCAGGATGCGGCTCGAGCCACGCCGCAGCGCCGCGGCCTGGGCATCGACCCGGTAGCGGTGCTTGCGCACCACCGCCATCACCCGCTCCACGGTCTGGGGGCTGATGCGCTTCTCCTCGGCCTTGCCGTTGATGACATAGCTGGCCGTGGTGCGCGAGACACCGGCCAGGCGGGCGATTTCAGCAAGCGTCATGACCACCTCTTGAGACGTTGATGACACGATTCTACGCCAGTGGCGACCGGATCGCCCGACATCCGCCATCCTACCCCCTACCAATGTCGTAGAGGCTATTCCTTGCCAAATCGAGTGAATCGATCCAGCCTTAGCACCAATGGTGACACGATTCAGCCAAGGTTCTCAGTGATGGGTTCAACTTGGCAGTTCAACAAGAGTCGTTCACCGACCAACCACGCCATTCGGGAGGACTCCCCCCATGCTCACCCTCACCCAGGACGATATCCTGCTCGGCTGCGAGGCCCAGGACTGGCGCAGCGCCCTCGATAGCGCCGCCGAGGCCCTGCAGCAGGCCGGCCTCACGGCCGCCGGCTACCGCGACGGCCTGCACGCCCGCGAGGCCCAGTCTTCCACCTTCCTCGGCAACGCCATCGCCATCCCCCACGGCACCCCCGAGAGCCGCGAGCACGTGCGCGCCACCGGGGTGCGGGTGCTGCAGTTTCCCCGCGGCATCGACTGGCACGACGGCAATCGCGTCCATGTGCTGGTGACCATCGCCGCCCAGAGCGACGAGCACCTGGACATCCTGCGCCAGTTGACCCATGTGCTGGACCGCGACGGCGTCTCCGAGCGGCTGGCCGCCGCCGACTCCCGCGCCGAGATCGCCGGGCTGCTGTCGAAGGCGGTGGTGGAGGCGCGCCTGGATGCCGACACCCTCTGCCTGGGCTTCCCCGCCCGGGACGCTCACGAGCTGGCACTGGCCGCCGCTGCCCGGCTGCGTCAGGCCGGCTGTGTGGCGAACGCCTTCGTCGCCGCCGTGGCCGACCAGGCGCCCCGCCCCCTGGGCCAGGGCCTATGGCTGGTGGGCAGCGACCAGGGCGTGACCCAGCCCGCCCTGGCGCTGGCCACGCCGGAGGCTCCGCTCAGCGGTGGAGACGCCCCCCTGGCCGGGGTCTTCTGCCTGGCCGCCCAGGGCGACGCCCACCGCGGCCTGCTGGAGCGACTCGTCACCCTGCTGGAGAACGGCAGTGCCGGTGACCTGGCCGGCGCCGACGCCGCCACCGTGCTGGCCCGCCTGGCCGGCGAAACGGCGAGCGCGATCACCGCCACGGTGCGGGTGCTCAATGCCCATGGCCTCCACGCCCGCCCGGCCAAGCAGCTGGTCCAGGTGGCCCGCGCCCAGGGCGTGACGATCCGGGTGCGCCTGGCCGAGGGCAGCGGCCAGGCGGTCTCGGCCACCAGCCTGACCAAGGTGATCGGCCTGGGGGCCCGTCGCGGCCAGCTGCTGCAGTTCTCCCTGGAGGGTGATAACACCCCGGCCGACGCCGCCGAGCACGCCCTGGCGGCCGTCTGCCAGGCGGTGACCGAAGGCCTGGGCGAGGCGGTCCAGCCCTTCGACGAGAGCCGCGAGCACCAGATGCCCGAGCCGAAGGTGGTGATCGAGCCGCTGCCCGCCAACGTCCCCCAGGCGGCGGTGGCCGCCTCCCCGGGCCTGGCCATCGCCCCGGCCTTCGTGCTGCGCATCCCGCGCTTCGAGTATCCCGAGCGCGCCAGCGATCCGGCCGCCGAGAACCGCCGCCTGGACGCCGCCATCCGCGAGGGCGAGGCCCAGTTGGAGGCCCTGGTGGGCGAGGCCCGCGGCGGCGAAGTGGCCCAGATCCTCTCCATGCATGAGGAGATGCTCACCGACCCCGAGCTGCACCAGGCCGCCCGCGAGGGCATCGCGGAAGGCGCCTCCGCCGAGGCCGCCTGGTGGCACGCCATCGAGACCGCCGCCCACGCCCAGGAGATGCTCGCCGACCGGCTGCTGGCCGAACGCGCCGCCGACCTGCGCGACGTGGGCCGCCGGGTGCTGGGCATCCTCTGCGACGTCGCGCTGCCCGAGCCGCCGGATGCCCCCTATGTGCTGGTGGCCGACGACCTCGGCCCCTCCGACGTGGCCCGCCTGGACACCGCCCGGGTCCGCGGCCTGCTCACCGCCCGCGCTGGGCATCCCCGCCGCGGTGGGCGCAGGCGAGCGAGTGCTGACGCTCGCCAACGACACCCTGCTGATCGTCGACGGCGACCGGGGCCGCTATACCGTCGCTCCCTCCGCGGAGCGCCTGGCCAGCGCCGAGCAGCGCCTGGCCGACCAGCGCCGCCGCGAGGCCGAGGCCTGGGAGGCCCGCCACCAGCCGGCCCAGACCCGCGACGGCCACCGCGTCGAGGTGGCCGCCAACCTGGGCAACACCGCCCACGCCGCCGACGCCGTGGAGCGCGGCGCCGAGGGGGTGGGCCTGCTGCGCACCGAGTTCATCTTCATGGCCCATGCCGCGATGCCCGACCTCGAGACCCAGGTCGAGGAGTACCGCGAGGCCACCGACGCCCTGGACGGCCGCCCGCTGGTGGCCCGCACCCTGGACGTGGGCGGCGACAAGCCGCTGCCCTACTGGCCGGTGCCCAAGGAGGACAACCCCTTCCTCGGCCTGCGCGGCATCCGCCTGGCGCTGACCCGTCCCGAGGTGCTGGAGACCCAGCTGCGCGCCCTGCTCATCGCCAGTCGCAGCCGCCCGCTGCGCATCATGCTGCCCATGGTCAAGGACCTCAGCGAGTTCCGCGCCGCCCGCGCCATCTTCGACCGCCTGCTCGAGGAGCTGCCCGAGACCATGCGCGCCACCGACGTCCAGCTCGGGGTGATGATCGAGATCCCCTCCGCGGCGCTGCTGGCCCCGACGCTGGCCGCCGAGGTGGACTTCTTCTCGGTGGGCACCAACGACCTGACCCAGTACGCGCTGGCCATCGACCGCGGCCATCCCGAGCTCTCCGCCCAGTCCGATGGCCTGCACCCGGCGGTGCTGCGGCTGATCCAGATGACCGTCCAGGCCGCCCACGCCCAGGGCAAGTGGGTCGGGGTGTGCGGCGAGCTGGCCTCGGACGCCACCGCGGTGCCGGTGCTGGTCGGCCTCGGTGTCGACGAGCTGTCGGTGAGCGCCCGCCAGGTGCCGCTGGTCAAGGCGCGCCTCGCCGAGTTCGATCTCGAAGAGGCCCGCGCCCAGGCCGAACTGGCCCTGGCCCAGCCCACCGCCGAGGCGGTACGCGACGCCCTGGAGGTGCGCTGATGGCCCGGATTCTCAGCCTTACCCTCAACCCCGCCCTGGATCTGTCGATCGGCCTCGAGCGGCTCGTCCCCGGGGAGGTCAACCGCACCCGGGAGACCCATCTCGAGGCCGCCGGCAAGGGGGTCAACGTGGCCCGGGTGCTGGTCGCCCTCGGCCACGAGGTCACGGTGTCGGGCTTTCTCGGCGCCGACAACGACGGCCCCTTCCTGCGCGCCTTCGAGGCCCTGGGCGTGGAGGACGCCTTCCTGCGCGTGCCCGGCGAGACCCGCATCAACGCCAAGCTCGCCGAGGCCGACGGGCGGGTCACCGATATCAACGGCCCCGGCCCCACCATCGACCAGGGAGCCTGGCAGCGGCTGCTGGCCTGGCTCGACGCCCGCCTGGCCAATCCCGAGCGCCGTCCCGCTGCGGTGGTGATCGCCGGCAGCCTGCCCCCCGGCGTCTCGCCCGCGGGGCTGGCCGAGCTGATCGCCCACCTGCGCGGCGAAGGCCTGCCGGTCTGGGTGGACACCAGCGGCGAGGCGCTCGGCCAGGCCATCGAGGCCCGTCCCACCGCGGTCAAGCCCAACGAACATGAACTGGCCGACTGGGCCGGCCACCCCCTGGAGAGTTTCGAGGCCCGCCTCAAGGCCGCGCTCCGGCTCTACTCGGTGGGCGTCGAGGAGGCGCTGATCTCGGCGGGCCCCGCCGGGGTGCTGTGGGTCAGCAGCCGCGGCGCCTGGCAGGCGGTTCCACCCAGCATCGACGTGGCCAGCACCGTGGGTGCCGGCGACACCCTGTTCGCCGCCCTGCTCCACGGCGTGATCGAGGGCCATACCCCGGAGCAGACCCTACGCCTGGCCACGGCGCTCTCAGCCGAGTCCGTGCGCCATGTGGGCGTCGGCAATCACCGCGCCAGCGACTTCCCCCACCTCCAACAACAGACCCGCGTGCGTCGCTTGAACGACGTCGATGCCCACGCGGAGGGAGCCATCGCATGAACGTCATCATCCTCACCGCCTGCCCCAGCGGCATGGCCACCACCTTCCTCGCCGCCCGCCGCCTGGAGCAGGCCGCCCGCCGCCTGGGCTGGACCCCCAGCGTCGAGATGCACGGCGAACTGGCGCCCCAGGCGCCGCTCGCCGCCGAGACCATCGCCAGCGCCGACCTGGTAGTGGCCGCCGCCGACCGGGTTCCGGATCCCCAGCGTTTCGCCGGCAAGCCGCTGTTCCAGGCCACCATCGATCAGGCCTTGCCCGACCCGGCGGCCTTCCTGGCCCGCGCCGAGCGCGAGGCCGCGCCCTTTACCCCGCCCGCCGAGGCAGAAGCACCGGCGGCAGCGACTGCCGGCGCCTGCAAGATCGTGGCGGTGACCGCCTGCCCCACCGGGGTGGCGCATACCTTCATGGCGGCAGAGGCCCTGTCCGAGGCCGGCAAGGCGCTCGGCCACGAGATCCGCGTGGAGACCCAGGGCTCGGTGGGCGCCCAGGACAAGCTTACCGAGGAGGAGATCGCCGCCGCCGACCTGGTGATCCTGGCCTGCGACATCGAGGTGGACCCCACCCGCTTCGCCGGCAAGCGCCTCTACCGAACCTCCACCGGCAACGCCCTGAAGAAGGCCCAGGCCACCATCGAGGCGGCCCTGGCCGATGCCGAGGTGGAGCGCGAGGGCGCCTCCGCCAAGGGTGAGTCCCAGAAGGGCGTCAAGGAGAAGGGGGTCTACAAGCACCTGCTGACCGGGGTCTCCTTCATGCTGCCCATGGTGGTGGCCGGGGGGCTGTTGATCGCGCTCTCCTTCGCCTTCGGCATCGAGGCCTTCGAGCAGGAGGGGACCCTGGCCGCGGCGCTGATGCAGATCGGTGGCGGCACCGCGTTTGCGCTGATGATTCCGGTACTCGCCGGCTATATCGCCTACTCCATCGCCGACCGGCCAGGCATCGCCCCGGGCATGATCGGCGGCATGCTGGCGGCCAACATCGAGGCCGGCTTCCTCGGCGGCATCCTGGCCGGCTTCCTGGCCGGCTACGTGGCCCTGGCGGTGGCGCGCCATGTCAAGCTGCCTTCCAGCGTGGAGTCGCTCAAGCCGATCCTGATCATTCCGCTGGTGGCGAGCCTGGTCACCGGCCTGACCATGATCTACGTGATCGGCGAGCCGGTGGCGGCGATCATGGCCGGGCTGACCAGCTTCCTGGCCGGCATGGACGCCACCAACGCCGTGTTGCTCGGCATCCTGCTCGGCGCCATGATGTGCTTCGACCTGGGCGGGCCGGTCAACAAGGCGGCCTACACCTTCGGCGTCGGGCTGCTGGCCTCCCAGACCTATGCGCCCATGGCGGCGATCATGGCCGCTGGCATGGTCCCGGCCATCGGCATGGGCGTCGCCAGCTTCGTGGCCAAGCACAAGTTCTCCGAGCCGGAGCGCGAGGCGGGCAAGGCATCCTTTGTACTTGGATTGTGCTTCATCAGCGAGGGGGCGATTCCCTTCGCCGCCAAGGACCCGCTGCGGGTGATCCCCGCCTGCATCGCCGGCGGTGCGGTGACCGGCGCCCTCTCCATGCTGGTCGGCGCCCAGCTGATGGCCCCCCACGGCGGTATCTTCGTGCTGATGATTCCCGGCGCCATCACCCCGGTGCTGCTCTACCTGGCGGCCATCGTGATCGGCTCGCTGATCACCGGCCTGGGCTATGCGGCGATCAAGCGCGGCGCCACCCCGGTGGCGGTGGGGGCCACTGCCTGAGCGACCGGTGCTCGGCTTCGCCGAAACAGGGACGACTTCAAGGGCTTCGGGGGCGCCAGGGACGGCGCCCCCGAAGCTTCTTCCCCGCGCAGGGTACTGCCGAGATTCCGAGAGCCACTCATGGTTCAGGGTTCAGGGTTCAGGGTTCAGGGTTCAGAGCCCCACTCTCGAGCGGCTCAGCGGGTGTCGCGGCATCCGATTGGTGTCCTGGGGGAGCGTGCTTGGCCGAGTCCGGGATCAGGTCAGGCGCCAGGAGGTGGCCATCGTCACGCTCGGGCTCTCGCGCCATGGCGCCGCCGGCGCCGAAGAGGCAGCGTGCCAGCATGGCGGCCTGGGCAGGGGTCTGCGTCAGCGGGAATCGGGACATGTCGACTGGCTCCTGCTCGCGGATGGCTGTGGCCGGCACTCGTCGCGGCAGTGGCGAGGGCCTGGAATAGGGATCAAGTGCTGAAACAACACATCGGTCTCCTGGCTCACTTCTTGAGGAGCCGCGATGCGGTCCGTTCGAGAAGTGGCCGAGCCTGTGGAGCAGCTTAAGCGGGGGAACAGGCCTGTCGACATATGACGATAGTCGAGGCGGGCACTCCCCCGCGCCCTCGCAGGCGGCAGAGGGTCGCCGCCTGCGAGGACGCCCAACCGGGTGGCACATCGAGCCGCGGCGCCTCAGGGTCGGAGAATCATCTTCACCTCCTCCAGCTCCCGAACCAGCTCCTTGAAGGGGGTCTTGAGGATCAGCTCCTCGCCATTGGTCAGGGTGACGACGGCGCCGGGTTCGTAGCAGGGCTCGGTTTCCGGACGGAGGTGCACGATCTGCTCGATCTGCTCGATCTGCTCGATCTGCAGCAGCAGGGTGTACTCCTCCTCGGTCGTCGGCTTCCTTTCCACGCAGTAGAGCCACTCGAGCCTGGTGTTGGCCGTCCCTAGGAGCCTGTCGGATTTGACCGATCGTCGCGAGAGATTCGGATTTCGAGACAAGTTTATCGATCTGATGAGGCGAATAGCGCGCTATTTAACGAATCAGATCGAATGAAATTGGCCGAAAGACCGGATCTCGTAGTAGATCAGCGTTAAGTCCGACAGGCTCCTAGTGTCGTCGTACCCCGGGAAACGAGCTATCAGATCATACTGGCTTCAAGGCGATTGCTGATGGCGCCAGGGAGATCGGCGCTCGCATGAACGGGTATCGCCGACAGTCTGGGCTTCTCCGAGTCCCCTGTTTCACCTGCTTCCTCAAGCGCCATACCGGCCTCTCGCCGCGAGACTTCCGGCTGCACCAGCATGCCACCGGGACCCCGCAACAGGACGCCCCCGGCCAGGCGAACTGACCGGGGGCGGATCGACGCCAGGGCGATGTTGTCTCAAGCAGCCGCGAGCGCCTTCTGCTCGAAGGCCTGGGCATTGGGGCAGAACCCCCGACACTGCTCCCAGCCGGCCTCGGCGCGCAGCGCCTGCCAACAGCGGCCGGCCACCGGGCAGCGGTTGCAGACGCTCTGCATCTCGGTAAAGAAGGTGCGCTCCTCGGCGCCGAAGTCCCCGGCCGTCAGACCGAAACGCGCCATCATGGGAGGCATCAGGGTCACGGCGGGAATCAGGTCCTCGCTGCCCCCGCGATTCAGGGTACGCGCCACCTCCCGCTCGAAGGCCGGCGCCATGGGCGTGTCGAGGTCGCGAACCATCGCCTGGAAGGTCGGCCCCGCCACGCGGCGCATCTCCTTCACCATCCGCGGCATGGAGGCATCGAAGAGCAGGCCGCCCAGCCGCTGCCGCCAGGAACGAGAAGCATGGGATGAAGTCGGGGTGTCGTTGCGCATGTCACATCTCCGGTAGGACCCTGCGACCCCCATCATCCGGGGCCGCCTCGATGGTGTCAGCTTGGGCCATATCGGCCCGCGCGCCAATTGAGGTTTTCGCCGGCGGCCATAACCCAGGAGTTATGTGACTGCTCTCCGCTCTAGCGGGCGAAGCTTCCCACTTCTCAGGCCGCTGCCGGCGATGTGCCGGATTGATGCAGGCCTCCGTGGGCAGAAACGGACGTTACGCGCCGCATTGATGTCTCGGTCGATGCCTTGGGTGCCGCAGGCCGGGCAGTCCCAGGTGCGAACAGTGGGCGGCATTGACTCGACCCTGTGGCCGCAATGGAAGCAGGTCTTGCTGCTGGGGTACCAGGGGTCAAGCTTCACCAGATGCTTGCCTGCTTGCTCGGCCTTGTAGGCCCTGGTGGTCCCCTTCGTCTGGGCGACCCTGGCCGGTTACCTGGTGTTCGGCGATGTCCCGCTGCTGGAAACCTACCTGGGTGCCGTGCTGATCATCGGCGCCGGGCTCTTGCTGGCCACCCGACGCGGCTGAGCCGGCAGGCTGTCGGCTCAGCCG
>NZ_CP071922.1:3311155-3311533 GCF_017584085.1 Halomonas sp. BM-2019
GACATGCTCCCGGGCCACCGCCGTCCCATCCGGCACGAAGCGACATCGCCGGCGGAAGCTGCCGGCGATGTCGCTGCTTCGGCAAGCGGCCCAGCCTTGGGCCGGGCCTGTCGTCAACCGTCGCGCTCCAGGTGGGCGACCCACGACTGGATGCCCGGCAGTCCGGCGGTGCCGGGCTCGAAGTCGGGGCCCATGTCCGGCAGCTCGTGGGCGATGCCCTTGTGGCAGTCGATGCAGGTCGCCTCCCCTTCCGCCAGGGTGGTGGAGTGGGCGCGGGCCGCCCGCGTGCTCTGCTGGGTGAAGTCCATGTGCTCGAACTCATGGCAGTTTCGGCACTCCAGGGAGTCGTTGGCGCGCAGCCGCGCCCACTCCCGCTCG
>NZ_CP071922.1:3311563-3316551 GCF_017584085.1 Halomonas sp. BM-2019
AACTGCTCCTCGGTACGAATGGTACCGAAGACCCAGCCCCACACCTCCTTGGAGGCCTCCATCTTGCGGGCCATCTTGTGGGTCCAGCCGTGGGGCACGTGACAGTCGGCACACTGGGCGCGCACCCCGGAGCGGTTTTCGTAGTGGATCGTGCCCTGCATTTCCTGCAGCGGATTGCGCTCCATCTCGTGACAGGAGACGCAGAACTGCTGGGTGTTGGTGGCCTCCACCGCGGTATTGAATCCGCCCCAGAAGAAGACCCCGGCAATGAAGCCGCCCAGGGTCAGAAAGCCCAGGCTGAAGTGCATGCTGGGGCTGGTCAGGATGTGCCAGTAGCGTCTCAGCAAGCGTTTCATGGCTGTCCTCCCCGTTCCTGCAGCATCTCGAGCAGCACCTCGTCCACCGTCAGGAAGGTGTTGCTGACCACCGGCGGCGCATCGGTCTGGGGCACATGGCACTGGGTGCAGAAGTAGCGATCCGGGGACACGGCCGCCAGCACCTGCTGGTGGCGATCCCGGAAGTGGCTGATGCTGACCATGGGCGCACCGGCCTGCACCGCCTCGCTACGGCTATGGCAGGTCAGGCAGCGGTTGGTCCGGGTGTCGATCTGGTAGTCGCGAATGCCGTGGGGAATGACCGGCGGCTGCTCGGGGTAGTTGAGCACCTGGCGACCGAGATCCCGGGGCTCGCCGGCCAGCGGCGGGGCCGGCCGCGACTGGCCCCCGGGACGCAGGCCGTCGGGGGCGGAATCGTCCCGGCGCTCTTCGGCCAGCGCCAGGCCGGCCGCCACCAGGACGATCGAGAGACAGAGCATGCTGAGCCATTTCATCGTCGTTCTCCTTGCGTCTCGGCCTCAGGCCAGGCTGATCAGTTCCAGGCGCACTGCACACTTCTTGAAGTCCGTCTGCTTGGAGATCGGGTCCGTGGCATCCAGGACCACGTTGTTGATCAGCCGGTTGGCATCGAAGAAGGGCACATAGACCAGCCCCCTGGGCGGCCTGACCCGGCCCCGGGTCTCGACCCGCAGGCGCACCTCGCCGCGCCGGCTGACCACCTTCACCTCGCTGCCGCGGCGCATGCCCTCCTCCCGCGCATCCTCGGGGTGCATGTAGAGCAGCGCCGCCGGCACCGCCCGGTGCAGCTCCGGCACCCGGCGGGTCATCGAGCCGGTGTGCCAGTGCTCCAGCACCCGCCCGGTGGAGAGCCAGTAGGGGTACTCCTCGTCCGGCGACTCGGGGGGCGGCTCGTCGGGAACGGCGAAGATCAGCGCCCGGTCGTCGGGCCTGGCGTAGAACTGCACGCCCTTGCCCTCTTCGACGTAGGGGTCGTAGCCCTCGCGGTAGCGCCACAGCGTCTCCTTGCCGTCTACCACCGGCCAGCGCTTGCCGCGGTTCTGGTGGTAGTTGTCGAAGGCGTCCAGGTCCTTGCCCTTGCCGCGGCCGAAGCGGGCGTACTCCTCGAATAGCCCCTTCTGGAGGTAGAACCCCAGCGCCTCGGCCTCCTGGTTGGCGTAACCCTCCTCCATGTCCGAGAGCGGGTAGCGATCCACCTGGCCGTTAGCGTAGAGCAGCTCGAACAGGGTCTTGTCCCGGTACTCGGGCGCCTTGTCGAGCAGCTCGCTCGGCCAGACGTCCGCCACGTCGATGCGCTTGGCAAGCTCCACCAGCTGCCAGAGGTCGGAGCGCGCCTCCCCCGGGGCGGAGACGAGCTGATGGAAGAACTGGGTGCGCCGCTCGGCGTTGCCGAAGGCGCCCTCCTTCTCGACCCAGGAGGCGGCCGGCAGGATCAGGTCGGCGGCCTGGGCCGAGGCCGTGGGGTAGATATCGGAGACGATGACGAAGGCCTCCTCGTGGCGCCAGCCGGGCAGGATCTCCTGCTGGGTGTTGGGGCCGGCCTGCATGTTGTTGCTGACCTGGGTCCAGTAGACCTTGACCTCGCCATCCTTGAGCTTGCGGCTCTGCTCCACGGCGTGAAAGCCCACCTTTTCGGGAATGGTGCCCTCGGGCAGCTTCCAGATCTCCTCCGCCTCGCGACGATGCTCGGGGTTGGTGACCACCCGGTCCGCCGGCAGGCGGTGGGAAAAGGTGCCTACCTCACGCGCCGTGCCGCAGGCCGAGGGCTGGCCGGTCAGCGAGAAGGGGCTGTTGCCGGGCTCGGAGATCTTGCCGGTCAGCAGGTGCAGGTTGTAGATCTGATTGTTCACCCAGACGCCGCGGGTGTGCTGGTTGACCCCCATGGTCCAGAAGCTCATCACCTTGGTGTCGGGGTCGGCGTAGAGTTCGGCGAGCTGCTCCAGGCGGCTCTCGGAGACACCGGACTCCCGGGCGGCGCGCTCCAGGGTGAAGGGCGCCACATGCTCGGCGAACTCCTCGAAGCTCATCTCCGTCCAGCGGTTGGGATCCCCGGCGTTGGCGGCCGCCTGCTCGAGCGGATGCTCCTGTCGCAGCCCGTAGCCGATGTCGTCCACCGCCCGCACGAAGCTGGTGTGATTCTCGACGAAGTCGCGATCCACGCGGTCGGTCTGGATGATGTGGTTGGCGATATAGTTGAGAATCACCACGTCGGCGTTGGGCTTCATCACCATGGGGATGTCGGCCAGATCGAAGCTGCGGTGCTCGAAGGTGGAGAGCACCGCCACCCGGGTCTCCGGGTAGGAGAGCCGGCGGTCGGTGACCCGGGTCCAGAGGATCGGATGCATCTCGGCCATGTTGGAGCCCCACAGCACGAAGGCATTGGCCTCTTCGATGTCGTCATACACGCCCATCGGCTCGTCGGAGCCGAAGGCGCGCATGAAGGCGAACACCGCCGAGGCCATGCAGTGCCGCGCGTTGGGGTCGATGTTGTTGGAGCGCAGCCCGGCCTTGAACAGCTTGCTGGCGGCGTAGCCTTCCCAGATCGTCCACTGGCCGGAGCCAAACATCGCCACGCTCTCCGGCCCATGGTCGCGAATGGCCTCCTTGAACTTCGCCGCCATCAGATCCAGCGCCTCGTCCCAGGAGACCGGCTCGAAATCGCCCCGCTTGTCATAGACGCCGTTGCGCTTGCGCAGCATCGGCCGGGTCAGCCGGTCCTCGCCGTAGAGGATCTTGGAGAGGAAGTAGCCCTTGACGCAGTTGAGGCCGCGATTGACCTCCGACTGAACGTCGCCGTGGGTGGCGACGATGCGATCGTTCTGGGTCGCCACCATCACGCTGCAGCCCACCCCGCAGAAGCGGCAGGGCGCCTTGTCCCAGTTCAACTGTGTCAGCTCGGCGTTGGTGATCAGGTTGCTGGCGCCGGCCGGGATGGCCATGCCGGCGGTGGCAGCCGCCACGGCCGCTGCGTTGGCCTTGGCGAACTCACGACGGGTCATCTTCATGACAGGGCCCCTTCTGCTTGTCCTGCTTGTCGCTGCTGCGGTTCGTCCGCCGCCTCTGGCTCATCGGCGGTGGCGGGGTCGAGTATCTGGTGGTAGACCAGCGCCGCCCCCAGCACGCCCGGCAGCGACTGGAGCGCATCGACCAGCGCGAGGATGCGTCTCTCGTGCTGGCTCTCCACCACCACCACCAGCTTGCCGGCGGCATCCTCGGCGCGTATCTCGGTGTCGGCCTGGCCTTCCACCCAGCGGGCAACCGAGCGGGCGTGACCCGGCTGCACGTGGACCAGGAGGCTGGCGATATGCAGGGCATCAGTCGACATGGGCCCTCTCCTCACTTGTCATTGTGTCACTTGTCATTGTGATGGCGTGATTGGGGCACTGGGCCTGGCAGGCGCCGCAGCCGGTACAGGCAGCGGTGTCCAGCCGCGGGGTCGGGGCATGGCCCAGCTGTGGAACGAAGCGGATGGCGCGCCATTCGCAGGCGTCCTGGCAGCTCTGGCAGTGCACGTTGGCCAGGGCCAGGCAGTTCGCCTCGATGCGGGCTCGCCAGGGAAAGGCTGGCCGACCGGTATCGAAGACCGGCGCTTCGCAGACGTCCACGCAGGCACGACAGAGCGTGCAGCCGCCGTCGGTGAAGCGCAGCTCCGGATAGCCGCCCCCGCCGATAAACAGCACGCCCTCCGGACAGGCATCCACGCATGCCCGGCAGCGCACACAGCGGTCGGTGAAGTCGTCAGCGGTCCAGGGAGGTCGTCTTATCGGGCCTTGGCCGCCCAGCGAGCGGAAGAATTGACGACGCTTGTTGTTATCGGACTGTGGCATGGTTCCTCGCTGTCAAGCACCGCGTGTCAGGACGGCGGGCCCGGGGGGCCAGCAAACATCTGATAGATCCAGACGGCGAAGCCGAAGCCCCCGACCACGGCGATGGCCAGGATCGGGAACAGCAGCACGGCAATGAACAGGAACAGCTTGAGCTCCTGCTTCTTGCGCGTTTCCGGGGCCATGGTCTCCGGTTTCTCCATTGGGATATCCCCTCATCCAGATAGAGCACGACTATTGATGACGCTGATTACTAAGGTAGCCAATAAGCCGAGTGTCAGCCCGGGTGACAAACGCGCACAAACCCGCGGACCCGCCATCACTGGCGGGCCCGCGGGGAAAAGCGTTGGAAGAGCGTGTCAGGCGGAGGCGGCCGCCCGGATCACGGCGTCCAGGGCGGCATGATAGCCCTGGCTGCCCAGCCCGGCGATGACACCGTCGGCACGCAGCGAGACGCAGGAGTGGTGGCGTATGATTTCCGGGTTAAGTCCTCGACCGGCCACTTGAGGCCGGCTCCCGAAAGCATGAACGCCGGAACGGTCTCCCGTCCCGGCGTTCGCTTCAGGACCCGGCGGCTGGCCGGGTCGGGTCAGGCGCTCAGGCCGCTTCGCGCTTGGCGTCGCCCGCGGCCTGCATGGCCAGGGCGGTGTCCAGCATGCGGTTGGAGAAGCCCCACTCGTTGTCGTACCAGGCCATCACCTTCACCAGGCGGCCGTTTACCCGGGTGTGGTTGGCGTCGAAGGTGGAGGAGTTGGCGTCGTGGTTGAAGTCGATGGAGACCAGCGGCTGGGCGTTGACCGCCAGCACCGGG
>NZ_CP071922.1:3316651-3367346 GCF_017584085.1 Halomonas sp. BM-2019
GCAGATTGCGGTTGCCCGGTTGCATCACCTGCCTGCGCGCCGGCTAGCTAGCCGGCGCGCAAGCATGGTGGATTAATCCCGAAGATCAGCGGGGATCTCGTAACCGTTTTCTTCAAACCAGCGAACCGCCCCGGGGTGCCAGGGGATGAAGGTGTTGTGCACGAAGTTCTCCGGCATCGTTTCGCGCGCAGAGCCATGTACCTGAATCATGCGCTCATGGTTCTCCATTACGGTCTTGGTCACTTCGTAGACCAAGGACTCCGGCATGTCCTTGTGGGTGATGGCAAAATTCCACAGTGAAATGGCGGATGCATCCTCATCCAAGCTGCTGTAGGCACTAGCGGGTATGGTTGCCGGACTCAGTTCAGGAAAGTCATCCAGGAATTGCTCCATCTCCTGCTCGGAGAAAGAGAAAATATTGACATCGACTTGCGCCTCAAGCTGACTGAACGCAGAAACCGGTATGCCAGCGGCAAAGGCGAAGGCATCCAGCAAGCCATCCTGAACCTGACTAGCCTGGTCGGCGGCGCCACCGTTGCGGGTGCGGACATTGAGGCCGAGTTTCTCGAAAAGCTGGGGGTAATACATATCCCCCGTTCCGCCGGCAGGCCCCACGCCCACGGTCTTCCCATCGAGGTCAGAAATCGAGGAAATACCTGAACCCGACAGCGAGATTACTTGCAGGGCCGTTTGGTACATGGGGAAAACGGCACGGATATCGGTGTGCTCGATGCCCGGCGCCAGCTCACTGTTACCCTGCCACGCCTCGTAGGCGGGCCCCATGGTAACCATGCCGAACTCATGCTCGCCCATCTGCACAAGTGTCACATTCTGGACAGGACCACCGGTAACCTCAGCACCAAAGGATGAACCTGTTGCTTCACTGGCCAGATTTCCCCAACCGGATCCATAGATATAATAGGTTGCCCCTTGGCTACCCGTACCGATGGTCAGGCTGCGCGGCCAGTTATCACGATCCGCTTCAGCAAAGGCACTGACGGCGACGCCACTGCAGAGTGCGACGACAGCAAGATTGGATAGTTTCATGTGAGTGCTCCATTTAAGTTATACTTATCTTGTCGAAAAAAACAGTTCATCTGCCCTATGTAACGATGACAAATCCCTCCCCAAGTTTCGCAGTGGACCTCATGTGACACATTGATGCCTCATGAAATAACCTTGCCACCGACTCGCATCGGTCGATTAACAACTGACGGGTCTTGCCCAATGCTTCCTCTAGCCGCATCGGTCCATCCGTCAACGAGAATGCAGCGGTGACGCCATGCTCATATGAGGCGCGCCAGTCATATCCGAGCTGTCCCGCCATTACGATGACTGGCACGTTCAGCTTGCTTGCACACCGAGAGATTCCAATCGGCGTCTTTCCGGCCAGGCTTTGCCCATCCAGGCGGCCTTCACCCGTGATAACCAAGTCCGCACCACCAATAAGATTCAAGAAACCAACTTGGTCCATGACCACATCGATGCCAGGTTTGAGTTCTGCATTGAGGATTGCCTTGGCCATATACCCAACGCCGCCCGCTGCACCAGCCCCGGGGTACTCGCTGACATCATTCCCAATAGCATCATAAAGCTTGTCAGAAAACACCCTTAATGCCGACTCGAGTTGATTAACATCGCCTAATGAAGCCCCCTTTTGCGGGCCATAGATGGCACTAGCACCATTCTTCCCCAGCAATGGGTTGTCGACATCGACTGCCGCAACAACTTCAAGGTTCTTTAGTCGACCATCAAGCTGTGAAATGTCAATCCTGGAAATCCGGGAAAAGCTCCTTGGGGATGGGGGCAATTCATGGCCATGCTTATCCAGCAACCGCCCACCTAGTGCGACTAAAAGCCCTGCTCCTGCATCGTTGGTAGCACTGCCTCCCAGCGTAAGGACCAAGGATGTTGCCCCCACTCTCAGCGACTCATGTATAAGTTGACCAACGCCATAGGTGGTACCGTCCAGGATGGAGCGCTGATGGACATCCGTATACTGCAAGCCACAGGCTTCGGCCAACTCCACATAGGCCGTGGCACTCTCCCTATGCCACCCCCAGGCGGCACGCCTGATTCCTCCATGAGCATCCGTCACATCCGTGTGGCGTACTTCAGCACCGGTGGAAGCAACCAAAGCAGCTAGCGTACCTTCGCCACCATCTCCCATTGGACACTGCAACAGCACTGCATCTGGCAGGGCACGAGCGACTCCTTTCGCCATTGCGTCTGCAGCAGATTCAGCAGACAGCGACCCTTTGTAGCTATCAGGAGCAATGACTATTTTCACTATGAAGCTCCCATGGTGAAATACAGCGAGGTTTTCAATTGGGTGACGCAATCTTAAATCATCTGTCCAAGGGGCTGGCCAACCGATGGCGCTAGCCCCTTGGAAAATCGAACTACTGTTCTTCGATATCCGAACAGATGGCTTGAGTCACACCCTCAGTCGTTGCGGTTCCTCCGAGGTCTTTTGTCTGGAGGCCAGAAGCAGTCAGTCTTTCAATGGCGGCCATCAAGCGCTCGGCTGCAATATTCTCGCCAAGATGCTCAAGCAACATGGCCGCAGTCCAGAAGGAGCCCACCGGGTTCGCAATCCCTTTACCGGCAATATCAAATGCAGAACCGTGGATGGGTTCGAACATGGAGGGGAAGTTGCCTTCGGGATTCAAGTTAGCGGTTGGAGCAATACCCAGGCTGCCTGAAAGCGCCGCCGCCAGATCGGACAGAATATCGGCATGAAGGTTAGTCGCCACGATAACGTCCATCGTCTCGGGCTTCAGCACCATGCGGGTGGTTACAGCATCGACCAGCTCACGATCGATATCGACGTCAGGGAAATCCTTGGCAACTTCGAAGAAGACCTCATCCCAGAGCACCATGCCATGGCGCTGGGCATTGGACTTGGTCACCAGGGTCAGCTTCTTGCGAGGGCGGCTTTGGGCAAGCTCGAAGGCAAAGCGATGAATACGCTCGATACCTTTCCTGGTGAATACGGACACCTCTGTGCCCACCTCGTCGGGAAGCCCCTGGTGCACCCGACCGCCATTACCCGAGTACTCGCCCTCGCTATTTTCCCTGACGATGACCCAATCGATTTCATCGGCACCTTTCAAGCGGCTATTGACACCCGGCAGCACCCGGGCCGGGCGAACATTGGCGTATTGATCGAAGCCCTGACAGATGGCGAGTCTGAGCTCCCAGAGAGAGACATGATCAGGAACGTCTTGGCTACCCACGGCCCCAAAGTAGATGGCATCAAACTTTGACAGCTTTTCCAGACCACCTTCTGGAATGTACTCGCCTTTCTCGAGATAACGCCGAGAGCTCCAGTCAAAATCCTCGAACTCAAACTGAAAGTCTCCACTCTTCTTCGACAGGGCTTCCAGAACTTTCTTGCCGGCCTCGATCACTTCAAGACCAATTCCATCCCCGGGAATAACCGCAACACGGTGACTGCGCATACTCAACGCTCCTGCTGATTGTTTAGCGATATCTCACTTTATCGAGAGACATCAGAATTGCCCCACCAACACTAGGTGACAAGCCGGAGAGCATGCAATATACTGTGAGTTGAAACAGAAACAACCCGGGGGTTAACACTCATGTCGAGCACCGACTTTGAGTTTTTTATTTTTCTTTGTCAAGCAGGCAGCATTTCAAAAGCTGCCAGAGATCTAGACATAACGCCTGCAGCTGCGAGCAAGAGACTTTCCAATATCGAAAAGAATGTAGGCTCTCAGCTTTTATCGAGATCAACTCGCTCGATGAGCCTGACATCGAACGGCACGATTTATTTAGACTATGCTCGAAAAGTTACATCAACAATAGAGGAGATGAACAGCGCACTACGCCAAAAGAGCGATGAACCCGAGGGGCTGATTCGGATCAATGCGCCCTTTGGGTTTGGAAGAAAATATGTATCCAGATTCATTGCCGACTTTATAAAAGAAAACCCAAAGGTGGAATGTCAACTCCACCTTTCAGACCACCCACTAAACCTGATAGCCAATTCATTTGATCTCGGAATTCGCTTTGGGTCACTCCCTGACTCTGGATTACATGCCAAGAAGATTGCTTCACACCAGCGATTTGTTTGCGCATCACCCTCTTATTTGGAAACACACGGGGTACCTGAACACCCCCGAGAGCTCTCTGAGCACAACTGCATAGTACTAAGACAGAATGAGGACACGTATGGAAACTGGAAATTCAATAAAGGCGATCAGATCTATCACATCCGCGTCAGAGGAAATTTGAGTTCAAACGATGGGGAAAGTGTGCTGAGCTGGACGCTGGGAGGGCATGGCATCGCGATACGCGCTGAGTGGGATGTCTACCACCATATAAAAGAAGGCCACCTGAAAAGAGTATTAAATGAATACCAGCTACCTAATGCCGATATCTATGCGGTGTACCCTTATAGCCAGCATCTTCCGGCGCGGATACGACTGCTCATCGACTATCTATCTGAAAGTATGAACATAGTTCCGTTCAGAAAATGACGTTACACCGTAAGAAAGATGGCACTGCCCGACAAGGGGTAAGGTCTGCCATAGCTCCGAGGAGCAGGCACTTGATGCCTGGAATCGAAGCGCCTGGAAGCATGGCCGAGGCTTGCGCCCCAGCGCACGGCGGCCTATGGATCAGGACACGGCCTGAGCTCCAGTGATCTCGACCGCAGAGCCACAGAGGAAGGGCGCCTCGTCCGAGCTCAAGAATGCCACCAGAGCCGCTACTTCTTCCGGCTTGCCGATTCTGCCGAAGGGAACGAGCTGATCAGTCGGGCCGATCCCGCTCATCCTGGACGCCGCCGATCACCACGATGTAGTCGAACTCCGTGGGGTTTCGATAGGTCTGGCAGGGCGAGATGGTGGCGCCGCAGCTGGAGTGGGCCTCTTGGCCGACGCTGGTCATGAAGGTCCAGTGACAGCGCAGCTGACGGCTGCGGTCGCCCTCGTCGGCGGCCAGGCGCAGGCAGTCGACGAAGGCGGCAAAGGGCAGCAGCGTGAAGCGGTGCAGCAGGACGAAGCACACGGAGGGGCGGCACCTCGGCATGACGCGATATATTCACGCTGTCACGGGGAGACCTGGATGCCGCACTGGGCGGTGAACCACTCGCGGAACCGGCGTAGCGTCTCATCATCGGCCTTGTCCTCCCGATAGGCTAGGTAATGGCGCGTCTCTTCCAGCACCACCTGATTCTCGACCGGCCTGACCAACTTCCCCTGCTCGACAATCGGCCCCACGAGGTGGTCCCAGCCCAGGGCCACACCCTGGCTGTTCAGCACCATCTGGATCAGCATATTGTAATCGTTGGCATTGAAATAATGGTGGCTATCGCGCGTGCGATCCTCGATATCAAGATGGTGGATCGCCAGCCACACTCCCCAATCCACGTGCTCGGCGACCTGGGAGCGACCGTAGGGACTCAGGTTCAGAAGCACACCGTCTCTCAGCCCCTCAAGCGTCTGAATCTCGGGATGGGCCTCGAGATATTCCGGCGTACAGACCGGATAGATGACATCGTGAAACAGCGGCAGGCTGATATAGCCGTCCCGCACCCGCGACATCTTGGTGATGAAGATGTCCGGGTAGACCCCTGGCTCCAGAGAGAGGAAGTTCTGGGTGGTAACCAGATTAAGGTCGATATCGGGGTTGTCACTGAAAAAGCTCGGTAATCGGCGCGACATCCACAGCGCAGAGAAAGCGGGAGAGCAGCACAGCGTCAGGGGGCGCCTGGCACTCGTCCGATGGTCCTTACGGATGCGATCGGCGGCCTGAGCAATGTTGATGAAGGAAAGCTGCGCCGCATCAAAGAAGATGGAGCCGGCCGTGGTCAGCTCTACCGAACGCCCCACCCGCTTGAACAAGGGCGTGCCCAGATAACCCTCCAGCTCACGAACCTGGCGGCTGATCGCCGCCTGGGTGACGCAAAGGGCCTCGGCGGCACGGGTGAAATTCTGGTAGCGCGCCGCCGCCACGAAGGACTTCACCGCCCGCAGGGAAGGCATCTTGAGCAGCGTCTGGTCGGGGTCGGTGTGCTTTGTCATAACGTGAGCTCATCAACATCCTGAATAAAAAGTCGATTCCGCCGAGAAACAGACCGGCCTACTCTCGATGGAAGCGTGCAACAAGGCATTTCCGCCCTTTCTAGGCTACCCGAAAGTCCCCGCGTGCAACAGCCGCCCCCCGGGGTTGTGGTCGGTGAACGCTGCGGAGACTCTGCCGAGCGGACCAGGCACCACCCACCCAAGGCCAACCGGATGAGGAGGAACCACCCTTTTCAACCATAACATCCCGTCATTAATTGCCGGCAAAATAAGTTTCTTTGGCAGCAACGCCGGACTGCTTACTCTGAATGAAAGCCAATTCCGGCTTGATCACGACTTCCTATATAAAGCTTCTTTACAAAAAGGTGAAAGCATGAACTTCGATGGCATCTGGACTCCCGTCGTCACTCCCTTTGCTGGCGACAATTCCATCCAGTTTGATGTGCTCGGCAAGGTGATCGATACCCTGATTGATCAGGGCGTTCACGGCCTGATCATCGGCGGCACCACCGGTGAGTACTATGCGCTGAGCAAGGATGATCGCCAGCGCGTCTTCGACTTTGTCACCGATCACGCCAAGGGGCGCATCCCGCTGATGGCCGGCATCAACGCTACCACCACCGAGGAGAGTCTGGCGCTGGGCCAGTATGCCAAGGCCGCCGGCTTCGATGCCCTGCTGGTGGCGGCCCCCTACTACTGCCAGCCGACCCAAGACGAGCTGCTGGCCCATATCCGCGCCGTCGACGATGCCCTCGACATGCCGATCATGCTTTACAACTTCCCTGATCGCACCGGCGTGCCCATGTCGCTGGAGCTGATCCAGGCGCTGCAGGATCGGCCCAATATCCAGGCGATCAAGGAGAGTACCGGATCGGTGGAACGCCTGCATGCGCTGGCCACCGAGTTCAGCGATCAGCTTCAGCTCAGCTGCGGTATGGACGACCAGGTGCTGGAGTACTTCGTCTGGGGGGCACGAAGCTGGGTCTGTGGCGCCTCCAACTTCCTTGCCCCGGAGCACGTGGCCCTGCACCGTGCCTGCGTGATCGAACAGGACTTCGTCGCCGGTCGTGAGCTGGCCGCTCGCCTGCTGCCGATGCTCAACCTGCTGGAGCAGGGCGGCAAGTTCTGTCAGTACATCAAGTACGGCTGCGAAGTGGCCGGGCTGCCAGTCGGGCCGGCACATCGCCCGCTGCTGCCACTGGACGAGGCAGAGAAGGCCGCCTTCCAGCGTACCTATGAGGCCCTGGTCGCCCACCGCGGCTGACCCTCAGGCGGTGGAGGCCAAGCCATGCAGCTGACATGCAATTTCCTGCCCCAGAACGACGGCCGATGCGGCTGGTATGAGATGCTACCGCCGCCACCGCCCGCTTCGCCCCTGAGGGGTGAGGCCAAGGCCGACTGGATCGTGCTGGGCGCGGGGCTGGCCGGCCTCGCGGCGGCCCGCCGACTGGCCGAGCTGCAGCCGAATGCCGCCATCGCCCTGGTGGATGCTCGGCGCGTCGGTTACGGCGCCGCCGGGCGCAACTCCGGGTTCATGATCGACCTGCCGCACAACCTGAGCTCTCACGATTACACCGGGGACCGCAGCGAGGATCTCCAGCAGATTCGCCTCAACCGCGGGGCGATCGACTATATGCGTGACATCGTGCAGCGCCACGCCATCGACTGCGACTGGCGAGAGCAGGGCAAGCTGCACGGCGCAGTAGAGGCTCACGGAGAGCGTGCCCTGGAGGCCTTCGCCAAGGGCTTGACGGCCCTGGGGGAGCCCTATCGCCTGCTCGACGCCAGGGAAATGCAGGCAGTGACAGGCACCGGCTTCTATCGGGCGGGCCTGCATGCCCCCGGCTGCGTGCAGGTCCAGCCCGCCGCCCTGGTCCGGGGCCTGGGGAAGACGCTGCCCGAGAACGTGCGCCTCTATGAGGACACGCCAGTCCGCGAGATCCTGGTCGGCAAGCCCCATGTCCTTATCACCGATCAGGGGCGCCTCACGGCACCCCGCCTGATCCTCGCCAACAACGCCTACGCGGCCCAGTTCGGGGGGCTAGGCCTCAAGGGGCGCATTCTGCCCGTCTACACCTACGGCAGCCTGACCCGCCAGCTGAGCCCCGAGGAGATCGCGGCGCTGGGCGGTGAGGAGAGCTGGGGGCTGATTCCGGCGGACCCCATGGGGACCACGGTGCGCCGCCTGAGCAACGGCCGCATCTGCATCCGCAACTCCTTTACCTACAACCCCGATGTCAGCACCAGTGCTAATCAGCTGGCACGCGTGCGCGCCGCCCACTGGCGCTCATTCGAACGACGATTCCCGATGCTGGCCGGGGTCGAGCTGGAGTACACCTGGGGCGGTGCACTATGCCTCTCCCGCAACGGCGGTACCCCCTTCGGCGAGCTGACCCCCGGGGTCTTCAGCGCCGTCTGCCAGAATGGACTGGGCCTGACCCGCGGCACGATCTCCGGAAAGCTGATCGCCGAGTATGCCCTCGGCGTCGAGAGCGAGCTGCTCAACATCATGCTCAATCAACCCAAGCCGGTCGCCAACCCGCCCGAGCCCCTGCTCGGCCTGGGGATTCGTTCGACCCTCGCCTGGAAAGAGTGGAAGGCCGGTAACGAACGCTGATTCATTGCACCTGAAGGAGAACAACAATGTCCGATAGCCTCACCCCGGATAGCATTGCGCAACAGATCGAGCGCCTCGAATACCGCAACCTGGCCTTTATTGACGGCCGCTTCGTCCCGGCGCGCTCCGGCGAGACACTCCCGACCCTCAACCCGGCCACCGGCGAGGTCTTGACTGAGGTCGCCGCCTGCGGCGCCGAAGACGTGGACCTGGCCGTCCAGGCCGCTCGCCGCGCCTTCGAGGCCGGCGTCTGGTCGGGGCTCGCCCCCGCCGAACGCAAGGCCATCCTGCAGCGCTTCGCCGACCTGATCGAGGAAAACTGCCTGGAGCTGGCGGTGCTCGAAGCTATGGAAGCTGGCAAACCGATCAGCGAGTGCTTCAACGTCGATATTCCCGATACCGCCAATACCATCCGCTGGCATGCCGAGGCCACCGACAAGCTCTACGACGCCGTGGCCCCCACCGCCAAAGGCGTGGTCGCCACCGTGACCCGTGAGCCCATCGGCGTGGTCGGCGCGGTGCTGCCGTGGAACTTCCCCGCCATGATGGCCGGCTGGAAGCTGGGCCCGGCGCTCGCCACCGGCAACAGCGTGGTGCTCAAGCCCGCCGAACAGACCTCACTGAGCACCCTGCGCCTCGCTGAGCTAGCCCATGAGGCCGGGATTCCGGCCGGGGCACTCAACGTGGTGCCGGGTCTTGGCCACGCGGCGGGCAAGGCCATCGGTCTGCATACCGACATCGACATGGCCGCCTTCACCGGCTCCACCGAGGTGGGCCGCAAGTTCCTCGAGTACTCCGCGGCCAGCAACCTCAAGCGGGTGGTGCTGGAGTGCGGCGGCAAGAACCCCCAGGTGGTGATGCCCGACGTCAGCGACCTCAAGACCGTGGCCAGCAACGTTTTGGCCGCCGCCTTCTGGAACATGGGCGAGAACTGCTCGGCGGGCTCGCGGCTGATCGTGCACCGCTCCATCAAGGATGACCTGGTCGACGAGCTGCAGCGCCAGCTCGAGACGGAGTGGACCACTGGCAACCCGCTGGACCCGGAGGTGCAGCTCGGCGCCCTGATCGAACAGGCGCACATGCAGAAGGTTCTGGCACACATCGATCAGGCCAAGGCCGAGGGCGTGACCCTGGTAAGCGGAGGAGCCCGGCTCCTGGAAGAGAGCGGCGGCTACTTCGTCGCCCCGACCATCTTCGATGACGTGTCGCCCGAGGCGGCGATCGCCCGGGACGAGATCTTCGGCCCGGTACTGGCGGTGATCCCGTTCGACACCGAGGAGGAAGCCATCGCCATCGCCAACGACACCTGCTATGGCCTGGCGGCCTCGCTGTGGAGCGAGGACCTCAACACCGTGCACCGCATGTCGGCGGCCATCCGCGCCGGTACCGTGTCGGTGAACTGCTTCTCCGAGGGCGATATCACCACGCCCTTCGGCGGCTACAAGCAGTCCGGTTTCGGTGGCCGCGACAAGTCGGTCCATGCCCACGACCAGTACTGCGAGCTCAAGACCACCTGGATCCAGCTGGCTTGATCCTGCTTCGGAGGGCGGCCTCGCCCTCCTTGTCAACACTCGGCCGTGGAATGGACGAAGCGATAACCGAGAGTATTGGTTACCACGGCAAAAAGGTCATTTCTCATAATTCTCACACGATGATAGTTTGAAAACATGCCTATGCCTCACAACGACATGGGACAACCCCCAACTACAATAGCCTAACTAGAGAGGGTGCTATGAAAGCCGAGACCACACAAATCATGTTCAAGAAAGCAGCCATCCCATCGATTATCGCCGCACTATCTTTCTCTTCCGCCGGGTTGGCAAGCGCCGACAGCATTCGACTTACCATGGCGACGGAATCAGGAGATCGAGACTCGGCCCAAGGCCAGGCGATCAACAAAATTTCGGAGCTCGTCGAGGAAAAGTCAGACGGCAGAATCACCATCAATGTCTACTATCAGGATGAAATTGGTGGCCCACAGGAACTCTTCGATCAGCTGGTCAGGGGCAATATCGACCTGATGCTGACCTGGCCCCATACGTCTTATGACGAGCGGCTTGGGGTGTTGCACTTACCTTATCTGAGCCTAGGGTGGGATGAGGCACTGGAAACCTATGGTCGAGATGGCTGGCTGTCGGAAATCATTGGCCCCCTTTTCTCGGACATTGGGCTTGAGTATCTGGGCCCCTTCCCCGAAGGCTTTGGCGGTATCGCCACCCGAAATACCTATGCCACCAACTATGAGGACGCACGAGGAATCCGGGTTCGCTCTCAGCCGATCTTCCCTCTCCCTCAAACGGTACGGGCCATGGGCTTCCAGGCCGTACCGATTGACTGGTCCGAAGTCTACACCTCCATTCAGACCGGTGTCGTCGATGGCGACTCGGGCAACGTGATCTTCTGGCCCCACACCTACTTCAGTGACCTTCTCGATTATTATGTCCACTCCCAGCACAACTTCTCCTTCTATGCCTTCCTGATGAATCAAGACGCCTGGCAAGCACTCGATGATCAGGATCGTACGATCATCTCAGATGCCGTAGAAGTCGTGGTCAACGACCAGTTCGAGAATGCCAAGGACGAGGATCACATGTGGATTCAGAGGGCCCAGGAGGATGGTATGGAATATATCGTGCCATCCGATGAAGAGATGGCCGACTGGATCGAGCGAGTCCGTGATCAGGTTTGGACGGAAGCGGAAAGGTCCCTCGGAGCGGATGTCATGGATGCAGTTCGCGCCAATGCTACCAATCCGCAGTAACTAGCCAATGCGTGGAGTGGGGTGGCCCGGGATAGCAGCGGCCACCCCATGGCATTCACTTCTTGGGGCAATGTCATGAAAGCTATCGTTGACATATTCGCTTCCATCGATAACGCGATCGCTTTATTTATGAAGATCATCGTTACGATGATGGGTGTTTTCGTATCCTTCGCCATCGTGATTGGCATCGTCTCCCGGTCACTCTTGGGGATGCCGATCTTTGGACTCGAGGAACTGGTGCTGATGGCGGCCATGTGGCTATACATGCTGGGCGCCGCACTGGCGTCTCGAGAGCGCTCTCACCTTAGCGCCGACTTCATCCAGGCTTTCTGCAAAAACGAGACCATCAAAACTGTCTCAAGATTCACTGCCACCACCCTCTCGCTCTTGTTGGCAGTACTATTCGTTGTGTGGAGCTACAGCCTGTTATCCTGGGGTATCGAAAGAGGGCAGCGAACTCCAGTGTTCGGCATCCCTCAATACATCTCTCAAGGCAGCCTCTTCGTCGCGAGCATTCTCCTCCTCGTATATGCACTACGAGACTTTGCTCATGATGCTGCACATTTGTTCATCAAGAAATGAGCGAAACACCACGCTCCTTTCGGCACAGAAAACAATGTTAAAGGAAGGCTAAAATGGGTGCCTTGTTAGCTATTGCCGCCGTCGTCGTACTGATGATGATAGGTGTGCCAGTGGTATTTTCTTTCGCTGCCATGACGCTGGTCTTGTCGCTAGCATACGATGTCAACATATCTTCGCTGATGACCACCGGATTCTGGTCTATCAACTCGGTCATATTGCTGGCACTGCCCCTGTTCATCATGACAGGGTATTTGATGCAGTCCGGGGGGATTGCCGCCAGGCTGATACACTTTGCCGAGGCCATCGTTGGAAAGTCACGCAGCGGGATGGGCACCTCCATGGTGGTGTCTTGCGGTGTATTTGGGGCCATTTCCGGCACCGCGTCGGCTGCCGTAGCGGCTATCGGCACCATCATGATTGGTCCGATGGAAAAACACGGATACACCCGACCCTACTCCACGGCCCTGGTCGGAATCTCCTCACTGCTCGGTCTGCTGATACCCCCCAGCATCACCATGATTCTCTATGCTGTCGTCACTCGTCAGTCCGTGGCGGCGGTCTTTCTGGCGACCATTGGCCCAGGCATCCTGCTGATGATTTTCCTCTGCGCCATCAACGCAATCAAGATGCGCCATAACCCAGGCCAGAGGGGTGAAGTGTTTCCCATCACCGAGCGGTTCCGGCATATCGGCAGTACCGGTTGGAAGGCCCTTCCCGCTCTGATGCTGCCGGTGATTATTCTGGGGGGCATCTATGGCGGCATCTTCACACCCACCGAGGCAGCCGCCGTTGCCGTCGTCTATGCCATTCCCGTTGGGCTTTTCGTCTATCGCGAACTCGACCTGAAGTCAGTGGTACAGTGTTTCATCAAGGCTGCCACGACGACGGGCGTAATCATGATCATCCTGCTCTTCTCCTTCGTGGCCAGCCGCATCTTTACCATGGAGCGTGTGCCCCAGGAGCTGACGGCGCTGTTGCTCGACACGGTCGGCAACGAGCTGCTGATCCTGCTCATGGTCAATGTCTTCCTGATCCTGATGGGCATGATCATGGATGACGTCAGCGTCGTTGCCATCCTGAGCCCGCTGTTGCTTCCGGTCATGGAAAGCATCGGAGTTCATCCGGTCCACTTTGCCGCTATCGTCGGTACCAGCGTCGTGATCGGCTGCAACAGCCCGCCCATGGCGCCTATCCTGTTCATGAGCTGCCGAATCGGCCAAGTGGGGATGTCACAGGTCATACGCCCCGCCTTTAGTTTCATGCTGTGGGCCGCGCTGCCCGTGATGTTGATCACCACCTACTGGCCGTCGTTGTCGCTCTTCCTACCGAGGCTGCTCGGATACGTGAATTGATGTGGACCTATCAGCTCAACCGGCAAGGAAAAGCTTACGGCTTACCCCTGCCGGAAGAGGCCATGACATGAGTACCAAACGTTGCCAAAATAATTCTGAGGACGCTTTGTTGAATCATCAAGCGCTTTCCATCTACGAGGCGGGGAGACTAGCTGAAAAGGCCTGCCTCGCCGCTGGCGCCAACCCTGCTACTGCGCACGCCCTATCAAGGGCGACAGTTTCAGCGGAGCTATACGGACAGCAAGGAGTCGGGTTCCCCCACCTTCTGGACTATCTCGCCAGTTTCCAGGCGGGGCGAATCAATTGTCGAGCCGAACCAATTTTCAACTCGCCCTTGCCTGCGCTCATCTACTCTGATGCAGATGGGGGCATTGCTCAGCTAGGCTTCGACCAGGCTATGCCGACCCTGGTTACGAAGACAAGCGAACTGGGCGTGACCCTTTTTACCCAGAGCAACAGCTTTACCAGCGGCGAGCTGGGCTACTATGTCCGTCGCCTGGCGCTGGAGGGGCTGGTGGCCTTTGCCGTCTCCAACAGCCCGGCGGCAGTGGCCGCGGCCCCTGGCGGCGGGAAGGTTTTTGGCACCAATCCGCTAGCCTTTGCCGCCCCCCTGGCCGACCCCGAGGCGCCCCTAGTGATCGATCAGGCAATCAGCGCCACCGCTTTCGTCAACCTGCGCGGTGCCGCGGAACGAGGCGAGCCGATCCCCGAGGGCTGGGCCATCGATGAAACAGGACAGGCCACCACCGACTCCGTAGCGGCCCTGCGCGGCGCCCTGCTTGCCTTCGGTGGCGCCAAGGGGGCCAATATCGCCTTGATGATCGAGTGCCTGGCGGCGGGGCTCTCCGGCGCCGCCTGGTCCCTGGATATGGCGGATTTCCAGAACGGCGCGGAACGGGTCGATGCCGGGCTGACGATCATCGCCATCCATCCCGCGGCCCTGGCTGCGGACTTTTCGATCCGGCTCAGTTGCCAACTTGACCGGCTGGCCGCAAGGGGGGCCTATGTGCCCGGTCGTCGCCAGGTGCGAGACGCCGCCTCGGCGGAGGAGCAGGTCGTCATCGACACGACGGTGCTGGATGCAATCCGCGGCTACCTCTGAGCGGAGATGTCAAACGCCGCCGACAAGGCTAGCGCTGAAGCCAGAACTACTGTAGCGATCGCTCACGTTGCCATCCGGGCTTGCGGGTATCGACAGTGGCAATGCCAAGCTCGGTACTGGTACTTTCGTCGCCAGCCTGACTAATGAAGCGTGTGGGGCTAGACCCGTTGCTCTTGCCGTAGCCCCTCTATTCGCTTTTCAAGCAGGCACTCAGCCAGATTCGCCATACGCCGCGGGTGCAAGAGCTGTTCCCTTGCTGAGGCGGCCTGGCGGTCTCACTGCCCAGCGCTCACCAGACTTCCACTATCTTCATCGAATTGGTGCCGCCGTGGGCGTTCATATGATCGCCCCGGGTGAGGATCACATGGTCGCCCGGCACGGCGATGCCCTTCTCCACCAGCAGCGCCAGGGCGCGGTCGTTGAGCTCCTCGGCCGCCATCTCACCGGTGTCGAAGGGCACCGAGACCACTCCACGATAAAGCGCCATGCGCCGCTGAGCGATGGCGCTGTGGGCCAGCCCCACGATGGGCAGCCCCGAGCAGATGCGCGAGGCGATCAGCGGCGTGTAACCGGTGGCGGTCATGCAGGCGATGGCCGCCACCCCGGAGAGATGGTTGGCGGCGTACATGGCGGAGAGTGCGATGGTCTCGTCCACCTGGGTGAAGCCCCCGTGGATGCGGTGGCCCGATTCCTGGGCGACCCGCTCGCGCTCGGCGCCCAGGCAGACGCGGTCCATGGCCTCCACGGTCTCCACCGGAAAGTCGCCGGCGGCAGTCTCGGCGGAGAGCATCACCGCGTCGGTACCATCAAGCACAGCGTTGGCCACGTCGAACACCTCGGCCCGGGTGGGCAGGGGCGATTCGATCATCGCCCCCTAGCTAGTCGCGGGGAAAGCGTGCCTCCAGCTCGGCGACCTGCTCCGGCGTCAGGGCCCGCGGGTTCTCGCCGCGTAGAAGCAGGAACAGCTTGGCAGTCTCCTCAAGCTCTTCGGTGGCATAGACCGCCGCCTCCAGGGTCTTGCCGGCCACTACCGGGCCATGATTGGCGAGCAGTACGGCGCTGTGCTTGCCTGCCAGCCCACGCACTGCATCGCCAAGAGCCGGATCACCCGGCACGTGGTAGGGCACCAGTGGCAGCCGGCCGACCCGCATTACGTAGTAGGCGGTAAGCGGCGGGATGCAGTCGCAGGGATCGATGCCCGGCAGGCAGGAGACCGCCACCGAGTGGGTGGAGTGCAGGTGCACGATGGCGCCGGCACGCGGACGTTCAGCGTACATCGCCATATGCAGGAAGTGCTCCTTGGTGGGCTTGTCGCCATCCCGCCAGCGCCCCTCACCATCCAGGCGCGAGATCCGCGCCGGGTCCAGCCGCCCCAGGCAGGCGTTGGTGGGCGTCATCAGCCAGCCGCCGTCCTCGGTGCGCACGCTGATATTGCCGCTGGAGCCCATGGTCAGGCCGCGATCGAACAGCGACTGCCCCAAGGTAGCGATCTGCTCGCGTAGCCGGCTCTCGTCGTTCAGGCTCATCCCAGTACCTCGTCACCAGTCAACCGCGCCAGTACCGCAAAGGCGCGGGTAAAGAAGTCCTCGCCGCCGAAGTTGCCCGATTTCAGCGCCAGCGACAGCGGCGCCTCACGACCTTCCACTGGCGCCTGGGTCCAGGGCACACCGGGGTCGATCTGGTCGCCGATGCGCAGCTGGCGGAGGCCCAGCGCCGAGACCACCGCCCCGGAGCTCTCACCGCCGGCGACGATCAGGCGCCCCACGCCCTCGTCAACCAGGGTGTTGGCCAGCCGGCCCAGGGCCTGCTCCACCAGCTCGCCGGCGCGGGCCACGCCCAGCGCCTGCTGGGCGGCCTTTACCCGTTCGGGGTCCGCCGATGCGTAGACAAGCACCGGGCCGCCCTCGGCGAGCCCCGCGCGGGCGAAGGCCAGGGCCGCCTCGAGATGCGCCTCGCCTTCGGCGAGCTCGAGCGGGTCCAGGGCGAAGCCCCCACGCTGCCCGAGAGGATGGTGCTCGAGAAAGTGCGCCACCTGCCGGAGCGTGGCCCGGGAGCAGCTGCCGGAGAGCACCAGGGCGCTGCCGGACGCCGAGGCGAGCCGCCCCGGCTCGGCCACCTCGGTCAGCCAGCCGCGTCGGCGATACTGTTCCGGCAGCGCCTGACCGAGGCCCGAGCCGCCGGTGACCAGCGGGTAGTCGACCACCGCCTCGGCCAGCGTCTCGAGGTCGTGCTCATCCAGGCTATCGCAGATCACATGGCGCACGCCCTCGGCGGCCAGCGCCTCGAGGTGGACGCGGGTCGCCGCGCCGCCCCGGGCCAGCACCGGCCGGGCCGCCAGGCCCACCGGATGCGGCGTTTGGCGGCCCAGCACCCGCACCAGATCGGCGTCGGTCATCGGCGTCAGCGGATGGTGCTGCATGCCGCTGTCGTTGAGCAGCCGGTCGCCGACGAACAGATGCCCCTGGTAGACACTACGACCGTTGGCGGGAAAGGCCGGCACCATCACGGTCTGGGAGCCGCCGGGGCGTTCTGATTCTGTCGCCAGAAGGCGCTCTGTTTGTGTCACCCGAAGACGCTCCAGCAGCGCATCGGCCACCGGGCCGATATTGCCGGCGTCGGTGGAGTCGAAGGTGGAGCAGTACTTGAAGAAGAACTGACGCGCGCCGCAGGCTTGGAGCCAATCGAGTGCCGCCAGGGAGTCGGCCACCGCCTGCTCGACCGGGCAAGTGCGCGATTTCAGCGCCACTACCACCGCATCGGCCTCACCGAGATCGACTTCGCCCTGCGGCACGCCGATCAGCTGCACGCAGCGCATGCCGGCCCGCACCAGATTGTTGGCGAGGTCCGTAGCGCCGGTAAAGTCATCCGCAATAGCCCCCAGAAGGATACTCATGCCAGTTCTCCATTTAAGTTATTTTCACGAAACGCACGCTGCAAAAAAGCGGGCCGGATGTGTGCGACACGATTAAAAACAGTGCAGTTATTCGCCACAGCTCTTCACTACCGCACGCTGACCAGGGAGCAGGCGAAGCCCGCCACCAACCAAAGGCAGCATCGATCCCTACGTCAAAGTCAGAGATTAACGTTTATCGAATAACGACAAACAAGAGCATAAGAGAAGAAACGCCCTTAGCCATCAAAAAAGTTGAGACGCGATCCTCATCTTCTCTTGCCTTGCCCGCTCCAAGTGATTGCTTAGATATACAGCGGCCTCTTCGTTCTTCCCTTCCTCGAGAAGGTCGAGAATTACCAAGTGCTCTCTCGACTCGGGCTTGGGTGACTCCCTCTTCAAGAACACATTGTATTCCATCAGCTTTCTCAGCCGATTGGCTCTTTGCAGACCTTCCAGGAGAAAGACATTCCTGGCACAGGCCACAATCGACTCATGAAAAAACGTGCCGGCCAAGAACATATGGCGCTCGGTGATATCCTGGTCATCCATGGTGAGCGTATCCATCTGAAGCTTTCTTAGCTGCCGAAACAGGCGGCGATCAATCGTATAACCAGGCTCACGAAGCGCAGCAGGCTCGATCAGGATGCGATAGCGATAGCATTGATCATAGGTTTCCTTGGATGTAAGGAACTCATTGAACTCCCAGCCATATCCCATCAGCTTCGACACCCACCCTTCTGACTCCATGGACACCAGGGCCTGCTGGATCGAAAACCTGTTGGTATCGTAGATATTAGCCAGCTCGGTTTCCGATATGGTTTTCCCCAGCTTTCCCTTCAGGTAGTCCACTGCCATATTGAATGCTAGGGGGGAGATGGGTGAGCTGCCATCCACGACCAAGGCTTCGACTTCATCCTGATCGGAAATTTTCGAAGCGATCAAGAAGTAGCCGCGGTTCGGCTGCTTCCTCACCACGCCTTTATCTTCAAGGTAGGCGAGCGCGGAGCGTATGGGGGTCCGCGACACCTTCAAATTCTCAGCAAAGAAGGTTTCGGGCAGGTGGCTGCCAACCTGTATATTCTTCTCATGCACCAGAGCCAGCATTCTCTTGGCGACAACTTCAGGATTCGTCTTCTTTCTCTGAGCAGTCTGCATATCCGGCTCACTCATGAAGGCATGAAATATTTGGCGACAGCTTACCGGCTCAATGATACCATGCCTCACCAACACTGTATATGCTCGGAGGGTTGTCCCGTCGACTCTTCGGAACAACCACTACGAGATATCTTTACCTCAGGAAACTCTCCTGCTATGGATCTTATTTCTCAGCAATCTAATGATCATCGGCATGGCGATCACCATCAGGACGATCATGCTCAAGACGAATGAAATGGGGCGGTCAATGAAGATGCTGAGACTCCCATCCGAGATGATAAGCGATTGAAGAAGGTTCTCTTCCGCCATGGAGCCCAGCACCAGCGCCAGCACGGTCGCTGCCGGGGAGTAGCCATAGAGCTTCATGAAGAATCCCAACAGCCCGGCAATCAGGAGCATCCAGGTCTCGACCATGCTGAAATGCAGCGTGTAAGTTCCGATCACACAGAGCAGGACGACGACCGGGATAACATAGACATAGGGAATATCCAGGAACCTGACGAACAAGGGAATGGCGGCAATGCTCAGGAAGATCAGCACCATGTTGCCCAGGTACATGCTGGCGATGAGGCCCCACACGAAGCCGGGATCGTTCTCGATCAGCATGGGACCCGGCTGCAGCCCCCACATCATGAAGGCGCCCAGCAGCACGGCGGTCGCCCCTGACCCGGGAATGCCCAGCGACAGCAGAGGGACCATGGCGCCTGACGAAGCCGCATTGTTGGCCGCCTCGGGGGCGACCAATCCCCTCATTTCTCCCTTACCGAACTTCTCGGGATCCTTGGCAATCTTCTTCTCGATCGAGTACCCAAGAATCGAGCCGATGGTAGCTCCCGACCCGGGAAGAACCCCCGCCACGAAACCGATGATCGACCCTCTAAAAACAGTAAACCTTGACTCGAAATAGTCCTTTTTCGATGGCCAGAAGTCCTTGGACCGGAACGTCACCCTGGCCCTTTCCACCTTTTTCCGGTGCTGCCCCTTGTAGATACAGTGCAACAGCTCACCGATACCGAACAAGCCAATGGCGATCGGAACGAAGTAGATTCCCCCGATCAATTCAGGCGATCCGAAGGTGAAGCGTTGAACACCACTCATGACATCGACGCCCACCATCGAGATCACGAAGCCGATCAGCGCCGACACGATGCCGTTGAACTTGTTATCGCCCATCATCGTCGTCAGCAGCAGCAGGCCAAACAGGATGATCAAGAAGTATTCCGATGGCCCAAAGGAGGAGGCAAAACTGGCCAGGGTTGGCGCCAGGGAGCAGATCAGGATGACCCCGATGGTGCCGCCGATGAATGATGCGATAGACTGCATCACCAGCGCCGGGCCGGCTCGCCCCTTCTGGGCCAGTGGGTAGCCATCCAAGGTCGAGGCAACCGTGGCCGACTCCCCGGGAGTATTGATCAGAATGGAGGTGATGGTGCCGCCATACATTGACCCATAGTAGATGCCGGCCAGCATGATGATGGCCGTGGTCGGGTCGAGCCCAAAGGTCATCGGGACCAGCACGGCGATACCAGCCGCGGGGCCAAACCCGGGAAACAACCCTACCACCATCCCGACGAACGCCCCGACGAACAGGAAGAACATATTGGTTGGAGTAATTGCGACGGAAAGCCCAAACCCCAGGTTCGATATCAACTCTTCAATCATTTGCAAACCTCCCACAACATTGTTTCATCATATCCATCACTAGACACCGAACACACCACGGGGCAATGATGCGTTGAGCAATACATCGAAGAGCAGGTACAGGAGGACAGGCAAGGCAATGCTGTAAGCCACGTTCATCGCCAGCTTTTTCCTGTTGAAAATCGACATCAAGACGAACATGAAAACGATCATCGACAGCAGGCCACCCAAGAAGGTGATACTCCCGATCAACAAGGTTAAGCAAAGAACAATAAGAACCACATCGACGGGACGATCCGCCTCTTCCTCTGCTTCACCGCTGCCTCCATCACCTCCCTGAACCTGACGAGATGCAAGAACCTCTGCAAACCGGAAGGGTTGAAGCTCTTTTCTCTTCGTGGCGATGAGATCCTTCAACAGGTTTACAGAAGTGAAAACAATCAGCAGCCCTCCGACAATAGCGGGAAAATAGCCAGGCCCAGGCCGTCCAATATTGGTAACGAAGTTGAGGGTACTCAACCCATAAAAGAAATATGCCGTAGATACGAGAAACAGGAATAATGAAAACCACAGTCTCATCTGGCGCACCACTCTTGTATGCGGCGTGGGCATGGGACGCTCCATGCCCCGCCGAGCTCATGACTTGTTAGATGGCACCGATATTGCGAAGCGTCCTCTCGTAGACCTCAGAGGTTTCCTGCAGGTAGTCACCAAACTCATCCCCCCACAGGTAGGTGCCAGACAAACTGTTGGTTTCCAGGTACTTGTTCCACTCCTCAGTCTCAACCACTTCCTTGAGTGCCGATACCCACCACTCCTGGACGTCGGAGTCCACGCCGCCCGGTAATACGACGCCACGGGGAAGCGCAAAGGTGAAGTCATAGCCCAGCTCTTGGAAAGTCGGCACATCCGGATAGATATCGCTGCGTTGCGCATCCGAGAATGCCAGCGCCCGGAAGTTCCCCGCGGCGATCTGCCCGGCCACCTCTGAGGGATTGGCGACAATGGCTTCCACACTGCCGGAGGTCAGGGCGGTCACCATCTCCCCTCCGGTTCCGGCGGGAACATACTCGAGCCGAATGTCGGCTTCTTCGGAAAAGAGACTGGCGACGACACGGCTAGGGCCAGATGACCCGGTACCTCCCACAATGATACGGGAAGATTGAGCGGCTTCTACGAAGTCATCTACATTATGGTAGTCAGAGTCCTCTCGGACGACGAGAAACATGGCATCGCTGGCCAGCAGGGCAATCGGCGTGAAGTCACTGTAGTTCCAGTCCGTATCGGCAATCAGCGGAGTGGTGATGAAGTTCCCACTGGTCGATGTGGCAACGTAGGGATTGCCATGTTGCCTTTTCACATGGCTGTACCCGATGGCTCCACTCCCCCCTGCACGGTTGGCTACGACGATATTCTGCCCCCCATAGAGATCGTAGTCATTCAGGATATCCACCACGGTTCGGGACATCAGGTCATTGCCGCCACCCGGGCCGAAGGCGATGATGTAGTTCAGCCTCTCGCTGGGGTAGCTGTTTTCCTGAGCAACGGAAAGATGCGAGAAAGTTGCAACGGAAACGGCAACGGCGGAAACGATGAGTTTTGACTTGTTGGCAATCATGGCGTCTCTCTACTCTTGTAAGAATTTCAGATTTCGATGTGCCTCAGGCACTACTTTCTCTAGCTCAGGGCGTCACAGACGGCCTGACTAAAGTCCTTGCATCCATAGCTTCCACCGAGATCCCGCGTCCTTTTCTCTGGATCCATGAGAACGGTATCGACGGCTTCGGACATGGCCGCACCCGCCCGGAGATAGTTCTCCAGGGACTTGTTCTCGCCAATCCAATGCAGCAGCATCGCTACCGACAGAATCATCGATGAGGGGTTGGCCAGATCTTGTCCGGCAATATCGGGTGCCGAGCCATGCTGGGCCTGGGCGCAGCAGTGCTCATCACTGGCCATGATTGAACCGGCAAGGCCCAAGCTACCCGAGAGCTCACTGGCAAGATCGCTGATGATATCTCCATAGAAGTTGGTCGCGACCAACACATCGAATTGCTCCGGGTTTCTGACCAGATGAGCCGTAGAGGCATCGACAAGCAGGTCATCCACTTCCACCTCGGGAAACTCTTTCGCCACATCCTGTACGGCCTCAAGGAACAGCCCATCGGTCATATGAAAGCTGTTGGACTTGTGGATCGCAGTCACTTTCTTTCGGCGCTTCATGGCCAGTACAAAGGCCTGCCTGGCAATTCGTTCGCTGCAGCGTCGGGTGATCTTGCGGATGGACAGGGCCATGTCCTTGTCGGGCATCACCTCCGCCCAGCCCTTTGTCATGTTCCGATCCGGATAGAACCCTTCCGTCGCCTCCCGCATGATCACCAGGTCCATGCTCTTGCCGGGTTTCATATTGGACTCGAGAAAGGACCGAGTGCGCGCCGGCCTGACATTGGCATAGAGATCGAGACCTATCCGAAAGCCTGCCGATACGTTTCTCCCCCCCCTTTCGGGCGACGGATAATCGGCATGCGATTGCGTGCCAAGAATGACGCCATCGCAGCGCTTGGCCTTTTCCAGGACATCATCTCTCAGGGTGGTTCCATGCTTTTCCAGACTGACAAAGCCAACGTCTTCGTATTCCAGTTCGATACCGAGCCCATATTTGTCATTGGCAGCCTGCAGCACTTTGACAGAGGCGTCGGTGATTTCGGGTCCGATACCATCACAGGGCAATACAAGAAACTTCATTTATCACTTCCTCTTGGGATTGAAAACCACTCGACCATCACTTCTTACATAAACTCGGCCCAGCAAATTCCTAAGCGCTTTGCATAGTCACTCGCTTCTTGAGCGAGTCAACGGCAGTAGCTGGGCTTGTGAGTACCCGTGCGGTCGTGACCTTTGCCACTTTGCTTGCTGCACTCGCCGTTGAGAAATGCGCCAGCATCACCGTATCGAACCCCGACAGGCCAGCCGCCATCTCGGCCACCAGGTCGTCATGTCTGTCATGATCGCCGGACTTCAGCGCCTCCCTCGCGCCGGAGACCCAGAAGCTTTTCAGCGTCACATCGCTGTGCAACGCATTCTTTATGTCGTGGAACTCTCGCTCCATGCTCTCGATGGCAGGCTCGAAAGTCGCCAGCATGGCAACACGCCCGCCCCGCTCTATCGCCTGGTAGAACATGGCCTCGTTGGGCTTCAGCACCGGGATATCGAGTGCTTCCGCGGTCTTCTCGATGGCCTCGCCGAAGGCCGAGCAGGTGAACAGTATTCCCGCTGCGTCGTTGCTCCTCGCGTAGCGGGCTAACGCCAGCAGCCGCTGAGACATCTCGTTTCGGGAGTTCGCCTTGTCCGTCTCGAGCGAGTCATCAAGCAGGTTGTGGGCTTCCACCTCCGGCCACTCCTGGCGGATGGATGTCAGGACCGGGTCTATCGCTGCCATGACGGCATGAATCAAGTACACCTTCATCTCGATACCTGTTTCGGTTGGAGGGGGCTGGACTGTATTTGAATTAGTAAAAATACAATCAGTGGCAAAAAAACACCCGCCCATGCGGGGAGCTGACAGTATCGGCCATCGCTCCTGTGGCAGAGGGCTCAAACCTCACGGCTCATGACCGCCCATCTGTTCTTTTATCAACATATGTACAATCTAGGCTTCGCCACTTCGTCCGTCAAGCGCTCTCAGCGGGTCAGAGGGGGGAAATCGCCTATCCTTTAGTCGAGTCAATCAGCAGGGGCACATATTCACCCCTTACGGCCCTCTGGCTACCGCCTTCCATCGGGATCGAGCTTGCCCAAGGCCATGCGTCGCAAAATGAAAGGGGCTATCAGCATCAGCCCGATGACCCTCAGCAACTGGTGGAAGGCAACGAACAATGGGTCCAGGCCCAGCACGACCGCCAGGGCGGACATTTCCGCCATGCCGCCGGGTGCCAGGGCCAACAGCGCCACCTCACGCCCTATCCCTGTCGCCCGATGGATCATCTCGGCGAACACGGCCAGGATGCCGATCGCCATGAGGGTGGCGACCAGGGTGACTCGGGTATTGGCGACGAGCGCCCTCAGCGAGAAGGCCCCGAATTTCGCCCCGATCGAGCACCCCAGGAACAGCAGCGCCAGGTTCATGGTCCAGGCCGGCACCTCGAATCGCGCCAGGTCCGTGGCGCTCAACGCCGCCGAGAACACCAGCGGCACCAGCATGGGCGCCGCGCTGATTCCCAGGCGGATGCCCAGCGGCACCAGCAGCGGAATCATCAGCAGCATCCAGGGATTGCCGAACCCACCGCCCTCGGTCACCGCCATCACCGCGCCCTCCCCCTCACGCCCGAACAGGACGAAGAGCGGCGGCAGAACACAAATGACGATCAGCACGCGCAGCGACTGGGCGATCGAGACCCGCTGAAGGTTTCCCCCGGCACTCTCGGCGATCGCCACCATGGCTGCCATGCCCCCCGGCATGGCGGAGAGCCAGGCGCTGGGCGCATCGAAGCCACAGTGGCGATACCAGCGTGCCACCACCAGCGTCGAGACGATGACGCCGGCGACCAGGATCAACACCGATAGATGCCAGTGCATCAGACGATCCACCAGGTCGGGCGTCACCAGCCCCCCCATCACCAGCCCGATCACCCCGAGGCTGAAGGCACGCAGGGGGCCGGGGATCCAGACCTTGCGACCGCCGGCGAGCAGCAAGAGGTTGCCGAGGATGGGCCCCACCAGCCAGGCCAGCGGCATGCCGACAAGATCCAGCAAGCCCCCTCCCGCAGCGCCCGCGATCAGCGACCTCAGCAGCCCGAGGCGACGCCCCCGGGTCATCGACATGGCGGGCGTTCGAACCGGGTTACCGTCACGCCTGCGGAGCCACGGTGGCGCCCTCGATCCCGTGGCGCGCCATCAGCTCTGCCACCACGCCCTCTGACTTCACCTCCTCGATAAAGGCCGCGAGGAACTCCCTCGCCAGCGGGTCACGCCCCTTCGGTACCCCCATGGCCTGCTCGATCGTCATGAAACGCCCCGGCAGTAGCCTCATACCACCGTACTCTTCGATGCCGGCCTCGAGTTGCTGCTTGACGCCCGCCGCCACCTCAAGCTCGTGCTCGAGGAAGTACGCCACCACCGCCGGGGAGGTGGACGACCGCTGGATCTCGGCGTGTTGAATGGCGCGACTGAGGAAGAGGTCATAGGCGCTCCCCTTGCCCACCACGACGCGGTTGCCCGGCCGGTCGACCTCCGTCATGTCGGTAATTGGCGAGGCATCGGGCACCAGGTAGCAGCCCTCGATCAGCACATAGGGCGGTGTGAAGTCGATGCCCTGCCCCCGCTCGGGATCCCGGGCGAAGAAGCCCATATCGGCCTGGCCCGCGTCGACGGCGGCCACAGCCTGGCCCGCCGAGTCGAAGACCAGCAGCTCGAGCTCGACGCCGAGCCGCTCGGCAATCCGCGTGGCCAGATCCACTGAGATGCCGTGGGGCCGGGTCGTTTCCGGATCCCGGCCGGCCAGGATCGGATTGCCCAGGTTGATCGTCGTTCTCAGCACCCCTTGGGGGGCCATGGCCCGACGCACGTCATCGGTTGCTTTCATGCGATACTCCTTCGTCTGCCAGCGGATTCAGGGTCTGCCGGAGAATGGAGGGGATCACGCCTCCCGCCTCGAGCAGCGCAATCTCGGCCTGGGTATCGACCTGGGCCGCGGCAAGGAACTGCTCCGCCTCGCCGCTGGCGCGCCACAGCGTCACGGGGATCTCCGCTCGCGGCACCAGCCGGCCGGCCTCGGCCGCGATCTCGAGCCGGTCGCCCACGCCGATCGCCAGGCTCGCCGCGCTCATCCCCTCGGGCAGCGCCAGCGGCAGGATGCCCATGCCGATCAGGTTCGAGCGATGGATACGCTCGAAGCTCACCGCGAGCACGGCGCGTATCCCAAGCAGACGCTGCCCTTTGGCCGCCCAGTCTCGCGACGAGCCCATGCCATAGCGCTCGCCAGCCACCACCACCACGGACTCCCCCGCTGCCCGGTAGCGCTCGGCGGCGTCCACGATCGGAATCACCTCGCCGCTGGGCACATGCCGGGTATGAGCGACCGGAGCCCCCGGCGCCAGGCGATTGCTCAGACTCTTGTTGTGGAAGGCGGCCCGGACCATTACCTCCCAGTTGCCGCGCCGCGAGGCGAACACGTTCAGGTCGTCGCGGCGCTCGCCCCGCGCCACCAGGAAGTCGGCCACCCGGCTGTCGGGGGGGATGGCACTGGCCGGCGAGATATGGTCGGTGGTCACGTCGTCGCCGAGCACCAGCAGCGGGTAGGCGGTGTAGTGGCCGAGCTGGCTGCCCTCCGTGACCGATGCGAAGGGCGGCCGGCGCAGCGCCGTGGAGTCGGCGTCCCAGGGGAAGCGCGCACTCTGCGGCGCGTCCAGGGCCTCCCAGGCGGCATTGCGGCTCGCCCGGCGGAAGTCGGCCGCGAAGTCAGCGGCATCGGTGGCCTCGGCGACGGCGGCGTCGACCTCTTCCCGCGAAGGCCAGAGATCGCGCAGATAGACGTCGTTGCCATCGCTGCCCTGCCCCAGCGGCCGGCGCGTCAGGTCATGCTCGGCATCGCCGGCCAGGCCGAAGGCCACCACCAGTGCCGGCGACATGATGAAGCCGAGATCCAGCTCCGGATGGACCCGGCCGGGGAAGTTGCGGTTGCCCGAGAGGATCGCCACGGCCCGGCACGCGCCCGCCGCCTGCGCCTCGGCGATCTCGCGGGTCAGCGGCCCGGGGTTGCCGATGCAGGTGGTGCAGCCGTAGCCGACGATATCGAAGCCCACCGCCGCCAGCTCCTCCAGCAGCCCGGCCCGCTTCAGGTAGGAGGCCGCCGCCGGCGAGCCCGGGGCCAGCGAGGTCTTCACCCAGGCCGGCGGCGTCAGGCCGTGGCGCCGGGCGTTGCGCGCCAGCAGGCCGGCGGTGACGATCAGGCGCGGGTCGCTGGTATTGGTGCAGCTGGTGATGGCGGCGATGGCCACCGGGTGGCGCGGCAGGTCCGCGCCCTGCGCCGGGGTGAAAGCCAGGCCGTCCAGCACCCGCGGCACGTCACCGACATCGTGCAGATCCTGGGGCCGGGTGGGGCCGGCCACCTGGACCCCGATGGCGCTTAGATCGATCTCGATCGACGCGGTGTAGGTGGGCTTGGCCTGGGGGTCGAACCACAGGCCGGCCGCCCGGCAGTAGGCCTCGAGCCGCGCCACCGCCTCGGGCGGGCGGCCCGTGTCGCGCAGGTAGCGCAGCGTCTGGTCGTCGACGGCGAAGAAGCCCGTGGTGGCGCCGTACTCGGGCGCCATGTTGGCGACCACGGCCCGGTCGCCGGCGGTCAGCGAACTCACGCCGGGCCCGAAGAACTCCACGAACTTGCCGGTGACATCCAGCTCCCGCAGGCGCTTGGTTACCACCAGCGCCAGGTCGGTCGCCTGGGCCTCGGGGGCCAGCTTCCCCACCAGGCGCACTCCGATCACTTCGGGAATGCGCAGCATGGTCGGCATGCCGAACATCACCGTCTCGGCCTCGAGCCCGCCCACGCCCCAGCCCAGCACCCCGATGCCGTTGATCATCGGCGTGTGGCTGTCGGTTCCGAGCATGACATCCGGCACCAGCCACGTCTCACCCTCGCGGGTCTCGGTGGTCACCACCGTGGCCAGCTGCTCGAGATTGAGGGTGTGCATGATGCCCGTGCCCGGCGGATGGATCCGCACGCCCTCGAGGGCGCTAGACGCCCAGCGCAGGAAGCGGTAGCGCTCGCGGTTGCGGCGCATCTCATGCTGCAGGTTCTCCTCCGCGGCGGAGCTGGTGGCGAAGACCTCCACCGCCAGGGAGTGGTCCACCGAAACATCCACTGGCAGGCAAGGCGTCAGGGCCGCGGGGTTGCCGCCCGCCTCGGCGATCGCATCGCGCATCGCGGCGATATCCACCAAGGCCGGGGTGCTGGTGGTGTCGTGCATCAGCACGCGCCCCGGCTGGAAAGCGATCTCGGCCTGGCTGGTGCCACTGCCCAGCCAGTCGAAGATCGCCGCGACCGCCCGCTCGCGCTCCTCGCCCCGTGCATGACGCACGATATTCTCGAGCAGCAGACGCAGCACCATCGGCAGTTCCCGCAGCCGCGCTCCGAAGAGCCCGGGGAGATCGACGAAGGCATAGTCCTGCCCATGGAGGCTAAGCCGGCCCCCTGGATGGCTGCTCAAGCTATTGAAATATTTCATGAAAGCACCGCACGTTGTTGAGGGCTGCCGGGCAGGATTCGCCTGTTCCTGCCAGCCGGATGATGAGCCATCATTGCATTTTAATACTCAAAAATGCAATCAGTCCCAAAATGCGCATGCTATGTCTTTAGTCTAATCCCCACGCTTCCAGCACCCTCCACCTACCGCCTTCCGGCAGACAAGGACTCGCAGACAGCCCAAGCTGAGACTGCCTCTCTTTTCTCGTATTGTATTTTTACCAACACAAGCACAAAATAGGAGATCACTTCCCTCCGCGACATTCGCATCCCTCGTTATCGAAGAGACTCTTCCAATGCACGCCATGCACGAGACATCACTGAGCAAGAGCGCCATCAAGATCCTGCTGCTGGAGGGGGTCCACCAGAGCGCCCTGGATAACCTGCGCAACGCCGGCTACACCAATATCGAGGCGCTGTCCGGATCCTTGGACGAGGCCGCGCTGATCGACAAGCTCCGCGACGTCCACTTCCTCGGCATCCGCTCGCGTACCCAGCTCACCGAGCGGGTCTTCGCCGCCGCCGAGAAGCTCAACGCCGTGGGCTGCTTCTGCATCGGCACCAACCAGGTCGACCTCGACGCGGCGCTGGGGCGCGGCATCCCGGTGTTCAACGCCCCCTACTCCAACACCCGCTCGGTGGCGGAGCTGGTGCTGGCCGAGGCGATCATGCTGCTTCGCGGCATCCCCGAGAAGAACGCCCGCGCCCACCAGGGCGGCTGGCTGAAGAGCGCCAAGCGCTCCCACGAGGCCCGCGGAAAGACGCTGGGCATCGTCGGCTACGGCAATATCGGCTCCCAGCTCTCGGTGCTGGCCGAATCGCTGGGTTTCGACGTCATCTACTACGACGTGGTGACCAAGCTGGGCATGGGCAACGCCCGCCAGGTGGCCAGCCTCGAGACGCTGCTGGCCCGCGCCGACGTGGTCAGCCTGCACGTGCCTGAGCTGCCCTCCACCCAGTGGATGATCGGCGCCGAGCAGATCGCCCTGATGAAGGATGGCGGCATCCTGCTCAATGCGTCCCGCGGCAAGGTGGTGGTGATCGAGGCCCTGGCTGAGGCCATCAAGGCCGGCAAGCTGAATGGGGCGGCCATCGACGTCTTCCCGGTGGAGCCCAAGGGTAACGACGAGGTCTTCGAGAGCCCGCTGCGCGGACTTCCCAACGTCATCCTCACCCCGCACATCGGGGCTTCCACCCTGGAGGCCCAGGAAAACATCGGCATCGAGGTCTCCGAGCGGCTGATCACCTACTCGGACAACGGCTCCACCATGATGGCGGTCAACTTTCCCGAGGTACTGCTGCCGCCTCATCCCGGCAAGCACCGCCTGCTGCACATCCACGCCAACGTGCCCGGGGTGCTCTCCGAGATCAACCGAGTGCTCGCCGAGCACGACATCAACATCGCCGGTCAGTATCTGCAGACCAACGACAAGGTCGGCTACGTGGTGATCGAATCCGACGGGCGCTACGACGACGAGGCCAAGCAGGCACTCAGCCAGATCCGCCATACGCTGCGGGTGCGAGAGCTGTTTCCCTGCTGAGGCGCTGTGCGAAAGCTGGCGCTGCTCAATCGCTCAAATAGCGCCGACGATAATCACCGGGCGTCACCCCCACCACCTTCTTGAAGGCGGTCGTGAAATAGCTGGCGTGGCGATACCCCACCCGTTCGGCGATCTCGGCGACGCTCAGGTCGGTGGTGATCAGCAGCGACTGGGCCTCGCCGACCCGGCGCCGGATCAGGTAGTGAATGGGCGAACAGCCCACCGCGGTCTTGAAGCGGTGGGCAAGATGGAAGTGACTGACCTTGAAGCGCTCGGCCATGTTCTGCAGGTCGAGCGCCTCGGCATATCGCTCGTCGATATAGCGGCGCACCTCCTGGCCGAAGTCGTAGCCGGGGAGGTCGAGGCGTGGCTCGTGCCGCTCCAGCAGGCGCCCCACCAGCTGAATCAGCGCCTGCAGCAGATGGTGACAGATCTCGTCGCTTCCCTGCCACACCTGGTCGTAGAGCAGCCGCATCAGGCCCTCGAATGTGTCGTGGTGCTCGCCGCTGGCCAGTACCGGACACCCCTGTTCGGTCACCAGGTGATTGACCGGCAACCCCCTGAGCTGGAGATTCCGGAAGCCGCAGCAGTAGGCGACGATGCCCACCTCGGGACTTGCCGACTCGTCATGCAGGGTACCGCTGTTATAGATGAGCACATCCCCCCGTCGCGTCCGGTACTCCTGCCCGCCGATGATATGGGTGCCCAACCCCTCGCTGATAAAGACGAGCTCGGCGCAGTCATCATGGCGATGCATGGCCCGGGGCATATCACTCTGGCTCCCCTCGGCCCGGCACATATAGAGCAGCTCGGCGGGCCGCTCGATGGCCAGCCGGCTGCCGGCGCTCGGCTGCCGGAATCGCTGGATGACCGACGGCCCTCCGGAGCAATGGTGGATATCCGTCATCTTCTCTCAGTCCCCCAGGGTGCCAGACCACGACTTGCTTGCCGTGGACCGGCTCGCACTGCCCTCAGTGGTAATCGACCCACACCCCTCCTGCCTCGGCGGAGCGCACGCAGTGTGCCACCCAGCGCACGCCCTCGACGCCGGCATGAATGTCGGGAACAGCCAAGGTTTCGATGGCACCGGTGTCCCCGCAATCCATCGCCTCCATGGCCAAGGCGAAGCGGGCATAGAGGTTGGCCCAGGCCTCGAAGAGCCCCTCGGGGTGACCGCTGCCGATACGGTCGTCCTCCCGCGCCTCGGGATACAGGTAGTCCATACCCCGCTCAAGGAGCCGGACCGGCTCGCCCTGCACCTCGTAGCGCAGTTGGTTGGGCCGCTCGTCCCACCATTCGAGGCTGGCGCGGGAGCCGATCACCCGCACCTTCTGGCCGTGCATGGAGCCGGCGTTGACCGCCGAGGCCCACAGGTGGCCCATGACGCCACCTTCGTACTCCATCAACACATAGGCGTTGTCCTCCAAGGGCGCACGACTTGTCACGAAGCTCTGGCGCGCGCAGAGCAGACGCGAGATGCGCAGCTCCGGCAGCATCGCCTCGACGATGTAGAAGGGGTGCGTTGCCAGGTCGCCGAGCACGTAGCTGGGCCCGGCATGCTTGGGATCGACCCGCCATCGGGTACTGGGGTTGGCTGCCTCCACGGCCTCGCTATGGAAGCCATGGGCGAACTGCATGTGCACCATGCGGATCTCACCCAGCTCGCCGGCGGCGATCATCTCGCGGGCCTGGCGGATCAGCTGGTGCCCGGCATAGCCATAGGTCACCCCAACGAAGCGGTTCTGCCTCTCGGCCAGGTCATGCAGCACCTCGGCCTCCTCCACGCTGAAGCAGAGCGGCTTCTCGCAGACCACGTGCAGACCGGCCTCCAGCGCCGCCTGGCAGATGGCATAGTGGGTACCGTTGGGCGTGGCGATGGAGACCGCCTGGATACCGTCCGGCCGTTTGGCCTCCTCGGCGAACAGGGTCTGGTAATCCGGATAGCAGCGCTCGGGCGCTACCCGCAGCGCCTGACCGAATTCGCGCCCCCGCTCGGGGTCGATGTCGAAGGCGCCGGCCACCAGTTGGAAGCTGTTGTCGCGCAGTGCCGCACAGCGATGGATATAGCCGATCTGGCTGCCGCGTCCGCCGCCCACCATCGCCCAGCGAATGGGCGCGGCTACCTTCAGGTCACCCTGGATCATGGTCATGTCTCCTGTGGTCAGACGTCGGCCTGGAAGCCCCGGCCCTTCAGGTACTCGAGGCTGGCAGTCACGGCGGCGAGGCTGCCGTCGGCATCCCGCGGGTCGCGCTCCTGCTCTATGGTGATATAGCCCTGGTAGTCGATCTCCTTGAGCAGCGGGTAGAGGGCGTCGTAGTCCACCACACCCTGGCCGATGGGGCACATCACCCCACGGGCGCAGGCCTCGAAGAAGTCCACCCGGCTGGCCATGACCTCGGCGAAGACCCGCGGTTCGATATCCTTGAAATGCAGGTAGTCCAGGCGATCCGCCTGCTCGCGGAGCCAGGTCACCGGATCCATGCCGGCGTAATAGAGATGGCCGGTATCCAGACAGAGGCCGGCGATCTCGTAGGGGATATCCGCCAGCAGGCGTTGGATCTCGTCGGCAAACTCGATATAGCCGCCGGCATGGGGGTGGATAACGGCACGGACGCCATACTCGCGGTGGGCCAGCTCGGCGATGGTCCGGATATGGCCCATCATGGTGGCCCACTGGTCATCGTCGAGACGGGGCGCCTCGTCGGAATGGCCGGCGTAGCGGCTGCGCTCGGCATGCACATGGTCGATTACGACCAGATAGGGGGCGGGGAAGTGCTGGCCCGCCGCCCGCGGCAGCTCGGGCAGCTGCGTGAGGAAGGCGCAGATCTCGTGGGTCTGCTTGACCAGGCTGTCCCGGTTGGCCGGGTCGACCAGGTCGTCGAAGATGGTGCCGGCGACCACCTTCAGGCCACGCTCATCCAGCGCCTGGCCGAGCCGCTCCCGGTCCAGGGGCAGGTAACCGTAGGGGCCCAGCTCCAGCCCCTTGTAGCCCGCCTCGGCGGCCTCATCCAGTACCTTCTGCCAGGGCGGCAGGTGAGGACTGTTGACGTTGTCGACGCCCCAACAGCAGGGCGCGCTGGCGATTCGCATGCTCATTCGGGTGGCTCCGCTGGCGATTGTCATTGGTGTTGGGCTCATGCCCGGTCGAGCACCATTACAGCAGGCCTGCGCCGGCCCCGATGTCACATTCTTGCGATTGTTTCGGACTGGGGCCGCCACTGACAAGCCGCCAACGCCGGCCTCACGGCCCCGACCACCGCGAGCACCGGGCTCATGACTATCACTTTGTTGCGCTTGCCCGCGACGCTCCTTCCCACAGGCAACGACGGGCCGGCACTAGGCCGGCCCGTCGCGGGGAGAAGACAACCCGAGATCGTGTTCAGGCGGTCTTGGGTTTGCGGCGGTTCTTCATCCACAGCGTGGCCGAGAGGAAGTAAAGCGCGGTCGGTATCACGATCAGGGTCTGGAAGCTGCCGAGGTGGGCCACCGCATCGGCACCGTTGAACCAGGCCCAGCCAGCCGCCCCGAGAATCACCAGCAGACAGGCCACGGCGGTAAAGTACCAGGGGTCGAGTACGCGCACCGGACGCTGCTCTTCAGCCTCGCCGCCGGGGACCTCCGGCGGATGCACGGGGCCATAGGCCTCGGCATAGTAGTCGATCCCCGTTTCACGCTGCACGCCCAGGGCCCGGCACAGCAGCGGGTAGGCGATGACACTCACCAGCCACACCGGAATGAACAGGGTGAAGAGGTGCAGCGAGCCCTCCATCAGCAGCAGGACGCCGGTCATCACCCCGATGCCCCAGGCCAGGAAGGCCGGACGGTTGTCGGCGAGACCGCGGTGCTCACGCCACAAGGGGCGCATGCCCAGGCGCGGCAGCAGGAAGTGCTCGGCGGCGATGATGGCGCCCACCGGGGCGATCAGCATGATGAAGTAGGAGAGCACATTGAGCCACTGGGTGAAGACGAAGGGGAAGCAGGCGATCAGGGTGGTTGCCAGCCCGGTGACCATCGTCACCTGGACTCGGGAGTACTTGGGAAATACCGACTGGAAGGCCAGCCCGGCGCGGTAGAGGCTGGGAATCGAGGTGGTCCAGCCAGCGATCACCACGGCGATCAGGCCCATGGCACCGAGGATGCGGAAGGCCACGCCACCGGGGTCCATTTCGGTGAGCTGGGAGCCGGCCAGCAGCGCCGCGGTGGCGCCCATCATGCCTGCGCAGACCCAGGCCATGTAGTGGCCGATATACATGCCGGCCGCAGAGAAGTAGCCGTAGGAGGATTTGCGCGCGAAGCGCAGGATCGACATGTCGCTCATGCCCAGGTGCATGGGCAGGTTGGCCCCCCAGGCCCAGGCGGCAATCACCCAGACGGAGATGCCCGGATCACCATCGGGGGTGGCGCCGGTCCAGACGAAGGTATCGACCACCCCGGAAAGCGTGGTGATGCCGTCCAACTGCCCCATGTGCAGCAGCACCGGGATGGTGACCACACCGCTGGCCAGGAACATGGTGGCCATCCAGGGCGAGCAGACGGTGGAGAAATTGGCAATCAGCTTGAAACCCTTGATGGTCATCCACACCGTGATGGCGCCCACGAAGAGCACCAGGGCCACGAAGCTCAGGCTCTGGGGGTACCAGGCGGTCTGTGGCGGAATGCTGGTCACCACCCGGAACGCCGAGGCCGAGACGGTGATCATGGCCCCGGACACTACGGCAAAGATCAAGCCGTTGAGCAGGTTGTAGACCAGCGAGAAACGCTTGCCGGCCAGGCGCTCCAGGTACCAGTAGATGGTCATGCGCGAACGCACTGCCACCGGGCTGCACACCCAGGCCCAGGAGAGCACGGCGAAGAGGTTACCGATCAGCAGGCCCCACAGCAGGTCGCTGGTGCTCACGCCCAGCGCCACCAGGGAGGCGCCGATCACGAATTCGGTGCCGGCGACATGTTCGCCGGCATAGGAACCAAGGAAGTACTTGCCGCTCAGCTGACGACTGGCCGGAATCCGCTGGTGTTCGAATTCTCCACCCTGGCTGGTGTCTGCCGACGACGCGCCGACATCGGCTGCAGACAGTGTCGAGGACTGGGTGCTCATGTGCGTCTCCGCTGTGGTTGGCCTCTCGCCAGCAGGTGGATGACGAGGGACTGGAATACTAGATCCAGAATATAGATTCCACGGAAGGAATATTCAAACCGAGAGCACTAGACCATAGTCGAGCATCAACGCGGACTCCACGAGAAGGGGCCCTGGAACACCTGGCACACCAAGGAGCAACCCGCACCTTCAGTAGCGGTGCCTGAGGTCAGCCAGTTGCTCGGACCCGATGCGCTGGAAGTCCGCATCCTGCCCCTGCACGATACCCAGACCACCCCACTCGGGGGTGGTGATCACGTCATGGATGTCCTGGAAGCGGACCTAAGCTGTGTTGTCGCCCAGCGCTCCCATCCTCACCCGCATTCAGAGAGGCTCAAGGGAACGTCGCGACTGCCTGATTCAATAGGGTGTCATCGACACAACTCATTGGTAATCGACCCATGCCGAGCCGCTGTCGGCCGAGCGCACGCAGTTCTCCAGCCAGCGCACGCCTTCGGTGCCGGCCGCGATCCCCGGGTAGTGATGGGCCTTCAGGAAGGCGTCATCGCCGCGCCGCCTGGCGTCGATGGCCTGGGCGATCCACAGATAGATGTTGGCCCAGCTGTCACCGAGCCCCTCGGTGTGCAGTGCACCCATGCGATCGATCGCCAGGCTCTCCTCCTCGAGGTAGGGCATGCCGTGATGCAGGGTACGGGGCGGCTCGCCCTGCACTTCATAGATCAGCTGGTCGGGATGGGCATCGGACCACTCGAGGGAGGCCTGGGAGCCGATGAAACGGTAGCGCTGCGACCCCATGTGGCCGGCGTTCACCGACGACACCCAGAGCCGCCCGCGCGCCCCGTTGTCGTAGTGCATCAGCACCGTGGCGTGGTCTTCGAGGGGCGCGCGGGTCGGAATGAACGCCTTGCGGTCGCAGAGCAGCTTCTCGACCCTCAGGTGCGGCAGCACCACCTCGGAGAGGTAGTAGAGGTGGGTGCCGATATCGCCCAGCACGAAGGTGGGGCCGGCGGTCTCGGGGTTGGTGCGCCACTTCACCGCCTCGCCGGCACCTTCATCGTCACCCGAGTTGAAGCCGTGGGTGTACTGCATATCGACGATGCGGATCTCGCCCAGCATGCCCTTCCTGACCATGGCGGCCATCTGATGGACCAGCGGGTGGCCGGAGAACCCGTAGGACACGCCCACGATGAGGCCCTTGTCCTCGGCCAGCCTGGCCACCTCTTCGCACTCGGCGACGGTGAAGAACAGCGGCTTCTCGCAGATCACATGCAGCCCCGCCTGCAGGCACGCCTTGGTGATCTCGTAGTGGGTGACGTTGGGGGTGGCAATCGACACCACCTCGACGCCGTCCTCGCGTGAGGCCTCACCAGCGATCAGCTCCTGATAGGTGGCGTAGCAGCGCTCCTCGGCGACTCCCAGGTTGGTACCGAAGTCGCGGCCGCGCTCGGCGTCGAGATCGAAGGCTCCTGCCAACAGCTGGTAGGTGCCGTCACGCAGGGCGCCGGTGCGGTGCTTGTAACCCACCTGGCCGGTGCGGCCACCGCCCACCATGCCCCAGCGTAGCGGGCGCGTAGTCGTCTTCTCACCATTCAGCATGTCACCTCTCCTCATTTGTCGATTGTTATCCGTCAATTGCCGTGCCCCCGGGCGCTACGGCACTTGCGGCCTGCGGCACTGGTGTCTTCGAGGCCTCTTGCACCCGGTTGCAACCGGCTGTCAAAAAAATGCCCTGTCCCGCGACACGGCCTTGAAGCTCCCGTTTGTGCTAGGCTCGAAACCGCTTTGCACCCGGTTGCAAGCCAGACTAGAATGGAACAAAATTTCCGTCAAGGGGAAATCTTGATCAAAAAGTCCAAGAACGAGGGCGAGATGGTCAGTGCCCACAAGGTGACCGCCAGCGATGTGGCCGAGCGTGCCGGCGTCTCCAAGTGGACCGTCTCGCGTGCCTTCACCGAGGGAGCCTCCATCTCGCCCCAGGCGCGTGATCGGGTACTGCAGGCTGCCGCCGCGCTGGGCTATCGCCCCAACCTGCTGGCGCGCAGCCTCACCACGCGTCAGACCCGCATCGTGGGCCTGGTGGTGGACGAGATGGACAACCCCAACATGCTGCCACTGCTCAACGAGGTCAGCCTGCAGCTGCAGCGACGGGGCTACCTCTCCATGCTGCTCAACATCACCAACGACAACCGTCACGGCTCGGCCATCTCGCTGGCCGATCAGTTCCAGGTGGATGGCCTGATCTTTCTGGGCACCGTGCTGACCGACGAGCTGATCCGACTGGCCCGGGATATTCGCCATATCCCGCTGGTGGTGCTCTACCGGAACTGCGAGGAGCCCGATATCCAGGCCGTCGCCACCGACGGGCACGCCGCCGGCCGCGAGATCGCCGACCTGCTGAGCGCTCAGGGTTACCGCCGGATCGGCTATATGACCGGCCCGGCCAGCGAGTCCACCCGCCTGCGGCGCCTGGCGGGCTTCCGGGAGGGACTCACGGAGCATGGGGTAGGCGCCATCGAGATTCTGGATGCCGGCCACTATCGCCGCGAGTGCGGGCTCACCACCCTGGCGGCCTACCTGGACACCACGTCCCCTGGCGAGCGCCTCGAGGCGCTGTTCTGCGAGAACGATATACTGGCCATCGGCGCCCTGGACGCCCTCTCCGAGCGGGGGCTATCCCAGCAGATGGCCATCATCGGCTTCGATGATATCGAGCTGGCCGCCTCACCTCGTTACGCGCTGACCACCTACCGGCAGCCCCTCCAGGCGCTGGTCAGCGAGGCCGTCCGACGGGTGGTCGAGCGACCGGAGGCCGAGACCCAGCACCTGACGCGCGGCGAGCTGATCCTGCGGCGCTCCCACCGCATCGGGCTCTTGCCCCCCACATAAGAGCGCCGGAGCCTCGCGGCTCCGGCGCTCGTTGTCACGGTGTCCCGCTTCGCGGGCGCGATCAGTGGGTCGGCATGGTGAAGTGGTTGGTCTCTTCCCGGATGCCGCTGGGCCAGCGCTGGGTGATGGTCTTCATCCGGGTGTAGAAGCGTACGCCGTCGGGGCCGTGCATGTGCAGCGGGCCGAACAGCGAGCGCTTCCAGCCACCGAAGCTGTGGAAGGCCATGGGCACCGGGATCGGGACGTTGACGCCCACCATGCCCACCTGGATCTGCTCGCAGAACTGGCGGGCGGCGTCGCCGTCGCGGGTGAAGATGGCGGTGCCGTTGCCGTACTCGTGGTCGTTGATCATCTCCACGGCCTCGTCGAAGCTCGCCGCGCGGGCGATGGCCAGCACCGGGCCGAAGATCTCCTCGCGGTGGATGCGCATGCCCGGCTTGACGCGGTCGAAGAGGCTACCGCCCACGAAGTAGCCATCGCCGGCGCCTTCGATCACCGCCCGGCGGCCGTCCACCACCAGCTCGGCGCCCTCGTCCACGCCGGCCTGGATATAGCCCGTGACCTTCTCCAGGTGCTCGCGGGTAACCAGCGGGCCCATGTCGTTGTCGGGACCGTCGACGAGGCCCGGGCCGACGCGCAGCTTGTCGAGCTCGGCCACCAGCTTCTCGCGCAGCCGCTCGGCGGTCTCCTCGCCCACCGGCACGGCCACCGATATCGCCATGCAGCGCTCGCCGGCCGAGCCGTAGGCGGCCCCCATCAGCGCCCCCACGGCCTGGTCGAGGTCGGCGTCGGGCATGACCACCATATGGTTCTTGGCGCCGCCCAGGGCCTGGACCCGCTTGCCGTGGGCAGAGGCGGTCGAGTAGATGTACTCGGCAATCGGCGTGGAACCGACGAAGCTCACCGCCTGGACTCGCTCGTCGGTGAGCAGCACGTCCACCGACTCCTTGTCACCGTTGACCACGTTGAAGACGCCGTCGGGCAGCCCGGCCTCGCTGAGCAGCTCGGCGAGGCGCATCGGCGTGGAGGGATCCTTCTCGGAGGGCTTCATGATGAAGGTGTTGCCGCAGGCCAGGGCCACGGGGAACATCCACATCGGCACCATCGCCGGGAAGTTGAACGGCGAGATGCCGGCGCAGACGCCCAGCGGCTGCATCAGGGAGTAGCTGTCCACCCCGGTGCCCACGTTGAGGGAGTGCTCGCCCTTCTGCAGATGCGGGATGCCGCAGGCGAACTCGACGACCTCCAGGCCGCGGGTCACTTCGCCCTTGGCGTCGGAGAACACCTTGCCGTGCTCGCTGGCGATCAGCCGCGCCAGCTCGTCGGCGTGCTCCTCGACCAGCGCCTTGAACTTGAACAGGATGCGCGAGCGCTTCAGCGGGCTGACCTTGGACCAGCTGGCGAAGGCCTCGTGGGAGACGCGCACCGCCTCGCGGGTTTCGTCGGCCGAGGAGAGCGCGACCTGCAGGCTCTGCTCGCCGGTGGCGGGGTTGTAGACGGGCGCGGTGCGACCGCTCTGGCTGGCCACGGCCTGGCCATTGATATAGTTGCCCAGAATGCTCATAGGGGCTCCTCTTGTCGTCGTGAGTCGGATTATTCGGTGACCTGGAGTCCGGCCTCGGCACAGAAGCGCTTGAGGTTGTCGCAGCCCAGGCGCGCATAGGTCAGCGGATGGGCCACAGCGGGGTCCTGCTCCGCCTCGACCACCAGCCAGCCCGCGTAGTCGCTGGCCGCGAGCTGCCTGAACAGGCTGGTGTAGTCGATAAAGCCGTCACCCGGCACGGTGAACATGCCGTTGAGCACGCCCTCCAGGAAGCTCAGGTCGCGGTTGCGCACGTCGGCCAGCACCTCCTGGCGGATGTCCTTGCAGTGCACGTGGTTGATGCGCTCGGCGTACTTCTTCTGGACGGCGAGGGGGTCACCGCCGGCGCCCACCAGGTGGCCGGAGTCGAGCAGCAGGCCCACGGAGGGCTGGGTGCCGGCCATCAACCGGTCGATCTCGGCCTCGCTCTCGATCAGCGTGCCCAGGTGGTGGTGGTAGGCGATCTGCACACCCTGAGCCTGGCAGTAGTCGGCCACCTCGTTGAGGCGCGGCAGGAAGGTCTGCCACTCCGCCTCGCTCATGGTCGGGGTATGGGAGAGCGGCACGTCGCGCTGGCCGTGCACGCAGCGGGTCACCTCGCAGAACACCATCACCTTGGCGCCCAGCGACTTGAGCAGGTGCAGGTGGGGCTTGAGCGCCTCGATCTCCTCCTCGGCGCTGCGGGTCAAGAGCCCGCCGCTGTACCAGCCGGAGACCAGCGACAGGCCGTGGCCCGCCAGGATCGGCCCCAGCACCTCGGGGTCGCGGGGAAACTTGTGGCCCAGTTCGAAGCCGGCGAAGCCGGCCTGCTTGCCCTCGGAGAGACAGGTCTCCAGAGGGGTATCGCCGCCCAGCGACGGCATGTCGTCGTTGGTCCAGGTCAGGGGGTTGATGCCCAGTCTTACGCTCATGATGGACTCCTGAAAGCGCTCGTGGTGGTGGTCGAGAGTTAGATGTTCTGGAACTGGCGGGCCTTGTAAGCCTCGTAGCGCTCACGAGCCTCGTTGACCTCGGGGCGCTCCGAGACCTCGGGCACCGCCACGTCCCACCAGGCTCCGCCGTCCTGGGTGTCGGCCAGGGCATCGGTGTCGATGGCGATCACGTAGCTGATGTCGGAGGCCTTGGCACGCTCCAGGGCCGCTTCCAGCTCCTGGATGTTGCCCACCTGTTCGGCCTTCGCCCCGAGCGATTCGGCATGGGCGGCGAAATCGGTCTTGGGCGCGCCCTCCTCCACGGTCAGGCAGTCGTCGAGCAGGTTATTGAAGCCGGGGCCACCGCAGAACTGCTGCAGGCGGTGAATACAGCCGTAGCCACGGTTGTCGAGCACCACGGCGATGATCTTGTGGCCCAGCATCACCGAGGTGGCGATCTCGGAGTTGAGCATCAGATAGGAGCCGTCGCCCACCATGACGAAGACCTCGGAGTCGGGCATCGCCATCTTGGCGCCCAGCCCGCCGGCCAGCTCGTAGCCCATGCAGGAGTAGCCGTATTCCATGTGGTAGCCGCGATCGAACCGGGTGCGCCACAGCTTCTGCAGCTCACCGGGCAGCCCGCCGGCGGCACACACCACGATGTCGCGCTCACCGGCGGCGCGGTTCACCGCCCCCACCACCTCGGCGTCGCAGGGCAGGTTGGTGCCGCGGTCGGCGGTGACCCGCTCGACGGTGCGGTTCCAGTCGGCGCGCAGCTCGGCGGCCTGCTCGATCCAGGCGCCCTCGGGCCGCCAGCCGTCGAGGCCGGCGCTGAGCTCCGGCAGGGTCAGCTTGGCATCGCCCACCAGGGCCTGGCCCTTGTGCTTGACCGCATCGAAGGAAGCGACGTTGATGGAGAGCAGCCTGGCCTCGGGGTTGATCAGGGCCCGGGATCCGGAGGCGAAGTCGCCTAGGCGGGTGCCCACGGCGATGATCAGGTCGGCCTCGGCGGCCAGCGCATTGGCCGCGGCGCCACCGGTGACACCGATGGTGCCCAGGTTCTGCTCGTGGTCCCAGGGCAAGGCCCCCTTGCCGGCCTGGGTCTCGCCCACCGGCAGGTGGTAGGCAGAAACGAAGGCATCGAACTCGGCCAGGGCGTCGGCGTAGTGGGTGCCGCCACCGGCGATCACCAGCGGCTTCTTCGCCTGGCGGATCAGAGCGATGGCATCCTCAAGCTCCCGGCGGTCGGCGGCCTGGCGACGCGGGCGATACACCTTCTCGGCGAAGAAGTGCGCGGGATAGTCGTAAGCGAAGGTCTGGATGTCCTGGGGCAGTGCCAGGGTCACCGGGCCACACTCCACCGGATCGGTGAGCACCCGTACCGCCTGGGGCAGCGAGGTGAGCAGCTGCTCCGGGCGGGTGATGCGGTCGAAGAAGCGACTCACCGGCTTGAAGCAGTCGTTGGAGGTCAGGGTGTGGTCGTGGAAGTTCTCGACCTGCTGCAGCACCGGGTCGGGCAGGCGGGTGGCGAAGGTGTCCCCCGGCAGGAAGAGCACTGGCAGGCGATTGACGTGGGCCACGGCGGCGGCGGTGACCATGTTGGTGGAGCCCGGCCCCGCCGAGGCGGTGCAGGCCATCACCTGACGGCGGTTCAGCGTCTTGGCGTAGGCGATGGCGGCGTGGGCCATGCCCTGCTCGTTATGGGCCCGGTAGGTGGGCAGGGTCTCGCGGGCCTGGTAGAGCGCCTCGCCCAGGCCGGCCACGTTGCCGTGGCCGAAGATCGCCCAGACCCCGGGGAAGAGCGGCTGGATCTCGCCGTCGAGTTCGACCTTCTGGGCCATCATGTAGCGGACGACGGCCTGGGCCATGGTGAGTCGAATGGTAGTCATGGTCATTTGCCCTTGATCAGGAGTCCAGAGGGGTCAGGCAGCGGTGCGCTGACGCGCCTGCCAGGTTTCCACCAGTGCGAGGTAGTTGGCCACCACGGCCTCGATCAGCTGCTCGTCGTCGAAGTCGCCGCGCAGCCAGCGGCGGCTCGGCTCGCCGAAGATGGTGCGACCCACGGCAAAGCCCTTGCAGACCTCGGCGCCGGCGCTGTCGAGGATGCCCTGCTTGAGCTCCTCGGCCGGCGCATCCAGGCCCAGCATCACCACGCCGCGGCAGTGGGGGGAGCGCGCCGCCAGCAGGTCGCCGATCCGCCGCCAGGCGGCCGGGCTCTGGGGCGGCAGCTTCCACCAGTCGGGCTGCACCCCCAGGTTGTAGATGCGCTGCATGGTGTTGAGATAGGTGTCGTCGTTGCTGACCTGGTCGCGCGGTGGAATGATCTCCAGCAACAGCTCGTGACCAGAGGCGCAGCAGGCCCGATAGAGCTCCAGCACCTGGCGCTCCTGGGCGCGCCGCAGCTCGACATGGTCCTCCGGGTGATAGAACACCAGGCACTTGACGATATGCTCCTGCGGCCAGTTCTTGAGGCGCGAGCCGATATCGCGGCCGCCCTCCAGCTCGATGGGCCGGGAGCTGGGCAGTTCCACCGGGCGGCCGATCCACCAGCCGCGGCCGGTGACGTCGTTGAGGGCATCCTGGCCGTAGGTGTCGTCGATCAGCACGCCCACCTGGCTCGCGCCAAGCTGCTGGCTGCCGCGCTCGGTGGCCTGGACCAGCAGGCGCTTGAGAGTGGGGATGCGCGAGGGATCGGCGCCCGCCTCCCGGGCCATGTCGAAGAGCTGCTTGCGGTGATCGAAGGCCAGGATGCACAGGTCGTTCCACTCGGTGGCGGTGCGCTGGGTGGTGACCCGGTGCAGGTAGTTGAGCCGCGCGTCCAGGTCCGGGCGCGGGATCGACTCGGCCCGGGACAGGTAGTCGTCGAGCTCCTCGGCGCTGGGAATCGCCGGGGCACAGCCATGGCGGGAGACCACCAGAGCGCCGCAGGCGTTGGCATAGGCGCAGCTCCGGGCATGGGATTCGCCCCGCAGCCAGCCGCGCAGGAAACCACTCATGAAGGCGTCGCCGGCGCCCAGCACGTTGAGCACGTCCACCCGAACCCCGGTATGCACCTCGAAGGAGGCCTCGCTGTCGGGAATGGCACCGTCGAGCACGGTGCAGCCCTGGGCGCCGAGCTTGAGCACGATGGTGGCATCGGTGAGCTCGCGAATCGTCTTCAGGGCGGTGATGGTATCGGTGCTGCCGCCGGCGATATGCACCTCTTCCTCGGTGCCCACCACCAGGTCCAGGTCGGGCAGGATGGTCTGCAGGTGGCGGCTGACGCCCTCGTTGGAGATGAAGCGGGTCTCGCCGTCACCCAGGGTGGTCAGGCCCCACAGCACCGGGCGATAGTCGATGTCGAGGATCACCTTGGTGCCGGCCGCCTTGGCGTATTCGATGGCGGTCTTGCTGGCCTGATAGGTCTGCTCGGTGGAGAAGTGGGTGCCGGTGATCAGCAGCGCCCGGCTCGAGGCAATGAACTCCGGGCTGAAATCATTAGCATCGATGGCCATGTCGGCGCAGTCATGGCGGTAGAAGATCAGCGGGAAGGTGTCGCGATCCTTGATGCCCAGGATCACCAGGCCGGTGAGGCGCTCCTGGTCGGTCACCACATGGCTGATATCGACGCCGGCACGCGCCAGCTCCTCGCGCACGAAACGCCCCATATGCTCGTCGCCGACCCGGGTCAGCATGGCGGACGTGAGTCCCATGCGCGCGGTGCCATAGGCGATATTGGCGGAGGAGCCGCCGAGGTACTTGGCGAAGCCGCTCATGTCCTCCAGGCGGCTGCCGACCTGCTCGCCATAGAGGTCGACGGCGGCACGCCCCAGGCAGATCAGATCGAGGGTCTTGGTATCATTCATGGGCTCGCATCCTAGGCTTGTCCAGTCCCGAGCCCTGCTATCACGGCTCGGCGATCGTTGATGGTTGAAGATGCCGGTTTATGTATTCCACTTGAGATCCATTTTAGAACAAAGATTCCATCTGTTCAATGAATGGAAATGATGATTCGTTCTTCTTTAGTCGCATGAGCGCTCGACAAACCAAGCGCTCCCCTCACAACAAAGCGCGCTGGCCAAACGAAATCCTCTTGCCAAACAAGGATCCCCTGCCAAACAAAGAACAGCCCCGGTCCCTGCCGGGTCCGGGGCTGTGCGGCACGAGACGGAATACTCAGGCGTAGAAGGCTGGCCGCTCGGGCATCTCGATGGGCTCGATGGCGCCGCTCTCCTGGGCCTTGACGCAGACATCCCCGGTGATCGCCGCGGCATAGCCGTCCCAGGAAGAGGGCCCACCGATGCCGCCGGCGGCCACGCCATCGATAAAGGCCTGGAGTTCCACGTCGAAGGCCTCGCTGAAACGTTTCTTCCAATCCTGGAGGATCTCGTTGCTGAGCCGGCCGGCCTGGCGAAACTGCAGGCTCTGTGGCTCGGGCAGGCGGGCGACGCCCTCCTCGCCGACCACGTCGCACTGGATGTCGTAGCCGTAGCGGCAGTTGACGAACACCTCCACGTCGATGCGCACGCCCTTGACGGTCTCCAGCATGACGATCTGCGGATCGGCGACCTGGCTATGGGCATGACGGGTCTTGCGCGGGAAGACCACCTGGGCGCTCTTGTAGTCGTCGTCGAGCAGCCAACGGAAGGTGTCCAGCTCGTGGATCAGGGTGTCGTGGATCGCCATGGGGGTGATATAGCGCTCCGGCACCTCGGGGTTGCGATGGGCGGCGTGCACCATCAGCGCCTCGCCCAGCTGACCGCCATCAATGGCCTCCTTCATCATTCGGTAGCCGCTGTCGTAGCGACGCATAAAGCCCACCTGCACCAGGCGGCGGCCGGCCTCGATCTCGGCATCGATGATGTGGCGGCAGCCCTCGGCGGTGGTGGCCAGCGGCTTCTCGCAGAACACGTACTTGCCGGCCGCGATGGCCGCCAGCACATACTCCTCGTGGGTCGGCCCCCAGGAGGTGACCAGTACGGCATCCACGTCCTCGGCGGCAATCAGCGCCTGGCCATCCTCGTAGACGCGGGCGGAGAGCCCCAGGCGGTCGACCACGGCCCGGGCCTGTTCCATGTTGACGTCGGTGACGGCGACGATCTCGCCGCCGGTAAGCTGCTGGGTGATGCGGCGGGCGTGCTCCTCGCCGATCATCCCGGTGCCGATGACTCCGATTCTGACGGTCATGATGTTGTCCTTTTATTGGTTCCAGTACTTGTCGACGTAACGCTGAATTTCCTGACGCATGAAGCGGGATGACTCCACGGCTCGCTCCTCCCAGCCGAAGACACAGCTGGAGAGCACGCCGTCGAAGCCGACCTCGTGCAGGGTCTTGAAGAAGACGTCCCAGTCGATCTCGCCCTGGCCGATATCCAGGTGCTGATGGACGCGGGCCTCGGAGCCCGGCGGGTTGACGATGTAGCGCAACTCGGAGGAGGCCTTATGATTGAAGGTGTCGGCAACCCGGGCGTGGACCAGCTCGCCCTTGGTGGCGCGAATGGTCTCGGCCAGATCGTCACCGTAATAGAAGCAGTGCGGTGCAATGTAGGAGCACTTCACCGCCGGGGAGTCGATGGTCTTGATGATCTCCACCGCCGGCTCCATGGTCTCGATCCAGTCTTCCGGGTGAGGCTCGACGCTCAGCGTCAGGCCCTCGCGCTCGAGGATCGGCACCAGCACGTCCATGGAGCGCCAGAAGGCGTTCTCGCAGGCCTCCGGGGTGTGAATGCCCTGACGGTCGGCCTGGGAGCGCTCCACGGAGCCGCCGCGCCCAAACTCCGAGATCAGGGTGTCGCACCCCAGCTCCACGGCCACCTCGATGATGCGCTTCCAGTTGTCCATGGCCATTTCCCACTCGTCGCGGTAGGGGCTGGACCAGCGGTACATGGGCTGCATGGTGGCCAGGCCCACGTCGTGCTCGCGCATCGCCTTCTTGAAGGCCTGCACGGCGGCCGGATAGGTACGCGGCCGGGTCCACCAAACCATGAAGTCCGGGCGTGGCGACAGCTCGATGTAGTCGTAGCCCAGCTCCTTGGTCAGGCGGCAGATTTCCGGCAACGACAGATGGCGATGCATATGGGGATCGAGAGCGATCTTCATGATGTCGTCCTCCTGGTGGAAGGGTGCGGTGATATGGGGGCTCAGCGTGTCAGGCCGGCACGAATGAAGGCCATGCTCTGCTGAAGGGCCGCAACGGGATCCTTCAGGGCGTGAACCTCCTCGGCGAAGGGCTCGAAGGAGACGTACCCCTCGTAGCCATCGGCGAGCAGTCGGCTGAGCTGCCCCACGTTGTCGAGGCGGTCACGCTCGCCGACCAGCAGGCGATGCGGATCCAGCATGTCGTCGAAGCCGAGCGCCGGGTCCTCCACGCCGGAGATGTGCACCAGGCCGGTTTGCCCAGCGAAGAAGGCGGTCTCGCCGGCGCCCCGATGATGAAAGGTGTCGTGAACCAGGCCGAAGCGCGACTCCAGCCCCAGCTCACGGATGGTTTTCACCGCCTCGGCCTTGGTGCGCAGCGAGGAGATGGGGAAGCCCAGGGGCTCGACGAAGCCCTGGAGATCGTAGCGCCCGAGGATGGCATCCAGTTCGATCAGGGAGCGCTCCAGCCCCGCGCGCTTCTCGTCGGCACTGGCGGAATGGTCCGCATCCACCAGCGGGCAGAGCACCAGGCCCAGCCCGCCCGCGGCATCCACCAGCTGAGCCAGCTCATCCGCCTTGGCCTCACGCTCCGCGTTCCAGATATTGAAGGGATAGAGCGCGTTGATGCTGAGCACCTCGATGCCCAGCTCTCGAGCACGCTGCCCGGCGGCACGCGCGGCCTCGAGGTCGAGGATGCTGTTCTCGCCCACGTCGTTGCGCAGCTCCACGGCGCCCAGGCCCATCTCGGCGGCGACCTCGATCAGCTGCTGCGGGGTCCAGCGGGGGCAGACCATATGGTTGAGGGCGAATTTCACGTCGTATTGAGCCATGGCGGCCTCCAGTGAATGGCTTGGTTGTTGTCGTCCGCCTGAAGGCTAGAATATACATTCCATTAAATCAACAAACTGAATTTTCCATCTCAGACGAATCACTCACCCTGCCCCACCGCCATATGCACACAACATCAGGGGGTTAGATCTCATCCAGGCAAGGCGGGGCGAGACTCTCTACGACCAAAGATGCAGACCGCCCCCCGGTCATGTCGTCACATCCGGTGCTGGAACTGCTGGGACCTTCATTCTAGACCATCGTTTGAATGGAATTTTCATTCCCGCTCTGCTAGGGTAACGTCAGTCATGTGACACGACACCCGAACGCTGGCCAGTCATCAGCAAGGCGGACACCATGAATGAGACACCCCAGGACTTCACTTCGCTGGAAGCGCGCATCACGGCCGACTACCCGTCGCTGAGCCGTCGACTGCAGCAGACCGCGCGCTTCCTTCTCGATCACCCCCAGGAGGTCGCCTTCGCCACGGTGGCAAAGCTGGCCGAGCAGGCAGGCGTCACACCCTCGACCCTGATTCGCTTCGCCAATAGCTTCGGCTTCAAGGGCTTCTCGGAGATGCAGCAGCTGTTCCGCGCCCGCCTGGTGGACGAGCTGCCCAACTACACCGAGCGGATTCGTGCGGTACGCACCGCCACCGGTGAGACGCCCGACAGCAGCCAGCTGCTGTGGGAGTTTGCCGAAGCCAACCGGGACGTACTGGATCAGCTTCCCGCTCGCACCGACCTGCGTAGCCTGGAGCGCGCGCTGGATCTCTTCGAAGCGGCAGAGATCGTGCATGTCATGGGCGCCCGACGCAGCTTCGTGGTGGCCAGCTACATGGCCTACGCCCTGCAGCACGTAGAGAAACGCACCCATCTGGTCAGCGGCCTGGGCGGCATGCACCTCGAGCAGCTCAAGTCCATGGGCAGTCGCGATGCGCTCATGGTGGTGAGCTTCTCGCCCTACGCCCAGGAGTCACGAGAAGCTGCGGAAGAGGCTTCCAGGCGAGGCATTCCCCTGGTGGTCATCACCGACTCCAGCCTCAGCCCACTGGCCCGGTTGGCGGACGTCTCGCTGGTGGTGCATGAGGCGGAGGTCAAGAGCTTTCGCGGCCTGACCGCCTCGCTGTGCCTGACCCAGACCCTGGCCATCGCCCTGGGCGTCCGTCAGGACAGGGCGCGGGACGAGGTCGACCAGGAAGGGGAAGGATCTCCCGCCGTGCGCTGAGCGACGCAGCCGCTACAGGACCACTCTCCTTTTTTTACTTGCAACCGTTTCAGGAGGGCATGACCATGACCTCACTCCTCGTTCGTCCCCACGAGCCCGATGCCCAGGGCAAGGTGCTGGAAGTCACCCCGGCATCCGCCGGCTGGGAGCACGTGGGCTTCCGCGTGCACAAGCTAGCCAAGGGGCAGCGCCTCGAAGCCAATACCGAAGGCCGCGAGCACTGCCTGGTGCTGCTCGCGGGGCGCGCCACCGTGACCAGCGGCGAGCATCGCTGGGAAGAGATCGGTGAGCGCCTCGACATCTTCGAGAAGATCCCGCCCTATGCCGTCTATTTGCCGAATGGCGTGGGCTACAGCGTGGAGGCCACCACCGACCTGGAACTGGCGGTGTGCAGCGCACCCGGCCAGGGCAACCACCCGCCGCGGCTGATCACCCCCGACCAGGTCAAGCGCAGCACCCGCGGCAGCGGCACCAATACCCGCCATATCCAGGACATCCTGCCGGAGACCGAGCCGGCGGACAGCCTGCTGGTGGTGGAGGTCTACACTCCGGCCGGCAACTGGTCGAGCTACCCGCCCCACAAGCACGATGTGGACAACCTGCCTGAGGAGTCGATCCTCGAGGAGACCTACTACCACCGCGTCAACCCCTCTCAGGGATTCGCCTTCCAGCGGGTCTACACCGACGACCGCTCCCTGGACGAGACCATGGCGGTGGAGAACGGCTGCTGCGTGATGGTGCCCCGCGGCTACCACCCAGTAGGTGCCGCCCACGGCTACGACCTCTACTACCTCAATGTGATGGCCGGCCCCAAGCGTGCCTGGAAGTTCCAGAACGACCCGGCCCATGAGTGGATCGCCAACCAGTAACCCCCCGCCATATTCGATTGTCGTGTGCCTGACGTCTCTTCGCCCCGCCTCGGCGGGGCTTTTTTGTGCCTGCCGTATGACTCTGGGCGCCACTAAAAGGAACATTTGTTCCATATATACCAAAGTATAGAATATATTTTTTGCATTCCTGCAACATGGAATCTATATTCCATTCAAGGCACGCATAGAATTCTGATGCCTTCACCCAGCACCGGCTAGCAATAACCACAACGACACTCAATGGAGTCTGCCTCATGAAACGTCTTCTGCTTGGCGCCGCCCTCTTCACCGCCTGCACCACCACGGCCATGGCCCAGAACATCGGTGTGTCGGTGGCCTACTTCGATGACAACTTCCTCACCAGCATGCGCAATGCCATGCAGGCAGAGGCCGAATCCCATGGCTGGAATGTGCAAATCCTGGATGCCCAAGGGGATATCGGCCGTCAGCTCAGCCACACCGAGAGCCTGGCCGCCCAGGGCGTCGATGCCATCATCATCAACCCGGTGGATACCGCCGCCACCGGTATGATGACTCGCGTTGCCGTCGAGAACGGTATCCCCCTCGTCTACGTGAACCGTGAACCAGAAGGCAACGACCTCGATCATGACAACGTGGCCTTCGTCGGCTCAGAGCAGAAGGTGGCCGGTGAGCTGCAGATGGAGGCACTGGCCGAAATGCTGGGCGGAGAAGGCCGTATCGCCATCATGCTGGGAGAGCTCTCCTCCAGCGCAACCCATCTGCGCACCGAAGGCGTGGAGGAAGTTGCCGCCAGGTATCCGGGTATCGAAATCATCGAGAAGCAACCTGCCGACTATCAGCGCACCAATGCCATCGACCTGATGAACAACTGGATCGTCGGCGGTCGGCAGATCGACGCCATCGCGGCGAACAACGACGAAATGGCGCTGGGCGCGCTGATCGCCATGCGCCAGTCGGGTATTGCCCCCGACGAAATCCTGGTTGGTGGCATCGATGCCACCCGAGACGCCCTGGACTCCCTGCAGCGGGGCGAGCTGGCGGCCAGCGTCTTCCAGGATCCGATCGGCCAGGGCGGCGGCGCCGTCAAGGTGGCCATCGCCCTGGCCAACGGTGAGACCGTCGAGAGCATCAACATGGTGCCTTTCCAGCTCGTCACCCGCGACAACCTTGAAGAGTTCCTCGCCGACTAATGGTCTCGGGTCCGCCCGGTGGCGGACCCTCATCGCCTCAGGAGTCCCCCATGGCTACGATGACTGCCGAA
>NZ_CP071922.1:3367356-3376137 GCF_017584085.1 Halomonas sp. BM-2019
CCCGCAAGACCTTCCCCGGCGTTGTGGCGCTGGACAATGTCCAGCTCAAGATCCGTCCCGGATCCGTACACGCCCTGATGGGCGAGAACGGGGCGGGCAAGTCCACCCTGATGAAGATCATCGCGGGCGTCTATATCCCCGATCAGGGCGAAGTTCGGCTGCATGGTCGCCCGCTAATCCTGAACGGCCCCCTGGACGCCCTGAAAGCCGGAATCGCCATGATTCATCAGGAACTCAACCTGATGCCTTTCATGACCATCGCCGAGAACATCTGGATCCGCCGCGAACCACTCAATGCACTCGGTCTTGTCGATCACCGACGCATGTACCAGATGACCGAATCGTTGTTCGAGCGCCTGGGCATCGACCTGGACCCCGATCTGGAGGTACGCCATCTCACCGTGGCCGGGCGCCAGATGATCGAGATCGCCAAGGCGGTCTCCTATGAGTCGGATGTGCTGATCATGGATGAGCCCACCTCGGCGCTCACCGACCGGGAAGTGGAACACCTGTTCCGTATCATCAACGACCTGCGCGCCCAGGGTAAGGGCATCATCTATATCACCCACAAGATGGATGAGGTCTTCGAGATCGCCGACGACATCTCGGTGTTCCGGGACGGTCAGTTCATCCACGCCGCCCCCGCCAGCGAGCTGTCCTCCGACAAGATCATCCAGCTGATGGTCGGCCGTGAGGTCACCCAGATGTTTCCCAAGGAAGAGGTGCCCATCGGCGATGTGGTGCTCGCCGTCAAGGACCTGGCACTGGAGGGTGTCTTCGAGCAGATCAGCTTCGAGGTCCGTGCCGGTGAGATTCTCGGCATTGCCGGACTGGTCGGCTCGGGGCGCACGAACGTGGCCGAGACCCTGTTCGGCGTCACCCCAGCCACCGGCGGCACCATCGCCATCGACGGACAGGAAACCACTATCACCTCGCCTCACCAGGCGATGCTGCGTGGCCTGGCACTGCTCACCGAGGATCGCAAGGAGACCGGCCTGTTCCTGGGCCTCTCGGTCATCGAGAACATGGAGATGGCCGTGCTTCGCGACGGCTACACCAAGGGTCCCTTCGTCGAGCAGGGCCGCCTCGATCACGAGTGCGACAGCATGAACAAGCTGCTGCGAGTCAAGACTCCCAGCCTCGACGAGCGAATCGGCAATCTCTCCGGCGGCAACCAGCAGAAGGTACTGATCGGCCGCTGGCTGATGACCAATCCGCGCATCCTGATCCTCGACGAACCCACCCGCGGCATCGACGTCGGCGCCAAGGCCGAGATCCACAAGCTGATCAGCAAGCTCGCTGGCCAGGGCGTGGCCGTCATCATGATCTCCTCGGAGCTCCCCGAGGTACTGGGCATGAGCGACCGCATCATGGTGATGCACGAGGGTAAGGTCACTGGCGTGCTCGACCGGGGAGAGGCCAACCAGGTGAACATCATGGAGCTCGCCTCCGCCCCGGTACAGCCGCCGGTCGTGCATGAATGAGCGCCTCCCGAAACGAACAACATTAAGGTAAAACCACAATGGCTACGTCCACCGAAAACACCCAGCACCTCGAGGTGCCAAAGAAGCGCAAGAAAAAGCTACCGACCGAAGTCAGCATCTTTCTGGTCTTGATCGGTATCGCCCTGCTGTTCGAAGTCCTTGGCTGGGCAATACGCGGCGACTCCTTCCTGATGAACCCGCGGCGTCTGCTGATCATGATCCTGCAGGTTTCGATCATCGGCATCATCGCCATCGGGGTCACTCAGGTGATCATCACCGGCGGCATCGACCTCTCCTCGGGCTCGGTCCTGGCACTGACTGCCATGGTCACGGCCAGTTTCGCTCAGCAGTCTGACTATCTGCGTGCCGTTTACCCGGCCCTCACCGACCTTCCCTGGTTCATCCCCTTGATCGTCGGGCTGTTGGTCGGCGCCTTGGCAGGTTTGGTCAATGGCGCCTTGATCGCCTTCGCCGTCATCCCCCCCTTTATCGCCACCCTGGGCATGATGGTAAGCGCCCGCGGCATGGCCCGTGCCTACACCGACGGGCAGCCCGTCAGCATGCTCAGCGACCAGTTCACCTGGATCGGCTCCGGGGCGAACCCGGTAATCATCTTCCTCGCCGTGGCCGTGTTCTTCCATATCGCTCTGAAGTACACCCGCTACGGCAAGTACACCTACGCCATCGGGGCCAATCCCCAGGCCGCCCGCGTCTCCGGTATCAATGTGCGGCGCCACCTGGTGCTGGTCTATACCATCGCGGGCCTGCTCGCCGGCCTGGCGGGCGTTGTCGCCTCGGCACGCGCTGGCACCGGCCAGGCCGGCATGGGGCTGATGTACGAGCTGGATGCCATCGCCGCCGCCGTTATCGGCGGTACCAGCCTGGCGGGTGGCGTAGGCCGCATCGCCGGCACCGTGATCGGCGCCATGATCCTCGGCGTGATGCTCAGCGGATTCACCTTCCTCGGTGTCGATGCTTACTACCAGGACATCGTCAAGGGCGCCATCATCGTCGCCGCCGTGGTGATCGACCAGTACCGCCAACGCAAGCGCAACAAGACTATCTGATCTCTCTGTCCACGCCGCCGGATCCCATCCTTCCGGCGTGGACTCCCTCCCTACCTCTACCCTCCCCTTTCTTGCATGCCGTGACCGTGCCTCGGCGCCGGTCACACGGGGGGCCTATGTACGATTCTCGAGCGACTTCAAGGAGGTGCCCTAGCAGAGAGAGTCCTGACGCCATGCCGAGACACAAGAAGCTGACAACCATCAAGACGCCATAGGAACCCAATGAAAACATCAACAACAGTATTCGTGGGGTCACTGACCCTTTTTTCCGCCGCTCCGGCACTTGCGGGATTGGTCTACGAGGGAGAGTCCGGAACCCTGACCTTCGGCGGTGATGTCGAACTGGACATCAATGCACACAACACCCAGTCGGGCCCCATCTTCTTTACAGACGAAGTGGACAGCCAGGACGAGTATTACCAGGATGGTCGCATCCTGCTCGATGTCAGTGGCGAGCGAACCAGCACCACCGGAAATTATGCCCGCTTCAAGGCACAACCCCTCATCAAGACCGATGGCGACCCCGGTATCGATGACGCCTGGTTCGCCTTCGGCTCTCGAGACGGCTTGGAAGTCCGGATTGGCCGCTTCGAAGCCTTCGATCTGTTTCCACTCGGTCAGGACACGGTCTACAGCTATAGCGGCAGCACCTCCGACGGCCTTTATACCGATGGCCAGGGCTATGTCTACCAGGCCAAGGAGGGACGGGGCCGTGCGGCCAGTGCCGGTCAGGTGATGCTGAGCCAGCGTAGCGGGGACTTCTATGCCGAACTTTCGACGCTGTTCGGCGACCGTACCGACCTGTTCGATGGCGCCGGCGACGGCGGTACCTATCATGGCTACGACATCGATCCGGATGCCAAGAACTCCTTCATCGTGCGCCCGGTACTGGCCTGGTCGCCGGGCCCCTGGACCCTGGCTGCCGGCATGGAAACCAACCTGGTGAACGATGCGCTGGTTGACGAGCGGGGTGAGGATATCAGCGACCGCACCGGCTACGGCACGCGCCTCTCCTATGCCGCAGGGGACTGGTCGATCAATGCCAACCTGGCCTATCTGGATGCCCATGAAGAGGACAACCTGACACTTGGTCTCAATGCCGTGTGGCGCAACCTCGGGGTGGGCTACATCCATGCCCGCAACGAGATCGATGATGTCAAACCAGGTAGTAATGGTGATTTTGAGCTAAGTGTACCAGGCAAATATACCGTCGATACGCTCTATACGTCCTACCGCTTTCCTGATGTACTGAATGTCGAAAACTTCGACGTCTACCTGGGCGCCTACTACAGCCAGATCGACCACAAGGAGATCGACAATCTCGACGATGCCGATCGCTACGGAGGGCGCCTGCGCTTCAAGTACCACTTCTGATGGGCCAGACGCTCGCACCGTTCCTTTGTGGCCCCGCTTCGGCGGGGCTTATTGGCGCCGGCCAGATGGTGCGGCACGCCGTCTGCCCCACTACCCCAGCGCCTTGACCACCAGCTGCACGCCGACGATGGCCATGGCGGCAATTACCAGTCGGTAGAAGAGCGCCTCGCTGACCGATGCTGCAGCCACAGTCCGCACTTCACCCCGGCCCAAGCCACCGACACCAGCGCCAGCGACGCCCAGGCGCTGGTGCGATTGATCTCGCCGAGCCACAGATAGGGCGGCAGCTTGATCAGGTTCACCGCGGCGAAGGCGATGGCGCTGGTGGAGATGAAGGTCTCCTTGGTGAACCGCCGCGGGATCAGGTAGAGGTTGAGCGGCAGCGCCCCAGCCTTAGACACGCAATCGCCGGAACGGTCTCCCGTCCCGGCGTTCGCTTCAGGACCCGGCGGCCGGCCGGGTCGGATCAGGCGCTCAGGCCGCTTCGCGTTTGGCGTCGCCTGCGGCCTGCATGGCCAGGGCGGTGTCCAGCATGCGGTTGGAGAAGCCCCACTCGTTGTCGTACCAGGCCATCACCTTGACCAGGCGGCCGTTCACCCGGGTGTGGTTGGCGTCGAAGGTGGAGGAGTTGGCGTCGTGGTTGAAGTCGATGGAGACCAGCGGCTGGGCGTTGACCGCCAGCACCGGGGAGGCCTCGGCGGCCTTGGCGAGGATGGCGTTGATCTCCTCCCGGGTGGTGTCGCGACCGGCGGTGAACACCAGGTCCACCAGCGAGACGTTGATCACCGGCACCCGCACCGCCAGGCCGTCGAACTTGCCGGCCAGCTCCGGCAGCACCAGCCCCACGGCGGCGGCGGCCCCGGTCTTGGTGGGGATCATGGAGTGGGTGGCACTGCGCGCCCGGTAGGGGTCGCTGTGGTAGACGTCGGAGAGGTTCTGGTCGTTGGTGTAGGCGTGCACCGTGGTCATCAGGCCGTTCTCGATGCCCACGCTGTCGTTCAGCGCCTTGGCCACCGGGGCCAGGCAGTTGGTGGTGCAGGAGGCGTTGGAGACCACCTGGTGCTCGGCACTCAGCACGCCCTCGTTGACCCCGAAGACCACGGTGGCATCGGCATCCGGGCTCGGCGCGGAGATCAGCACCCGCCTGGCGCCGGCCTCCAGGTGCTTGGCGGCGGCGGCGCGCTTGGTGAACAGGCCGGTGCACTCCATCACCAGGTCGACGCCCAGCGACTTCCACGGCAGGGCCGCCGGGTCGCGCTCGGAGAGGATGGCGATGCGGTCGCCGTCCACGCTGAGGCTCTGCTCATCGTGTTCTACCTTGAAGGGGAAGTGGCCATGCACGGTGTCGTGGCGCAGCAGATGGGCGTTGAGGGACGGGTCGCCCAAGTCGTTGATAGCCACCACCTCCACCCGGTTGCGGTAGCCGTTTTCGTAGAGGGCCCGCAGCACATTGCGGCCGATGCGGCCAAAACCGTTGATGGCGATCTTCATGGTCATAGATCTCTCCTCGGTGGCGCTGCCACCGTTGTGTCGTCGTGAAGCGGAGAAAGCCCGGCCGAAGTCGATGGCGGCCAACACTCCCTCTATGCCCACAGGCTTAACCTTTCCTTCAATGTGCCCGATGAGCGAGAGCAGCTCAAGTTTTTTTGCTAAACTTAGCAAAAATAATATTGGAAGCCTGCCACAATTCTCGTAAATTAGCCTTCATACTCCACGGGTACTCAAATAATATTGTAAGTTTACATCAAAACTGTCATCCCCCACCGGAGGTCGCAATGCAGAGCCAGCCCCCCACGCCCCCCATCCGCCGCACCAAGATCGTCGCCACCCTGGGCCCGGCCAGCGACCGCGAGGGCGTGCTCGAGGCCATGATCGCGGCCGGCGTCGACGTGGTTCGCCTCAACTTCTCCCACGGCTCGCCCGACGACCACCGCCAGCGCCTGACCCGGGTGCGCGCGATCGCCGACCGCCTGGGCCGAAGCGTCGCCGCCCTCGGCGACCTGCAGGGCCCCAAGATCCGCATCGCCCGCTTCACCGAGGGCGCCGTGACCCTCGAGGAGGGCGCGCCCTTCGTGCTGGATATGGCGCTGGACGGCAATGCCGGCGACGCCACCCGCGTCGGCTGCGACTACCGCCAACTGATCGACGACGTCGCCCCGGGGGACCGCCTGCTGCTCGACGACGGCCGGGTGGTGCTCGACGTCAGCGGCATCGAGGGCTGCGAGATCCACACCTGCGTGGTGGTGGGCGGCAAGCTCTCCAACAACAAGGGCATCAACAAGCAGGGCGGCGGCCTCTCGGCACCGGCGCTGACCGACAAGGACAAGGCCGACCTTGCCACCGCGGTGGAGATCGGCGTGGACTACCTGGCGGTGTCGTTCCCGCGCAGCGCCGACGACATGCGCGAGGCGCGCGCACTGCTCGGCGAAGCCGGTCGCGAGATCGGCCTGGTGGCCAAGCTTGAGCGCGCCGAGGCGGTGGCCGATGCGGCCACCCTGGACGGCATCATCGCGGCTTCCGAGGCGGTGATGGTGGCCCGCGGCGACCTCGGGGTGGAGATCGGCGACGAGAAGCTGATCGGCATGCAGAAGCGCATCATCAAGCGCGCCCGCCAACTCAACCGCGCGGTGATCACCGCCACTCAGATGATGGAGTCGATGATCGAGTCGCCGCTGCCCACCCGGGCCGAAGTGTTCGACGTGGCCAACGCCGTGCTCGACGGCACCGACGCGGTGATGCTCTCCGCCGAGACCGCGGCGGGCGACTTCCCAGTGGAGACCATCGAGGCCATGAATCGCGTCTGCCTGGGCGCCGAGCGTGAGCGCATCGCCCAGGAGTCGGGCCACCGGATGCATGAAGGCTTCTCACGCATCGACGAGACTATCGCGCTGTCTGCCATGTATGCCGCCAACCACCTGCAAGGAGTGGCTGCCATTGCCTGCATGACCTCTACCGGCTATACGCCGTTGATCGCGTCACGCATCCGCTCGGGCTTGCCCATTATCGGTCTGGCCCACAGCCCGGTGGCACAGCGGCGCATGGCGCTCTATCGCGGGGTGGTCTCGCTGCCCTTCGATACCCAGGACATGGCCCCCACCGAGCTCAACGACCGGGCGCTGGCACTGCTGGTGGAGAAGGGCATCGCCGCCCCCGGCGACCACGTGATCCTGACCCGCGGCGACCATATGAACGCCCACGGCGGCACCAACACCCTGAAGGTCCTCGACATCCGCTAACACCAGCAGCCTGCCTGAATGCATGCAGAAATATGGACATCGTGATCCAACCGCATCCCGATTTTGTCTCTATATAGAGGAAGACTCGCATGACCAAGATCGTCGACATTCGCGCCTTCGAGGTGCTCGATTCCCGCGGCAACCCCACTGTTCAGGCCGAGGTGTGTCTGGAGAGCGGCGCCGTGGGCGTGGCCTGCGCGCCTAGCGGCGCCTCCACCGGCTCCCGCGAGGCCCTGGAGCTGCGCGACGGCGACAAGAGCCGCTACCTGGGCAAGGGCGTGCTGAAGGCGGTCGAGGCGGTCAACGGTGCCATTCGCGAGTGCCTGGTCGGCATGGATGCCCACGATCAGCGCGGCCTGGATGACGCCATGCTGGCGCTCGACGGAACCGACAACAAGGCCAAGCTTGGCGCCAACGCCATCCTGGCCGTGTCGCTGGCCGCCTCCAAGGCCGCGGCCGACGCCAAGGGCATGCCGCTCTACGCCCATATCGCCGAGCTCTACGGCCAGCCGGGCCAGTACAGCATGCCGGTGCCGATGATGAACATCCTCAACGGCGGCGAACATGCCGACAACAACGTCGACATCCAGGAGTTCATGGTCCAGCCGGTGGGCGCGCCCAACTTCCGCGAAGGCCTGCGCATGGGCGCCGAGATCTTCCACGCCCTGAAGAAGGTGCTCTCCGCCCGCGGCCTCTCCACTTCGGTGGGCGACGAGGGCGGCTTCGCGCCGAATCTCGAGTCCAACGCCGAGGCGCTCGCCGTGATCAAGCAGGCGGTGGAAGACGCGGGCTACCAGCTCGGCAGCGACGTGACCCTGGCGCTGGACTGCGCCTCCTCCGAGTTCTTCAAGGAGGGGCAGTACGACCTCGCCGGCGAGGGCAAGCAGTATGACGCCGCCGGTTTCGCCGACTACCTGGCCGGCCTGTGCGATGACTACCCGATCGTCTCCATCGAGGACGGAATGGACGAGTCCGACTGGGCGGGCTGGAAGGCGCTGACCGACAAGCTGGGCGACCGCGTGCAGCTGGTAGGCGACGATCTCTTCGTCACCAACACCCGGATCCTCAAGCGCGGCATCAACGAGCAGATCGGCAACTCCATCCTGATCAAGTTCAACCAGATCGGCTCGCTCTCCGAGACCCTGGATGCCATCAGGATGGCCCAGGACGCCGGCTTCACCGCAGTGATCTCCCACCGCAGCGGCGAGACCGAGGACACCACCATCGCCGATCTCGCCGTGGGAACCAGCGCGGGCCAGATCAAGACCGGCTCGCTGTGCCGCTCCGATCGCGTGGCCAAGTACAACCGCCTGCTGGTGATCGAGGACGAGCTGGGGGCGCGTGCGGGATACCCTGGCCGACGTGCGATCCGGGGTCAGTAACAGCCAGGCCTGCCCGAAAATGGAAAGTGAGACTACGACATGAGCGATATCTCCCCTAACCCGGTCGCCCTGATCATCCTGGACGGCTACGGCCATAACCCGGACGCCGCCCACAACGCCGTGCTGGCCGCCCGCACCCCGGTGATGGACCGCCTGCAGCAGGCGCATCCGGCGACCCTGATCCACACCGATGGCCGGCACGTGGGGCTGCCGGAGGGCCAGATGGGCAACTCCGAGG
>NZ_CP071922.1:3376237-3388361 GCF_017584085.1 Halomonas sp. BM-2019
CCCAGCGCGGCAGCGTCTGTCTCTATCAGGGCGAGGAACTGGGCCTCACCGAAGCCGAGCTCGCCTTCGAGCAGCTGGTGGACCCGGCCGGCATCACCTTCTGGCCCAGCTACAAGGGCCGCGACGGCTGCCGCACCCCCATGCCCTGGGTCGCCGAGGCGCCCCACGGCGGCTTCTCCGGCGCGATGCCCTGGCTGCCGGTGCCGGAAGAGCACCTCCCCCTGGCGGTGGATCGGCAGGAGCGCGACTCCGACTCCCTGCTCAACGCCTATCGCGCCTTCCTCGCCTTCCGCCGCACCCAGCCGGCGCTGATCAAGGGCGATATCCACTATCAGCCGCTTGCAGACGACGTCATCCGCTTCGAGCGCCGCCATGGCGACGAGCGCCTGCTGGTGGCACTGAACTTCGCCGACGAACCCCGCCGGTTAGCCGCCCCCACCGGCGCCGAGGGGCTTACCGAGGCCCCTGACTGGATCAACGGCCGCTGGTCGGAAGGCCGCCTCGAGCTGCCTGCGTTCGGCATCGCCATCGCCCGCTGCCCCAGTGACACACGCCATCAATAACCACAATCAGAGGACACCTCCCATGCCTTCCTTCACTCGCACTCCCATCGCTCGCCAGGTGCTGCTCGGCTCCCTGCTGGTAGCAGGCGGCCTGTCCCTTGCCGCCACCCAGGCGCAGGCGGCCAGGATCACCATCGCCTGCGGCGACGGTGGCGCCTCCGACTTCTGCCCGGTGCTGGCCCAGCAGTGGGCCGAGGAGACCGGCCACGAGGTGGCGGTGGTCACCACCCCCCAGTCGGCCACCGAGAAGCTCTCCCTCTACCAGCAGCTGCTCGGCAGCCGATCCGGCGACATCGACGTGCTGATGATCGACACCGTCTGGCCCGGCCTGCTAGGCCCCCATCTGGTGGACCTCGCCGACTACCTGCCCGAGGACGCCACCGAGGGCTTCTTCCCGGCGATGGTCGACAACAACACCGTGGATGACCGCCTGCTGGCCCTGCCCTGGTTCACCGACGCCGGCCTGCTCTACTACCGCACGGACCTGCTCGAAAAGTACGGCCACGAGGTGCCCGAGACCTGGGAGCAGCTCACCGAGATCGCCCGCGAGATCCAGAACGCCGAGCGCGAGGCGGGCAACGAGCGCATGCACGGCTTCGTCTTCCAGGGCCGCGCCTACGAGGGCCTGACCACCAACGCCCTTGAGTGGATCGCCAGCTACGGCGGCGGCACCATCGTCGACGACGAGGGCAACGTCACCGTCAATAACCCCCTGGCCGCCGAGGCGCTGACCCTGGCCGCCACCTGGGTCGGCGACATCTCGCCGCGGGGCGTGCGCAACTACATGGAGGAAGAGGCCCGCGGGGTCTTCCAGTCGGGCAACGCGGTGTTCATGCGCAACTGGCCCTACGTCTGGGCCCTGGGCCAGGCCGACGGCACCGCCATCCAGGGCAAGTTCGGCGCCGCCCCGCTGCCCCACGGCCCGGAAGGCGAGTCGGTGGCTACGCTCGGCGGCTGGAGCTACGCGGTGTCGCGCTACTCCGAACACCCCGCGGAAGCCGCCGACCTGGTGGCCTACCTGACCGGCGAGGCCCAGCAGAAGGCCCACGCCATCCAGTTCGGCATGAACCCCACCCGCGAGGCGCTCTACCAGGACGAGGAGGTGCTCGAGGCCCAGCCCTTCATCGGCGAGCTCTACGACACCCTGGTGGGCGGCGTGCCGCGCCCGGCCAGCGTCACCGGCGAGAACTACCCGCGGGTCTCCAACGCCTTCTTCAACCGCGTGCACGAGGTGCTCTCCGGCGACCTCACCGCCGAGCAGGGGCTGGAGCAACTGGAGCGCGAGCTCAGCCGCATGAGCCGGCGCGGCTGGTAAGCGCGCTCAACGACGGGAGGCCCCCCTCCCGTTACCGGTTGGGGAAAGGGCCCGCCTGAGGCCCTTTCCCCTGCTGCCGTCGCCAAAGGGTGATTTGCAGGGGGCGTCTTGCATGCTAGGCTGCTAACTAAATCGTTACAGCCCTCGAACGGAATGGAGAGGCCTTCCCCGTGTCCCCCCCACGTCGCATCACCCTGAAGGATCTGGCCCGGGAGCTTGGCGTTTCCACGGCGACCGTCTCCAACGCCTTCAATCGTCCCGACCAGCTGTCGCCGGCGCTGCGCGAGCGCATCCTCGGCGAGGCCAAGCGCCTGGGGTACCGCGGCCCCGACGCCAAGGCGCGCAGCCTGCGGACCGGACGCTCGCGTATCATCGCGGTGATGCTCGCCGAGAGCCTCACCTACAGCCTGAACGACCCCGTGGCCAGCGAGTTCCTCTCCGGCGTCGCCGAGGTCCTCGACGCCCGCGGCCATACCCTGCTGCTGCTCTCCTCGCGCCAGTCCCCGGCCCAGATGCCGGGCTCGGCCAGCATGGCCGACGGCTTCATCGTCTACGGCCTGATGCCGAGCCTGGCAGCACTCGAGAGCCTGCCGCCCCAGGCGCCGCTGGTGACCGTCGACTTCGATATCGAGGGTCGTCCCAGCGTGCATGTGGCGGACGAATCGGCGAGCTACGCCATCGCCCGCCATGCCCTCCAGGCAAGACCGCAGCGACCGGCGATCATCACCCTGCGACTCACCGCCGAGCCTTGTAACGGTCGTGTCACCGAGTCCCATACCCTGCTGCCGGTGGAGCACACCATCTCCCGCGCGCGCCTCGCCGGCTTCCATCGAGCCCTCGACGAGTGGGGCTTCACCCCCGGGGACGTGCCCGTGTGGAATATCGAGGAGAACACTCATGAGGTGTGCATGCCGGTGCTCGAGGCGATCCTCGACCTGCCCGACGACGAGCGCCCCGACCTGCTGCTCTGCGCGGCGGATCGCATCGCCCTGACCGCCGTGACCCTGGCCGAGCAGCGCGGCCTGCGCGTTCCCGAGGACCTGCGCCTCACCGGCTTCGACGGCATCGCCGAGGGCCAGTACCGCTCGCCACGCCTGACCACGGTGCGCCAGGACAGCGTCGAGAAGGGCCGGCTGGCCGCGCGCATGATCCTCGGCCTGACCCCCGCCGCCGACAGCCGGCTGGCCACCGAACTGATCATCGGCGAGAGCTGTCCCTAGCCAACCGACACCGCGCGTAACGAGACCGGCCGAGTCATTGCGACTCGGCCGGTCTCGTCTTTCCCCACGGGAGGCCTAAGGGGCCTGGCGGTCGGCGCGCAACACCAGGATGCCGTCCACCGGCACGCTGACAGCGGCCCGGCCCTCATCGTCGACGCTCACCCGGGTCGCACAGTCGTCCAGCAGGTGGCAGTACTCCCCCGCCGGCAGGCCGGTGGCGAGCTCGGCCTGCCAGGCCGCCTCACCGCGGTTCAGGGCCACGAAGCCGTGCTCGCCCCGGGCGAAGGCGATCCGCGATGCGCCTGCTTCCTGCCAGTGGCTGACCGGGGCCTCGCCCATGGCCTGGCGGAAGGCCACCATCTCGGTGACCAGCGGCCAGCGATGCTCGCAGACCCAGCCGTGGTCGTCGTAGGCACCCTCGGCCAGGCAACCGAGGCCCGCCTCGCCATGCACCGGCAGGGTCCGCCAGCCCTCCTCGGCCACCGAGGGCGGCCCCTGGTCGCCGTTCTCGAAGGTGAAGCTCGACATCAGCGAGGGTGTGCCGTAGGGCCAGGCCAGCATGAAGGTGAGCCCCAGGGCGTAGTGGTCGTCGCGGTGCATCAGCACCCCGCCGCCCACATGGCCACGCTGGTTGTCGTGGTTGTCGACGAACACCACCGCCCGTTCGTCGGGTAGCCAGTCGCCTTCGCGCCCGATGGCGGCCAGGCTCGCCAGGTCGCCGGCCTCGATGGCGGTGGCCAGTCGGTGGGGATAGCCGAACTCGGTCACCGCAGCATTGCCCAGGTATTCCACTGCCTTGATCGGCTCGTGGCCCGGGTCGATCACCTCCTGGAAGACGTAGGGTTCGCCCTCGAGACGCGCGAGGATGGCACCGACGTCCTCGGCCGGCATCGATGCGCAGGCCCGCCACCCCCAGGTCGAGTAGTTCCTGCAGGTAGTCGGCGATCCGCGCCTGCACGCTCTCGGTGCCGGTGGCCAGGTCGGCCAGGCTCAGCAGGTGGCAGTACTGGACCTCGTAGCGATCCTGGTAGTCGCGGATATGGTCGTCCTCGTAGCGGCCGCAGTGGTTGAAGTCCTCGTCGCGGGTGTAGAGGTCGCCGTAGCGGAAGGGGCTATAGTGGGTACCGGCGATGCCCACCCCCTCGCCGATGCCGGCCATATGGTTGATCACCGCATCGACCAGGATGCCCACGCCCGCGGACCGGCAGCGCTCGACCATGTCGATGAACGCCTCGCGGTCGCCGCTGCGCGAGGTCAGCGCGTAGCTCACCGGCTGGTAGCGGGCCCACCAGGCGCCGTCGACGCCCTCCAGGGCGATGTGCTCGTTGGGCGGCGAGACCTGGACGGCGTCGATGCCGGCCGGCCCCAGGTGAGTCTCACACTCCGTGGCGATGTCGTCCCAGCGCCACTCGAAGAGATGAACGATCACCGGTGACTCGCTGCCCAGCCGGGTCGGCTCCCCCAGGGGGGAGGCCAGGGCGGGGGACGCGAGACCGGCGGCCAGCAGGCTCAGGCCGGCCAGGGCGGAATAGCGCATCGGGCTATCACTCCTTTTATGCTTGTTGGGCCTTCGATACTAGGGGCCAATCGTCCCCGCCACCTCCTCCTTCTCCCACCACCTGACCGCCACGACTACGCCCCACCCATACGCCACCCCTACGCCCCCCGGGGAGGAGGCCACCGCCGCGACGATTGGCGAGGCTAGGCGAGGTCACCCGCTCCGTGCCGGTCCTGCCACACCGGAGCGGACAACAACAACCGGAGGACGTCACCATGACCCCGACACGCCGCCATCTGCTGCCGCTCGCCGCCGCCACCCTGGGCGCCAGCCTGTCCCTGCCCGCCCTGGCCTTCGAGGAGGACCGCCTGACCATCTGGATGGGCGACAACAAGGGCCCCGCGGGCATCCGCGAAGTCGCCAGCCGCTTCACCGCCGATACCGGCATCGCCATCGAGATCGTCCATCCCGACAACCTCACCGACCGCTTCCAGCAGGCCGCCGGCAGCGGCCAGGGGCCAGACATCGTGATCTGGGCCCACGACCGCCTGGGCGAGTGGGCCCAGAGCGGGCTGCTGACGCCCCTCTCGCCCAGCGACGGCTTCCGTGAGCGCTTCTTCGATTTCACCTGGGACGCCGTGCTGTGGAACGGCGACACCTACGGCTACCCGATCTCGGTGGAGTCGCTGGGGCTGATCTACAACAAGGCGCTGGTCGAGGAGGCGCCGGAGAGCTTCGCCGAGCTGATGGCGCTGGACGCCGAGCTGGCCGAGCAGGGCAAGAAGGCAATCCTCTTCGACTATGCCGAGCCCTACTACGGCTGGACCCTGCTCGCCGCCAACGGCGGCTACCCCTTCCGCCAGACCGAGACGGGCTTCGACGTCGGCGACATCGGGGTCAACAACGCGGGGGCCCTCCAGGGCGCCGAGCTGCTCGTCGAGCTGATCGACAGCGGCGTGCTGCCCCGCGGCACCGACTACAACCTGATGGACACCCGCTTCAACCGCGGCGAGGTGGCCACCATGATCAGCGGCCCCTGGGCCTGGAGCAACCTGGAGAGCAGCGGCATCGACTTCGGCGTGGCCCTGCTGCCCAAGGTGGGCGAGGAGCGCGCCAAGCCGATGTTCGGGGTGATGACGGCGATGATCAGCACCGCCTCGCCCAACGACTTCCTGGCCATGGAGTTCCTCGAGAACTACCTGCTCGAGGAGGAGGGCCTGCGCACCTTCAATTCCGACGGCTCGCTGGGCGCCGTGGCCCACCAGGCCTACCAGGCTGCGCTGGAGAGCGACGCGCGTATCGCCGCCACCCTGGCCAATGCCGAGATCGGCATGCCGATGCCCAACATCCCCGAGATGGGCGCCTTCTGGGCCGCCATGGAGCCGGCGCTGCAGAACATCGGCAGCGGCCGCCAGGCACCCCAGGAGGCCCTGGACGCCGCGGCCCGCCGCATGCGCCAGTAAGCCCCCTTCACGCCACGCCTCGCCGGCGGCTCGCCCGCCGGCACCCCGCAGGCTCGTTTCACAGGTCATGCTCATGTACACCACCAACGCCTCCCGCGGTCTGCCCCGGCACCGCTCGCGCCATCCCACCGAACGCTACGCCCGCTGGGCCGGCCGCACCCTGATCGCCGCCCTGGTCATCGCCCTGATGTGGCTGGTGCTGGCCTTTCATCTCAACGGCCAGTGGATGTTCGCCCTGCTGTTCCTGGTGCTCGGCAGCGCCTTCGCGGTGGTCTTCACCCGGCGCAGCCTGATGAGCCACCGCTACATCTTCCCGGCGGTGGCGGGCCTCGGGGTCTTCGTGATCTTCCCGCTGCTCTACACCATCGGCATCAGCTTCAGCAACTACAGCTCCAGCAACCTGCTCAGCGAGGACCGGGTGCGCGGCCAGCTGCTGAGCCGCACCTACCAGGAGGAAGGCGCCTCCTTCGCCTTCAGCCTCTACCGCGAGGGCGACCGGGTGCGCCTCTATCTGGAGAGTGACGGGGAGGTCTCGCTCGCGGGCGAAGCCGATGCCGAACTCGAGGCCGCCCTGGAGGAGGCCGATCGCTTCGTCTCCGGCCCCGTGACCCTCGAGGGGGACGAGCGCCGCCATCTGGAGATCCAGCCGACCGCGGTCGCCCCCGCCGGCGAGCCCCTGGCGATGCGTGAGGTGATCGCGGCGCGCGGCGCCCTGCAGGGGCTGACCCTGACCACCCCGGAGGGGCTCGAGCTGCGCATGGCGGGCCTTCGCCACTTCGCCCCCATCCTCGACCGCTATGAGGCCCGCGAGGATGGCAGCCTCTTCGATCGCCGCGACGGCCGGGTGCTGACGCCGGATCAGGAGATCGGCTTCTTCGTCGCCGACGACGGCGAGCGCATCACGCCGGGCTGGCCCGTGGCCGTGGGCCTGGACAACTACACCCAGATCGTCGCCGACCCCGATATCCGCGGGCCCTTCGTGCAGATCTTCGTCTGGACCTTCGCCTTCGCCGGGCTCACCGTGGTGTTCACCCTGGCGGTGGGGTTCGTCCTCGCCTCGCTGCTGCAGTGGGACCAACTGCGCGGCAAGGCGCTCTACCGGACGCTGTTGATCCTGCCCTACGCGGTGCCGGCCTTCATCTCGATCCTGATCTTCAAGGGCATGTTCAATCAGCACTTCGGCGAGGTGAACATGATCCTCGAGACGCTGTTTGGTATCCGCCCGGAGTGGTTCACCGATCCGTGGCTGGCCCGCACCATGCTGCTGATCGTCAACACCTGGCTCGGCTACCCCTATATGCTGCTGCTGTGCATGGGCCTGATCCAGTCGATTCCCAAGGACCTCTACGAGGCCTCGGCGGTGGACGGCGGTGGTCCCATTACCAACCTGATGCGGATCACCCTGCCGCTGATCCTCAAGCCGCTCACGCCGCTGCTGATCGCCGCCTTCGCCTTCAACTTCAACAATTTCGTGCTGATCGCCCTGCTCACCGGCGGTAACCCGGACATCCTCGGTGCCAGCACCCCGGCGGGCACCACCGACCTGCTGGTCAGCTATACCTACCGCATCGCCTTCCAGGACGCGGGCCAGAACTTCGGCCTGGCGGCGGCCATCGCCACCCTGATCTTCCTGCTGGTGGCGGGCATGTCCTGGCTCAACCTGCGGCTTTCCAAGGTCAAGGTCTAAGGAGATTCCTCATGGCAATGGTTCAACCCCGTTCGATTCGCGCCCGCCGGCTGGGCGCGCATCTCACACTACTCTGCTTCGTCTCGCTGATCGTCTTCCCGCTGCTGCTGGTGATCTCGATCTCCTTCCGCGAGGGCAACTTCGCCACCGGCAGCCTGATCCCCGAGCGCTTCTCACTGGAGCACTGGGCGCTGGCCTTCGGCATCCCCTGGGAGCGCGCCGACGGCAGCGTCATCCAGCCCCCCTTCCCGGTGCTGCTGTGGCTGTGGAACTCGGTGAAGGTAGCGGTGGTGTCGTCCTTCCTGATCGTGCTGCTCTCCACCACCAGCGCCTACGCCTTCGCGCGCATGCGTTTCAATGGCAAGGAGCCGATCCTCAAGGGCATGCTGATCTTCCAGATGTTCCCGGCGGTGCTCTCGCTGGTGGCGCTCTATGCGCTGTTCGACCGCCTCGGCCAGCTGGTGCCGGTGCTCGGCATCAACACCCATGGCTCGCTGATCGTCGCCTCGCTCGGCGCCGTGGCCCTGCACATCTGGACCATCAAGGGCTACTTCGAGTCCATCGACGGCTCCCTGGAGGAGGCCGCCATGGTCGACGGCGCCAGCACCTGGCAGGCCTTCCGCTACATCCTGCTGCCGCTGTCGGTGCCGATCCTGATGGTGGTGTTCATCCTCGCCTTCGTGATGAGCATCATGGAGTACCCCATGGCCTCGGTGCTGCTGGTCGACGAGCACAAGCTGACCTTGGCGGTGGGCGCCCAGCAGTACCTGGCCGACCACAACCAGCGCTGGGGCAACTTCGCCGCCGCGGCGGTGCTCTCCGGCCTGCCCATCACCCTGATGTTCCTGCTCTGCCAGCGCTGGATCATCGGCGGGCTCACCGCCGGCGGCGTGAAAGGCTAGGCTCTCCTCGTTTCCTCGTCCTGAGCGAAGCGCTGCTCGCCCCCGGCCACCTGGCCGGGGTTTCTTTTGCTGCCCCGAACGACGGCGCCCCGGGCTCGGGGGAGCGCCGGGGCGCCGGGGCGCCGTCAGGGGTGGCCGAGGCAGCGGCTCAGCGCAGCAGCAGTACCGGCACCGCCGCCATGCGCAGCATCCCCGTGGTGGTGCTACCCACCAGCAGGTGGCGGATCCGCGAGTGGCCGTAGGCGCCCATCACCAGCAGGTCGATGCCGTGCTCCTCCTGGTAGGCGCGCAGGGTCGACTCCACCTCGCCGGCACGGATGGCACCCTCGGCGGCGTGGCCGGCGTCGCGCAGCGTGGCCAGCGCCCAGTCGAGCTGGGAGCGGTTGTCGCCGGTCTCGGCCCCGATGATCACCACGTGCACCGGAATCCCCGCGAACAGCGGGCTTCTGGCCAGCATCTCCACCCCCTTGCGGGTGGTCTCGCTGCCGTCGAAGGCGAGCATCGCCTTCTCCGGACGCGTGAAACGCTGGGGCACCATCAGGATCGGCCGATGCAGGCTGCGCACCACCCGCTCCAGGTTGGAGCCCAGATGGCCGCTGTCCTGATGGGCGGTCTCGCCGCGCTTGCCGATCACCAGCAGGCGCATCTCCTGCTCAAGCTCCTCCAGGGTCTCCACCAGGGTGCCATTGCGCTGCCGAGTGGCAGGCTCGGCGATACCGCCTTCGATGGCACGCTCCCTGCCCGCCTTCAGCATCAGACGGCCCTGCTCCTGGGCCACCTTGGCGCGGCGCTCGTCGAGGTGGGCGAGCTCCTCGAGGAGGTGCTCCCGGGCGCCCAGGCCGATATGGCCGGAGAGATCCGTCTCGGCGGTCTGGGGGTGGTTGTCCACCACGTGCAGGAAGGTCAGCGGCGCGTCCAGGGTGAGGCTTGCCCAGGCGGCGTAATCGCATACCCCTTCCGAGAAGGTCGAGCCGTCGATGGCGGCCATTACCTGTTCGGTCATCGTGTTCCTGCTCCTCAGTGGCCGCCCATCAGCCTGTCGACGGCGGCGGGGGCATTGTGCACAGCATAGCGGTCGACGATGGTGGCGCTCGCCTCGTTGAGGCCCACCAGCTCCACCTCGGTGCCCTCGCGACGGAACTTGATCACCACCCGGTCCAGGGCCTGCACGGCGGTGATGTCCCAGAAGTGGGCCCGCGAGAGGTCGATGGTGACCTTCTCCACGCTCTCCTTGAAGTCGAAGGCGTTGCCGAAGCGCTCGGAGGAGGCGAAGAACACCTGCCCCACCACCCGATAGAGGCGGCGGCCCGCGTCGGCCTCCTCGGCGCCGATATAGAGGATATTGCCCACCTTGTTGGCGAAGTTCATGGCGGCGATCAGCACGCCGACGAAGACGCCGATGGCCAGGTTATGGGTCAGGACCGTGACGACGACGGTGGCCAGCATGACCATATTGGTGCTCATCGGGTACTTGCCGAGATCGCGGATCGAGGCCCAGCTGAAGGTGCCGATGGAGACCATGATCATCACCGCCACCAGGGCGGCCATGGGGATCTGCGACACCCAGTCGGAGAGGAACACCACCAGGATCAGCAGCAGCACCCCGGCCACCAGGGTGGAGAGGCGCCCGCGGCCGCCGGACTTCACGTTGATCACCGACTGGCCGATCATGGCACAGCCCGCCATGCCGCCCATCAGGCCGGCGCCGATATTGGCGAGGCCCTGGCCCTTGCACTCGCGGTTCTTGTCGCTCGAGGTGTCGGTGAGGTCGTCGACGATGGTGGCGGTCATCATCGACTCCAGCAGACCCACCACGGTGAGCATCAGCGCGTAAGGCAGGATGATCCACAGGGTCTCGAGGGTCAGCGGCACATCGGGCCACAGGAAGACCGGCAGGGAGTCGGGCAGCTCGCCCATGTCGCCCACGGTGCGGATCTCCATGCCCGAGAGCAGATAGACCGCGGTCAACACCACGATGCAGACCAGCGGCGAGGGGATCGACCTGCCGACCCTCGGCAGATAGGGAAAACCGTAGATGATGCCGAGCCCCGCCGCCGTCATGGCATACACATGCCAGGTCACACCCGTTAATTCAGGAAGTTGCGCCATAAAGATCAGGATCGCCAGGGCGTTGACGAAGCCGGTGACCACCGAGCGCGAGACGAAGCGCATCAGCTCGGCGAGCCTGAGGTAGCCGGCGATGATCTGCAGCACCCCGGTGAGCAGGGTGGCGGCGAGCAGGTACTCGAGGCCGTGGTCGCGCACCAGGGTGACCATCAACAGCGCCATGGCGCCGGTGGCCGCCGAGATCATCCCCGGCCGGCCGCCGGCGAAGGCGATGATCACCGCGATGCAGAAGGAGGCGTAGAGGCCCACCTTGGGGTCCACGCCGGCAATGATGGAGAAGGCGATGGCCTCGGGTATCAGGGCGAGGGCCACCACGATACCGGCGAGGGTGTCGCCCTTCAGGTTGGAGAACCAGGTCTGGCGTATCGATTCGAACATGCTCTGTTCCGGTCAGGTGAGGCGTGTTGCGCCGTGGGGCGGCGCTGTCTATCAGCTCCGCTCCGACGAAACAGCCCGGAGTCGCCACTCCAGGCGGCGCTCCACCAGCCCCTTGGCCAGCAGGCTGCCCAGCACCAGGGCGCCACCGGCAAACGCCAGGGGCCTGGGCCGGCGCAGGCCGCCACGATCAGCCCCGAAAGGGTCAGCATGAGGCTCATGTCGATTCCTGCGCGGATGCGGCAGAGGGTGAAGTTGGCGGCCAGGGCCGTGGCGGCGAGCAGCGCGAAGCCGTTGCCGAGCCAGGATCCGCCTCCGGCGTCGTCCAGGGCGATCAGCGATATCCCCACCAAGCAGACGCCAATGGCCAGCCAGGTGCGCCGGGGCAGGCGTTGTTGCAGGAAGAGGCGCGAGAGCAGGCGGGGCTCAAGGCAACCTCACAGTCGCACGGAGCCCCTCAGGATGCCACGACCGAGGGGCCGTGGCACGGGATGGATCAGGAGGCGTCGTCCGGTGACCCGCCGGCGGTGCGGGCCTGGGCGGCCGACGAGGCCTTCATGTGCTTGAACGCCTCCATGATGTCCATGGGCAGCGGGAAGACGATGGTAGAGGCGTTCTTGTTGCTCATGTCGCTCATGGTCTGCAGGTAGCGCAGCTGCAGGGCCGCGGAGTTCTCGGCCATGACGTTGGCCGCCTCGACCAGCTTCTTGGAGGCCTGCAGCTCGCCCTCGGCGTGAATCACCTTGGCACGACGCTCCCGCTCGGCTTCCGCCTGGCGAGCGATGGCGCGGATCATGCTCTCGTCGAGGTCCACGTGCTTGATCTCCACGTTGGCCACCTTGATGCCCCAGCCCTCCGCCGAGCCATCGATGATCTCCTGGATGTCGTCGTTGAGCTTGTCGCGTTCGGAGAGCATCTCGTCCAGATCATGCTTGCCGAGCACCGAGCGCAGGGTGGTCTGGGCCAGCTGGCTG
>NZ_CP071922.1:3388371-3401208 GCF_017584085.1 Halomonas sp. BM-2019
TTGACCTTCACCGTGACGTTGTCCTGGGAGATCACGTCCTGCTCCGGCACGTCCATGGTGACCACCCGCAGGTCGACCACCTCCATCTTCTGGATGCCGGGGATGATGATGACCAGGCCCGGCCCCTTGACCCCCTGGAAGCGCCCCAGGAAGAACACCACGCCGCGCTTGTACTCCGGCAGGATGCGGATCGAGGCCGCGATCAGCATGAACAGCAGCACGACCGGTACGAGATAGGTAATCAGCATGGTCACTCTCCTTGGCTAGCGGGATATCCCCCGAATGGCGTCGGCCGCCCCGGGGGTGAGCTACAGCGGTTCGATCTCGAGGGTCAGGCCGTCGACGCCGACCACGCGGACGGTCTGTCCCTTGGCCACCGGCCGAGCACAGCGCGCCTTCCAGCGCACGCCCATCAGGTGAACGTGGCCCTGGCCGTCGAAGTCCTCGAGGGCCCGGGCCTCGCTGCCGACCAGCTCCTCCTGCCCCGCCTTGGCCGGGCGGCGGCGCAGGCCGATGAAGCGGGTCATCACCCACAGCATCAGGCCCGCGGCCAGCAGGGCGATGCCGCCGATCATCGGCAGCGAGATATTGAGGTTGTCTGCATCCATCAGAATCACCGATCCGATCACGAAGGCGACGATGCCGCCCATTCCCAATATGCCGAAACTGGGCATCAGGGCCTCGCCCACGATCAGCGCCATGCCCACCAGGATCAGTGCCAGACCGGCGAAGTTGACCGGCAGCACCTGGAAGGCGAACAGGGCCAGCAGCAGGCAGATGATGCCGATGGTGCCCGGCACCAGGCTGCCCGGGTTGGAGAGCTCGAAGATCAGCCCATAGAAGCCGATGATCATCAGGAAGTAGGCGACGTTGGGGTTGGTGATCACCGACAGCAGCTGGGTGCGCCAGTCGGGATCGAAGCGCTCGATGACCAGGTCGGCGGTCTCGAGGGTCAGCTCGCCCCGCTCCATCACCACGCTGCGCCCGTCGATCTGCTCGAGCAGGTCCTCGATATCGCTGGCCACCACGTCGATGACGTTCTTCTCCAGCGCCTCCCGGGAGGTGAGGTTGACCGCCTCGCGCACCGCCTCCTCGGCCCAGTCGGCGTTGCGGCCGTGGCGTTCGGCCAGGCCACGGATGTAGTAGACGGCGTCCTCCAGCACCTTGCGCTCCATGGCGGTCTCGCCGCGGCGCGGGCTGTCGGCGGCCCGGCTGCGCTCCTCGGCCTCCTCGCCGGTGGCCTCGGCGTCGGGCACGGTCTCGTCGCCGTTGCCGTTGCTGTCGTTGTCGTCGTTGCCGTTATCATCGTCGTCGCCGCCGATCCCCGGAAATCCCCCCCCCATCTGCACCGGCGTGGCCGAGCCCAGATGGGTGGAGGGCGCCATGGCCGCCACATGGCTGCCATAGAGCAGGTAGGTGCCGGCGCTGGCCGCCCGGGCGCCGCTCGGCGACACATAGATGGCCACCGGCACCGGCGAGGTGAGCATGGCGCGAATCATGTCGCGCATGGAGGCATCGAGGCCGCCGGGTGTATCCATCTGCACCACCACGATCTCGGCATTGCCCTCGGCGGCGCGGCGCAGGCCACGCTGGAAGTAATCGTTGGTGGCGGGCCCGATGGCGCCCTCGACGGTCAGGACCAGCGCCGTGCGCTCGTTCTGCTGCGCCTGGACCACCGACTGGAAGACGGCCAACAGGAGACCCAGCGCCAGACAGAGGAGGCTGAAAAGGAGGAAGCGTCGCCCGATCAGGGCGGCATGAACTCGACTCATGATGGTCATCCCAGCGCGACCCGTTCAGTGAGTGTGAGTGTCGACACGTCCCTTGGTTCAAGACGTCGGATTAAACGGACTCAGGAAACTGATTCAGCCGTTACCGATCTCAGCGTAGGTGGTGGCGAGCCGGCATGGCAACAGCCAGCTGGTGAACGAGTGATGGGCGTGACCGGATCACGCAGGCAGGGGGCCGGCAGCCCATCCAGCCCGGGCTGCCGGCAGCACGCAAAGCCAGTTGCTGGCCCGGGGTCACAGATCGTGAGGCTGGCCCGAGTAGCGCCGCTGAACCTCGACCATGTAGGCCGCAAGCGACGTCAGCGCCTCGCCGCCCCAGGCGAGAGGATCCGCTTCCATCGGGGCCACCATGCAGATCTGTACCATCTCGTCGGCGTGGACCTCGGCCATGCCGAACTGGGCCTCCGCCATGGCCACCCGATGGGGGTAGGGCTGCTCGAAGGTCGACAGATACCCCATGTCCTGGCCATCGCTGCCGTGACAGCTGGCGCAGGAGAGACCGGTGGTACTCAGCGAGGTGTCGTAATAGAGCTCCACGCCGCGCGCCAGCATCTCGGCGGGGTTCTCGCCGGTCTCGCTGTAGGCCGGGGTATAGCCCGCGGGGCGCTGCACCGCATCGCTCGCTCCGGCCTCCGCCTCGCCTTCGGCCTCACCCTCCGCCTCGCCTTCGGCCTCACCCTCCGCCTCGCCCTCGGCCTCACCCTCCATCTCGCCTTCGGCCTCGGCAGCTCCCTCGGCATGGGCGCTGGCCACGAGCAGCGATGTGGCGGCGACTCCGCCCGGCGAGGTTTCCTCTTCCCCGAACGTGTCATGAAGGGCCACACCGCCCGCCACCAGGGCGAGTACCGGGGCCGTGTAGGCCAGCTGTCGGCCCAGGCGCCCCAGGAGCCTGCGGCGTTTATCGTCATGCTGTGACATGATATCTACCTCCGTGATGGCAAGTCGTGACGACGCTCAAGCGTCGATCGGCCGGGGATCGGCGGCCTCGCCCCCGCCCACCGCACCTCGCGGCGGTCGGGTTCTGTCGGGGCAACGGCAGATGACTTACAGCGCATCCGGCCTTGGCATGCCGGACTCCCCTTCCGAGCTCCCGCTTGCAAAGTAAGGTGTCTGTAAGGAGGGGCGACCTCGCTCGACCATCAAGGGACGCCGATCACCAGCCACCGAGGAACCTCATGCCGGACACCCCCTCCCCCGCCGGGCCCGCAGAGACCCCACGCGACGCTTATCCGGCCCTGGCCAGGGCCCTGTCGGATGCCGGCCTGGAGACCGGGATCCGCGGGCTGCACGGCGTCCTGCCGCCCTCGCCGCGTGATGCCCCCTCGACCTCCCTGACAAGGACTGCCCGAATGCCGATTCCCCGCCTCGCCCTCCTTCCCGCCCTGGCCCTGCTGGCCGCCGCGCCGCTCCAGGCCGACCCTGACCCCGCCGACTGGGAGGCCGTACTCGAGGAGGCTCGCGGCCAGACCGTCTATTGGTATGCCTGGGCCGGAGAGGAACGCATCAACGACTACATCCAGTGGACAGGGCGCCAGGTCGCCGAACGGTTCGCCATCGACCTGGTGCATGTCAAGCTCAGCGATACCGCCGAGGCGGTGTCGCGGGTGCTGGCCGAGAAACAGGCCGGCAACCACGAGCGGGGCAACGTCGATCTCATCTGGATCAATGGCGAGAACTTCGCCACCATGAAGGCCAATGACCTGCTCTTCGGCCCCTGGTCGGAGGAGCTGCCGCACTATCCGCTGACCGATCCGGTGAACACACCCGCGGTGCGCTACGACTGGACCATTCCGGTGGAGGGTCTCGAGTCACCCTGGAGCAGCTCGCAGGTGGTGTTCTACTACGATACGGCGCTGGTCGACGACCACCCGCGCTCGATGCCTGAGCTGCTCGACTGGGCGAGGGACAACCCCGGCGAGTTCACCTACGCCCGAGTGCCCAACTTCCTGGGCAACGCCTTCATCACCCAGGCGCTATTGGAGCTGGCCGAGGACACGGAGCGCCTCTACACGCCCCTGGTGGAAACGGAATTTGCCGAGGTCACCGCCCCGCTGTGGGACTTCCTCGACGAGCTGCACCCCCTGCTGTGGCGAAGCGGACGGGCCTTTCCCGCCAACAGCTCGGAGCTGCGCCGCCTGATGGGCGATAGCGAGATCAGCATCGGCCTCTCCTTCAGCACCACCGAGGCCTCCGGGGCCATCGCCAACTTCGAGCTGCCCGACACGGTGCGCAGCTATGTGCACGACCACGGCATGATCGGCAACATGGGCTTCCTGGCCATTCCCTACAACGCCCTGCACAAGGCCGGGGCGATGGTGGTCGCCGATTTCCTGCTGGGACCCGAGGCCCAGGCCCACAAGCAGGACCCGGTGGTCTGGGGCAGCAACACGGTGCTCTCGCTGGATGCGCTCGACGAGGCCGATCGCGCACGATTCGACGAAATCGACCTGGGCATCGCCACCCTGGCGCCGGACCAGCTCGGGGAGGTGCTCGGTCAGCCACACCCGAGCTGGGTGGATGCCCTGGCAGAGGCCTGGCAGGACCGCTACGTCGGTCGGTAAGACTTCGTCACGATGCTGAAACTGGCCCCCTGGCTGATCGTCGGCCTGCTGGTCGGCCCCATCCTCGCCGGCCTGGCGATGGCGGTGCTGCCGGCCTTCGGCTACCTGCCGGCACTGGGCGGTGATACCCTCAGCCTGGAACCCTGGCGGGCACTGTTTGCCCAGCCGGGGCTGGCGCGCTCGGTGGCAGTCAGCCTGGCCAGCGGCCTGCTCACTACCGCGGTGTCGCTGGCCGTGGTGCTGCTGTTTCTGGCCGCGGCCTCCGGAAGCCGACTGGATTACTGGATCCGTCGGCTGATCTCGCCGCTGCTGGCGATCCCCCATGCGGCGGCGGCCTTCGGGCTGGCCTTCCTGATCGCGCCCTCGGGGCTGGTCGCTCGGCTCGCCTCACCCGGGCTGACCGGCTGGGAGCGGCCGCCGGATGCGCTGATCGTCAACGACCCCTGGGGGCTCTCGCTGATGGCCGGCCTGATCATCAAGGAGATTCCCTTCCTGATGCTGATGAGCCTGGCCGCCCTGCCCCAGCTCGACCCACAGCGACGCGTCTCCATGGCCCGCTCGCTGGGCTACCGCCCAACCATCGCTTGGCTCAAGGTGGTTGCGCCGGCGCTGTATCCGCTGATTCGCCTGCCGGTCTTCGCGGTCATCGCCTACGCCTCATCGGTGGTGGACGTGGCGATGATCCTCGGGCCTACCCTGCCGCCGACGCTGGCCGTATCGATCCTTACCTGGTTCAACGACCCGGACCTGTCGCGGCGCTTCATGGCATCCGCCGGCGCCCTGCTGCAGCTGGGCGTGACCCTGACGGCACTGGCCCTGTGGTGGGGGCTGGAGTGCCTGGTGCGCCACCTGGGGGGGCGCTGGGTGGAGGGCGGCCAGCGGCGCGGCGGCGATAGCCTGCTGCGCGCCGCCGGCAAGGCACTGATCCTGCTCGCCGGCGTCACCGCCCTGGTCGGCATCGCCGGCCTGGCGCTCAACTCCCTGTCCGGTTTCTGGCGTTTTCCCGACGCCCTGCCCCAGGCCTTTACCCTCCAGCACTGGCAGCGCGCCCTGCCCAGCCTCGCTGGCCCGGTGACCTCGACGCTGCTGATCGCCATGGCGTCCACGTTGCTGGCCTTGGCGCTGACGCTGGCCGCCCTGGAAAACGAGCAGCGCAGCGGTCGTCATCCGGCCCAGGGTCGGCTGGCCTCGGCCCTCACCCTGCTCTATCTGCCGCTGATCGTGCCGCAGATCGCCTTCCTGTTCGGCCTGGTGGTGGTGATGGAATCCCTGGGCACGGGGCCAACCCATGCCCTGGTGATCTTCGGTCACCTGCTGTTCGTGCTGCCCTATGTCTTCCTGTCGCTCGCGGAGGCCTACCGGCGCCTGGACCCGCGCTGGTCGCGGGTCGCGCTCACCCTGGGGGCGTCACCGAACCGGGTCTTCTGGCGCCTGCGCCTGCCGCTGCTGCTGGCGCCGCTGCTCACCGCCATGGCGGTGGGCCTGGCGGTGAGCATCGGCCAGTATCTGCCCACCCTGCTGCTGGGCGCCGGACGCGTGCCCACCGTCACCACCGAGGCGGTGGCCCTGGCCGCCGGCGGCAATCGGCGTCTGATCGGCGTCTGGGCGCTGGTGCAGGCCAGCCTGCCGCTGATCGGCTTTGTCATCGCCGTGGGCCTGCCCCGGCTGATCTGGTCCAACCGCCGCGCAATGCGAGGAGCGCCATGACCGAGCACGGCCTAGACTTCGAAAAGGTTCGCCTCGCCCTGCACGGCAGACCGCTGCTGGCGCTGGATACCCGCATCGCACCCGGCGAGGTGTTCAGCGTGATGGGCCCCTCGGGCTCGGGAAAGTCGACCCTGCTGGCCTACGCCGCCGGCTTCCTGGCGCCGGCCTTCCAGGCCTCGGGCCGCCTGCGGCTGAACGGCCACGACATCACCCGAGTGCCGGCGGAGCGGCGCGGTATCGGGCTGCTCTTCCAGGACCCGCTGCTGTTTCCCCACCTCTCGGTGGCCGGCAACCTGCGCTTCGGCATGCCGCGCCGCGTGCCCTGCAAGGCCCAGCGGATCGCCGAGGCGCTCAGCGAGATGGGGCTGGCCGGTTACGGCGATCGCGACCCGGCCACCCTCTCCGGCGGCCAGCAGTCGCGGGTGGCCCTGATGCGCCTGCTGCTCTCCCAGCCCCGGGCGGTGCTGCTCGACGAGCCCTTCTCCAAGCTCGACACCCACCTGCGCCAGGAGATGCGCCGGCTGGTGTTCGACAGGCTCCGCGAGGCCGGCCTGCCCAGCCTGCTGGTCACCCACGACCGGGAAGACGCCGAGGCCGCGGGCGGGCACATCATCTCGCTCGGCTGAGCCGAACCGGTGTCTTGCCCCATCCGAGCGGCGCCACCGTCAGCGCCGAGACGCCCCCAGACAACCTCCAACCCGGGAGCCCTGCATGCCACCCCCCACCCTCAGCCTCGTCATGCCCGTGCTGGACGAGGCCGCGACCATCGAGGCCACCCTCGATGCGCTGCAGCCGCTGGTCCGGCGCGGTTGCGAGGTGATCGTGGTCGACGGCGGCAGCGACGACGACACCGCCGCACTGGCCGCCCCTCGGTGCAGCCGGGTGATCGACGCCCCCCGGGGGCGGGCCCGCCAGATGAACGCCGGCGCCCGAGCCAGCCATGGGAAGCAGCTGCTGTTCCTGCATGCCGATGCCCGGCTGCCGACACGCGCCGACCGACTGGTGGCCAAGGCGCTGGCCGGCGCGCGCTGCTGGGGACGCTTCGACGTACGCCTGGAGGGCCGCCACCCGCTGCTGCCGCTGATCGCCTTCGCCATGAACCGTCGCTCGCGGCTGACCGGTATCGCCACCGGGGATCAGGCCATGTTCATGACCCGCCGGGCCTTCGAGGCGGTAGGCGGCTTTCCCGACCAGCCGCTGATGGAAGATATCGAGATGTCACGACGGCTCAAGCGCCTCTCGCCGCCGGCCTGCCTGGGCGCCAGGGTCACCGCCAGCGGGCGCCGCTGGGACCGCGGCGGCGCCTGGGCGACGATCTGGCTGATGTGGCGGCTGCGCTTTCGCTACTGGCGGGGCGAGTCCGCGGAGACGCTGGCCAGGGAGTATCGCCATGTCCGCTGATTTCGACGTCTCGCTGGCGATACTCGCCAAGGCGCCGCTGCCGGGGCGGGTCAAGACCCGACTGATCCCGGTGCTGGGCGCCGAGCAGGCCGCCCGGCTTCATGAGCGGTTGCTGCGCCTCACCCTGACCGTGGCCGCCGAGGCCGCACCGGGACCCCGCATCACGCTTTGGACGGCGCTGGACCACACCCACCCGCTGTTCCTCGAGCTGGCCGAGCGTTACGGAGTCGAGCTGCGTGCGCAGCCGGAAGGTAATCTTGGCCGGCGCATGCACCACGCCCTGGCCGCCATGCCGGGCCCTGGACTGCTGATCGGCAGCGACTGCCCGGTACTCACCGCCACCCTGCTGCGTCGCTGTCAGGCGGCACTGACAGAGGCCGAGGCTGTCTGCCTGCCCGCCGAGGATGGCGGCTATGCGCTGCTCGGCCTGCGCCGCAGCGACCCACGGCTGTTCGACGGTATCGACTGGGGCAGCGAGCGGGTCATGGCCCAGACGCGGCGCCGGGTCGACGCGCTGGGCTGGCGGCTCGCCTGCCCCGCCACGGTGTGGGACGTGGACCGCCCGGAAGACGTGGCACGCTGGCTCGGCGCCGAGCCGCCCCCCGGCGACTGAACTCTCCCTGAGCGCTCCCCACCCACTGGGTCGTCCGGTGGCGCAGCGCTCCGTGGGCCAGGCTTCACCTGACGCACGGCGCCTCCGTGGGACCGGTTTATCCCAGCGCGGAGAGTCTCGCAGGCCGGTGGCTCTGGCTGTGTTCATGTCGTCATCTCCTCGAGGTCGATCATCCGCCGGGCCATTGCCGATGCCTGAGACCCTGGACCATGCTGTGGTAACGCCTGCCGTGTCGAGACAGGCCGTGTCGAACCAGGAAGCCCCTAATTGCAGCATGAACATCAGGCCCATCCTGACGAGGAGGCTCCTTCATGCGATCCCGACTGATCCTGGCGGCCGGCGCACTGGCTATTGCCGGCCCGGTCCACGCCCTGCACCCCTCTCCCCTGGTCGAGGCCGAGTGGCTGAATGAGCAGCTGGGCAGCGACAACCTCGTGGTGCTGGACGTGAGCTCCAGTATCGATGACGGCGGCGACCGTGACGCCTTCGAGGCCGCCCGCATCCCGGGCAGCCGCTACAGCAGCTATACCGATGCCGGCTGGCGCGAAACCCGCGACGACGTGCCCGGCCTGATGCCGGACGTCGACGACCTCGAGGCGCTGATCGGCGGCCTGGGCATCGACAACGAGGACACCGTGGTGGTGGTGGCCGGCGGCACCGGCCCCACCGACTTCGGCAGCGCGACCCGGGTCTACTGGACCTTCAAGGCGCTGGGCCATGACGAGGTGGCGATCCTCAACGGCGGCTTCGCCGGCTGGCAACAGCAGGGCTTCGAGGTGGCCAGCGGCGCGCCCGAGGCCCCCGAGGCGACCGACTTCTCGGGCAGGCTGCAGGCGCATCTGCTGGCCCGCACCGACGAAGTGGAAGCGGCCCGCGCGGCCGGTGAACCGCTGGTGGATGCCCGTCCCGAAGGGTTCTACACCGGGGAGACCCAGTCACCGGCCACCCGGGTGCCCGGCACCATTCCGGCAGCGGTCAACCTGCCCCACGACGGCGCCCTGGTGGCGCGCAACGGCGCCCACTACCTGGAACCCGAGCGGTTGAACGCCAATATCGACGCCCTGGGGCTCGACCGGGAGGCCCCCACGGTGGCCTTCTGCAACACCGGCCACTGGGCCGCCAGCGGCTGGTTCCAGCTCAGCGAGATCGGCGGCCTCGAGAACACCACCATGTACGACGGTTCCATGGCCGCCTGGACCCGTGACGACTCGCGCCCGATCCAGCTGGCCGGTCGCGGCACGACCACCGTGGGCGAGCTGCTCGACTGAGCGCCGATTCCGCGCACGCCCCGGCGGCTCAGCCTGCTCGCCCACCCTGACAGCGACGCCCCACGGCCCAGGTGCCGCGGGGCGCCGTCGTATCCGGCCCCGGACGCGCCGCCCGGCCGCTATCAGGAGAGCCGTTCGGCCAGGGCGTCGAGGTCGGGGACGGTCATGTCCGGTTCGATGCCCCAGGGGTCGAAGGGCGCCTCCGGGCTGCGACGCACCCAGACGGCATGCAGGCCGGCGTGACGGGCGCCGATCACGTCGAAGGGGTTGCTGGAGATCAGCCAGGTATCCCCGGGGGCGACGTCGAGTCGATGGCGCAGGTGGGCGTAGACCGCCGGGTCGGGCTTGAAGCGCTTGACCTCGTCGACGCTGACCACCGCCTCGAGGTGCTCGCCGAGGCCCGCCCGATCGAGCAGCGCCGCCACCGCCTCCCGGGTGCCGTTGGAGAAGGCCGTGCAGCGCACCCCCGCCCGGGCCAGCCGCGCCAGCGACTCGGCCGCCTCGGGAAAGGCCGGCAGCTCGCCGTAGACGCCCATCAGGTGGGCCCTGTCGCTCTCCGACAGCCCCGTCTGCAGGGCTCGGTCGGTGAAGGCCAGGGCCTCCTCGGTGCACTGGGAGAACGGCACATAGGCTCCCATCAACCCCCGCCGAAAGCTGTATTCCAGCTGCTTGTCCCGCCAGCGCCGCGAGAACTCCACGGCCAGGTCCGCCTTCCCGGCGGCGCCAAGCCGGGTTTCCAGCTCCGCCACCACGCCATGGGTATCGATCAGGGTGCCGTAGACATCGAAGGCCAGTACCGGTGCCATCTGCCATGCTCCTCGGGTTGGTGAGTGGTGAGTGGTGAGCTGTCATGTCTCATGCATGCGGGCAGCGCGGTCCCGGCTCAAGGCCCGCACGGCAAGACGCCGCGGGAGTCTCCCCCCGCGGCGTCGGTCAGCGGCCGGCCAGGAATCAGGCGCGCAGGGCCTGGACGGCTCCCTCGCGGACCAGCTCGTCGGTGACCCGGTCCACCCCCCGGCGAGTCCGACCGACGATCTCGTCCACTTCGTCACGGGTGGTGATCAGCGGTGGCGCGAAGCCCAGGATATCGCCCTGGGGCATGGCGCGAACGATCAGGTTCTCGTCCAGCGCCGCCGCGGCGATGCGCGACCCCACCTTGAGGGCCGGGTCGAAGTGCTCGCGGCGCTCGGGGTTGGCAGAGAACTCCAGGGCGGCCAGCATGCCCACGCCGCGCACGTTGCCGACGATCGGATGCTCGCCGAAGGCCTTGGCCATGGCCTGCTGCAGGTAGGCGCCGGTATCGCGTGCGTTCTCGGTCAGCCCCTCGCCCTCGATGATCGCCAGGTTGGCCAGCGCCGCCGCACAGCCCAGGGCGTGACCGGAGTAGGTCCAACCGTGGCCGATGGGGCCGTACTGGCCGGTACCCTGCTCGAGCACCGCCCAGACGCGGTCGCCGACGATCACCCCGGAGAGCGGCTGGTAGGCGCTGGTCAGCCCTTTGGCGACGGTGATCAGGTCGGGCCTGATGCCGTAGAGGTGGCTGCCGAAGTCGGCGCCGATGCGCCCGAAGCCGCACACTACCTCGTCGGCGATCAGCAGCACGTCGTACTTGGCCAGCACCGCCTGGATCGCCTCCCAGTAGCCCTCCGGCGGCGGCACGATGCCGCCGGTGCCGAGCACCGGCTCGCCGATGAAGGCGGCCACGGTCTCCGGGCCCTCGGCGAGGATCATCGCCTCGAGCCGCTCGGCGCAATAGCGGGAGAACTCGCGCTCGGTCATGCCCTGCTGCTCGGCGGCGCGGTGGTAGTAGTAGGGCGCCTCGGTGTGCAGGATGCCCTCGAAGGGCAGGTCGAACTGCTCGTGGAACGCCTTGAGGCCGGTCAGCGAGCCGGTGGCCAGGCCCGAGCCGTGGTAGCCGCGCATGCGCGAGATCACCTTCTTCTTCTGCGGGCGGCCCAGCACGTTGTTGTAGTAGCGCACGATCTTGAGCTGGGTCTCGTTGGCGTCACTGCCACCGAGGCCGTAGTAGACCTTGGACATGCCGGGACCGGCCAGCGCGATGATCTTCTCGGACAGGGCGATCTGGGGCTCGTTGGAGTGGCCCACGTAGGTGTGGTAGTAGGAGAGCTCCAGGGCCTGCTGGTAGATCGCCTCGGCCACCTCGGTGCGGCCATAGCCGATATTGACGCAGTAGAGCCCGGCGAAGCCATCGATGAACTCGCGGCCGTCCTTGTCGCGGATATGGATCCCCTTGCCGCCGGTGATCACCCGGCCCGGGGCGTCGCCGTGGGCGAAGTCGCGCAGGTGGGTGGAGGCGTGAAAGGTCACCTTGCGGTCGCGGTCGATCAATTCCTTGTGCTGCTGGCTCATTTCGTTCTCTCTTCTCAAGAAGCTCCCCGGCATCCCGCCGGGGAGAGTGTTATGCGGTTTTGCGATGTCGTGGCACCGTAGGAGCGCGATTTATCGCGCGAAGCGGGGGGCCTGCGGCGCCAATAGCTCGGCAGAGCCGGCCTCCCACATTTGGTTTCCCTACCTGCGGTGGCCCATCCGGTGGGAGGGCGCTTCAGCGCGCGAAGCAGTGCGCAGCACTGCCGGAAGGAACCCGGGCGCCTGCGGCGCCAATCGCCCGGCAGAGCCGGCCTCCCACTGGGGCAGGGATCAGCTCCCGGACACGGAGCCCAGGCCGCCGAGGCAGTAGTACTTGGTCGCCAGATACTCGTCGATGCCGGTGATCCCGCCCTCGCGGCCCAGGCCCGACTGCTTGACGCCGCCGAAGGGCACGGGCGGACCGGTCATCTTCACCGAGTTCACCGACACCATGCCGAACTCCAGGGCCCGCAGCAGTTTCCAGATGCGGCGGATATCGTGGGTGTAGACGTAGGCGGCGAGACCGTACTCGGTATCGTTCGCCATGGCGATCACCTCATCGTCGTCCGCATAGGCGGTCACCCCGGCCACCGGCGCGAAGTTCTCCTCCCGCCACACCTGCATCTGCGGCGTCACCCCGGTGAGCAGCACCGGCATGAAGAAGTTCTCGCCGGGTGCCGCACTCTGGTCGCCGGCCACCAGGGTGGCCCCCCGGGAGATGGCGTCATCGACGATGGCCGCGGCCTTGTCCACCGCCTGACGGTGGATCAGCGGCCCCAGGTCGACCTCGCCCTCCAGGCCGTTGCCCACGCTGAGCGCCGCCATGCGCTCGGCGAAGTGGGCGACGAAGTCGTCGTGGATCGACTCGTGCACCAGGATGCGGTTGGCCGCCAGGCAGTCCTGGCCGGCGGTCTGGAACTTGGCCGCCACCGCCGCCTGGGCGGCTTCCTTGGGATCCATGTCGGGCCCGACGATAAAGGGCGCATTGCCGCCCAGCTCCAGCGACACCCGCTTGACGGTGGCCGCGCACTGTTCCAGCAGCAGGCGGCCCACCCGGGTGGAGCCGGTGAACGACAGCGCCTTGACGCGCTCCTCCGCGCAGAGGAGCTTCGACACCTCGGCGGGCTCAC
>NZ_CP071922.1:3401218-3409227 GCF_017584085.1 Halomonas sp. BM-2019
CCGGGATGCCGGCGCGCTCGGCCAGCTCGGCCAGGGCCAGCGCCGAGAACGGCGTCTCACCGGCCGGCTTGACGATCACCGTGCAGCCGGCGGCGAGCGCCGCGGCGGCCTTGCGGGTGATCATCGCCAGCGGAAAGTTCCAGGGCGTGATCAAAGCGGCGATGCCCACCGGCTCCTTGAGCGTGCCCAGCGCGGCATTGGGGATATGGCTGGGGATAGTCTCGCCGAAGGTGCGCTTGCCCTCCTCGGCGAACCAGCGCACGAAGCTGGCCCCGTACTCCACCTCGCCGCGGGCGTCCGGCAGCGGCTTGCCCTGCTCCAGGGTCATGATGGTGGCCAGGTCCTCGCGGTTGGCCTGGATCAGGTCGTGCCAGGCCAGCAGGCGCTCGTAGCGCTCGTCGGCACGCAGCGCCCGCCAGTGCACGAAGGCGACGTCGGCGGCGTCCACGGCCTGGCGAATCTGATGCGCCTCGAGCCAAGGGATGTAGCCCAGGACCTCGCCGGTGGCCGGGTCATGCACGGCCTCCTCGCGGCCCCCCTCGCCATGGGTCCACCTGCCATCCACGTAGGCGTGCTGGCGAAACAGACGCGGATCGTCGAGCATGGTGGACAGCGTCCTGGACAGTTTCATGTTCATGCGATACCTCCCTTGACAAACCGGCGCGGCCCCGGGCGCCTGAAAACAGCGGCGCGGCCCCGGGCGCCGAGAATGAGCACCGGCGCGGCTCTGGGCGCCGAGAAAGAGTAGAAACGGTCGAGCCGCCTGGTCAGGTCACGTCCAGGGCGGCTCGATGGGGTCATGATAAGGGAGAGGGCGGGTGGAGACTTTTCGTTGGCCGGGCGGAGCCGTGGGCTTTTTTTTGTCCGCCGGCGCCGCGCAGAAGAATTTTCTGCGCGGCGCCGGTGGGCGCCGTCAGCCCGCTTCGGGGTCGACCAGCGCCGCCTCGGTGAACACCAGCAGGCCCAGTTCCGGCCGGTAGCCGTGGATCTCGGTGACATCCAGCGCCTGCAGGAAGGCCAGGATCTCCTCGCTGACCACCTGGCCCGGAACCAGTACCGGGAAGCCCGGCGGATAGGGGATCACGAAGCTCGCCGAGACCGCGTCGCGTCCGGCTCGCATCTCGGACTGCAGCTCGCCGTTGTCGAAGCGCAGGTACTCGGTATTCTCGTCATCGTAACTGAGGAAGTAGGCGCGACGGATGTCGCCCTGAGGGGTCTCGCTGCACTGACGGAAGGCTTCGTGGAAGCGGCTGAAGTCGGGCAGCGGCGGCAGCTCCCGGGTCAGAGAGCGGACCCGGTTCTCGATGATCCGGCGCTCCGGGCGGCTGCTCTCCTCCCAGCGGGTCTCGAACTCCTTGGCCAGCTTGATCAGCACATCGAGCAGGTAGGCGATGGAGCCGCGGGTGGTGCCGATGTTGGTCATGAACAGCACGGTGTTGCGCGAGGTCTTGTTGATCTGGATGCCGTACTTGTTCATCAGGTATTCGTTCTTGAAGGTATCGCCATCGATGCCGGTGGCGCCGATGGCGATGGTGATGCGGCTGGGGTCGACGACGAACTCGTCCCGGGCCCAGGCCTCCTCCATCTGGTTCCAGCCGGTCACCGGGTCGTAGAAGGACTCCACCCCGGACTCGCGATATTCCGACGGCACCAGGTCGCCGTTCTTGAGCACCCGGAAGTACTTCTGCAGCAGCGGGTGGTGGTAGAGCTGCTCGCGCAGCGACAGCGCCGCCTCTACCTGGGCGTGGACCAGCTCGAAGCCCTCCATCTCCGCCTGCATGCGCCCCACGTCCAGGGAGGCGATGATCTGGTAGTTGGGCGAGGTGGAGGTGTGGGTCATGTAGGCCTCGTGGAAGGGCGCCTCGACCTTCTGGCGATAGTCCTGGTCCCAGACGTGGATCATCGAGCCCTGGCGCAGCGAGGTCAGGGTCTTGTGGGTGGAGTGGGTGGCGTAGGCGCGGATGCGCACCTCGTCGGGGTCGGGCATCAGCCGGCGCTCGAGCCAGGTGGCGTCGTCGTCCGGGTCGAGGGCGTCGAACTCCGCCTTCCAGGCGGCGTACTCCTCGCGGTAGGCCTCGCTGCGGTAGCGGTCGCGCAGGGTGCGGGCGGCGTGCATGGCGGTGCGCGGCCGGTAGGTGGGGTTGAAGCCGGCAAAGGCGAACCACGCCTCGTCCCAGAGGAACACCAGGTCGGGCTTGATCGCCAGGCACTCCTCCATCACCCGGCGCACGTTGTAGACCACGCCGTCGAAGGTGCAGTTGGTGAGCAGCAGCATCTTGACCTTGTGCAGCAGGCCGGCGCGCTGGTACTCGAGCAGGGTCTTCTTGATCTCGCGCAGCGGCACCGCCCCGTACATGGAGTAGTCGTCGAGCGGATAGGAGTCCAGGTAGCTGACGTGGGCCCCGGCCAGCACCATGCCGTAGTGGTGCGACTTGTGGCAGTCGCGGTCGATCAGCACGATGTCGCGGGGCTTGACCAGCGCCTGCACCACGATCTTGTTGGCCGTCGAGGTGCCGTTGGTGACGAAGAAGCTCTGCCGCGCGCCGAAGGCCCGGGCAGCGTACTCCTGGGCCTTCTTGATCGGCCCGTAGGGCTGCAGCAGCGAATCCAGCCCGCCGGAGGTGGCCGAAGTCTCGGCGAGGAAGATGTTGATGCCGTAGAAGTCGATCATGTGCCCCGCCCAGTGGGAGCGGGTCACCGACTTGCCCCGCGAGATGGGCATGGCGTGGAACACCCCGGTGGGCTTCTTGCTGTACTCGCGCAGGGCGTCGAAGAAGGGGGTGCGGTAGCGGCTGTCGATGGCCCGCAGGATGGTGTGGTGCTGCTCGATGTAGTCGGTCTCGCGATAGAAGATGCGGTTGAAGTGGCGGATATCGCGACTCGCCGTGGCCTCCACGTCGCCGCTGGTGACCAGGAACTGATCGATCTCCGGACGCAGCTCGTGGATCATCGAGCTGAGCAGGATGCTACGCTCCGCCTCGGACTGGTGCTCGAGGGCCTGTTCGGAGAGCCCCTCCAGGTAGTTGCGCAGGGCGCTGAGGTTGTACTTCGACTTGTAGGGAAACTCGTAGCGGATCAGGCAGGCCTGGATGTTGGGGTTGACCAGCACCGCGATCAGCGCATCCTCGAAGCTGCGCACGGTCACCACGTCATAGACGAAGCGATCCTCGGGCCGGCGCATGTTGCGGAAGGCCTCGCGCACCACCTCCTCCTCCTGGGACGAGAGGTTGTCGACGATCAGCAGCTCGAAGTAGGGCTGGGCCGCGCTGTTGGAAGCCGGATGCCCGCGGCGCAGCTGGGCCAGGGCATCCAGGGTCTCGAGGTCCTCGGCGTCGGCATCGGTCTCGCTGAGATCCACGTGGCGCCGCCGGTAGGACTCGCTGATCAGCGCCCGCACCAGGCGCTTGACCACCTTCTCGAGCAGCGCATACTCCTCGCGGTCGAACAGCGACCAGAGGTGGCGGAAGTCCTCCTTGGAGGGGAAGGCGTGGTAGTCCTCGATGATCTCGAGGCGAGTCAGCTTGACGTCGATCGCCTTGACCAGGTTGCGGTGCTGGCCGTCGTCGGCCAGCCGGTTGAGCTGTCCCAGGTCGCGCTTGAGCGCGTTCCAGGTGTCGGCACGCAGCTGGGAGATCTTGTGGTAGAAGCCCAGGGCGGTGTAGGGCGTTTCGGTATGGCTGGTCTCTTGCATGGCGACACCCTTCCTGTCTTGTCGTTGTCTGCGGGGCGCTGCCCCTCTCTACGATTCAGCCGCCGAGGCGCTCGCTCTGGCCATAGCGGACGGTGATGCGTTCCTCCGGAAAGTCATCGAACCCCAGGTCGAGATTCAGTCCCGGCCAGCGATAGCGGACCCTCCCCTCCCGGGGGCGGTAGAAGGCCGAGTAGATGGTGCCCAGGCCACGCCGGTAGTCGTGGCGAAACAGCGGTGGCGCCGAGAAGGCCGCCTCCAGGCGCGCCTCGCTGGTCGACTCATCGTCGACCAGGATGGAGAGTTGGCGCTCGCGGATCAGCGTCTCGGAAGCCAAGGCATGGGCGTACCACTCGATCTTCTTCTGATGGTTGGTGGCCACCGGCACACGGCGGATGCTGGCCCGGCGGTCCGGGCCGATCATCGCCGTCACGTAGCGCCCGGCGGCGTCGCCCACGGTGATGTTGTAGGCCATGTGGGTGGGCACCCGGGCCAGCACCTCGGCGGCCTCGGGCACGCCGTCGCAGAACTCCAGCAGGTAGCGCAGGATCACCGGCGCCCCGAAGCCGTCGCCCACCGCCTTGCGCCCGCCGAAGGCCAGCGACACGGCGAGCCCCCGGTCGTTCATGCCATCGAGCACGCCCCACAGGCAGTCCGACATGGCGATCACCCGCCTGTCGTTCCAGCGGGTGTAGAGGATCGACCCCTCGCAGAGCTCCGGCGGGTAGTCGTAGTTGCGCGCCAGCAGGGTGCCGCCCGGCCGTGCCAGCACCGCCTGGGAGCAGCCGGTGATGTAGGGAGGGGGCTGGTAGAGGCTGAGGAAGCGCGACGCCAGGTCGCCGCCGCCGGCCAGCGCACAGAGCGCCCGGTAGGTGGGCAGCAGCTCCGGCATATGGCGGCGCAGGGCGTTGAGGCAGGCCAGGTAGCCCGGGCGCTCACGCTCGCCCTCGGCAAGGTACCAGGCCTCGTAGGCGGGCCAGTGGAGGTCGAAGAGCGACCGCCACCTGGGGCCCGGCGCCGCCTCGTGCAGGGTGCGGAAGACCAGCGTCTTGTCGTCCATCTCGGCAGGCGTCCGCTCCGCGGGAGCGGTGTCCTCCCCCTTCACAGGATCTTGAAGTTGCCGCCGCCCACGGCGTGGCTGACGGCGACCTCTTCCACCACCGGATCCTCCAGCGACTGGCCGGCATACTGGCCGCGGATGCCTTCGATCCACGACTTGGCGCGCTCGGTGAGCTGGAAGTCGTCGTCCATCAGCCGGCCGCGTGTGATCAGGATGCCGAGGTCCGCCCCCTCGTAGCGGAAGTCGCCGGCGCCGCTGATGCGCAGGAAGAAGCCCTCCTGCTCGTTCTCGGCGGCATGGGGGTGATAGCTGTAGTGGTCGTAGGCGATGCTGCCGTCCTCAGCCATCTTCCACACCCCGGTGCGCGGGGCGGCGGTGAGCAGGTCGACGCTCTCGTCGGTGTGCTTGATCACCAGCTGGCTCCAGCTGTCGACGCTGTCGGGGTGGGACCAGCGATGGTTGATCTCCTCGATATCGAGCTCGAAGTCGACGTCGGAGAACTCCAGCAGGTGGAAGAGGAACAGCGGGATGTCGGAGTGGGCGAAGGCCGCCACGTTGGTCAGCGAGCTGGCCCCGGTGACCCGCGGGTTGAGCTCGCCCAGGTAGACCTCGCCGCTGTCCATGTCGATCAGGAAGTCGAGCTCGAAGTAGCCGCGGTAGCCCTCCTCGCGCAGCGCCTCGCCGAACTTGAAGGTGAACTCCCGGGCCTTGTCGCGGATCTCCTGGGTGAAGGCGCCGGCGAACATCTCGTTGCCGCACCAGCCCCCCTTGTAGGGGGTCAGGGTCTTGAAGCCGACCAGCTCGGTCATCAGCGGCCCCACCACGGTGCCGCAGCGGGTGGCACAGGCCTCGATGGCCGAGCCGCGGCAGTTGATCCGCTTCATGATCTTGACCTCGGGCTCGGCCTCGATCTCCTCGGCGTGCTTGTAGTAGTCCTCTTCGCTGGCGATGAAGAAGGTGGTGTGGCCGGAATCGCCGAAGGCGGTCTGCACCACCAGGTCGGTGCCGAGCTCCTGGCTCACGTCGCAGAGCTCCCGGTAGCTGCCCACCCGAGCCAGCACGTTGGGCACGCTGGGCACGCCGGCCTTGTTGCCGATGCGCACCGTCTCGATCTTGTTGTCCATGCGCGAGCGCAGCGCCGCCGGCGGAAAGGCCACCTTGAGCCCCAGCTGCTTGCACACCTCCTCGGTGTGCTCATCGAACATCAGGAAGGCGGCGGTACCGGCGTTCTCACCGTCGGCTCTCGACTGGATGAAGTCGATCACCTCCTTGTGCTCGAGCAGGTAGTTGTTGATGTCCTCGATGCTCTCGAAGTCCCGGGGGAACTTCTCCTTGGGCACGAAGACGTTGCGCTGCTGGCCGTCGAAGCAGTTGATGTAGTTGATATGGCGGAAGTTACCCACCCAGTCGCCGATGCCGAGCAGGTTGAAGTTGGTCGCCGAGATGAAGTAGATCGGCTCCTTGTTGTTGCGGAAGTGGCGGCGGACATCGGCAATGCTGGTGATCTTGTTCATTGTTGTCGCTCCAACGATGGCGGATGAGGGGGCGTCGGCCGCTCCCGCGGCGGAACCGGTGGCAGATGTCGGGGCGGAGTCCCGGCGACCGAACAGCCGGCACAGCAGACGCTTGAGGGACTCCAGCATGGCATTCTCCTGGTCAGGCCGCGGGCCTTGGGATCAATACTCCTCCACGTCGGCGCGCAGCGGCTTCTGCAGCGGCCCCAGGGTGTCGAGGTAGGGCGATGAGCCGGTCTCGCTGCGATAGAGCGAGAAGTCCACCCGGCGCTCACGGAAGCTCTTCAGGGGCTGGCCGAGGCCGCGCAGACCGGTCTCACGCTCGCGGCGCACCCGGTTGAGATCCACTTCGATGGGCATCACCTCCTCGCCGGTGCCGGCCTGGTGGATGACGTCGCCGGAGGGCCCCACCACGATGGAGCGGCCGTTGCCGATGGCGCCGGCGCCGTTGATGTCGAAGAAGTAGCACTGGTTGACCGCGGCATTGGTGCGCGCGATGGAGAGCTCGATGTCGCGGTCGATGGTGTCGGTCATGGTGGGGTGAAGGATCACCTCGGCGCCCATGGCGGCCAGGGTCCGGGTGGTCTCGGGGAACCACATGTCATAGCAGATCGACACCCCGAAGCGCGCCACATGGGGCACGTCGAAGACCACGAACTCGCTGCCGCTCTCGACGCCCGCCTCGTAGGGCAGGAAGGGGAACATCTTGCGGTAGCGGGCCACCACCTGGCCCTGGGGACTGATCACCGACAGGGTGTTGTAGATGCCCTTGTCGGTCTGCTCGAACATGGAGCCGGGAATCAGCCAGATGCGATGCCGCTCGGCCAGCTGACAGAACAGCTGCTCGGCATGATTGGGCAGGGCCTGGGCATGGTGCGGCGAGGCCCCCATGGGCATCAGCTCGCTGAACAGGACCATCTGGACCTGGGGGAAACGGCTCATCAGCACGTCGACCCGGTGGCGCATGGCTTCGGTGTTGTCGCCGTGATGCAGGGCATGCATCTGTACGCCGGCAATGGTGAAATAGGACATGGCAGTCTCTCTGCGTCAGGCGATCTCGAATCTTCCGGGGCGCTGTCTACCTACCCGCTGTCAACCATGATCGGCACCCGAAAGGCGTGCCGGCCAGATCGCCCGGCATGGGTGAGCTTCTGCTCACTCCTATGGTATCAGCATAAGCCACCGGCCCGGCGGAGGAATCAACGCTAAGTTCGCGCAGGCCGGGCCTGTGAACGCGGCTGGGGATCAGGGGGTGAAGTCGTCGCGGGAGAAGCCAGGGTCGGGGCGCTTGACCGTCTTGGTAACGATGTAGGTGAAATAGCGCTCGATGCCGGCCTCGCCGGTCAACCAGCCGTCGATCAGGCGCTGGTAGGCGTCGATGGAGTCGGCCTCCACCTTGATCAGGTAGTCGACGCCGCCGCCCACGGCCACGCACTCGGTGACCTCGGGGGTGGCATGGATCAGGGCCTCGAAGCGCGCGAAACTCTCGGCGTTGTGCTGCTTCAGCTCGATCTGCACCCACACCGGGGTGCGCTTGACCAGCACGTCGGTCTTGATGCGGGCGCTGTAGCCCTCGATGATGCCGGCCTTCTCCAGCCGGCGTACCCGCTCCCAGCAGGGGCTGACCGAGAGGTTGATCGCCTCGGCCAGTTTCGACTTGGTGATGCGCCCATCCCGGGAGAGGATCTCGAGGATCTTCAGGTCGTAGCGGTCCAGTTTCATGGCGATGGCGGCATCCTCAGCCCAG
>NZ_CP071922.1:3409237-3414914 GCF_017584085.1 Halomonas sp. BM-2019
CTGCGCCCGGCATGATACTCCACCGGCGCGGTGCCGCTGCGAGTCATGTCATAGACCCGGGCCACCACCTCCCCCTTCTCCACCCGCTCACCCAGGGCGAAGCAGAGCTCCAGCACGCCGGCGTGCTCGCTCTGCACATAGCAGCTGGCGTCGGGCATGTCGAGGTAGACCTGGGGCTCGCTCGGCATCGCCACCTTGCCGGCGAGCAGGCCGTAGTGGATCAGGAAGTTGCGCACGCCGCGCTCGGTGATCGCCAGGCTCTCGGGGGTGGAGGTGCCGCCGCCGCCGAGCTCGGTGGCGACGAAGATCTTGCCCTGGCTCTCCACCGCGGTATCGAAGAGTGCGGCGGCGTCGAGCTCGAACATCATCATGGCGTAGGGGGCGCCGAAGGCCTTGGCCCCCTCGAGTGCACTGCGCTGCTGCTCGGCGTTCTCCAGCACGTGGGAGGCGCCGAAGGGGATGATATCCAGGGTGCGCCCGCCGGAGTGGAGATCGAGCACCACGTCGCACATCGGCACCATGACCCGGGTAAAGTAGTCGGCGATCTTCTCGGTGACGGTACCGTCGGGGTCGCCGGGGAAGCTGCGGTTGAGGTTGCCGCCGTCGAGCCCGGAGGTGCGCTTGCCGGCCATCACCGCCGGGGTGTTCATGCAGGGCACGATGATCACCCGGCCGTTGACCTCCTCGGCCTTGAGCCGGCTCGATAGCTTGAGCAGCGAGGTGATGCCCTCGTACTCGTCGCCGTGGTTGCCGCCGGTGAGCAGGGCCGTTGGGCCCTGACCGTTCTTGACCACGGTGACCGGGATCATCACCGCCCCCCAGGCGGAGTCGTCCACGGAGATGGGCAGCTTGAGGAAGCCGTGCTGGACGCCGTCGGCGTCGAAGTCGACGGTGGCGCTGATCGGGCTGGGACGCTTGGTCATTGGTAAACTCCTTGTTCTGTAATAGCGGCTCAGCGCACAAACAACTGGCGCGGGAAGTCGGCCAGGGTCTCGCAGCCGGTCTCGGTGATCAGGATGCTCTCGGTGATCTCCAGGCCCCACTCGTCCTCCCACAGGCCCGGCATGAAGTGGAAGGTCATGCCCGGCTTGAGGATGGTCTCGTCGGAGGGACGCAGGCTCATGGTGCGCTCGCCCCAGTCCGGCGGGTAGCTGATGCCGATGGGGTAGCCGCAGCGCGCACCGCCGCGGTCGAAGCCGTACTTGTCCATGGCCGCGCCCAGCGCCATGGCGATATCCGCCGCGCGGTTGCCGGGCTTGGCCACCGCCAGGCCATTCTCGATGCCCTCGATCAGCGCCGACTCGGCGCGCACGAACTCCGCCGGCGGCTTGCCCAGGAATACCGTTCGCGACATCGGTGCGTGGTAGCGCTTGTAGACGCCGGCGATCTCGAAGAAGGTGCCCTCCCCGTTGCGAAACGGGGTGTCATCCCAGGTCAGGTGGGGGGCGGCGGCGTCCTTGCCGGTAGGCAGCATGGGCACGATGGCCGGGTAGTCCCCGCCGAAGACCCGGCCCTGCTCGTCGCACCACCCCTCGATGCCCACCCGGTAGATCTCCGAGACCAGCTTGCTCTTGGGCAGCCCCGGCTCGATCACCTCGAGGATGCGCGAGTGCATGCCCTCGACGATCTTCGCCGCGACACGCATGTACTCGACCTCCTGGGGCGACTTGATGGCGCGGCACCAGTTGACCAGGGAGTTGGCGTCCATGAAGCGGGCGTGGGGCAGCTCGCGCAGCAGGCTCTGGTAGGCCTTGGCGGAGAAGTAGTAGTTGTCCATCTCCATGCCCACCACCCCCTGGTGCCAACCGCGATCCGGCATGATCGACTGGGCCAGGTACTCCATGGGATGCATCTCGGGGTTCTGGACGTAGTAGTCCGGATAGTAGGTGATGTTGTCCGGGTCGATCCAGCAGGTGCGCAGCGCCCCGTTGGCATCCATGCGCCGGCCGTACCAGACCGGCTCGCCCTCCAGGCCCAGCAGCACGCACTGGTGCACGTAGAACGACCAGCCGTCATAGCCGGTGAGCCAGGCCATGTTGGAGGGGTCGCTGATGATCAGCACGTCGATGCCCCGGCTGGCCATCTCGGCGCGCACCTTCCACAGCCGGCTGGCGTATTCCTCACGAGTGAAGGGCAGGTTTACCTGGGTCATTGGGCCACTCGCCATCGCAACAACAAGAAAATCGGCCCTCTCAGGGGGGAGAAGGCCGGCCAGGGTGACGATCACCGACGGATGCCTGGACGGGTCGCGGACCAATCACAGTGGCACCAGGCAGCGGGGAGGGTCCCCATGGAGGGAGGTTACTGCCAACCCACGGTAGGCGGTCAAGCATTTCCTTATCATCCAATCCGCTTGTTCACAGCGGCGAGGACTTCCATGATGGACGCACGCGTGCGCAAGGAGGAGTCATGAAGGTATTGGTGCATATCGACGACGCCGAACAATGGCGCGACGCCCTGGCCCGACGCCTGCCCGAGGCCGAGGTGATCACCAGCTCGGCCCCGGCAGAGCAGCGTCGTGAGGCCGACTATCTGGCGGTCTGGAAACCCCCGGCGACGCTGCTGCGCGAACCCAGGGCCCTCAAGGGCATCGTCAACCTGGGGGCCGGCGTCGATGCCCTGCTGAACAACCCCGGCCTGCCCGAAGGCGTGCCCATCGTCAAGCTGCGTGACGCCGGCATGGCGGGGCTGATTGGCGACTACGTGCGCTACGGGATCCTGCACTTCCAGCGCGACTTCGACCGCTATCGCCGCCAGCAGCACGCCCGGGAGTGGCGCGAGCACGCCGTGGTGGACAAGCCCGACTGGCCGGTGGGGGTGCTGGGTCTCGGGGCGATCGGCGCTCGGGTCGCCGCCAGGGTGGCGGCCGACGGCTTCCCGGTCCACGGCTGGAGCCGCTCGCCCAAGGGGCTCGCGGGCATCACCTGCCACCACGGCGAGGCGGGCCTCGACGAACTGCTCGCCCGGGTGCGCACCCTGGTGCTGGTGCTGCCGGATACGGCCTCCACCCGGCGGATCATCGATGCCCGGGCGCTGGCGATGCTTCCCGAGGGGGCCAGCCTGATCAACCCCGGCCGCGGGAGCCTGATCGACGAGGCCGCCCTGCTCGAGGCGCTCGGCGAAGGCGACGCCGAGGGCCGCCTGCGCGGCGCCATTCTCGACGCCTTCCCCGAGGAACCGCTGCCCGAGGCGAGCCCGCTATGGCGCCACCCGCGGGTCTGGGTCACTCCCCATATGGCCGGACCCACGCCGCTGGGCGAGGCCCTGGACCAGGTGGCCGAGGCGCTGCGCGCCTTCGCGGCCGGTGAGCCGCTGGAGACCGTGGACCCCGAGGCCGGCTATTGATCCCCAGGGCTCCTTCCGGTGGCCCACGCCCTACCCGGGGGCGGCCCCAGGCCCTACGCTGGGGAGAGAGACCCAGACATCGTGAGGAAACCCATGCGCTCGCCTGCGGAATACCGCCCCGAGGATGCGCTGATCGTCGTCGACCTGCAGAACGACTTCTGCGAGGGGGGCGCCCTGGCCGTGGCCGGTGGCGCCGCACTAGTGCCGGGCATCAACGCCGAGATCGCCGCCGCCCGGGCCGCGGGGGCCCTGGTGGTGGCCTCCCGGGACTGGCACCCGGTGGACCACGTCAGCTTCGCCCACCGCGGCGGCCCCTGGCCGGTGCACTGCGTGCAGGACACCGAGGGCGCCGCCTTCCACCCGGCACTCGCCCTGCCCGATGACGCCATCCGGGTCAGCAAGGCCTCCACCTTCGACGCCGACGCCTACTCGGCCTTCGACGGCACGGGACTCGGCGGCTACCTGAAGGAGAGGGGCATCGAGCGCGTCATCGTCTGCGGCCTGGCGCTGGACGTCTGTGTCAAGGCCACCGCCCTGGACGCCCGGCGCGAGGGCTTCGCCACCCGGCTGCTGCCGAGCCTCTGCGCAGCGGTGGCACCGGAGGCCGCCGACGAGACCCTGACGGCGCTGCACGAAGCCGGGGTAGAGATGGAGGAGGTCCCATGACGCCAGCGCCCTATGCGGTCGCCGACGATGACCTGGTGCTGCTCACCGATCTCTACCAACTGACCATGACCCAGGCCTACTGGAAAGAGGGGATGCATGGGCGGGCCACCTTCAGCCTGTTCTTCCGCAAGCTGCCGCCGCCCCGCCGCTTCATGCTGGCCTGCGGGCAGCAGCATGCCGCCGCCCTGGTCAGCCGGCTACGCTTTGCCGACGCCCAGCTGGACGCCCTGGCCGGTACCGGCCTGTTCGACGACGCCTTCCTGGTGTGGTTGAAGGGCTGGCATTTCAGCGGCGATATCCGGGCCCTGCCCGAGGGCACCCCGGTGTTCGCCAACGAGCCCTTCATGGAGGTGGAGGCACCCATCGCCGAGGCGCAGCTCCTCGAGAGCCTGGTGATGAACCTGGTGCAGCCGGAGACGGTGCTCGCCTCCAAGGCAGTGCGCATCGTGCTGGCCGCCCGAGGACGGCCGGTGGTGGACTTCGGCCTGCGCCGCATGCACGGCATCGATGCCGCGGTGCGCGGGGTGCGCGCCTACCGCGCGGCCGGGCTCGAAGGCACCAGCAACGTGCTGGGCGGGCTGCGCCACGACCTGGCGCTGCGCGGCACCATGGCCCACAGCTATATCCTGGCCCACGATGACGAGCGCGAGGCCCTGCGGGCCTTCGCCCGCCACTACCCGGGGACCACCCTGCTAGTGGATACCCACGAGACCCTGAAGGGGGTCGGCAAGGTAATCGAGATCATGCGCGAGGAGCCGTCGCTGGGCGTCGCCGCCATCCGCCTCGACTCCGGTGATCTGGGCGAGCTGGCCAGGGGTGCGCGGGCGCTGCTCGACGAGGCAGGGCTCCGGGAGGTGAAGATCGTTGCCAGCAGCGGCCTGGACGAGTGGCAGATCGAGGCGCTGCTGGCCGAGGGCGCGCCCATCGACGCCTTCGGGGTCGGCACCGAGATGGGCGTGGCCACCGACGCCCCGGTGATCGACCTCTCCTACAAGCTGGTGGAGTATGCCGGCACGCCGCGGCTCAAGCACTCCCCCGGCAAGATCAACCTGCCCGGGGGCAAGCAGCTCTATCGGCGCCTGGGCGACGACGGCCGCTACGCCGGCGACGTCATCGCGCTGCGCGACGAGCCGGGCCTCGACGGCGAGCCGCTGCTGCGCCCCCTGGTGGTGGGCGGCCGGGTGGTCGCCGAGGAGATGGCGCTGGCCGACGGCGCCCGCGAGCGGGTGCGGGAGGCCCTGGGGAAGCTGCCCGAAGCCCTGCTTGCGCTGGACCCGGGTGAGGCGCCCTACCCGGTGGCGCTGAGCCCCGGGCTAGAAGCACTCAGGCGCCGGCTGTGAGGAGTGAGCTCACGGATGACAGCCTCGGTGAGACTATGCAAGAACCCCGCATGCCGGAACCCGCGCCCGGCGATCGGGTCCACTGCTCTGCATTCGCCCAGCGAGACGGACTCTCTCCATGACCCTCAGACGCCTGCTGCTTTCCCTGCTATTCTGCCTGCCGCTCGCGGCGGCGGCGGCGGAGGCGCCAGCCGCCCCGGCGCCCGCCTACCGCCAGGTGGAAGCGGTGGCCGAGCGGGACGCGCGCGTCACGCCCCAGCCCTTCGCCGCCCGCTACCGCCTGGAAGTGAGCGGCTGGCCCAGCGCCAGCGTCAACCACCGGCTTA
>NZ_CP071922.1:3414924-3417422 GCF_017584085.1 Halomonas sp. BM-2019
GAGGGCGTGCGCTCGCTGCAGTACACCAGCGGCTACTCCCTGCTGGGACTGGGCGGCGACTACCGGCTTCCGCCCGATGAGCTCGACGCCCTCCCCGACCGCCAGGCGGCGCTCTTCGAATTCTCCCGCCGCGCGCTGAACGGCGACTGCAGCGAGGCCTGCCCTATCCGCTACCAGGACCACCGCGGCCGCGAGGAGCGCAAGGAGTACCGGGTAATCGGGACCGAGACCCTGACCCTGCCCGCCGGCGACTTCGAGGCGCTGGTGGTGGAGGTCACCGAACCGGACCGGCCGGAGCGCCGCCTGCTGTTTCGCCTCCATCCCGAGCTGCCCGGGCTGATGCTGGCCGTGGAGTACCACCGCGACGGCGAGCGCCGCAGCCGCCTTTCTCTGACCCACCTCTCCATCGACGATTGATGCCCACGACGTACTTCAGCGACGGCGAGCGCAGGATACGTCTCGAGATTTCCCCCATCGAGCTCTCGCTGCTCGACTGAGCCGGGGATCGCGCCGAGGCCTCCCTTCCGGCCGTCGGGCTGCTAGAGTGGTGGGTTTTCCGTCGCCGTACCGGCGACGCCGCAAGGGAAGGGACTCTCCATGCTGAGCGGGCTCGTCATCGTGCTGCTGCCGCTGGCGCTGGGCTACCTGGTGCCGGTGCGTCACGCCGGCGCGATGGCGCTGATCAACCGCGGGGTGAACGCCTCGGTCTATGTCATCCTGCTGCTGATGGGGGTCAGCCTGGCCGGCCTCGACGACCTGGCCAGCCAGCTGTCGCGCATGGGGGGCCAGGCGCTGACCCTGTTCGCGGTGATCGGCGCCTGCAACCTGGCCGGGCTCTGGTGGCTGTCGAACCGCCTCGGCCTCACCGCCGACCCCAGCCGGGTGGTACCGGGCGCCCCGCTGAGCAAGCTGGCCGCCATGGCCGGCTCACTGGCCCTGGTCGCGGCGGTGGCGCTGGGCGTGGCGCTGGGACTGACCGGCAAGGCCCTGACGCTGCGGGGGTTCCACGCTGGCGCCGAGACCCTCGCCGAGTGGGCGCTCTACGTCCTGCTGGCGCTGATCGGCTGCCAGCTGCGCAACTCCGGCATGCCGCTGCGCCAGATCCTGCTCAACCGCCACGGCCTGGCCATCGCCCTGGTGCTGGCAGCCACCTCCCTGGCCGGCGGGCTGCTCGCCGCGCCGCTGCTCGACCTGCGGGCCAGCGAGGGGCTGGCGCTGGCCGCCGGCTTCGGCTGGTACTCCCTCTCCGGCATCCTCGTCGGCGACGCCCTGGGGCCGGCGCTGGGCGGGGTGGCCTTCTTCAACGACCTGGCCCGGGAGCTTGCCGCCTTCGTGCTGATCCCCCTGGTGATCCGCCGCCACGCGGCGCTGGCCATCGGCTATGGCGGCGCCACCTCCATGGACTTCACCCTGCCGGTGATCCAGCAGCACGGCGGCGTGACCTGCGTGCCGGTGGCGGTGGTCTCCGGCTTCATCCTCTCGCTGCTCTCGCCGCCGCTGATCCTGTTCTTCCTCTCCCTGTGAGGGGGAGTCGGGCGCCGGCGGCTTGCATGCCGCTTGCACATTTCGTGACCATTGGCTGCATCGCCCCAGGCGATGCTCTCCGCTCCGCTCTCCTGCCCGAGTCGACCATGCGCCGCCCCCCTCCCCTGCCCTCTCCGCCTCGCCAGCGCGGCCGCCTGCGCCTCGGCGCCCTGGTCGCCCTGCTGGTGCTGGCCGGCGGGCTCGCCCTGGCCGGGTGGCTGATGAGCCAGCCGCCGCGGGTGGAGCGTCGCCCGCCGCCGGCCCCCGTGCCGCCGCTGGTGGAGACCGTGAGCGTGGCGCCGCGCGCCGCCGCGCCGGCGCTGCACGGCTTCGGCCGCGTGGTGGCCGAACGCGAGTCGCGGCTGGCCAGCCGGGTGGCGGGGCGCCTGGAGGCCTTCGCCCCCGGGGTGCTGCCCGGCCGGCTGGTGGCGGACGGCGCCCCCCTGGCCCGGCTGGATGAAGCCGACCTGGCCCTTGCCCTGCGCGAGGCCGAGGCGAGCCTGGCCCAGGCCGAGGCGGCGCTGGCCATGGAGCGCGGCGAGCAGCAGCGGGCCCAGGCCGAGTACCAGAGCTTCGGCCGCGAGCTGCCCCCGGAGCGACGCGCCCTGGTGCTGCGCGAGCCCCAGCTGCGCAGCGCCGAAGCCGAGGTGGCGCGGGCCCGGGCCGCCCGCGACCGTGCCCGCCTGGATCTCGAGCGAGCGACCCTCGTCGCCCCCTGGCCGGGCATGGTCCAGGCCCGCCTGGTCGGCGAGGGCAGCGAGGTGGGCAGCGGCACCGAGCTTCTGCATCTGGTGGATGTATCGCGCTTCTGGGTCCAGGCGTCGCTGCCGGGGGAGGCGCTGGCCTGGCTCACCCCCGCCAGCGACGAGGCACCGGGCAGCGCCGTGACCCTCACCAGCCGCGGCTGGCCCGCCGGCGGCGAGCGCGAGGGCGAGCTGCTCTCGGTGCTGCCAGCCCTGGAGGAGAACGGCCTG
>NZ_CP071922.1:3417586-3419349 GCF_017584085.1 Halomonas sp. BM-2019
GGGGCCCCGGCCCTGCGCCTCGGCGACGTGGTGCGCCTCGACTTCCGCGCCGCCGAGCGCAACGACCTGGTGGTGCTGCCGGCGGCGGCGCTGCGCCCGGGTGACGAGGTATGGCTGCTGGATGAGGAGCAGCGCCTGCGGCGCCGCTCCATCGGCGTGCTGCATCGCGACGACCGCCAGGTGCTGGTGGCCGAGGGCCTCGCCGCGGGCGAGCGCGTCATCACCTCGCCCCTGGGCCAGCCCCGGGAGGGCATGGCCCTGCGCACCCGAGCCGCCGCCGACGAGCGACCCGCCGGCCAGGCCCGGGAGGCCACCCCATGATGCGCCGCGGCCCCATCGCCTGGATGGTCCACCACGGGGTGGCCCCCAACCTGCTGATGCTGCTGCTGATCATCGGTGGCCTGATGGCCTCCACCACCATCAAGAAGGAGGTCTTCCCCGACTTCGAGCTGGAGATCATCACCGTCGCCATCGGCTACCCCGGCGCCACCCCCGAGGAGGTGGAGCAGAGCCTGCTGCTGCCCCTGGAGGCGGCACTGGCCGGGGTGGACGGCATCGACGAGCTGTCCGCCACCGCCAACGAGGGCGCCGGCCGGGTCTCCGTGAGCCTGGTGGACGGCGTGGAGGTGATGCGGGTCTACCAGGAGATCCAGCAGGCGGTGGGGGCCATCACCAGCCTGCCGGCCGCCGCCGACCCACCGCGCTTCGGCCTGGCGGGGCGCTCGCGCAGCGTGATGAGCCTGCAGCTCCACGGCTGGGTCGACGCCCAGCTCCTCCACGATGTGGCCGAGGATCTGCGCGCCGAGCTGCAGGCCTCGGCGGGCATCTCCCGGGTGGAGCTCTCCGGCAACCGCGAGCGCGAGATCCAGGTGCTGCTCGACGAGGAGGCGATGCAGCGCCACGGCCTCGACCACCGCCAGCTGGCCGGGCGCATCGGCGACGAGGCCCTCGACCTGGCCGGCGGGCGCCTGAGCACCGGCGAGGGCGAGTGGCTGATCCGCTACCAGGGGCGGCGCGACGAGGCCAGGGAGTTCGCCGAGCTGCCGATACTGGGCACCCCCGACGGCGGCCAGCTGCGCCTGGGCGACATCGCCCGGGTCGAGCGCGGTTTCGCCGAGACCGACCGCGAGGTGCTCTACAACGGCGCGCCGAGCCTGACCCTCGACGTCTACCAGATCGGCAACCAGACGCCGATCGGCATCTCCGACGCCGTGCACGCCCAGCTCGAGCGCCTCCAGGCGGGCCTGCCCGAGGGCCTGAGCCTCGGCGTCTCCCGGGACACCTCGGAGGCCTACCGCGACCGCCTCGACCTGCTGCTCAAGAACGCCTTCCTGGGCCTGGCCCTGGTGCTGGTGCTGATGGGGCTCTTCCTGGAGGCACGGCTGGCCTTCTGGGTGACCCTGGGCATCCCCACCGCCTTCCTCGGCGCCCTGCTGTTCCTGCCCTGGTTCGGCGTCTCGATCAGCATGATCTCGATGTTCGCCTTCATCATCGCACTCGGCATCGTGGTGGACGACGCCATCATGGTGGGGGAGAACATCCACAGCTACCGCGAGCAGGGCCACTCTCCACGGGAGGCCGCGGTGCGCGGCGCCCGGGAGATGGCGGTGCCGATCAGCTTCGCCATCCTCTCCAACATCGTCGCCTTCCTGCCGCTGCTGTTCCTGCCCGGCTTCCTGGGCATGATCTTCGCCGTGGTGCCGCTGGTGGTGATCACGGTGTTTTTGGCCTCCTGGCTCGAGGCGCTGTTCATCCTGCCCGCC
>NZ_CP071922.1:3419482-3419801 GCF_017584085.1 Halomonas sp. BM-2019
GGACCGGGTGCGCCAGGCCCTGCAGGGGTGGCTGGCGCGAATGACCCAGGAGCGCTTCGCCCCCTTCCTGGAGCGCTGCCTGGACCAGCGGCTGCTCACCGTCAGCCTCGCCGTGGCGGTGCTGGCGGTGGCCCTGGCCTGGGCCTTGAGCGGGCGGCTCGGCTTCTCGCTGATGCCCCGGGTGGAGTCGGACCGGGTCCAGGCCACGGTCACCCTGCCGGTGGGCAGCCCCATCGCCGAGGATCGCGCCATCCGCGACCGCCTGCTGGACGCCGCCGACAACGTCTCGTCGCTGACCCGGGCCGCCTGGCTGACCCTG
>NZ_CP071922.1:3419901-3420397 GCF_017584085.1 Halomonas sp. BM-2019
CGATGCTCGAGGGGGCCTACGAGATGGACCAGCACTTCCTCACCGCGCCCTTCGCCGAGAACATGCCGGTGCTGATGGCGCTGATCGGCATCTGGTACATCAACTTCCACGGTGCCGAGACCCAGGCCATCGTGCCCTACGACCAGGCGCTGAATCAGTTGCCGGCCTTCCTGCAGCAGCTCGACATGGAGTCCAACGGCAAGTCGGTGGATATTTTTGGCCACCCGGTGGACTACAAGACCGGGCCAATCGTCTGGGGGCAGACCGGCTCCAACGGCCAGCACGCCTTCTTCCAGCTGCTCCACCAGGGGACGCGCTACGTGCCCATCGACTTCATCGCCTCGCTGAAGCCCGAGCCCGGCATGGAGGAGCACCACTTCGCCCTGCTCACCAACATGCTGGCCCAGGCCAACGCCTTCATGGAAGGCAGCCAGAGCGGCAGCCGGCTCGATCCCTACAGCTGCCCGGGCAACCGCCCCTCCAGCACCCTGCTGCT
>NZ_CP071922.1:3420407-3438748 GCF_017584085.1 Halomonas sp. BM-2019
TCTACGAGCACAAGGTATTCGTCCAGGGGGTGATCTGGAACATCAACTCCTTCGACCAGTGGGGCGTGCAGCTCGGCAAGCAGATCGCCGGCGAGATTAGCGAGCGCATCGACGAGCACAGCCAGGACTTCGACGCCTCCACCCAGGGGCTGCTGGCGCTGGTTCGCGAGCACTTCGGCGCCTCGACCCCGGCGGCGGACGCGGACCAGAACGCCGGCGAGGTAAAGCGAACCAGGCGCAAGAAGTGACGACAAGCGAATCGTGACGGGAATCGAAGGCCTCTGCGTCAGGGCCAACTGGGTAGCGGTTGGCGTCGAAGACCTGACACTCCCCGCCCGCCGCGCTTCGCGCTTCGCGCTTTGGGCGAGGGTTCTAAGGTCACCCCCAGAACCTTCCTGCTTCGACACGCCTTCACTAGGCCGTGGCTAGGCCACGGCCCCCGCTCCAGTCGCTCCACAGGCTAACCCCGCCAGCCCGGCGGTTCGGATGTTTCTGGCCGCGTTGATATCGCGGTCAATCGCAAGGCCGCAACGCTCACAGTGCCAGTGGCGCCGTGAGAGAGGCAGCTTCTCGACCTTGTGCCCGCAGCCGTGGCACCGTTTGCTACTGGGAAACCACTGGCTGACCTTGACCAACTGCCGGCCCGCCCAGTCGGTCTTGTACTCAAGCTGGCGCACAAACTCACCCCAGCCGGCATCGCTGATGGCCTTGGCCAGCGCGCGGTTCTTGACCATGCCCAGTTGATCCCGCAGCGTCTGCTGCAGGATCACGCTGGAGACGTCCTTCAACCAGGGATATTCGGCCTTGAGCGCCACCAGACGCTTTTCTGCGGCGGAGTGCGACACCGACTCACCGCGCTGCTGATACGCATCGGTGCGATAGGCCAGCGTATTGTTCCAGACAAAACGGGCGCATCCGAACGACTGCACCAGCAGCGCCGCCTGCTCGGGGGTGGGGTAGAACCGTTCTTTGTAGGCACGTTTTGTCATACTGGAAAAATATCAGGGGATCGAGGCAATATCAATTCAGCACCGCTTCGCGGTGCGCGCTTGTATCACCGCCCGATTGGGCGGTGCTTTACGCGCTGTTTGGTAACGATGGGCGCACGCAGTGGCAGATTCCTGTCATGCGTTCCATAGTGAATGTTGTCTTACGCGCATGAAGAGGTGCCCCCATGTCGTCGACGCTGAGCATTCGTTTCCCCGAAGACCTGGAGCGCAGACTCGATGAGGAGGCCCGCCTGGCCCACAAGGGACGTTCCGAGCTGGTGAGAGAGGCAGTTCAGGAGTACGTGTTGCGCCTGGAGAGGGAACGGTTCATGGAGGAGATGGTGCGGGAGATGCACGAGTGGCAGGGCGATCCGAACGCGCGACGGGAATCAGACAATATGTCCGACGAGATGCCTGACGATGATCTCGACGCACTGATACGCACGGAGCGCGAAATCGGCGTCGATCCCGACGAGCGCTGGTGGAAGTGATCCGGCGAGGGGAAGTCTGGGTCGGCAACCTGAATCCGGCACGAGGCAGGGAGTTAGGCAAGGTGCGACCGGTGCTGGTCGTCCAGACTGATGCCCTGACCCAGGCCGGTGCGGAGACGGTGGTCGTGCTGCCGTTGACGACTCAGTTGCGCCCCGGCCTGCAACGGTTTCGCGTCCCCCTGCCCGCCCGCGGCCGACTGCTGGTGGACTCCTATGTGGTCTTTGATAAACCCCGAGCACTGGATCCGGCCAGACTCGGGGACGGTCCTCTGACAAGCCTCACTGCCGAGGAAATGGCAGCCGTGGAGCAGTCGCTGCGCGGCGTGCTCGGGTTGCTATGAGCCATCAAAAAAAGGTTCTTCGCACTTTGGGAAACGCTGCATAAATCCCGCTGCAGCTGCCTGAGCGCCCCAGGCGGGGTAGAATCTGGCCATCTCGCCATCGTCTGACAGAGCCATCCGATCTGCGAAGAACAAAAAAACCCGGCCAAGGGGGCCGGGTAAACGACAGCGACAGGCTGCCGAGAGAGCACAGGGAAACACTCTTTACGGAAAGCCTCAGTGGTGGAAGCGCTCCGCCGCTTCCTTGGCCAGCTGGCGGATGCCGTTCCAGTCCTCGGCCGCCACCAGGGACTTCGGCGTCAGCCAGGAGCCGCCCACGCACATCACGTTCTTCAGCGCCAGGTAGTCCTCGGCGTTCTCCAGGGTGATGCCGCCGGTGGGGCAGAAGCGCGCCTCGGAGATGGGGCCCCCGAAGGCCTTGAGCGCCTTGACGCCGCCGCTGGCTTCGGCGGGGAAGAACTTGAAGCGACGGTAGCCGTACTGCCAGCCGGTCATCAGCTCGGAGACGGTAGCCACGCCGGGCAGCATCGGCACCGGACTCTCCACGCCGTAGCGGTAGAGCGCCTCGGTGGTGCCCGGGGTCACCACGAAGTCGGCGCCCACCTGCTCGGCCTGGCGGTACTGGGCCGGAGTCAGCACGGTCCCCACGCCGATGCTGGCCTTGGGCAGCGCCTCGCGAATGCGCTTGATCGCCTCCAGGGCGCAGTCGGTGCGCAGGGTGATCTCCAGCACGGTCAGGCCGCCGTCGTAGAGGGCCTGGGCCAGGGGCACGGCGTCCTCGATGCGCTCGATGGCGATCACCGGGATCACCTCGGCCTTGAGGCAGATGCTGTCGATCTCGGTGGTACGGGTCGAGGGCAGCTGTTTGTCGATGCTCTTGTCGAAAGTCATGTGATTCTCCGGAATTCAGGGGGCCCAGTAGACGGCCAGCGGGCAGTCCAGGAAGGCACGGATCGGCAGCTGGCGAGTATCGTCACCGGCCAGCGCCCGGGCCAGCACGGCGCGCTTGTCGCCGCCGGTGATGTGCAGCACGTGCCGCCGCGCCTGGTGCAGGCGGTCGGCGCTCAGGGTGATGCGCGGCTGGGGCTGGCTCGGGGTGCGCACCGCCACCACGGATGCCTCGGTGGCCAGCGCCAGAGCGAGTTCCTGACTGTCGGGAAAGAGTGAGGCGGTGTGGCCGTCGCCGCCCATGCCGAGGATCACCATGCTGGCCGGCCAGGCCAGGCCGTCGATCCGTTTGGCCACCGCCTCGGCGCCCTGCTCGGGGGTCTGGTGCCCGGTGGTGAGGGGCACGAAGGTGGCGGCCGCCGCCGCGCCCTGGAGCAGGTGCTCGCGCACCAGGCGGGCATTGCTGTCGGCGGCGTCTTCGGCGACCCAGCGCTCGTCGGCCAGCGTCACCTGGACGCGCGTCCAGGGCAGGTCGCAGGCGGCCAGTGCCTCGAAGAAGGGCACCGGGGTGGAGCCGCCGGAGACCACCAGCAGGGCGTGCTCCTGGCGGCTCAGGTCGGCGCGCAGCGCCTCGGCCACCGCTTCGGCCAGCTGGGTGGCCAGCCGTTCACGACAGAGTTCGCTCATCTCAGTAGTCCTCATACCAGCTGCGGCCATCCTGGGTGATCATGGCGATGGAGGCCACGGGTCCCCAGGAGCCGGCCGGATAGCGGCGCGGCGGTTCGTTGCGATCGGCCCAGGCGGCGATCAGATCGTCGCACCACTGCCAGGCGTGCTCCACCTCATCGCGGCGCACGAAGAGGTACTGCTGCCCCTTCATCACCTCCAGCAGCAGCCGCTCGTAGGCGTCGGGAATCCGCGACTTGGGAAAGGCGCTGTTGAAGTCCAGGTGCAGCGGGCCGCGACGCAGGCGCATGCCCTTGTCCAGGCCGCTGTCCTTGGTCAGCACCTCGAGCGCGATGCCCTCCTCCGGCTGCAGGCGGATCACCAGCTTGTTGGCGGCGAGACCCCGCTGGTCCGGGTCGAAGATATAGTGGGGCTGCTGACGGAAGTGGATGATGATCTGGGAGAGCTTGTCGGGCATGCGCTTGCCGGTGCGCAGGTAGAAGGGCACCCCCGCCCAGCGCCAGTTCTCGACGCCGGTCTTCATGGCCACGAAGGTCTCGGTGTGGCTCTCGACGTTGGCGCCCTCCTCCTCCAGGTAGCCGGGCACGCTCTGGCCGCCGATGGTGCCGGCGGTGTACTGGCCGCGCACCACGTCGCGCCCCAGCATGTCGTCGGTGAAGGGCCGCAGCGCCTTGAGCACCTTGACCTTCTCGTCGCGGATGGCGTCGGCGTCGAGGTTAGCCGGGGGGTCCATGGCGATCAGGCAGACCAGCTGCAGCAGGTGGTTCTGCACCATGTCGCGCAGCTGGCCCGCCTCGTCGAAGTAGCCCCAGCGCCCCTCGATGCCGACCTGCTCGGCCACGGTGATCTCCACATGGGAGATATGGTTCTGGTTCCACTGGGTGCCGAACAGCGGGTTGGCGAAGCGCAGCGCGATCAGGTTCTGCACCGTCTCCTTGCCCAGGTAGTGGTCGATGCGATAGACGCGGGTCTCGGGGAAGACGGCGCCGATGGCGTCGTTGATCTCCGCCGAGGAGGCCAGGTCGTAGCCGATCGGCTTCTCCACCACCACCCGGGACTCCTCATCCAGGCTGCCGCTGGCCTCCAGGAGGCGGCAGATATCGCCATAGAGCTTCGCCGCCACCGAAAGGTAGACCACCATGGGCCTCGGCGAGCCATCGCGCCAGTCGCGGATCGCTGCGTAGCCGTCGGGCGAGGTGAAGTCGAGCTGGCGGTAGTCGAGGCGCGCCAGGAAGCGGGCCAGGGCCTCGCGGTCGAGCTCGGCCGCCTTCACATGGGTCCTGAGGGCCTTCTCGACGCGCTCCCGGAAAGCATCGAGATCCAGCTCCTGGCGCGCCAGCCCCAGCAGGCGTGTCTCGGGATCCAGCAGCCCTTCGCGGTCGAGCTGAAACAGTGCCGGAAACAGCTTGCGCTGGGCCAGGTCGCCAAGCGCCCCGAACAGCGCCAGGTCGATGTCGGTCCGGACAGACCGGCTGGAATGACTCATCTGCGCCCCCTTTTTTCGTTGGATTACCAAAAAAATACCACACCCTGGACGGGCAAGCAAATTATTTTGGTAAACTTACAAATATTGTCGAGCTGCGATTCCACGCCCGGTGGCCGACTCCGATCGCCTCGGGCTAGGATAGTCAGCATAATGTAGTTAAATCACCACATCACTCACGCAACATCCACGCGGCCTGTGCCGCCTGCCGTCACGGAGAGCCCCACCCCCCCATGGCCAGCCACGACCTGCTCAATCGCATCCGTCAGCGCCTCGAGGAACTCAACCGCTCGGAGCGCAAGGTCGCCGATGTGATCCTCGCCGACCCTGCCGCCGCCACCAGCATGAGCATTGCCAGCCTGGCCCAGGCCGCGTCGGTCAGCGAGCCCACCGTCAACCGCTTCTGCCGAAGCTTCGATGCCAAGGGCTACCCGGACTTCAAGATCAAGCTAGCCCAGAGCCTGGCCGGGGGCACGCCCTACGTCAGCCAGGCGGTGGAACCGCACGACAGCGCCGCCGACTACACCCAGAAGATCTTTGGGGCCACCATCGCCGCCCTGGACGAGGCCTGCCGCGCCATCGACCCGGCGCGCATCGAGCGGGTGGTGGACTACCTGACCCAGGCCAAGCAGATCCACTTCTTCGGCCTGGGCGCCTCCGGGGCAGTGGCCCAGGACGCCCAGCACAAGTTCTTCCGCTTCAATCTGCCGGTGACCTCCTACGTCGACGTGCTGATGCAGCGCATGATCGCCTCCGCCTGCCACACCGGCGACGTGGTGGTGGTGATCTCCTGGACCGGCCGCACCCGGGAGCTGGTCGATATCGCCCGTCTGGCGCGGGAGAGCGGCGCCGTGGTGCTGGGCATCACCGCCCCCGGCTCGACGCTGGCCCGCGAGTGCACCGAAACCCTGGAGGTGGCCACCCCGGAGGACACCGACCTCTACATGCCGATGACCTCGCGGATGATTCAGCTGACGCTGATCGACGTGCTGGCCACCGGCGTCACCCTGCGCCGCGGCGAGGACTTCCTGCCCCATCTCAAGAAGATCAAGGACAGCCTCAAGGAGACCCGCTACCCGACCAGCGGGCGCAGTTAGACATTGTCCGAAAAGTTGGCGAGCGAAGACCGGACAAGGCAACCATTCGGCGAAAAGACGAAGTTTCGCGGCGGACACCCCTGCTGTTCGGCTAAGGTTACCGCAATCATGAGCTTAGAGGACTCTCACCCCCAGGTCATCCCGGGGGTGGTGCCTGGGGGACAGCGCCAGCCAGGCGCTGCGCGCCATGCCTGGCACACCACAAAGAGAGGGCATGGCCAGTGGCCATGCCCCCTTGCTTTGCAGCGTCGTGATGCGACCCGAGACGGGTGCCGGCGATCTCCCGAACTCAGAAGTGGTACTTGAAGCGCAACCGGGCTCCGTAGCGGTCCGCATTGTCGAGACTAGCGACCTCCCGGTGATCGATGCGGCTGTAATAGGCGCCCAGATAGATGCCCAGATCCTCGATGTTCAGCACATCGGCGAAGTGGTAGGAGGTATAGAAGGTGTCGACGGTATAGCGTCCCGGCACGGTGATGATGGCATCGCCGTTGGCCTCCGGATTGACATCGTCGATCTTGTTGCGCGCGTGGAGATAGCCGACCCCGAAACCCTGCCACAGGGCATTCAGCCCCAGCGTCAGGTTGTCCTCCTCATGGGCGTCCAGATAGGCCAGATTGGCATTCACTATCCAGTCACCCTGGGCATAGGAAAGCCGGGTGCCATACCCAGTGCGATCGCTGATGTCGGCACCCCGCTCGTCCACCACGGCATCGCCGATCAGATTGGTCTCGAGGCCGGCCGCCAGCGTCCAGGGGCCCGGCGTCCAGGCCAGTACCGGGCGCACGATGAAGGAGTTCTTGGCATTGCCCTCCGGGTCGATGGCGTAGCCGTGGTAGGTCGTGGTATCGAACAGGTCGGTACGATCGCCGAACAGGGTAGCGACCTCAGCATAGAAGTCGCCGCTGCGCTGGCTCAGCATGACCTGGCCAGAATCCCCTCCACGGCCGCGGCCTTCCTTGGCCTGGTAGAGATAGCCCTGTCCGTCACGATAGAGACCGTCGGAGGTATCGCCGCTGAAGCCCACGAAGACGTCCTGCCCCAGCGGGAAGAGATCGTAGGCCTCGAAGCGGCCCAACTTGAGTTCCGGCCCACCATGCCGACCGATCGCCAGCCAGGCATCGTCGAGGCCGAGGTCGCCGTTGGTCTGCAGCAACGGCTGGGCCTTGAAGCGGGCGTAGTGGGCCTGGGTGCCACGCTCACCACTCACGTCGAGCAGCACACGCCCGGTCTGGTTGTATTCATCCCCGCGGTCCACATCGTCCTCGAAGAAGATGGGGCCTTCGCCGGCATGGGTGTTCTGGGCATTGATATCCAACTCGACATCGCCACCCAAGGTGAGCGAGCCGCGCTCCCCCTCGTAGGTGATGCCGGCCATGGCCGGCAGTGCCATGCCGAGGGACAGGGCAGCGGAGAGCGGGAGCAGCGTGAAGGTGGAATGCTTCATGTTTGTCCTTATGCAGTTGTGGTGGTTATTTAGGAAGGGGCCCGAAGCCGGGCCCGAAAGAAGCCGGCGGCAAGCGACGCCGCTAGCCAGGAATAGCGTCGTAGTGCCACGCCGTCAGCCGACAGCCTCCCGCCAGGACTCGACAGATGACCGGTCGTCCCTCGGGGGAAGCGAAACCGAGATGGGTCAGGGAGAGTCGTCCACCGTCGAGCAGCAGCTCCAGCGAGCCGTCGTCCAGCAGCCATTCCAGCTCGACCCCCTGGCCGGCCAGGCGACCGACCGTCAGCGCATGGGGGAAATGGGTATCGAACTCGGCCACCCCGTTCTCGCCCTGGCGGAGGTGGCTGATCCCCACGCCCTCGCCGTCGCGCGTCAGTCGAAGGGTCTGGTGATCGCCCTGCTGCAGGTCCAGTTCGATGACGGCATCCAACGCCAGCTCGAGCGCCAGACGCCCATGGGCCACCCGGGCACCGCGTTCCACCAGCACATGCCGACCAACGGTCAGCCCGGCTTCCGTCCAGGCGGGGCCGGCCGGTTCGGCGGCCAACGCACGCCACTCTCGAGCGAAGGCCTGGCGTAGCCGCACGCCCTCGGGGGTGGCGACGAGTGACAACTCGCGGGGGAAGCTCATGGCACCGCGCCAGCCCGCCTCGGGGGTCTGTTTGGCGTAGAGCCAGTTGTTGAGCCAGGCGATGGCCAGGCGTCGCCCATCCTGTTCCGGAATGTCCGACCAGCTCTGCACGGCGTAGAAGTCGCGCCCCTCGTCCATCAGCAGCACGGTCTCGGCCGGGTTGTCGTTATGGAAGCGCTCGCCGTCGAAATGGCCGACGAAGTACTGGGTGAAGGAGCCGAAGGCGTCCTGCTCGCCCGCGCCCACGCCCACCACCAGCACCCAGCGGCTCGCCGGTTCGCCGGGGGCGGCCCCCTCGACGGGCAATTCAAAGAGATCGGGGCACTCCCAGGGGCCGTCGGTATGGCGTCCCTGCTCGGCGCCGAATTCGCTGGCCAGGCGCCACTCCAGCAGGTCCTCGGAGAGGTAGAAGCGAATCGTCTGGCCACAGGCGAGCGCCATCACCCAGCACCGGCTGGGCTCATGCCAGACGACCTTGGGGTCGCGGAAGTCAGGGAAGCCCGGCGCGGCGATGATCGGGTTGGCCGCATACTTCTGCCAGCTGCGCCCACGGTCGCGGCTATAGGCTAGGCACTGCTCCTCGACATAGTCCGCGGGGTCGTCGTCCGCCTCGCGATGCACGGTATAGAAGGCCAGCAGGCCCGGCTCGCCGTCGAACAGGCCACAGGTGTCGTGCCAGTCGACGATGGCGCTGCCGGAGAAGCAGGTTCCCTGCTCGTCAGGCGCCAGCGCCAGCGGCAGGTGCTTCCAGTGGCACAGGTCGCGGCTGACCGCATGGCCCCAGTGCATGGGGCCGTGGATCCGTTCATGGGGATAGTACTGATAGAAGAGGTGGTACTCGCCATCGAAGTAGACCAGGCCATTGGGGTCATTCATCCAGCCCTGGGGCGGGGTGAAGTGCAGCGTCGGGCGCACGGCCTGCAGGGGGGCGGCAGTCACAGCGGTCATGATCGATCCTTTGTCACGCATGGAATAAGGGGCACCCAAGCGGGCGCCTGGGAGGCGACGCAGCGACAGAAAAACAACGTTGTCATTCCGGCGCGCACGCCGTCTCCACGGGGGACTCGTGGCACTCAGGCGCCGGCGGCCAACCCCTGGCCCGCGGCCTTGAGCTCCTCGGGGTGCTTGCGCGGGCCAATACTGCGCCCGGTGGCGTCGAACAGGTGGCAGAAGCCGCGGGCGAAGCTGACCCGTCGCCCGCTGCCGGGGCGGATATCGCTGAGGCCACCCACCTGCAGGGTCAGGGGCTCGCCCCCGGCATGACGGCCATAGACGAAGGTGCTGCCGCCCAGGTGCTCGACCACCTCCACCTCGATGGCCAGGCCGATCTCGTCGCCATCGTCCTCGCGGATATGCTCGGGGCGGATCCCCAGGCGCAGGGCGTCACCGGGGGCCACCCCGGCCGTCTCCGCCTCCAGCTCGGCGTGCTCACCGCCCGGCAGTTCCAGGGTCAGGCGGCCCTCGGCGACCTCCCGCACCCGGGTGTCGAGGAAGTTCATGCGCGGCGAGCCGATGAAGCCGGCCACGAAGTCGTTGACCGGGTTGAGGTAGAGCTCCAGGGGGCTGCCCACCTGCTCGATGCGGCCATCGCGCAGCACCACGATCTTGTCGGCCATGGTCATCGCCTCGACCTGGTCGTGGGTGACGTAGATCATGGTGTTGCCCAGGGAGGCGTGGAGCTTGGCGATCTCCACCCGCATCTGGACGCGCAGCTCCGCGTCCAGATTGGAGAGCGGTTCGTCGAACAGGAACACCTTGGGGTTGCGCACGATGGTGCGGCCGATCGCCACCCGCTGGCGCTGGCCGCCGGAGAGCGCCTTGGGGCGTCGCTCCAGCAGCGGCTCAAGCTTGAGGATGGCGGCGGCCTCCTCGACGCGGCGGTCGATCTCGGCCTTGTCGAACTTGGCCATGCGCAGCCCGAAGCCCATGTTCTCGCGCACCGTCATATGCGGGTAGAGCGCATAGGACTGGAACACCATGGCCACGCCGCGCTGGGCCGCCGGCAGGTGGGCCACGCTCTCGTCGCCGATGCGGATATCGCCCTCGCTGATCTCCTCCAGCCCGGCGATCAGCCGCAGCAGGGTGGACTTGCCGCACCCCGAGGGACCGACGAAGACCACGAATTCGCCATGGGTGATCTCCAGGTCGACGCCGTGGATGGTCTGGACGTCGCCGAAGCGCTTGATGACTTGCTTGAGTTGTAGATCTGCCATTGTGTTTCTCCTGCCGCCGCCGGGTCGTTCACCCTGCGGCTGTCGTAATGGGAGGCTGGTCGAATCAGCCCTTGATGCCGGCGCCCGCCAGGCTGCGCACGAAACGCTTCTGGAAGATCATGAAGACCACCAGCACCGGCAGGGTGATAAAGGAGGCATAGGCGAGGATCTCGCCCCACTCGGTCTCGCGACCGAAGAAGATCTGGATGCCCGGCATCACGGGGCGCACCGCCTCGCTCTGGACCGCCATGATCGGCCACAGGTACTGGTTCCACATCACCATGAAATGGAGGATCGCCACGGTGGCGAAGACCGGCCCCGACATCGGCACGATGATATGGCGGTAGATCTGGAAGGGGCTGGCACCGTCCAGCTTGGCCGCCTCGTCGAAGTCCTTGGGGATATCGCGGAAGAACTGGTAGAAGAGGAAGATAAAGAAGGCGTTGGCCACGAAGGGCAGCATCTGCACGTGCAGGGTGTTCATCCAGGAGCCCTTGAGCACCAGCATGCCCTCCTCCCAGCCCAGCGAAGGCAGCTTGGAGACCATCAGCAGCATCGGCACCACCACCGCCTCGAGCGGAATGATCATCAGCGCGATCACCGCCGAGAGGATCAGCTTCTGGCCGCCCCAGGTCAGCCGCGACAGCGAGAAGGCCAGCAGGCTGTTGACGAACAGCCCCATGACCACGGTACCGCCGGTGATCAGCAGGGAGTTGAGGAAGTAGCGCTCGATACGGCTCTTCTCGAAGACCCCGCGGTAGTTGTCCAGGGTCAGTTCGCCCACCGGCAGGATCGCCCGCAGCGAGTAGAGGTCGGAGAAGATCGCCGACTCCGGCTTGAAGGAGGAGACGATCATGAACAGCAGCGGGAACATGAACAGGTAGCCCAGGCCCGCCAGCACCAGGTACCACCCCAGGGTCTTGAGTCGCTTGTTGGGGGTCATGTCACTTCGCCTCCCGGGCGTCGAAGAATTTCTTCTGCAGCAGGGCGATCAGCAGGATCACCAGGAAGAACACCACGCTGATGGCCGAGCCATAGGCGATGTCCTGCTCGCGGAAGCCCTTGGCCACGGCATGGAACATCACCGTGGAGGTGGAACCCTGGGGGCCGCCGCCGGTCATCACGTCCACCTGGGTGAAGAGGCCGAAGGCCTGCACCGTGGTGCTGAGGATCACGAACACCATGGTGTTGCGCAGCCCCGGCAGGGTGATGTGCCAGAACTGGCTCCAGCGCCCGGCGCCGTCGAGCTCCGCCGCCTCGTAGAGGTCCTGGGAGATGCCCTGCAGTCCCGCCAGGAAGATCAGCATCTGCACCCCACAGGCCTGCCAGGCCGACATGATGACGATGGAGGGCATCGCCCAGTCGGGGTCGCCCAGCCAGTCGATGGGCCCCACCAGGCCGAAGGTCATCGCCTGCAGGTAGTGGTTGAGCACCCCCACGTCGCGGTGATAGAGGAAGGTCCAGACGATGGAGACCACCACGATGGAGGTCACCACCGGCGAGAAGAAGATCGCCCGGAAGACGCTGATGCCGCGCAGCTGGCGGTTGATCAACAGCGCCAGCCCCAGGGCCAGGCCGCACTGCAACGGTACCACCAGCATCACGAACAGCAGGGTGTTGAGGAACGACTGGATAAAGCGCGGATCCTTGGCCAGCAGCACATAGCGCTTGTCGCCCCACTGCCAGCTCCTGAACTCCCGGTACTCGCGGTAGGCCGGGTCGCCACGCAGCACCGTGCGCAGCGCCGGAAATACCGTCTCCCCCCCGGCGTCGCGCACCACCTCGCCCAACTCGCTGCGCTCGGCCTCCTGCACCACCCAGCTGACGCTGAGCAGGCGGTCATAGTTGCGCAGCCCCACCCATTCCGCCTGGTTGGGCGAGAGCAGCCGCTGGTCGGTGAAGGAAAGCCCCACCGCCATCAGGAAGGGCAGTACCAGGAACATGAAGAGCCCCAGCAGCGCCGGAAAGCTCAGTAGATAGCCGAAGCGACGCTCGCGGCGCCTGGCCTGGCGATAGGTGGTCACCTTAGCCTCTCCGGTGCCGGCCCCGTCCGCCAGCCCCCGGGGCCTCGCCTTATCAACGTTCGAGTGCATCGCGCACCCTCCTCTCTTATGAGCCCCGGCGGTGGATTATCCGCCGGGGCGAAGCTCTTACTCGTGGAAGCCGTAGCCCCGGTTATCGGCGATATCGCGCTCGATGGCGTCCACCGCCTCGTCCAGCGCGGTCAACACATCGCGACCGTCACGGATGTCCCGCGTCGCCCGCTCGAAGGCGCTGGAGATGGTCGGATACCCCGGGGTCGCCGGACGCAGCCGGGCATGGGCCTCGGCATAGTCGTAGAAGAAACGCCAGCGGCCACCTTCGCGGAAGTCCTCGGTGAGCGCGGCGGCCTGCGGATGGGAGGGCACCGTGATCCTGGCCTTCGATGTCTCGGCGATCTCCTCCGGCTGCAGCAGGAACTCGACGAACTCGGCGGCGCCTTCGGGGGCATTGCACTGGGTGGAGATGCCCAGCTGCCAGGAGCCCCCGCCGATCAGCGGCCCATGGCCGAAGTCCGGCACCGGCATCACCACCAGGTCGTCGCCCCAGGCGGCCAGATGATTGCGCAGCTCCCAACTGCCCACGTAGTTGAGCGCCACCCGCCCCTGATCGAAGCCGCGGTTGTCGCTGGGATTACGATCTACGTAGCCGGCCTCGAACAGCCCCTGGAAGAACTCGCCCCAGGCCTCGGCCGCCCCGCCATTGAGCACGCCCTCGGCCTCCAGGTAGCTGTCACGATCGATCTGGTCGGCGCCGAAGCTCAACAGCCAGGGCCCGAAGGCGTAGGAGTACCATTCGTCGCCGGTCCAGCCGGCCTGGATATCCAGCGGGTAGAGGAAATCACCGCTCTGCTTGAGGGTCTCCAGGGCCGCGAGGAACTCCGTCTGGCCCCAGGGCGCGTCGAGGGTGGCGATACGGATGCCGTGTGCCTCGATCACCGAGCGCCGCCCATAGAGCACCAGCACCTCCTCGTTCTGGCCGGCCGCGTAGACCTTGCCGTTATAGGTGGCCTTGGCGGTCTCGAGCAGGGGCGCCAGGGTCTCCGGCGCGATCAGGTCGTCCAGCGGTCGCAGGAAGCCCGACCAGGCGAAGTTGGGGGCCACCGGCTGGTCGATATAGAGTACGCAGGGCAGGTCGCCGGCCAGGGCCGCGGCGGTCACCGCCTCGGTATAGGAACCGGCGGGCAGCCGGCTCATCTCGACGTGCCAGTGCGATTGGGCGCGGTTGAAGCGATCGATGGCCTCCTGCTGGGCCGAGACCTCGGTGTGACTCGCCTCGGTGCGCCAGTAGTCGATGCGCTGCGGATCGGCATGGGCCGTGGTGGCGGCCGCGGAAAGGGCGACGGACAACCCGATAGACAACGTTGTCATCGAGGTTCCGGCGAGGCGTGCGGGGACGGCTTTCTGCATGGGGTTTACCTTGTTATCCAGAAGGATTGTTATCGTTGTCGTTGTCGTGCGACATGGGGACAGCATCACCGACCACTCCACATGGCCGGTGACGCACGAGGCGGCTAGTTGCCCATGCCATAGCCGCGGTTGTCGGCGATATTACGCTCGATGGCATCCACCGCCTCGTCCAGGGCAGCCTGCACATCGCCACCGTCGCGGATATCACGCCCCGCCCGGGCGAAAACGCTGGAGATGATCGGGTAGGCGGGGGTCTCGGGACGCAGCTGGGCATGGGCCTCGGAGTAGTCGTAGAAGAAGCGCCACTGACCGCCTTCGCGATAGTGCTCGGTCAGCGCCGCCCCCGCCTCGGAGGCCGGAATCATGCCGGCCCCCTCGGACATGGCGGCGATCTCCTCGGGCTGCAGCAGGAACTCGAGGAACTCCGCCGCCCCCTCGGGGGTGGTGCAGGCGGCGGTGATCCCGGTGTGCCAGGAGCCGCCGCCGATCACCGAGCCGTGGCCGAAGTCCGGCACCGGCATCACCACCAGGTCGTCTTCCCACTCCACTGGATAGGCCGACGGCTCCAGGAAGCCGTAGTTGATGGCCACCCGCCCCTGCACGAAGCCGCGGTTGTCGCTGGGGTTGCGATCTACCAGGCCATCGGCGAACAGCGCCTGGAATAACTCGCCCCAGGCCAGGGCCGCCTCGCCGTTGAGCACCCCCTCGGCCTCCAGGTAGGTATCGCGATCGATCTGGTCGCCACCGAAGCCGATCAGCCAGGGACCGAAGGCGTAGGAGTACCACTCGCCGCTCCAGCCGGCCTGCAGGTCCAGCGGGTAGAGGAAATCGCCGCTCGCCTTGAGGGTCTCGAGCGCCTCGACAAACTCCCCCGTGCTCCAGGGGGCGTCGAGGGTGGCGATACGGATACCGTGTTCCTCCAGCACCGAGCGCCGCGACAGCAGCGAGAGCGCCACCTCGTACTGGCCTGCCGAATAGATCCGACCGTCATAGGTGCCCCTGGCGGTGGCGATCAGGCCATCCAGGACCGCCTGGTCCACCAGGCCGTCCAGGGGCTGCAGGAACCCCGCCCAGGCGAAGTTGGGCGCCACCGGCTGATCGATATAGAGCAGACAGGGCAGATCCCCGGCCACGGCGGCAGAGGTCACCGTCTCGGTGTAGGCCCCCTCGGGGATCATGCTCATCTCCACCCGCCAGCGGTCCTGGGAGCGGTTGAAGCGCTCCACCGCCGCGCGGCTCACCTCGATCTCGGCGATATTGCCAGTCTCGTGGCGCCACAACTCGAGGGACTGGGGAGCCGCCAGGGCCAGGGGGGAAGCCAGGGTGAGCGCAATAGACAACGTTGTCATTTTGAGACTGAAAGCACTGGTATGCCTCGAAACATTCATGGTGATGACTCCTGGTTGGGTTCGGTTGTTGTTGTCAGGGGCCGTCGCCGACGGCCGATTCGGAAAGCGCTGAACGGCGCGGCGACCCGGGCCCCAGGTGCGATTGGCGCTCGACCCGGGCAAAGGGCACCAGGGTCGTGCCCCCTTCCCGCTCCTGCGAGAGCAGGCATCGCATGGCCTGCTGGCCCATCTCCAGATGGGGCAGGCGCATGGTGGTCAGCCCCGGCGTCAGGAAGATGGAGATCGGTCGCTGGTCATCGAAGCTGGCCACGGCCATGTCGCGACCGACGCACTGCCCCCGGCTCGCCAGGGCCAGGTAGAGCTGCATCGCCGTGCTGTCCTGGCCGCACAGGATCGCCGTGGGCCGTGGCGAACTCGTCAGCAGCCGATCGATCGTCGCCTCCACCGTGGAGCGCTCATCGCCGTCCAGCACTCCCACCTCGGCGGGCTGCATCAGCGCCTCGTCCACCGCAATGCCCGCCTCCTCCAGGGCCTGCCGGTAGCCAGCCTGGCGCAGGGAGGCAGCCGCCAGCCTGGGGTTGAGGCCCAGGTAGGCAATACACCGATGGCCCTGGGCCAGCAACAGGCGGGTGATCTCCCGTGCCGCCCGCTGCTCATCGGGGAGGAAGGTGGGCACCTCGATCCCTGACGCGAAACCGTTGGCCAGCACCGAGGGCACCATGCCCATCTCCTTGGGCAGCTCGACCTCCCGATGGTAGTCGCAGGCGTAGAGCAGCCCTTCCACCCGGCGCTCCAGCAGCATGTCCAGGGCCCGCTGGCGATGGCGGAAGCCGGCATCTCGATCGATGTTGACGACCATCAGCACCTTGTCATGGGCATCGCCCACCTGCTGGGCGCCGCGCAGGATGTCACCGGAGTGCGGCTGGGTGGTGACCCGGTCGGAGATGAAGCCGATCACCCCCGAGCGCTGGCTGCGCATGGTGCGTGCCGCACTGTTGGGACGGTACCCCAGCTCCTCGATGGCCTGACGCACCCGGGCACGGGTCTCCTCGCGGACGGCGGGGTCATCATTGATCACCCTCGAAACCGTCTTGAAGGAGGTGCCCGCCAGACGGGCCACATCCTTGATCGAGACCATATCGACATCCTCTCCGCGCTTGGCAGCACCCAGCGACAACGTTGTCGGCAACTCTAGAAGACAGATGACAACCTTGTCATTACGACTTTGGTCTAGCGGCCTGCCAAGCCAGTCGTCAGGGGACGATACTCCAGGGCCCTGACCCGGCATTCGCCCGTGACCACCTCCAGGGCCAGCGGCTGCCCCGCTGGCTCGGCGAAGCTCAACTGGGTGATGGCCAGGCGCCCATCGTCGAGCAGCAGCTCCAGCGAGCCGTCGTCCACCAGCCACTCCAGGGTGACCGTCTCGCCCGCCAGCCGCCCCACCGCCAGGTCGTGGGGGAAGTGGCTGTCGAACTCGGTCACGCCGTTCTCGCCCCGGCGGCGATGGCGCACCGCGATCCCGCCATCGTCGGCGACCAGCTCCAGGGCCTGGTCATCGCCCTGCTGCAGGTCCAGGGAGACCCGGCTGCCCGGGGCCAGGGTCAGCGCCAGCTGGCCATGGGCGAGGCGGGCCCCGTCTTTCACCAGCACATGGCGCCCCCTGTCGAGCGACCGGTGGCCGGGAGCGATGCGGACCGGCTCGGCCGCCAGCGCCTGCCACTCCCGGGCGAAGGCCTGGCGCAGCCGTACCCCCTCGGGGGTGGCGACGAGGCTGAGCTCGCGGGGGAAACTCATGGCACCCCGCCAACCCGCCTCGGGGATCTGGTTGGCGTAGCGCCAGTTGTTGAGCCAGGCGATGGCCAGGCGCCGGCCGTCGCGCTCCGGGATATCCGACCAGCTCTGCACGGCGTAGAAGTCGCGCCCCTCATCCATCATCAGCACCGTCTCGCCCGGCTGGTCGTTGTGGAAGCGCTCGCCGTCGAAGTGGCCGACGAAGTACTGGGTGAAGGAACCGAAAGGGTTCTCTTCACTGGAACCGATGCCCACCACCAGCACCCAGCGACTCGCAGGTTCGTCCTCGCCGGCGCCCGCCACCGGGAGTTCGAAGAGATCCGGGCACTCCCAGGGATGCGCGGTATGGGCGCCCTGGCCATCGCCGAACTCGCTGGCCAGGGTCCAGTCGAGCAGGTTCTCGGAGCGGTAGAAACGGATCGTCTGGCCGCAGGCCAGCGCCATCACCCAGCGCCGGCTGGGCGCGTGCCAGAGCACCTTGGGGTCGCGGAAGTCCCGAAGCTCGGCACTCTCCAGGATCGGATTGCCGGCGTACTTCTGCCAGCTGCGTCCGCGGTCGCGGCTATAGGCCAGGCACTGGGCCTGAATATACGGTTCTTGACCAAGGGAGTCGGGGTCTTCGGGCGGGACCCGGTGCTCGGTATAGAAGGCCAGCAGCCCCGGCTCGCCGTCGAACAGGCCGCTGGCGTCGTGCCAGTCGACGATGGCGCTGCCCGAGAAGCACATGCCGGCCTCGTCGGGCGAGAGCGCCACGGGCAGGTGCTCCCAATGGCACAGATCGCGACTCACCGCGTGTCCCCAGTGCATGGGGCCCCAGACTCGGTCATGGGGATGGTACTGGTAGAAGAGGTGGTACTCTCCCTCGAAGTAAACCAGGCCGTTGGGGTCGTTCAACCACCCCTCGGGCGGGGTGAAGTGCAGGCCGGGACGGGCGGGGGGCGTGGGGGCGGCAACCACACGGGCAGCGGTCGCGGGGCTCGGAGTGGTCATGGGGACTCCTCTTGAATTGGCATGGATAGGCATCTTAATCGTTTAAGATACTCTACCACAGCGCTACCGAACACACCGACTCGAGGTGACAGTCGAGCATCATCCCGGGCTTGCCAAAATGTCAGACATTTAATAGGCTGTCGCCAGCACCCTTATCAGGAGATCCCGTCATGAGCCTCGATAGCCTGCCCCGCCACCGCGGCGGCGCCGAGGAACTGGCCCGCCTGCTGGCCCGCGCCCTGCTCGCCGGCCGCTGGCAGCCCGGCGACGCCTTCCCCAAGGAGCTGGACCTCTGCGACCACTTCGCGGTGAGCCGCAACCAGGTGCGTAACGCCCTGGCCAGCCTCACCGCCACCGGCCTGATCGAGCGCACCGCCGGCCGCGGCACCCGGGTGCGCGTCGTGGGCGACTGGCACCTGCTCGATCCGCTGATCAGCGACTGGATGACCGGCATCGAGAGCCTGGACCCGAAGCTCGTCCGCGAGATCTTCGCCT
>NZ_CP071922.1:3438758-3452782 GCF_017584085.1 Halomonas sp. BM-2019
CGCGACTCGGCGGAGCCGGTGGTGGCGCGGCTCGCCGCCGCGGCCGCCGAGGCAGCGGACCTCGAGCGCCTGGAGGCCGCCTTCCAGGGCATGACCCGAACCGCCGGCGAGCCCGAGGCCCATGAGCTGCACGCCGACTACGACGTGGCCTTCCACGACGCCATCTACCGTGCCAGCCACAACCTGGTGTGGCGTCAGATGGGCCACCTGCTGCGCCCCTCGATCATCGCCCTGATCCAGAGCTCCCAGGCCCATGTCCATCGGGAACACGCAAACCTCGACGACAGCCTGGCCCGCCACGCCCGGGTGTTGACGGCGATCCGCCGCCGCGACGCCGCCGCCGCCGAGCACGCCGCCCGCGAGGTGCTGCACCGCACCCATCGACCTCGGCATCGTCGCCGAGCCGACCGACGCCTGACCCATCCCGAGGAATCCCCATGAAGATCACCCGACTCAAGACCTGGCAGGTACCGCCGCGCTGGCTGTTTCTCAAGATCGAGACCGACGCGGGCGTCTACGGCTGGGGCGAGCCGGTCATCGAGGGCCGCGCCGCCACCGTGGAGGCCGCCGTCCATGAGCTGGCCGACTACCTGATCGGCCAGGACCCGCACCGCATCGAACACCTGTGGAACCTGATGTACCGCGCCGGCTTCTACCGCGGCGGCCCGATCCTTATGAGCGCCATCGCCGGCATCGATCAGGCGCTTTGGGATCTCAAGGGCCGCGATCTCGGGGTGCCGGTGCACCAGTTGCTGGGCGGCGCGGTACGCGACAGGATGCGCATGTACGCCTGGACCGGCGGCGATCGGCCCAGCGACGTGGGGGCCGGCGCCAGGGCCCTGGTCGAGCAGGGCTTCACCGCCTTCAAGATGAACGGCACGCCGGAACTACAGATCGTCGACTCCCACCGCAAGGTCGACGAGGCGGTGGCCCGGGTGGCCGAGGCCCGAGACGCCGTGGGCCCGGACGTGGGCATCGCCATCGACTTCCACGGCCGGGTGCATCGCCCCATGGCCAAGGCGCTGCTGCGCGAGCTGGAGCCCTTCCATCCGATGTTCGTCGAGGAGCCGGTCGCCCCCGAGCACCTGCCCTGCCTGGGTCAGATCGCCGGCGGCCTCGGCTACCCCCTGGCCACCGGCGAGCGGCTGCACACCCGCTTCCAGTTCCGCGACCTGCTGGCCGACGGCATGATCGATATCGTCCAGCCCGACCTCTCCCACTGCGGCGGCATCAGCGAGGGGCTGAAGATCGCCGCCCTGGCCTCGGCCCATGACGTGGCACTGGCGCCCCACTGCCCGCTCGGCCCGCTGACCCTGGCCGCCTCCCTGCACCTGGATGCGGTCAGCCACAACGCCTTCATCCAGGAGCAGAGCATGGGCATCCACTACAACCGCGACAACGACGTGCTCGACTACCTGGTGGACAAGTCGGCGCTGGCCATCGAGGAGGGCTTCTGCGCCATTCCCCAGGGCCCGGGGCTCGGCGTGGAGATCGACGAGGCCTTCGTCGAGGAGCGCGCCAAGGTGGGGCACCGCTGGCGCAACCCGGTGTGGACCCACGAAGACGGCTCCATCGCGGAGTGGTGAGGGATGAGGAGTAAGGAGACGACCATGAGCTTCGACTTTCACGATCTGACCTTCGGCGACCTGAAGGGCCAGAGCGTCTTTATCACCGGCGGCGGCTCGGGCATCGGCGCGGCGCTGACGGAGGGATTCCTGGCCCAGGGGGCGAGGGTGGCCTTCGTCGGCCTCTCCGACGCCGGCGACTTCTGCGCCGCCATGGCGGCGAAATACGCCAATCGGCCGCTGTTTATCGAGTGCGATATCCGCGACGTGGCGGCGCTCCAGGCGGCGATCGCCCAGGCCCGCCAGGCCCATGGCCCGATCGGAGTGCTGGTCAACAACGCCGCCCGGGACACCCGCCACAGCCTTGATGACTGGAGCGTCGAGGAGTGGGACGACGCCATCGCCACCAACCTGCGCCCGCAGTTCTTCACCGCCCAGGCGGTCGCCCCCGACATGCGCGAGCTGGGCGGCGGAGCCATCATCAACCTGTCGTCCAACAGCTACCTGCTGGGCCTCGGCGGCTACCCCAGCTACGTGACGGCCAAGGCCGGGATCATGGGGCTGACCCGGGCGCTGGCCCGGGAGCTCGGCCCCCACGCCATCCGCGTCAACTGCCTGATCCCCGGCTGGGTGATGACCGAGCGTCAGCGGGAACTCTGGGTCAACGACGCCGACCTCCAGGCGTGCCTGGACCAGCAGTGCCTCAAGGAGGCGATTCCGGTGGCGGACATGATCGGGCCTTGCCTGTTCCTCGCTTCGAAGGCCTCCCGGATGATGACCGGCCAGGAGCTGGTGGTGGACGGAGGCCGGGCATGATGGCCATCGCCGAGCGCCTGGCCTGGATCGCCGTGGACTGGGGCTCCAGCAACCTGCGCGCCTGGGCCCTGGACACCCGGGACCAAGTGCTGGCGCGCGCCGGCAGCGAGCGCGGCATGCTCTCGCTCACCCCGGCCGAGTATGAGACCGAGCTCAAGCGGGTGATCGGCGAATGGCTGCCCGCCATGGGGCGCGTGCCGGTGCGGGTGTGCGGCATGGCCGGCGCACGCCAGGGCTGGCGGGAGGCCGCCTACCTGCCGGTGCCGACCCGCCTGGACGACCTGGCCCGAGCCGCCGTGGCCCCGCCCCTCGACGACCCGCGGCTGGAGGTGCGGCTGCTGCCGGGGCTCTGCCAGACCGCCGGGGGCGCCTTCGATGTGATGCGCGGCGAGGAGACCCAACTGGCCGGGCTGGTGGCCCAGGAGCCCGCGCTCACCGGTCTGGCCTGCCTGCCCGGCACCCACGCCAAGTGGGCCCGCCTCGAAGCCGGTGTGGTGACCCGTTTCACCACCTGCCTCACCGGCGAGCTCTACGGCCTGCTGGCCCGCCGGTCGGTGCTCAGGCACTCCCTCGGCCACGCCGTCGACAAAGACAATCTAAGCGATCCCGGCTGTCGCGAGGCCTTCGTGTGCGCGGTACGCGAGATCACCGCGGCTCCCGCCACCTATCCGTCCAGGCTCTTCGGCCTGCGCGCCGCCGACCTGCTCGACGATACCCTGCCCCAGGGCGACGCCCGCGGCGCCCGGCTGGCCGCGCGCCTCTCGGGCCTCACCGTCGGCCTGGAGCTGGCCGGGATGGGTAACGACTTGCCCGCCGGCGAACCGGTCACCCTGATCGGCAATGAGTCGCTCTGCGACCGTTATGTCCTGGCCCTCGACGCCCTGGGCCATGAGAGCCACCGACTGGACGGCGAGGCCGCGGTGCTGGCCGGCCTGGGACTCGCCCACCGAGCCTTCGGCGCCTGAGAATCCATCCTGGAGATCCCCCTATGACCCTGCCCCTGATCGGTATCCTGCGCGCAATCACCCCCGAGGAGGCGGTGGCGGTGGGCGAGGCAGTGCTCGCCGCCGGCATCACCACCCTCGAGGTGCCGCTCAACTCCCCCGAGCCCCTGGAGAGCATCCGCCGCCTGGCCGAGGCGTTGGGCGAGGGCGCCCTGGTGGGCGCCGGCACCGTGCTGACGGTCGACCAGGTGCGCGACGTCCACGCCGCCGGCGGCCGGCTGGTGGTCTCGCCCAACTGCCGCCCGGCGGTGATCGAGGCGACCCGCCGCCTGGGCATGCAGAGCTGGCCGGGAATCGTCACCCCCTCCGAGGCCTTCGACGCCCTGGATGCCGGCGCCACCGGCCTCAAGCTCTTTCCCGCCGTCCAGGTGGGCCTCGAGGGGATGCGGGCGGTGCGCGCCGTGCTGCCCGCGGGCACCCGGCTCTACGCCGTGGGCGGCATCGGCGAGGACACCTTCGCCGCCTGGCGCGCCGCCGGCGTCGATGGCGCCGGCCTCGGCAGCGCCCTCTACCAGCCCGGCCAGAGCGCCACTCGAGTCGGCGAGCAGGCCCGTGCGCTGGTCGCGGCCTGGCAGGCCGCGGGAGGCGAAGCATGAGCCTGGCGACCTTCCAGGCCGAGCTCGCCGTGGAGAGCCGCTGCACGCTGGGCGAAGGCCCCCAGTGGCACGCCGCCGGCGGACGGCTCTACTGGTGCGAGATTCTCGGCCGGCGCCTGCACTGGCTGGAGGTAGCCTCTGGCGCCACCGGCCACCGCGAGCTCGACCATCGGGTCTCGCTGGCCGCCCCCCTCGAGGACGGCGGCGCCCTGCTGGTGGGCGAGGACCGCCTCAGCCGATTCGACCCGGCGACCGGCGCCCTCGAGCGCGTCGGCGACTTCGAGGCCGACGATCCGCTGACACGCAGCAACGACGGCCGGGTCGACCGCCACGGCAGCCTGTGGCTCTCCAGCATGGGCCAGGCCGCCGAACCCGGCGCCGGCAGCCTCTACCGCCTGCATCGGGGCGAGCTGGTCAAACTGCGCAGCGGCCTGACCATCCCCAACGCCATCTGCTTCTCGCCCGGCGGCGAGTTCGCCTGGTTCACCGATACCCCGACCGGGGTGGTGATGCGCTGGGCGCTGGACCACCAGGGCTGGCCGGTGGGCGACCCGGCGCCCTGGGCCGACCTCTCGGCCCAGGGCGGCGGCCCCGACGGCGCCGTGGTGGATGCCGAGGGCCATCTCTGGCTGGCGCTGTGGGGTGCCTCCCGGGTGGTGCGCCTGGACCAAGACGGCCGCGTGGTCGGCGAGGTGCGCCTGCCGGTCAGCCAGCCCTCCTGCCCGGTGTTCTCCGGGTCGCGCCTCGAACGGCTCTATATCACCAGCGCCCGGGAGGGCCTCTCCCCCGCCGCCCTCGCCCGGGAGCCCCACGCCGGCGGCCTCTTCATGGCCGAGGTGGGCGTCAGGGGGGTCGCCGAGCCGCCGCTGCGGCTGCGCTGATCCTCTCTCACCCGCACCCTCTCTCGCCCACCCCCACCCTCCCGTCGCCACCACCCAGAACGGCCCTTCCCCCCCCAGGGAAGGGCCGTTATCGTGTGGCCTCCCCCGGCCGGACAGCGCGCCAAACTAGACCTTGGTCGAGTACATGAGCCTCCGGGAAATGTCAGACAAAAAGACGGAGGTGACGGTTTCCCCTCACCCGTATCGTAGCCAACGTGGTCATTCAGCGAAGGAAGCTCGCGCCTTCGCCGCCACCTCTTCCCGCGCCAACGAAGCCGGCGGTCGCGACGAGATCCACGGCGCCCGGGTGCGTTTCTTCTACGCTTTCTGAACCAGGCCCCTGCCGCCAAGGGATGGGTGGCGGCTTACTGATTCGATCCTTCCCCGCCACCCTCGGGTCGCAGGGTTTTCATGTGGCCCTTCCTGGAGTCTTCCCATGCCTCCCAATCCCTATTACCCGACTCGAGCGTCCCGCTATGCCGAGATGCCCTACCGACGCTGCGGGTGCAGCGGCCTCAAGCTACCAGCGCTCTCGCTCGGCCTGTGGCAGAACTTCGGCGGCGTCGATCCCCTCGAGAATGCCCGGGCCATGCTGCACCGCGCCTTCGACCTGGGTGTCACCCACTTCGACCTGGCCAACAACTACGGCCCGCCCTACGGCAGCGCCGAGGAGACCTTCGGCCGTCTCTTCCACCAGGACTTCCGCCACTACCGGGACGAGCTGATCGTCTCCACCAAGGCCGGCTACGACATGTGGCCGGGCCCCTACGGCAGCGGCGGCTCGCGAAAATACCTGCTGGCGAGCCTCGACCAGAGCCTGAGGCGCCTGGGCCTCGACTACGTCGACATCTTCTATCACCACTGCCCGGATGCGGAGACGCCGCTGGAGGAGACGATGCTGGCACTGGACCAGATCGTGCGCTCGGGCAAGGCACTCTACCTGGGCATCTCGTCCTATTCGCCCGAGCATACCGCCCAGGCCACCCGTATGCTGCGCGAGCTGGGCACCCCGCTGCTGATTCATCAGCCGCGCTATAACCTGCTCGATCGCCGGTTGGAGAGTTCGGGGCTGCTCGACACCCTGCGCCGGGAGGGCCTCGGCGCCATCGTCTTCTCGCCGCTCGCCCAGGGCATCCTCACCGACAAGTACCTGGCCGGCATCCCCGCGGGCTCGCGCGCCGCACGCCACGAGCAGATCTACCTGTCGTCCGACGACGTGATCGCGAGGATTGAGAAGGCACGTGGCCTGAACGTGATCGCCGCCGAACGCGGCCAGCGCCTGGCGCAGTTGGCACTGAGTTGGGTGCTACGCGATGAGGCGGTGACCAGCGCCCTGATCGGCGCCAGCCGCCCGGAGCAGATCGAGGAGTGCGTGGCCGCCCTCGAGGCGCCGCCCCTCGCCGACATCGAGCTCGAACGCATCGAGGCGATCCTGGCTCAGGGGGAGCCGCCGATGCCCCGAAAGCGCTTGCGATAGGCGCTGGGCGTCATCTCCAACTGGCGCTGGAATACCTCGTAGAAGCGGCTGCTGGAGCCGAAGCCCACCGCCAGGGCGATATCGAGGATCGGCCGGTCGGTATCGGCCAGCAGCGCCTTGGCCTGGTTGATGCGCAGCCCGTTGATGTACTGCTTGATGGAGGTGCGCAGCACCTTCTTGAACTGACCCATGGCGTAATGGGGATGGAGCTCGGCGACGGCGGCCACCTCGCCGGCAGTGATCGGCTGGTCGTAGTGGGCGGCGATGAACTCGAGCATCTGCTGCACCTTGCCCAAGCGCGGATCATGCCCCCCTTCGCCGCGCCCGCGGAAGTCCTGCAGCCAGGTCTCGAACTGATCGACGGCCAGCCCATAGGGCTTGCGGGAGGCGAGCACCGCCCCGCCCATCAGATCGCCGGTCACGGCATCGTCAAGAGTCCAGTTCAGGAACATCTGGATCGGCACATAGACCAGCAGCATGCGGTGGCAGTCGCCGCGCTCGGTCAGGCGGTGGGGCATGGCAGCCCAGAACAGGCCGAGGTGACCGGCCGGGAGGCGGAACTCCCGGCCGTTGATCAGGTAGGTCACGCCATCACCCAGCGGCAGGTTGAGCTCCACATGGCTGTGCCAGTGATGACAGCGCATGTTGTCCGGTCGCCCCGCCTCCAGATAGACCTGATCGGGCCGGTAGTGGAACAGCGTGGGCCGATTGAGCAGCTCCTCGTCCAGCGATTCGATTTCCTGGATACCACCGCGCGGTGCCATGAACGATCTCCCCGGGGCGCCGGCCCCCAGCGGCGACGGCGGCCGGGCGGACCCTGCCTCCATGCTAACCACCGGGCCAAGGGTTGCCAACGCCCACTTCGCCGCCTGCCTAGACACCCGCCACCTCGATCAGCATGGCCGCCTCCGGGTGGAGCACTGGCAGTTGCAGGCCGACGCGCTGCAGCAGCTCGCCGGAGAAGACGCCCCCGCCCCGGGCCAGCAGCTCGCTGGCCTCACGCTGGGGGCCCAGCGCCCCTTCCGGCAGCCAGAAGCCGACCCGGTACCGGCGCAGCGGGTCGAGCCCGGCCAGACGCAGCGGCGGCAGCAGGAACTGCCGGGGCAGCGCCAGGGTGGTGGCGGCGAACAGCGCCCGGCTCCGGTCCTCGGCCACCACGCCATAGGCCTGCAGCGCCTCGTCGGCGGTGTCGAGACGGGTGAAGTCGCCGGTATGTAGCAGCTCGCGGTGGTGCTTGTAGCGGTCGACCAACTCGCGCACCCCGGCCTGCTCGGCCTCGCTCATGGCCCGCACGTCCAGTTCCATGCCCATATGACCGAACATGGCGGTGATCAGCCGATAGCCCAGGGCATGGCGCCGCCCGGTGGTGTGGCCGGGGCTGGCGCTGATATGGGAGCCGAGGATCTCGTGGGGCAGGAACAGCGAGGCGCCGTACTGCATGCGCTGGCGCTCCAGGGGGTCGATGCAGTCCGACAGCCAGACCCGCTGGGTGTGACGCAGCACCTCGAAGTCGATGCGCCCGCCGCCGGAGGCGCAGGTCTCGATCTCCACTTCGGGATGGGCGGCGCGCAGCTGTGCCACCAGCCGGTAGAAGGCCTCGGTCTGGCGATGCACGCTGGGCACGCCACCGCTGCCCGGCTGGACCAGGTCGCGGTTCATGTCCCACTTGATATAGGCGATGTCGTAGGTCGAGAGGAAGTGGTCGAGCCGCTCGAAGAGGTAGTCGAACACCTCCGGCCGGGCGAGATCGAGCACGTACTGGTGGCGCCCCAGCGGCTGGTCATAGCCCTCCAGTTGGAGGATCCAGTCGGGGTGGGCGCGGAACAGCTCGGAATCGGGATTGACCATCTCCGGCTCGAACCAGAGGCCGAACTCCATGCCCCGCGCCTTGACCGCCTCGATCAAATAGACGAGCCCGCCGGGGTGCTTGCGCTCGTCGACGAACCAGTCGCCGAGGCCGGCGTGGTCGTCGTCGCGCCTACCGAACCAGCCGTCGTCAAGGATGAAACGCTCGACGCCCACCTTCGCCGCCTGCTCGACCAGATCGAGGAGCTCCTCGGGCTTGTGGTCGAAGTAGAAGCCTTCCCAGGTGTTGAGATGCACCGGGCGCGGCTTGCGTCGCACATCGAGATCCATCAGGCCGCGCAGGCAGCGATGGAACTGCCGGGACAGCCGATTGAGCCCCTCGCCGGACCAGCTGGCATAGACCCTGGGGGTGGCATAGCTCTCGTCCTGGGCCAGGCGCAGCTCGCCGGGGTAGAGCCACTCGGCGGCCTGGATATGGCGCGGCCCCTCCACCAGGCGCTCGGCCACCAGGCGATGGTTGCCGCTCCAGGCCAGGTGGATGCCCCACACCTCGCCGCGCTGTTCGGCGAAGCCCGTCTCGCCGGCGATCAGCGCCGGGAAGCTGTCGTGGGAGGTCTTGCCGCGGCGGTTCTCGCGCACCAGCTTGCTCATCGGCCAGGGCTGGCGCTGGGTGAGGAACTCCTGGATCCAGCGCCCGTGGAAGCTGATCAGCTCCGCGGCCCGGGCAGGCAGCGGCAGCGACAGGCCCAGGTGGTCCAGCTCGAAGGGCGCCTCGGCCAGGTTGGTGAGCCGCGCCTGCAGGGTCACCACGTCGCAACCCGGGTCGAGGGAGACCTCCAGATCCAGCGCCAGGCCCGCCAGATCGTCGCGGCAGCGGAAGGTCAGGGCGCTCTCCCCCTCCGCCTCGGCGATCTCCAGGCGGAACTGGCCGCCCCAGCGGCGGCGATCGGCATGGCCCATCAGGCCCGCCTCGCCGTGGAAGCCGCGGCCCAGCTCGGGCACCAGGCTGAGGTGGGGAATGGTATCCATGACGCTGCCGTTGGGATGCGGCGGGTCGGTCAAGAGGGCGAGCTGCTCGAGGGGCGTGTCGTCGGCCAGCCGCGCGCCCCAGTGCAGCACCCGCGGCACCTGGCCGTCGTCGCTGCCGATGACCAGGCTGCTGTGGGTGCCCTTGAGGTGATACCAGTCTTGCATGTCATGTCTCCTTACGGCCGCGAGCTCGATTCGCGGCACGAAAACAACGGCAGTAGCGACGTCAGGCCGCCTCCTCGTCGAGGCGCACCTCGAAGGCGGCCTTGATCAGGCGCTGGGTGTAGGCCTCTCGCGGCTGGCTCATCACCCGCTCGGTGAGGCCCTCCTCCACCAGGCGGCCGGCCTGCATCACCATCACCCGCTGGCAGAGCGCCCGCACCACCCGCAGGTCGTGGCTGATGAACAGGTAGGAGAGCCCGTACTTCTTCTGCAGCCCCTTGAGCAGCTCGATGATCTGGCGCTGCACGGTGAGATCCAGCGCCGAGGTGGGCTCGTCGAGCAGCAGGAACTCGGGCTCCAGCGCGATGGCCCGGGCCACGGCGATACGCTGGCGCTGGCCCCCGGAGAACTCGTGGGGGAAGCGCTCCAGGGCGAAGGCGCCGAGGCCGGCATCCTCCAGCGCCTTGGCGGCCAGCCGGTGGCGCTCGGCACGGGTCTCGCCGATGCGATTGATCTCCATGCCTTCGTGGATGATCTGGCGCACCGTCATGCGCGGGTTGAGGGAGGCGTAGGGGTCCTGGAAGACGATCTGCATGCGCCTGCGCAGCGGCCGCATCGCTTCGCGATCCAGGGCGTGGATCGGCTCGCCGTCGAAGATCACCTCGCCGTGGCTATCGGCGTTGAGCAGGCTGAGGATCGCCTGGCCCAAGGTGGTCTTGCCGGAACCGCTCTCGCCGACGATGCCCAGCGCCTCGCCACGCCTGAGCGCCAGGGAGATGTCGTCCACCGCCTTGAGGCGTGGCCGTGGCTTGCGGCTGAACAGCTTCTTCTTGCCGATGCGGAAGTTGACCCGCATGTTGCGGGCTTCCAGCAGCAGCGGGCTGTCGGCGGGAATGGGCTCGGCGCTGCCGCTGGGCTCCGAGGCGAGCAGCATCCGGGTATAGGGGTGCCGGGGGGCGTCGAAGAGGGCACGGGTGACGCCCTCCTCCACCACCCGCCCCTTCTCCATCACATAGACCCGGTCGGCATACTGCTGGACGATGGTCAGGTCGTGGGTGATCAGCAGCACGCTCATGCCGTGACGCTGCTGCAGCCGGCGAATCAGCTGCAGGATCTGCGCCTGGACGGTGACGTCGAGCGCCGTGGTCGGCTCGTCGGCGATCAGCAGCTCCGGCTCGTTGGCCAGCGCCATGGCGATCATCACCCGCTGACGCTGGCCACCGGAGAGCTGGTGGGGGTACTGGTCGAGGCGCTCCTCGGGCTGGGGAATCCCCACCTCCCTGAGCAGTTCCAGGGTGCGCGCCCGGGCCTCCCGTCGGGTGACCCGGCGGTGGGCGCGGATCATCTCGCCGATCTGGCTGGCGATGGTGTAGACCGGGTTCAGCGAGGTCATCGGCTCCTGGAAGATCATGGCGATACGGTTGCCGCGCAGCGCCATCAGCTGCTTCTCGCTGTAGCGCGAGATCTCCTCGCCGGCGAAGTTCACCGAACTGCCCGCCTCGAGGCGGGCGCTCTGGGGCAGGAGCCCCATCAGGGTGCGGGCGGTCACCGACTTGCCGGAACCGCTCTCGCCCACCAGGGCCACCAGCTCGCCCTTGCCGATGGTGAAGGAGGCCTCCTTCACCGCCTGGACCCATCCGCCTTCGGTACGGAAGGCGACGTTGAGGTTCTCCGCGTTCAACAGCGCTTGCGTGTGTCGGGTCATGTCGATCACCTCACCTTGCCGTAGGGGTCGATGGCGTCGCGCAGGCCGTCGCCGATGGCGTTGAACGCCAGCACGGCCAGCAGGATGAAGAGCACCGGGGAGAGCAGCCAGGGGTAGGCGCCCACCGCCTGGAAGTCGGCCGCGGCGTTGAGCAGCTGGCCCAGGCTGATCAGCGGCGCCTGGATGCCCACGCCCAGGAAGCTCAGGAAGCTCTCGGCGAGGATCACGTTGGGGATCAGGATGGTGGCCACCACGATCACGTGGCTCATCACGTTGGGCAGGATATGGCGCAGGATGATGCGCTTGTCGCTGGCCCCGCAGGCGATGGCCGCCTTGACGTAGTCGAGCTGGGCCAGGCTCAGCGCCTTGCCGCGCACCTCCCGGGCCAGTTGGGCCCACTTGAGGATGCTGAGGATCCCCACCATCAAGAGGAACAGCGTCGAGGCCTGGGCCGCCTGGGGCAGGATGGCGATCAGCGCCAGGAACAGCGGTAGCTCCGGGAAGGCCAGGAACAGCTCGGTGATGCGCTGGATCAGGTTGTCCTTGCGCCCGCCGAAGTAGCCGGAGGTGATGCCCACCAGGGTGCCCACGGTGACCGACACGGCCACCACCAGCACCCCGAGCAGCAGGGTCAGGCGCGAGCCGAACAGGATGCGGCTGAAGAGGTCGCGCCCCAAGGCGTCGCTGCCCAGCAGGTGCAGGGGCGAGCCGTCCTCCAGCTGGATCAGGTGGCGGCTCAGTGAGATGCCGAGCCAAGTATATTCCCACCCCCGGGCGAAGAAGGTCACGTAGATGCGCTCGCCGGTGTCGGGCTCGAGGATCGGCTGATAGGTGACCGGATCGAAGCTCTCCTCGTAAGGGTGCACGAAGGGGCGCAGGCTGAAGCCCTCCTCCTCGCTGTACCAGCTCAGCGTTTGGGGCGGGCCATAGCTGTTGGCGCTGTTGCGGGCGGTGGGGTCCACCGGGGCGAAGAAGGGGGCGAAGACCGACAGCATCACCAGCAGGAGCAGCATGGCGAGGCCGACCAGGGCCAGCCTGCTGCGACGGAAGCGCCGCCAGACCAGGGCCGGATAGCTCTCGCCGCTGTGCTCGTGGGTATCGGTTGGTGCGGCGCCGGCGGCCGGCGGCGTGGCGTTCGAGGCGTGAGTCATCATCGGAGGGGTCCTCATTGCTTGCGCAGCCGCGGGTCGATCAACACCAGCAGGGCGTCGGCGATGATGTTGCCGATCACCAGGGTGACGGCCAGCAGCAGCATGAAGGTGGACACCACGAAGACGTCCTGGGCGTTCATGGCGGAGACGATCAGCGGCCCGACGGTGGGCAGGGCGAAGACGATGGCCACCTCCAGCTCACCGGCGATCATGTAGGGCAGGGCCACCCCCTGGTACATCACCAGCGGATGGGAGGCGTTGGGCACGGCGTGCTTCATCACCACGGTGCGCCGCGACAGGCCCTTGGCCCGGGCGGTCTCGATGTACTGCGACTGCAGCACGTCGAGCATGTTGCTGCGCATCACGCGCAGGTTGTAGGCCATGCCGCCGAACACCGCGATCAGCAGCACCGGCCAGATATGGGTCATCAGGTCGAAAAACTTGGCGATCGACCAGGGCTCGAGGAGGAACTCCGGCGAGAAGAGGCTCGAGACGTTGGTCAGGCCGAGTCCGAATACCAGCCAGTAGAGCAGCACTAGCGCCATGATGAAGCGCGGCGTGGTCATGCCGATGAAGGAGATCAACCCGGAGAGGGTATCGCCGAGCTTGTACTGGCGGGTGGCGGCATAGATGCCCAGCCCCGCGCCGATCAGCGTGGCCAGCACATGGCTCAGCCCGGCGATGAACAGGGTGATGGGCAGGCGCTCCTTGACCAGCTCGGCGATCGGCTGGTTCTGGCTAAAGGAGTAGCCGAAGTCGCCGTGGAAGAGCATGCCCTTCATCCAGTTGAGGTACTGGACGATCATCGGCTGGTCAAGGCCGTAGCGCTCGCGGTAGGCGTCGGCCATGGCCTGGGCATCTTCCCGGGACAGCCCGCCCTGGGACATGGCCTGCGACTGCAGCTGGTCGGCGTAGTCGCCGGGCGGCAGCTGGATCAGCGCGAAGGAGATGAGGCTCAGCGCGATCAGCAGCGGGATGGCGCCGAGTATCCGTCGGATCAGATAGTTCATGTCCTGACTCCTGGGCGAGCTGCTCGGGTCGGACGTCCCCACAGGGACGTCCGGCTGGGCTCGCCGGGTTGGCAGTGGGACCGGCCGGCCCTCAGGGCTGGCGGACCGGCAGGGTGTTGGGGCGCAACTGGTTGACCTGCTCGCCCTCGGGCACCCAGAGGCGCTCGCGGATCAGGGCATCCTCGGCCCACTGGTAGGTGCGGATGGGGGTCCCGGCCGGCACGTTCCTGAGCCGCTTGTTGACGATCAGGGCGCCGGGCACGCTGGTCAGGCCGATCTGGTAGAGGTTCTCGGTGAAGGTCCTGTTGAACTCATGGATCAACTCGGCCTGGCGATCGCCCTCGGTCTCGCTGCGGTAGGTATTCATCAGCTCCGCCAGCTCCTGCTCGAAGGGCTGCAGGGCCTGCGGGAAGTCGCTGCTGCCCAGGTGCCACATCGGGGTATTGCGATGCAGCGGCGCCAGGGTGTCACCGGTCTGGATCGGCACGATGTTGTCGTCGGCGCGCCGGATCAGCATGTCGAACTGGCCGTTGCCCTCGCGGCTGTCGAAGGCGGTGCCGCTCATGGGCCTCGGGATCAGGCGGATGCCGATATCACGGAACATCGAGACCAGGCCTTCGGCCAGGGTCACGTCGGTGGGGTACTCGTTGACGATCTGCAGGGTGATCTCTAGATCGCGCTCCGCCATGGGCCCCTCGCTCCAGTTGCGCAGGCTCGAGCCGGTGGTGTCGACGAGCCCCAGGTCATCGAGCAGGGCGTTGGCCAGTGCGAGGTCGTGGTCATAGAAGACCACCGAGCTCGCGTCCACCGCCGGACCGTCCG
>NZ_CP071922.1:3452792-3457230 GCF_017584085.1 Halomonas sp. BM-2019
CGAAGGCATGGGTGAAGGGGCCGCGCACCAGTGACTGCCCCAGCGCCCGGCGATCGATGGCGTGGCTGAGCGCCTGGCGGAAGCGGAGGTCGCGATTGAGCTGACGGATGGCGCGCTGACGGTCGTCGTCGGCCCCGAGCTCCTCGGCCATGTTGAGGTTCAGCGTCCAGCCCACGGTGCGCGGCCCGAACTCCAGGCGGGCCGGGGCATCCTCGCTCTGGGAGCGCTGCAGGGCACCAACGTAGTTGGCCGGGTTCTCCATGTTGGAGACATCGGCGCTGCCGGCCACCGTCTGGACGGTCCGATCCGACCAGGTGGTGAGGCGGAACAGCATCTCGTCGGCATAGGGGAGCTGGTTGCCGGCGCTGTCCACCTTCCAGTAGTAGGGATTGCGGCGCATCAGCACCAGCTCGTCGCTGCGATACTCGGTGGGCACCCAGGCCCCCATGCTGGGGATCGGCAGGTCCGCGACGGGCAGGGCGTTGACGTAGTCGTCGTAGCTGTTGGCGTCGTTATAGCGCGGGTGGTGCGGCTTGAGCACATGGGCCGGGCCCGGGCAGAACTGGAAGAAGGCCATCTGGAAGAGCACCTGGGCCGAGGCCGGCTCGGCGAAGGTCCAGCGGATGGTGGCCTCGTCCAGCGCCTCCAGCGTGGTGCCCTCGCCGAAGGTGCCCGGCGAGGCGAAGGTGGCCACATTGGGATCGAGGACGTTGTCCTCCCAGTAGAAGAGCACGTCTTCGCTGGTGAAAGGATGGCCGTCGGACCAGCGGGCGCCCTCGATCAGCTGCATGGTCAGCTGGCGGCCGTCCTCGGACCACTCCCAGCTGCGCGCCAGGTTGGGCAGCGGCTCCTGATCCTCCGGCGGCAGCATGAACAACGGGCCGGTGCGGGTCAGGCACTCGGCCACGGTGTAGCTGATGCCGCCCCAGCCCTGGGTCTGGCCGGCGGCCCAGTTCCAGCCCTGGGGACGGCCACCGATCACGTGACGCAGGGCGCCACCGTAGACGCCGATGCCGTCGGGCATGCCGGCCTCCTCGAAGACCAGCGGCTCGGGAGGCAGGCGTTCCTCCAGCGGCGGGATCATCCCCTGCTCCACCAGCTCGGTGACCCACTCCGGCTCCTGGTACTGCTCGAGAGCCCGGAAGGTGTAGAGCCGGTCGCGGGGGATGATCTGGACCTCGCTGTGGGTCTCGAACTCGGGGGCCGGCGGCAGGCTGCCGGGACGGGCCTCGGCGGCCAGGGCAGCCTGGGAGGCCAGCAGCAGGCCGGCGGCGAGGGGCGCAAGGCGATAGGTATGAGTCATGGCGGGTATCCTCCGGGTCACCTTGTTGTTATGGAGCCAAGGATCGGCATACCCGGTGGAGTCTACGGCTGGCGCCAGGCGGCAGCCTCTGGGTTTTTGTCAGACAATTCCGGAAAACTCAGGAATTTACCAAATCGCGACTAAAGTCTAGGGCGCTTGTACGGACTTGAACTGCACCCCGAAGGTTGGATTGGGTGTCCAACTATCGGGGTGCAGTTCACAATGCCGGGGCCGTGTCGTTCATGGCATGGCGATCAGACGCCGGCAAAGGCCGCGTAGATGATCACCACCAGCACCACCAGGGCGATCCCGCAGGGCACCGCCCCCTTCCAGGGCGTCAGGTCCACGTCGCCCGAGTGCTCGTGCACCCAGTCGGTGGCGCGCGGTCGCAGCCGGCCAATCAGCAGCATGACGCCCACCAGCAGCACGAAGACCCCGCCCACGAAGTGGAACTCGTGGATGATCTCCGGCAACCGGTTGAAGGGCGGCACGAAGTAGCCGGCGGCGATCAGCAGGCAGCCGCCCACCAGGGCGATCTTGGCCGCCATGGGCGGCACCCGCTTGGTCAGCAGGCCGACGATCACCACCGCCAGGATGGGGATGAAGTAGATGGCGTTCATCCGCTGCAGGTAACCGAACAGGCTCTCCTGGCCGGCCAGCAGCGGGGCGATGGTCATGGTGGTGATGGCCATGATCCAGCCGAACACCTTGCCGGACTTCACCACCTGCTCCTCGTTGGCGTCCTTCTTCAGCACCCCCTTGTAGATGCCCAGGCTGAAGATGGTGGTGGTGCTGTTGAGCGCCGAGTTGAAGGACGACAGGATGGCACCCACCATCACCGCGGCGAAGAACCCGGTCAGGTAGGGCGGTAGCACGTTGAACACCAGGTGGCCGTAGGCCTCGTCGGCTCGCACCCCCTGCTCGGCATAGAGGTGGTAGGCGATGATGCCCGGCAGCACCAGGTAGAGGGGTCCGAGCAGCTTGAAGAAGCCGGTCAGCAGCACGCCCTTCTGCCCCTCTGCCAGGGTCTTGGCGGCCAAGGTCCGCTGGATGATCTGCTGGTTGGTGGTCCAGTAGAAGAGGTTGATCAGGAAGACGCCGGTGAACAGGGTGAAGAAGGGCACCTGCTGGTCCGGCCCGCCGATGGAGTTGAGCTTCTGCGGATCGCTCTCCTTGAGGAGGCTCCAGCCCTCGAGCAGGCCATTGCCGCCACTCACCGCCTGCAGGCCGAAGTAGACGATCACGAAGCCGCCCACCAGCAGCCCCACCCCGTTCAGGGTGTCTGAGACGGCCACGGTGCGCAGGCCGCCGAACAGGGCATAGAGGGAGCCGATGATGCCGACCACCCACACCGTCAACCACAGCAGCAGGGTGGGCGACTGGATGCCGGTGAGCCCCTGGAGGTCAAGCATGCCCTGCAGCCCCATGGCCCCTGAGTAGAGGATGATCGGCAGCAGGATCACCGCATAGGCGATCAGGAAGATGACGTTGGTAATCAGCTGGGTGCCGCGGTCGAAGCGGATCTCGAGCAGCTGCGGCAGGGTGGCGATGCCGCTCCTCAGAAAGCGCGGCAGGAAGAACAGCGCCAGCGCCACCAGGGCGATCACCGCCACCACCTCCCAGGCCATGACGCTCAGACCGTCGGCGAAGGCGGCGCCGTTGAGCCCCACCATCTGCTCGGTGGAGAGGTTGGTCATCAAAAGCGAGCCGGCGATCAGCGGGAAGGTCAGGGTCCGACCGGCCAGGAAGTAGCCGCTGGTGCTGTCGTGGTCGTCGCGGCGCGTGAGGCGCCAGGTGATGAAGGCGACCAGTCCCGTGAAGAACAGGAAGGACGCCAGGGTCAGGGCGTGCATGATGGACGTGCCTCATTGTCGAGAGTGGGTGAAGCGCCACACCGGTGTGCGCCACGCGGATAAATCAGATACGGAGGCCCGCCATTCTAGCCAGCTGAATCGTGTCACGTTATGCGCCTTTCGTCTAACCACACCCCGGATTCCCTCCCCTATCGACGCCAGGCGTCCTCACACCTTGCCATTGCCGCGGCCTGCCATAACAATGGCGTCCACTCTCCCCTCGACCGCCAGGAGCCGCCGATGCGCCGGATCGCCGCCCTCTGCCTAACCCTTGCCAGCCTGGGCCTCGCCGCCCAGGGGGCCGCCGCCGAGACCTTCCGCTTTACCGCCATTCCCGACGAGGACCAGGCGCGCCTGGTGGAGCGCTTCGGCAAGGTCGCCGACTACCTGGAGGCACGCCTCGGCGTCGCAGTGGAATACGTGCCGGTGAACTCCTACAGCGCCGCGGTCACCGCCTTTCGCAACGACCAGGTGCAGCTGGCCTGGTTCGGCGGCCTCTCCGGGGTCCAGGCCCGCCGCCTGGTGCCGGGCTCCCAGGCGCTGGCCCAGGGCAGCGAGGACGACGCCTTCATGAGCTACTTCATCGCCCACGAGTCGACGGGCCTGGCGATGGCCGACGAACTGCCCGACGAACTCGAGGGCATGAGCCTCACCTTCGGCTCGCGCACCTCCACCTCCGGGCGCCTGATGCCGGAGCACTTCTTCCGCGAGCGCTTCAACGACGTCGACCCCGAGGCCTTTTTCTCCCGGGTCGGCTACTCCGGCGACCACTCCCGCACCATCGCCCTGGTGGAGGCGGGCACCTGGGACATCGGCGCGGTGAACTACACCGTCTGGGAGGCCGCCGTGGCCGATGGCCGCGTCGACACCGACCGGGTCAGCGTGATCTGGGCCACCCCGCCCTACCCCGACTACAACTGGACCCTGCGCGGCGACGCCGATGCGCGCTTCGGCGAGGGCTTCACCGAGCGGGTGCGGGCCGCCTTCCTGGAGATGGACGACCCGGAGCTCCTGGCGAGCTTCCCCCGCGAGGCCTTCATCCCCGCCGACAACGCCCTCTACGCGCCCATCGAGGAGGTCGCGGAAGAGCTCGGCCTGCTGCGCTGAGGCCACCCCATGGAGAGCGAGCAACGCCGCCCCCTGCTCAGCCTTGACGGCGAGGACCTCGGCCACGGCCGCGACCGCCAGGGTCGCCCCGCCCACCTGGTGCTGCCCGGGCTGACCCTGAGCCTGCACGAGGGCGAGCGGGTCGCCCTGCTCGGCCAGAGCGGTTCGGGCAAGT
>NZ_CP071922.1:3457240-3463838 GCF_017584085.1 Halomonas sp. BM-2019
GCAACGACCAGGTGCAGCTGGCCTGGTTCGGCGGCCTCTCCGGGGTCCAGGCCCGCCGCCTGGTGCCCCCAGCACCACGGCCTGGTGCCGGCGCTCGCCGTCTACCACAACGTCTTCATGGGCCGGCTGCCGGAGCACTCGGCCCTGGCGGCGCTGTGGAACCTGGTGCGCCCCCTGGCCCGTCCCTGGCGGGAGGTCGGCGAGCTCTGCGCGCTACTGGGCCTTGCCGGGCTCGAGCGCCGCGCGGTGGGCCAGCTCTCAGGCGGCCAGCGCCAGCGGGTGGCCATCGCCCGGGCCCTCTACCAGGGGCGCGACCTCTTCCTGGGTGACGAGCCGGTGGCCAGCGTCGACCCCCACCAGGCGCTGCGCCTGCTGGCGCTGATCGATGCCCGCCACACCACCTCCGTCGTCGCCCTGCACCAGCGTGAGCTGGCGCTGACCCATTTCGACCGGGTCTGGGGGCTTCGCCAGGGCCGCCTGGTGATCGATGCGCCTGCCGCCGGGCTGACCCTGGCCGACCTGGACGCCCTCTATCCGGATGCCGGCGCCCCCGCCGACTCACCCCGCGCGCCGGCCGCGCCGGAGATGCCGAACCCGGAGGCGCTGCCCTGCGCCCGGGGCCGCCCGTGAGCGAGGCACACGCTCGCGCTGCTGGCGCTGGCCGTGGTGCTTGCGCCCTTCGCCGACCTGGCCATCCATACCCGGGACCCCTGGGGGGAGCTCCAGCGCATGGCGCTGGGCCTGGCCTGGCCCGCCTGGGGGGCGCTGGAGTCGCCCCTGTCGGCGCTCGGGCTCACCGTGGCGGTGGCGATCTGGGGGACCCTGGCCGGGGTGGTGCTGGGCTTTCCCCTGGCGCTGCTGTTCGCTCGCTCGCGGCTGGTGCGCGCCGGCTGCGCCTTCGTGCGGGCGATCCACGAGCTCTTCTGGGCGCTGCTCTTCCTGCAGGTGTTCGGGCTGACCGCCTACACGGCCGTGGCGGCGCTCGCCATTCCCTACGCCGGGATCTTCGCCAAGGTCTATGCCGAGATCCTCGAACAGACGCCCCGGGCGCCCCGCGACGCCCTGCCGCCGGGCACGGGGCGCCTGGCGCGCTTCGTCTACGCCGAGCTGCCGCTGGCCTGGGCGCAGCTCGCCGCCTACACCCGCTACCGCTTCGAGTGCGCCCTGCGCGCCAGCGTGCTGCTGGGCTTCGTGGGTCTGCCGACGCTGGGCTTCCACCTGGAGAGCGCCTTCCGCGAGGGGCGCTACCACGAGGCGGGCGCCCTCTTGTGGCTCTTCTACCTGCTGATCGCCAGCCTGCCCTGGTGGGGGCACCGGCGACTGCTGCTGGTGCTGCTGGCCGGCGGCGCCTGGCTGCTGGGCCCCTGGCCCAGCGTCGACGGCGGGCTGGTGTGGCGCTTCGTCTCCGAAGACATCTGGCCGCGGGCGCTGCTGGCCGGCGACTGGGCGGGGCTGGTCGCGTGGTTCATGCGGATTCCCGACCTGGGGCCGGCCATCGGCAATACCCTGCTGCTGGGGCTTCTGGGCACCGTGGGGGCGCTGGTGGTGGCGATGGCGCTCTGGCCGCTGGCCTGCCGCCATGTCGGCAACCGCGGCACGCGCCTGGCCGGCCACGGCCTGCTGGTGGTGCTGCGCTCCACCCCGGAGCTGATGCTGGCGTTCCTCTTCCTGCTGCTGCTGGGGCCCTCGCTGCTGCCGGCCTGGCTCGCCCTGGCGCTGCACAATGGGGCGCTGATCGCCTTCCTGGTGGCGCGCCACGCCGACGCCATCCAGCCCGCCATGCCGGGGCTACCGGTGGGCGGCCGGCTGGCCTATGAGCTGCTGCCGCGGCTCTATCCGGGGATGCTGGCGCTGCTCTACTACCGCGCCGAGGTGATCCTGCGCGAGACGGCGATCCTGGGGATGCTGGGGGTGGCCACGCTGGGGTTCTACATCGAGGAGGGCTTCGACTACCTGATGTTCGACGTGGCGCTCTTCCTGCTGCTGATCACCGCGGCACTGAACATCGCGGTGGACGCCCTCTCGCGGCGGCTGCGCCCGCGGGACGGGGCCGTCATGGACGACCCCTGCGCGCGCTGACGACGCCTCAGTAGCTGTACTCGCCGCTGACCACGGCGGCGGTCACGGTGATCTCCACCCTGAGCTCGTCGGCGGGCATCGGCGCACAGACGCAGGTGCGCGCCGGCGCGTGGCCGGTGGGCACCCAGGCGTCCCACACCGCATTCATGGCGGCGACATCATGGCCGTCCTTGAGATAGACGGTGGCGGTGAGCAGATTCTCGCGATCGGAACCGATCTCGGTGAGCAGGGCGTCCACCCGGGCCAGCATGCTCCTGGTCTGCTCGGTGATGTCGCCATGGCGCGCCTCGGGGCCGGGCACCTGGCCGCACAGGTAGGCGATGCCGTTGTGGATCACGGCACGGCTCATGCGCGCCTTGGTATCGTGACGGATGATGGTCATGGGACTGCTCGCTCCTGATTGAGGCAGCGTCGTGCGCTGCCGCCGTTCGACGGAAGGGAGAGTATCCCGAAAGCCATGCCGGCCGTCGATGTCCTCTTGCCCCATCACGGCACCTTCATAGCCCCTTCACACACCACGACGCCCCGGGGGCATTCCCGGGGCGTCGTGGTGGCCTGCCTGGCGGTGCTAGTGGGTGACGCCGGGGATCTCGACCTGGCGCTCGCAGGCCCGGCCATCGGCGGCGAACAGGTGGCAGCGCTCGCCGGCGAGTCCCAGGGTGAGGGCCTGGTGATCTTCCAGGTGCGTCAGGCCGTCCAGACGCTGGGTCAGGGTCGCCTCGACGCCTTCCACCTGCAGGTGGGCCAGGGTCTCGTAGCCGAGCTTCTCGGCCACCATCAGCCGGGCCGGCAGCCGCGCCTCGGCCAGGTCGGCGGCGACGAAGTCCTCGGCGCGCACCCCCAGGGTCGCGTGCTCGCCGGCGGTGAGGCCGCGCCCGTCCACCGCCACCCGCAGCAACTCGCCGCCGGGCAGGCGCACCGCCGTCTGCCGCTGGCCCGGGTCGACCACCTCCACCGGCAGGGTGTTGATGCGCGGCGAGCCGATGAACTCGGCCACCTCCAGGGTCTTCGGGAAGTGGTAGAGCGACAGCGGCGCCCCCACCTGGGCGATGCGCCCGCCCGCCAGCAGCACGATGCGGTCGGCGAGCGTCATCGCCTCCACCTGGTCGTGGGTGACGTAGATCATGGTGGCCTTGAGCCGCTTGTGCAGCTCGGCGATCTGCACCCGCATGTCGACCCGCAGCGCCGCATCCAGGTTGGAGAGCGGCTCGTCGAACAGGAATACCGCCGGCTCCTTGACCAGGGTGCGGCCGATGGCCACCCGCTGGCGCTGGCCGCCGGAGAGGTCCTTGGGCTTGCGCTCGAGCAGCGCGGTGAGGTGCAGCATCTCGGCGGCCCGGGCGACGCGGCTGCGAATCTCCGCCTTGTCGGCACGCGCCAGCTTGAGGCCGAAGGCCATGTTCTCGGCCACCGTCATGTGCGGGTAGAGGGCATAGGACTGGAAGACCATGCCGATGTCGCGCTCCTGGGGTGGGATCTCGTTGACCCGCTCGCCATCCAGGCACATCTCGCCCTGGCTGATCTCCTCGAGCCCCGCGATCATGCGCAGCAGGGTCGACTTGCCGCAGCCGGAGGGGCCGACGAAGACCACGAACTCGCCGTCCTGGATGTTCAGGTCGATATCCCGGGAGATCTCGACGCCGTCATAGTCCTTGCCGATACCGGTGAGTGTCAGATGTCCCATTGCAGATCCTCCTGTGCCGGGCAGCGCGCGATGGCGATGCCGTAGGCGGGTAGGGTGACGCGGCCCTCACCCCAGCGGCCGTTGACCAGGGCCGGTGCGCCGGGGAGTGCCTCGGCCGCGGTGGGGGCCGGGAGGGTGCGCGCCTCGTCGGTGAAGTTGAGCGCCACCAGCAGGCGGCTGCCGGGGTCGCTGGCGGGGTGGCGGCGCTCCAGGCAGAGCACGCCGTCGCGCAGCGGATGGTAGTGAATATCGCCCTTGACCAGCGCCGGCTGGGTGCGGCGGAAGGCCAGGAAGGCGCGATAGGCATGGAGCAGCGCCTCGGGGTCGCGCTCCTGCTGATCGACGGCCAGCGCCAGGTGTTCGTCGGGCACCGGCAGCCAGGGCGCCGCGCTGGAGAAGCCGCCGTACCAGCTGTCGGCGACCCAGGGCATGGGGGTGCGGCAGCCGTCGCGCCCCTTGTAGGCCGGCCAGAAGGTGATACCGGCCGGGTCCACCAGCTTGTCGAAGGCGAGCTCCGCTTCGGTGAGGCCCAGCTCCTCGCCCTGGTAGAGACAGACGCTGCCGCGCTGGGTGAGCAGGAAGGCCAGGTAGAGGCGCAGCCTGGCCGCATCGCCCTCGGCGTCCCAGCGCGTGGCCAGACGGGTCACGTCATGGTTGCCCACCGCCCAGCAGGGCCAGCCGTCGCCGATGCGCGCCTCCATCTCGGTGAGGGTATGGCGCAGGAAGGCGGGGTCGTGACGCTCGCCGAGCAGGTCGAAGGAGTAGGCCATGTGCAGGCGCTTGCCGCCCTGGGTGTACTCGGCCATCACGCCCAGCGAGTCGTCGTCGCCCACCTCGCCGACGCTGGTGGTGCCGGGGTATTCGTCGAGCAGGGCGCGCAGCCGCTCCAGGAAGGCCAGGTTCTCCGGCTGGGTCTTGTCGTAGAGGTGGCGCTGGTAGCCATAGGGATTGTCGGGGCGCACCCCGATGAAACCCTCGGCGATCTCCTCCCGGGGCGGATTATCCTTGAGCGGACCATGGGTGCAGAAGTTGACCGCATCCAGGCGGAAGCCGTCGACGCCACGCTCCAGCCAGAAGCGCACCTCGCCGAGGATCGCCTCCACCACCTCGGGGTTGCGGAAGTTGAGGTCGGGCTGCTCGGCCAGGAAGTTGTGCAGGTAATACTGGCAGCGGCGAGTGTCCCACTGCCAGGCGGACCCGCCGAAGATCGCCTGCCAGTTGGTGGGCGGCGAGCCGTCGGGACGGGCATCGGCCCACACGTACCAGTCGGCCTTGGGGTTGTCGCGGCTCGAGCGGCTCTCGGCGAACCAGGGGTGCTGGTCCGAGGAGTGGGAGAGCACCTGGTCGATGGTCACCCTGAGGCCGCGGGCATGCGCGGCCTCCACCAGGCGATCGAAGTCCTCCAAGGTGCCGAACATCGGGTCGACGCCGCGGTAGTCGCTGACGTCGTAGCCGAAGTCAAGCATCGGCGAGGTGAAGAAGGGCGACAGCCAGATGGCGTCCACGTTCAGCGACGCGATGTAGTCGAGGCGGTCGATCACCCCCCGGAGGTCGCCGATGCCGTCGCCACGGCTGTCCTGAAAACTGCGCGGGTAGATCTGGTAGATCACCGCCCCGCGCCACCAGTCGGCGCTCTGCCGACTCAGAAGCTGTGCCATCTATTCTGTCCTCTCGTTCGAAGGCTACGGGCCACGGGCCCGGCCCTGGAAAGCGTCAGGCTCATGGTGCGCAGGACAGGCAGGGAGGACATCCTCCCGGGGGCGGAGGAGACGGCGTAGCCGGGGGGAGGAGTCGGTCGCCCAGGGGAAGGACTCACTCCCCCTGGATCCGCGAGAGCAGGTCGGCGGCCAGCGCCACCGCCTCCTCGCGACGGCGGATGTTCTGCTTCTGGTAGAGGCTGCGGATATGGGTCTTGACGGTGGTGGGGGCCACCGCGAGCTGCTCGGCGATCTGCTCGTTGGAGAGCCCGGCGTGGATCAGGCCCAGGATCTGCCACTCGCGGCGGGTCAGCGGCGAGACGCGGATCAGCTCGGGCACGTCGGGGCGCGCGACGATATCGGCGATCACCGCGTCGTCGAGCATCAGCCGCACAGCGCGGCCGAAGTCGCGCTGGCGCCGGCCGAGCACCAGCAGGCGCTCGGCATGGCGGCGCGCCAGCTCGTCCAGGCCCGCCGCCTCGCCGAGCAGCGCCTGGAGCATCTCGGGCAGCACCGGGCCCAGGCGCAGGAAGCTGCCGGCGAGCCCGGTGCGGGTGGCCAGGGCCAGCGCCTCACGCAGATGGGCGAGCGCCTCCTCGTGGCGCCCGCGGCGCCAGCCCAGGTCGGCCAGGCAGAGCCGGTTGCGGTTGGCATCGGTGGTGAGGCCCAGCCGCGCGGTCTGGGCCTCGAGGGCCAGCAGCAGGGCCTCGGCCTCGTCGAAGCGACCCAGCATCGTCAAGGCGCGGGCGTGGTTGCGCAGGTTGCACTGGGCGAAGTGGTTGCTGGCGGTGGCCGGATCCCCCGGGGGGGCCTCCTGCCACCAGCGCGCCACGGCGTCCAGGTCGTCGTTGGCCTGCCACCAGGCCAGCAGGGTGGCGTGGGCGTTGGCCTGCCAGTCGATATGGTAGTCGCCCTCGGCCAGGATCTTGCGCAGCCGCCGCACGTGGTCGGCGCACTGGGCCTGGTCGCCGCGGGAGAGCGCCACCTTGGCCAGGCCGATATGGCACTGCAGGGTCCAGCGCCCGCCTCGGTTGTCGAGCACGGCGATGCCGGCCAGCGCCGCCTGTTCCGCCTCGTCCAGGCGCTGCCACTCCCAGAGCAGCTGGCTGCGAATTCGGTAGAGGAACTCCGCCACCGG
>NZ_CP071922.1:3464056-3464441 GCF_017584085.1 Halomonas sp. BM-2019
GCCAGGATCGCCGCTGCCGTCACCGGGGTGGCCGCCAGGTAGCGGGCCGGCAGGGTCAGCGCCTGTTCGGCCAGAGGGGCGGCGCGGTCGGCATCGCCCTGGTTGATGGCGAGCTGCGCCCGCAGGGTGGCGAACTCGGCGGCCAGGGCCTGCCAGTCAGGCGCCTCGAGCTGGGCCTCGATCCAGTCGATGGCCTGGCGGGTGCGCGCAAACTGGTACTGGGTGTGGCTGACCCAGCCGTGGATCAGGGTCAGCCGCGGCGAGGTCACCAGGCGCGGCTCGCCGAGTACCGCCAGCGCCCGGGCCAGCAGGGCGAAGTGGCCATTGGCCAGCAGGTAGGGGCCCTCCGTTTCGACCAGTGCCGCCAGCGCCTCGGGCTCCTCGG
>NZ_CP071922.1:3464451-3473919 GCF_017584085.1 Halomonas sp. BM-2019
CGCCGGCCCGACGGTGCAGCTCGCCCTGGCGCGCCGGGCTCAGTTCATGGCGTCGATAGCGAAGATACTGGGCAAAGAGCGGATGGAAGCACAGCCACTGGGCATGGGGATCCGGGCGCTCCAGGAAGAGCCCCGCACCCTCCAGCTGCTCGAGGTGCGAGGTGAGCCCCTCGTCCTCCAGCAGCCGGGCCACCAGCGGCGGCGAGAAGCGCTCCAGCACCCCAAGCTGCAGCAGCAGCTGGCGCGCCTCCGCCGCCAGGGTCTGCGCCAGCAGGTCGTCGAACCAGGCGACGAAGTCGGGATGGGTGCCGTCGAGGCGCTCCACCAGGCTGTCGAACCCGGCCCGGGTGGTGGTGCGGGCGATCAGCCACTCCAGCGCCAGGACCCAGCCACCGGTGCGGCGCAGCGCCCGCTCCAGGCTGACCCGCGCCGGCGGATAGCTGAGCTGTTCGGCGCACAGGGTCTGGGCCTCCTCCAGGTCGAAGGCCAGCTCGTTGGCGCCAATCTCCTCCAGTTCGCCGCGCAGGCGCAGCGCCGGCAGCCCCAGGGCCGGCCGGGTCCGCGAGATCCAGGTGAGGGTGAGCCAGGGTGGCTGGTGGCGCAGCCAGAAGGTCAGGCCGGCCAGGATCTCGGGATGCTGGAGGTGCTCGGCCTCGTCGAGCACCAGCCGGGCGGGCTCGGCGGCGGCCGGCAGCTCGGCCAGCCAGGCCTCCAGGGCATCGGCCAGGCTCCCCGCGGCCGGGGGCAGGGAGCGGTCGAGCAGGCCCTCCAGCAGGGCCCGGAAGTAGGCGGCGAAGCGCACCGGGTTGTCGTCCCGGGCGTCCAGGCGCCACCAGGCCGCCGGCTGCTCCAGGGCCGGCAGGCGCTCGGCCACCAGGGTGCTCTTGCCATAGCCGGGCGGCGCCTGCACCAGCAGCAGGCGCACCCGCTCGTCGAGCACGAAATGGTCATTGAGGCGCGACCGCGCCACCAGGCTGAGCGGCAGCGGCGGCGGCACGAGCTTCTCCTGGATCAGTGGCATCGGCGCTCCCCTGGCGAGGCCTCTCTCCGGGGCCCGTCGCTTGTGATACTACAGCATACAAGAAGCCCGCGTCCGAAGGCGCGGGCAAGATCGAAACAGCGAGCAGGGCCCGGCCTCCTGCCGGGACCCGGGAGCCTGTCGGGCTCAACCGATCGTCGCGTGGCCGATCAGCGGTGAGTCCGACGGGCTCCCCACTCAGAACCAGACTTCGGTCTGGACGCCGAAGCTCCACTGGCCACCGGTGAAGCCGTCCTCGCCGAAGCTGCCGTTGAAGCCGTTCAGCTCCCTATCCCAGTCGGTGTAGGAGGCGAAGGCACGGATCTCGGGCCGCCGCCAGAAGCCGCCCACCTGGGGCTTGAAGGTGGGCGCGATGGTCAGCTTGCCCCAGTTGCCGCTGACGGCGTTGCCGCCCTCGCCCTGGTCGAGGTCCATGTACTGGTAGCTGCCCTCGTACTGCATCTCGAAGTTCTGGGTGATCTCGTTGGCCAGGCGCACGTTGAGGGTCGCCCAGTCGAAGCGGTCGCCGGATGCGAAGCGGTCCTTGCTGGTCTCGGCCAGGATCGCCGGGGCGATGCGCCAGTTGGGGGCCAGGTAGGTGGTGCCATAGACGCCGAGGCGGGTCGACTGGGCGTCCTCGGTCAGGCCGCCGCTGCTGCCGAGCCCCTTGACCTCGGCACCCAGGCCCTGGCCGTGCAGCAGCGCCACCTTGAAGTTGCCCTGGCCCAGACCGAAGAAGCTGTCGCCGTGGTAGGCCACCATGGTGTGCCAGCCGCTGTCGGCGGCGGTCTGGCCGACGCCGATATCGCGCTCGTCGTTGTCGGCGGCGGAGATGCCGTTGACCATCCACTGCCAGTTGCCGAAGTAGTTGTTGGCGGTGAGGATCAGGCTGTCGGTGCTGCTGGTCAGGCCCGGGTCCTCGCGATCGACCTGGAAGTCGCTGAAGCTGCGCCCATAGAGCGAGAAGTTGGAGCGCCAGTTGTCGGCCAGCTGGACGTCGTAGATGCCCGCCCCGGTACCGGCCAGGAAGACGAAATCGGTGTCGAGCCAGTGGATATCGAAGTTGTCGCGGTCGAAGCGCTTGCCCGCCCAGATGGTGGAGTTCTCGAAGGCGCCGGTGAAGGTCGGCAGGTCGCTGAGCTCGACGAAGACATTGCGAACGTTGAGGTTGGAGTCGTCGTTCCAGTCGTTGCTGGTGGTGGTGCCGTCGGCCATCATGAAGTGATAGCGCGCCAGGGCGCCATTGTCATACCGCATCCGGTAATCGACCTTGGCCTCGGCGTAGGTATCGTCCTCATTACCCAGCCGGCCGACACTGCCACCGAACGGGCCCGCCGGTGTTACGCCGGGGCCGCCCGGGATGCTCTTGCGATCCTCGCCCAGCAGCAGCCCGGAGCGGGCATAGGCGCCGAAGGAGAAGCCCTCCTCACCGCTGGCCTGGCGCTCGACCCTGGCCAGGCGCTCCTCCACCTCCTCGGCGGAGAGACGACCCTCGGCCTGGGCTTCGGCGAGTTCAGCCTGGGTCTCGGCAATTGTGGCCCGCTGCTCGGCGGCGGCGAGGCGTGCCTCGACCTCGGCCAGGCGCGCTTCGAGATCCGTCGACTGGGCGCTGGCGGTGGCGGCCAGGACAACCCCGGCGGCGGCGATGGCAATGGCGAGCGGTGTCTTGAAGGTGGCAGCATTCATGATCGCTTATTCCCCTGTTGTTATCCGTGATGGTGCACCGGGGGAGATGACCGTCGCGGCATCCCCCTTGTCGTGTCAGCGTCTCTTCGTCGATCACGCTCGCCTCCCCCCTGGCGGCGACCCCCTTGTCGATCGTTCCCACAGGAACTGTGACGTTTAAGTCCCGAGGCGCTTTCCTGCGCCAGGGCGATGTGAAGAGCACGGCCAAAACTTAATCGTTTAAGGTCGCTCGCTCAACGCCACCTGGGGAAATTGCGACCAATGTCTAATACGGCACGGGGAACTTCGATGAATCGACGAGCATCATCATTATTTGCCTGCTTCATAGTGGGCGAGCGCCGACCTCACACTAGACAAAAGTCTAGGTTGAAGGGGCTCGGCCCCATGGTCTTTACTTAGCGCCACGATCTTAATCGTTTAAGATCACCTGCCAGCGCTGTCTCTGGACAGCGCTGCCTCCTATAACAATCCAAGAAACGCCGACGAGGATTTCATGATGTACCCGAAACCACTGATCGCCGCCGTCGCCCTGGGTGCCGCCTCCCTGGCCGGCGCCGGCCAGGCCCAGGCGGCCGACCTGACCATCTCCTGCGGCGCCGTGGGCACCGAGCTGACCCTCTGCCAGCAGGGCGTGCGCGCCTGGGAGGAGGCGACCGGTCACAGCGTCGACATCGTCTCCACCCCCAACTCCTCCACCGAGCGGTTGTCGCTCTACCAGCAGATCCTCTCCGCCAACTCCCGGGACATCGACGTCTTACAGATCGACGTCATCTGGCCGGGCCTGCTGGGCAACCACCTGCTCGACCTCGCCGAGGTGCTGGGCGAGGACGCCGCCGAGGGGCACTTCCCGGCCATCGTCGAGAACAACACCGTGGGCGGCCGCCTGGTGGCCCTGCCGTGGTTCACCGACGCCGGGGTGCTCTACTACCGCGCCGACCTGCTGGAGCAGTATGGCTTCGAACCGCCCGAGACCTGGCAGGAGCTCACCGAGATCGCCCGTACCATCCAGGACGCCGAGCGTGAGGCCGGCAACGGGCGCATGCACGGCTTCGTGTTCCAGGGCCGCGCCTACGAGGGCCTGACCTGCAACGCCCTGGAGTGGATCGCCAGCTTCGGCGGCGGCACCCTGGTGGAGGCCGACGGCGAGATCAGCATCAACAACGACCGTGCCGCCGCGGCGCTCGACCTGGCGGCCAGCTGGATCGGCGAGATCTCCCCGAGCGGCGTGCTCAACTACACCGAGGAGGAGGCCCGCGGCGTCTTCCAGGGCGGCAACGCGGTATTCATGCGCAACTGGCCCTACGCCTGGGCCCTGGCCCAGAGCGAGGGCAGCGAGGTGCGCGGCAAGGTGGGCGTGGTCAAACTGCCCCATGGCGGCGAGGGCGGCAGCGCCGCGGCTTCGGGCGGCGACAACCAGAGCGCCGCGGCTTCGGGCGGCGAAACCCAGAGTGCCGCGACCCTGGGCGGCTGGAACCTGGCGGTCTCCCGCTACAGCGAGAACCCCGAGCTCGCCGCCGATCTGGTCGCCTTCCTGACCGGCCACGACGAGCAGAAGCGCCGCGCCATCCAGGGCGCCTACAACCCCACCCTGGCGGCCCTCTACCAGGATGAGGAGGTGCTCGAGGCGGTACCCTTCTTCGGCGAGCTCTACGACACCTTCGTCAACGCCGTGGCCCGCCCCTCGGCGGTGACCGGCGACGCTTACGGCCGCGTCAGCAACGCCTTCTTCAGCACCTCCCACGACGTGCTCTCCGGCAGCAAGAGCGGCGAGCAGGCCGTGGCCGACCTCGAGCGCGACCTGTCGCGCGTCAAGCGCCGCAACTGGTAACCCAGGAGCCTTCCATGAGTACGACCCTCGACGACAGCGCGCCCGCCGTGGCGCGCCCCCCGGCCAAGGCCTACCGCAGCACCAAGGTGCGCCGTCAGCGCGTCAAGGCCGCCTGGACCTTCCTGGCACCGATGCTGGTCGCGCTGACCCTGGTGGCCGGCTGGCCGCTCGTGCGCACCTTCTACTTCAGCTTCACCGACGCCTCCCTCGCCGACCTCAGCAACGTCTTCTTCGTTGGCCTGGAGAACTACCTGGTCTACGACGACGGCCAGTGGTACGGCGTGCTCGCCGACCCCATCTGGTGGCGCGCGGTATGGAACACCTTCTACTTCTCCATCGTCTCGGTGTCGCTGGAGGTGGTGTTCGGCATCATCGTGGCGCTGATCCTCAACGCCGAGTTCAAGGGCCGCACCTTCGTGCGCGCCGCGGTGCTGATCCCCTGGGCGATTCCCACCATCGTCTCGGCGCAGATGTGGGCCTGGATGCTCAACGACCAGTTCGGGATCATCAACGAGCTGCTGATGGCGCTGCGCATCATCGCCGACCCCATCGCCTGGACGGCGGATGCCAACTACTCCATGTGGGCGGTGATCATGGTCGACGTCTGGAAGACCACCCCCTTCGTCGCCCTGCTGGTGCTGGCCGCCCTGCAGATGCTGCCCAAGGACTGCTACGAGGCCGCCGAGGTGGACGGCATCCACCCGGTCAGGGTGTTCTTCAAGGTGACCCTGCCGCTGATCACCCCGGCGCTGATGGTGGCGGTGATCTTCCGCCTGCTCGATGCCCTGCGGGTGTTCGACGTCATCTACGTGCTGACCTCCAACTCCACCAGCACCATGTCGATGTCGATCTACGCCCGCCAGCAGCTGGTCGAGTTCCAGGACGTGGGCTACGGCAGTGCCGCCTCGACCCTGCTGTTCCTGATCATCGCCCTGTCCACCATCGCCTATCTCTACCTGGGCCGTAAGCGTTTCAACCTGGGAGGTGACGCATGACCTCGCGCCAATTCAACAAGCTCGCCACCCGCATCGGCTTCTGGGCCCTGGTGGCCTTCGTGGTGGTCATCGCGGTGTTCCCCTTCTATTACGCCGTGATCACCTCCTTCAAGCCGTCCAGCGACCTGTTCCGGGTCGAGCTGTGGCCCAGCACCTGGAGCCTGGCCAACTATGTCCAGGTGTTCACCCAGCGCAGCTTCATCCAGGCGATCTTCAACTCCATCCTGATCGCCACCAGCGTGGTGTTCATCGCCCTGCTGCTCGGCATCACCGCCTCCTACGCCCTGGGCCGGGTGCGCTTCCGCGGCCGTTCCACGGTGCTGCTGGTGATTCTCGGCGTCTCCATGTTCCCCCAGGTGGCGGTGCTCTCCGGACTGTTCGAGGTGATCCGGGCGCTGAATCTCTACAACAACCCGGGCGGCCTGATCCTCAGCTACACCATCTTCACCCTGCCCTTCACCGTCTGGGTGCTGACCACCTTCATGAAGCAGCTGCCCATGGAGCTGGAGGAGGCCGCGATCATGGACGGCGCCACCCCCTGGATCACCATCACCAAGGTGTTCCTGCCGCTGATGTGGCCGGCCATGGCGACCACGGGACTGCTGGCCTTTATCGCCGCCTGGAACGAGTTCCTGTTCGCCCTGACCTTCACCCTCACCGACAGCCAGCGCACCGTGCCGGTGGCCATCGCCCTGCTCTCCGGGGGCAGCGCCTACGAGCTGCCCTGGGGCCCGATCATGGCCGCCTCGGTGGTGGTCACCGTACCCCTGGTGATCCTGGTGATCATCTTCCAGCGGCGCATCGTCTCCGGCCTCACCGCCGGCGCGGTCAAGGGGTAAGCCTCCCATGTCATTCACGGAATCCAAGATGCAAGACAACACCCTCTGGTGGCGCGGCGGCGTCATCTACCAGATCTACCCGCGCAGCTTCATGGATGCCAACGGCGACGGCATCGGCGATCTCAAGGGCATCACCGAGAAGCTGGAGTACGTGGCGAGCCTGGGCGTGGACGGCATCTGGCTGTCGCCCTTCTTCACCTCGCCGATGCTCGACTTCGGCTACGACGTCAGCGACTACTGCGACGTGGACCCGATGTTCGGCACCCTGGACGACTTCAAGGCGCTGCTTGCGAAGGCCCATTCCCTGGGCCTCAAGGTGATGATCGACCAGGTGATCAGCCACTCCTCGGACCAGCACCCCTGGTTCCAGGCGAGCCGCGCCGATCGCACCAACGCCAAGGCGGACTGGTATGTCTGGGCCGACCCCAAGCCGGACGGCACCCCGCCCAACAACTGGCTGTCGATCTTCGGCGGCTCGGCCTGGACCTTCGACTCGCGCCGGCGCCAGTACTACCTGCACAACTTCCTGACCAGCCAGCCGGACCTCAACTTCCATCACCCGGAGGTGCGCCGGGCGCAGTTGGACAATATGCGCTTCTGGCTGGAGCTGGGGGTCGACGGCTTCCGCCTGGATACCGTCAACTTCTACTTCCACGACGCCGAGCTGCGCGACAACCCGCCGGTGCCGGCGGGCGAAGCCAAGACCCTGGGCGCCCCGGACGCCAACCCCTACACCTGGCAGCGCCACGTCTACGACCTGAGCCGCCCGGAGAACCTCGACTTCCTGCGCGAGCTGCGCGCGCTGATGGACGAGTTCCCCGGCACCACCACGGTGGGCGAGATCGGCGACGACAACCCCTTGGAGCGCATGGCCGAGTACACCGCCGGCGGCGACAAGCTGCACATGGCCTACACCTTCGACCTGCTCAACGAGCCCCACTCGGCGGCCTATCTCCGCGAGGTGATCGAGCGCTTCCAGCGCCTGGCCGGCGATGCCTGGCCCTGCTGGGCGCTCTCCAACCACGACGTGGTGAGAAGCGCCACTCGCTGGGGCGCAGACGAGGATCCCGTCGCCTATCCCAAGGTGGCGCTGGCGATGCTCTTCTCGCTGCGCGGCAGCGTCTGCCTCTACCAGGGCGAGGAGCTGGGCCTGATGGAGGCCGAGGTGCCCTTCGAGCGTATCCAGGACCCCTACGGCAAGGTGCTGTGGCCGGAGTTCAAGGGCCGCGACGGCTGTCGCACCCCTATGCCCTGGAGCGACGACAGCCAGGGGGGCTTTACCGCCGCGGGCGTCGAGCCCTGGCTGCCGGTGGAGGCGCGTCAGCTGCCGCTGGCCGTGGCCGCCCAGCAGGACGACCCGGACTCGGTGCTCAACGCCGCCCGCCGCCTGCTGGCCTTTCGCACCGCCCATCCGGCGCTGGTCGGCGGCGACCTCGAACTCGTCGAGGTGGGCGATGAGCTGCTCGGCTTCGTCCGCGAGACGAGCGAGGAGCGGCTCCTCTGCGTCTTCAACCTCACCGGCCAGCCCCGGGAGACCCGGCTACAGCTGGCGGTGCGTGCCCCCCTCGAGGGGCACGGTTTCACCCACGAGCACGACGGCGACACCCTGCACCTGCCCCCTTACCAGGCCGCCTGGTTCGCTCTCTGAGCCACACTGACAACAACAGGCCGGCCCGCGGCGAACCATTCATCACCAAGCCACAACCGGGCCGGCAAGGAGACACCCCCATGGCAAGCGTCATCCTCGACAAGGTCAACAAGATCTTCGGCAGCACCCATATCATCAAGGATGTGGACCTCGACATCGGCCAAGGCGAGTTCGTGGTCTTCGTCGGCCCCTCCGGCTGCGGCAAGTCGACCCTGCTGCGGCTGATCGCCGGGCTGGAATCGATCAGCGACGGCGAGCTCTCCATCGGCGACACCGTGGTCAACGAGCTGCCGCCCCGCGAGCGCGGCGTTGGCATGGTCTTCCAGTCCTACGCCCTCTACCCGCACATGACGGTCTACGAGAACATGGCCTTCGGCCTCAAGCTGGCCAAGACCGCCAAGGAGACGGTCCACGAGCGGGTCATGGCCACCGCCCGCATCCTGCAGCTCGAGGAGTTGCTCGAGCGCAAGCCCAAGGCGCTCTCCGGCGGCCAGCGCCAGCGCGTGGCCATGGGCCGCGCCATGGCCCGGGAGCCGCGCATCCTGCTGTTCGACGAGCCGCTCTCCAACCTCGATGCCTCCCTGCGCGTGCAGATGCGCAACGAGATCGCCCGCCTGCACCAGCGTCTCGAATCCACCATGATCTACGTCACCCACGACCAGGTGGAGGCCATGACCCTGGCCGACAAGATCGTAGTGCTCAACGCCGGCCGGGTGGAGCAGGTGGGCAGCCCCCATGAGCTCTACCAGCGCCCGGCGACCAAGTTCGTGGCCGGCTTCATCGGCTCGCCGACCATGAACTTCCTGCCGGCCTCCCTGGTGGCCGGCGACGCGCGCGGCTGTCGGGTGCGCACCGCCGGCATCGGCGAGCTGGCCCTGCCCCAGGACACCCGCCACCATGCCGCCGGCGAGGCGCTGACCCTGGGCGTGCGCCCCGAGCACCTGCGCCTGGCCGAGGCCAAGGGCGACAACGCCTTCGAGATCGTCAACGTCGAGTACCTGGGCAACGAGGTCTATGTCTACCTGGCGCCCAAGGCCGGCGAGACCCTGCTGATCCACCGCAGCGAGGCTCCCAGCGCCTGGCGGGTCGGCCAGCAGGTGGCCCTGGCCCCCGACCCCGAGCACGTCCACCTGTTCGACGACCAGGACCGGGCACTCGGCGTCGCCCCGGCTCGAGCCGTGGCCTGATGACCGACCGCAATCCCCGTCAGGAGGCGAGCATGGCGACACGACAGCTCGGTGGCGACCCGGAGTGGTGGCGCGGCGCGGTGATCTACCAGGTCTATCCGCGCAGCTTCCAGGACAGCCGCGGCGACGGCATCGGCGACCTCCAGGGGGTGATCGACCGCCTCGACTACATCGCCTCGCTGGGCGTCGATGCCATCTGGCTGTCGCCCTTCTTCACCTCGCCGATGAAGGACTTCGGCTACGACGTCAGCGACTACCGCGGCGTCG
>NZ_CP071922.1:3474019-3476082 GCF_017584085.1 Halomonas sp. BM-2019
GGCCGGCTGGCCGAGGCGCTCGGCGAGTTCGACGGCATCACCGATATCGACAGCGGCCTGGCCGACGGCAAACCCCAGCTGGAGCTGCGCCTCTCCGCGGAGGGCCGCGCCCTGGGGCTGACCGGCGCCGACCTGGCCGCCCAGCTGCGGGCGCCCCTGCAGGGCATCACGGCGCTGGAGCAGTTCGTCGGCCGCCACGAGATCAGCGTCGAGGTGCGCCTGCCCGCCGAGGCGCGCCGGAGCCTCGCCGACCTCGAGCGACTGCCGATTCGCACCCCGGAGGGGGGTCAGGTGCCGCTGGCGCGGGTCGCCGAAATCGAGCTGGGCCGGGCCGCCACCACCCTGCAGCGCATCGACGGCCGACGCATCATCGGCGTCACCGCCGATGCCGCCCGGGAGGCCGACATCAACCAGGTGATGGCCACCCTGGAGGCGGACGTGCTGCCCGCCCTGCGGGCCGGCTGGCCGGGGCTCGAGATCACCCCCGGCGGGCGCCAGCAGGAGGCCGCCGACAACGTCTCGTCGCTGACCCGGGCCGCCTGGCTGACCCTGATCGCCCTCTATGTCCTGCTGGCCATTCCCTTCCGCAGCTATCTGCAGCCGCTGCTGGTGCTGGCCGCCATCCCCTTCGGGGTGATCGGCGCCGTGGCCGGCCACCTGATCATGGGCTTCGGCCTCTCGGTGATCAGCCTGATGGGCATGCTGGCGCTCTCCGGGGTGGTGATCAACGACGCCCTGGTGCTGATCGACTACGCCAACCGCCGCCGCCGCGAGGGCATGGGCGCCCGGGAGGCGATCGTCGCCGCCGCGACCCGGCGCCTGCGCCCGATCATGATGACCACCCTGACCACCTTCCTCGGGCTCGCCCCGATGATCTTCGAGACCTCGCGCCAGGCGCGCTTCATCATCCCCATGGCGATCTCGCTGGGCTTCGGCATGCTCTTCGCCACCCTTATCCTGCTGCTGCTGGTGCCCTGCCTCTACCTGATGCTCGAGGGGCTGCGCGAGCGCCTCGGCCACCGCCCCCCCACCCCCCAGGAGACCCGCTCATGAGCCTTCGCCTGCCCCGCCCCGCCGTCTCCCGGCTGGGGATCAAGCTGTTCGTGGTGATCCTCGGGGTCAACGTGGTGATCTCGGCCCTGGTGTTCCTGGCGGTCTCGCGCAGCCTGGATCGCGGCTTCCTCGAGTACCTGGACACCACCCAGGCGGCCCGCGCCGAGACCCTGGCCGAGGGGCTCGGCGAGGAGTGGGCGAGCCGCGGCGACTGGCAGTGGCTGCGCGTCTCGCCCTCCGCCTGGCAGCGTCTGGTGCGCCAGCAGCTGTGGCCCGGCGCCGCCCCCCCGCCCCACGGCATCGAGCGCCGCCTGGGCGATCCCAAGGACTTCGTGCTCCACGACGCCGAGGGCCTGCCGGTGATCGGCCTGCCCCCGGATGACGAGGAGGAGGCCGCCACCCTGCGCTGGCTGCCGATCCTCCACGAGGGCGAGCGGGTCGGCACCCTGGGCTACCGCCCGCCGGAGCAGCTGATGGCACGCATGGACCGCATCTTCCTCTCCCGCCAGCAGCGCAACCTGGCGATCATCGTCGGCTCCCTGGGGGTCACCTCGCTGCTGCTGGCCGGCGGCCTCTCCTGGTGGCTGGGACGCCGCACCCGCAGCATGGCGCTGGCCACCCGCCGGCTCACCGAGGGCGACTACAGCATTCGCCTGCCGGAGCGCGGCCAGGACGAGCTCGCCAGGCTCTCCCGGGACTTCAACGTGCTGGCCGCCACCCTGGAGGCGAGCCGCGAGGCGCGCAGCCGCTGGGTCTCGGACATCGCCCACGAGCTGCGCACGCCGCTGGCCGTGCTGCGCGGCGAGATCGAGGCGATGCAGGACGGCATCCGCCGCCTCGACCTGGACAGCCTGCACTCGCTCTCCCAGGAGGTGGCCCAGCTGGAGCGCCTGGTGGCCGACCTGCGGCTGCTCTCCCAGAGCGACGCCGGCGCCCTGGAGGTCCAGCTGGCCCCCATGGACCTGGCCGAGAGCCTGACCGCCCGCCTGGAGGAGGCCGACGGCTGGCTC
>NZ_CP071922.1:3476189-3482546 GCF_017584085.1 Halomonas sp. BM-2019
GGCGAGGCCTGGATGCGCGGCGACGTCCAGCGGCTGCGCCAGCTGTGGAACAACCTGCTCGACAACACCTGCGCCTACACCCGGCCCCCGGGCCGGCTGCGGGTCACCCTCGCCGCCACGCCCACGGGCCTGCGGGTCACCTGGGAGGACAGCGCCCCCGGCGTACCCGAGGGCGAGCTGGCCCGGCTCACCGAGCGGCTCTACCGGGTGGAGGGCTCGCGCAACCGCGCCAGCGGCGGCAGCGGCCTGGGGCTCTCCATCGCCGCGGCCCTGGTCAAGGCCCACGGCGGCGAGATGCACGCCTCGGCCTCGCCGCTGGGTGGGTTATGCTGGACGCTGGACTTTCCGACGCTCGATGACAGGGAGGAGATCGCATGACATCACGGGAACCCCAGGGGCAGAGCATCCTGATCGTCGAGGATGAACCCAAGATCGCCCGGCTGGTGGCCGACTACCTGGAAGGCAGCGGCTTCACCACCCATCACCTGGACCACGGCGACAGCGTGCTGCCGTGGCTGGCCGACGTGCGCCAGGCAGGCCAGGGCCCGGCGCTGGCGCTGCTCGACCTGATGCTGCCCGGCACCGACGGCCTGACCCTGTGCCGGGAGATCCGCCAGCGCTGGCCGGCGCTGCCGGTGATCATGCTCACCGCCCGGGTCGAGGAGGTCGACCGCCTGCTAGGCCTGGAGCTGGGCGCCGACGACTATATCTGCAAGCCCTTCAGCCCCCGGGAGGTGGTGGCCCGGGTCAAGGCGGTGCTGCGCCGCAGCCAGGGCGTCGACGGCGCCGGGCCTGCCGTGGGCAGCGACCTGGTCCTCGACGAGGAGGGCTGGCGGGCGCTGGCCGACGGCCAGGACCTGGGGCTGACCGCGGTGGAGTTCCAGCTGCTCAAGGTGATGATGCACGCCCCGGGGCGGATCTTCTCCCGGGACCAGCTGATGGACCACATGTACCGCGACCACCGCATCGTCTCGGAGCGCACCGTGGACAGCCACGTCAAGAAGCTGCGCCGCAAGATCGGCGAGGTATGGCCGGAACGCGAGGTGATTCGCTCGGTCTACGGAGTGGGCTACAAGTACCAGCCCGAGGAGTGATCGCCGGTCCCGCTTGCATCGCCTTTGCACGGTCGCTGCACCCCCCTTGCACCGGCCGGGGCGAGACTGGAACCGTCAACCCGAGGCCCGAAGGAGTGCCCCCATGAAGAAGTCCCTCACCCGCCAGCTGCTGGCCCCCGCGCTGCTGGCCATGGCCATCGCCCCCCTGGCGCTTTCCGCCACCGCCGCCTACCACGGCAAGGGCGCGGAGCAGCGCCAGGAGCAGCGCGAGCAGTGGAAGGAAGCCCGCGCCGAACAGCGCCAGGCCCTCTTCGATCGCGCCGGAATCGACGAGGCGACCCGCGAGGCCCTGGACGAGGCGCGCAGCGAGCACCGCGAGGCGATGCGCGAGCTGTATGAAGCGCATCGCGAGCGCCTGGCCGAGATCCTCGACGACGAGCAGCGCGAGGCCCTGGAGGAGGCCCGCCGCGAGATGCGCGAGGAGCGCCGCGCCGAGCGGATGGAGCAGCGCCGCGCCAGCATGCAGGAGCGCCTCGAGGCGCTGGTGGACGAGTGGGACCTCTCCGACGAGGAGCGTGAGGCCCTGCGCGAGACCCGCGAGGCGATCTATGCCGACCTGGCCGAGCTGCGGGATCGCGACTTCGACTCCCGCGAGGAGCGCCGCGACGCCATGCGCGAGATGCGCGACCGCCACCAGGAAGCGCTCTCCGAACTGCTTAGCGACGAGCAGCTCGAGGAGCTGCGCGAGACCATGATGCAGCGCGGCGAGGGCGGCTATGGCAAGGGGCCTGGCAAGGGCTATGGCAAGGGCCACCACAAGCACGGCAACTGAGCCGACCTCAGCCCGCCCCTGACGCGACGGGCCCGACCGCATGGTCGGGCCCGTCGTGTTGGGGGCCTGCAAGCCCCGTCGGTCGGTGTCTACCGCGCGCGGCGGCGGCCTCATGCGGCAATGGCAGGGCTTGCGGCGGCGCAGTAGAAAGGCGTAACGTGCAGGCTCCAGCTCTTTAGCACGCAAAGGAGTTGTCATGTCCCGCCGCTCTTCCCTGACCGGCTATCGCCTCCCTGTTCCCGGCAGCGCCCTGGTCGCCGCCTGGCGAGCGGGATATGGGCTCCCTGAACTGCGCCGCGACCTGCTGGCCGGCCTGACCATCGGCATCGTCGCGATACCGCTCTCCATGGCGCTGGCCATCGCCACCGGCGTGCCGCCCCAGCACGGCCTCTACACCGCCATCGTGGCCGGCGCCATCATCGCCCTGACCGGCGGCTCGCGCTTCAACATCTCCGGCCCCACGGCGGCCTTCGTGGTGATCCTCTTCCCCATCGTCGCCAGCCACGGCGTCGGCGGGCTGCTGATCGCCACCCTGATGGCGGGGCTGATCCTGGTGGCCCTGGGGCTCGCGCGGCTGGGCAGCCTGATCCAGTTCGTACCCTACCCGGTGGTGCTGGGCTTCACCGCCGGCATCGCCGTGGTGATCGCCCTGCTGCAGCTGCCCGATTTCCTGGGCCTGGCCGGGGTCGAGCTGGGCGACAGTACCCCGCACAACCTGGCCGCCATCGTTCGCGCCCTGCCAACCCTGGCGCCGGCCGAGCTGGGCGTGGGCCTGGTGACGCTGGCCACCCTGATCCTCTGGCCACGACTCAAGCTGCCGGTACCGGCGCCGCTGGTGGGGCTGGTCGTCGGCACCCTGGCGGCCCTGTCGGTAAGCGCCGCCGGAGCCGAGATCGCCACCATCGCCTCGCGCTTCAGCTGGGAGTTCCAGGGCCAGAGCGGCAGCGGCATCCCCCCCTTCCCCCCCAGCCCTGTGGTGCCCTGGCACCTGCCCGGGCCCGACGGCACCCCACTGACGGTGGACTTCGCGTTGATCCGTGAGCTGCTCGGGCCGGCCCTGGCCATCGCCATGCTGGCGGCCATCGAGTCGCTGCTCTGCGCCGTGGTGGCCGACGGCCTGACCCGCACCCGGCACGACCCCAACGCCGAGCTGGTCGGCCAGGGGATCGGCAACCTGGTGGTGCCCTTCTTCGGCGGCATCACCGCCACCGCCGCCCTGGCCCGCACCGCCACCAATATCCGCAGCGGTGCCGCCTCGCCGCTGGCCGCCGTGGTCCACGCCCTGGTGGTGCTGCTCGCCGTGGTGCTGCTGGCAGGGGTACTGGGCCATGTGCCCATGGCGGCGCTGGCCGCGCTGCTGTTCATCATCGCCTGGAACATGAGCGAGGCGCGCCACTTCGCCCACACCCTGAAGAGCGCCCCGGGCAGTGACGTGGCGGTGCTGCTGCTCTGCTTCGCGCTCACGGTGATCTTCGACATGGTGCTGGCCGTGGCCGTGGGCATGGGCCTGGCCGCGGCGCTGTTCATCCGCCGCATGGCCAGCCTGACCGAGGCACGGCGACTGCGTGCCGGCGAGCGCGAGGCGCCACCCACGCTGCCCCGCGGGGTGGCCTTCTACGATATCAACGGCCCGCTGTTCTTCGGCGCCGCCGAGAAGGCCGTCTCCTCGCTGCGGGTGGTGGACCCGGAGGTGAGGGTCATGATGCTGGACATGCGCGACGTGCCGAGCCTGGACGCCACCGCCATCGTTGCCCTGCAGGCGCTGGTGGAGGAACTGCGCGTCCAGCGGGTCAAGCTGATCTTCGTCGGCCTGCCGGCGCGGATGGTCATCAAGCTCAAGCGCGCGGGGATGCGCCGCCAGGCGGGGCGGCTGGCCATGGTTGCCGGCCAGGGCCAGGCCGCCCGCCTGGCCGAGCGCTGGCTGGCCATGGACTGAAGGGAAGCGCCGCGTGGGGGAGCGCCCGGTCCCGCCTTGCCGTCGCGGGACCGGGCGGGCGTCGACTCGTGGCGCGCCCCGGACTCACTGGCGCGGGTCATCCGCCGGATCGACGTACTCGATGCCCCAGGGGCCGGTGCCGTGGAGCTGGATGATGGTCTCGCCCTCGGCGTAGCCGAACATGGCATCGCCCGGTGCCATGATGGCGAAGCCGCCGACGGGCAGCGTCTTGGTAGCCTCGGGATCAAAGGTCTCGCCGTGGGCGAAGTGCAGGGTACCGGAGAGCACTGTCACGCGCTCGTAGGCGGGGTGGACGTGCGGTTTGATCTCGTAGCCGTCTGCCAGCCGCAGCCGGAAGGTGAAGGGCACCTCCTCGGCGAGGTCGCCCTCGATGATGGCGATCTCGGCTCCCTCCCCCATGGAGCCCACCGGCCCCCATTCGAGGTCTTCCGGGGTGCCGAGCAGGTGGCCGTCGCCATGATAGGGCGACGCCTGGAGGGTGCCCGCCGCCAGGGGCAGGGCCAGCAGCAGTGAGGCAAGGATCAGGGGCTTCTGCATGGTCATGGTCGGTTCCTCCGTATCGTCGAATCGATCGTTCTGGGTTGCCGCTCAGGCCTTGACGGCCAGCAGCGAGATACTCTTGACACCGTAGGTGTCGCTGGCCCCCCGCGCCGAATCGGTCAGGAAGCGGTATTCGGGGTGCTCGCGGAAGGCCTGGATCCTCAGGCCGGCCGCCTCGATGGCTGCCCGGTAGGCGTCCTGTTGGCTGGCCCCGCCGATGCAGGCGGCCCACAGGGTGGCGTCACAGGTCACCCCCTCCGGTAGCGGCGACTCGGTGACGATATCGGCCAGCGCCAGGCGCCCGCCGGGCTTCAATACCCGGGCGGCTTCGGCGAAGACCCGCGGCTTGTCCGCAGAAAGGTTGATCACCCCGTTGCTGATCACCAGATCGACGCTGGCGTCCGGGACGGGCGGCGCCTCGATATAGCCCGCATGAAACTCGACATTGCGAATGCCCCCCTCTCGGGCCAGGCGGGTGGCCTTGTCGCGCTGGGCATCGGTCATGTCGAGTCCCAGTACCCGGCCGCCAGGACCGGTCGCCAGTACGGCCAGCAGGCTGTCCATGCCGGAGCCGCTGCCCAGGTCGAGGATCGTCTCGCCCGGCTGGATGGCCGCCAGATCCAGGAAGTGCCCGACCCCGGCGAAGGAGTCGATGGCCGCGGCCGGGATGCGGTCGAGGGCCGCGGGGTCATAGCCCAGGCGCTCGGCCAGGGCGCGGCCCATCTCGAAATGGAAGTCGGCCTGCGGGGTCTCGGCCACCTCCCGGTACATGGCCTTGACCCGAGCCTCCAGTTCATCGCGATCCACCGCGGGTGCGGCGGAAGCGGTTGCCGTGCTGGTCATGGTGGTTCTCCTGCGTGATTGCGTGATGACGACACCCGGCGTGTCGTGTCCGCGGGGACGCAGCGCCGCGTCCTTTTGTTCCCGGCCCCTGGCACGGCATCGGGAACCCTGCCGCCCGTCGAGACGTCCCTGCGAACGAGGCGACTTGCCGGTCGCCGCGTGACCCGCCATCCTCGAGGTAATGGCCCATGGCCCTGGCCAGTGCGCTCATCCCATCCCCGATCCGGAGGCCCTGCCCTCCCCGCGGGGGCGATTCGGGAATCGCCATGCGAGACCGCGACACCGCCAGGCAGCGGCAGTGGTTCGAGCAGCGCCTGGAGCCGCTGATGGATCGGCTCTACGGCACCGCCCTGCGGCTGACCCGCCACCCCGAGGACGCCGAGGACATCGTCGCCGAGGCGGTGACCCAGGCGTGGCGTCGCCTCGAGACCCTGCGCGACCCGCGACGCTTCGAGGCCTGGCTGTTCCATATCCTCACCAACGCCTTCATCAGCGAGTGGCGACGCCGCCGGAGTCGCCCCCCGACCGCCGCCGAGGCCAGCGAGGCGGATACCCTGGATGTCGCCCAGTTCACCCTCTTCCAGCAGCTTCATCAGCCCTTCCTGCTGTGGTGGGGCAGCCTCGAGGAGCAGTTCTTCAACGGCCTGCTGCAGGAGGATCTGCAGGCGGCGCTGGATGCCCTGCCCGACCCCTTCCGCCTGGTGATTGTGCTGGTGGAGGTGCAGGGCTATACGTATGAGGAGGTATCCCGCCTGCTGGAGATTCCGCTGGGCACCGTCAGGTCGCGGCTCAGCCGCGCCCGGGGGCTGCTGCAGAAGACCCTCTGGCAGCAGGCCAGAGACGCCGGTATCGCCTCTGGCCACCAGGGGAAGGGAGGCCGGCCATCATGAGCACCAGGGAGCTGGGCTGCGAGGAGGTCATCGAGCGGCTCTTCGACTATCTCGACCGGGAGCTCGAGGTGCAGCAGGCCGAGGATATCGAGCGACACCTGACCAGGTGCCGCGACTGCTTCTCACGTGCCGAATTCGAACGACGATTACGGGCCAGGGTGGACGCGTCCGGCACGGTGAGGGCCCCGCCACGGCTGCACCGGCGAATCCGTCGCCTGCTCGACCAGTTCGACAGCGACG
>NZ_CP071922.1:3482646-3516587 GCF_017584085.1 Halomonas sp. BM-2019
GCCGTGGCCGAGATGGTCCGGGTGCTGAAGCCGGGCGGTCGCCTGCAGCTCGCCGACGTGGTGATCCACCGGCCGGTCTCGGTGGACTGCCATGAGGACCCGAGGCTCTGGGTGGAGTGCGTGGTGGGGGCCACGGTGAAGGAGGACCTGCTGGCCCTCTTCGAGGAGGCGGGCTTCGAGGAGATCCGCATCCTGGGGGAGCACGACTACTTCGCTCTGAGCCCCAGCGCCCAGACCCGGGAGGTGGCGGCCAGCTTCGGTGCCCATGCCATCGAGGTGGGCATGCGCCGCGGCGAGACGGCCCCCTCCCGGGCCTGGCGCTGGCGACACCGCCTGGATCCCCGACGCGCCTGGCGGCGGATCCAGCGGCGCGGGCTGCTGGGCCTCGCCGCTCTCGCCCTGGCCCTGCTGAGCTGCTACGGCACCCTGGCCCTCGTTGCGCTGCTGCCCCTGCTGGGCATCGGCCTGGCCCTGGATGACGGCCTCTGGGCGGGCACCATCGCACTGTTCGTGCTGCTCAGCCTGGCGGCCCTGGTCGCGGGCCTGCGGCACCGGGTCGGTCCCCAGCCCCTCCTGCTGGGCGCGGCGGGCGGCGGCCTGGTGCTCTACGCCCTCTTCGTCGACTACCACGCCCTGGTGGAGCTGGCCGGCTTCGTGCTGCTGGGGGGCGCTGTGCTCTGGGATCTGCGACGACGGCGACGCCAGGAAGCGCGGGTGCTGGGGCTGGAGGCGCGACACCATGGCTGAGGCCCTGCCCCCGCTGCAAGTCAGTCGCTGGCTCAACGTCGACACGCCGCTGCACCTCGGCATGCTGCGCGGCCGGGTGGTGCTGATCCACGCCTTCCAGATGCTCTGCCCGGGCTGCGTGCTTCACGGTCTCCCCCAGACCCAGCGGGTGGCGCAGGGGCTGGCCGGCGCCCCGCTCACGGTGCTCGGTCTGCACACGGTATTCGAACATCACGCCGTCATGGGCCCTGAGGCATTGGCGGTCTTTCTCGCCGAGCATCGCTACGCCTTCCCGGTCGGCATCGATGCGCCTGGGCCCGCGGGCGACCCCCTGCCGCGCACCATGCGCGCCTGGGGGCTGGAGGGCACCCCCACTACCCTGCTGATCGATGCCCGGGGCCGGCTGCGCCACCGCCACTTCGGCGTCGAGGAGGATCTGCTGCTCGGCGCCCGCCTCGGTCGGCTGCTGCAGGAAATCGGAGCCGACCCGACGCCAGGTCTACACTAATGACAGGCTACGCATGATCAGGGGGCGACCATGAGCCATCGATTCATCGAAGTCGTCAGCGACTACCCGACCACCGAGCAGGAGTATGTGCTGCTGCTGCAGATCGACCAGATCCTGCATATTCGACCGGAAGCCGAGGCGGAGAACGAGCCCCGCCACGAGCCCGGCGCCATCGTCACCATGACCAACGGCGAGATGCTGGTCCTCAAGACCCCATTCGCTAAGCTGGTTCGGGACCTGGATGAGTGCAACCTGGTCCTGCGGACGTGACCACGGCGTGCGGGCGGCGACGTCCCAGGGCGATGAAAAAAAGGGGCGCCGAAGCGCCCCCGACGCCGCCATGCCGGCGTCGTCAATCGGCCATGTCGAGCACGATTCGCCCCTCGATCTTGCCGTCGATCATTCGCTGGAAGACATCGTTGATGTTCTCCAGCTTGTCGGTGGCGACGGTGGCCTTCACCTTGCCCTCGCCGGCGAAGTCCAGCGCCTCCTGCAGGTCCTGGCGCGTGCCGACGATGGAGCCGCGCACGGTGATGCCATTGAGCACGGTATCGAAGATCGGCAGCGGGAAGTCCCCCGGTGGTAGGCCGTTGAGTACCAGGGTACCGCCGCGACGCAGCATGCGCTGCCCCTGGTCGAACGCCTTGGGTGACACCGCGGTGACCAGCGCCCCATGGGCGCCACCGATCTCGCGCTTCAGATAGTCGGCCGGGTCGGTCTTCAGGGCGTTGACGGTGACCGTGGCGCCCAGGCGTTCCGCCAGCGCCAGCTTGCCATCGTCGATGTCCACCGCCGCCACGTTGAGCCCCATGGCACGCGCGTACTGCACGGCCATGTGGCCGAGCCCCCCGATGCCCGAGATCACCACCCACTGTCCCGGGCGAGTGTCAGTCATCTTGAGTCCCTTGTAGACGGTCACGCCGGCACACAGCACCGGGGCGATCTCCAGGAAATCGACGTTATCGGGCAGGCGTCCCACGAAGCCGGCATCCGCCAGGGTGTAGTCGGCAAAGCCCCCGTTCACCGAATAGCCGGTATTCTGCTGCGACTCGCACAGCGTCTCCCAGCCGCCCAGGCAGTGCTCGCAGTGACCACAGGCCGAATAGAGCCAGGGCACGCCGACGCGATCGCCCTCCTTGACGTGGCTGACGCCCTCGCCCACCGCCACGATATGGCCAACGCCCTCATGGCCGGGAATGAACGGCGGGTTGGGCTTCACCGGCCAGTCGCCGTGGGCCGCGTGGAGATCGGTGTGGCAGACGCCGGAGGCGGCCACCTTGACCAGGATCTCCCCCCTCTGGGGACGCGGCGTTTCCGCCTCTTCGATAGCCAAGGGCTCACCGAACTTGCGTACCACGGCGGCCTTCATCGTCTTGTCCATTGTTTGCACTCCTGCTGATGATCGGTTCATGAGTCCCGGTCGGGCTCAAGGGTCATCGCCCGGGGAGCCAGGCGGTGGTCCACCTTTCGTTCTGCGAGGAAGTGCCGCCCGGTGGTCCCGGGCGGCAGGGAGCTCAGAAGAAGCCCAGCGGGTTGGTGTCGTAGCTGACCAGCAGGTTCTTGGTCTGCTGGTAGTGCTCGAGGGCCACCTTGTGGGTCTCGCGGCCGACCCCGGACTTCTTGTAGCCGCCGAAGGCGGCGTGCGCCGGGTAGGCGTGGTAGCAATTGGTCCACACCCGGCCGGCCTGGATGCCGCGCCCCATGCGGAAGGCCCGGTTGATGTCGCGGCTCCACACCCCGGCGCCGAGGCCGAACTCGGTGTCGTTGGCGATGGCCAGCGCCTCCGCCTCGTCCTTGAAGGTGGTCACCGCCACCACCGGGCCGAAGATCTCCTCCTGGAAGACCCGCATCTTGTTGTGGCCCTTGAGCAGGGTCGGCTGGATGTAGAAGCCCTTCTCGAAAGAGGGATCGACGCTCGCCTTGTCGCCGCCGGTGAGGATCTCGGCGCCTTCCTGGCGGGCGATCTCCATGTAGGACATGATCTTGTCGAACTGCTTCCATGACCCGGGCCATGAAGGGCTCGTAGATCGACTCCTGGATCAGTGCCCGCGACGGGCAGGTACAGACCTCGCCCTGGTTGAAGAAGGCCAGCACCAGGCCCTCGGCGGCCTTGTCGATGAACTCCGGCTCGGCCTGCATGATGTCGGCGAAGTAGATGTTCGGCGACTTGCCGCCCAGCTCCACGGTGGAGGGGATCAGGTTCTCGGCGGCGCACTTGAGGATGTGCTGGCCCACCGGGGTCGAGCCGGTGAAGGCGAGCTTGGCGATGCGCTTGCTGGTGGCCAGCGCCTGGCCGGCCTCGGCCCCGTAGCCATTGACCACGTTGAGCACGCCCGGGGGCAGCAGGTCGCCGATCACCTCGATCACCTTGAGGATCGACACCGGGGTCTGCTCGGCGGGCTTGAGCACCACGCAGTTGCCGGCGGCCAGGGCCGGGCCGAGCTTCCAGGCGGCCATCAGGATCGGGAAGTTCCAGGGGATGATCTGGCCCACCACGCCGAGCGGCTCGTGGAAGTGGTAGGAGACCGTCTTGGCGTCGAGATCGGCGGCGCTGCCCTCCTGGGCGCGGATGCAGCCGGCGAAGTAGCGGAAGTGGTCCACGGCCAGCGGGATATCGGCGTTGAGGGTCTCGCGCACCGCCTTGCCGTTGTCCCAGGTCTCGGCCACGGCGAGCAGTTCCAGGTTCTGCTCGAGGCGGTCGGCGATCTTGAGCAGGAGGTTGCTGCGCTCGGTGGCCGAGGTCTGTCCCCAGGCCGGCGCGGCGGCGTGCGCGGCGTCCAGCGCCAGCTCGATGTCCTCGGCGGTGGAGCGCGGGATCTCGCAGATCACCTCGCCGTTGACCGGGCTGATGTTGTCGAAATACCGCCCCTGCACCGGCGGCACGAACTCACCGCCGATGTAGTTGCCGTAGCGCTTGTCGAAGGAGACGACGGAGCCGGGCTGGCCGGGGTTGGCGTAGATCATGACGTGCACTCCTGATGCTGGGGAGATGTAGGGGGCTCGGTGATCGGCTACCCGCCGTCCAGTGACCGAACCTGTGTTAGAGGCTATCGGGGGGCGCGGCGGCGTCCCATGCTGCTATGGCGTCATGCAGTGGGGGTCTTTGGTCGTAGTCTGCAAGAGGTGCAGAAACGACGCAGGCCCGCCGGGGCGGGCCTGCGTCATGCCTCACGGCGGTCAGTGCTCGGCGTATTCACGCGGCAGCTTGAAGGTCCAGAGCATGCCGCCCTGGTTGAAGTCCTTGATCACCTCGGCCACCTCGCCGCCCCACAGCGGCACGGCGCCGCCCCAGCCGGAGACCACCGAGACGTACTGCTCGCCGTCCATCTCCCAGGTGATCGGCGAGGCCACCACGCCGGAGCCGGTATTGAAGTGCCACAGCTCCTCGCCGGTTTGGGCATCGAAGGCCTTGAGATAGCCCTCCGGGGTGCCGGTGAAGACCAGGTTGCCTGCGGTGGTCATGGCGCCGCCCCACAAGGGCGCGCGGTTCTCGTAGCGCCACACCTCCTCCCCGGAGCGCGGATCCACGGCCCGCAGCACGCCGATGAAGTCGTCGTTGGCGGGGCGGATGGTGAAGCCGGCCCCCAGATAGGCGGCGCCCTTGCGATAGGAGACCGGCTCGTTCCAGATATCCATCAGCCACTCGTTGGAGGGGATGTAGAAGAGCCCGGTGTCCTGACTGTAGGCCATGGGGTTCCAGTTCTTGGCGCCCAGGAAGGCCGGCTGGGCGATGACCGACTCGCCGCGCTCGCCCTCGCTGTCGGTGGGATCGCCGGGGCGTCCCCCCTCGGCGAAGATCGGCCGGCCGGTCTCGTCCAGCCCCTCGGCCCAGGTGATCTTGTCGGCGAAGGGGAAGCCGTGGAGGAACTCGCCGGTCTCGCGATTGAGCACGTAGAAGAAGCCGTTGCGGTCCGCGGTGGCCGCCGCCTTCACGGTGGCGCCGTTCTCCTCATACTCGAAGGAGATAACCTCGTTCACCCCATCGTAATCCCAGCCATCGTTGGGGGTGGCCTGGAAGTGCCACTTGATGGTGCCGTCATCGGGATCGATGGCCAGCCGCGAGGAGGTGTAGAGGTTGTCACCCGGGCGCAGGTGGGAGTTCCAGGGTGCCGGGTTGCCGGTGCCGATCAGCAGGCTGTGGGTGTCGGCGTCGTAGAAGCCGCCCAGCCAGGGCGCGCCGCCGCCGTGCTGCCACATATCACCGGGCCAGCTCTGGCCCGCCTCGCCGCCGGTGATGCCGTGCTCGACCGGCTCGCCATTCTCGTAGACATAGCCCATGTGGCCTTCCACCACGGGCCGGGTCCACAGCTCGTCGCCGGTCTCGGCATCGAAGGCGAAGACGGTACCGACCACGCCGAACTCGCCACCCGCCACCCCGGTGATGAGCTTGCCGTCGATGACGATGGGCGCCGAGGTGATGGAGTGACCCGCCTGATAGTCGGCGACCCGCTTGATCCACTGCACCCGGCCCGTTTCACGATCGAGCGCCACCAGCCGCGCATCCAGGGTACCGAAATAGACCTTGTCGCCATGAATGGCGGCACCGCGGTTGATGACGTCGCAACAGGGCATGATGCCGTCGGGTAAACGGGCCTCATACTGCCAGATCTGCTCGCCGGTGCGCGCATCCACCGCCCATATCCGGGAATAGGAGCCGGTGACGTACATCACTCCGTCCTTGACCAGCGGCTGGGACTCCTGGCCGCGCTGCTTCTCGCCACCGAAGGAGAAGGCCCAGACCGGACGGAGCTGATGGACATTGTCGGTATTGAGGGTGGTCAGCGGGCTGTAGCGCTGTCCGTGGAGGCCCATGCCATTGGTCACGACCCGGTCGGTGGCCAGGTGGTCATTGAGCATCTCTTCGAAGGTGACGGCCTGGGCATTCAGGGAAATGGTGAGGGCGAGGCTGGTCAGTGCCAGGGGCCTGGCCAGCTTGCCGAGTGGGATAGAGTGGATCATGACGCTCTCCGTAGGGGCAGCGATAAGCCGTTGACGTTGTTCGTGGTTCAGCACTCATGAAGTGCGATACTGCGCCTCACAATCTGGTAGAAATTCCGGGCATCAACCATCGCCAACAGGAACGATATCCCTCCTCTCTTGGTCGTACGACCCTGGCGATTTCCCTGACGTGACGGCCATCTGACCGGCTCCCGAAAGGCATCATTGGCCGGCAAGGTGCCGCCTCGAGGCGGCGCCTTGCTACGCGCTATAAGCCTGCGATATCGCCATCACGCTCCGTCGTTGGCACCGGCCACCAAGGCACGGCGTGATCCGAGGCACGTCATGACATCACTCCGACTACTGGGCGCCGAGCACCTCGGCATAGAAATCGGGCATGTGATAGTGGAGCTCATGGGCGGCGAAGATCTCGCCCAGGCTGCCGTCGCGTACCGCGCCATCGACCAGGGCCTCTACCGCATGCCCAAGCTGGCGATGGTTGTGGCGTATGGCCATGCCGATGTCCCACTGGTGGCGGGAGATGCCGGGGAAGACGGCGTCGGCCAGCCGGAAGTCGTGCTCCGGATACCGGGCCAGGTAGTGCTCCAGCTCGCCGCGGATGGCCATCACCCCGGTGATCTCGCCGCGGGCCATGGCCGCGAGGGCCTCTTCGGTATTGCGGTAGTGACGGACGTTGTCCCGCAGCTGTCCGCCCAGGGTGGCGGTGAGGTAGGTGGCCGGCAGGGTCTGGTACTCGGCCCCGACCGGGTGGTCACGGAAGCTGCCCAGGGTGGCCGTGTCGCCGAGGCGGGCGGCATCGAAGGCCAGATCCCACTGCTCGCGCTGGTAGGGGCCGAACATCACCACGCTCTTGTTGATGTACTCCCCGGTGGAGTCGCGCATGTAGGAGAAGTTGCGATCATAGGGCACCCGCAGCATCACATCGGCCACCTGGGTCGGGCGCAGGTAGTGGCCGCGCGACACCGCATTGCCCAGGTCACGTCCCAGGCTGCTGGCGGGCGTGATCCAGAAGGGGCGGAACTCGAGCCCCAGCCCCTCGGCGATCAGGCGGCCGAGCTCGGCATCGATGCCGCGGGCCTCTCCCGCCTCGTCCCGGTAGGCATAGGGGGGAAACCCCTCGTAGAGGCCGACGTTGAGGTAGCCCGAATCCAGCACCTCGTCGAGATTGCGCAGCGGCGGGCGCCGGAACAGCTCGGCACTCGCCTCGGGACCGGGCAGGACCTCCACCGTGGCGACGTCCAGCGCCGCCGGCGACAAGCCCCCAGCCCAAGCCACCGGCGGCACCCACAGCGCCAGCGCGATCAGCAGACTCTTCCACATGACGATGCTCCTCCTGTCGACAGGCCTGCGCGGTCGCTCACGCAGGGGGCGGTAAATCGCCGGATCAGCGCGGCGTCACCGACTCGATATAGGTCTTGATGGCCCAGATGCCCGTCTGATCGAGGTTCTCCTTGAAAGAGGGCATGCCACGCTCGGTGCCCTTGATGACACGCTCCAGATAGAACTCGTCGTCCCACTCCTCGAGCTGGCGCAGGTCCGGGGTCAGCCCGCCCGACATGGCCTGGATGCCGTGGCAGACGGCGCAGTTGCCGGCGTAGCCGCGCTCGCCCACCTGGACGGCCAGGTCGTGGTGCTCGTCATGCTCGTTGCCGGGACGGAAGGGGTTCTCCATCAGCGGCGCCTCGCCCAGGTCGGGCAGGCCCTTGGTGTCGACCTCCTGGGGCGTGACATCGCCATGCCCGATGACATGGCCGGCCGCCCCCAGCAGCAGCAGGGCGGAGCAGGCGGCGGCGACGAAGCGGGCGCGGCGGCCGGTCTTGGCAACGGCCAGGGAAGAGGTCGGCGATGATGAGGTGGCGGTCGTGGAAGGCATGGGGGTCACCTGTCTGGCGAATCGTTCAGGGAGTGCCGAGAGCCGGTGGCCGACGGCAGGTTGGCTCGAGTCTAGGCAGTCGAACGCCGATGCCGCACCGCCACTTTACGCCCCTTCCCGCTCCTCCCTTGGTACTAGTTCCTTCTCCTTCCCCCCCCCACCCTCGCCCCTCGGTCGTACGCCCTTGGAATGAGGGAAGGAGCGCCATGGTGGCATGTCGAGACACCGGGCGAGCTGCTGAACTGGCTCACACAACAGAGTCGATCCTTCCCGACGGAGCCTTCGCCATGTCTTACCAGCAGAATTCCCAGGCCCTGGCCGCCGGCGACCTGGCCAATCGCCCCGAGCGGCTCGAGCGACTGGTCATCGGCACCGGCGAGAGCATGCTCGGGGTCTCGGTGCGCGAACACCAGATGGAGACCGGCCAGTCCTACCGGCTGGTGATCGAGGCCACCGGCATGCAGGAGTGCGCCTGGGTGGCCCCCGGCTTCTTCAAGAATGCCTGGCTGCGCAAGATCGAGGTGGGCCATGTGGAGATCAAGGCGCCGAGCCTGACCGAACTGGAGTTCGAGCGCGAGGGCGAAGCCGAGCTGTTCTTCGTGCCGATCCGCCCGGGCACCTACGAATGGGCCTGCGCGGGCCTCGAGGAGCGCGGCGTCACCGGCACTTTCATCGTGCGCTGAGGCGCCCCCTCGGGCGGCTCCGGCCCGCCCCCGCCACCCTGCCAAGGAGCTCACCATGACGACCTCCCCACGACACGGTTGCCCCCCCGCCCGACTCGCCTTGGGCGGGCTGGTGATGGCCGGCCTGCTCGTCTCCACCCAGGCCCCGGCCGACGAACTCGACATCCGCTTCGGCTACCTGCAGTGGCAGCCCGACCGCGGCCCGGCGCTGGCCCAGTTGGTGCCCGAGCCGGAGGATTCGGGACTCAGGGGCGCAGAGCTGGCGATCGCCGACAACCTCAGCACCGGCCGCTTCCTCGGCCAGGGCTACCACCTCGAGGCGATTACCGCACAGGACGAGGAGGCACTGCTCGATTCTCTGCAGGCGATGCTGGACGACGGCGTCGACATCCTGATTCTGAACGTTCCCTCGGAGACGCTTCGTCAGGCGGCCGCCATCAGCGGCAACCGGGCACTGCTCTTCAACGCCGGCGCGCGGGACGTGTCGCTGCGCCTCAGCGACTGCTCCCCCTACCTGCTGCACACCGCGCCCAGCCACGCCATGCTGACCGACGCCCTGGCCCAGTGGCTGAACTTCCGCCGCTGGCGCAAGGTGTTCCTGATCACCGGCCCGACCGAGGAGGATATCGCCTGGGCGGAGGCCTTCCGCCGCTCCGCCGACAAGTTCGCCCTCGACATCGTCAGCGACAAGGCGTGGACCTTCGAGGCCGACATGCGGCGCAACGCCTCCGCGGAGCTGCCGCTGTTCACCCAGGGGCCCGACTACGACGCGGTGGTGGTGGCCGATGTGCGGAACGACTTCGGGGACTTCGTGCCCTTCAACACCTGGCTGCCGCGCCCGGTCGTCGGCACCCAGGGCATGGCGCCTTCGGCCTGGCACCCCGCCGTGGAGGCCTATGGCGCCCGCCAGCTTCAGAGCCGCTTCAGGCGCCAGGCAGAGCGCCACATGACCTCCACCGACTATGCCGCCTGGGCGGCAGTGCGCTCCGTGGGAGAAGCCGTGACGCGACTGAGCAGCGGCGAAATGGAGGCGCTGCGGGAGTATCTGCTGGGCGATGAGTTCGAGCTGGCCGCCTTCAAGGGCCGCTCGCTCAGCTACCGACAGTGGAACGGGCAACTGCGCCAGCCGATGCCGCTGGCCCACTCGGGCAGCCTGGTCGCCATGGCCCCCTTCGAGGGTTTCCTGCATCAGTACACCGAGCTCGACACCCTGGGCTACGACAAGCCGGAGAGCACCTGCCGGATCGGCGGCTGACGCCTGACCGCCCCCACGACGAGACCACCACCACAACGGAGATACCCCCATGCGCCTCTTCCCCAAGCTCCTCGGCCTCGGCCTGATGCTCAGCCTCTCCACCCCGATCTGGGCCGCCGGCATGGCCTATGTCTCCAACGAGCGAGACAACACCATCTCGGTCATCGACATGTCCAGTCTGGAGGTGGTGGATACCATTCCGGTCGGGCAGCGCCCGCGCGGCATTCTGCTGACCGAAGACGAGAGCCAGCTCTACATCTGCGCGGGCGACGATGACACCGTGGAGATTCTCGATCTCGCCACCCGCCGGGTGATCGACCGCCTGCCCTCCGGCGAGGAGCCCGAGCAGATCGCTCTCCATCCCAATCAGCGCCACCTCTACGTGGCCAACGAGGACGACGCCATCGTCACCGTGCTGGACGTGGAGACCAAGCGGGTGCTGGCCCAGATCGAGGTCGGCATCGAGCCGGAGGGCATGGGGGTGAGCCACGACGGTCGCTGGGCGGTGAACACCAGCGAGACCTCCAACATGCTGCACTGGATCAACACCGAAACCTTCGAGATCGAGAAGAACATCATGATCGGCGCGCGCCCGCGCCACGTGGAGTTCACTCAGGACGATGCCCTGCTGTGGGCCTCGGCGGAGATCGGCGGCACCGTGCACATCATCGACGTGGAGACGCTGGAAGAGATCCACACCATCGACTTCCGCATCCCCGGCGTCAATCAGGACCGGGTCCAGCCGGTGGGCATGCAGCTCACCTCCGACGGCCGCTACGCCTTCGTCGCCCTGGGCCCGGCCAACCACATTGCCGTGGTGGATGCCCAGACCTATGAAGTGATCGACTACCTGCTGGTCGGCGCCCGGGTCTGGCAGGTGGCGCTGAGCCCGGACGAGAAGACCCTGCTGACCACCAACGGCGTCAGCGGCGACGTCTCGGTGATCGACGTGGAGAGGCTCGAGGTGGTCAAGAGCATCAAGGTGGGCCGCTTCCCCTGGGGCGTGCGCATCACCTCGGGGTCGGCGTCATGATCGTCGAGGCGGAGGCCCTGGGCTTTCGCTACGGGCGCCAACCGGTCCTGCAGGAGGTCAGCTTCGCGCTGGCCTCCGGCCATTTCCATGCGCTGCTCGGCCCCAACGGGGCCGGCAAGTCGACCCTGTTCGGCCTGATGACCCGCCTGCTGGCGCTGCAGCAGGGCGACCTGCGCCTGGCGGGACGCTCGCTGCGGCACCAGCCCGCGGCGGTGATGCGCCATCTTGGGGTGGTCTTCCAGCACAACGCCCTGGACCTGGACCTCAGCGTGGCCCAGAACCTGCGCTACCACGCCGCCCTGCACGGGCTCCCCCCCCGCGAGGCACGCCAGCGCTGCCAGGAAGAGCTGGAGTGGCTGGGCCTGGCGGCACACGCCAACCGCACGGTGCGCCGGCTCAACGGCGGCCACCGGCGGCGCGTGGAGATCGCCCGGGCGCTGCTGCACCGCCCCTCCCTGCTGCTGCTCGACGAGCCCACCGCCGGCCTCGACATCGACAGCCGCGAGGCGCTCAACGCCCACGTCAGGACCCTGTGCCGCGAACGGCGGCTGACGGTGCTCTGGGCCACCCACCTGATCGAGGAGATCCGTCCCGCCGACCATGTCCTGATCCTGCACCGCGGGCGGCTGCTGGCCGATGCCCAGGGGGACACCCTGTGCCGGCACCATGGCGGCGGGTCGCTGACCGATACCTTCCACGCCCTGACCCGGGAGACCTCCCCATGACCCTGCGTCACTACTGGTATTGCTTCATCGGCGTGCAACGCCGCGAGTGGCTGCGGTTCTGGCAGCAGCGCACCCGCTTCGCCAGCGCCCTGGTACGTCCGCTGCTGTGGCTGATCGTCTTCGCCGCCGGCTTTCGCCACGTGCTGGGGGTCTCCATCATGGCCCCCTACCCCACCTACATCACCTACGAGACCTATATCGTGCCCGGCCTGTGCGGCATGATCATCCTCTTCAACTCCATGCAGGGCGCGCTGTCGATGGTCTACGACCGGGAACTGGGCAGCATGCGGGTGCTGCTGACGAGCCCGCTGCCCCGGCCCTTCCTGCTGCTGACCAAGCTGCTGGCCATGGGCCTGGTGTCGGTGGCCCAGGTCTATCTCTTCCTGCTGATCGCCCGCTGGGGCGTCGGCGTCCGGCCGCCGCTGGCGGGCCATCTGGCGGTGTTCCCCGCCCTGCTGCTGGTGTCGCTGATGCTGGGCGCCCTGGGGCTCTTGATCGCCACCTGGGTCAAGCAGCTGGAGAACTTCGCCGGGGTGATGAACTTCGTCATCTTCCCGATGTTCTTCCTGTCGTCGGCGCTCTATCCGCTGTGGCGCATGCAGGAGGCGAGTCCCTGGATCCACCAGCTCTGCCTGCTCAACCCCTTCACCCACGCGGTGGAGGCGATCCGCTTCGCGCTCTACCTGCAGTGGAACGGCCAGGCCTTCGCCATCACCCTGGCGGTCACCCTGCTGTTCGCGGCCCTGGCCACCGCCGGCTTCCGTCCACAGCGCACGCGGCTGCTGGGAGCCTGTCGGACTTAACGCTGATCTGCTACGAAATCCGTGTTCCTCGCGACGATCGGTCAAATCCGACAGGCTCCTGGGCATCGGCAACAGCCGATAGCCGAAGCGCCGGCGTGATCAGCCCGGCTGGCAGGAGCGGCCGAGGCGGCGCAGGCGAGCGTCCAGCGCGGTGGCGGCGCCCTCGTCGCGGGTCAAGGGGGCATCGTGGTGCAGCCGGGCCGGCCGGCCGTCCAGGTACCAGATCCGGTTCGCCAGCCGGTGGGCATCCCGCCGCTCGTGGGTGACGCAGATCATCGCCATGGCGGGACGCGCCTCCAGCAGCGCCGCGATCAGCCCCTGCAGCGCCTCGGCCCGCTCGGGATCCAGGGAGGCGAAGGGCTCGTCGAGCAGCAGCAGATCGGGATCCACGGCCAGACAGCGCGCCAGGGCGGCACGCCGGGCCATGCCCAGGGAGAGCTGGTCGGGCAGCCGGTCGGCACACCCCTCGAGCCCGACCCGGGCCAGCAGCTCGGCGACCTCCCTGGCCGGTACGCCCACCAGCATCAGGTTCTGGCGCAGGGTGCGCCAGGGCAGCAGGCGATGCTCCTGGAACAGGTAGCCGATGCGCAGCCCCCTGGGGATGGCCACGCCTTCGCGGCGGGCATCGAGCCCGGCGATCAGATTGAGCAGGGTGGTCTTGCCGATGCCCGAGGGACCCAGCAGGCAGATGCGATCGCCGGCACGCACCGAGGTCGCGATGTCACCCAGCACGGGATGCGTGCCGTCCTGGATCCGCAGGTCAAGCATGATGCCCTCCGACGGTCCGCCAGCGCGAGGCGCGCCGCTCCATGGGCTGCAGGATCGCCAGCTCGATCAGCTGCACCACGGCGATAAAGGCCAGGCTGTAGGCCAGCAGGCCGGCCACGTCGAAGACCTGGAAGGCCAGGTGCAGCTGGAAGCCGATGCCGTCGGAACGCCCCAGCAGCTCGACCACCAGCACGATCTTCCAGATCAGCGCCAGGCCGCCGCGGGTGGCGGCCATCAGGTAGGGAAACAGCTGGGGCAACCACACCTGGGTCAACCGCTGCCAGGTACTGAAGCGATAGACGCTGGCCATCTGTTCGAGGCGCAGATCCAGGCTGCGCGCCCCCTCCCGCAGGGTCACCGCCACGTTGGGGATCTTGTTGATCACCACGGCCATCACCGCGGCCACCTCGATCAGCCCGAACCAGACGTAGAGCAGGATGATCAGCACCAGCGCCGGCAGGTTGAGCAGCAGCACCAGCAGGGGATCGAGCAGGGCATTGAGCAGCGGCGAACGCCCCATGGCGAGGCCCATCAGCGTGCCCAGGGCCATGGCCAGGGCGAAGCTGATGGCCACCCGCTGCAGGGTGACCGTCAGGTGGCGCTGCAGCTCGCCGCTGGCCGCCTCCTGCTGCAGCGTCTGCAGCACCGCCAGCGGCGACGGCAGCAGGCTGGAGTCGATCCACCAGGTGGCGACCGCCCACACCATCACCAGCAGCGGCAGCATGACCCAATGGGCGAGCGGTGGCACCTTCATGGTGTCCTCGGTGAAGGCTCGGCGCGGTAGAAGAGGCGCTCGGGCATCAGCCTCTCCGGGTTCGCCCCGGTCAGCACCAGCAGCCGCTGCAGCTCGCTCACCTGCCGCTCCCCGAGCGGGTCGGGAATGCCCTCGATGAAGCCCTCGCGCAGCGCTGCGAAGTGATCGTCGTCCACCGCGCGCATCAGCGGCCGAATGGCCTGCCAGTGGTGTGGCGCCTCGGCCAGTTGCCGCTTGGCCTCGGCCAAGGCATCGGCAAAACGCCGTAGCAGGTCTTCGTGGGCCTGGGCCCAGTCGTCGCGGAAGGCGTAGCCCAGTATCGGCAGGCCGGTCTCGAGCCCCAGCGTTGCCAGCAGTTCCTGCATGTTCAGCGCCGTCTCGGCCTGCCCCGCCGCGGTCAGTTCGGCGGCGAAATGCCAGAAGGTCACCAGCACGTCGAGCTGGCCACGGCGCAGCGCCTGGTTCAAGAGGGGCGGTGCCGCATACTGGATGGTGGCCTCTCGGGCGAGGTCGATGTCGTGCCGCCTCGCCACTTCATCGAGAATGATCCAGCCCTTGCTGTCGGGGCCACCGGCGACGCCGATGCGCTTGCCGCGCAGGTCGGCAACGGCATCGACTCGCACGCCGGGGGCGGCCAGCACATTGCCCATCTGCGCCGAGTAGGGCAGGTAGCGATAGGCATCGCCGCCGGCATAGCGGGCCTGCGCCCAGGTCAGGTCCACCACGGCACCCTGGACCTCGCCGCTGGAGAGGGCGATGCGCGAGGCCGGCAGGTTGGCCACCAGCCTGACCTCGAGCTCGAAACCATACTGGCGATCCAGGCCTTCCCGCTGAAGGTGATCCAGCTCCCAGTGGGCCGTACCGAACTGCAGCACGCTGAGCTTCAGCACCGGCAATTGTCCGGCGTGAGCCGTGGAAGCGAGGAGCAGCCAGGCCAGTAGACCCAGCAAACGGAACAAGACGATTATCGGTTTCATGTTCCGCAGCATAGGCAGGCCGCCCGAGCCCTAGAATGGTACTTTGGTGCCTCTTCTGCCACTACCAAGGTGGGGCTGCATTCGGGTCGGGAAATGGCGTTTGATGGTGCTCCGGCGCCCTCTTCTTCCCTCTCCGGCGCCGAGAGGAAAACGCATGCATCGCTTCCTGTGGTACCGCTACGGCATCGACGCTTGGCAGGGAGCCGGCCTGCCGCTGGAAGCGGTCGAGCCCGCCCGGCCCTCATTCCACCCGCAGCCCTGACTCGACCTACCCGGGTCATACGCCCTAAGTACCAGTCCATCGCGACCATCGTCATATGTGGCGAGGCTGCCCCGCCACTTATGCTGACCCCATGGATGCCCTTTCCCTGCCACATCGGGCCGCTCACCGACCCCGCCATGGGAGGCGAGTCATCAGGCGACGCCCAGGAGCACTCGGTCATGTCTCACTTTCCCTTGACTCGCACTCCCGCTCAGGCCGCCATGCTGGCGCGCTGTCACTTCGGTCACGGTGACCTCACCGACGACGGCGGTGGAGCGTCCCCTTCCCCGCCCGCGGCCTCCGGCCAACGCCCCGGCCTCGAGTCCAGGGACGACCGCCGGAGAGACGAGTGCGACAGGCACCATCGTTAACCTCATCGCTCCCGATACGGTTGACAGGAGGCGGTGCATCGGCGCAACTAATAGGAATAGAGCTGGCCAACGCTTTCGACACGACACTCGGGCCCTGCCATGTACAAGCTGCTGATTGCCGACGACCACCCCCTCTTTCGCGAAGCCATCGGCCGCGTCATTCGCGACGGCTTTCCGGATGCCGAGGTCCTCGAGGCCGAGGATCTCGACACCACCCAAGCGCTGGCCCTGGAGCACGACGACCTCGACCTGATCCTGCTGGATCTCAACATGCCGGGGGTGCATGGCCTCTCCGGACTGATCCAGCTGCGCAACGAGGCCCCCACCATTCCGGTGGTGATCATCTCCGCCGAGGAGGAGAAGCAGGTGATCCTTCAGGCGGTGACCTACGGCGCGGTGGGATTCATCACCAAGTCGTCGCCCCGCGAGCAGATGACCCAGGCCATCGCCCAGATCCTCGACGGCAACATCTACCTGCCCTCGGAGATCATCCGTGCCAGCGGCTCCTCATCACGCGCCGTCGGTCGCGACGAGCACACCCTCACCGCGGCGCAGCTCGAGACCCTGACCCGCAAGCAGCTGCAGGTGCTCGAGCACATGACCCGGGGCGAATCCAACAAGATGATCGCCTACCACCTCGAGATCGCCGAGACCACCGTCAAGGCACATGTCTCGGCGATCCTGCGCAAGCTCGGGGTGCATAACCGGGTCCAGGCGATCCTCTCGGCCAGCGACATCGACTTCAACGTCTACCTCAAGCGCGGTCCGCGACCAGGCGAGTGAGCGCCAGGCGCAGCTTGAGGGGCTTGACCGGCTTGTGCAGCAGCGCATAGCCCAGCTCGCGCATGCGCTGCTTGAGTTCCACGCTGTGATTGGCGGTGATCGTCATCACCGGCAGCGGGGCGACGCGCCGGGCATTGACCCGCTCGGCGAGCGCCAGGCCGGTGTCGCCATCGTCGAGGTGGTAATCGACGATCAGCGCATCCGCCGGATCCGTTTCCAGGGCCACCTGGGCCGCCAGGGCGGCCTCGCTGTCGGCCACCCAGACCTCGCACCCCCAGCGAGCCAACAGCACGCGCATGGCCTCGCAGATGGCGGCGTCGTTGTCGACCACCCAGACCCGCCGCCCCTCCAACCCGCCGTCCACGCCTGCCACCGGCGCCGCCGTGAAGCGGCTGCGCGGCGCCAGCTCGCCATAGGGCAGGCGGATGCCGAACAGCGAGCCCCGTCCGGCCACCGACGTGACCCGCAGGGGATGATCGAGCACCCGCGCCACCTTGTCGACGATCGCCAGCCCCAGGCCTAGACCGCGATCCTGTCGCTGGCCGGCGGCCTGGGAGCGGCGGAACTCCTGGAAGATCACCCCCTGCTCCTCCTCGGCGATGCCCACGCCGGTATCGCCGACCAGGAGCTCCAGGCCATCCGCTCGGTGTCGACAACCGAGCAGGATGCGTCCTTCGGCGGTGTAGCGCACGGCATTGGTGAGGAAGTTGCGCACCACCCGGGTCAGCAGCTGGATATCGCTGCGCACCACGGCGCGACTCGGCACATAGTGGAAGGCCAATCCTTCGCTGGCCGCCACCTGGCGATACTCCCGGGCCAGGCCGTCGAGCAGCTCGGCCACCGGGAAGGCATCGACGTCCGGGGTCACCACCCCGGCATCGAGCTTGGAGATATCCACCAGGGTGCCGAGCAGGGTCTCGACGTCCTTCAGCGAACGTCCGATCTGATCGATCAGCTCGTGGCAGCCCGGTGCCGTCTCCTGCTCGCTCAGGGCCCCGGTGAAGAGGCGAGCGGCATTGAGCGGCTGCAGCAGGTCATGGCTGACCGCGGCCAGGAACTTGGTCTTTGACAGGTTGGCCGCCTCGGCCTCGGCCTTGGCCTCGCGCAGGCGCTGCTCCACGGCGCTGCGCTCGGCGATCTCTTCGCGCAGTTGGCCGTTGACCCGGGTCAGCTCGGCGGTGCGCTCGCGTACCCGCTGTTCCAGGTTCTGGTAGGCCTGGTGCAGCGCCTCGGCGGTGCGTCGGCGCTCGGTGATATCGCGGATCAACACGAACAGGCCGATCACCTCCCCCTCGCCATCGAAATGCGGCACATAGGCGCGCAGCAGCACTCGCTGCTCGCCGCTGGCCCCCTGCTCCGGGAATTCGAAGGAGACACTCTCGCCGCGCAGTGCCCGCACCAGATAGGGCCTCAACTGGGCGAAATGCTCGGGGCTGTGCAGTGCCTCCAGCTCGCCCCCCACCACCAGGTCGCGGGGCCAGCCGTACCACTCGTCGTAGACGCGGTTGGTGAATTCGTAGCGCAGGTCGCGATCGAGGTAGGCGATCATCGCCGGCAGCTCGTCGGTGATGGTGCGGATCCAGTGCTCGCGCTCGCGCAGCGTCTCGGCATGGCGGATGCGCTCGGTGACGTCGGTGTAGGTCAGCACCTGACCGCCCCCGGGCATGGCATGGCCACGCACCTCCACCACCCGCCCATCGGCCAGGCTGCGCTCGCAGGCCGGCGTCACGCCCTGGCCATCCTCGGCGGTGATCAGGGCGCTGCGTTCGGCCAGGGCGGCCAGCGCCTGGGGCACCGCGGCCTCCCCCAGATCGGTCAGATCCCGGAAGCGCCGGTTGCACATCTCCAGCAGGCCGTCGGAGGAGATCACCGCCACCCCCTGGGAGAGGCTGTCCACCGTGGCCTGCAGCAGGCGGGTCTTCTGGGCCAGGGCGTGCTCGCGCTGGGCATGCTCGTGGCGCTTGAGAGCGGTGATATCGACATAGAGGATCACCCGACCGCCGCCCCGGGTGGGGCGCTGATGCACCTGGACCCAGCGGTCGTCGTGCAGGCGGTAGACGGTGCGCCCATCGCGGCGCCCCAGCTGCTCGCTGATCACCAGCCCCGAACTCAGCGCCAGGCGCCGGATGTCCTCCAGGCGCATGCCCTGGCGGATGCGGATGCCCGCCGGGCGCCAGAACTCGGCGAAGCGGCTGTTGAAGCGCAGGATGCGCTGGTCGGTGTCGAACAGCACGAAGGCGTCGGTGATGCTCTCGATGGCCTCCACCAGGTGCTGGCCGGCGGTCTCGGCCCGCTCCCGCGCCTCGGCCAGCAGGCGGTTGCTGGCACGCAGCTCGTGCATGGCCTGGTTGAGCGCCTGGGTGCGCTCGCGCACCTGCTCGGCGAGCAGCGCGGCATGCTCGAAGGCCGCATAGGGTGCACTGCGCGGCAGGTTACCGGCCTCTACCCGCTCGATCAGGGCGGCATTGATGCGTTTGAGCTTGGCGACCTCGCGCTCGAGGGCCTGCTCGCGATCGCCGACCTCAGCCATGGCCACGGGCCTGGCCGATGACGACCCCGGTGAAGGTCTGGTTGAGGTGCAGGCCATTGAACTGTTCGCCGTAGGTGTTGAAGCCCACCACCCGATAGTCCCGCAGCAGCGCCGAGGCGGCGGCGACCTCGTCATCGGCCTCGATCTCCATGCGGCGCAGGAAGCAGTCGCAGCCGATCACCAGCCGCGGAGGACCCAGCCGGGCGATGATCCCGTCGAGGGCGGCACGCAGGTCGTCGAGGATCGGCTCGGCACGCATGGCGGTCAGCACGATGCCGGTCTCCACCGCGCAATAGAAGCTCAGGCTCAGGTCCTCGTTGACGCGCTGGATCGAACGCACATAGTCCTGGTCATGCAGCCGCACCGCCAGCGGATGGCGGGCGAAGACCTCTTCGTTCAGGTCGTCGACGCCACAGCCCACCAGCCGTGCATACTCCTCGGCGGCGGGTTCGGCATTGAGCTCGATGACCCGGCGGTGCTCGCTGTCGGCCGCAGTGACCACCAGCTTGTCGTCCAGCGGGCGCAGGTGGTGGGTGGTGAACACCTCGAAGTCGAGGGGGGTATTGAGCATCACCACCACGGCCGCCCCGGTACGGAAGCCCCCGTCGCCGTAGACATGGGTGCCGGCCAGTTGGTTGTCGTCGCCGGCGCTGCCGCCGAAGTGGGGAATGCTGCCGAGCGCGGCGTCGAGGTTCACCAGCACCCGCTCTTCGCTGGCCGAGAGGCCGTCGAGCAGGGTCAGGGCGAAGGTATGCTCCTTGATCGGGGCGAGGCTCGCCTGCCGGCAGCGCTCGAGCAGGCGGTCGGTGAGCCACTGGGCCTCCAGCAGCGAGAAGGCCTCGAGATCCTCGATCAGCGCATAGTCGAGGGCGAAGTGACGCTGGTCGAAGCCGATGGCGGTGATACCGCCACGGGCGTAGCCCTCGTCGGTGATCTCCCCGGCGGTGGTGCAGCCGAACAGCCGGACACCGCCGAAATGCTGCTCCAGGGCCTGGCCGAGGGCGTCGAGATCGTACTCCGCCGAGCAGAAGAAGAGCACGCCGCCGAGCCAGGGGTGAAGCAGGCGACTCGCCAGGTCCTGAGCCGCCATGTCGGGGTCGCGGGAGCGCGAATGGGCGACCAGCACCGCATCCTGATGCACGCCGGCCTCGCGGGAGGGAGACAGAAGATTGGTGTCCATGGGGCTCTCGCTGCGGAAAGACTTGTCACGAGTATAGGAAGCCGCCACACCGCTGGATATGCCACTTGGGTGCCATCCCTGGCCCCCAGGCGTACGACCAAGGTCGCGAGTCACCCGGTGACCCGACGCGCTCATCTGCGGCAGAACACTCGCGACGCCTGGACGTTGCGCGGGGTCAGCGCATGGGCCCTGCGGGTATCGCCCTCGGCCTCGCGGCAGGCCGCCTCGATCAGGTGGTGATCCGGCGACAGCTCGCACACCGGGTCGGTGACCGCGGGATCGCCAGTCAGCAGGTAGGCCTGGCAGCGGCAGCCGCCGACGTCCTTGTGGCGCTCGTCGCAGCTCCGGCACGGCTCGCGCATCCAGGCCTCGCCGCGGTAGCGGTTGAAGGCGGGGCTGTCGTACCAGATCTCGCGCAGCGGCTGCTCGCGCACCTTGGGGAAGGTCATCGGCAGCAGCCGCGCGCTGTGGCAGGGCAGCACGGCACCGTCCGGGGCCACGGTCATGAAGATCGCGCCCCAGCCACCCATGCACGCCTTGGGCCGGTCGGCGTAGTAGTCGGGCACCACGAACAGCAGGCGCATCTCGCGCCCCCGCGCGGCGAGGCGCTCCCGCCAGCGCGCCGTGGTGGCCTCGGCTGCCTCGAGCTGGGCACGGCTCGGCAGCAGGCCGGTGCGGTTGAGGTGCGCCCAGCCGTACAGCTGGCAGTTGGCGAGCTCCACGGCGTCGGCGCCGAGCTCGTCGCACAGGGCGATGATGGCATCGAGCCGGTCGATGTTGTGGCGGTGCAGCACCACGTTTAGCACCATCGGATAGCCGGCGGCCTTGACCGCCCGGGCCATGGTCAGCTTCCTGGCATGGGCCTTGGGCGAGCCGGCCACCGCCGCGGCCACCTCGGGGTCGGCGGCCTGCAGGCTGATCTGGATATGGTCGAGCCCGGCCTCGCGCAGCGCCGCGATACGCGCCTCGTCGAGGCCCAGCGCCGAGGTGATCAGGTTGGTGTAGAAGCCGAGCCGGCGCGCCTCGGCGACCAGGGTCTCGAGGTCGCGCCGCACCAGCGGCTCGCCGCCGGAGAAGCCCAGCTGCACGGCGCCCAGCGCGCGGGCCTGGGCCAGCACATCGAGCCATTCGTCGGTGGTCAGCTCGTCCTTGACCGCGGCGAAGTCCAGCGGGTTGGAGCAGTAGCTGCACTGCAGCGGGCAGCGGTAGGTGAGCTCGGCGAGCAGCCACAGTGGGGCGCCGGTCTGGGCGTTGGCAGCGGCGGTGTCGGTATGGTCAGTCATGGTGGATCCAGCCCTGTTGGACGGCCTCGATCAGGAAGGCGTGCACGTCCACGGCGATGGCCCCGGCCGGCGCCTCGGGGTAGTCCGCCTCGAGCGCGCGAATCACGGCGTCGACGTCGCGCCGGCCGTCGAGCTGGCCGAGGATGGCGCCGGCGCTGGCGTTGAGCTGCACCATGCCCTCGGGATAGAGCAGCACATGGCGCTGCTGGTGCTCCTCCCACTGCAGGCGCCAGCCCGGACGCAGGTGACAGACGCTGGTGCCCCGGAGGTCGGTAGCGCTCATGACAGCCCCCGATGGTAGACGCGCCGGTCGGTGACGCTGTGGTAGGGCGGGCGCCCCAGCTGATAGGCCAGGGTCATGGCATCCAGCATGCTCCACAGCACATCGAGCTTGAACTGCAGGATCTCCAGGGCCCGCTGCTGGGTTTCCGCGGTCGTGCAGAACGTGAGCGCCAGCTCCAGGCCGTGCTCGACGTCGCGGCGTGCCTCCTTGAGCCGCTTGCGGAAGTAGCCGTAGCCGGCCGCGTCGATCCAGGGATAGTGTCCCGGCCAGGTGTCGAGCCGACTCTGGTGCGCCAGGGGGGCGAACAGCTCGGTCAGCGAGGAGATCGCCGCTTCCTGCCAGCTCGCCCGGCGCACGAAGTTGACGTAGGCATCCACCGCGAAGCGCACGCCGGGCAGCACATGTTCCTGCGACCACAGCTCGTCGCGGGTCAGGCCCACCGCCTCGCCCAGCGCCAGCCAGGCCTCGATGCCGCCGGCGTCGTCGTCGCGTCCGTCGTGGTCGAGCAGGCGCTGAATCCAGCGCCGCCGGGTGGCGGCGTCCGGGCAGTTGGCCAGCAGCGCGGCGTCCTTCTGCGGGATCATCACCTGATAATAGAAGCGGTTGGCCACCCAGCCGCGGATCTGCGCCGGGGTGGCGCGCCCCTCGGCCATGTCGATCTGGTAAGGGTGGTGAATGTGGTAATAGGCACCCTTGGCCAGCAGGGCCTGGCGAAAGGCTTCGGGAGAGAGTACGGCGGTCGGCGGCGGTTGCACGGCGTTCATGTCGGGCCCCTCTTTGTTGTTCTTGCTTGTTGTTGCTTGTCGTGGTCTGCAGTTCGGCGGCGCGTCGACGACACTACTGGCGCCTACAGGGTGAGCTGCATGCCGTCGTGGGCCACCTCGATGCCGTGCCGCTCCAGCACGGCGCGCTCCGGCGAGGCCTCGTCCAGCACGGGATTGGTGTTGTTGATGTGAATCAGGATGCGCCGCGTCGGCTCCGGCAACGCATCGAGCTCGGCGATCATGCCCGCCTCGCCGGCCAGCGCGAGATGCCCCATGTCGCGCCCGGTGGCCTGACCGATGCCGAGGCGTATCATCTCGTCGTCGTGCCACAGGGTGCCATCCACCAGCACGCAGTCGGCCTGGCGCATCAGCGCCCGCGCCGCAGCGCTCGGCTCGCCCAGGCCAGGCCCGTAGAACAGCGTGCCGCCGGTAAGCGTGTCGCGGAACAACAGGCCCAGGTTGTCGCCGGTGGCCGGCGCGCCGCGGCGGGGAGAATAAGGCGGCGCATTGGAGCTCAGCGAAAGCGCGGTGATCTCGAGCCCGGGGCAACTCGGCACCTGGAAGGAGCAGCGTTCGCGCTCGCCCGCCAGCGGGATTTCGCGCCAGATGAGCCCGCCGTTCCAGTGACGCAGCATGGCAAACAGCGGAAAGCCGCCGGAGAGGTCTTCATGCACGCCGGGCGTGCACCAGACGTCGAGCGGGCAGCCCTCGCGCAGTGACAGCAGCCCGCTGACGTGATCGATCTGGGCGTCCACCAGCAGCACCTCGGCGATGCCGCTGTCGCGCAGGCCACGACGTGGAAAGAGTGCCGGCGAGGCGCCAAGCTGGGTGCGGATATCGGGCGAGGCGTTGCACAGCAGCCAGCGCTCGCCGTCCATGCTCACCGCAATCGACGACTGGGTTCTCGGGCTCAGGCCGGGCCCGCGGCGAACGTCACGGCAGTTGGGGCAGTTGCAGTTCCACTGCGGGAATCCACCTCCCGCCGCCGAACCAAGTATCAGCACCTGCATGGCACTCTCCTGGAGCTGGCAGACGGGGCCTTTCGGCCCCGTGACATCGACCGATCAGCGATTGGCAATATACAGGGTGACCTCGAAGCCGAGGCGCAGGTCACGGAAGCTGGGCTTGGTCCACATGTCGGTTCCTCCAGATATTGTCGTTGGGAGTGGCTACCGTGCCAAAGGCGACGGCCATCCCAGTAAAGCACTGGCGGCGATCTGCCAGAGCGGTACTTTAGAGGGAGAAACCGCCCTTCATTGGGATGAAATCCCCCCCGCCCAAGGCCGGGTGTCGACGCCGGCCACCGGCTAGCCTCATGATGTCTCCTGCCGGGCAGGACCGCCCATGAAACGTCTGCTGGCGAATCTCACTCACGTCGAGCGACGAGATCGCTGGGGGGCTTCCAGCCAGATCTCCAGTGCGGCCAGGGTGGCCGTCACACAGAGCATGAGCTCGTGCAGCATGGCCCTGGCCGCGACCCGGTCCCCCTTCCCGGCCAGGCGCTCGAGCCGCAAGGCGTGGCCCGCCACCTTGACGGCGCCGAGGCTTGCCGACTCGCCCTTGAGCTGATGGGCCGCATGGCGGGCCGCCTCCAGGTCTGCCCCCTCCCCCAGGGCCCGCTCCAGCCCGGCCAGGCGCACCTCGACCTGGTCACGGTAGAGCGCCATCAGCGACTGCAGACCGCCCGCCCCCAGCTGCTCGTGCAGGGCCTGGAGGGTCAGCGGGTCCACCAGGGCGCCTTGACCGGCGGCGGCGGTGAGCGGCGGGAGGGCCTGGTTCTCGAGCAGATGCCGGTGCAGCACGTCCAGCAGCGCCTCCTGACGCAGCGGCTTGGTCAGGTAGCCGTTCATGCCGGCGGCCAGGCATCGCGCCTGTTCCCCACCGGGACCGCCGGCGGTCATGGCCACGATGGGCACCCCCGCGGCCCAGCCCTTCCGGGCGCGCAGGCGGCGGGTCACCTCCAGGCCATCCATGTCGGGCATCTGCACGTCCATGAAGATTAGGTCGAAGCGGCGCGCCGCCACCCGCTTCAGGGCGGCCGCCCCCGAATCGGCGATGGTGACCACACAGCCCAGCCGCTCCAGCAGGGCTCTGGCCGGTTGACGGGGTTGTCCTCCACCACCAGCAGCCGGGCGCGACTCGGATCCAGGCCCCGTGAACGACGCAGGGCGGAGGCCACCCGGGAGTCCGTCGCCTCGGCCACCACCAGGGGCACCACGAACCAGAAGCGGCTGCCCACGCCGGGCTCGCTGGCGACGTCGAGCTGGCCTCCCATGGCCTCCACCAGGCGGCGACAGATGGCCAGGCCCAGGCCAGTGCCGCCGAAGCGACGGGCCGTGGAGGCATCCCCCTGCCGGAAGGGCTCGAAGATCCGGGAGAGCTGTTCCGGAGCGATCCCGCAGCCGGTGTCGACCACCTCGAAGCGGAGCCTGCCTCGGAATTCGAGACGCACCTCGAGCCGCACCTCGCCCTTCTCGGTGAACTTCACCGCGTTGGAGACGAGGTTGAGCAGCACCTGGCGCAGGCGCCCCGGGTCCGTCATCACCCGCGGCGGCAGGCCCGGGTCCTGGCGGGTGATCAGGCGCACCCCGCGCGCCTCGGCGCGCGGGGCGAACATCGCCAGGGTGCCGTCGACGAGCTCCGCCAGCACCAGGGGGCGATGCTCGAGCTCGAGTCGCCCGGCCTCGATCTTGGAGAAGTCCAGGAGATCGTTGATCAGCTCCAGCAGCAGCCCGGCGCTGTCGTGAATGGTGGCCACATACTGCTGCGCCTTGCCCTCGAGGCGGTGCTCCAGCAGCAGGTCGCTCATGCCGATCACCCCGTTGAGGGGCGTGCGGATCTCATGGCTGACGGTGGCCAGGAACTCCGACTTGGCGCGGCTGGCCGATTCGGCCCGGCGGGCGGTCACCTCCAGCTCGCGACTTAGCGCCTCGAGGTCCCGCCGGGCGGCGGCATTGTCCCGCGCCTCGCGAAACAGCATGAGGGCCACCAGCAGAGCCGAGAGGCTCATCGCCAGTATCAGCACCAGCAGCAGGGCGTAGAGCCCCAGCAGCTGGCCACGCTCGCGGGTGGCGGTTTCGGCCAGATGACCGTTGATGGCGATTACCAGCCGCTCGGTTCGGTTGCTCAGGAGATCGAGATCGCCATCCAGGGCCCGGCGCACCTCGGGCTCGAGGGCGGTCAGCCGGGGGATCCGCTCGTCCAGGGCATCGAGCCGTGCCTCGATGTCATCCAGCAGCTCGCCGGCCGTGGGGATGGCCGCCAGCAGCTCGCGGATGTCGCCGCCGCGCAGCAGGGTGAGGCGGCTGTACAGGAGCTCGAAGCGCAGCCAGAGCCCATCCAGGCCACCATCGGGCTGAGCCAGGAAGCTGCGCAGCTGGACCACATCCCGGTCGAGCTTGTAGGCGTGCCAGGTAGTATCGCCCCCGACGCTCTGGGCCAGGCTGTCCACCATCAGGGCCGCCGCCAGCAGCAGCAGGGCGCTGATGGCGCCCAGCTTGAGTCGCAGGGGGTGTCGCAGCATATCGGTGGCCGCTCCCCGGGTCAGTGGCGTGGATCAGGGCGCATGGATTTCCGTCACCTGCCACACCGACCGGAAGCGCACCGCCTCGGTGAGCAGCTCCGGATGCTCGTCGAAGGGGTAGAGCACGAACAGGGGACCGAAGTAGCGGATCGGGATCGGCGAGTCGTTGCGGGTCATGGCCAGGATGACGTCGTACTCCAGCAGGTCCGAGAGAGGGATCTCGGCCTCGAAGCCGTTGAGGGCCCGTACCCGCACCCGATCGCTGCGTACGCCGGCGGTCGCCAGCACCTCCCGCAGCAGCGGGCCCTCGAAGCGGCCGCGGTCGGGGTGCCAGGGGGTGCGCGTCTCGATCACGGTGGGGGCGATCGCCATCAGCATCGGGCGATCGAAGCGCGCCTCGTCGCCCACGTTGGGCCGCTGGATTTCCCCGCTGATGGTCAGCAGCACCTCGCCGCTGGGGGCCGACAGCGGGGTCTGCGACGCCATCAGGGGCGTCAGCGGGGGAAGCAGAAGGAGGACGAACAGCAGGGGCAGGTGCTGGCGCATGGGGCAATCCAGTCATGGCATCGGGATTGCCGACCAGCCTACCCGATCCGGGGGTAAAGGTCAGTTAGCCAGTCGTCATGGCCAGCGAGACACGCCGACGTCAGGGTGCCTCCTGATGACGGTCCGGCTGCAGCGTCTCCAGGCCTTCCAGCAGCCGCTGCAGATAGCGGGCCCGCTGCTCGAGAACGCCATTGCGATGCAGCTGACGAGACAGATGCAGCAACTCGGGATCACCCAGTTCGGCCGCCTCCAACTGGTCATGATAGGACTCGACCAGCGCGAGATCGGCCTCGCGCCCTTCCCGCCATGCCGTCATGGCCACCTCCAGGGCCTGCCGGGCCTCCCGCCCCAGCACCTTGTCGAGCCGGGCAGCGAGTCGGTCGACTTCCTCTTCCCAGCTCGCCTCGGCGCGGCGGGCGCAGGCGAGGCTCGGCTCGGGAAGCCACTCACCTTCGGCCATGCAGGCCTCCAGCTCATAGGCAATGGTCTGTGCACCAGCAGACGGCGAAAAGGCAAGTGATTGGCCGAGGGCCATGGTCGACGGCAGCGAAACCAGCAGCAGGCAGGCAAGTCGGCGCAGCATCGGCATGGCATCACCTGTGGGGCTGGCGGGCGCCAGCGTTGAAACGGGGGGCATCAACGCCCCCCAGCATAGTGGCTCCTCGCCGGTGACGCGAGGAGGCGCGGCTCAGCCCTGCAGCGGCTCATCCTCCTCGATCACCTCGACGCGCACCAGGTCCTCGTAGGCGTGCCAACTGGCATGCCCCAGCACAGGCAGGATCAGCGCCAGGCCGATATAGAAGGTCATCATGCCGACCAGCACACAGACGGTGAGGATGACCGCCCAGAGCAGCATGGGGCGGAAGTTGCGGGCCACCGAGCGGACGCTGGCCTCGATCCCCTCCATGAAGGTGAGGTCCTGATCCATCAGGGTGGGGATCGCCACCACGCTGATGGCGAAGGCGCCAAAGGCCAGCACGCTGCCCATGGCCGTGCCCACCGCGATCATGCCGAGGCCCTGCGGCGTGGTCAGCAGCGAGGCATAGAGAGCCGCCGGCCCCGGGGCCTCGAAGCCGTAGAAGAGGGCAAACAGCAGCGTCGCCAGGCGAATCCAGGCGAGGAAGAAGATCATCAGCATCACGCCCATCATCGCCAGCGGCCATGGGCAGCAGCCAGTGCCAGAGCCCCAGGGTGATGGCACCGGCGGTCACGGCAATGCTCAGGCCTACCCAGAACATGCCGTAGGCGAGGCTTACCGCCGTGGCCTGGCGGAAATCCTCGATGCCGGCCGCGAGCCAGGCCCTCGGCCGGTCCATGCCCACCGGGTTGATGCTGATCTTGACCCTGGGCGCTGCAGCCTTGTCATTCGATCTTGTTGATGCCGCATTCATGGTGTCACCCCTGTTTCCGCCAGATACTGCCCGAGGCGCTCGGGCCATTGCATGGCAACCCGGGTCTCGGCCACGGGGCTGCCTCATCTCCGTTTGATGCCTCCTCAATGTAGTTGACCGGTGTCAATCCTGCCGATGGGGCGCGGGGAGTCATTCCACGCTGCCGCAACTCAGGCCTCGTCACGGGGCAGTTCATAAGACGATGGCGAAATGATCTTTGTGACATGGACGCAGGCTGCCCTAGCATGGAAGCTTGCCCTCACACCCACCAAAGAAGGGATCCGAAGATGACCCTGTCACTGCGCCCGGCATCGGCCCTGTCGATCGCCCTGCTGCTTGGCGGCCTGGCCACCACGGTCCAGGCCGATTCCGACCTCTCCCGGGATCAGATGGCGGTCATGGCCGGCGGCTGTGCCAGCTGCCATGGTACCGACGGTCGCCTCTCGGGGGCGGTCCCGGCGCTCGCCGGCCGCCCGGCGGAGCTGCTGGAGTCGCGCCTGCTCGCCTTCAAGCGCGACGAGGTGGAGGACACCACGGTGATGGACCGCATCGCCAAGGGCTTCAGCGACGAGGAACTCTCGGCGCTGGCCGAACATTTTGCCACCATCGACGCGCCGTAAGGGGGCCCCATGAGTCACGATTCCCAACGCCACGGCTTCTCCCGGCGTCGCTTCCTGCAGGGCCTCGGCGCCGCCTCTGCCCTGCCCCTGGTGGGCGGCTTCGCCCCCTTCGCCATCGGCAACCAACGCGCCGGGCGCGTGGTGGTGATCGGCGGCGGCTTCGGCGGCGCCACCGCCGCCAAGTACCTCAAGCGTGCCAACCCGGCCATCGAGGTCACCCTGGTGGAACCCGCCGAGGTGTTCTACACCTGTCCGTTCAGCAACCTCTTCCTGGGCGGCCTGCGCGACATGCGTTCCATCGCCCACGGCTACGATGAGCTGCGCGACCGCTACGGCGTCCGGGTGGTGCACAGCCTGGCCGAGGACGTCGATCCCGACGGGCACCGCGTGCGCCTGGCCAACGGCGAGACCCTGGCCTACGACCGCCTGGTGCTGTCACCGGGCATCGACTTCCGCTGGAACGGCCTGGAGGGCTACGACGAGGCCGCCGCGGAGCTCGCGCCCCACGCCTGGAAGGCCGGCGCCCAGAGTGAGCTGCTGCGCCGCCAGCTCGAGGAGATGGAGGACGGCGGCACCTTCGTGATGGTGGCCCCGGAGAACCCCTTCCGCTGCCCGCCGGGACCCTACGAGCGCGCCAGCATGGTGGCCCACTACTTCAGCCAGCATAAGCCCGCCTCCAAGGTGCTGATCCTCGATGCCAAGGACAATTTCTCCAAGCAGGGGCTGTTCACCGCCGGCTGGGAGCGGCTCTACGGCGACCGCATCGAGTGGGTCGGGCTCTCCGACGACGGCCGTGTGACCCGGGTCGATGCCGAGAACCGGGAAGTGGAGACCGAGTTCGGCACCCGCCACCGCGCCGACGTGCTCAACGTCATTCCGCCCCAGAAGGCGGGCTGGATCGCCGAGCGCGCCGGCGTCACCGACGACTCAGGCTGGGTGCCGGTCAAGCCGGAGACCTTCGAGTCCCAGCGGGTCGCCGATATCTACGTGGTGGGCGACGCCACCGTGGCCGCGCCGATGCCCAAGTCGGGCTTCTGCGCCAACAACCAGGCCAAGGTGGTGGCCGCCGCCATCGCCGCGGAACTCTCCGGCCGCGCCGCTCCGGAGCCCTACTGGACCAACACCTGCTACAGCCTGATCGGCCCCGAGTACGGCATCTCGGTGGCCGGGGTCTACCGGGTCCAGGAGGGGGTGATCGAGGAGGTATCCGGTGGCCTGAGTCCCGCCGACGCCCCGGACCCTATCCGCGCCCTGGAGGCCGAGTACGCCGTGGGCTGGTACAACGCCATCTGCCAGGACACCTGGGGCACCCCCGCCTGAGACCCTGACCCCGGAATGGTATGATATGCAGGGCCACCTCCGGGTGGCCCCGTTTCGTTGAAGGATCGAGGATCGTTTCATGAGCCATATCGAGCTGGTCGCCTGGTCGGGCCTGATCATCGGGCTGGCCTTCGGCGCCACCGCACAGGCCACCGGCTTCTGCCTGATGCGCGGCCTGGCCAACGCCTGGGGGCGGGGCGACACCCTCAAGCTGCGCGCCTTCGCACTGGCCATGGCCGTGGCGCTGCTGGGCAGCCAGGCGCTGGCCGCCTTCGGCGTGGTGTCGCTGGGCGGCGCCCTCTACCTGCCGCCCAGCGCCTCCTGGCTGGCGCTCCCGCTGGGCGGGGCGCTGTTCGGCTATGGCATGGTGCTCGCCAACGGCTGCGGCGCCCGCTCGCTGGTACTGCTGGGCGGCGGCAACCTGCGCAGCTTCGTGGTGCTGGTATGCCTGGGCCTGGCAGCCGCCATGACGCTCTCCGGTCTGCTGGCGCCGCTGCGCGTCTGGCTCGAGGGCGCCACCACCCTCGCCCTGCCCGCCCGGGACCTGCCGGGGCTGCTCGGCGCTCCCGCCTGGCTGCCGGCCCTGATACTGGGCGGCGCGCTGATAGCCTGGGCGCTGGCCAGCCGCGACTTTCGCGGAAGCCCGCGGGAGTGGCTGGGTGGGCTGATCATCGGCGCCCTGGTCCCGGCCGGCTGGGTCGCCACCGGCGTGCTGGGCTTCGATGACTTCGAGCCGGTGCGCCTGGCCACCCTCACCTTCATCGCCCCCATTGGCGAGACGCTGCAGTATGCCATGCTCTCCACCGGCACCCGCCTCGGCTTCGGCGTCAGCGTGGTGGGAGGCGTGCTGGTGGGCGCCCTGGCCATGGCGCTGGCGCGCCGCGACTTCCGCTGGCAGGGCTTCTCGGGGCCCGGCCACATGGGGCGCAGCATGGCCGGCGGGGCGCTGATGGGCATCGGCGGCGTGCTGGCCCTGGGCTGCTCCATCGGCCAGGGTCTCTCTGGCTTCTCGACCCTGGCCCTGCCCAGCTTCGCCGCCCTGGCCGGCATCCTGGCCGGGGCCCGCCTGGGGATCAAGGGCTCCCTGGCGCTGTCCAAGACACCGACCACCACCTGATCGACCAGAGGACGCCCATGCCGCACCCCCTGACCCGACGCCCCCTCTCCCGCCGCCGACTGCTGGCCGGACTCGGCCTCATGGCGCTGGCGCCGCTGGCCCTGGCCGACGGCCCCTGGCAGCGCCTCGATGTCGCCGGCGAGCTGCTCGGCGACTCCCGGCCGACCACCGAAGGCCTGGTGCTGGAGCTGCCCCATGTCTCCGAGGACGGTGCCGCGGTACCGCTCTCCGTGCGCTTCGAGGGGAGCCTCGGCGACGATGACCACCTGGCGGAGATCCACCTTTTTGCCACCGGCAACCCCAACCCCGAGATCGCCAGCTTCGCGCTCAGCCCCGAGGCTGGCCTGCCGGAGATCTCCACCCGGGTACGCCTCAACGAGAGCCAGCAGGTGATCGCCATCGCCCGCAGCCAGCAGGGCGAGACCTTCGCCACCGCCCGGGAGGTGCGCATCACCGTGAGCGGCTGCCTGATGCGCGGCGACGACCAGCCCCCGGCTCCGCTCTCCAACCCTCGGGTCAGCCTGCCCGAGCGCATCAGTAACGGCGGAGCCGCCGAGGTGCGCACCCTGATCAGCCACCCCATGGAAACCGGGCTGCGCGAGGGCGCCGACGGCGAGACGCTGCCGCGCCACATCATCGAGCGGTTCACCGTCAGCCTCAATGGCGAGACCGCCTTCGCCGCCCGCCTGCACCAGTCGGTATCGGCCAACCCCTACCTGCGCTTCCACCTCTCGCCCCGCGAGGATGCCGAGGTGGTGATCGAATGGCAGGACGACACCGGCGAGAGCGCCCGCCACGAGGCCAGGGTGAGCGTCGGCTGACCGGCGCTTCCGGCCCACCCGATAATGCAAGAGCCCCGGCCAACTGGTGGCCGGGGCTCTTGCGTTCATCGCGGTCAGGCGGCCGCCTGGCGAACGCTCAGCGCACGATCATCACCGACACCTTGGAGTGGTGCACCACATGCTCGGCATTGGGGCCCAGCACGTAGTCGGCAAACTTGCGCTTGTTGTGGGAGGCCATGATGATCAGGTCGACCTCCAGCTTCTTGGCCGCCTTGACGATCGCCTCCCAGGGCGAGCCATCCACGATGACGGTCTGCACCTTGATATCCTCGGGCACGTGCTCCTGGATGAACTGGTGCTGGGCCTCGGTGACCGCCTCGTGGGCCTTCTTGGCGAAGTCCTTGGGAAAGTAGGAGCCCACCAGCGGCATGCGGTAGTCCGGCAGCACCGTCACCACATGCAGCGTGGCACCGAAGGTGCGGCACAGGGTCACCGCCGTGGGCAGCGCCTTCTTCCAGGAGAGCTCTTCATTGAGGTCCACCGGCAGCAGGATCTTGCTGTACATGGTCTTCTCCTCCCTCAGGCGGTGGCGGCCTGGCCGGCACCGGGTTCACGACGGCGACGCTGCAGCAGCACGACAAGACCGAACACCAAGAAGCCCGGTATCCACATCCACTCCTTGGCCAAGCGATCCACCGGCGCCAGCACCTCGAGGATCTCCTGATCGAAGTCGAAACCGAGGTCCTGGGCCAGGCCGCCGAACTCGACGAAGTCCACCAGGGTCTGGTCGCCGTCGACCCACAGCTCCATCCCCAGGCGCTCCATGCGCTCCTCGCCGGTGTCGCCGCGGGGCACCGGCACCAGGACATAGGTGGTCATGGGGTCGCCGAAGGCGTCCTCGCCGCTGATCTGCACCCGCAGGTTGCTGCCGTCCTCCACCTCGCCGAGGACCTGGACGAATTCGCTGGGCGGCACCGACTCGTAGGGGTCGTGGATCTGGTCCATCCAGAAGCCGGGGCGGAACAGGGTGAAGGCCACCAGCAGCAGCAGCACGCTCTCGTACCAGCGGCTGCGCACGATCATGTACCCCTGGGTGCCCGCCGCGAAGATCAGCATGGCGATCGTCGCGATGATGAAGATCAGGATTCCCTGCAACCACCCGACGTCGATCAGCAGCAGGTCGGTGTTGAAGATGAACAGGAAGGGCAGCGCCGCGGTACGCAGGCTGTAGTAGAAGGCCTGGAAGCCGGTGCGCAGCGGGTCGCCCCCGGAGACCGCCGCCGCGGCGAAGGACGCCAGGCCCACCGGCGGCGTCACGTCGGCCATGATGCCGAAATAGAAGACAAAGAGGTGCACGGCGATCAGCGGCACGATCAGGCCGCTCTGCTGACCCAGCATCACGATCACCGGTGCCATCAGCGCCGACACCACGATGTAGTTGGCGGTGGTGGGCAGGCCCATGCCGAGTATCAGGCTGAGCACCGCGGTGAGCAGCAGGATCAGCATCAGGTTGCCCATGGCGAGGATCTCCACCACGTCGGCCAGCACCAGGCCGACGCCGGTCTGGGAGACCGCCCCGACGATGATACCCGCCGCCGCGGTGGCGATGCCGATGCCGATCATGTTGCGGGCACCGGCCACCAGGCCATCCCACAGATCCAGACAGCCCTCCTTGATATCCTCGCCCAGGCGGCTGCGGCCGCGGAAGACGGCGATGATCGGCCGCTGGGTGAGCATGATGAAGATCATGAACACCGTGGCCCAGAAGGCCGAGAGCCCCGGCGACAGGCGCTCCACCATCAGGCACCACACCAGCACGATCACCGGCAGGATATAGTGCAGCCCCACCATTACCGTAGGACGGGTCTGGGGCAGCTTGATCACCTTGGAAGAGGGATCGTCAAGCTCCAGCTCCGGGTAGTTCGACCCCACCTTGAGCAGCCCGATATAGGCCACCGTCAGCGCCACGGCAATCACCCAGGGTGTGGCATCGCCCAGCACCGGCTTGAGCCAGCCAAGGCCATAGTAGACCGCAAACGACAGCGCCATCAGCAGGATCAGGCCGGTGAGAAAGCCGATCACCTTGTTGAGGAAGGGACGCGGCGGGTTGCTGGTCGGCAGG
>NZ_CP071922.1:3516597-3523425 GCF_017584085.1 Halomonas sp. BM-2019
TTGGCCTTGAGCGCCTCGAGGTGGACGATATAGATCAGCGCGATATAGGAGATCATCGCCGGCAGGAAGGCGTGCTTGATCACCTCGACGTAGGGAATGCCGACGTACTCCACCATCAGGAAGGCGGCGGCACCCATCACCGGGGGCATGATCTGGCCGTTCACCGAGGAGGAGACCTCCACGGCCCCGGCCTTCTCGGCCGGGAAGCCCACCCGCTTCATCATCGGGATGGTGAAGGTCCCGGTGGTGACGGTGTTGGCGATGGAGGAGCCGGAGATCAGCCCGGTCATGCCCGAGGCCACCACCGCCGCCTTGGCGGGGCCGCCCCGGTAGTGGCCCAGCAGCGAGAAGGCGACCTTGATGAAGTAGTTGCCGGCGCCGGCCTTGTCGAGCAGGGCGCCGAACAGCACGAACAGGAACACGAAGCTGGTCGAGACCCCCAGGGCGATGCCGAACACCCCCTGGGTGGTCAGCCACTGGTGATTGATCAGGCCGTTTAGGCTGACCCCGCGATGGGCGAGGATCCCCGGCATATGGGGGCCGAACAGCGAGTAGAGGATAAAGATCGAGGCTACCACCATCAGCGGCGGCCCCAGCGCCCGGCGGGTGGCCTCCAGCAGCAGCAGGACGCCCACCACCCCGACGATCACGTCCTGGGTGATCGGTCGCCCCGGGCGGGTGGAGAGCTCGGCATAGAAGAGGTAGATATAGCCGGCGCAGAAGGCGGCCACCGCGGCGAACAGCCAGTCCTGGATCGGGATGCGATCGCGCGGCGACCGCTTCAGCGCCGGGTAGGCCATAAAGGCCAGGAACAGCGCGAAGGCCAGATGGATGGAGCGCGCCTCGGTGGCGTTGAACACCCCGAAGCCCACCATGAAGGGCAAGGGCGAGGCGATCCACAGCTGAAAGAGCGACCAGGCGGCGGCGATGCTGACCAGCAGCTTGCCCGGCACGCCCAGCGGCTTGCGCGCCCCCGTGTCGCTCGAGGCGACCATATCCTCCAGGTCGGTCTCCGTGGCCCCGGGAGTTGTCTTATCGTCCGTCATAAGCTGGCCCTGCCCACTGTACGTTGTCTTCTGGTTCGTTCCCTTCCCGCGGCGACGGCAGGAAGACGACTCCCCAACGAGATGCGCGGACGCCCCGAGGGGGTCCGCGCATCGTTCACCACGGGTGATTCACCCGGGTCACTCGATCCAGCCGCGCTCGCGGTAGTAGCGCGCCGCGCCGTCATGCAGGGGCGCGGTCAGGCCTTCGGAGATCATGGTCTCCTCCTCGAGATTCTCGAAGGCCGGATGCAGCCGCCGGAAGCGATCGAAGTTCTCGAACACTGCCTTGACGGTCTCGTAGATGATGTCTTCGTCCACATCGGTCGAGGCGACGAAGGTGGCCGCCACGCCGAAGGTCTCGACATCCTCGTCGTTGCCGCGATACATGCCCCCCGGAATCACCGCATGGGTGTAGTAGGGGTACTCCTCGATCAGCTCCTCGATCTCCGGACCGGTGACCGGAATCAGCCGGGCATCGATGGTGGTGGTGGCTTCCTGGATGGAGCCGTTGGGGTGGCCGACCACGTAGACCATGGCGTCGATGTTGTTGTCGGCAAGCGCCGCGGACTGTTCGGCGGCATCCAGCTGGGAGGCCAGCGAGAAGACGCCGGTATCCCAGCCCTTGACGTTCATCACCATATCCATGGTGTTGCGCTGGCCGGAGCCGGGGTTGCCGATATTGACGCGCTTGCCGGGAAAGTCGCTGATGTGCTCGATGCCGGAGTCGGCGCGTGCCACCACGGTCAGCGGTTCGCCGTGCATGGTGAAGACGGCACGCATCTCCTCCCAGGGGCCGTCCCCCTCGAACTGCTCCAAGCCATTGTAGGCCCGGTACTGGATATCGGACTGGACGACACCCATATCCAGCTCACCGGCCTTCATGCCGTTGACGTTGGCCACGGAGCCGCCGGTGGAGGGGGCGTTGCAGCGGATGTTGTGCTCATCGCTGCCGCGATTGACCATTCGGCACACCGACTGGCCGACGACATAGTAGACCCCCACCTGCCCCCCGGTGCCGATCGTGATGAAGCGATCTTGAGCCACGGCCGGCGCCGAGAACAGGGCGGCACCCAGCAGGGCACCGGAGAAGGCAGCCGCAGAGAAAGCATGGCGTTTCATGTACATACCCCTTGACGTTGTGAGCAAGCATGACGTTTCAGAAAGCAAGGCCTTGTCGGCAGCTGATGCCGTGCTTTTCTACTTTAGCAGAAAAACGCCCACTTTAAGCGAAAAACGCCTGCCCGCTGAATTTCTTTCACCACTGAACGGTAATGTTAGCCATCCTTATCGTTTAGTGGGCGTTAATTTTCAGTGATGACGGGAGGCTAGCGTTGTACTCTCGTGGCCCAGAAGCCGCACCCCCTATCGCACCTACGCAACGCTCTGCTCCCGAAAAAAAACTCCCCGCCGGATGAATGACCGACGGGGAGCCTTTGTCACGCGGCGGGCCACTCACCCGCCGCCTTTGCCGAATCACGACGCCTTCATGATCAGCGCCTGCTTTTCGTCCTTCATGGCGGCGAACTCGGCCTCGAAGAAGAACTCGCTCTCCCCCAGCGCCGGTTCCAGATGGTTGAGCCAGGTGGCCTCCTCGTCATACTTGGCGAAGAAGGGCCGCTGCACCCAGTCGCGGTCGCGGCCCTGGATGAAGCGCAGCACGAAGACCTTCTCGCCGTTGATCTCGGTGACGCCCTGGATCTCCACCTTGCCGGGGTCGGCGGACATCGACGGGCCACGCGCCGTCCGCGCCAGGCCCGGCACCTGCTTCATCGCCTCGCGGTAGATCTCCCAGGCGCGCACCAGCGGCACCTCGAAGTAGTGGCGGGCGCCGGTGTCGCGCTCCACGAACAGGTAGTAGGGGATCATCCCCAGGCGCACCTGCTGGGTCCACATCTTGGCCCACTGATCGGCATCGTCGTTGATGTGCTTGAGCAGCGGCGCCTGGGTGCGGATCTCGGCCCCGGTGGCACGGATGCGGCGGATCGCCTCCCGGCAGATGGGGGTGTCCATCTCCTTCCAGTGGTTGAAGTGCGCCATGAAGGCGACATGCTTACCGGCCGCGGTCAATTCCCGGAACAGCGCGAGGATATCCTCGGCGTCCGGGTCGGTGACGAAGCGGTAGGGCCAGAAGGTGAGGCTCTTGGAACCGATGCGGATGTCCTGGACGTGGTCCAGCTCGGGGGCCATCAAGCCTTCCAAGTACATGCGCAGGTGCTTGGCCTTCATCACCATGGGGTCGCCGCCGGTCATCAAGAGGTCGGTGACCTCGGTGTGCTCGGCCAGGTAGCGGTGCAGGGAATCCGCTTCGCTGGAGGCGAACTTCAGCTCCTTATCACCCACGAACTGGGCCCAGCGGAAGCAGAAGGTGCAGTAGCTGTGGCACACCTGTCCCTGGCTCGGGAAGAAGAGCACCGTCTCGCGATACTTGTGCTGCATGCCGGGCAGCGGCTCGCCGTCGAGCAGCGGCAGGTTGAGGTCCATCTGCCCCGCCGGATGGGGGTTGAGCTCGGCGCGGACGCGCTCGATCACCGGCTTCAGCTCGGCGGCGGTGGCCTCACGGCGCACCAGCTCGGCTATCGCGTCGAAGTGTTCGGGCTTGAGCATGCCGCGCTGGGGGAAGGTAAGCTGGAAGATCGGGTCCGCCGGGATGTTGTTCCAGTCGATCAGCTCGTCGATCACGTACTCGTTGACGCGAAACGGCAGCACCTGGCTGACGACCCGCATATCGAAACGCAGGTCGTCAGGCAGATTCTGGATCGCCTCGATCTTGTCGAGCTGGCGGTGGGTGTAGACCTTGAACTGTCGGGCCTCGAAGGCCTCGGCCTCGGGGCTGCCGAGCTCGATGTTGACGCGCTGGTTCATCTCGCCTCCTCGTCGCTGTCCGGGGGTCCTGCGAGCGGCAGGTCCACCGTCTTCTCTTCGGGGATGGCCATTGGTACAGGCCCGGCGAGGAAAGTGCAAATTTCTGCACCGATCTGCAACGAATGTCACGAAAAACCGCACGATACGCAACAGATCATTCAAGCCGCCCGGCTTGTTTCGCCGGCAGACGTTGGCGCGCCGCACCCTTCGCTTGCCCACCGCCGCGAAAAGCCACCAGACTGAGAGAAGCCATCCCAGTCAGGAGACGCGCCATGAACGCCAGCCTCGAATGTCAACAGGGCGATATCGCCCGCCAGCCGGACATGGATGCCGTGGTCAACGCCGCCAACGCCCAGCTGCGCCCTGGCGGCGGCGTGGCCGGCGCCCTGCACCGCGCCGCCGGTCCCGAACTCGACCGGGCCTGCCGCCCCCTGGCCCCCATCAAGCCCGGCCAGGCGGTAATCACCGAGGCCTTCGGCCTGCCCAACCGCCACGTGATCCACTGCCTGGGGCCCGTCTACGGCCGCGATGAGCCGGCCGACGAACTGCTCGCCGCCTGCTATCGCAATGCCCTGCGCCTGGCCGAGGAGCATGGCCTTGCCTCCATCGCCTTTCCGGCCCTCTCGGCCGGCGCCTTCGGCTATCCCGCGGCGGAAGCGGCGCATGTCGCGCTCTCCACGGTGCTCGCTACCCTGCCCGACTGTCCCCATGTCGAGCGAGTGCGCTTCGTGCTCTTCGATGCCAGCAGCGCCGAGCTCCATCGGGGCACCCTGGACGCACTGAAGCGCGATTAACACTCCGACAGGACTATGGGGATGATCCCTCGGCCCTGATGGAACAGGCACGACCCGCCAGGAAGAGCCGCGCGACGCTCTCGGCGCGTGCCGTCAACTGCTCGGCACAGCCCGCCAGGGCCGCCTCCAGCGTCATCGGCCCGTCGGCCAGGGCGAAGGCCGCGGTCACGCCTTCCGCATGGGCCGCCTGCCAACCGTTGCCCAGTCGGCCGGCCAGCACCACCACCGGCACGCCATGCTCACGAGCCCGTCGGGCGATACCCACCGGCGTCTTGCCGGCCAGGCTCTGGCCATCGAGCTGCCCTTCTCCGGTGATCACCAGATCGGCAGCGGACAGGCGCGCATCGAACCCCACCTGCTCCATCACCAGCTCGATACCGGGGCGCAACTCGGCGCCGAGGAAGGCGCGCGCCGCGAACCCCATGCCGCCGGCTGCCCCCGCACCGGGGAGCTGTCGATGGTCTTCCCCCAGGGCCGCCGCCACCGAGTCGGCGAAACGGCCCAGGGCCGCGTCCAGCACGGCCACCTCCTCCGGCGTGGCGCCCTTCTGGGGGCCGAATACCGCACTGGCCCCATGGGGGCCCAGCAGCGGATTGTCCACGTCCACCGCGGTCTCGACGACCACCCCGGCCAGGCGGGGGTCCAGGCCTTCGAGCTCGAGCTGCTCCAGCCGCGCCAGCGCCGCCCCTCCCGGCGGCAGCGGCTGTCCCTCGGCGTCCAGCAGCCGGGCGCCCAGGGCCTGCAGCATGCCGGCACCGGCATCGTTGGTGGCGCTGCCGCCGAGCATCAGCAGCAGCCGCTCGGCCCCTAGGTCCAGCGCCGCCTGGATCAGCTCGCCGACCCCGCGGGTCGTGCTGTGCAGCGCCGTGCGCTCAGCCGACGCGAGCCGCTGCAGGCCGCTCGCCTCGGCCAGCTCGATGTAGGCAGTACGAGTCCGGGGCTGCCAGCCCCAGGCGGCCCGGCAGGACCGCCCCAGGGCGTCGTGCACGAGCTGTTCCCGACGCTGCGCGCCGGTAGCGGCAAGCAGCGCCTCCAGGGTGCCTTCGCCGCCGTCCCCCATGGGGCACTCGTCGAGTCGCATATGCGGATCTACCCGGCGGAAACCCTCGGCCATCGCCCGAGCCGCCTCACGAGCGGGGAGCGCATCCTTGTAGCTGTCGGGGGCGAGGATGACGTTCATCGCGACCTCCTTTCTTCCAGTCTTTAGAGACTGTCAGACTTAACGCTGATCCGCTACGAGATCCGGCCTTTCGGCCAATTTCATTCGATCTGATTCGTTAAATAGCGCTATAAGCCTCATCAGATCGATAAGCTTGTCTCGAAATCCGAACCTCTCGCGACAATCGGTCAAACCCGACAGGCTCCTCGTCAGTATGGCTCCGGCGCCCCCTGGTCGGCGTCTTCTCCAGCGTCCGCCTCCAACGGGCAGCGCCCGGGGCTCCCGGGCCAGCCGACGCAGTCGCCCTCGGCGATGCCCAGCCGCTCGAAGGTGCCGGCGTTGACCTCCACTGCCGCCCGGTAGGGCACCCCGGGATAGGTGACCGGGCACTCGGCGGGGTCGGCCGAGCCGCAGGGCCACAGGGTGAAGGTGGCGGCGATGCGCCCATCCTCGCCGATGAAGGCGATGTCCAGGGGAATGCGCGTGCGGTACATCCAGAAGCCGCTGTTCGGCGACTGGCTCTCCCGGTAGAGGAACAGCATGCCGGTGTCCTCCTCGAGGCGGTCGCGCTCCATCAGGCCGCGGCGGCGCTCGGGCCCGGTGCGCGCCACCTCGACCTCGAAGCGCCGCACGCCCTCGGCGGCGTGGACCTCAAGCGGCACCACCGTCAGGCCCGAGGGGGCGTGCGCCTCGGCCAGCGCCGTCGACGGCAGGGCCAGCAGCAGCGCCAGCCCCAGGCCCCATTGCCGGATTCCAGTCATGTCGTCCTCCTCGTCTCGTCCGGCGCCGCCTGCGCCGGCATCAGGTGAATCCCCTTCGCCAGCAGCGACACCCGCACGGCCTCCCCGCGGGCCAGGCCGTTGCGCCGGGCCGCATGGGTGGCGATCTCGAAGCTCAGGGTCTGCTCGGTATGATCGAAGGCCAGAGCCACCGAGGTCATCCCGCCCAGCACCACCAGCGACTCGAC
>NZ_CP071922.1:3523618-3540753 GCF_017584085.1 Halomonas sp. BM-2019
GCCAGGGGCCCCAAGCCAGGCGGCGCTCGCCGCCCTGCGCCACCACCTCGCCCTCGAAGAGGTTATGGCGATCCAGCACCCGGGCCACCTCCGCCGAGACCGGCCGGCGAAACAGCGCCTCCGGCGGGCCCGCCTGCAGGCTGCGCCCGCCGTGCAGCACACAGAGCCGGTCGGCCAGGGCCGCGGCCTCGTCCAGGTCGTGGGTCACCAGCACGATGGGGATGCGGATCTCCTCGCGCAGCATGGCCAGCTCGCGCTGCAGGCGGCGCCGGGTCACCTGGTCCACCGCCGAGAAGGGCTCGTCGAGCAGCAGCACCCGGGGGCGTCGCGCCAGGGCCCGGGCCAGGGCCACCCGCTGGCGCTGGCCGCCGGAGAGCCGCCCCGGGTGGCGCGCCTCGAGCCCGGCGAGATGGACCCGCGACAGCCAGGCGCCGGCCTCCCGGCGGCGCTCCCGGGGCGGCAGGTGGTCCAGCGCCACCATCACATTGCCCAGGGCGGTGAGGTGGGGAAAGAGCGCATAGTCCTGGAACACCAGCCCCACCCGGCGCCGCTGGGGCGGCAGGGAGAGGCGGCGCCCCCCCTCGAACCAGGTCTCGCCGGCGCAGGCGATGCGCCCGGCCGCGGGGCGGTAGAGCCCGGCGATGGCGCGCAGCAGGGTGGTCTTGCCGCTGCCGGAGGGACCCACCAGGGCGAGCAGCTCGCCGGCGTCGCAGTGGAAGTCGGCGGCCAGGGGAATGGGACCCGGCTGCTGGACGCCGACCGAGAGCGCCTCGTTCCCCTCAGGCATGTCGCCACCTCCGTCGACCCGCCAGGCCGTAGACCACGCCGATGGTGAGGAAGGAGACCAGCAGCAGCATCGCCGACATGATGCCGGCCCCGGCCTCGTCGAAGGCCTGCACCCGGTCGTAGATGGCGATCGCCAGGGTGCGGGTCTCGCCGTCGATGGCGCCGCCCACCATCAGGATCACGCCGAATTCGCCGAGGGTGTGGGCGAAGGTGAGCGCCAGGGCGGAGACGATCCCCGGCCAGACCAGCGGCAGCTCGATGCGCAGTAGGGTCTGCCAGGGGGAGAGCCCGCTGCACCAGGCCGCCTCGCGCAGGTTGGGCGGCACCGTCTCGAAGGCACGCTGGATCGGTTGCACCGCGAAGGGCAGGTTGGCCACCAGGGAGGCGAGCAGGATGCCGGTGAAGGTGAAGTTGAGCCCCGAGCCGAAGAGCCGGGACCAGAGCCCGCCGAAGGGCGCCTCGACGCCGAAGGCCTGCATCAGGTAGAAACCCAGCACCGTGGGCGGCATCACCAGCGGCAGGGCGATCAGCGCCTCGCACAGCGGCTTGGCGCGAAAGCGGGCGGTGGCCAGGGTGCGCCCCAGCCAGAGTCCCACCGGCAGCAGCAGCAGGCAGGTGAAGGCGGCCAGGCGCAGCGAGACCGAGAGCGCCGTCCAGTCCATCAGGGACTCGTGTCGCCGGCGTCGGGCAGGCGGAAACCATAGCCGGCCAGGATCCCCCGCGCCGCCTCCTCCTGCAGCCAGGCGTAGAAGGCGCGGGCGGTCTCGCCGGCGCCCTTGACCAGCACCATGCGCTGCACCAGGGGCGCATGCCAGGCCTCGGGGATCAGCACGTGGTCGCTACGCTCGGCAAGCTGGGGGGCCAGCGCCAGGGACCAGGCCACCAGGCCGCCGCGGGCGTCGCTGGTCAGCGCGAACTGGGCAGCCTGGGAGACGTTCTCGCCCAGCACGCGCAGCGGCGCCGTTGCCTCCCACAGCCCGGCCTGCTCCAGCACCTCCCGGGCGGCCACCCCGTAGGGGGCGTGCTCGGGGTTGGCGAGGGCCAGGCGCGGCCGGCCCTGCCCCGCGCCGTGGGCCGAAATTGCCTCGCGCACCCCGGCCAGGGGGTCCGCCTCGCCCGGCAGGTCGTCGCGCCCGGGCCGCTGCAGCCAGACCAGCCGGCCGATGGCGTAGACCACCCCCTCATCCTCGGTGCGCCCCTCCGCGTGGAGCGCCAGCACATAGGCCTCGTCGGCGGAGAGGTAGAGCTCGAAGGGGGCTCCCTGGCCAATCTGGCGACGGAAATTCCCCGAGGAGCCGAAGTTGAGCCGCAGCTCCCGGCCCGTCTCGGTGCGAAAGCGCTCGGCGGCCTCGGTGAGGGCGAACTGCAGGTCCGAGGCCGCGGCCACGGTGGGCACCTCGGCCTTGAGCAGGGCCGCGGGAAAGAACAGCGCCAGGCCGAGCAGCCAGGCCAAGCATCGTGAGCGCATGGGAGTCTCCGCCGGGTTCGTGATGCGCGCATTGTCGGCCAGGGCCCGGTGCCACCACAAGGCGGCGCGACCCACCCCGGCCAGCGGGGCTGACCGGGGTCAAGCGTCGACGGAGGCAGCGCCGAAGATCGCCTTGAGGTCGGTGCCGCCGTCGCGGGGCCCCAGGTCGAGCAGCGCCTCGAGGCTCTCCAGGTGCCGGACCACGGCGCGGCGGGCCCCCTCGGCATCGCCGCCGCGCAGGGCGTCGAGCAGGCGCGGATGATCCCCGTCCAGGTAGCAGGAAGCCAGCGAGGCGCGCTTGTAGAGGGCGATGACGATGGAGGTACGCAGCACCAGGTCGGTGAGCATGGCGCCCAGCACCCGGTTGGGGGAGAGCTCGGCGAGGCGGTGGTGGATGGCCAGGGAGTGGGCGATGCGCGCCGGCTCGTCGCCTCGGCCGTGGGCCGCGGCCTCCGCTTCGGCCTCCGCCTGCAGCCCCGCCAGGGCCTCCGGAAAGAGACGGCCGGCCAGCAGGGCCGCCACCTCCCCTTCCACCAGGCGGCGAGCGTCGAAGGTCTCGCGGGTCTCCTCCACGCTGGGCGCCCGCACCCGGGAGACCTGGTTGGGGCGCTGGTCCACCACGTGGTCGGCGGCCAGCCGCGTCAGGGCGCGGCGCACCACCGAGCGGCTGACGCCGAAGATCTCGCCCAGCGCCACTTCGGGCAGGCGGGTGCCCGGCGGCAGACGCTGGGTCAACACCGCCTGGCGCACCTGTTCGACGATATGCCGATCGCTGATCCGCTCGCCGGCCCGCAGGGCGGCCTCGACGTCGGCTCTCCAGGTCTTGCTCATAAGGCCCCTACCCTTCACCGATGATACCTGTGGGCACCATCGCACTTTTCGGGACGACTGACCACAGTCACGGCATCACAATGTATACAAGGACCGTTCAGAACAGGGTCGGCATGGTCGCCACCACCCGCAGGCGGTCGTCCACCAGCAGGACCTGGCGCCACTTGTCGAAGGTCAGGCAGGGGTGGGAGACGCCGAAGGCGATGATATCGCCGATGCGCACCCCGTTGCGGATGACCGGCTCGCCGTCGTCGCCTTCCTCCTCGCGAGGCAGGCGCAGGAAGGCATGCTGATCCATCAGCTTCACCACCTCCCAGCCCGCCACGGAGAGCGGCCGCTGCGGGGAGCCGCCCTCCCGGTAGCGGCGCAGGGGTTCGGGGGGGCGGTCGCCGCCCACGTCGCGACGCCCCATGGCGACGATGGCCAGGCCGGGCTCGGGCAGCGACTGCACCTGGGCGAAGACCTCAAGCGCCGGTTCGAGCCCCCGCTCCAGCTCGGGGCGGCGCCCGAGCACGCCGCGCTGGGCCTCCCGGTAGAGGCCGTGGTCGTGCACCACATAGCAGCCGGGGCGCAGCACCGGCACGAAGTGGGGCCCCAGGTGCGCCTCCCGGAACACCTGGGCGATCAGATCGTACCAGGTCGATCCCGAGGCGGTGATCAAGGGCTCGCGCAGCTCGATCAGGCCATCGTGATCCAGCGCCTGGGCCGCCTCCACCAGCCGCCAGGCGTAGTCATGCACGGCGGCCTCGGGATCGGGGCCATGCACCACCCCCTCGTAGCCCTCCAGGCCCGCCAGCACCAGGGCCGGGTCGCTGTCCACCAGCTCGCCCAGGGCCATCACCTCGTCATGGTCGCGACAGCCGCAGCGCCCGCCGGGAACCCCCAGCTCGATCAGCACCTTGAGACGCAGCTCCCGAGTGCCGAAATAGCGACCGAGCTGGGCCACGTTCTCGGTGCTGTCCACCACGCAGGTGATGTCGGCCCCCGCCTCCAGCAGCTCGGCGATGATCGCCATGTTGGCCTCGCCCACCAGCTGGTTGGCCATCAGCAGGCGCCTCACCCCGTGGGCGAAGGCGGCCCGGCACTGGGGGGCCGTGGCCAGGGTGATGCCCCAGGCGCCGGCCGCCAGCTGGCGATGGAAGAGCGCGGGGGTCATGGTGGTCTTGCCGTGGGGAGCCAGGCGCGCCTCATGGGCCTCGGCAAACGCCTGCATCCAGGCCAGGTTGTGGGTCAGAGGCGACTCGAAGACCACGGCGGCCGGCAGGCTCACCGCACTCAACAGCTCGTCCCCCGTCTCGGGCATCCCCTTGTCACTGCGCCAGGCTGACGCACCGCGCGAGTCTCTCATCGCCGCTCCTGTTCTGGCCGTACCATGGATTGGCCACCGGGCTCGCCGACGACACCACGTCGACGCCGCGCCGGGACCGACCTTCGTTCACTCCGCCTCGCGCCGCGCCTCCAGCAGCGGCGTCAGGGCCCTGGCCTGCTCCCGCAGCCGCGCGGCGGCCTCGGGCGCCTGCGCCAGCTCACCGCCGCGGCCCAGCGTCTCCAGCGCGAGGGCCTGGCTGCCCAGCTCCCGCGCGCCCACCACCAGGGCCGCCCCCTTGAGGGTGTGGGCCGCTCGACGCAGGGCCTTGGCCTCCCCGGCGGCGATGGCCGCGTCGATGTCGTCCAGCAGCCGCGGGGATTCGCTCAGGAACAGCGCGACCATCTCCCCCAGAAGCACCCGATTGCCCTCCAGATTGGCCAGGGCGCCCTCCCAGTCCAACCGAGCCTCCCCCTTTCCAGCCTCCTCCTTTTCAGCCTCCCCCTTTCCAGCCTGTTCCGTCCCGGTCTCGCCGCCTGCCACCCCGGCTGCCCGGGCAGCCACCGTCGCCTCCCTGGGCGGCTCCTCCACCGCCCGGTAGAGCTCCGCGGCCCGGAACGGCTTGGTGACATAGTCATCCATGCCGGCGGCCAGGCAGCGTTCGCGATCCTCGCGGGTGGCGCTGGCGGTCATGGCCACGATGGTCAGGTGGCGACCCATGCCCTCCTCCCGGCGGCGAATCTCCCGGGTGGCGGCCAGGCCATCCATGACCGGCATATGGATGTCCATGAGTACCACGTCGAAGGCCTCCCGGGCGACCGCCGCCAGGGCCTCCTCGCCATTTTCGGCCAGCTCGACGCGGTGGCCACGCTGGGTCAGCAGGTCGATGGCCACCTTCTGATTGGTGAGCCCATCCTCCACCAGCAGCACTCGGCGCACCGCCGACTCCCGCTGCCGCCCGATCTCCCCCAGGGCGGCCTCCCGAGCGGCCAGCCCCAGGGCCTCACCCACCGCGTTAAGCAGCTCGGACTGCTTGACCGGCTTGAGCAGTTGCCGGGCAATGCCCAGACGCTGCCGCAGCGCCGCATCGCCGGCACGCATGCTGGAGGAGAGCATCAGGATCTTCATCTCGGCCAGCTCGGGGCGACGGCGCAGCGCCTCGGCCAGCTGGTAGCCGTCCAGGCGCGGCATCATGACGTCGAGCAGCGCCAGCGGGAAGGGCGCCTCCTTCGCCTGGTCCACCGCCGCCAGGGCCTCCTCGCCGCCGGCGACCACCGTGGGCCGCATCCCCCAGCTCAACAGGATCTCCTCCAGGATCAGGCGATTGGTGCGGTTGTCGTCGACCACCAGCACAGGCTGGTCCTGGAGGCCATGGGGGGGAGGCTCCGAGGGCGCCCGGGCACCGGCCAGCGCCAGGTCGATGGTGAAGGTGAAGCAGCTGCCTTGGCCCGAACTGCTGACCTGGACCCGCCCGCCCATCATCTCCACCAGTTGGGCGGAGATGGAGAGCCCCAGGCCGGTGCCGCCATGGGAGCGGGTCGTGGAGCTGTCCGCCTGACCGAAGGCCTCGAAGATGCGCCGGAGCTGGGCCTCGGGGATCCCGATGCCGGTGTCGCGGACCTCGAAGGTAATCCGTGCGCGCCGCTCATCGAGATCGACGAGGCGCAGGTCCAGCACCACCTCGCCGCTGTCGGTGAACTTGATGGCATTCCCCACCAGGTTGACCACCACCTGGCGCAGGCGCACCGGATCGCCGAGCAGGCGGTCGGGGATCTCGGGAGGGATATGCACCGCCAGCTCCAGCCCCTTCTCCTCGGCCTGCACCGCCAGGGTCTGGAGGGTATCGCCCAGGGTATCGCGCAGCGGGAAGCTGACCGACTCGAGCTCGAGCCGCCCCGCCTCGATCTTGGAGAAGTCGAGGATGTCGTTGATCAGGTCCAACAGGGTATCGGCAGACTTCTGGATGATCGCCACGTACTCACCCTGCTGCTCGGTGAGCTCGGTGCGTTCGAGCAGCTCGGCGATACCGATCACCCCGTTCATGGGGGTGCGAATCTCGTGGCTCATGTTGGCCAGGAACTCGCTCTTGGCCAGGCTCGCCCGCTCGGCCGCGTCTCGGGCCAGCCGCAGCGCCGCCTGGGAGCGGCGCAGCTCCTCGGTGGTGGCCTGCAGCTCCGCGGTGCGCTCGGCCACCCTCTCCTCCAGGCGATGGCGATGCTGCTCCAGCTCGGTGATGTCCGAGTAGACGGCCACATAACCGCCGTCCCGGGTGCGATGCTCGCTGACCTGCACGCAGACGCCGTTGCTGCGGGTGAACTGGTAGGGGCCCCGGGGATCGCAATGGTGGGCGAGGCGCTCGGCAATCCAGGCTTCACCGGACTCCTGCTCCAGGGGGACCCGGCCCCGCGCCACCACGGTGCGCAGCAGCGTCTCGAAGGGCATCCCCGGCGTCACCAGGTCGCTGGGGGTGACGAAGTGCTCCTTGAAACGCGAGTTGTAGAGCACCAGACGGTCATCGGCATCGAACAGGGCGAACCCCTCGGCAATGGACTCCAGGGCCTCGGTGAGCTGGTGGCGTGCCGCCTCGGCGCGGGCCTGGGCCTCCTCGGTGAGACGCACCTGGACCTCCAGGCTCTCTCGCTGGGTCTCAAGCTCGGTGATGTCGGCATAGATGGCGGCCACCCCGCCATCCCGGGTGCGGCGTTCGCTGATGCGCAGCTTGTGCTTCCCGGTGCAGACCGTGAAGGGGGGGCCCGGGTTGCGGCGCTGGGCGAGGCGCCAGGCGATCCATTCCTCCGGGTCGCGCTCGCCGACGCTGATGATGCCGCGTTCCACGACGGTGCGGATCAGCTCCTCGAAGCGCATGCCCGGCACCACCATCTCGGGCACCCCCGAATAGTCACGGAAGCGATCGTTGCTCACCACCAGGACGTCGTCGGCATCGTAGAGGGTGAAGCCCTCGGAGATCGCCTCCAGGGCCTCGAGCAGCTGCTGGTGGGCCGCCTCGGCCCGCGCCTGGGCCTCGCGGATCAACCCGGCCTGAGCGGCCAGCTCGCGCTGCGCCCGACGCTGCTCGCTGATATCGGTGATGAACCCCTCCAGCGCCTCGAGCTCGCCATCGGCATCGAAGACCCCGCAGCCCTGCTCCCAGACCCACTTCTCGCCGCCGTCGCGGGTGCGTAGCCGATACTCGCCCTGGAAGGGCTGGCGGGCCGCGATGGCCCCCTGGACCGACTGCCACACCGCCTCGCGATCCTCGGGATGGATCAGCTCGGCAAAGCTCGGCTCTCCGCGGTTCATCTCCTCGGCAGTATAGCCGGTCAGGGCATGACAGCCCTCGCTGACGAACTGCATGGTCCAGTCCGGGTCGCTCAGGCAGCGATAGGCCATCCCGGGCAGGTTGGCCATCAGCGTGGCCAACTGGCGCTGGCTCTCGCGCAGTGCCCGTTCGGCCCGCTCGCGTTCCATGACCCGCCCCAGTTGCGTCCCGACCTGGGCCATCACCTCGAGCAGCGCCGGATCGGGCTCGAGCACCCGGTCGGAAAAGAACTCCAGTACCGCCACGACCCGCCGCCCCACCAGGACCGGGAAGGCGGCGCCGGCCCGTACCCCGATGTCGCGGGCCTGCTGGGCACGCAGAAAGCCGGGATCCTGGGTGACATCCTCGATCCAGGCGGGTTCACCACTGGCCAGGACTCGCTCGGGCAGCCCCATGCTCGACCCGCCCCGACTCTCCTCGGTGATCCGCCGGAAGGTGGCGAAGCCCTCGGCATCGGCGAGGTGCCAGAGCCGTGTCGAGCCCAGAGCCTCCGGGCCGCCATCGCCCAGGTACCAGGCGTGCCCCACCGGCCAGCCGGTGTGCGCACAGACCTCGTCCAGGGCGATCTGGACCGCCTCGTCGACGCTGCGCGCCTCGTTGGCGGCCCGGGTGATGACCTGGTTCAGGCGCAGGAAGCCGGCCGACCCGTCCGACCCGGCCTCGGGTCCCGCGTCGCTATGCGGATGCTGCATATCCTCCCCTGCCATCGACGCCTCTCCTACGGAAAGAGACCGCGCAGCAGCTTGGCCTCGGTGACCCGCTCCACCCCCTCGATCAGCGCCGCGGTGCGCATGTCGAGATGCTCGCGCCGAGCCCGGCTCAGGGTGCGCTGGAAGGCATCGAGCAGGATCGCCTTGAGCCGGGCATTGATCTCCTCCAGGGTCCAGGTGAGGTTCTGCATGCCCTGCACCCATTCGAAGTAGGAGACGGTGACCCCGCCGGCGTTGCCGAGGATGTCGGGCAACACGAAGACCCCCCGCTCATGCAGGATCTCGTCGGCCTCCAGCATGGTGGGCCCGTTGGCCCCCTCGGCCAGCAGTCGGCAGCCGAGCCGCCCGGCGTTTTCCACCGTCACCTGGTTCTGCAATGCCGCCAGGACCAGGATGTCGCAGTCCAGCTCGAGCAGCTCGTCATGTTCGATCTCCTCCGCCTCGGCGTAGCCGGCCAGCATCCGGTGGCGGTCCACATGGGCCTGCAGGGCCTCCATCGACAGCCCCTCGCGGCGATAGAGGGCGGTGGAGACATCGCCCACGCCGACGAGGCGCACGCCCCGTTCGGCGAGGAAGCGCGCCGCATGGCTGCCCACGTTGCCGAACCCCTGGACCACGGCGGTGGCCCCCGAGAGGTCTAGCCCCAGGTGCTCCGCCGAGGCCTCGATCAGGTAGACCAGGCCGCGCCCGGTAGCCTCGCGGCGTCCCAGGGAGCCGCCCAGCACCACCGGCTTGCCGGTGACCACCGCCGGCACCGAATGGCCCACCTGCTGGCTGTAGGTGTCCATCAGCCAGGCCATGACCTGCTCGTCGGTACCCAGATCCGGGGCCGGGATGTCCTTGTCCGGACCGATCATGTCGAGGATCTCGGTGGTGTAGCGCCGCGTCAGGCGCTGCAGCTCCGACTTGCTGAGGGTGGTGGGATCGACCCGCACGCCGCCCTTGGCGCCACCGAAGGGCAGCCGCATCAGGGCGCACTTCCAGGTCATCCACATGGCCAGCGCAGCCACCTCGCCCAGGTCCACCTCCTGGTGATAGCGGATGCCGCCCTTGGTGGGGCCCATGGTCAGCACGTGCTGGACCCGGTAGCCGAACACCGTCTCTACCTGGCGGCGATCGTCGCGGAAGAAGGGAAAGGAGACCATCTGGGCGCGCTGCGGGAACAGCAGGCGCTGGCGGATGTTGTCGTCCAGGTTCATGTACTGGGAGGCCTTGAGGAACTGCTGCTGGGCCAGGCGGAACATCGGCGAGTCCCACTCCCCGCCCCGCGCCCGCGCCCGTCCCAGGGTATAGCGCACCGCCCGGCCCAGGGAGGCGCCCTTGAGGTGCGACTTGACCAGATAGTCGTAGGCGCCGGACTCCACCGCCCGGGCCGCCAGCTTGACGTCGTCGAGGCCGGTGAGAATGATCACCGGCACCTGGGGCGCCACCAGCCGCACCCGCCACAGGGTCTCCAGCTCCTGGCTGTCGGGCAGCACCAGGTCGAGCAGGACCAGGTCCACGTTGCCCCGGGAGAGCCGAGTCAGGCCCTGGTCGAGGCGTTCCACCGCCTCCACCTCACAGTGGAGCTGGGCGTCGGCCTTGAGCAGCTGCTGGACCAGGCGACTGTGCAGCGGATTGTCCTCGATCAGCAGCAGGCGAATCGGCACTTCGGGCATGTTGGGTCTCCTCGCGATAGGCCGACCCTGGCCAGGGCATCCTGGGGTGTGTCTCGACCAACGCCCGCTCAACGTAAACAGGCTACTCTACGACTACAGCGTAGGTCAGCGGGGCCCTCTCGGCGCGTCCTCGAAAGGCTGTGACCGATACAACGCTCAACGGCCAGGCAAGGCGAAACCGGTCTCCGCGGCTTCTCCGGGGACCGCCGGCCGGGGATCCGTTGCTGGCGGAGCTCTCCGACCGAAACTATTCGAATTCGAATTCATGATGACATATATGTTGAATTATGAACAAAATGCACGCAATCTTCACCTGGATGCCCGAAATAGATCATTTCCGAGCATTCCCTCGCAGCGCGCCTGGAACCGCCCGGACAGCGACACCAACAGGCCCGGACCAGCCCGCTGCGGTCACTACCGACCCAAGCCAGGGGGCATCACGCCCCCACAATGACAACGAGGAGACAACTCCATGGCTGCAAAACGCATCCTGATGCTGGTCGGCGACTTCGCCGAAGACTACGAGGTCATGGTTCCCTTCCAGGCCCTGCTCATGGTGGGTCACCGGGTGGACGCCGTCTGTCCCGGCAAGGAGAAGGGAGAGAAGGTGAAGACCGCCATCCATGACTTCGAGGGCGACCAGACCTACACCGAGAAACGAGGCCATGACTTCACCCTCAACGCCACCTTCAAGGACGTGAAGGCATCGGACTACGATGCCCTGGTGATCGCCGGTGGCCGTTCCCCCGAGTACCTGCGCCTGGACCCGGATGTGATCGCCCTGGTCCGTCACTTCGCGGGCGAGAACAAGCCACTCGCCGCCATCTGCCACGGCGCCCAGCTGCTGGCCGGGGCGGAGGTGATCGAGGGCCGGCGCGTGTCCGCCTACCCGGCCTGCGCCCCGGAGGTGCGACTGGCCGGCGGCGAGTACGCCGACATCGCCATCGACGCCGCCGAGTCCGACGGCAATCTGGTCACGGCGCCGGCCTGGCCGGCCCACCCGGCCTGTCGGCTTTCCTGGAGGTGCTGGGTACCCGTATCACCCTCTGAATGCCTCCCGGGAGCGCCCCGGCCTCCCCACCGCATGAGCGCCGCTGGTCGGCGCTCTTTTTCTGTTCAGCCCCGCCCCCGAGCCAGATGCTCAGCCGCCTGCCTTCCTATCACGAGACCGAAGAGCCACAGGCGGCGGCCCGCCCCCACCAGGTTCAATATCAAACATTATCGCTCGCTTTTTGAGAGAAAACGCTCATTTCCGACGCCGCCACGCCACCACGCCCGGCCTTATACGAAAGTATAATCCAATAAAAATGATAAAAAACAATCGACTAAAATTTTTCCCTCCAGGAGGAGCGATCGAGCATTGCCATGTTCGATATCTGACATTAACGTGCGATAACGAACCACAAGCACTCCCTACAATGACAAGACAGAGGCAACACCCATGACACCTTTCCTGGGCGAGATCTTCGGCACGATGATCCTCATCATCTTCGGTGGCGGCGTCGTCGCCGGCGTCCTCCTGAAACACTCCAAGGCCGAGGCGAGCGGCTGGATCGTCATCACCTTCGGCTGGGGCCTCGGGGTGGCCATGGCCATCTATGCGGTGGGGGGGATCAGCGGGGCGCATATCAATCCCGCCGTGACCCTCGGCCTCGCCGTGATCGGCGAGTTTCCCTGGTCCAGGGTGCCGGTCTACGTGCTGGGTCAGCTGATCGGCGCCTTTCTCGGCGCGGTGGTGGTCTGGCTGCACTACTATCCCCACTGGGAGAGAACCGAGAGCCAGGGCGCCAAGCTGGCCGTGTTCTGCACCGATCCGGCCATCGACCACACCCCCTCCAACCTGATGAGCGAGGTCATCGGCACCTTCGTGCTGGTGCTGGGGGTACTCGCCATCGGGGCCAATGAATTCACCGAGGGGCTCAACCCGCTGATCATCGGGCTGTTCATCCTCGCCATCGGGCTGTCGCTGGGCGGCACCACCGGCTACGCCATCAACCCGGCCCGCGACCTGGGGCCTCGCCTGGCGCATTTCCTTCTGCCCATCGCCGGCAAGGGGGGGTCAAACTGGAAGTATGCCTGGATCCCCGTCGTCGGGCCGTTGGTCGGCGGGGTTGCCGGCGCCCTCTTCTACCGCCATGTGTTCATCGACGGCAGCACCCCGGCGATGATGGTCGCCCTGGCGGTGATCCTGGCGTGCCTCTCCGTCGATTTCGTCGTCGAGAAACGCTGGTCCAGCCGGCATTCGGCACCTGACCACGAGTGATAACGGCTGTCACGACATTACAACCAGCCGCAACAACCCAAGAACACGAGGAGACATCCCATGGAAAAACAATACATCCTGTCGTTCGATCAAGGCACCACCAGCTGCCGCGCCATTCTCTTCGATCGCGACGCCCAGATCGTGGGCATTGCCCAGAAGGAGTTCCGACAGCACTACCCCACCCCCGGCTGGGTCGAGCACGATGCCATGGAGATCTGGGGCAGCCAGATGGGGGTGGCCCGTGAAGTCCTGGAGACCCAGGGCATCAAGCCCTCCGAAGTGGCGGCCATCGGCATCACCAATCAGCGCGAGACCACGGTGGTCTGGGACCGCCATACCGGCAAGCCCGTCCATAACGCCATCGTCTGGCAGGATCGCCGCACCGCGGCCCTGTGCGACGACCTCAAGGCCCGCGGCCTGGAGGAGTACATTCGCGAGACCACCGGCCTGGTGGCCGACGCCTACTTCTCGGGCACCAAGATCCGCTGGATCCTGGACAACGTCGAGGGCGCACGGGAGCGGGCCGAGCGAGGCGATCTGCTGTTCGGCACCATGGACACCTGGCTGGTGTGGAACCTGACCCGCGGCGAGCGCCATGTGACGGATGTCAGCAACGCCTCGCGCACCCTGCTCTACAACATCCGCACCCTGGAGTGGGACCAGCGCATGCTCGATGAGCTGGGCATCCCGGCCGCCATGCTGCCCGAGGTCCGGCCCTCCAGCGAGGTCTACGGCACCACCGGCGCCGAAATGTTCGGCGGCGCTCGAGTTCCCATCGCCGGCATCGCCGGTGACCAGCAGGCGGCCCTCTTCGGTCAGGCCTGCTTCGAGAAGGGGATGGTCAAGAACACCTACGGCACCGGCTGTTTCCTGCTGATGAACACCGGCGAGACCCCCGTGCCGTCGCAGTCCGGCCTGCTCACCACCATCGCCTGGGGGCTGGACGGCAAGGTGGAATACGCCCTGGAGGGCGCCATCTTCATCGCCGGCGCGGCCGTCCAGTGGCTGCGTGACGAGCTCAAGCTGATCGATTCGGCCGAGGACTCGGAGTACTACGCCGGCAAGGTGGAGGACGCCGGCGGGGTCTACGTGGTCCCGGCCTTCGCCGGCCTGGGGGCGCCCTACTGGGACATGTACGCGCGCGGGGCGATCTTCGGCCTGACCCGGGGCACGCGCAAGGAGCACATCACCCGCGCCACCCTGGACTCCCTGGCCTACCAGACCCGCGACGTGATCGACGCCATGCAGTCCGACTCCGGCATCACCCTGAAGTCCCTGCGGGTGGACGGCGGCGCCGTGGCCAACAACGTCATGATGCAGTTCCAGGCCGACATGCTCGGGGTCAACGTGGACCGCCCCAGGCTCACCGAGACCACCGCCTTGGGGGCGGCATACCTGGCCGGCATCGCCGTGGGCCTGTGGACCAAGGATGAGGTGGCCCACAAGGGCCAGCTGGAGCGCACCTTCGCGCCGCAGATGGACGCCGAGCGGCGTGAGCGCAGCTACAAGGGCTGGAAGAAGGCCGTCCGGCGCACCATGCACTGGGAGCAGGAGGACGTGGACTAACCGCCCCGGCGCTCGCCACGCCGAGCCAGGCCGTCGGGGCCGACAGCCCCGGGCCTGGCCGGCTCCCCGGCAGGCCAAACCTGCCGACCTGCCCCTTCTTTGACTGGACCTCTTTATGCAACTGCGCAACAGCAATATCGACAAGCTGGCCAGCGAGACCTTCGACGTGCTGGTCATCGGCGGCGGCATCAATGGCGCCTCCGCGGCCGCGGCCCTGGCCGGCAAGGGCGTCAAGGTGGCGCTGATCGATCGCGGCGACTTCGCCGGCAGCACCAGCATGCACTCCTCCAACCTGGTCTGGGGCGGCATCAAGTACATGGAGAGCTATGACTTTGCCCTGGTCCGCAAGCTGTGCAAGAGCCGCAACCACCTGATCAAGAGCTACCCCTCCACGGTGCAGGAGATCCGCTTCCTGACCACCATTACCCGGGGTTTTCGCTACCACCCCCGCTACCTCTGGGCGGGCACCTGGCTCTACTGGTTGATGGGCAACGCCGCGACAAGGCTGCCACGATTCCTGACCCCCGCCGCCATCCGGGACAGGGAGGCGATCATCGATACCCGCGAGGCCGTAGGCGGCTTCGAGTACTCCGATGCCTACCTGCATGACAATGACGCGCGCTTCGTCTTCAATTTCGTGCGCACCGCCCTCAACTATGGCGCCGTTGCGGCCAACTACGTGGAGTCGCTGGGCGCGCGCCGCGAGAACGGCACCTGGGTCACCCGGGCGCGCAACGTCATGGACGGCGACGACTTCGAGATCCGCGCCAAGGTGCTGATCAACGCCGCCGGCCCCTGGGTCGACCAGCACAATGCGCTGACCGAGCAGCAGACCCAGCACCACCACGCCTACTCCAAGGGCATTCACCTGATCGTGCCGCGGCTCACCGACAGCCAGCGCGTGCTGGCCTTCTTCGCCGATGACGGCCGGCTGTTCTTCGTCATTCCCATGGGGCAGCGCACCTGCATCGGGACCACCGATACGCGCATGGAGAGCCCCGAGGTGCATGTCACCGACGAGGACATCGCCTTCGTGCTCGACAACATCAACAAGCGCCTCAACCTGGCCAAGCCGCTGGGCCGGGAGGACATCATCGCCACCCGCTGCGGCGTGCGCCCGCTGGCGGTCAAGGCCAGCGCCGGCGGCGACCGTGACTTCCTGCAGCTCTCGCGCAAGCACGCCATCGACACCGCCGAGGCCGAGGCCCATATCAGCATCTTCGGCGGCAAGCTGACCGACTGCCTGAACGTGGGCGAGGAGATCGTCGCCGAGGTGAAGCGGCTGGGGGTGGCGGTGCCCTATCCGGACTATCGCTGGTACGGTGAACCCCCCGAGTCGGTCAGGCAGGAGTTCCTGCACCAGGCGCGGCTGATGGACCTGGACGCCATGACCTCGCCGGAGGCGTCCGAGCCGCTGACGACGCGTCTGTGGCGGCGCTACGGGACCCACGCCCTGGACATGCTCGAGGAGATCCGGGAGGACCCGCGCCAGGGCGAGCTGCTGATCGAGGGCACCGAATACATCCGCTGCGAGCTGCGCCAGGCCCAGCGCCGCGAGATGATCACCCGGCTCGAGGACTTCCTGCGGCGTCGCGCGAAGATCTCCCTGGTGGTCACCAACGAGCAGATTCGCCACTCCCCCGGCCTGCTGGAAGCCTGCGAGATCCTGTTCGGCGACCAGGCCCAGGCGCGCTACGATGAGTACTTCGCCGACGCGCCCGACCAGACGCCCGAGGCGCTGAGCCCCGTGGCCGCGGCCGACAATCCGGCGCACTCCGAAGCGCTGAAGTGGTGACCTCCCCTTCGGTTCAGGCCGGAAGCACAGGCCCCTCGGGGCCTGCCGGCGCCGTGACGCGGGTCGCGCGCGGCGTCACACCTTCAGGATCTTCAGGGTATTGGTGCCGCCGTGAGCGTTCATGTGATCGCCGCGGGTCAGGATCACCTGGTCGCCGGTGGCGGCGATGCCCTGTTCCACCAGCAGCGCCAAGGCCCGTTCGTTGAGCTCGGTGGGCGCCATGTCGCTGGTGTCGAAGGGCAGCGAAACCACTCCACGATAGAGCGCCAGGCGCCGCTGGGCGATGGGATTGTGGGCCAGGCCGACGATCGGCAGCCCCGAGCGGATCCGCGAGGCGATCAGCGGCGTGTAGCCGGTGGCGGTCATGCAGGCGATGGCCGCCACCCCCGCGAGGTGGTTGGCGGCGTACATGGCGGAGAGCGCGATGGTCTCGTCCACCTGGGTGAAGCCCTCGTGGATGCGGTGGCCGGATTCCTGGGCGATACGCTCGCGCTCGGCACCGAGACAGACCCGGTCCATGGCCGCAATGGTCTCCACCGGGAAGTCGCCGGCGGCGGTCTCGGCGGAGAGCATCACCGCGTCGGTGCCGTCGAGCACGGCGTTGGCCACGTCGAACACCTCGGCCCGGGTGGGCAGGGGCGATTCGATCATCGACTCCATCATCTGGGTGGCGGTGATCACCGCCCGGTTGAGCTGGCGGGCGCGCTTGATGATGCGCTTCTGCATGCCGATCAGCTTCTCGTCGCCGATCTCCACGCCGAGATCGCCGCGGGCCACCATCACCGCCTCGGAGGCCGCGATGATGCCGTCCAGGGTCTCGGCGTCGGCCACGGCTTCGGCGCGCTCCAGCTTGGCCACCAGGCCGATCTCCTTGCCCGCCTCGCCCAGCAGCGCCCGCGCCTCGGCCATGTCGGCGGCGCTGCGCGGAAACGACACCGCCAGGTAGTCGACGCCGATCTCGACGGCGGTCGTCAGGTCGGCGCGGTCCTTGTCGGTGAGCGCCGGGGCCGAGAGGCCGCCGCCCTGCTTGTTGATGCCCTTGTTGTTGGAGAGCTTGCCGCCCACCACCACGCGGGTGTGGATCTCGCGGCCCTTGACCGCCACGACGTCGAGCACCACCCGGCCGTCGTCGAGCAGCAGGCGGTCGCCGGGGGCCACGTCGTCGATCAGCTGGCGGTAGTCGCAGCCGACCCGCGTTTCGTCGCCGGCGTTGCCGTCCAGCGCCATGTCGAGCACGAAGGGCGCGCCCTCGGCGAGTTCCACCGCACCCTCGGCGAAGCGGGCGATGCGGATCTTGGGGCCCTGCAGGTCGCCGAGGGCGGCGACGCTTCGGCCCAGGCGGTCGGCGATCTCGCGCACCCGGGTCAGGCGCTGGCGGTGGTCGTCGGGCGAGCCATGGGAGAAGTTGAGGCGCACCACGTCGACGCCGGCCG
>NZ_CP071922.1:3540864-3541240 GCF_017584085.1 Halomonas sp. BM-2019
CAACGATACTGGATTATAGGTAAGTTTACTACAACCTGTGTTGGGGGTGAATATCCCCGTCTCGCCGCGGGCATTGGCGGTTTTTGCTAGCCTGCGAAGAGATTCTCGCGGTGACCTTGTGCCGAGGTGTCTCGATTCACCTAGATCATTATGTCGTAAAGTTACTAAAAAAATCTTGAGTCCCGGATCGGTTTGCGTCACATTATGGGTATCTCGCCAAGAGCCGCAGGCGACCCAACCGGCATCGCCGGTGCCCGATCTCTGCCCACCGGCTCTGCCCTTACCTTGAAAGCTACACAAAGCTACACAGAGACGCTCTAGGAGGAGAGAGGACATGACCCTCAAGATTGCCATCAACGGCTTCGGCCGCATCGGC
>NZ_CP071922.1:3541340-3558270 GCF_017584085.1 Halomonas sp. BM-2019
CGCCGGCCGCCAGATGCTCACGGACGCTGGCGGGCAGCTCGCTTCCGGAGCGCCGCAGGATCGCCAGGGCGTCGGCCGGCGTCGAGGCATCGGGGAGGGTCGGACCGGAGGCGACCAGCGAGGGCTCGTCACCCGGCACGTCCGAGATCAGCCAGGTGACCACCGGGGCCGGATGGGCCGCCGCGGCGAGCCGCCCCCCCTTGATGGCGGAGAGGTGGCGGCGCACGGTGTTGATCTCGCGGATCGGCGCCCCGCAGCGAAGCAATGCCCGATTGATCGCCTGCTTCTCGGCCAGCGAGATACCGGGCGCCGGCAGGCTCATCAGCGCCGAGCCGCCGCCGGAGATCAGCGCGATCACCCGGTCCGCCGCGCTGAGCTCCGCGACCGCCTCGAGCATGCGCCGCGCGGCGCGCCCCCACCACCAGGGTGCGCCCGGCGGGGGGATCGGGCAGTCGCTGGGCCAGCAGGGCATCGGGATGCACCGCCGCCACGGCGGTATCGGCAAGCCGGCGCAGCCAGGCCAGGGCATCGGCCTCGTTGGCCAGCGGCGACGGTATCTCCAGGGTTGGGGTCGCGGTCATGGGCGCTCCTCGCGGCGGAACGACGTCGGCGGAATTGCCGCCGACGGAAGAAAACGGGAAGAAATTCGGGGTCAAAAGGGCCCGGCGAGGGGCAGGATTGCCCCGCCGCCGGGTAAGGCCGCCGAGCGGCGGCCATGAGGCAGACGACGACCCGACGCCTGCCTCCAGGGAGCAGTCACCCCCCTGTCGCCGCCGCCCCGTCACCCGGGCCGGCGGACCGACTCATGCCTGGCCGACCTGGTGATCGGCCAGCGTCTCCAGCGCCCTCAGGATGCCGGCGTGATCCCAGTCGGCACCGCCCTGGGCGACACAGGCCTGGAACAGCTGCTGGGCATTGGCGGTGCCGGGCAGCGCCAGGTTGAGGCTGCGCGCCCCTTCCAGCGCCAGGTTGAGGTCCTTCTGGTGCAGTTTGATCTTGAAGCCGGGGTCGAAGGTGCGGTTGATCATCCGCTCGCCGTGGACGTCGAGGATCTTCGACTGGGCCAGGCCGCCAAGCAGCGACTCGCGCACCTTGGCCACGTCGGCGCCGGCCCTGGAGGCGAACAGCAGGCCTTCGGCCACCGCCTCGATGGTCAGCGCCACGACGATCTGGTTGGCCACCTTGCAGGTCTGGCCGGCGCCGTGGCCGCCGATATGGGTGATGGTCTTGCCCATCACCTCGAGGATCGGCAGGGCACGGGCGAAGCCCTCCTTGGTGCCGCCCACCATGATGGTCAGGGCGGCATTGATAGCGCCGCCCTCGCCACCGGAGACCGGGGCATCGACGTACTCGCCGCCCGCCTCGGCGATGCGCTTGGCGAAGCCCTGGGTGGCAATGGGGGCGATGGAGCTCATGTCGATCACCAGGGTGCCTGGCTTGAGCCCCTCGATGACGCCACCCTCGCCGAACAGCACCGTCTCCACGTCGGGGGTGTCCGGCACCATGGTGACGATCACCTCGGCCTGCTCGGCCACGGCCTTGGGGTTGGCCGCCACTCGGGCGCCCTTGTCGGCCAGCTCCCGGGGAATCGGGCTGCCGTGCTCGACGGTGATGATCTCGTGGCCGGCGTCCAGCAGATGCCCTGCCATGGGGCGGCCCATGATACCGAGGCCAATAAATCCGATCTTGCTCATGTTCTCTCTCCTGTCGTCTCGCTTGTCGCGGTGCGTCGATCTCTTTCGTGCGTGGCCATCAGAGCCGTCAGCGCACGCTGTCCAGCCAGCCCAGGCCTTCCTCGGTGGTGGTCTTCGGCTTGTACTCGCAGCCGATCCAGCCGTCGTAGCCGAGGCGATCCAGATGGGCGAACAGGAACGGGTAGTTGATCTCGCCGGTGCCCGGCTCGTGGCGGCCCGGATTGTCGGCCAGCTGCACGTGGGCGATCCGCGCAAGATGCGTCTCGATGGTCGGGGCCAGATCCCCTTCCATGATCTGCATGTGATAGATGTCGTACTGCAGCGCGAGGTTGTCGCTTCCCACCTCGTCGAAGAGTGTGAGCGTCTGCTCGGTGCGATTCAGGAAGAAGCCCGGGATGTCGCGGGTGTTGATGGGCTCGGCCAGCAGCCGGATGCCGGCGGCCCCGAGCTTCTCCGCGGCATAGCGCAGGTTCTCCACCAGGGTGCGGCGCGCCGCGTCGTCGCTGACGCCCTCGGGCTGGATGCCGGACAGGCAGTTGACCTGCGCACAGCCCAGCGCGGTGGCGTACTCGATGGCGCGATCGACGCCTTCTCGAAACTCCTCGACGCGATCCGGGTGACAGGCGATGCCACGCTCCCCGGCGCCCCAGTCGCCGGCCGGCAGGTTATGCAGTACCTGGGTGAGCCCGTGCTCGTCGAGCTTCGCCTTCAGGGTCTCGGCCGGATAGTCGTAGGGGAAGAGGTACTCCACCCCCTTGAAGCCGGCCTTGGCGGCGGCCTCGAAGCGGTCGAGGAAGTCCACCTCGGTGAACAGCATGCTGAGGTTGGCGGCAAACTTGGGCATAGCGTTCTCCTCTGGGTCGTTAGTCTTGCCTGGGGACTGATCCAGCGGCGGGTCTCCTCTTCGACCCGCCGCCGGCAGCGTCGCGTCCTGGGTGCCTATCAGGTCAGGGCGGCGATCGAGGTTGGCGCATCCGCCTGGTTCTCGGCCAGGGCCTCGAACTCGTTGATGCCGCCCAGGTCGGTGCCCATGGCGATGTTGGTGACCCGCTCGAGGATCACCTCGACCACCACCGGCACCCGGTACTCGGCCATCAGCTTCTTCGCCTCCTCGAGGGCCGGGGCGATGTCCTCGGGCCGGGTGACGCGCAGTGCCTTGCAGCCCAGGCCTTCCGCCACGGAAATATGATCGACGCCGTAGTCGTTGATCTCCGGACAGTTGACGTTCTCGAAGGAGAGCTGCACCTGGTAGTCCATGTCGAAGCCGCGCTGGGCCTGGCGGATCAGCCCCAGGTAGGAGTTGTTCACCAGCACATGGATGTAGGGCAGCTTGAACTGGGCCCCCACCGCCAGTTCCTCGAGCATGAACTGGAAGTCATAGTCGCCGGAGAGCGCGACGATCTCGGCGTCCGGATCGGCGCGGCGCACGCCCAGGGCCGCCGGAATGGTCCAGCCCAGCGGGCCTGCCTGGCCACAGTTGATCCAGTGACGCGGCTTGTAGACGTGCAGGAACTGGGCGCCGGCGATCTGCGACAGGCCGATGGTGGTGACGTAGCGGGTGTTCTTGCCGAAGGCCTTGTTCATCTCCTCGTAGACCCGCTGGGGCTTGACCGGCACCTCGTCGAAGTGGGTCTTGCGCAGCAGGGTGCGCTTGCGCTCCTGGCACTCCTCGGCCCAGCGGCTGCGATCCGGCAGCTGGCCGGCCGCCTTGAGCTCGCGGGCCACCTCGACGAACAGCTCGAGCGCCGCCTTGGCATCGGAGACGATGCCGTAGTCCGGGCCGAAGATGCGCCCGATCTGGGTCGGCTCGATGTCCACGTGGACGAACTTGCGCCCATTGGTATAGGTGGAGACCTCGCCGGTGTGGCGGTTGGCCCAGCGGTTGCCGATGCCCATCACGAAGTCGGAGGCCAGCATGGTGGCGTTGCCGTAGCGGTGAGAGGTCTGCAGCCCCACCATGCCAGCCATCAGCGGATGGTCGTCGGGGATGGTGCCCCAGCCCATCAGGGTCGGGATCACCGGCACCCCGGTGAGCTCGGCGAACTCGAGGAGCAGGTCGCTGGCGTCGGCGTTGATGATCCCGCCACCGGCCACGATCAGCGGCTTCTCCGCCGCGTTGAGCATGGTGATGGCCTTTTCTGCCTGGGCCCGGGTGGCCGCCGGCTTGTAGACCGACAGCGGCTCGTAGGTATCGAGATCGAACTCGATCTCGCTCAGCTGCACGTCGATGGGCAGGTCGATCAGCACCGGGCCGGGACGGCTCGAGCGCATCAGGTGGAAGGCCTGCTGGAAGGCACGCGGTACCTGGGCCGGCTCCAGCACGGTGATGGCCCACTTGGTGACGGGGCCGGCGATCTCCTGGATGTTGACCGCCTGGAAGTCTTCCTTGTGCAGCCGGGCCCGGGGCGCCTGGCCGGTGATGCAGAGGATCGGGATCGAGTCGGCACTGGCCGAGTAGAGGCCGGTGATCATGTCGGTGCCGGCGGGCCCGGAGGTGCCGATGCACACCCCGATGTTGCCGGCCTGGGTACGGGTGTAGCCCTCGGCCATGTGCGAGGCGCCCTCGACGTGACGGGCCAGCACGTGGTCCACGCCGCCGACCTTGCGCAGGGCGGCGTAGAAGGGGTTGATGGCGGCGCCGGGCACGCCGAAGGCGACATCGATGCCTTCCTTCTTGAGCACGTGAACGGCGGCTTCTGCTGCGGTCATACGGGCCATGGGGCTCTCCTCCGTAAAGGAAGTTATTTTTATGGAAATATTTTCTGTATACAGAGACTAGGCCTGCCCGCGTAGGGCGTCAAGAGCTTTGGAAAATATTTTCACTATAAACATTGTAGACAAAAAAACCCAAGCTATTTCAGTAGCTTGAGTTAATTAGCCTGCGAAAAAGCTGACCGATCGGTCAGCCCCTGGGAAGGGTTACCCGTAACGCCAGCGGATGCTCGTCGCAGTTGTTGCCCTCGCCGCCGCGATCGACGACCAGGAACTCCCCTTCCCGCTCCAGCACCGACTGGATGGCGTGCCAGGTGCCGGCGCGGTAGTTGACTCCCTGGCGGCCGTCGGTGACGAAGGCGCGCACCTCGGCGGGGTCGATGGTCTCGCCCGGCGGCGCGACGACAACCACAAACCTTTCTTCATGGAGAGGCATAAAGGCCTGGCTGCCCAGCGGGTGGCGCTCCAGGAAGTCGAGCTCCAGGGGCAGGGTCACCGGCTGGCTGACGAAGATGCTGATCAGCGTCCGCGCCCCCTCGCCGAGGGTCTCGACCCTGGCCAGGTCATGGTGGCGCCGGGTGCGCCCGGCGTTGATGGGAAACCACTCCGACGCCCGGGCGTCGATCACCTCGCCGAAGGGGGCGAAGGCCTCGGCGGTCAGCGGTTCGGCTTTCAGTTCCAGCATGTCGTTCTCCTGAATACTTCTGGCCCTCCTATCGGGGGCTTACCCGGCGACAGGCCTGTTCGGGGGCGCTGTGAACCCCTCCCTGGGCGCTACTTTTGTTTCATCGCAGATCAGCGTGAAGCTGCTTTGTGGGAGCTCGGGTTCACCGACGGTTCGACGCCTCGACGAATGGCACCGAAGGTGCCCCGGTGCTGTTGCTTACGCTTGCACCAACCGCCTGGGAGTCCTTCGGCCTCTCATTCGCCCGGCACAGCCGGCCTCCCACCATGAACCCTGCTAAAAATGTTCACGCCAAAGTGCGAAGAACCCTACTTTTTACCATCCATGGCAAAAGACCTCCTCTTCGGCCTGCCCCCGGCGCCCCTCAGGTTGGCGCCATATCAGCGGGCCGCCGTATCAGCGGCCACCCAGGCGCAGCTTGGGATGGCGGTTGACGTCCTTGTAGAGCAGGTAGCGGAAGGGCCCCGGGCCGCCGGCGTAGCAGGCCTGCGGGCAGAAGGCGCGCAGCCACATGAAGTCGCCCGCCTCCACCTCCACCCAGTCCTGGTTGAGGTGGTAGACCGCCTTGCCCTCCAGCACGTAGAGGCCGTGCTCCATGACGTGGGTCTCGTCGAAGGGGATCACCGCGCCGGGCTGGAAGGTGACGATATTGACGTGCATGTCGTGGCGCACGTCGTCCGGGTCGACGAAGCGGGTGGTGGCCCAGCGCCCCTCGGTGCCCGGCATGGGATTGGGCTCGAGCTCGTTCTCGTTGGTAACGAACGCCTCGGGCACCGCGATACCCTCGACCCGCTCGTAGGCCTTGCGCACCCAGTGGAAGCGTACCGAGGCCTCGGACTCATTCTTCACCTGCCAGTCGCTGCCCGGCGGGATAAAGGCGTAGCCGCCCGGCACCAGGCGGTGGCGCTCACCGGCCAGCGTCAGGGCGAGTTCCCCCTCCACCACGAAAAGCACCCCCTCGGCCTCGGGGTCGAGCTCGGGGCGCTCGCTGCCGCCACCGGGGGCGACCTCCATGATGTACTGGGAGAAGGTCTCGGCGAAGCCGGAGAGCGGGCGTGCCAGCACCCACAGCCGAGTGCCCTCCCAGAACGGCAGGTTGCTGGTGACGATATCGCCGAAGACCCCCTTGGGGATCACCGCATAGGCCTCGGTGAACACCGCCCGGTCGGAGAGCAGCTGGGTCTGGGGCGGGTGGCCGCCGGCGGGAGCGTAGTAGCGTCTTGTTGTCATGATCCATCCTTCATATGCGACGGGGGCCTTAGGAAAGGCGAAAAAAATTCCACATCCGTATTGTGAAACTACCGTCTCGCATTTACCGTGTCTAGGAACTTTTGTTTCATGCAAGAACAAAGGTCAACAGCTGCCATGAAACCTCGTAACGGCCCGACGCAGTCGGCTGAGTCGACAAGCTCGGGCAAGCGACTGCCGCGAGGCGGAACGCCCGATTCAGGGCGACAGCTCATCCAGCCTCTGATACAGCTCGCTGACCGTATCGATTCGGGCTCGCCCCTGGGCGAGCCGATGATGCAGCAGCCCATTGGCCAGCAGGCTGACCAGGCTCATGGCGCTGGCGTAGCTATCGAAGGCCGAGATGCTGTCGAGGGGGCACTCCAGCCACCAGTCGACCTGCTCGGCATAGCCCGCCGCCGTGGCATCACCGATCAGCAATACTCGGCAGGGCATGGCAGCGAGCGCCTCCACCAGGTCATCAAAGAGCCGGGGGCGGCGCCGGAAGCCGAACAGCACCACCAGGTCCTCCCCCCCCAGCCCGACCAGTTCCTCGGCCAGGGACTGGTTGGGCTGAGGGGCCAGGCTCACGTCGCCGCGAGCCTGGACCAGCTGCTGGCGAAAGTGCATGGCCAGGGGATAGCTGTTCCGGAACCCCACCAGCAGGAGCCGATTCGCCTGATCCAGCGCCATGACGATGGCCTCGAAGGCGTGCGGCTCGATACCGCCCAGGGTGCGCCGCAGGTTCTCCTGCTCGCGCGCCAGATGCCGCTTGAAGCGCTCACCGTTGCCGCCCACCGCCTCGGGATCGGTCACCAACGGCATGCCCAGGTTGCGCAGCTCCCGGGCGTGGCGCTTGACCGCCTGGAAGCTCTCGAAGCCGAGGCGCTTGAAGAGGCGGCTGACCGTGGACTTCGAGACCCCCGTCAGGCGCGCCAGATCAGCGGCGCTGTAGACCGCCAGGTCATCGAAGTGGTCCAGAATGAAAGCCGCGACTCGCTGCTCCTGAGCGCTCAGGTCGGCGTACTGCGCCGATATTCGCTGACCGATATGCGGCGCCATCGCCGTCTGTTGCGTCCGCAAGCACACCTCCCCCGCTGCATCAGGCGTGGGCCAAAGGCCGCGCCGCTCGGCGCCATTTTTTTGGCCCGGCCCAAGCCTGAAAAGCATTTCCATATTTTTCGTGTTCCACGTCCCGGCGTCTCATCACTCCCGCGGCGCCAACCACAGCCGGGACGTCATGGCGCCGCCCCACTATAGCGACACTGCCAACAACAATGTGAGGCACATTATGTCCAAACCCGCGACGACAACCCCCAGCACCGCCACCCGTGGCACTCCCAAAGGCCACTGGCAGATACCCCATATCTACGTGATTCTGTTCGTCTTCATCGCCATCGCGGCGCTGGCGACCTACTTCGTACCCGCCGGACAGTACGAGCGAATCCCCGGGCCCGAAGGCCGCACCACGATCGATCCCGAATCCTTCCAGTACGTGGAAGCGAGCCCCACGACCCTCGTCGACTTCATGTTGGCGATACCCAACGGCCTGATGAGCGCCGGCGAGGTGGTGTTCTTCACCTTCATGATCGGCGGCATGTTCATGGTCCTTCGCCGCACCGGGATCATCGAGATCGGGGTCGACAAGCTCAGCCGGCGATTCGCCAACCGCAGCCTGCTGATGATCCCTGTCTTGATGACCGTCTTCGCCGTGGTCGCCACCATCATCGGCACCCAGGAACTGGCGCTGGTCTACGTGCCCGTAATCCTGCCGCTCATGATCGCGCTGCGCTTTGACTCGGTGACCGCCGCCGCCGTGGCGCTGTGCGCCACCACGGCCGGCTTCGCCTCGGGGGTGCTCAACCCGATCAATACCGGGCTTGGCCAGCAGCTCTCCGACCTGCCCCTCTATTCCGGCTTTGGCCTGCGTGCGGCCGCCTTCGCCGTCATCCTCGGCGCCGGCATCTTCTTCGTCATGCGCTATGCCCGCAAAGTGCACGACAACCCGGAACTGAGCCTGATGGCCGACGACGAGACCGAGGCCGAGAAGCGCGCCCTCTATCAGCACGCCACGGACGAAGGCGCCCTTACCGCCGACGGCCGCCAGAAGCTGGCCGCCGTTGCGACCTTCGCCTTCTTCGGACTGCTGGTCTTCGGCGTGCTGACCCAGGGCTGGTTCATGATGGAGATGGCCGGGCTCTTCATCGTGATGGGCATCGTCGTCGGCCTGATCGCCGGCCTGAACACCACGGCCATCTGCGAAGCGTTCAACAAGGGCTTTCGCGACGTGCTGGTGGGCGCCATGATCGCCGGCGTCGCCCGCGGCGTGGCGGTGGTGCTGGAGGATGGCCAGATCATGGACACCCTGGTCATGGGCCTCGGCAACCTGGTGGGCGAACTGCCGACCCTGCTGTCGGCAATCGGCATGTACTTCGCCCAGCTCGCCTTCAACTTCGTCGTACCCTCCGGCAGCGGCCAGGCGCTGGTCACCATGCCGATCATGGCACCGCTGTCCGACCTGATCGGGGTGACCCGGCAGACCGCCGTGCTGGCCTTCCAGCTCGGGGACGGCATGGGTAATATCCTCTATCCGACTTCCGGCTACTTCATGGCCACCCTGGCCATAGCCGGCGTGCCCTGGCAGAAGTGGGTGAAGTTCTTCTTCCCGCTGTTCTGCGTCTGGGTGCTGATTGCCCTGGGTTTCCTGGCCTTTGCCCAGGCCACCCAGTGGGTCGGCTAGCCCTCTCCTGAACCTCGCCCCCAAGTGGCGCCTCGAGCCCCCGCCCGGCAATGCCGGGCGGGGGCTTGCTGTTGCACGGAGCAGCCGCATCTCCGAGGCCTCAGCGCGCCGGCGCCGGATGGTGCTCGGCCCAGTGGCGGGCGATATCCACGCGGCGCGCCACCCACACCCGGTCGTGGGCTTCGATATGGTCGAGGAAGCGCTGCAGGGCGCGGAAGCGGCCCGGGCGGCCCAGCAGGCGGCAGTGCATGCCGATGGAGAGCATCTTGGGCGACTCCTCCCCCTCGGCGTAGAGCACGTCGAAGGCGTCGCGCAGGTAGGTAAAGAAGTGGTCCGCGGTGTTGAAGCCCTGGGGTGCGGCAAAGCGCATGTCATTGCTGTCCAGGGTGTAGGGCACGATCAGATGATCGTGTTCGACACCCTGGCTGTCGCGCTCCCGGGTCCAGAACGGCAGGTCGTCACCGTAGTAGTCGCTGTCGTAGAGGAAGCCACCCTCGTCGAGCACCAGCCGGCGAGTATTGGGGCTGTCGCGTCCGGTGTACCAGCCCAGGGGCTTCTCGCCATAGAGGTGCTGGAAGATCGCCATGGCCTTCTTCAGGTGCTCGCGCTCGATCGCCTCGGGCACCTCCTGATAATGGATCCAGCGGTAGCCGTGGCAGGCGACCTCGTGGCCCAGCTCCTTGAAGGCGTGAGCCACTTCCGGGTGGCGCTCCAGCGCCATGGCCACACCGAAGACGGTAAGCGGCAAGCCGCGGCGTTCGAACTCCCGCAGGATGCGCCACACGCCCGACCGGGAGCCGTACTCATAGATCGACTCCATGCTCAGGTGGCGATCCGAATAGGCCGCTGCGCCGATGATCTCGGAGAGGAACTGCTCGGAGCCATCGTCGCCGTGCAGCACGCAGTTCTCACCCCCCTCCTCGTAGTTGAGCACGAACTGCACGGCGATCCTGGCCTTGCCGGGCCAGTTGGCGTGGGGCGGGTTGCGGCCGTAGCCGATCAGGTCGCGGGGATAGTCCGCAGAGACGAGAGATGTCATGGCAGGGCTTCCTGGTTGTTGCAGAGCGTTGTTAGGAGGCGCGCGGTGGAAGTATGGCTGCGCCCTTTATGTATACAAAGACAAGATAGGGTGTAGCCAAGATTATCGCAACCGCGATTTTCAGGTCAAATTGTATACAAAAAAATTAGTCAAATGTGTGCATATTTCGCCAAACACCCCATGCTTCGACCAAAGTCTGACCCTGCCGCCTTCGAGGAAGACGCCCGCGCCCAACGGTGAAGCCCTATATAACAATGGCTTACCCTGATATCCGCGTCAAGAGGCGAAATCTTGCCAAATACACAAAACAGGCCTATTTTGTGTACAAAGACATTTTCAACCACCCGGAGCCCCCCATGCATATCCGCGTCATCAACCCCAATACCACCGCCGGCATGACCGCCACCATCGGCGAGGCGGCCCGCCGTATCGCCGCGCCCGGCACCCGAATCACCGCCGTCGAGCCCGCCGGCGGGCCGGTCTCTATCGAGAGCCACTTCGACGAGGCCATCAGCGCCGTCGGCGTGCTGGACGAGGTGATCACCGGCGAGCGCGAAGGGGCGGACGCCTACGTGATCGCCTGCTTCGGCGACCCGGGACTGCTCGCCGCCCGCGAGCTGACCCGCGCGCCGGTGATCGGCATCGCCGAGGCGGCCTTCCACATGGCCACCCTGATCAGCACCCGCTTCTCCATCGTCACCACCCTGGGACGCACCGGCATCATCGCCGAACACCTGCTGGAGCAGTACGGGTTCCGCCACCACTGCCGCCGGGTGCGCGCCGCGGAGATCCCGGTGCTGGACCTGGAGGCGGATGGGGACGCGGCGCTCAACCGCATCATCGAGGAGTGCAAGCGGGCCCGCGACGAGGACGGCATCGGCGCCATCGTGCTGGGCTGCGGCGGCATGGCCGACCTGACCGACACCATCGCCGCGGAAGTCGGCCTGCCCATCGTCGAGGGGGTCACCGCCTCGGTGAAACTGGCCGAGGCCCTGATCGGGCTGGGGCTCGGCACCAGCAAGCACGGCGACCTGGCCTTCCCGCGGCCCAAGCCCATGACCGGCCAGTTCGAGCGCTTCTCTCACCTGACGCCGGCCCGCTGATCGGCCGGCAACCCACATACCCGGATATTCCGCAGCACCCATCACAACAACAACCCGCTCCCCCGGAGCACACCACACGCAAGCCATCCCGGCAGATGCCGGAACAAACCCAAAATCAAGCAGCGACTTGCGAGGATCTCAACATGACCACTCCCACTCCACAGGCCAGCAACCAGGCGGCGACCTCGCCCCCCGAGGCCACCAGCGGCAGCGCTCACCACACCAAGGCCCCCGGCCAGGAGTCGCTGGCCCCTCAGCAAACGCGCATCATGGGGCGCACCTCCTATTTCCTGGCCTGGTTCGGCGGCTGTGTGTCCATCGGCACCTTCGCCATGGGCTCCAGCGTTGTCGGCACCCTGAACCTGATCCAGGCCACCCTGGCGATCGCCATCGGCTGCTTCGTCATCGGCATCGCCCTGGCCATTAATGGCGCCGCCGGCTACAAGTACGGCATCCCCTTCATGGTCCAGGCACGCAGCGCCTTCGGCTTCGCCGGCACCCGGCTGCCCGGGCTGGTGCGGGCCGTACCCGCGGTAGTGTGGTACGGCTTCCAGAGCTGGATCGGGGCCGGTGCCCTGAACATGGTGTCGGCCACCCTGTTCGGCTTCGACAACCTGATCTTCTACTTCATTACCTTCCAGTTCCTGCAGATCGGCCTGTCGGTGATGGGCTTCCAGGGCATCAAGTGGCTGGAGAACATCGGCAGCGTCTTCATCCTCGCCTCGCTGATGTACATGTTCTACGCCACGGTGCAGCGCTACGGTGACGAGCTCTCCGCCAGCCTGCTGACCATGGAAGGCTCCTGGGGCCTGCCGTTCTGGGGTGCCACCATGCTCTTCCTGGGCATCTACAGCACCATGATGCTCAACGTCAGCGACTATGCCCGCGAGCACAAGAAGGGCACGCCGCAGAGCATTCTCACCACCATCTACGCCATGTCGATCCTGCCCTGCACCCTGTTCATGGGCCTGATCGGCTACATGGTCTCCGAGGCCACCGGCACCGCCGACCCCATCCAGGTGTTCGCCAACGCCGTGGACAACACCCCGCTGCTGATGACCACCCTGCTGTTCATCGCCTTCGCCCAGGTCACCACCAACGTGCTCAACAACGTGGTGCCGCCCACCTACGTGCTGATGGACGTCTTCAAGCTGAAGTTCACCACCTCCACGGTGATCGTCGGCCTGCTGGCCTTCGCCACCTTCCCCTGGAAGCTGGTGCAGCCCGACTCCGCCGCCGGCCTGCAGCTCTTCGTGCAGACCTACTCCGCCTTCCTCGGCCCGATCTTCGCCATCCTGGTGGTCGACTACTACATCATCCGCCGTCGCACCCTGGACCTCGGCAAGCTGTACGACGAGGCCGGTCCCTATCGTGGGGTGAATGCCGCGGCTCTGATCGCCACCGTGGTGGGCATCGTCGCCGCCCTGACCTTCTCCGCGGTCTCCTGGTACGCCAGCCTGATCCCGGCCGGCCTCACCTACTACCTGCTGATGACCCACTGGGCCCCCTGCCAGCGCTTCCGTCAGTGATTCCCTCCGTCCCCGCCCGGCAGCTGCCGGGCGGGATCTATCGCCACCCCTGCACCTCGATGCTCTGCCATCTCATTGCCACTCACCCATAATCTCGTGGAGGCTCCACCCCATGACCCAGGCTCGATTGCACTCCTCACGCCTCAAACTGGCCACCTGCTGCCTGCTGGGCGCCTTTCTTGTGACGCCGCTTGCGCAGGCCAATCAAGATGAAACGAATCAGGCGACGAGCGGTTCATCTCCAGTGAAGACCATCGCTCTGATCAATCCCAACTCCAACACCGAGTCCACCAGATCGATGGCCGACCTTGCCAGACTGGAAACCAGGGGGGTCGCAGAAGTGGTGGAAAGAACCAACAGGGACGCCCCACCCCTGCTCACGACACCCCAGGACATGATCGATGCCGCCCCTGGGGTTGTAGCGCTTGGCGTCGAAGCCGCCAGGGATAACAACGTTGCCGCCATCATCGTCTCGGCCTTCAGCGATCCCGGGCTCGAGGAGCTGCGGGAAAGCGTCGACATCCCGGTGTTCGGCATCGGTGAGGAAGTCTTCCATGAGGCGGCGCGGGACAACAGGGAGTTCGGCATCGTGACCGTCACGCCCGATGAGGCATTGATCGACTCCTTCAGACAAAAAGCCGCCTCCCTGGGCTACGAACAGCTTTATCGCGGCGTCCGGGTCACCCCGGGTGATCCAACCGAGCTGGTCCAGTCACCCGACAAGCTCGATGCCGCCCTCGCCGAGGCAGTGAAGGAGTCTGTTGAAGAAGACGGGGCCCAGGCGGTGATCATGGGTGGCGGCCCACTCTCCGCCTCGGCACTCCGGCTCCAGCCGCAGTTCGATGTTCCCCTGGTCGTGGCCGTCAAGGCCGCGGCCCGTGCGGCGGTCGAGGCCATTCAGACCGCGGAGTGACCGCCTGCTCTCCCGGTCGGCGGCTGTTGCCAGCGGCGCCTGAGTACTGGCCGCACTGACTCAAGACCCCGGACCAATGGCCCGGGGTCTGGCGTTTGGGAAGTCCGCGCGCGTGATCAGCCGCCGAAGATGCTGTGCAGGTCCGGCGCCTCCTCCTCCTCCTCGACGATGGAGAGCGACGCCTCGATGGCCTTGAGGTGGCGGCCCATGAAGGCCGCGGCGCGCTCGCCGTTGCCCGCCTCCAGGTAGCCGATCAGGTCGTCGTGGTCGTGGGACTCGCAGCCCAGGTGGCCGGGGTTGCCGTAGACGGCGAGAATCAGCGAGGAGCGCGAACAGAGTCGACCGACGAACTCGGCCAGGGTGGCATTGCCGGAAAGGCGGGCCAGGCGCTCGTGGAAGGCCGCCGAGAGCTTGATGGCCGTGCTCTGCTCGCCGGCCCTGAGCGCCTCGCGCTCGCGGCGCGCCATGTCGCGCAGCTCCCGGGCATCGTCATCGGTGATCCGCCGGGCGACCTCGGGCATCAGCCCGCACTCGATCATCTGGCGGGCGTCGAAGACGTCCTTGGCCTCGTCGGCAGTGGGACGGGTCACGCTGGCGCCGCGCCGAGGCGTCAGGGTGACCAGCTGCTCCAGCGCCAGGCGCTGCAGGATCTTGCGGATACCGGTGCGGCTGACGCCGAACACCTCGGAGAGCGCATCCTCGCGCAGGCGAGCGCCGGGCTTGAGGCGGTGCTCGATGATCGCATCGCTGATCGAGCGGTAGATCGCCTCGTGGCGCTCGGCACCGTCTCCATCCTTGCCGCGGCGGGGCAAAGCGGGACGAGGTGCGGGCTCGGGCTGGCGCTGGTTCATCTGGGCATACCTCCACTGCCATCACTGATGGTGTTCATTGTATACGCCAGATGTCCTCGGATACGACTCCCGCGACACGCCTTGACCCGCCGGGTGGCGGGTCAAGGCAAGAGGCAGGGCGAGGGGCCAGGGCGGCAGCGCCTTCCTTACTGCGACCAGGCGGCGATGGCCTCGCGCTCTTCGTCGGTCATGTTGGTCATGTTGCCCAGCGGCATGTAGCCACTCGTCACCACCTGCTGGATCTGGCTCTTCTGACGCAGGATCTGATCCACGGTGTCATAGGCCACGCCGGCCGGCGGGGAGGCGAATCCCGGCTGGGTCGGCTGGCTGGAGTGGCAGGCCACGCAGTGCTGACCGACCAGCGCCTGCACCTCTTCGAAGGGCGTCGCCTCACCCTCCGCTATCGCGGTTGCCGGCTGGCTGGAAGGCATGGCGACCCAGAAGGCCACCAGAATCAGCGCGGTGCCGGCGGCCGGGTAGGCGGGCTGGATCTTGCCGGCATGCATCAGCACGAAGAACTGACGGATCAGCGCCCCGCCGAAGATGAACAGCGACATGATCACCCAGGCATGCTCGTGGTTATAGGCAAAGGAGTAGTGGTTACTGATCATCAGCAGCACCACCGGCAGCGTAAAGTAGGTGTTGTGCACCGAACGCTGCTTGCCGCGCTTGCCATCCAGCGGGTTGGGGGTCTCGCCGGCCTTCATGGCATTCACCATGCGCCGCTGCCCGGGGATGATCCAGAAGAAGACGTTGGCGGACATGGCGGTGGCCATGACGGCACCGGTCAGCAGGAAGGCGGCCCGACCGGAGAACATCTGGGTGCTGAGGTAGGCGACCACCACCATCATGATCGCCACGGCGATGCTCAGCAGGCCATCGCGGGTCATGTCGGGGCTGATGCGCTTGCACAGCTCGTTGTAGACGACCCAGCCACCCAGCAGGAACAGCAGCGCCAGGACATTGGCCTGCCAGCCGCTCATGTTGGCCGCCCACTCCCAGCTGGCATTGGGATTGACCAGATAGAAGCTCGGGTTGGCCATGTAGAGCAGCACGAAGAGCGCGAAGCCCGACAGCCAGGTAGTGTAGGACTTCCAGAACGACCAGTGCAGGTCCTCGGGCAGCTTGGCCGGGGCCGTGGCGTACTTCTGGTTGTGATAGAAGCCGCCGCCATGCACCGCCCACATCTCGCCGAACACGCCTTTCTCACGGTCCTCAGCGGCCTTGGGCTTCTTCAGGCCGTTGTCCAGCATCACGAAGTAGATCGATTCGCCGATCCAGGCGATGGCGGCGATGACGTGCAGCCAGCGCAGCATGAAGTTCAGGAATTCGAGCAGGTAGGCTTGCATCGGGGTAGCCTCGTCTAGCACATGTTGTTATGGAAGGAGCGCAGTCGCCTGCACTCAGCTGCCGCGGTAGGTGGAGTAGCCATAGGGCGAGAGCAGCAGCGGCACATGGTAGTGCGCGGCAGCATCGGCGACCCCGAAGCGCAGCGGAATCACGTCGAGAAAGCGCGGCTCCTCGGCCGCGATGCCCTGCTGGCGCAGGTAGTCACCGGCGTGGAACACCAGTTCGTACTCGCCGACGCGGAAGTCGCTTCCCTCGAGAATCGGCGCGTCGCAGCGCCCATCGTCATTGGTGACGACCTCCTTCAGACGGGTACGGTCGTTGTCCTCCAGGCGGTAGACCTCGATGCGGATCCCTTCGCCGGGGCGGCCCTGGGCGGTATCGAGAACGTGGGTGGTCAGGCGTCCCATCATGGCGCTCCTTGTTGTTTGTGGGTACACAGTGGTCGGTAGACCGCGAAGCCGGGGGACCGGGGCTAGCTCGGCGTTGAGGAAGCCCCGACCTCAGCCTTGACAACATTTTTAGCCATTAATGGAGTACATTTCAAAATATTTTTTGTATACAGTTGATCAGCACCCCCACCCCAAGGAACCGCACAATGACCGACAAGACCCTGACCCCCCGCCCCAGCCAGCTGGACAAGGCCGCCTTCGTGGCCGGCTATGGCGAGATCTATGAGCACTCCCCCTGGGTGGCCGAACGGGCCTGGGAGCGCGGCCTCACCCCGGATCATGATCGTCCCGAGGCCCTGGCCGCCCTGATGGGGGAGGTGCTGGAGAGCGCCACCCCCGAGCGCCAGCTGGCAGTGATCCGCGCCCACCCGGACCTGGCCGGCAAGGCGGCGCTGGCCGGCACCCTGACCGACGACTCCACCCTCGAGCAGGCCGGCGCGGGCCTCGACCAGTGCTCCCCCGAGGAGCTGGCCCGCTTCGAGCGCCTCAACGACGCCTACAAGGCGAAGTTCGGCTTCCCCTTCGTCATGGCGGTGAAGGGCAGCGACCGCTTCGCCATCCTCGATGCCTTCGAGGTGCGCCTGGAGAATGACCCGGCCGAGGAGCGCCGCACCGCCGTGGAGCAGATCAACCGCATC
>NZ_CP071922.1:3558280-3568961 GCF_017584085.1 Halomonas sp. BM-2019
GGGGTAAGCCCTCTCGCTATCTCCCTCCCCCCCTCCTCCCTGCCCCGCGGCCAGGCCGCGGGGCCAAGCCGCGGGGCCAAGCCGCGGGGCTCGATTCCCGCGACGCGGCGACCGAATGGATGACCAAACGGTCAGCACAATCTCTCCAACCTATTGGTTTTGATCGCATCGCCAAAATTGTACACATCAATAACGGATCAATGTCTTTCATGATCGATATTATTGTGTACATTTAGCCATGGCGACTGGCCCCAATATCGATAACAACCGGCCAGCCGCACGCCAGCATCGACAATAACTCAAGCTGCGAGCCAGACCATGACCAGACCCCGTTCCGCCCCACACCCCGAGACCAACCCCACCCGCACCATCAACCGGGACCCGGACGCCATGCCGCCGCTGTCCAAGGCCATTCCCCTTGGCCTGCAGCACATCATGGCGATGTTTGCCGGTAACGTGACGCCGCCGATCATCATCGCCGGCGTGATCGGCGCCACCACCGGCGAGCAGATCTTCCTGATCCAGGTCGCGCTGTTCGTGGCCGGTATCGCCACCCTGATCCAGACCATCGGCATGGGCCCCATCGGCGCCCGCCTGCCCATCGTCCAGGGCACCAGCTTCGGCTTCCTGCCGGTGGCCCTGCCCCTGGCCGGGACCTTCGGCCTGGCCGCCGTGCTCGGCGCCTCCCTGGTGGCCGGCTTCCTGCAGGTGGGCCTGGGCGCCTACCTCAAGAAGATCCGCCACTGGTTCTCGCCGGTGGTCACCGGCATCGTGGTGCTGCTGATCGGCATCACCCTGATGCCGGTGGGCCTCAACTATGCCGCCGGCGGCATCGGCAACCCCGACTTCGCCTCCCCCACCAACCTGGGGCTGGCACTGTTCGTGCTGGTGGTGACCATCGCCGCGCACCAGTTCGGTCGCGGCTTCCTCAAGGCGGCCTCCATCCTGGTGGGCCTGGCGAGCGGCTATCTCCTGGCGATCGTCCTCGGCATGGTGGACTTCTCCAGCGTCGGCGATGCCGCCTGGTTCGCCATTCCCAAGCCCCTCCAGTACGGCCTGGAGTTCCAGCTGACCGCCATCATCGGCATGACCCTGATCATGTTCGTGGTCGGCCTGGAGACCATCGGCAACATCTCCGCCATCACCATCGGCGGCGCCGGCCGGCCGGCCAAGGACCGCGAACTCTCCGGCGGCGTGATGGCCGACGGAGTGGCCACCTCCTTCGCCGCAGTCTTCAACACCCTGCCCAACACCGCCTATGCCCAGAACGTGGGCCTGATCACCCTGACCGGCGTGGTCAGCCGTCACGTGGTGACCATCGGCGGCATCCTGCTGATCTGCATGGGGCTGTTCCCCAAGCTGGGCGGGCTGGTGGCGGCCATGCCACACGCCGTCCTGGGCGGTGCCGGGGTGGTGATGTTCGGCATGATCGCCTCGGCGGGCCTGAAGATCATCAAGGAGTGCGAGCTGAACCAGCGCGCCATGCTGATCATCGCGGTCTCCCTGAGCCTGGGTATCGGCCTGCCGGCGGTGGAGGCGATCGCCGACACCATGCCAGGCCAGCTCGGCCTGCTGCTCAAGTCCGGCCTGGTGCCGGCGGCCCTGGCAGCCCTGCTGCTGGACGCCATCCTGCCCGGCAAGCCCGCCCCGAGCCACGAGCAGGCCGTGACCGACAAGGCCAGCGACTCCCGGGGCAACCCCTGAGCGCTTGACGGGCCGGCGACCGGCCCGTCCACCCGCCGCCGGCGCCGTCGGAGCGATCCGGCGGCGCTGTCGTCCGCGCCGCCCTCGCCTCTCCTCCGCCGCTCCTCGGCTAGACTTTCGGTAGATCCCCTGCGGAAGTCCTGTCATGTACCGAAATCGTCTGGAGGCGGCCAGGCAGCTGGCCGAGGCCCTGGCCCACCTGAAGGGAGAGCATCCCCTGGTGCTGGCCATCCCCCGCGGCGGCGTGCCCATGGGCCGGGTGATCGCCGATGCCCTGGAGGGAGAGCTGGACGTGGTGCTGGTGCGCAAGATCGGCGCCCCGGGCAATCCCGAGTTCGCGGTCGGCGCGGTGAGCGAGGACGGCAGCGTGCACCTGGAAGAGCAGGCGCGGCGCTGCCGGGACGACTGGCTGGCCGACGAGACCGCCCGCCAGCGCGAACTGATCGACGCGCGGCGACGCCGCTATACGCCGGTACGCTCGCCGATCGACCCCGCCGGCCGGGTCGTAGTGGTGGTGGACGACGGCAGCGCCACCGGGGCCACCATGGCCGCCGCCCTGGCCACGCTGCGCCAGCGCGACCCGGCCCTGCTGATCGCCGCCATGGGCGTGGCCCCACCCGACACCCTGGCGCGACTCGAGGCGCTGGCCGACGAGGTGGTCTGCCCAGAGGCCCCCCGCCACTTCCGCGCCGTGGGCCAGTTCTTCGCCGACTTCGACCAGGTGGAGGACGACGAAGTGATTCGCCTGCTCGGCAAGGAACGCCGCTGACGGGCCCGCCCCGAGAAGCCGAAACGCCACGGGCCGCCCCTCTTCGGGGCGGCCCGTGGCGTCTCATCGCTCGGCCGGTCGCCGGCCGGTGACTTACTTGGCGCCGGCGCTCTTGGCCTCGGCGCTCGCGGACTTCAGGCTCTCCTCGACCAGCTTCTGGCTTTTCTGCAGGAAGTCCTGGCCGAGGGCGTTGACCGCCTCCGCGTCGGCCTTGAGGCGCTCGCCCAGCTCCTGGGCCGCCTTCTGCTGGCCTTCCAGGACCTGCTTGAGGCCATCGGCATCGCGAACGTCAACCCAGGCGCGTGCCTGTGCCAGGCCGAGGTCGGCGTAGGCGCGTGCCGCGTCCAGCTGAGCGGCCATCAGCTTCTCGTAGTATTCGAGGGCGAGCGAGCCATAGGCGCGTGCCGGCTCGACGAAGAGACCCTCGAACTGCTCGGTCGATTTCTGGGTGGCTGTCTTGGTGGACATGGAACACCTCCATCTCTGGTGGTCATACAGGGCGACACGCCCCGTGTTGCATTGCAACATAGCAGGCCGTTTTGTGCGATGCAACATGCATGATGGCCATATCATCCCTCGCTGATTTCCCATCGAATGCATAGCCTCCCCTCCAACGACGGCGACGCCCGGCAGGAGCAGGGCGCCGGGGAGTAGTCGCCGTCGTGCGGCCCAACAGGGCGACGTCAGCGATAGGCGCCCTCGATGTCGGTGATGCGCATGGCCCGGCGTCCCAGACCGCCATGCTGGTCGAGCATACGCTCCAGCCAGGCGTAGACCGGGTCGGCATTGGAGACCAGGTCGGCGCTCGACACACAGCGCGCCCACATGAAGCTGCCGAACACCAGATAGTCCCCCGCTGCCGGGGCATTACCGTCGATGTAGTCGGCCTCCTGGAGGCGAGCGCGCAGCGGCTCCAGGGCCGCATCGAGCTGCGACAGGCCCTTGGCCGGGGAGTGAAACTCCTCGAGGGTTCGGCCCAGGCGCCGTTCGCGGGACTCGCGGAAGTAGTCGCGGTCATCGGGATGGATGGCGTTGAGCAGGTCCATGACGATGGTGCGCAGCATCGCCGGCTGCAGGGAGCGCTCGGCATAGTGCTTGAGGAAGCGGGCCCGACTCTCGGCGACGCCATCGCCGAGCAGCGGTGCCTCGGGGTAGGCACGATCCAGATAGCCGAGGATCGCGTAGCTATCGGTGACGACCGCCTCGCCGTCCACCAGCACCGGCACCTTGTCGTGATCGGCGAAGTCCAGTGCCGACCTGTTGGTAAAGCGCCAGGGGCGAGTCTCCGCTTCCAGCCCCTTGTGGGCCAGGGCATACCGCACGCGCCAGCAGTAGGGCGAGAACCTCAGCCCCTCGTCGATGCCGCAAAGATCATAGAGCACCCGTGTCATGACGTTCTCCATCCGGTTCAGCGTGTCCTGAGCAGTGTGCCAGCCTTTCTCGCGACCCGCCATGCGGCGCTCCCGGGTCCGCTCAAGGCTTGCCCTCCTGTCCTTTAGTCTATAGCGCCCCAGGTATCTGGCGGCGAGAAAAGGCACTCTTTACACACAAACCTCTGGTTTTAAAATAAAATAGTTTAGTTAGAAGATGCGAAAATGCGAATTAGATTGGTAATACCAATTTTCCAGCGCTGGCGAGTCCACGCCGGCTAGGCGTATCTTTCGCCCAACCGCCACGCCTCCCGGGCAGGCGGGTTCGCGCCACCTCATTCGAGAGAACACCATCACAAAAGTCGAGGGGAAACCTGCCTCATGAATGACACCCTACTTGCACTGCTGGCCTTCACGCCCCTGGTGCTGGCCGGTGTACTGCTGATCGGCCTGCGCATGCCGGCCAAGACCGCCATGCCGGCGGTCTATGTGGTCACCGCCCTTATCGCCCTGCTCGCCTGGGACATGAGCTTCAACCGGGTACTGGCCTCGACCTTCCAGGGGCTGATTCTTACCGTATCGATCCTGTGGATCATCTTCGGTGCCATCCTGCTGCTCAACACCCTGAAGCACTCCGGTGGCATCACCGCGATCCGCAACGGCTTCTCGGGCATCAGCCCCGACCGTCGCGTCCAGGCCATCATCGTCGCCTGGCTGTTCGGCTGCTTCATCGAGGGCGCCTCCGGCTTCGGCACCCCGGCCGCCGTGGCCGCGCCGCTGATGGTGGCGCTCGGCTTCCCGGCACTGGCCGCCGTGGTGGTGGGCATGATGATCCAGTCCACCCCGGTCTCCTTCGGCGCCGTGGGCACCCCCATCGTGGTGGGGGTCACCGCCGGCATCGACCGCGAGGGCATCACCGAAGCGCTGGAGGCCGGCGGCTATACCTGGCTGGAGTACTTCCGCCTGGTAGCCGCGGAAGTGGCCATCGTCCACGGTATCGTCGGCGTCCTGATGCCGCTGATCATGGTGGTGATCATGGTCAAGTTCTTCGGCGCCAACAAATCCTGGAAGGAGGGCCTCTCCATCGCCCCCTTCGCGATCTTTGCCGGCGTCGCCTTCGTGGTGCCCTACATGCTGGCCGGCGTGCTGCTCGGGCCGGAATTTCCCTCCATGATCGGCGCCATGGTCGGCCTGGCCATCGTCGTGCCCGCGGCGCGCAAGGGCTTCCTGATTCCCAAGGACGTCTGGGACTTCCCCGAGCGCAAGTCCTGGCCGGACGAGTGGATCGGCAAACTGGAAATCAAGCTGGACGACATCGCCGGCAAGGCGCCGATCTCCACCCTGATGGGCTGGGTGCCCTATGTGCTGTTGGCGGTGATCCTGGTCGCCTCCCGCACCATCGATCCCTTCCGCGAAGCCCTGCAGTCGCTGAGCTTCGGCTGGAGCAATATCCTGGGTGAGTCCGGGGTCTCCGGCAGCATCCAACCCCTCTATCTGCCCGGCGGCATCCTGCTGATGGTGGTGCTGATCACCGCCCTGCTCCACCGCATGCGCATCGGCGAGCTCAAGGCGGCCTTCGGCGAATCCTCGAAGACCATCTTCGGCGCCGGCTTCGTGCTGATCTTCACCATCCCCATGGTGCGGATCCTGATCAACTCCGGCGTCAACGCGGCGGACCTGGTCTCCATGCCGGTGGCCATGGCGCAGTTCGTGGCCGATGGCGTGGGCGGGGTCTATCCCTTCTTCGCCCCGGCGGTCGGCGGTCTGGGGGCCTTCATCGCCGGCTCCAACACCGTGTCCAACCTGATGCTGGCCGAATTCCAGTTCAATGTGGCACAGCAGCTGGGTGTGTCCACCGCCATGATGGTCGCCCTGCAGGCCGTGGGAGCCGCGGCGGGCAACATGATCGCCATTCACAACGTGGTGGCAGCCTCGGCCACCGTGGGTCTGCTCGGCCGTGAGGGCATCACCATCCGCAAGACCATCCTGCCGACGATCTATTACCTGATCTTCACCGGCATCATTGCGCTGATCGCCTTCTATGTGATCGGTGTGAGTGACCCGCTGATGCGGGCGGGGTGATCGAGTCCTCCCGAACGAGCGCCCCGGGCCACTGGCCCGGGGCGCTCGTCTTTCAAGCCTGGAGGCACATATCGATGCCGGCGCGTCCCGCCACGCCTCGTCGGCAAGCGGCCTGCGCGCTTGACCTCGACGAGGCACGTCATGCCATAGCGCCCCTCTCGATCACTTGATCACACCCTTCTGACGCAGTGCTTCACAGCGCGCTTCGTCGATGCCAAGCTCGGCCATGACCTCGTCGGTGTGCTGGGCATAGAGCGGCGCCGGCCGACGAATCTGCGGCGGGGTCTCGGAGAGCTTGCTGGCGAACCCGATGGTCTTCATCTTGCCGATGGTCGGGTGGTCCATCTCCTGCACCATGCCACGCGCCTGATAGTGCGGATCGTCCAGGGCCTGGGCGAAGTTGTTGATGGGGCCGGCCGGCACGCCCGCCTGGTCGCACTTGGTCAGCCAGGTCTCGCGGACATCCTCAACGAAGATCTCCTCCAGCAGGGCCTCCAGCGCTTCCACGTTCTGCCCGCGCAGGTGATTGGTGACGAAGCGCGGATCCTCCAGCAAGTCCGGACGATGGATCACCTCCTGGCAGAGACGCTCCCAGGTGCGCTGGTTGGCACAGCCCAGCATGATGTAGCCGTCCTTCACCTTGATCGCCTGATAGGGCGCCGACACCCGGTGACGCCAGCCGGTGGGTTCGGGTACGGTACCCTCCGCGAACAAGGCCGCCGCTTCCCAGGTGAACCAGGGCAGGCCGCATTCGGCGATAGCCACATCGATGTGCTGCCCCTCTCCGCTGTTCATCTTGTGGATGTAGGCCGCCAGGATCGAGTAGACGGCGGTGATACCCGCGCCGATGTCGTAGACGGCGATGCCGGTCTTCAGCGGGCGTCGACCCGGCTCGCCCGTCATCGACATCAGCCCCGTCATGCCCTGGGCCACCAGGTCGAACCCTCCCTTGTGGCTATAGGGACCGGTCTGCCCATAGCCGGAGATCGAGCAGTAGATGATGCCGGGATTGATGGCCTTGATGGTCTCATAATCCACCTGCAGTTTCTTGGTCACGCCGGTGCGGTAGTTCTCGACGATCACGTCGGCTTCCTTGGCCAACCGATAGAAGATCTCACGCCCCTCCTCCTCCTTGAGGTTCAGCGAGATGCTCTTCTTGTTGCGGTTGATCTGGGCGAAGCAGGTCGACTCGTCATTGACGTAGGGACCCATCTGACGGCTGTCGTCACCGCCGTTCTTCTCCACCTTGATAACATCCGCGCCCAGGTCCCCCAGCACCATGGTGCAGTAAGGGCCGGCCATGATCTGGGAAATATCGAGAACCTTCATTTTTGTTAAGGAAAGCATGTTGGCCACCTCGTTGTAATAGGAAAACTTGCATTCAGCCAAGGCGATAAAGCGCCATGGAGCGACCGCTATTCACCGCGCCAGGCATGCGGTGTCTTGTTGATGAACGCGCTGACGGCGCTCTTGAAGTCGCGGCTGGTGTAGCAGAGGGCGATCAGATCCTCCTCACTGCCGACGGCGGGCCGCTGCGCCGCCAGCACACGGCGGACCTCCTCCTTGGAGGCACGCAGCGTCAGGGGGGCGAAGCCGCTCATCCTTTCGGCCACCCGGCGGACCTCGGTTTCGATCGCGTCGGGAGCGATGACCTCGGTCACCAGGCCCGCCAGCTTCGCCTCCTCGGCCTTGACCAGTTTGGCCAGCATCAGCACCTCCTTGGCCCTGGCGGCGCCGACCAATTCGATCAGGCGCGACACGTTGGCGATGGAGACGCAGTTGCCGAGGGTCTTGGCGATGGGCACGCCGAAGCGCAGATCGGGCGTGCAGTAGCGGAAGTCACAGGCCATGGCAATGGCCGCGCCACCGCCGACACAGAACCCCTCGATCAGGGCGATGGTGGGCTTTCCGAGTGACTCCAGGGCGCCGATGACCTCTTCGATGCGATGTTCGTAATCCAGCGCCTGCTGGGCCGTGTCGAAGTTAGCGAACTGCTTGATATCGGTACCGGCCACGAAGGCCTCGCCGCCGCTGCCTCGCAGCACCACCACATCGATGTCCGGATCCTCGCTCAGCGCCTGGCAGTGGCGCTCGAGGGCGTCATACATCCCCCAGGTCATGGCGTTCCTGACCTGAGGACGGTTGAAGATCAGCCAGGCGATGCGCCCGTCCTTGATGAACTCCAGCTCGGCCGTCGTTTTCGGCTCCATTTCCCCCTCCTGCTTCGTCAGCGGCTGGCAGGAGCCCGGAGGCCTCGCCTGCCTTCTCTATCTCTCTATCTCTCAATCTCTCAATCTCTATTCAGCGATCCAGCGATCCAGCGCCGTGATCAACACGGCGGCGTTGCCAGTGCATGAGCGTAATTATGAACTCATAATTCATTTTATCAAGTTAGACCTTCGTCTAGGACAAGACAGGCTAAAACGCGACACGGCGAGGCATCTGCCTCGCCGTGTCGCATTACACTCAGCCCTCGCGATGGGCGTGCTCAGCTTTCACGCTCGCCATCCACCAGCCGGGTGACCCCCAGCGGGTTGCCGTCCTTCAGCGCCTCGGGCAGCAGGCCCGCCGGCAGGTTCTGGTAGCACACCGGGCGCAGGAAGCGCTGGATAGCGGCGCTGCCCACCGAGGTGGTGCGGGCGTCCGAGGTGGCCGGGAAGGGGCCGCCGTGGACCATGGCATGACATACCTCGACCCCGGTGGGCCAACCGTTGGCCAGGATGCGTCCGGCCTTGCGCTCGAGCGCCGGCAGCAGCGCCCGGGCCGCCGCCAGGTCGCCATCGTCGAGCTGCAGGGTAGCGGTGAGCTGGCCCTCCAGTTGCTCAGCCACCGCGACCATCTCGGCAAGGTCGGTGCACTCGATGACCAGCGAGGTCGCCCCGAACACCTCGGCCTGGAGCGCCTCGTCGGCGAGGAAGTCGCCAGCCGGGGCGCTGAACAGCCCCGCCTGACACCCATGGGGGCCCTCGCCGGCCTGGCCGCGGGCCACCTCGCGGGCCTTGCCGCTACCGGCGAGCTGGCCCACGCCCTGTTCATAGGCGGCATGGATGCCCGGTGTGAGCATGGTCTGGGCGGCGCTTCCCTTGACCGCCTGGCCGGCGGCGGCGGCGAAGGCATCGAGCGCCTCGCCCTTGATGCCGATCACCAGGCCGGGGTTGGTGCAGAACTGCCCGGCGCCCATATTGAGCGAGGCGACAAAGCCTTCGGCGATCTCGCCACCACGCGCCTTGAGTGCCTCGGGGAGCAGGAAGACCGGGTTGATGGAGCTCATCTCGGCGTAGACCGGTATGGGTTGCGGCCGCGCCTGGGCGGTGGCCAGCAAGGCCAGGCCACCGGCACGCGAGCCGGTGAAGCCCACCGCCTGGATGCAGGGATCGCTGACCAGCGCCTGGCCCACCTCGCGGCCGGCGCCGAACAGTAGCGAGAAGACGCCCTCGGGCAGGCCGCACTTTGCCACGGCCTGCTGCACCGCACGGCCGACCAGCTCGGAGGTGCCGGGGTGGGCGGAGTGGGCCTTGACCACCACCGGGCAGCCGGCGGCTAAGCTTGATGCGGTATCGCCGCCGGCCACGCTGAAGGCCAGCGGGAAGTTGGAGGCCCCGAACACCGCCACCGGGCCCAGGGCGATATGGCGCTGGCGCAGGTCGACCCGGGGCAGCGGCTGACGCTCGGGCAGTGCCGGGTCGAGGCGTACGTCGAGCCACTCGCCGGCGCGCACCACCTCGGCAAACAGGCGCAGCTGGCCGCAGGTGCGGCCGCGCTCGCCCTCCAGCCGCCCCCGGGGCAGGCCGGTCTCGGCCATGGCCCGTTCGATCAGGTCATCGCCAAGTCCCTCGATCTCGCTGGCGATGGTCTCCAGAAAGGCCGCGCGATCCTCAAGGCCGGTCTCGCGGTAGCTGTCGAAGGCGGCCCAGGCCACCTCGCAGGCCAGCTCGACCTCGGCCTGGCCGCCGCCGCGGTAGACGGGCTCAAGCGCCTCGCCGGTGGCGGGGTTGAAGGCGCGGATCTCGCCGCGGCTGCCGGTGACGGCGCGCTGGCCGATCAGGAGTTGTCCGGTAAGGGTCATGCTCTCCTCCTTATATCAATAGGGGGTGTCGCGCGAGTTGTCGGGCAATGGGGGCGGCCTTAGCCCTGAGCGCGACGGGCCAGATGGGCGTAGAGGGCGCGCAGCCCGTAGGTCCAGGGCGGCAGCCGGTCGCTGTAGTCCACACCGTTGACCAGGGCGCCGAGGCTGGGGGTGGCGATGGTCACCCGATCCCCCGGGTGATGGGTGAAGCCCTGCCCCGCCCCGTCGCGGTCCTGGATCGGCGAGAACATGGTGCCGAGAAACAGCATGAAGCCATCCGGGTACTGGTGGTGGGCACCGATAGTCTGCTCGACCAGCTCCAGCGGATCGCGGCTGATCTCGCGCATGTCGCTCTCGTCCTCCAGCACGAAGCCGTCGTCGGCCCCCTCGATGCGCAGCGCGACCCTGGCCTGGCGCACCGTGTCGAGGGTGAACTGATCGTCGAACAGGCGCACGAAGGGGCCGATGGCGCAGGAGGCGTTGTTGTCCTTGGCCTTGCCCAGCAGCAAGGCGCTGCGCCCCTCGATATCGCGCAGGTTGACGTCGTTGCCGAGGGTGGCGCCGCGTGGCGTGCCGCGGGCATCCACCGCCAGCACGATCTCCGGCTCGGGGTTGTTCCATTGGGAGGCCGGGTGCAGCCCGACACGCTCGCCGAAGCCCACCGACGCGAGCGGCTGGGCCTTGGTGAAC
>NZ_CP071922.1:3569061-3595888 GCF_017584085.1 Halomonas sp. BM-2019
AGAACCTGCCCCACCAGGCGCGCACCAAGCAGCAGCTGGCCAACATCCAGCGCGGCGGCTACGTGCTACGCGACTGCGAGGGCGCGCCCGAGCTGATCCTGATCGCCACCGGCTCCGAGGTGGCGCTGGCCATGGACGCCGCGGTCGAGCTGGAAGCGGCCGGACACGCCGTGCGCGTGGTCTCCATGCCCTCCACCTACCGCTTCAATGGCCAGGAGGTGGAATACCGCGAGAGCGTGCTGCCGAGCAGCGTCACCCGGCGGCTCGCCATCGAGGCCAGCCACCGTGACTACTGGCACAAGTACGTGGGCCTGCAGGGGCGCATCATCGGCATGCGCACCTATGGCGAGTCCGCCCCGGCGGGTGATCTCTTCAAGCACTTCGGCTTCACCGTGGCCAACGTGGTCAAGGAGGCCAAGGCGCTGCTCGACGGCTGAGCGCCGCGAGTCGCACATCAAGGGCACGGCCGTTCGACCGTGCCCTTTTTCATGCCCGCGGGGTCGAGGCGGCGCTCAGGCGAGGGTGACGTCGGAATCGAGATAGACGTCCTGGATGGCGTGCAGCAGCGCGACGCCCTCGTCCATGGGCTTCTGGAAGGCCTTGCGACCGGAGATCAGCCCCATGCCGCCGGCGCGCTTGTTGATCACCGCGGTGCGCACCGCCTCGGCCAGGTCGGAGGCCCCCTTGGAACCCCCGCCGGAGTTGATCAGCCCGGCACGGCCCATGTAGCAGTTGGCCACCTGGTAGCGCGCCAGGTCGATGGGGTGGTCCGTGGTCAGGGCGTCATAGACCCGGTCGTGGGTATGGCCGAAGCCGATGGCACGGTAGCCGCCGTTGGTCTCGGGCAGCTTCTGCTTGACGATATCGGCCTTGAGGGTGGCTGCCAGATGGTTGGCCTGGCCAGTGAGGTCCGCCGCCACATGGTAGTCGGTGCCCTCATGCTTGAAGGCCGAGTTGCGCAGGTAGGCCCACAGCACCGTGACCATGCCCAGCTCATGGGCGCGGGCGAAGGCCTCGCTGATCTCCATGATCTGGCGGCGGCTCTCGTGGGAGCCGAAGTAGATGGTGGCGCCCACCGCCACGCAGCCCATGTCGAAGGCCTGTTCCACCTGGGCGAACAGGGTCTGGTCATAGATCGCCGGATGGCTCAGGGTCTCGTTGTGGTTGAGCTTGAGCATCATCGGGATGCGGTGCGCATAGCGACGCGCCACCGAGGAGAGCACGCCCAGCGTCGAGGCCACGCCGTTGCAGCCGCCCTCGAGGGCCAGCTCGACAATGTTGGCCGGATCGAAGTAGGCGGGGTTGGGCGCGAAGGAGGCGCCGGCGGAGTGTTCGATGCCCTGGTCCACCGGCAGCAGGCTGAGATAGCCCGTGCCACCCAGCCGGCCGTGGTCGAACAGCGCCTGGAAGTTGCGCATCACCGCGGGACTGCGGTCGCTCTCCGCCACCACCCGGCCGACGAAGTCGGGCCCCGGCAGGTGCAGGCCTTCGCGGGGGATCCCCCGGCACTGGTGGGTCAGCAGGGCCTCGGCCTCGGCGCCGAGCAGCTTGGCGATATCGGTCATGTCGTTCCTCTCCTTGGTAGGGTCACTCGCTCTCTCCCAGCGTAGTGGATCAGCCTACCGGCAGGGCAGAGGAATATTCAACTGAAAGGCGCCCTCCGCGCGGGAGGGCGCCGGGACGACCGCTCAGGCCGCCTGTACCTCGATACGCCGCCGGCGATGGGTGTCGCGCCGCGGCAGCGTCAGGTGGACCACGCCGTTCTCGATGCGCGCGCTGATCGCTTCGCTGTCGATCTCGTGGCTGAGGGTGAAGCGCCGCGCATAGCGCTGGGCACGCACCTCGGCATAGAGCGGGCTCAGCCCTTCGGGCATAGCGATCCGCACCTCGCCCTCCAGCCTCAGCACGCCGTTGTCCACCTCGATGACCAGCGAATCGCGGGTCACACCGGGCATATCGGCCAGGATATGCACGGCGTCGTTCTCCTCATGGATATCCACCGCCGGCAACAGTGCCTCCTGGCGGCGCTCCTCCTCGGCGGGCCGGGAGGCGCCGGCTTCGTGACGGCTGATCTCGTTCATGTCGCTTACCTCCTGCGTTGCCAGGCAACCGCGTTGGTGAATCGGCTCTCGAGTCGGCTCAGGTCGCCTGTACCTCGATGCGCCGCGGCTTGAGCTCCTCGCGCTTGGGCAGCACGATCTCGCACACCCCGTCGCTAAAGCGCGCCTCGGCGCGGTCGATGTCGAGCCCCTCGGGCAGCGCCACCGCGCGACGGAAGTCGCCGTGAAAGCGCTCCTGGCGGAAGCGCGTGCGCCCCTCGGCGTCCGCCGGTGCCGGGCGCTGGCCGGCAACGGTCAGCACGCTGTCCTGCAGGCTCAACTCCAGGTCCGAGGCGGCGAGCCCCGGCGCGAAGACATAGACGCGCACCGTATCGTCGGTACGCCCGACGTTGATCAGCGGGTAGCTGCCGGAGGGCACCGAGCGGATATCGGCCGCCGCACCGCTCGGGAGCATCTCGTCGAACAGCTGGCGAAACCACTCCAGACCCTGGGGGCGGGTCGGATCAAAGCCCCTGAGATCTCCGAACATGTCGAACACCTCCTTACTCTTCACAGGCCAGAGGACGGGATGGGGCCGAGCACCACGAGGCTGACAGGGCCCCGGTAATCTGCACAATAGGAGCGCCCCGGCCAGTTTCAAGGCCTCGGCGAGGGCTTTTTTTCTCTCCACACAAGGATCGACATGAGCGTGCTGCGCGGTTTTCTCTGGCTGTTGGGTTTTCTGCTGATCGGTGACGCCCTGGTCACCCTCACCGGCCTGCCGGTTTCGGCCGGGGTCGCCGGGATGCTGCTGCTCACCGCCTGGCTGATGCTGCGCCGCACGGTGAACGCCGATCTCGCCGCCGCCGCCCAGCCGCTGATCGGCGTGCTGGCCATGCTGATCATGCCCGGGGTGGTGGGGATCTTCTTCATCCTCGACACCCTGGCCGGCCAGTGGACGGCGATCCTCGCCGCCCTGGTGGGCGGTACCCTGCTCAGCGTCTTCACCACCCTGTGGCTGATGCGCCGCCTGATGGGCCGGGAGCGCCTCGACCATGAGTGAGCTGATCGACCACCTGATGGCCACGCCGGTGGCGGCCATCGCCCTGACCCTGGCCGCCTACGTCGCCGGCCTGCACCTCTTCAAGCGGCTGGGCGCCCCCGGCTGGTGCCCGCCGATCCTGGTGGCGGCGTTGCTGCTGGCCGGGGTGCTGGCGCTGGCCGGCATCGACTACGCCGACTACCAGGCGGGCGCCGGCTGGCTGATGCTGCTGCTGGGGCCAGCCACCGTGGCCCTGGGGCTGCCGCTCTACCAGCAGCTGGGCCATATTCGCGCCCTGTGGCGCCCGCTGCTGGTCTGCCTGCCGATCTCCGCCGGCATGGCGGCCCTCTACGCGGTCAGCATCGCCTGGCTGCTGGGGGCGCCGCCGGCGATTCTCGCCTCCCTGGCCCCCAAGTCGGTGACCGCCCCCATCGCCATCGGCATCACCGAGCAACTCGGCGGCTCGGTGTCGCTGATGATGGGCGGGCTGCTGCTAACCGGGGTGGCGGCGATCGCCTTCGTCACCCTGCTGGCGCACTGGCTGGGCATCCGCGACGAACGCATCCTCGGCCTGGCGCTGGGCATCAACGGCCACGCCCTGGGCACGGTGCGCGCCTTCGATATCGGCCCTACCGCCGGCGCCTTCGCCTCCCTCGGCATGAGCCTCACCGGGATCCTCACCGCCCTGCTGCTGCCGCTGGCCTGGCGCCTGCCGGGACTCGCCGGCTGAAGTGCGCTAGAATCGCGGCTTTCCCTTGCGTCGCCACCCGCCACGAACAGGAGCTCCCGCCACCGCCATGGCCCACCGCATCGCCATCAACGGTTACGGCCGCATCGGCCAGTGCGTGCTGCGCGCCCTGTTCGAGGCACAAAGGGCCGAGCAGCAGAGAGCCGAGCCGCAGCAAAACGAGCAGGCCGGCCGCCCCGGGCCCGCCCTCGAGCTGGTGGCGATCAACGAGCTCTCCGACCTCGATACCATCGCCTACCTGACCCGCTACGACACCACCCACGGCCGCTTCCCCGGCAGCGTGGAGGTGGCGGGCGAGTCCCTGGTGATCGATGGCCACCCCATCCGGGTACTCAGCGAGCCCGACCCCGCTCGCCTGCCCTGGGGGGAGCTCGGCATCGACCTGGTGCTGGAGTGCTCTGGCAGCTTCAAGGACCGCATCACCGCCGAGCGCCACCTGGCCGCCGGCGCCGGCCGTCTGCTCTTCTCCCAGCCGGCGGAGAGCGACGTGGACGCTACCATCGTCACCGGCATCAACGACCACAGCCTCGCCCCCTCCCACCGCATCGTCTCGGCGGCCTCCTGCACCACCAACTGCCTGGTGCCAGTGCTCACCGTACTGGACGAGGCACTGGGGGTGGAGCACGGGGTCACCACCACCATCCACTCGGCGATGAACGACCAGCCGGTGATCGACGCCTACCACCACACCGACCTGCGCCTGACTCGCTCGGCGATGCACTCCATCGTGCCGGTGGACACCGGCCTGGCCCGCGGCATCAACCGCCTGATGCCCCACCTGGCCGGCCGCTTCGAGTGCCTCCATGTGCGCGTGCCGACCATCAACGTCTCGGCCATGGATCTCGCCATTACCGTACGTCGCGACACCAACGCCGCCGAGGTCAATGCCCTGCTCGCCGAGGCCAGCCGCGGGCGCCTGACCGGGCTGCTCGGCTACACCGAGGAGCCAGTGGCCTCGGTCGACTTCAACCACGATCCGCGCTCCGGTATCGTGGACGCCACCCAGACCCGGGTGGCCGGCGGTCGCCTGATCAAGCTGATGTGCTGGTTCGACAACGAGTGGGGCTTCGCCAGCCGTATGCTCGATGTCGGCCGGCGCCTGGCCGCCATGCCCCTCGACACCCCCTGACCCGCTTCCGGTTTCCAGATGAGGAACACACCCCGATGAACGTGCGCAAGATGACCAACCTCGACCTCAATGGCCAGCGCGTGCTGATCCGAGAGGACCTGAACGTGCCCGTCAAGAACGGCCAGGTGACCAGCGACGCCCGCCTGCGCGCCGCGCTGCCTACCATCCAAGCCGCCCGTGATGCCGGCGCCAAGGTAATGCTGATGAGCCACCTGGGTCGCCCCACCGAGGGCGAGCCCGCCGAGGAGTTCTCCCTGGCGCCGGTGGCCGAGCGCCTCGGCGAGCTGCTGGGCCGCCCGGTCACCCTGATCAGCGACTACCTGGATGCCGCCCTGGACCTGGCCGACGGCGAGGTGGTGCTGCTCGAGAACGTGCGCTTCAACCCGGGCGAGAAGAAGGACGACGAGACGCTGGCGAAGCAGTACGCCGCCCTGTGTGACATCTACGTCATGGACGCCTTCGGCACCGCCCACCGCGCCCAGGCCTCTACCCACGGGGTGGCGCGCTTCGCCCCGCTGGCCTGCGCCGGTCCGCTGCTGGCCGCCGAGCTCGAGGCGCTGGAGAAGGCCCTGGCCACCCCCGCACGCCCCATGGCGGCCATCGTCGGCGGCTCCAAGGTCTCCACCAAGCTCGAGGTGCTCAACGCCCTCTCCGAGCGCTGCGACCAGCTGATCGTCGGTGGCGGCATCGCCAACACCTTCATCGCCGCGGCGGGCCATAACGTCGGCAAGTCGCTGCACGAGGCCGACCTGATCGATCAGGCCAAGGCACTGATGGCCCGGGTCGAGATCCCGCTGCCCAGCGACGTGGTGGTGGCCACCGAGTTCTCCGACTCCGCCGAGGCCGTGGTCAAGCCGGTGGACCAGGTCGCCGACGACGAGATGATCCTCGATATCGGCCCCGAGAGCGCCGCGCGCTTGGCCGCCATGCTCAAGGACGCCGGCACCATCCTGTGGAACGGCCCGGTGGGCGTGTTCGAGATCGACCAGTTCGGCCAGGGGACCGAGGTAATCGCCCGCGCCATCGCCGAGAGCCCGGCCTTCTCCATCGCCGGCGGCGGCGACACCCTGGCCGCCATCGACAAGTACGGCATCGCCGAGCAGGTCTCGTACATCTCCACCGGCGGCGGCGCCTTCCTCGAGTACGTCGAGGGCAAGACCCTGCCGGCCGTGGCCGCCCTGGAGGCCGCCGCCGAGCGCGCCTGACAGACAGACGGCATCCCCATCTACGGTAGCACGGCGCCGAGTGGCGCCGTGACCATGCAAAAGGTAACCTCATGGCACTGATCAGCATGCGCCAGCTGCTGGACCACGCCCACGAGTACGGCTACGGTGTTCCGGCCTTCAACGTCAACAACCTCGAACAGATGCGTGCCATCATGGAGGCCGCCGATCGCACCGACTCGCCGGTCATCGTCCAGGCCTCTGCCGGCGCCCGCAAGTACGCCGGGGCCCCCTTCCTGCGCCACCTGATCCTGGCCGCGGTGGAGGAGTTTCCGCACATCCCGGTGTGCATGCACCAGGACCACGGCACCAGCCCGGCGGTCTGCCAGCGCTCCATCCAGTTGGGCTTCTCCTCGGTGATGATGGACGGCTCCCTCGGTGAGGACGGCAAGACCCCCACCGACTACGCCTACAACGTCGACGTCACCCGTCGCACCGTGGAGATGGCCCACGCCTGTGGCGTCTCGGTGGAGGGGGAGCTGGGCTGCCTGGGCAGCCTGGAGACCGGTATGGCCGGCGAGGAAGACGGCATCGGCGCCGAGGGCAAGCTCAACATGGAGCAGCTGCTCACCGACCCGGAGGAGGCCGCCGAGTTCGTCAAGGCCACCCAGGTGGACGCCCTGGCCATCGCCATCGGCACCAGCCACGGCGCCTACAAGTTCACCAAGCCGCCCACCGGCGACACCCTCTCCATCCAGCGCATCAAGGAGATCCACGCCCGCATCCCCGACACCCACCTGGTGATGCACGGCTCTTCCTCGGTGCCCCAGGAGTGGCTCGAGGTGATCAACCGCTTCGGCGGCGAGATCCCAGAGACCTATGGCGTGCCGGTCGAGGAGATCGTCGAGGGCATCCGGCACGGGGTGCGCAAGGTCAACATCGACACCGACCTGCGCCTGGCCTCCACGGGCGCGGTCCGCCGCTTCATGGCCGAGCACCCCAGCGAGTTCGACCCGCGCAAGTTCCTGAAGGAGACCGTCTCCGCCATGCGCGACATCTGCATCGCGCGCTACGAAGCCTTCGGCACCGCCGGCCACGCCTCGAGGATCAAGCCGATCAGCCTCGAGGGCATGGTCGCTCGTTACGAGAGCGGCGAACTCGTCCCCAAGGTAACGTAACCCGGAGACATCGGCACAGCGACAGGCGATACCCCGGACATGACAAGGGGCGGCCAGGTGGCCGCCCCTTGTCGTTGAAGCCTCGAATCGCTGACGCAGCTTCTTGTTGCCGCCCTCCCTGTGCATCCGCCTCAGGGCAAGGGCACGGATAGCGAGGCACCAACGACGCCGCCCCCGGCAAAAGCCGGGGGTGGCAGCGAGGAAGTGGCTTCCTCGAAGGGAGTCACGAGGCGATTACCAAGCGGATTCCTCATCGTCCTCGTCCGGAGTCTCCCACTCCTGCTCCTCTTCTTCCTCCTCTTCATCGAAGGTCCACTCTTCTTCCTCGTCCTCGTACTCGGTGTCGTACTCGGTGGCTTCTTTATCGGTGCCACCGAAGGCGTCGTCACCGGCGCTGCCGTAGTTCTCATCGGGAGCCGGCTCTTCGTGCGGCGCCGGCTCGTGCGGCTCTTCGTCGTGGAAGTCGGCGAAGGCCAGCGGGCTGGCGGCCAGGCCAAAGGTGATACCGACGATACCGAGCTTCTTGAGGAATTCCTTAGACATCATGTTCGCGCCTCCTATGGGGTCTGAACGTGAGTTTTCCTGAATGGAGGCCGGTGGCCTCCGTGTCGACTGGCGAGTGATGAATGTTCACCAGCGGTTTCTGCTCGCCCTGACCGATGCAGGCACCGGGCCAACCTCCGCCAACTTTTTTTGAAAATCAAGCCATATCAATAACCTAAAATACATCGACCCAGGCCAGGCCGAGGTGGCGATGGGCGCGAGACGACTGCGGGGCATGGTGCAATCTGGCACATGGGGCCGGCCGACACAGCGGAGCGACACTTTTCGGCGACCGGTGCCGTTGTCTCCCGCCCTCTTGCCGGAACCAGGCATCGCGGCTAGGATGGGAACGGTTCCATAGAGATCTCGCCATATGCCCAGCCCCCTACCCCATCGCGCCACCATACTCGAGGTCGCCCGCGAGGCCGGCGCCTCCAAGACCAGCGTCTCCCGCTACTTCGGCGGCGAACGCGAACGGTTGTCGTCAGCGCTTCAGATGCGCATCGCCGAGGCCGCCGATCGCCTCGGCTACCTTCCCAACCAGATGGCTCGCGGACTCAAGGGCGGCCGTTCGCGGCTGATCGGCATGCTGGTGGCGGACATCCGCAACCCCTTCTCGGTGGCCGTGATGCACGGCGTGGAGCAGGCTTGTCGCGAGCGGGGCCTATCGCTGCTGGTCTGCAACACCGATAACGACCCCGCCCAGGAGCGGGAACACCTGGCCCTGCTCGCCGCCTATCGCATCCAGGGCCTGGTGATCAACGCCGCCGGCAGCCCCGATCGCGAACTGCAGATGCTAGTGGAACAGGGCATCCCCCTGGTGCTGCTGGATCGCGAACTGGGCGACGTGAATGCCGACATGGTGGGGCTCGACAACGTCCAGGCCATCGACCTGGCCCTGGAGCACCTCCAGGCTCAGGGCTACCGGCGGCTGCTCTATGTAAGCGAGCCACCGGCACAGGCCAGCCCCCGACAGGCCCGCCTGGAGCGCTTCCGCCAGGGCCTCACCGAGCGCGGCCTGGTCGGGGAGACTCACTGCCAGTCGCTCACCGACAGCGTGGCACTCGAGCAAGCCATCACCACCTTCCTGGCCGGCCCTGCTACCACGCCAAGCGCCCTGCTCTGCGCCAACGGCAACGTCACCCTGGCCGTGACTCGAACCCTGCAGGCCCTGGGCACCCGGCTCGGCGAAACCGGCCTGATAGGCATCGACGAACTCGACTGGTGCGCCCTGGTCGACTCCGGCATCACCACCCTGGCCCAGCCCACCGAGGCCATCGGCCGTGCCGCGGTGGAGTGTCTGCTGGCCAAGCCATCGCCCGATGGCACGAGTCCCGCGCTCAGGCGTCAGCACGCGCCGACCCTCATCGCCCGGGGCTCCACCCTACGCTCGAGCTGAGCCGCAGCGGTCCCGCCACGCAGCCCTTCACCTAAAAATGGTAACGTTCCCAACACAGGAGACACATCATGCCCCACCAACCACCCCCCCGCCCCGAGGTGCTCACCTTCGGCGAGGCCATGACCATGTTCGTCGCCGACAGTCCCGGCGAACTGGCCCAGGTCGAGCACTTCCAGCGCCGCATCGCCGGCGCCGACACCAACGTGGCCATCGGCCTGGCGCGCCTGGGGTTCCGGGTCGGCTGGCTGAGCCGGGTCGGCGACGACAGCTTCGGCACCTTCATCCGCCGCACCCTGGAGGCCGAGGGACTCGACTGCCGGCACCTGCGGGTGGACCCCGACCACCCCACCGGCCTGCTCTTCAAGGAGCGCGCCCTGGGCGGCGCCGACCCGCGGGTGGAGTACTTTCGCCGCGGCAGTGCGGCCAGCTACCTGTCCCTCACCGACGCCCAGCCAGTCGACTTCAGCGCCCTGCGTCATCTGCACGCCACCGGCATCCCTCCGGCGCTCTCTTCCAGCGCCAGGGAACTCTCCCGGCAGATGCTGGAACAGGCCCGCAGCGCCGGCGCCAGCGTTTCGTTCGACCCCAACCTGCGTCCCAGCCTGTGGAAGAGCGAGGCGGCGATGCGTGATACCCTCAACGCCCTGGCCGCCGAAAGCGACTGGGTGCTGCCGGGCCTCGCCGAGGGCCGCCTGCTGACCGGCCGGGAGACCCCTGAGGCGATCGCCGACTACTATCTCGAGCGGGGGGCCTCGGCGGTGATCATCAAGCTGGGCCCGGAAGGCAGCTACTACCGCGGGACCCTCGCCGGCCGGGAGGAGAGCGTCACCGTGCCGGGTTTCCCGGTGGCCGAGGTGGTCGATACGGTCGGCGCCGGCGACGGCTTCGCGGTAGGGGTGGTCAGTGCCCTGCTCGACGGGCGCTCGCCCCGCGAGGCGCTGCGCCGCGGCAACCTGGTCGGCTCCCTGGCGGTGCAGGTGGTGGGCGACATGGAGGGCCTGCCGAGCCGCGAGCGCCTCGCGACGCTGGAGGCCGAACTGCCTACCCTGTAGGTGTCATGCGCGTCGACCACAAGGATCCTGCCCCATGAAGAAACGTGTCCTGGCCTATGGCCGCCTGAGCGAGGACCAGCTGGCGCAGCTGGCCCGGGAGTTTGAAGTCCAGACCTTCAGCGACCTGACCTCCGCCGACGATCCTGCCTTCCGCGCCGCGCTTCCCGGGGCCCATGGCCTGATCGGCTCGAGCCTGGCCATCACGCCCGAGCTTCTCGACTCGGCGCCCGATCTGGAAGTCATCGCCAGCATCTCGGTGGGGGTCGACAACTACCCCATCGACGAGCTGACCCGCCGCGGTATCCTGCTCTGCAACACTCCGGACGTCCTCACCGAAACCACCGCCGACACCGGCTTCGCCCTGATCATGGCGACGGCGCGGCGGGTGGTGGAACTGGCCGAGTGGGTCAAGCGCGGCGACTGGCAGGCCAGCATCGGTCCCGAGCACTTCGGCAGCGATGTCCACGGCAAGACCCTGGGCATGGTCGGCTTCGGCCGCATCGGTGCCGCGGTGGCCCGCCGGGGGGCCCTGGGCTTCGGCATGAAGGTGCTCTACTCCAACGCCTCGCCCAAGCCGGCGCTGGAGGCGGAGCTCGGTGCCGAGCGGCGCGAGCTCGCCGAACTGCTGGCCGAGGCCGACATCGTCTGCGTCACTGTCCCGCTCACCGACGAGACCGAACACCTGATCGGTGAACACGAGTTCGCCCTCATGAAGTCCACCGCAATCTTCGTCAATATCTCCCGCGGCAAGGTGGTCCATGAAGCAGCGCTGATCGAAGCGCTGGAGATGGGGCGGATCCGCGCCGCCGGCCTCGACGTCTTCGAGCAGGAGCCGCTGTCTCCGGAGTCGCCGCTGCCCCACATGCGCCATGTCGTCGCCCTGCCGCATATCGGCTCGGCGACCTTTGAAACCCGCACCGCCATGGCCCAGCGCGCAGTCGACAACATCTCCCTCGCCCTCAAGGGTCAGCGCCCCATCAGCCTGGTCAACGACGCCGCCTGGAGGCCATCATGACCCCACCGCTCTGCCTGCTCTTCGACTCCGACGGCACCCTGGTCGACAGCGAGATCCTGCTCGCCGAGGTGATGGGCGAGATCCTGCCGGCCTTCGGCCTGCCCTTCTCCGCCCGGCAATACATGGAAGAGTTCCGCGGGGTGCGCTTCCTCACCATCATCGAGGCCCTGGAGCGACGCCACGGCGCGCTGGACGACGGACGCTTCCCGCTGATGGAGGGCGAGATGCGCGGCCTGATGGAGCGGCGCATGCGCGCCGAGCTGAAACCCATCGCCGGCATGCCGGCAGCCCTCGATGCCCTGGCCACCCACCCCAAGGCGGTGGTGTCCAACGGCCCGGAGGCCAAGATTCGCTGCGCCATGCAGAGCGCCGGCCTGGCGCCCCACTTCGGCGACAATTTGTTCAGCGCCTACACCCTGAACGTCTGGAAGCCCGACCCGGGGCTCTACCGCCAGGCCGCCACCGCCATGGGCCAGCCCCCCGAGCGCTGCGTGGTGATCGACGACGCCGCGGTGGGCGTCGCCGCGGGGCTCGCCGCCGGCATGCGGGTCATCCACCTCAACCGCTTCCCGGCCGAGGAGACTACGCCGGAGGGCGCCATCGCCATTCGCCACGCCAGTGAGCTGCCGGCGGTGATCGCCGGACTCGTGCCCTAGGATGCCGTCGCGGTTACGTCGCCGATGCCCTCATGGCCGGGGCCGGCGACCGCTCGGCTCATGATCGCTGCGGCGGCGCCCAAGCCTGCCTGCGAGCCAGGCAAACACGTACCCGCGAGGCTCCTCGACCCCGGTGAGGATAAAGCGCAGCGTATAAGGATTGTGGAGTGTCGGCTGCAGCCTCGTCTCCGCCCGATGGACACCGCAGAAGAGGAGCTCGTCGCCGACCGCCAGCGCAAACGCCTTGTCCGGCAACATGATCGACTGCCCGGCCCGGCGAACGGCGAGCGCTTCGCACGGTAGCCCCTCCGGGAACGAGCGTGCATCGCGGTACAGCGCCCCCAGGGCCACCGCCCCGCCGGCCTCCAGATAGTCGGTCACCGCCGGCGCCTCCCCCGGGACCAGCCTGACCGACCAGAGGTGCGGGGGTTCCCCGCCCACGGCCGCCTGCAGCCGGGCCACCAGCGCTTTCGTCACGGCCGGTTCGCGTTCCGCGAGCCAGTCAACCAGCTCCTGGACGAGGGGTGAAATCAGCAGCTTCAGGATCCGCCGCGCCGTCGTCAGGCTGTGCTGGAGGACCAGGTCGGCCCGGGCGGCATCGAAGGCGACCTGATTCTCGTGGCGGTCCTGGCGCACGATGCGAAACGCCCCCGGATTGAGTTCCGTCACCGACAGCAGCGTACTGAGATTGTCGGCATCGCGATTCGTCGCGGCGATGACGCCGACCGCCTCGTCGATCCCCGCGGTCACCAGCGCCGCATGATCGGCATGCGCCTGGACCACGACCGTGCCGTCACCGGCCGCCTTGGCGTCCACTCCAGGATCGATGATGCGTACCTCGACCCCATGGGCCTGCAGGTAGCGATGGATCCAGCGCCCCATCCGCCCATACCCGCACAGGATCCAGATGCCTCGTGGCGCCTGGACCGGCGCCCCCAGCTCGACGCCACGGGCGCCCACGAACCACGAATTGAGGTTGTGCAGTTCGGGACGCGCGATCGCCCAGTAGACGAGCTGGGCGAAGATTTCGAAGGGGTCGACGGCCGTGACCTGGTCCAGCGCGCGCAGATTGGCCTCATGGCGGGCCGAGGTCGAACGACAGATGACCCGGAGCCGCGGGTTCAGGTGCCGTGCCATCACCGCAATCTTGAGATTGATGTCGTCATCGTTCGTCAGTGCGACCAGGGCCCGGCACGCGGGGTGTTTGACTCCCGCGGCCAGCAGGTGCTTCGGCGCGCTGGTGTCCCCGCAGAGTCCCGGCATCGCGACCGTGTAATCGCGCACGCCCAGCGCCTTGATGCGCTCCGGGTCGGAATCGAGTATCACCGCGCGCATACGATGGTCGCTCAGGCCCCGGGCCAGCAGGCTGCCGGTATCGCCAAAACCGCAGAGGATGACGAACGGCTCCACGTTGCGCTTGACCTTGCGGGCGAACCGCACCCCATTCATGGCCTGGATGAAATGAGGATTCTGCACAAGGCGAATCAGCGAGCCGATGGCATAGAACCAGGCGATGACGCCGGTATAGAGGCAGAAGATCGTCCACAGGCGCTGCTCCTCGCTGAAGCCGTGGGGCAGTTCGCCGAAACCGGTGGTGGTCGCCGTGTAGGTGAAGAAGTAGAAGGCATGGAAGAGGTTCATGTAGGTCGTCTCACCCTCGACGACCGGGCCCGGCATCAGGGCCATGCCCATGATGCCCACCGAATACACGAACAGCAGCGCGAACAGCGGCCGGCGCATGTAACGCAGGACGATCATCGTCACACGGTCGAGATCGGAGGTCGGCGTCATGCGTTCAGCCCTCCCTCTGCCTGCACCGGATGGAGAAGTCCGACAAGCTTCTAGCGTCGCGAGAGCAGCGTATCGCCGACCAGGATCACCGTCGCGACGACATTCGCGACCAGCGCCCCCGTGGCGATCGAGACGATATTGGCCATGTCGCCGGGCCCCGGCCCGCCCCCGCCAACGGGTTCCGCGACGATCCAGACGATACGCGCCGTGATCAGCAGAAGGCCCGCCACCAGTCCTGCCGCCAGCAGCAGCGCCCCGGTCTGGGAGCGATCCCCCAGCTTCAGGCCGATCGCGACCAGGTTGACGATGATGGTGAGGGTGAGAATCCACACATTGGGCTGGGCGGCCATCTCGGCGCCACCCGCGACGAACGCGTAGTTGAGGCTCAGGGTAAGAATGATGAAGAAGCCGAAGACGACGCGTTCGAGATTCATTGGCCTGCTCCTGGCCGGGACGCGCCGTCAGTATAGGCAGGAGCCCCGGCGGCCGCGAACGCCACCGCCCTGGTGGCGACCGGGAACTGTCGACCCATCTGCTGGGCAACCGCTAGGATGCCGCTGGTGATCGGCTCCACCGGCTACAACGGCATGGTGAGCGAGGACGGCGACGTCAAGTTGGCCTGCTGGGATGCAATTGCTTGAGCGAGCGGGACCCCAGCCTGGAAGTGTCCCGCCACGGCCGCTGATTCCATATGCAGACCGGGCAGAAAAAAGGCGGCCTTCTAGGCCGCCGAAAGAATACCGCCTGCTTGCCATCAAACTGGGGCGACGGCCATCAAGCCTCGCGCCGACCATCCACTAGACGCGACACCCCCAGCGGGTTGTCATCCTTGAGCGCCTCAGGCAGAAGACCCGTCGGCAGGTTCTGGTAGCACACCGGGCGCAGGAAGCGCTGGATCGCCGCGCTGCCCACGGAAGTGCTACGGGAATCAGAGGTCGCCGGGAAGGGACCACCGTGGACCATGGCGTGGCACACCTCGACACCCGTCGGCCAGCCGTTGGCCAGCACCCGGCCCGCCTTGCGCTCGAGCACCGGCAGCAGGCGGCGCGCCGCGTCGAGGTCGCCGTCGTCCAGCTGCAGGGTGGCGGTGAGCTGCCCCTCCAGATGCTCGGCCACGGCCTGGATCTGGTCGAGGTCGTCGCACTCGATCACCAGCGAGGCGGCGCCGAACACCTCGGCCTGCAGCGCCTCGTTCTTGAGGAAGTCGCTCCCAGAGGCGGCGAACAGTGCCGCCTGGCAGGCGCCGGGGCCCTCTCCCGCCTGACCGCGGGCGATGTCACGGGCCTCGCCGACCAGGGCCCCGATGCCGTCCTGATAGGCGGCGTGGATCCCCGGGGTGAGCATGGTCTGGGCGGCGCTTCCCTTGACCGCCTGGCCGGCGGCCTCGAGAAAGGCGTCGAGGTCCGGGCCCTTCACCCCGATCACCAGGCCGGGGTTGGTGCAGAACTGCCCGGCGCCCATATTGAGCGAGGCGACGAAGCCCTCGGCAATCTCCTTGCTCCTGGCTTGCAAGGCCTCCGGCAGCAGAAACACCGGGTTGATGGAGCTCATCTCGGCATAGACCGGGATCGGCTGGGGCCGCGCCTGGGCGGTGGCCAGCAACGCCAGCCCACCGGCGCGGGAGCCGGTGAAGCCCACCGCCTGGATGCGCGGGTCGGCGACCAGCGCCTGGCCCACCTCGCGGCCGGCGCCGAACAGCAGCGAGAAGACACCCTCGGGCAGGCAGCACTTGGCCACCGCGGCCTGGACGGCGCGCCCCACCAGCTCGGAGGTGCCGGGGTGGGCGGAGTGGGCCTTGACCACCACCGGGCAGCCGGCGGCCAGTGCCGAGGCGGTATCGCCGCCGGCCACGCTGAAGGCCAGCGGGAAGTTGGAGGCGCCGAACACGGTGACCGGCCCGAGGGGGATGTGCTGCTGACGCAGGTCGACCCGGGGCAGCGGCTGCCGCTCGGGCAGCGCCGGGTCGAGGCGTATGTCGAGCCACTCACCGGCGCGTACCACCGAGGCGAACAGGCGCAGCTGGCCGCAAGTGCGGCCGCGCTCGCCCTCCAGCCGGGCCTGGGGCAGGCCGGTCTCGGCCATGGCGCGCTCGATCAGGGCGTCCCCCAGCGCCTCGATCTCGCCGGCGATGGTTTCCAGAAAGGCCGCGCGTTGCTTGAGGGAAGTCTCGCGGTAGCTGGCGAAGGCCGCCTCGGCGAGCTCACAGGCCCGCGCCACGGCCTGACAGTCCAGGCCGGGGTAGTCCGGGGCCAGGGCCTCGCCGGTGGTGGGATTCACGGCGCGGATGATGGCCTGGTCGCCGGTGACGGCCTCGCGGCCGATGAGGGAAGTACCTTGCGGGGTCATGGTCGTCTCCTGCAGCAGGGGGTGGGAGTCGTCTCAGGCCTGACCGCGGCGGGCCAGGTGGGCGTAGAGGGCGCGCAGCCCGTAGGTCCAGGGCGGCAGCCGGTCGCTGTAGTCCACACCATTGACCAGGGCGCCGAGGCTGGGGGTGGCGATGGTCACCCGATCCCCCGGGTGATGGGTGAAGCCCTGCCCCGCCCCGTCGCGGTCCTGGAGCGGCGAGAACATGGTGCCGAGAAACAGCATGAAGCCGTCAGGGTACTGGTGGTGGGCACCGATGGTCTGCTCGACCAGCTCCAGCGGATCGCGGCTGATCTCGCGCATGTCGCTCTCGTCCTCCAGCACAAAGCCGTCGTCGGCCCCCTCGATGCGCAGCGCGACCCTGGCCTGGCGCACCGTGTCGAGGGTGAACTGATCGTCGAACAGCCGCACGAAGGGGCCGATGGCGCAGGAGGCGTTGTTGTCCTTGGCCTTGCCCAGCAGCAGGGCGCTGCGCCCCTCGATATCGCGCAGGTTGACGTCGTTGCCGAGGCTGGCGCCGCGCGGCGTGCCGCGGGCATCGACCGCCAGCACGATCTCCGGCTCGGGGTTGTTCCACTTCGAGGCCGGGTGCAGCCCGACGCGCTCGCCGATGCCCACCGACGAGAGCGGCTGAGCCTTGGAGAACACCTCGGCATCGGGGCCGATGCCCACCTCCATGTACTGGGACCAGGCCCCCTTGGCCTGCAGCTCGGCCTTGAGGGCCATGGCCGCCGGCGAGCCGGGCTGGATCTGCGACAGGTCGCCGCCGATCAGCGCCTGTATCTCGCGGCGCAGCTCGCCGGCGCGCTGGGGATCGCCGCCGGCCTGCTCCTCGATCACCCGCTCGAGCAGGCTGACCGCGAAGGTCACCCCGCAGGCCTTGATCGCCTGCAGATCGCAGGGGGCGAGCAGGTAGGGGGCACGCCTGGGCTCGGCCAGGGAGTTCGCGAGCAGGGTCTCGACCTCGCCGAGGTCCTCGCCGTCGAGGCCGGCGACGAAGGCGGCGGGGGCATCGCGGTCGAGCAGGTCGGCGAGGGTCGCGACGGCGGCGGAGACGTCGAGCACTCGGCCCTGACGCACCACCACGATGGCCGGGCCGTCGAGCGGCGCCTCACGCCACACCCGGCCGACCAGCAGCGCACGGTCGAGGTCCTCGGGCAGGCAGTCGCGGGGATGGATGGCTTGCATGATGGCTCCTGTCATGGTCGAGAGAGCGCGAACGGCTCAGGGGTCATGAGGATGACGATGATCGGTCGGTCAGCGGCAGGATACGTCCCGCGCCCATCAGCTCCTCGGGATCGAATACCGCCTTGATACCGGCCAGCAGCCGGCGCTCGGTGGCGGTGAGCCTGGCCAGGTAGGCGGCCTGCTTGCTGCGTCCGATGCCATGTTCGGCGCTGATGCTGCCGTCGAAACCGTCCACGACGGTGAAGATCGCGCCCTCGAGTTGCTCGAACAGCGCCGGCAGCGCTTCTGCCGGCGTCTCGGCGGGCGGCAGCACATTGATGTGCAGGTTGCCGTCACCGATGTGGCCGTAGGCGATCAGCAGGGAGTCGGGGGAGAGCGTCGTCACGGCCGCGGCGGCCTGCTCCACGCACTCGGCAATCGCCGAGATCGGCACCGAGACGTCGGTACGCAGGTGCTCGCCGCGCAGCAGCTGCCCCTCCACCATGCCCTCGCGGATCAACCACAGCTGATCGGCCTGGGCGACGCTCGAGGCCAGCACGCCGTCGAGTACCACCTCTTCCTCCATGCCCGCCTCCAGCAGGCGTTCGAGCATGCCGGGCAGATCCACGGGCCCGCTGGCCGCCAGCTCGAGCAGGACATAGTAAGGATAGGCCTCATCGAGCGGATCGGAGAGCTGTGGCGCGGCCTCGAAGGCCAGCTCCAGGCACTGGCGCGGGATCAGCTCGAAGGCGGAGAGCAGGTCGCTGCCGACGCGACGCGCCAGGGCATAGAGCCGGACCGCGGCCTCCACCGAGGGGACCGCCAGCAGGGCGGTCTGCGACTGCTGGGGGCGCGGTGTCAGCTTGAGCACCGCCCCGGTGACGATACCCAGGGTACCCTCGCTGCCGAGAAACAGCTGCTGCAGGCTGTAGCCGCGGTTGTCCTTGTGCAGCGCCTTCATGCTGCTCCAGATCTCGCCGTTGGGCAGCACCACCTCGAGGCCCAGCACCAGCTCGCGCATCATGCCGTAGCGCAGCACGTTGACGCCCCCGGCGTTGGTGGCGATGTTGCCGCCGATCTGGCAGCTGCCCTGGGCGCCCAGCGAGAGCGGGAAGAAGCAGTCGGCCTCCTCGGCGGCCCGCTTGACCTCTTCGAGGATGCACCCGCCATCCACCGCCATGGTGAAGTTGAGCGGGTCGAGGTGTCGAATGCGCGTCATGCGCTCGAGGCTGATGACCACCTCCGGCTTGTGATCGTCCGGCAGGGCGCCCTTCACCAGGCCGGTATGCCCACCCTGGGGCACCATGCGAATGCCCTGCTCGTGGCAGTAGCGCACCACCGCGGCCACCTCTTCGGTGGTCTTGGGGCGCACCACGGCCAGCGGCCTGCCCAGGCGTCCGCCGGCCCAGTCGCGCACGTAGCGCTCCTGGTCGGTGGCCTCGGCCACCACCCCCTTGGCGCCCAGCCGTTGGGTGAAGAAGGCGACGGCTTGATGGTTGTCGAATGTCATTTCCGTCTCTCTCTGCATTCAGTGTCAGGGGTGGGGGTCTTGCCCCCGGGGCCTCGCCGGGCTCATTCGGCTGCCGCCTTGTGCCGGCGATGGCGCGCGGCCAGGAACAGCTTCTTGCCGAGCGGATAGAGCACGAACAGCAGGATGATCGTCAGCAGGGTGGCGGCGATCGGGCTTCTCAGGAAGATCATCGGATCGCCGCGCGAGATGTCGAGGGCCTGGCGCAGGCTGGTCTCGAGGCGGGGCGTCAGCACGAAGGCCAGCAGCAGCGGCGCGATCGGGTAACGAGCGGCGGTCATGAAGAAGGCCACCACCCCGGCGCCGAGCATGAACCAGACATCGAACATGCTGTTGTTGACGCTGTAGGAACCGACCACGCAGACCACGGCGATCACCGGGATCATGATCGAGGCCGGGATAAGCAGCAGCTTGACCAGGAACGGAATGATCGCCAGCGCCGCCAGTACCGCCATGACGTTGCCCAGGTACATGGAGGAGATCAGCCCCCAGACGAAATCGGGGTTGGTCTGGAACAGCAGCGGCCCGGGCTGAAGCCCCCACATCATCAGCCCGCCGAGCAGCACCGCGGCCGTGCCCGAGCCGGGGATGCCCAGCGACAGCAGCGGCGCGAAGGAGCCGGCCGCGGCCGCGTTGTTGCCCGCCTCCGAGGCGGCCACCCCTTCGATACGCCCCTTGCCGAGCTCGCTACCGTTGCGCCCCACCTTCTTCTGCAGGACATAGGAGAGGAAGGAGCCGGTGGTGGCCCCCGCCCCCGGCAGGATGCCCACCAGGTTGCCGAGCACCCCGGAACGCAGCGACGCGGGAATGATGCTGCGCATCTCCTTGCGGTCGAGCAGGCTCTCCTTCAGCCCCAGCCGGTTGGAGAGCCCCTGGGCGGCGGGATCGATCCGATTGACCATCATCACCAGCACCTGGCTGAAGCCGAACATGCCGATCACCAACGGGATGAAGGAGATGCCGTTGAGCAGGTACATCGAATCGAAGGTGAAGCGCGGCTGGCCGAAGGCCGTGCCGATGCCGATGGTGGCCAGCATCACACCGATGAAGGTCGAGATCAGTCCCTTGACCGGATTGTCGCCCAGCAGCCAGCCGATGGAGCAGAGCGCCAGCAGGATCAGCGCCGCCACCTCGGCCGGCCCGAACATCAAGCCGACGTGGGCCAGGATGGGGCCCATGAAGGTGAGCATGATGATGCCCACGGTGCCGCCGATGAAGGAGGAGATGTTGGCGGTGAACAGGGCCTTGCCGCCCCGTCCCTGCTGCGACAGTGGATAGCCATCCAGGGAGGTCACCACCGCCGGCGCATCGCCGGGAATGTTGAGGAGAATGGCGCTGTAGGAGCCGCCGTACATGCAGCCATAGTAGAGGGCCCCGAGCATGATGATGCCGGTAATGGGGTCCATCTGGAAGGTAAGCGGGAGCAGCAGGGCGATGCCGGTGACGGAACCAAGCCCGGGGATGGCGCCCACGATGATTCCCAGACCGGCCCCGACCAGTGCGGCCAGGATATTGCTGAATGTCAGCGAGGTGGCAAACCCCTGCATCAAGGACTGTAGGATATCCATAAGGGACTCTTCGCTCGATTAACTGAACCACCCGATGAGGGCACCCTGGGGGAACGCCACCATCAGCCACATGCCGAACAGCAGGTAGATCGCGCCACCCGTGCAGGCCCCGATCACCACCGACTTGAGCCACGGCTGGCGCTCGATCAGCGCCATCCACAGCACGATGAACAGCGTCATGGCCAGCACCATGCCGAACAGCGGAATCGTGGCGACGGCCATGCCCATGGCCACGGCGGGCCAGAGGTTGCGCAGTCCCACCCGATCGGTAGCCCAGCGGCGGCGCAGCAGCTCGTACCCCCCCAGTAGAGCGGCGCCGAGGCCCATCACCAGGGGGAAGAAGCCGGCGCCGGGGCCGTTGTGCATCCACACCCCATACTTGAGCCAGCCGAAGCCGGCCCAGGCGAGCCCCATCGCGATGATGCCCAGGGTGACCAGCAGTGAGATCCAGGGCCGGCTGCCGCCGGCCGATGCTTGATTCACGCTTGACATGGCGTGCGCCTCTCTAACGGTAGCGGCCGCCTCTACCCTCTTCGCCGGCTGTTGCGCAGTCGGTTCGGGGAGGGGCAAGGCGGCCGCGGGGGAAACGACTGGGGCGTGGCGCCAGCCGGCGACCAGGCCCCGCGGATCAGTCGATCATGCCGGCCTGCTGGAACAGCGTCCGGTACCGCTCCAGCTCACTGCGGTAGTACTCGGCGCTCTCCTCGGCCCCCATGAAGGTGGGAATCAGGCCGTTGCTCTCGACATAATCCTTCATCCACTTATCCGTTTCCGCGGCGGCACGGAAGACGTTCTCCCAGTATTCGACGGCTTCGCTGGGCATGTCGGGCGGACCGGCGTAGCCGCGGAAGATCATCAGCTCGAGGTTGTCGTAGCCCAGCTCGGCGAAGGTCGGCACCTCGTCGAAGGGCGCATCGAGGCGCTCTTCCGAATAGGTGGCCAGGAAGCGGATCATGCTCTGATCGACCCGCGAGCCCAGCTTGAAGATGGCCGCGTCGATGTGCCCGCCCAGCAGGGCCGCCGTGACATCGCCGGTGCCGTCGAAGGGCACGTACTGGAAGTCGACCCCCAGGTTATCGTCGAGCATCGAGAAGGCGAGGTGATCCTCACCGCCGCGGCCGGCCCCACCGATGGTGACGCCGCCCGGATCCTGCTGGGCGCGCTCGATCAGGGCGTCGAGGTCACCGATCTCGCCGCCGGCCCTGACGCCCACGAAGAGCGTATCCAGCGACAGGGTGGCGAGCGGCGTCAGGTCATCGAGCTGCACGGCGGCGTTGTTGACCACCATGCTCATCATCTGACCGCCGTTGAGGGTCATGAGGATGTGGCCATTGCCGCGCTGGCTGTAGGTGTAGCTGTTGCCGACGGCGGCGGAGCCGCCGGGACGGTTGTTGACCAGGATGGGGCGATTGACCTGCCCGGTCTCGCGGATCGCTTCGACCAGCATGCGCGCGTTGATATCGCTGCCGCCGCCGGCGCTGTAGGGCACCACGAACTCGACGTTGCGCTGGGGCTCCCAGGCGTTGGCGCCGCCGGCCAGTGCCAGGCAAAGCGCGCCGGAGAGTGCCGCCTTGGCGACCAGAATTGTCTTTGTCATCTCTCAATCACCCTGTTTGTCGTTGTCTTGGTTTGCCGGTGTCGCCTGGGAACGGCGACAGTCGGCGTGCTCGGCATGTCCGGGTCAGAAGATCGGCTTCGGCCCGCCATGATGTAATTATGAACACATAATTCATTTCATCAATATCGACTTTCGTCTAGAGCGGCAGGATCCGACGTCGGCGAACTGGCAGACGCGACCCGCAGGCGCAGCTCGTCGACCAGCTCCGCGGCGGCACTCGACAGCGGCTCAAGTTTGCGGGTGATGATGCCGTAGGAGTCCAGCGGCTTGCCGATGGCCAGCGGCAGCACCACGTACTGGCCGCTGGCCAGGGGGCGCTCGAGCACCGACCGGGGCAGCACCGCCAGCATCGGCGCGCTCAGCAGCAGCTGCAGGGTGGTCTGGGTCGAGGTGGTCTCGATGGTGTCGTCGGGCGAGGCGATGCCGGCGTCGGCCAGCGCCGCCTCGAAGACCTGGCGCATGGGGCTGGTGGGGGGATGCAGGATCCACGGCCAGTGGCGCAGCGCCGCCAGCGTGACCTGCGCCTGGTCGGCCAGCGGATGTTCGCTGCCCACCACCACCCGCAGCGGCTCCTCGAGCAGCGGCTCGAAGTCGAACAGGTTGTGCTGGCTCACCGCCGTGAGCCGGCCGATCACCAGGTCGAGCTGCTTGTACTCCAGGGCCTGCAGCAGGCGATCGCTGCTCTGCTCGTCGATGCTGACCGACAGCCGAGGGCGCCGCCGCTTGAGCGCGGCGATCGCCGCCGGCAGGATCTCCGGGGCGGCCGCGGGAATGGCACCGATCAGCAGGCGGCCGTAGCCACCCTCGCGCCGGCGCTGAATATCCTCGACCATCCGTTCGGTGTCGTTGAGCAGGATCTCGGCATGGCGAACCAACTGGGCGCCCAGCTCGGTCGGGACCATGGCGCGCGGCTGGCGCTCGAAGATCGCAAAGCCGAAGCAGGCCTCCAGGTCACGCAGCATCTTGCTGGCGGCAGGCTGGCTGAGGTGCATCTGCCGGGCGGCGGCATGCATGTTGCGGCGGCGATCGAGGTGGATAAGCAGCAGCAGGTGCTTGAAGCGCATCCAGCCGCACAGGCCGACCGATGACAGCTTGTCCAAGACTGACGGCCCTCCCCGATCACGCCTGTTGATCCCCCACCTCGACAGTCGGGTAGACCGGCGATGGCTCGCTTCGGTCTACCCGATGCCTGCAGCGCACCGGCCTCGAGCGGCCCTGTGTCCTGCCGCCGTCAGGCGTCGCGCTTGCCGAGCAGGGAGATCAGCTCGGGGAGCGCGGCCTGGGCATGGCCCGCCGACTCGGCCTCGCCCAGCACCCTGTCGATGCTCGCCGCGGCCTCCTGAGCCGCGCCCAGATCGCCGGCCATGGCCAGGTAATAGCCGAGATCCTTGTGGGCGTTGGCGATGCTGAAGCGAAAGCCAGAGGCGTCGCGCGCCTGGATGTAGGGGCGTAGCCGCTCGAGCACGGTGCCCGCCCCGCCCCCCTGGGCCAGCACATCGACGAACACCTCGGGGTCGATGCCGCCGCGCTCGGCGCAGGCCGCCGCCTCGGCCAGCACCGTGGAGAAGCCCACCGAGACGAAGTTGTGCAGCAGCTTCAGCTGGTGCCCGGCCCCGACCGGCCCGGCATGGGCCGCTGCGCCTCGAAGAGTTCGCGATCCCCGCCTACCAGCAGGTTGAGCCGCCCCTCGGCGGCCTCCTTGGGGGTGCGCGTCATCGGCGCATCCAGGAAGCGGCCGCCCGCCGCCTCCACCGCCTCGGCAATCCGCTGCGTCGAGCTGGGAATCGCCGTGGAGCAGTCGATGATCACGGTGCCGGGCCGGAGCCCCTGCAGCACGCCCTCCTCGCGGAACAGCACCTCCTCCACCTGGGGCGATCCGGTCACGCAGAGAATGATGATCTCGGCGTGACGGGCCAGCTCCGCCCCCGTGGCGAACGGCGTCGCCCCCTGGGCGAGCAGCTCATCCACCGGCTGATTGCCGGGATGCTCGAGGAAGGCCAGCGGCCAGCCGGCCCGCTGGATGTTGGTGGCGATGCCATGGCCCATCAGGCCGATCCCGACCATGCCCACTCGCTGTCTGGTCAACTGCGCGTCGCTCATGTCGTCTCCCGTGTCGTCGTGGGGCCAGGCATCACAGCCCACCCATGCAGAGGTATTTGATTTCGATGTAGTCCTCGATGCCGTACTTGGAGCCTTCACGGCCGATGCCGGACTCCTTGACGCCACCGAAGGGGGCCAGCTCGCTGGAGATGATGCCTTCGTTGATGCCCACGATGCCGCACTCCAGAGCCTCGGCCACCCGCCATACCCGGCCCACGTCGCGCGTATAGAAGTAGCTGGCCAGGCCATAGGGGGTGTCGTTGGCCAGGCGAATCACCTCCTGCTCGTCGCTGAAGCGGATCAGCGGTGCCACGGGGCCGAAGGTCTCCTCGTTCATCAGCCGGGCGTCGCTGGCCACATCGGTGAGAATCGTCGGCTCGAAGAAGTTGCCGCCCCGCGCATGGCGCTGCCCGCCCAGATAGACGCTGGCCCCGCGCTGCTGCGCATCGGCGATATGCTCCTCGACCTTGGCCACCGCGGCCTGGTCGATCAGCGGACCGAGGGTCACCCCCTCCTCGAGGCCGTTGCCGACCCGCTGCGCCGCCACCGCCTGGGCCAGGCGCTCGGCGAAGGCGTCGTAGATGCCATCATGGACGAAGATGCGATTGGCGCACACGCAGGTCTGGCCGGTGTTACGGAACTTGGAGGCCATCACTCCGGCCACCGCCTGATCGAGATCGGCATCCTCGAAGATGATGAAGGGCGCGTTGCCACCCAGCTCCATGGAGACCTTCTTGACCGTCTGGGCACAGGCGGTGAGCAGCACCTTGCCCACCTCGGTGGAGCCGGTGAAGGAGAGCTTGCGGACCAGCGGGTTGGCCGTCAGCTCATCGCCCACCACCCGGGCACTGCCGGTGACCACGTTGAGCACCCCGCGGGGCACTCCGGCGCGCTCGGCCAGCTCCGCCAGCGCCAGCGCCGAGAAGGGCGTGCTGGAGGCCGGCTTGACCACCACCGTGCAGCCGGCGGCCATGGCGGCGGCGGCCTTGCGGGTGATCATCGCATTGGGGAAGTTCCAGGGAGTGATGGCCGCCACCACCCCGACCGGCTCCTTGGTGACCACGATGCGCCGGTCCGTGGCATGGGCGGGAATGACGTCGCCATAGATCCGCTTGGCCTCCTCGGCGAACCACTCGATGAAGGCGGAGCCGTAGGCGATCTCGCCCCGGGCCTCGGCCAGCGGCTTGCCCTGCTCCAGGGTCAGGATGCGGGCCAGGTCCTCCTGATGGGCCATGCACAGGTCGTACCAGCGCCGCAGGATGGCGGCGCGCTCCTTGCAAGTCTTGGCCTTCCAGGCGGGAAAGGCGCGATCGGCCGCCTCGACGGCCTCGCTCACCTGAGCCTGGGTCAGGCGGGGCACGCTGCCCAGAAGCGTCTCGCTGGCCGGATTGATCACCTCGATGACCGCCTCGTCGCTGGCATCGATCCAGCGCCCATCGACGTAGGCGTGCTCACGGAACAGTGCCGGATCCTGCAGTTCCGGCCCTTGACGACCTGCCATGCTCTGTTCTGACGCTTGTCGAGTCATGTGCTCTCCCCCGAAATTGTGATTAGCCCGTGCAATATGAATTATGAATCCAAAATTACATATTATACTTTCGTCGCGCAGGCCTCGGCACAGCGGCGCCCGGCAAGGGGCGAGTCGCCGCGGGAGCCGGCGCAGCGCTGGGGTCGCACCGACACACCGATAACCTATAGAGATCGATACCAAGAAAAAAACGATTGGAAGGTTATCAACCGGAGTGCCTAGGCTGGTGGCCACTCGCCCCTTTCACCCAAGCCCTTGCACGGGAATCGACCACCATGACCACCATCACCCGCCTCGAGGTCCAGGACATCCGCTTTCCGACCTCACGCTCCCTGGACGGCTCCGATGCCATGAATGCGGCGCCGGACTACTCGGCCACCTATGTCACCCTGCACACCGACGCCGAGAGCGGCCTCGAGGGGCATGGCCTGACCTTCACCATCGGCCGCGGCAACGAGCTCTGCGTCAAGGCCGTGGAGTCGCTGGCCTACCTGATCGAAGGCGAGACTCTGGAGACCATCACCGCCGAGATGGGCACCTTCTGGCGCCGGCTCACCAGCGGCGACAGCCAGCTGCGCTGGACCGGCCCGGAGAAGGGCGTCATCCACCTGGCCACGGCTGCCATCGTCAACGCCATCTGGGACCTGTGGGCCAAGTCGGAAGGCAAGCCGGTATGGAAGCTGTTGGTCGACATGTCGCCGGAGCAGCTGGTCCGCAGCCTCGACTTCCGCTTCGTCACCGACGCCCTGACCCCCGAGGAGGCACTGGGGCTGCTGCGGCGCAACGCCGCCGGCCGCGCCGCCCGCGAGCAGGAGATGCGCGAGCAGGGCTACCCCGCCTACACCACCTCGGCCGGCTGGCTCGGCTACGACGACGACAAGGTGCGCCGCCTGGCACGCGAGGCGCTGGCCGAGGGCTGGACCCACTTCAAGCAGAAGGTGGGGGGCGACCTCGAAGAGGACCGCCGTCGCGCAGGCATCCTGCGCGAGGAGATCGGTTGGGAACGCACCCTGATGATGGACGCCAACCAGATGTGGGACGTCGACGAGGCGATCGCCAACATGCGCCAACTGGCCGAGTTCGATCCGCTGTGGATCGAGGAGCCGACCAGCCCCGACGACATCCTGGGCCATGCCGAGATTCGCCGCCGCCTGGGCGCGATCGGCGTCGCCACCGGCGAACACTGCCACAACCGGGTG
>NZ_CP071922.1:3596118-3626698 GCF_017584085.1 Halomonas sp. BM-2019
TCCCTGGAGGGGCGCATCCTCGAATACGTCGATCACCTCCACGAGCACTTCGAGCACCCCGTGGTGATTCGCAACGGGCGCTACCAGGTGCCGACCGCACCGGGCTACAGCATCACCCTCTACCCCGAGTCGCTGTCGCGCCACCGCTACCCGGATGGCGCCGCCTGGCAGGACGCCTGACCTTATCCTCGGAGGAGAACCGCAAGATGACCCAAGCAAGACCCTGTGTGGCCCTGACCCTGGGCGACCCGGCGGGCATCGGCCCCGAGCTGGTCGCCAGGCTGCTGGCCGACCGCGAGGCCGTGGCCCAGGCCGACGTGGTGGTGGTGGGCGATCCCTGGCTATGGCAGGAGGGCCAGCGCGTCGCCGGCACGCGCCTCGCGTTGCCCGAGATCGCGGCCTGGGACCAGGCCCGCGGGCAGGCCGGCCCCGTACTGCTGCCGCTGGAGAGCATCCAGCGCGAAGCCGTCGAATACGGTCGGGTCGACGCCGCCTGCGGCGCCTCGGTGCTGAAGGTCCTGGCCCACTGCCTGGACGCCGCCCGCGACGGCCGGATCGATGCCATCTGCTTCGCCCCGCTCAACAAGCTGGCGATGAAGCAGGGCGGGCTGCGCCACGAGGACGAGCTGCACTTCTTCGCCGAGTACCTGGCGGTTCGAGGCGACGTCTGCGAGTTCAACACCCTCGGCCAGCTCTGGACCTCGCGCATCTCCTCCCATGTGCCGCTCAGTGAGGCCGCCTCCTTCGTCACTCCGGAGCGCATCCTCAGCGCCACCCGGCTGATCCATGACGCCCTGGGGGCGGCGGGGGTGGCCACCCCCCGTATCGCGGTGGCGGCACTCACTCCCCACGCCGGCGAGGGGGGCACCTGCGGCCGCGAGGAGATCGATATCATCGCTCCCGCGGTAAAAGCCTGCCAGGACGCTGGCTACCCGGCCCAGGGCCCCTTCCCCGCCGACACCCTCTTTCGCCGCGCCCGCGACGGCGAGTTCGACGGCATCGTGACCATGTACCACGACCAGGGGCAGATCGCCCTGAAGCTGCTGGGCTTCGAGCGGGGGGTCACCGTGCAGGGCGGCCTGCCGATCCCCATCACCACCCCCGCCCACGGCACCGCCTTCGATATCGCCGGCCAGGGCAAGGCCAGCGCCGAAGCCATGCGCCACGCCTTCGCCATCGCCTGCCGGATGGGGGCTCACCATGCCCGGCAGCGAGGCGCCAACGTCGCCGGCTGAGGGGTGCCCTCCTACTCCGCCATCTCCTCGAGGGCCGAGACCTCGACCTTGTCGCGGAGGTGGCGACGCAGGACCTGGCCCAGGGCCGCGCCGTCGCGCGCCCGGAGGGCCTCGACCATGGCCTCGTGATCACCGATGGCCTTCGACCAGTAGTCCTTGCTCAGCTCGGCGGTGAAGCGCACCCGGCGCACCCGCTGGTTGAGACTCTTGTAGACGTCGATGAGTACGTCGTTCTGGGAGGCCACCACGATGGCCTCGTGGATCTGCTGATTGGCCAGCAGATACTCCTGCATGTTGCCGTTCTTGTAGTGCGTCAGCATCTGGTGATGGAGCGCCTCGATGTTGGCCAGCTCCGCCTCGGTGATGCGCTCCCCGGCCAGTTCGCCGGCCAGGGCCTCGAGGCTCTGCATCACCTCGAAGGTGTTCTTGAGCGCCGCCCTGGTCAACTTGGCGACCCGTGCGCCGCGATTGGGCAACAGTTCGACGAAGCCTTCGAAGGCCAGCACCTTGAGGGCCTCTCTGAGGGGGGTCCGGGACACCCCGAACTGCTCACAGAGCTGTTTTTCGGGCACACGGCTACCGGGTGCCAGCGTCCCCTCGATGATCATGTCGCGAATTCGCTCGGCGACCTCACCATGCAAGGTACTCTGCCTGATCTTATCCATGAGGAATCATCCCGCCTTGTGCAAGGTGCGATTCGACAACCATCAATCGACGATCGTGCCATGCAATGGAACCGCTGAATCCTAATTATGAATTCAAAAGGTAATGCGGTCAACCCGCCCCTTCCAGGCACCGGACTCACTCCCACTCCTCCAGCCGCATGGCCGAGCGCTCAAGGCGCTCGTTCTCGGCATCGATCTCCCTGAGCAGCTCGCCGATGCTGGAGAGATGCTCCAGGGCCACGCGTCGGGCCAGCGCGGGCTTGCCCTGCACCACGGCATCATGCAGCCGAGCGTGCTGACGGTTGATCATCTCGCGGGGGCCGGGCCGATGGTAGAGGTGCTTCACCGAGGCGAACACCGAGTTGAGCAGCAGGTCGGTGAGGCTCTGCAGGGTGTGCACCAGCACCGGATTGTGGGAGGCCTGGGAGACCGCCAGGTGGAAGGCATGATCCAGACGCGCCAGCCGCTCCACATCGATCGGCTCGGCCGAGGCCGCGTAGTCGGCCAGCTCCCGGTAGCGTCGGGTGATCAGCACGCGATCCGCGGGGGTGCCGCGACTGGCGGCCAGCCGGGCGGATTCCCCCTCCAGCAGGGCCCGCACCTCGAGCAGGTCGAACAGGGTCCGGGGATGGTCACGGAAGAGGTGCATCAACGGGCTCTGCTCCCGGGCCGGCAGCAGCGCCGCCACCATGGAGCCACGCCCATGGCGGGTCTCGATGATGCCCTTGCTGCGCAGGATACGCAGCCCCTCGCGCAGCGAGGCGCGGGAGACGTTCAGACGGTCGCAGAGCCGCCGCTCCGATGGCAGCAGCTGGCCGGGACGGAAGACGCCATCCAGGATCAGCTGCTCCAGCCGGGCGGCCACCCCTTCCGGCGTTCGCCGCCCCGTCGGGATCTCGTCGCTCCAGCTAGCCATGGCGTTCCTCCGGAATTCTCGAACAGTACTGGCAAGCTCATCCACTCCTGTTTTACCCTGCAGGGGGGTGGTTGGAAATCTTTTCCATACTATCGATGAATTACTGGTCTGACCACTACACCACAGGCTGGACAGACGCCGACCAAGGGCCCAGATTGATCCCACCAGGTCCCGTCGAGGCGTCGGCCCGACGACCATGGCACCAACCACTCCGTTTCTGCGAGACGTGCCCCAGGGGAGTCACCATGAACACCCTCTTCGATGAACGACTCGATGGCGAGGTAATCAAACGCGATCCCGCCGAGGTGCTGGCCGACCTCCAACAAGCCTTGCCCGGTATGACCCTGCTGCATCGCGAGGAGGACCTGCGTCCCTTCGAGTGCGACGGTCTCTCCGCCTATCGCGCCCTGCCCATGCTGGTCGCCCTGCCCGAGACCCTCGAGCAGGTCGAGACCCTGCTCAAGCGCTGCCACGCGCTGAGCGTGCCGGTGGTGACCCGCGGCGCCGGTACCGGCCTCTCCGGCGGCGCCCTGCCGCTTACGCACGGCGTGCTGCTGGTGCTGTCGCGCTTCCACCGCATCCTCGAAATCGACCCCGACGCGCGCACCGCCCGGGTCCAGCCCGGCGTGCGCAACCTGGCCATCTCCGAGGCGGCGGCCCCCTACGGGCTCTACTACGCGCCGGACCCCTCCTCACAGATCGCCTGCTCCATCGGCGGCAACGTAGCGGAGAACGCCGGCGGCGTGCACTGCCTGAAGTACGGGCTCACCGTGCACAACGTGATCAAGGTCGAGGTGCTGACCATCGAGGGCGAGCGCATGACCCTGGGCTCCGACGCCCTGGACGCGCCCGGCTTCGACCTGCTGGCGCTGTTCAACGGCTCCGAGGGCATGCTCGGGGTGGTCACCGAAGTGACCGTCAAGCTGCTGCCCAAGCCCGAATCGGCCAAGGTGTTGATGGCGAGCTTCGACGACATCGAGAAGGCCGGCAACGCCGTAGGGGCCATCATCGCCGCGGGGATCATTCCCGGGGGGCTGGAGATGATGGACAACCTGGCGATTCGCGCCGCCGAGGACTTCATCGGCGCCGGCTACCCGGTGGAGGCCGAGGCGATCCTGCTCTGCGAGCTGGATGGCGTGGAGGCCGACGTGGACGACGACTGCGAGACGGTGCGCCGCGTACTGGAACAGGCCGGGGCCACCGGCATCCAGCAGGCCCGCGACGAGGCCGAACGCGCGCTGTTCTGGGCCGGGCGCAAGAACGCCTTTCCGGCGGTGGGCCGCATGTCGCCGGACTACTACTGCATGGACGGCACCATTCCCCGCCGCGAGCTGGCCAGGGTGCTCAAGGGCATCGGCGACCTGGGCGAGGAGTACGGCCTGCGCGTGGCCAACGTCTTCCACGCCGGCGACGGCAACATGCACCCGCTGATCCTCTTCGATGCCAACCAGCCCGGCGAATTCGAGCGCGCCGAGGAGCTCGGCGGGCGCATCCTCGAGCTGTGCGTCGAGGTGGGCGGCACCATCACCGGCGAGCACGGGGTGGGCCGCGAGAAGATCCACCAGATGTGCGTGCAGTTCAGCCCCGGGGAGCTCGCCACCTTCCGTGCCGCCAAGCGCGCCTTCGATCCCAGCGAGCTGCTCAACCCGGGCAAGAACATCCCGACGCCGGCCCGCTGCTCCGAGTTCCGCCTGACCAAGAGCGCCGGCGACGCCCCCGCCCCGACCCAGGCCCCAGAGAGCCACGGCTGAGAGACAGGACGACATGGCGACCACTCACGATACCCCCCAACACGACATCCCGAGCCACGACGCCAGCGAGGCGCTGGCCGAGCGCATCCGTCGTGCCGAGGCCGAGGGCACGCCCCTGCGCATCGTCGGCGGCGATACCAAGGCCTTCTATGGTCGTAAAGTTCAGGGCCGCCCGGTCGACGGCGAGACGCTCTCGACCGGCGAGCACCGCGGCATCACCGAGTACGACCCGGTGGAGCTGATCGTCTCGGTGCGCACCGGCACGCCGCTTCGCGAGCTGGAGGCCGTCCTGGCCGCCCAGGGGCAGATGCTGCCCTGCGAGCCGCCCCACTTCGGCGAGAACGCCAGCGTGGGCGGCATGATCGCCACCGGCCTCTCCGGCCCCCGCCGCCCATGGGCCGGCAGCGTGCGCGACTTCGTGCTGGGCACGCGGGTCATCACCCGCCAGGGCAGCGAGCAGCGCTTCGGCGGCCAGGTGATGAAGAACGTGGCGGGCTACGATCTCTCGCGCCTGATGGTGGGCGCCCAGGGCACCCTGGGGCTGCTGACCGAGGTCTCCATGAAGGTGCTGCCGCTGCCCGGCGCCAGCCGCAGCCTGCACCTGGACAGGACATGCCGCTCGCCGAGGCCCTGGAGAAGCTCGTCGAGTGGGGGCGCCAGCCACTGCCCATCACCGCCGCGGCCTGGCTCGACGGCGCCCTGCACCTGCGCCTGGAGGGTGGCCCGAGCTCGGTGGCCGCCACCGCCGAGCGAATGGGCGGCGACGAGCTCAAGCCGGAATTCTGGGAGGCCCTGCGCGAACAGCGCCTGGCGTTCTTCTCCGCCGAGGACCCCCGCGCCCTGTGGCGCCTCTCGCTGCCCCACCATACCCCGGTGCTCGAGCTGCCCGGGGTGGTCGAGACCGACGTGCTCTACGACTGGGCCGGCGCCCAGCGCTGGGTGCGCAGCGACCTCGACGCCGCCACCCTGCGCGAGGTGGTCACCCGGGCCGGCGGCCACGCCAGCTGCTGGCGCGGCCCCAGGGGGCAGCCGGTGGAGTCCCCCTTCACCCCGCTCGCCCCGGTGCTCGAGAAGTACCACCGCAACCTCAAGGCCGAGCTGGACCCCAAGGGGATCTTCAACCCGGGCCGGCTCTACGCGGCATTCTGAGACTCACGGGAATTCGCCACGATGCAGACGCATTTTACCGAGGAAGACCTCAAGAAACCGCATATCCGCGAGGCGGACCGGGTGCTGCGCACCTGCGTGCACTGCGGCTTCTGCAACGCCACCTGCCCCACCTACCAGCTGCTCGGCGACGAGCGCGACGGTCCCCGGGGGCGCATCTACCTGATGAAGGAGATGCTCGAGAGCCCTGAGGACAGCGACAAGGTGACCGAGGAGACCCGGCTGCACCTGGACCGCTGCCTGACCTGCCGCAACTGCGAGACCACCTGCCCCTCCGGGGTCGAGTACCACAAGCTGCTCGACATCGGCCGCGCCGAGATCGAGAGACGGGTGCCGCGCAAGCCGGCCGAGCGCGTCCAGCGCTATGCGCTGCGCAAGATGCTGGTGGACCCCAAGCGCTTCCAGGCGCTGCTGAGGCTCGGCCAGACCTTCCGGCCGCTGGTGCCGGGTGCGCTCAGGGACAAGCTGCCGCCGGCGCCCATCGACGCCGGCACTCGACCCGAAGGCAAGCGCCACGCCCGCCAGATGCTGATCCTGGAGGGCTGCGTGCAGCCGGGGCTCTCGCCCAACACCAACGCCGCCACCGCCCGAGTGCTGGATCGCCTCGGCATCGGCCTGACCCCGGTGGCGGAGGCCGGCTGCTGCGGCGCCATCGACTTCCACCTGAACGCCCACGACGAGGGCCGCGCCCGGGCGCGGGCCAATATCGACGCCTGGTGGCCCCATCTTGAGGCGGGCGCCGAAGCCATCGTGCAGACAGCCAGCGGCTGCGGCGCCTTCGTCAAGGAGTACGTCGACATCCTCAAGGATGACCCGGCCTACGCCGAGAAGGCCGCCCGGGTCAGCGAGCTGGCCAGGGACCTGGTGGAGGTGCTGCGCGACGAGCCTCTCGACGCGCTGAGCCTCCAGCAGAGCCGCAAGCTCGCCTTCCACTGCCCCTGCACCCTGCAGCACGCCCAGCAGCTCGGCGGCGCCGTGGAGGCCGTGCTGACCCGGCTGGGCTTCTCGCTGACCCCGGTGGCCGATGCCCACCTCTGCTGCGGCTCGGCGGGCACCTACTCCATCACCCAGCCCGAGCTCTCGAAGCAGCTGCGCGACAACAAGCTCGACAACCTCGAGGCCGGCAAGCCCGAGGTGATCGTGACGGCCAATATCGGCTGCCAGACGCACCTGGCCGGCGCAAACCGCACCCCGGTGCGCCACTGGATCGAGATCGTCGACGAGGCGCTGGCCTGACCGGCGCCACAGGAATTGCGCCGGGGCGCGGAGCGCGTCCCGGTCACCGAGCACCCAGGTGCCAAGACCGATAACTCACAACTACCGATCGAAGGAGAGTGACATGCAGACCAAACCCGTACTGAGCCTGAGCGAGATCAACGCCATCCTCGAGGCCGCCCAGCAGGAGGCCGAGGCCAACGGCTGGGTGGTGACCATCGCCGTGGCCGACGACGGCGGTCATCCCCTCGGCCTGCGTCGCCTCGACGGCGCCGCCCCGATGTCTTCCTATGTGGCCACGGAGAAGGCCCGCAGCGCCGCCGTGGGCCGCAAGGAGACCAAGGTGTTCGAGGAGATGATCAACGGCGGCCGCAGCGCCTTCCTCTCCGCACCCCTCGAGGGCCTGCTCGAGGGCGGCGTGCCGGTGATCGTCGACGGCCAGGTGATCGGCGCCGTGGGCGTCTCCGGCGTCAAGTCCGACCAGGACGCCCAGATCGCCAAGGCCGGCATCGCGGCCATCGGCTGAACACGGCCACGGGCGAGGAGGGGCCTCGAGCACTACACTGAGAGGGGCGGACTCCCGGTGAGTTCGTCAGGTGCGGCTCCGGGTCGCGCTTCCCCCCGACAGTTATCGCGAGGCACCGAGATGATCAAGAAATCCCTCATCGCCCTGGCCGCCCTGCTGTTCTCGGCATCGGCCTGGGCCTATACCTGCCCAGCACTGATGGGCGAGATCGACGAGGCCCTGCAGGATGAGGCCAGAGTCGCCGAACTCGACGAGGCCACCCTCGAGGCGGTCCACGACCTGCGAGCCCGTGGCGAGGAGGCCCATGTAGCGGGTGACCATGACGAGTCGGTGGCCCTGCTGGAAGAGGCCAAGGAACGGCTCGGCCTCATCTAGCCTCCCCGGGGTGCGGGCGTCTTCTCAGCCGATGCGTGTCAGTCGGCTCGCGTGCAGCCGCCCGCGCTCCACATAGCCCGCCGCGTTCTTCTTGAGCCCCTCGATCGCCTCCGGGGAGAGCTCTCGCAGCACCTTGGCCGGGGCGCCAACGATCAGCGAATTGGGCGGGAACTCCGCCCCCTCCTTGACCACGGCACCGGCCGCCACCAGGCAGTTCTCGCCGATCACCGCGCCGTTGAGGATCACCGCCTGGATGCCCACCAGACTGCCGTCGCCGATGGTGCAGCCGTGCAGCATCGCCTGATGGCCCACGGTCACCCCCTTGCCCACTCGGAGCGGGAAGCCGGGGTCGGCGTGGAGCACCGCCCCGTCCTGGATATTGCTGTGCTCGCCCACCTCCAGGTGGTCGGTATCGCCGCGCAGCACCGCCTGGTACCAGACGCTGGCGCCGGCCTTGAGGGTCACCTGGCCGATCACGTCGGCGGTCTCGGCCACATAGACATCGTCCTGGATCTCGGGACGGTGCTCTCCATACTGATAGATCGCCATATCGCGATTCTCCTTGTAGCGTGGGAGGGGGTCAGCCTGCCGCGGTCGTCAGGTCGCTGCCGGCCCGGCTGACGTAGTCGTTCACCGTCGCCACCACCCGGTCGATGGCCACGGCACTGACGTCGAGGTGGGTCACCCAGCGGGTCACCGGCCCCACCGCGGCCAGGATGCCCTGCGACGCGAGATGCGCCTGGAGCGCCCCGCAGTGGGCCTCGGGGAAGGCGGTGAACACCATGTTGGTATCGCAGGCGCGCACCTCGACACCGGGTATCGTCCCGAGCCCCTCCGCCAGGCGCCGCGCGTTGTCGTGGTCCTCGGCCAGGCGCGCCACATGGTGCTCGAAGGCGTGGTGGCAGGCCGCGGCCAGAAGCCCCGCCTGACGCATGCCGCCGCCCAGGGTCTTGCGCCAGCGCCGCGCCCGGGCGATGAAATCGGCCTCGCCCAGCAGCAGCGAACCCACCGGCGCGCCGAGCCCCTTGGAGAAGCAGAGCGACACCGAATCGAAGCCCTCGCAGAGCTCGGCCAGGGTCAGCCCCGTGGCCACCGAGGCGTTGAAGAGCCGCGCCCCGTCCAGGTGGGTGGCCAGGCCCTGGGCATGGGCCTGGGCGGTGGCGGCCAGGGCGTAGTCGGCGGGCAGTACCCGGCCGCGGAAGGTGTTCTCCAGCGCCAGCAGCCGCGAGCGGGCGTGGTGGATGTCGTCACCCTTCACCGCGGCGCGCAGGGCGTCGAGGGGCAGGCTGCCGTCCTCGGCGTGGAGCAGCGGCTGCACCGTGACGCTGCCGAGCGCCGCCGCCCCGCCCCCCTCGTCGCGGAAGATGTGGGAGTAGTGCCCGGCAATTACCTCCTCGCCCCGCTGGCAGTGGGTCAGCAGCGCGCAGAGGTTGCTTTGGGTCCCGGAGGGGAAGAACAGCCCGGAGGCCTTGCCGGCGCTGTCGGCCACGGCCTGCTCGAAGGCGTTGATGCTGGGATCGTCGCCCCAGACGTCGTCACCCACCTCGGCGCGGGCCATGGCCTCGCGCATGGCCGCGGTGGGCCGGGTCACGGTATCACTGCGCAGATCGATCATCGAAGCGTCTCGCCTCCTCGTCGCTGGGCTGCCTCTGCCACCATGATGGGGGCTCGTGGCCGCGCATGCCAGCGGCAGTCCAGGTCATGCCAGCGCCCGTTCCAGCAGCCGCGCCACGTGGATCGCCTCGCGCCCGCTGCCGTCGCGGATCTGGTGGCGGCAGCTGGTGCCGTCGGCCACCAGCACGGCGTCGGCGTCCGCCTCGCGGATTGCCGGCAGCAGCGAGAGCTCGGCCATCTTCAGCGACGCCTCGTAGTGCTCCGCCTCGTAGCCGAAGCTGCCCGCCATGCCGCAGCAGGAGGACTCGATGGTCTCCACCGCAAGCTCCGGAATCCAGCCCAGCACCTGCTCCACCGGGCGCAGGGCGTCGAAGGCCTTCTGGTGGCAGTGGCCGTGCAGCAGGGCGCGCCCCGGCAGCGGCTTGAGCGCCAGCGACAGCTCGCCGGCCTCCCGAGCCTTGACCAGGAACTCCTCGAAGAGGAACGCCGCCTCGGCGAGCGCCCGGGCCTCGTCGCCGAAGCCGTACTGCAGGAACTCGTCGCGCAGGGAGAGCAGGCAGGAGGGCTCGAGGCCGACGATGGCCACGCCGCGCTTAACGAAGGGCATCAGCGCCTCCAGGGAGCGCTTCGCCTCCGCCTTCGCCTTGTCGAACTGGCCCGAGGAGAGGTAGGTGCGCCCGCAGCAGAGCGGCCGCTCCCCCGGCTTGACGTTGAGGTGGACCCGGTAGCTGGCCGCCTCCAGCACCCGCTTGGCGGCCCGGGCGTTGTCGCTCTCCATGTAGTTGTTGAAGGTGTCGACGAAGAGCACCACCTCGCGGGTGGCCTGGTCCGAAGAGGCCGGGGCAGACGGGGACGCCGAGGCGTGCGACTCCTTGAGGAAGTCGCCGGTGAAGGCCGGGAAGCGGCGCTCGGGGGCCAGGCCCAGCGCCTTCTTGAGGGGCCGTGCCACGGCGTCGACGCGCTCCACGGCGCCCAGCAGCCCGGCGAACCGCTTCGCCCAGGGCGCATAGCGCGGCATCTCGCCGACCAGGCGGTCGCGCAGGGCGAGCCCCTTGACCCTGGCGCGGGCGGCCCGGGCCTCGATCTTGAACTTGGCCATGTCCACCCCGGTGGGGCAGTCGCGCTTGCACCCCTTGCAGGAGACGCATAGGTCCAGCGCCTCCTTGACCTCATCGCCGGCCAGCCCCGCCTCGCCCAGTTGGCCCGAGAGCACCAGGCGCAGGGTGTTGGCCCGCCCCCGGGTGAGATGCTGCTCGTCCTTGGTGATACGGTAGCTGGGGCACATGGTGTCGGCGTCGAACTTCCGGCAGTGGCCGTTGTTGTTGCACATCTCCACCGCCATGGCCAGGCCGTGGGTGACATCGCCGGCACTGCCGGGCGCGCCCTGCTCGCCGGTCAGCGGGTCGCGGGTGACGTTCCACGCCGACCAGTCGAAGAGCGGCGTGAGCGGGATGCGCTGGTAGTGCGTGGGAAAGCGGAAGTAGGCCTCGTCGTCCATCTTCGGGGTATCGACGATCTTGCCGGGGTTGAGCAGGTTCTCCGGGTCGAAGGCCCCCTTCACCGAGCGGAAGGCGTCGTTGAGAGTCTCGCCGAACTGCCAGGCCACCCACTCGCCGCGACACAAGCCGTCGCCGTGCTCGCCGGAGTAGGCCCCCTTGTACTCGCGCACAAGCTGGGATGCCTGCTCGGCGATCTCGCGCATCTTGTTGGCGCCGTCGCGGCGCATGTCGAGGATCGGCCGCACGTGCAGGGTGCCGACGCTGGCGTGGGCATACCAGGTGCCCTCGGTGCCGTAGCGGTGGAACACCTCGGTGAGCTTGTCGGTGTACTCCGCCAGGTGCTCAAGGGGCACCGCGCAGTCCTCGATGAAGGAGACCGGCTTGCCGTCCCCCTTCATGCTCATCATGATGTTGAGCCCTGCCTTGCGCACGTTCCACAGCGCCTTCTGCTCGGCGGCCTCGGGCATCTCCACCACGCTATCGGGCAGGCCGAGGTCGGCCATCAGCTCGGTGAGGCGCGCCAGCGAGGCGAGCTGGGCCTCGCGCTCCTCGCCGGCGAACTCCACCAGCAGCACCGCCTGGGGCTGGCCGATCAGCGCCTTCTCGATCACCGGGCGGAAGGCCGGGTTCTGAAGCGACAGATCGATCATGGTGCGGTCGACCAGCTCCACCGCCGTGGGGTCGAGTTTGACGATGTGCTGGGCGAAGTCCATCGCCTGGTAGAAGGTGGGGAAGTTCACCACCCCCAGCACCTTGTGCTCGGGCAGCGGCGAGAGGCGCAGCTTGATGCGCCGGCTCACCCCCAGGGTGCCCTCCGAACCGACCAGCAGATGGGCCAGGTTGATGCGGCCCTCGGGATCATAGGGTAGGGGGTTCTGGCAGTCGAAGAGGTCCAGGTTGTAGCCGCCGACCCGACGCAGCACCTTGGGGAAGTGTTCGCGGATCTCCGGGGCGACGCCGTCGGCGATGGCCTTCACCCGGTCCGCCAGCGCCCGCACCGGGCCGCTCTCCGGCAGCTCATCGAGAAAGCCGAAGTGCCCCTCGCTGCCGTCGGCGAGCCAGGCGTCGACCCCCAGCACGTTGTGGACCATGTTGCCGTAGCGGATCGAGCGCGAGCCGCAGGAGTTGTTACCGGTCATGCCGCCCAGGGTGCACTGGGCGCTGGTGGAGACATCCACCGGGTACCAGAGCCCGTGGGGCTTGAGCCAGGCGTTGAGGTGGTCGAGCACGATGCCGGGCTCCACCACCACGGTGCGCGACTCGGCGTCGAGCTCCACCACCTGGTCGAGCCAGCGGGTGGTGTCGATCACCAGCGCCTCTCCCACCGTCTGGCCGCACTGGCTGGTACCGGCCCCGCGGGCCAGGATCGGCACCCGGGCATCACGGGCAATCTCGAGGGCCGTAGTCAAGTCCTGCTGGTGACGCGGGATCACCACCCCCACCGGGGTCACCTGGTAGATGGAGGCGTCGGTAGAGTAGCGGCCTCGCGAGGCCTGGTCGAACAGCACCTCGCCTTCCAGCTCCCGGGCCAGGCGGGTGGCCAGCTCGGTCACCGGCTTGATCCGGGCATCCGCGGATGGAGTCTTTCCCGTCAAGGACGTCATCTTTCTCTCCTCAGCGGTTCGCGCCCTGGAGCGGGTGAGCGGCGAAGTAATCCAGCGCCGCGGCCAGGCCGCTCCCCTCGAGCGGCACGCCGGCGAGTTTCATGCCCGCTTCACAGCCGCCCAGGGTGGCGATCAGGGTCAGGTCGTTGCAGTCGCCCAGGTGGCCGATGCGGAACATCTTGCCCTTGGCCTTGCCAAGCCCCATCCCCAGGGACAGGTCGAAGCGCTCGTAGATGATCCTGCGCACCTCGTCGGCGTCGATGCCTTCCGGCACCACCACCCCGGTGAGCACCGGCGAGTAGACGGCCGGATCCAGGCACTGCACCTCGAGCCCCCAGGCCTCCACCGCGGTGCGCACCCCGGCGGCCCAGCGCTGGTGGCGGGCGAAGACGTGGTCCAGCCCCTCCTCCATCAGCATGTCCAGCGCCTCGTTGAGGCCGTAGAGCAGGTTGGTATTGGGGGTGTAGGGCCAGTAGCCGTTCTGGTTGGCCTCGAGGATCTCGTCCCAGGCCCAGAAGCTCTTGGGCATGCGCGACGCACGGCTCGCCTCGATGGCCTTCTCGGAGAGGGCATTGAAGCTGATGCCCGGTGGCAGCATCAGCCCCTTCTGGGAGCCGGAGATGGTTACGTCGACGCCCCACTCGTCGTGGCGATAGTCGGCGCTGGCGAGGCCCGAGATGGTGTCCACCAGCAGCAGCGCCGGGTGGCCGGCGGCATCCATGGCGCGGCGCACCGCGGCGATGTCGCTGGTGACCCCGGTGGAGGTCTCGTTGTGCACCACGCAGACCGCTTGGATCTCATGGGCACTGTCCTCGCGCAGGCGCGCCTCGATCATGTCCGCCTGGACCCCCTGGCGCCACCCCTCGTAGCCCGGCAGGCCCAGGAACTCGGGCTCGAGCTGCAGGCGGCGCGCCATCTTGTGCCACAGGGTGGCGAAGTGGCCGGTCTCGAACATCAGCACCTTGTCGCCGGGCGAGAGGGTGTTGGAAAGCGCCGCCTCCCAGGCCCCGGTGCCCGAGGCGGGATAGACCACCACCGGCCCTTCGGTCTTGAAGACCTTCTTGAGCTTGGCGAGCAGCTCGAGGCCCAGGGCGCCGAACTCCGGCCCACGGTGGTCAATGGTGGGCAGGCTTATGGCGCGCAGAATGCGGTCCGGCACCGGCGACGGACCGGGAATCTGCAGGAAATGGCGGCCGGACGGGTGGAAATCGAGCTTCAGCATGGGGATCACTCCGTTGTTCGTCTTGTCATGGATCGCGAGGCGCGGCGGGGGCGGAGCGGTTACTTGATGCAGCCCTCGGCACGCAGGGTGGTCAGTTCATCGGGGGTCAGTCCCAGCTCACCCAACACCTCGTCGGTGTGCTGGCCGAACAGCGGCGCCGGTGCACGGATCTGCGAGGGCGTCTGGGAGAACTTGCTGGGAAAGCCGATGGTCTTCATCTTGCCGATCACCGGATGCTCCATCTCCTGGACCATACCGCGCGCCAGGTAGTGCTCATCGGCCATCGCCTGGGCGAAGTCGTTGATGGGGCCGGCGGGCACCCCGGCCTGGTCGCAGAGCGTCAGCCATTCGTTCACATCCCGCTCGGCCATCAGCGACTCCAGCAGCGCCTCAAGCTCCTCCACATGCTGGCCGCGGTCGGAGTTGGTCAGGAAGCGCGGGTCCTCCATCAGCTCCGGGCGCTCGAGCACATCGTCGCAGAAGCGCTGCCAGGTGCGCTGGTTGGCGCAGCCCAGCATCAGGTAACCGTCACGAGCCTTGATCGCCTGGTAGGGTGCCGAGACGCGATGCCGCCAGCCGGTGGGTTCGGGCAGCTTGCCCTCGGCGAAGTAGGCCGCGGCCTCCCAGGTGAACCAGGGCAGGCCACACTCGGCGATGGCGATGTCGATATACTGCCCTTCGCCGGTGGCCATCTTGTGGATGTAGGCGGCCAGGATGGAGTAGACGGCAGTGATGCCCGCGCCGATGTCGTAGACGGCGATGCCGGTCTTGAGGGGCCGGCGCCCCTTCTCGCCGGTCATCGACATCAGCCCGGTCATGCCCTGGGCTACCAGGTCGAAGCCCCCCTTGTGGCTGGAGGGGCCGGTCTGGCCGTAGCCGGAGATCGAGCAGTAGATGATCCCCGGGTTGATCGCCTTGATGGTGTCGTAGTCGATCTGCAATGACTCGGTGACCCCGGTGCGATAGTTCTCGACGATCACGTCGGCGTCGCGGGCCAGCCGGTAGAAGATCTCCCGCGCCCGCTGCTCCTTGAGGTTGAGCGAGATGCTCTTCTTGTTGCGGTTGATCTGCGCGAAACAGGTCGACTCCTCGTTGACGTAGGGGCCCATCTGACGGCTGTCATCGCCGCCGTTGACCTTCTCCACCTTGATCACCTCGGCCCCCATGTCGCCCAGTACCATGGTGCAGTAGGGGCCGGCCATGATCTGCGAGACGTCCAGGACCTTGAGTTTTTCCAGGGGAAGCATGGGCTTCACCTCGCTTGTCGTTGTAGTGTCACGTTGTGGTGTCATGCCGGCCTGGACCAGCCTGGTGACCGGCTCAGCGGCCGGTCCACTCGAAGGGTGTCTTGTAAAGGAACTTGTTCACCGCCGCCTTGAAGTCGTCGCTCATGTAGCAGGTGGTGACCCAATCGTCGCTGGCGTCCCGCGCGAGGCGGCGATGCTCCAGCACCCGCCCCACCAGCGCCTTGCTGGCCTTGAGGGTGAGCGGAGCCCGCTGCCCCAGCTGCTCGGCCACCCCGGCCACCTCGTCGTAGATCCGGTCGGGGGGGAAGATGGCGTTGACCAGCCCGGCCTCGCTCGCCTGGTCGGCATCGAAGAGGGTGCCGAGCATCAGCGCCTCCTTGGTGCGGGCGACGCCCAGCATGTCGATCAGCCGCGAGACATTGGTGATGGAGAGGGTGTTGCCCAGGGTGCGGGCGATCGGCACGCCGAACTTCAGGCTCGGCGTGGCATAGCGAAAGTCGCAGACTAGGGCCAGGGCCGCCCCGCCGCCCACGCAGGCGCCCTCCAGCAGCGCGATGGTGGGCTTGTCCAGCGCCTCCAGCTTGCCGACCACCCGATCGATGCGCTGCTCATAGCCGATGGCGTCTTCGGGCTTGCTGAAGTGCTCGAACTGGCCGATATCGGTGCCGGCCACGAAGGCCTCGCCACCGACCCCGTGCAGCACCACCGCGTGGAGGGCGTCGTCCGTGGCGATCCGGTCGCAGTGCGCCGAGAGGGCGTCGTACATCTCCCAGGTCATGGCGTTGCGGCTCTCGGGGCGGTTGAAGCCGAGCCAGGCCACGCCGTCGCGCGCTTCAAACAGCAGGGTGTTCATCATCGTCTCCTCGCCCTGGTCCCGTTATCCGTCAGGATAGCGTCCAGCGGCCCTTAAATGAATAATGAATTCATTTTATCCGACTGTCGTTTCCCAGGCTCACCCGGAGCGGCCCGGCGAACCCGCGTCCGCCGGGCCCAGCCCCTAGCGGTAGAAGAACTCCACCAGCCCCATCGGGATGACGGGGATGTAGGTCACCATGAGCAGGATGACGAGCAGCACTGTGATGAAGCCGAGGTTGGATCGCGTCACCGACCACACATCCGACTTGGCGATCGAGCAGGCCGTGATCAGCACGCTCGCCACCGGCGGGGTCTGCTGGCCGATGGCCAGGTTGAGACACACCACCAGGCCGAAGTGGACCGGATCGATCCCGGCCGCGCCGACCAGCGGCATGACGATGGGCACCACCAGGATGATCGCCGCCGCCGAGTGCAGGAAGAGCCCGATAAACAGGAAGAAAACGTTCAGCATCATCAGGATGAGGTACTTGTTATCCGTGAGGCTGAGCACCGCCTGCGCCAGCTGCTGGGGCATTCGCATCTCGGTCAGGAAGACGCCGATCAGGGCCGAGGCCGCCACCAGCAGCATCACCACGGCGGTCTGCTGGCCCCCATCGATGATCGCTTTGTATAGGGAGCGCAGGTCCAGCTCACGGTAGATCACGGCGCTGATGAAGATCGCCGCCGCCACCGCCAGACCCGCCCCTTCGGTGGCGGTCACGAAGCCGCCGAAGATGGAGCCGAGGATAATGATCGGCAGGGTCACGGCCCAGCCGGCGTCCTTGGCGGTCTCCTTGACCCGCTTGAACTGGAACACCTCCTCCACCGGCCAGTTGTACTTGCGGGCATAGTAGTAGCAAAGCGCCGCCAGACCGCCGGCCCCCAGCAGCCCGGGCACGATGCCGGCGACGAACAGCTGGACGATGGAGGCGCCGGACATGACGCCATACAGGATCATCGGGATGGACGGCGGAATGATGATCGCCAGGGACGCCGACGAGGAGGTAATGGCCGCGGCGAAGGGCGCCGGGTAGCCACGCTTCTTCATGGCCGGAATCAGCACCGATCCGGTGGCGGCCACGTCGGCCACCGCGGAGCCGGAGATCTCGGCGAAGAACAGCGACACGCCGACATTGATCATCGCCAGGCCACCGCGAATGAACCCGAACAGCGCCGAGGCGAAGGCGATCAGCCGCTTGGAGATGCCACCGGTGTTCATGATGGCCCCGGCCAGCACGAACATCGGGATGGCCAGCAGCGGGAAGCTGCTCGCCCCCTCGAACATCGTCAGCCCGATGTTGGGCAGCATTTCCAGGCCCTGGTGGACCACGATAGCCACCGTCGCCACGGTTGCCAGGGCCACCGCGATGGGCAACCCCATCAGGATCAGCCCCAGCAGGCCGATTATCATGAAGGGCAATGTCATGGCTGATCCCTCTTGGTCAGAGCATCCGCGGTGAAGCCGGCCCGCGCATTGTCACGCTCGGCCTCGGCGATGGCGTGGGCGATCTCCTCCTCCTCCTGGGTGAGGCCGGAGCGCACCCTGGCCAGGTGACCCGGCATGCTGAGCAGCTGGGCGATGATGAACAGCCCCGCCCCGATGGGAATGACCGACTGGGTGAAGGTAAGCGGCACCCAGCGCAGGGTGATCAACGCCATGCCCTGCATGACATTCAGGACCACCAGGCCGGCCCAGCCAAGCACCAGGAAGAAGGCGATGAACAGCGCCTCGGTGAGATAGGCGACTGGCATGCGAATACGCACCGGCATGGCGGCCAGCACGCCGTCGACGCCGATATGGCCCCGCTTCAGCGCCGCCAGGGCCCCGGCGTAGTAGGTCAGCCACACCAGCATGATGGCGGCCACCTCGTCGTACCAGGAGGGGGTTCGCCAGGCATAGCGGGTGACCACCGCATAGAGCACCACCAGCGTCAGCGAGACCATCAACACCACCGTAATGATCTCGAGCAGACGCTGCATGATGCGGGAAATGTTATTCACGGTACCCATGGCTCTCGACTCGCTCAGGGAAGGGAGAGGACCTCCACGCCCTCTCGGGCGTGGAGGCAGGGGAACTTGCACGGCTGTAGGAAGGGGATCAGGACCCCTCGCCGAGCGCCAGTATCCTGTCGATCAGCTCCTGGGAGCCGGGCACCTCGTTGGCAAAGGCCTCGTAGATGGAAGCCGAGGCCTCGATAAAGACCGAGGTATCGACCTCGTTCACCTCGGTTCTCGCCTGGCGAATCACCTCGATCAGGTCCTCGTCGAGTTGGGCGGCGTGCTCATAGACGAAGGCCTGGGTCTCCTGGGCCGCTTCGAGGATGATCTCCTGGACCTCCTCGGGCAGGTTGTTGAAGCGACGGCCGGCGGTGAGATAGGCCGGCGTATAGACGTGGCCGGTCAGGGAGAGGTAGTTCTGCACCTCCTGGAAGCGCTGGCCGACGATCTGCGCCAGGGGGTTCTCCTGGCCATCCATGACGCCCGTCTGCAGGGCCATGAATACCTCGGAGAGGGACATCGGCGAGGGCTCGGCACCCCACTCCTCGAACATGCGCACGCGCCAGACCCCTTGGGGCACCCGCAGCTTGATACCACGCAGGTCTTCCGGCGCGTTGATGGCACGCCGGTTGTTGGTGATATGGCGGAAGCCGTTCTCCCACACGGCCAGGATGCGGTAGCCGTTCTGTTCCGCCAGCGGCGCCAGGTGAGGCCAGACGATCTCCTCCTCGACCCGCTTCATGTGCTCACGATCCTGGATCAGGTACGGCAGCTCGAACAGCCCGAACTCGTCGGACACCGAGGACATGATGGTGGAGGGCAGGGCCAGGTCGACGGTGCCCAGGCGCATGCGCTGAAGCAGCTCCGAGTCGGTGCCTAGCTGGCTGGAGCCGAAGACCACGACCTCGTAGGGCTCGGGCAGACGCTCGTTGACGAGCTCGGCGAAGTGGTCGGCGGTATCGGTGAACAGCGAGTCGGGCCCGCCGACATGGCCGAAGGTGATCTCGCGGGCCTGAAGGGGAGCCGAGACGAGGGCGACGGCGGCGGCGACCGCCGTGAGACGAAGCAGATGCATGGCGCTTTCCTCTTGTGCTCTTGTTGTCGTGTTGCCGCATCGGCGCAATAATGAATTATATATATGTTATGCGCACGATATTGAAGCTAGCCCCCTCTTCCGGAGGTGTCAAGGTGCGAAGGGCCTGCGTTGGTCTCGAGCCCCCCGGCCAGGCCGGCGGCCTTGATGCCGGCATACCGGATGCGCATTGCCACTCCCGGGATATTGAATGCATAGTGAGTTTATGCAGAATCACAACGCTCCCTGGCTGGCTTGCGGGAGGATGACAAGCGCGCCGCGGCTCGGGCGGGATGAGATCAGGCCGGGGGCCCGAGCCGACATCGGACACGCGACCGGCTCGCGCCGTTCACCGCACAGGGAGGAGAATGAAGATGGGCAAGATCCAGCAACGCAACCTCTACCGGGAGGTCGCCGACCGGGTCCGCGACATGATCGAACAGGGAGAGCTCGCCTCGGGCGAGCGCATTCCCGAACGCGAGCTGTGCGAGGCCTTCGGCGTCTCCCGCACACCCCTGCGCGAGGCCCTCATGGTCCTCGCGTCGGAGGGCCTGGTGGAACTGCCGCCCAACCGTGGTGCCCGGGTCAAGCAGCTGACCTACAAGATGGTCAAGGACACCTACGACCTGATGGCAGCCCTGGAGGGCTTGGCCGGCGAGTTGGCCTGTCAATACATCGAGGATGAGGAGATCGAGCGGATCGCGGCGCTCCACGAGCAGATGCTGGTGCACTATCGCAATCGCGAGTTGGCGGAGTATTTCCAGATCAATCAGCGCATCCACGAGAGCCTGCTCAACGCCTCGGGCAACGAGGTGCTGCTGGAGATGTACAACAACCTGAGCCAGCGGGTGAAGCGCGTGCGCTACTCCAAGCAGATGACCCAGGCCTTCTGGCGCCAGGCGGTGGAGGACCACGAGACGATGATCACGGCCCTCGAGCAGCGCGACGGCAAGCGTCTCGGCCAGATCCTTCGCGACCACCTGTGCAACAAGCTGGAGGTGGCCTCCATGGACGAGGTGATCGTCGACCGCCAGCGCGCCTGATCAGCGGGCAGGGGCCCGGCCTGGCGCTGGCGGTCGCTCCCAGGCTAACGGCGTTTCAGCTCCCCGTTCAGCGCCTTGATGATGCTGTAGCACATCAGCAGCATCACGATGGAGAACGGAATCGCCGTCGCCGTCACCCCGGCCTGGAGCGCCGAGAGTCCGCCGCCGATCAGCAGCACGATGGCGATGAGCCCCTCGATGGTCGCCCAGAACATCCGCTGGACCCTGGGTGCATCGATCTTGCCACCGGCGGTGATGGTATCGATCACCAGGGAACCGGAATCCGACGAGGTGACGAAGAAGACCAGCGCCAGCACGATGGCGATGGTCGCCATCAGCCCGGTCAGCGGCAGCTCGTTGAGCATGCCGAACAGCGACAGCTCGGGGCTGTAGCTGTCTATCACGTACTCCTTGACCAGGCTGGTCTCGGGGCTGGCGTAGAGCTGGTCGAGGGCGGTGGCACCGAAGACCCCCATCCAGATGAAGATGAACAGGCTGGGAATGATCAGCACGCAGCTCACGAACTCGCGCACCGTCCGCCCGCGGGAGACCCGGGCGATGAACATGCCGACAAAGGGCGCCCAGCTGACCCACCAGGCCCAGTAAAACACCGTCCATGCCTGGCGGTAGGCGTCGTCATCGCGCCCGACGGGCATCGACAGCGGCACGACCTCCTTCACATAGGTCACCATGCCCGTCCAGAAACCGCTCAGGGCCACCAGGGTCGGGCCGGCCAGGAGCACGAAGAAGAAGAACAGCACGGCGACGATCATGTTGAGCTCGGAGAGCCGCTTCACGCCCCCCTCGAGGCCGCGCCATACCGAGACCAACGCCACCGCCGTCACCAGCAGGATGATCACGACCTGGAAGTTGGTGCTGACCTCCAGGCCGAAGACGAAGTTCATGCCGGCGTTGGCCTGCTGGGCGCCGAGGCCCAGCGACGTCGCCAGGCCGAAGAGGGTGGAGAAGACCGCCAGGATATCGATCACATGCCCCCACCAGCCCCAGACCCGGTCCCCCAGAATCGGGAAGAACGCCGAGCGAATGGAGAAGGGCAGCCCCTTGTTGTAGGTGAAGAGCGCCAGCGCCAGCGCCATCACCGCATAGACGGCCCAGCCGTGGATCCCCCAGTGAAGATAGGTGCCGGCAAGCCCCATCGCCGTGGCATCGGCAATGGCCTCAGGGACGAGCTCGCCGTCGGCGTCGAACGGCGAGGCGACCCCCAGCGGCAGGGAGACGTTGGCGTGGTAGACCGGCTCCAGCACCCCGAAGAACAGCAACCCGATGCCGATACCGGCCGCAAACAGCATGGCAAACCAGGAGAGATAGCCGTAGTCCGGGGTGGCGTCGGGGCCGCCGAGCCTGACCTTGCCGTAGGGCGACACCACCATCACCACGCAGAACAGGATGAAGACGTTCACCACGCTGATGAAGTACCAGTCGAGGGTACCGGTCGCGAAGCCGACCATGGCCTGGAACAGGGCCCCTGCCCGCTCCGGAAACAGCAGGGTCAGGACGATGAACACCAGCGAGGCCAGCGCCGAGACGACGAAGACGCGGTTGTGGATATCGAAGCCGAAGGGGCCCAGCTGCCCCTCGATGTTGTCCTGGCCGACGACATAGTCGGTCTCCATGTCGCTGCCAGCGGCATGGGCTGACGGATCGCTCGGTTCGCTCATGGCAGACCTCCTCGGGTGGGATGTCGGTCCTCATCAGCTTACCATTGCCCCTCTCCTAGCCTCCGGCATCGAGAGGCGACGTTTCAACGTACCGAGGACACCATGCCGCTGGTCTACTTCCTGCCGCCGCTGGGCGCCGTGCTGATCTGGTCGGGCAACATGACCATCAACCAGCTGACCGTGGGTGCCATCGCGCCCTCCAGCATCGCCTTCCTGCGCTGGGTGCTGGCGCTGGCCGTGCTCACCCCCTTCCTGGCCCCGGCGGCCTGGAAGCACCGCGCGACGATTCGCCGCGAGTGGCCCCGGCTCGCCGTGCTGGGCCTGCTCGGCATGGGGCTCTGGCAGGGGCTCGCCTACGTGGCCGCCGAGACCACCAGCGCCACCAACATGGGCATCCTGGCCGCCATGGTGCCGCTGCTCACGGTGCTGCTCAGCGCCCTGATCCTGCGCGAGGCGCCCAGCCTCGGCGGCGTGGCCGGCGGGGTGCTGGCGCTGGTGGGCGTCGCCATCCTGCTGGGCCGTGGCAACCCGCTCTCGCTGCTGGAACTGACGGTGGCCAAGGGCGACCTGCTGATGGTGGTGGCCGCCACCTGCTACGCCCTCTACGGGGTGATGCTCAAGCGCTGGCCGATCGACCTGCCGCCCTGGATCCTGCTCTACGCCCAGGTGATCTTCGCCGTGCTCTTCCTGCTCCCCCCCTGGCTGTTGGGCCCCATGACGCCGGTGGACGCCGGCAACGTCGGCCTGATCCTGTATGCCGGCATCCCCGCTTCGATCATCACCACCTACCTGTGGATGCTGGCGATCCGCCGGATCGGCGCCAGCCAGGCGAGCATCTTCATCAACCTGATGCCGCTGTTCAGCGCCATCATCGCCATGGCCGCCCTCGGCGAGCGGATCGCGCTCTTCCACTTCGTCGGCGGCGCCCTGGTGCTTTGCGGGGTGATCATGGCCCAGACGCTGACCCGGCCGCTGGCGCGACCGCGCCCCGCGACGGCACAGAACGGCCCGGATCGCACATGCTAGACTCGAGGTCCGTCCCCTGACCGACCGCCTCTGACCGATAAAAGGATGCGCCATGTCCCTCGACGACCTGCACCTGTCGCTTCGCAACCTGACGCCCGAGGACTATCCCCAGCTCGAGACGCTGATGGATGCCGTCTACCATGACATCGGCGGCGCCTGGTCGCAGCACACCATCGAGACCCTGATCACGTCGTTTCCGGACGGCCAGCTCGCCATCGAGGACGACGGCCGGCTGGTGGGCATGGCGCTGACCGCCCGGGTCGACTACGACGAGTTCACCAACCCCCACAAGTACGACGACCTGATCGGCAAGCGCGAGGTGATCCTCGACGCCCCGGACGGCGACGCCATGTACGGGCTGGACGTGCTGATCCATCCGGAGTATCGCGGCTACCGGCTGGGCCGGCGCCTCTACGACGCCCGCAAGGAGCTGTGCCGCTCGCTGAACCTGCGGGCGATACTGGCCGGCGGGCGCATCCCCCAGTACCACCAGCACGCCGAGACGCTCTCCCCCACCCAGTACATCGACCGGGTGGCCCGCAAGGAGATCCACGACCCCATCCTCTCCTTCCAGCTGGCCAACGACTTCCAGGTCAAGCGCCTGCTCCGCGACTACCTGCCCGAGGACGAGAAGTCCCAGGGCTTCGCCACCCTGCTGGAGTGGAACAACTTCCTCTATGAGCCCGCCGAGCTGGTGCTCGACACCCGCAAGACCCAGGTGCGCATCGGCGCCGTGCAGTGGCAGATGCGCGAGTTCGACTCCGTGGAGGCGGTGCTGCAGCAGGTGGAGTACTTCGTCGATGCCCTCTCCGGCTACAAGAGCGACTTCGCGGTCTTCCCGGAGCTCTTCAACGCCCCGCTGATGGGCCTGCAGGATCGCGCCGCCCAGCAGGACCAGGTCGCCGCCATCCGCTTCCTAGCCAGCTTCACCGAGCGGTTCAAGGCCGAGCTGTCGCGCATGGCGGTCTCCTACAACATCAACATCGTGGCGGGCTCGATGATCGAGGTGGGCGAGGACGACCGCCTCTACAACATCAGCTACCTCTGCCACCGCGACGGCGAGATCGAGAGCCAGGCCAAGCTGCACATCACCCCCCAGGAGCGCCGCGACTGGGTGATCGAGGGCGGCGACGACCTGCAGGTGTTCGATACCGACGCCGGCCGGGTCGGCATCCTGATCTGCTACGACGTGGAGTTCCCGGAGCTGCCGCGGCTGCTGGCCGAACAGGACATGGACATCCTCTTCGTGCCCTTCTGGACCGACACCAAGAACGGCTACCTGCGGGTGCGCCACTGTGCCCAGGCCCGGGCCATCGAGAACGAGTGCTACGTGGTGCTGTGCGGCAGCGTGGGCAACGTGCCCGCCATCGAGAACCTCGACATCCAGTACGCCCAGTCGTCGGTCTTCTCGCCCTCGGACTTCGCCTTCCCCCACGACGCCGTGCTCAACGAGACGACCCCCAATACCGAGATGATCTTCTTCTCGGACCTGGACCTGACACGGCTGACCATGGTGCGCAACGAGGGCTCGGTGACCAACCTCAAGGACCGCCGCAAGGACCTCTTCGACCTGCGCTGGCGCGACTGGTCCTGGAAGTCCGGGGGCCGGCCATCCGGGGCGGACCTGGACGAGAGCTGAGCAGAGCCGAGGAGAGCCGATGCTGGGGCACCTGAAACGCTGGCGGGAGGCGCGCTTCGCCGCCCGTCACCCCTTCCCGGAGGCCGCCTGGGCCGAGGCCCGGGCACGGCTGCCGCTGCTCGCCGCCCTGGGTGAGGCCGAGGCGGCGGCGCTGGGGGAGCGCGCCTGGCGCTTCCTCCACGCCAAGCGCGTCAGCCTGCACCCGGCGCTCGCCGAGACCACCCCCTTCGACCTGCCCGCCAGGCTTGCCCTCGCCGCCCAGGCCTGCCTGCTGACCCTGGGCTGGCGCGACGACGAGCACCGAGAGGCCTTCGCCAATGTCCACGAGGTGCTGATCCTGCCCGACGCCTTCCAGCGGCGGGTGGAGGAGATGGACGAGTTCGGCGTGATGCACGAGTACGACGACGAGCGCGCCGGCGAGACCTCCTACCAGGGGCCGGTGGTGGTGGCCTTCCCCGACCTCATGGAGAGCGGCGACTTCTCGGGCTTCAACGTGCTGATCCACGAATTCGCCCACAAGCTCGACATGGGCAACTCCCTGGACGTGGACGGCTTCCCGCCGCTGCCCGCCGATATCGACCCGCGAGAGTGGCACCGAGTGTTCATGGGCGTCTGGGAGGACCTCCAGGCGCGGCTTGCGCGCGGCGAGGAGACGCCCATCGACGACTACGCCGCCACCCACCCGGGCGAGTGCTTCGCGGTGTGCTGCGAGGCCTTCTTCACCGCCCCGGACCTCTTGCATGACGCCTATCCGGCACTCCATGACCTGCTGAGCCGCTACTTCCGCCAGGAGACCCTGGCCCGGCTGCCGCCCGGGTTCGGAGAGCGCCCCGCCCCGGGTCACCACGAGCGGCACTGAGCCCTCACTCGGGCAAGGCCGCCACCCGGCACGGCAGCTCCCGCTGCAGCAGCTCGACGAAGGCACGGATGCGCCCCGGCACATGGCGCGCCTGGCGGTAGACCGCGTGGAAGTCCGCCGCCACCCCCTGCCACTCGGGCAGCAGCTCGACCAGCTCTCCCCGGGCCAGCAGCGGGTGCACGTCCCACCAGGAGCGCAGCATGACGCCATGCCCCGCCAGCGCCAGGCCCACGATCACCTCACCATCGTTGCTGGCCAGGGGGCCCGAGACCTTCACCGCCTGCTCCTCCCCGCCATCGCGACGCCGGAAGCGCCACACCGCATAGTCGCTGTCGTTCTCGCGCAGCACCAGGCAGGCGTGACCGGCCAGGTCCGCCGGGTTCTCGAGCCGCGGCATGGAGGCCACATGGGCGGGGGCGGCACACAGCACCCGGCGATTGGCGAGGATCCGTCGCGCCACCAGGCGGGAGTCGGGCGGTTCCCCCACCCGGATGGCGAGGTCCACCCCCAGGTCGCCCAGGCTCAGCGGAAAATTGGTCAGCTCCAGCGCCCCCTCGACCCCCGGGTGCCTGGCGCAGAAGCGCGACAGCAGCGGCGCCACGTGGCGCCGCCCGAAACCGAAGGTGGCATTGATCTTGAGCGGGCCCGATAGCTCGGCGCGCTGGGCCCCCAGCGCCTCCTCCAGCTCGGCCAGCTCCTCGAGGATCGCCGTCCCCTTCAGCAGGTAGCGCTCTCCCTCCGGGGTGAGGGTGAGACGGCGGGTGGTGCGGCTGGCCAGGCTCACCCCCAGGCGCGCCTCGAGCTGCTTGAGTCGCTTGCTGACCGCCGAGAGCGACAGGCCAAGCTCCCGGGCGGTGGCGGTGAGGCTGCCGGCCCGGGCCAGGCGCTGGAAGAAGGCCAGGTCATCGAGCGAGGCCATGTCATTCTCCACTTTTGCTCAACAATGGTTTGCATCTTATCCCGATTATCTCTCCGCTGTCAGGGGCTAGACTGTTCCCAGACCCGACAACAGGAACCAACCTGAGGAGAGAGACCATGACCCAGCGCATCGCGGTAATCCCCGGCGACGGCATCGGCAAGGAGGTGATGCCCGAGGGCGTGCGCGTCCTCGAGGCCGCCGCCGCCCGCTTCGGCATCGACCTGGAACTGCAACCCTTCGACTTCGCCAGCTGCGACTACTACGCCGAGCACGGCCAGATGCTGCCCGACGACTGGTTCGAGACCCTGAAGGGATTCGATGCCCTCTTCTACGGCGCCGTGGGCTGGCCCGAAACGGTGCCCGACCACGTCTCGCTGTGGGGTTCGCTGCTGCAGTTTCGCCGTCGCTTCGACCAGTACGTCAACCTGCGCCCCTGCCGGCTGCTGCCGGGCATCCGAAGCCCCCTGGCGGACCGGCAGCCCGGCGACATCGACTTCTACGTGGTGCGCGAGAACACCGAGGGGGAGTACTCCAGCGTCGGCGGCAGGATGTTCGAGGGCACCGAGCGGGAGGTGGTGATCCAGGAGACGGTGATGAGCCGCCACGGCACCGACCGGGTGCTCAAGTTCGCCTATGAGCTGGCCCAGAGCCGGCCCCGGAAGAAGCTCACCTCGGCCACCAAGTCAAACGGCATCGCCATCACCATGCCCTGGTGGGACGAGCGCGTGGCCGAGATGGGCAAGCGCTATCCGGACGTGGCCGTGGACCAGTTCCATATCGACATCCTCACCGCCAACTTCGTGATGCACCCGGACTGGTTCGACGTGGTGGTGGCCAGCAACCTCTTCGGCGACATCCTCTCCGACCTGGGGCCGGCCTGCACCGGCACCATCGGCGTGGCACCCTCGGCCAACATCAACCCCGAGGGCACCTTCCCGAGCCTCTTCGAGCCGGTACACGGCAGCGCCCCGGACATCGCCGGGCGCGGCATCGCCAACCCCATCGGCCAGATCTGGTCCGCCGCCATGATGCTCGAGCACCTGGGCCACCAGGAGGCCGCAGACGCCATCGTCGGTGCCTTCGAGGCGGTGCTGGCCGAGGGTGACAAGGGCGTGCTCACCCCCGACGTGGGCGGGACCGGCACCACCGAGACGCTGGGCCGCGCCATCGCCGCGCGCCTCTGACCCCAAGCCGATCCCCCATGGCCACCGCCCCGGGCAGTGGCCATCCGCTTTCCTGCCGGTTCCTGATCTCGATCATCCTGCGGGTCGAGCCAGGCTCCTATGCTGTTCTCATCCCTCCGATATCGGCGACATCCACTTGACCTGCGTCAAGACGTCACGCCAGATCGGCCGTGGCCGCTACCAAAGGCGAATAGGTTATAAGCATATAATAACAATAATAGCGCTATGCCCCCGCGCAGGAGTCACTGCCATGCCACACTCTTCTCCCTCACCTCTCCACCTGGATCGGCGTCAGCTCCTGAAGCTGGGGCTGGGCGCCGGCGCCGCCGGCCTGCTGCCCCTGGGCGGCCTCCAGGCCAGAACCCTTTCCACCCGTGCCCGCATCGTCATCCTCGGGGGGGGCGCCGCCGGCATGGCCATGGCCAACCGCCTCTCCAACCGGCTCGATGGCGCCCGTATCACCCTGGTGGAGCCTCGCGAGACTCACCACTATCAGCCGGGCTGGACCCTGGTGGCCTCCGGCGTCTGGCGCCCGGAGAAGACCCTGCGCCCCAACGCCAACTTCGTGCCCACCGGCGTGACCTGGGCACGACAGCCCGCGGTGGGCATCGACGCCGAGCAGCGCCGGGTCTCGCTGGCCGATGCCAGCGTGCTGGAGTATGACGTCCTGGTGGTGGCCACCGGCCTGCAGCTCAACTATCACCTGATCGACGGCATGTCGCCGGAGCTGGTCGGCCGCCACGGCATCGGCAGCGTCTACGCCAGCATCGAAGGCGCCACCCGCACCCGCGACGCCATCGACGCCTGGATCGCAAAGGGCGGCGGCAAGGGGCTCTTCACCGCCGCCCCCACCCCGGTGAAGTGCGCCGGCGCCCCGCTGAAGATGACCTTCACCACCCTGTCGCGCCTGGAGGCCACCGGCCGCCGGGATGATTTCCAGGTCGAGTATCTGGCTCCCGGGGCGGCGCTGTTCAGCCAGCCGTGGATCAACGACTTCGTCAAGCAGCGCTTCGACGACCAGGGCGTCACCCGCCGTCACCACTACCGGCTCTCCGCCATCGACCCCGGCGCGCAGCAGGCCGAGTTCACCTTCGTCGGCCCGGAGAGCGAGTTTACCTCCCACCATGAGCTGCGCGAGGCGGAGTTCTCCCGGGAGGGCGAGCGCCGGGTGATCGCCGACTACGACTTCATCCACGTGGTGCCGCCCATGAGCGCCCCGGACTTCGTCAAGGCCAGCGACCTGATCGCCCGGGACGGCCCCTTCCGCGGCGAGTGGCTGGATGTGGACATCCACACCCTGCAGCACCACCGCTACCCGGAGGTGTTCGGCATCGGCGACGTGATCGGCGCCCCCATCAACAAGACCGCCGCCAGCGTCAAGGCCCAGGCCCCGGTGGTAGAGGCCAACCTGCTGGCCCACCTGCAGGAGCAGCCGCTGCCGGCCCGTCACAACGGCTACACCTCCTGCCCGATGATCACCGGCATCGGCAAGGCGATGCTGGTGGAGTTCGGCTACGACAACGACTTCGGCTTCCTGCCCTCCTTCCCCTTCATCGACCCGCGGGACGAGTCCTGGGCCGCCTGGGTGATGAAGGATCGCATGCTGCAGCCTGCCTACTACGCCGTGCTGGAAGGCCAGGCCTGAGGAGAGACGATCATGACGCTTCAAGGTACTCTCACCATCCTGATGTACGCCCTGGCCCCCTTCCTGTGGCTGATCCTGGGCGGCGTGGGCCTGCTGGTCGTCGTCCAGCTGGTGGCGAGGCTGCGCGGCTACCGCACGCTGCGCTATCGCTGCCTGGGCGCCAACCTGGCGGCGCTGGCGGTCGGCCTCTCGGGGCTCTGGTGGATCCCCGCCTTTACCCACTCCCAGCTGAGGTACGTGGCCACCGCCTTCGATTGGGTGGCGATGATCGGCGCCGTGGTGGGCCTGGCCATCGCCGCCTGGCTGGTGCTGCACCCGCTCAGCTATCTGGTGCGCGGCCGGCGGCAGGTCCGCGCGGTCCAACCATCCGAAAGTTGAGTCTTCGCCGCTGGGCGGCCAGCCCTTGACCCGCGGCGGCCCGTGACTCAGTCGGTGCGGCGCCACACCCCTTCGAGGATGCGCACCCGGCCGGCGGCCAGATTGCCGGCCAGGTTGCGCCCCATCTCGACAAACTCCTCGCCGAAGATCAGCGCCGGCCCCGGCAGCCGCCGGGCCGGCGCGTCGCCCGCCTCGCGGCGGCCGTGCTTCTGGCGCCAGGCCAGGGCCGTCTCGGTCACGTCGTGCACGCACACCGGCCCGAACCCCGCCGCGGCCAGGCTCACCTCCAGGGCCTCGCGGCGCTTGAGATGGCTGGTGGCCGCCGTACGCGCCCAGGGCACCGGCAGCGCCAGGGGCTCGGGGTTGTCGCCGGCCACCACCTCGTGGAGCAGCACCCGGCCGCCGGGGGCGAGCAGGCGGCGCCACTCCGCCAGCACCGCCGGCAGGTGCGACATGTTCATCAGCGCATGCTGGCACCAGATCACATCGAAGGCGCCCCCGGCCAGCGGGATGCGGGCGGCGTCAGCGCACAGGAAGCGGTTCTGTTCAGCGAGTCCCGTGGCGACACTGAGCCGCTCGGCCGCCGACACGAAAGCGGCGGTGATATCCACGCCAACGACCGTGCAGCCGTACTCCGCGGCCAGCAGCCGGCTCGCCCCACCGGTGCCGCAGCCCACGTCCAGTATCCTCTCCCCCGGACGCAGTTCCCCCAGCGCCGCCAGGGAGCGGCTGGCGGCCCGCCCCCCCAGGTGCAGCTGGTCGATGCCGGCGATCTCGTCCAGGGTCAGGCGGTCCGGGTCGCATCCGGCGGCACGGAAGGCCGCCTGCAGGCGTACGATCAGGCTTTCCCCGCCCCCGGCGGCGAGGGCATCATAGTGACTATCGAGATGGCGGCGCTGGGCTGGCGGTCAGTCTAGCCTGGTGCCGCCCCCTTCCCCATCCTGCCAAGGTCACGGCCATCCCACGCGGGCGCCGCCACGCCAAGGAGTCCCCCATGTCCCGCCTGCTCCGGCTCGCCCATTCCTTCGAGCACGGCCAGGACTGCGTCACCGCCGACTACTCCCTGCGCGAGGAGGGCTGAGACCATGCTGAGCGCGTGGCTGACCCGCAGCATCGAGGAGGCCGAGTTCCCCGAGCAGGGGCGGCTCCCCGGCGGGCACTTTCGCCGCCTGGGCCACGGCATCCTGGCGCTGTCGCCCGACCGGCCCGGGCCGGCGGCGCGGGCCGGCGTGCGCTCGGTGGGGGTG
>NZ_CP071922.1:3626708-3627610 GCF_017584085.1 Halomonas sp. BM-2019
CGGCCCCCATGGAGCTGCTCGCGGGGCTGCTCGCCCGCCTGGCCGCGGGGGAGCTGGTGCTCGGTGCCCCCGTGCTGCTGCTGCTCGGCAGCCCCGAGGCGACCCGCCGGGGGGTGCGCTACCTGGACACCAACCTCAATCGGCTCTTCCGCCACGACCTGGAAGAGGACGGCAGGGAGCCCGACAGGGCTCGTCAGCTGATGGCCGCGGTGGACGCCTTCTTCGCCCGCCACGATACGCTTCCACGGCTGCACTACGACCTGCATACCGCCATCCGCGACAGCCGCTACCCGCGCTTCGTGGTCAGCCCCTTCACCGAGACCACCGAGGTAGCGCCCGAGCAGTGGCGCTGGCTCGCCGCCGCCGACATCCAGGCGGTGCTGCACCAGCACCGCCACAGCTGGACCTTCTCCCACTACAGCAAGCACTACCACGGCGCACAGGCCTTCACCCTGGAGCTGGGCCGCGCCCTGCCCTTCGGGCACAATGACCTGGCGCCCCTGGCCCCCATGGGCGCGCTGCTGGCTGCCCTGCTCGAGGGGCGCGAGCCCGCCGGGGCGGCGCCCGGCCGCATGGCCTTCTACCGGGTCGATCACGAGCTCATGCGCGAGTCCGAGGCGTTTCGCCTGGCCTTTGCCGACGACACGCCCAACTTCACGGCGTTCCCCCCGGGCACGCTGCTGGCCGAGGATGGCCGGGCCGGGGAGACCCGGGTCGGCGAGACGCCGCTCGCCGTGGTCTTCCCCAATGCCCGGGTGGAGATCGGTGCCCGCGCCGCCCTGCTGGTGCGCCCCACGCCCCCGCCGTCTTGAAGCCCCGGCGGCGCAAGACTCGGCAGCGTGCCTCGGCAGCAGAAAAAGCCTTAAAACCACTACAATAGCAGGGTAAAATCTGGTTCATCG
>NZ_CP071922.1:3627710-3629905 GCF_017584085.1 Halomonas sp. BM-2019
ATTCGCCCGGCGGAGCCGGCCTCCCACTATGAAACCTGCCAAACATGTTCACGCCAAAGTGCGAAGAACCTAAAATCTTGCCCCTTTGCCGATCAGCACTGGTCCAGCGCCGCCGCCACCCTTGCCACCCCACCCCGGGGATGGCCGCCGCGTCGCTGGCATCGCCGTGAAAGGCGCCGCACACCCAGGCGCGACGCCGCGGCGACCCTGACCTGGAGCCCGTTCCATGGCCGACACACCGATTCCGCTGGAAGTGCGCAACATCAAGAAGCGCTTCGGCGACACCGAAGTCCTCAAGGGCCTCTCCCTGAGGGCCCACAAGGGGGATGTCATCACCCTGATCGGCGCCTCCGGCTCCGGCAAGAGCACCTTCCTGCGCTGCATGAACCTGCTCGAGCAGCCCGACGAGGGCGAGCTGATCGTCCACGGCGAGGAGATCCGCTTCAAGCAGACGCGCCACGGCCGCGAGCCCGCCGACTGGAAGCAGGTGGTGCGCATGCGCGCCCGGCTCTCCATGGTCTTCCAGAGCTTCAACCTCTGGGCCCACATGACGCTGCTGGAGAACATCATCGAGGCGCCGGTGCATGTGCTCGGCAAGCCCAAGAAGCAGGCCATCGAGCAGGCCCAGGCGCTGCTCGAGCGGGTCGGCCTCTCCCACCGCGCCAACGCCTACCCGGCGCAGATGTCCGGCGGCCAGCAGCAGCGCGGCGCCATCGCCCGGGCACTGGCCATGGACCCGGAGGTGATGCTGTTCGACGAGCCCACCTCGGCGCTGGACCCGGAGCTGGTGGGCGATGTCCTCAAGGTGATGCGCGAACTCGCCAACGAGGGGCGCACCATGATCGTGGTGACCCACGAGATGGGCTTCGCCCGGGACGTCTCCAGCCAGGTGATCTACCTGCACCAGGGGCTGGTCGAGGAGGCCGGCCCGCCGCAGCAGGTGCTGGGCAACCCGCAGTCGCCGCGCCTCAAGCAGTTCCTGGCCCCCAAGTACTGAGCGGGCCCCCAAGTACCGAGCGGGAGAGTACCATGCTGGATCTTCACGGTTATGGGCCGCGGCTGCTGGAAGGCGCCGGGGTCACCCTTCAGCTGGCGGTGCTGTCGCTGGCGCTGGCCATCCTGCTGGGCCTGCTCACCGCCAGCGCCAAGATGTCGCGACACTGGGCGCTGCGCCAGCTGGCCACCCTCTACACCACGGTGATCCGCGGCGTGCCCGACCTGGTGCTGATGATGCTGCTCTTCTTCGGCGGCCAGATGGCGCTCAACGTGGCCACCGACGCCCTCTACGACCGCTTCGGGGTGGACTGGTACATCAACCTCAACGCCTTCGCCGCCGGGGTGGTCACCATTGGCTTCATCTTCGGCGCCTACATGGGCGAAACCTTCCGCGGCGCCTTCATGGCCGTGGAACACGGCCAGATCGAGGCCGGCAAGGCCTACGGCATGTCGCCCTGGCTGGTATTCCGGCGTATCCGCTTCCCGCAGATGATGCGCCACGCCCTGCCGGGGCTCTCCAACAACTGGATGGTGCTGCTCAAGACCACCGCCCTGGTCTCGGTGATCGGGCTCTCCGACATGGTGCGGGTCGCCGCCGAGGCGTCGCGGGCCACCCACGAGCCCTTCACCTTCCTGATCCCGGTGGCGGCCGCCTACCTGCTGATCGCCAGCGTCTCCGAGTGGCTCTTCGCCAGGCTCCAGAAGCGCTACAACGTCGGCTACGGAGGCCACTGACATGCCGGATATCACTCTCTGGTTCCAGGACCTGCTGGCCGGCAACGTCATCTTCACCCCCCAGACCCTCGGCTACTACTGGGACGGCCTGGTGGTCACCGTCCAGCTGGTGTTCCTGTCGCTGGTGATCGGCCTGGTGCTGGCGATTCCCCTGGCCATCGGCAGAAGCTCCCGCCACCGCTGGATCAGCCTGCCGATCTACGCCTATACCTATGTGTTTCGCGGCACGCCGCTGCTGATCCAGCTCTATATCATCTACTACGGCGTGGTCTTCTTCGACGGCATCCAGGAGACCTTCCTGTGGCCGCTGCTGCGCGAGGCCTTCTATCCGGCCCTGATCGCCTTCACGCTCAACACCGCGGCCTACACCACCGAGATCTTCCGCGGCGCCATCAAGGCCACCCCGCGGGGCGAGATCGAGGAGATCAGCGAGGAGACCCTCTCCGGCACGAGCATCGGCGTGC
>NZ_CP071922.1:3629915-3634374 GCF_017584085.1 Halomonas sp. BM-2019
CCACCCCGCGGGGCGAGATCGAGGCGGCCCGAGCCTACGGCATGTCGAACGCCCTGATGATGCGACGCATCATCCTGCCCAGCGCCTTCCGCCGCGCCCTGCCCGCCTACGGCAACGAGGTGATCTTCATGCTCCACGCCAGCGCCATCGCCAGCGTCGTCACCCTGATGGACCTTACCGGCGCGGCACGCTTCGTCTACGCGCGCTTCTATGCGCCCTTCGAGGCCTTCCTGTTCGTCGCGGCGATCTACCTCTGCCTGACCTTCGCCATCCTCTACTTCTTCCGCTGGCTTGAGCGACGCCTGCTGGCCCACCTCAGGCCGCAGAGCTGAGCCAACAAGTCAGGCCAGGGCGCCAGCGTCAAACGCCCGTTGGCAATTCCGCCGCGAAAGGCTTTCGAGCCCGCCGCAGTTGGGCTAGAGTCGGGCGCGTAGGCACCCGCAGGGTGCCGTCCCATCACAAGGAGTCACTGCATGAAGAAACTGCTGACCGTCTCGATCCTCGGCGTGGCCATGGCCGCCGGCACCGCCCAGGCCCGCGACTATGACCACGTGCGCTTCGGCGTCGACGTGCCCTACGAGCCCATGCAGTACCGTGACGCCGATGGCGAGCTGACCGGCTTCGACATCGACCTGGGCAACGCCCTGTGCGCCGAGAAGGGCGTCACCTGCGAGTGGATCGAGCAGGAGTGGGACGGGATCATTCCAGGCCTCTTGGCCCGCAACTACGACGCCATCATGTCCTCCATGTCGATCAACGACGAGCGCCGCCAGACCGTGCTCTTCTCCGACTCCTACATCACCATCCCCGGCGCCTGGTTCGCCCCGGCGGGCAGCGAGATCGAGGAGATCAGCGAGGAGACCCTCTCCGGCAAGAGCATCGGCGTGCAGCGCGGCACCACCTACGACAACTACGCCACCGACAACTACGGGCGCATCGCCACCATCAACCGCTACTCCACGGCGGACGACATGGTGCTGGACCTGCAGGCCCAGCGCCTGGATCTCGTCTTCCTGGAGTACGTGGTCGGCCAGGCCACCCTACTGCATAGCGAGCAGGGCGACTTCCATGTGGTGGGCGAGATGGTCACCGAACCCGAGGAGTACTTCGGCGAGGGCTTCGGCATCGCCTTCCGCCAGCGCGATTCCGCACTCGCCGAGCGCTTCAACGAGGCGCTGGCCACCCTCAAGGAAGACGGCACCTACGACGAGATCTACGAGCGTTACTTCGGCGAAGAGTGATCACCGTGCGGTACCGCTGACGTCTGAGCGGCAGGGCTAACCCAACCAGAGCCCTGCCGCCAGCAAGGCCAGCGTCACAAGCAGCACCCCCACGTTGAGCCCCATAAGCGGTTCGAGGCGCGACCGCTCCTCAAGCGCACCGGGCAGCCGCCTGGCCAGTCGGAGCGCACCGGGAAGCGTCAATCCAACCCACAGGGTTGCCACCGGCAGCCATCCGGCCAGCACGGCCAAGGCGACGACGGCATAACTTCCCAGCAGCATGGCGACCACCAGCCGAGCGGCGCGGTGCAGGCCAATCAGGATCGGCAGGTGCCGGCGCCCGACCTGTTGATCGGCCTCACAGTCAGGGAGCTGATTGAGCAGCAGCAGCTCGCTCACCAGCATCCCTACCACTCCGGCGACCACCAGCGCCGCTGGATCGACGCGACCACCCAGCGCCACCAGCCCGCCCAGGGTTACCCCGAAGCCGAACCCCAGCCCCGGCGCCAGCAGGCAGAGCCAGGCCGAGCGCGTGATCCAGCGCGTATAGGTCACGACGAGCACCAGGCCGCTGGCCCCGAACGCCAGCACCGGCCAACCGCGTGCCCAGAGGAAGTAGCCGCCGATGGCCACCACGCCCCCCAGTGCCGCCACCCCCGCTCCGAGTACCGCTGGCGCGGCGTCGGGCTCGGCCGGCAGGGCGCCGCTGCCGCCGGAGAACGGCGTGCGCTGGGTGATCTGGTCGAGCCCCGAGCGGAAGTCCTCATACTCGTTGAGCAGGTTGACCGCGGCATGCGCCAGCAGGGCGCCTGCCATGACCAGCAGGACATCCAGGGGATCCGGCCGAACCTGCTGATCCACCGCCAGCAGGATGCCCAGCAGGGCACACAGCGGCGCCAGAATCAGAAAACCGGGCCGAGTGGCCCGAAAGAGGGTCAGACTTGTCATGGGCTCGCTCCGCCACCGCCGTCGATACTGCTCCCTGGCAGGTTTCATTTCCCCTTCGTTGAACGATACGCCAGACTCCGCCCAGGGCGCCTTCCTGAACTCTCGAGGGCCCAGCCTGTCACTGCGGGGTGGATTCACACCGAGAGGACTGGATGACCTCAAGCCCTTCTTCCCTCGCCAGCACCTCGGCCCCTGGCGCCGACCGTGCCCCGGGCGATGCCGCGCCGCCTGTGGCTGGCCTGGTATCCGGGCCACTTCGCGCAGATCGCCTTGTGGCTGTGGCGGGCCGGCGGACTCGGCGGGCTCGGCTGAACCGGCCTCAGGGCCAGCTGTAGACGCCGCGATTGAGGGCATCGCGGAAGGCGGAGTGGACCTTGTTGCCTCGCAGGGTCGCGCCGCTGAAGCCGTCGATGTCCTCGGCCAGCCGCTCCGGCTCGTAGAGGGCGAAGATGGCGGTCAGCGGCTGCCCCTCGAGGGCCTCGGCCAGCTGCTGATGCTGCACCCACACCGGGTAGAGGTCGTCGTCCTCGTCCAGCCGGCGATAGTCGTCGCCGCGGTAGGCCAGGTGCCGATAGCTGATGTTGGAGAGCCGGCCGTCGCGCAGGTCGAACTGCACGTTGACCTGCATCTCGCCGCCGTCGCCGAAGACGCCGCGGTAACGGCCGTCCAGCGGCAGCCCCAGCAAGGCCCGGTGCAGGCGCTCGTCCTCGGCGGGTGAGAGCCGTTCCGCTTCGTCCTCACCCGCCTCGGGGGCGGCGGCCTCAGGCACCATGGTATCGCCCTCCTCATCCACCAGGCGCCCGATCAGGTACTCCTCGAGCATGGCCTCGGCCCGCGCGCTATGGGGCACCCCGGGGCGCTTGTTGTCCCAGCCCTCGGTGGCTTCCCGGCCGCACCACTCGAGGATCACTTCCTCGTCGGTGGGGTGGTCGGGTACATAGTCGGTGATGTCGTAGACACGGCCGTGGATCGCCTTCCAGCAGCTCTCGGCGCCGTCGTGCTCGGCGAGCTCGTCGAGGGTGATGGGGTCCAGGGCGTCGTCGTCGGCCGCGTCGCGCTCGCTGCTCGAGAGCGCGCTGACCGAGACCAGGGTGGCCAGGCTCGCCACGAAGGCGATGAAGGCGGAGTAGGCGATCTTGTTGATGTTCATAGGAAGTCGAAGACCTCGCTGTGGATGCGTGAGACGGGCACCCCCTGCTCGGTCAGCAGCCGCTGCAGGTGGGCGTTCATGGCCGGCGGGCCGCAGAGGTAGATCTCCCGCTCGGTGAAGTCAGGGCAGTGCTCGCGCAGGAAGGCCTCGGTCATGCGCCCCTGCTCCCGCGAGTAGTGCTGGGTGAAGGTGAATCCCTCGACCCGCTCGGCGATCTCTTCAAGCTCCTGCCGGTAGTAGGCTCGGGTCTCGTCGTTGGCGAGATAGATCAGCTGCACCCGCCCCTCGGCGGCAGCACCCGAGGCCAGGTCGCGGGCGCCGCCGACGAAGGGGGTGATGCCGATGCCGCCGCCCAGCCAGAGCATGTCGCGCTCGGGGAAGCGGCGCCCGAAGAACTCCCCGTAGGGTCCCTCGATCAGCACGCGGGTCTCGGGGGTGACGCCCTGCAGGGCATGGCTGGCATCCCCCAGGTCCTTGATGCCGATGCGCAGCCGCGAGTCCGAGGGCGACGAGGCGAGGGTGTAGGGGTGCTCCTCGGCGCGCCCGGCGGAAAGCGTCTCGTCCAGCGGCGAGAGGTAGACGAACTGCCCCGCCTCGTGGCGGATACCGCCGCCCTCGGGGCGCAACACCAGCTCCACCACGCCCCTGGCCAGGGGCACCACCGCCTCGACGCGGTAGGGGTGGCGCCGCCCGGGCGCCAGCCCCTTGCGCCAGGCGATGGCGCCGAGCCCGGCGATACCGAGCAGCCACCAGGGCCAGGCCTCCCCGGCCAGCAGCAGGGCGTGCCAGAGCCCCAGCAGCAGCGCCGCCGCGGAGACCAGGTGCAGCCGCTTCCAGCGCTGGTAGTGGGGCTGGCCGAAGAAGTCGAAGGTGGGCGCCAGGAACACCACCATGGCCGCCCAGGCCAGCCAGCCGAGCCACAGCGCCCCATGGGAGAGCGGCGGGAAGAGGGTGGCCACGGCGGCGTCCAGGGAGGCCGGCACCGCGGCGAGCCCCAGCGCCAGGGCGTGGAACATCACCAGGATGAAAGCGGCAAAGCCCAGCCAGTGGTGCAGGTGCCAGAGCCGCGCCAGCCCCCCGAAGGGACGATCGAAGCCGGGCACCCGGCAGCTCACCGCCCCGGCCAGCAGCATCATGGCAA
>NZ_CP071922.1:3634384-3669715 GCF_017584085.1 Halomonas sp. BM-2019
GGTGCCTCCCCGTTCACCGACTGCCTGTCAGTGTCGCCGATCGGCATCAGGGTTCAAGGGTGAGCGCGCATTAGCGATGGGGACTTGATCTGTGTCAGAGCGGTATCTCGTTCAGGGTCCATGCTGAAAGGACTCCCCTTCCCACGCAGGAGCTCCTCATGGCAGATCAGGACAAACCCACATCCGGCGCCTGGCTGGTGATCGGCCTGCCGCTTGCAGTGGGACTGGCCTGGATCACCCAGGGCACCGGGGTGATCCAGAATGATCATGAGCGCAACATCCATATCCCCGATGAGCTGACCATGCCGCTGCAGCTGCAGGTGGCCTATGACGACGAGGAGGTCTTCTTCCGCTACCGCTGGCCGGCCGACGAGCCCTTTGGTTACCACGACCTGCTGCGCTATCAGGACGGCGGGTGGGTTAGGTATGGCACCTCGCCGATCGGTCCCGATCCCAACAACACCTACGAGGACCGGGTCACCATGCTGGTGGATGATGGCAGCGTGCCCGAGTTCGGCCGCTACGGCGGCTATATCACGGTCGGCGACGGCATGCGCTTCTTCACCGATTCGGCAAGTCCCGACGAGGTGGCGGCCCACCCCCACCTGGGGCAGACCCTGGGCCAGAACGATATCCGCAAGCACCTGCCGGCGACCCGCACGGAGACGACGGACTGGCGCAGCGTGGTGGACGCCGAGCGGCTGGCCGCCCAGCGGGAGGCCGGCTACTTCCTCGACCTGTGGCACTGGCGCGCCGGGCGCTCCAACCCGATCGGCGTCTCCGACGACCAGTGGGTCGGGGAATTCCGCTTCGGCGATGCGGGTACCGGCCCCTATACCACCAACTGGGACGGCGAGAATGCCCAGCCCCGCTGGATGTTCGATCCAGAGATCGTCGACCGTCATTCGCTGCGCTGGGAGGACGTGGCGGCCAACCGCTTCGACTTCGACGGCCTCTACTACCTGGCCGAGGAGTTCGCCACCGCGTTCGACCCCGATCACGACTGGCAGGAGGGCGACGTCATCCCGCGCCGCCTGCTGCGCGAGCCCGCCGGCTCCCGGGGGGATATCCGGGTGCACGGCGAGGGACGCTGGGCCGACGGCTACTGGGACGTGACCCTGGTGCGCGCCCTGGATACCGGCAGCCCCCTGGATGACAAGATCTTCCGGGAACAGGGCCGCTACGACATCGGGATCGCCGTGCATCGCGATGCCACCGGCAGCCGCTGGCACTATGTCTCCCACCCCTACTCCCTGGGCTTCGGCCGTGAAGCGGATATCCAGGCGCAGCGCATCGTGGACGACACGCCAGCCTGGAGCGACGACTGGTTCGCGATGACCCTCTTCTACCCGGGCCAGGTGGACTGGCCGCTGCTGGTCAGCCGCGCCCACGCCGGCGCCGAGGATATCGCCGCCGGCAAGCCGGTGCGGCCCCGCCACAGCGAGAAGCAGCTGGCCCTCTATGGGGTGGAGATGGAGTTCAACGACGCCATCACGCGCCACTGGCTGCTTACCCTCGTCGCCGGCCTGCTGGCCATGCTCGGCGTCACCCTCGGCCTGCTGCCCCTCTTCCGTTCATCGCGCCAAGGAGACCGCTCATGACCGGCATGCACCATATGCTTGTCCATTTCCCGGAGGCATTCTGGGCCCTGGCCACGCTGATGATCCTGATCGGCGCCCTGCTGCCGGGCCGTCTCGCCGAACTCAGCCGCGCCGCCCTGCTGCCGGTGCTGGTGCTCAGCCTGCTGGGTGCGCTCGCCGCCATCGTCAGCGGCTTCCTGATCTGGCCCCTGGAGGCGAACCTGGCAAGCCCGCTGGCCCGCAACCATATCCTGATGGCGTTCTGGTCGCTGGGCATCTACTCCACGATCACCGTGCTGGTGTGGCGGACCGGGGAGGCCGCCTTCGACGGCACCCGCCGCTGGGTGCTGGTGGTCCTGGCGCTGATCGGTGGCCTCTTCTTCGCTACCACCGGCACCCTGGGCGGCCACCTGGCCGGCGCCACCACCGCCTTCTCCGAGGTGCTCGGCCTGCTGGGCTGGGAGGTCTACACCACCTTCTACAGCCCGCTGTGGGTCATCGCCGTCATGGTGATCCTCGGCCTCGCCCTGGGGGCCCTCGGCCTCAAGGGGCGGCGCAAGGCAGGCTGACGTCCTCGACCCTCCCCCGAATCGCAAGCGGCCCCGCCAGTTGGCGGGGCCGCTTGCTTGGAACGTGGCATGAGCCGGCGACTGTCCCGGCGTCACCTCGCTGGGGTTATTCGAAGCTGAAGCGCGGCTCGGGGGCATCGGGCAGCAGGGCCGCGCAGGCGCGCACCCGCTCAAGCAGCGCCTCGTGGCTCGGCGCCACCAGGTTGACGTGGGCCAGCTTGCGCCCGGGTCGCTCGCTCTTGTCGTAGCGGTGCAGGTGGGCATCCGGCAGGGCGAGAAGCGCCGCCGGGTCCCCTTCGCGGCCGATCACGTTGAGCATGCAGGTGGGGTGGCGCGCCGCGGTGTCGCCCAGCGGCAGGCCCTGGATGGCGCGCAGGTGGTTCTCGAACTGGCTGGTCACCGCGCCGTCCTGGGTCCAGTGGCCGGAGTTGTGCACCCGAGGCGCCATCTCGTTGGCCAGGAGGCTGCCGTCGGCGCACTGGAAGAGCTCCAGGGTCAGCACCCCCACGTAGTCGAGCTCGTCGAGCAGGGCCCGGATATAGCCGTCGGCGGTCTGCTGCACGCTGTCATCCAGGTCCGGCATGGGGGCCAGGGCGTAGCGCAGGATACCGTCCACATGGACGTTCTCCGCCATGGGATAGAAGGCCACTTCGCCGTCGCGGTCGCGCACGGCGATGATCGACACCTCGCGCACGAAGTCGACGAAGGTCTCGACGATCAGCTTCGGGTGGTTGATGGCGCGCCACGCCTCGGCCGCCTCGGCGGGGTCGCGGATCACCGCCTGGCCCTTGCCGTCGTAGCCCTCGGTGACCGACTTGGCCACCACCGGGCAGCCCAGCTCCCGGGCCGCGGCCTCGAGCTCGTCGGCGTGCTCCACCAGGCGGTAGGCGGGGGTGGGAATGCCCAGGCGATCGAAGAGCGCCTTCTCCTCGGCGCGGTTCTGGCAGACGCGGATCGCCTCGCTGGAGGGGTAGACCGGCTTGACCTCCTCGATGGCCTGGACCAGCGCCACGGGCAGGTGCTCGAACTCGTAGGTGACCAGGTCGACCCTGGCCAGGAAGTCGTCGAGCAGATGGTGTTGGTCCGTGTAGATCATCACCTCACCGATCCCGGCGCTGGGGTGACCGGTGGTATCCAGGAAGGTGAAGCGGTTGGCCAGGGGATAGCCGGCCAGGGCCAGCATGCGGCCGAGCTGGCCGGCACCCAGGACGCCGATATTCAAGGCCTTGTCCATGACGTTCTCCTCACTCGTCGCGCTCGATCAGGGCTGGGGATCGGGACGGGGGTCGGGGTGGTCGAGCACGCTCCGTGTCTGCGCGGCCCGGAAGGCCTCCACGGCGGCACGCACCGTCTCGTCCTGCAGGCCGACGATCTGGGCGGCCAGCAGGCCCGCGTTGGTGGCACCGGCCTTGCCGATGGCCAGGGTGCCCACGGCGATGCCGCCGGGCATCTGCACGATGGAGAGCAGCGAGTCCAGGCCCTTGAGCGCCTTGGACTCCACCGGCACGCCGAGCACCGGCAGCGCGGTCTGGGCGGCCACCATGCCCGGCAGGTGGGCCGCACCGCCGGCGCCGGCCACGATCACCTGCAGGCCCCGCTCGGCGGCGGACTTGGCGTAGTCGAACAGCAGGTCCGGGGTGCGGTGGGCGGAGACCACGCGGGTCTCGCAGGGCACGCCCAGGCGCTCGAGCATCGCCACCGCGTGCTCCATCACCGGCCAGTCGGACTTCGACCCCATGATCACGCCGACCTTCGGCGACTGTTCGGACTGCATCGATGCTCCTCGGCAACTGCCTGCGTTCGGGAAGGAAAAGCTCATCGCCCTCTGGCTGGTATGGACCTGTGGGAGCTCGGGTATACCCGAGCGAATGGCGCCGATAGGCGCCCTGTCGGTGCGGCCCGATCCAGGCGCCTTCAGCCGGGAGGCCTCCGGCCTCCATTCGCCCAGCAAAGCTGGCCTCCTACAGACCAGCCTCGCGGCCAGGTGCGAAGAGTCAAGGAAAGCCGCACATTCTAGCCGCGCGGCCATTCCCCGTCACCTTGACTATCCGGACAGCGCGGCCTCGCGCCGGCTGGCCAGCCAGTTGCCCCCGATGGCCAGGATCATCACCGCCACCCCGATGGCCTCCACCAGGAAGTTCGGCCAGAACACCGCCACGATGGCGCCGGCGATGGCAATCCGCGGCGGCCACGACATACGCGTGAAGAGATACCCCTCCAGCGCCGCGGCGAAGGCCCCCAGGGCGAGTATCGCGATCAGCCCGTTCCAGGCCAGCACGGGCAGCGGCCCGCCGACGATGATCTCCGGGTTGAAGACCATGAACATCGGGATCAGGTAGAGCCCCTTGGCGAACTTCCACGCCTGCACGCCGGTTTCCATGGGCTTGCTGCCGGCGATGGCCGCCCCGGCGAAGCCGGCCAGCGCGATCGGCGGCGTCACGTTGGAGTCCTGGGAGTACCAGAACACCACCAAGTGGGCGATCAGCAGCGGGATGCCGAACTCGGCGGTGAGCGCCGGGCCCACCAGCACGATCAGCACGATGTAGCTGGCGGTGACCGGCAGGCCCATGCCCAGCACCAGGCTGGCCAGCAGCACCAGGATCAGGGCCAGCACGATATTGCCGCCGGAGAAGGCCAGCATCATGGCGGAGAACTTCAGTCCCAGGCCGGTGAGGCCGACGATGCCGACGATGATGCCGGCCACCGCACAGGCCATGGAGACCGCCACGGCGTTGCGGGCGCCGAGCTCGAGGCCCTGCACCAGCTTCCGCCAGCCGGTCCACAGCACCGTGGCGACGCGGGCCGCGGTCACCTTCTCGCCCCGGCGCGGGGCAACGAACAGGAACCAGACGGCGTAGCGCAGCACCGCCACGGCGAGCATGGTCATCACCGCATAGAAGCCCACCCGCATGGGCGACATGTGCATCACCAGCAACCACACCAGCACGCCCAGCGGCAGCAGGAAGTGCCAGCCCTCCTTCATCACCTCGCGCACCTGGGGCAGCTCGCTTCTGGCCATGCCCTGCATGCCCTGCTTGAGGGCGATGATGTGCACGAAGAGGTAGACGGTGGCGAAGTACATGATCGCCGGCAGCACGCTGACCTTGACCACCTCCAGGTAGGAGACCCCGGTGTACTCGGCGATCAGGAAGGCCCCGGCGCCCATCAGCGGCGGCATGATCTGCCCGCCGGTGGAGGCCGCCGCCTCGATGCCGCCGGCCTGCTTGGGCTGGTAGCCCAGGCGCTTCATCAGCGGGATGGTGAAGGCGCCAGTGGTCACCACGTTGGCGATGGCGCTGCCGGAGATGGAGCCCATGCCGGCGGAGGCGATGACCGCCGCCTTGGCGGGCCCCCCGCGCTGGCGCCCGGTGGCGGCGTAGGCCAGGTCGATGAAGAACTTGCCGGCGCCGGTGATCTCGAGGAAGGCGCCGAACAGCACGAAGATGAAGATATAGGTGGCGGCCACGCCCAGCGGCAGGCCGAAGATGCCCTCCTGCCCCAGGTAGAGCTGGCCCACCACCCGGTCGATGTTGTAGCCGCGGTGTTCGAGGATGCCGGGCAGGAACTGGCCGAGCCAGGGCAGCTCGCCGCGGGGGCCGGCGAAGGCGTAGAGGATGGCGACGGCGCCGATGATGGTCATGCCCAGGCCCACCGCCCGGCGGCTGGCCTCCAGCACGGTCAGGGTGGCGATGCAGCCGACGATGATATCGGTCTGGGTCCAGAATCCGGCACGGCGAAAGATCTCGTCGAGATAAATCACCAGGTAGCCGCCGGTAAGCAGGGCCCCGGCCAGGAACAGGCAGTCGATGGCCCAGCCCAGCACGCCGCGCCTGCGGTGGGGGCCGAACACCGGGAAGATCAGGAAGGCCAGCAGCATGATCAGCATCAGGTGGATGCTGCGCTGGTAGAAGAGCCCCAGGGGCTGGATGCCGGCGGAGTAGAGCTGGAACAGGGAGAGCCCCACCGCCACCAGGGTGATCAGCCAGAGGATGGGGCGTGGCTGGATGGCGTTGCCGCCGGGAACGGTGACCTCGGGCGCGGTGACAGTGGGCTTGGCGGATTCGCTCATGGGTGCCTCGTCAGGAGCCGGGTGCCGAGGTGCGCAGGTGGATCGTCACCCGCTCGCCGGCGGCCTGGTCGCTCAGGCTGAGCCGACGGCCCTCGTGCAGCAGTCGATGGTTGACCTCCGGGGAGCCGACCCGGAGGCGGTAGCGGTTGCCGGGCACCGGCTCGTCGATCCCCTCGATCCAATAGCCGCCCTCGCCGTCGGAGACCGGCCGCCCGCGGCCCGGCGAGTGGCCGAGGCCGGCGGCGAAGTCGGGCTGGTGGCTGCGCTCCAGCACCATGCGACCCTCCCGATGGCGATAGCAGTCGAGCACCGGAAAGCCGGCCACCGAGTGGTTCCACGCCAGGCACCAGGCCTCTCCCTCGGGCATCGGCAGCGAGGCGACCAGGCGGCCGTCCTCCGCGGTGACCACGAGCCGGCCCTCGCCGCCGCCCTGGGCCGGCAGGGCAAGCAGCAGGCCCAGTGCTAAGGCCGCCGGCCCGAGGGCGCGGCGGCTTGCGGTCAGGATGGCGGCAGGCATCGGGGTGCCCGGTTCAGGTCGTCTTACGGGCGCTGATGCTCCTGGACCTCGGCACCGATCTCCTCATAGTAGCGCAGGGCCCCGTCGTGGAAGGGGATCGGGGTGGAGTCGATGCTGAACTCCACGGTGGTGTCGTTGGCCGCCGGGTGCACGGCGATCAGCTCGTCGGTGTTCTCGAAGAGCAGCTTGGTGATCTGGTAGGCCAGGTCGTCATCCATCTCGCTGCTCACCGCCAGCACGTTGGGGATGCTGATGGTGTGCACCGCCTCGTCCATGCCGTCGTACATGCCGGCACGCAGGTCATAGGGGGCGAAGACCGGTTCCGCCTCGCGGGCGTTGGCGACCTCCTCCTCGGTGAGGCCTACCAGGCGGATGTCGCGGGTGGTGGCCAGGTTCAGGATCGAGCTGGTGGGCGGTCCCACGCTCCAGAAGCCGGCGTCGATGTCGCCGTCGCGGATGGCGTCGGCGGTCTCGTTGAAGTTCAGCCGCTGGGGGGAGAAGTCGTCGTAGCTGATGCCGTTGGCCTCGAGCAGGGCGCGGGCGTTGAGCTCGGTACCGCTGCCCGGGGCGCCGACGGAGACGCGCTTGCCGCGCAGGTCGTCGAGGCTGTGGACATCGGAGCCGGCCAGGGTGACCAGCTGCACGGCGTTGGGGTAGATGGAGGCCAGGGCGCGGATATTGTCGAGCTGGCGGCCCTCGAAGTCACCGGTGCCGTTATAGGCCTGGTAGACGGTGTCCGCCAGGGCCAGGGCCAGGTCGGAATCGCCGCGCCACACCAGGCCCATGTTCTCTACCGAGGCCCCGGTGACCTCGGCCACGGCGCTGGCGCCCTCGATATGCCTGTTGATCATCTCGGCCAGGCCGCCGCCCAGCGGGTAGTAGACCCCGCCGGTGCCGCCTGTGGCGATGGAGAGCTGCTGGGCGGCGGCCAGCGGGGCCGTGGCGAGCAGCGAGACGGCGACGGCGTACTTCATGGCGTTCATGGCAATCCTCCGGGCTGATGCCCGTTTGTTGTGTGGTTATGGGCGCAGAAGGGCGAACGAAGCGCCTGGATCAAAGCTAGCACGGGCCCAGCGTGAGAGACCAAGGCCATATTTCTACGTTTCTGTTTTCTTTCGGCAATTCCACCCAGACCGCCCCGCTCCCCGGCCGGCTCACTCACGCCTCCGCCATCGCCTTCACCTGCTCGACGATATGGGCGCCGATGGGAATCGCCGAAGTGGCGGCAGGCGACGGCGCATTGCCCACGTTGAGGGTGCGGCGCGTATTGACGAAGAGGAAGTCGTCCACCAGCTTGCCGTCCCGGGAGACCGCCTGGGCGCGCACGCCGGCCGGATACGGCTCGAGGTCCTCCAGGGTCAGGCTGGGGCAGTACTTGCGCACCAGCTCGAGATACCCCCGCTTGTAGAGGGAGTTCTTCATCTCGACCAGTCCCGGGCGAAGGTTCCGGCCCAGCACCTTGAGAATGCCGGGGTTGGTGACCATCCGAGCCAGGTCGACGAGGGAGACGTCGCGCTTGCGATAGCCCTCGCGCTTGAAGGCCAGCACCGCGTTGGGACCCACGGTGACGCTGCCATCGATCATCCGGGTGAGGTGCACGCCGAGGAAGGGCATGGAGGGGTCGGGGATCGGATAGATCAGGTGGTTGACGATGCGGTTGTGCTTCGCCGGCAACCGGTAGTACTCGCCGCGGAAGGGACAGATGGTGAAGCTCGGGTCCTGGCCCAGCAGGCGGATCACCCGGTCGGCCATCAGCCCCGAGCAGGTCACCAGGTAGCGCCCGGTGAACTCGCCGCCGCGGCTCTTCACCACCACCTCCTGGCTACGCTCCTGAAGGCCCGTCACCTCGCAGCCGTAGCGGATCTCGCCGCCCATCCGCTCGAACTCGGCGGCCATGGCGCGGGTCACCGCGGCGAAGTCGACGATGCCGCTGGAGGGAACGAAGATGCCGCCGAGCCCGGTGATATTGGGCTCGCGCTCTGCCAGCGCCTCGGCGGAGAGCCACTCGCGTGTGAGGCCGTTGGCCTCGGTGCGCTCCCACAGCGCCTCCATGCGCTGCATTTCCAGCTCGCTGGTGGCCACCAGCAGCTTGCCGCAGGTGTCATAGGGGATGGCGTGGGCCTCGCAGAACTCGACGGTGGCGCGGTTGCCGGCCAGGCAGAAGCGCGCCTTGTGGCTGCCCGGAGTGTAGTAGACCCCGGCGTGGATCACGCCACTGTTGTGGCCGGTCTGGTGCATGGCCGGCCCCGCCTCCTTCTCCAGCAGCAGCATGCGTCGGTCGGGGTAGGCCTGCTTGAGCTGCATGGCGGTGGACATCCCCAGGATGCCGCCACCGATGATGATGAAATCGTGCATCTTGTCCCTCTCCTTGAACACGCACTCGCAGAACGCGCGAAAGCCACGTCGTCACGGCGTGGCTCCTATCATGACAATCGATCGGGCCGCCGTCACTTTACATTTGATCACGCTTTGTCACATTTTGCGTGAGTGGGGCATCGCCCTGCCACCAAAGCATCATCGAATCGACACTGGCAAAATCGCCGAGGAGCCCCCATAGTGTGCATGTCGCCATCGCCAACTGGAGCATCATGAGTACTGCACGTCATACCCTAGCCGCGGATCTTCTCGACCCCCCGCGAAGAAGCCCTGACCTCGACGTCAGGGACCTGGAAAAACGTACACGCCTCATGCGCATCGTCACTCGGTTGATCGCCGTCTCCGATCTCGGCTGCCGAGAGATCGCCCGACGCGCGGGCCTGCCGGCCCAGAAGGTGAGCGACCTGCTCGCCGGCCGCCTCGAACACCTCTCGCTCGACGAGCTGCAGCTCCTGCACCGCACCATCGACCCCCAGCCGACGTCCCACTGACGTCGCGGCGGCTCTCCATCCCGCATCACGCCCCGCCGGGTCACCGGCGGGGCGTGATGCTTTTCAGGGGGGGGGGGGTGACGGCGCGCTCCCCGCTGGGAGAGCCCGGGTTCAGTCCGGCAGGTCGGTCACCGCCCCGGTGGAGGCGGAACTCACCATCCGGGCGTACTTGGCCAGCACCCCGCGGGTGTAGCGCGGCGCGGGCGGCTGCCAGGCGGCGCGACGGCGCATCAGCTCCTCGTCGGGAAGCTCGACCTCGATGGTGTCGGCCTCGGCGTCGATGGTGATGCGGTCGCCATCTTCCACCAGCGCCAGGGGGCCGCCGTCGAAGGCCTCGGGGGTGACGTGTCCCACCACGAAGCCGTGGCTGCCGCCGGAGAAGCGCCCGTCGGTGATCAGCGCCACCGAATCCCCCAGGCCCCGGCCCATGATCGCCGAGGTGGGGGTGAGCATCTCGCGCATGCCCGGGCCACCCCGCGGCCCCTCGTAGCGGATCACCACCACGTCGCCGGCCACCACGGTGCCGTCGTTGATGCGGGCCTGGGCCTCCTCCTCGGAGCCGAACACCCGCGCGGTGCCCGAGAAGCGGGTGCCCTCCTTGCCGGTGATCTTTGCCACCGCCCCCTCCGGGGCCAGGTTGCCGTGGAGGATGCGCAGGTGGCTCTCCGCCTTGAGGGGCGCATCCAGCGCCGCGATGATCCGCTGATCCTCGGGATAGGGGGCCACGCCCGCCAGGTTCTCGGCGAGCGTCCTGCCGGTGACCGTCAGGCAGTCGCCGTGGAGCAGCCCGGCGTCGAGCAGGGTCTTCATCAGCGGCTGGATGCCGCCGATGGCCACCAGCTCGCTCATCATGTAGTGGCCGCTGGGGCGCAGGTCGGCCACCACCGGCACGCGCTTGCCGATCCGGGTGAAGTCCTCGAGCGACAGGTCAACGCCGACGGTGCGGGCCATGCCGATCAGGTGCAGCACCGCGTTGGTGGAGCCGCCCAGCGCGATCACCACGGTGATGGCGTTCTCGAAAGCCTCCCGGGTCATGATGTCGGAGGGCTTGATGTCGCGCTCGAGCAGCTCGAGCACCGCCGCGCCTGCCGCCTTGCAGTCCTCGCGCTTGTCGTTGGAGACGGCGTTCTGGGCCGAGCTGCCCGGCAGGCTCATGCCCAGCGCCTCGATGGCCGAGGCCATGGTGTTGGCGGTGTACATGCCGCCGCAGGAGCCCGGGCCGGGAATCGCCGTCTCCTCGATCTGCTTGAGCTCGATCAGGTCGATATCGCCGCGGCTGTGGGCGCCCATCGCCTCGAAGACCGAGACGATATCGGTGTGGCCCTTGCCGGGCAGTATGGTGCCGCCGTAGACGAAGACGCCGGGCCGGTCGAGCCGCGCCAGGCCCATCAGGCAGCCCGGCATGTTCTTGTCGCAGCCGCCGATGGCCACCAGGCCGTCGAAGCCCTCGCAGCCGGCCACCGTCTCGATGGAGTCGGCGATCACCTCCCGGGAGACCAGGGAGTACTTCATGCCCTCGGTGCCGTTGGCGATGCCGTCGGAGACGGTGATGGTGTTGAAGATCACCCCCTTGCCGCCGGCGGCGTCGGCGCCGTCGCTGGCCTGGCGGGCCAGCTCGTCGATATGGCTGTTGCAGGGGGTGAGGTTGCTCCAGGTGGAGGCGATGCCCACCTGGGGCTTGGCGAAGTCCTCATCACGAAAGCCCACCGCGCGCAGCATGGCACGGCCGGCCGCCTTGCCGGGGCCATCCACCACGGAAGCGGAGTAGCGGCGGCGGGGATCCTTGGGGGTATCGCTCATGGCAGGGCTCCTCTGATCGGCCAGGGTTGACCTTCAGAGGGTGGTCGCCGGATTCCCATCTGGCAAATCCCGCAGGGACGCGCACCGGACCCCGCCAAGCTCGCCTCTGCCTGGGAAGGGCGGCAGTGTAGGGATGCCGCCCAGATGAACAGGCTCACGTCGTCTGTTTCCAGTCTTCTCCGGGCATGCTACGACGCATGAAGTCATCGAACAGCGGCACCGTAAAGGCTGTCTGACCATGGCCGGGGCTCCAGAGCATGCCATCCTCGATCAGGGCGGCACGGATCGGCGCCAGCGACCGCACGCTCTTGCCAAGTACCGCGGCAATCTCGCCGGAACGGTGCGGGCCGGCCCCCAGTTCGGCCATGGCACGCAGGTAGCGCCTGCCAGCGGGCGTGATCCGGTCGAAGCGCACCATGAAGAAGTTGGCGTCCAGTGCGGCGATGACTTCCGGGGTAGCCGACTCGACATCCGCCTTGATGATGGGGCTCTGCACGGCGATGTCCCATGTATGGCTGGCCCATTCCTGCAGGAAATAGGGATATCCTCGAGAGGCCGCCAGGATGGCCACAATGGCCTCAGGCTCAAACCCGACCCCCTCTTTCCTGGCGGGATTCACCAGGGCCCGGGTGGCTGACTCATCATCCAGCGGGCCGATCTCGGGATAGTCGAAGAGCCGCTCGGCGTAGGACTTCGCCTTGCCGGCCCTGCCCCTGAGTTGGGGCAAGCCGGCGCCCACCAGACTCACCGGCAGGGCCAGCTGCGCACAGCGGTGCAGGGCACTGATCAGGGCGGCCAGCTGCTCTTCCGCCACGTACTGGAGTTCATCCACGAACATCACCAGGGCCGTGCCGGCTTCCCGCGACGCCCGTCCGACCTCTTCCAGCAGCATGGCCAGATCCAGCTCCAGATCCCCGTTGTCCGCCAGGCCTGGTTCCGGCTCGGCGTCGAACCCCACCTCGATATCCTGGTACTTGACCTTGAGCGCTCTGGCGAAACCCGCCAGGGCACTCAGACCACGCTGTGCCAAGGCGCGTGCCTGCTGCGTACGGCTCAGGCGCAACAGCGCCAGGCGCAGTTGCGGTGCCAGCAGTGCCGGCAGGGACCGATACTCCGGCGCCTCGAGCCGCACGGTGTGGATCCCCTCTGCCTCGGCATCCTGGCGCATGCGTTCCAGCAGCACCGTCTTGCCCACGCCACGCAGCCCCACCATCAGCAGGCTCTTGGCGGAACGACCACGGCGCAGGCGTTGGATGTTGATGCGCAGACGCTCACGCAGCTGGTCGCGGCCTGCCAGCTCGGGAGGTGGGGTGCCGGCGCCCGGCGCATAGGGATTGGTGACGGGATCCATGTTATCAACCGAGTTTTGGCAAGTTATCCAATTTTGATAACTTAGCTAAACTTCCTTGAAATGGGAAACCGTCCGTCTCCCGTGAGCCGTGAAGGCTCAAACGGACCATCATGCAAGCTCATCTCCGCCTCACTCGCAATAGGTGGGGCTTCCGCCCAGGCTGGCGCACCAGCACTGCGCAACGCAACGATTCGCTGGGAACACCGAGTCCGCACAAGCATTTGAGCCGAAGGCCGAAGCGCGCCAGACTCTATCGCAGATTGCGATAGAAGGATTGTCGTGCATATCATCACACAGAAACGGATCTGGGAAGCCAAGCAGAAATGGCCCCAGGCAGCCTCTGCGCTGGATGCCTGGTACCGGCTGATGAAATCCAGCGAGCCAAGCAGCTTCGCCGAGATAAAGGCGCTGTTTCCGGCCATCGACAAGGTGGGTTCCCGGCATGTGTTCGATATCGGCGGCAACAAGCTCCGTCTGATCGCCGTGGTGCACTATCGCTTCAAGAAGATCTACACCCAGCACGTGCTCGATCATGCCGAATATGACAAGGGCCGCTGGAAGGAGTCGAAATGACCAGCATCGTCCAACAGGCCGCCGCCCACTGGCGATTCGTCGCCCCCCTGCTTCGAGCCCCCGAGTCCGAGGCCGACTGTGATGCCCTCGTAAAGGCACTGGACGAGTTGTTGGAGCTGGTCGGCGACGACGAGGATCACTCGCTGGCCAGCCTGGCCGCCCACATGGGCGACCTGCTCGAGGCCTACGATGAGCGCCATCGCCCCATGCCGGAGGTACGCGGTGCCGAGATGCTGCGCCACCTGATGGCGTGGCACGGCCTCGACCAGTCCAGCCTGCCAGAGGTCGGCACCCAATCGGTGATCTCGGAGATCCTGAACGGCAAGCGGCGCCTGAACGTCCGCCAGATCAAGGTCCTGACCCAGCGCTTCGGGCTGCCCGCCGACCTCTTCCTCGAGTGAGGGGCCCCTCCCTCCTCCCACCGAAAGCAGGGCGGGCGTGGCGACGCTACCCGCCCGGCCCGTTCAACGCGGCATCACGGCGTCATGGAAGGCGCGCTCCCTGGCCACCGTCTCGCGGAAGCACTCGGCCATGCGGGCAAAGGCGGCGTCATCGAGCGTCTGCGCCTCCTCGTCCAGGCGGCGGCGCAGCCAGGCGACGAAGTCCTGGAAGGCGGGGTTGTCGTGCAGGTCGATCCACTCCCCCACCAGCGGATGCAACCCCTCGGCACGGGTGATGCGCAGCGCCCACTCCAGATAGACCCACTCGGTCACCACCAGCACCGCGAGGATCTCGGCGTAGCCGCCGGCGCTGCCGGTCTCGCGCAGCAGCGCCTGGAAGGCCCGGGTCTCGGGCAGATAGTCCGACGCCTCGCGCTGGGCGGCCGGCACCCCGAAGGCTTCGAAGGTGCGCTGGAAGGTGCTGTTCTCGTCGCTGGTCAGCATGCCCATGAACTGCCCCAGCACCACCCGATCCGCCATGCTCGGCGCCCGGCCGATGGCGAAGCCGATCAGCGCGGTGAAGGGGTCCACGAAGCCATAGTCCTGCACCATGTAGGCGGCGAAGTCGGCATCGGAAAGGCGCCCCTCGGCCAGGGCATCGAAGAGCGGGTGATTCACGGTGGCGGACCAGTCGGGCTCGCTGATCTCGCGCAGCCAGTCGGTGATGCGCGCCGAGTCGCGGCCGGCGGCCCAGGCATTCCAGTCGGAGCTTGTGCTCATCGGGCGTCTCCCTTGAGGGTGGGTTGGAATCTCGCCCCCGGGCGCCGCCAGGCAACCAGCAGGCTGGCAAGCGTGGAGGCGACCAGCGCCCCCAGGAAGGGCGGGAGTGTCGGAATGCTATCCGGGAAGGTGGCGGCGAGCACCCCGGCGGAAAGACTCCCCAGGGTGATCCAGCCCGGCAGCACCGCGCCGAGCAGGCCCGCCACGCCTCCTGCCACCGCGGCGAGCGGCGACATGCGCCGCCACAGGCCCAGCAGCACCGGCAGCAGGATGGCGGCGCACAGCAGATCGGCGATCAGGAACAGGCGCAGCACCGAGAAGCCCTGCAGGGCCACCCACACCACCGGCAGCATCAGCGCCACCGTGACCCAGCGCGCCGCCCGCACCGAGAGCCCCTGCCGGCCGGAGCTTGCCACCGCCATGGAGGCGATGGCGTTCTGCAGGGTATCGACGCTGGAGGCCACCAGGGTGACCGCCAGCACCAGGGCCGGCAGCGCCAGCCAGGCCGGCGCCGCGGAGAGCAGCGCGAAGAAGGGAATCGGCGGCTCGCCCAGGGGCAGCGCGTGCATCGCCGCCACGATGCCGAGCCCGCCGATGGCCATCACCACCAGCAGGCTGCTGGCCCCGCCCAGCAGGGCCCCGCGGGCCAGGGCGCGATCGTCCTCGGCGGCCCACACCCGCTGCCAGTAGCCCTGGTGGAAGAGGTTCGCCGCGGTGACGGCGATCACCAGGGTGAGCGCCACGGAGAACGCGCTGCCGGCGGGAACGGCGGGCATTACCGCCTCGGCCGGCATGGGGGGCAGCCACCACCAGGCCACGCCGCCCACCAGCACCAGCAGGACCAGCAGCAGCCAGGCCTGCCAGCGGTCGGTGGCGAGGCTCGCCCGCAGCCCGCCCAGGGTGGTGTAGACCAGGGTGACCGCCGCCACCCCGAGGATCACCAGCGCCGGCGGCACGTCCGAGAGCAGCGCGGCGATGGCGCCGATGGCGGTGAGCTCGGCGGCCAGGAAGATCGCCATGTAGGCCACGGAGACGCAGGAGACCCAGCGCCGCACTCCGGCACCGTAGCAGGCCTCGGCGAACTCGCCGATGCTGCGCCCCTTAGGCAGGTGGCGGCGGATCGCCGGGCCGTAGAGCCCCAGCACGATGAAGGGCAGCGACGAGCCGATGGCGTAGCCGGCGAGCGCCACCGGCCCCACGAAGGCGCCGATCTCCGGCGGCGCGAAGAGGATCCAGGCGCCCATGCTGGAGGCCAGGAACGACAGGCCGATGGCCTGGGCGCCCTGGGAATTGCGGGCGGTGACGTAGTCATCGAGCCGACCGTCGGCCCGGCGGGCCCGCAGGCCCAGGAACGCAAAGCACAGGAGCGCCGCGCCGAGCACGGCAGACGTCAGGTAGGGCATGTCGCGCTTCCTCCGCCGGCATGAACCGGATCAGGTTCCAGGGTCGGCGCTTGGCCCTCTCAGCCCCCGCGGATGCGGCGGGACTCCCCTGGCGACAAGTGGATGTATTGTAGGGATCCTTCTTCGAGTCACGGCCGGCCTGGCCGATAGCGGAAGGAACGAGGTTCATGATAGCGCATGCGCTTGGTTCGAACGACCACCGCCTAACTCCGGTATCGCCCCTGGGCACCGCCGATCAATCAAGCACCAAACTGGGACCGAGACCTGGGGAAGAATCACGGCGATAACCCGGTGAACTGGCTATGGTGTATCTGGAAGCGGTCGAGCCCATAGCACGAATTGACCGTGGCGCCTGCCAACACAACCATCCAACGGGAGAGGTTTGTCGTGAAAACTCAACGATTAGTGAGAAGCTGGATTGCGGGAGTTGTGCTTCTGGCGGTATCGGCCGCTGTCTTGGCGCAGTCGGAGGACCGGCACGTGGTGGTGCTCGCCACCGGTGGCACCATAGCCGGGGCCGGGGCAACCGCCGCCGACAGCGCGACCTACGCCGCCGCAACGGTACCAGTCGATAAGCTACTGGCGGGCCTGCCCGAATTGGAAAATCTTGCTCGGGTCAGCGGAGAGCAGGTCTTCCAGATCGCCTCCGAAAGTTTCAACAACGAGCATCTGATCACCCTGGGCCAGCGCGTGTCGGAGTTGACCAAGCAGGACGATGTCGACGGTATCGTCATCACCCACGGCACCGATACCCTAGAGGAGACCGCCTTCTTCCTGAACCTGGTGGTGCAAACCGACAAGCCCATCGTGCTGGTAGGCTCCATGCGCCCCGGCACCGCCCTGTCCGCCGACGGCGCCCTGAATCTCTACGGCGCCGTGAGCGTTGCGGCCAGCGAGGACGCCAGAGGCAAGGGGGTCCTGGTGACCATGAACGACGACATCCTGAGCGGGCGCGACGTCAGCAAGAGCATCAACATCAAGACCAGCTCTTTCCAGAGCCAGTGGGGCCCGCTCGGAATGGTGGTCGAAGGGCGCAATTACTGGTTTCGTGACCCGGTCAAGCGCCACACCACTTCATCCGAGTTCAACATCGATGATATCGACTCCCTGCCAGCCGTCGATATCGTCTACGGCTACGGCAACATGAACACCATTGGTATCGAGGCCTACGGCGAGAGCGACATCGCGGCACTGATCCATGCCGGTACGGGTAATGGCTCGGTGGCGGCACCAGCGGTCGATGCCTTGAAGGCGCTGCGTGACCAGGGGGTGATGATCATCCGCTCTTCCCGCGTGCCCGCCGGGTTCGTGCTGCGGAACGCCGAGCAGCCCGATGACGACTACGACTGGGTAGTGGCCCACGACCACCGCCCGCAACAAGCTCGTATCCTGGCCATGGTGGCCCTGACGATGACCGATAACAGCGAGGAGCTGCAGCGGATCTTCTGGGAGTATTGACCGACTGACAGCAACGGCACGCGAACACAAGGGCTGGGGCCGGCGGCTCGCAGCCCTTGTCAGGCGAGGCCAATCTGTCAACACGAACTCGCCACTTGGTGCCTCCCTTAGACCTCCCGCGGCACCCGGCCCATCAGGTAGAACTCCTCGTTGGACGGGGTGCCGGCCAGGGTGACCAGGCGGTTGGACATACCGAAGAAATCGCGTAATTCGTCCTGCCGATGGGCCAGCATCTTGAAGACGTTGGCCACAAAGCCGCCTTCTCCTGTACCGCCAGATTCACGTCGCTGAGGTTCCGTGACAGGTCATGTTATGCCGGCCGCGCCTCCTCGAAGAGTTCCGCTGGCATTGGGTGTTCGAGCTCCCAGATCATGGCAATGGGGCGATCACCCTCATACCCGTTTAGCGCCTTGGCCGGGCCTAAGAAGATAAAGGGTGCCGTCTCGCCCTCGATACGCTTGGTCAAACGAGCGAAAAAAAGAATCGTGTAGCCGCGGTCTCCAAAGTGGAGATAGTTCTGGCCCGTCGAACTGGCCTGTGTGGTATTCGACTGGCTCTCCCAATGCAGCAACGTTCGGCTGATGGGATAGTCGCGATAACGTGTGGTGGGCGAAAAGTCACCGTCGTCTTTGTGGAAAGTGACCAAGTGAATGTAAGTGCGGATGTCCCTGGCATGGATAACACCCACCCCGGTGGCGCCAGGCTTTTCCAAGCTGGCCAAGCCCATGGCCGCCTTGATCTCGGCGGTGCCATAAGCGCCGTGTAACAGCAGCCCGCAGTCGAACGGCAGATCGTCAAGAGAGCGTAGCGGCACTGACTGATGGATACGCCGCCAGGCGGCAATCTCCGCGGCATCGGCGGCCACGCTGGAATTGACGCGCCACTTCTGCAGCGACTGCTCGAGATTCTCAACACCCACCAGCCCCCCCTTCCGGCTCCACAGCAGATAGTGCAGCGCCGTCTGCTGGCCAACGTCGTAGCGCCCCAGGGCCTCCTCGACACTGCCATCCGGACGACCGAGAGTTTCAACGGCCGTGAGGAGTTCAGGATCACTACGCAGGGCGATGCGGGAGAGTGCCTTGCGGGCCTGCTCCAGATCGGGATCGTCGGGCAGCGGCCGACGGTCGGCCATGGCCTTCCACTCCGACCAGCTCCGCCGCGCCAGCACCTGTACCGGTGAGAGTCCCGTTACCTCGAGGAACCGTCCAAATGTGAGTGGCTGGCCCACCTCTTCCGACCAGGTGCGAAGAGTCTCAGGAATAAACCGATTCAAATCACTTAGCACCGCGCGGATCTTGCCCAGCACTCTCTCCCGTGCCACGCGTTCCAGTTGGATGCTGCAGCCCGGCGGCAGACTCGGAAAGTCGGCCTCCACTTCCCGATCCAGACGCTTCCGCCGTCCGGAGAGCAGCGCGGTAAACTTGGTGTCCAACCGATAGCGGCGGTGGGTCTGCCCTACGAAGTCCAGTACGGTGAGGCACTCCTTGCCCGGGGCATGGCGCAGTCCTCGCCCTAACTGCTGAAGAAAGACCGTCAGGCTCTCGGTAGGCCTCAGGAACATCACGAGGTTGATGTCGGGAACGTCGACGCCCTCGCTGAGCACATCCACAGTAAACAGGAATGGCAGTGTGCCCTCGCGAAACTCCCGAAGCCGCTCGGCACGGAGCTCTGCTGAAGTGTCACCAACCAGCACAGCGGCCCGATACTCGCCGCCAAGTGCGTTGAAGCTCTCAGCCATATACTCGGCGTGCCGCACGCCGGCGCAAAATCCCACCGCACGCAAGCCCCGGAGGTCAGGCTGATAGCGTTCCAACGCCTGTCTAACGGTATCGACGCGCTGGCGAGCACGAAAGTCGTCGCCGGTTAGCAAGTTCTCGAGCTGCCGGGCGTCATAGCGCCCATTCCGCCAAAGGCTGTCTTCACTGAGATCGATGCTGTCGCTGACGCCAAAGTAATGGAAGGGGCACAGCAACTTTTCTTCCAGCGCCTCGGGGAGGCGGATCTCTGCGGCGAAGTCACCGCCGAAGTCCGGCAGGATACTGCTGCCATCCATCCGCTCTGGTGTGGCGGTCAGGCCTAGTAACAGTTTCGGACTCAGCTCATCGAACAGCGCCCGATAGCTGCTGGCGGCACCATGATGGGCTTCATCGATCACCACATAGTGAAAGTGCTCAGCACCCAGGCTTCCCCAAGGCCTCTGCCGATTGAGCGTCTGCACCGAGGCAAATAGATGGCGGTGCGCTGTCGGCGCCTGCCCGCCCACCCAGAGCTCACCGAAGTTCTGATCACGCAGCACGGTTCGGAAACAGGCCTGGGCCTGCTCCAGGATCTCCTTGCGGTGAGCCACAAACAGCAGCGGCAACTGGTGCCCTTCGCGCTCACAGAATCGTCGATAGTCCAGCGCTGAGACCACGGTCTTCCCGGTACCGGTGGCCGCTACCACCAGGTTCCGGTATGAGCCACGCTGACGCGCGGCGTCGATCGCCTCCAGAATCCGCAACTGGAACGGTCGCGGCGTCATCTCGGCAAAGAATGTTACCCCACGCCGATCACGCTCTTTATGCGCCGCGATCGCTTGTCGAAAGCGGATGAAGTCCGCCTCGGTGTAGGGCTCGAACTCATCGCTCTCCCAGTAGGCGGAAAACTCGGCGGCAAACCGTTCCAGAATATGTTTCATATCCTGCTCGGTGACTTTGACGGTCCACTCCAGCCCCTGGGTCATCGCCGAATGGGACATATTCGCCGAGCCAATATAGGCAGTGGAATAGCCACAATTCCGCCGAAAAAGGTAGGCCTTGGCGTGCAAACGAGTGCCACCGGAATCGTAGGAAACACGCACGGTGACATTGGGCTGGCGAGTCAGCCATTCCAGCGCTGCCGGATCGCTAGCACCCATATAGCTGGTGGAAATCAGACGCACCGGCACCCCCCGCTCGGCCAGGCGCTCTAGGGCCGGCATCAGTAGCCGAAGCCCGGACCACTTGATGAACGAAACCAGTATATCGACCCCATCCACCGTGGCCATCTCGGCTCGCAGCTCATGTTCTAACGGCGGATCGTGGCCGAGGCCGGTGAGCAGGGCACTGGTAGACAGTGGCGTGTGTGGGCGGGGTAAGGAGTCGCGGCCATGGCCCACCTCCGTGAGAATCGATTTATCGGCGCTGAGCAGCCGTTTGCGAGTCAGATAGTCGAGACCTTCGGTCGCCGACACCAGCTCGACAATGCGGTTAATCAGCGGCAGTCGATCCTTGGCCTCTACCATGCGTAAGGCTCGGTGGAGCAGCTGGCCGATAAATTGGGAGTAGGCGTGGGGCGCCGCCTCATCGTCGAGGGAGCAAAGAACTGGCTTCAACTCTGGGTGCGCTTCCAACTCCACCATCAGTTCTTCATCGAGTAGCCGTTCGTAGAGCCCTTCCGGTAGCCGATCCATGCGTTACCCCACTTTCCCTGTTTCAATGCCGATCTAAGGTAACAGCAATTGGCTAATGTTGGGTGGCCGCCGCCATTCGCGCGGCAAAGCCGTCCTCCCACAGTGAGCGCTCCAAGCTAACCTGAGAAGCTCCTGGACCAGTGGCTCACTTCTCCCGCGGCACCCGGCCCATCAGGTAGAACTCCTCGTTGGGCGGGGTGCCGGCCAGGGTGACCAGGCGGTTGGACATGCCGAAGAAGGCGGCGATGGCGCCGATGTCCCAGATGTCGTCCTGAGTGAAGCCCACCTCCAGCAGGCGTGTCTGCCAGGCGTCGGTGAGCTCGCCGACCTCCAGGCCAGAGTGCATGGCGAAGTCGAGCATCACTCGGTGGCGCTCGCTGAGGCCGGCGACGCGGTGGTTGATGGCGACCTGGTCGGCCAGCAGCGGGTCCTTGCTGTAGATGCGCACCAGGGCGCCGTGGGCCACCACGCAGTAGAGGCACTGGTTGCGGGCGCTGGTGGCCACCACGATCATCTCCTTCTCCGCCTTGGTGAGGGTGTCGGACTCGCGCTCCATCAGGGCGTCGTGGTAGGCGAAGAAAGCGCGGAACTCCGCCGGGCGGTGGGCCAGCATCAGGAAGACGTTGGGGATGAAGCCCGCCCTCTCCTGCACCGCCAGCATGGCGTCGCGGAGGTCCTCGGGCAGCTCCTGGATCGACTCGGGAATGGGAAAGCGGCTGATGGGGGTGGTCATGGTGGCTCCTGGCATTGGGATTGTTATCGACAATCCGCAGTTAACGTCAACGTTATCGAACTGTCCATTGAACCTGTGGCGCAGCCCGCGCAAACGGCTTCAGGCCTCGGGTTCCAGCGCAAGCCACCGGTGACCGGGGTGATGAAAGAATCGGGCCCCCAAGCCCGTGGCGCTATACTGGAAGGGACCCACGACTCCAATCGGATCATGCCCGTCGCCATGCCGGCATGAGCTGCGCGGTGCCCCGAGACTCGGCGGCTCACCGCCACCTCAGTTGCTCGCGCCGCTGGCCCTGATCCCGGGCAGTTGGCCGGCACCGAGCGCCTGACGTCGGACCGGCCCGGGGGTCGACGGCCGATGACGTCAGGTTGGGTATGGCAAAGCCCAGGATCACGAGTCCCTGCGCCTCGCCCTCCCGAGGAGGGTGTCATGACAACTCATCTCGATAACGCAGCACTCAAGGAGTTACGCCGGCACTTCTCGGGGGAGATCCTGCTCCCCGAGGATGCCGGCTACGATGAAGCCCGCAAGCTGTTCAACGCAATGATCGACCGCCACCCGGCCATCATGGCCCAGTGCGCCAACGTGGAGGATGTGGTCAGCGCCGTCAACTTCGGCAGGCAGCTGGGGCTGGAGATCGCCGTGCGCGGTGGCGGCCACGGCGTTGCGGGCAAGGCCCTGACCGAGGGCGGCCTGGTGATCGACCTGCGCCGGATGAACGGCGTGACAGTCGACCCGGGGGGGCGCACCGCCACCGTCGGCGGCGGGGCGACGATGAGCCACCTCGACCGCGCTACCCAGCCGCACGACCTGGCGACAACGGGTGGGCGGGTATCCACCACCGGGGTGGGCGGCTACACCCTGGGTGGCGGTGACGGCTGGCTGGCCCGCAAGTTCGGGCTGGCCTGCGACAATCTGCTCGCCGCCGAGCTGGTGACCGCCGACGGCAGCCTCGTCCACGCCAGCGAGCGGGAGAATCCCGAACTGTTCTGGGCGCTGCACGGGGGCGGTGGGAACTTCGGAGTGGCCACGTCATTCACCTTCCGGCTGCACGAGCTCCCACAGGTCACCGCCCTGCTGCTGCTCTGGTCACCGGAGAAGGCGCCGGTGGTCCTGCCCGCCTATCGCGACTTCCTCGACTCGGCACCGGACGAGGTAGGCGGCGGCGCCCTCTACGTCACGGCCCCGCCGGAAGCTTTCGTTCCCGAGTATCTGGTCGACAAGCTGACGTTCGCTGTGCTGGCCGTCTATGCCGGACCGGAGGCCGAGGCACGGGAGGTCGTGGCACCACTGCTCTCCCTGGGGCACGAGGGCGAGCTGATCGCCGAGATGCCTTATGCCGACCTGCAGTGCATGCTCGACGACCCGCCCGGCTATCGCAACTACTGGTCGGCCGAATACCTGAAGTCTTTTCCGGACGAGGCGCTGACGCTGTTCTGTGAGCGCGCGGGCGACATGATCGTGCCGTCTCACTCCCAGCATGTGCTGATTCCGCAGGGAGGCGCCGTCGCGAGGGGGCCTGCCGATTTCCCGATCTCCTGGCGACACGCCCCTTGGGCCGTGCATCCCTTCGGGATGTGGGAGAACCCCGACGATGACGAACGCGGCAGAGAGTGGACACGTCGTTTACGCCAGGACCTGAGCCCCTGGGCCAGCGGCAACGTCTACCTCAACTTCATCGGCGACGAAGGCAGGGAGCGGATCATCGCCGGCTTCGGGGAGACGAACTACGCGCGCCTGTCCAGGATCAAGGCGCAGTATGATCCCCAGAACCTCTTCCACCTGAACCAGAATATCGCCCCGACCTGATCCAGCGACGAGCCAGGCAGTCTCTGGCTGTCGGTACGACACGGCCTCGCCTCGGAAAGAGGCGGGGCCGTGTGTTCTTGGTGGCCGGCACCCTCCGTACAGCCAGCCGATGCTGTCGGCGATCGCACGAAGCTCACGCCAGGCAAGCTGCCTCCTTGTGCCCTACCGCAGCCCCATCCAGTATTACCGTATTACCCGACAGGGCAGAGGGTCATGACCATGACCATCAAAACCAGCCGACTGACCAGGAAATACCAGGCCACCATTCCCGGCGCCGTGCGCCAGGCGCTGGACCTGCGCGCAGGCGATGTGATCAGCTTCGAGATCAATGATGGCGAGATTCGCCTGCGCAAGGCTCGTCCTCTCGACCTGGCCTTCACCCATGCCGTCGAAGGGACCCTGAGCGAGTGGGAATCCGACGCCGACGAGGAAGCCTACCGTGAGCTTTAAGGCCTTCGATGTCGTCGCCGTCCCCTTTACCGACCGCTTGACGACCAGGCGCGGCTCCGTCCGGTGGCCGGCCCTTCGCGGCATTGCCCCGGGGGGCCGGGTCGGTCACTATCGCCTGGTGGGGCCGGGATGGTCGGCGCCTACCCTGCGGGCCGAGGCGCACTACTGCACCACCGAGCCCTGACACAACACGGCATGCATGGCTTCCCGATATGGCAGATCGACCTGATCCCGAGTTTTCGGCGTGGAACCCCGGCCTGGAGGCCGAGCTGCCCGGGCGCTACAAGGCCCTGGAGACGATTCACCGCCCGGACAACGTCTACTCCCGCCTGGCCGACATGCCCGAGCTGAGAACCCTCACCGGGCTTCCGGAAGAGGAGCTGGTCGCCTTCTGTGCGGAACGCCTGGTGCTGCACGAACTTATCGTGCAGGTGACGGCCGATGTGGTGGTCCTCGAGGGTGAAGAGGAGGAGCTGCTGGGGCAGCACTTCCGCAGCATCGCCCTCAAGATCCTCTCCGTCTACCTGACCCCGGAGCTGCCGGCACTCCAGCAGGCCTATGACCGGCTGCATGACGAGATACACGGCCGGGCAGGCGAGATCCTCGCCGCGGCCTTCGCACCCGAACCGCCGGCACCCGAGCCCGAGCCCGGCTCGCTGCTGTCCCGCTGGTTCGGCAAGCGTCAGCCGCCACGCCGGCAGGCGGAGCCACGCTCCATCGAGGAGCGCCATCATGACGTGATCCGGGGCGTCAAGGAGAAGGGGCTCGCGGCCCAAGACGAGCTGGAGCGGGCCATCTACAAGAGCACCTACCGTGTGCTGAACGCGATCGGCGCCACCCAGGGGCATATCGGGGTGGACCAGGAGCTGCTGGCCCGCCTGATCACCCGGCACGCCTGCAACGATATCGGCAGCCGCCGCCTCGGTGAGCAGATCGCCCCCCACGTCGAGCGAGCCATGCAGGTGGAGGGTTACGGCCGGCTCCCCTGCGCCAGGAAGCCGATCCTGATCAGCCTGAAGGGGGCCTCGGCCGCCGGCAAGAGCTCCCTGCGCCACTTCCTGATGGACACCCTGCGGGAGCTGGGCATCCAGCCCGACCAGTACGGCACCGTCTCCCCCGACATCTGGCGCCGCCTGCTGCTGGACTATGAGGCACTGGGCGAGGCCTACAAGTATGCCGGCCGACTGGCCGGCAAGGAGGTCAAGCTTATCGATGCCAAGCTGGACCGCTACATCCGCGACAAGGCCCGGCGGGATCACTCCATCCCCAACCTGCTGATCGATCGGTTCCGCTTCGACAGCTTCGCCATGGACAAGGTCCCGCAGCTGCTGGATGCCACCTACGCGAAATATGTCGACACCATGTACTTCTATTTCGTCGTGACCCCACCGGAGGCCACGGTAGAACGCGGCTGGGAGCGCGGGCTGGAGCGGGGGCGCTTCAAGGCGGTGGAGGACTTCCTGGGCCACTGCGTGGAGGCCTACGACGGCATGCCCAAGCTGCTCTTCAAGTGGCTGGACAGCCCGCACCCCCGGCTCGAATACACCTTCCTGGACAACAGCGTGCCCAAGCACACCCCGCCGACGACCATCGCCCACGGCACCCGCGAGCGTCTCGACATCCTGGCCCCCCTGGGCCTGGTCAACATCGATCGCTACAAGCGGATCAACACCCTGGCGACCTGCCCGGCGGAGGTCTATCCCGACGGCGACAGCCTGGCGATCACCCGCAACTGCACCTTCCTCAAGCAGTGTATCGCCAGGGTACCGGAGGTCCGTTTCATCGACGCGGCGACGGGACGGCCCTACCTGCAGGCCTCGGCTGGCCGCTTCTCGGTGGTGGATGCCGACCTGCTGCGGGCCAGGCGGGCGGATCCGGAGCTGGCAGCGCTGTTCGCCACCCTCGGGGTGGCCGAGCGGTAGCCCCCGCCCCCCGAACCGAAACGGCCCCGCCTCTCTCGAGGCGGGGCCGCGATGTCGTCGAGCCGGAAGGGTCAGCTCAGCGAGATGGTGCTGTTGATGCCGCTGGAGACGTTCTCCGGCTCGAACCAGCGGGCGGTGACCGTCTTGGTCTGGGTCCAGAAGGCGATGGCCTGCTTGCCGTTGGGCCCCAGGTCACCCAGCTTGGAGGCGCGGGAACCGGTGAAGCTGAAGTAGGCGACCGGCACCGGAATCGGCACGTTGATGCCCACCTGGCCCACGTCGATGTCGGTCTCGAAACGGCGCGCCACCCAGCCGGAGCTGGTGAAGATGGAGGTGCCGTTGCCGTTTGGGTTGGCGTTGATGAACTCGATCGCCTCGTCGAGGGTATCGACGCTCACCACGCAGAGCACCGGGCCGAAGATCTCCTCGCGATAGATGCTCATCTCCGCCGTCACGTCGGCAAACACCGTGGGTCCCACGAAGTTGCCGTACTCGTAACCCGAGACCTCGTAGCCGCGGCCGTCCACCAGCAGCTGGGCCCCCTCCTGCTCGCCGGCGGTGATCAGCCGCTCGACGCGTTCCTTCGCCTGGGGAGAGACCAGCGGGCCGAGGTCGGCGTCACGCTGGTTGCCGGGACCGACCTTCATGTTGCGGGCGCCCTCGACGATGTCGTCCAGCCAGGCCCGTGCCTCGCCCACCAGCACCACCACGGAGTTGGCCATGCAGCGCTGGCCGGCGGCACCGAAGGCGGAACCCAGCAGGTTGTGGATGGCCTGGCTGCGGTTGGCGTCGGGCATCACCACGCAGTGGTTCTTGGCGCCCATCATCGACTGCATGCGCTTGCCGGCGGCGGCGGCCCGGTTGTAGAGCAGGGTGCCCACGTGGGTGGAGCCGATAAAGGAGAGCGCCTTGATGTCGGTATGGTCGGCGATCTGGTTGGCCACCTCGGGGCCGCCGTGGACCACGTTGAGCACCCCGGCCGGGATGCCCGCCTCGTGGGCCAGCTCGACCAGGCGCATGGTGGAGCTGGGGTCCTGCTCGGAGGGCTTGAGCACGAAGGTGTTGCCGGTGGCGATGGCCAGCGGGAACATGAAGCAGGGCAGCATGATCGGGAAGTTGAAGGCGGTGATGCCGGCGCCCACGCCCAGCGGCTGGTTGAGGGTGTAGACGTCCACCTCGCTGGCGGCGTTCTCGGCCAGCTCACCCAGCTGCAGGGAGGTGATCGAGCAGGCGTGCTCCACCACTTCCAGGCCGCGGCCCACCTCGCCCTCGGCGTCGGGCAGGGTCTTGCCGTGCTCCTCGGAGATCAGCGCGGCCAGCTCACTGGTGTTGTCGCGGATCAGCGCCTGAAGCTTGAGCATGATGCGCATGCGCTTGCCCAGCGGCACCTTGCGCCAGGTCTTGAAGGCCTCCTTGGCGCTGGCCACGGCGCGATCCACTTCCTCCGCCGTGCAGAACGGCACCCGCGCGACCACCTCCTGGGTGGCCGGGTTGACCACGTCGCGCCACTCCTGGCTCTGGGAGTGGACGGGCTGGCCATCGATGTACATGGGGATTTCGCGGACTGACATGGACGTGCTCCTCTCTGTGCGGTCGCTGCCCGGGGGATCGGCATTGTTATTGTTGTTGGTGATGGCCAAGCTGTTGGTGATGACCAAGCTGTTGGTGATGGCCGTGGATCACCCTGGCATTAGACTTTGTGTGTATAAAAACACGGAAGGTGATGACAAGGAGTCTATCCAGAGGTCGGATGGCGTGACAACGGGCACTCGGGCACATTGCTTGTGCACTCGTGCACAAACGCTCGCCCCTACGGGCGCGCTCAGCGGGGCTCGATCACAGTCCCCGGGCACGCCCCCCGACCGAGAGGCCCCCATGCTCGACTGGCAGGATATCCAGATCTTCCTCGAGGTGGCCCGCAGCCAGCGGCTCACCGATGCCGCCCGCCGCCTGGGGCTGGACCACTCCACCCTGTCGCGGCGCACCCGGCGCTTCGAACAGAAGCTCAATACCCAGCTCTTCGAGCGCAGCACCCACGGCTACCACCTCACCGAGGCGGGTCAGCAGCTGCTCGCCCATGCCGAGGAGATGGCCCGCCACGCCTTCGAGGCCGGCGAGAGCCTCACCGATCAGAATCACCAGATCAGCGGCCAGATCCGCCTGGGGGTGACCGAGGGCTTCGGCACCTGGGTGATCGCCCCGCTGCTCAGCGCCTTCTGCGCACGCCACCCCGGAGTGACCCTGGACCTGCTGGCCCTGCCCCGGGTGGTCAACCTGAGCCGCCACGAGGCGGATCTCGCCATCACCGTGGAACGGCCGGTGAGTCCGGGGCTGGTGATCTCGCGGCTCTGCGATTACCGGCTGCGGCTCTACGCCAGCCACGACTACCTGGCGCGCCACGGTACCCCGGCACGGCTCGCCGACCTGGACCGGCACCGGCTGATCGGCTACGTGGACGACCTGATCTTCAGCGAGCAGTTGAGCTACCTGGAACCGCTGCTCGACCCGGCGGTGGTCGGTACCCCGCCCCACTTCGCCATGCGCAGCACCAGCGTCACCACCCAGCACGCCGCCTGCCGGTACGGAGCGGGCCTGGCGGTGCTGCCCTGCTTCATGGCGAGTGGCTCGGGGACGTTGGTCAACGTGCTGGAAGACGAGGTGGCGATCGATCGCCAGTTCTGGATCACCGCGCGTCAGGAGCAGCGGCGCCTGGCCCGGGTTCACCACCACCCCATCGCGTCCCCGACGCTTGGCGTCATAGCTGGCGGCATCGGCCCGGGCCAGGATCGAGGCGATGGCCTCATCCCCTTCACGGAAGACGGTCAGGCCGATGCTGGCGGTCACGCAGAGCGCCTGCCCCGCGTAGCTGACGCTGACCTGGCTGACCGCCCGGCGCACCGTCTCGGCAATGGCCTCCGCCTGCGGCAGGGTGCAGCCCGGCAGCAGCAGGCCGAATTCGTCACCGCCCTGCAGGGCGAGGTGATCGCTGCGGCGGACCTCCCCGGACACCACCCGGGCGATCCGGCGCAGGAGCTCGTCGCCCAGGGCATGACCGCCTTCATCGTTGACCGGCTTGAAGTGATCCAGGTCGAGGAGCACCACCGCCGAGGGGGTCCCGGTCTTGGTGAAGTCGGCCAGGGCCTCCTCCAGGCGACGCTCGAAGCCTCGCCGATTGAGCAGGCCGGTCAAGGGGTCGTGCTCGGCCTCCCAGCGCTGCAGCGCTTCCTGATGGCGCCGCTCGGTGATGTCCTTGACCGTGCCCACCACGCCCAGCGGTTCGCCGCGCCCCTGCACCAGACTGGCATGCACCTCGACCCACATCTCCTCTCCCCTGGCATCCCCCATGCGCAGCTGGCGCAGGAAATCGCTGCCCTGACGCAGGGCATGGCGCCACAGGTCGCGGGCGCCCGCGCGATCCTCCTCATGGATACGCCGCCAGAGGTCATCGGCCGTTGCCCCGGGGGGGAAGACACAGCATGGCCACCAGGGCGGGATTCAGGTAGGTGACCTCGCCCTCGAGGTCGGCGACGAACATGCCGGTCGGGGTCGAACCTAGCACGGCGTCGAGGAAGGCCTCGCGGTCACGCAGGCGATGCAGCGCCTCGCGGCGCTCCTGCTCCAGGCGGTTGAAGGCATGCGACACCTGGGTGAGCTCATGCAGGTCGGTCGAGAGCGCCAGCCGCTGGCGTACGCCGGTCCCCACCTCGGCAATCTGGCGCTCCAGGCGGTGCAGCGGCGTGAGCTGGCGGCCGACCCACCAGCGGGTGAGGAGCAGCATCAGCAGCGCGGCCACCAGCCAGGTCCACCAGAGCCGCTCCAGGAAGGCCTGCAGCGGTGCCAGCACCGAGCGGCGGGGCATCATCATGGCCACCACCCAGTCGGCCTCCCACACCTGCCGATAGGCCACCAGCATGCTCTCCCCCTCCAGGGCATGGCGGGTTTCGCCCTCCCAGCCGTCGAGGGCTCGCTGAAAGTCCGGCGGATCGAGGCGCCGCAGCGAGGCCACCGGCCCCTCCAGGGAGATCGGCACGAACACCGGCTCGCCGGCGGCGGTGAAGATCGCCACGTGACCGTCGTGCTGGAAGGTCAGGGTGGCAATACTGCGAAAGAACTGGCCGTGGGCCAGGTTAAGGATGCCGCCCACAGCCCCGTCGAAGGTCCCATCGGCCGTGACGCGAGGCACCAGCACCAGCGGCTGCGCGCTGGCCCGGCCGATGAAGGGACGGCTGACATAGGGCCAGCGGGAGTGGCTCAGCATCGTGAAGTATTCGGTACGGGCCGTCTCGAGCCCCACGCGACCCGGCACCTCCGGCAGATCGGCGATCACCCTGCCGTCGGCATCGGTGATCATGATGCCCTCGAAGTGCGCCAGCAGGCTGCGGTTCTGCGCGAGGCGCTCCGCGACTTCCTCGCTCGAGCCCTCCGCCAGCTGGTCCGAGAAATGCGTCAGAGCCGAGAAACGCTGGCTGAGCCGGTCATGCAGTCCACGGCTCAGCATTTCCGCCTGATACCCCAGGTGGGAGAGGCTGGCGTCGCGAACCAGCCTCTCGCCGATGCCCCAGGCAAACGCCCAGCAGCAGGCCGATGATGACCAGCCAGGTCACCACCAGCCCGACCAGCAGGCGCCTCTGCAGGCTCTGCAGGCGACGCATCAGGAAACCGGGCATCAGCCGCTTGAGCAAATCACCTCCGGCTCGACTGGGAGTGTACCGAGGCGCACGTGCCTGGCAGGCCCACGGCGGCGACTCTCGGCAAGTGTCAGGAACGAGCCGCATATTACTATAACGAAGGCTGCTGCATTACCCCCCCTGTCGGGGTCCATTACAGGACATCGGCTCCTCCAGCGCCTACCGGCGAGCGTAGCCGCTCGGCGGCCGCCGGACGATAAAGTTTGGCTATCGCGGCGGTCGACAATCTCGCATTGTGCTAATGGATTCAGGGGGAGTAGCTTGAAGGCACCAGGACGGGAGCCGCATCCGTCACCACCGCGTGGCGGAGGGTTGAGACGGTTCATTGTCCCGCCGCAGCGCCATCGTCTATATAGAGGTGGCAGGTACCTCAACGCAGCCAGATTGGATTGGAGAGCGACATGGGTGATCAGCAGCAAGCCGGCAAGTGCCCGGTCATGCACGGCGGCAACACTGCCACGGGAAATTCGAACATGGACTGGTGGCCGGAAGCCCTGAATCTGGACATCCTTCATCAGCACGACCGCAAGACCGACCCGATGGGCGAGGACTTCGACTACCGCGAGGCGGTCAAGACGCTCGACTTCGAGGCGCTGAAGAAGGACATGCATGCCCTGATGACCGACAGCCAGGCGTGGTGGCCGGCCGACTGGGGCCACTACGGCGGCCTGATGATCCGCATGTCCTGGCACGCGGCGGGCACCTACCGGATCGCCGACGGCCGCGGCGGCGGCGCCACCGGGAACCAGCGCTTCGCGCCGATCAACAGCTGGCCCGACAACGCCAGCCTGGACAAGGCCCGCCGCCTGCTGTGGCCGATCAAGAAGAAGTACGGCAACAAGATCAGCTGGGCCGACCTGATCATCCTGGCCGGCAACGTGGCCTACGAGTCCATGGGCCTGAAGACCTTCGGCTTCTCCTTCGGCCGCGAGGACATCTGGCATCCCGAGAAGGATATCTACTGGGGGGCGGAGAAGGAGTGGCTGGCCCCCTCCGACACTCGCTACGAGAACGTCGAAAAGCCCGACAGCCTGGAGAACCCGCTGGCCGCGGTCCAGATGGGCCTGATCTACGTGAACCCGGAGGGCGTCAACGGCAACCCCGACCCGCTCAAGACCGCCGAGCAGGTGCGCATGACCTTCAAGCGCATGGCGATGAACGACGAGGAGACCGCGGCCCTGACCGCTGGTGGCCATACCGTGGGCAAGACCCACGGCAACGGTGATGCCGAGGCCCTCGGACCGGAGCCCGAGGCCGCCGGCGTCGAGGAGCAGGGCATGGGCTGGACCAACCCCAATATGCAGGGCAAGGCCGCCAACGCGGTAACCTCGGGTATCGAAGGCGCCTGGACCAAGGAGCCGACGAAGTTCGACATGGGTTACCTCGACATGCTCCTCGACCATGAGTGGGAACTGAAGAAGAGCCCCGCGGGTGCGAACCAGTGGGAGCCCGTCGACATCAAGGAGGAGGACAAGCCGGTCGACGCCAGCGACCCCTCCATTCGCCACAACCCCATCATGACCGACGCCGACATGGCGATGAAGATGGACCCCAGCTACCGGAAGTACATGGATGCGTTCCGCAAGGACCCGGCCTACTTCCAGGACACCTTCGCGCGGGCTTGGTTCAAGCTGCTCCACCGCGACCTGGGACCCAAGTCCCGCTACATCGGTCCCGATGCGCCGCAAGAGGAGCTGATCTGGCAAGACCCGGTACCGGCGGGCAGCACCGACTACTCCGTGGAGGCGGTCAAGCAGAAGATCGCCGCGAGTGGGCTCTCGGTCGCCGAGCTGGTCACCACCGCTTGGGACAGCGCCCGCACCTTCCGCGGCTCCGACCTGCGCGGCGGTGCCAACGGCGCGCGCATCCGCCTGGCCCCGCAGAAGGACTGGGAGGGCAACGAGCCGGATCGCCTGGCGAAAGTGCTCAAGGTCTACGAACAGCTTTCCAGCGAGACCGGCGCCAGCATCGCCGACCTGATCGTGCTGGGCGGCAGCGTGGGCATCGAGCAGGCCGCGAGGGCCGCGGGCCACGATATCCTGGTGCCCTTCATTCCGGGGCGCGGCGACGCCACCGAGGAGATGACCGACGCCGAGTCCTTCGAGCCGCTGGAGCCTCTCGCCGATGGTTTCCGCAACTGGCAGAAGAAGGAGTACATCGTCAAGCCTGAGGAGATGCTGCTCGACCGCGCCCAGCTGCTGGGCCTGACAGCCCCCGAGATGACCGTGCTGATCGGCGGAATGCGCATGCTGGGCACCAACCACGGCGGCACCAAGCACGGCGTGTTCACCGACCGCGAGGGGCAGCTGACCAATGACTTCTTCGTCAACCTGACCGACATGGGCAATACCTGGAAGCCGGCGGGCAGCAATCTCTACGAGATCCGCGACCGCAAGAGCGACCAGGTGAAATGGACCGCCACCCGTATCGATCTGGTGTTCGGCTCCAATTCCATCCTGCGCAGCTACGCCGAGGTCTACGCCCAGGACGACAACCAGGCGAAGTTCGTCAAGGACTTCGTCAAGGCCTGGACCAAGGTGATGAATGCCGACCGCTTCGAGCTGGAGAGGCTCCAGCCGTAACGAGCCCTGAGCCAGGCGATCGCCAGGCCAGGGTGGCCACCAGACAGAGACGCCCGGGATTTCCCGGGCGTCTTTTTTCGAATCGGCACACGGTCAGCCCCGTGCCTGCTTCACCCTCCACCGCCCTGCTTGAGGTGCTTCATCGACACCCCCGCCACCCCGAAGTGCTGCTCCTCCATCTCATTGAGGATGATGCGAACGCTCTCTCGGGGAGCCCCCAGCGCGCGATGGCAGGCCTCCGTCACCTCGTGGATCAGCGCCTCCATCTGTTCATCGCTTCGACCCGCCAGCAGGTTGATGGTGATGATGGGCATGTCGGCCACCTCCCTCATTCAGAATGGACGTCCTACTTTGCAATCCTGCCCGCTCGGTGCCATACCGGAGTGGACTGCTGTCACTTTTCCTGGTAGCCACTCCAAGGGTGCAGGATGTTTCCCCCAGTCGGTCGGGCACGCCTCGTCTTCGTCACGGCTCTGGTCGTCGCGGTGACGGCCTTCAGCATCGCCATCGGCCTGGTGTGGGTGGATCGCAGCATGCGGCTCCAGACCACCGAGGCATGGCGCGACGCCATCCAGCGTGAGGCCTGGGAGGCCGCCGAGTCGCTGACTGCCGACCTGAGCCATCTCGCCGGCCTGGCCGACGTCATGGCTTTCGACCTGGCGAGCGGGGAACTGCCGGTCGAGCAGATCGAGGAGCGACTCGAGGCGCTGGTGGAGCAGCACCCCTATGTGTTCGGGGTCGGGGTGATGTTTCGCCCCTACGCCTATGCCCCGGAACGGCGGCTCTATGCACCCTATATCGTCAAGCGCAACGACGTGCACCAGCTGCTGTGGGTGGAGGAGGTCTACGACTACACCGAGCCCCAGCACGACTGGTATCACCAGGGTACCACCTATGCCGGCTGGCTCGAGCCCTTCTTCGGCCAGGCCAGCCAGGCGATGCTGGCGCTCTATTGCACCCCCTTCCGACTCCCCGAGGAGCAGCGGCTGCTCGAGGGTCCCGGGGCCGACGGCACCGTGTGCATCGACTACTCGATCGAGGATGTCTGGAATCTGGTCGGCGCGCTGGACCTGGGCCAGACCGGCTATGCCTTCGTCATTACCGAGGAGGGGACCTATGTGGCCCACCCGCGGCGGGAATACGTCCGCCATGGGCTGACCCTGTTCGACATCGCCGCCCAGCTGGACGACCCCCAGCTGCTGCATCTGGCGGAGCAGGCCACGGCCCGGCGCAGCGGAGCGCTCGCCCACTCCAACGAGCTCACCGGCCAGGGCTCCTTGATCTTCTTCAGCCCCATCACGGCCGCGGACTGGTCGCTGTCGGTGGTGGCCTTCACCGACGAGATGCCGCTCGACCTGAGCGAACACAAGCGCCGGCAGATACTGATCACCATCGCCCTGATCGTCGGGGCCATCGGCCTGTCCGGCCTGGTCGTCGCCTACCGGCTGGACTCCCTGCCGATGCTGTGGAGCGGGAGCTTTGCCATCGCCCTGCTGTTTCTGCTCGGCGTGCTCTATATCTGGCGCCTGGAGTTTGCCGAGGTGGGTCGCGACCCGCCGGCGGCGGTCATGCTGGTCGATCGCGCCGGCGTGGAGAGCTATCTCGAGGGGTATGCCGAAGAGGCCCGCCTGCAGCGCATCGACGAGCCGATCCAGGTGCCGACCGGCATGTTCATCAAGGCCGTGCGTTTCGAGACCCCCCACGACTTCGTGGTCACCGGCCTCCTCTGGCAGCGCTATCCGCTGAGCGGCGACGTTGGCCTGCGACGCGAGATCTTCTTCCCGGACGCGATTCCCGATCAGGATGAGCGCGAGGAGCTGTTCCGCTTCCGCGAGGGAGACAGCGAGGTGGTCGGCTGGTTCTTCAAGACCAGCGTGCGTCAGCCATCCGACTATTCGCGTTTCCCGATAGACATCAAGAACCTGCGGCTGCGGGTCTGGCATCCGGATCTCCGGCACCATGTCGTGCTGGTGCCCGACCTGGATGCCTATCGGCTGATCCACCCGACATCCCTGCCGGGCATCGAATCCGGCTTCCGCCTGCCGGGCTGGCAGGTGCATCGCAGCTTCTTCGCCTATCGCTTCCACGACTACCGCACCGACCTCGGGGTGGGCGGAAGCGCCAGGCTGGACGAGTTTCCTGAGCTGACCTTCCACATCACCCTGCTGCGCAACATCACCGACGCCTTCATCTCCAACCAGATCCCGCTGTTCGTCGCGGCGATCATGCTGTTCGCGATGCTGATGATCGACACCCGCGAGCAGTCTCGGGCCTCACTCTACGGCTTCACCACCTCCAAGGTGCTGGGCACGGCGGCGGCCATCTTCTTCATCATCCTGCTCGCTCACATCGACGTGCGCCGCCGCTACG
>NZ_CP071922.1:3669777-3670101 GCF_017584085.1 Halomonas sp. BM-2019
AGAAGGTGCGCAATACCCGCTCGGAAGGCGGCGCCGGCCGGGCGTAGTCGTCGCGGCCGGGCTGCTCGGTGAAGGGCTCGGCCAGCACCTCGGCCAGCGCCTCGAAGGGGCCGAAGTCGTCGTGTTCGGCGGCCGCGGCGATCACCCGTTCCACCTGATGGTTGCGCGGGATATAGAGCGGGTTGACCGCATCGAGGCGCGCGCTGACCGCCTCGGGGCTCGCCCCTTCCCGGGCCAGCCGCTGCCGCCAGCGCGGCAGCCAGGCCGCGATGCCCTCGCGGCGCTCGAACCGGTCGAGCAGCGCGAGGGCGTCCTCCGTTACCG
>NZ_CP071922.1:3670201-3671317 GCF_017584085.1 Halomonas sp. BM-2019
CCCGGCGGCGGCGATCAGCATGATCACCAGCCCCGCGTTCACCGCGGTGCGCTGCAACACTATAGGCAGCATGGCGAACTTCAGGTCACCATAGAGATAGCGCCCCAGCAGCAGCGCGGCGAGTGAGGCCAGCGCCGCCGACTCGGTGGGCGTGGCCAGGCCCAGCAGGATGCCGCCGATGATGATCAGCGGAATCGACAGGGCCGGCAGCCCCATCCTCAGGGCGTGCAGCGCCTCTTGCCGCCTCGGCCACTCGCCCTTGGGGTACTGCTGCACCAGGCCCACCACGGCGATGGCCAGGAAGAAGGTACCGCCCAGCAGCAGCCCCGGCAGGATGCCGGCGATGAACATCTCGGCGATGGGCACCTGGGCCATCACCCCGAACAGCACGAAGAGCATGGAGGGCGGAATGATCGGCGACAGCAGCCCCCCGGCGGCGGTGATCGCCGCGCTGTAGGGCTTGTCGTAGCCCTCCCGCTCCATGGCCGGCACCATGGCCCGGGACATGATGGCGATCTGGGAGGCCGCCGAGCCGATGATCGCCGCCATCATCATGTTGGCCACCAGGTTGATGTAGACGAGCCCGCCCCGGAAGCCGCCCACCAGCAGCCGCGCCAGGTCGATCAGCCGGCGGGTCACCCCGCCCTCGTTCATCAGCTCCCCGGCCAGCATAAAGAGCGGAATCGCCAGCAGGCCATAGCTCTCGATGGCCCCGAAGAGCTGCTGGGGGTAGGAGTCGAAGAGCACGGTATTGCCCGAGACCTGGATATAGACCATGGCGGTGAGCGCCAGGACCAGGGCGATGGGCACCGCGCCCAGCAGCAGGAAGGCAAAGACGGCGACGGTCATGAGACGACCTCCTCTCGAGTGGGCAGGGCAGTCGGGCGGCGCGGCTTAAGCAGTGCCTGGCCGAGATTGACCAGGCCATGCAGCAGCAGGGAAGCGGCGAACCAGGGCAGGATCAGCCATGCCCAGAACTTCTTGATACCCAGCGTCGAGGTGTTCTCAACGTAGATGAAGTTGAAGGTCTCGCCCTGGAAGGTCTGGATATCGAAGCCGGCCTGCCACAGGGCCAGCGGCTGGTACCAGCGCCAGCAGAGCCACAGCAGCGCCAGG
>NZ_CP071922.1:3671439-3671760 GCF_017584085.1 Halomonas sp. BM-2019
CGGAAAGTCGTGACAGCATGGCGTCACCCTCATTTACGCAGACGGTCGGCTTCCGCACGAAGCATCGCCAGCCTCGGGGCCTTGTCGCCCCAGGTGGCTTCCCAGTCGGCGATGGCGGCAGCGAAGAACTCGGCATCGGCCTCGACGATGTTGAGGTCCAGCTCGCGGATCTGCGCCTCCTGGGCGGCGTCCATGGCCTGGAAGCCGGAAAGCACGTTCTCCAGGTGCTCGGCCATGGTGGTCTCGATCAGCTCGCGGTCCTCGGCGGAGAGCCCCCGCCATGTCCGGCCGGAGACCACCCCCACCATGGGGAACATCATG
>NZ_CP071922.1:3671860-3673388 GCF_017584085.1 Halomonas sp. BM-2019
CCGCCTCGCCCAGGCGGCGAAAGGCCAGGGTGAAGTCGGCGCGGCCGGCCTGCATCGCCGAAAGCAGCGCCTCGGCCAGCTCGCGGTCCCCCTCCTCCGCCTTCACCAGCCCGAGCTTGGCGCGCATCACGGCGAGCCACTCGGCCTCATAGCGCGGTACGAAGGCCTCGATCACCGCGGTGGCCTTCTCGATGGCCTGCTGCTGATCGGGGTCAAGCAGCGCCAGCCAGGTCTCGGCGAGCCGCGCCAGGTTCCACTGGGCGAGCCAGGGCTGGTTCTGGTAGGCGTAGCGCCCCTGCTCGTCGATGGAGCTGTAGACGGTGCGCGGGTCATGGGCCTCCATGAAGGCGCAGGGACCGTAGTCGATGGTCTCGCCGGAGATCGCGCAGTTGTCGGTGTTCATCACCCCGTGGATAAAGCCCAGGCCCATCCACTTCGCCACCAGCGCCGCCTGGCGCTCGGCCACCGCCTCCAGCAGCGCCAGGTAGCGCTCGCCCGCCTCCCGTGCCTGAAGCGCCGGCCCCTGCAGATGTGGATAGTGCCGCTCGATGGCCATGTCGGCCAGGGTCCTGACCGCTTCGTGGTCCCCCCGGGCGGCGAAGTACTGAAAGGTGCCCACCCGCAGATGGCTTGCGGCCACCCGGGTCAGCACCGCGCCGGGCTCCGGTACCTGGCGGAACACCCGCTCGCCAGTGGTCACCGCCGCCAGCGCCCGGGTAGTGGGCACGCCGAGGCGATGCATCGCCTCGCTGACCAGGTACTCGCGCAGCACCGGGCCGAGCGGGGCGCGGCCGTCGGCGCCGCGGGAGAAGGGCGTCATGCCGGCCCCCTTGAGCTGGATGTCGCGCAGCCGCCCCTCGCGGTCGGTCACCTCGCCGAGCAGCACCGCCCGGCCGTCGCCCAGCCGCGGGTTGAAGTGGCCGAACTGGTGGCCGGCATAGGCCTGGGCCAGCGGCTCGGCGCCGGCCGGGACGCGATTGCCGGAAAACCACTCGGCGGCCCGCCGCGCATCGAAGGCGGCCAGGTCGAAGCCCAACTCCTCGGCCAGCGCCCGGTTGAAGGCCACCAGCCGCGGCGCGGCGACGGGCACGGGGTCGAAGCGCTCGAAGAAGCGCTCGGGCAGGCGGGCATAGCGCAGGGTGAACTCGGGAAACATGGGCGGCTCCGATCCGGTGGACGAATACCCGAGTATAACGCTCAGAATTGAGGCCTTCGACCTGTGGCCGCCATGATCGTTGCCGCCAGGGCCCCCTCAAGGTTGCGCCCTGAGGAGGCCAGGCCAATCGGCCCTGCCCCTGCGCGCCGGATGCCAGGCGCCCAGAGCCGGACGCCACGGCTCACCCGGTCATGGCCCGCCTCACAGCAGCGCCAGGGTTAGCCAGGGCTGCCAGGCCAGCAGTACCAGGGTGGCCAGGCTCGCCAGCAGGAAGGGCAAGAGCGCACGGAAGATGCGCAGGGGCGGCACCCCGGTCATCGACGAGGCGATAAAGAGCCCCGCCCCCACCGGCGGCGTCAGCAGCCCCAGCAC
>NZ_CP071922.1:3673398-3676587 GCF_017584085.1 Halomonas sp. BM-2019
CCCCGAACTGGTAAGGGCTGATGTCGAACTGCTGGGTGGCGATGGGCAGCAGGATCGGCACCACCAGGATCAGCGCGGCGATGCCATCGACGATCATCCCCACCAGCAGCAGCACCCCCACCAGCAGCAGCAGGAAGACGAAGGGATCGGTGGTCAGCGCCGCGATCCAGGCCGCGGCCATCTGCGGTAGCCGCTCGTAGACGATCACCCAGCCGAAGACCCCGGCGGCGGCGATCAGCATGATCACCAGCCCCGCGTTCACCGCGGTGCGCTGCAACACTATAGGCAGCATGGCGAACTTCAGGTCACCATAGAGATAGCGCCCCAGCAGCAGGGAAGCGGCGAACTAGGGCAGGATCAGCCATGCCCAGAACTTCTTGATACCCAGCGTCGAGGTGTTCTCGGCGTAGATGAAGTTGAAGGTCTCGCCCTGGAAGGTCTGGATATCGAAGCCGGCCTGCCACAGGGCCAGCGGCTGGTACCAGCGCCAGCAGAGCCACAGCAGCGCCAGGGCGAAGCCCGCCACCATCAGGTCGACGCCCAGGCCGACCAGACGCTGAAACGAGGAGGGCAACAGATCGACGACCAGGGTCACGGCGATACCCTGGCGACGCTTGAGCACCGCACTGGCAATCAGGAAGGTCATCCAGATCATGGCGTAGATGGCCAGCTCGCTGATCCAGTAGAGCGGACTGCCGGCGGCCCGGAAGGCCACATTGACCAGGATCAGCAGGGTGACCGCCGCCGCCAGGGCGGCGGCGGCGATTTCCTCGCCTCGGGCCAGTTGGTCGGAAAGTCGTGACAGCATGGCGTCACCCTCATTTACGCAGACGGTCGGCTTCCTCACGAAGCATCGCCAGCCTCGGGGCCTTATCGCCCCAGGTGGCTTCCCAGTCGGCGATGGCGGCGGCGCCGGAGCGCAGCAGATCCGCGGCATGGTCCACCCCGTCCACCAGGTAGGGGGCGTAGAGGGCGCCGAAGTCGGGAATGCGATTGGAGATCTCGGCGATGGTCAGGAAGGCCATGTCCAGCGCGCCGGTCTGTAGCTGCTGGACCATCTGCGCCTCGTTGCCGAGCTGCTGAGCCGGGAAGACGCTGACGCTGTGCTCGCCGCCGGAGCGCTCATGCAGGCTCGCGGCGAAGGCCTCGGCCTCGGTGGACCAGAGGTGCTGGGGCGGGGTGATCAGCCCCAGGCGGAAGTCGCGGGCCTGAGCGCTCAGGGCACTCACCGAGAGGGTCGCGGCCACGGCGGTGACCAGAAGAGTCTTGAAGGTCGTCATGGGAGTTTCACTCTTGTCGTTATGGGGGGAGCCTGGGCCCGGCCGCGAGGAGCCGGGCCCGCTCGATCAGGCTGCCTCGAGGGCGCGGGGGCGCTTGTGGCGCACCTGCTGCTCAGCGTCGTCGGTGGCGGCCAGCTCCACGTCGAACACTACCTCGGTGAAGGGGCCGTCCAGGCCGCGCAGCCGCGCTTCCTGGGCGTCCTCGATGCGCTTGGCATCCACCACCAGCTCCTCGCGGGTGGCGAAGGCGAAGTCGTCCCAGGTGTAGCGATCGCCGGCCAGGTTGATCTGGGTGGTCAGGTGGCGATGGCCCGGCGCCGAGATGAAGAAGTGGATATGCGCCGGACGCTGCCCGTGGCGGCCGAGCAGCTTGAGCACCTGGTCGGTGGGGCTGCCTTCCGGTACGCCATAGCCGGAGGGAATGATGCTGCGCGCCCGGTAGCGGCCATCGCTGTCGGCGGTGATGGTGCGACGCAGGTTGTACTGGGACTGGGAGGGGTCGAAGAAGGAGTAGCCTCCCTTGGCGTTGGCGTGCCACACCTCCACCTGGGCCCCGGCGATGGGGTTTCCGTTCACGTCGCGCACCTGGCCGGTCAGCCACATCACCTCGCTGGTGGTGTCGCTACCGTCGTCGAGGCGCGCCTCGCCCTCGGCCACCGGGGCGCCGGCCACGTAGAGGGGGCCCTCGATGGTCCGCGGGGTACCGCCGGTCCGGCCGCGCGCCTCGTCCTCGGCATCCAGGCGCATGTCCAGGTAGTGATCGAAGCCCAGCCCCGGGGCCAGCAGCCCGAACTGGGTACCCTTGCCGAGCTCGTTCATCAGGCTCACCGCCGACCAGAACTCCTCCGGGGTGACGTCGAAGTCGTCGATCAGCCGGTAGAGGTCGGCGAGCAGGCGGTGCAGGATCTGCTTGGCGCGCTCGCTGCCGCCCGGCTGCTCGAAGCCGGCGACGGTCTTGAGGAAGTCCTGGACTTCCGGGGTATCGAAGATCTTCACGGTCATGATGGTGTCCTCATGGATTGTCGTTGGTTTCCGGCTGAAACAGCATGGGGCTCTCCTCCGGTTGCGTATCGCTTCGCGTGGCCGCCCCGATCACTGGCGGGTGTAATGGGCCAGCTTCTCTTCATCCAGGGTGATGCCAAGGCCAGGGCCGGTCGGCAGGTCGACGCCAAAGTCGTGGTAGTGGAGCGGCTCGGCGACGATGTCGTCCTTGAGCAGCAGCGGGCCGAACATCTCGGTGCCCCAGGCCATCTCCGGTAGAACCGCCCAGGCATGCAGGGAGGCGGCGGTGCCGATGGTGCCCTCCAGCAGGGTGCCGCCGTAGAGGCCGATCCCCGCGGCCCGGGCCACCTGGGCCAGCTCGATGGCTCCCAGGGGACCGCCGGCCTTGGCGATCTTCAGGGCAAAGGCGCCGCTGAAGCCGCCGGCTGCCAGGTCGAAGCCGTCACGGGCGTCCTGTACCGCCTCGTCGGCCAGCATCGGCACCCGGAAGCGGTTGGCCAGGCGAATCAGTCCGGCGTGCTCACGGGCCGGGATGGCCTGTTCGATCAGCTCGATGCCGGCGTCCTGCAGGGCGGCGATGCCACGCACCGCCGTGGACTCGTCCCAGGCCTGGTTGACGTCGACCCGCACGCTGGCGCGCTCACCCAGGGCCTCCTTGATGGCCGCCACGTGCCTGACGTCCTGATCCACCGGGTTGGCGCCGATCTTGAGCTTGAAGTCACGATGGCGGCGCTCCTCGAGGCGCTGGAAGGCCTCATCGATGTCCTTGCGGGTGTCGCCACTGGCCAGGGTCCAGAGCACCGGCAGGTGGGGCTGGCAGGCACCGCCCAGCAGATCCGACATCGGCAGGCCCAGACGCTTGCCCTGGGCGTCGAGCAGGGCGGTTTCCAATGCCGACTTGGCGATC
>NZ_CP071922.1:3676597-3682866 GCF_017584085.1 Halomonas sp. BM-2019
TTGATGTTCGCCGAGGACTGGCCGATCAGCAGCGGCGCCAGATAGGCGTCGATGTTGCGCTTGATGCTCTCCGGGCTCTCCGGGCCATAGGCCAGACCGCCGATGGTGGTCCCCTCGCCCAGGCCCTCGATGCCGTCGCTGTGGCGCATGCGCACGATCACCAGGGTCTGGCAGGCCATGGTGGCCATGGAGAGCCGGTGGGGCCGGATGGTCGGCAGGTCAACCAGACAGGTCTGGATCGCTTCGATACGGATGTTGTTCATGGGATCCTCAGCTCGACACGAACTTCTCGAAGAACAGGCGGTGTTCACCCACCTCGCGCTCCTCGAGCCACTGCCTCGAGGCCTCGATCATCGGCGGCGGACCGCACAGGTAGGCATCGAAGGGCTGGGACAGGAAGTCGCGATCGAAGAGGTCGCAGACCACGCCCCGCTTGCCCTGCCAGGCCGCAGAAGCATTCATCACGATGGGCTCGAAGACGAAGTCGGGCAGCGCCTCGGCGAAGGCCGCGAGGCGATCGAGCTCGCTGAGATCCTGCTCCTGGGTCACCCCGTAGCAGAGCCGGATCGGCTGGGTGCACTCGCCCTTCTCGACCAGCTCCTCGAGCATGCCGAGGAAGGCCGAAAGCCCGGTGCCACCCGCCACCATCAGCAGGGGGCGCTGCACCTCACGCAGATAGAAGGCCCCCAGTGGCCCCTCCAGGGAGATGGCATCACCCACCCTGGCACGGTCACGCAGGTAGTCGCTCATCACGCCGCTGGGCAGCAGGCGGATCAGGAAGCGCAGTTTGCCCTCCCTCACCGCCGCAGTGGCGAAGGAGTAGGCCCGCCACTCGTTGGTGCCCGGCACCTCGATGCGGGCGTACTGGCCGGGCAGGTAGGGCAGCGCCCGGGCGGGATCATCGAGGGTGATCTCGAGAATGGCGGCGCCGTCGGAGACCGGCTCGACGGCACTGACGATGCCGTCATGCAGCTCGGTGGCGACGCTGCAGATACTGGAGTCCACGTCGAAGTAGAAGGAAGCGTGGGTGGAGCGCAGGCGAGTCTGGCAGGCCAGCACATGCCCTTTTGCAATCTCCTCCTCGGTCAAGGCCTCCTCGTCGATGTACTCGACCTCCACCTCGCCCGACTCGCGCAGGCAGCGGCAGGTGGCGCAGACCCCTTCGCGACAGTCGACCGGCAGGTTGACGCCGTGTCGCCGGGCCGCGTCCATCAGCAGTTCGTCGTTGTCTACCTTGACGAAGCGGGTAATACCGTCCCGAAAGACGATGGCGGCTGTGTTATGCATGACTCGCCCTCCAGCGCAATCAGACGTGATAGAAGTCGAGCACGGAGTCGATCCGGTCGTTGTGCAGGACGGTGTGCTTGCGGGTGATCTGCCAGCCGTCGACGGCGTCACGCAGGGTGTAGTCGGCGGTGCCGAAGAAGTGGCCGCTCTCGCCGAAGCGGTGGAAGTGGGTCACCCAGTTGACCCGGACCTGCACCTGGCCATCCTCCCGGTCGCTGCAGCGCACGTTGCCGATCAGGTGCAGGGTGCGCGGCATGGGGGTACAGGCGGCCGACTTGCCGGTGCGGATGCGGAAGACGCGATCCTCGATCCCCGTGCGGTCGGGGTAGTACATCAGCGACATCTCGCGCTTGGGGTCGACGGTGATCTCATGCTCGCCCTTCCACTGGGGGATATGGAACTCGCACTCGGGGGCGAACTGCGCCAGGTAGCCGTCCCACTCCTGGTCATCGCAGAGTTCGGCGACACGATAGAGGAACTGCTCGATGGATTGCTGGCGGGTCATGGCTTATACCTCCTGGAGCTTGAGCGCTTTCTTCTCGAGGCCCTCGAGCAGCAGCCGCTGCCAGGTACCGTGCTGGTTGACGTAGAGCCCTTCCTGGGTGAACTCGGTGCCGGTGATCACCGGCTTGATACCCAGCACCCGGCTGTTGCGGGTCTCGCCACGGGCCCAGTGCTGATGGCCGCGGGAGATGTCGCTCCAGCGCTCGGCACGGGCCTGGAAGCCGCGCTGCTGCTCGCGGAACTCCACCAGGTCGTCCGGGGTGCCCATGCCGGAGACATTGAAGAAGTCTTCGAACTGACGGATACGATTCTCGCGGTCGGCATCCGACTCGCCCTTGACGCCGAGGCACAGGCTGATCACCTCGGTCTTGTTCCAGGCGATGGGGCGCACGATGCGCAGCTGCGAGCTGATCTGGTCCATGAAGAACAGGCTCGGGTAGATGTTCAGGTTGCGCAGGCGGTGCATGGTCCACTCGGCGCGCTCCCGGGGATGCTGCTCCATCAGGCGCGGCATCACGCTGGCGTAACCGGGTCGCACCTGGGGGTTGGGCATGTCGCTGAACAGCAGGCTGTGGCCGTTGGCGAAGGAGAACCAGCCGTCGTCGGTGTCCTTGTCGCCGGCACCCAGCTTGCTGTAGTCGAGGGTGTCGCCGCCCCCGCCCTGCTTCTGCGACTCGAGCTCGCGGCGATGCTGCACGGTGGAGACGTAGTTGTAGTGCACGGTGCTGACGTGATAGCCGTCCAGGCCGTTCTCGTTCTGCAGCTTCCAGTTGCCGTTGAAGGTGTAACGGGACTCGCCAGGCAGCACCTGCAGTTCACCGTCCTCGGCCTGCTCCACCATCATGTCGAAGAACAGCCGGGTGTCGCCCAGGAAGTCCTCGAGGCTGACGGTCGACTCGGCGTCCAGGCTGATGAAGACGAAGCCGCGGTAGCTCGCGATGCGCGCCTGGCGCAGGCCACGGCTAGACTTGTCGAAGTCGGCGGAATACTCGCCGGGCGCCTTGACCTTGACCAGACGGCCGTCGGACTTGTAGCACCAAGCGTGGAAGGGGCAGGTGAAGGTGGACTGATTCCCCTTGCAGACCCGGGTCAGGGTGGCGCCGCGGTGCTGGCAGGCGTTGGCCAGGGCATTCAGATTGCCCTTGGCATCACGGGTGATGATCATCGGCTGGCGGCCAGCCTGCATGGTGATGAAGTCGTTGGGATTGGGGATCTGGCTCTCGTGACAGGCGAAGATCCACTGTTTCTCGAAGATCAGTTCCATCTCGAGGTCGAAGAGCGCCTCGTCGATGAACATGTCCCGCGCAACGCGAAAGACGCCGTCTTCGGGACGGAAGTCGATGCAGTTCTCGACAAACGTCTGCCAGTCGGGGAGGGAGCGCTGTGTCGTCATGGGTCGTTACCGTGTTATGGGTTGTCAGGCACGACCAACCTTAGGGACTCCCCCACCGGTCCACTATGCGGTTATTGGAACAGCGCTATCCACTTCTTCATGGGCATGGTGTTCGCCCCGTGGCACCGCCCAGTCGGGGCCTTGGAACACCTTACATCCCGCTGCTGATCGGAAATGGGCCACTCGGCGCCCCTCGAGCGCTGGAGGTGTCGGTAGTCGCACCTAGACCTTGGTCTCGATGACCACCAAGTCGATCTGGCATCCCCCCGCGAAGAGTGCCAGAATGAGGGATGGCGTTCGCTTGACGCACTTTTGAACGACGTGCGAACCAGCATCTCGACCATCCGCCACGGCCTCCCCGGGCTCGATGACAACGACACAAGATGGCGAGATCAGGAGGAACCATGACCGTATCCCCTTCCCCGACGCGGCGGCAGATCGCCGCCGAGTTCCACTCCCCGGACTCGGCCTGCCGCTGGATGTGCAGCATCAATGGCCCCCACCGTCTCGTGGTTCCCCAGCCGCGGGAGCTCAACTTTCGCCACCGCGGCACCCGCCTGGCCAACGTCGCCATCGGCACCATCGAATACGCGACTCCGGTGCAGATCGATATCGCCGATCTGACCCACAGCTACAGCATCAGCCTGCCCCTCCAGGGGGCCCAGTCCTTCGAGCTACCGGGCGATGCCTTCGGCTCCGATGCCGGGGTGGCGGCCATCATCTCCCCCAACCAGCCGCTGCACCTGCGCATGGACGAGCACTGCCAGAAGCGCCTGGTGCGTCTGTCGCGCCAGGCACTCGAGGGCAAGCTCTCCCAGTTGCTGAAACGCGAACTGCCGCGCCCGGTGATCTTCGACCCCCGCATGCCGATGAGCGGCACGGTGCGGGAGTGGTGGCGAATGGTGGCCAACCTGCAGGAGATGCTGGACGCCGAAGGGTCGCTGTGTGACCTGCCCGAGGTGTGGAGCAACTTCGAGAACTCGCTGATCACCAGCCTGCTCTATACCCAGCCGCACAATTACAGCAGCGAACTGCTCGATCGCCAGCAGGGTCGCCCGGCCTATCTCGCCCGCCTCGAGGCCCTGTTCCGGGAGTCCCTGGACCGCCCCCTGGGCCTGGCCGACCTCGAACGCGCCGCCGGGGTCTCGCGGGAGCGGCTCTATCGCGACTTCCACACCCACTACGGGGTCTCCCCCATCGCCCACTTCCGCCAGCTGCGCTTCGAGCAGGTGCGCCAGCGCCTGGAGCGGGCAGCCCCTCGGGAGAGCGTCTCCAGCATCGCCATGGACTGCGGCTTCCAGCAGTTGGGCCGCTTCTCCCAGGAGTACAAGGCGCGATTCGGCGAGCTGCCCTCCGAGACCCTCAAGCGCAGCAGCAGCATCACCATACCCGGCCAACCGCGGCTCCAGTAGGGCCAACCCCGCACCGGGCCGCTACCCCAGGGGCGAGGTGGTCGCGGTCAGCAGTGCCACCGTGAGCAGGATCAGCCCGATCAGCGTACCCTCGGTGGCGATGCTGGAGCGCAGCCGCTGCCTGGCCCCCGGCACGCCACGCGCCAGGGCCGGCACCAGCCACCACTTGTTGAGAGCCCCGAGCAGCAGCAGGAGCGTCACCAGGGAAAGCTTGATCAGCAGCAGCTGGCCGTAGGGGGTGTGCAGCAGCGGGGCGAGACCGCCCATCAACAGCCCGGCCAGGCTGGCACCGGCGAGCAGCAGCAGCGGAATCAGCACCTGGCCGAGCCGACCGAAGCGCCCCAGTAGCCGGCTCGGCAGGTCACCGTATTGCGCGTTTCCCGCCAGGCGGTAGAGCGGGGCCAGGGAGGCAAGCCAGAAGGCGGCCAGGCCCAGATGCGCGAACAGCAGGGTGCCAAGGCGGGGATCGCCGCGGGTGTGGCCGACACGGGTAAAGGCCAGCAGCACCAGGACCATTCCCGCCAGGCCCAGGATGGGTACCAGGGCACGCAGCCGCCCGCTCAGCAGGTTGGCCTGGAGCAGCAGTAGCCCGGCGAGCGCCAGGCGTAGACGATCCCCCAGGGGGCTCTCGATCACCACCTGCAGCAGCACCGGATCACGGGCCGCCGCCAGGCTGCCGCCCCCGAGAAAACCGGCCTGCAGCGGCCAGCTCAGCAGTGCCAGGAGGATGGCCGTCCAGGCCGCCGCCACCAGGGTACGCTCGAGCCGCTGCCCCTCGGCGCGGGGCAGATCGGGGAAGGCGAAACGAAACAGCCGGCTTCCCACGGCCAGCAGGGCCGCGCCGTAGAAGCCCGCGGCAACGACGACTCGCCCGAGCGTCCAGGCGTCCAGGCCGGACAGAAGCGTCCACCATGCCATGGCTCAGTCGTCGACGGTGAAGCGGAAGTCTCCCGACATGGTGTGGCCATCCTCGGCGAGACCGCGCCAGGTCACCCGATACTCGCCCGGGGCCAGGACGTCGGCCGGTACCGCCTCATGGTGCTCCCCCATCTCGCCGACGGGTCCGTCGCTCAGGGCGATCTCGCCCTGGGGGCCATGGACCTCGAACTGGGTGATGCGGATCGGCGAATCGAAGCGCAGCTCGAGCTGCTCTGGCGGCTCCGCCACCACCTCGCCCTCCGCGGGAACCTGGTCGATCAGATGGGCGTGCGCCCAGAGCGGCTGGCTCACCAGGCCCAGCAAGGCCAGGCCCCCCGCCAGGAACACCTGCTTTCCCCATGTCTTGATCATCTTCCTCTCTCCGTGGTGAACATGCGCCGGGCCGGCGGCTTCCGGCACCTCGCACATGATGGCCCAGCCAGGCGCTTCCAACCAAGCGACGGCCACGAGGGGTCGCGATGCGCCTCAACGGCCCGAGGGGCGGATCCGGTGTTTCAGGCACCGGATTCCCCGGGCGCAAGCTGCTCGCGGATCAGCTCGGCGAGGCGCCGGGCGGGCTCGGTGGGGCGCCGCGCGGCGCGGTGCAGGGCCAGCTCCACGGCGGGAAGCCCCGGCAGCCCGCTGGTCTCGTCCAGGGCGCGCAGCTGGGGCGTCAGCATGCTGCGGGTCACCACCACGATGGCGAGCCCCGCCTGCACCACCGGGCCCAGGCCGGCCATGGACTGGCTACGGTA
>NZ_CP071922.1:3682961-3695624 GCF_017584085.1 Halomonas sp. BM-2019
CCCCGCCGCGGCCAGGGCGGCTTCGGCCACCGCGCGGAACAGGTCCGCCCCCGGCGAGTAGAGGGCCAGCGGCAGCGGGTCGGCCAGCGACGGCTGGCGCTCCAGCCCCACCGCCCAGACCAGCGGCTCGCGACGGATCACCTCGCCCCCCGGCGAGCGGCGCTGGCGGGTCACCAGCGCCAGGTCCAGCTCGTCGGCGCGCACCCGTTCCACCAGGTCGGCACTGGTGCCGCAGGTCACCTGCAGGCCCACCTCCGGATAGAGCTGGTGAAACCAGGAGAACACCGCGGTGAGCAGGCTGGCATAGTCCTCGGGAATGCCCAGGTTGAGCTCGCCGGTGACGCGCCGGGTGCGCATGTCGGCCAGGGCCTCGTCGTTGAGCGCCAGCAGCCGCCGGGCATGGCCCAGCAGCCGCTCTCCCTCGGCGGTAAAGCGAAGGCCTCGCCCCACCCGCTCGTGCAGCGCCGTGCCCAGCGACTGCTCCAGGCGCGAGAGCTGCATGCTGACCGCGGACTGGGTGTAGGCCAGGCGCCGGGCGGCGGCGGTGACGCTGCCGGTATCGGCCACGGCCACCAGGGTGCGCAGCAGGCTCAGGTCGAGGGTTGGGGCGCGCATGGAATCATCAAGTTCCTTGATGGGTAGTTTCAAGAAAGATCGTTATCTTGATGAGTATGCAACGGCTAGCATGGCGGCGCCATCTCCACCTCGTCACTCCAGGAGGCCACCATGCAGCTCGGACGAGCCCACCTGTCTCCCTCTCCCCGGCTGGGGGCCGCCGCGGCCGCCCTGGCGGTACTGCTCTGGGCGCTGGTGCCGCTGCTGGCCGCCCAGGCGGAAGCGCTGCCGCCGCTGCGCCTCTCGGCCCTGGCGCTGCTGGCCGGGGCGCTGGGCACCCTGCCCATGGCGCGGCGCCGGCGGCCTCGCGATGCCCGCTCTCCGCCCTGCAGGGAGGGCTGGTCTACCTGGGCGTGCCGCTGCTGATCGGCGGGGCGGTGGCGGCCTGCTTCGCCGCCTTCACCTGGGCGCCCGCCGCGGAGGCGGCGCTGATCCTCTACACCTGGCCGGTGCTCTTCCTGCTGGCGAGCCGGCGCTCGCGGGGGCGCTGTGCTGGGCGCTCTACTCCCTGGCCTGCCAGGCTCCCGCCTGGCGCCTGGGCGAGCGGATGCCGCATCTGCTGCTGGTCGCCTGCGTGCTCGTCGGCGGCGCCAGCTTGGTGCTGGAAGGCACCGCCACCCTGCCCGCCGCGGAGGTCCTGCTGATCTGCGCGGCCCTGGGCCTCGGGCCCTATGGCCTGGCCATGCTGGCCTGGGACCGCGCCCTGCGCGATCCCCGGGGCCATCGGCACGGCAACCTGGCCCACGGCGTGCCGGTGCTGGCCACGCTCTTCCTGGTGCTGGCCGGCCTCGCCGCGCCGGACTGGCGCCTGCCGGTGGCGGCGCTGCTGGTGGTGGCGGGCAGCATGATCGCCGGGCGCTGAGCGTCAGCTGGCGTGCGTTCCGCTTGGCGAGCGGCTTTTCGGCGAAGCTGGAGACATTTTCCCCCCGAATCGGAGCAGATTGGACTTTTGAATATCGGGTGGTTAGGGTATGGGGCCCCCGGATCAGTCGAAACGCCTATAAAACACTGATCCCTGACGGTCGCGGCCGCCGCGCCCGACCACCCTGGTCTTGCCCGATTCGAAGACTGGATCGCCGTACCCTTCGACTGACCGACTGACCGTCGACGACGCCATCGAGAGAGAAGGAATCCATGTCGCGCCACTGCGCCGATGAGGGCCGGTGCATGCCGCGCCGGCCGCCGCCTGACCTCCCACCTGCGGGGTAGTGCCTGTCCACGGCATCCTGTTGTCGTGCCTGACTGATAGCACCTGACGCAGCGCCGAACCCGGTGCCGGCAGTGCTCTGCCCGGCCCGCGGCTGTTGTCGGGCCGTCGTGACCCAGACCTTCCTCAGCATCATCGCCGCGTTCGGCATTCCGGCCCGTCCGGAGTGCCCGGGACGCCTCCGTTCCACCTACAGAGGGACTGCTCTTGAACAACGAGCTTTATCAATGCTCGACCCTGACCGTCATCCTGCTGCTGCTGGCGTTTTACGGCGGCACCTATCTGATGACGCTCGGCATCCGCCGGCATCCAATCCCCTGGGCGAAGCCTTCAACTACGCCGAGGAGTTCAAGAAACTCGACCTGGCGGCGGTCAAGCAGGACCTCACCGCCCTGATGACCGACTCCAAGGAGTGGTGGCCGGCCGACTATGGTCACTACGGCCCCTTCATGATTCGCATGGCCTGGCACTCCGCCGGCACCTACCGCACCGCCGATGGCCGCGGCGGCACCAACACCGGCAACCAGCGCTTCGCCCCCATCAACAGCTGGCCCGACAACGCCAGCCTGGACAAGGCGCGTCGCCTGTTGTGGCCGGTCAAGCAGAAGTACGGCAACAAGCTCTCCTGGGCCGACCTCTATATCCTCGCCGGTAACGTCGCCCTGGAGTCGATGGGCTTCAAGACCTTCGGCTTCGGCGGCGGCCGCGGGGACATCTACGCCCCGGAAGAGGACATCTACTGGGGGGCCGAGGACGAGTGGCTTGGCAACCAGCGCTACAGCGGCGATCGGGATCTGGAGAGGCCGCTGGCCGCCGTGCAGATGGGCCTGATCTACGTCAACCCGGAGGGCCCCGACGGCAACCCCGACCCACTCGCGTCGGGTCGGGATGTCCGCGAGACCTTCGCCCGCATGGCGATGAACGACTACGAGACGGTGGCCCTGACCGCCGGCGGCCACACCTTCGGCAAGACCCATGGCGCCGGCGATGCTGCCCTGGTGGGCCCCGAACCGGAGGCCGCGCCCCTGGAACAGATGGGCCTGGGCTGGAAGAGCAGCTTCGGCAGCGGCAAGGGCCGTGACACCATCACCAGCGGGCTCGAGGGCGCCTGGACTCCGACCCCCACCCGGTGGGACATGAGCTACTTCGATGTGCTGTTCGGCTACGAGTGGGAGCTCGCCAAGAGCCCGGCGGGTGCCCAGCAGTGGGTACCGAAGAATCTGGCGGGCAAGGACCATGCCCCGGATGCGGAAGACCCCAACCAGCGCGCCGGGCTGATGATGACCACCGCCGATATCGCCATGCGCGAGGATCCGGCGTATCGCAAGATCGCCGAGCACTTCCACAAGAACCCCGAGGAGTTCGCCGACGCCTTCGCCCGCGCCTGGTTCAAGCTGACCCACCGCGACATGGGGCCCAAGGCCCGTTACCTGGGCCCGGAAGTGCCCGACGAGGACCTGATCTGGCAGGATCCGGTGCCGGCCGGCACCACCGGCTATGACGTGGATGCGGTCAAGGCCAGGATCGCCGCGAGCGGCCTCTCCATCGCCGAGATGGTAGCCACCGCCTGGGACAGCGCGCGCACCTTCCGCGGCTCGGACATGCGCGGCGGGGCCAGCGGCGCGCGTATCCGCCTGGCGCCCCAGAAGGACTGGCCGGCCAACGAGCCGGAGCGGCTCGCCAAGGTCCTGGCGGTCTACGAGAAGATCGTCGCCCGGCCGTCTCGGTCACCTTCACGGCGGCGGGGCCTAGTGATCATCGGGCTGACGCGAGTACCGCAGGCAGGGAGTTGATGGCAGCCATGCATCGGCGCCAAGGTCCCGTTAGGATGGGCCTTACCCGTTCACAGCGCGAGACGAGCCATGTCCCACAATCTCTTCGAGACCTTTGCCGCGCGCATGCGCGAGCGCGATGACGCCGACTTCATCACCACCCGCGAGGGGCGCCGCTATTCCTACGCCGATGCCCTCGGCGAGAGCGCCCGGCTGGCCGGGGCGCTGACCGAGCTCGGCGTGACGCAGGGCGACCGGGTCGCCGTGCAGGTCGACAAGAGCCCGGAGGCGATCCTGCTCTACCTGGCCTGCCTGCGCATGGGCGCCGTCTACTTGCCCCTCAACACCGGCTACACGGGGGAGGAGATCCGCTACTTCCTCGCCGACGCCGAGCCGGCGCTGTTCGTCTGCCGCCCTCAAGGCCTCGAGGAGGCGCGCCGCCTCGCCGCCGAGACCGGCTGCCCCGCCGTTGAGACCCTGGGCACTGCCGCCGACGGCAGACTGATGGAGAAGGCCGCCACCGCCACGCCGCGCGAGGACATCGTGGCCCTCGGCGAGCGCGACCTGGCGGCGATCCTCTACACCTCCGGCACCACCGGGCGCTCCAAGGGGGCCATGCTCACCCATCGCAACCTCGGCTCCAACGCCGAGACCCTGGCCGAGGCCTGGCGCTTCAGCGCCGAGGACCGGCTGATCCACGCCCTGCCGATCTTCCACACCCATGGCCTCTTCGTGGCCTGCAACGTCACCCTGATGACAGGCGCCAGCATGCTGTTCCTGCCGAAGTTCGACGCCGACGTGATCTTCGAGGAGATGGCCCGCGGAACGGTGCTGATGGGCGTGCCCACCTTCTACACCCGCCTGGCGGCCGACCCGCGCCTGACGCCGGAGGCCACCGCCCGGATGCGCCTGTTCGTCTCCGGCTCGGCGCCGCTCACCGCCGAGACCCACCGCGAGTTCGAGGCGAAGAGCGGTCACGCCATCCTCGAGCGCTACGGCATGACCGAGACCAACATGAACCTCTCCAACCCCTATGAGGGCGAGCGCCGCGCCGGCACCGTGGGCATGCCGCTGCCCGGCGTGGAGTACCGCATCACCGACCGCGAGACCGGCGCCGAGGTGCCCGCCGGCGAGATCGGCATGCTGCAGATCCGCGGGCCCAACGTCTTCATCGGCTACTGGCGGATGCCCGAGAAGACCCGCGAGGAGCTGCTCGAGGATGGCTTCTTCATCACCGGCGACCTGGCCATGGTCGACGATCAGGGCTATGTGCAGATCGTCGGCCGAGACAAGGACCTGGTGATCTCGGGGGGCTACAACGTCTATCCCAAGGAGGTCGAGCAACTGATCGACGAGCTCGACGGCGTGCAGGAGTCGGCGGTGATTGGCCTGCCCCACCCCGACCTGGGCGAGGGCGTCACCGCCGTGGTGGTGCCTCAGCCGGGGGCGCAGATCGACGAGGCCGGGGTGCTCGCCCATCTGGCGGGCCGGCTGGCGAAGTACAAGCAGCCCAAGCGCGTGTTCTTCGTCGACACCCTGCCCCGCAACACCATGGGCAAGGTGCAGAAGAACGAACTGCGCCGGCAGTACGACGCCACCTACCGCTGAGCCGCGGCAGGTGGCGCCATGGGCCGGCGGCGCCTCCGGCCGGGCCTCTCAGCGGGGCGCCACCTCGTTGATCTCAAGCGGGGTCATGGCGGATGCCCTGGGAGTCAAGGGGTCAGATGATGCCGGCATCGCGCAGCCTGGTGCGGGTCGCCTCGTCGATGCCCAGCTCGTCGAGCACCGCCTCGGTGTGCTGGCCCAGCGCCGGGCCACCCTCCCCCAGCCGGCCCGGCGTGGCGCTGAGCCGCGGCAGCACCCCCGGGACCTTCAGCGGCTTGCCGTCGGGCCGGGTGATGGTCTGGATCATCTCCCGGGCCAGGTAGTGGGGATCGCTGGCGATGTCGGCGGCGGTGTAGGGGTAGCCGGCCGGGACCCGGGCGGCGTCCAGCTCGGCGAGGATCGCCTCGCGGCTGCGTTCACGGGACCAGGCCTCGATGGCGGCATCGATCGCCTCGGCGTGGCGGGCGCGGCCGTCGTTGTGGGCCAGGGCGGGATCATCGGCCAGGTCGGGACGGCCGATCACCCCCATCAGGCGCTTGAAGATGCTGTCGCCGTTGCCGGCGATCAGCACGAAGTCGCCGTCGCGGGTGCGGTAGGCGTTCGAGGGCGTGATGCCCGGCAGGGCGCTGCCGCCGGGTTCGCGGATCTGGCCGGTGGCATCGTACTCGGGCAGCAGGCTCTCCATCATGGCGAACACCGACTCGTAGAGGGCCACGTCGATCTCCTGGCCCAGGCCGCTGCGGTGGCGCTCCTGCAGCGCCAGCAGGGTGCCGATCACCGCATAGAGGGCGGAGAGCGAATCGCCGATGCTCACCCCGACCCGCACCGAAGGCTCGCCGGGCTGGCCGGTCAGGTAGCGCAGCCCGCCCATGGCCTCACCGATCACCCCGAAGCCCGGCTTGTCGCGGTAAGGGCCGCTCTGGCCGTAGCCGGAGACCCGCACCATGATCAACCCGGGGTTGAGTTCGGCCAGGGCCGCGTAGCCCAGCCCCCAGCCCTCCAGGGTGCCGGGGCGGAAGTTTTCCACCAGCACGTCGGCCTCGGCGGCCAGCCGCCGGACCATCGCCTGGCCCTCCTCGCTGCGCAGGTCCAGGGTCATGGAGCGCTTGGTGCGGCTCTGCACATGCCACCACAGCGAGGTACCGTCCTCGATGATTCGCCACTTGCGAAGGGGGTCGCCGGTGCCGGGGGGCTCGATCTTGATCACGTCGGCGCCGAACTCGCCCAGCAGCTTGGTGGCGAAGGGGCCGGCGATCAGCTGGCCGAGCTCGAGGACCTTGAGGCCGGCCAGCGGCAGCTGGCGTGACGTCGGGGCGGTCATGGCGTCTCCTGAGTGGTGCGGGTCGTAGCCCTTGAGGATGCGCCACCCGGCCGCTCGTCGCCATTAGGCAATCGGGATCCGAGCTTTCCGACCACCTGCTGACGGCGGAGCGGGCCGGCAGGGAGTGACCGTTTCGCCCCGGCGTCCGAAGCGGTTTGGCGGCATGGGCGAAAGCGATCGACAGCTTTGTGCCTTCGTCTCTGGAGAAGGCTGCTTATTGAATGATCAATATACAGCGTGCGCCTCGGGAGGTATCACTATACGCCAGGCCGTTGCCGCCACCCTCTGAACAGCGCGCTGCCCCCTGGTGGGCGGCATCGGGTGCCGCCCACCAGGGAAGAGACCGCCAATACTCGTGCTTCCCGTTGCAGAGAGGACACAACAAGGACATCGAGCTCCAAGAAGACGCCATACGGAACCTGGCAGCCCTTGAAATAGTGCAACAGTTGCACCAAAGTCATTACCATATCCGATGACCGGCGCCAGTGGGCAACGCCATGACAACGATGATGCGCACCCACAGCTGGAAGATCGCCGTCTATGGCAACGAGCACGGCGTGCCTCACTTCCACATCGAGGGACCGGGTTATCGTTGTAGTGTCGCTATCGACACGCTGCAGGTGATCATCGGCAGGGTGCCCACCCGCGTGCTGAAGGAAGCCACGCAGTGGGCGCGCGAACATCAGGCTGAGTTGAGCGCCGAATGGCACAGGCTGAATGGGTGAACTATGGAAAAGCTACGCACTATCAATGATGTAAAAGCCAAGCCGCCGAATACCCTGGTCATCACCTGGTCCGAGGGCGGGCAGGTGGAGCTCGACCTCTCCCACGTGCTGTGCCAACAGGCTTACGCCCCCCTGCAAGACGCCGCCTTGTTCACCCAGGCAGAGGTAGGCGACTGGGGCCACTCCATCGTCTGGCCGGGCGAAATCGAGCTGGGCGCCGACAGCCTCTGGCGGCTCACTCTGGAGGCGCGCGGCCGTACCGATACCCTGGCATTCATTACCTGGCGTGCGCGCCATGGGCTGTCGTTGAGCGCCACAGCGCAAGCCCTCGGGATCTCGCGGCGCATGGTGGCCTACTACTCCAGCGGCGAGCGCGAAGTGCCCCGCACGGTGCTTCTCGCCTGCAAGGGGTGGGAAGTGGAAGCCGCTTGACGACGGCCCCCCGGTCGATGACCGGGGCGCAGCAGGGCAGAAACTGGCAGCGCACTTCAACCATTCCGCTCCTGGCGACTCATGGCGCTGCCCGAGGCCGGGCGCTCCACCTCGAAGAGGTCGGTGCAGCGGGCGTAGTCGTTGCCCGCCATGCGCCCGATCGGCCGCAGCCCCTCGGCATCCACGTGGCGGCCATTCCAGAGGGTGTCGTCGATATGGATCGAGACCACCTCGGCGAGCACCAGGTTGCCGGCCAGCGGCTGGTCGCCGAAGCGAATGATCTCACGCAGCCGGCAGCCGAAGGCCACCGGGGCGCCCGCCACCCGCGGCACCGAGACGCCCGCCATGGCGACCTTCTCGAGCCCAGCATGAACGAACTCGTCCTCGCCGTGTTCGAGCCCCGCGCTGGTGGCGTTCATCTCCGTCACCAGCCCCTCGCCGCTGATATGCACCACGCACTCCGGCACCTCGCCCAGGTTGTGGATGGTGTCCTTGGGGTTGGCGTCGCCGTCGAGCAGCGGCGAGAAGCCCAGCACCGGCGGATTGACGCTCACCACGTTGAAGAAGGAGAAGGGCGCCAGGTTGGCGTTGCCCCGTCCGTCCAGGGTCGAGACCCAGGCGATGGGCCGCGGGCAGATGCTCCCCGAGAGCAGGCGGTAGATCTTGCCGGGACTCAGTGACTGGTCTTCGAGCAGGTAGTCGCTCATGGGGAATGCGCTCCTCTGGGTGACGGGCAGGGCTCCATGGTACCCGCTATCGCCCGAGCTGCCGACGCCCGGCCGGCACCAGGGCCGATTCCGGCGAGTCGCGACGCGCGGGCAGGATACACTGAAGGCATTCCCTCTCTGGCGCCGAGTTATCCACCATGCTCGACCCCACCGTCTGCCGCAGCGCCCGGCTGGCCCGCGATGCCCGCTTCGATGGCTGCTTCGTCACCGCGGTCACCACCACGGGCATCTACTGCCGGCCGATCTGCCCGGCCACACCGCCGCGGGAGCGCAACGTGCGCTACTTCGAGAGTGCGCTCGCCGCCGCCGAGGCCGGCTTTCGCCCCTGCCTGCGCTGTCGCCCCGACAGCGCCCCGGACTCACCGGCCTGGCGAGGCAGCCACACCACCCTGGAACGCGCGCTGCGACTGATCGACGAAGGCGCCCTGGAAAGCGGCTCGCTAGCCCGGCTGTGCGAGCGCCTGGGCATCGGCGAGCGCTACCTGCGCCGGCTGTTCCAGGCCAGTATCGGGGTCTCGCCCAAGGCCTACGCCCTGCATCGCCAGTGCCTGTTCGCCAAGCAGCTGCTCCACGACAGCGACCTGCCCATCGCCGAGGTGGCCTACGCCAGCGGCTTCGGCAGCCTGCGACGCTTCAACGCCAGCTTCAAGGATCGGGTGGGCCTCGCTCCCCGGGAGATCCGCCGCGGGCGCGGCAATCCGCGCGGCGACCTCTGCCTGTGGCTCGCCTATCGCCCGCCCTATGCCTGGGAGGCCCTGCGCGCCTTCCATGCCGCCCGCGCCATCCCCGGCCTGGAGTGGCTCGGCGAGCATCACTACGGCCGAACCTTCTGCTGGGGCGAGGCCCGCGGTCATTTCACCGCGGAGCACCACCCCCAGCGCCACGCGTTCCGGGTCAGGCTGGTCACCGACGTTCCGGCTCGCCTGGCACCGGTGGTGCGGCGGATTCGCCGCCTGCTCGACCTGGATGCCGATACCGCCACCATCGAGGCGCACCTGGCCCATACGCTGCCCGGGCTACCCCTGATCCAGGGACTGCGCCTGCCGGGCACCTGGAGCCCCTTCGAGGCCGGCGTGCGGGCGATCCTCGGCCAGCAGATCACGGTGGCGGCCGCTCGGCGCCTGGTCGAGGGCCTGGTCACGAGGCTGGGCGAACCGACCCGTGAAGGGCACTACCACTTCCCGGACCCTGCCGCCATTGCCACCGACGACCTGGACGACCTCGGCATGCCCGAGGCACGACGCGCGACCCTGCGACGCTTTGCCGCCTGGTATGCTCGTGGCGAAGCCGGCGATGACCCCGGCACCTGGACGGTGCTCAAGGGAATCGGTCCCTGGACCGCCCGCTATGCCGCCCTGCGCGGCACCGCCCACCCCGACATCTGGCTCGCGGGAGACGCCGGCCTGCGCCGTGCCCTGCCGCTGCTGGCCGGGAGCGATCCGGCCGCCGCCTCCCCCTGGCGCAGCTATCTGACCCTGCAACTCTGGTCGCAAGATCCCGAGCCACGAACCATGGAGCCAAGACCATGACCGCTGAGGCACTCGACTACTACCGCCCTCCCGCCGCCGATGCCCTGGGGCTGATTCGCATCTGCGCCAGCGACTCGGCCATCACCGAGATCGACTTCGTCACCGCCCGGGAGGCGACGCCGCACCCCAGCGGGCTGACCGACCTGGCACGGGCCCAGCTGGCCGACTACTTCGCCGGCACCCGCCACACCTTCGAGCTGCCGCTGGCGCCCGACGGCACCGACTTCCAGCGCCGGGTCTGGGCGGCACTCGCCACCATCCCCTATGGCGAGACCCGCTGCTATGCCGAGATCGCCGAGCAGCTGCACTGCAGGGGAGGCCAGCGCGCGGTGGGAGCCGCCAATGGCAGGAACCCCATCGCCATCGTGGTGCCCTGCCATCGGGTGATCGGCAGCGACGGCCGCCTGACCGGTTACGCCGGTGGCATCGGCCGCAAGCAGTGGCTACTGGCCCATGAGGCGGGCGAGGTCCCCTTCGAACTGGGGTGAGCCAGGCGCGCCGCGCTGTGGCACCATAGGCGGAGCCCCTCGGTGTCGATGCGAAGGAACCGCCATGACCCTGACCACCCACGACGCCGCCCTGCAGCCCGGCTTTATGGTCGTTCACGGCAACCGCCTGGAGGCGCTGCGCGGCCTGGCGGTGGAGTGGCTGCGCCGCCATCCGCTCTCGCCGCTGGAGAACGAGACGATCCTGGTGCAGAGCAATGGCATCAGCCAGTGGCTCAAGCTGGCCCTGGCCGAGAACGAGGCCGACGGCGGCGCCGGCATCGCCGCGGCGCTCGACGTCACCCTGCCGGCGCGCTTCCTGTGGCAGGCCTACCGCAGCGTGCTCTCTCAACGGGAGGGCGAGGACGCGGTGCCGCCGGTCTCGCCCTTCGACAAGCCGCGGCTGGTGTGGCGGCTGATGCGCCTGCTGCCCGCCCTGCTGGACGCCCCCGTCTTCGCCCCCCTGGCACGCTTCCTGGAAGGTGACGACGACCTGCGCAAGCGCCACCAGCTGGCCGAGCGCCTGGCCGACCTCTTCGACCAGTACCAGGTCTACCGCGCCGACTGGCTAGACGCCTGGGCGGCGGGCGAGGACGTGCTGATCACCGCCCGCGGCGAGGCACGCCCCCTGGCCGAGGCCCAGCGCTGGCAGGCGGAGCTGTGGCGGGTGCTGCGCGAGGACATCGCCGCGGACCTGGGCGAGGCGGGCCTCGCCTCCAGCCGCGCCGCGGTGCACCGACGTTTCCTCGCGGCCTGCCGGGAGCTCGATGCAACGAACCGCCCGCCTGGGCTGCCGCGCCGGGTGATCGTCTTCGGCATCTCCTCGCTGCCCGCCCAGACCCTGGAGGCGCTGGCCGCCGTGGCGCGGGTCAGCCAGGTGCTGCTCTGCGTGCACAACCCCTGCCGCCACTACTGGGCGGATATCATCGAGCACAAGGATCTTCTCAGGGCCGAAAGGAAGCGCCAGCGGCGCCGTCCCGGCATGCCGGCGGATCTCGCCGAGACCGAGCTTCACCTCCACGCCCAGCCGCTGCTGGCCGCCTGGGGCAAGCAGGGCCGCGACTACCTGCGCCTGCTGGACGAGTTCGACGAGCAGCAGGCCTACCGCGACCTCTTCGAGGGCGAGGCGCTGCGCATCGACCTCTTCGACTCCCCTCTCCACCACAACGCCGAGCCCAGCCTGCTGCGTCAGCTGCAGGACGATATCCTGGAGCTGCGCCCGCTGGCCGAGACCCGCGCCACCTGGCCCGCCGTGGACCCGGCCCGCGACCGCTCGCTGCGCTTCCAGGTGGCCCACAGCGCCCTGCGCGAGGTGGAGATCCTCCACGACCAGCTGCTCGCTGCCTTCAGCGAGGACCCGACCCTCCGGCCCCGCGATATCCTGGTGATGGTGCCCGACGTGGACCAGTACGCCGCTGCGGTGCAGGCGGTGTTCGGCCGCCTCGACCCCGACGATCCGCGCCATATCCCCTTCACCCTCTCCGACCAGGCCAGCCGCCACCGCCTGCCGCTGCTGATCGCGCTGGAGTCGCTGCTGCGCCTGCCGGAACTGCGCCTCTCGGTGAGCGACCTGCTCGACCTGCTGGAGGTGCCGGCGGTGCGCGCACGCTTCGGCATCCCCGAGAGCGGCCTGCCCACCCTGCGCCGCTGGATCGAGGGCGCCGGCATCCGCTGGGGGCTCGACGCCCGCCAGCGCCAGAGCCTCGACCTGCCGGGCGGCATGGCCGCCAACACCTGGGCCTTCGGCCTGCGCCGGCTGCTGCTGGGCTATGCGGTGGGCGACGCCGCCGACGGCCCCTGGCAGGGGGTGGAGCCCTATGACGACATCGGCGGGCTGGAGGCGGCGCTGGCCGGCCCCCTGGTCAGCCTGATCGACACCCTGGAGGCCCAGTGGCAGACGCTCGCCGAGCCCTGCGACGTAGCCACCTGGGGCGAGCGCCTGCGCGAGCTGCTGGCGGCCTGCTTCCTGGCCGAATCCGACCAGGACCTGATGGCGCTGACCCGGCTCGAGCAGGCGCTGGACGCCTGGCAGGAGAGCGCCGAGGAGGCCGGGCTCACCGAGCCCCTGCCGCTCTCGGTGGTGCGCGAGCATTGGCTCGCCCAGGTGGACGAGGCGAGCCTCTCCCAGCGCTTCCTGGCCGGGGCGGTGAACATCGCCACCCTGATGCCGATGCGCGCCATCCCCTTCCGCCATGTCTGCCTGCTGGGCATGAACGACGCCGACTACCCGCGGGTGCAGCGCCC
>NZ_CP071922.1:3695723-3716617 GCF_017584085.1 Halomonas sp. BM-2019
GGGCGCAGCATCGTCGACAACACCGAGCAGCCCCCCTCGGTGCTGCTGGGCCAGCTGCGCGACCACCTGGCCCGGGGCTGGCGCTTATCGTCCAGCGCGGCACCCGGGCATGGCGACGACGGCGGCAAGGCGCTGCTCGCGGCGCTGACCACCGAGCACCCGCTGCAGCCCTTCAGCATCGCGTATTTCAAGGAAGGTTCGCCGCTGAGCACCTACGCCCACGAGTGGCGGGAACTGCACCTGCCCGGCGACGAGAACGCCCGACCCGAACCGGCACCCCTGGCCCCCTTCCGCCAGGAGGCCCCGCTGACCCTGGCCCAGCTGGGCGCCTTCCTCAGGGCGCCGGTACAGGCCTTCACCACCACCCGGCTCAAGGTCTTCCTGGAGCTCGATGCCATGGAGCGCCTCGACCACGAGCCCTTCACCCTCGGCGGCCTCGACCACTGGCAGCTGCAGCATGCGCTGATCGAGGCGAGCCGCGCCGCAGTGGAGGCCGGCGAACCCCATGAGCCCGCCATGCTGGCCACCCTGGAACGCCTCGAACGCCAGGGGCGCCTGGCCATGGGCGGCTTCGCCGAGCGCATGCGCGACTCCCTCGTCGAGCCCATGGAGAGCCTCTTCGCCGACTACCGCCAGGTGCTCGACGAGTGGCCCCACGCCATGGAGGAGCCCCTCACCGTCTCGCTGGACCTTCGCGAGGCGCTGGGCGAAGGGGCCGATGAGAGTCCGGGCGGCGGCCTGGCCCTGGAGGACTGGCTGGGCGAGCTGCGCGAAAGCGACGCCGGCGAGCGCTGCCGGGTGCTGCTGACCACCAGCAGCCTGGTCAACAAGGGCAAGTACCACTGGAAGCACTGGCTCGGCCCCTGGGTGGCCCACCTGGCCGGCCAACTGGAGGGCCCCATGACCACCCGGCTGCTCTCCCGCGCCGGCGGCGGTACCCTGGCCCCGCTTCCCACCGAGGAGGCCCGCGCGCGGCTGGCCGATATCGCCGCGGCCTGGCAGCACGGTATGGCCACCCCCCTGCCCCTGGCCCGGGACACCGCCTTCGCCTGGCTGGAGAAGGGCGGAAGCCCTGCGGCCATGGCCCGCTGCCTCGCCGACACGCCCAGCGAAGAGGACGACAAGGCCTGGAAGGCCGCCAGCACCGTCTTCTACGGCAGCGGCTTCAACAACGACCACGGCGAGCGCGGCCGCGACCCCTACCTGCTTCGCCAGTGGCCGGAGCTGGAGGCGCTGGTCCACTCGCCGGAGGGCGGCGGCTTCGCCGAGCTGGCCGAGCGGCTCTACGCCCCGCTATTACACGCGGTACGCAAGCCCAAGGAGAAGAAGGGCAACGGCGGCAAGGGCAAGGGAGGCAAGGCATGAGCACGCAGGACCAGACGACGCCCCCCACCCTGGACCCGATCCGCCTGCCGCTCACCGGCAGCCGGCTGATCGAGGCCAGCGCCGGCACCGGCAAGACCTTCACCATCGCCCTGCTCTACGTGCGCCTGGTGCTGGGCCCCCGGGACGAGGCCGACGCCGAGAGCTTCCCCCGCGCCCTCACCCCGCCGGAGATCCTGGTGGTGACCTTCACCAACGCCGCCACCCAGGAGCTGCGCGACCGCATCCGCGCCCGGCTGGTGGAGGCCGCCGAGGCGTTTCAATCGGAGGGAGCCCCCAGGGCCAGCAATGCAGCAGAAGGTGCCACCGAAGGAGCGCCGGGGGCAGACCGAAGAGGAGGTCCTACGCCAGGGATGGCGTCGGTAGCGCCCAGGGATGGGTTCACAGCGCCTCCTCGTAGGTCTGCCGCCGGATCAGCTCCGTCCATGGAAGCCGCATCAGAAGGCGAAATCGGGGACCTCTTCGCCGAACCACCGGTGGATAACTCAGAGGCGGTGGACAAGTCGGGCGGCGATCCTCCAGGCGGCGACCCGCTGCTGGCCCTCCGCGACAGCTACCCCCGCGAGCGCTGGCCGGCCTGCGCCCGCCGCCTGCAGCTGGCCGCCGAGTGGATGGACGAGGCCGCGGTCTCCACCATCCACTCCTGGTGCCACCGCATGCTGCGCGAGCACGCCTTCGAGAGCGGCAGCCTCTTCTCGCTCGAGATGAACCTCGACCAGTCGGAGCTCGAGCTGGAGGTAGCCCGGGACTACTGGCGCAGCTTCTACTACGCCCTGGACGCCGAGGCCCTGGCGGTGGTCACCCGCTACTGGGAGACCCCCGACGCCCTGGCCGAGGACGTGCGCCGGCTGCAGGGCGACGCCGAGCTGCTGCCCGACGCCCCGCCCCCCGCCGGGGCCCTGGCCACCATGCAGGCCGAGCGCACGCGGGTGCTCTCCGAGCTAAAGGCGCCCTGGCCCGCCTGGCTGGATGAGCTCTCGGACGCCCTGGAGAGCGCCGCCGCCGCCAAGGCCTTCAACGGCGCCAGCCTCAACAAGACCCATCGCGCCAACTGGCTGGGCGCCCTGCGCGACTGGGCCCAGGACCCGGAGCTCGCCACCCCCGCGCTCACCGACGCCGCCTGGAAGCGCCTGACGCCAGAGGGCATCGCCGAGATCTGGAAGCAAGGCGAGCCCCTCGACCACCCCGCCCTGCACGCCCTGGTCGCGCTGCCCGAGCAACTCGAGGCCCTGCCCAGCGCCCACGCCGACCTGCTGGCCCACGCCGTGCGCTGGATGAGCGAGCGGCGCGAGCGCATGCAGCAGCGCCGCGCCGAGCTCGGCCCCGACGACCTCCTCGAGCGCCTCGACCGCGCCTTCGCCGGCCCCGCAGGCGAGGCGCTGGCCGAGCACGTGCGCCGCCAGTTCCCGGTGGCCCTGGTGGACGAGTTCCAGGACACCGACCCGGTGCAGTACCGGCTCTTCGACCATGTCTACCGCCTGGCCGAGGCCCCCGCTCCCGACAACCCTGGCGCCGTCCTGCTGATCGGCGACCCCAACCAGGCGATCTACGCCTTCCGCGGCGCGGATATCCACACCTACCTGCAGGCGCGTCGCGACACCGCCGGTCGCCACGTGACGCTCGGCACCAACTTCCGCTCCTCCACCGCCATGGTGGAGGCGGTCAACCGGGTGTTCCGCTTCGCCGAGACTCACCCCGCCGGCCGCGGCGCCTTCCTGTTCCGACAAGAACGAGAGGGAACAGAGCGCTTGGATCAGTCGGCGAGCGAGATGAAGCACAAGGCGCACGGCGCACAGGAAGCGAGACATAACGCGGGGTTAGGCGAGCTTACGAGCACCGCGCAACGCAGTGATTCGCTCGCGCAGCCAGTGAGCCAAGTGCTCGATAATCCGGTGCCTTTCTTGCCCGTGGCCGCCAAGGGCCATGACTCTTTGGCATTTAAAGGGCGGGCATCTGACGGGCAACGACGATAAGGGCATGAGCAAGGGCGCCTACTTCAAGGCGATGGCCGCGCGCTGCGCCACCCGGATGGCCGAGCTCCTGCGCGAGGGCCAGGCCGGGCGCACCGGCTTCGGCGCACCGGGCGAGCCCTTCCGGCCCCTGAAACCGTCGGATCTCGCCGTGCTGGTCAATAACGGCAACGAGGCGAAGGCGATCCGCGGTGCGCTGCTGGAGCGCGGCATCCGCAGCGTCTACCTCTCCGACAAGGAGGGAGTCTTCGAGACCCCGGCGGCCCTGGAATTGGAGGTGTGGCTCGCCGCCTGCGCCGAGCCCGACAGCGAGCGGCGCCTGCACGCCGCGCTGGCCATGCCCAGCGTTGGGTTATCGCTCGCCGAGCTCGACGCCCTGCAGCACGACGAGCTGGCCTGGGAGGCGCGCGTGCTGCAGTTCCGGGGCTACCACCGGCAGTGGCAGCGCCAGGGCGTGCTGCCCATGCTGCACCGGCTGCTGGCCGACTTCGCCGTGCCCACCCGGCTGCTTGCAAAGAGGGACGAATCAGCGAGCGGGATGCAGCACAAGGCGCACGGAGCACACGAAGCGAGACATAACGAGGGGTTAGGCGAGCTTTCGAGCACCGCGCAACGCAGTGATGCGCCCGCGCAGCGATTCGTCAACGGCGAAAGGCATCTCACCGACCTGCTGCACCTCGGTGAGCTGCTCCAGCAGGCCAGCGCCGAGCTCGACGGCGAGCACGCCCTGCTGCGCCACTTGAGCGAGGCCCGCGCCCACCCGCCCCAGCAGGCCGATACGCACCGCCTGCGCCTGGAGAGCGATGCCGACCTGGTGCAGGTGATCACCATCCACAAGTCCAAGGGGCTGGAGTACCCGCTGGTCTTCCTGCCCTTCATCTGCGCCTTCCGCGAGAAGAAGGCCACCGACCTGCCGCTCACCTGGCACGACGAGGCGGGCCGCCGCCACCTCTCGCTGGAGCCCGACGCAACCGTGCTGGCCCGCGCCGACGACGAGCGCCTGGGCGAGGACCTGCGCAAGCTCTACGTGGCCCTGACCCGTGCCCGCCACGCCACCTGGCTGGGCATCGCGCCGCTCAAGGGGTTCGAGCGCAGCGCCATCGGCCAGGTGCTCACCGCCGGGACGCCGCTCTCGTCACCCTCGGCGGACGGCCTGCTCGAGGCCCTCTTCCCCCTCGCCCAGGGCGCGGCAGAGACGGCGCTACGGGTCGAGCCGGCGCCGGAACCCAGCGACCACGTGGTACCCATCGAGGCGACCGACGAGGCCCTGCGCGAGGCGCTGACACCGGCCCGCCGCGCCCGGGAACACTGGTGGATCGCCAGCTACTCGGCGCTGCGACTGGGTGGCGAGAGAATTGGTGGTGAGGAAGCGCCCGCCCTTCTGGAAGAACCCGAAAGCGCTCTCTCCATAGAGCCCGCCCTTCTGGAAGAACCCGAAAGCGCTCTGGAAGCCACCGCCCGGGAGATGCGCGACGAGCCCAGCGACCCGGCCAGCGTACCGCTGCCGGTGAGCGATGCCTCGCTTCACCGCTTCCCCCGCGGCCCGGCGGCGGGCACTTTCCTGCACGGCCTGCTGGAGTGGGCCGGCGCCGAGGGCTTCGCCCGGCTGGCCGCGGAGCCCGAGCGGCTGAACGACACCCTGGCACGGCGCGCCAACCTGCGCGGCTGGCGCGAGCGCATCCCGGCGCTGCAGGCCTGGCTGCGCGGCCTGCTGGCCTGCGAGCTGCCGGTGCCGAACGCCCCCGAGGGGCCGGTGTCGCCGCTGCGGCTGGACCGGTTGGAGAGCGCTCACTATCAGGTGGAGCTGGAGTTCTGGTTTTCTGCCCACCGGGTCGACACCACCCGCCTGGACGCCCTCGTGAGCGCTCACACACTGGGCGGCACTTCACGCCCGGCGCTCGAGCGCGACCGCCTCAACGGCATGCTCAAGGGCTTCATCGACCTGGTGGTGGAGCACGAGGGGCGCTTCTACGTGCTGGACTGGAAGTCCAACCACCTGGGCCGCGACGACGCGGCCTACTCCGAGGCGGCCATGGCGGAGGCAGTGCGCGAGAAGCGCTACGACCTGCAGTACTGCCTCTACCTGCTGGCCCTGCACCGTCTGCTGAAGGCGCGGCTGCCCGGCTACGACATCGACCGTCACCTAGGCGGCGCGCTCTACGTCTTCCTGCGCGGCCAGCACGCCCCCTCCCGCGGCGTGCATCGCGAACAGCCGCCCCGGGCGCTGATCGAGGCGCTGGACGCCCTCTTCCGGGGCGCAGATGCCGCTACCGCCCCGGAGGCACAGCCATGAGCGCTGGAGACAACAGCATGAGTGACCACTCGCCCACCGCCCATACCACCAGCGCCGAGGCCCTGCACGACACCGCAGCGCTCTTCGCCCTGCTCGATCGCTGGGTGGCCCGGGGCTGGTTGCGCGCCCTGGACCGCGCCTTCGCCGCCTTCCTGGCCCGCGAGGTGTCCGACGCCCCCGCCCCGCTGCTGCTGGCCGCGGCACTCGCCAGCCACCAACTCGGCCGCGGCCATGTCTGCCTGGACCTGGAACGCACCCTGGCCGAGCCGGACCTCGCCCTCTCGCTGCCCCCGGAGGGCGACAGCCTGGAGGACCCGCCCCCGCTGCCCAGCGCCCTGCTGGGCGAGCTGTCACTCACAGACTGGCTGGCCGCCCTCGCCCACCCGCAGATCATCGGCCACGGCCCCGGCAGCACCCCGCTGGTGCTCGACGCCACCCGGCTCTACCTGCGCCGCTACTGGCACCACGAGCGCTCGATCCAGCACCATATCGCCGCCCGCCTTAGCGATCGCACCGGGAGCGCCGCAGAGATAGGTGGGAGCCTTGGACAGAGCGCCGGGAGCGCTGAGGTGGCTGGTGGGAGCTCGGGTTCCCCGAGCGAAGGCGCCGACAGGCGCCCGGCGGAGACTACCCATGCCGCTGAGACCGAAACCCTATCGGCCGCCCTCACCGCCCTCTTCCCCGCAAGCCCCCAGCTGGACTGGCAGAAGGCCGCCTGCGCCCTGGCCGCCCGCTCGCCCTTCGCGGTGATCACCGGCGGCCCCGGCACCGGCAAGACCACCACCGTGGTCAAGCTGCTCGCCCTGCTGCAGAGCCTGGCGCTGGGCGAAGGCCGCCGAGCGCTGCGCATCCGCCTCGCCGCCCCCACCGGCAAGGCCGCCGCCCGCCTCAACGAATCCATCGCCGGTCAGGTCAGCTCGCTTCAGCTGGAGAGTCTGGCGCCATTGCTGGCTGCCCCCGAGAAGTCTGAGGGCAGCAACCCATTGTGGGAGCCCGATTTATCGGCGAAGGAAGCGGCCTCCCGGTTCGACATCGAGCACCTGCGCCGCGCTATCCCCACCGACGTCACCACCCTTCACCGCCTGCTGGGCTCGCGCCCCGACACCCGCCACTTCCGCCACAACGCCCGCCACCCGCTGCCGCTGGACGTGCTGGTAGTGGACGAAGCCTCCATGGTCGATGTGGAAATGATGGCCGCGCTGCTCGACGCCCTGCCGCCCCGCGCCCGCCTGGTGCTGCTGGGCGACAAGGACCAGCTCGCCTCCGTGGAGGCCGGTTCGGTACTGGGCGACCTCTGCGCCCGGGCCGAGGGCGGCCACTACACCCCCGAAACCGCCGACTGGCTCGCCGAGGCCACCGGCCAGGCGCTGCCCCGCGAGATGCGTGACCCCGCGGGCGCCCCACTGGACCAGGCCATCGCCATGCTGCGGGTGAGCCACCGCTTCGACGCGACCAGCGGCATCGGCCGGCTGGCCGGGGCGGTGAACCGCGACGCGGCGGGCCGCGAGAAGCGCGCCGCCATCCGCGACGTGTTCGGCCACGGCTATGCCGACCTCTCCCACCTCAAGCTGGAAACGGACAGGGATCGCGGCCTGGAACGGCTGGTGGTCTCGGGGCATGCCGCGGGCTTCCCGAATGCCGGCGAGGGGCGCGTGGTGAACGGCAGGACGCTGCCACCGCCGGTGGGCTACCGCCACTACCTGGAGGTGATGCGAAGCGCAGCGCCACAAGCAGGCCCGGATGGCGAGACCGACCGCGAGGCCCTGGACGACTGGGCCCGACAGGTGCTGGCCGCCCACGGCCAGTTCCAGCTGCTCTGCGCCCTGCGCCGCGGCCCCTGGGGCGTGGAGGGGTTGAACGAGCGCATCCTCGCTGCGCTGGAGAAGGAAGGGCTGATCGACAGCGGCGACGGCCGCCGGCTCTGGTATCCCGGCCGCCCGGTGCTGGTCACCCGCAACGACTACGGCCTGGGGCTGATGAACGGCGATATCGGCATCACCCTGGCGCTGCCACAGCCCACGGGCGAGGGCGCCGCTCACCAAGGCCCGGCGCTGCGCGTCGCCTTCCCCGCCGGCGACGGCAGCGGGCGCATCAAGTGGGTGCTGCCCAGCCGCCTGCAGGCGGTGGAGACGGTGTTTGCCATGACGGTGCACAAGTCCCAGGGCTCGGAATTCACCCACACCGCCCTGCTGCTCCCCGACGCCCCCAATCCCATCCTCACCCGGGAACTGGTCTACACCGGCATCACCCGCGCCAAACACTGGCTCACCCTGGTCGAGACCGGGCGAGGCCAGCTGCTGGATGCGGTGGAGCGGCGAGTGATGCGGGTGAGTGGGTTGGGGAGGTTGTAGAACCAGTCGACTAAACGGAATGATGATTCTGGTGACATCCGCTTGCGCCATGCACCGCAACGAGAGGGCCTTTTATGAGCAAGCCAAAAAAGATACCTGAGTTCAAGACCGAAGAAGAGGAACGCAAGTTCTGGGAAACCCACGACTCGTCCGACTACGTGGACTGGAGCCAGGCAGAACCCGCCTCATTTCCGAAGCTGAAGCCATCCACGAAAACCATCTCGCTTCGTCTGCCTGAAGCGTTACTCGACCGGATCAAGATCGAGGCCAACAAGCGAGACATGCCCTATCAATCACTGATCAAAGCTTGGCTCGCGGCTGATATCAACGACAGACGCCGGACCGGGTGAAGCTGTGACCAGGGAAGTGATGCTGGTAAGTGGATTGAGGCAATTATTGGAAGATCTGCCGCCGCAAGAAGTAGCGGTGGCAGCTATCGGCCAAGAGCAGTCGTTCAGTCGAAGCTAATATAACGCCGCCAACACGCGCAGCTTTGCAATGGAGGCGAAGCCGCAACAAAAAAGCTGTCGCTGTGCTTGGCATTGTTAAGTTTTTTCCATTGAGGCGGCATATGCCTCTGTTAAAATATGGCTTTGTATCCAAAGAGCACATAAGCGAATTAGGATCTTTAAATCCTCTACATCTTTATCAGACCACTTTCTAACGTAATGAGCTTCGTCATTTCCTAGCCAAGATGCACGACGTGCACATTCTTTAATCCTAATGTCGTCAATGTAGTCCCCGATACATTTTGCCAAAGGCGCCCCCTTGATTTCTTCTGATTTATCAGGATGGCTTGATATACAAAAATCTTTTATCAAGAACTCCAGCGACTTCCTATAACCTATTCCTGATATTTGCTTCATATTTAATGCTTCAGCTTGATAAGACTGCGTAAATATCTCGACAAAAAGTGGCGACAGGTTAGCCACCTCCTCAACAATATCCGGTTTATCGGCACTATAGGGAACACACTCTACCAAGGTATGGTAAGCATTTATTGTTGTTGGTGATGGCTTCAATCTTTCGAATCTTGCGACAAATAAACTGCCGCAATCTTCACTGGGACAGCAATAAGCTACTTCTAGAGAGTTTTCTCGTGGCTCTGTGTAAGTAGGAGTTTGAATAGCGGATATTCGACTTTTACAGACAGGGCAGTGGTTTGGATAAGAATCCACCTTGAATGAATGTCGTTCAAACTGAAGGTTTAGCATGTTAATCCTAGTGAACTTAACGTTGTCGATCACCTGCGGCGCGAGCGGCGCGAAGCGCCGTCAGGTGCATCGGCTTGTTCTACGGTCATAGCCTCGAACGTGGGATCAGCGACGGCCTTAAGGAACTCTTCGCCCACGACAGTCAGGGCCCATTGGCCCGAGTACTTGGCAATCAGATTGAGGTGTTCAAGATGTACGCGACTGAAGTCTGCCTCTTCTTCGAGCAGCATCGCAATGTTGATCCCCATGAAGCCCACCGAGGCAGAAACCGCTCGTACAGCGCGTTTGACTGGATCCTTCATTGCGCGTTCACCGATCTCGGCTAGGACGGCAGCGTCCTTCGAACTCAAGCGCTCAAGGATCCTTGTGAATTCCGGATGCACATCGTTTTCGATGAGTTCATTAGCAATCAAGTTCGCCCAGACCCCCCGGACGTTATCGTCGGTTTCATTGGATGCCGCTTCGATGGCACGCACCAGAACAATTGCCTTGGGGTTGCCCTTCGAGGTCTTTCCAGCATTCTCCACTTTGACTGTCGCTCGCCGAACGGCATCTGCCGCAAGAACTTTCTGGGCATCAGCCATGCCGTCGAACTTCGCCTCAATGAGCATCCCCAGGCCGTACGTCGTCGCAGTGATCGGCGCGATCAACTGAGTGAAGGTGTCGCACGCAGTCTTGACCAGACGGTTCCAGGCACTTGGCGGCACAGCCTTGGCGAGTTTTCCAATGCCAGTGAGATCGAGACTCGTATCGTCGGCCACTCTTATGCCTCCAGATCCGTAGAACGGTTGTATTATATAGCGCTCTCGATATTCCACTTTAACGAGTACGCGCGTTGAACAATGTTATACCGAACGCAACAACACTCACAACCTATTGAAAACCCTATAATTTAAGTATAGATCGGCAGTATAACACCGATCATCGTGCATGCTACATATCCGCAATGGTCGTGCTCGCCGCCTTTTTCGGGATGTCGGCTTAGGGTCGTGTGCTGTCATTCCATCGCGCAGCAAGCTGCGCTCCCACGAACACATCGCCATGGGCGGACTTGGGTCGTTAGCGGCTATTCGCCCGATAAATCGGGCTCCTACGGAAATCCGATACAATGGCGGTGCCGGAGCGTAAGCCGTCATTCGCTGCCTCCCCGATAGAAAACCACCCTCCCCTCTATCGCCTCCATTCCTTCCTTCGGCCGCTCATAACTCCAGGCCACATCCTTGTGCTCGCCAAACGAGTAATAGGAAGCATCTCCCTTGAAGGGGCAGTGAGTCACGGTATCGGAGGGAGTCAGCAGATCCATCCGCACGCCTTCGCGGGGGAGGTACTGGCGGGGTGGGTAGCCCTGTTCGCGGAGCTCGATGGCGCGGGTGGTGTCGGCGAGCAGGGTACCGTCGAGGGTCACCTGCACTCGGCGAGCGTGCGGGTGCAAGGTGATGCGAGGGTTCGAGGTATCCACGGCCATGGTGCTGTCCCTTGCGTCTCGGCGTTGTCGTTATCGGTTTGCAAGAGTCAGCTTAGCACCAAAGAATGATTTGTCCCATGCGCCGCTCAATACTGAGACTGGTACTTGGCCCGACAGGGGAGCCATCCTAGGCTCTGTCCGAAAACTGGCTGCGCTCGGCCATACGGCGTTAGAAATCGGCTCAAAGTACTCATTTACACCTCGTAAACTCCGTCTTTTCGCCGATTTCTGCCTTGTCTGGCCTTCGCTCGCCGACTTTTCAGACAAAGCCTTGTGGCCGGTGACTGGCTGGCAGGCGCAACCGGCCATCGTCATCCCTGCCCGGCCTGGAAGGTGCCGATCCACCAGATATTCCCCGCCACGTCCCGGAAGCCCGCCTGGCGCTCCTGGTAGGGCTTGTCGGCCGGCCTGGCGATCGCTTCCGCCCCCAGCGCCATGGCGCGCTCGAAGGCTGCGTCCACGTCGGGGACATAGACGTAGATCGCATTGGTCCAGGGCGCCACGTCGGGCGGCAGCTCGCCGGCTTCGATGACCAGGACGGCGTCGCCGACCCTCATCTCCACATGGAAGCTCTCGGGGCCGAATGCATGCCGCTCCAGCTCTTCGGCGTCGAAGACCGTGGCGACGAAGGTCACCAGTGAGACCGGCCCATGCAGGTAGGGCCTGACGCTGCCCATGCCGTGTCGAATATGCTCATTCATGTCGCCCACTCCCCAACGGATGCCCCACAAGGATAGACGCCATCTCCCGCGCCTGGCCGAGGGCGCGATCGGGACGCGTCGAGGCGTAGAGGGTGAGGCGATTGGAAACGTTACGGGGGCGTCACTCGCAGCCCAGGTGCTGGCGGTAGCGCTCGGGGTCGTGCCCCTCGGGCACGCTAAGGCAGGGGTCGTCCTGGCCGCTGGTGTAGCCGCGCAGCCGGTTGTAGCGCGCCACCTGGTCGTCATCGAGTATCGGCAGGGTGTCGAGATGGGTGGCAAGGTGCACGAAACGCAGCTCTGCCCTGGCCGCCTCGGCCTCGGCAAGCAAGCGGCGCAGCCGTTCCTTGTCCAGGCGGCGCTCGGCGAACGCCTGCTCGATGGCGCGCTCGGCCTCGATCAGCCGTTCCCCGGCGGGGATCGCCGCCTCGCGCATGCTTGCGAAGAGCGCTTCGATTTCCGCCACCTGCCCATCGCCGAGGGGAATCTCGTCGCGCAGTTCGAGCAGGTGGGCCGGCCCCGGCACGCCGTTCAGCTCGGCCGGCAGCGCCAGCCCCCAGCCGCCGCCGCGGCGCAGCTCCTCGATGTCGTCCGGCGACAGGGTCTTGATCTCGCGATCCTCGAAGCCGGCGTAAGGCGAGTGCTGCTGATGGTGATGCTGTGTCGATGCCAGCGCAGAGCCGGCAAGCAGCAGGAGGGGCAACAGCAAGGCAGGAGTTCGATGCATGGCGATCACCTCGGATACACTGGGCCAAGCCTCGGCGGAGCCGCCGCCTTCGTCAAGACCGGGGCCCACCGATCACGCCGCATCGACCAGACGGTGAGCGGCGGCGCCACCTGACCGTCGCCGATGGTGACGCCCTGCCTCGCCCTTCCGCTCACCCATGGGGTGGAGCGCTACGGCGAAAAGCGAATCGCCTCCACCCGCGCCCGGAAGAAGGGAAAGTACGCCTGCGTGCCGAAGTGATTGCCCGCCTCGACCCGGGTGGGCAGGGTGTAGCCATCGAAATTTTGGAAGTCGTCGAGGTAGCCGCCGAAGGGCTGGAGCTGCCACTCCTTCTCGTGGTTGGCGTCGCTCCAGCGCGGGAACTGCACCCAGCGCGGGCGGCCGTCTTCGGCCAGGGCGATCTCTATGGTTTGCGCCAGGGCGCCGTGGGTGATGACGGCGCGGGCCCGATCCGGCTCGCCGGTCTCTTCCCAGCGCACGCCCGGCTGCGGCAGCAGGGCGGCCGGGGCCCAGAAGGCGGCTTCCGCCACGGCTCGGCCGAACGAGGCGCGCAGATGATTCTCGTCGTCCCCGGCCCGGGCGACGGGCAGCGTGCCGTTGAGCCAGAAGCGCGTCCAGGAGCGGCCGTCCGCCATGCAGTCCGAGCCGCTCATCTGCATGATGCCCGAACCGGCCCGGTCGAGCCGCCAGATGAAGCCATGGGGCGGGGCGAGTAGCTGGCGTGCCCGCATCGGGCGATAGCCGGGCGCTTCCTGGTTGCCGAGCCCGATCTCGCCGGTCATGCGGATCTCGCTGACGACATGCAGCGGCGTGCCCGGTGCGATGGTATGGAGGAAGTAGCGCCGCGCCGCCTCGGGCAGGCCCTCGACCATGGCGGGATCAAAGGCCTCGACGCTGGCCGGCGCCTGGGCGTGCAGCCAGGCCCAGGCCGATTCCGCCGCGCGGTTGTCGGCCAGGCGCCAGGCCTGCATGGCCACGATGACTACCAGTACCAGCGCCAGCAACAGGCCAGCGGCCACTCCCAGGTACGCCATGCGGTGTCTCCTGCGTTTCATTCTGTCGCCCTTTATCAGCGAGGCGCTGGCGGCTCTTCACGACCGGCGCCAATAGCGGGTCGGGCTCGACCTACGACGGCATCGCCGCCGACATGGAAGACACTCTTTACCGCCCTCTGGCCGAGCGCGTCCAGCTTCCGGACAGCGCCTAGACCAGGTAGGGCTCCAGCCAGCGCTTCAGCTGCGCCCCCTGCATCAGCCCGGCCTGGCGGGCGATCTCGCGTCCCGCCTGGAAGACGATCAGGGTGGGAATGCTGCGAATGCCGAAGCGTCCGGCCAGGGCCGGCTCCGCCTCGGTGTCGAGCTTGGCGAAGCGGATCCGCGGCTCCAGCTCGGCGGCGGCCTGGGCGAAGACCGGCGCCATCATCTTGCAGGGTCCGCACCAGCCGGCCCAGAAGTCCACCACCACCGGCAGTTCGCTGCGCTCGATCAAGGCAGCGTAGTTGGCGGTGGTGAGTTCCAGCGGCGCGGCGGTGAACAACGGCTGCTTGCACTTGCCGCAGCGCGAGCCATCGGCCAGACGCGCCCTGGCCACGCGGTTGATGGCCAGGCAGTGGGGGCAGGCCAGATGCAGTGAATCGGACATGGCGGGGCTCCGGGGAGAGTGGCATTGAGGGGGATATGGAGGCGCCCGGGATGAAAACAAACTCTCAGCCGCGCATCGGCGGCGGGCTGGAATCCACCACTCGGTAGCGCGTGCTGCGCCCTCCCCCGGGCAGTTTCTCCAGGCAGCCCTTGGCCAGCAGGTCGGCGAGATGACGGGTCGCGGTGGCCTTGCTGACCTTGGCGACCTGCTGATACTGGGCGGCGCTGATCCCGCCCTCGAAGCCCCGTTCCCCCCCGTCCTGCAGCCGATTGAGCACCTTGATCTGCTCCGGCAACAGGCCGGCTTCGGCGAATCGCTGCCAGAAGCGGGTCTTGGCCAGGGTCCGCTCGATGCCGGCAAGAGCCTCCTCCAACGCCTGCAGCAGGATATCGAGAAACCAGGCCAGCCAGTCGCTGAGATCCGTCGTGCCTCGCTGACTGGTTTCGAGCACCCGGTAGTAGTCCTGGCGCTCGGCCAGGATCGCGGCGGACATGGTATAGAGACGAATGCCTTGTCGGTCGGCCTGGGCCAAGGCCCGGTCGGCGATGGCGCGGGCCAGGCGGCCGTTACCGTCCTCGAAGGGGTGCAGGGTGACGAACCAGAAGTGGGCGATACCGGCACGCAGCAGGGGGTCCAGGGTCGGGTCGTGGCGGCTCGTGTCGAACCACGCCAGGAAGACGGCCATTTCGTTCTCCAGCACCTGGCGAGGCGGGGCTTCGAAATGCACCTTGGGCTTGTCGAGACGGCCGGAGACGACCTGCATCGGCTCCTCGCCCCGCCACTCTCCTACCCGAAGCCTGACCAGCGATGCCTCGGCATCGGGAAAGAGCCAACGATGCCACTGGAAAAGCCGCTCGCGGGTCAGGGCCGTGTCCGGCGAGCCGATAGCATCCATCATCATGTCGGCCAGGCCTTCCGAACGCGATGAAACAGCCGTCGCCCCACCGTCCACGCCGAGGCGTCGCGCCAGGGAGGAGCGTACCGAGGCGGCATTCAGGCGCTCCCCCTCGATGGCCGAGGAGGTGATGATGTTCTGCAACAGCGTGTCCAGCGTGACTGCCGGATCATCGTCGGCCGGAAGGGCGCCTGCTTTCCCCAGCAGCATCCCGAGGGACCGCCACGCTTCCTGCAGGCGAGGCTGTATCACGGCGGCCTGCCAGTGGAAATCGGGCCAGTCGGGCTGCTGCCAGATCCAGGTTGGCGTCGTGGTGGAAGCATTCATGGTACTACCTGCATGACGGGGTGAGCCGAATAACCGAATTATTCGGCTCACTATATGAGCCGAATTGTCAGCCGATTCGGCTCAGGGGTCAAGCAGGGTACCGTTCGCGGGCTTGGCCTGCTGGACCTGACAGAGCCCGCCGACGCTCGAGGTTCTCAGGATCATTCGCACGCAACGCGTCAACGACGGCACGACTACCGCGGAGCTCCGCTCTCCACGGACACCCGGCTGATGTGGTTGGTGCCGCTCTGATGGATCAGCAGGGCTTCGCCGTCGAGGGTGGTGCGCATATGGCGCAGGATGCCGGCATGAACCGGGCCTGAGGGGATCGGCCAGCTCTGGAAGGTCTCCGTTCGGGGATCGAAGCGCACCAACATGTCCGGTCGCACGCCGCTTTCGTTGTACCAGACCGCCCCGTCGAACACGGCGATCGCGTAGGGGTGGGAGTGCGGGCCGCTGGGCGAGTCCCACTCCTGGATATCGCCGGTGTCGGGATCGTAGCGACCCAGCCGGCCCAGCCCGGAATTGACCCACCAGATGATGCCGTCTGCGTCGATATCGAGTCGTCGCACCGTGGTGCCAGACTCGGGCAAGGTGATCTCGCTCACTTCCATCGACTCGGGGTCGACGCGCAGCAGGCAGTTCGCCCCGTTGCAGGAGGCCCAGACCGTGCCATCCGAGGCGATCTTCAGGCCATAGGGACGCGAGCGCTCACGCGGGCTGGTGGCCAGCTGCACCTCGCCGGTTGCTGGATCCAGCCGGCCGATCATGTTGCTCTGCTGCAGGGTGAACCACAGGATACCGTCCTCCGTGAACTCGGCGGTGTGCGGATCGCGCGCGGCCTCGTCGGGCATGGGATATTCCGTGATCTCACCGGTTTGCGGGTCGAATCGCCCCAGGGTGGCGTTGCGGTTGCCGGTGTACCAGGCCGCGCCGTCGGGGCCGATGTTGACCGAATGGGGTCTTGCGCCTGAGGGCAGCTCGAACTCCTCCATCTCGCCCGTCTCGGGGTCGATCCGGCCGAGGATGTCCAGCCACTGCCCCACCCACCAGATGCTGCCGTCCGGCGCCTCGACCGGATCGCGCGAGCGCTGCCCCAGGGTGGGCACCATCCACTCTTCGAACTGAACGCTCAGCGGGCCTTCGACCGGCGTTGCGGCCCGGTTATCGCTGGGCGGGAAGTGCTCGGCCAGGTAGCCGAGGATCTCCTCCTGTCGCTCGGGGGCGTCCGACAGGTCGATCATGGTGGCGATGAGAAAGTCCCACTCGTCTTGGGAGTATCCTGAGCTGCGCTCGATCAGGTTGACGCCGTGGCAGGCAGCGCAGACCGCTTCGACCGTCTCCCGGCCTTCGCCGTTCGGCAGCGCGAAGGCGGCGTAGGGGTGGCACAGCGCTGCTGCCAGGAAAACGGAACCAAGCGTTCTGCGAGCCATGTCGTTGTTCTCGGCGGCGGCGGGTTCCTCTGAGCGTAGCCAATAACCCCGGGCAGCCCAACAGCACAAGCCAGGCTGATAGGGGGCATCAGCGCTTCGGCGCGGCTTGCGGATAACGGGGCAGCTCGTCGGCGAGTTCGAACCACTCGGCCTTGGAGGAGACCCAGGCGTGGACGCGCCTGCTGGGCGCGATCGGGGTGTCCAGGGTGCCGAGGCGCAGCCGCTTGGCCTCGGGCCGGTCGTCCCGGGCGCTGTAGAGCGGGCTGCCGCACTCGGCGCAGAACACCCGCACCTTGCCCGGCGTGGCGCGGTACTCCTTGAGGTACTCCGCGCCCCGGGTGATGCGAAACTCGTCCGAGCGGATGGGCGCCACGGCGACGAAGGCGGAGCCCTGGGCCTTCTGGCACTGCCTGCAGTGGCACATGGAGACTTCGTCGATCTCGCCGTGGTACTCGTATCCCACCTTCCCGCATAGGCAGCTTCCCTTGTGCATCGGCGTCTTCTCTCGGGTGGCTTTCCGCTATCTTGGCCGGTTTTCGAGCCAAGCACACGCCCCCGTCAAGGCAGTACACTGGGGCAAGCTCCACATGAACCTCCCTACGGCAAGGCAAAGCGCGACGATGAACGATTCCTCCACGCCCGGCTCCCGGGCCGATGATCTGGGCGCGCCCAGGCTGACGAAGCTCGGGGGCCGCCAGGTGCTCTTCGTGATGGCCGCCGAGGCCGAGTATGGCCCGCATCTCAGGCGGCGGATCGAACCGCTCATGACCGGGGTGGGCCCGGTGGAGGCGGCCGTGGAGCTGACCGCGGCGCTTTCCGCCCTGGCCCGGCGCGGACGCCTGCCCGACCTGGTGGTGTCGCTGGGCTCCGCCGGCAGCCAAGTGCTCGAGCAGACCGAGGTCTATCAGGCCACCTCCGTCGCCTACCGCGACATGGATGCCTCGGCGCTGGGCTTCGAGAAAGGCGTCACGCCCTTCCTCGACCTGCCGGCGACCCTGCCGCTGCCCCTGCGCATTCCCGGCATTCGAGAGGCTACGCTCTCCACCGGCGCCAATATCGTCTCCGGCGCGGCCTATGACGCCATCGCCGCCGAGATGGTGGACATGGAGAGCTACGCCTGCCGGCGCGCCTGCATGCGCTTCGGCGTGCCGCTGGTGGTGCTGCGCGGCATCTCGGACGGCAAGGCGGAGCTGCACCACCTGGACGACTGGACGGAGTACCTGCACGTCATCGACGAGAAGCTGGCCAGCGCCGTCGACCGCCTCGGCGAGGCGCTCACCGCGGGCCTGTTGACGCGCTGAGCACCGGCGGAATGACGACAGCGGAAAGCAGCGCCACAGTCGTGGGGGTTAGCCGCTCGTTGAGGTCGAAGCAGGCGAAGCCGACCTCGGGGCCGCCAGGCAGAGCGCCAGGGCATCGTGATGGGTTTCCAATGTTCAGCCTTGCCCCAAAGTGTGGCTTGGCCCATCGATGGCTCGGTCGTGGCGTGAACTGCGACACGCTATGGTGCGGGTCCGATGTGCTGACCGACCACGGCGCCGATCAACGCATTGCCATCAAGAAATTGGATGTCCTTTACGGTGGTACTGCGGCACCCCCTTCGACTTTAGTCGCATTTAGGGATTGTCCCTGCCCCAGCCTTGGCAAAATGGTGTACTATTGTAATTAAGTGTCACCAAACGAATCGGCACTGTACCGGAATGGCGACACACTGTAACCCTGCCGAGGGTTGGGCCGATACAGTTATCACAGCTCCCTTCGCGGTAGCGTAGGCAATTCCTCCCTTGGCTCTACGCCTACCCAGGAAAGCACTGAGTGGATCGTCGCCCTGAGAGTGACCAAGTAATAAGCAACCGAAAGCGCCTGAGCCGGTGCCCGACTCAAGCGACTCGAGGAGGGAAGCCGTCATGACCATCGACATGTTTACCCCGCTCGCCCCCAATTGGCAGCATGTCCATGCCGACTGGTGGCAGGACGACCAAGGCAACGACATTCATTGTATCGAGATCGACGACGATACGCTCTACCACTGCCACTTCGCTGGATCGCTGCTGCCGTGGAATGCAGTCGCCACAAGCTTGATGTCCTTGATTGCCTTGGGTGACCTCCATCGCCTACCGCGATATGGACGCCACGGCGCTGGGCTTCGAGAAAGGCGTCACTCCCTTCCTCGACCTGCTGGCGACCCTGCCTGCGCTTCGGCGAAGCGCTCACCGCGGACCTGCTGACGCCCTGACTTAGCGCAAGCCCACTCCCCCCATCACCCCTCGCCCCTCGCCCCTCGCCCCTCGCCCCTCGCCCCTCGCCCCTCGCCCCTCGCCCCTCGCCCCTCGCCCCTCGCCCGCCAGGGCCTTATACCAAAGTCGCATCAAGTAAACGTTTACGGATTAAGAGTAAACGTTTACTTTTAGCCCATCCCCTCCAAGGGGAGCATCCGTCAGGGCACGACCAGAAGGAGCCAACCAATGACGATCAAGGTCACGGTCTGGGGCGAGAACGTCCACGAGCAGACCAACGAGGTAGTCGCGCGGATCTATCCCGACGGCATGCATGCCTGCATCGCCGCCGCGCTCAACGAGGACGAGGGTATCGAGGCGCGTTCGGTCACCCTCCAGGACCCGGAGCATGGCCTCACCGAGGCGCTGCTGGAAGACACCGATGTCCTGCTGTGGTGGGGCCACGCCGCTCATGGCGAGGTGCGCGACGAGATCGTCGACCGGGTCCAGGCGCGGGTGCTGCAGGGCATGGGGCTGCTGGTGCTGCACTCCGGCCACTACGCGAAGATCTTCAAGCGCCTGATGGGTACCACCTGCTCGCTGAAGTGGCGCGAGGCGGGCGAGCGCGAGCGGCTCTGGGTGGTCAACCCCGGCCATCCCATCGTCCAGGGCGTGGGCGACTACATCGAACTGCCCCACACCGAGATGTACGGCGAGCCCTTCGCGGTGCCCAACCCCGACGAGGTGATCTTCATCAGCGCCTTCGAGGGCGGCGAGGTATTCCGCTCCGGCCTCACCTACAAGCGCGGCAACGGCAAGATCTTCTACTTCCGCCCCGGCCACGAGACCTACCCGATCTACTACGACGACAAGGTGCGCCGGGTGCTCAAGAACGCCGTCAAGTGGGCGCGCCCCGAGGGCTCGCGCTGGATCGACAGCTGCCCCAATGTGCCGCCCGACCAGGCCCCCAACCCGGTGGAAGTGAAAGGCGAGGGGCTGCACAAGCCCGGCGAGGAGGGGTTCAAGTGATTCGACTGGCGATCATCGGTGCCGGCAGCATGGCCGGCGAACATGCCAAGCACTTCAAGGCCCTCGACGGCGTCGAGGTGGTGGCGGTGTGCGATCTCGACGGCGACAAGGTGCGCGCCTTCGCCGACAGCCACGGCATCCCAGAGGCCTATACCGACCTCGAGGCGATGCTGGCCCGGGACGACATCGAGGCGGTGAGCAACGTCACCCCGGACGGGGTGCACAAGGCGACCTCGCTGGCCGCCATCGCCGCCGGCAAGCACATCCTCTGCGAGAAGCCGCTGGCCACCAACGCGGCGGACGCCGACGAGATGGCCGCGGCGGCCCGCCAGGCCGGGGTGATCAATATGATCAACCTCAGCTACCGCGATGCGCCGGCCATCCAGCATGCCCGGGAGCTGATCGCCGCCGGTGCCATCGGCCGGGTGATGCACGTGGACGCCAGCTACCTGCAGAGCTGGCTGGTCAGCCACGCCTGGGGGCGCTGGGACCGGGACAGCCAGTGGCTGTGGCGGCTCTCCGAGGGGCACGGCAGCAAGGGGGTGCTGGGCGACGTGGGGGTGCATATCCTCGACTTCGCCAGCTTCCCGGTGGGCGACATCACCGCGGTGAACTGCAAGCTCAAGTGCTTCGACAAGGCCCCGGACAACCGCATCGGCGACTATGTGCTCGATGCCAACGACAGCGCCCTGATGCGGGTGGAGTTCGCCGGCGGGGCGCTGGGCACCATCCAGGCGACCCGCTGGGCCACCGGCCACCATAACTCCCTGAAGCTCTCCGTCTATGGCGACAAGGGCGCGGTGAGCGTGGTGCTCGACGACGCCAAGGATCGCGTGCTGACCTGCTTCGGCGAGGATGTGCATGCCGCCCGCTGGACCTCGGTGGAGGCACCGCCCACCCCGAGCATCTATCGGCGCTTCGTCGACGGCATCGCAAGCGGCATCAACGACCAGCCCGACTTCACCCGAGGGGCGGCGCTGCAGCGGGTGCTCGACGCCTGCTTCGTCTCCGACGCCGAGGATCGCAGCCTGGCGCTGGACGGCTGAGCCAGGGCGTCTTTCCACTAACAACCACAACAGAGGAAAACCACCATGTCCCATCGTCCCCTTGCCGCCGGACTCCTGGCGGGTACCCTGCTGGCCGGCGGCCTGGCCCTCGCCGCCACCCCGGCACAGGCGGCCAGGATCACCATCGCCTGCGGTGACGGCGGCGCCGCCGACTTCTGTCCGGTGCTGGCCCAGCAGTGGGCCGA
>NZ_CP071922.1:3716627-3722334 GCF_017584085.1 Halomonas sp. BM-2019
CGTGCTGATGATCGACACCGTCTGGCCCGGCCTGCTCGCCCCCCATCTGGTGGATCTCGCCGAGTACCTGCCCGAGGACGCCGCCGAGGGCTTCTTCCCGGCGATGATCGACAACAACACCGTGGACGACCGCCTGCTGGCTCTGCCCTGGTTCACCGACGCCGGCCTGCTCTACTACCGCACGGACCTGCTCGAGCAGTACGGCCACGACGTTCCCCAGACCTGGGCGGCGCTGACCGAGATCGCCCGCGAGATCCAGAACGCCGAGCGCGAAGCGGGCAACGAGCGCATGCACGGCTTCGTCTTCCAGGGCCGCGCCTACGAAGGCCTGACCACCAACGCCCTGGAGTGGATCGCCAGCTACGGCGGCGGCACCATCGTCGACGACGAGGGCAATGTCACCGTCAACAACCCCCTGGCCGCCGAGGCGCTGACCCTGGCTGCCACCTGGGTCGGCGACATCGCGCCGCGGGGCGTGCGCAACTACATGGAAGAAGAGGCCCGCGGGGTCTTCCAGTCGGGCAACGCGGTCTTCATGCGCAACTGGCCCTACGTCTGGGCCCTGGGCCAGGCAGAGGGCACCCCCATCCAGGGGCACTTCGGCGTGGCGCCCCTGCCCCGCGGCCCCGAGGGCGAGTCGGTGGCGACCCTGGGTGGCTGGAGCTGGGCGGTATCGCGCTACTCGGCCCACCCCGAGGCTGCCGTCGACCTGGTGGCCTACCTGACCGCCGAGGCCCAGCAGAAGTCCCATGCCCTCCAGTTCGGCAGGAACCCCACCCGGGAAGCGCTCTACCAGGACGGGGAGGTGCTCGCGGCGCAGCCCTTCATCGGCGAGCTCTACGACACCCTGGTGGGCGGCGTACCGCGCCCGGCCAGCGTCACCGGCGAGCACTACCCGCGGGTGTCCAACGCCTTCTTCAATCGCGTGCACGAGGTGCTCTCCGGGGACCTTGCCGCCGAGCAGGCCCTGCAGCAACTGGAGGCGGAACTGACCCGGATGGGCCGCCGCGGCTGGTGAGGCGGCCCCCTGCCTCGCGCCGCCCGCGATTTTTGGGCACAATCGTCGGCCGTCAACCGCGGCGGCCCCGGGTAGGGACGGCGGCCGCTCGAACCGCGAGGCAGAGATGAGCAGAGAGCCGTCGAAGTCGGCGACCATCCGTGAAATCGCACGGCGGGCCGGGGTGTCCATCGCCTCGGTCAGCCGTGCGCTCAACGGCAAGCCGGGGCTGAGCGAGGCGCTGCGTGACCGGATCCTGGCGATCAGCCGCGAGATCGAGTACCGGCCCAGTGCCGCCGCCCGCCAGCTGATCAGCGGCAAGGCGGCGGTGGTGGGCATCTCGCTCGGGCGCCAGGAGATCGAGCTGCGCCCCTATTACATCCTGCTCTACCAGCACCTGACCCTGGCCCTCCACGAGCAGGGCATGGTGCCGATCTTCTTCGCCCACGACCAGACGGCGACGCTGCCCGAGCAGGCCGGTGCCGCCATCCTGCTGGGCGGATTTCCCGACGATACCCGCGCGGCCTGGCTGATCGAGCAGGGGGTGACCGCTGTGCGGATCGGCGAGGCCGGCGAGGGCTTCTCGGTGGCACCGGACGATCGTCATGGCCTCTATCTGGTGACCCGCCACCTGATCGCCCAGGGCCGGCGGCATATCGCCTTCCTGGGGGGCGAGCTGGCGCAGCCGACCCCGCACCCGCGTCTCCAGGGCTACCGCCTGGCCCTGGCCGAGGCCGGCCTGACCGAGCAGCTCATGAGTCTGCCCCACGAGGCCGTCGCGGCCTCCCTGACCAGCTACCGCGCCCTCAGGCGACGGCTAGCCGAGGCCGGCGGGACGACGCTGCCCTTCGACGCCCTGGTCTGTGCCACCGACGAACTGGCGCTGGGTTGCCTGGCCGCCCTGGAGGACCATGGCATCGCCGTGCCCGAAGAGGTGGCGGTCACCGGCTTCGACGACCTGCCGGTCCTGGCCAGCGGCCTGACCACGGTGCGCCAGGACATCGCCGCCATCGCCGCCACCAGCGTCACCCTGCTCGGCGAGGCGCTGGCCGGCAAGCCGCCGCGCCACGTCTCCGTCCCGGTGGAACTGGTGGTACGCCAGAGCGGCTGAGCCACCTGGCATGCCTTCCGTACGTTCGCTCTCTCATCAGGCCACTTTTGGGCGTGTCGTGACCACGCAGGCCGGGGGCGTTTTCCGACCTTCACTTAATTTGGCCAGCGCCGAGACTAGCGACACCGCTGGAAAAGGAGATACCTCATGCGGCAAGGACTCCCGAGGCGCGCCCGCGGCTACCTGATCACCGGCGCCGGGGTACTGTTGCTCTCGCCGGACGCCCTCTTCGTCAAGGACACTGAGGTCCCTGTGGAGGTCTTCATGTTCTGGCGAGCGCTACTGTTGGGGTTGGCACTCGGCGCGCTGGCCCTGGCCCGCTATGGCCGCGGGCTGCCCGCAGCAGTGAGCGCCTGCGGCCCTGCGGCTCTGTGGTGCCCGCTGGCCTTTGCCGCAAGCGCCTGGGGGTTCGTGGCGGCAGTACGCCTGACCGCCGCAGGCAACGTGCTGGTGATCCAGAACCTGGCGCCCCTGGTGGCAGGACTGATGGGGCTGCTGTTGTTTGGTCAGCGCTTGAGAGCACAAACCTGGGTAGTGATCCTGCTCTGCATGCTGGGAGCAGGTCTGATGGCTGGCGGTGAACTAGGCCAGGGCTCTCCGCTGGGACTGGTGGTGGCCCTGGTGATTCCACTGTCGATCGCCGTCAACATGACCGTGGCCAGCGCTCAACGCGGCGTGGATACCACCGTGATCCTGCCCCTGGGCTGCCTGATGATGCTGCTGCCGGCCCTGGCCCTGGGCGGCATGCAGCTACCTCCCCTGGCGGATCTGCTGCGCCTGTTGCTGTTGGGGCTGGTCTTCCTGCCGGCGGCCTACCAGCTGATCCAGACCGGACCTCGCTACCTGACCGGCGCCGAGGTCAGCCTGGTGATGCTGCTGGAGACCCTGGTGGGAACCCTGCTGGTGTGGTGGTGGGTTAGCGAAGTGCCGCCGCCGCTAGCCTTCGTCGGCGGCGGACTGATCCTCGTCGCCCTGCTCGGCGGTGGCCTGCTGGACCTGCTGCGGCAGCGCCGCAAGGTGGCCGACGGCGCCCCGGACCCGCATCAAGTTATCGGCGAGGCCGATGGCGCCCTGTCGGAATCGCTGCGCTCAGACCAACTATTAACCCAGGAGTGAGCGACTGAAATCGATATAGGCATTGCGGATGGACGAACTGATGGGCTCAGTCTTTTCGCGAATCTCGACGATCTTCGTACTGGGTCTCCATGGGTAACGACGTCAGGCCAGGAGCGTTCACTCCTCGGGGACCAGTCGCTCGTTGACGTCGGAGAAGGCGAAGCCGGCCTCCGGCCCCCCGGCGATGACGTAGATGGCCCCCGCCACCGCCGCCGCGTCCAGGCCATGGCGGGCCGTGGGCATGGCGGGCAGGCGCTCCCAGCGATCCTCCGCCGGGTGGTAGCGCTCCGCCTCGTCGAAGGTGCGCCGCTCGGGGGTGAAGGTCTCGCCGCCGAACAGGTAGACCCAGCCGTCGAGCACCGCCACGGCGACCCCGCTGCGCCCGGTGGGCACCGGGGCGCCCTCCTCCCAACGATCCTCCGCCGGGAGATAGATCTCGTTGGTGGTCAGGCGGAAGGTGGTGTCGTCGCGACCGGCGAGCACCACGATGCGACCGTCGATGGCGGCGGCGCGGTGGTGGTTGCGCGGGGTGGGCAGGGCCGCGCGTTCGGTCCACTCGTCGCGCTGCGGGTCGTAGGCCTCGTGGGCGCCCACATCCTCCCGGCCGTGGGTGGTGCCGCCGATGGCGTGGATGCGCCCGTCGAGCACGGCGGTGGCCAGGGCGCCCCGCGGGGTGGGCAGCGACGGGCCCTGGCGCCACTCATCTGCGTCGAGGTCGTAGATATGGAAGGCGTCGATGGGGGTGAAGCTGGCCTCGTCGTAGCCAGCGATCAGGTAGAGCCGGCCGTCGTGGTACTCGAAGCCGGCGTGATTGACGCCCCGCGGCAACTCGGTGAGAGACTCCCAGCGGTCGTCGGCGGGGTCATAGACGAAGAGCGTGCGCGGCGCCGTGGCGCTATCCTCCCCCGCCTGCAGGAAGCCGCCGGCGAGGAAGATGCGCTCGCCGTCGGTGGCCACGCTGACCTCGGTGCGCGCCTCGGGCAGCGGTGCCATCCGGCGCCACTCGCCGGAGGCCTCCGGCACATCGGCGGCGGCCAGGGGGGCCACCAGGCAGAGCCCCAGGGCAACGCCCAGCCAGCCGCCTCGGAAATAACCTGCTCGGGATGACATGCTCCACCTCCTCGGCCGCCGTCTCCCACGCCATGCCCTGCCGTGCCGTGCGCACAGCGGCGACGTGGCAACCTCCCTTCAGCCTAGCAGGCGAGCACGGAGCGGCCTCTGCCTTCCTGTCGGGCAATGCCTCGCGCTCTTCTGGCCTGCCGGCTCAGCGGCGCCACGCCAGGGCGCGGGCGAACTCCTCTCGGTAGGCGGCCTCATGCCGGTCTGGATCGGGGGGAAAGCGGCCGAGCTCGACCGCCAGGTCGAAGAAGCCCTGCCGGGGCTGGTCGCCGCGGCGACTGACCACCAGGGTAGCGATCAGCGGGTGCCCGGCGGCGGCGTCTTCGCGCATCAGCGCTTCCAGGGCCAGGGCCACGCGCTGGATGGTGCGCGGCGGGGCGAGGCCCAGCGCCTCGGCGGCCTGCTGGTAGGTGATGGGCAGCGATGCAGCGGGCAGGCCCTCGAGCAGCGCCCGCAGGCGCGGGGCCAGTTCGGTTTCCTGGGTCATGGGCATTCTCTCCTGTGCTTCTGTCGGCTGCGGCAAGGCCAGGTCGATCCTACACGACGGCATCGCTTGACACCGCCGGGTCGCCTGTCCTTAAATGGGCGCATATTTAGATAGATCGGTCTATATAGGAGCACCCCCGATGCCCGCCTCCAAGCGCGACCAGCTGCTCGCCACGGCCGAACGGCTCTTCTATGAGCAGGGGTTCCACGCCACCGGCATCGACCGCATCGTGGCCGCCGCCGGGGTGGTGCGCATGACGCTCTACAACCACTTCGCCTCCAAGGAGGCGCTGGTGGCGGCCGTGCTGCAGGCCCGCCATGAGCGCTTCCTCGCCAGCCTGGAGGCGGCCATGGCCGCGGCCGCGCCGGGCCAGGCGACGCTGGCGCTGGTCGATGCACACGGCGACTGGCTGGAACGCTACAGCCGGCACGGCTGCATCATGGCCAAGGCGATGGGCGAGTTCGCCGAGCACAGCGCCGAGATCCATGCCATGGCGGCGGGCGCCAAGGCCGACCTGCTGGCCCGCCTGGAGGCCGCCGTGGCCCGCGATGGCCTGGACCACCAGGCCGGCCTGGCGCGGCGCCTCTTCCTGGCGCTGGAGGGCAGCAATACCGCGGTGGCCCTGCTGGGCCCCGAGACTGCCCTGGCCGACACCCGGGCCCTGGCCGAGACCCTGATCGCCACGGCGCGAGGTGTCACCCCATGAGGCCGCTCTCCCCTCTCGGCATGGCGGCGCTGGGCAGCGGGGTCATCGCCATCACCTACGGCCTGGCGCGCTTCGTGTTCGGGCTCTTCCTGCCGGCGATGCGCGACGAGCTGACGATCACCCCCGCCATGGCGGGGGTGATCGGCGCCCTGCCCTTCCTGAGTTTCGTCT
>NZ_CP071922.1:3722348-3731451 GCF_017584085.1 Halomonas sp. BM-2019
GCGTGCTGGTCTGCGGGATCAGCACCGGGCTCTCCTCGCCGGTGATGGCAAAGGCGGTGCACCGGGTGGTGCCGACCGAGCTGCGCGGGCGGGTCAATGCCACCATCAATGCCGGCACCAGCCTGGGGATCGCGCTGGCCATGCCGGCGGTGCTGCTCTGGGCGGAGGCGTGGCGCAGCGCCTATATCGGCTTCGCCACCCTGGCGGGGCTGGGTGCACTGGCGGCGCTCCGCTACCTGCCTCGGGAGGAGCGGCGCCCCTTGCCCTCGCAGGCCCACCCAGCCGCCCTGCCGGTGAATCGCGCCCAGTGGCTCGGCATCGCCCGGCTGAGCGGCCTGGCCGTCGGCATGGGCGGCGTCAGCGCGGCCTACTGGGTGTTCGCCCCCGATGCGGTGATCCATGCCGGGGGGCTGGCGTCGAGCCAGACCGCCTGGATGTGGCTGGCGGTGGGCCTGGGCGGGCTATCCGGGGCCAGCGCCGGCGATCTGGTCGCCCGTTTCGGCCCGGCCATGAGCCACGCCGCCGGCCTCGCGGTGATGGCCGCCGGCCTGGCGCTACTGGTGGTCGACCCCGGCCACTTCCCCCTTGCCCTGGCCTCCGCGGCGCTGTTCGGCGCCGGCTACATGACCCTCAGCGGTTTCTACCTGGTCAGGAGCACCCAGATCATGACCGAGGCGCCCGCCTTCGCCCCGGTGCTGCCCCTGCTGGCCACCTCGGTGGGGCAGGTTGCCGGCTCGCCGCTGGCCGGCTGGCTAGTCGGCGCCGAAGGCCATGCCGCCACCTTCATGATCTTCGCCGCCCTGGGGCTGGCCGTCGCCGGGCTGGGGATGTGGTTGCTGAGAGAGAATAGCCGACAGGCCCGATCGGCTCAGGTCGACACCTCGTTCAACAGGCTCTCGTAGGGGATCTTCAGGCCATCGTGGAGCCGCTTGATCATGCACAGCCTGGCCGCCATTCGCCGTCACAGCGGCAGGTGGAGGATGGCACCGCGCAGTCCGCGCGCGTCGGCCCACAGCTTGCCCAGGGTGATGGGCAGGCGGAAACGGCGCTTGCCGGCGGCACCGGGGTTGAACAGCAGCCGGCCCGCCTGCCACTCGAGGCGCGGCTTGTGGGAGTGGCCGTGGAGCACAGCGTCGCAGGGCGTGGTGGGGGCGAAGTCCTGCAGGCGATGCACCAGATGCAGGCGCCAGCCGTTGACGACCAGGTCCCGGGACATCGGCAGCGCCGCGGCCCAGGGCGCGGTGTCGATATTGCCGCGCACCGCCGCCACCGGGGCCAGGTCGGCCAGCCGCTCGAGGAGGACGGCGTCCGTCTCCCGGCTGCCCACGTCGCCCAGGTGCAGGATCAGCCCGCAACCCTCCAGCAGGGTGAGCGCCTCGGGGCGCAGCAGCCCGTGGGTGTCGCTGATCACGCCGATCGGCCATTCGATGGTGATGGGCTGCATGGGCGCCTCCCCTCAGGTCAGCACATCGGTGATCGGTCGCTCGTCGGTGAGCCGCCCGGGCTTGAGGATCACATGGGGCACGCCTTCCTCTCCGATTGTCGAGTTTCCGTTGCGGGCCTATCGCCCCGAGGATACCACCCCACCGCCGAGGGCAGCCTCGAGCCGCCCTTGCCGGTTATCGGGAGACCGCCGCTGCCTGAGCCAGATCGAGACCCAGGCCGTGACGGGCGGCCTGCAAGCCGGCGCTGAATATGCCAACCTGAGACAGGCGGGTCGCGCCTGGCGACCGCCCTCTGCCCCCTCAGGTTGAAAGGAGAGCCCCCCATGCGCAACAGGGACGCCTACGAACAGAAGCTGCAGGCCAAGCTGGACGAGTGGCAGGCCGAGATCGACAGGCTGCGGGCCCGGGCCAGGAGCGCCGAGGCCGATGCCCGCATCGAGCGTGAGAAGGAGGCCGAGCGCCTCGAGGCGAAGCGCGAGGAGATGCGCCAGAAGCTCAAGGAGCTGCGTGAGGCCGGCGACGAGGCCTGGGACGACATCCGGGATGGCGCCGAGCGCGCCTGGAAGTCCTTCAGCGAGTCGTTCGAGAAGGCGCGCTCCCGCTTCAAGTAGCGGCGCACAGGCTTACCGGCACGACCAGGCCAACGACGCTGGGCGGCCGCGACATCCTCTTCGTGATAGCGGCCGAGGCCGAGTATGGCCCGCACCTCAGGCAGCGTCTCACACCGCCTTGGTGATAACTATTGTTCAGCGACAGGATAATGGGGCACTTCGCCACATCATGTGGATTTGGCCTGATCCAACTTACACATTAGGGGCTACTCACAAGTTAGTCATGCCGCGGGCTCCCCCGCCGCTTGACCGCCCTCCCGCCGGGTAGTGTGATGGGCCCAGGCGCCCTGGGCGCCGCTCCCCGCCCCGTGCCAGCCAAGAGGCCTCCATGCGAAAGATCCTGCTCGTCGACAACGGCTCCCTGCGTGCCCAGGCCACCCTCAACCTGCGCCGCCTGGCCCGGGCCCTGGGCCAGGCCACCGGCCAGGAGGTCGAGGCCGCCTCCCTGCTGCACTCCTACAAGATTCCCGCGGATCAGCTCGAGGGGCGCAAGGCGGTATCGCTGGGGCCCCGTGCCGAGCAGCTGGCGGAACAGGGGGTGACGGAGCTGGTGATCCTGCCCTTCTTCTTCGGTCCCAGCCAGGCGCTGACCGGCTACCTGCCCGAGCGCCTGGCCGAGGTGCAGGCCCGCCATCCGCGACTCTCCGTGAAGGTGGCGCTGCCGCTGGTGGACAGCCAGGCCCCGGTGGATCTGCGCCTGGCTCGGCTGCTGGCCGACAACGTACGCGAGCGGATGGACGGCCCGTCGCGGCCCAGGGTGGTGCTGGTGGACCACGGCAGCCCCCTCCCCGAGGTCACCGCGGTGCGCAACTACCTGGCCGGCCAACTCAGCGTGCTGCTGAGCGAGGAGGCGAGCTGCGTCACCTTCGCCTCCATGGAGCGCCGCGACGGCGACGCCTACCGCTTCAACGAGCCGCTGCTGGTCGACCTGCTGGCTTCCGACGCCATGGCCGGCAGCGAGGTCATCCTGGCCATGCTGTTCCTCTCCCCGGGACGCCACGCCGGAGCCGGGGGGGATATCGCCGAGATCTGCGAACAGGCCATGGCGCACTCTCCCGGCCTGCGCGTCACCCCCACGCGGCTGGCGGGCGAGCATGACGGCATCCTGGACATCCTCGCGTCCCGCCTGGAACAGGGCCTTGCCGGCGCCCCCCTGCTGCTGGCACTGCCCGCCGGCCGCTGAGCCGAGGCTGCCGCAGGATCAGGGGGGTGGCCTACGGGCCAATCTTCTAGGCTGGGAAGGGACATCGTGGCCCAGAGCCCGAGGAGGCGCCATGCCTGACACCCGCGCGAGATCGCTCAGCCCCGCCCTGGAGCGGGTCCATCTGGGGTGGGACCTGCTGATCATCGTGCTGGTGATCGCCAACCTGACCCTGCTGCTGTTCGACAGCCTCTTCCTGCTGTCGCCGCTCAACGCCGCCTTCGAGGCCGTGGCCCCCGGGCTCCACGGCACCTATGACCGGTACATCCATGCCCGCTTCGTCACCATCGACCTGATCTTCGTGGCCGTCTTCGTGCTCGACGTGCTGCTGGGCTGGGCGGTGGCCATCGCCGAGCGACGCTACCACCGCTGGTTCTTCTACCCCTTCGTGCATTGGTACGACGTGCTCGGCTGCATCCCGGTGGGGGGCTTCCGGCTGCTGCGCATCCTGCGCGTCATCTCGCTGCTGCAGCGCCTGCACCGGCTGGGCCTGATCGACGTGCGCCGCTGGTACCTCTCCGGGGTGGTGGCCAAGTACTACGATATCCTGCTGGAGGAGCTCACCGACCGCATCGCCATCCGCATGCTCGACAACGTGCAGGCCCAGGTCCGCTCCAGCGACTCCCTCTCCACCCGGCTGGTGGAGCAGGTGGTGCGGCCCCGCCAGCAGGCACTGATCCACGAGATCAGCCAGCGGCTGGAGGCCATGGCCGGTACCGCCTACGCCCACAACCGTGACGACACCCTGCGCTACGTGCGCGGACTGGTCGGCCGCACCCTGGCTGAGAGCCCGGAGATGCGCCGGATGGAGCGCCTGCCGCTGGGCGGCCAGCTGGCTCGGGGGCTCGAGGCCTCCCTCTCCGACCTGGCCTGCCGCCTGGTCAACGAGGCGCTGGAGGGACTGCAGTCGCCGGAGTTCTCCGCCCTGGTGGAGCACCTGGCCGAGAGCGGCTTCGATGCCTGGCTGCGCACCGATCCCCATACCGAACTGGTCTCCGAGCAGGTACTGGTGGACATGCTGGAGCTGCTCAAGGAGCAGATCGCGGTCAAGCACTGGCGGCACAAGTACCAGTGAGCCCGCGGGCCTGGCCGGGTCGGAACGAGCCATGCTCCACGGGCGATCGCCACCAGAGTGGTCCGGTGCGCCAGCCCCTGGGTATCGCTGATCACGCCGATGGGCCGCTCGGTGGCGATGACCGATATTTCGGTGACGCCCTCAGGTCCCATGCGTGGCTCTAACGCCCTGCCAGTCTTCCCGATCGAGCTCAGGCCTCTCGGCACGGAAGCGAGCATAGCGCTCGATGCCCTCCGGGTCCTCGAGGATATCCACCTGGACGCCCTTCTCGCGCAGCAGGGCTTCCGTGCCCGAGGCATTGGTGACGTCGCCCACCACCACCCGCGAGACGCCGCGCATATGCAGCAGGGTGGCGCAGATCTCGCAGGGGCTCAGGGAGGTGAACAGCGTGGTGCGGCCGAAGTCGAGGCGGCCGGCATCGCGCAGGGCGGCGGTTTCCCCGTGGTTGTAGGGGTGGTTCTCCTGCACCAGGGTGTTATGCCCCTTGCCGACGATGCGCCGCGTGGCGTTATCGATGATCACCGCGCCGATGGGGCAGCCACCCTCGTCATGGCTCTTCTGCGCCAGCCGCACCGCGATGCGCATCAGGTCGGCATCGCTCAGGCGCCGGGCGAAGGCGTCGTCCATCAGCTCCGGCAGGCTGGCGGTGGGCATATGGGCGATGGCGGCCAGCGCCGCCTCGGTCACTTCCGTGCGTTCGTTCAACAGGGTTTCCATGGTGCCTCCGTTCGAGAATGTCAGGCTCGCCGGCCGCATCGGGTCCGCTTGCCGCTCTCGCGGCTGCCCGGAACGGCCGCGGGGATGAGGGGCGCGGACGCAGGCCGGCGGCATTGGGGGTATGCTGAGGGCAGCCCCTGCGCTCACCAGACTACCGCACCGGATGACAAGGAGTCGCCATGCCGACCTTTCGCCCGAGGCGCCGCCAGCGCGGCGGCCCCTGGCCGGCCCTGCTGGCCTGGCTCACCCTGCTGCTGCTGATCGCCGCGGCCCTGATGATGGGTGGGGCCGGGCCGGCCCACCGCCTGGAGCTGCTGCCCCTGGGGAGCGCCTTCGACCTGCTGCGTCTGGGGGCCTACCTGGCCCTCGCTGCCGCCGCCCTGGGGCTGGTCACCCTGATCGTCGCCAGCCTCTGTCGCCGCTGGCGCCCGGCGCTGGCGGGTGGCCTGGTGCTCGTCGCCGTGGCAGCCATGATGGCGGTGCCCTGGCAGCTGATGCAGCGCGCCCAGGAGGTGCCGCCGATCCACGATATCACCACCGACCTCGAGGACCCGCCGCCCTTCGTGGCCCTGGCCGAGACCCGGGAAGCGGCGCCCAATGCCGTGGGCTACCCCGAGGGGTTCGCCGACCAGCAGCGCGCGGCCTATCCCGAGATCCAGCCGCTGCTGCTCGACCTGCCGCCGGCCAGGGTGCTCAGCGCCGTGGAGGCCGCCGCCCTGGACCAGGGCTGGGAGATCGTCGCCCTGAGCGAGACCGGGCTGGAGGCCACCGCCACCACCTTCTGGTTCGGCTTCCGGGACGACGTGGCGATCCGCCTGACCCAGACCGAGGAGGGAGTGCGGGTCGACGTGCGCTCCGCCTCGCGCCAGGGACGCAGCGACCTGGGCACCAATGCCGCCCGCATCCGAACCTACCTCGAGGCCCTGCAGCGCCGCGCCGAGGGCTGACGCCGAGCCGACTACACCGCGAGGCCGACGCCAAGCCGCTGGCCGAGCGGCGGGAACGCGCCGCCAGCGCGTGGCAAGTGCCAGGCTTGAGCCATACTGTCACCAGGCAGGGCCAACCGAGGCGGGAAAATGGGACGGGATCTGCACGACAGCCGCTTCCGGCATCGCTACCTGAGCCATGACGATCTGACGCACCAGCTCAAGGCGTGGGTGCAGGCCTACCCTCGGCTGGCTCACCTGAAGAGCATCGGCATCAGCCCCGGGGGGCGGGAGATCTGGGTGCTCACCATCGGCCCCGAGCCGGAGCGCAAGCGGCCGGGCGTCTGGGTGGATGGCAACATGCACGGCACCGAGCTGGCGGGGTCCAGCGCCGCCCTGGCGGTGGCCGAGGCGGCCCTGGCCCTGCACAGCGAGTCGGGCCCCGTACCGGGCGACCTGCCCGAGCATTGTCGCCGATTCCTGCAGGACGTCCTCTTCTACGTGTGTCCACGCCTCTCGCCGGATGGGGCCGAACAGGTGCTCAGGCAGGGCGGTTTCGTACGTTCCGTACCGCGCCGCTCGCCGGAGGGCGCCGGCCGGCCCCACTGGCGGGCCCAGGACCTGGATGGCGACGGTCGCTGCCGCTACCTGCGCCTGGAGGACGCGGCCGGCGACTTCGTCGCGTCGCCCGACGCCCCCGGCCTGATGCTGCCGCGCCGGATCGATGACCCCCCACCCTACTGGCGGCTCTATCCCGAAGGGGTCATCGAGCACTGGGACGGCGAGACGATCCCCGAACCCGAGTGGCTGCAGGGCACCCCCGATTTCAACCGCAATTTCCCCTGGCGCTGGCGGCCGGAGCCGGAGCAGGTCGGCGCCGGCGACTACCCGGGCTCCGAGCCCGAGACGCGCGCCGTCATCGACTTCGCCATCGCTCACCCGAATCTCTATGCCTGGCTGAACCTGCACACCTTCGGCGGCGTGTTCATCCGCCCCTTGATCGATGCCCCCGACAGCCTCATGGATCAGGGCGACCTGGCCATCTACCTCCAGCTGACCGCCTGGGGCCACGCCCGGCTCGGCTACCCCACCGTCAGCGGCTACGAGGAGTTCACCTATCAGCCGGAGACCCCGCTGCACGGCGACCTCACCGAGTTTGCCTACCACCAGCGCGGCTGTGTGGCGCTGGTCTGCGAGCTCTGGGACCTGTTCCGGCGGATGGACCGCCCGCGACCAGAGCGCTTCGTGGATCACTTCACGGCCCTCGATCGCGAGGGGATGGAGCGGCTGGCCCGCTGGGACCGCGACCATAACCGGCAGCGCCTCTTCCACCCCTGGCGGGCCGTGCGCCACCCCCAGCTGGGCGAGGTGGAAGTCGGCGGCCTGGACCCGGTCAACGGGATCTGGAACCCGCCCCCCGAGGCGCTGCCCGGGCTCTGCGACGACATTGCCGCCTACTGGCTGCGGGTGGCGGCCCTGCTGCCACGCCTGGCCATCGCCGCCGTGCGCTGTACGCCGCTGGGAGAGGGCCATTGGGAGCTGCGGATCACGGTGGAGAATCGCGGCTACCTGCCCAGCCACGGAGTCAATGCCGCTCGAGAGCGGCCCTGGAACACCGGCGTCGAGGCCCACCTCAGTGTCGAGGGCTGCCGGCTGCTGGATCCCACCGAGGCCCGCCAGTCGCTGGGCCATCTGGCGGGATGGGGACGCGGCCTGGGCGAGGCCGCGCAGATGCCCTGGTACCAGCGCTCGCCGGGCAATGACCACCAGGCCACGGCCCGCTGGATCCTGCGGGGCGAGGGCGAGGTCAGGGTGCGCATCGGGGGACCACGGCTGGGCCAGCTGACGCGCACCCTCTCGATACCGGGAGACTCGTCGGGTCGCGACGCCGCGGGGTGAGCGTCCTCCGGCGTCGACGCCGCCCGCCGGCTGAGGCGACGACGCACCTCACTTCATCTCGAAGCCGCGCCTGACCAGGAACTCCCGCATATGGGGGCGCAGCTTGGTCTCGAACAGCGGGGTGAGGTTCTGCGACCAGGTGCTGTCCTTGGGCCCGCCCTTCCGGGACTGGTAGTAGGCGTGCATGGTCTCGTCGAAGGCCGCCACCCGCTCACGGTCATCGCGGTAGGTGTCTTCCTTGAGGATCGCCTCCACCGGCAGGCGCGGCTTCACGTCCGGCTGGTGGGCCGGGTAGCCCAGGCACATGCCGAACACCGGGTAGACGTGGTCCGGCAGGCACAGCAGGTCGCTGATCGGCTGGGGGTTGTTGCGCACGCCGCCGATGTAGCAGATGCCCAGCCCCTCGGATTCAGCGGCAATCGCCACATTCTGCGCCATCAGGGCGGTATCCACGGTGGCCACCAGCAGCTGCTCGGTCATGCCCCGCACCACCCTGGCACCGGTGCGCTCGGCGGCGTCGGTGGGGCGCTTCATGTCGGCGCAGAAGACCAGGAAGGCGCCGCAGGTGGCCACGTAGGACTGCCCGCCGACCAGCTCGGCGATCGTCTCGCGGTTCCTGGGATGCTTCACGTGGATGACGCTGTAGGCCTGCACGTGGCTGGAGGTGGCCGCGCCCTGGCCGGCGCGGATCAGCTCCTCGAGCAGCTCACGAGAGACCGGCCGGTCGGTGAACTTGCGGATGGAGCGGTGGGACTTGAGCAGTTCGATGGTGGGGTTCATGTCGCCTCGTTCGTATCGTCGCCGGCCATGACGCCGATGAACACCCGCATGGGGTACTCCCCTTCGGCGATCATGAAGGGCTCGTAGATGCCCTCCAGGTCCTGCTGGTGCAGGTCGAGCCCCTGCTCGCGGAAGGCCTGCTCCCAGGCCGCCTGGGTGAAGAGCCCCAGCCGGTGGTGGTCCACCTGGACGTCGAGTTCGCTGCCCTGGCGGATCAGGTAGACCAGGGTGGCCTCGTACTGCTCGTCCCCCGGGGGCAGCACGTAGTTGTTCTCCAGCACCGTGATATGGATGCCGTCGCGCTCCCCGACGTAGGCGAAGTTGTTGTCGTGGAAGAGCTCCCGGGGTTTGGCCACCACCAGCAACGCCCCGCCGGGATGAAGGTGATGCCGGGCGGTCTCGAAGGCCAGCCTGAGCTCCTCGCGGCTGGCCATATAGTCGATGCTGTC
>NZ_CP071922.1:3731493-3731962 GCF_017584085.1 Halomonas sp. BM-2019
GCACCTCGTGTACCGGGCGACGGCCGTGCTCCATCAGCAGGCGATGGTAGGTGGCCACCTCCTCCTCAATGCCATTGGGATCCTCCAGCCACGCCTCGGTCCAGGCCAGTTCGTCATAGGCTTTCCACATGGTCGCTCTCCTCTTCGCCCGCTGCCGTTGCCACGGATACTTCTCCCTCGACCCTGAGCCTACCCTGAGCCAATCCCGCGCCGGGCGCCAGCCCCACCGAGTACCATTACCCTCTCGGGCTCCGATGCGCCCCTCCGCCCCGGACGACCTCCCCTGGCAGGACCGGCGATATCCTTCTAGAGTAGGGCCGCAGCGCCGCCAGGCGAAAGGCACGAACCCAACGAGAGGACGACGAGTGAACCCCGAGGACCTGCAGACCCTGGTCACCCTGCGGATGCCCTACGGCAAGTACGCCGGGCGGCTGATCGCCGACCTGCCGGGGCCCTACCTGGCCTGGTT
>NZ_CP071922.1:3732079-3736780 GCF_017584085.1 Halomonas sp. BM-2019
ACCTGCCTCAACCGGGAGCCCCATGCTGCGTATCTCCAACTCCGTGGAGCTGGCCGACTGGGAGATCGAGCTGAACGCGATCCGTTCCCAGGGCGCCGGCGGCCAGAACGTCAACAAGGTGGCCACGGCCATCCACCTGCGCTTCGACATCCAGCGCTCCAGCCTGCCGCCCTTCTACAAGGAGCGCCTGCTGGCGCTCTCCGACCAGCGCATCAACCAGGACGGCGTGGTGATCATCAAGGCCCAGCGCTTCCGCACCCAGGAGCAGAACCGCGAGGACGCCCTGGCGCGGCTGCGCGAGCTGATCCGCGAGGCGGTGAAGCAGCGCCGCGCCCGCAACGAGATCGCCCGCTGGTCGAGCATGCCGGCGGCCGAACGCGAGGCCGTCTGGCGGCGGCTGGACGCCCGGGCCCGGCAGGCCGCCGAGGCCGAACGGCCCACCTGAGCCGCGGCTCAGCGCGGCTGAGGGTGGACCCGCAGCAGCCAGGAGGCCGCCGCCACCCCGACCAGGCCGATCAGCGCCCCGGGCAGCGCGCCCAGCGCCATGCTGGCCAGGATCCCGGCGAACAGGGCGAGCCCGCCACCCACCACCGCGCGGCCGGCGGTGGCCGAGACGATGTCCCGCCGGCGGCGCATCTCGAAGGCCACCACCGCGGCCATCACCGGGGTAACCATCAGCAGGCAGAGCAGCAGCCACACCAGCCGCCCCCACCAGAAGCCCGGCTCGCCGGGCACCCCGGCGTCGATGGGGGCGCCGAGCCGCTCGCCCAGCCAGGCCGCGGGCAGCTCGGCGAACTTGTGCCAGAGGTAGAGCGGCATCCCCAGGGCACCCAGGATCGCCACCGCACGGCGGATCGGCCGGCGCGCCAGCAGCCGCCGCGCCGGCCCCTCGCCGGCCAGCACCGCCCCCACCTGCAGCCACATCACCCCCACCAGGGCCAGCGTCGGCGGCAGCAGGTTGCTGCGCCCGCCCACCTCGCCGTCCACCATGGCCAGCGGATAGCCGGAGCCCACCGTGGCGCCCAGCCACACCAGCCCCAGACTGATCAGCGCAAGCCCGGTGCCGGTGCCGGAAAAGCGGCCGTGCCGCCAGGCGATGCCGAGCTGCTGGGGCAGCAGCCAGACCACCAGCAGGTTCACCCAGCCGAGCAGCGTGGCCTGCTCGGTGGCCAGCTCTCCCAGGCGCAGCAGGTCGGCCGGCGAGCCGGGGCTCGCCCGCAGCAGGTCGATGAGCGCGGCGATCGCCACCAGCAGCCAGACGGCGCGCAGGCCCAGGCGGCGGTCGGCGCGCACAGAGAGCGGCAGCAGCGCCTGGACGCCGAGCAGCATCAGCAGGAACCAGAGGTGGATGGTCAGGGAGTGGTTGAAGGGGGCCAGGAAGCGGCCCTCCACGAGGCGGGAGATCACCGCCACCGCCGCCAGCACCGCCAGGTAGGTCACCGTGGGCCGGGCCAGCGCCAGGGCGCGCCCGGCCCACCAGTGCAGCTGGCGCTGGCCGTCGCTGTCCACCAGGTAGCCCCCCTCCAGGCGCGGCAGGGTGGCCAGCCAGTGGCCGAGCACCACCACCAGCAGGGCGCCGGCGCGCAGGGCGTCGGGGTAGCGGTCGCGCTGAGACATCGTCTCGGCGGTCGGCTCGCGTGGCTCTGTCATGTCTCTCCTCCGGGTCCCGTGAAGGCTCGGTTCGATCTCGCCCTTGCCAGCCGCTGAATCTGAGCTAGGCTAATTATCGAACGGTGTTTTTAAATCATCCGTCAGATGCCGGTGATCGGCAAGTCCCGGCGCCACACTCTGGAGGCTCGATGCATGTCGCCTGCCCCTCAAGGTAGTCCCCCCGCACCGGGTCGCGGCGCCGGCCGCCGCCGGGTGGCGCTGATCTCGCCCAAGGGCCCGCTCTTCGGCCAGAGCCTTCGCTACATGCCGCTGACCCTGCCGACCCTCGCCGCCTTGGTACCCAAGGCGCTCGACATCGAGCTGACCTGCCTCGACGAGGGGATCCAGGAGGTGGACACCGACCTCGACGTGGATCTGGTCGGCATGACGGTGATCACCGGCACCGCCACTCGCGCCTACGCCCTGGCCGCGGCCTTCCGCGCCCGCGGCATCCCGGTGGTGCTGGGCGGCCCCCATGTGACCCTGGCCCCGGAGGACGCCGCGCCCCACGCCGACGCCATCGTGGTGGGCTACGCCGAGCAGAGCTGGCCCCGGCTGCTGCACGACTTCGTGGCCGGGCGCCTGGCGGCGCGCTACGACCAGGCGCCGGACCTGGACCTGGCCGAGTCGCCGCTGCCGGACCGCTCGGTGCTGCCGCGCTGGCGCTACCTGACGCCCCACGTCTTCGAGGCGAGCCGCGGCTGCATCCACACCTGCGACTTCTGCGTGGTGCCCAGCGCCTGGGGGCGCCGCCCGCTGCAGAAGCCGCCCGAGGCGATCGTCGAGGACCTGCGCCGCATGAAGAGCCGCAAGGCGATCTTCGTCGACCTCAACCTGATCGCCGACCGACACTACGCCCGACGGCTGTTCACCGCGCTGCGGCCGCTGGGCATCCAGTGGTACGGCCTGGCCACCACCCTGCTGGCCGACGACCTGCCGCTGCTGGACCTGGCCGCCGAGAGCGGCTGCCGGGGGCTGCTGATGGGGCTGGAGTCGATCTCGCCGGCGGGCCTGCGCGAGTCGCGCAAGGGCTTCAACCGCCCCGAGGCGTACGCCCGGGTGGTGGAGCGGCTCCACGAGCGGCGCATCGCCCTGCAGGGCTGCTTCGTCTTCGGCCTGGACCAGGACGAGCCGGACGTCTTCGAGCGCACCGCCCGCTTCGCCGTGGAGGCGGGCATCGACCTGCCGCGCTTCGCCATCCTCACCCCCTTCCCCGGCACCCCGCTGTTCCGGCGGCTCGAGCGCGAAGGCCGGCTGCTGCATCGCCACTGGGAGCGCTACGACGGCCAGCACGTGGTGTTCCAGCCGGCCAGGATGAGCGTCGAGGAGCTCGAGCACGGCACCGAGGCGGCCTGGAAGCAGGTCTACTCCTGGCCCAATATCGCCCGACGGCTGCGCCGCACCGCCGCGCCCTGGCACGTGGCCGCGCTGACCAACTACGGCTACCGGCGCTATGCCCACCAGCTCAAGCGCTTCTACACCTGCGACTGGATGATCGAGCCGCCGAGCCTGGGCCGGCTGCTGCACCGTCAGGGCGCACAGGGCGAAGAGCGATGAGCCGCGCCCGCCCCTTCCACCTCACCCTCATCCACCCCTGCGTGGGGCGCCGCGCCGGCATGAAGGGCTATATTCGCACCTGGCAGATGGAGCCGGTGCCGGCGGCCATGCTGGCGGCCCTGACCCCGCCGGGGGTCGAGAAGCGCTTCTTCGACGACCGCCTGGAGCCCATCGCCTACGACGCCCCCACCGACCTGGTGGCCATCAGCGTGGAGACCTACACCGCCCGGCGCGCCTACCAGATCGCCAGCGAGTATCGCCGCCGCGGGGTGCCGGTAGTGATGGGCGGCTTCCACGCCACCCTCTGCCCTGAAGAGGTTGGGCGCTACTGCGAGTCCCTGGTGATCGGCGAGGCGGAGCGCACCTTCCCCGAGCTGATCGACGACTACCGCCACGGCCGGCCGCAGAAGGTCTACCGCGCCGAGGGGCGCCCGGCGCTCACCGTCACCCCCGACCGCTCGATCTTTGCCGGCAAGCGCTACCTGGGCATCCGCCTGGTGGAGTTCGCCCGGGGCTGTCGCTTCAAGTGCGACTTCTGCGCCATCACCGCCTTCTTCGGTGCCAGCCAGTCCCACCGCCCCATCGAGCGGGTGCTGGAGGAGCTCGCCCGGGTACGCCGCCGGGGCCAGATGGTGTTCTTCATCGACGACAACCTGGTCTCCAACCTGGCGGCCGCCAAGGCCCTGATGCGGGCGCTGATCCCGCTCAAGCTGCGCTGGGTGAGCCAGGCCAGCATCAACGTGGCCTTCGACGAGGAGGCACTCGAGCTGATGCGCAGAAGCGGCTGCCAGGGGGTGCTGGTGGGCTTCGAGTCCCTGGAGCCCGCGGGGCTCGCCGAGATGAACAAGCGCTTCAACCTGATGCACGGCGGCCCTCGCCAGGCCCTGGCCAACTTCCGCCGCCACGGCATCCGCATCTACGGTACCTTCATCTTCGGCTACGACGCCGACACGGCGGCGACCATCGACGCCACGGTGCGCTTCGCCCAGGAGGAGGGCCTCTACATCGCCGCCTTCAACCACATCACCCCCTTCCCCGGCACCCCGCTGGAGGCGCGCCTGCGCGAGGCAGGCCGGCTGCGCTTCGAGCGCTGGTGGCTCGATGACGCCTACCGCTACAACATGGTGCCCTTCCACCCGAAGGGGATGTCCGCCGAGGCACTGGAGCACCACTGTGTCCAGGCGCGGCGGCGCTTCTACGCCTGGCGCAGCATCCTGGCCCGGGGGCGCCAGCGAGTGAACCGGGCCACCCTCTACATGATGGCCAACTTCGTGGCCATCAACGCCCTGCACCAGTGGGACATCGAGGGGCGCAACGGCCTGCCGCTGGGCGACGCGACCTTCCGGGGCGAGCTGCTGGAGGCCGCCTCATGATCCCGGGCACCCTTCACGCCGACACGGCCCACGCCGAGGCACCCGCCGCCCGGCGAGCCGAGCCGCTGCGGGTGCGCCTGGCCGGACCCGGCGACGAAGCCGCCCTCCGCCGCCTGCTGCG
>NZ_CP071922.1:3736789-3748826 GCF_017584085.1 Halomonas sp. BM-2019
AGCGCGAGCCCGACTACTTCGCCTCCCTGGCGCGGGAGTGCCAGCGCCACGCCACCCTGCTGGTGGAGCACGCCAGGAGCGGCGAGCCGATCGCCATGGGCAGCCGGCTGGTGCAGCCCGCCTGGTACCAGGGCGAGCGGCGCCCCCTGGGCTACCTGTGCCAGATCCGCCTGGCCGAGGGGCACCGGCTGCCGCCCCGGGCCGCCCGGCGAGCCTGGGAGACGCTGGGCGCCACGCGTCGCTGGGACGAGGCGCCCTTCGATCTCACCAGCATCACCCTGGACAGCCGCGCGGCGCGGCGGCTGCTGGAGCACGGCCTGCCGGGCCAGCCCCGCTACCACCCCATCGGCGACTATCGGGTCCACGCCCTGGCCACCGGGCGCCCCCTTCCCGCCCCCCAGGGCATCACCCTCGGCGAGGCCGACGAGGCGGCCTGGCGGGAACTCCTCGAGTGGCGCGAGGCGCGGCGGCGGCGCGCCGCCCTGGCCCTGGCCGGGCCGGCGGAGGGGCGGGTGCTCCGGCTGGTGGCACGGCGCCGGGGGCGGCTGCTGGCCGGGCTCGCGGTGCTCGATGCCACCCCCTGGCGCCAGCTGGTGGTACGCGGCTATGGCGGCCGGCTGGCCAGGCTGCGCCCGGCGCTCAACCTGATGCGGGCGCTGACCGGCACCCCGCGGCTGCCGCGAGTGGGCGAACCGCTGCGCTGCGGCCAGGTGGTGGACCTGGTCCATGCCCCGGGGGAGCAGCCCGCGGCGCTGGCGCTGATCCGCCACGCCGCCTCCCGCGCCGCGGCCCTCGGGCTCGACCTGCTGCTGGTGGGTCACGCCGAGCGCGACCCCCTGGGGGCCTGGCTGCGACACAGCCTGCCGGGGCGCCACTACCGCACCCGGCTCTATGCGGCAGCCTGGTCGCCGCTGGCCGCCGCCGACCTGGCGGCGCTGGGCGAGGGCGACCTCGACCTGGAGCTTAGCGCGCTATGATGACGGACCCGATGACGGACCCGACGATGCGAGACCCGAGGCACCAGCCGGCTCCAGGCCTGTCCCAGGCCCCCATGGCACCCGCCACTCCGCCCACTTCGGTCCACGGCCGGCTGCTGGCCCGGGAGCGGCTCTCCGCCGCTGAGCGCGACGCGATGCGCGCCCTGCTGGTGCGCCACTTCAGCGGCGTCACCCCGGCGCAGTTCGCCGCCGATCTGGCCCAGAAGCAGTGGGTGATCCTGCTGGAGGACGCCGCGGGGACCCTGGTGGGCTTCACCAGCCTGCGCCTGGAGACCCTGGAGGCGCCCGTGCGCTGCCACCTGCTCTCCAGCGGCGACACCATCATCGACCCGCGGGCCTGGGGCAGCACGGCGCTGATGCGCGCCTGGCTGGCGGCGGTGCTGGCCCTGCGCGAGGGCGCCGGCCGCGACCGCCCCTGCTACTGGCTGTTGCTGGTCTCGGGCTTTCGCACCTACCGCTTCCTGCCGCTCTTCTGGCGCGACTTTCATCCGCGCCCGGCGCCGGCGGCGCCCGCCGAGCTGGCCACCCGGCTCGCCCCCCTAGCGCACCACCGCTACGGCGAGGCCTTCGACCCGGCCAGCGGTATCGTGCGCTTTCCCCGCCCCCAGCGGCTGCGCCCACACCTGGCGGGCATCCCCGCCGAACGCCTCGCGGATGCCCATATCGCCTTCTTCGCGGCGCGCAACCCGGGCCATGCGGCCGGCGACGAGCTGGCCTGCCTGACCGAGCTCGACGAGGCCAACCTGACCCGGGCCGGGCGGCGGATCCTGCGTGCCCTGAGCCCTCCCGAGGCGCCTCGCCCGGGCCTCGGCCTCGGCGCCCAGCGGCGTCCCGAGGCCAGCGCATGAACCGCTGCGCCCTGCTCCAGCGGCTGTGGCGGCTCGAAGGAAGGCGCCACGCCCGGCGGCTGCGCCGCGCCCTGGCCGACCCCGAGACGGCCCAGGGCGCGCTCCTCCGGGCGCTGGTGGAGCGCAACGCCGAGACCCGCTTCGGGCTGACCCACGGCTTCGCCGCCATCCGCAGCCTGGAGGATTTCCGCGAGCGGGTGCCGATCCAGCCCCCCGATGCCTTGGCGGAGTGGGTCGCGGCGATCCGGGCCGGCGAGCCCGCGGTGCTGACCCGGGACCCGGTCACCCGGCTGGTGCCCACCAGCGGCACCACCGGCCCCGCGCGGCTGATCCCCTGGACCCGGGGCCTGCAGCGCCAGTTCGGCCGCGCCATCGGCGCCTGGACCCACGACCTGCTGGCCGAGGACCCCGCGCTGATGGGCGGCCCCGCCTACTGGTCGATCTCGCCGGCGGGCCCCCAGGCCCAGGCGGCGCTGGCGAGCGCCGTGCCGATCGGCGTCGACCAGGACAGCGCCTACCTGGGCCGCTGGCTGGCGCCGCTGGTGGACGCCACCCTGGCGGTGCCCGGCGAGGTGCGCCGACTGCAGGCGCTGGACGCCTTCCGCTACGCCACCCTGCTCTTCCTGCTGCACGCCCGGGAGCTGCGCCTGATCTCGGTGTGGCATCCCGCCTTCCTGGCCCTGCTGCTCGACGCCCTGCCGCGCCATCGCGAGCGGCTGCTGGCCGACCTGGCGGCGGGCACCTTCACCCCGCCGGGCGAGGTGCCCCCGGAAGCCGCCCGGGCCCTGGGCGCGCGACTCGTGGCGCAGCCGGCGCGGGCCCGGGCACTCGAGGCCCACGACTTCCTCGACGCCACCCGGCTGTGGCCGGCGCTGCGGCTGGTGAGCTGCTGGCAAGACGCCCGGGCTGCCGACTCGGCGCGGGCGCTGGCGGCGCGGCTGCCCGGGGTGCGCTTCCAGGCCAAGGGGCTGCTGGCCACCGAGGCGGTGGTGAGCCTGCCCTTCGCCGGACGGCTTCCGCTGGCGGTGACCGCCCACCTCTTCGAGTTCCTCGACGACGCCGGTCGCGCCCACTGGGCCCACGAGGTCAAGCCGGGGGAGTGCTACCGGCTGCTGGTCACCACTGCCGGCGGCCTCTATCGCTACGACCTGGGCGACCGGGTCGAGGTCACGGGCCGGCTCGGGGGCACGCCCACCCTGTGCTTCCTGGGCCGCGCCGGCGGCGTCAGCGACCTGTGCGGCGAGAAGCTCAGCGACGCCGTCGTCCAGGATGCCCTCGACGCCCTGCTGGCGGGGCTCGAGGTACGCTTCGCCATGCTGGCCCCGGAGCGCGAGCGCGACGGCCGGCCCGGCTACGTGCTCTTCCTGGAGGCCGATCGCACCCCGGCGGGGCTGGCCGGGCGGCTCGAGGCGCGCCTCGCCGAGAACCCCCACTACGCCCAGGCCCGCTGGCTCGGCCAGCTGGCCCCGGTTGCCATCGAGCCGGTGCGGGATGCCCAGCGCGCCTACCTGCAGGCCGAGGTGCACCGCGGCCGCCTGGGCGACATCAAGCCGGCGGCCCTGGACGCCCGGGAGGGCTGGCGAGCACGCCTGGGCGCCGCGCGGCATCGGTGAGGGCCGAGGGCGGGGCAGGCGACCCGGGCGCCAGAGGATGGCATACTCCCTCCCCTTTCCCTACCTTCCCCATGGCCATGGAGCGGACATGACGGCACCGGCCGCCGAGCGCGCACGCCGCACGACCTACACCTACTTTGCGGCCTTCGTGGCCATCGGCATGAGCGGCGGCCTGCTGGGGCCGGCGCTGCCCCACCTGGCCGAGATGACCGGCGCCAGCATGGGTCAGATTGCCATCCTGTTCACGGCGCGGGCGCTCGGCAACATGCTCGGCTCGCTGCTCTCGGGCGCCCTGGTGGACCGCTTGCCGGGCCACCGGGTGCTGATGGGGATGCTGGCACTGATGGCGCTGGGCCTGGTCGCCGTGCCCTTCAGCCAGGCCCTGGCGGCCCTCACCGCGCTGGTCTTCCTGCTCGGCGTGAGCGAGGTCTCGGTCAACGCCGGGGCCAACACCCTGCTGCTCTGGACCCACGGCCCGGCCTCACCCCCCTGGATCAGCGCCCTGCACTTCTGCTTCGGCCTCGGCAACATGCTGGTGCCGCTGCTGCTGGTGGCGGCGCTGGCCATGACCGGGCAGTTCCAGTGGGCCTTCTGGCTGGTGGCGCTCTACGCCCTGCTGCTGCTCGTCCCGCTGGCCCGACAGCCGAGCCCGGCGATGCCGGCGCCGCGTCCTGGCACAGAGGCGAGCCGCCCCGCACCGGATCCCTGGCGGCTCGTCCTCTTCCTGCTGATGTTCGGACTCTACGTGGGCGCCGAGGTGACCTTCGCCGGCTGGATCACCGCCTACGCCACCCTGATCGGCACGCCCCCCGCCAGCGCGGCGCTGCTGGTGACGCTGTTCTGGGTCACCCTCTCCGCGGGGCGCCTGCTGGCCATCCCGCTGCTGCGCCGGATCACGCCGTGGCGGGTGCTGCGGCTCTGCCTGGGCCTGGGATTCGTCGCCACCCTGGCGCTGCACTTCGGCTGGCTGCCGCTGCCCGCCGTGGCGCTGCTCTTCGGCCTGGCCAGCTCGGCGATCTTCCCTACCCTGTTCGGGCTGGCCAACCAGCTGATGACCATGGACGGCCGTACCACCGGGCTGATCTTCCTGGCGGCGGGCAGCGGCGCCATGGCGGTGCCCTCCCTGGCCGGCCCGCTGCTGGAGTGGGCCGGCACCGGCGCCTTCCCGCCGCTGCTGTTCGGCCTGGTGGGCCTGAAGACCGCGGGGCTGGTCCTGCTGCGCCGCCGGGTGCGCCGCGGCGAGGCCCGTCACGGCTGAGCCAGGGCGCCCGGGCGAGACGGCTCAGTGCTGCTTGACGCGCCAGATGCGCCAGGCCAGCACGGCGAGGATGCCCAGGCCCAGCGGGCCGATGATGGCGGCCGCCACCGCCGGCACGATCGCCACCCCCAGGGCGCCGAGGCTCTGCAGCCCGAGCTTGAAGAGGCTGAACAGGTAGTAGCTGATCACGATGAGCGACAGCCCCTCCACCGCCTTCTGGATCTTCAGCTGGCTGCTGGTGCGCTCGTTGAGGCTCCTGAGCATCTCGGCGTTCTGCTCCTCGATCTCCACCTGGGCCCGGGTCCGCAGCAGGTCGTTGAGCCGCGCCACGCTCTTGGCCAGGCCCTGCTGGCGCTCGTTGATCGCCGCACAGAAGTGCACCGTGGGCCGGAAGCGGCGCAGGATGAAGGTGCCCAGGTGGGGGCTGTCGCCGACCCGGCTCTCGCGCAGCTCCTCGATGCGAGCGTAGACGATGCGTGCATAGGCCTCGGTGGCGCTGAAACGCTGACGGGAACGGGCTCCGGAGCGCTCGAGCCGCGCGGAAAGCGCCGAGATCGACGCCAGCAGCGGACGCGAGCTCTCCTGCTGCCGCTCGGCATTGCGGTCGGAGAGCTCGCCGAGCTCGCGCTCCTGGTCATGCAGCTCGGTGCCCAGCTCCTTGGCCAGCGGCAGCGCGAGCGACGCCATCATGCGGTAGGTCTCGATCTCCAGCAGCCGTCGGGTCATGCGCCCCAGGTGGAAGTCGTCGAGGCCCTGGTTGACCAGCAGCAGGCGGTTGACGCCCTCCTCGGAGAGGCGAAAGTCGCTCCAGACGGTGGCGTCGCCGTCGCCGATCCGCGAGCCGGCCGGGTCTCGGAAACCGTAGCGCCCGGCATCGCCGGCCCAGCGGTGGGCCGACTCCACCAGCAGCAGGGTGGCACTGATCAGCGACGCCCGGTGGGACTCGACCAGCGAGGCCAGGGGTTCGGGGGGTGCCGGCCAGAACGCTCCCTCGTCGCGGCGCGGCACCAGCAGGGAGAGGGTGAGGAACTCGGTATGGCGCTCCCACTTGAGGACCTGGCCGTCCAGTTCGAGGATCTCCTGCACCGCCTCGGGATCGGGCGGCCTACCGGTCAGCTCGCCCAGTAGGGCCAGGATCGCCTCGCAGACACCGTCGCCGTCGAGGAAGGCGTAGTGGTGGAGATGCGCCGGCTCGCAGAAATGGATCGAGGGCCGGGCGTGCAGTTCGTTGTGCAGTCGCTCGCGCAGTGGGTGCATGATTAGGGCTCGAAGGAGGGGATCTCCCGAGACTAGGGCCTGGCGCGCCGCGGGCCAAGCATCTTGCGTCAACGCCCCCGGCCGCCGGCTAGAACCACCCCTTGCGCCGGAACAGCCAGGCCAGCCCCAGGCCGATGGCCAGCATCAGGCCCAGCACCATGAAGTAGCCATAGCGGTGCTCGAGTTCGGGCATGTGCGCGAAGTTCATGCCGTAGATGCCGGCGATGAAGGTCAGGGGCACGAAGATGGCGGTGATCACCGTGAGGATGCGCATGGTGATATTGAGCCGATGGGAGGAAAGCGAGATGTGACCATCCACCAGGTCGCCGCAGATGTCGTAATACATCTGGGTCAGCGAGTGCAGCCGCTCGAAGCGCTCGTGGACGTCGTTGATGGCATGCAGCGTCTCGACGTCATCCCGCGGCAGGTGCGAATAGTCGTAGGCGGTGAGCTCCTGGGTGATGCCCAGGTGATACTTGAACACCCGGCGCATCTTCACCAACCGCGAGCGGTAGCCGATGACCTGGCGCATCAGGGCGTCGCTGTCATTCTGTATCAGCGCGTCCTCCAGATCGCTGAGGGCGTTCTCGAACTCCAGCAGGCTGTCCAGGTAGTAGCCGGCGGAATGGTACATCACCCTGAGCGCCACTTGCTGGGGGGAGCGATGCAACAGCCCGGCGCCCTCGTGCTGGAAGAGCCGGTCGATGCTGTTGGCGACGCCGGGGTGGAGAGTGACCACGAAGCGCTCGCCGAGGAAGAAGGCCAGCTGCTGCGGCGTGAAGTTGAGTTCGGCATCGAAGGCGGCTATGCCGCGGTAGAGGATCAGGGTATGCCCCTCGAACTCCTCGATCTTGGGCGGGTGGCGCTCGCGATGGGCATCGTCGATGGCCATGGGGTGGCAGTCGAAGATGAGCAGCCACTCGCGCTCGATCTGCGGCGGTTCGCCCTGCAGGTCGACCCACAGGTGGCTCTCCGGCGCCTCGCGCCAGCGGGCTAGCAGCTCCTCTCCCCCGGTTCTGGCCTGGCCCTCGGCATCCACCAGCAGCGTGCGAATCATGGCGTGTCATCCCTGCCAGCGACGGGCGGCGGTCCGCCCGGATGGCTCCCACTCTAGCACCGCGCCGGCGGGTCAGCGCACCTCCTCGTCGGACGGCACCGGCGACTGCAAGTAGCGGAACAGGAAGGCCAGCGCCGGCCCCAGGCTGGCCCGCCACACCTGCCAGGTGTGGCCACCGGCAAGTACCTCCAGCGGAACCTGGCCCGGTTGGTGCTCCTCCAGTGCCGCCTGCAGCCGGCGGGCATGGCCCACGGCATCGAAGACATCGCGGTTGCCAGCGCTCAGGTAGAGCGGCACCACATAGTCCTGGGTCAGGTAGTGATCCAGGTGGGCCGGGTAGTTGAGCCGCTGCCAGAGGTCGGCATCGAAGCGGTTGTCCGGCGTCAGGAAGGCGGCATGCTCCCGGGCGGTGGAGTTGGCCGGCGGCAGCGGGTAGTAGCTCGCCGGGCTCAGCGCCGCCGCGGCGGCGAACAGCTCGGGCCGCTCGAGGACGAAGTTGACGGTGCCATAGCCGCCGGCGGATAGCCCGGCGATCCCCCGCCATTCGCGCTTGGGCACCACCCGCCACACCTCCTCCACGTGGGGCAGCAGGTCCTCGAGGAAGGCGGTACGCGCCGGCTCGTTGTGGCCGTCGACCCACCAGCTCCGGCTGCCGGGCATCACGATCACCGTCGGCGGAATCCGCCCCCGGCGAATCATCCGGTCGGCGATCTCCTTGAGGGCCCCGCGGGTTACCCAGTCGCGGTCGCCGCCGAAGGAGCCGTGCAGCAGGTAGATCACCGGATAGTCGAGCCCGGAATCGTGGTAGCCCTCGGGCAGGTAGAGGGTGTAGGGATAGTCGCGCTCCAGGGTTTGTGAATAGAAGCGATGGTGGGAGACCTGGCTGGCCAGCGCCTGGCCGGCCAGCAGCAGGAGTGTCAGGATGACCGCACCGCTTCTCGCTACCGTCATGTCGGGCCCCTCTGTCCCAATAATGAATGGGAATTCCTGGATGAAGGGAATTCATGCTGCCTGCCGCGGTCCGACAGCAGGTGCGGCACAGACGTTCAACCCGGTGAGGACAACAGGAAACCGAGACATGCAACGGATCGAGGAAATCTACTGGCTGCGAGCCTACGGCTGCCTGGCGGTCTTCAGCTTTCACCTCCTCGATCACCTGAACCAGCGTCTGGATACCCTGGCCACGGACCTGGTCCGCATCCCCACGGTGCTCGGCACCCCGATCTTCATCTTCATCTCGATCTTCCTCTTCTCCCTTCGCTACGGACGCGATATTCCCCGGGGCTTCCTGGCCAGCCGGGTGAAGTACGTGATGGTGCCCTACCTGGTCTACGGGCTGGCCTATTCGCTGGCGGAATTCCTGCGCCTGCAGGCCAACGGGGCCGAGGCGGGGCTTGCCGAGACGCTGCGCGAGTACCTGATATACGCCGGCTGGCACGGCTACTTCCTGATCATCGCCGCCCAGTTCTACGCCTTCTACTGGCTCTACGGGCGCCTGGACCTCGCCCGCTGGCTGCCCGCCACCCCCTGGCTGGTCATCGGCAGCCTGATCAGCATGGCCTGGTGGGGCTACTGGCAGTGGCGCAGCAGCCTGCCGCCGGGCTACCTGCACTGGATCGCCCCGCTGGGCTGGCTCTACCTCTTCTTCCTGGCGCTGGTGCTGGTGGAGCACTACCGCGACCGCCCCGAGGCGCGGCCGGCCTGGCTGGTGGCGCTGGCCCGCCCACGCTGGCTGGTGGGGATGGTGGGCCTGGTGGCGCTGCTCTCGCTGCCCGGCTGGCTCGAGTACTCCTCCAAGGAGGTGTGGGTGGTACCGCTGTTCCTGCTCTTCACCCTGTGGGTGATGGATCGGCTGCGTGGCCGACCGGCCCCCCCCCTGGTGCGCCGCCTCAACGAGTTCTCCTTCGGCATCTACCTGACCCACCCGATGTTCTTCAACCTGGTGGACGTGCTGGACCCGGGCCAGCGGCTGCCGCTGGGCGCCTATATCCTGGTACTGGCGGGGGTCGGCCTGGCCGGCTCCATCGCCTGGAACCTGGCCGTCAACCGCCTGGAATGGGGCGGGCTGCTGTTCGGCAAGCGGCTTCGGGTGGCCTGAGGGGAGGCGACGACGCAGGGCAGAGGCTGTTAATCTACTCCCAGCCACGCCCGGGAGGGCACCGACTGGAACCAAGGGAGAGAGTGTCGATGAGTGTGCAGGTCTCTCGGATCATCGTCCCGGTGGACGGTTCACCGACCGCCGCGGCCGCGGCTCGCCATGCCAGCCTGCTGGCCAGGCTGCTGGACGCCCCGCTGCAACTGCTGCACGTGATGCCGCTCAACCCGGCGGAGCTGTGCGATATTCCCGCCAACCGCCAGGCCGAGGCCGACCATGACCGGGCGGTGCGCCGCGAGATCGCCGAGGAGGCCTTCGCCAAGGCCCGGGCGGCGATCGAGCCCACCCGGAAGAAGGCCCCCGAGGAGATCGTGCTGGAGGACAGCACCTTCATCCGCCATCCGGAGCGGGCCATCGTCGAGCACACCCGCAGCCAGCCCAACTGCCTGCTGGTGCTCGGCGCGCGCCACCTGAGCGAGGTGGGCAAGTTCGTGCAGGGCAGCGTCAGCAACGAGGTGGTGCACCGTGCCCGCTGCCCGGTGACCATCGTCCATGACGATGCCAGCATGCTGGAGGCCTCGGGCATTGGTCGGGTGCTGCTCCCGGTGGACGGCTCGGACCACGCCAACCAGGCAGCGGGGCTGGCCGGGGCGCTGGCGCGCAACGCCGGGGTGCCGGTGGAGCTGGTATTCTGCCAGCCCGGGGGCCAGGCGGGCGGCGCGGAGGAGGGCGACGAGACCCAGGCCGAGCGGGTCTTCCGCCTGGGACGTGAGGCGCTGGGCGAGATTCCCGAAGGCATCGAGGAGGTACTGCTCCACGAGGAGCGCTTTGCCGAGGCCATCGTCTCCCGCGCCCGCCAGCACCTGGCGGAGCGGCCGATGATCGTCATGGGGCGGCGCGGGCTGGGCAAGTGGCGGGAATCGCTGCTCGGCAGCGTCAGCCACCGGGTCATCGACCTGGCGCCCTGTCCGGTCACCGTGGTGGTGTGACTTCCCAAGCGAACACGCGCCGGCCCGCCCCGCAGCGGGTGGGCCGGACTCAGCCTTCGTAGGCGGCCTTGAGGCGATAGAACTCGGTGACGATCTCGTCCATGGCGGACGCGTCGTAGTCACACAGGCCACTCACCACCAGCTTCTTGGAACCGGTGCCGATGGGTGCCCCACGGGACTGGATGCGGAACTCCAGCAGGGCATCGCCACGCTTGCCGCTCACCTCGAGGGATGAGCGGGCCAGCTCCAGTTCCGGGACTAGTCCGTCCAGGCCCTCCAGGGAGAAGCCCATGCTGTCGTAGATCACCAGCGGACGGCGCGGGTTGAACATCACTCCCTTCTCCTCCATCAGCGGCTTGAGGTAGTGGGGGAAGTTCTTGCCGGAGAAGGCCACGTAGCAGCGGGTGAAGGCCTCCACCACCGCCTCGTCGCGGGTCGTTTCACCGTCCCGCTCCACCTCGAGATAGCACTTGCCGCTCTCGTCGTTGACCAGGATGCGGCCATCGCCTGGCTCCTCGAAGCACAGCGGGGTGCCGTCGCCCACCATGTTCAGGAAGCGGAAGTCCATCCGCTGGGAGAGCCCGAAGCGCCCCAGCACCAGGGCGAACAGCAGGTCACCCGGCACGCAGAAGCGGCGCGCCTCCGGGTTATGGATCGGGTTGTAGTCGCCGGCGACGCCCTTGGCGAAACGACTGGCCTGCTCGGCGGAAATGCTGACGCACCTGCCTGCCGACGTATGGAATTCATCAAGAAACATGCTTGCCTGCCTGCCCTGCGTGGTTGGCGATTCTAATACTGTCGGCGACTGCCGGAGCGCAGATGATGCCATAAAACCCTCGCCAACGAAGCCTCGGGAGCGGCTACCATGAGCCAATGATGACACGGAGCAACGACGAGAGGCCGGAAGTGACGGCACGCAGGCCATGGCGCTGGCTAGGCTGGACGGCCGGCCTGGCCATCCTGGCCCTGGGTGGTGTGGCCCTCGCCCTGCCCGCGCTGCTGAACAGCGTCTGGCTGCAGGCGCGGCTCTCGGCACCGGAGGGGCTCTCGGTGCACTGGGAGGGCTCGCGTCCCGGCTGGGGCAGCCTGGCCGTGGAATCCCTGGTCATCGAGCGCGAGGGCGCGGACCTGCCGCTCGCCCTGGAGGTGGACACCGCCCGCCTGGCACTGGACCTGCCGGCCCTGCTGACCCGACGCCTGGCCATCCGTGCCCTGGACGCGAACGGCCTGAGGCGCCTGGAGATCGACGGCCATCGGCTGAGCGGCGAGGGCCGGCTGAGCCTGACCGGGCTCGACCTCGCCCGGGACGCCGTGGGGGTGGAGCGCCTGACGCTGGCGCTGGAGCAGGCCGTGGTGATCCGCGATGGCCTGCGCCTGGTGGAGGACATCGCCGTGACCGCCGACCTGGTCGTCGCCCCCTTCGACCCCGGCGCCCATCCCGGCCAGGCGGCCCTGCGCTTTCTCTCCGGCGAGTTTGCCCTCGGGGCCCGCGCCGACGCCTGGGACCTCTTCACCCCCTACCTGGCGGAGCTGGGCTGGCTGGGCCTCTCCGGCCGCGGCAGCCTCAGCGGTGAGCTGGCACTGGAGGCGGGCGTGCTCGCGCCGGGCAGCCGCCTGGTGCTCCTCTCCCCGGCGCTCGCCGTCACCCTCGACGAGACCGCCCTGCTGGCGGGGCCCGGCGAACCCGCGGCGGCCCCGGCCTGGGCGCTCCCCGACCAGGCCTACCGCCTGCAGGGCGCCGGCAGCGTGGCGGTCCACGTCGACGAGCCCCCCGTCGCGCGAGGCGACCCGCCCCCCGGGCGGCTGGCGGTGACTCTGGAGGGCCTGGCCATGCACCAGGGCGACGCCGCGGCCCCGCTGCTGACCGGAGAGCGCTTCCGGCTGGATGCCCCGCTGCCGACCGACCTCGCCGCCGCCCCTCG
>NZ_CP071922.1:3748926-3749353 GCF_017584085.1 Halomonas sp. BM-2019
GGACGGCCGCCTGGCCGGCGCCTTCACCCTGGCCGGCGAGCGGATCGCCCTGACCCTGCAGGGTCAGCCGGTCAGCGGCGACCTGCGCCTCGACCTGGCCCTGCCGGCGCTGGACCCCGGGGCCCGCCAGCTGGACCTCTCCGGCACCCGCCTGCGGCTCGATGCCCGCAGCGACGAGGGCACCGCTCCCCTGGCCCTGGATCTCACCCTGGAGGCCGCCCGCCTGGCTTCCCGGGTATCCCTGGCGGCGCTGCGCGACCACCCGCAGCCGCCGCTGGACGGCGAACTGGCGCTCTTCGGCCGCCTCGACCGGCTGGAAGTCCTCGACCCCTTCCTGGCGGGGCTGTTCGAGGGGCGCGGCATCGGCCTGGGCGGCGGCGGTGAGGTGAGCGCCCGGATGCGGCTCGAGGCGGGACGCCTCGCTGCC
>NZ_CP071922.1:3749545-3761238 GCF_017584085.1 Halomonas sp. BM-2019
GGAGGCCGGGATGATCCGCCACGCCGATGGCGCACGCCTGCTGGACGACGCCCACCTGACCCTGGACGCCGAGGGACATCCGCCCGATCGGGACAATCGGGGCGCGACCCCACTGCCCCGGCGCGCCTCACTGGCCTGGGAGGGCGCCCGCCTCGCCGACGTGGCGGTACTGGCCCCCTACCTGCCCCCGGGCGCCCCCATCGCGCTCAGCGGCGGCCAGGCCGAGAGCCAGGGCCACCTGGCCCTCGAGGATGAGCGCGTCAGCGGCGGGCTGCGGCTCAGCGGAGACCGCATCAGTGGCCGCCTGCTCGACGAGGCCGTAACGGGGGAGATGACCCTGGACCTGGCACTCCGCGAGGCCTCCCTGGACGGGCGCCTGCTGGACCTCTCCGGCAGTCGCCTGGCCCTCTCGGCCACGGCCGGCAACGCCGAGCCCGACCGGCGCCTGGGCACTGTGCTGGTGGCCCGACAGGCACGCTTCACCGGCCTGGATGAGCCCGCCGCACGGCAGGGGCGGCTGGTGCTGGAAGGCATGGTCGACCGCCTGGGCTTCCTGGACGCCTTCCTGCCCCGGGAGCACGGGCTGGCCCTGCGCGGCCGGGGCAGGCTGGCCGCCGACCTGCGCCTGCGGGGCGAGCGGCTGCTGTCGGGGAGCCACCTGCGGGTGGACGCCGATGACCTCTCGGTGGGCTTTCTCGACTATCGGGCACAGGGGCGCGGGGAGCTCGAGGCCCGCCTGGAGGGCGTGGCCCCCGCCGTCCGGCTGCGCCTCTCGCTGCCGCGCTTCGCCCTGCGCCGCGAGGCGGAGCAGGAGCGCACCTGGCTGGCCGGGCGCCACCTGACCCTGGAGACCACCGCGCCGCGCTTCTCCCTCGATCCCGCCGCCCTGGACATCGCCGAGGTCACCACCCGGGTGGCGCTGCCTATAGTCGAGGTGCCGGACCTGGCGCTCTACAACGCCTACCTGCCGGAGGCGGCCGGGGTCGCACTGCGGGGCGGACGCGCCAGCCTGGAGGCAACGCTTGACCTTGAGGGACTCAGCGCCCGAGGCGACCTGGTGCTGCAGGGCTTTGGCACCGAGCTGCGGCTGGCCGAGCAGCGGCTCACCGGGGATCTGCGCCTGGAGGCGCGGCTGCGCGAGGGCGACCTGCAGGCCCGGCGCTTCGACGCCTCGGGCTCTCTGCTGCGCCTGGACAACGTTACCCGCCGAGACCCCGACGGCCAGGGGGAGGTCGGCTGGTGGGCCCGCCTGGCGCTGGAGGAGGGGGAGCTCACCTGGGCGGAGCCGTTGGAGGTTAACGCCCGCCTGGGGCTGGCCATGCGCGACAGCGGCCTGCTGGCCCGACTGTTCCTGGCCGGCGCCCGGGAACGCGACTGGCTGGGGCGGCGGCTGACGGTGCGGGACATCCGCGGCGAGGCGCGACTGAGCCTGGATGCCGAGGGCATCCGCCTGGACGAGGCCCGGCTGACGGGTGGCCCGCTGGCCTTGCTGGCCGACCTTCGCTTCCATGACGAGCGACTGGAGGGCCGGCTGCATGCCCGACTGGGGCGGCTGGCCGTGGGGATCGGGCTCCAGGACGGGGAGCGCACCCTGCGCTTCTGGCAGCCCCGCCGCTGGTTCGAGGGCAGCGCCGAGGAGGCCCAGCCGGCCTTGGAGGAGACCACGTCGGAGGCCTTCCGAGAGGCGCTCTCCACCCCCTGACCCAGGTCCCCACGGGGTCGCTCGTCAGGGCATGAAAAAGGGGATGAACAAAGGCCCAGGGAAGAGTCGTTACCATGCTAAAAAACATAGCGGGCTACGCCCCGGGCCTGTCGACGCGTTGAGCTCCTTCTGCTTTACATTGCCTTCCAATGATGTAGCGTATGAACATGACGGCCGCTTCAGCACAGCCGCCTAGCCACATCATACGGCTGCCATGACGATGACCAAACGGCCACGCCAGTAGTAAGTATTAGGGAGACCCTCGCCCGGAGCCCCGCACAAGACGGGGCCCGCGGCTTGAGCGAGTCATTCATGGGGAACCGATACGCCGATGCTGATCGCCATCCAGTCGCCGCCTGCCGCGACATCAAGCTGCCCATGCAGTTGCGCTGAGGTTTCCCGGTGGCGTGGCTGAGACACAGCCTGCTGCTGGTCCTGCTGGGTCTCGCCTGGCCATCCCTGGCTGTTGCCGCGGAAAGCCCGTTACTGGTGGCACATCCCGATGTCCACACCACCCACCTGACCCGCGATACCACCCGTGCCATCTTCGCCATGCGCCAGCGTACCTGGCCCGACGGCCAGGCGGTTCGTGTCTTCGTACTGAGCAACGACAGCACCGTGCATGGCCGCTTCGCCAAGGAGCGCCTGGCCGTCTATCCGCACCAGCTGCAGCTGGCCTGGGACCGTATGGTATTCTCCGGCACGGGCCAGGCCCCCACACGAGTCTATTCCCAGGTCGAGATGCGCGGACGTATCGCCAGCACCCCGGGTGCCCTGGGCTATCTGGAAAGGGAGTATCTGGATGACAGTGTCCAAGTCGTTACGATGGAGTGATCGCGGGGCTGGTCTGATGCTGGGCGTCCTGCTGCTGGGCAGCAGTTCGCAGGCCGCGGCGGATGCCGGCATGCTGGACACCCTGCAGCTGCATGGCTTCCTCAGTCAGGCGCTGGTGATCACCGATCGCAATGACTTCTTTGGCCCCAGCAGCAGCGACGGTGGCAGCCTGAAGTACACCGAAATCGGCGCCAACGCCTCGATCCGCCCCCACCAGGACGTGCTGATCGCCGCCCAGGTGCTCAGCCGTCGCGCCGGCGGCGACGGCCGCGAGGCTCGTCCGGTACTCGACCATGGGGTCGTCGACTATCAGATGGTCTCCAGCCCGCAACGTACCCTGGGCATGCAGCTGGGGCGTTTCAAGAACCCCTTCGGCTTCTACAACCAGACGCGGGACGTGGCCTTCACCCGGCCCAGCATCCTGTTGCCACAGTCGATCTACTTCGACCGTACCCGCTCACTCGGCCTCGCTGCCGATGGCCTGTCGCTCTACCATGAGGAACACCTGAAGAGCGGCACCCTGAGAACCCAGCTCGGGGTTGGCATGGCGCAGGCCGGCGACGACCTGAGACGCACGATGCGGCTGGAGAATACACCAGGCTCCCTGGAGCCCCGGCTCTCGGGCATCGGCCAGGTCCGCTACGAGCATGACGGGGGGCGAGTGGTGGTGGCCCTGAGTGCCGCCCATGCCCGGGCGCGCTTCGAGTCCGATACGCCCCTAGAGAGGGGCGGCGACTTCAGCTTCCGGCCCTGGATCCTCTCCCTTCAGTACAACGAGGAACTCTGGAGCCTGACCGCCGAGTACGCCCTGCGTACCTCGGTCCTGGACGGCTTCACCAACCCCTTCCTCAATCAGGACGTGACCGGGGAAAGCTGGTACCTGCAGTACACCCGCCGCTTCCATGACAACTGGCAATGGCTAGTCCGCTACGACAGCCTGGTCAACAACCGCGATGACCGCTCGGGATCCGCCTTTGAAGCCAGCGGTGCCGGCCCGGCTCACAGCCAGTATGCGGACGATGTCACCCTGGGCCTACAGTGGACCCCGATATCGAGGCTGATGCTCGCCGCGGAATATCACCACATTGACGGCACCGGCTGGCTGCCGATCCAGGACAACCCCGATCCCTCCGAGACAAGTCGCCGCTGGCACATGCTGCTGTTCCAGCTCTCGCTTCGCTTCTGACGGATATCCTGCCCGGCATGAACTCCTCGCCTTCCCGCGGGATCTCCCGCCTCAGCCTGACCTGGCGGGTCATCGCCCTCAGCAGCCTGCTGCTGCTGGGCCTGGTGGTGCTGTTCTCCTGGCTCGGCCATACCAACCTGACCCGTCAGTTCGAGTCGACCCGTGCCGAGCACAACGAGCGTCAGGCGCGGGAGATCCGACTGGCCCTGGAGCGCTCCGAGGAGGGACTGCGTCAGCTGGCCGCCATGGTGGCCTCGGTGCAGGGGCTCGGCGAGGCGCTCCAGGCCGGCCAGCCGGACGTGCTGGTCAGCGCGCTGGAGACCCAGTGGCCCTCCCTGCAGCTCGAGGCCGGCATCGACGAGATCCTCGCCTTCGACAGCGACAGGGTCCAGCACGCCACCTGGGGCGAGGGCCAGGTGCTGAACCAGCGGCCCGTCGAGGAGTGGGCAAGCCGCGTCCTGCGCGACGAGATGCCGGTTACCGCCCTGCGCTGCTCCAGCGACTGCCGGCAGTACGCGGCGGTTCCGGTGCTGGTCGAGGGGCAAAGCGTCGGCGCCATCATCCTGTCGCGCTCCCTGGCCGACGTCACCCGGCAGGCCCAGCAGGTGTCCGAGAGCGACGTGGCATTGCTGGTGGTCGGCAACCTGGACGGGGTCGAACTGCCCGCGGAGCGGACCCTCACGAGCTGGGGAGGGCACCTGGTGGCACTGACCCGCCAGCAGGCGTACCTGCCGCTGCTGAGGAGCGCCGCCGGCCAGGCCTCCGTCGACGAGCTGCTCCAGCGGCCGTTGCGGCTTCATCACGATGGCCGCGACGTCGAACTCAGCGCGGTCCGGATGGACGAGGACGGCGACCGGCGCAGCACCGGCTACTTCCTGCTCGCCTCGGACATCACCCCCCAGATCAAGGCCATCGGTCACGACACCCGCGTGCTGGTCGCCGTGGGCCTCGGCGGCTGGCTGGTGGCGGAGCTGCTGCTGCTCGCCATCCTGCTCAGTCCCATGGCGCGCCTGCGCCGAATCGCCGGCGTGCTGCCGGCACTGGCCCGGGGCGGCTTCGCCGAGGCGCGAGACGCCATCCCCCGCCCCAGGCGTTGCCTGGCCGACGAGATCGACATCCTGGAAGGCTCCACCCTGGCCCTCGCCAGCCAGCTGGAGACCCTGGAGCAGGAGGTCTCGGCCCGGGGCCAGCAGCTGGCCGAGCGGGTCGAGGAGCTGGCCAGGGAGCGAGACTTCATCGGCAGCCTGCTGGATACCGCCCGGGTCTTCATCGTCACCCAGGATACCTGCGGGCGCATCGGGCTGGTCAACGACTATGCCCTGACAGTCATGGACACGGAGGAATGGGCGCTGCTGAATCGCCTGTTCGAGGATGTCTTCGCGCCGGGTGGGTCAGCGGATGAGCTCCCCCCCGGCCTGTCCCACCTGGAGGAGCGCCCGCTGGTCACCGCCGATGGCCGACAGCATACCATCGCCTGGTACCACGCCCCGCTGCCAGGCGGCAATGGGGCGGCACAGGGGAGGATATCGGTGGGGCTGGACATCACCGAGCGCAAGGCGGCCGAGGCCCGCCTGACCTGGCTGGCCGAGCGCGACCTGCTGACCGGGCTCTACAACCGCCGCTACTTTCAGGAAGCCCTCACCACGACGCTGCAGGAAGGACGACGAGGCGCGATCCTGCTGATGGATCTCGATCAGTTCAAGGATGTCAACGAGCTCTGCGGCCATCAGGCCGGCGATCAGCTGCTGCGCAAGGTGGCCGACCTGCTCGCCGAGGAGCTCGGCCACCGGGGGCTCATCGCCAGGCTCGGGGGAGACGAGTTCGCCCTGCTGCTCAAGGACGGCGATGCCGACCTGGCGATCAGGGTGGCTCAGCAGATCCACCAGATCCTCGAGGGCACCCGGTTCGATGCCGAGGAACGGCGCCATCGCGTCTCGGCCAGCACCGGTATCGTCCTCTTCCCGGAGCATGGCAGCAACTCCATCGACCTGCTGGCCAGCGCCGACATGGCCATGTACAAGGCCAAGGCCTCCGGCACCCAGCGCTGGCACCTGCTTGCCACGGCGCAGGGTGCGCGCGAGGAGCTCCAGCAGCGGGTCTACTGGGAAGAGCGCGTCCACCGGGCCCTGGAAGAGGATGCCTTCGAGCTGATGGTGCAGCCCATCGTGCGCCTGGAGAATCGGGACGTACGCCACTACGAGGTGCTGCTGCGCATGCGTGACGAGGATGGCAGCCTGGTCTCACCCGGCTGCTTCATTCCGGTGGCCGAGCGCAGCGGACAGATCATCGCCCTGGACCGCTGGGTCCTGCGCCACAGCCTCAGGGCCCTGGCCCGTCTGCAGGACCAGGGGTTGAGCCTGGCGGTAAACCTCTCGGGACAATCGCTGCATGACGAGGGGCTCGAGCCCTACCTGGCCGAGGAGCTCGCCGCCAGCGGCGCCGACCCCGAGTACCTGATTCTCGAGGTGACGGAGACCGCGGCGGTGACGGATTTCTCCACCGCCCGCGGTGTTCTCCAGGCCATTCGCGATCTCGGCTGTCGCACGGCGCTGGACGACTTCGGGGTCGGCTTCAGCAGCTTCCACTACCTGGGCCAGCTGCCGGTGGACTACATCAAGATCGATGGCAGCTTCATCCGCAACCTGACGATCAGCGCCGACAGCCGCGTGATCGTCAAGGCGATCGCCGATATCGCCGCCGGGTTCGGCAAGCAGGCCATCGCCGAGTTCGTCGACAAGGAGCCGTTGATCGAGATGCTGCTCTCCTACGGCGTCCACTACGGGCAAGGCTTTCATCTGGGGCGCCCGGAACCGCTCGACAACATACTCGCACGCCACCAAGGAGACGGGGCATGAACACGAGACCACACACCGACACCGGGGCCTCCTCGGCGAGACAGCGCTATGCCCGGCTGCTCGAAGACTTCGACTTTCAGCTGGCGGCCAACCAGAAGCAGCGCCTGGAGGTCTACCACCTTCGTCACCAGGTCTATTGCCAGGAGATCGGGTACACCCCGCCGGATGGGGGCGCCGGCGAGATCGAGGTGGATCCCCATGATCGCCACGCCGTTCACTGTCTGCTCCGGCACCGACGCACCGGGCTGGCCGCGGGATGTTTCCGGCTGGTGTTTCCGGATCCCACCGTCCCCGAGGCATCGCTGCGCCTGCCACTGCAGGAGTATGGAGGCCGCAGCCTGACTCATACTCACCTGCACCCCAGCCGGCTGCCCTTCCATGAGATCTGCGAGGTATCGCGGCTCGCAACGGCAAGGGAGTTTCGCCACCACCCCGTCCGCTACGAGACCCTCTCTGCCGACACTCCCCACGAGCACTTCTCGGACGAGGAGCGTCGGCTTTTTCCGCTGATCACCGGCGCCCTCTTCCTGGCCACCCATGCCCTGGTAGAGCTGGCGGGACGCCGACACATCTTCGCGATGATGCAGCCCAAGTTGCCACGGCTACTCGCGAGGTCCGGCTTTCACTTCAAACTGATCGGTATGCCCATCGAACTCCACGGCGAACGCAGCGCCTATTACATCGACAACCAGGTGGCCGAGGCGGAGATGCAAGATGCCTTGCGCCCCTTCTACCGATGCATCCAGGATGCGTTGTCCCCCCAATTGGCCGGTGCCATGCCAACGCCTGGCCGGATAGCCATCCCGTCATAGCAGCCTGTCGCTCAGGTTGGGCCCGGGGTGGAGAGTATCCGGCCAGCGCAGCACCATGATGGCCAGCACGTTGCGATGCTCCCCGCCCGCCAGGTCAAGGCTGCCCTGGGGAGAGGGGATGATGCCGGCCTCGGGATCCACGGCGGCGACCAGTGCATCGCGAATCCGCAACACCAGCGGGTGGTCCTCACGCCCGGCCAGCAGGAAGCTCAAGGCCACCTCGGCCAGGATATCCTCGGTGGCCAGGCCCAGGATCCGCTCCTCCTCGTCCTCGAAGGTGGCCAGCACCCAGGTGAACTCCTCGGCACTCACCGGCTGCTGATAGTAGCGGCTCGCCGCGATCACGAAGTGCGTCAGGCCATAGAGCCAGTTATGGGTCTCGTCCCTGGCGAGCGACGCGGCGATGCCCGGCGGATAGCGCGCGCGGAAGGCCGCGACGACCTCCTCCCGCAGGTCGATCACACCCAACTGGTGGAGGAAGTGGGCCTGGTTAGCCACCTGGGCGGCATAGATGCGCAGGACGTCGGGATCGGTGAAGAAGGCGAGCCAGTCGACGCTTGCCAGGTAGGCGAGGCCACGCTCGCGCTCCTCCAGCGCCGGCAGCAGCCCGTGGTACTCCGCTTGGATCAGGCGGAAGAGCAGCTGCCGGGCAAAGATCATCTCCTCCCACTCGGCGAACATCTCCCGCCTGGCGCGCTGCTTGGCGGTGCGCTGCGAATAGGCCTCGACGAGTTCGCGACTGCGCTGTGCCGCATGGCCAGGCTCCTCCAGGGCGGCGAGGTCACGCTCCAGCCAGTCCAGCAGGCGCTCACCATAGGCCCGGTTCGGGGGCAGGTAGCGATCGTCGCCGGTCAACCGGTAGAGACGCTGGGCATAGTGACGCTGCTTGGCGGCGGGCAGTGTCGGCAGCGCCTGCTCGTAGACCGCCTGGATGGCCAGCCCTGCCCGCGCATGGCGCTCCGCGTCGAGATCCCCGGGCGAGCCGGCACAGCCTGCCAGCAGCACCAGCAGGCAGAGCCAGCTCCAGTGGAGGTGCCGCGCCCCTTTCATGGCTTCCTGGTCCGGCGCTTCGACTGCTCCGACCGGATCATCCGCACCCGCACCTTGGGCCGGGCGGGCCGGGGCGGAGGCGCCCCCTCGCCGGCTGCCTCGCCCGGTGGCCGCACCGCCGGGACGATCGTGACCCAGGCAAAGGTGGGCAGGGCCAGCTGCCAGTGGATGGCGGCCAGGCGCAGGCCCAGGGTCACCAGCAGCGCCAGGGCGACGGTCAGGGTGTCCGGCACGGCCAGGCCATCCAGCACCACGTAGGTGATCCCGCCGGCGATGGCCGCCGTGGCGTAGATCTCCTGACGCAGCACCATGGGCACCCGACGGGCCAGCACGTCGCGCACCATGCCGCCGGCTACCCCGGTGAGCAGCCCCATCAGCACCGCCACCACGCCGGGCGCCCCGAGCAGCAGCGCCTTGTGGGTGCCGATCACGGTGAACAGCGCCAGTCCGAAGGCATCGGCTACCGGCAGGAAGCCCCGCGAGAGGCGATGGATGTAATGGAAGCCGAGGATCGACAGCCCCACGGTGGCCAGGATCACCCACAGGTAGGTGGGGTCGGTGACCCAGAACACCGGCCGCACGCCCAGCACCAGATCACGCAGGGTGCCGCCGCCGATGCCGGTCACCGCCGCCAGCACCAGCATGCCGAAGGGGTCCATGCGCGAACGGCAAGCCAGTATCACCCCCGAGAGGGCGAAGACGATCACCCCCGCCATGTCCAACGCATAGATCAACCCGCTCACCGTCGCTCGCCTCCTCTGGCGTCATCCTCACGTGGCCGCACAGCATAATAGCCCATCACCGGTCCGGAAACGCCTTCTCTCACCGGCCCTCCCCCCTCCTGGCGGGCGATTCCGCGCAGGAGCCGGCCCAGCACGTCCGAGCCAGTCACGATCCGCCTCTGCTCTCCCCACAGCAGGATCACGTCCTCGTCAAGCACATCGTCCTCGCGATGCAGCGGCCGGACCCGAAAACGGCCGATCACCTGACCCAGCGGGGTGGCGGGATCACGCACCAGGATGGGTCGGTGGCAGTGGGCCAGGGGAAAGTGCTCACCGCTGCCGAAGAGGGTGTCGCGCAGGAAGGCATCAACGTCGATCACCAGCCGCGGCGTGCCGGCCTCGTCGACCAGCACCGCACGGCTCTGCCCGGCGGACTGCAGCGCCCTCAGGAAGGGGTCGCCGGGATCGCGGCGGATCTCGGGGAATCGGGGCCGCGCGCCGTCGAAGGGCAGCGTGATGATGCTGGAGGGGTCGAGCGGCTCGCCCTCGCGGCCTAGGGGAACATCGTCCAGGGCCAGGAAGTTCATGGCGCCCCGCCCCTCCAGCCGGTCGATCTCAGTCTCGGTGGACTCCATATGCAGGCGGATCAGCTGATGAAGGTCCCGCTCCCGATAATAGGGAATCCCCTCCGCACCGAGCCAAAGATCCAGCACCCAGGCGGTGGGCCTGGCCACCGGCCAGAGAAGCAGCTGGTAGGCACGCAGCAGCGGGGTCAGCAAGGCCGCCATGCGCAGCGCATGGCGGGAGAAGAAGGCCTGGGGCAGGATCTCCGCGCACAGGGTGATCACCACGGTTGAGAAGAGGAAGGCCGCCACGGCCCCCATCACCGACCCGGAGAGCAGGGCCAGCAGCACGTTCACCGCCACGTTGCCCCACAGGATGGTGACCAGCAGGAAGTTGGCATCGTCGCGCAGCGCCTTGACCCTCCGAGCGCGACTGTCGCCGCGGCGCGCCTCTATCTCCAGCTCCAGCTTGTTGATCGAGAAGAAGGCCAGGTTGAGCCCCGAGAAGATCGCCGACTGGCTGAGGCATAGCAGGATGCCGGTCCAGGTCAGCAGGGTCATCGGAGCCTCCATATCAAGAGAGAGGGGGGCGAGAGCCGACAGCGAGCACCAGCTCACCGCTGCCGAAGAGGGTGTCGCGCAGGAAGGCGATCTCCTCCTCCTGGGCCGCGATGACCTCCTCTGCCAGCTGGCGGATCTCCTCATCCTCGCCGTGCTCGAACACGATGTTGGCCATGTCGATGGCCCCCTGGTGATGGGGGATCATGCCGCGGGCGAAGTCCACGTCGGCATCGCCAGTGAAGCCCACCATCATGCCCTCGTGCATGCGATCGTTGGCCTCCCGGTAGGCCTGCACCGCCGGGTTGTCGGCGTGCTCGTCGTCGTGGTGGGCCTCGCCGTGATCGCCGTGATCCATACTCGGGTCGCCATGGGCGTGATCATCGCCATGGCTGGCGGCACTGGCCGGCTGAGCCAGCAGAACGGCCCCGGCCAGGGCAGCGCCACCCAGCGCCGCTGTCCACCAGCCAAGCCTGGTCCGGGGGGTAGTGGCGGCGATGGCGCGGACCTCGTCCTGGTGCTTCGGCGTACGCTTCTGTCGATGGGTCATCTCGAGGCTCCTTGCGGGATGGTCGTGATGCGGGGGAACGATAGGGTTGTGCGCCCTTCAGTCTCGGACCTGTGGGCAGCACAAGGGTCAAGGGCAGCGATACACCGAATGGAACCCCATCGGTGGCCTGGGTTCCTGGGCATCCGGTCACCCCCGTGCGGATAGGCGTCGACGGGGGTAAAGCTCGGGATCAGGACGGCCGGCACGAATCCCCTCGACCCCGACAGGCATGGCCCACTACCCGATAACCGGATACCCTCGAGGTTCACCGTACCCGAGACGTGCGCTCACGCTGCAGCGCACTATGGAATCCCCATGGACTGGAACCTCGCCGTCATCTGGCTGATCATCGCCCTGCTGCTGGGCCTGGCCGAGCTCACCACCGGCGGCCTGGTGCTGCTCGCCCTCGCGGTCGCCGCCGCCCTGACCGCCGGCCTCGCCGCCCTGGGGCTGCCACTCCCCTGGCAGCTGCTGGGCATGGGGCTCTTCTCGGGCGTGCTGGTGCCGCTGGCCGTGATGGTGATTCGCCCCCGCTTCTCGCCCCGGGGCGTGGCCTATGGCACCACCGGCACCGGGGTGGAGAAGGGCCGTACCTACACCACCCTCCAGCGCGACTTCGACGGCGCCACCGGCATCACGATCAACGGTGACTTCTACCGCCTGCGCGTCGCCGGTGCGGATGAGAGCAGCGGCAAGACCGAACTGCCTGCCGGCACCCGAGTCATCTTCCAGGCCTTCGATGGCACTACCGCCATCGTGACGCTGGCCTCTCCAGCGCCGGTCTCCGGCGCCACCCACGACAAGGAGTAATACCCAATGGACCTTCCCGTCAGCCCGGGGCTGATCATCGCCCTGATCGTC
>NZ_CP071922.1:3761374-3763285 GCF_017584085.1 Halomonas sp. BM-2019
GCCATCACCAGCAGCGAGACGCGCATCGACCGCCGCGAGACGGTGATGGATTTCCCCGGCCAGCCGGTGGTGACCACCGACAACGTCACGGTGCGCATCAACGGCGCCCTCTACTACCAGATCATCGACCCCAAGCGCGCCGTCTACGAGGTGGAGAACATGAGCCAGGCGGTGGAGGTGCTGGCCAAGACCACCCTGCGCTCGGTGGTCGGCAAGATGGAGCTGGACAAGCTGTTCGAGTCCCGGGCCGAGGTCAACAACGAGATCCAGTCGGCCATGGAGGAGCCCGCCTCCAAGTGGGGGGTCAAGATCTCCCGGGTCGAGGTTCAGGACATCGCCATGCCCGAGGAGGTGGAGTCCGCCATGCGCCTGCAGATGGCCGCGGAGCGCAAGCGCCGCGCCACCGTCACCGAGGCCGAGGGCGAGAAGGCCGCCGCCATCGCCATGGCCCAGGGCCAGCGCGAATCGGCGATCCTCAACGCCCAGGGCGACAAGGAGTCGGCCATCCTGCGCGCCCAGGGCGAGCAGGAGTCGATCAGGCTGGTGCTCGGCGCCATCGGCGACGGCGAGGAGAACAAGCGCACCGTGGTGGGCTACCTGCTCGGCCAGAGCTACATCAAGGCGCTGCCGACCCTGGCCCAGGAGGGCGAGCGCGTCTTCGTGCCCTACGAGTCCTCCGCCCTGCTCGGCTCCATGGGCATGTTCCGCGAGCTGGCCGGCTCACCGGAAGACGCCGTGGCCCAGCACCTGCGCGGCGCCAGCCAGAGCGGCCTGCGCGGCGGCGTGGTGGGCGGCGCCGCCAGCGGCGGCTGAGGCCCGCCGCCCCCGCGACTCGGGCCGTCGTCGCCCTAGACGGCCCCGAAGCGCGCCAGCTGCATCTCCTGCAGGCGGCTCAGGGTGCGCCGGAACGGGAAGGCCAGATGGCCCTCGGGGTAGAGCCCCTCCAGCGCCACCGCGGCCTCCAGGTAGAGCGGCACCCGGCGGTCGTAGCACTCGTCCACCAGGGCGATGAAGCGCCGCACGCCGTCGTCCCGGCGCGACAGCGGCGGCAGCACCCGCTCCCCCGCCTCGACGCGGCTGACGCCATCCTCGGTTCCTCGGGCGATGCCGGCGGCGCGAGGCGTCTCGCTCAGGCGCGGCACCTCGCCGATCAGCACATGGGCGAAGCGGTCGACCAGGTCGATGAAGTCCAGGGCCGAGAGGGGCTGCTCGCAGAGCTGCGCGAAGCGGCACCAGACCACCGTCTCGCTGCGGCGCTCGACGGCAATGCGACGATGCCCCAGCTCGATGGGGGCGTCGTCGCGGGCCTCGCCCGCGCTCAGCCGCTCGAAGAGCCCCGGCAGGGCGCTGGGCCGGCCGGGCTCGGCGACCCAGTAGCGCGGGTGGGAGGCGCCGGGATGCAGCCGATGGTCCTGGCCGCCATCCAGCTCCACCACCCGCATCTGCTGCTCGATGGCGGCGATGGCCGGCAGGAAGCGCTCGCGGTTGAAGCCATCGGCATAGAGCTGCCGGGGCGGCTGGTTGGAGGTGCAGACCAGCACCACCCCCTGCGCGAAGAGGGCCGTCAGCAAGCGGCCCAGCAGCATGGCGTCGGCGATATCGCTGACGAAGAGCTCGTCGAGGCACAGCACCCGCACCTCGCCGGCCAGTTCACGGGCCAGGGCCGCCAGAGGGTCGGCGGTACCGCGCAGCTGGAACTGGCGTCGGTGCACCCAGCGCATGAAGTGATGGAAGTGCTGGCGGCGGGCCGGCACCCGCAGCAGCCGATGGAAGTCGTCCATCAGCCAGGTCTTGCCGCGCCCCACCGGGCCCCAGAGATAGACGCCCGGTATTGCACCGCCCTCCTCCCCGCCATGCAGGGCCTGGAAGCAACTCTCGAGCCTGGCGGCCGCCGCCTGCTGGGCGGCGTCC
>NZ_CP071922.1:3763385-3770966 GCF_017584085.1 Halomonas sp. BM-2019
CCGCCACGAAGCCCTGCCGCTCGACGGCCAGCCGATAGGCCCCCAGGGGGGTCAGCGCCGTCATGTCTCCTCCTGCCGTTCGCTATTCCGACGTTCCATCCTCTCCTCGCTGCATTGCCATATCGGCCCCCGAGTGTGCCACAGCGTGCTAACAGAATGCCCCCGCCCCGCCTGCTGGCGAGCCGGGGGCTCGACCGGGGTCGCGGTGTCAGCCCAGCTGGAAGGGGTAGACGCTTCCGAGTGCGAGGATCCCCGTCAGCTCGTCCAGCGCCTGGCGCGTCTCCTCGGCCAGCTGGGGGTCGGCGAGTTCCTCCGGCGCCAGGCGGTCGCGGTAGTGGCGCCCCACCCAGGCGACGAGCTCGCCATGCAGGGCGTCGTCGAGCAGCACCCGCCCGGAGAACGCGGCGCGCTCCTCGGCACTGAGCACCACCCGCAGGCGCAGGCAGGCGGGACCGCCGCCGTTGCGCATGCTCTGCTTGACGTCCTTCACCACCACCTCGGCGATGGGGTTGGGGCCCGCCAGCAGGTGGTCCTGAATCGTGCGCCACACGCTCTCGCGCTCCTGGCACTCGCCGGGAACCACCAGGGTCATAGAGCCGTCGCGGTTGGAGAGGAGTTGGGAGTTGAAGAGATAGGAGCCGACCGCATCGGCGAGGCTCACCGCCTCGGCCGGCACCCGGACCGGGATCAGCGGGGTGGCCAGCCTGGCCCGCAGCTCGTCGAGTACCGCCGCCTCGTCCAGGAAGGCCATCTCGTGGTAGAGCAGCACCGGGCCGTTGCCCACCGCGATGACGTCGTTGTGGAAGACCCCGGCATCGATGGCCTCGGGGTGCTGTTGGGCGAATACCCGCTGGTGGTCGGCCAGGCCGTGCTGGCGGGCCACCGCCTGGCTCGCCTCCAGGGTCTGGCGCGCCGGGAAGCGCTTCGGCGCCGGGGCGATCTCGTTGTCCCAGCCGAAGGCCTTTCGGCCATAGACATAGAGGTGCACGCCGGGTTCGCCGTGATCGCCGGCCAGCCGGGTGTGGTTGGCCGCCCCCTCGTCGGAGAAGGCCGGGGTGGCGGGCAGCGCCGGGTGATGGGCGAAGCGGGATGGGTCGTGGAAGATCGCCGCCAGCACCCGGGCCGTGGTGGCCGGCTCCAGGAAGCGGTGGAAGCTCGACTGCAGGTTGGCCGGCGTGAGGTGAACCCGGCCGTCCGGGGCATCCAGGCTCGGCGTCACCGTGGCGGCGTTGGCGGTCCACATGCTCGAGGCGGAGCAGACCGCCCGCAGCAGCTGTGGGGCCTCGCCGGCGGCCCGCGCCAGCACCCGCTCATCGCTGCCGGAGAAGCCCAGGGCGCGCAGCGCGCCGAGGTCCGGGCGCTGCTGGGGCGGCAGCACCCCCTGGGGGTAGCCCATCTCCATCAGCGCCTTCATCTTGGCCAGCCCCTGCAGGGCGGCCTCCCGGGGGTTGGCGACCAGGCCACCGTGGGTCATGGAGGCCACATTGCCCAGCGCCAGGCCCGCGTAGTTGTGGGTCGGGCCCACCAGGCCGTCGAAGTTGACCTCGCGGTAATCACCGTTGCGCAATTCGCTCACAGGTTCACCCCCGGCGGCAGCTGGTCGGGGAGGTGCAGGTCATCGCTCTCCATGGAGGCCACCGGATAGGCGCAGTAGTCCGCCGCATAGTAGGCGCTGGGGCGGTGGTTGCCGCTCTCCCCCACCCCGCCGAAGGGCGCATCCCCGGAGGCGCCGGTGGTCTGGCGGTTCCAGTTGACGATGCCGGCGCGGATGCGCAGCAGGAAGTCGTCCCAGTCGGTGCGCTCGCCGCCGATCAGCCCGGCGGCGAGGCCATAGCGGGTGTCGTTCGCCAGGGCAATCGCCTCCTCCCAGTCGCGGTAGCGATGGACCTTGAGCAGCGGACCGAAGTACTCCTCGTCGGGCACCGGAAGGCCGGTGACGTCGATCAGGCCCGGCGACAGCAGGCTGGTGTCCGCCTCGAGGCGCTCCATGCGGGCGAGCACCGTGCCGCCGAGCTCCTCCAGGGCCGCCTGGGCCTCGAGCAGCCCGTCGGCCGCCGCCACGCTGACCAGGCCGCCGTAGAAGGGCGCAGGCTCGCTGAACGGGTCGGCCACGCGCAGCCGCGAGATGGCGTCACTGAGCGCATCGAGGAGGTGATCCCCCACCGGCCCCTCGGGCACGATCAGCCGCCGGGCGCAGGTGCAGCGCTGCCCTCCGGAGAGGTAGGCGGACTGCAGGATGGTCAGCACCGCGGCGTCCTGGTCGGGCACGTCCTTGATCACCAGGGGGTTGTTGCCCCCCAGTTCCAGGGCCAGGATCTTGTCCAGCTGCCCCGCGAACTGGCGGTGCAGCAGCCCACCCACCCGGGCGCTGCCGGTGAACAGCAGGCCGTCGATGTCGGGGTCCGCGGCCAGCGCCTGGCCGGTCTCGGCGGCGCCCTGCACCAGGTTGATCACCCCGGCGGGAAGCCCCGCCTCCAGCCAGCACTGCAGGGTCAGGTCGGCGGTCAGCGGGGCCTGCTCGCTGGGCTTGAAGACCAGGGTGTTGCCGGCCAGCAGCGCCGGCACCAGATGGCCGTTGGGCAGGTGGCCGGGGAAGTTGTAGGGGCCGAACACCGCCATCACACCGTGGGGGCGATGGCGCAGCACGGACCGGGCGTCGCCCAGGTCACGCTCCCGTTCGCCGGTGCGCTCCTGGTGGGCGCGCAGCGAGATCGCCACCTTGCCGATCATGGCACCGACCTCGGTGCGCGACTCCCACAGCGGCTTGCCGGTCTCATGGGCAATGGCCGCCGCCAGGTCATCGCGGTGGCGCTCCAGCACCTCGCGGAAGCGCTCCACCAGCGCCTGGCGCTCGGCCAGAGGGGTGCGCGCCCAGCCGGGGAAGGCCTCCCGGGCGGCCGCCACCGCGGCGGCCACCTGGGCAGGGCTGGCGGCGCGCCCTTCCCAGAGGCGCTCGCGGGAGACCGGGTCGTGCTTGGTGAAGGTCTCGCCCTCCCCGGTCTGCCAGATGCCGCCCACCAGCAGCTGTCGTCTCGCCTTCATCAGCCTTCCTCCTCGCTGTCCAGGATGCGCAGGGTGGCGCCCGCCGCCACCTCGAGGCGGGCCGCCTCGCCGGGCGAGAGCCGGAGCACCCCCGCCTCGTCGGGGCCGCGACCCACCCAGGCGGCGCGGAAGTCGGCCATCCCGGTGGTGGCAGCGAGCCAGCGCTGCCGCGCGCCGGCCTCGCCCAGCCCCGGGTCAACCTCGGCCCGACAGTGCCGGGAGAGGCGAACGCCGCGCACGTCGTCGATGTAGGCCTCGACGGTCGGGCCGCCGTCGAAGATGTCGATGTAGCCCTCCCAGCGCAGCCCCTCCTTCTTGAGCATGGCCAGGGCCGGGCGGGTCTGCTCGTGGACCCGCCCGATGCAGGCCAGCGCGTCCTCCGAAAGGAAAGGCGTATAAATCGGATACTTGGGCATCAGCTCGCCGATAAAGCTCTTCTGGCCCAGCCCGGTGAGGCGGTCGGCCTCGTCGAAGTCCAGTGGGAAGAAGTGGCTGCCCAGGCAGTGCCAGAAGGGGCTGCGGCCGTGTTCGTCGAAGACCCCGCGCATCTCCGCCAGCACCTTGTCGGGGAACCGGTCGCGGAACTCCGCCATGAACAGCCAGCGCATCATGGAGAGCAGCGCGCCGTTGCGCTGCGCGCGCCGATCGCCGCCGCGGTACGCGGGGCGCAGGAACAGCGAGGCCACCTCGGCGTCACCGGTGTGGTCGGAGCAGAGGAACAGGGTGTCGATGGTGCGGTGAAGGTCGAGCTGCACCGAGGAGTGGGCCAGCGTCCCCAGCCGGTAGTGGTAGAAGGGCACCTCGCGCCCCACCTGCCCCTCGATGGCGCAGCAGCCGGCCAGGTGGCCTGTGGCCTCGTCCTCCAGTACGAAGAAGTAGCTGCGACGGTCCACCGGCCGACGCTCCTCGAAGGCGTCCAGGGTGGCGGCGATCTTGGCGGCCAGGAAGTCGCGATTGTCGGGCAGCGAGGTAAAGCCCACGCCAGTCTCCCGGGCAAGGGCCTGCAGTTCGTCCAGGTCCCCTTCGGCGATGGGTCGAATGCGCATCACAGCTCTCCCTCGTCATAGCCCGGGTCGGGCGCCTCGGCGCCGCCGTCGTCCAGACCGGGCAGCGAGAGCGGTGCGGCCAGCACCGCGCGCCCCTCCTCGACGCCCAGTCGCTCGGCATGCTCCGGCGAGAGCATCAGCTGGCCGGTGGGCGACAGCGCATAGCGGCCCACCACGCAGCAGAATCCCTCGCGCCGCTGGTTGGCCACCATGGCCGGCTCGGCGTCCGGCAGCGCCTGGACGGGGCGAATGCGCACCGGGTGCCAGGCGGCCCGGCGAACGGTCTGCAGCCGCTCGCGCTCGGCCTTGATTACCGGGCCGGCATCGAAGATGTCCACGTGCCGGGAGCGCAGGAAGCCCTCGGCGAGCATCTCGGCCAGCGCCCCCTCATGGTCGGGATGCTCGCGCCCGATGGCGGCCCGAGCCTGGGGAGTCAGCAGCGGCAGGTAGAGGGGAAACTGCGGCATCACCTCGGCGATGAAGCTCTTCGAACGGATCCCGGCCAGGCTGTTGATCTCCTGGTAATCGCGCATGAAGAAGTGCTGTCCCACGCTGTTCCAGAACGGCGACTCGCCGCCGGCATCCAGGTAGCCGGGAAAGGCCATGGCCAGGATGCCGGCGAAGCGCTCGGGGTACTGGGCGATGAACATCAAGCGGGCGCGACGCAGCAGGCTCTCGGCGCTGGTGCCCCGGTAGCGGGGGTCCAGCGAATAGGCGCACAGGAGGCTCGCCTCCGACACCTCGTGGGAGAGCGCCAGGGTCTGCACCTCGCGGCGCACGTTGAGCTGCTGGGAGGCGTGGATCAGCGTCTCCTGGCGATAGGTGTAGTAGGCGTCCCGGGCGCCGGCCTGGGCGCGCACCGTGGCGGTGCCCACCACCTCGCCGCGCTCCCGGTCCTCGAGCACGAAGGTGTAGTGCTCGTCGCCGGGGAAGGCCACCTCGGCGGCGAAGGCCTGTCGCGATCGAGCGATCCGCTCCTCGAGGCGATCGCGGTGGGGCGGCAGGTTGGTCAGCTGCGGCACGGCATCCGAGGCCAGCCGCTCCAGGGCCGGCAGGTCGGCGGGCAGGACGGGGCGGACGAGCAGCATGGCGGGATCTCCGTGGGCGCCGGCGGGCCGGCTCACTGGTCGGCCACCAGCCGCGCCACGGCGCGCTCCAGCCGCGCCATGCCCTCGGCGATATCGGCCTCCGGGATCACCAGCGAGGGGGCCAGGCGCAGTACGCTGGGGCCGGCCACCAGCGCCATCAGCCCCTCCTCCACGGCCAACGGGAGGATCTCGGCGGCGCGCCCCTCGTAGTCGGCCGACATCACCGCGCCGATCAGCAGGCCCATGCCGCGGATCTCGCCGAACACGCCGTGCTTCTCGTTGATCGCCTCCAGATGCTGACGGAACAGCGCATGGCGGCGCTTCACCCCCTCCAGCACCTCGGGGGTATCGATAAACTCCACCGCCGCCAGGGCCACCGCCGAGGCCAGCGGGTTGCCGCCGTAGGTGGAGCCGTGGGTGCCGAAGGCGAAGGCCGGGGCCACCCGGTCGGTGGTCAGCATCGCGCCCACCGGGAAGCCTCCGCCGAGCGCCTTGGCGCTGGTCAGGATATCCGGGGTCACGCCGAGCTGCTGGTAGGCGAAGAGGGTCCCGGAGCGGCCCACCCCGGTCTGTACCTCGTCGAAGATCAGCAGCGCATCGTGGGCGTCGCACAGCGCGCGCAGGCCGGCCAGGAACTCGGGGTCGCCCGGCAGCACGCCGCCCTCGCCCTGCATCGGTTCCACCATCACCGCACAGGTGTCGTCGTCGATCAGCTCGCGCACGCTGTCGAGGTTGTTGTACTCGCCGTGGACGATGCCGCCGGGCACCGGCCCGAAGCCCTGGGCGTACTTGGGCTGCCCCCCCACGCTGACGGTGAAGAAGGTGCGCCCGTGGAAGGCCTGGGTGAAGGAGACGATGCGGTTCTTGTGCTCGCTAAAGTGGTCATGGGCCCAGCGGCGGGCCAGCTTGAGGGCCGCCTCGTTGGCCTCGGCGCCCGAGGAGCAGAGGAACACCTTGTCGGCGAAGGTGCGCTCCACCAGCGCCCGGGCGAGCTTGAGGGCCGGCTCGTTGGTATAGACGTTGGAGACGTGCCAGAGCTTGCCGGCCTGCTCGGTCAGCGCATCCACCAGCACCGGATGGCAGTGCCCCAGCCCGTTGACGGCGATGCCGCCGGCGAAGTCGATGTACTCGCGCCCCTCCTGGTCCCACAGGCGGCTGCCCTCGCCGCGCACCGGAATCGCCTGCTGGGGAGCATAGTTGGGCACCATGAAGCGGTCGAAGTCGGCGCGGGTCGGGGTCTGGCTCATGTCGCTTGTCCTTTGCGTAGGGGGATTCGTGGCAGATACCCCACCGAGTATAGGGAGTCGCCCTCCCGGATGCTTTCATCGATGGGACAGGGAGTTGTGAAAAAGGCTAGCCTGAGGTCGATGCCTCGAAGGATCCGCCCATGTTCAACACCACCGCCTGGAACCGCCTGCGCTATAGCCTCTATGCGCCGCTCTACGACATCGTGGCCGAACGCGCCTTTCGCCGGGCGCGGCGCCTGTCGCTCGACCAGGTGACCTGGCAGCCGGGGATACGGGTGCTGCTGGTGGGCGCCGGGACCGGTCTGGACCTCCCCTGGCTGCCGCGGGACGTGGAGCTGCATGCCACCGACCTCGCCCCGGCCATGGTGAGGCGCATCGCGCGGCGGGCCGAGGCGCTCGGCATGGACGTCCAGGCGGCGGAGATGGACGCCGAGGCGCTGGCCTTCCCCGACGCCCACTTCGACGTGGTGGTGATGCACCTGATCCTGGCGGTGATGCCCGACCCGGCCCGCGGCCTGGCCGAGGCCCGCCGCGTCCTGCGGGACGACGGCCAGCTCTGCGTGATGGACAAGTTCCAGGCCGACGACCACCCCGCCGGCGTCGCGCGCCGCGCCCTCAACGCCCTCACCTCGGCCATCGCCACCGATATCACCCGCCAGGCCCGGCCACTGCTGGAGGGCGCAGGCTTTACCATCGAGCAGGACACCCCGGTGATGCTGGGCGCGCTGTTCCGCGCCCTGCTGGCGCGGCCCGACACAGCCACGCTGACGGTCAGCCCAGGCGCTCCTCCCGGGGGGTGACCCCGAAGTGGTTGCGATAGGCAGTGGAGAAGTGCGCCGCCGAGGAGAAGCCGGTGAGCAGCGCCACCTCCCCCGCCGGCCGCTCGCTCTCGCGCAGCAGGCGCCGGGCCCGCTGCAGGCGCAGGTCCAGGTAGTAGCGGCTTGGCACCGCCTGAAGGTGCTTCTTGAACAGTCGCTCCAGCTGACGCCGCGACAGGCCCAGGTGCTCGGCCAGGTCGGCGGTGGTCAGCGGCTCGTCGATATTCGCCGCCATCAGCGCCAGGGCGTCGCGCAGGCTTTCCGGCAACTCCGCCGAGCGCGGCGGGGCCTGGGGCTCACTGCCCAGGCGCACCCGCTCCAGCACGAAGTGGGCCGACAC
>NZ_CP071922.1:3771066-3771785 GCF_017584085.1 Halomonas sp. BM-2019
GTGCTGGCGGCCGACCAGGGTCATCATCATGTCCATGGCCGCGGTGCCGCCGCCGCAGGTCAGGCGATCGCCATCGATCTCGAAGAGCTGGCGGGAGAGGCGGATCCGCGGATGGGCGAGGCGCACCGCCTCGAAGCGCGGCCAGGGCACCGTGGCCCGGTAACCGTCCAGCAGCCCCGCCCGGGCCAGCAGCTCGGCGCCACCTCCGATGCCGGCGATGAGCCGCCCGGGCCTGGCCAGGGCGGCCAGCCGGGCCAGCAGGGCCTCGTCGGCGGCTTGTACACCAGCAGCAGGTCGAGCGCCTCCTCCCCCTCCGCCAGGGCACGCTCGGCCAGCAGCCGCTGGCGGGAGCCGCTCTCGACCGGACAGGCATCACGCCCCAGGGTCTGGAGCCGATAGAGCGGCTCCCCGGCCAGCTGGCCGGCCACCGCCAGGGGCTCGGTGGCACAGGCCTCGGCCAGCAGCGAGAAACCGGGCAGCACCAGCACGCCCACCCGACGTGACGACGGAGGCGAAGGCGCGGATGAAGGGGGCTGGGACATGGACGGGACCGGCCGGGAGAGGGCCTTATCTTACCCAAGCCGTCGGCAAACCACAGCCCGACCCGGGGCAGGCCGGGTGATGGCGATGGGGGAGATCGCTGGAAACGCGGCCGGGGGGGCGCAGGCGGCCGGACACCGGACCCGGCCGACGGGGGAAGCCGGGCACCGGGCCCGGTC
>NZ_CP071922.1:3771795-3775825 GCF_017584085.1 Halomonas sp. BM-2019
GCGGCGACCACCAGACCCAGCACCACGATCACGATGGGCAGCAGGCGCTGCATGCCCTTGGACGGCGGCGCCTTGGCCTCCGGCTGCTCTTCATCCGGCTCCGGGTGCTCGAAGTCCTCGGGTTGCAGCACCTGCTTGAGGTGCTGACGCTCCTCTTCCGGAGTCTGGCTCTCACGAGTGTCCATGGGCATCCTCCTGGTGGTTGGGTTCCCTCACCTCCGCGCTGACCACGGAAAGTCGATGGGCCTACAGGTTCACGACATCGAACTCCACTTCCGGGTTCACCTCGGCGTCGTAGTCGACGTCGTCGCGCTCGAAGCCGAACAGCTTCAGGAATTCGTGCTTGTAACCAGCATAGTCGGTGATCGCGAAGAGGTTCTCGGTGGTCACCCGGGGCCAGAGGTCCTTGCAGGCCTGCTGAACGTCGTCGCGCAGCTCCCAGTCGTCCAGGCGCAGCCGACCCGCCTCGTCGCTCTGGCAGCCGCTGCCGTACAGGCATTCGCCGAACAGGCGGTTGAGCTGCTCGATGGTGCCCTCGTGCAGTCCGTTCTCCTTCATCACCTTGTAGACCATGGCGATGTAGAGCGGCATCACCGGGATGGCCGCGCTGGCCTGGGTGACGACCGACTTGAGCACCGCCACGTTGGCGCCACCGCCGGTGGCGGCGAGGCGCTTGTCGATCTCGCCGGCGGCGCGATCCAGGTCCTCCTTGGCCTTGCCCAGGGCGCCATGCCAGTAGATCGGCCAGGTGATCTCGGTGCCGATGTAGCTGAAGGCCACGCTGCGCGCGCCTTCGGCCAGGACGCCGGCGCGGTCGAGGGCTTCGATCCACAGTTCCCAGTCCTCGCCGCCCATCACCGCCTTGGTGTCCTCGATCTCCTGCTCGGTGGCAGGCTCCACCTCGGCCTCGATGATGCTGTCCTTGTTGGTGTCGATGGCGGTGGCGCGGTAGGTCTCGCCGATCGGTTTGAGGCTGGAGCGCTTGAGCTCTCCGGAATCGGGCAGCTTGCGCACCGGCGAGGCCAGCGAGTAGACCACCAGGTCCACCTGGCCCAGGTCCTGCTGGATCAGCGCGATGGCCAACTCGCGGGCCTCGTGGGAGAAGGCGTCGCCGTTGATCGACTTGCTGTAGAGCCCTTCCTGCTTGGCGAAGCGGTCGAAGGCGGCGGCGTTGTACCAGCCGGCGGTGCCGGGCTTCTTCTCGGTGCCGGGCTTCTCGAAGAACACGCCCAGGGTGTCGGCGCCGTAGCCGAAGGCGGCGGTGATGCGCGCCGCCAGGCCGTAGCCGCTGGAGGCCCCGATCACCAGCACCTTCCTGGGTCGCCGCTCCTGATCGGCCAGGGCCTTGTCGAGGCCCCGGGCACGAGTCGCCTCGATCTGCTCGAGGACGTTCTTCTCGCAGCCGACGGGGTGGGTGGTGGTGCAGATGAAACCGCGTACCTTGGGCTTGATGATCACGTCAGACCTCGCTGTGCGTCGTTCGGGCGGGCGCGTCCTGCCCCGCGCCATGGGGTGCCAATCGCCCTATTCTAGCGGCCGGGGTGGGTGCTGTCCGCCCTTGAACCCGCCCTTGAGCCCGCTCTTGAGCCCCGGCCCCGACTGGGGCAGGATGCACGTCACGGCGGCAGGCCACGAGGAGGAGGCCCACGATGGATGCACAGACCCTGGTCGACGAGCGCGGCGAGCTGTGGCTGGCCCTGGCCCCGCTGTGGCTGGAGCACGAGCCGGGTGAGCGCGACTTCGCGCGCATGATCGAGGTGATCCAGCGCCATGACCTGACGCTCGAGGAGCTGGAGTGGATCTTCCGCCTGGAGCTCGCGCCGGTGCTGGGGCGCCAGCAGATGTCGCTGGTCGGCGAGTGGCGCCGCTTCGACGACCACAAGCTGATGAGACAGCTGGTGGCCCACAACCTGCACCTCACCGGCTGGCGGCGCAGGAGCTGGGCGCTCTTCTCGGGGCTGACCACCATGATGACGCGGCATCGCTGGAACGAGCTGATGGCGCGGCTGATGCTGGAGCGCGGGGAGGCGCCCTGATCAGGGCGCGTCCAGCGCCCGCTCCAGCGCCTCGCGCAGTACCGGCTCCCCGTCCCGCGGGGCGAAGCGGTGGACCACCTGCCCGTCCCGGCCCACCAGGAACTTGGTGAAGTTCCACTTGATCGCCGTGGTGCCCAGCACGCCGGGGGCCCCCTTGCGCAGCTCGACGAACAGCGGATGGGCGCCGGGGCCATTGACCTTGACCTTCTCCATCAGCGGGAAGCTGACCTGATACTCCCGGACGCTGAGGGTGCAGAAGTCCAGCGCCGACTCCGGCGACTGGCGGGCGAACTGGTTGCAGGGAAAGCCGATCACCGTGAAGCCGCGGTCGCGATAGCGGCGGTAGAGGCGTTCCAGCTCGCGCAGCTGGGGCGTGTAGCCACAGCGGCTGGCGACATTGGCGATAAGCAGCACCTGGCCGCGCAACGCGGCGAAGTTGAAGGGTTCCCCCTGGGCGGTCCGGCACTGGTGGTCGTGGATGGACATGGTCGCGACTTCATGGACGGTGTGCTTCTCACGATGCCACGCCGCCCGCGCCCGCGCTACCCCCCGGGCGGCGGGGACGGCGCCGCAGCCGGCGGCGCACTTCCGCCACCCGCCGGGCCAGCTGGCGGCCTCGCTCGCGCCGCTCCGCCCGTCCCAGGGGGGCGTAGCGCAGCCGTTCCAGGTGATGGGCGCAGTCGCGCAGCGCCGGCCCGGCATCCCCCGCCTCACGGGCCACGCGGCGCAGATGCGCCGAGGGGGACTCCCCAGGGGCCTCCCCCAGGCCACGACTCGCCAGCCAGGCCTGCAGGCGGCGAATGCGCAGCGCCTCATCGCGCCCCTCTCGACCGCGCCGCCAGGCCAGGCGCAGCAGCGTCGCGAGCCCCATCAGCCCGGCGCCGGCGGCCAGCAGGCCCAGCGTCGCGGCCAGCCAACCGCGCCCCGGCAGCCGCCCCGCCAGCCATTCCCAGAAGGCGTACAGCCGCTCGGTGACCCGGGCCATCAGGGCGTCGCGCGCCCCGCGCTGGTAGCCGATCACCCCGCGCTGCCAGCGGTATTCGATCCGCTCCCAGTCCAGGCGCAGGCGGTTGGCCCAGCCCACCTCGCGCAGGCGCAGCGGCGAGAAGGGCGAATCGGCCAGGAAGGCCTCGCCGCCATCGCCCACCGCCTGGGGCCCCTCCTCGATGCGCTCCGGGGCGATGGCCGCGGTGGGGTCGAGGCGCTGCCAGGCCCCGTCCAGCCACACCTCGACCCAGGCGTGGGCGTCGTAGTCGCGGATGGTGAAATGGCCGTCGGGGTGGCGCTCGCCGCCCAGGAAGCCCGCCACCACCCGGGCCGGCAGGCCCGCCGAGCGCGCCAGGACCGCCATCGCCGAGGCGTAGTGGGTGCAGTAGCCGGCACGGCTCTCGAAGAGGAACTCGTCGACCCGGTTGGCGGAGGTGAGCCGCGGCGGCGACAGGGTGTAACGGAACGGCGCCTCGCCGAAACGCGCCATGATGGCCGCCAGGAAGGCACGCGGCTCGCCGCCGCTCTCCTGCCACAGCCGCTCGGCCAGGGCGCGGGTACGCGGATTGCCCTCGGCGGGCAGCAAGGCGTGCCAGGCGGACCCGGCGGGGTCGGGGTTGGTCGGCGCCAGGCCGGTGCTGGTGACGCGCAGCAGGCTGCGCGAGGCCAGCGGCGAGGTGCCCTCCAGGGTGCCGTCGCCCAGGAAGCGCTGGGGCGCATCGGTGGCCAGGGGCGCCCCCAGCGACGGACGCCAGGGCCGGCTGTCCGGTTCCAGCAGCAGCTCCGCCTCGAAGCGCGGCGCCTGGTCGAGCCAGGGCGAGCGGCGGCCATCCGCCACGAACGCGCCCAGCGGCCGCCCCAGGGCGGCGGCCAGGCGCTCCGGCGTGGCCCGCCGCCAGCGCTCGCCGTCGAAGTCGGAGAGGGTATAGACCCGCCAGTAGCGCTCGGCGGGGGCCGGCTCCGCGCCCTCGAAGCGCACCCGGAAGGCCCGGGCGTCGCTGCGCGAG
>NZ_CP071922.1:3775925-3779937 GCF_017584085.1 Halomonas sp. BM-2019
GGCTACTTCAGCGCGGCCAATGTCGAGGCTTGCCAGGAGCATGGCATCGAGCCCTTGTTTGCCATGAAGCGAGATGTCCACCACCTCCCGGTATTCGAGCGCTTTGCGGCGGATCCACCGACACCGGAGAGTGCCGATCCCGTCGAGCAGATGGCGCACCGTCTGAAGACCCGGGCGGGACGCGCGCGCTATGCACTGCGCAAGCATACGGTGGAACCGGTCTTCGGCATCATCAAGCACGTGATGGGGTTCCGGCAGTTCTCGCTGCGTGGTCTCGACAACGTCAGTGGGGAATGGTGCTTGGCCACCCTGGCCTGGAACATCAAGCGGATGCACCGCCTGACGGCAGGGTGAGGGGCGCCCCTCACCCCCATCTCACGACCTGTGGGCGGTCAGAAGCGGCACAGGGTGAGGTGGACGAGCGCTGCCACCTTATTCCAGCCGCAAGACCGCTTTCCCCGTGAAGCAACCGTGGCGAAGGGGCGTCAGGCAGCTCGCGCCCCTTAACCCGACAGACTGCTAGGCGTTGCTCACTCGCCCTGCACTCTCACTCCCACTCAATCGTCGCGGGCGGCTTGCTGCTGACGTCGTAGGTCACCCGCGAGACGCCGGGCAGCTCGTTGATGATGCGGTTGGAGACGGTCTCCAGCAGCTCGTAGGGCAGGTGAGCCCAGCGGGCGGTCATGAAGTCGATGGTCTCCACGGCGCGCAGGGCGATGACCCACTCGTAGCGGCGGCCGTCGCCGACCACGCCGACCGATTTGACCGGCAGGAAGACCGCGAAGGCCTGGCTGGTCTTGTGGTACCAGCCTGAGTTGTGCAGCTCCTCGATGAAGATGGCGTCGGCCTCGCGCAGGATGTCGGCGTAGGCCTTCTTGACCTCACCGAGGATGCGCACGCCCAGGCCCGGCCCCGGGAAGGGGTGGCGGTAGACCATGTCGTAGGGCAGGCCGAGTTCGAGGCCGAGCTTGCGCACCTCATCCTTGAACAGCTCGCGGAGCGGCTCCACCAGCTTGAGCTTCATGGTCTCGGGCAGGCCGCCGACGTTGTGGTGGGACTTGATGACATGCGCCTTGCCGGTCTTGGCGGCGGCGGACTCGATGACGTCGGGGTAGATGGTGCCCTGGGCCAGGAAGTCGACGCCCTCGATCTTGCTGGCTTCCTCATCGAAGACGTCGATAAAGGCGTTGCCGATGATCTTGCGCTTGGCCTCGGGGTCGGCCTCGCCCTCGAGCCGGGAGAGGAACTGCGCCTCGGCGTCGACGCGGATCACCCGCACACCCATGTGCCGGGCGAAGGTCTCCATCACCTGGTCGCCCTCGTCCTTGCGCAGCAGGCCGTTGTCGACGAAGACGCAGGTGAGCTGGTCGCCGATCGCCTTGTGCAGCAGCGCCGCCACCACCGAGGAGTCGACGCCGCCGGAGAGGCCGAGCAGCACGTGGCGGTCGCCCACCTGGTCGCGCACCCGACTGATCTGGTCCTCGATGATCCGGGCCGGTGTCCAGTTGCGCTCGCTGCCGCAGATGTCGAGCACGAAGTGCTCGAGGATGCGCTGGCCCTGGAGGGTGTGGGTCACCTCGGGATGGAACTGCACGCCGTAGAAGCGCTTCTCCTCCCAGGCCATGGCGGCGATGGGGCAGCTCGGGGTGGAGGCGGTGACGGTGAAGGTGTCGGGGACCCGGGCCACCTTGTCGCCGTGGCTCATCCAGACGTCGAGCAGGCCGCGGCCGGTGTCGTGGTCGAGGTGATCCTTGATGTCCTTGAACAGCGCCGTCTCGGCGTCGATGCGCACCTGCGCGTAGCCGAACTCGCGCTTGTTCGAGCCCTCCACGGCGCCGCCGAGCTGCTCGGCCATGGTCTGCATGCCGTAGCAGATGCCGAACACCGGCAGGCCCATCTCGAACACGCACTCAGGCGCGCGGGGCGAGCCGAGCTCGGTGACCGACTCCGGGCCGCCGGCGAGGATGATGCCGTTGGGGGCATACTCGCGGATCTCGGCCTCGGTGATGTCGAAGGCGCGGATCTCGGAGTAGACGCCGATCTCGCGCACGCGGCGGGCGATCAGCTGGGTGTACTGGGAGCCGAAGTCGAGGATCAGGATCTTGTGGGCGTGAATATCAGTCATCTGAGGGCGTCTCTACTCGTATGGCGACGGGCCATGGGCACGGCGTATGAAAGAATAAGCAGCGTCGCTGGCTGAGCGTCAGGCTAGGCGAAAACGGCCGAAGCAGCGGAGTTGACGTGTTTGTCAATGAGCATGCTAAGGCCGTTTTCAACAACGCATGGCGCCAGTCCAGCGGCGTTGCTAGCCGGCGCGGTAGTTGGGGGCTTCCTTCGTAATCTGCACGTCGTGCACGTGGGACTCGGCGAAGCCGGCGCCGGTGATCTGCACGAACTGCGGCTTGGTGCGCATCTCCTGGATGTCGCGGCAGCCGGTGTAGCCCATGGAGGCGCGCAGGCCGCCCATCAGCTGGTGGACGATGGCGCTCATCACGCCCTTGTAGGGCACCCGGCCCTCGATGCCTTCCGGCACCAGCTTCTCGGCACCGGCGTCCTTGTCCTGGAAGTAGCGGTCGGCGCTGCCCTGGCTCTGGGCCATGGCCCCCATGGAGCCCATGCCGCGGTAGGCCTTGTAGGTACGGCCCTGGAACAGCTCGACCTCGCCCGGGGCCTCCTCGGTGCCGGCCAGCAGGCCGCCGACCATGATGGCGCTGGCGCCGGCGGCGATCGCCTTGGCCAGGTCGCCGGAGAAGCGCACGCCGCCGTCGGCGATCAGCGGGATGTCGAAGGGCTCGAGCGCCTCGGCGACATTGGCCACCGCGGTGATCTGCGGCACGCCGACGCCGGCAACGACCCGGGTCGTGCAGATGGAGCCGGGGCCGATGCCTACCTTGACGCCATCGGCACCGGCCTCGGCCAGGTCCTTCGCCGCCTCGGCGGTGGCGATATTGCCGCCGATCACCTGGATCTGCGGGAAGTGCTCCTTGACCCAGCGCACCCGGTCGATCACGCCCCGGGAGTGGCCATGGGCGGTATCGACGATGATCACGTCCACCCCGGCCTCGGCCAGGGCGGCGACGCGATCCGGCGTCTCGGGGCCGGTGCCCACCGCGGCGCCGGCCAGCAGGCGGCCGTCACCGTCCTTGGCGGCATGGGGGAAGGTGCGGGCCTTCTCGATATCCTTGAAGGTGACCAGGCCCCGCAGTTGGAACGCCTCGTTGATCACCAGCATCTTCTCGACCCGGTGCTCCTGCATCTTGCCCTTGATGATCTCCAGGCTGGTGCCCTCGGGCACGGTGACCAGGCGCTCGCGCGGGGTCATGATGTCGGAGACGCTGTCGCCGTGGTTGGGCTGGAAGCGCATATCACGCTCGGTGACCAGGCCCACCAGGGACTCGCCTTCCACCACCGGGAAGCCGGAGAAGCCGTGCTCATCGGCCATGGCCAGCAGGTCGGCCAGCTTGGCCTTGGGCCCCACGGTGACCGGGTCCTTGACGATCACGCTCTCGTGCTTCTTGACCTTGCGCACCTCGGCGGCCTGGGCGGCGATGGTCATGTTCTTGTGGATGATGCCGATGCCGCCCTCCTGGGCCATGGCGATGGCCAGGCGGGCTTCGGTCACGGTATCCATGGCGGCGGAGACGAGGGGAATGTTCAGAAAGAGGTCGCGAGTCAGGCGGGTCCGGAGGCTGACGTCCTTGGGCAGGACCTCCGAATAGCCGGGCACGAGCAATACGTCGTCGAACGTAAGAGCTTCTTGGGCCATACGTAACATAATCGGCAACACCCAGTGAGCTGGTGGGAAGGGGAGGTGAAATCAATCGACCATTATAACGGCCAAGGGCGGGTGACGTCACGGGGCCAACTATCCTGAAGCGGTTGCCGGCGTTTACTTTAGAAAACCTTACATTACTCGCGCTTGCCATTCCCTGGACTAGGGTGAGAGACAGCCCCGCACAGGGCCCGGACACTCAGCGGAGGAGTGTCGCCATGAATCGGAAGCAATTCACAG
>NZ_CP071922.1:3779947-3780411 GCF_017584085.1 Halomonas sp. BM-2019
CAACGGAACCCCCAAGGAGAGACCCATGCGCAAGACGACCCTTGCCCTCACCGTCGCCGCCCTGGCCGGCGGCTTCACCCTAGGGACCCAGGCGCAGCCGACTCATGAGCCCCAGGGCCTCTACTCGGCCGAGAACATTCTCGACGCCGACGTGTACCTGACCAGCGACCCCGACGAGCGCGTCGGCGAAGTCGAGAACATCCTCTTCGACGAGGCGATGCAGGTCACCGCCCTGGTGATCGAGAGCGGCGCCGTGCTGGGAATGGGCGGCCGCGAGTTCATCGTCGAGTCCGGTCAGTTCACCCTCACCACCCACTTCGACGACGACGGCGAAAGCGAACACCGCGTGATGCTGGAGGCCAGCGCCGAGGAGCTCGAAGGCTACCCGGTCTACAGCGACGACTGGTGGGACCGGGCCCGCGAGCGCTCCCGGGAGGCCTGGCTGCAGACCCAGGAAGGCGCCG
>NZ_CP071922.1:3780511-3781621 GCF_017584085.1 Halomonas sp. BM-2019
CGCGGCGGCCCTCCAGCTCGTTGAGCCAGTAGCGCAGCAGCGGCTGCAGCGCCACCGGCGCCGCGGCCAGGTCGGCCTGGTAGAGTGCCGCGGCCTGGTCCCACTGGTGCTCACTGCCCCAGGCGAGCACCACGGCCCGGGCCAGGCGGCGCTCGGTGTCGCTTCCCTGGAGCCGGGTCAGCATGGCGTCGCGCCAGGGGCGGTCGCCGCGCTGGGAGGCGAGGCCGAAGGCCACCCAGTCGGGCAGCAGGCAAGCCTCGTCGTCGAAGGCGGGAATCTCGGCCTGACAGCCGCTGGCCGACGAGGCCGCCACGCCGGGGGTGGGTCGGGTCGGCTGGGCAAAGGGCGAGTCCGGCAACAGCTCGCAGCCGGCCAGCCACAGGGCCGTCATGCAGACCAGCAGGGGACGGAAACGCATGGCGTCAATTCCTTGTGTGGGGGCCCGCCTCCAGGGCGAGCCTCGCGTCATTGGGGATTCTCGGCACCGGGACCCGCTCCGGCAGCGTCAGGCGGAAGCAGACCGCCATCCGGGGGTCCTCCACCAGCGCCAGCTCGCCCTCCTGCAGCCGCGCGCAGTCGGCGGCCACCGAGAGGCCGATGCCGGAGCCCTTCAGCGGCCCCTGGCGCCGGGCCCGCCCCTGGTAGAAGGCCTCGAACAGTCGCGGCCGATCCTGCTCGGCAATGGGGGCGCCGCTGTTGGCGACCTCCAGCTCCAGGCGGTCGCGGTGCCGACGGGCGCGGATCGCGAGCTCGCCGCCATCCTCCCCGTAGGCGATGGCGTTGGAGATCAGGTTGTCGAGGATCCGAGTGGTCCCGGTGCGGTCGAGCAGCCACTCCAGGGGACCGTCGAAGCAGGTCACCCGCATACCCTTGTTGGCCAGTGCCAAGCGGTGCTTGGCCAGCACCTCCTTGACCACGGTGGCGACGTCGAGGCGCTCCGGGGTCACCTGGCGGTTGTGCTGCAGCAGGTTGTAGTCGAGCAGCTGCTCGATCAGCCGCTGCAGCTCGGCACCGCTGGCATCGATCAGCTCAAGGATCTCGCGCTGGCGAGGGCTCACCTCGCCAGCCACCCCGTCGGCCCGCAGCGCCGACCCCTCGCGTACGCTGGCC
>NZ_CP071922.1:3781768-3784922 GCF_017584085.1 Halomonas sp. BM-2019
CGGGTCGGCTCGGGACGCGTGCCGCTGCCGATGCCGAGGATGCGCCGCTCGAGCTGGCGCACCGGGCGGATGATCAGCCAGGAGAAGAGCAGCATCAGGGCGAGGCTCGCCGAGACCAGTGCCCCGGTCTGTACCCACAGCCGGGTCTGCACGGCCCCGGCGCGCTCGCGGATGGTCTCGATGCGACGGTCGATATGGCGGTTGGTGGCGCGGCGCATCGCTTCGGTGCGCTCGGCGAAGAGGGGGAAGACCCCCAGCCGCTCCTGGAAGGTCTCGACGGGTAGGTCGGGCAGCCCCTCCAGCACCCCCAGCAGCGACTCCAGCGCGGTGATATCGGGGTCGTCGGGCAGCAGCTCGCGCTGCTGGGCCAGCAGCAGGCGATACTCCTCGAGGCGCTCGGCGTAGATCTCGAGCAGGCTCTCCTGCTCCACCACCGCGTACTGGCGAGCGCTGCGCTCGATCTCCAGCGCCAGGGCACCCAGGGTACGGGCACGGCGGGTCTCCTCCACCGCCTGGCGGGCGCTGACATCGGCCAGCCGCGACAGCTCGGACAGCGCCTGGCCGGCCTGGAACATCAGCACGGCCAGCGGCAGCATGACGACGAGAAAGGCGAGCAGCACGAGTTGCAGCAGGGAGCGAGGGCGCCAGCGACGCGACACACGGGTGGTCATGGCCAACGTTCTTTGCAGGAGAGTGGGTGGCAGGGGAGCCGGTGAAGCCGCCATCGTAACGCCCTTTATGATACCAGATTCTGTGTTGCCAACCGATGCGGTCCCCGACCTGCACTCACTCGCCCAGCGCACGGGATAAAAAAAAGGCCGGCAGAGCCGGCCTGAATACGCAGGGAACTGAAGGGTCTGGAAAGTGTGCCAGTCGGCCGCCTGGTCGGTCCGCCTGCCGCGCTTTCCATGGGCCGAAGCCCCGAAGCCATGTCGAGCCATCTACCACCAGGGGCTGGCTCCCCATGCGGGCGGCGAACCACCCCGCTTCGTTCCTGGCACCACCGCCTCGGCCGGGCCGATGGCGATGCTGCGCGATTCGATCCCCCCGAGGGGGGAGAGGCATCCATGCCGGGGCATCCTTGCCCTGAGAGGTACACGTCCTTGACTGCGTCGGTACCCGTCTCATCGCAACCTAGAGTCACACATCGCTAGGAGCAGACGCTGATCGCCTCGGGGGCCGGGCGCACAGGGCAGTGATTGCCTGGCCCCTGGGGCGATCGAAAGCGGTTCGAGCCGTAGTGAACCGCTTCCGTTGCTCACCCAGAACATTGCCAAATGCGTGCCAAAAAACAATCATATACTTAAAAATCAGGTATTTAAAAAACCAAAACCCATGGCGGGATGGCCGTGGGGCGAGACTGAGGGGCTCGACGGGGAAAATGATGGCCATTTTCGTTGCCATTCGCCGACAGCTTTCCCTGATCAATTTTAATTTATTGAATAATCAGGCGCTTGCAGCGTAGCCATTTCAAGACAGCCGACTCCCTGGCGACGCGAGAAAGCGACAGCCCCCGCCGCGGCGAGGGCTGCAGGGAGCGCGCGTGGCGCCTCAGCGACGCCCGCCGGCCAGCGTCTTGACCAGGATCTTCGACTTGCGGGCGTGGTTGTAGGTGTCGCGCTTGAGCGGCGGCAGCACCTCGATGTCGGCCAAGCGAAAGCCGTGCTCGAAGAACCAGTGAGTGGTATGGGTGGTGAGGGCGAACAGCGAGGCGAGGCCAAGGCGCCGGGCGCGGCGCTCGAGTTCGGCCAGCAGCAGATCGCCGCGGCTGCCGCCGCGATAGTCCGCATGCACCGCCACGCAGGCCAGCTCGCCCATCTCGGCCTCGTCGAAGGTGTGCAGAGCGGCACAACCGATGATCATGCCGTCGCGGTCGATCACCAGGTAGTCGTCGATCTCGTGCTCGAGGCGCTCGCGGGAGCGTGGCACCAGCATGCCGCGCCGCTCCAGCGGCTCGAGCAGCTCGAGCAGGCCCCCGATATCGGCCAGTTCCGCCGGGCGCAGCTGCTCGTAGCGGTGCTGGGTGATCATGGTGCCCACCCCGTCGCGGGTGAACAGCTCGCCGAGCAGGGCATCGTGGTCGTGCCAGGAGAGCAGGTGGGTGCGGGCCACCCCGTGGCGGGCGGCCTGGCAGGCGGCCTCAAGGTGTCGGGCCAGCTCGCTGCCGGGCTCGGCCTGGCCGAGCAGCGGTTCCGCCTCGGCGGGCGTCAGCTGGCGCTGCATCTGGCCGCTCTGGTCGAACAGCCCGCTCGCCTCGCCGAGCAGGATCAGCTTGTCGGCACCCAGCGCCATGGCGGCATGCTGCGCCACGTCGGAAGCGTTGAGGTCGAAGACCTCGCCGGTGCTGGAGAAGCCCAGCGGCGGCAGCACCACCAGCGAGCCCCGCTCCAGCAAGCCCTGGATGGCCGAGGCGCGCACCCGCCGCACCTCGCCGCTGCGGTTGAAATCGACCCCCTCGCGCACGCCCAGCGGCTTGGCCATCACCAGGTTGCCGGAGACCGCGGTAAGCTCGACGCCGTGCATGGGGGTGTTGGGCAGCCCCAGCGAGAGCCGCGCCTCCAGCCACAGGCGCTGTTCGGCGGCGACCCGCTCGATGCAACCCATCACCGCCTCATCGGCGATCCAGCGCCCCAAATGCAGGTCCGGCGCGACGCCGACGGCATCCAGGGCCTGCTGCACCTGGGGGCGAATGCCGAACACCACCACCAGGCGCACGCCCAGGGTGTGCAGCAGCGCCAGGTCCTGGATCAGCTGTTCCCCTCGACCTCGCGCCATGGCCTCGCCTTCGATCAGGATGACGAAGGTGCACCCGCGATGGGCGTTGATATAGGGCGACGAGTTGCGGAACCAGTCGACGAAGGGGAAACGAGTGTCCAAGGCACCTCTCTCCGGCAGCGGATATCTGAGTGTTGAGCGGACGTTCGAGAATAGCAGAGCCGCGAAATCGACGGCACCACCGCCAGACACAGGAAGGCCCGCGGCATGGCGGGCCTTCGCTTGGCGCTCGGCGCTAGGCGCTCGGCGCTAGGCGCTAGGCGCTAGGCGCTAGGCGCTAGGCGCTGCAGCCTAGCCGAAGATGCCCTTGAACATGAAGAAGAACAGGATCGAGAGGCCGGCGCCCGCCGGCAGGGTGATCAGCCAGGACATCACGATG
>NZ_CP071922.1:3784943-3787161 GCF_017584085.1 Halomonas sp. BM-2019
GAGATCGGCAGGCCGGTGCCCGAGGCCAGCACCACGGTGCTGGCGGCGGCCAGGGTGGCGGCGAAGCCGCGGCTGGGGGTCAGCTCGGTGATGCCGGTGCCCACGGTGGCGATCACCTTGTGGCCATAGGTGACCAGGCCGAAGACGATGCCACCGCCACCCAGCACCAGCACCCACCAGGGCACCAGGGCGGCGCTGTCGATGACGCCGTCGCTGCGCACCACGCTGATCACTGCGGCCAGCGGGCCCACGGCGTTGGCCACGTCATTGGAGCCGTGGGCGACGGCCATGGCGCAGGCGGTGAAGATCATCAGCACCCCGAACACCCGCTCCACGTTGCCATAGCCGAAGTGGTCCTCGGCGCGTCGCTCGTACCGGATGCGACGCCCCATCAGGGTACCGATGACCATGATGATCGCCCCGAACACCAGCGCGAGCAGGAAGCTCTGGCCGAAGGAGAGGTCGAGGCCGACGTGGGTCAGCCCCTTGGTGAGGGTGACCATGGCGACGATGAAGCCGACCAGGAAGACGTAGACCGGCAGATAGCGCTTGGCGGAGGCGAAGGGGTCCCTGGCCTCGAAGATCAGGTGCTGCACCGACTTGAAGAGCACGAAGGCGATGGTGCCGGCCAGCAGCGGCGAGATCACCCAGCTCGAGGCGATGGTGCCTACCCGGCCCCAGGCCACCGCCTCCATGCCCAGCCCCACGGCGCCGAAGCCGACGATGGCCCCGACGATGGAGTGGGTAGTGGAGACGGGCCAGCCCTTGGCCGAGGCGACCATCAGCCAGATGGCCGCCGCCAGCAGCGCCGAGAGCATGCCGTAGACCAGTAGCTGAGGGTCGGCCTGGAGCAGCGCCGGGTCGACGATGCCGCCGCGGATGGTCGCGGTCACCTCGCCGCCGGCCAGCCAGGCGCCGAGGAACTCGAAGATCACGGCGATGATGATCGCCTGGCGGATGGTGATGGCCTTGGAGCCCACCGAGGTGCCCATGGCGTTGGCCACGTCGTTGGCACCGACGCCCCAGGCCATGAAGAAGCCGAACAGGCAGGCCAGGATGATGAAGATTTCGCCGTGCTGCGCGATGATCGACATAGGGGTTGGGTCCTATGTGGCTGTCGGGAGTGGCGTGCGCGGTGCCGCCCGGGATCGCCGGGGGCGTCTCGCGAAGGGCCTCAGCGGGCCATGAGGATCTGCAGGCGGCTGCCGACGCGCTCGGCGCGATCGGAGAGTTCCCCGACCCAGTCGATGATCTTGTAGAGGAAGACCACGTCCACCGGCGGCAGCTGGCTCTCCAGCTCGAAGAGCTGGCGGCGGATGGCCACCTGCTGGGCATCGGCCTGGTGCTCGAGTACATGGAGCTCGCGGATCAGGCGCTGCATCACGTCGGAGACGTTGCGCCCGAAGCCGGACTCCAGCAGCGCGCCGAGCTCCTCCATGGCCTGGCGGGCCTGGGTCACGCAGGCCACCGCTGTGCGCATGTAGTCGCGCATCGGCTGGACCAGGGGCTCGGGCATCTGCATGGTACGGCCGAGCATGATGCCGGTGATATCGCGCACCTTGTTGGCCATCTTGTCCTGTACGGTGATCAGCTCCAGCAGGTCGGTGCGGGAGACCGGCAGGAACAGGGTGTTGGGCAGGTTGAGGCGCAGCTCGGTCTTGAGCTCGTCGGCCTCGTGCTCCAGACGCGTGACGGTCTCACGGATTCGGGCGGCGGTCTCCCAGTCGCCCACCAGCGAGGCCTCGAAGAACGGCAGCAGCTGGTCGGCGCACTCCTGCGCCTTGACGATGTGGGCCAGCAGCGGCTGGAATGGCGAGCGACCGAACATCGCCGCGAACGGGTTGGGTGTGACCATTGGGATTCTGTGCACTGGGGAATGGGCGGCGACAGTATAGAGGCCACCCCGGGCACCGTCATGAAAAAATCATCCATGTTTCATCGAAGTGAGGTAGCCGTGCCATGAGTCACGAGATTGAGCTCAAGCTCGCCTTAGGCCCAGAAGGCCCCGAAACGCTGCGTCACCACCCTCTGCTGGCCGACCTGGCGCCGCGGGTTCGCCAGCTCGGCAACACCTATTTCGACACCCCGGCGGGCGACCTGGAGGCGGCGCGCATGGCCCTGCGCCTGCGTCGCGTCGATGGCCGGCTCCTGCAGACGGTGAAGACCCGCGGCGAGGGCGGCGGCGGCCTTTCCCGTCGCGGCGACTGGGAGTGGGAGG
>NZ_CP071922.1:3787261-3789729 GCF_017584085.1 Halomonas sp. BM-2019
CGCCGCCACCAGCGCCCGGGCGAAGTCGGGGCGCCCCAGCGGGCGCGCGCTGCCGGCCTGCTCCCGGGCCCGGGCCAGGGCATCTGCCAGGCCGATCCTTTCCAGGCGTTCGGCGATCGTCACGGCGCGACGCTCCCGCGCCTCGGCCTGGGCCGCCAGCCCCGCGGCCAGCGCCCCCCGGGCGCCCTGGGGCAGCAGCCCCACCACGTGGATATTGTGGCCGCGCCACTGGGTGGAGAGCTCGGTGCCGGGGATCAGCGTGAGCCCCTCCCGCGTCGCGGCGGCCGCGGGGTCAGCGCGACATGGGTCAGTCCCCGCGCCCTGCACAGCGCCATCACCTCGCCGGGCGGCAGGGCGCCATCGGAGGCCGTGGAGTGCAGATGGAGGTCGATCGTCAGGGGGTCGGGGTCGCCCTCGAAGCGGGCGGGAAGTGCGGACATTGGCATGACGCCGACAGGCGACTTTGTCAGAATGGCCGTCCATGGTGCGCGCCCGGCCGACGCCGGTCAATCACCATCGCCTGTCGCGGCGCGAGCCGCCCAACCGAGGAAGCGATGCAATGCTCTACGCCATCATCAGCGAAGACGTGAACAACAGCCTGGAACGCCGCCTGGCCGCTCGCCCGGATCACCTGGCCCGCCTGGAGACCCTGCGCGACGAGGGGCGCCTGGTGCTGGTCGGCCCCCACCCGGCCATCGACAGCGAGGACCCGGGCGAGGCGGGCTTCACCGGCAGCCTGGTGGTCGCCGAGTTCGACAGCCTCAAGGAGGCCCAGGCCTGGGCCGACGCCGACCCCTACATGATCGCCGGCGTCTATGCCAGGGTCACGGTCAAACCGTTCAAGAAGGTGATGCCCTGATCCGCCCCTTTTCCCACAGCCCGCTTGTCCACAGCCGAGTTCTGCACAGAGTCTGTGGATAACGCTGTTGAAACGCCGCGGATGCCTTTCCCCAGCCGGGACCAGCCGCCCCCGCGGCGCCATTGATCAGATCCTGACCAGCCACGCCCTACCGCCGGAGACCCCGTGACCCCCGCCCCCGATGGCTTGCCACCGCTCGCCGCCCTGGAGACCGCCCGCCTCGACTGGCGGCGCGATGACACCGGCGAGGAGGCCCCCCGCTCCGCCACCTTCGACGACGTCTACTTCTCGCGCCATGACGGCCGTGCCGAGACCGAGCACGTCTTCCTGGCCGCCAACCGCCTGCCCGAGCGCTTCGCCGCCTGGCAGGCGCACCGCCCCTTCGTGATCGGCGAGACCGGTTTCGGCACCGGGCTCAACATGCTCTGCGCCTGGGCCTGCTTCGATGCCCACGCCCCTGCCGGAGCGCGGCTGCACCTGGTCTCCACCGAGAAGTTCCCGCTCGCCAGGGAGGACCTGGCCCGGGCGCTGGCCGCCTGGCCCGACCTGGCGCACCGCGCCGCGGCGCTGGTCGCGCAGTGGCCCGAGCCGGTGGCCGGCGTACACCGGCTGTGGCTGGATGGGCGGGTCACCCTGGACCTGCACTTCGGCGATGCCGCCGAGCGCCTGGCGCTGCTCGACGGCCGGGTGGATGCCTGGTTCCTCGACGGCTTCGCCCCCGCCAGGAACCCCGAGATGTGGCAGCCGGCGCTGTTCCTGGCCATGGCGGCCCGCTCCCGGCCCGGTGCCACCTTCGCCACCTTCACCTGCGCCGGCCCGGTCAAGCGCGGACTCAAGGCGGCCGGCTTCCACTGGCGCAAGGTGCCGGGCTTCGGGCGCAAGCGCGAGATGCTCGCCGGCGAGATCGCCACGCCGCCGCTGGATGAGCGGCGAGCCCGCACGCCCTGGTTCACCCCGCCCCCGGCCCAGCCGCCGCACCGGGTGGCGGTGATCGGTGCCGGCATCGCCGGCGCCAGCGCCGCCGCGGCGCTGGCCCGCCGCGGCGTGGCGGTGACCCTGATCGACCGCTTCGACCGCGCGCGCCTCGGCGAGACCCACCTGCAGGGGGCGCTCTACGTCAAGCTCGCCGTGGAGACCAACCGGCAGAGCCGCACCTACCTGGCCGGGCTGCTGTACAGCCGGCGCTGGCTGGAGGCCCTCGACCCCGAGCAGCGCCTGTGGCACCCCAGCGGGGTGCTGCAGCTGGCGCTGAGCGAGAAGGAGCAGGCGCGCCAGGCGCGCTTCCTGGCGAGCCACCCGCTGCCACCGAGCGTGGTGCGGGGCCTCGACGCCGAGGCGGCCAGCGCCGCCGCCGGGATCCGGGTCCAGGTCCCGGCGCTGGACTACCCGAGTGCCGCCTGGGTCAGGCCGCTCGAGCTCTGCGTGCGCCTGGCCGGCACGCCGGGCGTGCGCTTCCGCCAGGGGGAGGTCACGGCGCTGCGCGAGAGCACCGCGGGCTGGACCCTGACCCTGGCCGATGGCGAGGCCCTCGAGGCCGACCAGGTGGTGATCGCCGGGGCCAGCGAGGCCGCCGCCGTCGCCCAGACCGCGGCCCTTCCCCTGCAGCCGG
>NZ_CP071922.1:3789829-3802005 GCF_017584085.1 Halomonas sp. BM-2019
CCGCCTCACCGGGCGGGTGGGCGTAAGGGCGGCGAGCCCCGACAAGTCGCCCTACTGCGGGCCGGTGCCCGACGCCGCGGCGTACCGAGCGGCCTACGCCGCCCTGGCCAGTGACGCCAGCCGGGTGCCCGACGTTCCCGGGCGACACCATCCCGGGCTCTGGATCAGCGCCGCCCACGGCTCCCGGGGCCTGGCCAGCGCGCCGCTCTGCGCGGAGCTTCTGGCCTCACGGATCTGCGACGAGCCGCTGCCGCTGGAACAGCCGCTGGTGGACCACCTGCATCCGGGACGAAGAATCATCCGCGACCTGGTGAGGGGAAACTAACCCTCCTCGTCATCGGCCAGGTCGCGGCCGAAGGCCCGCCACTGGGCCAGGGTCATCACCTCGGTGCTCTCGGTCTGCAGGTCATGGGCGATGATCAGCTCGCCGCGCTCGAGCTGGCGCCTGAGCTCCCCCACCCAGCCGCGCATCCCCTCGCCGGTATCGGTGGTGTCGTAGCCCTGGCGGGTGACGAAGGCCTCCAGCAGGGCGTCCAGGGTCTCGGCAGGCAGCATCCGCCAGGGCACCTCGATAAAGCGGCCGTCAGTCATGGCGCTGCCTCCCCGTCCGCTTCGCCGCCGTCACCGCTCTCCCAGGCGGCCAGCCGCGCGAGGAAGGCCGCCTCGTCGAGCACCGTCACGCCGAGCTGCATCGCCTTCTCCAGCTTGCTGCCGGCGGCCTCGCCGGCCACCAGGCCGGCGGTCTTCTTCGACACGCTGCCGGCCACCTTGGCCCCCAGGGCCTGGAGGCGCGCCTTGCCCTGGTCGCGGGTCATGCTCTCGAGCGTCCCGGTAAGCACCCAGGTCTGCCCGTCCAGGGGCCGGGGACGCTCGGCGAGGCTCTCCTCCTCCTCCCAGCCCAGGCCGCAGGCGAGCAGGTCGGCGATGGTCTCGCGGTTGTGGGGCTGGCGGAAGAAGGTGTGCACGTGGGCCGCCACGATGGGCCCCACCTCCTCCACGGCCTCCAGCGCCTCGCGATCGGCGACCATCAGCGCCTCCAGGTTGCCGAAGTGGCGGGCCAGGTTGGCCGCCGTGGCCTCGCCCACCTCGCGGATCCCCAGGGCATAGATGAAACGCGCCAAGGTGGTGGCCTTGGCCTTCTCCAGGGCCGCCACCAGGTTCTCCGAGGACTTCTGCCCCATGCGCGGCAGCTCCGCCAGGCGCTCGGCCTCCAGCCGGAAGAGGTCCGCCGGGGTGGTGACCCAGTCGCGCTCCACCAGCGCCTCGATCAGCTTCTCGCCCAGGCCGTCGATATCCAGGGCCCGGCGCGAGGCGAAGTGCTTGAGCGCCTCCTTGCGCTGGGCGGCGCAGTAGAGCCCGCCGGCGCAGCGCGCCACCGCCTCGCCCGGGAGGCGCTCGATCTGGGCGTCGCACACCGGGCAGCGCTCCGGGAAGATGATCGGCCGGGCATCCGCGGGGCGCTCGGCCTCGACCACCCGCACCACCTGGGGGATGACGTCGCCGGCGCGGCGGATGGCCACGGTGTCGCCGATCATCACGCCGAGCCGGGCGATCTCGTCGGCATTGTGCAGGGTGGCGTTGGAGACGGTGACCCCGGCCACCGAGACTGGCTCGAGGCGCGCCACCGGGGTGATGGCGCCGGTGCGCCCCACCTGGAACTCCACGTCGTTGAGCCGGGTGGTCTGTTCCTGGGCGGGGAACTTGAAGGCGATGGCCCAGCGCGGCGCCCGGGCCACGAAGCCCAGCTCGCGCTGCAGGCGCAGGTCGTCCACCTTGATCACCACGCCGTCGATATCGTAGCCGAGGGCATCGCGTCGCTCGCCGAGACGCCGGCAGTAGTCGATCAGTCCGGCTGCGCCCGTCACTACGTTCAGTTCGCGGCTGATGCGAAAGCCCCACTCCTTTAGCCGTTTCATCTGGGCACTGTGGGTTGGCAACACACTGTCATCTATCCGTGCCATGTCGATGCGTGCCACCTGGTAGGCGCTGAACTCCAGCGGCCGGGTGGCGGTGATGCCGGGGTCGAGCTGGCGCAGGCTGCCGGCGGCGGCGTTGCGCGGATTGGCGAAGACCTTGCCACCCTCCTCACGGGCCCGGGCGTTGAGCGCCTCGAAGCCGGCATGGCTCATGACCACCTCGCCGCGCACCTCCAGCAGCTCGGGGGGAGGCTCGCCGCGCAGCCGCAGCGGGATGGAGCGCAGGGTACGCAGGTTGGAGGTGATGCCCTCGCCGGTACGGCCGTCGCCGCGGGTGGCGCCGCTGACCAGCACGCCGCTCTCGTAGACCAGCGACACCGCCGCCCCATCGAGCTTGGGCTCGCAGCAGAAGGCGAGCGATTCGCCAGCCACCTCCAGGCGCTCGCCGACCCGCTTGACGAAGGCCTCGAGCTCCGCCTCGCTGAAGGCATTGTCCAGCGACAGCATGGGCACCGCGTGTTGCACCTCGGGAAAGCCCGCATCCGGGGGCGCCCCGACCCGCTGGGTGGGCGAGTCCGGGGTCACCTGGTCGGGATACTCGGCCTCGAGCGCCTGCAGCCGGGCCAGGCGGCGGTCGTAGTCGGCGTCGGTCAGGGTCGGGTCATCGAGGACGTAGTAGCGGTAGTTGGCGTCGTCGAGTTCGGCGCGCAGCCGCGCGATCTCATCGAGGATTTGCTGGTCGGGCTGGGTCATTGCGGCAGGGGTCTCGTCCAGGGCGAAGGCCTCGAGCGTGCGCTACGAAGCCGGATTTCGTCGCCTAGCTGTGATCTCTCTGTAGGTTGTTCATCCGGAGCCTACCCGGAAAACTGGCGGTGCGAACCAAACCAAGCACCAGGAGGCCCGGATGAACACCCATAAGAATGCCCGTCTCACGCCACATGGTCGAGCCTTGCTGGTCGAGCCCTGCTGGTACGCCGAGTCCTCGAAGCATCTAGGTGCAGGTGGTAGCAACGCGCGTACCGGGACGGTTCTGTCCGCTGGCCACGGGGGCGGGGGGTGCCGGTCAACTCGCGCGGCACATGGGTGTGCCAGGCACGGAGCGGCGGGCCGCCCTGACCGCCCACACTTAATTATCCGATGTGCTCGCGGTTCCGAGGCCCCAACGGCCGAAGGATGGTACTCGGCCGCCCTCGGCCGGACAGGATCTGCCCTTGACCGCGCTGCTGGCTATCAGGTCTACTTCGCTTGAAAGTGTCGAACGATCCAAACTGTTCGAGCCACGCGCGATGTGCGCGGCTCGAAGCTGTTGGAATCGAAGAGGGCGCCATCGTGGAACGACTGCTCCGGAGTAGCGGCAGCCTTGCGTACGTGACTGTCTTGATTGCCTTGATCTCGGCCGTCGTTCTCTACACATATGCGATACTGCTGATCGGACATATTCTCTTTAGCGCCATCAAGCTGGGCCTCTACAACTGGGAGGCTGCACGGGAATCCGCCGTGGCGCTGCTGAAAGTCTGGGACCTGCTGCTGATCGCCGCGTCATTCCAGATCATGTCGACAGGGACGTACAAGTTATTTCTCAACCCGGACGCAAGACAGATCGGACCGGTTTCCATCACCAGTTTCGACGATTTGAAATACGTCCTGGTCAGCCTGGTGATCGTGGTGCTCATCATCATTTTCCTCGAGCATGCCATCAAGCTCGGGCCCGGCCGGGAATTGCTCGAGTTCGGCGCGGCAATCTCTCTGGTCATCGTCGCGGGCGGATGGATGATCCGCAAGAAGGACTCAAATGCCCGTGCGCCTTCCTGAACGGATCAACCTCGACATGCGTAGCGCGTCTCGTCTGGCTGGCTCCGTTTGGTCGGCCGGGGCCGCGATCTGCCTGGTAATGCTCGCTGCATGCAGCGGGCCGCCGGAGGCGCCGCGGGAGGCGCCGCGTATCGTGGAGTCGATCGTGCTCGGCGCGCCCGAGCGCCCGCCCATCCGGCAGTTTCCCGGTGAAGTCCGAGCGGACCAGCGAGCAGAGCTCTCGTTCCGCGTGTCCGGGCCGCTTTTGCAGTTGCCCATCCAGGAAGGCCAGCTCGTCGCCGCCGGTCAGCTGCTGGCGCGCATCGACCCGCGGGACTTCGAAACAGAGCGTCAGTGGCGCGAGGCGGAATTTCTCGAGTCACGGGCGTTGTCTGAGCGCGTCGCGCGCGCGTTCGGTTCCGGCGCGGTGACAGCAGCGGAGCGGGACCAGGTACAGGCCCGCTTTGAAGTCGCAGCTGCCGAGCTGGCCCTCGCCGAGAATACCCTGGCGGACACCGAGCTACGTGCGCCCTTCTCCGGGCGCGTGGCGCGTCGGCTGGTGGAAAACTTCCAGACCGTCCAGGCAGGCCAGCCGGTCCTCATTCTCGAAGATATCTCCCGGCTCGAGGTCCGCACCCAGCTGCCGGAGCAGGACATCGTGACACTTCCGCCGGATGTGCCCATGCTGGGAACCGTCGTCGGCCAGGTGTATTTTGAGGCGCTGCCTGGCCGGGCGTTCCCGGCCACGGTCAAGGAATTCGATACCCGCGCGGACGCGCAGACCAATACCTACCGCGTGGTGCTGAGCCTGGCCCGGCCCGACGAAGGCAACATCCTGCCGGGCATGAGTGGCAACTTCGTCCCGGGCTACGCGGTAGCCACGACGCGACGAGTACATTTTCTGCCGGTCGAGGCGATTCAGGCGACGCCGGATGGCCGCGCGTTTGTATGGCTGCTTGATTCCACGGGCCAGACGGTGCAGCAGCGGCTGGTCCTCAATGGCCAGCTGAGTGGGCAACAGATCGAAATCCTGGAGGGCCTTCAGACGGGCGACCGCGTCGTTACGCTGGGCGGCGCCTATCTGGCTGAAGGCATGACGGTTCGGACGGGACAATGAGATGAACATCGCCGAACTGTCGATCCAGAAGAAGGTCATCGTCCTGTTCATCACTTTCCTCGTCATTGGCGGTGGAATTCTCGCTTACGAGAACATGGGACGCCTCGAGGATCCGGATTTCACCATCAAGGTGGCCAAGGTCGTCACCTTTTACCCGGGCGCCAGCGCCGCGGAAGTTCAGAGTGAAGTCACCGACGTGCTGGAGACCGCTATCCAGCAGCTGCCACAGCTCTGGCGTATTACTTCGCGCTCCACGGACGGCCTGTCGATCATCACACCCGAGATCCGGCAGTCCTACACGGCCCCGCAGATGCCGCAGATCTGGGATGAGCTCAGGCGCAAGGTGGGCGATGCCCAGTCGCAACTGCCGCCGGGCGTACTTGAGTCCATCGTCAACGACGACTTTGGCGACGTGTTCGGCGTCTACATCGCGATCACCGGCGAAGGACACAGCTACGCCGCGCTGAACGACTTTGCCAACCTTCTGCGCCGCGAGCTGCTGCAGGTTCCGGGCGTCGCCAAGGTCGCGTTGAACGGTGTGCAGCAGGAGCAGATCTACCTCGAGATCTCCCGCTCGCGCATCGCCCAGCTCGGCATTCCGCTCGAACTCGTCTACCAGACGATCGGCATGCAGAATACGGTGACCGACGCCGGCCGTGCCGGCACGGGCGGCAGCCGCATCGCGGTGCGGCCGACCGGCGAGTTCGACTCGATCGAGGCGATTTCGAATGTCCTGATCCCCGATGTCACCGGCGAGGGGCGGCTGATCCGGGTACGGGACATTGCCACCGTGACGCGCGATTACGTCGACCCCCCGCATGCGCTGATGCGCTACAACGGCAGACCCGCGATCGGGCTCGGTGTTTCCACCGTGTCAGGCGGCAACGTGGTGGACATGGGCGAGCTGGTCCGCCAGCGGCTAGCGGACCTCGAGCCCCTGACGCCGCTCGGCATGAACCTGGACTTCATCTTCTTCCAAGGCGAGGTCGTCACCCAGGCCATCAACAATTTCGTGGTGAGCCTGGCCCAGGCCATCGGCATCGTCATCGTCGTCCTGCTGATTTTCATGGGCCTGCGCTCCGGACTGATCATCGGCACCGTGTTGCTGGTCACGATCCTCGCCACGCTGATCGTGATGCACGCAATGGACATCACCCTGCAGCGCATCTCGCTGGGGGCGCTGATCATTGCGCTCGGCATGCTGGTCGACAACGCCATCGTCATCACGGACGGCATCCTGGTGCGCATTTCGCGCGGCATCGACCGCATCAAAGCCGCCGCCGAGATTACGAAACAGACTGCGATGCCGCTGCTCGGCGCGACGTTCATTGCCGTGCTCGCCTTCGTGCCGATTGGCTTCTCGCCCGACAACACCGGCGAATACACGCGCTCGCTGTTCCTGGTGATGCTGATCTCCCTGCTGCTCAGCTGGATCACGGCACTGACGTTGACACCGCTGTTGTGCCACCTGTTTCTCAAGCCCGAGAAACAGACGGAGGGCGGCGAGAGCGGCTTCTACCGCGCCTACCGCAAATTCCTGGTGTTCTGCATCCGGGTGCGCTATCTGACCATCGCGGCCACGGTGGGTCTGCTGGTGCTCGCCGTCATCGGCTTCGGCATGCTGCGCGACGGTTTCTTTCCGCCGTCCACGCAACCGCAGTTCATGGTCAACTACTGGCTGCCGCAGGGCGCCGACATCCAGGCCACCTCCGAGGACATGCACAGAATCGAGGACTTCCTGCTGGCACGCGAGGGGGTGACGGCGGTGTCCAGCTTCGTCGGCTCCAGCGCCCAGCGTTTCCAACTGACCTACGGGCCGGAGGATCCCAACCGCAGCTACGGCCAGCTGATCGTCGAAGTCGACGACCGCCACCGCATCCCCGCGCTGACCATGGAAGCGTATCACTTCGTACGCGACAATCTTCCGAACGGTCAACCCGTGGTGAACCTGTTCGAGCTCGGGCCCGGCGGGGCGTTCAAGGTACGTGCGCGTTTCAGCGGCCCGGACTCCGCGGTGCTGCGCGAGCTGGCGGATCAGGCCCGCCGGATCATGCAGGACTCCGGCCTCGCCCAGATCGCCACGACGGACTGGCGGCAGCAGGTCATGGTGCTTTCGCCGCAGTTCTCCGAGGCCCAGGCGCGCCGCACCGGCATCGACCGGCCGCAGCTCGCCCGCGCCCTGCATCACGCCACCGAGGGCGTGCGGGTCGGTATCTACCGGGAAGGCGACGACCTCATTCCAATCGTCTCGCGCGCGCCGCTCGAGGAGCGCGCCGACGTGGCAAACCTCGCCGACGTGCAGATCTGGAGCCCCACGGCCCAGCAGGCCATCCCGCTGCGCCAGGTAGTCAGTGGCTTCGAGACCCGTCTGGACGACGCCATCATCATGCGTCGTGACCGGGTGCGCACCATCGAGGCGAAGGCCGACCCGTTCCCCGGAGAGCTCGCCAGCGAGCTGCTGGAGGCGGTGAAACCGAAGATCGAGGCGATCGAACTGCCAGCCGGCTACCAGCTGGCCTGGGGCGGCGAACTCGAGGATTCGACGCGCGCCCAGAGCTACATCGCGTCCGGCGTGCCTGTGCCGCTGCTACTGATGGTGGTGATCCTCGTCATGCTGTTCAACAACTTGCGCCAGCCGCTGTTGATCATGTTAACCGTGCCTTTGGCCGTGATCGGCGTCAGCGTCGGACTGCTGCTGGCCAACGAGCCGTTCGGCTTCATGGCGCTGCTGGGCTTCCTCAGCCTGTCCGGAATGCTGATCAAGAACGCCATCGTGTTGATCGACGAGATCAACACCGAGGGCCGCGAGGGCACGGCGCCGCTCGATGCGGTGCTCAACGCTGGCGTCAGCCGCATCCGGCCCGTGGCGATGGCTGCCGGCACGACGGTGCTCGGCATGCTGCCGCTGTTCAAGGATCCGTTCTTCATCGGCATGGCGGTGACCATCATCGGCGGCCTGAGCTTCGCGACGCTGCTGACGCTCATTGTCGTGCCGGTACTGCACGCCACGTTCTACCGTATCCCGGTGCGCTCCAGCGAGCCGCCCCCGACGGCCAGCTCCGTGGGTTCCGACGCATGAGGCCCTGCAGATGAAGCCCGACATCAAGTCCAACGTGACTGCTCTGGTGGCTGGCCTCGCCTTGGGCGCGCTCGGCGCTCCGTACGCCGAGGCGCAGACGCTTCCACGACCGGAGCCGGAGACGGCATGGGTCCCGCTGGTGCAGTTGCACGTGGTCGGCCAGGAGGCGGAGCTGCTGGAGATCCCGGGCAGGGTCCAGGCGGCGCAGCGCTCCGAACTGTCCTTTCAGATTGCGGGCCTGATGATCGACCTGCCCGTGGTCGCCGGGCAGCGCATCAGCAGCGGCGAGGTGCTGGGTCGGCTCGATCCGCGCGACCTGGAGAATCGCGTAGCCCTGGAAACCGCGCGCCTCAACCTCGCCCAGGCGGATTTCGAGCGTTACTCGGCGCTGTCGAGGTCGCCCGTCTCGCCCGTCAGCCCGGCCGAGGTCGATCGCCGGCGCGCAATCTACGAGATTGCGCAGGTGCGACTTGAACAGGCACGAAAAACCCTGGCCGACACGACGATGCGGTCGCCATTTGATGGCGTCATTGCGGAGCGACTGGTCGACAACCATACGCAGGTGCAGGCCAGGCAACCGGTCCTGCTGGTCGATGCGGCCGACGTCCTCGAGGTCGTCGTCGATCTGCCCGACCGGGTCATTTCCCGCGTCCGCGAGGCGCCGCGTGATCGGCCGGTTGGAGAGGCCGTATTCTCGGTGCTGCCGGAAAGTCGTTTCCCGGTGACGCTGTCCGAAGTCGAAACCCGGGCCGATCCCAGCACGCAGACTTTCCGGGTCACCATGCGCTTCGACCGGCCACGGGACATCAACGTGTTGCCCGGCATGACGGTCACCGTCTATTCGCGCCCAGAACTCTATGCGAAGGACGTCCTGAGCGTTCCGGAAACGGCCGTGTTTACCGCCGGAACCGGCCAGTCGTCGATCTGGGTCGTGGACCCTGACACCCTTCGGATCGAGCAACGCGCGGTGCGCGTCGAGATGGGCGGCGATGGTATGGCCATCGTGCTTGACGGATTGCAGGCGGGCGAGCAGGTCGTGGGAACGGGTGCCCGTCAGTTGCGCGCAGGCATGACGGTCCGGCCGTTCCGGGTCGGCATGCTGAGCGAATAGCCGGGAAAGGCTTCGTTTCCTGGAGATCGAGGCGCGTGATCCGCTCGCCGTCCACCCGCCGCGAAATGGAGGTGCGCGGCTTCACCTACGTCGAGGACCCCGCCGAGGCACAACTGCTGATCAACTTCCATATCGACCTGGCCGAGCGCTTCCAGGTCCGCAGCACTACCATCCACTGGCGTGGAACGTCCTTCTGGAATTACCGGCGGGGGCTCTATGCCCCTGGCGGGGTCACCGCCGCTGGCCGACCCACTCGACTGTCGATGTGGATCAGTTCACGCAAGGGACCTTGAGCGTGGATGTCAAAGACGCGTGCCGCAACATGCTGATCTGGGAGGCTGCCGCGACGAAGCGCCAGACGCAGCGCACCCTGAATGACCTCGGACCCGCTCTCGACGACGCGGTCCATGGTATGTTCCAGCAGTTCCCGGTGCCGGCGCAGCTCTAGCTTACCAAAGCGCCGACCCCCGGGGGATCTACCGGGGGTCGTGGGCTTTCCGCTGGGCGCCGGGCGCGGGCGCTAATTCACCTGATAGCGATGCAGGCGATGGCGCCGCACGAACTCCTGGACGCGCTGGCGGGCGAACTCCACGGTCTGGGCGGTCATCACGCTGTGATTCTCGTCCTTCAGCTCGCCGCCCAGGTGGCGCACGATCACCATGGCGGTCTCGACCATCGCTTCGAAGGCCACGGAGGTATCCTCGGCCCCGGGCAGCGGCATCAGCAGGGTGATGCCTGGGGTGCGGAAGTCGTCCATGGCCGCGATGGGGAAGGTGCCGGGCTTGACCACGTTGACCATGGAGAACTGCAGGCGGCTCTCCGGGTCCTCGGTCTCGAAGCGGTGGAAGACGCCCATCTCGCGATCGTAGCGCAGCCCGCAGGCCAGCATCAGGTCGAGCAGCGCCGGGCCGGAGAAGCCCTCCTCGTCGCGGGACATCACGCTGATGACGATCAACTCATCGGCGGCCGCGAGGGTCTCGCGGGCGTGCTCGGCGCTGACGTCATGGCGCAGCGCCTTCTCGAGCACCGGGTGGACGCGCACCTTGTCGCTCTGCAGCGAGGCCTCGAGGTCAAGGGTCTCGTCATACCGGCCATCGGCGTCATCGGCCCGGTAGCCAGCATCACCAGGCTCCGGTGCCGCGCGATAGGCACCCCCGCCATGCTGCCGTGCGCGGGGCGGGGCGAAGAGCGGATCGTAGTCATCGGCCTCGGCGATGGCCTGGGCCTCGAGGCGACGACGCTCGGCCTCTCGAGCCGCCTGCTCCGCTTCGGCCTGCTCGCGGGCCAGGCGCCGGCGCTCGGCCTCCAGGGCGGCCTTCTCGGCCTTCGCCTGCTCGCGGCGCGCCTTCTCGAGGCGCTTCTGCTCGCGACGCTCGGCCAGGGTCTTCTGCAGGGAGGCGCCGAAGCGCTGCATGGAGACGCCCACGCGCTTCGAGCCGCTCTTCAGGGAATCGCTCATGCCCTCGAGGTCCACCAGGCGATAGCGCTCGGCCTCCTGGTGGTAGTCATCGTGGTCCTCGGGGTCGGCCACCAGCGGCTCCTCGGCCGCGCTGGCGGGTACGCCGTCATCGTCCAGCGCCGAGAGGCTGGGCTCGCGACGCGTGGGGGGTTCTGTCTCGACGCGCGGCGCCTCATGGCGCGGGGACTCGGCTGCCGGCTTCGCCTCGGCCGGGGCATCGCTGCCCGGGGTGGGCGCAGTATCGCTGGCCGGGGCCGGGGTGGGCACGGTATCGCTGGCCGGGGTGGACGCAGGGCGAGAGGCCGCCGGGGCGACCGACTCGGCGGCGGGTGCAGACTCCGCCTCGCGACGCGTTGGCTCGGCCCGGTGTGCCTGACGGCCCGCCTGATCGGCATCGGACGGCTGACCGGGCGGCGCTACGGGCGCCGCGTCCGCCCTGGGCGGAACCTGAGGCTCCCGGGCTTCCGCACCAGGGGACGCGCTCGGTGCGACCCGGGCGCCCGCCTCCGCGCTGCCCACCGCCGGGCGCGGATCAGCCGGCGCCTGGCCGGCCTGACGACGGAAGCTCGACAGCACGCTCGACGGGCCCGGATGCTCCTGGCGCTCCAGCTTGGGCTTGGGCTGGACCTGGCTGTAGTCCGCGGGCCTGACGACTCGCGCCCCTCCATTGGGCAGCTCCCAGTTGATCTCGGCCTCACGGGCCAGCTCGTCGGGGTCGGCGGCGCGTGTCTCGTCCACAGCCTCGTCGAGGCGGGGTACACGCCGCTGGCGCTGCAGGCGACGCGCTCCATCCACCACGATGAGGGTCACCAGCGCCAACCCCAGGATGATCAGCCACTCTCTAAGTTCCATGGGTTGTTCAGCCTTTCGCTTAGGCGCCATGCCTGATGGTTATCCGTCCACAGCATAGCGCGATCGCCGAAACAGGGGCCACTTTTTTGTCTGGCAACCCCGGGGGGTTTTTCTCCCCCGAGCCGACGCAGCCCCCTGCAATCGCCCCTCGATGATCCCCGGCACCCTGCAATGAAACATTGCGTTCCTTATTGTTTCTTTTTGTGACCAGGCCTTCCCGCCCTCAGGCCTCGGCCAGGGCCGCCGCCGCCTCGACATCCACCGCCACCAGACGCGACACCCCGGGCTCCTGCATGGTCACCCCCATCAGCCGATCGCCGGCCTCCATGGCGATCTTGTTGTGGGTGATATAGATGAATTGGACGCTCTCCGACATCTCCTTCACCAGCCTGGCATAGCGCCCCACATTAGCATCATCCAGCGGCGCGTCCACCTCGTCGAGCATACAGAAGGGCGCCGGATTGAGCTGGAAGATAGCGAATACCAGCGACAGGGCGGTGAGCGCCTTTTCGCCACCGGAGAGCAGATGAATGGTGCTGTTCTTCTTGCCGGGAGGACGCGCCATGATCGCCACCCCGGTCTCCAGCAAATCCTCGCCGGTCAGGGTCAACCAGGCGGTTCCCCCGCCGAAGACCCGCGGGAAAAGCGACTGCAGGCCGGCGTTGACTCGTTCGAAGGTGTCGCGGAAACGCAACCGGGTTTCCTGGTCGATCCGCCGGATCGCCCGGTCGAGGGTCTCCAGGGCCTCGCTCAGCTCGGCGTGCTGGGCCTCCAGATAGTCGCGCCGCTCCGCCTGCTGATCATACTCCTCGATGGCCGCCAGGTTGATGGCGCCGAGGCGGCGGATGCGC
>NZ_CP071922.1:3802061-3802390 GCF_017584085.1 Halomonas sp. BM-2019
TGGCCCTGCATCCGCGCCTCCTGGAGGCGCTCGCGGATCCCCTCCAGGCTGCGCTCATGGGACTGGCGGGCCTGCTCATCCTCGCGCAGCCGCTCCACCAGCTCGGCGGCCCGGGCCCGCACCACATTGAGGGCGCGCTCCTCCCGCTCGCGGCGGTCGAGCAGCTCGTCGAGCCGTTCGCGGCGCTCCTCCTCGGGCTCGCGCAGCAGCTCACGCTCCTCCTCCAGCTCCTCGAGGCGCCCCACCAGGCGTTCACGGGCCTCGCCGGCACGGCCCTGCTGCTCGGCCAGGCCGCTGCGTTCGGCGGCCAGCCGCTCCTGCTCCAGGGC
>NZ_CP071922.1:3802490-3802885 GCF_017584085.1 Halomonas sp. BM-2019
CTGTCGCGCTCCTGCTGCAGGGTCTCGCGGCGGGCCTCCAGGGCCTCCTGCTCCAGCTCGAGCCCGGCCAGCGCCTCGCCCAGCTCGGCCCGCTGCTCGGCGAGCCGAGTGATATCGGGCAGCCCATCGTGCTGCTGGCGGCGGCGGCGCTCGTCGGCCTCCAGGCGTTCGAGCCGAGACTCCCGCTCGCGCAGCCGGTCCTGGCCGCGCTCGGCCTCGCGACTGGCCTCCCGCCACTGCTCGCTGAAGGCCTCCCAGACGGCGTCGGCCGCCTCCGCCTCGGGCTCGGCCTCCTCGAGGGCCGCCTCCAGCTCCTCGAGCCGTTCGGCCAGTTCCTCGCGCTCCGGCACGAGGGTCTCCAGTCGCGCCTCGAGGCGCGCCAGCCGCTCGTCGTC
>NZ_CP071922.1:3803003-3815234 GCF_017584085.1 Halomonas sp. BM-2019
GCGCAGCAGCCCGTCTGCCTCGCGGGCCTCCTCCAGGCGGGTCTCGCACTGGCGCAGCCCCAGCACCTCGCGCTCCACGGCGATCTCGAGGTCGCGCACGCGGCGCTCCTCCTCGTTCTGGCTGGCCCGCAGGGCGCGGGCGCGCAGCAGCGCCAGCTCGCCCTTGAGACGGTGCTCCTCGTTCTTGAGGGTCTGGTAGCGGCGCGCCGCCTCCGCCTGGCGCCGGAGCCGCTCGAGCTGCTTGTCGAGCTCCTCGCGGATATCGTCCAGGCGCTCCAGGTTCTCCTGGGTGCGGCGCATGCGGTTCTCGGTCTCGCGGCGGCGCTCCTTGTACTTGGAGATGCCGGCGGCCTCCTCCAGGGTGGCGCGCAGCTCCTCGGGGCGCGCTTCGATCAGCCGCGAGATCATGCCCTGGCCGATGATGGCGTAGGAGCGCGGGCCGAGGCCGGTGCCGAGGAAGAGGTCGGCGATATCGCGCCGGCGGCACTTCTGGCCGTTGAAGAAGTAGCTGGACTGGGCCTCGCGGGTGACCAGGCGCTTCACCGCGATCTCGGCGTACTGGGCGTAGGGGCCGCCCAGGGTGCCGTCGCGGTTGTCGAAGAGCAGCTCGATGGAGGCCTGCCCCACCGGCTTGCGGCCGGTGGAGCCGTTGAAGATGACGTCGGTCATCGACTCGCCGCGCAGGGTCTTGGCGGAGGACTCCCCCATGACCCAGCGCACCGCGTCGATGATGTTGGACTTGCCGCAGCCGTTGGGCCCGACGATGGCGGTCATGTTGCCGTCGAAGGGCACCGTGACCGGGTCGACGAACGACTTGAAGCCCACCAGGCGTATCGACCTGAGGCGCATCGACGACTATCCGGGGCGGTCAGTCGAAGACACGGTCGATGATCAGCTCGACGGGCTCGCCGTCGGTGGCGCCCACCGGCACCCCCTCCAGGTCGCCGAACAGGTCACCGGCCTGGGGCGTGGCATCGCCGGTGGCCGAGACCCGCACCATCAGGCGCGCCTCGCGCACCTGGGCCAGGCTCGCCTCGGACGACATGGCGCTGCGCTCGTCGAGGATCACCTCGGTGGGCAGCTCGCTGACCGGAAAGCGGGTCACCGCCAGCGGCGGCAGCTCGCCCTCCATGTCGCGAGCCACCACGAACACCGTGGCGTCGTCGCCGAGGCGGCCGTTGAGCGCCTCGTCGAGGCGCACATGAACGCGCACCCCGGAGCCCTCGGCCTCCCCCATCACCGGCTCCTCGGGCGCCATCCCCAGGCGCTGCTGGGCGATGCGGATGCCCTCGCGCAGCGCCTGACCGGTGCCCGCGTCGCTCATCCCGGCGATGGCGCGCCGCCAGTAGTCGATGGCCGCCTCGTAGTCGCTGCGGTCGAAGGCCTCGATGCCGAGCACCCCGAGCACCGTGGGCTGGCTGGAGTCCAGCTCCAGGGTCTCGTCCACCAGTGCCTGCACCCGCGGGGTCAGTTGGCGGTCGGCCATGAAGAACTCGATCTGGGCCAGGTTGGCGACCAGCGAGGCCTGGCGCCCCTCGATCTCGATCAGGCGCTCCAGGGCGTGGATCGCCTCGCGGCCCCGGCCCAGATCCCGGTAGACCGGAAACAGCGAGGCCCAGACGTTGGGGTTGTTCGGCTGACGCACGGCCTGCTCCTCGAGGCGCTCGAGGAGCATCTCCAGGGAGCCCTCGGGATGGTTCTGGACCTCCTCCTGGACGGCCAGCAGGGCGAGGTCGCCCTCGGCTCCCTCGCGCTGGTACCAGAGCACGCTGGCGGCCACCACCAGCACCATCAGGATCGGCACGACCAGACGACCGGAGGCACTTGCCTTGAGCGGCGCCCGCGTGAGGTTCTCGGTGTCCTCCAGCAGGCTGCGCTCGAGCTCGAGGCGATCCTCCTCATACCGCGCCTGGTCGATGTCACCGCGCTCGAGGGCGGCCTCCAGCGACGCCAGGCGGCGCTGGAAGATCGCCACGTTCTGCTCGGCGGTGCGGTCGTCGGCCTCGTAGTCGCGCTGGGCGTCGTGCACGGCCCGGGCCCGGCGCAGCGGCGCGACCAGCAGCCACAGGGCCGGCAGCAGCAGGACGGCGAAGGCAATCCATAACAGGGTCATTCGGTTCTCTCGCGGTTGATCAGGGCTTGCAGTCGGGTACGCTCCTCGGCGGTCAGAGCCTTGGCGGAGGCGTTCTGGCGCGACCTCACGATCAGGATCACCAGCAGGGCGCCGAGCACCACCAGGCCGGCCGGCAGCCCCCACAGCAGGTAGGTACGCCCCTCCAACCGCGGGTTGTAGAGCACATAGTCGCCGAAGCGCTGCACCATGTGCTCGCGGATCTCGATGTCGGAGACCCCCTCATTGAGCAGCAGATAGATCCGCTCGCGCATGTCGGCGGAGACCGGGGCGTCGGAGTCGTTGATCGCCTGGTTCTCGCAGGTGGGACAGCGCATCGAGGCCGTCAGGCTGCGATAGCGCTGTTCCAGCACCGGGTCATCGAACTCGCGCACCTCGATGCCGCCGGCCTGGGCCAGGCCGGCCACCAGCAGCAGGGCGAGCGTCGTCAGCAGGATTCGCATCAGCGCCACTTTTCCACCTCCGGCAGGATCTTCTCACGCACCTCGCCCGGGGCGATGTAACCGACATGGTGATAGCGAATCACCCCGTCGGCATCCACCAGGAAGGTCTCGGGGGCACCGAACACGCCGAGCTCGAAGCCCAGCTCGTTGTCCGGATCGAAGATGTTGATCTCGAAGGGGTTGCCGAACTCCTCCAGGAAGCCGAGCCCCTTCTCGCGGGTGTCCTTCCAGCTGATTCCCACCATGCGGATGTCGTGGCGGTGCGAGAGGTCGAGCAGCTGGGGCATCTCGCGCTTGCACTCGGGGCACCACTCGCCCCAGACGTTGACCAGGGTCAGCTCGCCGGTGGACAACAGCGAGCGGTCCACGCGGCGCTCGGGGTCCTCCAGAGTGGCGAGGTCGAATTCCGGGAAGTCCCGGGCCATCAGCGCCGACTCGCGATGGAAGGGGTTGAGCGACAACCCCTGGTAGAGAAACAGCGACAGGGCCAGGAAGCCGATCAGCGGCAGCAGCAGCAGAAGGCGGCGCTTCATGCGGTCGCCTCCTTGCCCGCGCCCTTGCCGGCGGCTGCCCTGAGTGCCTCCTCCTCCGGGTCCGGGGCGGTCGCCAGGCGGCGGTAGCGCTTGTCGGCCACGGCCAGCACCCCGCCGATGGCCATCAGTAAACCGCCGAGCCACAGCCAGCGCACGAAGGGCTTGTACTGCACGCGCATGGCCCAGCTGCCGTCGCCCAGGTCCTCCCCCATGGCCACGTAGAGGTCGCGGAAGAAGCCGGGGCGCAACGCCACCTGGGTCATCGGCATGCCGGTGGCCAGGTAGAGGCGCTTCTCGGGATTCATGGTGAAGCTGCGCTCACGGTCGCCGCGCTGGACCTCGATCACCGCCCGGTCAGCCAGGAAGTTGGGGCCGCGGCGGTCGGTCAGCTCGGTCATGGTAAAGGTGTAGCCGGCGACCTGGACGCTGTCGCCCGGCCCCATTCGCACGTTGCGTTCGATGTTGTAGTTGGAGACGATCGCCACGCCGACGATGGTCACCGCCACCCCCAGGTGGCCCAGCTGCATCCCCCAGTAGGCCAGCGACAGCCGCTTCAGGCCCGCCCCGATGGAGCTGGCGTGACGGGTCTTGTCGTAGAGGTCGCGCAGCATGGGCAGCACGATCCACAGCGCGGCGATCAGGCCGATGGCCACCGCCGCGCTCCAGCGCTCGGCGAAGATCAGCGGCAGCGCCACCCCGAGCACCACGGCCACCGCCGCGGCGAGCCACAGGCGCTGGACGAGCAGGCGCGGGGCGGTATTCTTCCAGCGCGAGATCGGCCCGAGCCCCATGAAGACGACCATGATCAGCGTCAGCGGCACGAAGAGCGCATTGAAGTAGGGAGGGCCCACGCTGATCTTGCCCAGGTCCAGGGCGTCGAGGATCAGCGGATAGACGGTGCCCATCAGCACGGTGACGGTGATGATCACCAGCATGATGTTGTTGATCAGCAGCAGGGCGTCACGGGAGAGCCAGCCGAAGCCCACCTGATGACTGACCCGCGGCGCGCGCAGAGCGAAGATCAGCAGCGACAGGCCCACGGTGATGCCCAGCAGCATCAGAATGAAGAAGCCGCGGGAGGGGTCGTTGGCGAAGGCGTGCACCGAGGTGAGCACCCCGGAGCGCACCAGGAAGGTGCCCAGCAGCGACAGCGAGAAGGTGGAGATCGCCAGCAGCAGGGTCCAGCTCTTGAAGGCCCCGCGCTTCTCGGTGACCGCCAGGGAGTGCATCAGGGCGGTACCGGTCAGCCAGGGCAGCAGGGAGGCGTTCTCCACCGGATCCCAGAACCACCAGCCGCCCCAGCCCAGCTCGTAGTAGGCCCACCAGCTGCCGAGTGCGATGCCCACGGTGAGGAAGGCCCAGGCCAGGTTGGTCCAGGGACGGGCCCAGCGCGCCCAGGCGGCGTCCAGGCGGCCGCCCAGCAGGGCGGCGATGGCGAAGGCGAAGACCACCGAGAAGCCCACATAGCCCATGTAGAGCATCGGCGGATGCAGGATCAGTCCGATGTCCTGCAGCAGCGGGTTGAGGTCCGAGCCGTCGGCCGGCATGTGCGGCAGCAGGCGCTCGAAGGGGTTGGAGGTGGCCAGGATGAAGAGCAGGAAACCCACGCAGACCAGCCCCATCACGCCCAGCACCCGGGCGACCATGTCGCGAGGCAGCTCACGGGAGAAGCGCGCCGCGAAGTAGCCCCAGCCAGCCAGCATCAGGCTCCACAACAGCACCGAGCCCTCGTGGTTGCCCCACACCGCACTGAACTTGTAGTACCAGGGCAGCATGGAGTTGGAGTTGTTGGCCACGTTGGCCACGCTGAAGTCGTCCAGCATGTAGCTGGCCGTCAGGCAGGCGTAGGCGATAGCCACGAACAGGAACTGCCCGGCCGCCATGGGCCGGGCATAGGCCATCCACAGCGGGCGACGGGTCGCCGCGCCAGCCAGGGGCATCACCGACTGCACCACCGCCATCAGCAGGGCGATGACCAGGGCGTAGTGGCCGATCTCGGGAATCATCTTGGTCAGCATGGGTACTCCGGATCAGTACGAGCTGCTGGCGGCGCCGTTGCCTTCCTCGGCCCCCAGGCGTTCGGCCACCTCGGCGGCCTTCTGCTGGAAGTCCTCGGGCTTGTAGCCGGCGTCGATGAGGGCCTGGGCCACCTCCGGCGGCATGTAGTTCTCGTCGTGGCGGGCCAGCACCTGGTCGGCCTTGATATAGCCGCCCTGCTGCAGCTGGCCCACCACCACCACGCCCTGCCCCTCGCGGAACAGGTCGGGCAGGATGCCACTGTAGTGGACGCGCACGTCTTCGACGTAGTCGGTCACGGTGAACTCCACGTCCAGGCTGTCGGGGTTGCGCACCACCGTGCCCTCCCGGACCATGCCGCCGGCGCGGATCTGGCGTTCATAGGGGGCATCGCCGGCGGCGATCTGCACCGGGCTGAAGAAGAGGTTGATGTTGGCCCGCAGGGCATAGAGGGTCAAGCCGACGGCCACGGCCGCCAGGGCGACCAGGCCCAGGATCACGTAGAGCTTCTGCTTGCGCTTCGCGGTAAGGCTAAGGGTCATGACGATTACCACCCACTTGATGTGAAACTCCAGCCATCTCGCCCTGACCGGCACCCAGGCGCTCCTCGCGGCGCACCCGGCGCTGCAGGTTGCGCAGCAGCTGGCGACGCTCGGCACGGGCATGCAGCACGATGCCGACGAGCAGCCCGGCGGTCACCGCCCAGGCCGCCCAGACGTAGGGGGCATGCCCCCCCATGGCGATGAATTCGTTGAAGGATTCGAAGGCCATCAGCACTCCTCCCCGGCCAGGTCACGCACCCAGCGCTTATTGGACTCCCGGCGCAGGATCTCGCTGCGGGTGCGCATCAGGGTCAGGGCGATGAAGAAGCTGTAGAAGCCCAGCACCATGATCAGCAGCGGCGCCCACATCTCCATGGGCATGCCGACGCGACCGGTGATGTTGAAGGTGGCCGGCTGGTGCAGGGTGTACCACCAGTCCACCGAGTACTTGATGATCGGGATATTGATCACCCCCACCATGGCCAGCACCGAGGCGGCCCGGGAGGCGCTGTCGCGGCTGGCGAAGGCGCCGCGCAGGGCGATCACCCCCAGGTAGAGGAACAGCAGGATCAGCATGGAGGTGAGGCGCGCGTCCCACATCCACCAGGTGCCCCAGGTGGGCACACCCCACACCGCGCCGGAGAAGAGCGCGACAAAGGTCATGGCCGCCCCCAGGGGGGCCATCATGGCCGCGGCCATATCGGCCACCTTGATCTTCCAGACCATGTAGACCAGGCCACACACCGCCATGGAGACGAAGATCGACTGCGCCAGGAAGGCCGACGGCACGTGGACGTAGATGATGCGGAAGCTGTTGCCCTGCTGGTAGTCGGCGGGCGCGAAGGCCAGGCCCCAGACGCTGCCGACCAGGATCAACGCCGTCGCGGCGAGCCAGAAGAAGGGCTGCAGCCTGGCGCTGATGGCATAGAACCACTTGGGGGAGCGTAACTTGTTAATAAAGGCCCACATGCCTCCACCTCTCAACCGTTGATACTGATACGCAGCGACGCCGCGATGGCCCAGGGCGCCAGCATCAGCGCCAGGGCCAGCAGGGCGCCCAGGATGGCCAGGTGGGCCGCGGCCCCGTCGCCGAGGATCGCCGCCTGCACGGCGCCGGCACCGAAGATCAGCACCGGGATATAGAGCGGCAGCACCAGCAGCGACAGCAGCACCCCCCCGCGGGAGAGCCCCACGGTGAGCGCCGCGCCGATGGCGCCGATCAGGCTCAGGCTGGCGGTACCCAGGGCCAGCGAGAGCGCCAGCACCAGATAGCTGCCGGCGGGCAGCGAGAGCATGATCCCTAGCACCGGCGCCATCAGCGCCAGCGGCAGGCCGGTCAGCAGCCAGTGCACCGCCACCTTGGCCAGCGCCAGCAGGGGCAGCGGCTGCGGCGTGAGCAGCAGCTGTTCCAGGGAGCCGTCGTCATAGTCGCCGCGAAACAGGCTGTCCAGGGAGAGCAGCGCCGCCAGCAGCGCCGCCACCCACAGCAGGCCCGGGGCGATGGTGGCCAGCAACTCCGGATCCGGCGAGATGCCGATCGGGAACAGGGTGATCACCAGCGCGAAGAACACCAGGGGGTTCAACACCTCGCTGCGACGGCGCATCAGCAGCACCAGGTCGCGTTTGAGGGTCGCCCAGAGTGCGACCGCCAGGCCGCCGTCCGGTTCCCTCCGGGCCAGGGTGCGACACTGTGCCGCAGGCTGATGGCTCTCAGTGAGCGACATGGGCATGCCCTCCTCGACCCAGGCGAATGCGCCGCAGCTCGCCCGTTTCCCGGAGCTCGTGGTGGGTGGTCACCAGCACGCAGCCGCCGGCCCGGGCATGGATAACCAGGCGCTCCTCCAGCGCCGCCACCCCGTCGCGGTCGATGGCGGTGAAGGGCTCGTCGAGCACCCACAGGGGGCGCGGGGTCAGCTCCAGGCGGGCCAGCGCCACCCGGCGCTGCTGACCCGCGGAGAGCTGTCCGGCCGGTACATCCTCGAAGCCTACCAGGCCCACCGACTCCAGCGCCGCCAGGCGCACCGCCTCGTTGCCGCGCTCACCGGCCAGCGCCTGGTACCAGGCCAGGTTCTCCAGGGGCGTCAGGGCCGCCTTCACCCCGGGGGCATGCCCCAGGTAGAGGAGGCTCTCGAGGAAGGCCTGGCGCGACTCGCGCATCGGCGCGCCGTTCCAGAACAGCTCGCCCTGGTAGTCGGCCAGCTGCCCCGAGAGGATCTTGAGCAGGGTGGTCTTGCCGCTGCCGTTGGGGCCTTCGATGCGCACGACCTCTCCGGAACGGATGTCCAGATCGAGGTTCTCGAAGAGCCAGCGATCATCCCGTTCACAGGCCAGCTGTCGGGCTTGCAGGCGCAGGGTCAAGGCACACTCCGGCATGGGTAATTTGGCTCGAGACTCTACACGGAAAGCCGTTTTCCTACCAGATAAGCGGCTGCGTCAGCCCATCGCGGTTGACCCCGGTCAAGAGGATTGCCGATCGCACGCCTTGCCAGATCGTCACCCGCTGCTATCCTACTCAAGTACTGTACATTCCAACAGTATTCAGCCCCGCGGCTGCCGACAGGAGATCCCCCATGCCCGAGGTCACGCCCCGCTTCCTCCTTCGTCGTCCCAACCTCCCCCTCGCCGAGTCCTGGGCCCCGCTGGGCGCGACGGAAACCGCCGCCGCCGCCCTGATCGAGATTCCGCTGCTCGGTAGCGTCTCGGCGGGCCTGCCCATCGAGGCCTGCCCGGACAGCGCCCGCGTCCGGGTGCCCCGGCGCATGGTCCGCCGCAACACCTATGCCCTGCGGGTGCGCGGCGACTCCATGATCGATTGCAACATCTTCGACGGGGATGTGATCATCATCGAGCGCCAGGAGAGCGCCGAGAACGGCGAGACGGCGGTGGTAATGATCAACAACCGGGAGGTCACCTTGAAGAAGCTCTATATCGATCGCGCCGGGGTGCGCCTGCAACCCGCCAACGAGCGCATGGCACCGATCGTCCTGAAGAACAGCGACATCCAGGTGCTGGGGCTGGTAATGGGCGTGGTGCGCCAGGGTGGGCTGGCCGCCTGATGCGCTACCCCGTGCCCGACCTGCCCCCCGGCGGACGCCACGAGAGCGAGATCGAGGTGGAACGCAGCCGCTTCCTCACCTGGCTCTGTCACGCCCCCGAGCCCGCCGCCTTCGAGGCGCTGCTGGCCGCCGCCCGGGCGGCCCACCCCGGCGCCAGCCACCACTGCAGCGCCTTTATCGCCGGCCCGCCGGGCGAGCAGGCCGCCATCGGCTTCTCCGACGACGGCGAACCGGGCGGCACCGCGGGCCGCCCCATGTTCCAGGCGCTGGAGGGCTCGGGGCTCGGCCAGGTGGGCTGCGTGGTGATCCGCTACTTCGGCGGCACCAAGCTGGGCACCGGCGGGCTCGCCCGCGCCTATGCCCAGGCGGTGGCCCAAGGCCTGGAGCACCTGCCCCGCCGCGAGCTGGTGGAGCGCCGCCCGCTACGCCTTCGGGTCGAGTTCGCCGGCGAGGCCGAGGCGCGCGCCTGGCTGGCCGCCCACGAGATCCCCGTGGAGGCCGCCGACTATGCCGCCGAGGGGGTGATCCTCAGCGTGGGCTGGCCAAGCGACCGGCCCGTCGACCTCGACGAGCTCGCCTCCCGGCTGCGCGGGCGGCTGACGCGGCTGCCCCCGCCCTGAGCCGGCTCAGCGGCCCGGCCGCTCGCCGAAGCTAGCCTTAGCCACCACCGACACGGAACGCCATCGCCCATGACTCCCGAACCCCAGGCGCCGCTGGGCGCCCTCTTCTGGGCCTTCACCCGCATCGGCCTGCTCGGCTTCGGCGGCGGTCCCTCGATGATCCCCCTGGTGCACCAGGAGGTGGTCAAGCGCCACGCCTGGATGACGGACGAGGAGTTCGCCGACGTCCTGGCCATCGCCAACACCCTGCCCGGCCCCATCGCCACCAAGATGCCCGGCTACATCGGCTACCGGGTGGCGGGCCTTGGCGGCTGCGCCATCGCCGTGGCCGCGGTGATCGTGCCGATGATCTTCGCCATGATCCTGCTGCTCGGGGTCTTCAGCCGCTACCGCGATGTGGCCTGGATCCGCGGCATGGGCCAGGCCGTGGTGCCGGTGGTGATGGTGATGCTGGCCCAGCTGACCCTGGACTTCTGGCACAAGTCGCGCCTGGCGCTGGGCTGGGTGATCAGCCTGGTCATGGCGGGCGTGGCCGGCGGGCTGATCTACGGCCTGGGGCTGCACCCCGGCTGGGTGATCGGCGCCCTGCTGGCCGCGGCCCTGCTGCGCCCCGGGCGCCGGCCGGCGGAGGCCCGACCATGATCTACTGGGAGCTGTTCCTCGCCTTCTTCATTCCCAACATCATCGGCTACGGCGGCGGCCCCGCCATCATTCCGCTGATCGAGGCGGAGGTGGTCGGGCGCTACGGCTGGATGAGCGCCCAGGAATTCGCCGAGACCCTGGCGCTGGGCAATGCCCTGCCCTCCCCCATCGCCACCAAGATGGCCGGTCAGATCGGCTTCGAGGTGGCCGGGGCGGGCGGCGCCCTGGTCACCGTGCTGGCCACGGTGGTGCCCTCGCTACTGCTGATGCTGGGCGCCCTGGGGCTGCTCTATCGCCATCGCGACTCCCCCCGCGTCAAGCGCATGAGCCAGTGGGTGCGCCCGGTGATCGCCCTGATGATGGGTTGGCTGACTCTCGGCTTCTTCCTGGAAGGGCTCGGCGGCGCCGGTCTGCTCCACACCCTGGTGATCGGCGCCGCCGCCGCCGTCGCCCTGCTGCACTTTCGCACCCACCCCGCCTTGGTGGTGCTGGGGGCGCTCCTCTACGGAGGGCTCTTTCTCGGCTGATGCCCCTGGGCCGATCCGGCCACTTCTCGATCACCAACGCCTACCCTGGCTCACAATGGCCCGGCAGGGCGACGCCTGAGTCGATTCAAGGAGCTTACGATGCAACACGATGCGCTCTACTACCCCAGCCCGTCGCGGCGCATGGCCGCCTTCGGCACCCGCGGCATGGTCGCCACCTCCCAGCCGCTGGCCGCCCAGGTAGGCATGACTATCCTCCAGCGGGGCGGCAACGCCGTGGATGCCGCCATCGCCTCGGCCGCGGCGCTGACCGTGGTGGAGCCCACCTCCAACGGTATCGGCGGCGATGTGTTTGCCATCGTCTGGCTGGACGGCAAGCTGCACGGGCTCAACGCCAGCGGCCCGGCGCCGCAGGCGGCAAGCATCGAGGCCATGAAGGCCCTCGGCCACGCGAGCATGCCCAACCACGGCCTGCTGCCGGTCACCGTGCCCGGCGCCCCGGCCGCCTGGGTCGCGCTCTCCGAGCGCTTCGGCCGGCTGCCCTTCGCCGAGCTGCTGGCCCCGGCCATCGCCCTGGCCGAGGCGGGCTTTGCGGTCACCCCGGTCATCCATCAGCTGTGGGCCGAGGCATTCCAGAGCTACTCGGCCTACGACGACGCCGCCTTCGCGTCTTGGTTCGACACCTTCGCCCCCGAGGGGCGCGCCCCGCGGCCGGGCGAGTGCTGGGCGTCGCCGGACCATGCCCGGACCCTGCGCCGCATCGCGGAGACCCAGGCGCGCGACTTCTACGAGGGCGAGCTGGCCGAGCGCATCGACGCCTTCTTCCGCGAGCACGACGGGCTCTTGCGAAAGGAGGATCTGGCGCGCTTCGCACCGGAGTGGGTCGACCCGATCAGCGTGCGCTACCAGGGCCATGATATCTGGGAGCTTCCTCCCAACGGCAGCGGCCTGATCGTGCTGCAGGCGCTGGGCATGCTGGAGCGCCTGGGCCCGGAGGGGCGCGACCCGGTAGAGACCCTGCACCGGCGGATCGAGGCCACCAAGCTGGCCTACGTGGACGGCTTCGCCCATATCACCGAGCAGGACGCCATGCGCCCGAGCGTCGAGCAGATGCTCGCCGACGACTACCTCAGGGCCCGCGCCGGGCTGATCGGCCACGAGGCCCTGGACCCGGTCCACGGCAACCCGCTCAGCGGGGGCACCGTGTATCTCGCCACCGCCGATGGTGACGGCAACATGGTGTCGTTCATCCAGAGCAACTTCAAAGGCTTCGGTTCGGGCATCGTGGTGCCCGGCACCGGCATCAGCCTGCAGAACCGCGGCTGGTCCTTCTCGCTGGACCCCGAGCATCCCAACGCCCTGGCGCCGGGCAAGCGCACCTACCACACCATCATTCCCGGCTTCATCACCAAGGACGGCCAGGCGGTGGGCCCCTTCGGGGTGATGGGCGGCTACATGCAGCCCCAGGGCCATGTGCAGGTGGTGACCGGCATGCTGGCGGACCACCTCAACCCCCAGGCGGCACTCGACATGCCGCGCTGGAAGTGGACGAAGGGCAGGACCCTGGAGGTCGAGCCCCACTTCCCCGACCACCTCGCCCAGGCGCTGGCCCGGCGCGGCCACGACATCGTCAAGGTCGCCGACACCATCAGTTTCGGCCGCGGCCAGATCATCCTGCGCGACCCCATCACCGGCGTGCTGTGCGGCGGCACCGAGCCGCGCACCGATGGCGCCGTGCTGCCCTGGTAGGCACACGACGAGGG
>NZ_CP071922.1:3815334-3818112 GCF_017584085.1 Halomonas sp. BM-2019
ATTCTGAGCCGTTTTACTCAGACGATCCACCACGCCACTTTCGCGCATGAGGTTACCGAGACAGAACATTCCGACGAGCGGCGCTGCTGTGGGTAACAGCAATAACGTCATCACCAGCACCATCAACGGAAAAAGGATCTTCGCCCGCTTCGACACCGTCTTTAACTGCGTCATGCGGATTTTTCGTTCTTTCTCCGTGGTCAGCAGGCGCATAACCGGCGGCTGTAAAACCGGCACCAGCGCCATATACGAATATGCGGCAACAGCAATCGCTCCCAGCAGCTCAGGTGCCAACTGCGACGCTAAATAAATCGCTGTCGGGCCATCAGCACCGCCGATAATGGCAATAGCAGCTGCTTGCTGTAAGGTAAACTCAACACCGGGCACCCAGTTCAGCGCGATTGCACCGAGCAAGGTGGCAAAAATGCCAAATTGTGCCGCGGCTCCAAGTAGCAGCATGCGCGGATTCGCCAACAATGCACCGAAATCCGTCATCGCCCCAACACCGAGAAAAATTAGCAGCGGGAACAATCCCGTGGCAATGCCAAGCTCATAAAGTAAATAGAGAATCCCACCCGGCTCATTCATGCCGGCTAGCGGGATATTCGCGAGCACAGCACCAAAGCCGATTGGCAATAGCAGTAACGGCTCAAATTTATGCACGATGGCGAGATAAACCAGCAGCAGGCCGACCCCAATCATCACGATGGCACCGAGCGACAGGCCTGCGAAGCCAGTGGTATTCCACAATGTTAGCAATGTTTCCATAATGCTTAGGCGTTCCCTTCAATGGTCAACAAAATGTCACCCGAAATAACACTATCGCCCTCACGTGCCTTCAACTCGGCAATGACGCCATCGCGGTCGGCACGGACTTCCGTTTCCATTTTCATCGCTTCTAGAATGACGACGACATCACCCGATTTCACAGCGTCACCAGGCTTCACTTGATACTTCCATAAGTTACCTGACAAGGGTGCGTGCAACGCTTGTGCATTGGCGCTCGCTTGCGGTGCCGGAGCTGCTTTCGGCTGCGATTCAGCCGGCGGACTCGTTGAACGACTCGACTCTGCCTTTAAGCTGCCATCGGGGCCAACCTCAACTGAGAAACACTCACCAGAAATACACACGTCGTAGCGTTCAATACTATTATCGCCGGTCTCGGCTTTACGCACTGGTGTCGCATTTTCAACACTCGGCACCGGCTCGAACGCGTCAGGATTATCGCGATTCTGTAAAAATTTCAGGCCAATTTGCGGGAACAAGGCATAGGTTAATACGTCATCGACACTTGCTTCTGCGAGGCGAATATTTTCAGATTTTGCTTTTTCCTCTAACTCAGTCGTCAGTGCGTCTAACTCATCGTCGATCAGATCAGCGGGTCGGCAAGTAATTGGCTCGGCGCCAGCTAGGACTTTCTTTTGTAGTTCTGCATTCACTGGAGCTGCCGTCGCACCATACTCACCTTTCAAGACGCCGACCGTTTCTTTTGACACTGACTTGTAACGTTCACCGGTTAAGACGTTGAGTACTGCTTGAGTACCGACAATTTGTGAGGTTGGCGTAACCAATGGAATAAAGCCTAAGTCCTCGCGCACCCGCGGAATTTCTTCCAGCACTTGATCAAATTTATCCAACGCTTTCTGCTCACGCAGCTGATTTTCCATGTTGGTGAGCATGCCGCCAGGCACTTGTGCCAGAAGAATTCGCGCATCCACACCTTTTAGTGAACCCTCAAAGCGCGCGTACTTTTTCCGTACTTGACGAAAGTAGGACGCAATTTCTTCAAGGTTGGCGAGGTCGAGCCCGGTATCTCTCTCGGTACCTTCGACCATAGCGACTAACGTTTCCGTTGCACTATGCCCATAGGTCATACTCATCGACGAGATCGCGGTATCGAGCATATCAATGCCCGCGTCGATCGCTTTTTGATAGGTCGCTGTACTTAAGCCTGTCGTTGCATGACACTGCATGGCAATCGGCACCGACACATTTGCTTTCAGCTCGGTAATCAGCCCTTCTGCTTCGTAGGGGCGCAATAACCCTGCCATATCCTTGATACAAATCGAGTGGCAACCCATGTCTTCTAATTCTTTCGCCATCGCCACCCATTTTTCCCGCGTGTGTACAGGGCTTACGGTATACGACATGGTGCCTTGTGCATGGCCATCATTCGCGATCGTTGCTTCAATCGCTGTCTTTAAATTGCGGACATCATTCATTGCGTCAAAAATACGAAAAACATCGACGCCATTGGTCCGTGCACGCTCGACAAAACGTTTAACCACGTCATCCGCATAATGACGATAACCAAGCAGGTTCTGGCCGCGCAGGAGCATCTGTTGGCGCGTATTGGGCATCGCTTTTTTCAGTTCACGCAGGCGTTCCCAAGGATCTTCACCTAAATAACGAATACAGGCATCGAACGTTGCCCCACCCCAAGTTTCAAGCGACCAAAACCCCGCTTGATCGAGCTTCTCTGCAATCGGCAACATGTCATCGAGGCGCAAACGGGTCGCTAATAGCGACTGGTGTGCGTCACGCAGGACCAATTCGGTCAATAATAGTGGTTTGGACATAAGATGACTCCCTAAGCGTCTGAGGCTGGATTGTCTGATTTACTTGCGCGATAGCGCTTCACGGCGACGGCGATTGCAGCTAGTTTTTTTGCATCCGCGTCTTCGTTGGCAGTGCCAGCAGAAGGTGCACTAGACGCTCCTGAGTCGATGTTCGCCTCAGGACATAGTTTGGTTAACAAGGTGACAGCGCCGGTGAGTA
>NZ_CP071922.1:3818212-3819461 GCF_017584085.1 Halomonas sp. BM-2019
GCAAAGCAGAAGACCCGACCTCGCGAAGAGGACGGGTCCGGATCTGGCGCGCCCGGGAGGATTCGAACCTCCGACCACCTGATTCGTAGTCAGGTACTCTATCCAGCTGAGCTACGGGCGCGTAGTGCGATGTTGGGCGTGATCGCCATCACGTACTGCGGGTATCCGAAGTGGCGCGCCCGGGAGGATTCGAACCTCCGACCACCTGATTCGTAGTCAGGTACTCTATCCAGCTGAGCTACGGGCGCCCTGTCATCTTCGTCGTGTCGGTCACTCGGCTCGAGGAGGACTTCCTCGAGCGTCATGGCGGAGAGGGAGGGATTCGAACCCTCGATGAGGCTATAAACCCCATACTCCCTTAGCAGGGGAGCGCCTTCAGCCACTCGGCCACCTCTCCCTCATCGACACGGCGCATATGTTACCGTTTCTGAAGCGCTTTGTCCAGCGACGCCGGCGTCTTTTTTGCGCCGCGGCGGGGCGCCTACTCCTCGCGGCCCGAGTCGCTCTCCTCGGCCTTCTCGCGCTGGATCCGCTGGTAGATCTCCTCGCGGTGCACGGCGACGTCCTTGGGGGCATTGACGCCGATCCGGACCTGATTCCCCTTCACGCCCAGCACCGTCACGGTGATGTCGTCTCCGATCATCAGGGTCTCGCCGACACGGCGGGTCAGGATGAGCATGGCTGATCTCCTTCTCAGGCTAGTTCTTGGACTCTCTGGCAGCGGGATGTGCGCCGGTGGAATCGCGTCGCTGCATTATGTGTCACGACGTCCTCCGTGACCAATCGGCAGCCCATGACACCCCAGCTCCCCGTTGAAGGGAAGCCCGTCGCGGGCTTCCCTGTCAGCGTAGAAGCTGTCAGCCGCTCCGGGCAGGCTTATTCACCCTCGATGTCGCTCTTGTCGAGGCCGAAGGCGGTATGCAGGGCACGCACGGCGAGCTCCATCTGCTTCTCGTCGATCACCACGGAGATCTTGATCTCGGAGGTCGAGACCATGCGGATGTTGATATTCTCGTCGGCCAGCACGCGGAACATCTTGGACGCCACGCCGGCGTGGGAGCGCATGCCGACCCCAACCAGGGAGACCTTGGCGATGTTGTCGTCACCGTTGACCTCACCGCCACCCAGGTCGGGGATCACCTGCTCCTCGAGGATCTTCAGGGTCTTCTTGTAGTCGCCCTTGGCTACGGTGAAGGTGAAGTCGGTGTAGTCGCCGGCCGGCGCCACGTTCTGGACGATCATGTCCACT
>NZ_CP071922.1:3819473-3827988 GCF_017584085.1 Halomonas sp. BM-2019
GTTGGCGGTGAAGGCGATACCGGAGATCAGCGGTTCTTCCATGGAATCCTCGTCTTGGTCAGAGTCTGCAACGATCAGGGTGCCGCTCCCCCCCTCGAAGCTGGAGAGCACGCGCAGCGGCACGTTGTACTTGCCGGCGAATTCGACGGAGCGGATCTGCAGCACCTTGGAGCCGAGGCTCGCCAGTTCCAGCATCTCCTCGACGGTGATGGTCTCGAGGCGCCGAGCCTTGCTGCAGACCCGCGGGTCGGTGGTGTAGACGCCGTCGACGTCAGTGTAGATCTGGCACTCGTCGGCCTTCAGGGCCGCGGCCAGGGCCACACCGGTGGTGTCGGAACCACCGCGACCGAGGGTGGTGATGTTGCCCTCTTCATCGACGCCCTGGAAGCCGGCGACTACCACCACCTGGCCATCGTCGAGATCGGCCTGGATCTCGTCGGTCTCGATGCGCTGGATGCGCGCCTTGGTGTGGGAGCTGTCGGTCAGGATGCCCACCTGAGAACCGGTGTAGGAGGTGGCCGGCACGCCCAGCTTGTGCAGGGCCATGGCCAGCAGCGAGATGGTGACCTGTTCGCCGGTGGAGACCAGCATGTCCATTTCCCGCGGCGTCGGCTCGTCGTTGATCTCGTTGGCCATGCCGATCAGGCGGTTGGTCTCGCCGCTCATGGCGGAGACCACGACCACGACCTGATGGCCGTTGTCGCGAAAGCCCTTGACCTTATCGGCCACGGCCTTGATGCGCTCCACGGAGCCCACCGAGGTACCGCCGAACTTCTGTACGTATAGTGCCATATGCCGTTTTCCCTCGTCTGTCGAGAACCAGTGGCGCTCGTATGAGTGAAAGATGAATCCCTACGGACAGGGCCGGGACTCTACGGTCACCGGCCCTGCCGAGTGTTACTGGAGGCGCGCCTCGACCCAGGCCGGGACGCTGTCGAGCGCCTGCGGCAGGGCGGCGACATCGCTGCCGCCGGCCTGGGCCATGTCGGCCCGGCCGCCGCCCTTGCCGCCCACCTGGGACGCCACGTGATTGACCAGCTCGCCCGCCTTGACACGGCCGGTGAGGTCATCGGTGACCCCGGCGATCAGACTCACCTTGCCGGCCTCCTTGTCCGCCACGCCCAGCACCACGATGCCGGAACCCAGCTTGTTCTTGAGCTGGTCCAGGACGTTGCGCAGCTCCTTGCCGGAGACGCCCTCCAGGCGGGTGGCCAGCACCTTGACCCCGGCGATCTCGCGAGCCTGGCTGAGCATGTCGCTGCCGGCGGCGCTGGCCAGCTTGGCCTTGAGCCGCTCGAGCTCCTTCTCCAGGGCGCGGTTGCGCTCCACCAGCGAGTCGACGCGCTCCTCGACCTGCTCGGGCTTGGCCTTGAGGCGCTCGCCGATGCGGTTGAGGCGGGCCTCCTGCTCGTGGAACCAGGCCAGTGCCCCCTCGCCGGTGATCGCCTCGATGCGCCGCACGCCGGAGGCGATGCCCTGCTCGCCGACGATATGGAAGCAGCCGATATCGCCGCTGCGGGCCACGTGGGTGCCGCCGCAGAGTTCGATGGAGAAGTCGTCGGCGCCGATGGTCAGCACCCGCACGCTGTCGGCGTACTTGGCCTCGAAGAGCGCCGCTGCGCCCCTGGCCTTGGCCTGATCCAGGCTCATCTGTTCGATCCGGGTCGGCGCATTGGCCAGGATCTGCTCGTTGACCAGGCGCTCCACCTCGGCCAACTGCTCGGGGGTCATCGGCTCGAAATGACTGAAGTCGAAACGCAGGCGCTCCGGGGTCACCAGCGAGCCCTTCTGGGCCACGTGCTCGCCCAGCACCTGGCGCAGCGCCTTGTGCATCAGGTGGGTGGCGGAGTGGTTGCGAACGGTGGCGGTACGCAGCTCGGCGTTGACCTCGGGACTCACCGCGTCGCCCACGGTGAGCTCGCCCTCGAGCAGCACGCCGTGGTGGAGGTGGTGGCCGGACTGCTTCTGGGTATCGGTGACCAGGAAGCGGCCGCCGCCCGTCAGGTGCAGGTAGCCGGTGTCGCCCACCTGGCCGCCGGACTCGCCGTAGAAGGGGGTGCGGTCGAGCACCACCAGGCCGCGCTGCTCGGGCGCCAGGCCCTCCAGGGCCTGGCCCTCGCGGTCGAGGATGGCGGTCACGGTGGCGCGGTCCTCGAGCCGGTCGTAGCCGGTGAAGGTGGTCTCGCCCGGAAGCTCCAGCGCCGCTGCGTAGTCGGCGCCGAACTGGCTGGCGGCGCGGGCGCGCTCACGCTGAGCCTCCAGGGCGCGCTCGAAGCCGATCTCGTCGAGGACCACGCCGCGCTCGCGGCAGACGTCGGCGGTCAGATCATAGGGGAAGCCGTAGGTGTCATACAGCTTGAACACCGTCTCGCCGGGCAGCACCTCGCCGTCGAGGCCGGCCAGGGCCTCCTCGAGCAGACCCATGCCGTGCTCCAGGGTGCGCGCGAACTGCTCCTCCTCCTTGAGCAGCACGCGCTCGATCTGCTGGCGCCCGCTGCGCAGCTCCGGGTAGGCCTCGCCCATCTCGGCGTCCAGGGCCCCCACCAGCTTGTGGAAGAAGTGCCCCCTGGCACCCAGCTTGTGACCGTGGCGGATGGCCCGGCGGATGATCCGGCGCAGCACGTAGCCGCGCCCCTCGTTGGCGGGCAGCACGCCGTCGGCGACCAGGAAGGCGCAGGAGCGGATATGGTCGGCGATGACCCGCAGCGACGGGTTGCGAGTATCGGCGTGGTCGGTGTGGCGCGCCGCGGCCGACAGCAGGTTCTGGAAGAGGTCGATCTCGTAGTTGGAGTGCACCCCCTGCATCACCGCGGCGATGCGCTCCAGGCCCATGCCGGTGTCGATGGAGGGCTTGGGCAGCGGATGCAGGGTGCCCGCGGCGTCGCGGTCGAACTGCATGAACACCAGGTTCCAGATCTCGATGTAGCGGTCGCCGTCCTCCTCGGGGCTGCCGGGCGGGCCGCCCCACACCTCGGGACCGTGGTCGTAGAAGATCTCGGAGCTCGGCCCGCAGGGACCGGTGTCGCCCATCTGCCAGAAGTTGTCCTCGTCGAGCTTGGAGAAGCGTGCCGGGTCGATGCCCATCTCCTCCTTCCAGATTGCCTCGGCCTCGTCGTCGCTGACGTGCACGGTGACCCACAGCTTCTCCTTGGGCAGCCCCAGGGTCTCGGTGAGGAAGTGCCAGGCGAAGCGGATGGCATCGCGCTTGAAGTAGTCGCCGAAGCTGAAGTTGCCCAGCATCTCGAAGAAGGTGTGGTGGCGGGCGGTATAGCCGACGTTGTCGAGGTCGTTGTGCTTGCCCCCGGCGCGCACGCAGCGCTGGGAGGAGGCCGCCCGCACATAGGAACGCGGGTCGCGGCCCAGGAAGACGTCCTTGAACGGCACCATGCCGGCATTGGTGAACAGCAGGGTCGGGTCGTTGTCCGGCACCAGGGAGCTGGAGGGCACGACGGTGTGGCCGTGCTCCTCGAAGTAACTCAGAAAGGCCTGTCTGATGTCTGCGCTTTTCATGGGGTATCCGTGGCGATGGGCGGGGTGGCCATCCGCAACGAGGCCACCCGGGGCGTCCGCAAAGGGAACCATTATAGCGCAGCTGTCAAGGGACTGAAGGGGCGTCCTCGTCCCAGGCGTGCGCCAGGGCGTGGCGCACCTGCTCGAAGTCGAAGCCGCGGCCGGCCAGGAAGCGCTCGCGGCGGGCGCGCTCGCGGGGGGTGTCGCCGGGACCGGCGAAGCGCCGGGCCAGGGTCTCGCCGGCCAGGGCGAACCAGTCGACCCCCTCCTCCTCGGCGAGGGTGGCGAAGGCCGCCCGGGCCGGCTCGCGGTCGATACCGCGCCGCTCGAGCTCGGCGCGGATCTTCAGCGGCCCCTGGCCGCGCAGGATGCGCGAGCGCAGGAAGCTCTCGGCGAAGCGGGCGTCGGACTGGAGGCCCTCCTCGGCCAGGGCATCGAGGCAGGGGTCGACGGCCGCCGGCTCATGCCCCCTTGCCGCGAGTCGGCCTGCCAGCTCGGCGCGGGAGTGTTCGCGCCGGGCCAGCAGGCGGATGGCGTCGTCCCGCGGCGAGGCCTCGCGGTTCGCGACCGTATCGCGCATGGCCTACAGCAGGTCGTCCTCGCGACCGGCCTCGGCGGAGACCGCCTCCTCGGCCTCCTCCTTCGGGGCGGGAGCGGCGAGCAACTGGGCGCGGATCTGGCTCTCGATCTCCGCCATGATGGCCGGGTTGTCCTCGAGGAACTGGGCGGCATTGGCCTTGCCCTGGCCGATCTTGTTGCCCTGGTAGCTGTACCAGGCGCCGGCCTTGTCGACCAGGTTGCACTGCACGCCCAGGTCGATCACCTCGCCGGCGTGGTAGATGCCCTTGCCGTAGAGGATCTGGAACTCGGCCTGTCGGAAGGGCGGGGCCACCTTGTTCTTGACCACCTTGACCCGGGTCTCGTTGCCGGTGACCTCGTCGCCCTGCTTCACCGAGCCGGTGCGGCGGATGTCCAGGCGCACGCTGGCATAGAACTTCAGGGCGTTGCCGCCGGTGGTGGTCTCGGGGCTGCCGAACATCACGCCGATCTTCATGCGGATCTGGTTGATGAACACCACCAGGCAGTTGGCGTTCTTGATATGGCCGGTGATCTTGCGCAGCGCCTGGGACATCAGGCGCGCCTGCAGGCCCACGTGGGAGTCGCCCATCTCGCCCTCGATCTCGGCCCGCGGGGTGAGCGCGGCCACCGAGTCGATGATGATCACGTCGACGCCGCCGGAGCGCACCAGCATGTCGCAGATCTCCAGGGCCTGCTCGCCGGTATCGGGCTGGGAGACCAGCAGGTCGTCGAGGTTGACGCCGAGCTTCTCGGCATAGCTCGGGTCCAGGGCATGCTCGGCGTCGATGAAGGCGCACACCTTGCCCTGCTTCTGGGCTTCGGCGATCACCGACAGGGTCAGGGTGGTCTTGCCCGAGGACTCCGGACCGAAGATCTCCACCACACGGCCGTAGGGCAGGCCGCCGATGCCGAGCGCGATGTCCAGGCCCAGCGAGCCGGTGGATACCGACGGCATGACCACCCGCGGGGCGTCGCCGAGGCGCATCACGGTGCCCTTGCCGAACTGGCGCTCGATCTGGGAAAGCGCGGCGCTCAGCGCCTTGGAGCGGTTGTCATCCTGGGCCATCACGGGTCTCCTGATCGGATCGTTGGATATCTGAATACTGTATGACTGGACAGTAGTATGGCGAAAAAGGGCGGGCAGGACCAGTGCCAATTCCGCCTGGGAGCGGGGCCGTGCTCAGCGGGTCTCGAGGCGGCGAATCAGCCCCACCAAGGCCTCGCGCACCGCCTGCTCGCGCACGGCGCGGCGGTCGCCGGGGTAGCGACGGCACACCGCCTCGGCGCGCTCGGCATCGCCCCAGGCGAGCCACACGGTGCCCACCGGCTTGTCCGGCGAGCCGCCGCCGGGGCCGGCCACGCCGCTGATCGCCACCCCGAGGCCGGCGCCGCTGTCGCGGCAGGCGCCGATTACCATGGCCTCCACCACCTCGCGGCTCACCGCGCCCTGGGCCTCGAGCAGCGCCTCGGGCACGCCCAGCAGGCGGGTCTTGGCGCCGTTGGCGTAGGTCACGTAGCCGGTCTCGAAGTAGTCGGAGCTGCCGGCCACCGCGGTGATGGCGCTGGCCACCCCGCCGCCGGTGCAGGACTCGGCGGTCGTTACCGTCACGCCCTGCTGGCGGCAGAGGCGGCCCAGGCGCTCGGCCAGGGTGATGAGATCGAGGTTGGCCAGGCTGGCGGCGGAACGGGGCATAGGGGAAACCTCCTGGGTCAGATGCAATCGCCCCTGACGGAGCCGATGCCTGGGCGCTAGAATACTGGCTTTTGCCCGCGAGTGCAGAGCCCGAAACAGGATCTCCGATGTCACAGGCCGCAAGCCCCTCTCACACCCCCATGATGGCCCAATACCTGAAGATCAAGCGCGAGCACCCCGAGGTGCTGCTCTTCTACCGCATGGGCGACTTCTACGAGCTCTTCTACGACGACGCCCGGCGCGCCGCGGCCCTGCTCGACATCACCCTGACCCAGCGCGGCCAGTCCGCCGGCAAGCCGATCCCCATGGCCGGGGTGCCCTACCACAGCGCCGAGGGGTATCTCGCGCGCCTGGTGGCCGCCGGCGAGTCGGTGGCGATCTGCGAACAGGTCGGCGACCCGGCGGCCTCCAAGGGACCGGTAGAGCGTCGCGTGGTGCGCATCGTCACCCCCGGCACCCTCTACGACGAGGCGCTGCTCGACGCCCGCCGCGACAACCTGCTGGTAGCCGTGCACGCCGCGGGCGAGCGCCTGGGCCTGGCCTGGCTTGAGCTCTCCAGCGGGCGCTTCGGCGTGCTGGAGGTCGTGGACGAGGGCGAGCTGCTCGCCGAGCTCCAGCGCCTGGGAGAGCCTCACCCTGCCGCCGGCCCTCGAGGGCCGGCGCGGCCTGCGCCGCCAGAGCGACTGGCTGTTCGACCCAGAGAGCGCGACGCGGCTGCTGTGCGACCAGTTCCAGGTCCAGGACCTGCGCGGCTTCGGCTGCGCCCACCTCACTGCGGCCATCACCGCCGCCGGCGTGCTGGTCGAGTACGCCCGGGACACCCAGCGCTCGCGGCTGCCCCACGTCACCGCCATCGGCGTGGAGAGCCGCGACGACGCCGTGGTGATCGATGCCGCCAGCCGCCGCAACCTGGAGATCGACGTCAACCTGGCCGGCAGCGGCGACAACACCCTGGCCAGCGTGCTCGACACCACCGCCACGGCCATGGGCTCGCGGCTGCTCAAGCGCTGGCTCAACCGCCCGCTGCGCGACCGCGAGCGCGTCCGGGCCCGCCAGGCGGCGGTGGCCCTGCTGCTGGAGGCCGAGGGCTTCGTGGCGCTGCGCGACGCCCTCAAGGCGATCGGCGACGTGGAGCGCATCCTGGCCCGGGTGGCGCTCTACAGCGCCCGACCGCGGGACCTGGCCCGGCTGCGCGACGCCTTCAACGCCCTGCCCGAACTCGAGGCGTCGCTGGCCGACTACCCTGAGGGCACCGCCCTGGACGAGCTCAGGCGCCATATCCGCCCCTACCCGGAACTGGCCGACACCCTGACCCGCGCGCTGGTGGAGAACCCGCCGGTGGTGATCCGCGACGGCGGGGTGATCGCCGAGGGCTTCGACACCGAGCTCGACGAGCACCGCGGCCTCGCCGAGCACGCCGGCGACTACCTGGTGCAGCTGGAGGCGCGGGAGCGCGAGCGCACCGGCCTGCCCGGCCTCAAGGTGGGCTACAACCGGGTCCACGGCTACTACATCGAGATCCCCCGCGCCCAGGCCCGGGATGCCCCGGCGGACTATGTGCGCCGCCAGACCCTGAAGAACGCCGAGCGCTTCATCATCCCCGAGCTCAAGGCGTTCGAGGACAAGGCGCTGTCGGCGAAGTCCCGGGCGCTCGCCCGGGAGAAGCTGCTCTACGACGGCCTGCTCGATACCCTCAACGCCGAGCTAGACGCCCTGCAGGCCAGCGCCCGGGCCCTGGCCACGCTGGACGTGCTGTGCGCCTTCGCCGAGCGCGCCCAGGCGCTGGACTTCACCCGACCGCGGCTGGCCGAGACCCCCGGCATCGCCATCCAGGGCGGCCGCCACCCGGTGGTGGAGCAGGTCTCCGACGCGCCTTTCGTGCCCAACGACCTGATCATGGATGATGCGCGCAGGATGCTCGTCATCACGGGCCCCAATATGGGCGGCAAGTCCACCTTCATGCGCCAGGCGGCGCTGATCACCCTGCTCGCCCATACCGGCAGCTTCGTGCCGGCGGACGCCGCCGAGATCGGCCCGGTGGACCGCATCTTCACCCGCATCGGCTCCTCGGACGACCTGGCCGGCGGGCGCTCCACCTTCATGGTGGAGATGACCGAGACCGCCAATATCCTGCACAACGCCACCGACCACAGCCTGGTGCTGATGGACGAGATCGGCCGTGGCACCAGCACCTTCGATGGCCTGTCGCTGGCCTGGGCCAGCGCCGAGCAGCTGACCCGCACCCGCGCCTTCACGCTGTTCGCCACCCACTACTTCGAGATGACCGCCCTGCCCGAGCAGGCCGAGGGGGTGGCCAACGTGCACCTCACCGCGGCGGAGCACCGGGAGGGCATCGTCTTCATGCACCGCGTGGAGGAAGGCCCGGCGAGCCAGAGCTACGGGCTGCAGGTGGCCCAGCTGGCCGGCGTGCCCCAGGGGGTGATCGCCCGGGCCCGGGAGAAGCTCGCCCAGCTGGAGCAGCAGGAGGTGGATCAGGGCAGCCGTGCGCCGCAGCCCGGCACCGCCGTGCCCCAGCAGAGCGACCTCTTCGCCAGCGCCCCCCACCCCCTGGTGGAGGAGCTCGGCGGCCTGGCCCTGGACGACCTGACGCCGCGCCAGGCTCTGGAGCTGCTCTACCGCTGGCGGGAGTCGTTGTAAGGTGCAGCCAGGGCTACCGGAGTTGCCGAGCCGTGTCAGCGAAAGGCGCCGGGGACAGGTCGGAGAGGGGGTCCG
>NZ_CP071922.1:3828088-3830166 GCF_017584085.1 Halomonas sp. BM-2019
TTGCCTAAGTCCGACGGGCTGCTAGTCACAAAAAAAGCCCCTGGTTGTAACCGGGGGCTTTTCGTTTAAAACGTTATTTGAGAGCTTACATCTTGCCGCCGTAGATGGCGTGCTTGCCGAGTTCCTCTTCGATGCGCAGCAATTGGTTGTATTTGCAAACGCGGTCGGAACGTGACAATGAGCCAGTCTTGATTTGACCACAGTTGGTGGCAACGGCGATATCCGCGATGGTGGTGTCCTCTGTCTCGCCGGAGCGGTGTGAGAGCACGCTGGTGTATTTGGCTTCCTTGGCCATTTCAACCGCATCAAAGGTCTCGGTAAGCGAGCCGATTTGATTGACCTTAACCAAGATGGAATTGGCCACACCAAGGTCGATGCCCTTTTTGAGGAACTTGGTGTTGGTCACGAACAGGTCGTCACCCACCAACTGTGTGCTACCGCCAATGGCGTCGGTCAGCAGCTTCCAGCCATCCCAGTCGTCCTCGTCGCAACCATCCTCAATCGAGATGATGGGATACTTCTTCTGTAAGTCCTTGTAGTAATCAACGATCTGCGCAGCGGAGCGCTTGGAGCCGTCGGACTTCTTGAAGATGTATTTTTTGGTCTTGGAGTCGTAGAACTCGGAAGCAGCGACGTCGAGTGCGAGGAAGATGTCCTTGCCGAGTTTGTAGCCAGCATCCTTGATGGCGGTGGCAATGACTTCCAGTGCGCCTTCATTGGATGGTAACACGGGCGCGAAGCCACCCTCATCACCAACCGCAGTTGAAAGTCCCTTGCTCTTGAGCACGCTCTTGAGTGCGTGGAAAACCTCGCAACCCATTTGAATGGCATGGCGGAAGGAATCGGCGCCCTTTGGCACAATCATGAATTCCTGAATGTCGATAGGTGCATCGGAGTGTGCACCGCCATTCATGATATTCATCATGGGCACGGGCAAAACCTTGGCGTTGGGTCCACCCAAATACTTGTAAAGCGGCAAGCCCAGGGCATCGGCAGCGGCGTGTGCCGTGGCGAGTGAAACGCCGAGGATGGCATTGGCTCCCAACTTGCTCTTGTTGGGGGTGCCGTCGAGTTCGAGCATGATGTTATCGATGCCGACTTGATCGCAGGCATCGACACCAATCAGTTCTGGCGCGATCAGCTCATCAACATTCTCAACTGCTTTGAGAACGCCTTTGCCGAGGTAGCGTTTTTTCGGTTTGAAATTCTTCGGGAAGGCAGAGGCCGGAAGGCTGCCATCGCGCAGCTCCAGTGCTTCGTTAACGCCGGTGCTGGCGCCGGAGGGCACAGCGGCACGGCCAATGATGCCGGATTCCAGTTCAACATCGACCTCAACGGTCGGGTTGCCCCGGGAATCAATGATCTCGCGTGCGCGGATGTCTGTAATGAGTGTACTCATGATGTGTGTATCGATTTATGGTTCAGTGAAAAAATGGGCTTAGCGGATTTCCGCCAGACGATTTTGCCAAACTTGGGCAAACGGCATGGCATCCAATTGGGCGGCACGACTTTCCAGTTGTGCGCTGTCGCCCTGACTTAGGGCAATAATGGCCAGATGGAAGACGGCTTCGGCGCGAGCGGCTTGCGGCAGGTCGCGATTGTCGGCAATCGCTTTGAGCATGGCTTCCCCCTCGGCAACATCGCCTCCGCGCAGTGCGCTGATGGCGCGTCCCATGTGGGCGCGTCCGGCTAGCGGGCTGTCGCGCAAGGCTTCAATAGCGGCAACCGAGAGAGCGGCAAAGCCACCTTGCGGGGTGTTGCCGCGTCGCTCGACGAATGCCTTGCGTTCATCGAGATCGTCGCCAACCAAGGCAAATTCGTCGCGGACGGCGCGCTCGCGTATATTTTGGAAGGCGACCAAGCCTTGATAGCCGACTACGACCACCAACAATACGACGATAGAGCCAATGATAAAGGCGCGGTTCTCATCCCAATAGATCCGCACGCGGTCCTCAAACGAGAGGCTGGCCGACTCGGCAGCATCAATTAGGTTGCGCTCGTCAACGGACGGGTTTTTACCGGGCTCTGCACCGGTGATAGGATCTTTTACTTTTTTCTTTGCGGGTCTGTGTGCCATG
>NZ_CP071922.1:3830266-3832526 GCF_017584085.1 Halomonas sp. BM-2019
AGCAGGCGGTCCCCCGGGGCGACATCGTCGATCAGCTGTTTATAGTCGCAGCCCACCCGCTCCGGTGTGCCCTCGTCGCTGGGCAGCGCCATATCCAGCACGAAGGGCGCGCCCTCCTCGAGGGTCACGGCACCCTCGGTGAAGCGGGCGATGCGGATCTTGGGGCCCTGCAGGTCGCCGAGGGCGGCGACGCTTCGGCCCAGGCGGTCGGCGATCGCGCGCACCCGCGCCAGGCGCTGGCGGTGGTCGTCGGGCGAGCCATGGGAGAAGTTGAGGCGCACCACGTCGACGCCGGCCGCGATCATGGCCTCCAGCACGCCCTCGCGGTCGCTGGCCGGGCCCAGGGTGGCGACGATCTTGGTACGTCGCACTGGCAATCGTGGAGAAGTTTCCATAATAGATTCCTAAATAGATAACGCTCTAATTCCTGATTTCAAGAAATAAAGCCTTTTAGCTCTAGGTCATGCTCGATCACCAGCAGGCGGTTGTACTTGGCGACCCGGTCGCTGCGGCACAGCGAGCCAGTCTTGATCTGGCCGGCACAGGTGCCCACGGCGAGATCGGCGATGGTGGTGTCCTCGGTCTCGCCGGAGCGGTGGGAGATCACCACGGTGAAGCCGGCGTCCTGGGCCATCCTGATGGCGTCCAGCGTCTCGGAGAGCGAGCCGATCTGGTTGAACTTGATCAGGATGGAGTTACCGATCTGCTCGTCGATGCCGCGCTTGAGGATCCGGGTGTTGGTGACGAACAGATCGTCGCCGACCAGCTGCACCCTGTCGCCGAGCTTGTCAGTCAGCGCCTTCCAGCCGTCCCAGTCGGACTCGTCCATGCCGTCCTCGATGGAGACGATGGGGTACGCCTCGCACAGCTCGGCCAGGTAGTCGACGAAGCCCGCGGCGTCATAGCGCTTGCCCTCGCCTGACAGGTTGTACTGGCCATCCTGGTAGAACTCGGAGGAGGCGCAGTCCAGCGCCAGGGTCACATCGCGGCCCAGGGCGTAGCCGGCGTCTTCCACCGCCTGCTGGATCACCGCCAGCGCCTCGGCGTTGGACTCGAGGTTCGGCGCGAAGCCACCCTCGTCGCCCACCGCGGTGGAGAGGCCGCGGGCGCTGAGCACCTTCTTCAGGGCGTGGAAGATCTCGGCGCCCATGCGCAGGCCTTCGCGGAAGTTGGGCGCGCCCACGGGCTGCACCATGAACTCCTGGATGTCGACGTTGTTGTCGGCATGCTCGCCGCCGTTGAGGATGTTCATCATCGGCACCGGCATGCTGTACTGGCCCGGCTGGCCGTAGAGCTCGGCGATATGGGCGTAGAGCGGCATGCCCTTGGCGTCGGCCGCGGCCTTGGCGGCGGCCAGCGACACGGCCAGGATGGCGTTGGCGCCAAGCTTGGCCTTGTTGTCGGTGCCGTCGAGCGCCAGCATGGCGTCATCCAGGCCGCGCTGATCGCGGGCATCCATGCCTATCAGCCGCTCACGGATAGCGCCGTTGACGGCCGCGACGGCCTTCAGCACGCCCTTGCCCAGGTAGCGGCTCTTGTCGCCGTCGCGCAGCTCCAGGGCCTCGCGGGAGCCGGTGGAGGCGCCGCTGGGCGCACAGGCCACCCCCACGGCACCGCTCTCCAGACGCACCTCGGCCTGGACGGTGGGGTTGCCGCGGGAATCGAGCACCTCGAGGGCGTGGATTTCGACAATCTTGGTCATAGGGCGTTTCCCTTGTCGTATCAGCAGATGGTTGGTAAAGGGCGGTCAAATCAAGGCCTTGGGCTTGGCCTTCAGGGCGGCGGCCTGCCAGGCGAAGACCAGGCCACCGAGCCCGAGGCCGATCAGGTCGGTCATCCAGCCGCCGGCGATCATGGAGAGCGCCGCGGTCAACAGCAGCACGCGCTGCACCGGGTTGACGCCGCCGTTGAGGAACCAGGCCTGGACGGCCGAGGCCAGCAGGTAGATGCCCACCGCGGCGGTGATCGCCACGCGCAGGATCTGCATCCAGGTGCCGTCCATCAGCAGCGCCGGGCTGTAGAAGAACATGAAGGGCACGATGAAGGCGGCCAGGCCGAACTTGAAGGAGGTCATGGCCGTCTTCAGCGGGTCGGTGCCGGCGATCGCCGCCGCGGCGTAGCCGGCCAGGGCCACCGGCGGGGTGATCGCCGAGAGCACCGCGTAGTAGAACACGAAGAAGTGCGCCACCAGCGGCGGGATGCCGATCTGCTGCAGGCCGGGGGCGACCACCGAGGCGGCCACCGCATAGGCCGCGGTGGT
>NZ_CP071922.1:3832626-3832904 GCF_017584085.1 Halomonas sp. BM-2019
CTTTTCGGCCAGTAAAACCGAGTCCTTCCGTAGTCGTTGCTTTCACATTAATCTGGTTTGGAGTAACCGCCAGAAGCGTTGCAATCCGCTCTTGTATCGCTTGACGGTGCGGGTTAATTTTTGGCTTTTCACAAATTACGGTGACATCCATATTGACCAACTGATAATTTTGTAAGCAAACCTCTTGCCAAACTTTTTGCAAGAGGACGCCACTGTCAGCGCCGGCAAACGCCGGGTCGTTATCCGGAAACCACACGCCAATATCACCGGCACCAATC
>NZ_CP071922.1:3833093-3838493 GCF_017584085.1 Halomonas sp. BM-2019
CTAACAGCCCCTGATCGCAGTCGATGGTAATACCGCCCAATCGAATGGGTCCATCACCAGCAAATTTGTGCACGTCAAAGCCTTGACCAATACGCATGTTCATAAAGACGACCTGTTTAACTGTTTTAAATAATATTCGACCAAGGCAAGATCTTCTGGGTCGGTCACTTTCATGGCTTGGCGACTTCCCACCACGAGTAACGGTTGTTGACCGCAACGTTCCATTGCTGAGCTTTCATCGGTTAGTGCAGAATTTGCTGCCAGTCCAGCTTCGAGCGCTCGTATTAACTGCCCCAATTGAAAAACCTGTGGCGTTTGTGCCAGCCAGAGTTTCTCTCGTTCTAACGTTTGTTCACTCACAGGTAACGAACCCTGTGCGGCTGACGTTACTGCCTGGTTCACTGTATCGCGTACCGGTAATGCCAATAAGGCCCCAGACTCTGGCGTTCTTTCTGCAACATCAAGAAGTCGCGCTAACACCTCTCGCGCTAATGCCGGTCGTGCTGCATCATGAACCACTGCTAGTGTTGTAGCTGTAACACCGGACGCTTTTGCAGCCTGCAAAGCGGCAAGCACAGATTGTGCGCGCGTTGCGCCACCAAGCGTAGCTTCCACCCGCGAATCGTTGGCAAAATGAGATTCCGGCCACCATTGGTCATCGCCTTGCACTGCCACCCAAACCCGTTTGACACGCGGGTCTTGTAGTAACGCAAAAATACTATGATCTAAAATGGTTTTTCCACAACATTGAAGATATTGCTTGGGAATCTCCGCTCCCATTCGCTGACCTATACCTGCAGCAGGTATAATCCCTATCATCAATCAATTTCCTCTTCATGCATGGGGATGAGACGAAAGAAGGTTTCCTCAGGGCGCACGAAACCCAGCTCGTTGCGAGCCCGCTCTTCAACTGCTTCTAAAGCATTGCGTAAGTCTTTAATATCAGCTTCGATCAGTTGGTTTCGTTGTTGCAAGGTTGCATTAATTTGCTCCTGACGGGCAAGATCATTTTGCAACTCCCGGTAATCCTTGACCCCATGCTGACCAAACCAAATACGATACTGTAACGCAAGCACCAGCGCGATTAGAATGACGGTTATAACGCGCATCGCCGAATCTCCCCTAAATGCTGCCAATCAATCGATGCTGACAATAATAGGCTGCGCAGATCTAAAGCCTGCGGCGGCAATTTGTTTCCTGCTCGCCAGCGGTGCCCTGCACATGCTGCCGCTAATACGGCTTTTGTCGGCTGTAAAAGATGCATGGTCACACTGTCTGCCGTAGCGTCTAAATGACTGCCATCAAGTCCAAACCAGCCATAATAGTTAAGATGCAGCTTTTCTTGCTCAAGTGCAAGCTGGTCCACTGAATCAAGGCGAATACTTATGGTTTGCGTGGATTCTTCGAGGACAAATACAGGTAAGGGTAAGGCGAGTTTTGCATGTTTGCCCAACCAAGCGGCAAGTTTGTGGCTTGCGTCACCCGGCAACCAAGGCTTACTGCGTTGTTTAGCGAGCCAACAGGCACTTTGAACGTCAAGTGCGAGCGGTATCGCTGGTTCGAGCTGCGCTTCGAGTAATGCTGCGGCCGTTTTGCGCACATATTGAGGCACACTAGCCAAACGACGCTGCAAGGCAGCGCCATGAGTTTGAAAGCGAGGTTCTTGCGAGCGCGCCAAATAGACCAGCTCCGCTTCGAAAAGCGCATTACACAGCTCGGTATAGTCACCGCTAAGTCGGCAATGGTTGCGTCTTCCGTTTCACCTGAACGGTGCGAAATGACCACAGTAAAACCGGCTTCCTGCGCCATACGAATCGCATTCAAGGTTTCCGTTAGACTACCAATTTGATTAAATTTAATCAGGATTGAGTTGCCAATCCCTTCGCTGATACCACGCTGCAAAATCTTGGTGTTGGTGACGAATAAGTCATCGCCAACCAATTGCACCCGCTCACCCAGCTTCTCAGTAAGCGTTTTCCAGCCAGCCCAATCACTTTCATCCAGCCCATCTTCAATCGACACGATTGGGTACCGATCACACAATTCGGCAAGATAGTCGGCAAATTCTTCAGCGGTGAAGCTTTTGCCTTCGCCGCTCAGATGGTATTTACCGTCACGATAAAACTCTGATGCCGCGCAGTCGAGCGCTAAGGTGACGTCTTTGCCTAACTGGTAACCGGCATTTTTAACCGCGTCGGAAATCACCGCCAGCGCTTCTTCATTCGAAGCCAAGTTAGGCGCAAAACCACCTTCGTCGCCCACCGCCGTGCTTAAACCACGCGCTTTGAGCACCGCTTTCAACGCGTGGAAAATTTCCGCACCGACACGTAAACCTTCGGAGAAGCTCTTCGCACCAACCGGTTGCACCATAAATTCTTGAATATCGACGTTATTGTCTGCATGTTCGCCGCCATTGAGAATATTCATCATCGGCAACGGCATGCTGTATTCGCCCGATGTACCGTTTAAATCAGCAATATGCGCGAATAATTCAACGCCTTTGCTAACGGCAGCTGCTTTTGCGACGGCTAAGGAAACCGCCAAAATCGCATTCGCACCGAGCTTTTCTTTATTTTCTGTAGCATCTAACTTCAGCATGGTGTTGTCGATTGCTTCTTGATTCAGCGCGGACATGCCTTGCAGCGCAGTCGCAATGGCACCATTAATATTGCCGACGGCATTCAATACACCTTTGCCTAGATAACGACCGGCATCACCGTCGCGCAATTCAAGTGCTTCACGGCTACCTGTTGATGCGCCACTTGGCGCAGCCGCACGACCCATACTGCCATCGTCAAGATATACATCCGCTTCGACCGTTGGGTTACCGCGTGAATCCATGATTTCACGACCAATAATTTTTACTATCTTGCTCATCATCTAATCCTTTCTGAATTCAGTCTTTAATTAATCGCTGATCGTTTGCAGGTTCCGCTGGCGTTGCTGATACTCACGCGCAGCTTCAACGAAGCTGGCAAACAATGGATGACCATCACGCGGCGTCGACGTAAATTCCGGATGGAACTGCACCGCAACAAACCAAGGATGCTCGGCAATTTCAATCGTTTCCACGAGGCGTTTATCGGCTGAGAGACCAGCAAAGGTCAGCCCAGCGTCACCCAGTTGCTGGCGATAATTATTGTTCACTTCATAGCGGTGACGATGACGCTCTTCAATCGTTTCCGCATCGTAAATTGCGCGGATTTTGGTGTCAGGCAATAAATGGCACTGCTGGGCGCCTAAGCGCATGGTGCCGCCTAAATCAGAACCCGAGTCGCGAATTTCCTTCTGACCGCTTTCATCCATCCACTCAGTAATCAGACCAACAACGGGGTGCGCAGTATGCTCGTCAAACTCGGTACTATTGGCACCTTCAAGACCTGCCACATGGCGCGCATACTCAATCAACGCAACCTGCATGCCTAAACAGATACCGAGATACGGCAGATTGTTCTCACGCGCATACTGTGCCGCCATGATTTTGCCTTCGATACCACGGCCGCCAAAACCACCAGGTACCAAAATCGCATCGACACCTTCAAGTTTAGCAACACCTTTGGTTTCGACATCTTGTGAGTCGATATAGCGGATATTAACCGTGACACGATTATGCAATCCAGCATGCGCAAGTGCTTCGTTAACCGACTTATAGGCGTCTGGTAATTCAACATACTTACCGACAAAACCGATCGTGACTTCACCTACAGGATTCGACTCAAGATAAAGAACCTTTTCCCATTCACTTAAATCAGCTTCTGGGCAGTCCATACCAAAGCGCTCAAGCACTAGGTCATCAATCCCCTGCGATTTCAGAATCGCTGGAATTTTATAAATACTCGGTACATCTTTCAGGGAAATAACCGCGCGCTCTGAAACATTGGTAAACAACGCAATTTTCGCCCGCTCATTGGCAGGTACTGTCCGGTCTGAACGACAGATAAGAATATCAGGTTGAATACCCAAAGAACGCAGCTCCTTTACAGAGTGCTGGGTCGGTTTGGTTTTCACTTCGCCGGCCGCACCGAGGAATGGAACTAGGGTCAAATGAATGAAAAGTGTCCGATGACGGCCAACTTCGGCCGACAATTGGCGAATGGCTTCCAAGAAAGGTTGTGACTCAATATCACCCACCGTGCCACCAATTTCAATTAAGGCAATGTCATTGCCCTCAGCTCCGTCAATAATGCGACGCTTAATCTCATTGGTAATATGCGGAATAACTTGAATCGTGGCACCCAGATAATCTCCGCGCCGTTCGCGGCGAATCACGTCTTCGTAGACGCGGCCTGTGGTGAAGTTATTTTTCTTAGTCATGCGTGAGCGAATAAAGCGCTCGTAATGACCAAGGTCGAGGTCGGTTTCAGCACCGTCACAAGTGACAAACACTTCGCCGTGCTGAATGGGGCTCATGGTACCGGGATCAACGTTGATATACGGGTCCAGTTTCATGATGGTTACTTTGAGTCCGCGCGCTTCCAAAATAGAAGCTAACGAAGCCGCCGCAATACCTTTCCCCAGCGAAGAAACTACACCGCCGGTTACAAAAATATATTTAGTCGCCATGCAAAACCTGCTGCGTCAGGGTAAATGAATCGTGGAAAAGGAACTTAAGACGGGAAAACAGTATACCCGAGCATTGCCGCTGCGGCAATCACGAAAGTTCGCGTTTTGCCTGTTGCCAAAGTAATTCTAACTCACTCAAGGGTTGCTCGGCTAATTCGCGCTGTTCTGCAGCCGCGAGAGCCTCGACTTGACGAAAACGACGCATAAATTTTTGATTCGCTCGCCCGAGTGCTGTTTCGGGGTTCACTTTTGCATGGCGAGCTAAATTCACCACCGCGAATAGTAGATCACCCATTTCGTCCTCAATGCGGTCCTGAAGTTTTGCCTGTTCAGCAACGTTTTTGAATCTTCATTGCTTGCAGAAGTCCCGGTAAGTTCTGTGGTATGTCGGCAAAAACACTGGTGTCTATTGCCGCTTCTGCACGCTCCTGTCGCTTGATCTGCTCCCATTGCCGGAGGACTTCCGTGGCATCATTCGCTTCAGCATCTCCGAAAACATGGGGATGACGACGCACCAGCTTATCGGCAATCGCCGCTGCAACTTGGTCAAAGTCATAGTCGCCCGACTCTTCTGCCAAGCGCGCATAAAACACCACTTGAAAAAGAAGATCGCCAAGCTCATCGCGAATCGCTTCAACGTCACCGCTGTGAATAGCAGCAGCAACTTCATAAGCTTCTTCTAAGGTGTAGGGTATCAACGAACGCATCGTTTGCTGCAAATCCCAAGGACAACCACCGTTAGGATCACGCAGCGCTGCCATAATTTCGAGGAGACGCTGCATTTGTGGTAATGTTGTGACCTTCAAATCTTCACTCATAATTACTTCCGTTGGGCAC
>NZ_CP071922.1:3838501-3840972 GCF_017584085.1 Halomonas sp. BM-2019
ATTGACTTTTTCGTGGCTCAAAATACTGGTGATATCATGTAATAAGCCGGAGCGATCGTCAGCAACAATCATTAACTTTGCCACGTAACGCGGTTGTTTTTGATCATCCACCCAATCAACCTCGATGCCGCGCGCTGGATTCTGTTGCAATAAGTGCTGCAGCTGCTCACACTCCTCATGGTGCACGGACACACCTCGTCCTTGGGTGATATAACCCATGATAGGATCACCGGGAAGCGGCTGACAGCAGCGTGCATAATTCATCATTAGGTTACCAATGCCGGCCACTTTAACGCCTTCGCGCTGCTTGCCTGCTTTTGCTGGTGACCGCCGTTTCGTAGTTAGTTTTTCTAACTCATCAAGTGGCGTTTCACTTGGTCCACGAACAAAGTTGACCACTTGATGTAAACGCACATCACCCGCACCAATAGCCGCCAATAAGTCATCCATGTGGCTCATATTGAAACGCTCGACCGCTCCTTGCGCGTCCTGTAGCGTCAGTTTATGTTTGTTTAATTCCTGTTCGAGCAACTCGCGACCAGCGACGACATTGTGTTCGCGATCAAATTTTTTAAAATAGGCTTGGACTTTGCTGCGCGCTCGGGCTGATTTCAGATAACCCAGTGCAGGATTGACCCAATCTCGTTTCGGATTCGGCTCCTTCTGGGTCATTATCTCAACCCGCTCACCGTTGCCTAATTCATAAGTGAACGGCACAATGCGGCCGTCGACTTTGGCGCCAATACAGCGGTGGCCGACCTGCGAATGGATATAATAGGCAAAATCAAGCGGCGTCGAACCCACAGGTAAGTCAATAACATCGCCTTTTGGGGTAAAGACATAAACGCGATCTTCGAACACTTGGCTACGTATTTCCTGCACCAGTTCTTCGTTTTCCGCCATGTCTTCATGCCACGCTAGCAGCTTGCGCAACCACGAAATTTTATCTTCGTAGCCTTGCGATCGCCCACTGCCGTGACCTTCCTTGTAAACCCAATGCGCAGCAACACCAAGTTCTGCATCATTGTGCATTTGCTCAGAACGAATCTGAATTTCGACATTCTTCTGCTCAGGACCGATCACCACCGAATGAATGGACTGGTAACCATTGGCTTTCGGTGTCGCGACGTAATCATCAAACTCAGATGCCAAATGCCGCCATTTGCTGTGAACAATGCCTAACGCCGCGTAACAATCTTTTAGTGATTGGGTGATGATTCGTACCGCGCGAATATCAAACAATTCATCAAACTGCAGATTTTTCTTCTGCATTTTTTTCCAAATACTGAAAATATGTTTGGGACGACCATAAACTTTGGCGTCCACATGTTGAGCATCAAGCTCGCTTTGTAAATCGGTGACAAATGCGTCAATAAATTGCTCACGCTGCCAACGCTTTTCGTCAAGTTGCTTGGCGATGGCCATATAGATATCCGGATGTAAATAACGAAATGCGAGATCTTCAAGTTCCCATTTCAGCTGACCTACACCCAGGCGGTTGGCCAGTGGCGCATAAATTTCACTACATTCTTTGGCCGCCAGAACCCGTGTTTCTTCATCAAGATTTTTTACCTGACGTAAATAGCAGACGCGTTCAGCCAGTTTAAGTAAAACGGCGCGAACATCTTCCACCATCGCCAATAACATCCGCCGCACCGCATCAATTTGCGCTTCTCCCGGTTTGCCATGACGAAAATGTTGTAGCTCACTGATGCTCTGCATTTGCTGGACGGTGGCGACTAATTGCGCCATTTCAGCATCTAAGTTTGCCTGCAACCAGTCGTCGTCAATAAGATTTGCTTCAAAGAAAGGAACCACCAGCGCGGCTAACAGACCTTTGCGGTCAAGATTCAGTTCGGCAAGGATTTCGACCATCTCCTGCCCTTTTAACAGCAGTGTCTCGGTCTCAGGATGTTGAATTTGACTCAGTGTGCCCGCTATGTCGCCGAGTTGTTCACGGATTTCAGGCTGCATAATGTCCCCGAGCCAGTTTTCTGGCTGAGAACCTTTACGATCAACATGGACATTGCGAACCTGAACCATAACTCCTCCCTACTATGGCTTAAACACCCTCTAAAATAACGAACGCCTGCGCATAATCAACTTCGTCACTCAACGAAACATGCGCCTGAGTTACACCTAAAGAATCAGCTAACGCCAGTGCGTTGTCACTGAAAGCAAGCAGCGGTCGCCCCAGCGCATCATTACTAATTTCAATATGCTGCCAGCTTAACCCATTTTGCAAGCCTGTTCCCAGCGCTTTTAGCGCCGCTTCTTTGGCAGCGAAACGTTTGGCCAAGTAACGCTCAGGCTGTTTTGCCGCGGCCATTAGATTTTGTTCGTTACTCGTTAGCAGACGCTGCGCGAGCGCCGGCTGACGCTCCAAGGCTTGGCGCAGACGCGCAATCTCAACGATGTCGGTACCTACGCCAATAATCGCCATAAAAGCTTATCGAGCTCCTTGCAAAATC
>NZ_CP071922.1:3841072-3843163 GCF_017584085.1 Halomonas sp. BM-2019
CCTGCCAGGGGTATCAGGCGATACCCCCTTGTCCCGAATTCATTGTGGCAGAGCTGCAGTGCAACACAAGCCCGACCATCCGCGCCTACCTTGATCGAGGCGCCCCGTCAGCTCAGAAAAACACGCTGACAAAATGATGAAAATCAAGCAAATAAAAAAAGACCGACACCAGGAGCATCGGTCTTCTGCCTTAATGCGAGCCAATATCCTCGCCTCAGTGTCAGCGATTTCCTACACGCCGAACCGCGTAGGGCAACGCCGTTCGCTTACTGTCCCTTGATGGCCGAACGACCCGGATAGCCCACGCGCTCTCCCAGCTCGTTCTCGATCACCAGCAGGCGGTTGTACTTGGCCACGCGATCGGAGCGGCACAGCGAACCGGTCTTGATCTGGCCGGCACAGGTGCCCACGGCCAGATCGGCGATGGTAGTGTCCTCGGTCTCGCCGCTGCGGTGGGAGATCACCGCGGTGAAGCCGGCATCCTGGGCCATCCTGATGGCGTCCAGAGTCTCGGAGAGCGAGCCGATCTGGTTGAACTTGATCAGGATGGAGTTGCCGATCTGCTCATCGATGCCGCGCTTGAGGATCTTGGTGTTGGTGACGAAGAGGTCGTCGCCCACCAGCTGCACGCGGTCGCCCAGCTTGTCGGTCAGCGCCTTCCAGCCGTCCCAGTCGGACTCGTCCATGCCATCCTCGATGGAGACGATGGGGTAGTCGTCGCACAGGCCGGCCAGGTAGTCGGCAAAGCCCTGCGCATCATACTGCTTGCCCTCGCCGGCGAGGTCGTACTGGCCGTCCTTGAAGAACTCGGAGGAGGCACAGTCCAGCGCCAGGGTCACATCGCGGTCGAGTACGTAGCCAGCATCTTCCACCGCCTGCTTGATGACCGCCAGTGCCTCGGCGTTGGACTCGAGGTTCGGCGCGAAGCCGCCCTCGTCGCCCACCGAGGTGGACAGGCCGCGGGCGCCAAGCACCTTCTTCAGGGCGTGGAAGATCTCGGCGCCCATGCGCAGGCCTTCGCGGAAATTCGGCGCGCCCACCGGCTGCACCATGAACTCCTGAATGTCGACGTTGTTGTCGGCATGCTCGCCGCCGTTGAGGATGTTCATCATCGGCACCGGCATGCTGTACTGGCCCGGCTGACCGTAGAGCTCGGCGATATGGGCGTAGAGCGGCACGCCCTTGGCGTTGGCGGCGGCCTTGGCGGCGGCCAGCGACACGGCGAGGATGGCGTTGGCGCCGAGCTTGCCCTTGTTGTCGGTGCCGTCGAGGACCAGCATGGCGTCGTCGAGGCCGCGCTGGTCGCGGGCATCCATGCCGATCAGCCGCTCACGGATGGCACCGTTGATGGCGGCGACGGCCTTCAGCACGCCCTTGCCCAGGTAGCGAGCCTTGTCGCCATCGCGCAGCTCCAGGGCCTCGCGGGAGCCGGTGGAGGCACCGCTGGGGGCACAGGCTACCCCCACGGCACCGCTTTCCAGGCGCACCTCGGCCTGGACGGTGGGGTTACCGCGGGAGTCGAGCACCTCGAGGGCGTGGATTTCGACAATCTTGGTCATCTGTGTCGTCCTTTCAGTCAGTCAGCGTTGATTGTGTCGATGGGAACCGCTTTGCTCTCTCGGCTTGTAGCTGCCTGGGTAACCGGCTTTATTCGATTGTCAGTGCCGGAAAGCCCTTGACCAGGTCGTCGAGCGCCTTGAGCTGCGTCAGGAAGGGTTCGAGCCGGTCCAGCGGCAGCGCACAGGGGCCGTCGCAGAGGGCGGCGTCGGGGTCCGGATGCGCCTCGAGAAAGAGCCCGGCCAACCCCACGGCAATGCCGGCCCGGGCCAGCTCGGCCACCTGTTGACGACGTCCGCCGGCGCTGTCGGCCCGCCCGCCCGGACGCTGCAGGGCATGGGTGACGTCGAAGAAGACCGGACAGCCGGTCTGCTTCATGTCACCAAAACCAAGCATATCGACCACGAGATTATTATACCCGAAGCTCGAGCCGCGCTCGCAAAGCAACACGCGATCGTTACCGGCCTCCTCGCACTTGCGAATGATGTGGCGCATCTCGTGGGGCGCCAGGAACTGCGGCTTCTTGACGTTGAG
>NZ_CP071922.1:3843173-3863566 GCF_017584085.1 Halomonas sp. BM-2019
CACCGCGCCGGTGCGCGCCATGGCCACGACAAGATCGGTCTGCCGCGCCAGGAAGGCGGGCAGCTGAATCACGTCGGCCACCTCGGCCACCGGCTCGGCCTGCCAGGGCTCGTGGACGTCGGTGATGATGGGCACGCCAAAGCGCGCTTTTACCTCGGCCAGGATCTCCAGGCCCTTCTCCAGGCCCGGGCCGCGGTAGGAGTGGATGGAGCTGCGGTTGGCCTTGTCGAAGCTGGCCTTGAAGACGTAGGGCATGCCGAGCCGGCCGGTCACCTCCACATAGGTCTCGGCCACCTCGAGCGCCAGCTCGCGCGACTCCAGCACGTTCATGCCGCCGAGCAGCATCAGCGGCAACGAATTGCCTGCCTCGAGGCCGGCAAAGTAAACCTGACGTTCGGGTGCGCTCATCCCGTTCACTCCTGGTGGGCGGTCTGAGCGCGGCTACGCGCCGCCTTGTGCTCCAGCGCCGCATTGACGAAGCCGGTGAACAGCGGGTGGCCATCGCGGGGCGTGGAGGTGAACTCCGGATGGAACTGGCAGGCCACGAACCAGGGGTGGTCGGGCAGTTCGACCATCTCCACCAGGGAGTTGTCGGCGCTCTTGCCGGAGACCACCAGGCCCGCCTGCTCCAACTCCTCGACGAACTGGTTGTTGACCTCGTAGCGGTGGCGGTGACGCTCGACGATCTCGTCAGCCCCGTAGGCCTCGCGGGCCTTGCTCCCGGCCTTCAGGCGGCACACCTGGCCGCCCAGGCGCATGGTGCCGCCGAGGTCGGAGGCCGCGTCGCGCAGCTCGATCTTGCCCTCGGGGGTGATCCACTCGGTGATCAGGCCCACCACCGGGTGCTGGGTGTCGTGGGTGAACTCGGTGGAGTCGGCATCTTCCCAGCCGGCTTTGTTGCGGGCGAACTCGATCACCGCCACCTGCATGCCAAGGCAGATACCGAGATAGGGAATGCCGTTCTCCCTGGCGAAGCGGGCCGTTGCGATCTTGCCCTCCACGCCGCGCTCGCCGAAGCCGCCGGGCACCAGGATGGCGTCCTTGCCGGCCAGGCGCTCGGCGCCATCGCGCTCGACGTCCTCGGAGTCGATGTAGTCGACGTTGACCTTGACACGGCTCTGGATGCCGGCGTGGATCAGCGCCTCGTTGAGCGACTTGTAGGCGTCGAGCAGCTCCATGTACTTGCCGACCATGGCGATATTGATCGACTTGAGCGGGTTGAGCTTGGCGTCGAGCACCTTGATCCACTCGTTGAGGTCGGCCTCGTCGGCGTCCAGGCGCAGCTTGTCGCAGACGATTTCGTCCAGGCCGTGCTCGTGGAGCATCAGCGGGATGCGGTAGATGGTGTCGGCATCCTGCAGCGGGATGACCGCCCGCTCCTCGACGTTGGTGAACAGGGCGATCTTGCGCCGCTCGCTCTCCTCGAGCTCCACCTCGCTGCGGCAGATCAGGATATCGGGCTGGATACCGATGGAGCGCAGCTCCTTGACGCTGTGCTGGGTCGGCTTGGTCTTGGTCTCCCCCGCCGTCTTGATATAGGGCACCAGCGTCAGGTGCATGAAGATCGCCCGGTTGGCGCCCAGTTCGCTTCTGATCTGGCGAATCGACTCCAGGAAGGGCAGCGACTCGATGTCGCCCACGGTGCCGCCGATCTCCACCAGGGCCACGTCGAAGCCCTCGCCGCCGGCATACACCCGACGCTTGATCTCGTCGGTGATGTGCGGGATCACCTGGACGGTGCCGCCCAGGTAGTCACCGCGACGCTCGCGGCGCAACACGTGCTCGTAGACGCGACCGGTGGTGAAGTTGTTGCCCTGGGTCATCTTGGTGCGGATGAAGCGCTCGTAGTGGCCCAGGTCGAGATCGGTCTCCGCGCCATCTTCGGTGACGAATACCTCGCCGTGCTGGAAGGGGCTCATGGTGCCCGGGTCCACGTTGATGTACGGGTCGAGCTTGAGCATGGTGACCTTGAGGCCGCGCGCCTCGAGAATCGCCGCCAGCGAGGCCGACGCGATGCCCTTGCCGAGTGAGGACACAACGCCGCCGGTCACGAAGATATATCGTGTCATGGAGAACCTGTCGAAACGTGATCGGTAGGCCCGGCAGGAAGCCGCGCCAGGATGGGTCGACAGCGTAGCAGAATACGACCAATGGCTCAATTTCGGCCAACCGCCGGGCGGCTGGCCGATGAAGCCTCAGACCCCCAGGTAGTCGAGGATCCCCTCGGCGGCCTGGCGCCCCTCGTGGATGGCGGTGACCACCAGGTCGGAGCCGCGCACCATGTCGCCGCCGGCGAAGACCTTCTCGTAGCTGGTCTGGAAGCGGAACTGGCCCTGCTCCGGCGCCCTGACCCGGTCGCGCTCGTCCAGCTCGATGCCATGGTCGGCGAACCAGGCAGGCGGATCCGGCTGGAAGCCGAAGGCGATCACCACCGCATCGGCGGGGATCACCTCCTCGGAGCCCGGGACCACCTCGGGGCGGCGGCGACCGTTCTCGTCCGGCTCGCCGAGGCGGGTGCGCACCACCTTGACGCCCTCGACCTTGCCCTCACCCACCACCGCCACCGGCTGGCGGTTGAACAGGAACTCCACGCCCTCCTCGCGGGCGTTGGCCACCTCGCGACGGGAGCCCGGCATGTTCTCCTCGTCGCGCCGGTAGGCGCAGGTCACCTCGGTGGCGCCCTGGCGGATGGCGGTGCGGTTGCAGTCCATGGCGGTGTCGCCACCGCCCAGCACCACCACGCGCTGGCCCTTGAAGGAGATGTAGTCGCCGGGATTCTTCTCGAAGCCCAGGCAGTGATTGACGTTGGCGATCAGGTAGTCCAGCGCCTTGTGCACCCCGGGCAGGTTCTCGCCGGGGAAGCCGCCCTCCATGTACTTGTAGGTGCCCATGCCCATGAAGACGGCGTCATGCTCCTCGAGCAGTTGGTCCATGGTGAGGTCGCGACCGATCTCCACGTTGAGGCGGAACTCCACGCCCATCTCCTCGAAGACCGCCCGGCGGCGCTCCATCACGCTCTTCTCGAGCTTGAACTCGGGAATGCCGAAGGTCAGAAGGCCGCCGATCTCCGGGTTGCGGTCATAGACCACCGGCTTGACCCCGTTGCGCGCCAGGATGTCGGCGCAGCCGAGCCCGGCCGGGCCGGCGCCGATGATCGCCACCCGACGCTCGGTCCAGGTCACCTGGGACATGTCGGGGCGCCAGCCCATGGCGAAGGCGGTATCGGTGATGTACTTCTCCACCGAGCCGATGGTCACCGCGCCGAAGCCGTCGTTGAGGGTGCAGTCGCCCTCGCAGAGACGGTCCTGGGGGCAGACCCGGCCGCACACCTCGGGCAGCGAGTTGGTCTTGTGGGAGAGCTCGGCGGCCTCGAGGATATTGCCCTCGGCCACCAGCTGCAGCCAGTTGGGAATGTAGTTGTGGACCGGGCACTTCCACTCGCAGTAGGGATTGCCGCAGTGCAGGCAGCGGTGCGCCTGGCCAGCGGCCTCCTGGGGCCTGAAGGGCTCGTAGATCTCGGCGAACTCTCGCGAGCGGGTGCGGGCGTCCTTCTTCTGGGGGTCCTGGCGACCCACGTCGATGAACTGGAAATCGTTGCTCAGACGGTTGGCCATGCTGATTCTCCTGGAAGTCCTGTTGGTCGCCCCGGGCCTGGGCCCGGGGTGAATCACCTGTTGTCGAGGGCGATAGGCCGCCGCTTATTCCGGCTGACGCCGGGATTGGGCCAACAGGCTGTTCAGGCTTGCCGCCTTGGGCTTCACCAGCCAGAAGTGGCGGATGAAGTCGCTGAAGTCATCGAGGATGGCGCGGCCGCGGGCCGAGCCGGTCTCGACAACGAACTCCTCGATCACCTCGCGCAGGTGGCGGCGATAGGCTTCCATGGTCTCCGTGTTGACGCGGTGGATCTCCACCAGCTCATGGTTGTACTTGTCGACGAAGGTGCGCTCTTCGTCGAGCACGTAGGCGAAGCCGCCGGTCATGCCGGCGCCGAAGTTGACGCCGGTCTCGCCGAGCACGGCCACCAGGCCGCCGGTCATGTACTCGCAGCAGTGGTCGCCGGCCCCCTCGATCACCGCGTGGACCCCGGAATTGCGCACCCCGAAGCGCTCGCCGGCGGTGCCGGCGGCGAACAGCTTGCCGCCGGTGGCGCCATACAGGCAGGTGTTGCCGACGATGGCGGTCTTGTGGCTTTCGAAGCGGCTGGCCTTGGGCGGGATGATCACCACCTTGCCGCCGTTCATGCCCTTGCCGACATAGTCGTTGGCATCCCCCTCCAGGTAGAGGTTGAGGCCGCGGGCGTTCCACACCCCGAAGCTCTGGCCGGCCACGCCGGTGAAGCGCGCGGTGACCGGCGCCTCCTCCAGCCCCGCCTCGCCGTAGCGCTTGGCGATGGCCCCGGAGGCCAGCGCCCCCACGCTGCGGTCGCAGTTGGTGATGGTGAAGGCGAAGTCGCCGCCGCTCTTCTGCTCGATGGCGTCCTTCAGCGCGGCCAGTACCTCCTGGTTCTTGGCCCCCGGGTCGTGGGGCACGTTGCGGCTGACCTGGCAGAACTGCGGCGCGTCCGCCGGCACGAAGTCGTTGCCGAGCAGCGGCGTCAGGTCCAGCTTGCGTTGGGAGGCGGTCTCCCCTTCCAGCACCTCGAGCAGGTCGGTGTGGCCGATCAGGTCGGTCAGCTGGCGCACGCCCAGCAGCGCCATCAGCTCGCGCACCTCCTCGGCGATAAAGCGGAAGTAGTGCTTGACCATGTCCACGGTGCCGCGGAAGTGCTCGCCGCGCAGGTAGTCGTGCTGGGTGGCCACGCCGGTGGCGCAGTTGTTGAGGTGACAGATGCGCAGGTACTTGCAGCCCAGCGCCACCATGGGCGCGGTGCCGAAGCCGAAGCTCTCGGCGCCGAGGATCGCCGCCTTGACCACGTCGAGGCCAGTCTTCAGGCCACCGTCGGTCTGCAGGCGGATCTTGTCGCGCAGGCCGTTGATGCGCAGCGCCTGATGCACCTCGGGCAGGCCCAGCTCCCAGGGGCTGCCGGCGTGCTTGATGGAGGTGATGGGGCTCGCCGCGGTGCCGCCGTCATAGCCGGAGACGGTGATCAGGTCGGCGTAGGCCTTGGCCACCCCGGTGGCGATGGTGCCGATGCCGGGCTCGGAGACCAGCTTCACCGAGACCTGGGCCTCCGGGTTGACCTGCTTGAGGTCGAAGATCAGCTGGGCCAGGTCCTCGATGGAGTAGATGTCGTGGTGGGGCGGCGGCGAGATCAGGGTGACGCCGGGCACCGAGTAGCGCAGCCGGGCGATCAGCTCGTTGACCTTGCCGCCGGGCAGCTGGCCGCCCTCGCCGGGCTTGGCGCCCTGGGCCACCTTGATCTGCAGCACCTCGGCGTTGACCAGGTAGGCCGGGGTGACGCCGAAGCGCCCCGAGGCGATCTGCTTGATCTTGGAGGAGCGCACGGTGCCGTAGCGGGCCGGGGCCTCGCCCCCCTCGCCGGAGTTGGAGCGCCCACCGGCCTCGTTCATGGCCTGGGCAAGGGCCTCATGGGCCTCCGGCGACAGCGCGCCCAGCGACATGCCGGCGCTGTCGAAGCGCGGGATCAGCGCCTCGACCGGCTCGATCTCCTCCAGGGGCAGCGGCTCGGCGGCGGGCCTGAGCCGGAGCAGGTCACGCAGGGTGGCAGGCGAGCGCTCGTTGACCAGCGCCGCAAACTTCTTCCACTTGGTGTAGTCGCCCTCCTGGACCGCTTCCTGCAGCGCCATGACCACGTCGGGGTTGTAGGCGTGGTACTCGTGGCCATGCACGTACTTCACCAGCCCACCCTGGGAGATACCCTTGCGCGGCGTCCAGGCATCGCGGGCCAGCCACTCCTGCTGCAGCTGCAGCTCGGCGAAGCCAGTGCCCTGGATGCGCGAGGCCATGCCGGTGAAGCAGAGTTCCATCACCTCCTCGGCGAGCCCTACCGCCTCGAACAGCTGGGAGCCGCGGTAGGAGGCCAGGGTCGAGATGCCCATCTTGGAGAGGATCTTGAACAGCCCCTTCTGCAGGCCCTTGCGGTAGTTCTCGCGGGCATCGGCCGGGTTGCCGGTCAGCTCGCCGGTGCGATGCATGTCGGCCATCACCTGATAGGCCAGCCAGGGGAAGATCGCCGTGGCCCCCACGCCGAACAGCACCGCCATCTGGTGGGCATCGCGGGCATAGCCGGTCTCCACCACGATGTTGGCCCGCGGGCGCAGCGCCAGCCGGCCCAGGTGGTGGTGCACCGCGCCCACGGCCAGGGCGGCATGGATCGGCAGCTCGCCCTTCGCGAGGTCGGCATCCGACAGCACCAGCACCACCTTGCCGTCCTTCACCGCCGCCTCGGCCTGGCGACAGAGCTCGAGGAGCGCGGCCTTGAGGCCGGTCTGCTCGGGCACATAGCCCATCGACAGGCGGTGGCTGGCGAAGGCCGGATCCTCCTGCTCCACCAGGGCGGTGAACTTGCGCGGCGAGAGCACCGGCGTGGTCAGGATGATGCGGTGGGCGTGCTCCGGGGTCGCCTTGAAGACGTTGAGCTCGGCGCCGATGCAGGTCTCCAGCGACATCACGATCGCCTCGCGCAGCGGATCGATGGCCGGGTTGGTGACCTGGGCGAACTTCTGGCGGAAATAGTCGGTCAGCAGGCGCTGCTTGCCGGAGAGCACCGCCATGGGGGTATCGTCGCCCATGGAGCCCACCGCCTCCTGGCCGCTCTCGGCCAGCGGGCGCAGCAACTGGTCGCGCTCCTCGAAGCTGACCTGGAACATCTTCTGGGCAACGTTCAGGGCGTCGCCTTCCATGTTGTGGAAGCTGGCCAGCTCGGTGAGCGCCGACTCCAGGTAGTGGGCCTCCTGCTTCAGCCAGCGCTTGTAGGGGTAGGCCGACTTGAGGCGCGCATCGACGTCGTCGGTATGCAGCACCTCGCCGGTCTCGGTGTCCACGGCCAGTATCTGCCCCGGCCCGACGCGCCCCTTGGCCACCACGTCCTCGGGCGCATAGTCGTAGGTGCCGATCTCCGAGGCCAGGGTGATGAAGCCGTTCTTGGTGATCACCCAGCGGGCGGGGCGCAGACCGTTACGGTCCAGCATGCAGAGCGCCTGGCGACCATCGGTCATCACCACGCCGGCGGGGCCGTCCCAGGGCTCCATGTGCATGGAGTTGTATTCGTAGAAGGCACGCAGGTCGCCGTCCATCAGCTCCACGTTCTGCCAGGCCGGCGGCACCATCATGCGCACCGCGCGATGCAGCTCCATGCCGCCCGTCAGCAGCACCTCCAGCATGTTGTCCATGCTCGAGGAGTCGGAGCCCGTGGTGTTGACGATCTCCGCCAGTTCGGTGATCTCCGGCAGCCGCTCGCAGACGAAGTTCTCCTTGCGGGAGTTGGCCCAGCCGCGGTTGGCCTCGATGGTGTTGATCTCGCCATTGTGGGCCAGCAGGCGGAAGGGCTGGGCCAGTGGCCAGCGCGGCGCGGTATTGGTGGAGAAGCGCTGGTGGAAGACGCAGATGGCGGTCTCCAGGCGCTCATCACCCAGGTCGCGGTAGAAGGCCGGCAGGTCCACCGGCATCACCAGCCCCTTGTAGGAAACCACCCGCTCGGAGAGCGAGCAGACGTAGAACTCCTCCTCGTCGCGCAGCGCCTGCTCGGCCAGGCGGCGGGCCATGAAGAGATCTACCTCGAAGGTCTCGACACTGCCGTTCTTGCCCGGCTCCACGAAGAGGTGGCGGATGCGCGGCAGGCACTCGAGGGCCATCGGGCCGCAGACGCTCGGGTCCACGGGCACGTCGCGCCAGCCGCGGATCACCAGGCCACGGGCCCGCAGCTCACCCTCCAGGGTATCGCTGGCCGCCTCGGCCCGGGCATCATCGTCGGGGAGGAAGACCGCCCCCACCGCAAAGCGCTCGCCCAGCTCGACACCGAGGGCATCTTGCGCCACCTGGCGCATAAAGGCCTCGGGCATCTTGAGCAGCAGGCCGCAGCCGTCGCCGGTCTTGCCGTCGGCGGCGATGCCGCCGCGGTGGGTCATGCAGGTCAGGGACTCGATAGCAGTGCGCAGCAGCTGATGGCTGGCGCGCCCCTCCATATGGGCGATCAGGCCGAACCCGCAGTTGTCACGGAACTCACCGGGCTGGTGGAGACCTCTGTTCATTGGCGTGCCTCGCGATAAGGTGGTTTTTTCTGCAGAACCTTCATGCTATTTTAACCGGTTTTTTATTTTTCACTTATAACCACCGGCGACAGCGGGACTGCGCGACAAAAGGTCGCCCAGCATAGTCAACCGCCCCGGCCCGGCGCAACGCCGGGCGCCCTCCCCAAAGAAAAAAACATCGACAAATCCGCCACTTGCAACAACCCGGCGAGAAAAAAAAGCCCACAACTCAATGACTTGCAACTCCATAGACGAACCGTCAACGATAGCGGCCAGCCACTAGACTTTAGTCGAAGTCCACGCCTCTTTTCCATGCTGATACGGCATACGGCATGCGGATTGTCGGCATGACGGCATTTCGCGACAGCCCCATCGCCCCTCCCCGAACGACGCTTCCCGCAAGGCCGCCCCTGAACCATGCCCACAGACGAGGACGCCCGCACGGGGTGCGGGCGTCGGAGCGGGTGGCGGTGGGCGCTCAGCTACGGGGGAACGCCGCGATAAAGGCTTCCAGCAGGTCGGGCGGGGTCTCGTCGTAGAGGCAGGCGTCGCCCAGGGCGCGCAGCAGGATCAGGCGCAGGCGGCTGTCGATATTCTTCTTGTCCAGCCGCATCCGGACCAGGAAGTCCTCCACCGCCATGTCGGCCGGGGCGGCCAGCGGCAGCGCCGCCGCCTCGAGGATGGCCCGGGTGCGCGCCACCTCGGCCTCGGAGAGCCAGCCCAGCCGCGCCGAGAGCTCGACGGCCATCAGCATGCCGGTCCCCACCGCCTCGCCGTGCAGCCAGCGCCCATAGCCCTGGTGCGCCTCGATGGCGTGACCGAAGGTGTGCCCCAGGTTGAGCAGCGCCCGCACTCCCTGCTCGGTCTCGTCCTCGGCGACGATCTCGGCCTTGAGGGCGCAGCTGCGCTCGATGGCCCGGGCCAGCGCCGCGGCATCGAGGGCGCGCAGCGCCGGCAGCGCCTCCTCCAGCCAGGCGAGGAAATCGGCGTCGCGGATCAGGCCGTACTTGATCACCTCGGCCAGGCCCGCGGAGAGCTCCCGGGGGGGCAGGGTGGCCAGGGTATCGGTGTCGATCAGCACCGCCCGGGGCTGCCAGAAGGCGCCGATCATGTTCTTGCCCAGCGGGTGGTTGACCCCGGTCTTGCCGCCCACCGAGGAGTCCACCTGGGCCAGCAGGGTGGTGGGCACCTGGATAAAGGCCACGCCGCGCTGGTAGCAGGCCGCCGCGAAGCCGACCATGTCGCCGATCACCCCGCCACCCAGGGCAACCAGGGTGCAGCGGCGATTGAAGCCCGCCTCGAGCAGGGCATCCCAGATGCGCGAGACGCTCTCCAGGGTCTTGGTGGCCTCGCCGTCGGGCAGCACCAGTTCGCGCACCTCGGCGCTCGCCGGCAGGGCGGCGCGGCAGCGCTCGAGGTAGAGGGGAGCGACCACGGCGTTGGTGACGATCATCACCTGGCTCCCGGCCAGGTAGGGGGCCAGCGCGCCAGGCTCGCCGAGCAGGCCGGGGCCGATCTGGATGGGGTAGCTGCGGCTGCCCAGCGCCACCTCGAGGGTGCGCGGGCCAGGGGAGGTTTCGCTCATGGGCTCATGCCTTGCATTGGAGGGGGTCGACCAGCCGGGTGACGCGCTTGACGATGTCGTTGACCACCGCCCGCGGGCCGCGTCGGTCGGTGCGCACGGTGATATCGGCGGTGGCCCGGTAGAGGGGATCGCGCACCCCGAACATCTCGCGCAGCACGGCCTCGCGATTCCCCCGCTGCAGCAGCGGCCGGTTGCGATCCTTGGCGGTGCGCCGGAGCTGCTGCTCGACGGTGGTGAAGAGATAGATCACGGTGCCGCGCTCACGCAGCATGCGGCGGTTCTCCTCACGCAGCACGCCGCCGCCGCCGGTGGCGATCACCACGCCCTCGAGGCGGGTGAGCTCGTCGATCATCTGGGTCTCGCGGTCGCGGAAGCCCGCCTCGCCCTCGACGTCGAAGATCCAGGGGATATCGGCGCCGCAGCGCGCCTGGATCTCGTGATCGCTGTCGTAGAAGTCGCGAGAAAGTTCGGCCGCCAGGAGGCGGCCGATGGTGCTCTTGCCGGCCCCCATGGGGCCGATCAGTATCAGGTTGGGTAGTGCCTGCATCAGCGAAGGGCCACGCCGTCGTCCAGTATTCGGGGAGTGATGAATACCAGCAACTCTACCTTCTCGTTGGTCTCTTGGGTATAGCGGAAGAGGTTGCCGATCACCGGCAGGTCGCCGAGGAACGGGGTCTTGACCAGGTTGCGCAGCTCCTCGGTCTGCAGGATGCCGCCCAGCACCACGGTTTCGCCGTTGTCCACCAGCACCTGGGTCTGGATCTCGTTCTTGTTGATCGGCGGCTCCTCGCCGGGCAGGAACTCGCCGAAGGTATCGTTGGTGATCGCCACGTCCATGATGATGCGATTGTCCGGGGTGATCTGCGGGGTCACCTCCAGCGACAGCACCGCCTCCTTGAAATCCACGGACGCCGCCCCGCTGGCCGCCGCCTCGCGAAAGGCCCGCTCCTGGCCCTGCTTGATCACCGCGGTGCGCTGGTTGGCGGTGATCACCCGCGGCTGGGAGATGGTGTAGCTGCGCCCCTCGCTCTCCAAGGCCCGCAGCTCCAGGTCGAGCAGCACGTCGCCGGAGAGATAGCCGAAGGCGAAGCTGGTCATGCCGCCCACGCCGCGGTCGGTGGCGCCGAAATCCACGGCGAGGCCGCCGAGGCCGGAGATCGGCGTGCCATCCGAGGCGCCGCCGAGGTCCAGCCGGCCACCGGCACGACGATCCGGCGAGGAGATCCCCCAGTTGACCCCCAGCTCGCGGGTGGCGCTGTCGCTGGCAATCACGATGCGCGCCTCGATCTGCACCTGGCGCACCGCCACGTCGAGGCGGTCCAGGGTGCGCATGATCTCGTCGATCTGGTCGGCGGTATCCTGGATCAACAGGGTGTTGGTGCGCTGGTCCACCGCCACGCGCCCCCGCTCGGTCAACAGGCCAAATCCCTCGCCGCCGCGCAGCAGCGCCGCCAGGTCCGAGGCACGCGCATAGCGCACCTGGATGTACTCGGTGGTCAGCGGCGCCAGGGTCTCCATCTGCTCGCGGGCCTCGAGCTCCTGGCGCTCCATGCCGGCCAGCTCGCTGGCCGGCGCCACCACGATGACGTTGCCCTCCTGGCGACTGGCCAGGCCGTGGCTCTTGAGCACCAGGTCCAGCGCCTGGTCCCAGGGCACGTCCTCCAGGTTCAGGGTCACACGGCCCGTTACACTATCGCTGGCCACCAGGTTGAGCCCGGTGAAGTCGGCGATGATGGCCAGCACCGCGCGAACCTCGATGTCCTGGAAGTTGAGGGTGATGCGCTCACCGGTGTAGGGGAACTGCTCGCGCACTCGCCGCTCGCGCTCCTGCTGGGCCACCGGCTGGGCCTCGATGATGAGCTGGCGGCCGCTCTGGGTGGAGACCATGGCGAAGTCGCCGGTGCCCTCGATATCCAGGGTCACGCCGTCGCGGCCCACCCGCGGGGTGATGCGCCGCAGCGGGGTGCTGAAGTCGCTGACGTCATAGACCTGGTCCAGGGAGGCCGGCAGCTCCACGCCGCGCAGCTCGGCGGTGATCCGGTTGCGCCCGGTCTCGCGGACCCGGGCATCGACCCCGGCACGGTCGAAGCTGACGATCAGACGCCCGGCCCCGCCCTCACCGCGGCGGAAGTCGATGTCCTGGACGCTCGGGCCGGTGGTGGCGGGACGGCTCGGCGCGGGCTCGGCGGCAGCCGTCGCCGGGGCCACCCCGGTGTCGGCGGCAGCGCCGCCGATGGCCAGGCGCAGCCGATTGCCCTGCTCGCGGGTGTTGTAGGGCAGCGGGCCCTCGAGATCGAAGACCAGCCGCGTCCGCGAGCCAGCCTCCAGGGCCGTGACCTGCTGCACGCCGCCGATCCCCAGCTCGTAGCGGCGCTGGTCGAGGCGGTTGCCGGTCTCCATCAGGTCGATGGTGAGACGTGCTGGATCATCCAGCCGATAGCCACGCACCTCCGGCACCGGCCCGGCGAATGACAGGTCCACCTCCAGCTCGCCCCCGCTCCCCTGCCGGAAGTCGAGCCCCTCCAGGGTGGAGGCCGCCAGAGCGCCGGCGGAGACCGCCAGCAGCACGAGTGTCGCGAATCCACGCTTCATGATCGGTCGCATTGTTCCCTTCCCCCCGCTTGTCGCCCAACCCGGCCGGTGGGCGGCGAATCGCTTGCCTGTAGCCAGGCCTCTAATCGTTGAGCGTCAGCCGCGTGGTGCGCTCGATCCAGCCGCCTCGCCCGGTCGGCACCACCTCGACGAGCTGTACCGTCGACGAGGTGATACTGACGATGCGACCGAAGTCACTGCCCAGGTAGTTGCCGACGCGGAGTCGGTGCACCGTGCCATCCGGCGCGCGCACCAGCGCCGAGGGCTGCCCCCCATGGGTCAGGGTGCCCACCAGGTCGAGCTGGCTGAGGCCATAGGCCTCGAGGGGCTCGCGCGGACGGGTCGGGTCCGGGGCCAGCTCCTCGGAGCCTCGCGGCGGCTGCTCGGCTTCCGGCAGCCTGGCGATGAACGGGCTGCGTCGGTCGGCCTCGTCATAGGGCAGCGCCTCATAGTCGGGAATATCGGGCAGCTCCACCCGCTGGGTCGCGCCGGGGTTACTGCGAATCTCGGCCAGCTCACGGTCCAGCGCACCGAGCTGGGGATCCGCACAGCCGGCGAGCCCCGCCAGCAGCAGGCCGATGACCAAGGCAGAGAGCGGCTTCCGGCGACTCATGGCGCCACCTCCTCGGTCTGTCGATAGCTGTAGGTCCGTGCCAGCAGCGACAGCCTGAGGCGCTGGCCGCTGCCGCCCTCGGGCGACAGCGTCAGATCGTGCAGGGTGACGATGCGCGGCAGGCCGGCCACACCGGCCAGGAAGGTGGCGATACGGTGGTAGTCCCCCTGCACCTGAATGTCGAAGGGCTGCTCGACGTAGTGCTCGCGGGTGACCGGGCTGCGCAGGCGAATGAAGTCGATGGCCAGCTGGTTGTCGACGGCCGTCTCGCTGATGTTGTCGATCAGCGACGGCACCTCGGCCCCGGTCGGCAGCATGCTGCGCAGCGCCCCCATGCGTGTCTCGAGGTCCGTCATCTGCTCGCGCATGGCCTCCAGGTTGGCCGCCTGGGCCGCCTTGCTGCGGTAGTCGCGCAACAGGCTCTGCTCCTGGGTCCGTACGCGGTCGAGCTCCTCCCGGGCCGGCGACGCCAGATACCAGTGCATGGCGGCGAAGGTCAGCCCCAGCAGCAGCAGGCAGCAGATCAACTGCAACGACCAGGGCCAGCCCCCGGCCTCCTTGATGTCCAACTCGCGCCAGTCCAGCTCGCGCAGGCGGCGCAGCTCTCCCTTGAGACTCATGGCCCCTCCCCCGTCGGCTCCGCCCCGGTTGTCTGACCGGACGCCGCACGCGGCAGCTGCTGACTCATGCTCAGGCTGAAGCGCCGCTGCTCACCGCCACCCGCGGCCTCCACCTCCGAGAGCACCGGCTCGGTGAAGGAGGCGGCAGCGGCCAGCGCCCGCAGCTGATCGGAGACCTGGCGATTGTCCTCGGCCAGGCCGGCCAGGCGCAGGCTGTCGCCCTGGCGCGTGAACTGGGTGTAGTGGACCCCGTCCACCAGGCTGGTGGTCAGGTCGCGAAACACATGGACGGTCTGGGTGCGCCCCATCTGCAGCTCGGTGAACACCTCGACCTGCTCGCGCATCCGGTCGCGAACCGCCTCCAGCTCGCTGATCACGCGGATCGCCGAGTCGAGCTGGCTGCTCTGGGCCTGGATATGGGCATTGCGCTGCTGCTGGGCGGCGGCCTCCTGCTCGTAGTGCCAGGTCATGGCGTAGCCGCCCCCGAGGCCCAGCGCCGCCATCAGCGCCAGCGCCACATAGAAGCGCTTGCTGTGGCGGGCGCGCTGCGCTTCCCGCCAGGGCAGCAGATTGATCTCTATCGTCATGCGCGGGACCTCATTGCCAGGCCGCAGGCCGTGAGCATCGCCGGCGCATCGCCGGAGAGCGTCTGGACGTCGATGCGGCTGTTGACCTTCATGCGCGCCAGCGGATTGGCGATTGAGACCTCCATACCACTTTCCCGGGCCAGGCGTTCCGCCAGGCCGGGAATCACGCAGGAGCCGCCAGCGAGTACCATGCGGCGCACCTCCTGCTTGCGGCCGGCGGTGTAGTAAAGCTGCAGGGAACGCCCCACCTGTTGTACCAGGGTATCCAGGAAGGGAGAGAGCACGCTGCGCTGGTAATCCTCCGGCAGGCCGCCCCGCTTCTTGGCCAGGCCCGCCTCGTCCAGGCTCAGCCCGTAACGGTTGCGGATCTCCTCGGTGAGCTGGCGACCGCCGAAGACGGTATCGCGACTGTAGACCACGCGCCCGCCGCGCAGCACATGGAAGGTGTTCATGGTGGCGCCGATATCCACCAAGGCCACGCAGTCCTCTTCGCTGGCGAGCTGGGGCAGCTGATGGCGCACCTCGGTAAAGGCGCGCTCCATGGCGAAAGTCTCGATATCCACCGCGCCCGGCGTCAGCCCCGCCTGCAGCAGGGCATCGGTGAGCTGGCTGACATCCTGCTGCCGGCAGGCCACCAGCAGCACGTCCTGCTGGTCGGCATAGCGGGCATTGAGGCCGAGCCGCTGAAAATCGAAGGCGACTTCACTGAACGGAAAGGGTATGTGCTTGTCAGAGTCGAGTTGAATGCGCGCCTCGATCTCGTGGTCGCTGAGCGAGGCCGGCAGGGTTAGGGTCTTGGTGATGGCCGCGCTGGCGGGCACCGCCACCGCGGCACGACGGGCGTGCGGCCGGGCCTGCTGAACCGCTCGGGAGATAGCATCGACCACTTCGCCCATGTCCTGGATGCGCCGCTCTACCACAGCGCCCTCGCGCAGCGGTCGCACGGCATAGCTCTCGACCTGGTAGCTGGCGCCAGCACGCCGGAGTTCCATGAGCTTGACGGTTGCCGAGGTGATATCGACACCGATCAGTCCCTTGCTGGATGCCCTGAGTCGCATCTCGGTCACACCCCTGCTGATCCATGCGGCTTGCCGCTTGTTATTCTGCTCATCCCTCGCGTGGGAGACTATTGAGCCCGGGGACTAGCACCCCCTGTAAGCTGAGGTTACATGATATTTCCGAATCACACACGGCTAACCGCAAACCTGCACCGTCAACGCTGGTGACCCCCTGCCGAGATTCCTATAATGGCGGCTCAGTCACCCTACATCATCAAGACCGTACCGTTTCAGCTCCCTGCATGGATACCGCTCTTTCATGACGTTTCTCAGAACTCTGCTCTTCTCCCTGCTTTGGCTGGTGATCTCGCTGACCGCGGCCACGGCCCTGGGCGTAGTGGGGGCCGCGCTCTACTTCGCCCCTGGCCTGCCCGACGTCCGCCAGCTTCAGGACTTCGAGCTTCACTCCCCGCTGCGCATCTTCACCCGTGACGGCAAGCTGATCGGCGAGTTCGGCGAGGAGCGCCGTATGCCCGTGGAGTTCGACGAGATCCCCGAGGAGTTCATCCAGGCCCTGCTGGCCGCCGAGGACGCCAACTTCTTCGAGCATCGCGGCGTCGACCCCCGCGGCCTGGCACGCGCAGCCGTCGAGCTGGCATCCAGCGGCGGGGAGATTCAGTCCGGCGGCTCCACCATCACCATGCAGGTGGCGCGCAACTACCTGCTGACCCTGGACCGGACCTTTACCCGCAAGATCCGCGAGATCCTGTTGGCGCTGCAGATGGAGCGGGTGCTGTCCAAGGAGGAGATCCTCGAGCTCTACGTCAACAAGATCTTCCTCGGCAACCGCGCCTACGGGATCGCCGCCGCCGCCGAGACCTACTACAACCGCCCGCTCAGCGAGCTGACACTGGCCGAGAAGGCGATGATCGCCGGCCTGCCCAAGGCGCCCTCAGCCTTCAACCCGCTGGCCAACCCCGAACGCTCGCTGATCCGCCGCAACTGGATCCTCTACCGCATGCGCCATCTGGGCCACATCGACCAGGCCGCCTACGACGAGGCCGTCCAGGCGCCGATCACCGCCCGCCGCTACGTGGCCCAGACCGAAGTGGACGCCGACTACGTGGCCGAAATGGCCCGGCAGTTCGCCGTGGAGCGCTTCGGCGAGGATGCCTACACCGCCGGCTACCGCATCCACACTACCCTGGACAGCGAGCTTCAGCCCTTCGCCCGCCGCGCCCTGGCCAACGGCCTGATCGCCTATGACACTCGCCACGGCTGGCGCGGCCCCGAGCAGCAGGACCTACCGGCCAGCCTGGTCGAGGCCCAGGCACGCACCGACCGGCGCGGCCTCGAGGAGGAGCTGGACGAGTCCCCCGAGATCCTGCAGACCGCCCAGCGGGCCGCCGAGCGCAGCCAGACGGAGGTCGAGGGCATCGAGGGTGACGTCAGCAACTGGCTCCAGGTGCTCGAACGCACTCCCGGCTTCGGCCCGCTGCAGCCGGCCATTGTGGTGGAGAGCACCGGACGCGAGATGCGCGTGCTGACCCGCGGCGCCGAGCTGCGCACCATCGCCTGTGCTCGAGCGCGAGGACGGCAGCCTGCGCCTGGCCCAGCGCCCCGATGCCGAAGGGTCGCTGGTGGTGATACACCCCGACACCGGCGCCATCCTGGCCCTGCAAGGTGGCTTCAGCTATAACGCCAGCAAGTTCAACCGTGCCGTCCAGGCCCAGCGCCAGTCGGGCTCGATCTTCAAGCCGTTCGTCTACCTGGCCGCCCTGGACAGCGGCCTGATGAACGCCGCCAGCGTGGTCAACGACGCCCCGGTGGTGGTCCAGGACGGCAGCAGCGAGCTGTGGCGCCCGGTCAACGCCAGCGGCGACTTCCTCGGCCCGACCCGCCTACGGGTGGCCCTGGCCCGCTCGCGCAACCTGGTCACCATCCGCGTCCTGCAGCAGGTGGGCCTGGACGCCACCATCGACTTCCTGGAAGGCTTCGGCTTCGCCAGCTCGCGCCTGCCCCGCGGCCTCTCACTGGCGCTGGGCAGCGCGGACCTGACGCCCCTGGAGATGACCAACGCCTACGCGGTGCTGGCCAACGGCGGCTACCAGGTCGCTCCCTGGTTCATCGAGCGGGTGACCCGCGGCGATGACGAGACGCCGATCGAGGAGGCCACGCCCATGGTGGTATGCCGCGAGTGCCGCGAGGACCAGACCGAGGTCGAGATCGACGGCCGCCTCCACCCGGTGGCGCCGCGGGTCGTTGACCCGCTGTCGGCCTATATCCTCACCGATATGCTGCGCGACGTGATCGACAGCGGTACCGGCCGGCGCGCCCTGGAGCTGGGCCGCAGCGATATCGTCGGCAAGACCGGCACCACCAACAACCAGCGCGACGCCTGGTTCGCCGGCTACAACGCCGACCTGGTGGCCACCGTCTGGCTGGGCAAGGACAACAACGAGACCACCGCCGAGTATGGCGCCAACGCCGCCCTGCCGATCTGGATCGACTTCATGCGCGACGCCCTCGACGGCCGCCCCGAGGCAAAGCATGAGCGGCCTGCCAGCCTCGTCACCGCCCGGGTCGATCCCGAGACCGGGCGCCGCCTGCCCGACGGCCAGGGTGGTGGCATCAGCGAGCTCTTCCACCCGAACCACCTGCCGAGCGTGCAACCGCGCCGAGTCGACCGCGAGGTCGAGCAGCGCAGCGGCTCCCAGGGCACCGGCGCCTACGAGGCGATCTTCTAGCGTCACGCGGCCCCCGGGCGGCAGGGAAGCCGCCCGTCTTATCTGCCAACCGCGACGGCCGCCTCGGCGGCAATCGCCAACCGGCAAACCCAGGAAGCACGTCATGCCCCACCCCGTCACTCACACTCTCCGCAGCCTGCTGTGCGGCCTCCTGCTGCTCGCCGGGGGCGCCCAGGCGAGCCCCTTCTACGCCCCGCCTCCCCAGGAAGAAGAAGCCCACGGCTTCAGCGGCGAGACCGAACTGGGCTACACCCACCTTTCGGGCAACACCGACAGCAAGACGCTGATCGGCAAGGTCCAACTGACCTGGCTGCGCGATCGCTGGACCCATCTGGTGCGCAGCGAGGTGCGCCACGTCTCCCGGAACGGCGAGACCAGCGCCGAGCAGTATCGCCTGGTGGGCCGCGAACGCTACGACCTCGACGGCCCCCACTATCTGTTCGGTTTCGGTCGCGGGGAAAAGGACCGCTTCAGCGGCTATGACCACCAGCTCACCGCCATCGCCGGCTATGGTCGGGACCTGATCGAAGGGGATCGCCAGCGCCTTTCCCTGGAGGCCGGGCCGGGGTACCGCCGCGACCGCATCGACGACGCGCCGAACGCCTCACTCGCGGTGGCCTACGGAGCCCTGGACTGGCACTTCGAGGCGACCGACAACGCCACCCTCCGACAGGAACTCTCGGTGGAGGCCACCAACGACAACACCACCTCGCGCTCGCTCTCCTCGCTCACCGCGCGGCTCAATGCCCGCCTGGCGATGCGCCTCTCCCATGAGGCCAAGCGCAACACCCAGCCACCGGAGGGCGCCGAGTCGCGCACCGACCACATCACCAGCGTGTCGCTGCTCTACAGCTGGTGATCCCCACCGTTGTCAACCTCCAGATATGACGACACCGGCCCGAGGGCCGGCGTCGATTGCACGGTCGAGTTGAGGCTCAGCGCCGTACGCTACACGCCGTAAACGTCGTCCACGCGCTTCAGCGGGTAGTGAGACGGGTAGGGGCGACGCGCCACGCCCGAGTCCACCGCCGCCTGGGCCACCGCGGAGGTGATGCGCTCGAGCAGACGCACGTCCACCGGCGTGGGAATGATGTAGTCCCGGCCGAAGCTCATGCTCTCCAACTCGTAAGCCTCCAACACCTCCTGGGGCACCGGCTCGCGGGCCAGGTCCTTCAGGGCATGGACCGCGGCGACCTTCATCTCCTCATTGATGCGGGTGGCGCGCACGTCCAGCGCCCCGCGGAAGATGAAGGGGAAGCCCAGCACGTTGTTGACCTGATTCGGATAGTCCGAGCGGCCGGTGGCCATGATCACGTCGGGGCGCACTTCACGGGCCAGGTCCGGGTGGATCTCGGGGTCCGGATTGGTGCAGGCGAAGACCACCGGGTTGGGGGCCATCTTGCGGATGTGGTCGGCGGTCATCAGGCCGGGACCGGAAAGGCCAACAAAGACGTCCGCACCGTCGATGGCATCGTCCAGGGTGCGCTTGTCAGTATCGACGGCGAACATCGCCTTGTAGGGGTTGAGGTCTTCACGGCCGGAATGGATCACGCCCTTGCGGTCGAGCATCACCAGATTCTCGGCACGCGCCCCGCAGGCCACCAGCAGCTTCATGCAGGCGATGGCCGCCGCCCCGGCGCCCAGGCAGACAATGACGGCGTCCTCGAGGCGCTTGCCGGCGATCTCAAGGGCGTTGAGCATGCCGGCCGCGGTGACGATGGCGGTGCCGTGCTGATCATCATGAAACACCGGAATGCTGCACTGCTCGATCAGCGCCTGCTCGATCTCGAAGCACTCGGGAGCCTTGATATCTTCGAGGTTGATCCCCCCCCAGGTATCGGCGATGCGCGCCACGGTATCGATGAAGGCCTGCGGACTCTCGGCGTTCACCTCCACGTCCACGGAGTTGATGCCGGCGAAGCGCTTGAACAACACACCCTTGCCTTCCATGACCGGCTTGCTGGCCAGGGCGCCCAGGTTGCCCAGCCCGAGGATGGCGGAGCCATCGGAGATCACCGCCACCAGGTTACCCTTGCCAGTGTAACGATAGGCGTTCTCCGGGTCACGGGCGATCTCACGACACGGCTCCGCGACGCCCGGACTGTAGGCCAGGGCGAGGTCCTTCGCCGTGGCGGTGGGCTTGGTCAGCTCCACCGACAGCTTGCCGGGGATGGGTTTCGCGTGATAGTCCAGCGCCGCCTGTCGTGCATCTGTCATGCTGAGATTCCGGGTCAGAGTGAAGAAGAACAACTTAGCGTATAGAAAAACCCCCCACGGCTCAACTGCGGACAACTTCCCGCCTGTTGTACGCCCGTTTGACGCTTTTCATCGATATTTGCTGCAAGTTATGGCTGGCGAGCCAGTCATAACCCTTCCCTTATCGGCGAGGCCTCGACCCGTCCCTACGACGAAGAAACCCGCCTCGGAGGGCGGGTTTCTCGACGGTCCGGCGGCACCTGGCGCTCAGCGCTTGATTGCGGCACCGAAACGTTTGTTGAAAC
>NZ_CP071922.1:3863576-3865439 GCF_017584085.1 Halomonas sp. BM-2019
TGGTCGCCTGCTTCTGCTTGCCGGTGTAGAAAGGGTGGCACTGGGAGCAGACGTCCAGGGAGAAGTCCTGTCCGGAGGTGGAGCCCACCTGGAAGCTGGCGCCGCAGGAGCAGGTCGCGTTGACCGTCTTGTATTCGGGGTGGATACCTTGTTTCATCTTGAGCCTCGTTGAGCTGTATGCCGCCACCTGATCCGTTGCCAGGCACCGCATACGGGTTGTCCGTCGTTCGCGCTGTCTAGCGGTCATGAAAACCGCAAGCGCGAGTGCAAGCCGGTTGTACCGCCCTGGCTACACTCGGCAGGCAGGGAGGCGCAGCATTCTAGCAGAACCGATCCCGGAGGCCAATTGCCCACATCTTCCTCGCCCCCCCGCGTGCTGGGCGTGGCGGTGCCCTCGCCGCTGCGCCGCCTGTTCGACTACCGCCCCGGCCGCGAGGTTCCGCCCGGCGGCTGGGTGCCGGGGCTGCGGGTAAGGGCGCCCTTCGGTAGCCGCCAGGTGGTGGGCGTGGTGGTGGAGTGCCGCGAGCGCAGCGACCTGCCGCTGGCCGATCTCAAGCCCATCGTCGCCTGCCTGGACCCCGCCCCGCTGCCCGCCGACTGGCTCTGGCTGTGCCGCTTCACCGCCCGCTACTACCAGCACTCCCTGGGCGACACCCTCCACCAGGCGATGCCGGCGCTGCTGCGTCAGGGCCGCGCCCTGGAGGGGCGCACCCGGGAGCGCTGGCGGCTGACCGCCGCGGGCCGCGATGCCGGCCTCGACGCCCTGGCCCGGGCCCCGCGCCAGGCCGAGCTGCTGGCCATGCTCGCCCAGCACCCCCACGGCCTGGCTACCCAGGCGATCCTGGCCCAGTCGTTTTCTCGCGAGCAGCTCAGGGCACTGGCCGCCAAGGGGCTGATCGACGCCAGCGAGGAGCCGCTCACCGCTCGCCCCCTTCCTGACGCCGACCACCTGCTGGCCGAGCCCGCCCTGCCGCTCAACCGCGAGCAGGCCGCGGCGCTGGCCGCCCTCCGCGTAAACCTCGACGCCTACCATCCCTGCCTGCTGGAAGGGGTCACCGGCAGCGGCAAGACCGAGGTCTACCTGCAGCTGATCGAGGCGGTGGTGGGGCGCGGGCGCCAGGCGCTGGTGCTGGTGCCGGAGATCGGCCTCACCCCCCAGACCCTGACGCGCTTCCGCAAGCGCTTCCGGGTGCCGGTAGTGGCGCTGCACTCCGGCCTCACCGACCTCGAACGGCTGGACGCCTGGGAGGCCGCCGCCAGCGGCCGCGCGCCCATCATCATCGGCACCCGCTCGGCGATCTTCACCCCCTTGGCGCGCCCCGGCGCCATCATCGTCGACGAGGAGCACGACGGCTCCTACAAGCAGCAGGACGGCCTGCGTTACCACGCCCGGGACCTGGCCGTATCCCGCGCCCACCGGCACGGCATCCCGCTGCTGCTGGGCAGCGCCACGCCCTCCCTGGAGAGCCTGGCCAAGGCGCGCAGCGGCGAGTGGCGCCACCTGCCGCTGACCCGCCGCGCCACTCGCCACGCCCCGGCCCGGCTGGAGCTGATCGACCTGCGCGGCCGCCCTCGCCAGGGCGGGCTGATTCCGCCGGTGCTGGAGGCCATCCGCGACACCCTGGCCGCCGGCCACCAGGTGCTGGTGTTCATCAACCGCCGCGGCTTCGCCCCCACGCTCGCCTGCCACGCCTGCGGCTGGCTGGCCGAGTGCGACGCCTGCGACGCCCGCATGACCCTGCACCGCCAGCCGCCGCTGCTGGCCTGCCACCACTGCGACCGCCGCCGCGCCCTGCCGGAGAGCTGCCCCGAGTGCGGCAGCATCGACCTGCGCCCCCTGGGCAGCGGCACCGAGCGCACCGA
>NZ_CP071922.1:3865539-3867915 GCF_017584085.1 Halomonas sp. BM-2019
CATTACCTGTTTTATTGGAATTATTTTGCGACAAGCAGGGGACTATCCGTCGGCACTGGAGAAATTGCGAGAGCTGCCGGAGGTGACCGAGGCTTATTACACCACAGGGCAATACAGTGTGCTGATTAAGGTAATGGTGCGCAATATCGACGATTTGCAGAAGCTGTTGATAGAGCGCCTGCAAGTGATTGAGGAAATACAGTCGACGGAAACATTAATTTCGTTGCAGGCGCCGATACAGCGCAGTATTCGGGCGTGATCCAGCATTCGGGGTCGGAGAGTTTCCGAAATCTAACATGCATTCCGGCTCCGAGCTAGAAAGGTGGGCTTCAACATGCATTCCGGCTCCGAGCTAGAAAGGTGGGCTTCGATGCATTCCGGCTCCGAGCCGGAATGCTAACCCACTGATTTTACAATGAATGCCAAAACTGTAATTACGGCTCCGAGCCAGAAAGGTAGTCGACAATGCTTTCTGCGGCTTGCCGTCCTTCGGCGATGGCGGTGACAACAAGATCGGCGCCACGCACCATATCACCGCCGGCGAAGATCTTCGGATTCGACGTTTGCATCGGGAAGAGCGAATCTTCTTCGGCCGCGCTCACCAGCGACCATTCATTCACCTCAACGCCGTGCTCTGATAGCCACGCAGGCGGGTTAGCTTGATAACCAAATGCCAGAATGACGCTGTCGGCGGGCATGACAAACTCAGAATCGGGAACCGGCTCCGGGCGGCGGCGACCTGCAGCGTCGGCTGGACCAAGCGCCGTGCGTACAAAACGGACACCCGTCACCTTTCCGGCTGCGTCACTCTCGATCGCCAAGGGCTGCAGATTAAACTCGAATTGAACACCTTCGTCACGCGCATGTTGCACTTCCTTACGCGAACCCGGCATGTTCTGTGCGTCGCGCCGATATGCACAAACCACTGACGCAGCCTCCTGCCGCACAGCGGTGCGCACGCAGTCCATCGCTGTGTCACCCCCACCGAGAACCACAACCCTCTGTCCAGACAATGACAGGTAGGGGTAATCGTTCATCGGCAATTCCATAATTTGTGCGGTGTTGCCAATGAGGTAGTTCAGCGCTGGAACAACCCCATCTGCATTGAGGCCGGGTAGGCCACCGTCGACAGCTTTATAAGTGCCAAGACCGAGGAAAACTGCGTCGTAGCCATGCAAAAGCGCATCAAAATCAACGTCTTTGCCAACCTCGCAGTTCAGCTTGAACTCAATGCCCATGGCCGAAAAAATCTCGCGCCGCTGCGTCATCACCGACTTTTCCAGTTTAAACGCAGGAATCCCGAACGTAAGTAAGCCGCCGATTTCTGGGTACTTGTCATACACCATGACATCGACGCCGTTGCGCGCCAAGACGTCAGCACAGGCCAGTCCGGCGGGACCCGCGCCGATGACGGCGACCCGTTTGCCGAGTTTTTCCACTGCCGACACATCAGGACGCCAGCCCATCGCGAATGCAGTGTCATTGATGTACTTTTCAATCGCGCCGATGGTTACTGCACCGAAGTCGTCATTCAGCGTGCAGGCACCCTCACACAAGCGATCTTGCGGGCAAACCCGACCGCAAACTTCAGGAAGACTATTGGTTTGATGCGACAACTCAGCAGCTTCAATGATTTTTCCGGCCTGCGCGAGCTCGAGCCATTGCGGAATGTAATTGTGCACCGGGCATTTCCACTCGCAATACGGATTGCCACAATCGAGGCATCGATCCGCCTGAGCGGCGACTTGTTCCGCTGGCATCGCGTCGTGCACTTCAACAAATTCAATACGTCGCTGCTGTAATGACTTTTTCGCCGGCTCAGCACGGCCAACATCGAGAAATTGATAGATATTTTGCGCCATTACATCACCTCCACGCGAATTGAATCGGTCGAACGTGGCCGATGGCCGAGTAGATCGCGCAGCTCCCTTGCTTTGGGTTTAACGAGGCGAAACTTGGGTAGCCAATGTTGGAAATCTGCAAGAATCTGACGTGAGCGCTCACTTCCGGTGTGTTCCACGTGATCATGGATAAATCCGCGCAAGTGCTCTTGCAGAATAGGCTGCTCAATCGGCAACACCTCAACCAGTTCAGCATTGATTCGTTCGTTGAAATCGTCATCTTCGTCGAGAATATAGGCCATGCCGCCGGTCATTCCAGCACCAAAATTAATCCCAGTTTGACCGAGAACAACCACTACACCGCCGGTCATGTATTCGCATCCGTTGTCGCCGATGCCCTCAACGACGGCGATGCAACCACTGTTGCGCACGGCAAAGCGTTCACCGGCTAAGCCAGCAGCAAAAACACGGCCACCGGTGGCACCATAAAGACAGGTGTTGCCCATAATCACCGCTTGATGCGAAGCGAAAGACG
>NZ_CP071922.1:3868015-3872517 GCF_017584085.1 Halomonas sp. BM-2019
GAAAGGGGCAAGGAGAAAGGGGCAAGGAGAAAGGGGGAAGGAACCGCTTGTCACCTGCCGTTCCACGCCTCGGCGGGGTCGGGCTTTAAAGCCGCGCCACAATTGCCGATAATGGTCGGCCGTGCCCGCTCAAGGCTCCGTTCCATGCCCGCGCCCCGGGCGAGCGCTCGTCACCGCCGGCTCATCGGCCGCTCGCCCCGGATGGCGCCCCAGGGCATCCGCCCCAGGATAGACATTCGTCCCATGAAAGAGACCATCGTGACCCTGCTCGAGGGCGCCCTCGACATCCTCAAGCAGCAGGACGTGCTGCCCGCCGACCTCGCGCCGACCATCAAGGTCGACCCGACCAGGGACAAGGCCCACGGCGACTATGCCACCAACCTCGCTCTTATGCTGGCCAAGCCCGCCGGCCGCAAGCCCCGCGACCTGGCCGAGGCCCTGGTGGCCGCCCTGCCCGCCAGCGACGCCGTCAGCCGGGTGGAGATCGCCGGCCCCGGCTTCATCAACTTCTTCGCCGCCACCGACGCCGCCGCCCAGGTGGTGCGCCAGGTGCTCAACGCCGGCGACGCCTACGGCCGCAGCCTGATCGGCCAAGGCCAGAAGGTGCAGGTGGAGTTCGTCTCCGCCAACCCCACCGGGCCGCTGCACGTGGGCCACGGCCGCGGGGCGGCCATCGGCGACTGCCTCTGCCGCCTGCTGGAAGCCACTGGGTACGACGTGACCCGCGAGTTCTACTACAACGATGCCGGCGCCCAGATCAGCAACCTGGCGCTCTCCGTGCAGGCCCGGGTCAAGGGGCTCGGCCCCGAGGACGCCGGCTGGCCCGCCGACGGCTACCGCGGCGGCTACATCATCGACGTGGCCAACGCCTACCTGGCCGGCGAGACCGTCCACGCCGACGACCGCCACGTCACCGGCAAGGCCGACCCGGACGACCGGGTGGCCATCCAGGAGTTCGCCGTGGCCTACCTGCGCCGCGAGCAGGACCTTGATCTCAAGGCCTTCGGCGTGCACTTCGACGTCTACTTCCTGGAATCCTCGCTCTACCGCGACGGCAAGGTAGAGGCCGCCGTCGAGCGCCTGGTCGCGAACGGCCACACCTATGAACAGGACGGCGCCCTGTGGCTGCGCACCACCGCCTTCGGCGACGACAAGGACCGGGTGATGCGCAAGTCGGACGGGCAGTACACCTACTTCCTGCCCGACGTGGCCTACCACCTCGACAAGTGGCAGCGCGGCTTCACCACCGTGATCAACGAGCAGGGCGCCGACCACCACTCCACCGTGACCCGGGTGCGCGCCGGCCTGCAGGCCCTGGAGGCGGACATTCCCCAGGGCTGGCCCGACTATGTGCTGCACCAGATGGTGATGGTCACCCGCTCCGGCGTTGAGGTGAAGCTCTCCAAGCGCGCCGGCAGCTACGTCACCGTGCGCGATCTGATCGATGAAGTGGGCCGCGACGCCACCCGCTTCTTCCTGGCCGCCCGTCGGGCCGATTCGCAGCTGACCTTCGACATCGACCTGGCCCGCTCCCAGTCCAACGACAACCCGGTCTACTACGTGCAGTATGCCCACGCCCGGGTGTGCAGCGTGATGCGCCGCGCCGAGGCCGACGGCCTGGCTTTCGATCCCGACCTGGCCATGGCCAGCCTGGGCCGGCTCGAGGAGGCCCAGGAGAAGGCGCTGATGAACCGCCTGGCCCGCTACCCCGAGGTGGTGGAGCACGCCGCCGACTCCCGGGAGCCCCAGCAGGTCGCCCAGTACCTGCTGGACCTGGCCGCGGACTTCCATACCTGCTACAACGCGGTGAAGGTGATGGTCGAGGACGACGCCCTGCGCAACGCTCGTCTGGCGCTGGGCCTGGCGACCCGCCAGGTGGTGCGCAACGGCCTCGACCTGATGGGAGTCAGCGCCCCCGAGGAGATGTAAGCCATGGCGACCCACAAGCAGCCCCCGAAGAAGCGCGGCGCGACCAGCAGCCGCCGCCAGGCCCCGCGCAAGGCGCGCCGGGAGTGGCGCCTGCCCGGCTGGGTGTGGGGCCTGGCCGGCCTGGTGGGCGGCTTCCTGCTCTCCCAGCATCAGCACGGCGTCGCCCCCTGGCAGGTGGAGGACTCGCCCCTGGCCACGGTGCTGCCGCGCAGCGCCCCGCCGGAGCCCGAGGCCGAGGCGCCCGCCCGCCCCAGCGAGCCGCGCATGCCCACCTTCGAGTTCTATACCCTGCTGCCGGAGTCCGAGGTGATCGCCCCCCGCGGCGAGATGCCCGCCTCCACGGCGCGCCCGCCGGCACCGCCCCCCGCCGAGGAGGCGGCCGCGGGCGAGGCCGGCGATGACCCCATCGCCCAGGTGATCGCCGCCAACCTGGCCACCGACCGGGGCGAGGAAGCGAGCCCGGCCGCCGAGCCCGCCCCTCAGGCCGCCGCCGGCAATGGCCATCGCTATATGCTCCAGGCCGCCTCCTTCCGCGAGCCCGGGGATGCCCAGCAGCTGAGCGGTCGGCTGCGCGACTTCGGCCTGCTGGCCCAGATCAGCGAGGTCAAGGCCTCCGGCGGCGAGACCTGGCACCGCGTCCAGGTGGGCCCCTACGACGATCGTCGCGAACTCAGCCGCGCCCAGGACCTGATGGTCACCCAGGGCATCGAGCCGCTGCTGATCCGCCTGCAGAACTAGCCAGCCGGCTTGCGCCTTGAATTCGGGCCGGCGCGCCCGCACTTTTCCGTGAGCTCGTTCAACGGCGCCCGGGCCAGCCCGCGGCGCCGAAAGTCATCGGGAGCCAGCCGCTCCCCCAAGGAGACTCCCCCTCCATGACCACGATCGTTTCCGTGCGCCGCGGTGACCAGGTGGCACTGGCCGGCGACGGCCAGGTGTCGCTGGGCAACACCGTGATGAAGGGCAACGCCAGCAAGGTGCGTCGCCTCTATCGCGGCGAGGTGCTGGCGGGCTTCGCCGGCGGTACCGCCGACGCCTTCACCCTCTTCGAGCGCTTCGAGGCGCAGCTTGAGAAATACCAGGGCAACCTGGTCAAGGCCGCCGTGGAGCTGGCCAAGGACTGGCGCACCGACCGCGCCCTGCGCCGCCTGGAGGCGCTGCTGGCCGTGGCCAACAAGGACGCCTCGCTGATCATCACCGGCAACGGCGACGTGGTGGAACCCGAGCGTGGCATCATTGCCATCGGCTCCGGCGGCAACTATGCCCTGGCCGCGGCTCGCGCCCTGCTCGAGAACACCGACCTCTCGGCCAAGGAGATCACCGAGAAGTCCCTGGCGATCGCCGGCGACATCTGCGTGTTCACCAATCACCACGTCACCCTCGAAGAACTCTCTTCCACGGAACGCTAAGGCCGCCATCATGACCCAGATGACCCCCCGCGAGATCGTCCACGCCCTGGATCAGTACATCATCGGCCAGCAGGACGCCAAGCGCGCCGTGGCCATCGCCCTGCGCAATCGCTGGCGCCGCATGCAGCTCGACAGCGACCTGCGCCAGGAGGTGACGCCCAAGAACATCCTGATGATCGGCCCCACCGGGGTGGGCAAGACCGAGATCGCCCGCCGCCTGGCCAAGCTGGCCCGGGCGCCCTTCATCAAGGTGGAGGCCACCAAGTTCACCGAGGTGGGCTATGTGGGCCGCGACGTGGAGTCCATCGTGCGCGACCTCACCGAGGCCGCCATCAAGCTGGACGCCCTGCTGCCGCCGCCCCGCGGCCAGGAGGAGGCGCCCCGCCAGGACAGCGGGACCCGCCAGATCTTCCGCAAGAAGCTGCGCGAGGGCCAGCTCGACGACAAGGAGATCGACATCGAGCTGACCCAGCAGGGGCCCGGCATCGACATCATGAGCCCGCCGGGCATGGAGGAGATGACCCAGCAGCTGCAGAGCCTCTTCTCCGGCATGGGCAAGCAGAAGAGCGAGACCCGCCGCGTCACGGTGAAGGACGCCCTCGTCCTGCTGCGCGACGAGGAGGCCAGCAAGCTGGTCAACGAGGAGGAGATCAAGGGCCGCGCCATCGAGGCGGTGGAGCAGCACGGCATCGTCTTCCTCGACGAGATCGACAAGGTGGCCAAGGGCAGCGGCCAGAGCAGCGGCGGCGAGGTCTCCCGGGAGGGGGTGCAGCGCGATCTGCTGCCGCTGATCGAGGGCTCCACCGTCTCCACCAAGTACGGCATGGTGAAGACCGACCATATCCTCTTCATCGCCTCCGGTGCCTTCCACCTGTCGCGCCCCTCGGACCTGATCCCCGAGCTGCAGGGCCGCCTGCCGATCCGCGTCGAGCTCAACGCCCTGACCCCCGAGGACTTCAAGCGCATCCTCACCGAGCCCTCCGCGGCACTCACCAAGCAGTACCAGGCGCTGCTGGCCACCGAGGGGCTTGAGATCGAGTTCACCGCCGACGGCATCGAGCGCATTGCCGAGATCGCCTGGCGGGTCAACGAGGGGACCGAGAACATCGGCGCGCGCCGCCTGCACACGGTGATGGAGCGCCTGCTGGAGGAGGCCTCCTACACGGG
>NZ_CP071922.1:3872527-3878929 GCF_017584085.1 Halomonas sp. BM-2019
CGCCAAGGGCAGCGACATCGGCAGCCCGCTGATCATCGACGCCGACTACGTGGACTCCCAGCTCGGCGAGCTGGCCATGGACGAGGATCTGTCGCGGTATATCCTCTAGCATGAGGCGATGCTGATTGGCCCTGTGGAAGGCGACTCGACTTCAGCTCGTGATGAAGCAGCAGCCCGGGCGCCTGACGGCGCCTTCGCCCGGCAGAGCCGGCCTCCCACACTGTTGTACCACTGTCGTACGTAAGAACGTTGTGGGAGGGCGATTCATCGCGCGAAGCAGCGCGCAGCGCTGCCAGGCAGGAGGCGCCTGCAGTGCCTTTGCCCGGCAGAGCCGGCCTTCCACAGCGATGACTCAACACAGGAGGCCATCATGACAGCCCCCACTCCCACCCGAGTGCACTACCACCGCAAGGCCCTGGAGCTGGAGCTCGGCTACGAGAACGGCGAGAGCTACCGGCTGCCGATCGAGTACCTGCGGGTCTTCTCTCCCTCCGCTGAGGTGCGAGGCCACGGCCGCGGCCAGGAAACCCTGCAGGTGGGCAAGAAGTTCGTCGGCCTGAAGGACATCACCCCGGCCGGGCGCTATGCGCTCAAGCTGCACTTCGACGACGGCCACGACAGCGGCCTCTACAGCTGGGACTACCTGTGGTGGCTGATCGAGCACCGCGAGACCAACTGGGCCGACTATCTCGAGCGCCTGGAGCAGGCCGGCGCCAGCCGCGAGCCGCTGGGCATCCAGATCAAGCAGCTCTAACCCCCGTCAAGACAATCGCCGCCGCGGGACGCTACAATGGCGCCCATCCGAGGCAGCGGCCTCGCCCATGCAGCGATTCGGGAGCCCCATCGCATGAGCGCCAACCCCAGCTCCAGGGACCAGCACACCACCCATTTCGGCTACCAGGAAGTCCCCCTCGAGGAGAAGGCCTCCCGGGTGGCCGATGTCTTCCACTCCGTGGCGGCCCGCTATGACGTCATGAACGATCTGATGTCGCTGGGCATTCATCGGCTGTGGAAGCGGCTGACCATCGAGCGCGCCGGGGTGCGCCCCGGCCACAGCGTGCTCGACATCGCCGGCGGCACCGGGGACCTGACCCTGAAGTTCTCGCGGCTGGTGGGCCCCCGCGGCCGCGTGGTGCTGGCCGATATCAACGAGTCCATGCTGCGGGTCGGTCGCGACAAACTGCTCGACCGCGGCGTCGGCGGCAACGTTGAGTACGTCCAGGCCAACGCCGAGTGCCTGCCCTTCCCCGACAACAGCTTCGACTGCATCACCATCGCCTTCGGCCTGCGCAACGTCACCGACAAGGACGCCGCCCTGCGCTCCATGACCCGGGTGCTCAAGCCCGGCGGGCGCCTGCTGGTGCTGGAGTTCTCCAAGCCGCCCAGCGCCCTGCTCTCCCGGGTCTACGACGAATACTCCTTCCGTCTGCTGCCGAAGATGGGCGAACTGGTCGCCAATGACGCCGACAGCTACCGCTACCTGGCCGAGTCGATCCGCATGCACCCGGATCAGGAGACCCTCAAGGCGATGATGGAGACGGCCGGCCTGGAGCGGGTGGAGTACACCAACCTCACCGGGGGCATCGTCGCCCTGCACCGCGGTATCAAGTTGTAATGCTGTTGCTCGCTGGCCTGGAACGCACCCTCAACGCCCTGCTGGCCCGTGACCCGGCGGCACCGTCGCGCCTGGCCCGGATCGCCGGACAGCGGCTGCTGCTGCGCCTGGAGCGGCCCGAACTGGCCCTGGTGATCCACTTCCATCCCCAGGGCCTCGACCTGCTGCGCCCCGACGACACCGCCGAGGAAGCCTTCGATGCCGTCGTCGAGCTCGATGCCGAGACCGCCGGCGCCCTGCTGGGCGGCGCCTCCCTGGAGCGGCTGATGTTCCAGGGGCGGCTGGCGGTGCGCGGGCGCATCCCGCTGCTTGAGGCCACCCGCGACCTGCTGCTCGACCTGGACCTGGACTGGGAGGGCGAGCTGGCCCAGTGGCTGGGCGACGTGCCCGCCAACAGCCTGGCCGAAGGGCTGCGCCGGCTGGGCCGCTTCGGGCTGCGCACCCGGGAGGAGTTCTGCGCCGACCTCTCCGAGTACCTGGTGGAGGAGGCGCGTCTGCTGCCCGGCCGGCCCCAGCTGGAGGTGCTGCGCGACCACCTCACCGAGCTGGAGGTGGCCACCGATCGCCTCGAGGCGCGCCTGGCCAGGCTGCACCGCCGCCTCAGCGCAGAGCGCCCGCGCCACGACGACCCCGAGCGGGAAGCCAGGCGATGATCCTGAGGCTGACGCGCATCGTCTGGGTGATCACCCGCTACCGCCTCGACACCCTGATTCCCATGGAGCGCCTGCCCTGGGCGCTGCGCACCCTGCTGCGACTCTCGCCGCTGCGCCTGGTGCCGGTCGGTGCCCGCTCCCGCGGGGCGCGCCTGCGCCTGGCGCTGGAGTCGCTGGGCCCCATCTTCGTCAAGTTCGGCCAGGTGCTCTCCACCCGCCGCGACCTGCTCCCCGAGGACATCGCCGACGAGCTCCGGCGCCTGCAGGACCAGGTGCCGCCCTTCCCCGGCGACCAGGCCCTCGACGTGGTGGAGGACGAACTCGGCATGACGGTGGCGCTGGCCTTCGCCCGCTTCGACCCGGAGCCGCTCGCCTCGGCCTCCATCGCCCAGGTGCACGGCGCACGGCTGCACAGCGGCGAGGAGGTGGTGGTCAAGATCATCCGCCCCGGCATCGACCGGGTGATGCGCCAGGACATGGCGCTGATGTACCGCTTCGCCCGCCTGCTGACGCTGGTGCCCGAGGCCCGCCGACTGCGCCCGGTGGAGGTGGTGCGCGACTACGAGGCCACGCTGTTCGATGAGCTCGACCTGCACAAGGAGGCGGCCAACACCTCCCAGCTCAAGCGCAACTTCCGTAACTCGCCGCTGCTCTACGTACCGGCGATCCACTGGGAGCTGACACGCCAGCGCGTCATGGTCCAGGAGCGCATCTACGGCATTCCGGTGGCCGACGTGGCGGCCCTGGAGGCCCAGGAGACCGACCTGAAGCGGCTCGCCGAGCGCGGGGTGGAGATCTTCTTCACCCAGGTGTTTCGCGACAACTTCTTCCACGCCGACATGCACCCGGGCAACATCTTCGTCGCCCGCGAGCACCCCCGTGACCCCCAGTACATCGCCATCGACTGCGGCATCGTCGGCAGCCTGACCCGGGAGGACCAGGACTACCTGGCGCGCAACCTGCTGGCCTTCTTCCACCAGGACTACTACGAGGTGGCGGCACTGCACATCGAGTCGGGCTGGGTGGGCGAGCACACCCGCGCCAACGAGTTCGCCGCGGCGATCCGCACCGTGTGCGAGCCGATCCTCGAGAAGCCACTCAAGGATATCTCCTTCGGCCAGGTCCTGCTGGGCCTGTTCCAGACCGCCCGGCGCTTCGACATGGAGGTGCAGCCCCAGCTGGTGCTGCTGCAGAAGACCCTGCTCAATATCGAGGGGCTGGGCCGGCAGCTCTACCCCGACCTGGACCTGTGGAAAACCGCCAAGCCCTTCCTGGAGCAGTGGATGGCCGAGCGCGCCGGGGTCAGCGGGTTCTGGGAATCCCTCAAGCGCCAGGCGCCGGAGCTGACCCGCCAGATGCCCGAGCTGCCCGTGCTGGCCCACCAGGCGCTCTCCCAGGTCGACCAGGAGCAGCGTCAGCGCCGCCGCCAGGGCGAGGCGATCGGTGCGATCCGCCACCAGCTGGTGCGCGAAGGGCGCCGCGGCCGGCGCCTGCGCCTGGGGCTCCTGCTGGTGGCCCTGGCACTGGCCTGGCAGCCGCTGGCCCAGTGGGCCGCCGGGCAGCCCTGGCCGGTGCTGGCCGCCGCTGCCCTCGGCCTGGCCCTGCTGGCCTGGCAGTGATGCCCTACCTCCACCTACGTCACGGAACCTTCATTCATGAGCGATATTCTCGACCGCCTGCAAACTGTCCTGGATCAACGTCGCCGCCTTGCATCACAGGGGGCTGAACAAGATACTCGAGAAGGTGGGCGAGGAAGCCACCGAGACCCTGCTGGCCGCCAAGGACGCCGAGCGCGGCGGCCCGGCCGAGCGCGAGGCGCTGATCGCCGAGACGGCCGACCTGTGGTTTCATAGCCTGGTGATGCTGTCGCATCTCGACCTCGATCACCACGCTGTGCTCGAGGAACTGGCGCGCCGTTTTGGCGTCTCGGGACATGACGAGAAGTCCGCAAGGCAACCCTAGCCTCACTTGCCGTTCCGGGGGTTCCGGAACCCCGACTCAGAGGAAAACCCTATGTTAGGTGGTATCAGTATCTGGCAGCTGCTGATTGTACTCGGCATCATCATCCTGATCTTCGGCACCAAGAAGCTGCGTAATGTCGGCTCCGACCTGGGCGGTGCGGTCAAGGGCTTCAAGAAGGCCATGCACGAGGAGGAGAAGGGGGAGGAGAAGGACGCCCAGCCCCAGGCCCGCGTCGATCACCAGGACGAGCCGGCCAATACCTACGACGTCCAGGCCGAGCGCAAGCCCGAGGAACAGGAAGAGCGCAAGTAAGCCGCCATGTTTGACATCGGCTTCCTGGAACTCATGTTCATCGGCGTGGTCGGCCTGCTGGTACTGGGCCCGGAGCGGCTGCCCAAGGCGGCCCGCACCCTGGGCCTGTGGATCGGCAAGATCAAGCGCACCGTCTCCGGCATGCAGCGCGAGATCAGCGCCCAGCTGGAGGCGGAGGAGCTGCGCCAGAAGCTCAACGAGCAGCAGAAGAAGCTCGACGAGAGCGTGCGCCAGGTCCAGCGCGACGTGGAGAGCCTGGCCGAACCGCACCGCCCCGCCGAGCGCGAGGCAGACAAGGCCCCGGCGCCAAGCCCCGAGCAGCGCCTGGATGACGCCCTGGCCCGCGCCCGCCGCCGCGATGGCGAGAGCCGCGCCGACGAGCCCGCCGCGCCCGCCCCTGCCGACAAGGACGCCTCCTCACGATGAGCAAGACCGGTGACAGCCCGGAACACCATCAGGCCCCGCTGATCGAGCACCTGATCGAACTGCGCTCGCGGCTGCTGCGCAGCGTGGTGGCCATCCTGGTGATCTTCCTGGCCCTCTACCCCTTCGCCAACGAGATCTACACCTTCGTGGCCCAGCCGCTGATGGCGCTGCTGCCGGAAGGCTCCCAGATGATCGCCACCGAGGTGGCCTCGCCCTTCCTGGCGCCCTTCAAGCTAACCCTGGTGGTGGCGCTGTTCGTCGCCATCCCCTATGTGCTGCACCAGGCCTGGGCCTTCGTGGCCCCGGGGCTCTACGACAACGAGAAGGCGCTGGCGGTACCGATCCTCACCTCCAGCGTGCTGCTCTTCTATGCCGGGGCGGCCTTCGCCTACTACGTGGTCTTCCCGCTGCTGTTCCAGTTCTTCACCCAGACCGGGCCCGAGAACGTGGCGGTGATGACCGATATCAACGCCTACCTCAACTTCGTCCTCAAGCTCTTCTTCGCCTTCGGGGTGGCCTTCGAGATCCCCATCGCCACCTTCCTGTTGATCGCCTCCGGGGTGACCACGGTGGAGAGCCTGTCGAAGAAGCGGCCCTATATCATCCTGGGCTGCTTCGTGGTGGGCATGCTGCTGACCCCCCCGGACGTGATCTCCCAGAGCCTGCTGGCGGTGCCCATGTACCTGCTCTACGAGGTGGGCCTGCTGTTCGGCCGCCTGGCGCGGCGCAAGAAGCAGCGGCGCGAGGTGGAGGAGGAGTAGCGCCTAGCGCCTAGCGCCTAGCGCCTAGCGCCTAGCGCCTAGCGCCTAGCGCCTAGCGCCTAGCGCCTAGCGCCTAGCAGGATGCTGGCTGCTCCCTATCGGATGTCAACAAGAAACCCCAGCGGATTCAATACCCACTGGGGTTTCTCGTTATCGGCCTCAACACCTACCGCCCGTTGTCGACCTGCTGGGCGCTGGGCGCTTGCAGCTGGGCGCTGCCCGAAGGGCGGCTGGGCGCTGCCCGGAGGGCGGCTGGGCGCTGCCCGAAGGGCCGGGCGCTTACAGATCCATCAGCTCGTCGATACGGTCGACCAGCTTGAAGATGCCGGTGGCCGCCTCGCTGATGCGGGTGGCGAGCATATAGGCCGGGGTGGTCACCACGCGGTTCTCGAAGTCCACCACGATCTCCTCCACGCCGCAGCTGCGGTGCAGGCCACCCATGGCGCTGATGGCACCGGAGACGCCGGGGTCGTGACCGATGGTGACGGCGATCCCGTGGCCCAGCAGCTTGGGCACCATCACCGGCGCGATGCACATCAGGCCGATCGGCTTGCGCGCCTCATGGAAGTCGACCAGGGCCTCCCTGAGGTCGTCGAGCACCTCCATCCCGGCGCCCGCCTCGGCAAAGTTCGACAGGTTCTTGGCCGCCCCGAAGCCGCCGGGAAGGATTACC
>NZ_CP071922.1:3878939-3892050 GCF_017584085.1 Halomonas sp. BM-2019
AGCGGCGAGATCTCGCCGCGCGCCAGGCGCGCCGACTCGGTCAACACGCTGCGGACCTCGCCCTCGGACACTTCGCCGTGGCGATGGTCGATGACATGGTGCTGGGCGATCTCCGGGGCGAAGCAGCGATAGCCGATGCCCAGCTGATCGAGTCGCAGCAGGGTGAGGGTGGTCTCGTAGATCTCGGAACCATCCTGGACACCGCAGCCCGAGAGGATTACCGCCACCTGTTTGCTCATGCCTGTCTCCTTGCAGGGTTCGCCTGCCACCCGGCAGGACCAATAATCAAACTCAACACTCTAGAGTGAACAGGAGGGTGCGACAAGGCGAGACTTTCGGCGTACGGGCGCACTGATATACTCGATAGCAACCCTGACCCGCCGTCATCAGACTGTCATCCCGCGCCGCCACACTACCTTCAGCGTGCGGCGACCACCGCAGGAGAATTCTCTTGAGCTTCATGACCACCCGCCAGTTCCCCTCGACCCGCCTGCGCCGCATGCGCCGCGATGAGTTCTCGCGCCGCCTGATGCGCGAGAATGTCCTGACCCCTGCCGACCTTATCTGGCCGGTGTTCGTGCTGGAAGGTGAGGAACACCGCGAGGCAGTGCCCTCGATGCCCGGCGTCGAGCGCCTGTCGCTGGACCTGCTGATCGAGGAGGCCCGCGAGGCCCAGGCGCTGGGCATCCCGGCCCTCGCCCTCTTCCCGGTGATCGACCCCGCCCTGAAGAGCGAGCTGGCCGAGGAGGCCTACAGCGCCACCGGGCTGGTCCAGCGCAGCGTTCGCGCCCTGAAGGACGCCCTGCCGGAGCTGGGCATCATCACCGACGTGGCGCTGGATCCCTACACCAGCCATGGCCAGGACGGCATCATCGACGATCAGGGCTATGTGCTGAATGATCGTACTGTAGAGACTCTGCTCAAGCAGGCACTCTCCCACGCCGAGGCCGGCGCCGATGTGGTGGCGCCCTCGGACATGATGGATGGCCGCATCGGCGAGATCCGCCAGGTGCTGGAGCAGGAGCATCTGGTCAACACCCGCATCATGGCCTATAGCGCCAAGTACGCCTCGCGCTACTACGGCCCCTTCCGGGACGCCGTGGGCTCCGCCGCCAACCTGGGCCGGGCCGACAAGAGCACCTACCAGATGGACCCCGCCAACGGCGACGAGGCACTTCACGAAGTGGCCCTCGACCTTGCCGAGGGGGCCGACATGGTGATGATCAAGCCGGGCATGCCCTACCTGGACGTGGTACGCCGGGTTAAGGAGGAGCTCCGGGTGCCCACCTTCGCCTACCAGGTGAGCGGCGAGTACGCCATGCACATGGCCGCCTTCGAGAACGGCTGGCTGGACGCCGACAGCGTGATCCTCGAATCCCTGACCTGCTTCAAGCGTGCGGGAGCCGACGGCGTGCTGACCTACTTTGCCAAGCGGGCGGCCAGGCTGCTCGCCCCGTAACGGAAGGGGCTGCGCCCCTTCCAGAATCCCGAGAGAATTGACCATGGAAGACCGCAGTCCCGGGCCATCTGCAGGCCCACCCTCCCCCGTCCCGGCCGATGGCGGCTTGCACGGCACGGGGGAGGACGCGTCGGCCGAGACTCCCGCGCCACGCCTCAACCAGACCCGCACCGGCATCAAGCCAAAAGCGCTGCCGGAGACCGAGGCGGACCTCGCCGACCCTAGCCTTTACTTCAACCGCGAACTTTCCCATCTGCAGTTCAATATCCGCGTGCTGGAGCAGGCCCTGGACGAGGCGCACCCGCTGCTCAACCGGCTGATGTTCCTGTTGATATTTTCCTCCAACCTGGACGAGTTCTTCGAGATCCGGGTGGCCGGTCTCAAGCACCGGGTGGCCTTGGGTGACGACAGCACCGGCGTCGACGGCCGCTCGCCGAGCTCGGTTCTGGCGGAGATCTCGCAGATCGTCCACGAGCAGGTCGAGCGACAGTACCGCATCCTCAACGAGGGCCTGCTGCCAGCGATGAAGGACAAGGGCCTGCACTTCCGGCGGCGCAGCGAGTGGACCGCGGCCCAGCGCGACTGGGTCAATGACTACTTCGACGACGAGATCCTGCCGGTTATCAGTCCCATCGGGCTCGACCCCTCCCACCCTTTCCCGCGGCTGGTCAACAAGAGCCTCAACTTCATCGTCCAGCTCGAGGGCAAGGATGCCTTCGGCCGCGAGGGAGGACTCGCCATCCTGCCGGCGCCGCGCTCGCTGCCCCGGGTCATCGCCCTGCCGCCGGCGCTGTGCGAGGAGGGTTTCAAGGAGGCCGTCTTCCTCTCCTCGATGATCCACGCCCACGCCGAGGCGCTCTTCCCGGGCATGACGGTGCGCGGCTGCTACCAGTTCCGGCTGACCCGCAACGCCGACATGACCGTGGACCCGGAAGAGGTCTCGGACCTGGCTTCGGCGCTGCGTGGCGAGCTGCTGGCGCGGCGCTACGGCAGCGGCGTACGCCTGGAGGTGGTGGACACCTGCCCCGACGAGCTGGCCAATTTCCTGCTCAAGGAGTTCGCCCTGGGGCAGGAGGACCTCTACCGGGTCAACGGCCCGGTCAACCTGACTCGGATGATGGCCCTGATCGGAGAGGCGGAGCGGCCCGAGCTCCTCTACCGGCCCTTCACCCCGGGTCTGCCCAAGAGCCTCACAAAGGGCGGCAGCCTGTTCGACGCCATTGCCGGCGGCGACATCCTGCTCCACCATCCCTTCCAGACCTTCGCGCCCGTGGAGGAACTGCTCGCCGAGGCGGCTCGGGACCCGTCGGTGCTGGCCATCAAGCAGACCCTCTACCGCACCGGCGCCGACTCGCCCATCGTGGGCTCCCTGGTGGAGGCGGCCCGCGGCGGCAAGGAGGTCACCGTGGTGGTCGAGCTGCGCGCGCGCTTCGACGAGGCCGACAACCTGGCCCTGGCCTCGCGGCTGCAGGAGGCGGGCGCCATCGTCATCTACGGGGTGATGGCCTACAAGACCCATGCCAAGATGATGCACATCGTACGCCGCGAGAAGGGCCGGCTGCGCCACTATGCTCACCTGGGCACCGGCAACTACCACTCGCGGACGGCCAGGCTCTACACCGACTACAGTCTGCTCACCGCCGCCCCGGCCCTGTGCGAGGACGTTCACCAGGTCTTCCAGCAACTCTCGGGCATGGGCCGCGCCCGGCATATCGAGACCCTGCTGCACGCCCCCTTCACCCTCCACGAGGGGCTGGTGGCGATGATCGAGCGCGAGGCGGAGCACGCCCGCAAGGGGCGTCGCGCCCACCTGATCATCAAGTGCAACTCCCTGACCGAGCCGAAGCTGATCCAGGCGCTCTACCGCGCCTCCCGCGACGGGGTCGAGTGCGACCTGATCATCCGCGGCATGTGCTGCCTGCGTCCGGGCCTGCCGGGCGTCTCGGAGAGGATACGGGTGCGCTCGATCATCGGCCGCTTCCTGGAGCACACCCGGGTCTTCTATTTCCAGAACCACGGCAAGCCCGAGGTGTGGGGCTCCAGCGCCGACTTCATGACCCGCAACATGTTCCACCGGGTGGAGACCTGCTTTCCGCTACGCGACCGCAAGCTGGCCGCCCGGGTGCGCAAGGACCTGGAGACCTACCTGGTGGACAACTGCCAGAGCTGGCGACTGCAGCCCGACGGCCACTATGTCAAGCAGACACCGGGCGACGCCGCTCCGATCAGCGCCCAGGAGACGCTGCTCTACGCCTACGCCGCCAAGGCCTGAGCGGACACGGCATCAACCGCGCTTGAAGGCGGCCAGGTCCTGGGGGTCGAAGCCCTCGACCGTCTCGGCCAGGCCGCGCTCCTGGCGGGCCAGGCGAATCTTCTGGCGCTCGGCGAGCAGCTCGGCGTCGTCATCCAGAGTGCGGCCGTTGAGCTCGGCGAGCTGGGCCATGCCCTGGTGATAGAAAGTGAGGATGGTAAGCGCCGTGTCGTTGCCCTCCTCGGCGCCCCGGCGCAGCGCGGGCAGATAGACGCTGACCCGCGACAGGTGGTGCTTGAGTTGCCAGACGTAGCGCACCTCGGTCATCCAGGGCCGCTCGCGCAGCACCGCGAACACCAGGCTGGTGGCCACCAGTCCCAGCAGCACCCCCACCACGTTGAGCCAGAAGCCGCCGTCGAAGATGGCCTGCAGCAGCTGGGAGAAGACCAGCCCGAAGACGATCAGTTGGCCGGCCATGGCCAGGCTGATCAGGCGGCCCTTGCGGCGGTAGGTCTCGGGGTCGTGGTCTTCGAACCGGAATGACATGGGGGCTCCTGGGTGGCGAGTGGGAAATCGAGGTGATTATCCCGACTCGGCCCCCCGGGGTACAGGGCTACCTCAGCCGCTCGGCGGCGCCGAGCAGTAGCCGCTCGGTGGCCTCCCAGCCGATGCAGGCGTCGGTCACCGAGACGCCGTGGCGCAGCCGGCCGGGAACCAGGGGCTGCTTGCCCTCGTGTAGCTGGCTCTCGAGCATCACCCCCGCCAGGGCCTTCTCCCCCGCCAGGCGCTGGGCCAGGACATCGAGCAGCACCTCGCTCTGGCGGCGGTGGTCCTTGCGGGCGTTGGCGTGGCTGCAGTCCACCATCAGCCGCGGCGCGAGGCCCGCCTCTTCCAGAGCACGGCGCGCCGCCTGCACGTGGGTGGCCTGGTAGTTGGGCTCGCCGTGGCCGCCACGTAGCACCAGATGGGTATGGGCGTTGCCCTCGGTGTCGCGAATCATCGGGCGTCCCTCGGCGTCCAGGCCGAAGTGGCTGTGGGGGTGGGCGGCGGCCCGCATGGCGTCGAGCGCCACCCCGATGTCGCCGCTGGTGGCGTTCTTGAAGCCCACCACGGCGTCGAGGCCGCTGGCCAGCTCGCGATGCAGCTGGGACTCGGTGGTACGCGCGCCGATGGCCACCCAGGCCAGCAGGTCCTCCAGGTAGGGGGCGAGCATCGGCTGCAGCAGCTCGGTGGCCACCGGCAGGCCCAGCTCGGCCACCTCGCGCATCAGCCGGCGCGAGAGCGCCAGGCCACGGGCCATGTCGCCGCTGCCGTCGAGGTCCGGGTCATAGGCCAGCCCCTTCCAGCCCACGGTGGTGCGCGGCTTCTCCACGTAGACCCGCATCACCAGCAGCAGCCGGTCCGCCACCTTCGGCGCCAGCTCGGCCAGGCGGCGGGCATACGCCAGGGCCGCCTCGGGGTCGTGGATGGAACAGGGGCCCATCACCACCAGCAGGCGGTCGTCGCGGCCGGCGAGGATATCGCGGATGGCCTGGCGCTGGGACTCGATCCGGCGCGCCAGACCTGGGGGCAGGGGCAGGTCGCGGCGCAGTTCGCCGGGAGCGGGCAGGCACCGCGCCGGGACGGTGGCAGGGCGGGCGGGATTCAGGGCAGCGGCGGCAAGGGTAGCTTTCATGGGGTCATCGGCTCCGGGTAGCGGTCATACATCGTGTCGGTCGGGGGCCACCGAACTCGCTACGGTCGGAGGTGGCGGAGTGAGCCGACCGCAGCTCGCTAAATCGCCAGTAGCCGTAATAGCCGGTGAAGCCGGTCAGCGGGCGGATGGCGATGGATGCGGTCATGGTCTCACTCCTCTAGCGTCTTCTCTGGGTCATCGTGATGGCATGGTGGTATCGGCACGGCCAGAAGCGCAGAACCCCCGGGGCGGGTCGCCTGCCGGGGGTTCTGTCGGGAGGCGACCCGGGTGGGGCGTGCCTCTCGGCGATGTCGTGTCTACTGCTCAGGACGCGCTAGTCAGACATGGCCGCCGGCACACCGGTCATAAAGTAGCCATGCCAGAAATAGCCGTACCAACCGCCACGGGCGCCGCCGGTCGATGCGACACCGCGCACAGTGGCGCCGGCATGGGCGTCCTGGCAGCGGGGCATGTCAACGGCGAGTGCGGTCATGGTCGTCTCCTGAGTGAGCCCCCATCCTGCCCCATTGCAACGGAGCTGACAAGGGCAACCACGGCCGCGGCTCAGCCGGCGAAGAGCTGGATCAGGCCGACGGTGACCGGCAGGGCGCTCATGGTCACCAGCACGACCAGGCCCAACACCACCGACAGGATGCCGCTGTCGTCCTTGAAGTTCTCGTCATGTCCCGCCATCTGTCACTCCTTCCTCGAGGGTGGTCTTGTCAAGCGATGGGTGTTGCCGGGGCTATTCTAGCGAAGGTGCCGGCCGCCATCCACGGGCAGGGTCGCCCCGGTGACATAGCGATTGTCGAGCAGGTAGCGCAGGCTCTGGTAGATCACCCCGGGGCCGGGGATCATCTCCATGACCGACTTGGCCATGGCCTTCTCGACGTAGGCCTCGTCGTCGCCCTCGTTGAGCATGATCAGCGCCGGCGCGATGGCGTTGACCTGGATCGCCGGGGCGTACCGGGCCGCAAAGGAGAGGGTCAGGTTGTCGAGCCCCGCCTTGGTGGCGGCGTAGGCGGCGTGCCGCTTCGAACCCTTCTGCACCACGTAGTCGGTCATATGCACGATATCGCGCTGGGGCTCGCTGCACGCCTCCAGCAGCGCCCGGGCGTGCAGGTTGATCAGGTAGGGGGCCAGCATATGAATGCGAAACAGCCGCTCGAAGGTGGCACCCGCCTCGGGGCCGGTGGCGTCCGGGGCCCAGTCGCTGGCGTTATGGACGATCGCCCGCAGCGAGGGGGTCGCTTCCTTCAACCGCGCGATAAAGTCGAGGATGCCCGCCTCGCTGGCGAAGTCCGCCTGGAGGGTGACGATGCCGCGCGCACGCAGGGCCTCGAGCTCGGGACGCTCGCGGCGGTAGCTGATGATCACCGGGTGCCCATCGTCCACCAGGCGCTCGGCGCAGTGGCGTCCCAGCCGCTGGGCGCCGCCGGTGATCAGGATGGGCGAGGCACTCATGCCCGCCCATCCCTGACCAGACTGCCGGTGATGGGGACCAGCGGATCGCGGGGCGCATAGGCGAAGACATCGGAGAAGGTCCGCGAGGGCGAGAGCCCCAGCGAGGCCAGCACGTCCACGCAGGCATAGACCATGCCCGGCGAGCCGGAGAGGTAGACGTCCTGATCGGCGACATCCTCGAGCCCATAGGCCAGGGCCTGGTCGATGCGCCCCCGGTGGCCAATCACGCGCTCACCCGCCCAGGGCTCCTCGGGGGCCAGCTCGGTCACCGGGTGGAAGCGGAAGCCGGGGTGGGCCTCGGCCCACTCCCGGGGCAGCCGCTCCTGGTAGAGCTGGCGCCGCTCCCGGGCCGCCCACCAGAGATCGATCTCCCGCGCCGGATCGGCCGCCAGCGCCGCCTCGGCGATCGCCTTCATCTGGGCGAAGCCGGTGCCGGCGGCGATCAGCAGCAGCGGACGCTCGCTGTCCGGGTCGAGCACGCAGTCGCCGCCGGGCAGCCGCAGGGTCAGCCGGCTGGCCACCTGGACCAGCTCGCGCAGCCGCGCGGAGTTCTCGCGCTCCGGCCAATGCTGGATATGTAGCTCGATCACGCCGTCGCCGCCGTGGGCGTTGGCGATGGAGAAGGGTACCCAGGTCTGGTCGTCCAGCTTGAGCTCCAGATACTGGCCCGGCGCATGGGCCACCGCCTCGGGGCGGCCCTCCAGCTGCACCCGGAAGACGTCCGGGGTGAGGTCCTCGACCTCGTCGACCAGGCAGGTCAGGGTCCTTGGCGTCATGAAAGCCTCGTGTCAGGGGTCGTGTTGTCGGGGAGCTCGATGCCCAGCTCGTTCCAGCGCTCGCTGACGCGGGCCTTGACGGCCTCGTCCATGACGATGGGCACCCCCCACTCGCGATCGGTCTCGCCGGGCCACTTGCTGGTGGCGTCCAGGCCCATCTTGGAGCCGAGGCCGGAGACAGGCGAGGCGAAGTCCAGGTAGTCGATGGGGGTATTCTCCACCATCACGGTGTCCCGCGCCGGGTCCATGCGGGTGGTGATGGCCCAGATCACGTCCTCCCAGTCCCGGGCGCTGACGTCGTCGTCGAGCACCACCACGAACTTGGTATACATGAACTGGCGCAGGAAGCTCCAGACCCCCATCATCACCCGCTTGGCGTGGCCCGGGTACTGCTTCTTCATGGTCACCACCGCCATGCGGTAGGAGCAGCCCTCCGGCGGCAGGTAGAAGTCGACGATCTCCGGGAACTGGCGGCGCAGGATCGGCACGAACACCTCGTTGAGGGCGAGGCCGAGGATCGCCGGCTCGTCGGGCGGGCGGCCGGTGTAGGTGGAGTGGTAGATGGCGCCTTCGCGCATGGTCATGCGCGTCACGGTGAACACCGGGAAGGTGTCCACCTCGTTGTAGTAGCCGGTATGGTCGCCGTAGGGGCCTTCGGGCGCGGTGTCATCCGGGTAGATAAAGCCTTCCAGAATAATTTCTGCTGACGCCGGCACGTCCAGGTCGGCATGGCCGCACTTGACCAGCTCGGTGCGCGAGCCGCGCAGCAGCCCGGCGAAGGCGTACTCGGAGAGCGAGTCCGGCACCGGGGTCACCGCGCCGAGGATGGTGGCCGGGTCGGCGCCGAGCGCCACCGCCACCGGGAAGGGCTCGCCGGGGTGGGTCTGCTGGAACTCCTGGAAGTCGAGCGCCCCGCCGCGATGGGAGAGCCAGCGCATGATCAGGCGGTTCCTGGAGAGCTTCTGCTGGCGATAGATGCCGAGGTTCTGGCGCTTCTTGTGGGGGCCGCGGGTGATCACCAGGGGCCAGGTGACCAGGGGCGCGGCGTCGCCGGGCCAGCAGTGCTGGATCGGCAGGCGGCCGAGGTCGACCTCGTCGCCCTCATAGACGCGCTCCTGCACCGGCGCCGAGCGGACCTTCTTCGGCCCCATGCTCATCACCTGCTTGAAGATCGGCAGCTTGTCCCAGGCGTCGCGCAGGCCCTTGGGCGGCTCCGGCTCCTTGAGGAAGGCCAGCAGCTCGCCCACCTCGCGCAGGGCCGACACGCTCTCCTGGCCCATGCCGAGGGCCACCCGCTTCGGCGTGCCGAAGAGGTTGCCGAGCAGCGGCATGTCGTGCCCCTTGACGTTCTCGAACAGCAGCGCCGGACCGCCGGCGCGCAGGGTGCGATCGCAGATCTCGGTGACCTCGAGATAGGGGTCCACCTCGGCGGTGATGCGCTGGAGCTCGCCCTGGGCCTCCAGGGCGCTGATGAAGTCTCGCAGGTCCTTGTACTTCATTCGGTTTTCCCGTTTCCGGAACCACAAAAGGGGCAGCATACCACGCCGCCCCTTTCCGCACCGCTGATCGCGCTTAGCGGCGCTTCATCGCTTCGAAGAACTCGATATTCGTCTTGGTATCCTTGAGGCGGTCGATCAGGAACTCGGTGGCTGCGGTGTCCTCCATGGGGTTGAGCAGCTTGCGCAGGATCCACATGCGCTGCATCTCGTCCTCGGAGGCGATCAGGTCCTCGCGGCGGGTGCCGCTGCGGCGGATATTGATGGCCGGGTAGACGCGTCGCTCGGCCAGCTTGCGGTCCAGGTGCGCCTCCATGTTGCCGGTGCCCTTGAACTCCTCGAAGATCACCTCGTCCATCTTGGAGCCGGTGTCCACCAGCGCCGTGGCGATGATGGTCAGGCTGCCGCCCTCCTCGATGTTGCGCGCCGCGCCGAAGAAGCGCTTGGGCTTCTCCAGGGCGTGGGCGTCCACACCGCCGGTCAGCACCTTGCCGGAGCTCGGCACCACGGTGTTGTAGGCGCGCGCCAGGCGGGTGATGGAGTCGAGCAGGATCACCACGTCCTTCTTGTGCTCCACCAGGCGCTTGGCCTTCTCGATCACCATTTCGGCGACCTGGACGTGGCGCGCCGCCGGCTCGTCGAAGGTCGAGGCCACCACCTCGCCGCGCACGGTGCGCGACATCTCGGTCACCTCTTCCGGGCGCTCGTCGATGAGCAGCACGATCAGATGGCACTCAGGGTCGTTGCGAGTGATGGAGGTGGCGATATTCTGCAGCATCAGCGTCTTGCCCGCCTTGGGCGGGGAGACCAGCAGGCCGCGCTGTCCCTTGCCGATGGGGGCGGTGAGATCGATGATCCGCGCGGTGAGGTCCTCGGTGGAGCCGTTGCCGATCTCCATGCGCAGCCGCTCCTGGGGAAACAGCGGCGTGAGGTTCTCGAAGAGAATCTTGTGCTTGGCGTTCTCCGGCTTGTCGAAGTTGATCTCACTGACCTTCAGCAGCGCGAAGTAGCGCTCCCCCTCCTTGGGCGGCCGGATCTTGCCGGAGATGGTATCGCCCTTGCGCAGGTTGAAGCGCCGGATCTGGGAGGGCGACACATAGATGTCGTCGGGCCCGGCCAGGTAGGAGCTGTCGGCGCTGCGCAGGAAGCCGAACCCATCCTGCAGGATCTCCAGCACGCCGTCGCCGAAGATCGGCTCACCGCTCTTGGCGTGCTTCTTGAGGATGGCAAAGATGATGTCCTGCTTGCGGGAGCGTGCCAGGTTGTCGATGCCCATCTCGCGGGCGATCTCCAGGAGTTCCGGCACGGGCTTTTGCTTGAGTTCGGTAAGATTCATCGGTGTGTTCAGAGATTGCTCGTGGAAGCCGGGCGTCGGTGCGCCGCGTGTGGCGGGAGGCGAGACAAAAACGCCGCGTGGGGTGCGTTCAGAGCCCGGACAGGCTGCCACTCGTCACTTCCCTCCCATGGCCATGGGGGTGGCAACCGCAGGGGGGAGCCGGGCCGTTCTGGGAGTCGAGGGGGCAGATTCGCTCTCGCCTGATCAGCGACCTCGGCATGGGGCCGGGATTCCGCTGGGCATAGTGGGCTGTCTGACGACTTGGAAAAGACCGAGACGGGAACGCCGTGGAACGGTCGGGAAGCATTCGGAACAGGCGAACGCCTCGATACTAGTCAAGGCCGCACACGAACGCAAGCCCTGGCCGCGCGAAGCAATTGACAGAGCCGAGGGCTGGCCGCAACCTTTCTCCCCAGACATCTTCAAGGATTCGCCATGACCTCGCCAACGGAACCGGCCCCTGCCCCGCCTGCCACTCGGCGCCTGGCCGCCATCGACCTGGGCTCCAACAGCTTCCATCTGCTGGTGGCCAACTACCGTGACGATCGCCTGCAGGTGGTGGCGCGGCTCGGCGAGAAGGTACAGCTGGCCGCCGGCCTCGACGACGAGGGCCTGCTCGACGAGGACACCCTGCAGCGCGCCATGCACTGCCTGGTCCGCTTCGCTCCCTTCGTGGAGGACATCGGCCCCGGCCACCTGCGGGTGGTGGGCACCAATGCCCTGCGCGACGCCGCCAACAGCCAGGCACTCATCGAGCGCGCCGAGGCGCTGCTGGGCTGCCCCATCGAGATCATCGCCGGCCGCGAGGAGGCCCGCCTCATCTACCTGGGGGCGGCCCACGCCCTGGCCGAGGAGGGGCGTCGTCTAATCGTCGACATCGGCGGGGGCTCCACCGAGTTCATCATCGGTGAACGCTTCGAGCCGATGGCCCTGGAGAGCCTGCGGATGGGCTGTGTCACCTTCACCCGCCGTTTCTTCGAAGGCGGCGAGATCAGCGAGAAGCGCATGCGTCGGGCGGAGCTGGCCGCCCTCTCGGAGCTGGCCAACATCCGCCGCCAGTACCGCGAGCTGGGCTGGGAGGACCCGGTGGGCTCCAGCGGCACCATCAAGGCCGCCGCCGCGGTGATCCACGCCGCCGGCGAGGGCCCCGAAGGCGTAGTCACGCGGGAGGGCCTGACCGCCCTGCGCGAGAGGCTGATCAGGTGCCGACAGCTCGACAGGGTCTCCCTGGAGGGCCTCAAGCCCGATCGGGCGAGGGTCTTCCCCGCCGGGGTGGCGGTGCTCGGCGCCGTCTTCGAGGCCTTCGGCCTCGAGCGGCTGCGCTACGCCGACGGCGCCCTGCGCGAAGGCGTGCTCTACGACATGGTGGGGCGCAACGGCCCGGAGGACTCGCGCCTCAAGTCGCTGGCCAGCCTGGAACGCCGCTCCGGCGTGGATACCCGCCAGGCCGCCAACGTGACGGCGAGCGCCGTCGCCCTCTTCGACCAGGTGCGCGCTGCCTGGCGCCTCGACGACAACCAGCGCCGCTTCCTGGCCTGGGGGGCCCGCCTCCACGAGATCGGCCTGGCGATCTCCCACAGCCAGTTCCACCGCCATGGCGCCTACCTGCTGGAGCACGCCGACCTGGCCGGCTTCTCGCGGCCCGAGCAGCGCCTGCTGGCCTTCCTGGTGCGCGCCCATCGCCGCAAGTTCCCGCTCAAGGAGTGGCAGGCCCTACCCGCCTCGTTGCAGGCCTCCCATGCGCGGCTGGCCCGGCTGCTGCGCCTGGCGGTGCTGCTCAATCACAGCCGGCCGGAGCAGCCGCCGACCACCCCGCGCCTGGCTGCCGACGGCGAAGCGCTGCGACTGCAGCTGCCCGCCGGCGACGACACCATGCTGCTGGTCACCGACCTGGAGCAGGAGGCCGCCTATCAGCAGGCGGCGGGCTTCTCCCTGGCGCTCTCGCCCGCCTGAGCCCGCCACCCCTCGGCCAGGGCCAGCCAGCGCTCGCCCACCGGGTCGAGCAGCGCCACCGCCGTCTCGCCCTGCCAGACCACCAGCAGCCGCTGCCGCTCCCAGGGTGGCACCGCCAGCTCCTGCAGCAGCCGCTTGAGATCCCGTGAGCCGCGCCCGGCCAGACGCAGCCGCTCGCCGCCCCGGCGGGGCCGCAGCACCAGCGCCCCGGCCGCTTGCGGCGGCCCGGCCAGGCGCAGGTCGCAGACGCCCAGGTGGGTCGACAGGGGCGAGGTGCCGTCCCAGCGGCACGCCCAGTCCCCCGGCAGCGCCGGCAGCGGCACCAGCAGATGGAGCTCGCCGCGCCAGATCCGCGCCTCGCCGCCGGGCCAGGCCACGCAGGCCTCGGCGTCCCTTCGGGCCTCGAGCTGCGACAGCAGCTCCGCGAGCCGCCGGGCCGGCGGTAGCGGCAGCCCCAACTGTAAGGCGGCGTGGCGCACCAGCAGGCGCCGGCGGGGCCGGGAGAGCGCGCCGAGCTCGGCCACCGCCAGGCGGGCAGGGTCGCCGCCGAGGCGCGCCAGATCGAGCTCGGCCAGCTCGCCGAGCAGCCCCTCCGCCTCGGCGGCCAGGGCGGCGCTGCGCGTGAGGGACTCAGCGGCCCGGGGCCAGCGCGCCGCCAGTCGCGGCAGGACCTCGTGACGCAGATAGTTGCGGTCCTGATG
>NZ_CP071922.1:3892150-3895573 GCF_017584085.1 Halomonas sp. BM-2019
ATTTGAGCCTTGGTCTGTAGCACTAACCGAAGAGCCACATCAGCTGAATCCGCAGCAAGCGGTCGCGGTGGCGGCGATAAAAACCGGTTTAACGGAACAAAAGGCGCAAACTTGGTTAGTCGAGGGAGTAACCGGTAGCGGCAAGACCGAGGTGTATTTACAGGTCATGCATGATGTCCTGCAGCGTGGGCAGCAAGTTCTGGTGATGGTGCCAGAGATTGGTTTGACGCCGCAAACGGTGCAACGTTTTCGTTCGCGCTTCGCTGTGCCGGTGGTGGTGCTTCATTCTGGCCTGAGTGACAATGAACGTTTGCTCGGCTGGCTGCAAGCCCGTGATGGCCATGCGGCTATCGTACTGGGTACGCGCTCAGCGATCTTCACGCCGCTCGCCAACCCCGGTCTCATCATTATTGATGAAGAGCATGATGCCAGTTTTAAGCAACAAGAAGGTTTCCGTTATAACGCTCGGGATTTGGCTATCAAGCGCGCACATAACGAAGGGTTTGCGGTGGTACTGGGGTCAGCAACACCCTCATTGGAGTCGTTAGCGAATGCAAAAGCAGGTCGCTATCAAAGCGTGCAGTTGGCACATCGCGCCGGTCAAGGGCAGCCGGTTAAAAACCTCTTAGTCGACCTCAAACAACAACGTTTGCAACAGGGTCTCAGTGAGCGCTTAATCGCCTTAATGACTAAGCACTTAAGCGCCGGCAATCAAGTGCTCTTATTCTTGAATCGGCGCGGTTATGCAAGCGCCTTGATTTGCCATGAATGCGGTTGGGTCAGCGAATGCCAGCGCTGTCAGGCAAATATGACGGTGCATCAGCAAACGCATACGTTGCAGTGTCATCATTGTGGCGCACAACGCCGCATTCCACGCCAATGTGGTGGCTGTGGGAGTACACAATTGATTACCCGCGGGCTTGGCACAGAGCAACTCGAAGAAACAATACAGCGCTTATTCCCTGACTATAAGGCGCTGCGGATTGACCGCGATAGCACGCGTAAAAAGGGTCAGTTAGAGGACTACCTAACCGCAGTCGGTCGCGGTGAATATCAAATTCTCCTCGGTACGCAAATGCTGGCCAAAGGGCATCACTTTCCAGACGTCACCCTTGTTGCGTTGCTTGACGTCGATGGCGCTTTGTACAGTAGTGATTTTCGTGCACCTGAGCGTCTTGCGCAGCTCTATATTCAAGTGGCCGGCCGCGCCGGCCGAGCGGCAAAAAAAGGTACGGTGGTTCTACAAACGCACCATCCTGAACATCCGCTAATTCAAGAGTTAATCAATAACGGCTACCAAGACTTTGCCGTGAGTGCTTTGCTGGAGCGTCAGCAAGCCATGTTACCCCCTTATGCGGCGATGGCTTTATTGCGGGCGGAAGCCCTTGAATCTGCGGCGGCGGAAGCATTGTTGCAAGCGATGGCCACATTATTGGCAACGCAAACGGACGTCGCGGTAATTGGCCCTATGCCCGCGATACTGGCGCGCCGAGCGGGACGCTTTCGGTTCCAGTTGTTGTTGCATGCCAGCGAGAGGAGAGCCATGCATCGGGTGTTGCAGCAATTTTTGCCGCAATTTGAAACGCTACCCGAAGGCCGGAAAGCGCGCTGGTCACTCGATATTGACCCGCAAGACTTTAGTTAACCGCCCACACCAGCGGAAAAATAGTAAGATAGGGGTATTCAGCTGTTTTTTTTACGGCGGCAAGCGATTAAACTAGCCGGTCGGAACAGCTTGGGCGCGATGCCCAGAGAAATTAAGCCACGAGCATCATCATCCAGCATATACGGAAAGGTTAGCAAAGCGAATGAAGCAGCAGATTGAAGAGTTATTACAAAGCGCCGTTGACGCCTTAAAATCAGACGGTACCCTGCCCGCCGAGGTTGAACCCCGCGTGCAGCTTGATCGTCCGCGCGACAAAAGTCACGGTGATTTTGCGACCAATCTAGCGATGATGCTGGCCAAGCCGGCGAAACAAAACCCACGCGCGCTGGCGGAAGCGATTATTCAAGCCATACCGGCAAACTCGGTGATTGCGAAAGCAGAAATTGCCGGACCAGGGTTTATTAATTTTACGCTCGATCAAGCGCAGTTAATTGCTCAACTTGAACAAGCTTGGGCCGATGAGCGTTGCGGCGTGATTGCTGCCGAGCAGCCACAGACCGTGGTGATTGACTATTCGTCGCCAAACCTCGCCAAAGAAATGCATGTCGGCCATTTACGTTCGACCATAATTGGTGATGCGGTCGCCCGTACATTAAGTTTGCAAGGTCATCGTGTCATTCGCCAAAACCACGTCGGTGACTGGGGCACACAGTTCGGCATGCTGTTAGCGCACATGGAAGACCAGATTCAAGACGGCGACAGTCCTGAGTTTGCGTTATCAGATTTAGAAACCTTCTACAAAGCGGCGAAAAAACGTTTTGATGACGAGGAAGGTTTTGCTGACCGTGCACGCAGCCTCGTGGTCAAGTTGCAGGGTGGCGACGCCCATTGCCTAAAGCTTTGGCAGCAGTTTATTAATACGTCGCTGGCGCATTGCCAAGAGGTTTATGACCGCCTAGGTGTGCAGTTAGTGCGTGACGATGTAATGGCTGAATCGGCCTATAACAGCGACCTTCATCAGGTCGTGACTGACTTACGCGAGAAGGGCTTGTTAGTCGAAGATCAAGGCGCTCAGTGTGTCTTTTTAGACGAATTCAAGGGCAAAGAAGACGAGCCATTGCCGATTATTGTGCAAAAGAAAGATGGCGGCTTTTTGTATGCGACGACGGATCTTGCGGCGGTGCGGTATCGCACAGGTGCCTTGCAAGCCGACCGTGTTATTTATGTCGTCGACGCTCGTCAGTCGCTCCATTTTCAGCAGATTTTCACGCTCAGCCGCAAAGCAGGTTATGCCGACGATAGCGTCAGCCTAGAGCATTTAGGCTTTGGCATGGTGCTCGGCAAAGATGGCCGCCCTTACAAGAGTCGTGATGGTGGTGTGACAAAATTAGCTGACTTACTTGACGAGTCAGAGCGTCGAGCTGCCGAGTTAATCGCGAGTAAAAATACCGATTTGAGTGCTGAAGACCAAGCGCGTGTGGCCGAAGTTGTGGGCATTTCCTCGGTTAAATATGCTGATCTTTCCAAGAACCGTACCTCCGATTATGTGTTTGACTGGGACACCATGCTTAGTTTTGAGGGCAACACGGCACCTTATTTGCTGTATGCGAATACGCGGGTGAATAGTTTGTTCCAGAAGGCAGGCTTGGCGCCGAGTGATATTCAAGCTGAGTTCGTTTTAGCCACGGAGCAAGACGAAGCACTCGCGGGTAAACTCGCACAGTTCCCAGAAATCATTGCGTCAGTTGGCAATAAAGGCATGCCGCACTTCCTTTGTGGTTACTTGTTTGAACTTGCCGGTGCGTTTTCGTCTTTCT
>NZ_CP071922.1:3895583-3899372 GCF_017584085.1 Halomonas sp. BM-2019
CCTGCCCAATTTTGAACAGTGACGATGAAGCGTTAAAAATGAGTCGGTTAAAGCTGGCGGCATTAACAGCACGTATTCTTGAAACGGGTTTAGGCTTGTTAGGTATTCCCACACTAGAACGGATGTAAGAGTCATTTATGGCGGTTGATTACGCAAAGCGCGGCAATCCAAAGAACAACAAAAAACGCGGCAGTAAGCCGGGTGCACGCAAGTCAGCGAAGCGTGGTGGGGCTGTACGTAAAGGCGCAAGCCAGCAACAGCCTGCGCCGGTTAAAGTGGTTGTTTTAGTCGTTCTTGTTGTTGCTGTGTTTACCGCCTTTTTATGGTTCTTGCGCCACGGTGGCGAAGAACAGGTACCTGCGCTTGACGAGCCGGTCACCAGTGAGACGCCAGCACCGACCGTCACAGCTCCAGACCTTGACCCGTTACCTGAAATTCCAGCTGAGCGTTGGGGTTACATCTCTGAACTTGAGCAAAAACAGGTGGAAGTTGAGGTTCCAGAAACTGCCGAATCACGTCGCCGCTTGATGCAATGCGGGTCATTTCGGCAGTTTTCCGATGCCGACAATTTACGTGCGCGTATCGCCATGCATGGGTTTGAATCACAAGTCCGTGAGTCAACCGGTAGCAATGGCCGGTGGTATCGGGTGATTTTAGGTCCATTCGAGAACTTGCGGGCTGCACAACGCGTGAATAATCAATTGCAACGCTCAGGTATTTACGGCTGTCAGATTTGGCTGTGGAACCTCGATTAACGCGCTAATTTTTAGTGCTTCACCACGTTTACACTTGAATTTCCGCCGTCGCATCCTCATCTAGCGTGTATAACCGATAGAGAGGATAGGATATGACCACAATCGTTTCAGTGCGTCGCGGCGACAAAGTCGCTATTGGCGGCGACGGTCAAGTTTCATTAGGTAACACGGTGATGAAGGGCAACGCCAAAAAAGTGCGTCACCTTTATCATGGCAAGGTTCTCGCTGGCTTTGCCGGTGGTACCGCCGACGCATTTACCCTGTTTGAGCGTTTTGAATCCAAGCTTGAACAACATCAAGGTCATCTCACCAAAGCCGCTGTCGAACTTGCAAAAGACTGGCGCACCGATCGCATGCTGCGCAAATTAGAAGCTTTACTGGCCGTCGCCGACAAAACAACGTCGCTGATCATTACCGGTAACGGCGATGTCGTCCAGCCGGAAAATGATTTAATCGCAATTGGCTCTGGCGGCGCATTTGCCCAGAGTGCTGCGCGAGCCCTGCTGGAAAATACCGACTTAGATGCCCCTGCCATTGTTGAAAAAGCACTCACCATTGCTGGTGACATTTGCGTCTTTACCAACAGATTCCAAACGATTGAAGTGCTTGATGCCGAGCCTGCTGTAACCAAGGAGTAAGCATGTCTACTATGACCCCTCGGGAAATTGTCGACGAATTGAATCGTCATATTATTGGCCAACAAGATGCCAAGCGCGCGGTTGCAGTGGCACTTCGGAATCGCTGGCGGCGAATGCAGCTCGGTGACGAATTACGTCAAGAAGTGACGCCGAAGAACATCCTCATGATCGGTCCAACCGGTGTCGGTAAAACGGAAATCGCACGTCGATTGGCCAAGCTTGCGAATGCGCCATTTATTAAGATTGAAGCGACCAAGTTCACCGAAGTGGGTTATGTCGGTAAAGAGGTTGATTCGATTATTCGGGACCTGACCGACACCGCATTCAAAATGATGCGTGAGCAAGAAATGGCGAAAATGCGCCACCGAGCAGAAGATCTTGCTGAAGAGCGAATTCTCGATACTTTATTGCCTAAGCCTCAGCGAACTTGGGGTGATGAGCCGAAGCAGGAAGATGAGTCACAGTCGACGCGGCAGGTGTTTCGCAAGAAGCTGCGTGAAGGCAAGTTAGACGACAAAGAAATCGAAATTGATATTTCAATGCCGGCAATGGGTGTTGAAATTATGGCCCCCCCAGGCATGGAAGAAATGACGTCGCAATTGCAAAGCATGTTTCAAAACATGGGTAGCGGAAAAACGAAAAAGCGTAAGTTAAAAATTAAAGACGCGTTTAAGCAGCTGATTGAAGAAGAGGCTGCGAAAATGATTAACCCAGAAGAAATCAAGGAAAAGGCGATCCACTCGGTCGAACAGAACGGGATTGTTTTTCTTGATGAAATCGACAAAATTTGTAAACGCGGTGAAAGCAGTGGACCGGACGTGTCCCGCGAAGGTGTGCAACGTGATTTGCTGCCACTCGTCGAGGGTACGACCGTAAGCACGAAGCACGGCATGGTCAAGACCGACCATATCTTGTTTATTGCATCGGGAGCGTTTCAGGTTGCTAAACCGTCCGATTTGATTCCTGAGTTGCAGGGACGTTTGCCAATTCGAGTGAACCTTAAAGCGCTGACAACGGAAGACTTTGTCCGTATTTTGACCGAGCCGAGTGCATCGTTAACGGTCCAATATTCGGCGTTAATGGCGACCGAAGGTGTCGAGGTTAGCTTTACCGAAAACGGGATTCGTCGTATTGCTGAAATTGCTTGGCAAGTTAACGAAAAAACCGAAAACATTGGCGCGCGTCGTCTGCACACGGTGCTTGAGCGCCTGATGGAAGAAGTATCATTCAAAGCGTCAGATATGGAAGGTTCAAAACTGACCATTGACCGTGAATATGTCAATGCACACCTGAATGAACTCGCGGAAGATGAAGATTTAAGCCGCTTCATTCTGTAAAGCAAATTTGTTCTGAAAAGCAGCCGCATCCCCGGCTGCTTTTTTACGTGTCCTGGTCGCTCGCGCTATAGACTTGATTACCGCCGAGGTGCTTAGCTTGGTACAAGAGCTGATCGACGCGCTCGACGTTATCGTTGTCGCTCAACTGCGTATCGAGTAAGGCGACACCGAAGCTCATCGTAAGGAAGCCAGTCGGCGAGGCTCGATGTTCTAGCTTTAAATTGGCAATGGTTTCACAGAGGATTTGCGCGAGCTTTTTGGCTTCAAGCATGTCGCTAACTGGAACGAGCAACGCGATTTCTTCGCCACCATAGCGATAAGTAGTACCAGTGCAGTTGTCCGAGAGTGCTTTTGCCACTTGGCGCAAGGCATCGTCGCCTGCGAGGTGGCCATAATTGTCGTTGTAGGCTTTAAATTTGTCGATGTCACCAAGTAGTAATGCGCAGGTTGTTTCTTCGCCATGTTGCACCGCCAACTGCAGATCGCGATCAAAGGCACGGCGATTCCACAGATTGGTTAGACCGTCTAAATGAGCGATTTGGTCGAGCTTCTTATTCGCTTGAGCGAGTTTACTATTGGTTTGTTCGAGCTGTTTGGTGCGCTGTTCAACCAGTCCCTCTAAATTATTTTGGTTTTCTAGTAGGCGTTGCGCCATGGCGCGGAAGGCGCGTATCAGCTGACCGATCTCACTGCGAATGTCTTCATGCAATAAACGACTTTGAATCACTGCTTCATATTGCTTGTTACCAATCAACTCAGAGAGTTTTGCGAGGCGTTGAATCGGGTCGGCGACGTAGCGGCTCACGAAGACGTAAACAATGGAGAGAATGACCAACAGCAAGATCAGGGCGGAGAAACTGACTTGCAGCGGTGTTCGTAAGGCCGCACGTTGAATCTCCGCGTACGGATACAGGGTTACATGCCACCAGTCGGCGACCTCTAAAGGTTGAGCAATCAGAAGCTGACCGGGAATTGCATTCGGCAATACCACGGGCGAACGCTCAGCAAAAACAGGCTCAACTTGCTGATAAATTTGTGAGTAGACAGGGTTGGTGAGCT
>NZ_CP071922.1:3899472-3902342 GCF_017584085.1 Halomonas sp. BM-2019
ATCGAGATGCCTGTTGGGTAAGACGATACGACGCTCTATCCGGCTTGGGTCAATACTCGAGAGCTCTAGCCAGCGTGATAGCTTATAGCGAGAGAGAGCGCTGTCTTCCATGCCGACTCGAATTGGCGCCGTTGAGTCGAGACGGTCAAGGAAATTCGGATGGACTAAAATTGCGTCGGCACCAATTGAGTGCGACATCACCAAGGCGACGCAGAGATCGAGTGCGGTCAAGCTTTGCAAAGCGATGGCGTTATCGAGGCTCAGCATTGCCGCCCCGGCCGCTTCATTGGTCAGCATGCGAATAACACTCACGTCAGACATCAGCATAGTTATGCTGATGTCCGCTGGTTGTTGTTCACGATGTAAGTGATGTTGCAAATAGAAAGGTTGATAACCTAACCAAGAATTGCCAACAAGGTTGGTCGGATCGCGCTCTCGGTTACCACAGGCTGTGACGAGCGTCATCGCTAACGTAATGAGTAACGTTTTAAGTGCTAGTCTTCTTTGCCAAGAGTGGACCATCGGTTACCTTAACAGCCGCGACTGTGGTATAGACGTCAAATAAATGCGAGTGCATCGCCAAACAATTGGTCGCGGGGCAATCCGGCTGCAATGAACGCATCGCGCGCAACGCGCACCATTTCAAATCGCCCAGCGATATAAATATCATAATCAGCTAAATTAGCAGTTTCTGCAAGCACTGTCGGGATTACTAATCCAGTAAAGCCGTTCCAACCATTCTGCGGCGACGATTCAACCACCGGGCGATAGCTGAAACGCTGGTCGCTGGCAGCTAAAACGCTAAGTTGGTCATGAAGATAGAGGTCTTGGGGTTGCTTACCACCCCAATAGAGCTCAATGCTTCGTTCACTCGAACTGGACAAATGTTGCTGCAGAATTGACCACGTATAGGAGAAGCCAGTTCCGCCAGCGACCAGTAACAAAGGCCGCTCGCTGGTTGCCGTGTAACCTGCATCGCCAGCTGGAATCTTCACCGTCAATTCGCCGTCTTGACGAATTTTCTCAATGACTTCCCAAGCGTACGGATTGTCTGGTGCGGCACCAATATGGAGCTGCACATGGGTTGTTTGTGCTGGTGTTGAGGCAATGGAGAACGGACGCTCGTCTCGTTCACCCATCACCACCATTAAATATTGCCCAGCAACGAAATCAACTGGCGCTGGCAATTCCAGTTCAACTAAATAGACAAACCCATTCAGTGCGTCACAACGCCTGACTTTTGTTACTAATTGCTTCATGTATTAAGAATCCAAAATTCCAAGTTCGTCCCACAAATCATCGACCCGCTGTTTCACTTGCTCGTCCATGACAATCGGCGTGCCCCACTCCCGGTCGGTTTCACCCGGCCATTTATTGGTGGCGTCTAAACCCATTTTCGACCCTAAACCGGACACTGGCGAAGCAAAGTCCAAGTAGTCAATTGGTGTATTTTCGATCATCACCGTATCCCTAGCCGGATCCATGCGTGTGGTAATAGCCCAAATCACGTCTTTCCAGTCGCGGGCGTTGACATCGTCATCACAGACAATCACAAATTTGGTATACATAAACTGACGTAAAAACGACCACACGCCAAGCATGACGCGTTTGGCATGTCCCGGATACGACTTCTTCATCGTCACAACCGCCATACGATACGAACAGCCTTCAGGCGGTAAGTAGAAATCAACAATTTCTGGAAACTGTTTTTGCAGAATCGGCACAAACACTTCATTTAACGCCACACCAAGAATTGCTGGCTCATCCGGCGGGCGCCCGGTGTAGGTGCTGTGATAAATCGGGTCGCGGCGGTGGGTGATATGCGTCACAGTGAACACCGGGAACTCGTCCACTTCATTATAATAGCCGGTATGGTCGCCATACGGACCTTCTGCGGCCATTTCACCCGGTTCAATATAGCCTTCCAAAACAAACTCAGCGCTCGCCGGCACCTGCAAATCATTACTAATGCATTGAACCACTTCGGTTTTACTATCTCGTAATAAACCAGCAAATGCGTACTCAGACAGGGTGTCCGGTACCGGTGTCACTGCCCCTAAAATGGTTGCTGGGTCTGCGCCCAAGGCAACCGCCACCGGGAAACGTTGTCCCGGGTTCTGCTGGCAGAACTCACGAAAATCGAGTGCGCCACCACGGTGACTCAGCCAGCGCATAATCAGTTTATTTTTACCAATCAGTTGCTGGCGATAAATACCGAGGTTCTGCCGTTTCTTTAATGGCCCTTTGGTGACCGTCAGTCCCCAAGTGACCAGCGGTGCAACATCGCCAGGCCAGCAATGTTGTATTGGAATTTGCGTTAAATCGACTTCATCTCCACTCAGCACGACTTCTTGACATGGGGCCTTCTTGACGACCTTTGGTGCCATCGACAGCACTTTCTTCAACAGCGGTAACTTGCTCATGGCGTCTTTGAAACCAGCCGGCGGCTCAGGCTCTTTCAGATAGGCTAGTAACTTACCTACTTCACGCAAGGCTGCAACATCGGTTTGCCCCATCCCCATAGCCACCCGCTCCGGCGTGCCGAATAGGTTTGCTAGTACTGGAATGTTGTGTCCTTTTGGGTTTCAAGGTGCGGTCAGCAATTTCGGTCATCTCTAAATAAGGGTCGATTTCTTGCTGAATACGTTTCAGCTCACCGCGCTCCTCAAGCTGAGCGATGAAATCTCTTAAATCACGATATTTCATACTGGCTGCCATATTAATGTTAGTGGTTGCAGTATATCAGTTTTAAGCCGCTAATCCTCTACTGCAATGTGGATTGCAAAACCATTGTGATTGGCTTTGGTGCGGGTATGGATTATGATTAAAATCTAAACATGAAGTGGGGTTTTGACAAACTCGAATTATCT
>NZ_CP071922.1:3902442-3919085 GCF_017584085.1 Halomonas sp. BM-2019
GGCGGCGAGCAGGAAGGTCTCGGCCTGGTCGTCGCGGTGCTGGGCCAGCCACAGGGTCTCACCGGGCGCCACGCGGCGGGCAAAGGCGGCGTAGCGCGTCTCCCGGGCTGCGCCCTCCAGCCCCTGCCCAGCGGTGAGATCCACCGCGACCCGCTCGACGAAGAGCGGCACGCCCAGGCGCGAACAGAGCCGGCGGCAGTGGCGCTCGAAGCCGTCGGCGGCGGCCTGCAGGCCGTGGTGAACATGGAGGGCGTGCAGCGGACGGGGGTGGCGCCGGCACGCCTCGGCGGCCAGCGCCAGCAGCAGCGAGGAGTCCAGCCCGCCGGAGAGCGCCACCCAGACACAACGCCCCGGCGGGGTCTGGGCCAGGGCGCGATCTATTGCGGATTGAAGGGACATTGAGAACCCTACAGCCTAGCTAAGCCGATTATTTGGTTCATCGCAGATCAGCGTGAAGCTGCCTTGTGGGAGCTCGGGTTCCCCGAGCGAATGGCGCCGAAGGTGCCCCAGTGGTGTTGCTTACGCTTGCGCCAGCCGCCGGGGAGTCCTTCGGCCTCCATTCGCCCGGCAGAGCCGGCCTCCCACCATAAAACCTGCCAAACATGTTCACGCTAAAGTGCGAAGAACCTTATTTTTTTAACGCCGTATTGGCGAGCGCAGTAGCCTCTAACCGATCAGGCAGGGGCGCCGTAGCTCATCAGGCGCTGATAGCGGCGCGCCAGCAGGGCATCGGTATCCATCGTCTCGAGGCGCTCGAGGCTCGCCAGCAGGGCGTCCTTGACCCGTTCCGCGGTGGTGACCGGCTGGCGGTGTGCACCGCCCAGGGGCTCCTCGATCAGGGTATCGACGAAGCCCAGCTCCCGGAGGCGCTCGGCGGTAATGCCCATGGCCTGGGCGGCGTCGGCGGCCTTCTCGGCGCTCTTCCACAGGATGGAGGCGCACCCCTCCGGGGAGATCACCGAGTAGGTGGAATACTGCAGCATGGTCAGCTCGTCGCAGACGCCGATGGCCAGCGCCCCGCCGGAACCGCCCTCGCCCACCACGGTGGAGATGATCGGCGTCTTCAGGCGCGACATCACCGCCAGGTTGTAGGCGATGGCCTCGGACTGGCCGCGCTCCTCGGCGTCGATGCCGGGATAGGCGCCCGGGGTGTCGATGAAGGTGAGCACCGGCATCCGGAAGCGCTCGGCCATCTCCATCAGCCGGCACGCCTTGCGGTAGCCCTCGGGGCGCGGCATGCCGAAGTTGCGGCGCACCTTCTCCTTCACTTCGCGGCCCTTCTGGTGGCCGATCACCATCACCGGCCGCCCCTCGAGGCGCGCGATGCCGCCGACGATGGCGGCGTCATCGGCGAAGTGGCGATCGCCGTGGAGCTCGTCGAAGTCGGTGAACACGTGTTCGAGGTAGTCCAGCGTGTAGGGGCGCTGGGGGTGTCGGGAGAGCTGCGAGACCTGCCAGGGGGTGAGGTCCTTGAAGATGGACTCGGTAAGCTTGCGGCTCTTCTCCTCGAGGCGCTCGATCTCGTCGCTGAGGTTGACCTGGCTGTCGTTGCCGACCAGGCGCAACTCCTCGATCTTGGCCTGGAGCTCGGCGATGGGCTGTTCGAAGTCGAGATAGTTGGGATTCATTGGCGGGAGGCCTTGTGGTGTTTCACCGCCCGGCGCGTGGCGGGCAGGCGGCGCGAAAAAATGAAGTGGCTGGCATTATCGCACCCTCAACGTAGCGCGCAAGGCGATGCCTCAGCGGTACTTCAGCCGCACCCCGTCCTGACCCTGCACCTCGCGCAGGCCGGTCAGCAGCTCGTCGCTGGGCGAGACCTTCCAGGCGGCGTCGAGCTCCAGCCAGCCGGCGGCCTCGGCGTTGCGGTAGCGCAGCCGCACCGGGAGGCCCTCGGCGTCCCGGTGAGGGTCCAGGCTTGCCCGCAGGGAGTCCACCAGCCGGCCGTTGATGGCCGCGCCGTCCAGGGAGAGCTCCACCGCCTGGCCGTAGCGGGTGCGCGCGGCCACCATGGGGGTGACCTCCTTGCCGCGCAGGCGCAGCCCGCCGGAATAGTCGTCGGAGGAGACCTCCCCCTCGACGATCAGCACCTGGTCCGCCTCGAGCTGACCGCGCAGCTGGTCATAGAGCTCGCCGAACAGCGACGCCTCGATGCGCCCGGTGCGGTCGTCCAGGGTCAGGAAGGCCATGGTGTCGCCGCGCTTGGACTTCATGGTGCGCACCCCCACCACCAGGCCGGCCACCCGCTGGGGCTCGCGCGACGGCTTGAGGTCGCTGATGCGCGTCGAGACGAAGCGCTCGAGCTCCTTCTCGTACTCGTCGATGGGGTGGCCGGTCAGGTAGAGCCCCAGGGTCTCCTTCTCGCCGGCCAGGCGCTCCTTGTCGCTCCACTCGCGCACCCGGCGATACTCGGCGTAGACGTCGCCGCCCGCCTCACTGTCATCGGCGAAGGCCTCGCCGAACATGTCCATCATGCCCAGGCTCTGGTTGGCCTGGGTCTGGGCGGCGGCCTTGAGGGCGTCGTCCAGGGCGGCGGCGAGCACGGCGCGGTTGGGCCCCAGGCTGTCCAGGGCGCCGGAGCGGATCAGCGCCTCCAGGGTGCGCTTGTTCATTCGCTTGGGGTCGACGCGACGGCAGAAGTCGAAGAGGTCCTGGAAGGGGCCCTCGGCCTCCCGCCCCTCGACGATGGCGCCGATGGGCCCCTCCCCCACGCCGCGAATGGCGCCCAGGCCATAGACCACCCGGGCCTGGTCATCCACGGTGAACTTGTAGCCGCCCACGTTGACGTCCGGCGGGGTCACGGTGAGGCCGAGGTTGCGACACTCCTCGATCAGCGGCACCACCTTGTCGAGGTTGTCCATCTCGGTGGAGATCACCGCCGCCATGAAGGGGCCGGGATAGTGCGCCTTCAGCCAGGCGGTTTGGTACGAGACCAGCGCATAGGCCGCCGAGTGGGACTTGTTGAAGCCGTAGCCGGCGAATTTCTCCACCAGGTCGAAGATATTGCCCGCCAGGTCCTTGTCGATGCCATTGGCCGCGCAACCCTCCATGAAGCCCGTGCGCTGCTTGGCCATCTCCTCGGGCTTCTTCTTGCCCATGGCGCGACGCAGCATGTCGGCCTGGCCCAGGGTGTAGCCCGCCATCACCTGGGCGATCTGCATCACCTGCTCCTGGTAGAGGATGATGCCGTAGGTGGGCTCGAGCACCGGCTTGAGCAGCTCGTGCTGGTAGTCCGGGTGGGGATAGGCGAGCTCGGCGCGACCATGCTTGCGGTTGATGAAGTCGTCCACCATGCCCGACTGCAGGGGGCCCGGGCGGAACAGGGCGACCAGCGCGATCATGTCGTCCAGGGAGTCGGGCAAGAGGCGCTTGATCAGCTCCTTCATGCCGCGGGATTCCAGCTGGAACACCGCCGTGGTCTCGGCGCGCTTGAGCATCTCGAAGGTGGGGCCGTCATCCAGCGGGATGCTGTCGATATCCAGCGGCCCCTGGTCCTGCACGGCGCGCACCTTGTCGACCATCTCCAGGGCCCAGTCGATGATGGTCAGGGTGCGCAGGCCGAGGAAGTCGAACTTGACCAGGCCGGCGTCCTCGATGTCGTTCTTGTCGAACTGCACCACCAGGCCCGAGCCGTCCTCGTCGCAGAGCAGCGGCGAGAAGTCGGTGAGCTTGGTGGGGGCGATCACCACGCCGCCGGCGTGCTTGCCGGTGCCGCGGGTGATGCCCTCGAGCTTGAGGGCCATCTCCCAGATCTCGGCGGCCTCGTCGTCGGCCTCGACGAACTCCTTGAGGGCCGGCTCCGCCTCGATCGCCTTGGCCAGCGTCATGCCCACCTCGAAGGGGATCAGCTTGGAGAGCTTGTCGCCCAGGGAATAGGGGCGCCCCTGGGCGCGGGCCACGTCGCGCACCACTGCCTTGGCGGCCATGGTGCCGAAGGTGACGATCTGCGAGACGGCGTTGCGCCCGTAGCGGTCGGCCACGTAGTCGATGACCCGGTCGCGTTTCTCCATGCAGAAATCGACATCGAAGTCGGGCATCGAGACCCGCTCGGGGTTGAGGAAGCGCTCGAAGAGCAGGTCGTAGCCGATGGGGTCGAGGTCGGTGATCTTCTGGGCGTAGGCCACCAGGGAGCCGGCGCCGGAGCCGCGCCCGGGGCCCACCGGGACGTCGTTGTCCTTGGCCCACTGGATGAAGTCCATCACGATCAGGAAGTAGCCGGGGAAGCCCATCTGGATGATGATGTCGAGCTCGAAATCGAGCCGCTGCCGATAGCGCTGGTCGATCTCGGCGTACTCGGCTCCGTCGCGGGGATAGCGTTCGGCGGGAAAGAGGAAGTCGAGGCGCTCGGTGAGGCCATCGTGGGAGACCTTGCGGAAGAACTCGTCCTGGGTCATCCCTTCGGGGATCCCGAACTCGGGCAGGAAGATCTCGCCCAGGCGCACCTCCACGCTGCAGCGGGCGGCGATCATCACGCTGTTCGTGAGTGCCTCGGGCACGTCGGCGAACAGCTCGGCCATCTCCTCGGGGCTCTTGAGGTACTGCTCCTCGGTGTACTGGCGCTCGCGGCGCGGGTCGTCCAGGGCCTTGCCCTCGCCGATCGCCACCCGGGTCTCGTGGGCCCAGAAGTCCGCCTTGTCGAGGAAGCGCACGTCGTTGGTGGCCACCACCGGGGTCCCGCTCTCCAGGGCCAGGGCCACCGAGAGGTGCAGGCACTCCTCCTCCAGGGGACGGCCGGTGCGGGTCAGTTCCAGGTAGAAGCGCCCGGGGAAGGCGGCGTTCCATTCGCCCAGCAGCTCGCGGGCCTCGGCGCCGTGGTCGCTCAGCAGGTGGCGACCGATCTCGCCGTCGCGTCCGCCGGAGAGCGCGATCAGCCCCTCGCTCTGGGCCAGCACCCAGTCGCGCTTCAACTCGGCGCGGCCCAGCCGCTGCCCCTCCGTCCACCCCCGGGAGATCAGCTCGGTGAGGTTGCGATAGCCCAGGTCGTTCATGGCCAGCAGAGTGAGCCGGTAGGGATGCTCCTCGTCGTGGGGGTTGGCGAGCCACAGGTCGGCGCCGATGATCGGCTTGAGCCCGGCACCCTGGGTGGCCTTGTAGAACTTCACCAGGCCGAAGAGGTTGGCCTCGTCGGTGACGGCCACGGCCGGCATGCCCTGCCCCGCCGCCGCCTTGACGAGCGGCTTGAGGCGCACCAGGCCGTCGACCAGGGAGTATTCGGTGTGGACGCGGAGATGAACGAAGGGCGTGGTCATAGGGGGCTCGGGGCTTGGCGGTGAATGGTCATTGCAGGAAGCGCGAGGCTATCCCGGCAGTATCGCTCGGAGCTGACCCGGCGACAGGCCTGCGGGGAGGCGCTGTGAATACCTCCTTGTACGCTACCGATTCCTTCCCTGGAATCGGACCTCCCCTTCGGCCTATCCCCGGCGCTCCTCGTTATCGATGGCGACTCGATGGCCTAGAACAGCGCCAGCTGGCGCTTGACCGGGGCGAAGGAGCGGCGGTGCTCCGGCAGCGCGCCGAGGCGCGCCAGGGCGGCCAGGTGCTCGCGGGTCGGGTAGCCCTTGTGGCGGGCGAAGCCGTAGTCGGGATGCCGCGCATCGAGCTCGACCATCTGGGCGTCCCGGGCCACCTTGGCGAGGATCGAGGCGGCGGCGATGGCCGGGTGGCGCGCATCGCCCTTGACCACCGCCTGCCCCGGCAGATGATGCCCGGGCAGGCGATTGCCGTCCACCAGCAGGTACGCCGCCGCCGGGGCCAGGGCATCGATGGCCCGGCGCATGGCCAGGTGGGTGGCGTGGTAGATATTGAGCGCGTCCACCTCGGCCGCCGAGGCCTCCGCCACGGCGAAGGCCAGGGCCCGCTCGCGGATCTCGCGATCGAGCACCTCGCGCCGCCGGGCAGAGAGCGCCTTGGAGTCGGTCAGCCCCTCGATGGGCCGCGCCGGGTCCAGGATCACCGCGGCGGCGACCACCGGCCCCACCAGGGGGCCGCGGCCCACCTCGTCGACGCCGGCCAGGCGCTCGCCGGTGTAGTCAACCACCAGCGGCGGCAGCTCGCGCTGGGCCCCCGGTCGGGTCACGAGGCCATCTCCCCGCCCCGCTCGGGCGCCACGCTCGCCGGCAGCGGCCGGCCGGCCACCAGCGCCTCGATGGCCTCCGCCGCCCGGCGGCTGGCGTCGCGCTGCAGGCCTTCATGCATCTCGGCGAAGCGCGCCTCCAGGGCGGCACGCCCCTCGGCATCGTCGAGCAGCTCGCCGAGTCGGGCGACGATCGCCTCGGGGCTCGCCGCCTCCTGGATCAGCTCCGGCACCAGGGTCTCCCGGGCGATCAGGTTGGGCAGGGAGATCCATTCGGTCTTGACCAGTCGACTGGCCAGGGCATGGGTCAGAGGCGCCATGCGATAGGCCACCAGCATGGGGCGGTGGCAGAGCATCGCCTCCAGGGCCGCGGTGCCCGAGGCGAGCAGCACCAGGTCACTGGCCACCATGGCCTCCCGGGCCTGGCCGTCCAGCAGGGTCAGCCGCTCGGCAAGCCCCGGGTAGCCGGCCAGCAGCGCCGAGAGCTCCTCGCGCCGCTGCGGTGTGGCCGCCGGTACCAGGACCCGCAGGTCCGGCCGGGCGGCGCACAGCCGCGAGGCCGCCTCGAGGAAGGTCGCGCCGAGAAAGCGGATCTCGTTGGCCCGGGAGCCGGGCAGCAGCGCCAGCACCTCGCCCGCCCCCGGCAGGCCCAGCGCGGCGCGGGTGGCCGCCCGATCGTTCTCGAGCGGCAGCTCGTCGGCCAACGGATGACCGACGAAGGCCACCGGCACCCGGTGGCGGGCGTAGAAGGCCGCCTCGAAGGGCAGGAAGGTGAGCATGGCGTCGACGGATCGGGCGATGCCCTTGACCCGCCCCTGGCGCCAGGCCCAGACGGTGGGGCTGACGTAGTGGGCGGTGGTGAGCCCCGCCTCGCGCAGCTGCCGCTCCAGGCCCAGGTTGAAGTCGGGGGCGTCGATGCCGACCATGATATCGGGCCGCCAGGCCAGGGCGTCGGCCTTCAGGGCGCGGCGCACCCGGATCAGCTCAGGCAGGTGCCGTAGCACTTCCACCAGGCCCATCACCGAGAGGGTCTCCAGGGGGAAGCGGCTGTCGATGCCCGCCGCGATCATGCGCGGGCCGCCGATGCCGCGGAACTCGACCTCGGGATGGCGCGCCTTGAGGGCGCGCATCAGGCCGGCGCCGAGGATGTCGCCGGAGAGCTCGCCGGCCACCAGGTAGACGCGCCTCACCGCACGTCCCCCAACGCCTGGCGCGAGGCGCCTCTCGAGGGCTGCCGCCACGGCTCGCTCATCCACGGGCATGGCTAGCGGATGATACCGCGGGTGGAGCGCTCGATGGAGGCGGCGAAGGCCTCGGTCTCGGCCAGCTGGAAGCGGGCGCGGATCTCGGCCAGGGCCTGAGACACGGTGAGCCCCTGGCGATAGACCAGCTTGTAGGCCTCGCCCAACGCCTTGAGCGCCTCCGGGGTGAAGCCGCGGCGCTTGAGCCCCACCAGGTTGAGGCCATGGGGCTGCGCCGGGTTGCCGTTGATCAACACGTAGGCCGGGGTGTCCTTGGTGATGATGGAGCCACCGCCGGCCATGGCGTGGTCGCCGAAGTGACAGAACTGGTGGATCGCCGAGAGGCCGCCGAGGATCACGAAGTCCCCCAGCTTGACGTGGCCGGCGAGCGTCACCTGGTTGGCGAGGATGCAGTCGCTGCCGATCACGCAGTCGTGACCCACGTGGACATAGGCCATGAAGAGATTGCGCGAGCCGATGGTGGTCTCGCCGCGGTCCTGGGCGGTGCCGCGATGCAGGGTCACCCCTTCGCGGATCACGTTGTCGTCGCCCATCACCAGGCGGGTGGGCTCGCCGGCGTACTTCTTGTCCTGGCAATCCTCGCCCACGGAGGCGAACTGGAAAATGCGCGTGCGCGCCCCCAGGGTCGTGGGCCCCTTGATGACCACATGGGGGCCAATCCGGCTACCGGGGCCGATCGCCACATCGGGGCCGATCACCGTAAAGGGGCCCACCTCGACGTCATCGGCGAGGCGCGCGGCGGGGTCGACAAGGGCGGTGGGATGGATCAAGCGACCTTCCTCTCGGCACAGATGATCTCGGCCTCGCAGGCCAGCTCGCCGTCGACCGTGGCCCGGCAGGCGAATTTCCAGATGCCGCGCTTCTCGCGGATTACATCGGCCCGCAGCTCGAGGCGATCGCCGGGCATCACCGGGCGCTTGAAGCGCACGTTGTCGCTGCCCACCAGGTAGTAGACATAGCCGTCGGCGGGCAGCTTGTTGACGGTCTTGAAGCCGAGAATGCCACACGCCTGGGCCAGCGCCTCGACCACCAGCACCCCGGGCATGATGGGGTGGTGGGGGAAGTGGCCATTGAAGAAGGGTTCGTTGATGCTGACGTTCTTGTAGCCGACGATGGACTCGCCGAGGTTCAGTTCGGTAACCCGATCCACCAGCAGGAAGGGATAGCGGTGGGGCAGGTAGTCTCGAATCTCGTTGATGTCCATTACCATCGTCACAACCTCTGGAGTGTCAGGAGGCCCGCCTTCCCGGCGGGCACGGCCGGCAGCGCAGGCCGCCGGTCAGGCCCGGGGTTATAGCGCCCCGGTCGTCGCTCTCAGCCGTCGCGCCCCTTCTCGAGGCGCGACAGCCGTTTGGCAATGTCGTCGAGCTGCTTGAAGCGTACCGCGTTCTTGCGCCACTGGGCGTTCTTCATGGCCCCCGTCCCGGAGGAGTAGACCCCCGGCTCGAGGATCGAGTTGGTGACCAGGCTCATGCCGGTCACCTGCACGCCGTCACCGATCGTCAGGTGGCCTGACAGGCCGACACCACCGCCCAGCATGCAGTGGCGACCCACCTTCGTCGAGCCGGCGATGCCCACGCACCCGGCCAGGGCGCTGTGGTCGCCGATCTGCACGTTGTGGGCGATCTGCACCTGGCTGTCGATCTTGACGTCGTGGCCGATCAGTGTATCACCCAGGGCGCCGCGGTCGATGCTCGAGCAGCTGCCCACCTCCACGTCGTCGCCCAGCACGACGCCGCCGAGCTGGGCGATCTTGTGCCAGCGGGCCCCGTCGTGGGCGAAGCCGAAGCCGTCGCCGCCGATCACGCAGCCGCTGTGCAGGATGGCACGCTCACCGATCACCACGCCGTGGCAGACGGTGACGTTGGCATGCAGACGGGAGCCCGGGCCGATGGCGCTGTCGGCGCCGACCACCGAGCCGGGACCGATCACCACGTCATCACCCAGGCTCACCCCGGCTTCGATCACGGCATTGGGACCGATCTCGACCCGCTCGCCGAGCCTCGCGGAGGGGTCCACCACCGCCGAGGGATGCACCCCGCCAGGGGCGCGGCTGGCCAGCGGGTCGAAGAGACGCGACAGCGCCGCATAGCCCAGATAAGGGTTGTCCAGCTCCAGGCGGGCCACCGGGCAGGTCTGGCCATGCTGGGGGTGCAGCAACACCGCCGCCGCGCGGGTATCGGCCAGGTCCTTGAGGTAGGCACGGTTGGCCAGGAAGGCCAACTGGTCGGGGCCCGCCTCACGGAGGGTGGCCAGGCCGGTGACCCGCCGGTCGGCATCACCGACCAGCCTGGCGTCCAGGCGCGCAGCGAGCTCGGCGAGGGTGAAGGCTGCAGAGTGGCGTCGGGTCATAGGCAAGGGTCCGCGGGTGCCGGTTCAGAACAGGGAATTGAGGATCTGGGTCAGCTCGCCGGTCAGGTCGGGCAGGTCCTGGTTGGCATGCAGCACGCCCTGGGGCTCCACCAGCACATCGATACCGTGGCGGGCGATCACCTGTTCGACGGCCTGTTCCAGGCGGGATTCGGCCTGTTGCAGAAAGCGCTGCTCGGCCTCCTGCTGGGCCTGCATGATCTCGCCGGCCAGGCGGTTGAGCTCGGTCACCTTGCGATTGGCCTCCTGGCGCTCGCTGTCGGTGAGGCTGTCGGCGCGCTGCTGCAGGGCGTTGAGCTCCTGCTCCAGGCTGCGGGCCTGCTGCTGCTGGCTGCCCACGCGGCTCTCCAGCTCGCTCATGGAGCGCTGGGCGGCATCGGTCTGCATCAGGGCCCGGCGCCAGTCCAGCACGGCCACCTCGGCGGCCTGGGCGGGCAGGGTCATGGCGGCCAGCAGCACGAGACTCAGGGCGGCGGTCAATCTACGCATCTCTCACTCCTAGGAGGGCCGCCCATGCGGCCCGGCAGTGGTCTGTCGTGTCGGCCGGATCAGAAGGTCTGGCCCAGGGAGAACTGGAAGAACTGGGTGTCGTCACCGCTCTCGTCGTTGATCGGTTCGGCGATACTGAAGGTCAGCGGCCCCACCGGCGTCAGCCAGGAGAGGCCGACGCCCACGCTGTAACGCAGATCACCCAGGTCGACCCCGGAGCTGCAGTTGGAATCGCTGCCCTCGAAGACGTCGTAGCAGGAGCTCAGGAAGGTGTTGCCCGCGTCCAGGAACAGCGAGGTCTGCAGGGAGCGGCGATCCTCGATGAAGGGCAGCGGGAAGAGCAGCTCGGCGCTGCCCTGCACCAGCATGTTGCCGCCCAGGGTGCGGTCGCGGCCGCCCTCGGTCGGCGGGGTGGTGCGCGGGCCCAGGGTGTTGGCGGTGAAGCCACGCACCGAGCCCAGCCCCCCGGCGTAGAAGTTCTCGTAGAAAGGGTAGGGATCGTTGCCGATCACGTCGGCGTAGCCCAGCTCGCCGCTGAACTTCAGCGCCCAGTCGTGGTTGTCATCGAGCGGGAAGAGCTGGCGGGCCTGGGCGCGCAGCTGGTAGTACTCGGCGTCGCTGCCGGGCACCGCGGTCTCCAGCGACAGGCGCTGGTAGTTGCCGGCGGTAGGCATGATGCCGCGGTTGAGGTTGTTGCGGGTCCAGCTGGCGGTGAGCTTGAGGCTCTGGGCGTCGGCGCCCTGTTCCTCCACGTACTGCTGGATCTCCTGGGCGGTGTCGTTGTAGGTCTTGACCGTCAGGTCCTCCACCGCGGCGCCGAAGTTGAGCCGGGTGATCTCGTTGATCGGGTAGCCGAAGTTGATCCCCGCGCCGTAGGCGTCGGTGGAGTAGGTGGAGATGTCGGAGTCCTCGAAGTCGGTCTCGCGGTAGTAGAGGTTGTAGCCGCGGGAGATGCCGTCCAGGGTCCAGTAGGGGTCGGTGAAACCGAAGTTGATGCTGGTGAAGGTGTCGCTGCGCTGGGCGCCGAGATTCACCCGGTTGCCGGTGCCCAGGAAGTTGGTCTGGGAGAGGCCCAGGCCATAGATGACGCCGGCGCTCTGGGAGAAGCCGACGCTGGCCGAGATGGAGCCGGAGGGCTGCTCCTCGACGGTGTAGGTGACGTCGAGCTTGTCCGGCTCGCCGGCCACGGGGCGGGTCTCCACGTCCACCTGGCGGAAGAAGCCGAGGCGCTCCAGGCGCTGGCGCGACTGGCTGATCGACTGGGTCGAGGCGGGCGCCCCCTCCAGCTGGATCATCTCGCGGCGCAGCACCTCGTCCTGGGTGGTGGTGTTGCCGATGAACTCGATGCGCCGCACGTAGGCGCGGCGGCCGGCGTCGACCCGGAAGGCCAGGTCGACGGTCTCGCCGTCGGCGGAGACCTCGGGAATGCCGTCGACGCTGGCGAAGGCGAAGCCCTCGGCGCCCAGGCGGGCGCGCAGGGCCTCGGCGGAGGCGGTCACGTCGCTGCGCGAGAAGACCTGCCCGGATCTCACTTCCAGCAGGTCGCGGGCCTCGCGCTCGCTGATCTGCAGGTCACCCACGAAGCGGATATCGCCAAGGCGGTACTGCCTGCCCTCGACGACGTTGACGGTGATGAAGATCTGCGACTTGTCGGGGCTGATCGAGACCTGGGTCGACTCGACATTGAAGTTGACGTAGCCGCGATCGAGATAGTAGGAGCGCAGCCGCTCCAGGTCGCCGGCCAGCGCCTCGCGGGAGTACTCGTCACGGGAGAACCAGCCGAAGATTCGTCCGGGGCGGTCACGCAGCTCGAAGACGTCGAGCAGGGTGCCGTCGTCGAAGGCGCGGTTGCCGACAATATTGATCTGGCGGATGCGCGCCACGGCGCCCTCGTTGATCTCCACGTCGACCTGGACGCGACCCTCGTCGATCTCGCGCACGCTGGTCTCGATGGTGGCGCTGTAGCGCCCCTGGCCCTGGTAGACGCCCTCCAGCTCGCGCTCGATCTCCTCCAGGGTGGAGAGCTGCAGCACCTCGCCCTCGGCCAGGCCGGCCTGGCGCAGGCCCTGGCGCAGCTCCTCATCGCCGATCCGGCGGTTGCCGGTAATATTGAGACGGCCGATGGTCGGGCGCTCCACCACCTGGATGATCAGCACATCGCCGTCGCGGGCGAGGCGGATGTCCTCGAACAGGCCGGTGGCAAACAGGCTGCGTGTCGCCTCAGCCAGCTCCCGGTCGTCGACGCGATCGCGAGCGCTGACGGGAAAGGCATTGAAGACGGAGGCGGCGGAGACGCGCTGCAGGCCTTCCACACGAATGTCGGCAACGTCGAAGGGTTGTGCCTGGGCCGTCCCGGCCCCGATGAGCAGCAGCGCCGCCAGTCCGATGGTCTTGATTCTCATGCAGTCGATTCGCTCGCGTTGATCTGCCAAACCTGTCCAGACAGGCACCTTATACACTTGTGCGGCTCGCTGACAAGGCGGCTGCCCCCGCCAGGACACGGGGCTGATCCGGCGCCCCTTACCGAACCGCACTCAGCACAGCTCTGGTCGATAGGCGTCGCCTACCAGAGCCGCATCAGATCGAAATAGATCGCCATCAGCATCAGGGTGGCGACCATCGCCAGGCCGATGCGAAGCCCGACCGCCTGGGCCTGCTCGGAGACGGGGCGGCCGCGGACCACCTCGACGAAATAGTAGAGCAGGTGGCCGCCATCGAGCACCGGGATCGGCAGCAGGTTGAGCACCGCCAGGCTGATGGAGAGATAGGCCAGGAAGCTGACGAAGCTCTCCAGCCCCGCCCGGGCGGTATCGCCGGAGATCTGGGCGATGGTGATCGGCCCTGACAGATTCGACGGCGAGATCAGCCCCACCAGCATCTTGCGGATGGCGTCCACGGTCAGCAGGGTCATCTCGCCGGTGCGGGATACCGCCTGGCCCACCGCCGCCACCGGGCCGTAGCGGATCTCGCGGCGGTACTCCTCGGGCCACGCCACCGGGGCCACCCCGGCACCGATATAGCCGATGGTGACCCCCTCCTCCAGCTCGTTGCTACCGGGGGTGATGGCAAGGCTCAGGCGCTCGTCGTCCCGGGCCACCTCCAGCGTCAGCGCCTCGCCCGGGCTCGCCCGCACGATATCGACGAAGTGCATCCAGTTGTCCACCGGCGTGCCGTCCACCGCGAGGATCTCGTCACCGACCTGCAGACCGGCGGCGTCCGCCGCCTCGCCGGGCACCAGCTGGCCCAGCACCGCCGGGAAGGGGGGACGCCAGGGGGTCACGCCGAGGCTCGGCAGCGGCTGGGGCGGGTCCTGGCGCACCAGCCAGTTCTCCACCGGCAGGCGATACTCGCGGGGCTCGGCGGCGGCATCGGCGCGGGCGTCGACGCGGAGCTCGCCGCTCATGCCGATGGCCGCCACCAGCTTGAGGTTGATCTCGTCCCAGCCGCGCACCGCCTCGCCGCGCACGGCGACGATCTCCTGACCGGCGGTGAGCCCGCCGCGCTCCGCCGGGGAGCCCGGCTCGACGCTGCCGATCACCGGCGCCACCGTGGTGGTGCCGACCACGAACAGTGCCCAGTAGGCGACGATGGCGAGCAGGAAGTTGGCCAGGGGCCCCGCGGCGACGATGGCGATGCGCTGCCATACCGTCTTGCGATTGAAGGCCTGGTCGAGCTCGCCTTCGGGCACCGGGGCCTCACGCTCGTCGAGCATCTTGACATAGCCACCCAGCGGAATGGCGGCCACGGCGAACTCGGTGCCGTGGCGGTCATGGCGCGACCAGAGCGGCTTGCCGAAGCCCACCGAGAAGCGCAACACCTTGACGCCACAGCGTCTCGCCACCCAGAAGTGGCCGAACTCGTGGAAGGTGATCAACAGGCCCAGCACCACGATGACGGCCAGGATATTCTGGATAAGGCCCAATTCGGTCTCCTCCTGAAGTCGGGTCGGGAAGGCGACGCCTCAGCGGCGCGCCAGCCAGGCCGAGGCGGCCTGGCGAGCTCGGGCGTCGGCCTCGAGCACCGTCTCGAGATCGCGGACCGGGGACACCGGCTCGGCGTCGCGCACCCGGGCCACCAGCTCGGCGATGCCGGTGAAGCCGAGGCGCCCCTCGAGGAAGGCCGCCACCGCCACCTCGTTGGCGGCATTGAGCACCGCCGGTGCCGTGCCGCCGGCGGCCATGGCCTCCCGCGCCAGGCGCAGGCAGGGAAAGGCGATTTCGTCCGGCGCCTCGAAGTCGAGCCGCGCCACGGCGAAGAGATCCAGCGCCGCTACCCCTGCGTCGATACGCTCCGGCCAGGCCAGCCCGTAGGCGATGGGCGTGCGCATGTCCGGATTGCCCAGCTGGGCGATCACCGAGCCGTCACTGTAGGCGGCCATGGAGTGGATCACGCTCTGGGGGTGCACCACCACCTGCACCTGCTCAGGCCGCGCCTCGAACAGCCAGCAGGCCTCGATCAGCTCCAGCCCCTTGTTCATCAGGGTGGCGCTGTCCACCGAGATCTTGCGCCCCATGGACCAGTTGGGGTGGGCGCAGGCCTGGGCCGGCGTCACCTCGGCGAGCCGCTCGGGCGACCAGCCGCGGAAGGGGCCACCGGAGGCCGTCAGCAGAAGCTGGGTCACGCCGTGACGGGTCAGGCCGCCGCGGTGCTCCACGGGTAGACACTGGTAGATGGCATTGTGTTCGGAATCGATGGGCAGCAGGGTCGCCCCGGCACGCGCCACTGCCTCCATGAACAGGGCCCCGGACATCACCAGGGACTCCTTGTTGGCCAGCAGCACCCGCTTGCCGGCGCGCACCGCGGCCAGCGTCGGCAAGAGCCCCGCGGCGCCGACGATGGCCGACATCACCACGTCCACCTCGCCGACCTCGGCCACCGCCACCAGTGCGGCCGGGCCGCTCTCGACCTGGGTGGCCAGGCCGGCCTCGGCCAGGCGTGCCCGCAGCCAGCTGGCATCGGCCTCGTCGCCGAGCACCGCCACCGCGGGCCGGTGGACGAGGCAGAGCGCCAGGAGCGGCTCCCTGGAGCGGTGGGCGGTCAGCGCATGAACGCGGTAGCACTCGGGATGACGGGCGATCACGTCCAGGGTACTGGTGCCGATGGAGCCGGTGGCGCCCAGCACCGTGACCGCCTGCGGGCCTGCGCCTGCCAGTGCCGACACCCTAGAGCCCCCCGAGCATCAGCAGGGCGAAGAGCGGCAGGGCCGCGGTGAGACTGTCGATCCGGTCCAGCACGCCGCCATGGCCCGGCAGCAGCTGGCTGGAGTCCTTGATGCCGCGGTAGCGCTTGAGCATGCTCTCCAGCAGGTCGCCCAGCACCGAGACCAGGGTCACGATCAGCGTCGCCAGCAGCAGGGCCAGGCCGCTGCCGAGGCCGAGCCCCTGCCAGCCGGCGAAGAGCACGGCCAACGCGGCGGTGGCGGCCAGGCCACCGGCCACGCCCTCGCGGCTTTTGCCGGGGCTCACCCGGGGCGCCAGCTTGCGCCGTCCGTAGGCGCGACCGGCGAAATAGGCGCCGATATCGGCACACCACACCAGCAGCAGCACGAAGAGCAGCCAGGCGGCGCCGAGGTCGCGCAGCACGTTGAGCCCGACCCAGGCGGGCAGCAGCACCCAGAGCCCCATGGCCAGGCGCCGCGTGGGCGAGCCCCACTGGTCGACGCCCTCGGGGTAGCGGGTGACCCAGTAGAGGTTGACCAGCCAGCCGGCCACGCCCAGCCACAGCGGCCAGGCCATCAGGGCGGCGCCGCTGAGCCACAGCATCAGCATCGCCATGGCCAGCACGCCCACCAGCATCAGCCGGTTGTCACGCTGGCGGATGCCCGCCAGGTTGGTCCATTCCCAGCCGGCCAGCAGCACGATGGCCGCGGTGAAGAGAGCGAAGGGACCGCCCGAGAGGCCGAACAGGCCGGCCAGCATCAGCGGCGCCAGCCAGGCCGCGGTGATGATGCGCTGTCTAAGCACCTTGTTGCGCCTCGATCTGTTCGTCGGTCATGCCGAAACGCCGCTGGCGCCGCTGGAAGTCGGCCAGCGCCAGGTCGAGGGCCTCGGCGTCGAAGTCGGGCCACAGGCGTGGCGTGAAGTGGAGCTCGGCGTAGGCCAGCTCCCAGAGCACGAAGTTGGAGATGCGCTGCTCGCCGCTGGTGCGGATGCACAGGTCCACCGGCGGCACCCCGGCCAGGCTCAGCTGGCTGGCGAAGGCCGCCTCGTCGATCGATTCCGCGGCCAGCTCACCGGCGGCGACGCGCTCGGCCAGGCGACGCGCCGCCCGGGTCAGATCCCAGTGGCCGCCGTAGTTGGCGGCGATCACCAGGTGCAGGCGGGTGTTGTCGCGGGTCTTGGCCTCGGCCCGGGCGATATGCTTCTGGATCGAGTCCGAGAAGGCCGAGAGATCGCCGATCACCGAGAGCCGGATGCCGTTCTGGTGAAGCTTGCTCACCTCACGCTTGAGCG
>NZ_CP071922.1:3919185-3919812 GCF_017584085.1 Halomonas sp. BM-2019
GCGTTCGCAGGAATAAATTGACCTAAATTAACATTACGACTTTGCATTACACCGTTAAATGGCGCTTTCACTTGTGTCCGTTCAAGGTTACGTTCCGCCTGTGCCAATCGAGCTTGCGCAGACTGCAAATTTGCCAGTTCACTGGCTAATTGCGGGCGGCGAAGCCCCAGCTCAGGGATTTCGCCTGCTTGAATTGAGCGCCACTCTGCTTCGGCAACTTGGCCGCGTGCACGCTCTTCTGCCACCATGGCTTGCGCGCGGGCGAGGTTTGCCTTCGCTTCTTCGACTGCAGTTTTGTAATCAAAATCGTCGATACGGAGCAGCACTTCATCTTTACTGAAGAAGCCACCAGCGACAAATTTCTCTGATACCCACTGAATCCGCCCGCCAACTTCTGCAGTAAGCTGGGTAGCAAAACGTGGCATGACGTTGCCTTGGGTAGGCACACTGAATTGCACCGGACCGAATTGAACTTGTGTGTATTCAACCAATACGGGTAAACGCTCTGGCGCTTGCCGTGGCGGTGCTTGCCTCATATTGGATAACACAGAATGAATTAGGACTGCCACAACTAGAATGGTAATCGGTAGGATAATGAGTCTTTTTTTAATCGCCATGGATTGTTTA
>NZ_CP071922.1:3919822-3922893 GCF_017584085.1 Halomonas sp. BM-2019
CTGCCTATTGGCATGTCATTATTATTTTGTTGTTCATGTCTTGCTGTCGTCAGTCCTGATCAAACGCTACATCGTTAGCTGCCGACTAATCGCCCAGCCGCCTCAGTTTAACCAAATTGGCCTAACTAAGTTGTCACAATTTGTTCGTACTGAGGCCTTTTAAAGCTAAAAGTGTCGTCATTACGGTCAAAACCGCCTCATTAGTTCACAAAAAACTAATAAATTAATCACAACGTTAGATCGCTTCCGCTAGTATAAACGAATCCCAGCGAAATATATTCCAACTAAGGTGTTGCCGGTCGCTGAAACCAGTTTTTTCAGCGAAAAGCTCTTAGAACTGTGTGATGAGAAGCGTGTGACAAAACGAAGCAGCTAGCTCGGCGGATCGTTCTGTTTTAGTTTTAACCATTTCTGCTGACGATAAACCTCGACCTGCCCCCAGCGCACGCGCACTTGCTTACCCAACTGGCTGCGTTGAATCTGTGTTTGCAGTTCATGCAAAATCGCAGCACTTGGCAGTGTAACCGCATAGGATTCCAGCCAAGTCCGCAATAAAGCACGTTGCAATTTGGCGTCCCATTGCCACCAATCACGAAGCTCAAGCCAACCTTCAGCACTGAGATAGTTTTTCAGCTTATCAGTAAGCATTTGTTCAAAAAGTTCGGTTTGTTCACCACAAAAAGCAGCTGAACGCGCAGCTGTATGCTGAAAAGATGGGAAGCGCTCTTCGATCTGCGGAATAATCACATGGCGGAAGAAATTACGCTCAATTCGGGTATCGTGATTCGTATCATCTTCAATCCACTCGACACCATGAGCCCTTGCATACTGATAAATTTGTTCTTTAGTCACATTTAACAGGGGACGGACTAAACGGCGTTGCTCGACAAACGCAGCAATTTGTTGCATTCCCGCCAGTCCTTTTGGGCCCGATCCGCGCTTCAGCTGCAACAATAAAGTTTCAACCTGATCAGTGCGGTGCTGACCTAATAAAATCACTGCATCCGGGGAAGTTAATTCAGCCATGCGCCGATAGCGCGCTAAACGTCCCTGTTCTTCCTTGCTTAAGCGTTTGCCTGTCGGCACTGCCAATGGCTCAACAATGTGCTCAATTCCAACGCGTTGACAATAGTCACGCAAGAACTCAGCCCAAGCCGGCGAGTCGGGGTGGAAATAGTGGTCAAGGTGAATCGCTAAATAACGAAAGTCAGGAAACTCCTGCTGGAATCGCAGGGTTAAGTCGAGCACGGACTGCGAGTCCGCACCTCCACCTAAAGCCACCACAATCTGTTGCCCCGCAGGAAGTTCCAACGAGGTCAACAGGTCACGGTAGAGTGGATAAAGGTCAGTTTGTTCTGACGCTGCGAGCGCCATCATGGATCCTAATTAAACGTATCCGAAAGACATCAGCTTCTGATAACGCTGTTCTAGCAACTCGTCATGAGACAGCCCGGAAAGGCTCGCGAGGTCGTCGGCGATGCGTTGCTTTAATCGCGTGGCGGTCGTGGTGTAATCACGATGCGCACCACCAAGCGGCTCTTCAACGATTTTATCAATCAGGCCTAACTCCAACGAACGTTGCGCGGTAACACCCATGGCTTCAGCGGCTAATTCAGCTTTCGTGGCACTTTTCCAGAGAATCGACGCACAGCCTTCTGGTGAAATCACTGAATAAGTACTGTATTGCAGCATATTCACGCGATCGCCAACACCAATCGCCAAGGCTCCACCAGAGCCACCTTCACCAATGACGGTACAGACAATCGGTACGCGCAAACGCGCCATCACTTTTAAGTTCCGCGCAATCGCTTCACTCTGTCCACGCTCTTCGGCACCAATTCCTGGGTATGCGCCCGGCGTATCAATGAACGTCACGATTGGCATTTTGAAGCGCTCGGCCATTTCCATCAAGCGCAAGGCTTTGCGATATCCTTCCGGCTTTGGCATGCCGAAATTACGTCGAACCTTTTCTTTGGTTTCACGACCTTTCTGTTGGCCAATGACCATGATTGGCTTGCCGTCGAGTCGAGCAATACCCCCGACAATCGCTTTGTCATCCGCAAACGCACGGTCTCCGGCAAGTTCATCAAACTCAGTGAACATGAGTTTGATGTAATCCAAGGTATAGGGGCGCAGCGGATGGCGAGCTAATTGAGCCATTTGCCAAGCACCTAAGTCGCCAAAGATCTTCGCGATCAGTTCGCTACGCTTCTTTTGTAACTGCGTGATCTCTTTTTCTAAGTCAATATCGAGACCGCCTTTCGCACCGACAGCACGTAACTCTTCAATTTGTGCTTCTAGTTCAGCAATAGGCTGTTCAAATTCTAAAAAATTTAGATTCATTCGTGGTTTCCAACACTTATTCAAAGCACAACCGAACGTTTTCTGCGCCCAGCCGTAAATTTAATTCATAGATGACATCGTCATTCGGTTCAATAAACCAATCGCTGCCAACATCGACTCGTGCTTCTGCGCCTGGCATTCGACAATAAAGATGCACAGGACATGTTCCACGCGAAGCTCCGCGCAAAACTGAAATTAAATCAGCAACTTGCTTTTCATTAAGCATTTCGTTTGGACGTTTATCGGCCGCCAAATCTGCTGCTGTAGGTGCATCCATGCTGTCGTTAAGTTCTAGTGTTAAAGCCAAAGCACGCACATATTGCGCCCGTGCTTGTTCTAATGTCATCACTTCACTAGCGGTCATTGTATTGCCACCGCTGAAAGAATCAAATCGTACCTCTCCTTTCACCCAGAGAATTTGGTCCTTTTCGAGCAAGGCTTCATACTGTTCAAACTCTCGATTAAACAGCCGAACCTCAAGCCGAGCACTCTTATCGTCGAGTGTCATTAAACCCCAACGCTGGCCTTTCTTATTCATCATCGAGCGAGCATCAAGTACTAAGCCCGCAACGGCGACTTGCTCACCTTTGCGCGTTTTATCAACCTCTGCCAAGCGGCTATGGGTGTAGTGCATCAATTCTTTGCGATAACGATTGACTGGGTGGCCCGTTAAATACAGGCCGAGTGTTTCGCGTTCGCCTTCAAGCCAGACCGCTTCTGGCCAAGCC
>NZ_CP071922.1:3922908-3924474 GCF_017584085.1 Halomonas sp. BM-2019
GTGGCCATCAATGCCGCGCGGTGAGGACCGAGGTTATCCATGGCGCCAGCCCGAATCAAGCGCTCAATAACCCGCCGATTCAGCTTTTTCAAATCAACACGACTACAAAAATCAAATAAGTCAGTAAATGCACCACCCGCATCGCGGGCCTGAATGATCGATTCAATGGGACCTTCACCAACACCTTTGATCGCGCCAATACCGTAAATAATTTGCTGCGCATCATCGACAGAAAACTTGTAATACCCCCGATTCACATCAGGCGGCATCATTTTTAAGCCCATCCGTTCACATTCATCGACCAGCGTGACAATCTTATCCGTGTTGTCCATATCGGCTGACATCACCGCAGCCATAAACTCCGCAGGATAATGCACTTTCATCCACAGTGTTTGATAGGACACCAGTGCATAGGCCGCTGAGTGCGATTTATTAAAGCCGTAGCCGGCAAATTTTTCCACCAAGTCGAAGATTTTAATCGCTAATGTGGGGTCGATTCCGTTATCCGCAGCACCTTGCTCAAATACCGCGCGTTGCTTCTCCATTTCCTCGGGCTTTTTCTTACCCATCGCTCGCCGCAGCAAATCTGCACCACCCAAGGTATACCCTGCCAAGACCTGAGCAATCTGCATCACTTGCTCTTGGTACAAGATGACCCCGTAGGTCGGCTCTAGAATCGGTTTCAACGTATCATGCTGATAGGTCGAGTCAGGATAGGAGATTTCTTCGCGGCCATGTTTACGGTCGATAAAGTTATCCACCATGCCCGACTGTAACGGGCCGGGACGGAATAGCGCCACGAGTGCGATAATATCCTCAAAACTGTCCGGCAGAAGACGCTTAATCAACTCTTTCATGCCCCGCGATTCAAGCTGAAATACGGCGGTTGTTTCGGCTCGCTTCAGCACTTCAAAACAGCGTGGGTCGCTGAGCGGAATGGACTCAATAAAAATTGGTTTTTGCTGCTTTTCAGCACGGCGCGCATTGACCATGTCGAGCGCCCACTGAATAATCGTCAATGTGCGCAAGCCAAGGAAGTCGAACTTGACCAGACCCGCCGTTTCAACATCATTCTTGTCAAACTGGGTAACGGGGAACTTACCTTCCGAGTCACAGTATAGTGGCGTGAAGTCGGTAATTTTTGTCGGGGCAATCACCACGCCACCGGCGTGTTTGCCAGCATTTCGAGTGACGCCTTCAAGGCGGCGAGCCATATCAATGACCTCGCGCACCTCATCGTCACTGTTATAGAGCTCGGGCAGTCGCGGCTCTTCTTCGAACGCTAGAGATTCGATCAACAAATCCATAGGGTTGCCCCAACACCCGCCCGACGTCACGAACGACGGCTTTCGCTGCCATCGTGCCAAACGTAATAATCTGTGAAACAGCCTCACGACCATACAACTCAGCAACGTGATCGATGACCTCGTCACGACGATCCATACAAAAATCGACGTCAAAGTCAGGCATGGAAACCCGTTCCGGATTCAGAAATCGTTCGAAAAGAAGGTCAAACTCAAGCGGATCAAGGTCAGTAATTTTTAGCGCATAGGCGACCAACGAGCC
>NZ_CP071922.1:3924535-3925641 GCF_017584085.1 Halomonas sp. BM-2019
TGACGATTAAGAAGTAACCGGGGAAGCCCATATTATTGATGACTTCGAGTTCGATAGCTAAGCGCTCGTCATACTCCACACGCTTCTCGGCACGAACGGTCGGGTCCGGAAATAAGAAAGCTAAGCGATCTTCTAATCCTTCCTTCGATTTCTTAATCAGGAAATCGCCTTCGGTTAAACCACCCGTGGGGAAATTAGGCAAAAAGTATTCATTCAGTCGCACCGTTACATTACAACGACGCGCGATTTCAACTGTATTTGCAATCGCTTCCGGAATATCAGCAAAGAGCTCTTGCATCTCTTCTTCGCTGCGCAAGTACTGTTGTTTACTGTAGCGCTGCGGTCGACGTGGATCAGACAAAGTAAAACTGTCATGAATGGCTACGCGGATTTCGTGCGCCTCGAAATCGTCCTCGCGCAAAAATACCACTTCGTTGGTCGCGACGACGGGCAAGTTAGCCTCATCAGCCAAGTCCACTGCTGCATGTACATAACGCTCTTCATCCGGACGCCCTGTCCGGCTTAATTCGAGGTAAAACCGGTCAGGGAAATGGGTTTGATAAAAAGTAACGCTTTGCTGTAACGCCTTGATTACGCAATAGTCCGCGGCCAACATCGCCGTCACGACTACCGGACAACAGGAGCAGCCCCTCACCCCACTGTTGCAGCCAAGCTTGATCAATGCAGGGCTTGCCGCAACGGTGTCCTGCTAGATAGGCAGCAGAAATAAGTTCGGTGAGGTTTTTGTAGCCAGTCTCGTTCATTGCCAAAGCGGTTAAACGAAAGGGCTCGTCCGGCCAATCAGGACTCAGCACATTGAAGTCGCAACCGATCAGCGGTTTGATACCTAATCCGCGAGCGGTTTGATAATAACGCACTAAACCACACAGGTTCATTTCATCCGTCAGCGCCATCGCTGGCATGTTTAAGTCAGCCACTCGTTGACAAATTGGCTTTACTTTCGCTAACCCATCGACCATGGAAAAGTCGCTATGGATACGCAAATGTACAAACGCTGGTGAGCTCATACGGACCTATTTCATCGTTATTATTTTAGATTTGGAATGACCTAGCATTGTGCCTGAAAGCAGCGCACCTGTCACCCG
>NZ_CP071922.1:3925741-3938101 GCF_017584085.1 Halomonas sp. BM-2019
TGCATCAGGTCATGTTCCTTGGATTCCAGCGTCTTGTCGATCTCGGCGATGTACTTGTCGGTCAGCTTCTGGATCGCATCCTCAGCCTGGCGCTGCTCGTCCTCGGTGATCTCCTTCTCCTTGAGCAGGGCCTTGATGTCCCCGTTGGCGTCGCGGCGCACGTTGCGCACGGCGACCCGGGCACTCTCCGCCTCGGCACGGGCCTGCTTGATGTAGCCCTTGCGGGTCTCCTCGGTGAGCATCGGCATCGGCACGCGGATGTTGCTGCCGGCGGTCGAGGGGTTGAGGCCCAGGTCGGAGGTCATGATCGCCTTCTCGATCTTGGGCACCATGTTCTGCTCCCAGGGCACCACCGACAGGGTGCGGGCATCCTCGATGTTGATGTTGGCCACCTGATTGAGGGGCACCTGGCTGCCGTAGTACTCCACGGTCACCGAATCCAGGATGCTGGAGTGGGCACGCCCGGTCCGGATCTTGTTCAGGTTGCCGTGAAGAGCCTCGACGCTCTTCTTCATGCGGCTTTCCGCATCCTTCTTGATGTCATTGATCACGATGTCAACCTCTGTCTATCAGCGTGCCTTCCTCGCCGCCCACCACCAGGTTGAGCAGGGCGCCGGGCTTGTTCATGTTGAAGACGCGGACCGGCATGTCATGGTCACGCACCAGGCAGATGGCGGTCAAATCCATGACGCCGAGCTTCTGGTCGAGCGCGTTATCGTAGCTGAGCTGGTCGTACTTGACCGCATCGGCGTGCTTGACCGGATCCTTGTCGTAGACCCCGTCCACCTTGGTGGCCTTGACCACCACGTCGGCGTCGATCTCGATGCCGCGCAGGCAGGCCGCCGAATCGGTGGTGAAGAAGGGGTTGCCGGTACCGGCGGAGAACAGTACCACATCCCCGGAGGTGAGATAGCGGATCGCGGTGCGGCGATCGTAGTGTTCCACCACGCCGCTCATGGGAATGGCGGACATCACCCGGGAGCGGATGTTGGAGCGCTCCAGGGCGTCGCGCATGGCCAGGGCGTTCATCACCGTGGCCAGCATGCCCATGTGGTCCCCGGTGACCCGGTCCATGCCCGCCTCGTTCAGGGCCGCACCGCGGAACAGGTTGCCGCCGCCGATCACGATGCCGACCTGGACGCCGATGCCGACCAGCTGACCGATCTCCAGGGCCATGCGGTCCAGCACCTTGGGGTCGATGCCGAAGTCGTGCTCGCCCATCAGTGCCTCACCGGAGAGCTTGAGCAGGATACGCTTGTACTTCGACTTCTCGGACCGGGCCTTGGACGGCGATTCGACGTAATCGGGTGGGGACATGGCATCTCTCCTGGGCATCAGCGGGGGCGTGTCGGGGATGGCCGACGCAGCGGCCGGATACGCGATGGCGTGCGCTCGCGCGCACGCCATCGTCCTGCAGGAACGTCTGACCTCAGCTGCGCTTGGCCTGTTCCATCACTTCCTTGGCGAAGTCGACCTCTTCCTTCTCGATGCCCTCGCCCACCTCGAAGCGGGTGAAACCGATGACCTCGCCGCCGGCCGCCTTGGCGAACTGGGCGACGCTCTGGTTCGGGTCCTTGACGAAGGGCTGCTCGGTCAGGCTGTTCTCGGCCAGGTACTTCTTCAGGCGGCCCTGGACCATCTTCTCGGCGATCTCCGCCGGCTTGCCGGCCATGTCGGGCTGGGCGAGGATGATCTCCTTCTCCTGGTCCAGCTGCGCCTGGGGCATGTCCTCGGGACGCGCCACGGCCGGGTTGATGGCGGCGACGTGCATGGCGATGTCCTTGGCCACCTCGGCGTTGCCGCCCTTGAGCACGGTCAGCACGCCGATGCGGCCGCCGTGGACGTACTCGCCGACGAGCCCGCCGTCGACGGCGTCGACCACCACGCAGCGACGCACGCCGATGTTCTCGCCGATCTTCTGCACCAGCTGCTCGCGGGCGGTCTCGAGGTCGCCGGCCATCACCGCGGCGACATCTTCGCTCTTGGCGGCGAAGAAGGCGTCGGCGATCTGGTCGGCGAAGGCCTTGAAGTTGTCGTCGCGGGCGACGAAGTCGGTCTCGGAGTTGATCTCGACCATCACGCCGTAGCTACCGTCCTCGGCCACGCGGGTCACCACGGTGCCCTCGGCGGCGGTGCGACCGGCCTTCTTGGCGGCCTTGAGGCCGGAGCTCTTGCGCAGGTTCTCGATGGCGACGTCGATGTCACCGCCGGCCTCGGTGAGGGCCTTCTTGCACTCCATCATGCCGAGCCCGGTACGCTCGCGCAGTTCCTTGACCTGGGAGGCGCTGATAGCTGCCATGGGGTTCACCTCTGAATCTCTGTGTCAACGGGGTCCGGACCCCTCGAAGGGGACGGGTCCGGGGAATACGGAGAAAAAAGGGGGCCGCGGCCCCCTTCTCGTCTGCCCGGCTACCGTGGCAACGGCTGCCGCAGCGACGGCTGCCGGCCAGATGGGCCGCGATCACTCGGCGGCGCTGTCGCTCTCTTCGGTGACCTCGACGAACTCCTCGGGACGACCTTCCTTCGCACGCCCGCAGGCGTCGGCGATGGCCTTGACGTAGATCTGGATGGCGCGGATGGAGTCATCGTTGCCGGGGATCACGTAGTCGACGCCGTCCGGGTCGGAGTTGGTATCCACCACGCCGATGACCGGGATGCCCAGCTTGTTCGCCTCGTTGATGGCGATGCGCTCGTGGTCGACGTCGATCACGAACAGGGCGTCGGGCAGGCCACCCATCTCCTTGATGCCGCCGATGGAACGCTCGAGCTTCTCCTGCTCGCGGGTCGCCATCAGGACTTCCTTCTTGGTCAGCTTCTCGAAGGTGCCGTCCTCGCGCATCGCCTCGATGTCGCGCAGGCGCTTGATGGACTGACGGATGGTCTTGTAGTTGGTCAGCATGCCGCCGAGCCAGCGATGGTTCACGAAGGGCATGCCAACGCGGTTGGCCTCTTCCTTGATGATCTTGCTGGCGCTGCGCTTGGTGCCAACGAACATGATCTTGTTGTTGGCCGCTGCCATCTTCTCGACCACGTCGATCGCCTCGTTGAGGGCCGGCAGGGTGTGCTCGAGGTTGATGATGTGGATCTTGTTGCGGGCGCCGAAGATGAACTTGCTCATCTTCGGGTTCCAGTACTTGGTCTGGTGACCGAAGTGGGCACCTGCCTTGAGCAGGTCACGCATGTTGACGTGTGCCATGGATGACTCCTGGAAAATCGGGTTAGGCCTCCATGCACCCCATGGATCCGACCGCCGGACGAGCCGACAGCACCCGGGACCATGTGTCGGTGCATGTGTGTTTTCAAGGCGTTGCATTACAAACGGCCATCGCGATCGCGGCACTCACGGCGACCGGCACGGAGCGGACTCGGCGTACTCGGTCGGGAAGGGCTCGGCGATTGCAGGAAGGCGCGCAGCTTTATACCATGGATCAACTGCCAGTTGAAGTCGCCAGGCGACCCCACCCTAGCCTCGAGATTCCATGAACGTACCCATCAAGACGCCCGACGAGATCGAGAAGATGCGTGAGGCGGGCCGTCAGGCCGCCAGCGTGCTGGAGATGATCGCTCCCTTCGTCAAGGCCGGCATCAGCACCGGCGAGATCGACCGCCGCTGCCACGACTATATCGTCGACGAGCTCGGCTCCACCCCCGCCCCCCTCGACTACCACGGCTACCCCAAGTCGGTGTGCACCTCCATCAACCACGTGGTGTGCCACGGCATCCCCGAAGACGGCAAGAAGCTGAAGAAGGGCGACATCATGAACCTGGACGTCACGGTGCGCACCGCCGACGGCTACCACGGGGACTCCAGCGTGATGTTCGTGATCGGCGAGACCATCCAGGGCGAGCGGCTGTGCCGGGTCACCCAGGAGTGCCTCTACCGGAGCATCGCCCTGGTGCGCCCGGGGGTGCGTCTCTCCGCGCTGGCCCGCGCCATCCAGGGCCACGCCGAGGCCAACGGCTACTCGGTGGTGCGTGACTTCTGCGGCCACGGCATCGGCGCCGGCTTCCACGAGGACCCCCAGGTGCTGCACTACGACGGCTATGCTTCCGAGGCGGACATCGCGCTCGCCCCCGGCATGTGCTTCACCATCGAGCCGATGATCAACGTCGGCGATTCGCGCACCAAGGTGCTGCGCGACGGCTGGACCGCGGTGACCAAGGACCGCAGCCTCTCCGCCCAGTGGGAGCACACCCTGCTGGTCACCGAGACCGGCGTCGAGGTGCTGACGGCCCGCTCCGACGAAGACCTCGCCTTCCTCGAGCGCTGACGCCATGCTGCTCCACCACTACCGGTTTGCCCCGGACGAGAGCCTGTTCGACGACGAGGCCTTCCGCGCGGAACTCCGGGGCAGCCGCTCGCCCATCGCCCCCTTCAAGGCGGCGCTGCGCGAGATCCAGGCGCGCCTCGACGCGCGCTTCAGAGAGGGCGCCGACATCCGCGACCTGATCCACGGTCGCGCCTGGTGTCTCGACCGGCTGCTGGCGGTGGCCTGGCAGCAGCATACCTGGCCCGAGGGGGAGGGGGTAGCGCTGCTCGCCGTGGGCGGCTACGGCCGCGGCGAGCTGCACCCCCACTCCGATGTCGACCTGCTGCTGCTGCTCGAACACGACGACGATACCCCCTATCGCGAGGCGCTGACCGCGTTCGTCACCTTCCTGTGGGACATCGGCCTGGAGATCGGCCATAGCGTCAGGTCGCTGGCCGACTGTGAGCGCGAGGCCGCCGCCGACGTCACGGTGATCACCAACCTGATCGAGAGCCGCACCGTAGCCGGCCCCGAGCAGCTGCGCGAGGCGATGAACGCGCGCCTCGCCCCCGAGCGGCTGTGGCCCGCCGACCGCTTCTTCGAGGCCAAGTGGCAGGAGCAGATCAGCCGCCACCACCGCTTCAACAACTCCGAGTATCATCTCGAGCCCAACATCAAGAGCTCCCCCGGCGGGCTGCGGGACATCCAGATGATCGGCTGGGTGGCCAAGCGCCACTTCGGCAGCCAGCGCTACGAGGACCTGGTGGCCGAAGGCTTCATGAACGACCCGGAGCTGCATATCCTCAGCCAGGGCCAGGCCTTCCTGTGGCAGGTGCGCTACGCCCTGCACATGCTCACCGGCCGCGCCGAGGATCGCCTGCTGTTCGACCACCAGCGCACCATCGCCGAGCTGTTCGGCTTTCGCGACACGCCGGAGCGCCTGGCCGTCGAGCAGTTCATGAAGCGCTACTACCGTCACGTCACCGCGCTGGCCGGGCTCAACGACATGCTGCTGCAGCACTTCGACGAGGCGATCCTGCATGCCGGCATCGAGCTCGAGACCACCCCGCTCAACGACCGCTTCGAGATCCGCGGCGGCTATATCCAGGCGCGCTCGCGAAATGTCTTCCGTGACCGCCCCTCGGCGCTGCTCGAGCTCTTCCTGCTGATGGCCGAGCACCCGGAGATCGAGGGCGTCCGCGCCGACACCATCCGCCTGATCCGCGACCACCGCCACCTGATCGATGACCTCTACCGGGACGACGTACGCCACCAGAGCCTGTTCATGGCCCTGCTGCGCTCCGGCGGCAACGTGGCCCGCCAGCTGCGGCGCATGAACCGCTACGGGGTGCTCGGCAAGTACCTGCCGGAGTTCGGCCGTGCGGTGGGACTGATGCAGCACGACCTCTTCCATATCTATACGGTGGACGCCCACACCCTGCGCCTGCTGAAGTTCATCCACGGCTTCCGCAAGCCGGAGGCCCGCGAGGAGTTTCCGGTGGCCGCCACCCTGGTGCACCAGCTGCCCAAGCTGGAGCTGTTGTGGATCGCCGGCCTCTTCCACGACATCGGCAAGGGGCGTGGCGGCGACCACTCGAAGCTCGGCGCCCGCGACGCGGAGGCCTTCGCCGAGCGCCACGGCCTCTCGCCACGGGATACCCGCCTGGTGAGCTGGCTGGTGGAGCAACACCTGACGATGTCGATGGTCGCCCAGAAGCGCGACATCACCGACCCCGAGGTGATCGCGGACTTTGCACGCCTGGTGGGTGACGAGACCCGCCTCGACTACCTCTACCTGCTGACCGTGGCGGACATCAACGCCACCAACCCGACGCTGTGGAACGGCTGGCGGGCCACCCTGCTGCGCCAGCTGCATGCCGAGACCAAGCGCGCCCTGCGCCGCGGCCTGGAGAACCCGTTGGAGCGCGACGACTGGGTGAGCGAGACCCGCGAGGAGGCGCTCTCGCTGCTGGCCGCGGTGGGTGCCGACATGACCAGCGTGGAGCCGCTCTGGGAATCCCTGGGCGAGGAGTACTTCCTGCAGTATGCGCCCAGCGAGATCGTCTGGCAGACCCAGGGCATCCTGGCCCACGGCGGCAGCCAGCTGCCGCTGATCCTGATCAGCGCCCCCACCGACGACATGGCCGAAGGGGGCACCAAGGTGTTCATCCACACCCGCTCGGTGGACGACCTCTTCGCCGCCACCGCCGCCGCCCTCGACCAGCTCGGCCTCTCCATCCACGATGCCCGCATCGCCACCTCCAGCAACGACTGGACGCTCAACACCTTCATCGTGCTGGACGACCAGGGCCGCCCCATCCGCGACCCGGCGCGCCTCGAGGAGATCCGCGGCCACCTGGTGGAGGAGCTCGATGACCCCGACGACTACCCGCAGATCGTCACCCGCCACACCCCCCGCCAGCTGCGCCACTTCCGGGTGCCCACCGAGGTGATCATCGAGCAGGATCCGGCCAACGAGCGCACCCTGCTGGAGCTGATCGCCCCGGACCGCCCCGGCCTGCTGGCCCGGGTGGGGCGCATCTTCATGGAGCAGGACATCGCGCTTTCGGCGGCCAAGATCGCCACCCTGGGCGAGAAGGTGGAGGACGTCTTCTTCATCACCGACAAGGCTGGCCGCCCCCTCACCGACCCCGAGCGCCAGGCGCGGCTGCGCGAGCGGCTGGTGGAGGTGCTGGATGTCTCGGGGTAGCGGCGTTTGAGGCCTCCTCCGGCCTTCCCTATAATCAAGCCCCTTCCGCTCATGTCTCACGACAACGACGACTCACACAACGACGCCCGAGGCCACGGCCGGCGAGGCGCGCCTGGATACCCATGAACCCCGATCTCGACGCCCTCAAGCCCTACCCCTTCGAGAAGCTCGCCGCCCTCAAGGCCGGCGTGACACCCCCCGAGGGACTGGCCCATGTGCCGCTGACCATCGGCGAGCCCCAGCACGCCCCCTACCCGGCGGCGCTGGCTACCCTGGTCGAACACCAGCAGGAGTACGCCCGCTACCCCGCTACCGCCGGGCTTGCCGAGCTGCGCGCGGCGATCGGGGACTGGGCGACACGGCGCTTCGGCCTCGCGGGGCTCGACCCCGAACGCCAGGTGCTGCCGGTCAACGGCACCCGGGAGGCGATCTTTGCCTTCGTTCAGGCGGCGCTGGACCGCACCCGCCCCGCCCGGGTGGCGGTGCCCAACCCCTTCTACCAGATCTACGAGGGCGCCACCCTGCTGGCCGGTGGCGAGCCGCTCTACCTGGACTGCCGCGCCGAGCACGGCTTCCGCCCCGACTTCGACGCCGTGCCCGCCGAGACCTGGCGCGAGGTGCAGATTCTCTTCCTCTGCTCCCCGGGCAATCCCACCGGTGCGGTGACGCCGCTCACCGAGTTCCAGAAGCTGATCGCGCTGGCCGACGAGCACGACTTCATCATCGCCTCGGACGAGTGCTACTCGGAGCTCTATCTGGACGAGGCGGCACCGCCGCCGGGGCTGCTGGAGGCATGCGCGGCGCTCGGGCGCCACGACTACCGCCGCTGTCTGGTGTTCCACTCGCTCTCCAAGCGCTCCAACCTGCCGGGACTGCGCTCCGGCTTCGTGGCCGGCGATGCCGACCTGATCGCCCCCTTCAAGCGCTACCGCACCTACCACGGCTGCGCCATGGCCCTGCCGGTGCAGCACGCCTCGATCACCGCCTGGAACGACGAGGCCCACGTGCGCGCCAACCGCGACGCCTACCGCGAGAAGTTCGCCACGGTCACCGAGATCCTCGCTCCGGTGATGGCCTTCCCCGCCCCGGAGGCGAGCTTCTACCTGTGGCCGGCGGTGCCCGGGGGCGACGACGAGGCCTTTGCGCGGGCGCTCTTTGCCGAGGAGCACGTCAGCGTGCTGCCCGGATCCTATATGGGTCGTCCCGCTGCCGACGACAGGATGGGTCGTCCCGCTGCCGACGACAGGATGGGTCGTCCCGCTGCCGACGACAGGATGGGTCGTCCCGGCACTAGCGGCGTCAACCCCGGCAGCGGGCGGGTCCGCCTGGCGCTGGTGGCCGAGGTCGAGGCCACCGTGGAGGCCGCCTGGCGCATCCGCCGCTTCATCGAGAGGAGAGCCTGATGTTCACCCTGTACGGCATCAAGAACTGCGACACCTGCCGCCGCGCCCGCAAGGCCATGGACGGTACCGGCATCCCCTACCAGTTCCACGACCTGCGCGAGGATGGCCTCTCGGCGCCGCTGCTGGAGCATCTCCTCGAGAAGGTGCCGGTGGTGGAGGCCCTCAACAAGCGCAGCACCACCTGGCGCAACCTCGCCGACGAGGAAAAGCAGGACGTGGACGCCAACAAGGCCCGCGAGCTGATCCTCGCCAACCCCACCCTGCTCAAGCGCCCGCTGCTCGACACCGGCGACGCGATCCTGGTCGGCTACCGCGATGGCGACTATGACGACCTATCGGGCTAGGCCCGCCCGCCTGGCCCTCCCTTGCAGCCTCTATTGAAAGGACAGAACCCATGCTGAGCTTTGCACTCGGAATCGGCACCCAGAACACCCAGGGCGACTGGCTGGAGATCTACTACCCGGCCCCGCTGCTCAATCCCGACGCCACCCTGGTGGAGGCCGCCACCAAGGTGCTCGACGCCCCCAACGGCAACACCGCGGTGAGCTTTCTGCCCGAGCAATGCGCCGAGCTGGCCAAGGCCCTGCGCGAGGCTGGTCACCCCGACCAGGCGGAGCTGGCCGAGTCGCTTGCCGCCAGCACGCGCCCGCTGGTGGCCATGTTCCTGGCAAAGGACGGCGCGCCCGAGTCAGCGCCGGAGGTCTACCTCAAGCTGCACCTGCTCTCCCATCGCCTGGTGAAGCCCCACGGCCTGGACCTCACCGGCATGTTCGGCCTGCTGCGCAACGTGGCCTGGACCAGCGAGGGACCCATCGACATCGAGGAGCTGCCCGCCCGTCGCCTCAAGGCACGCCTCGCCGGCCGCCCCCTCTCGGTGGACTGCGTCGACAAGTTCCCCAAGATGACCGACTACGTGGTGCCATCCGGCGTGCGCATCGCCGACACCGCCCGGGTGCGCCTCGGCGCCCACCTGGGCGAGGGCACCACCGTGATGCACGAGGGCTTCGTCAACTTCAATGCCGGCAGCGAGGGTCCCGGCATGATCGAGGGCCGCATCTCCGCCGGGGTGATGGTCGGCAAGGGCTCGGATCTGGGCGGCGGCTGCTCCACCATGGGCACCCTCTCCGGCGGCGGCAACATCGTCATCAAGGTGGGCGAGGGCTGCCTGATCGGCGCCAACGCCGGCATCGGCATCCCGCTGGGCGACCGCTGCACCGTGGAGGCCGGTCTCTACCTGACCGCTGGCGCCAAGGTCACCCTGCTCGACGACCAGGGCCAGGAGGTCAAGGCCGTGGCCGCTCGCGAGCTGGCGGGCCAGGACGACCTGCTGCTGCGCCGCAACTCCCAGAACGGCCGCATCGAGTGCCTGACCAACAAGAGTGCCATCGCGCTCAACGAGGCGCTGCATGCCAACGACTGATGCCGGCACCCTGTCGCCCACCCTGCGGCTCGCCTTCGAGTTGATCCGACGCCCCTCGGTAACGCCGGATGACCTGGGCTGCCAGGACTTGATGATCGAGCGCCTGGCGGCGCTCGGTTTCCATATCGAGCGCCTGCCCTTCGGCGACGTGGAGAACTTCTGGGCCACTCGCGGCCATCACGGCCCGCGGCTCGCCTTTGCCGGCCACACCGATGTGGTACCCAGCGGCCCACACACACGCTGGGACTTTCCACCCTTCGAGCCCTGCATCGACGATAACGGGATGCTCCGGGGTCGCGGCGCCGCCGACATGAAGGGCAGCCTCGCTGCCATGGTCACCGCCGTAGAGCGCTTCCTGGCGGACTACCCGGACCACCACGGCCAGATCGGATTCCTGATCACCTCCGATGAGGAAGGCCCCGCGGTGGACGGCACCCGCGCCGTGGTCGAACACCTGCGCGAGCGCCACGAGCGCCTCGACTACTGCATCGTCGGCGAACCCTCCTCCACCGCCCGGCTCGGCGACGTGATCAAGAACGGTCGGCGCGGCTCGCTCGGCGGCGTGCTGCACATCAAGGGCGTTCAGGGCCATGTGGCCTACCCCCACCTGGCGCGCAACCCTATCCACCAGGCGATGCCGGCGCTGGATACCCTGACCCGCGAACACTGGGACGGGGGCAACGCCTTCTTCCCGGCTACCAGCTTCCAGATCTCCAATATCCGCTCAGGCACCGGCGCCACCAACGTCATCCCCGGCGAGGTGGAGGTGGTGTTCAACTTCCGCTTCTCCACCGAGGTGACCCACGAGCAGCTGAGGCAGCGCACCGAGGCGCTCCTCGACGCCCAGGGCCTGGAGTACCAGCTGGACTGGACCCTGAACGGCGAACCCTTCCTGACCGCCGAAGGCGAGCTGGTCGAAGCCGCCATGCTCGGCGTGGAGGAGGTGATGGGGCATCGCCCGGAACTCTCCACCTCGGGGGGAACCTCGGACGGCCGTTTCATCGCCACCCTGGGCAGCCAGGTGGTGGAGCTGGGCCCGCTCAACGCCACCATCCACCAGGTCAACGAGCGCATCCGTGCCGCCGACCTCGATGACCTCAGCCGGGTCTACGAGGCGATCCTGAAGCGCCTGTTCGTCCACGGCAGCGACCGCCCCTGAGGCCGATATGACATCCGAGAGCAAAGCGCGCTACCCCGATATCGAGATCTACCTGGCCAAGGCACCCGTGGAGGCGGTTGGCGAGTGGCTCGGAGGTGCGATCGAGGCCGCCCCCCTGGCACCCGCCGGCAAGGGCAAGTGGCGCACCCGCGGCCACCACGAAGGCGCGGAGGTCCCGGTGCTGCTGGTGGAGAAGGCCGCCGACGGCTACGCCAGCCTGTGGTTCGACAGCCCGACCACCCCCTGGGAGAGCGATGCGGCCTGCGCCCGCGCCGCCGCCGTACACCTGGGCTGCGAGGTGCGCTGCTCGCTGGGGGGCTGGCAGCCCGGCGACGACCCGGACCGCTTCCTGCGGGTGCTGCCCGACGGCAGCGAGGCCGAGATCCACTGGCCCGATTCGGGACACTGACGCCGCCCCCACCCAAACGACAGCGCCCCGCACGATGGCGGGGCGCTACGGATGTTGAGGTGCGAGAAGCTGCCGAGCGATGGCCAGGCGCTTCGATTCACGTGATAACGGTGACGTCGTCGGCCTGAAGTCCGCGCTCGTTCTCGATGACGTGGTAGCGCACCTTCTGCCCCTCGGCCAGGGTGCGGTGGCCACGGCCGCGGATGGCGCGAAAGTGGACGAAGACATCCTCGCCGCTGTCGCGAGTGATGAAACCATACCCCTTGTTGACGTTGAACCACTTCACCTCGCCGATCTCGCGGTCGTCGTTCTCGACCTCGGCCAGGTTGACCAGCTGGGGCGTGAGCACGTTGACGGCCAGGGTAGCGACCAGCAGCACCAGAAACACCGCCAGGGCGGCGGCGACGTAGACCACGGCGATGCCGCCGATCTCGAGGGTCGCAATCAGCGCCTCGGCGAGCTCGCCACCGGCGAGGTGGACGAACAGGGCGATCAGCAGCGGTGCCGGAGCGGCCAGCAGCAGGCTGACCAGACTGCAACGAAACATGACCTTTCGATTCATGGACTCGAATGACTCTCTTGTAGTGGATACTGGAAGACAAACTTCATGGAGGTGCCACGATGAACGGCGACACACCGCGTGCAGATTCTAGCATGAGCCGTGACGAGGCGTCCGCCGCCCTGGCCGAGCGCCTGGAGTCACTGGAGAGCCGCATCGCCTACCAGGAGCACTGGCTCGACACCCTGGACCGGGCCGTGGCCGCCCAGGAAGCGCGCCTGACAAAGCTCGAGCGCCTCAACGCCCTGATGCAGGATAAGCTCCGTGAGCAGCAGCGGACGCTGCAGGAGATCGACGCGGACGGGCCGCGGCCCGAGGACGAGGTGCCGCCGCACTACTAGCGCCTAGCGCCTAGCGCCTAGCGCCTAGCGCCTAGCGCCTAGCGCCTAGCGCCTAGCGCCTAGCGCCTAGCGCCTAGCGCCGCAGGATGATGTCATGGCCGTTCCGGGC
>NZ_CP071922.1:3938201-3983251 GCF_017584085.1 Halomonas sp. BM-2019
CCCACCGGACTCGAATCCCGGTGGGTTTCTTGTTGGCCGCCACGACACCGGCTGCCCGTCACTGAGCAGCTTGGCGCTTGTAGCTCGGCGCTAGGCGCTAGGCGCTTACAGTTCGTCCAGGTAACGCTCGGCGTCCAGGGCCGCCATGCAGCCGCTGCCGGCGGAGGTGATCGCCTGGCGGTAGACGTGATCCATGACGTCGCCAGCGGCGAAGACGCCCGGCACGCTGGTGGCGGTGGCATTGCCCTCCAGGCCCGACTTGACACGGATATAGCCGCCGCTCATCTCCAGCTGGCCCTCGAAGATGCCGGTGTTGGGGGTATGGCCGATGGCGATGAACACCCCTGGCGCGGCCAGCTCCTTGGTCTCGCCGGTCTCGGTGGACTTGAGCCGCACCCCGGTCACTCCGGTGTTGTCGCCCAGCACCTCGTCCAGGGTGTGGTTCCACTCCAGCACCAGGTTGCCGTTCTCGGCCTTCTCGAACAGCTTGTCCTGGAGGATCTTCTCGGCGCGCAGGCTGTCGCGGCGGTGCACCAGGGTCACCTTCGAGGCGATGTTGGAGAGATAGAGCGCCTCCTCCACAGCGGTGTTGCCGCCGCCGACCACCACCACCTCCTGGTTGCGGTAGAAGAAGCCGTCACAGGTGGCGCAGGCCGAGACCCCCTGGCCCATGAACTGCTGCTCGGAGGGCAGCCCCAGGTAGCGGGCGCTGGCGCCGGTGGCGATGATCAGCGCATCGCAGGTGTAGGTGCCGTTGTCGCCCTTGAGGGTGAAGGGGCGCTCCCTCAGCTCCACCTCGTGGATATGGTCGAAGAGCACCTCGGTGTCGAAGCGCTCGGCGTGGCGCTTCATGCGCTCCATCAGCTCCGGGCCCTGCACGCCGGCGTCATCCCCCGGCCAGTTGTCCACGTCGGTGGTGGTGGTCAGCTGGCCACCCGCCTGCATGCCGGTGATCAGCAGCGGCTTCAGGTTGGCACGGGCCGCGTAGACCGCGGCGGAGTAGCCCGCCGGGCCCGAGCCCAGGATGATCAGGCGTTCGTGACGCGCATCGCTCATGGAGAACCTCGCAGTTAGAGAAGGAAACGGCGGCCCGGGGCCGACAGCGGCAGCAGAGCTTACAGCACCTCGTCGTCGCGCCCCAGCGCCAGGGTGAAGTCGGTGTCATCGTCGAGGCCGCCGGCGGGGCTGACCTCGACGCGCACCTGGATGGGCGCGCAGCAGACGTGGCAATCCTCCCAGGTGAGGTGGCTACCCTGGGAGGCATCCACCAGCAGGTCGAAGGGGGCGTCGCAGTAGGGACAGTGCACCCGACGCGACGCCAGCTGCTCCTCGTTCATGGTACCTCCGGGACCGGTCACCCGGCCGTCATCCGGCCATGTCAGCCTGGAGGGCGGCACAACCGTGGTCTCGCCTAGATGGCGCCGACGCGGCGCCTTTTCAAGGGCACCCCCGCGGCCGATGCGCCGGGCAGCGCTTGAAATCGCCGCCTATCATGACCATGACAACCTGAGGGCGCCAGAGGCGCCATGCCACCCCACGGACCGGGAAGGCTTCAGGAAGGTTCGTTTCGACTCCCCCCAAGGAGGATAGCGATGAGCAATGACGCCCTACCGGATACCCTGCAGACCCTCGAGGTCGGCGGCCACACCGTCCACTACTACAGCCTGGCGAAGGCCGCCGAGTCGCTCGGCGACATCGAGCGGCTGCCGATGACCCTGAAGATCCTGCTGGAGAACCAGCTGCGCTTCGCCGATGACGAGAGCGTCTCGCGCGAGGACGCCCAGGCGCTGGTCGACTGGCAGCGCGAGGCGCGCTCCGACCGCGAGATCGGCTACCGCCCGGCCCGGGTGCTGATGCAGGACTTCACCGGCGTGCCCGGCGTGGTCGACCTGGCCTCCATGCGCGCCGCCGTGGAGGCGCTGGGCGAAGACCCGGCGCGCATCAATCCCCTCTCCCCGGTGGACCTGGTGATCGACCACTCGGTGATGGTCGACAAGTTCGGTAACGCCTCGGCGTTCCGGGACAACGTGGCCATCGAGATGGAGCGTAACCGCGAGCGCTACGAGTTCCTGCGCTGGGGCCAGCAGGCCTTCGACAACTTCCGCGTGGTACCGCCGGGCACCGGCATCTGCCACCAGGTCAACCTGGAGTATCTGGGCAGGACGGTGTGGACCAAGGAGCAGGACGGCAAGCGCTTCGCCTACCCCGACACTCTGGTGGGCACCGACTCCCACACCACCATGATCAACGGCCTGGGGGTGCTCGGCTGGGGGGTGGGCGGCATCGAGGCCGAGGCCGCCATGCTCGGCCAGCCGGTCTCCATGCTGATCCCCGAGGTGGTCGGCTTCCGGCTCACCGGCAAGCTGCGTGAAGGCATCACCGCCACCGACCTGGTGCTGACGGTGACCGAGATGCTGCGCAAGAAGGGCGTGGTGGGCAAGTTCGTGGAGTTCTACGGCGACGGCCTCAAGGACCTGCCCCTGGCCGACCGCGCCACCATCGCCAACATGGCCCCGGAATACGGCGCCACCTGCGGCTTCTTCCCGGTGGACGACGAGACCCTCAACTACCTGCGCCTGACCGGCCGCGACGACGACCAGGTGGCCCTGGTGGAGGCCTACTGCAAGGCCCAGGTGCTGTGGCGCGAGCCCGGCGCCGAGCCGGTCTTCACCGATACCCTGGCGCTGGATATGGGCGAGGTGGAGGCCAGCCTGGCCGGCCCCAAGCGGCCCCAGGATCGTGTCGCCCTCCGCGACGTGCCGGGCGCCTTCAGCCGGTTCATGGAGGACGACGGCAAGTCCCTCCCCTCCACCGAGAAGGGCAAGTGGATGTCCGAGGGCGGCCAGACCGCGGTGGGCGTGGATGAGAGCTACGAGCACCACGCCTTCACCCACGAGGACAGCCAGGACGTGGATCTGGACGGCGACGCCTTCAAGCTCAATCCCGGCGCGGTGGTCATCGCCGCCATCACCTCCTGCACCAACACCTCCAATCCCAGCGTGATGATGGCCGCCGGCCTGCTGGCCCGCAAGGCGCGGGAGCAGGGGCTGACCACCAAGCCCTGGGTCAAGACCTCGCTGGCCCCGGGCTCCAAGGTGGTCACCGAATACCTGGCCGCCGGCGGCGTCCAGGAGGACCTCGACGCCCTGGGCTTCCAGCTGGTGGGCTACGGCTGCACCACCTGCATCGGCAACTCCGGTCCGCTGGCGACCCCCATCGAGACCGCCATCGACGCGGGAGATCTGGCCGTGGCCTCGGTGCTCTCGGGCAACCGCAACTTCGAGGGCCGGGTGCACCCCCTGGTCAAGACCAACTGGCTCGCCTCGCCGCCGCTGGTGGTGGCCTATGCCCTGGCCGGCAATGTCCAGATCGACCTGACGACCGAGCCGCTCGGCAGCGGAGCCGACGGCCAACCGGTCTACCTCAGGGACCTCTGGCCCTCCCAGGCGGAGATCGCCGAGGCGGTGGAGAAGGTCAGGACAGAGATGTTCCGCAAGGAGTATGCCGCGGTCTTCGACGGCGACGACGTCTGGCAGGCCATCGAGGTTCCCCGGAGCAAGGTCTACCAGTGGGCGAAGGACTCCACCTATATCCAGCACCCGCCCTTCTTCGAGGGCATGGGGCGCGAGCCCGAGGCCATCGAGGACGTCCAGGAGGCCCGGATCCTGGCGCTGCTCGGCGACTCGGTGACCACCGACCATATCTCGCCGGCCGGTGCCATCAAGCCCGACAGCCCCGCCGGGCGCTACCTGCAGGAGCGCGGCGTCAAGCCGGTGGACTTCAACTCCTACGGGTCGCGCCGCGGCAACCACGAGATCATGATGCGCGGCACCTTCGCCAACGTGCGCATTCGCAACGAGATGCTCGACGGGGTGGTCGGCGGCGAGACGCGCCACGTGCCCTCCGGGGAGCAGATGGCGATCTACGACGCCGCCATGAAGTACCAGGAGGAGGGCACCCCGCTGGTGGTGATCGCCGGCAAGGAGTACGGCACGGGCTCCAGCCGCGACTGGGCCGCCAAGGGCACCCGCCTGCTCGGCGTGCGCGCGGTGCTGACCGAGTCCTTCGAACGCATCCACCGCTCCAACCTGATCGGCATGGGCGTGGTGCCGCTGCAGTTCCCCGAGGGCGAGAGCCGCCAGAGCCTCGGCCTGACCGGCGACGAGCGAGTCTCCATCGCGGGGCTCTCCGAGCTCACCCCCGGCGGGAAGGTGAAGGTCACCATCAAGAGCGACAAGGGCGAGAAGACGCTCGAGGCGCTGTGCCGCATCGACACCGCCAACGAGCTGGCCTACTACCGCCACGGCGGCATCCTCCACTATGTGCTGCGCAAGATGATCGGCGCGGCCTGACAGGACGGCCTGAGGCCCGCCCTCAACGCGGCAGCGAAAGGCCCCGCCGGGAGACCGGCGGGGCCTTGTCGTGAGCGTCTTACCCCAGAAAGCCCCTTGAATCACAAACGATTTTCTGCCGACTTTTTCATCCTTGGCGCAATATTCAGACTAGCCCGTGGTGATCACCGCCAATCGCCACCTGTAGGGTGCGGCGCCTCTATAAAAAGTTCGTCTTTCACTGGGAGCCTGTCGGACTCAACCAGACGCAATGTCACAAAAACACTCTTTTAGTAAATAACTGCTGGAATTCTCACCCCCGGCTTACTAGCTTGAATCATGCATCTCACCTACAAGTACAGCACCGTGTTGTCGAATTACGGCGCGGGGGTAGTCATGTGTGAAAAGCGCCGGTCAACTTCCTGACAGAGGAATCGCGCCATGCCCACTCCCTTGACCTATCCCGGCGTCTACATCGAGGAAATCCCGAGCGGAGTTCGGACCATCGCCGGCGTTGCTACTTCGATCACCGCCTTCCTGGGCCGGGCGGCCCGGGGTGAGGTCAACACACCTTTAGTGATCAATAACTTCGGTGATTACGAGCGGATGTTCGGTGGGCTCGGCATCGCCTATCCGATGAGCTACGCGGTACGCGATTTCTTCGCCAATGGCGGCGCCCAGGCGATCATCGTGAGGCGCTACACGACGGCGGCGCAGGGCGGCGCCACCACAGCTCAGGTCGACGCCAACGGCTTGTTGGTGGAAGCCTCGAGCGCCGGCAGTTGGGGGAACAGCCTGCGGGTTCGGGTCGACCTCGACGTGCCAGAGCCGGCCACTCCAGGCGATCCCCATCCACTGCCCTGGGTCGACGCGGAAGGGCTGACGAGCGCCGATCTCTTCAATCTGACGGTCCGCGACACGAGGACGGGCGCGCAGGAAACCTTTCTGAACCTCACTACCGTCTCCAGTCAGCGGCAGGTGGACCGGGTGCTGGAAGCGAGTTCCACCCTGCTCCGCGCCTCCGGTGTGCCGCCGTTCACTTTTCCGACGGCGCATGGGGCGATCACCGATCCTACCCAGATCTGGACGGACGACGCCCTCTCCAGCCCGGTGACGACGGATGGCGAGGACAGCAGCAACCTGAGTACGCAACCCGACTTCAACGGCGACCGTGCGTCCAAGACAGGGCTGTATGCGCTCGAGGACGCCGACTTGTTCAATATTCTCTGCATCCCACCTGATACCCGCGGCGGCGATGTTCCCACTGCGGTTTGGGGCGAGGCGCTCGCCTATTGCGTAGAGCGACGTGCGATGATGATCGTGGATCCGCCAGCCGCGTGGGGTAACGTTGCAGCGGTGCTGAACCCGGCTACGGGGCTGGCGTCGTTGAACCTCACCGGGACCGCGGCGCGAAATGCGGCGCTGTATTTCCCGCGCGTCCAGCAGTCTGATCCATTACGCGAGGGACAGATCGATACCTTTGTCGCTTGCGGGGTCATCGCCGGAGTCTGGTCAAGGACCGATTCCTCACGTGGTGTCTGGAAGGCACCGGCAGGGATCGATACGGCGCTGCGTGGTGTCGCGAAACTTGCAGTCAGATTGACCGACGATGAGAACGGTCAGTTGAACCCACGTGGTGTGAACAGCTTGCGCACCTTCCCGATCACCGGCCGCGTCGTATGGGGGGCCCGGACGCTCCGCGGAGCGGATCAGCTGGGCGATGAATACAAGTACGTCCCGATTCGTCGTCTCGCACTTTTCATCGAAGAAAGCCTCTATCGTGGCACGCAGTGGGTGGTATTCGAACCCAACGACGAGCCACTCTGGGCACAGATCCGGCTGAACGTTGGCGCTTTCATGCGCAACCTGTTCCGCCAGGGTGCGTTCCAGGGCAGTTCGCCCCGCGACGCCTATTTCGTGAAAGCCGACAGCGAGACCACCACACAGGCTGACATCAACCTCGGGATTGTTAACGTAGTAGTGGGCTTCGCACCGCTACGCCCGGCCGAATTCGTCGTCATTAAAATCCAGCAGATGGCCGGCCAAATCGAGACTTAATCATAGAGATCGCTCAGGTCAAGGAGGGTGAAATGGCACAGTTTTCCGTCAACGCCGAGCGTTTCGATCCCTACAAGAACTTCAAGTTCCGGGTGAAGTGGGATGGTCGCTACGTCGCCGGCGTCAGCAAGGTGAGCGCGCTGAGTCGCACGACCGAGGTGGTCGAGCACCGCGAGGGCGGCGACCCGTCCACGGTGCGGAAGTCGCCCGGCCAGACCAAGTTCGAGGCGATCACGCTGGAACGTGGCGTGACGCATGACACCGAGTTCGAGAAATGGGCAAACAAGGTCTGGAACCTGGGTTCCGGGCTCGGCGCCGAAGTGTCGCTGAGAGATTTCCGCAAGGACATCATTCTCGAGCTGTACAACGAGACCGGACAGTTGGCGATCAGTTACAACGTGCTGCGCTGCTGGCCCTCGGAATACCAGTCACTACCCGAGTTGGATGCTGGCGCGAACGCGGTCGCGATCCAGACATTGAAGCTCGAAAATGAGGGCTGGGAACGCGATCCGGCGGTGACCGAGCCGACCGAGGTAAGCTTCACCGAGCCCGAGGACTGAAATGCAGACGCCGTCGGCTCATCAGTTGCTTCACATCTGGGAGGCAGGCCAGGGCCGCCCGCCTTGGGTCCGTGCGCTGCTGCTGCTTGAGGCGGCAGAGACCGGCATGGAGCAAAAGGCACTCGCCCGCCTTCCCTTGGGCGAACGTGACGACCGGCTCCTGGAGCTCCGCGCTCGGCTCTTCGGTGAGACGTTATCGAGCCTCGCCGACTGCCCCGCCTGCGGCGAGCGGTTGGAATTGAATTTCTCGATCGATGACGTGCGACTGCCAGGACCAAAAGCGACGGCGTTCCTGTTTGAATCCGGGGATCTGTGCGTAAGCTTCCGCCTGCCCGACAGCGTAGACCTCGAAGCGCTGCTGCCCGGGCCGGATGCGCCGCGCGCCTTGCTCGAGGCGTGTCTGCAGGGCATCAACCGCGAGGGCGAACCGGCAGTAATCGCCGATCTAAACGAGGCCGAGATCACGGCGCTCATCGCACACATGGGCGAGGCCGACCCGAGGGCGGATCTGAAAGCCGCAATGAACTGCCCGAACTGCTCCCATAGCTGGTCGGCACGGTTCGACATCCTGAGTTTTCTGTGGGAGGAACTCGGTGCCTGGGTGCGCCGCCTCCTGGCAGAGGTGCACGTGCTGGCACGTGCCTACGGCTGGCGCGAGGATGATGTGCTGGCCCTCAGCCCCTGGCGACGGCAGCACTATATCGAATGGGTGCAATCGTGAGCGATTTCATGGTCTCCCTCGTCTCCCGCAACCTCGGGGCCTCGGCTGGGTCTGAGCCCGTGGCAGCGCGGGGGGGGGTTCAACCACGCCCGCTCGCCACCTTCGAGCCTGGCGGCCCAGGTGCCGCAGCACCAGAGCCCGCGGTTGATGTCACGGATACCGCGCCAGGATCGACCCAGGCCCGGCCCGTGCCGAGAGAATCCGTGCCACCGGCGACTCCGCCTGTGCAACCGCGTGCCGCCTCCCGACAGGCGCCCGCGACAGACATGCCGCCCTCGCCTGAAATGCCGGCCCTGCGGGCTCGTCCGGAGCCCGTTATCCCGGCGCGCCCGGATCGACAGCCTGCCCCAAGCGCAGCACCGGCCACTCCCCCGCCACCGCCCCCGACGAACGAGGTGCCGCCACCTGAGCCGCGCGACATACGGCCGGCCCCGCCACCGGACCTGGAAGGGCCGGTGCGGGCGACACGCCCGGACTCTCCCGTGACACTGCCAGCCGAACCGCCACGGAATCCGCAGCGGCAGGGGGTCACGCCGGAGCGGTCAAAACTTCAGCCGCCGCGCACAGACCGGCCGCTCCAACAGATCATTCGCCAGATGGTGCTGTCGCCCCGCCGCGACCCCGCGCCGCCCCCCGCCCCCGACAACCGCAAGCGGGACCATCGGACTGAAGCCAAGACATCGTCTCAAGCCTCGCGCAGGCCTGCCGGTGAGACGCCCGAGACACCGGCGCCCACGACCGGGCCACCGCTCGCCCCTGCGCCACACCAGCCTGCCGTGAACCCCGAGCCGGCTCTAGCGTGGTCGCGGGCCACGCAGCCGATCGTCCCCACACCCGGGCCTGAGCCAAGCCTCGCACCGGTGCCCGAACCGCTCCGGTTGCTTGAACGCACGCCAGCCGAAAGCGTCGTCAAGATCAGCATCGGCCGGATCGAGGTCCGCACCGGCGCCGTACCGGCCAAGGATACACCTGCGCGCACACCGCGGCCGGAGCCGGTGCTGATGAGCCTGGACGACTACCTCGACCACCGCTCGAGGGAGGGCTGAGGGATGAGCAATGCCCTGTCGATCGTCGCCATCACCCTGACCCTACGGAGCCTTCTCAACGAAGTGGCGACGGCCGACTACAGCACCCTGCCGGTCGATGCGAGGCCGATGAACCAGATCGACATCACCACCTTGCCGCCGGATCAGGCGCGCCCCGATAGCAGCCGAAACCGGGTCAATCTCTACCTTTATCACACCCAATACGACCCGGCCTGGCGCAACACCGACCTCCCGCGGCGTGGCCGACCGGGCGAGGCGCAGCCGCCGTTGCTGCCGCTGAACCTCCACTACCTTGTGACGGTTTACGCCGAGAACGACAACGAGCTGATTGGCCAGGTGCTGCTAGGCACCGCGATGCGAATCCTGCACGACAACCCGGTGCTGAGCCGGGCGGCACTGCAGGCCGCACTCAGCCAGGCAGAGCTCGACGCCCAGTCCGAACGAGTGCGCGTCACCGCCCTGCCCTTCACGGTCGAGGAACTGAGCGGCATCTGGTCGGGTTTTCAATCCGAATACCGGCTCTCGGCGGGCTACAGGGTCGGCGTGCTGCTGATCGAGAGCGCGCACGCCGCACGCGCGGCGCTGCCGGTCCTGCGGCGCGGCTCCGCAGACACCGGCCCGGCCATGGTGGCCGGGCCGGCCCCCAGCTTGAGTCGTGTCGCCGAGTTTTTCGACGCGACGCTCGCAGCACCGCCATCCGCGGCGAAACCCTCGGCTGAGCTTGGCGATACCGTGGTGCTGACAGGCGCGAACCTCGGCGGCACCGACATGAGCGTGCGCCTGACCCACGACCGCAGCGAGACGACCCACATACGGCCACTGCTGGACGAGAGGGACGCCACCACCGTGCGGTTCACCCTGCCACCCGTCACGGCCCCGGCTGTCGCGCGCAGCTGGCCCGCGGGTTTCTACACCGTGGAACTGGTCGTCGCGAGGCCCGATGCGCCGCCCTGGACAACCAACCGGCTGACCTTTGCATTGGCACCCCGTGTCAGCGCGCTGGTGCCTGCCTCCCAGCCCGTGGCCGCCCAGCCTTTCCCGGTGACGCTGACCGCAACACCACAAATCCTGGTCGACCAGCGCGTGAGCGTCCTGATCGGTGACCGGGAACTGGTACCCGTTACGGGCGGCGTCATCACCCCGGCGGACCCGGATGCCCCGAGTGTCGTCTCGGTCACCGTCGATGGACTCCCCGAGGGAGATCACGTGGCGCGGCTGCGTATCGACGGTATCGACAGCCTGCCGGTCGATCTCACCGCAGTTCCGCCGGCTTTCGACCCGGCCCAGACCTTGACGATCACGCCATGACCTTGCCCGAGCAGACAGCTGCCACCGACCCTGCCACGGTCGAGCCCACCGCCAAGGACTGGCAACAGGCGAACGACGCCTGGCTGTCTGCCTCGGTCATTTATCTGCGACTACGCCTCATGGCGCTGGCGGCCGAACATACACGCCCCGTTGAAGCGCCCCGCGGCGGCAACCGCTGGACCACCTTCTTCGGCAGCGGCGAGACCAAGGCACCCCCACCCGTTCAGCCCCCGAGCGAGGCCGAGTTGAACGCCGCCCTGCGCCAGCGCGAGGAGGCCGAAAAGGCGATCGATCCGTGCCCGGCGCTCCACCTCCTCGGCGACCGCTTTGGCCTGACACCGTTCGAACGTGAGGTGCTGCTGCTGTGCGCCGCGGTAGAGCTCGACACCCGCATCTCCGGTCTCTGCGCCGCGGCACAAGGCGACGTCACACGAGTGTACCCGACCTTCGCCCTGGCCCTTGCGCTCTTCGATGAACCCGCCTGGGACGTGATGTCGCCGATCCGACCGCTCCGCTACTGGCGGTTTCTCGAGATCAATCAGCCGGGCAACCAACCGCTGACCGGGAGCGCACTGCGCGCTGACGAGCGGGCGGTGAACTTCCTGAAGGGCCTCTCCTACCTCGACGACCGCCTGTCGCCGTTCCTCGTGCCGTTCGAGGCCCTCTTCAACGGCAGCCTGCCACCCTCGCAGGAGGCCGCTGCCGGGCAGGCGGCGCGGCATCTGAGTCGGATGGCGGAAGGCTCGACGCCGCTCGTGCAACTGATCGGCACCGACCCGATCAGCCAGGAAATGGTTGCCCTGCATGCCGCGCGTGCCCTCAACCTGACGCTATACAAGCTGCCGGCGACGATGCTGCCGCGTCAGCCCGCCGAGCTCGAGACGCTGGCGCGGCTCTGGCACCGCGAGAGTTTGCTGATGCCGATCGCGCTCTACCTCGATGCGCGGGAGCCAGTTAGTGGCAATGAGACGTCCGAGCCGCCGCTCGCGCGCTTCCTGGCACGCTCCGGTGGGGTGTTCCTGGTCGGTGCGCGAGAGGGGCGGGGCGATCTCGGCCCGATGGTCCAGGCCGTGCCTGTCGCCAAACCGACGGCGGTGGAGCAGGCCCGCGTATGGTCGGCTGTGCTGAGTGGTGCGCCGCATGAGACCGTCACGCGACTCTCGAGCCAGTTCGACCTCAACGCACCGGCAATCCACCACATTGCGCGCGCCGTGGGCGACAACGAAGCGCTCTGGCAGGCCTGCATCGAAACGAGCGCACTCCACCTCGACCGCCTTGCCGAACGCATCCACCCCGTCGCGACCTGGCACGACATCGTGCTGCCGGAGACAGAGGAGACACTGCTACGCCAGCTCGCCGCCCAGGTGGCACGTCGCGCGCAGGTCTACGACGACTGGGGTTTCCGGGCCCGCATGAACCGTGGGCTCGGCATCAGCGCGCTCTTTTCCGGCGATAGCGGTACCGGCAAGACCATGGCGGCCGAAGTGATCGCCAATGCGCTCGATCTGCGGCTCTACCGCATCGACCTCTCGGCGGTGGTTTCGAAATACATCGGCGAGACGGAGAAAAACCTGCGCCAACTCTTCGACGCGGCCGAGGGCGGTGGCGCCATCCTGTTCTTCGATGAGGCCGACGCGCTGTTCGGCAAACGCTCCGAGGTGCGCGACAGCCACGACCGCTACGCCAATATCGAGACCAGCTACCTGTTGCAGCGGATCGAGAGCTTCCGCGGCCTGGCGATCCTCTCGACCAACATGCGCGGCGCACTGGATAACGCCTTCCTGCGCCGCCTGCGCTTCGTGATCAACTTCCCCTATCCGGGCCCCGTCCAGCGCCGCGCGATCTGGAGGCGGGCCTGGCCAGAGGGTGTGCCACGGGAAGGCCTCGACTACGACCGTCTGGCAAAACTGAACCTGTCGGGCGGCAATATCGCCACGGTGGCGCTCAACGCCACCTTCATCGCGGCGGAGGAAGGCGCGTCGGTGACAATGCCCCGCGTCCTCGCCGCGGCGCGGGCCGAGTACGAGAAACTCGAGCGCCCGATCCACGAGGCGGACTTCCGCTGGCGCGAGCCGGCGACCGTCAAGGAGGCAGGCGCATGAAGGTCGAGGTGGAGATCAGGACAATCGTAGTCGACGCATTACCGGAGGGCGTTACGCCGGAGTCGCTTCGCGCGGCCATCTCCGGAGCACTGAGCGAGCGGATTAGTGCCGAAAGTTTCGCAGGCATTAGACCCGTTAAGACCGCGCACCGGCCGGATGTAGCGGACACTCCAGCCGCTGAGCTCGGCGCCAAGATCGCCGCGGGCATTCATGGAGAACTGAGCCGATGACCGCACACCGTTACACTAGAGCCCATCAAACCAGTGAGGCCATATCACCCATTGCGACCGGCCTGCTGCAGCGAAAATGCACCTGCGGTCAACACACATCGGGCGGGGCCGAATGCAGCGGTTGCAAGAAACGCCATAGAGAGATTCAACGCGCTGGTTTCGGGCAGGCTCTTGCATCACCACCGCCTCTTGTTCATAACGTGCTCCGCACGCCAGGCCGTCCTCTAGAGAACACAGATCGAGATTACATGGAGCGTAGTTTCAGCCGTGATTTTAGCAATGTTCGAGTGCACACAGACAAGATGGCGCAAGACTCTGCCAGTGCTATCGGTGCGCGTGCCTACACCTCAGGCAGCGACATAGTCTTTGGCTCCAGCGAATACGATCCTGGCACATCCAGCGGACGCTGGCTTCTGGCGCACGAACTAACACATGTGGTGCAACAATCGGGCCGGCCCTCGGGACCCAACCTCACTGTGGGACCTAGCGGCGGCTCACTGGAAGCTGAGGCTGACAACGTCGCGAATCGCATTATTCGCAACACGATCCCTGGTTCATTAATGCAGGACGAGCTGCAGCCGGACAGAGAAGCAGCGAATCTTCAGGCCAGCCCCACGATCAGCCAGGCAGATGTTGGCAACGTAATACAGATGCTCCCGGCCCCACCCAGCGGCAGCACCTATCGGTACTGCGGTTTCGGTCTTGACACAAATGTTCCTGACTTTGTGAAAAGTCATTTCAATGGCACCTACAATATTAACTATACTACCGGATGCAGGTGGATCGCACTCCATGCATGGTCGTCGCTATGGGAATTATATGACGCCTCAGATACCCGCATAGATTCGAACCGAAGGACTCCCTATGGTAGCTATAACATTACAGGATCGAATATCGCTTCCGGAACACCCAGTGATGGCTCTGCCCTGTGGTCGTTATGGTACCAAGTGGACCGTAGCCAACCTTGGTTGACAGGCGATCCAGATGCGTATCCTCATGACTATGATACATTTCATGTATACGAAAACCCGATACGCAATCCCCGAACCACACTGCAGGAGGAAGTAGGCCCGATAGTCTGGCAGGACAATTTTACTCCAGCTGAAGATGGAGCAATACTGCAATACAATTTCTCTGCCAGCGCGACACGATCAACAACTGACAGTCAGACCACGACCACCAGCGTCACAGTCGGTGGACAGCAAAGCAGCAACATTGGGTTCGAGTTCGAGGGATTGTCGGGTGGATTCTCACGCAGCTTAAATTTCTCGGCGACTCAGTCCATAAGCCGGACGCATTCGGTATCTGTTTCCGAAACACAATCGTTAAGTCGGAATTTCACTCAGCCGAATCTGCAAGGCGGCGTTACCTACAGCGTGAAAATGCGTCCGCTCTACCACTTGGTCGATGGGTCTGTCGACCAGATCAGCCATCGTAATGGAGTTGTTACGGGCACTGGCGCCACCTTAACCGGCGCAATCCGGGTGTTGAAAGGGATGGATCTGGCGATCACCAGTAGCGCGCGCTCGGGCGGCCCCGGCAGCGATGCGCCGGGCAGTGGTACCCAGGCTCGACCTTGGCACTGTACGGCAAGCTGCAACGTAGAAGGCACGGAGCCGCAATGTCAGAACAAGCGCGCAACCGGGAGAGGCAGCGGGCCAAACCAAAATGAAGCTTGCAAAGCTGCCAAGAGAGACGCCAACAACAGCGTTCCATCCGGTTGCTACAAACGCCATTGCCAGTGTGATTGTTCTCAGTAAAGTGGGGTGACGGCCGTGATTTTAAAATCTGAACACGATGCAGCGGCCCTCCCCGATACGCCGGGAATCTGGCAACGACTTCGCGAAATTTTGTCTGCAATACCTTCTGACTTTCAAGCCAGGGTTGAGGCCGACCTGCAGCAACTATCCAAGGCCGGAGTATGCCAATACCAGGATCTATTGAAACTACAGCTGGAAGACAGCATACCGGTCACAACACGTTGTACTGGGCTTTGGGCCTTGTCACGTCTCAACGATGACCGGGGCGTGGCTTCGATGTTAGTAGCGTTGCACGATCCGGCTGCAGCGGTGCGGGCGGCTGCAGCACACGCGCTCGGCGACCTTGGCGGACAGATCGCTATGTCGTCGTTACCTGACCTAGAGTCTCTCCTCCAAGATTCGGCCGAGGAGGTTCGTCGCGCAGCAGTTTACGCGCTCGGCACACTCGGAGCGGAACCCGAGGTGGCAACGCTTGCTAGGGTCGTTGCCGACCCGAACGAGACCAACCATGTGCGCGGTGCAGCAGTAGAGGCGCTTGCTGATCTCCGAGAGGATGCAGCGCGCCCCGTCTTACGACGTTCGCTAGTCGATCCATCGGCCGAGGTGCGGTATTGGGCAGCCTTCGCACTCGGAGAGATCGGGAGTACGGAGGAGCTGACAGCACTCGCCGCCTTAGCCGATGGCGACAGTGGACAGGCGGAGAATGGTCGAATGGTAAGCGCTGAGGCGGCCGAAGCGATCGCCCGTATCGAATCGCGTGCAACAGTTCACATCATAGCGATTGTCCTGAGCGAAGGGCTGCGGCCGATCTGGCCAGCGGGTATGGGAAATTGCCTCGTACCCACGACGTCATCCCTCACGATGCGCTCTGAATGTATGGCACAGTCCAGGTTGGATTGCGACGAAGGTGTTTTAGCCATTGTGTCCGGCTACTCGTATGAAGGTCGACTCTATCATGCATCTTTAATTACGGTGTTCGATCCTTCGTTGACGGAGTTACTCGTCGAAGCCCTAACCCGCGGCGGAAACCTGGAGTAGCAAAATGCGTAAAGGCGCCCTGATAGGTCTCGACCCCTTCAACCCCGTCGCCTCGCTGACGGTGTTCCAGTTCAATCCGGAAAAGCTCACCCGGACGCTGGGACCGCAGACCTCGGGCACGGCCGGGTCGATCTTCGAGACCGAGCGGTTGAAGGGGCCGCCGGAGGAGACGATCAAGTTCGATCTCAAGTTCGACGCCGCGGACGATCTCGACATCGGTGACGGGATTACCGAGTCGCTGGGACTCTATCCGCAGCTCTCGGCACTCGAAATGCTGGTGTATCCGAAGAGCGCGCTGGTGATCACCAATACGGTGCTCCTGGCCACCGGCACCATCGAGGTGATCCCGCCCACCGGGCCGCTGACACTCTTCGTCTGGGGGCCGCAGCGAATCCTGCCGGTACAGATCAAGGAGTTCACGATCGAGGAACAGAAGTTCGACTCGAACCTGAACCCGATCGAGGCCAAGGCGAGCCTGAGCCTGCGCGTGCTGAGCTACAACGACCTGTCCCTCACCCACCCGGGCTACTGGATCTTCCTGCTGCACCAGATCGCCAAGGAGGTGTTCGCCACCATCGGCAGTATCGGCAATGTGGACAACCTGGACGAACTGTTCGAGTGAGGTGAGACGATGTTCGACCCTGGCAGCCGTTATGCGACCCTCGAGACCCTCATCACGAAGGGGCCGGACGGGCGCGAGATCCGCTATGTCGCAAGGCGTTTCTTGCCACCTGCCGGAAGCGGCACGGTGATCCGCGAGCACATCGTCACCGAGGGGGAACAACTGGATCACCTCGCCGCACGCTACCTGGGCGACCCGGAACTCTTCTGGCAGCTCGCCGATGTCAACAACGCGATGCGCGCCGAGGCACTGGTCGAGGAGGTCGGACGCCGGCTGATCGTCGCACTCCTGCCGGGGGGGCCGTCGTGATAAACCTTTTCGGTCTTCATCTGCAGTTGATGCTGGGCGAAACCCTGCCCACCCCTGCGCCACTCAAGGTGAGCGAAGCCCTGCAGAGCGTCGAGGTAACGGCGAAGGACAGCGACCGCTCGGGATTTCAGATGGTGTTTCAGGTGGGTCGCGGCCTTGCTGACCGCAAGGACTTTGCACTGCTCAGGGAAGCCAAGCTGCAGCCGTTCAATCGGGTGGTGTTATCCGTACTCTTCGGGGTGACCCCGCAGCCGATCATGGACGGGATTATTACCAAGCATCAGTTGGCCCCAAGCGACGAGCCCGGCGCGTCCAAGCTCACGGTGACCGGCGAGGACGTCAGCGTGATGATGGATCTGGAGAAGGTGCAGCGCCCCTATCCGCAACTCGGCGACAATCTGATCGTTGGGCTGATTCTGATTCCCTACATCATTGACTACGGGATCGTACCGCAGATCATGGTTCCCTCCGATCCGCTAGTCCGGCCGGTGACCGAACAGACCCGCAGCCAGACCACGAAAGAAACCGACCGGAGTTTCATTACCAAGCTTGCGGCCAAGCACGGCTTCGTATTCTACGTCGAGCCCGGGCCCACGCCACTCACTAACTTCGCCTACTGGGGGCCGCCGCCGCGGCTGACTCGCCCCCAGCCGGCACTGTCGGTGAACATGGGGCCCGGCAGCAACGTCGAGACGATGAGCTTCAGCTACAACGAACTGTCACCCAAGGCCTTGACCTACACCAAGTCCGACGGCAGCAGCGAGAGGGTGGACAGCTATAGCCGCCAGCCGCCACTTGCCGCCCGGGTCCCTGACCCAAGGCAGTCCGACTTCCTTGGCGATGGTCCCGACGGCGAGACCGACGCGGCGAAACGCATACGCGCGCAAGGCGAGGTCGACAAGTCCTTCGACAACGTGGTGACAGCCGAGGGCACCCTCGACGCATTGCGCTATGGAAAAATTCTCAAGCCACGCAGCCTGGTAGACGTACGGGGCGCCGGCGATAGCTTCGACGGTCGCTTCTACGTCAAGTCGGTAACTCACACAATCGATGTGAAAAAAGGGCTCTACAAGCAGAAATTCTCACTTTCGAGGGAAGGGGTCGGAACGACGACTCCGCTGGTGATGCCATGACGAACGGCGTAATGCATGACGGTCTTTACCGCGGCGAGGTCGCGAACAACGTCGATCCCGAGCGCAAGGGGCGCGTGCAAATCAAGGTGCCGAGCGTCTTCGGGGATAACACGCTCACCTGGGCGCTGCCCTGTGTGCCCTATGCCGGACCGGGAGTGGGCTTCTTCTTCATCCCCCCGGTCGGCGCACAGCTGTGGATCATGTTCGAATGTGGCGACCCGGAATACCCCGTCTGGATGGGCTGCTTCTGGGATAGCGCCAACGACGTGCCGGCGAGTCCGCAAATCGCCGAGATGAAGGTCCTGCAGACCGACACGGCCACCGTCACCATCATGGATGGACCGGGCCCCGCCAGCGTGACGGTCGAGACACAGAGCGGGCTGAAGATCGAGATGAACGCGCAGGGCATCGAAATCTCAACCGGTCAGGGCGCCACGGTGACGCTACAAGGGCCGAAAACCGCAATCAACGGCTCTGCGCTGGAGGTGACCTGATGCCGGGCTTCGTGCTGCACCAGGGGGCCACGGTACTCTGCCTGCATGGCGGACAGGCGACGCCCACGGCCCCCAACCCGCGGGTCTCGGTCAGCGGCCAGAAGATCACGGTGCAGCCGGTACCCTATACGATCGCGGGTTGCGCATTACCGCCCCCGCCTAGCGGCAACGGACCCTGCGTCACAGCGGCCTGGACGACCGGCGCGCTCAGGGTCAAGGCGAGCGGCCAACCCGTACTGATCCAGGGGTCGCAGGCGGTATGCGCACCGACAGGTACCGGGGTCACCGTGGTGGCCACACAAACACGGGTGAAGGCGACATGATCCACATCGACTATCCCTTCGACTTCGACGAGCGGGGGCGCACTGCGCTCACCAGCGAGGACAATCACATCCGCGACATGATCGAGCAGTTCCTTTTCACTCGCGCAGGAGAGCGGGTGAATCGCCCTGATTTCGGCGGCGGCCTGCTGGACGTGGTGTTTGAGCCGAACAGCGACGCCCTGGGTTCGAGCCTGCAGCGAACCGCCCAGGCGGGCTTGCAGCAGTACTTGGGTGATCTGATCACCGTGCAGGTGCTCGTCGCCTCGACCGAGGAAGCTGTGCTGAGGGTCGATGTGCGTTATCTGGTTAAGCGCTCGGGGGAAACGCGGACCGAAAGCTTCGAGCGGAGCCTGTCATGAGTTGCGGCTGCGGCACCGAACCCGACCTGAACTGCCGCGACGACGCCCGGCGCCAGTTAGTGCGGGCAGCTCAGGTCAACGGGCTCGACTATCTCGAGGTCAGCGACGACCAGCGCCGGCTTACCATCTACTTCCTCGGCCCCGCACCGGAGGGGATCGACATCGGGAATATCGAGATCTGCGGCGGTGTGCGGGAACGCGACATCAAGGTGATTGACGTCCAACTCTGCCCGCAGACCGATCCCGAGTACGACAATTGCCTCGTTGTGACGGTCGACCGCCCCGGCGATTTCTCGACCTACTGCCTGTGCCTCGTGAACCTGCCGGAGGGTGCACCGTTCGACCCGCGCTACCGCTGCCTCGAGTTCAGCTTCAAGGCGGCGTGTCCGAGCGATCTCGACTGCAAGCCGGAGCCGCTCTGCCCCGAGGAGGCGAGGCCGGCGCCCGAGATCGATTATCTGGCGAAGGATTACACCAGTTTCCACCGGCTGATTCTCGACCGACTGGCGGTTGTCATGCCGGAGTGGACCGAGCGTCACGTGCCGGACATCGGCATCACGCTGGTGGAATTGCTCGCCTATGTCGGCGACTATCTGAGCTATCAACAGGACGCGGTCGCAACCGAGGCGTATCTCGGCACCGCCCGACAGCGGATCTCGGTGCGACGGCATGCGCGGCTCGTTGACTACCACCTGCACGAGGGCTGCAACGCCCGGGCCTGGGTGACAGTCTGGACCTCCCAGGACCACACCCTGAAGGCGCGGGATCTCTCCTTCGTGACCAGCTTCCAGGGGGCGCCCGACACCTCCGAGGGCGTGCCCGACTGGGTGCCGTTCGAAGCGGTGCCGGAGAACCTCTACGAGGTGTTCGCGCCGCTGGTCGCCGATGCCGACGCCTCGATTACACTGCACCAGGCGCACAACAGGATCCGCATCTACACCTGGGGCGAGCGACAGTGCTGCCTGCCAAAGGGCGCGACCGCGGCCACCCTGGTTGACGGCTCACCGCCGGTGCCCTCCGAACCCGAGGAGCCGACGCCTGGTCCGGAGCAGAAGGCAGAACCGGAATGCCCCTCCAACACAGCTCGCCCGATACCGGGTACCCGTGCGCTGTACCTGCAGACCGGCGACGTCCTGATCCTCGAGGAGGTGATGGGGCCGAACACGGCCAACACTGCCGACGCGGACCCAATGCGCCGGCACGCGGTGCGCCTGACCGAGGTCACACCCTCGGTCGATCCGCTGACCGGACAGCCGCTGCTGGAGGTGGCATGGGGCGAGGAGGACGCGCTGCCAATGCCATTTTGCGTCTCGACCCTTGGCCCCGCTCCTGAATGCGTGCTGCTCGAAGATGTGAGCGTGGTGCGCGGCAACGTCGTGCTCGTCGACCACGGCCGCTGGCGGCCGGAGGAGGACCTGGGCTGTGTACCGCTCGCCGATGAGGAACCGGTCTGCGTGGCCGAGGGCCAGGCGGAGGACATCGTGCTCCGTGCCGGACGCTTCGCGCCTGCCCCCATCGACGGACCCCTGACCTTCGCTACCCCGCTGGATACAGCCGCACCCGCTTCCCTGGCACTTCGCCAGGATCCCCATCAGGCGACCGCTTCCCTCGCGGTGCGCAGCACGCCGGACGCCGCCTGTGTACCGGACGGCGACGCGGCCAAGCTCCCGACAGGAGCCGACCCCAGGAACTGGACCGTGGTGCGCGACCTCTTGGCGAGCGCTCGCCTCGATACACATGTGGCTGTCGAGGTCGACGACCGACGCCGCGCCCGGCTGCGTTTTGGCGACAACCGTATGGGGCGGGCGCCGGACGCGTTCAGCCGGGTTCTGGTGCGCAAACGCACAGGCAATGGCCCGGATGGGAATATCGGTGCCGACAAACTGACCATCGCCGTACAGGCGACACCGATCGGCGGGCTCGTCCTCAAACCCCGCAACCCGCTGCCGGCAGTGGGCGGGACCGCACCCGAATCCGTCACGGACGCCAAGCTGCTCGCGCCCTACGCCTTCTCCCAGGTGCTGGCGCGCGCTATCACCCCGGAAGACTACGCCGATATCGCCACGCGGCACCCCAAGGTCCAGCGGGCCGCAGCCGAACTGCGCTGGAACGGCAGCTGGTACGAGGTGCGGGTGGCGATCGACGCCCTGGGCGCAGCGGTCGCTGACGACGACCTGTTGGCCGAGCTCTTCACCGAACTCAGCCGCTTTCGCCGCATCGGTCACGACCTTGCGGTGCGCCGGGCGGCCCAGATACCGCTCGATATTGCCATGACCATCTGCGTGCAACCTACCCACCTGCGCGCCCATGTCGAGGCGGCCCTGCACGCACGGTTCGGCACCAGTTGCCTAGCCGACGGCAGCCTCGGCTATTTCCACCCGGACGCACTCAGTTTTGGCGACGACATCTCACTCAGCCGGCTCATGGCAACGGCCCAGGCGATCGAGGGGGTCGAGAGCGTGCAGGTGACCCGGATCGAGCGCAGGTACGAGGGGCCGAACGGCGAGCTCGCCGCAGGAGTGCTGCCGATCGGCGCGCTTGAAATCGCGCAGGCCGACAGCGACCCGAACGCGCCGGAGAACGGGCGCGTCACCTTCACCATGCGAGGGGGACGATGAATACCGATCCGACCTGCGGCTGCTGCGAGGGCATCGAGCCGGTCACGCCACGCACCATCCACAACCGCCAGGGACTCTCCGAGATCGCCGCCCGGGTCGGCACCCACGCCGATTTCCTGGCAACGATGATCGCGCGGCTGACCCACCACGAACTGCCGAACGGCACCCGGCCACTGCAGCGGTTGAGCACGCGTGAGCCGTCCGACCCCTCGATCGCGCTACTCGACGCCTGGGCGGTGGTGGCGGACGTGCTGACCTTCTACCAAGAGCGGATCGCCAACGAGGGCTATCTGGCCACCGCCACCGAGCGCCGCTCGATTCTCGAACTCGGCCGGCTGGTGGGCTACCGGCTGCGGCCCGGCGTCGCGGCGAGCGTCTATCTCGCCTTCACGCTGGAGGATGGCTACGAGGTCACGATTCCGGCAGGCACACTGGCGCGCAGCCTGCCGGCGTCCGGCGAGAACGCAGAGCCCTTCGAGACCTTCGAGGCGCTGGAGGCCCGGGCGGACTGGAACACCCTGCCCGTGCGCTTGTCGCAACCCTACGTTTTGTTTCCCCCCTCCCCTGGCTTCACGGGCACCATGACGGGATTTCTCGCCGGCACCGAGACCGGGCTGGAGGCGAGCCAGATGATCCTGGTAGTGGGCCCCGGCGCGCTACTGCCCTACGTTCTGCGCAGCGTCGAGCCCGATGCCGAGTCGCAGCTCACGCGGATCGCTTTCGCCGAAAAACGAGCCCTCCACACGACCGCGTTCACCGGGCTGAAGGAGACAGCGGAGCGGTCACCTTTGGCACTGCTGGGCGACGTGGTGAAGGCCTTGCGTCGGCCGCCATCGGATCAGCCTGCCTCGAGATTCCAGCTGGGCCGCGATCCGGCGCGCACCTACTCCACCTCGGCGAATCTCGGCCCGAAGCTCCTGGCAGAATTCGCACCAACGCTGCGCGGCCAGCTCTTCACCGCCTACGCCAACGCCCCGGTGACGGGCAGTCGCCCCGAGGAGCGCTACGGGATAGAGGCGCTGCGGGTCTCGGCGGTACCCTTCGGTGCGACGGCCCCGCTCGAGTTCATCTATGGCAGGGACGGCGCCGTGTCCCGGCGCGAATGGCTGCTGGCCGAGCGGCGCAGCAGCCTGTCGGTCGCCGCGCGCGCGACGCTGGCCGGAGACGCGAGCCTGGATCGAGCCTTTGAGGAGGCGGTCAACCTCTCTGAAGGCGAAGCGGCGCCGCTGGAATTGACCATCCGGGTCTGGGATCCGATGACCGCGGCGCGGGAGGTAATCCTGGGCCTCGATCAACTCGCCGAAACCGACGGGGGGCGCGGGATCCGCCGCTGGCGCGAGGGCTTCGACGGGGTCAATCTCGAGGTAGAGGCGCTCTACCACGTCGCAGATGATGGGACGGGACGGCTGCGGACAGTCAGGGTGAACTGGCGCCAGGCGGGAGGTGGGGGCGAGGAATCCCGGTGGTTCGTCTTCGGCCATGCCTTCGTCATCGATTCAGAGTTCAGCGGCGCCGTTGAGGCCGCTGCCGCGAACACCGGCCTGGTCGTCCAGTTCGATTTCATCGTCGGAGGGATCTCGCCCACACCTGAGCCGGCGCAATTCACCGGCGGAAACGGCAGTCAGGTAACGGTGCAGATCGATGCCGCCGCTACCGTGCTGACCGTGGTACGCAGCGAGAGCCGCTTCGCCGGTACGCCCGAGGCGACGCGCATTCTGGCCTTCGATGCCGAGTATCCAGGTGTCGTACCGGGCAGCCGGCTGATGGTCGACGGCCCGATGCAGGGTTGCCATGTCTACGGTGTGCTCGACGTGCGGAGTGTCGTGCGCTCAGACTACGGACTGTCCCAGCGGGTAACGCTCGCGCTTCTGGACCAGCCCTGGCTGAGTGGGGCGGAGGCGACGCTCGCCGACATCCGCCCGGTCACGATCCATGCCCAGAATGAGCCGCTGGAACTGGCCGAGGAACCGCTGACCGAGGACCTGAAGGGCGTCGAGGTGGAACTCGGTGGACTGTACGAGGGGCTCGAGGCCGGGCGCTGGGTAGCGGTGAGTGGCGAACGGACGGACGTACTGACCACGGACGGCACGCCGGTCGAGGGGGTCGAGGGGACCGAACTGGCGATGCTCGCGGGCATCGAGCACCTAACGGCGCAGATCGTCGACCCACAAGGCAACCGGATCGACCTGCCCGGCGATACGCTGCACACCCGGTTGACCTTCGCCGAGCCACTCGCCTACACCTACAAGCGCCACACCGCGGCGGTGAACGCCAACGTCGTACTCGCCACCCATGGCGAGACGGTGAGGGAGACCATCGGCAGCGGGGACAGCGCCGCGCGGATGCAGACCTTTGCGCTGTCTCGTAGCCCGCTCACCCATATCTCGGCGCCTACGCCTGCGGGGACGGAAAATACGCTCGCACTTCGCGTCAATCACATCCTCTGGCAACAAGCCGAGAGCCTCCTGGCGCTGGCCCCTCTGGACCGCGGCTATCAGATTGCCACCAACAACGAAGGCACAACAGCCGTCACCTTCGGCGATGGCCTGCGCGGCGCACGAGTACCGAGCGGGTCGGAAAACGTGACCGCGACTTACCGCGTGGGGATTGGTTCGCCGGGCAACGTGGACGCCGAGCAGATCACCACGCTGGGGCCGAAGCCGCTCGGTGTGAAGGAAGTCATGAATCCCCGGCGTGCAAGCGGAGGCGCGGACCCCGAGACCCGGGACCAGGCGCGACCTCGAGTGCCGCTCGCCACGCGGGCACTCGACCGGCTGGTGTCGGTGGATGACTACACCGATTTCGCCACACTCTACGCCGGGATCGACAAGGCACTGGCGGCTCGGCTCACCGACGGTCGGCGCGAGGTGGTTCATCTGACCCTCGCCGGGGCCGCCGACGCGCCGATCGACCCGCAGTCGGCGCTCTGGCGCAACCTGATGACCTCGCTGACCCGGTTCGGAGACCCCTCGGTTCCAGTCGTGTTGGCCCCGCGCGAGGCCGCTTTCGTGTTCCTGAGTGCGAAGGTTCGGGTCCAGACCGACCACCTCTGGGAGAATGTGGAGCCGCCGCTGCGGCAGCGACTCTTCGAGGCATTCGGTTTCGAGGCACGCGGGCTCGGCCAGCCTCTGCGGCTCAGCCAGGTAGTCGCCGTCATGCAATCCGCAACCGGTGTCGACTATGTCGACGTTGACCTCTTCGAAGCGGTGTACGAGAAGGACGCAGAAACTCCCGAGACACTCGCGGCACGCTTGGCTGAATTCGCGGCGCGGCCCGAGGCGGCGCTCGCAAGCGCCTATCTGCCCGCGGCGCTGGCGCGGCGCGAGAACGGAGAGCTACGCCCGGCGCAGGTCGTCTATCTGAACCCCGCGCTTGCGGACGCGCTGATCCTCACCGAGGTGACGTTATGACACGCGATCCCGACCGGCTCTACCACCTTCTACCCGTTGTTCACCGCCAGCGGGATAGCGAGCGCGGCGAACCGCTTCGCGCCCTCCTGCAGGTCGTCACCGAGCAGGTAGACGTGCTGGAGGACGACCTCGCGCGGCAGTACGCCGACTGGTTCATTGAGACCTGCGACGACTGGGTGGTGCCCTATATCGGGGCACTGATCGGCTATGAAACACCACCGCAAGTGGTCGCGGACAGTGAACGCACCGCACTGCTGTCCTCCGTTATCACGCCGCGCCGCGCGGTGGCGAACAGCATCCGCGACCGACGGCGCAAGGGGACGCTACCCCTGCTGGAGTTGATCGCAAAGGACACCGCCGATTGGCCGGCGCGGGCTGTGGAGTTTTACCGCCTGCTGGCCTGGATGCAGCCCGTCAATCACCACCGGTTGACGCGCGGGCGCACGGCGGATCTGCGTGATGGCTTGGCACTGACGCTGCTGGGGGGGCCGTTCGACTCGGTGGCACGGACCATCGACGTACGCCGGATCACCTCGACGCGGACTCAGGGAACATTCAACGTTCCCCACGTCGGCGCCTACGTCTGGCGGCTGAAGCCCTATGCCGTCGCCCACGAGCCGGCCTACGCACGAGAGGAGCTAGGTTCGGGCGCTTACACGTTCAGCGTGCTGGGCAATGACCTGCCCCTGTTCACCCTTCCGGTACCGGAGCCGGGGCCCGACGCCCTAGCCGAGCCGCCAAACGTCCCCGCGCCGATCCTGCGGCGGGTGCTGGCGCAGAACCTCGCGACCTATTATGGGCCTGACAAGAGCTTTGCCATCTGGGCGGAGGACTGGCCGCGGCGTGGCGAAGGTGGGCTGGTAGAGGCGGAGAAAGTCATCGTGGCGGATCTGAGTGGCTGGCACTACCAACCCGCCCGCAACCACATCGCCGTAGACCCTGAGCTCGGTCGGATCGCCTTTCACAAGCGGCAGGCGCCCGCTGGCGACGTGCACGTACGCTACCACTACGGGTTCAGCGACGACACCGGCGGCGGCGCCTATCCGCGCGCATTGCGCCAGCCTGGGGGTGCCGCCACCTACCCGGTAGGGGAAGGGGCGAAGTACCCATCGATCGGCACGGCACTCGAGGCCTGGCGCGCGGACGATCCCGATGATGCTGTCATCGAGATCGTCGACGGCGGCGTCTATACCGAGCCGCTGGCTATCGCCTTGCGCGAGGCACAGAGCCTGCAGCTGAGGGCCCGGAATGGGACCCGGGCCGTGCTGCGTCTGCTGGACTACCGTGCCTCCCGCGGTGACGCTATGGCGGTACAGGGCGCGACCGGCAGCCGGTTCGTGATCGACGGGGTCGTGATCACGGGGCGCAGCCTGCAGTGCCGAGGCCCGATGGCCAAGCTGCGGATTTCACATGCAACGCTCGTCCCCGGCTGGAGCATCGGCCCCGATTGCAGCCCCAGCCGGCCGGTCGAGCCGAGCCTCGAGCTGATTGACTGCACCGCGGTGGTGACGATCGAGCGGTCCATCCTGGGGTCTATCCAGGTGAGCCAGGATGAGGTCGGCGCCGACCCGGCGCTGATCACGATCACCGACAGCATCGTCGATGCCACTTCCGAAACGCGCGAAGCGGTGGGCGCACCGTCCTGGCCGCTGGCGCATGCCGTACTCCGCATTCACCGGAGCACGGTGATAGGCCAGGTGCAGACCCACGCGATCCTTCTCGCCGAGGACAGTCTCTTCACCGGCACTGTCCGCGTGGCGCGGCGCCAGATCGGCTGTATGCGATTCTGTTACGTGCCCGCTGGCTCACGCACACCGCACCGCTACCGCTGCCAGCCGGACCTGGCGGTGAGCGAAGCGCTCGAGGCGCTGCCGGTGGCAGAGCGCGGCGGACCGGTCGTTGCGCCAATCCATGTCGGGGGCGACATGGGGGTGATCGAGGAATCGATTCCCGAGTCTGCCAACCTGCGACTGCACTTCGACACCAGCAATCCGGCACCGGCCATTGGCGAGACCCTCACACTGACGCTGGCGATCGACAATTTGGGCCCGCGGACCACGGCAGGGATCGCGATCACAATCAACCCGCCGCGCAGGCCCGGCGACGCTTCCCAGAGCCCCTTCGAACCGGATCCTGACGTTACCGTCAGTCGCGGCGCACTGGTCGACGACATCGATCCGCCGGTCTGGGAGATTGCGCAACTTCCCCCCGCCGGCCGTGCCGTGCTGACCGCACGGTTGACCGTGGCCTCGCTGGCCGAGCCACCACATATCGGCGCGTTTATCTCGGCGTATACCTTCCTGGACGACGGCGCAGCCTACCGTGATCGCCTGCGCGAAGAAGCACGATCGGCTGTGCACCCGCTCTTCGTGGATCGCCGCTATGGCCGCCCGGGTTACTGCCAGCTCGACCTCTGCACTGCTCCTGCCATACGCGAGGGCGCCAGCGACGCCTCCGAGATGGGCGCATTCCACGACCTTTACCAACCACAACGCGCCTCGGCGCTCTCGGCGCGACTTGCGGGCCACGTTCCAGCCGGTATGTCCGCCGGGCTCCTGTTTGCCAGCTAGGAGGGTAGATCCGTGAAAGCCGACATGAGCCGCGACAGCTATTACCGCCAGCACCACTACGCCAGGGTACTGATGCAACAGGGCCGCGTACTCCTTGATGCCGACTGGAACGAGCAGGTGGCGATCCTCCTCGAGCAGACCCGATCGCTGGCCGCCGACCTGATCGGTCCGCATGGGGGGCCAGGCGACGGCTTCCTGATCACCTGCCCCGGCGATCTTCTCTGTGACTTCGAGATCGGTTGGGGCCGCTACTATGTCGACGGCATCGCCTGCAATCTCATGCCCGAGGTGCGCTGTCCGCCGGAGCCCCATCCAGAGCCGGTACTCTACACGGCCCAGGCCGACTTTCCGTTCCTGACGGGCGGAGACGACCCGGCGGAGCTGCAACCAGGCCGACGCTATCTCATCTACCTCGACGTCTGGGAACGGCATCTGAACTACCTACAGGCTGACCACATTCGCGAGCTGGCTCTCGGCGGGCCCGATACCGCTACACGAACGAAGGTAGTCTGTCAGGTCAAGGCCGCGCCACTCGACAAGGAGACGGACGAGGACCTGGGCTGCGACGCGCTGCTCGACGACCTGGTCGGTGCCGACCTCCGCCGGCCGCGCTGCCTGCGCGCCCGCGCCAAGGTCGAGATGCCCTCGGACGACCCCTGCCTCGTACCGCCGACGGCGCAATATCGGGGGCCCGAGAACCAGCTGTACCGGGTCGAAATCCATGACCCCGGTACCACCGGCGGCGCCAGAACACAGGCAACGTTCAAATGGTCACGGGACAACGGGTCGGTCGCCTTCGGCATCCGTAGCCTGCAGGGCGCGCTCGTTCGGCTCGACACTCTCGGTCCGGACAGGGCCCGCGGGCTGAAGGAGAACGACTGGGTCGAGATCGTCGACGACGTCTCGGAACTACGGGCGATGCCGCGGCCGCTACTCAAAGTCGATTCGGTGAACAGGGTGACCGCAGAGGTGACGCTGGCGGTGCCCGACGGGTTCGCGTTGCCAGTATTCGACGAGGCCGCCATGACCCACCCTCTGCTGCGCCGCTGGGACCAGCCCTCGGACGCCATCCCGGTACAGGAATCGAAATGGATCGAACTCGAGGATGGGGTTCAAGTCTGGTTCGAACAGGGCGGCGACTACAAGATCGGCGACTACTGGCAGATACCCGCCCGCACCGCCATCGCCGACGTGCTCTGGCCGCAGGAGACCGGGCCAGACGGCACGCCGTGGCCGCAGGCGCTGCCGCCCAGTGGCATCCGCCACCGGATCGCACCGCTCCGCCGCATTGAGCTCGATGCAACCGGTCGCGTGACAAGCGGCGAAGACTGCCGCTGTGTCTTCGCTTCCCTCTGTGCGCTGACAGGCGAGAAAGTCGTCGAACAGCCGGAAGAAGCACGGGTGCCCCTAGGCACTATCGAGTTCGAGTGGGAGACCGCTACCCCCTCCGAACCGTCGAGCGCAGTCCTGCAGGCGAATAGCATGCGCCTGCTTCAGACGATTGCCGCGAACCAGTTGTCGCGGGTCGAGATGCGTTCCATCGCGCCCGAGGAGGGGGAGGCGGGTGTGGCCATCGCCCAGCGCCGGGGAGATCTGGTGGTGGAGGCTTACATCGAGGCCGGCGTACCTGCACAGACCATTTCGCCACTCAAAATCAGCACGGCCGACTCCGGGGAGCCGCGAGTGGAGAGCGACATGGTACTCGGCACCCGAAGGGGCGCCATCCAGGGCAGCGCCGGCGTAGCTGTGCGGGCGCCGGTCAACGACGTACCGGGTGTCGGGGATGTGTCCGCGGCTCGCCTGGTAGCGGCAGGGATCAAGGATTCGCTGGCGCTATCGCGACTCGACGAGAGGGCGCTGATACAAGTGCTCAGCACCCCCGGAGGCCGCGCCTTTCCGCGTAGCCGCGCCGCAGAGATTCTGCGTGAAGCCCGCGAACTGTCAGGCAAGCCGTGATGGTCGACGCTGGCGCGAGGAAAAGTCAGCCGGCGGGGCCTTTGCCTTGCCAGGCTCGTGACTCAGAACGAGCGGCGTCGGTAGTGCCGGTACTCCGGCGTCCAGCAGTTGCGCTCGATGGACGCCCGCAGCTTGAGGCCGTCGGTCTTCAGCGCCACCCCCTCGCCCTGGGCCTGGGCGGCCACGTCAAAGGCGATCGCCTTGGAGAGCTCACGGATCTTCGACAGCGGCGGCAGTAGCGCGCCCTCGCCCGCCTTGACGATGGGCGCCTCCCGGGCCAGCGCCCGGGAGGCCGCCATCAGCATGTCGTCGGTGACCTTGCGGGCTCCGGAGGCCACTACCCCCAGCCCGATGCCGGGGAAGATATAGGAATTGTTGCACTGGGCGATGGGATAGGTGCGCCCTTCGAACTCCACCGGCGCGAAGGGGCTGCCGGTGGCCACCAGGGCCGCGCCCTCGGTCCAGCGGATCACGTCCTCGGGGCGCGCCTCGGCCTGGGAGGTGGGGTTGGAGAGTGGCATGATCACCGGCGTCTCGCAGCCGGCGTGCATGGTGCGCACCACCTCCTCGGTAAAGATGCCCGGCCGTCCACACACGCCGATCAGCACCGTGGGCCGGATATGCCGAACGGTCTCCACCAGGTCCTGGCCCTGCCACCCTTCGGTGAGGGTCGGGTCATGGGCCAGGCGCTGCTGGAAATCACGCAGCCAGGTCTGGTCCGAGGTCACCAGCCCCTCGCGGTCGACCATGAAGACCCGGGCGCGAGCCTCCCGCTCGGTGAGCCCCTCGGCCTGCATGGCCACCACCACCTGCTCGGCGATGCCGCAGCCGGCGGAACCCGCCCCGACGAACACCACACGCTGGTCGCCGATGCCCTCGTCGCGGGCCTGGCAGGCCGCCATCAGGGTCCCCACCACCACCGAGGCGGTGCCCTGGACGTCGTCGTTGAAGCAGCACATTTCGTGGCGATAGCGCTCGAGCAGCGGCACGGCGTTGGCCTGGGCGAAGTCCTCGAACTGCAGCAGCACACCCGGCCAACGTCGCTTCACCGCGTCGATGAACTGGGCGATGAAGGCGTCGTACTCCTCCTGACCGATGCGCTCATGGCGCCAGCCCATGTACATGGGATCGTCGAGCAGCTGCTGGTTGTTGGTACCCACATCGAGCATGATCGGCAGGGTGTAGGCCGGGCTGATGCCGCCGCAGGCGGTGTAGAGCGCCAGCTTGCCGATAGGAATGCCCATGCCGCCGATGCCCTGGTCGCCCAGGCCCAAAATGCGCTCGCCGTCGGTTACCACGATCACCTTGACCCTGTCCTTGGTGGCGCTGCGCAGGATGTCCTCCATGCGATCGCGATGGGTATAGCTGATGAACAGGCCGCGGTGGCTGCGATAGATGTTGGAGAACTCCTGGCACGCCAGCCCCACCGTGGGCGTGTAGATGATCGGCAGCATCTCCTCCAGGTACTGCGTGACCAGCCGGAAGTAGAGGGTCTCGTTGTCGTCCTGGATGGCGCGCAGGTAGACGTGCTTGTCCAGGTCGGTCTGGCAGAGCCGATACTGACGATAGGCCCGCTCGACCTGCTCGTCGATCGACTCCACGTTCTGCGGCAGCAGGCCGATCAGGTTGAATTCGATGCGCTCCTCGTTGGTGAAGGCGCTGCCCTTGTTGAGCAGCGGCATCTCCAGCAGCGGAGGACCGGCATAGGGGATATAGAGGGGACGTTTGCGATCGTTGGTCATCTCGAGTCTCGATGCGGTGGCTGGAACGGGCCGTAGGCGCTCTGCCGGCACCTTCCTCGACACTCTACCATGCCCCAAACGACCGCGCCCCGGCCGGGGCCGGGGCGCGCTTCACGAGTATCGACGCGGTTCAGGTGCCCTTGGCCGCCGACACGCGAGCCGCCCCGCCCCCGAAGAAGAAGGGGCGCAGCTTGACGCCAAGCATGTTGCCGGCAAAGGCCGCCACCAGCCAGACCCAGCCGTGCAGGCTGCCCGAGGCGATGCCGCCGAAGTAGGCACCGATGTTGCAGCCGAAGGCCAGGCGTGCGCCGTAGCCGAGCATGAGGCCGCCGATCACCATCAGGGCACCGAAGGCGGAGCCTACGACCAGGGCACCCAGCAGCAGGGCGCCGGCGGCCACGACGGGCACGGAGAGGCGGGCGCCGCCAGGCGACCGCGGCGGCATCCCTGAGGGTCGCGCCTCAGACGAAGCGCCCCAGCCCCGCCGCCTGACGCAGGCGGTCCATGACGGGGGCGGCCTCGGCGCGGGCGCGCTCGGCGCCCTTGAGCAGCACCGACTCGATGTGCCCGGGGTCCTCCAGCAGCGCCTGATAGCGCTCGCGGGGCTCGCGCAGCTGCTCGTTGAGGGTCTCGAAGAGGCGGTTCTTGACCTCGCCCCAGCCTATGCCGTTGGCGTACTCCTGGCGCATGGCGGCGCTCTCCTCCGCCGTGGCGAAGGCGGAGTAGATCTGGAACAGGGTGCAGGTGGCCGGGTCCTTGGGCTCGCCGGGCTCCAGCGAATTGGTCTTGATCTTGCGGACCAGCTTGAGCAGCTTCTTCTCGGCGGCGAACAGCGGGATGGTGTTGTTGTAGCTCTTGGACATCTTGCGCCCGTCCAGGCCGCCCAGCACCTCCACCCGCTCGTCCACCACCGCCTCGGGCAGGGTGAAGTACTCGCCCTTGTAGAGGTGGTTGAAGCGCCCGGCGATGTCGCGGGCCATCTCGATGTGCTGGATCTGGTCGCGACCCACCGGCACCTTGTTGGCGTTGAACATCAGGATATCGGCGGCCATCAGCACCGGGTAGCCGAACAGGCCCATGGTGATGCCCTTGTCGGGGTCCTGGTTGCCGGCAGCCTCGTTCTCGGCCACCGCCGCCTTGTAGGCGTGGGCGCGGTTCATCAGCCCCTTGGCGCAGACGCAGGAGAGCATCCAGGTCAGCTCGGGAATCTCCGGCACGTCGGATTGGCGGTAGAAGATGGCGTTGTCGCTGTCCAGCCCCAGCGCCAGCCAGGTGGCGGCGATCTCCAGGCGCGACTCCTGCACCCGGCGCGGCTCCTGGCACTTGATCAGCGCGTGGAGGTCGGCCAGGAAATAGTAGGACTGCACGCTGGGGTCCTGGCTCGCCTCGATGGCGGGCTTGATGGCCCCGACATAGTTGCCCAGGTGGGGCGTGCCGGTGGTGGTGATGCCGGTGAGAACGCGGGTCTTCTCGGAAGCTGCACTCATGGGGAAAGCGGACTCTGCTGTTCGGAAATGCCCGCTATGGTAACGCGCGCTCCCCCTCAAGGCGACCGGGCCCCCGCCACTTCAGTCCAACAGACCGGCCGGCTCGACCCACTCGAGGCCGAAGGCCTCGGCCACCGCGGCATAGGCCAGCTGGCCGTCGTGGACATTGAGCCCGGACAGGAAGTGCGGGTCCTCGGCCAGGGCCCGTCGCCAGCCACGGTCGGCCAGGGCGATCACGAACGGCAGGGTGGCGTTGGTGAGTGCCTGGGTGGCGGTGCGCGCCACGGCGCCGGGCATGTTGGCCACGCCGTAGTGGACGATGCCGTCGACGACGAAGGTGGGCGCGGCGTGGGTGGTAGGGCGGCTGGTCGCGAAGCAGCCGCCCTGGTCGATGGCCACGTCCACCAGCACGCTGCCGGGCTTCATCTCGGCCAGCATCGCCCGGGTGATCAGCTTGGGCGCCGCGGCACCGGGCACCAGCACCGCGCCGATCACCAGGTCGGACTCGCGCACCGCCGCCTCGATGGCATCGGCGGTGGCGAAGAGGGTCCGCAGCCGCCCCTGGTAGCGGTCATCCAGCACCTCCAGGCGCGGGATCGACTTGTCGAGCACCGTCACCTCGGCGCCTAGCCCCAGCGCCATGCGCGCCGCGTTCTCGCCCACCACGCCCCCACCGATCACCGCGACCCGGGCCGGCGGTACCCCGGGCACCCCGGGCAGCAGCACGCCGGAGCCGCCCTGGGCCTTCTCCAGGCCATGGGCGCCGGCCTGGATCGCCATGCGCCCGGCCACGGTGCTCATGGGCGCCAGCAGCGGCAGGCCGCCCTGCCTATCGGTCACGGTCTCGTAGGCGATGGCAGTGGCACCGCTGCCCATCAGCCCCCGGGTCAGCGCCTCGTCGGCGGCCAGGTGCAGGTAGGTGAAGAGCGTCTGGCCAGGGCGCAGCCGAGCGATCTCCTCGGGCTGGGGCTCCTTGACCTTGAGAATCAGCTCGGCACCGTCCCACACCGCTGCCACCTCGTTCACGATCCGAGCGCCGGCCGCCGCGTAGGCGGCGTCGGTGAAGCCGGCCCCCTCACCCGCCCCGGTCTGCACCCTGACCTCATGGCCGTGGCCGACCAGCTCCCGTGCCCCGGCGGGAGTCAGGGCGACGCGGTATTCGTGGGTCTTGATCTCCCGGGGAACGGCGATCAGCATGGCGGCTCCTCTGCCTGGCGGGACCTGTGCTTCCCTTCATTACAGCACAGCCCGACCGGCGCCGTCGGCGCAATCACTCCGACACGGCGGCCTCGCCGTAGCGTCGGCGATACTCCTCGGGCAAGACGCCGCTGGATAGCGCGATTCAGGCGAAGCGGGTGCAGGCGCGCAGAAAGGGTATGGCCATCAACAGGACGGTGAAGCGCTGGGTCAGGGACGATGCGTCCCGCACTTCCAGCAGGCGTCGAACACGCCCTCCTGGGGCTCGCCACAGCCGGGGCAGCGCCAGGCCGGCGCGCCGCCCTCCCCGGCCAGGGCCTCGCGGATCAGCGTCTCGGCGCGCTCACGATTATGGGGTTTCACCCACACCTCGGGTTCGCACTCCCCCAACGGCAGCTCGCCGGCGCCACCGCCCAGGGTCATGTTGCGCAGCTCGGCGGGAATCCCGGCGGCCTCCAGCAGGTTGCGCACATGGCTGACCAGCAGCGCATTGCTGTGGGCGAAGACGCGGACGGGCTGGAAATCGGTCATGGCACTGGTGACAGTCGCAAGCGCACCGCCCTCCCCTCAATCCCGGAAGACCCGCACGCCCAGGGCCTTCAGGTAGCCGGTCTCCGGGATCGCCGGATGCACCGGGTGGTCCGGCCCCTGGTGGCCCTGGAAGAGGATCTGGCCGTGGCGATCCTGGTGGCGCACCGCACCGCGCACCACGTCCACCAGCCGCTCCGGCGCCAGGTGCATGGAGCAGGAGGCCGAGAGCAGCAGGCCATCGCGGCCCAGCAGGCGGATCGCCTCGCGGTTGAGCTTGCCGTAGGCGCGCTCGCCCGCGGGGATGTCCTTGCGCTTGCGGATGAAGGCCGGCGGGTCGAGGATCACCACGTCGAACTGCTCGCCGTCGGCCTTGAGGGCGGCCAGGGCCTCGAAGGCGTCGCCCTCGCCCACCGCCACCTGCTCGTGGAGGCCATTCAGGGCGGCGTTCTCGGCCACCCGCTCCAGGGCCGCCGCGGAGGCATCCACGCAGAGCACCTCGCGCGCCCCGTGGGCCGCGGCCTGCACGCCCCAGCCCCCCACGTAGCTGAACAGGTCCAGCACCCGCTTGCCGGCCACGAACTGGTTGAGCCAGGCGCGGTTGACCCGGTGGTCGTAGAACCAGCCGGTCTTCTGGCCGTCGAGCACCGGGGCGGCGAAGCGCACGCCGTTCTCCTCCAGCAGCACCGGCTCGGCCAGCTCGCCCTTGACCACCTCCACGGAGGGCTCGAGGCCCTCCTCGCGGCGACCCCGGGTGTCGTTGCGCAGCACCACCGTGGTCGGCGAGAGCACCTTGTCCAGGGCGTCGAGCAGCTCGGGCAGCACCGCCTGCATGCCGGCGGTGTTGAGCTGCACCACCAGGGTATCGGCGAAGCGGTCGATCACCAGGCCCGGCAGCAGGTCGCCCTCGCCGTGGACCAGCCGGTAGTAGGGCGCCGCGAAGAGGCGCTGGCGCAGGGCCAGGGCCTGGTTGAGGCGGTGCACCAGCAGCGAACGGTCGAGTCCCTGCTTCGGGTCCCGGGAGACCAGCCGCGCGCAGATCAGCGAATTTGGGTTGACGTAGGCCACGCCCAGCGCCTTGCCGCCCACGGCCTCCACCACCACCTGCTGACCCGCTTCCAGGTCCTTGAGCGGGGTCGCGGCGGTATCGATCTCGTTGGAGTAGAGCCACAGGTGGCCGGCCTTGAGGCGACGGTCGGCGTGTTTCTTCAGGCGCAGGGAGGACAGGGTCATGGGGGTCTCTCGAAGAATCAGGTCTGGCAGTGGGAACAGAAGACGCTGGCCCGCTGCCCGAGGGTGACGAGGCGCAGCTCGGCACCACACTGCCGGCAGGGCTGGCCGTGGCGGCCGTAGACGTTGAGGCGCTGCTTGAAGTAGCCCGGCTCGCCGGTGCCGCTGACGAAGTCGCGCAGGGTGGTGCCGCCCTGGGTGATGGCCGCGGCCAGCACCGCCCGAGCGGCGGCGGCCAGGCGGTCGTAGCGCTCGCGGCTGATGCGCCCGGCGGCGCGGCGCGGATCGATGCCGGCCAGGAACAGCGCCTCGGCGGCGTAGATGTTGCCCACCCCCACCACCACGGCGTTGTCCATCAGGAAGGGCTTCACCGCCAGGCGCCGCCCCCGGGAGAGGGCGTAGAGCCGCGCGCCGTCGAAGGCGTCCGACAGCGGCTCGGGGCCCAGGCGTGCCAGGCGCGGGTCCTGCTCGGGGCCGCCGGCCAACCAGTCCACGAAGCCGAAGCGGCGCGGATCGTGGTAGCGCAGGATGGCACCGTCGTCGAGCACCAGGTCGAGGTGGTCGTGCTTCTTCGGCAGCTCGCCGAGGCGGGCGATGCGCAGGCTCCCGGACATGCCCAGGTGCCACAGCAGGGTGCCGCCGGCCGAGTCGCCGCCGGAAAGCGGCACCAGCAGGTACTTGGCGCGGCGCACAAGGTCGCCCACCCGGGCCCCCACCAGGCGCTCGACGAGATCGTCCGGCACCGGTACGCGCAGACGCGCCTGGCGCACGATCACTTCCGTGATCTGGCGCCCCTCCAGATGGGGGGCGATGCCGCGGCGGGTGGTCTCGACTTCGGGCAGTTCGGGCATGGCGCTACGCTCGGGCGGTCGTCGGACGGCTTCCCCACAAACGCCTGAACCCGGCTGACGCAGCCGGGTTCAGGGGGACAGGCTGGAACACCTGCGGAAGACGACCAAGGTTTACTTGATCTTGGCTTCCTTGTACATCACGTGCTTGCGGACCACCGGGTCGTACTTCTTGAATTCGAGCTTGTCCGGGGTGTTCCGCTTGTTCTTGTCGGTGGTGTAGAAGTGGCCGGTACCGGCGCTGGACACCAGCTTGATCTTGTCACGCATGACTGCTTGCTCCCATTGATGGATCGCTGGAACGCGAATCGCTTAGACGGCGTCGCCGCGCTTGCGGATGTCGCTGAGCACCGCCTCGATGCCCTTCTTGTCGATGATGCGCATGCCCTTGGAGGAGACGCGCAGCTTGACGAAGCGGTTCTCGGACTCCACCCAGAAGCGGTGGGAGTGCAGGTTCGGCAGGAACCGGCGGCGGGTCTTGCGCTGGGAGTGTGAAACGTTGTTACCAGTCACCGGGCGCTTGCCGGTAACCTGACATACTTTGGACATGGGAGCCTCCAACCGCTTGGCCAGGTGTTCGGCGCCGGGTGCGCGAACCCTGAGTGTTCAAAACCTGTCGGGCAAACCGGGAGATCCCGTGAAATTTGACCCAAGGGAATTCAAAGGCTGCACTTTATACCAGACCATCGCGCAACTGGCAACATCGGCCTACCAGCGTGCGAACCTTACCGCATCAAAGCCAGCCGCGCTCGGCGAAGGAGACCACCTCGCCATCCCCCACCACGAAGTGGTCCAGAACGCGGATCTCGAAGAGCCCCAGCGCCTCGCGCAGCCGGTCGGTGATGCGCCGGTCGGCATCCGAGGGCTCGGCTACCCCGGAGGGATGATTGTGGGCGAAGATCATCGCCCCGGCGCCCAGCTCCAGGGCGCGGCGAGCCACCTCCCGGGGGTAGACGGACGCGCTGTCCAGGGTGCCGCGAAACAGCGACTCGAAGCGGATCACCCGGTGCTGGCTGTCGAGGAAGAGGGCGGCGAACTCCTCGTGACCCAGGTGGCGCAGCTGCGACGCCAGGTAGGCGCGCACCAGGGTCGGCGAGGTCAAGGCCTCGCCCCTGGCCAGTTGGCTGGCCAGGTGGCGGCGTGACAGCTCGAGGGTCGCCTGCAGCTGGGCATACTTGGCGCTGCCCATGCCCCGGGCCGCGCAGAACCGCGCCTGGTCGGCCTCGAGCAGCTGACGCAGCCCACCGAACTCGAGCAGCAGGTCCCGAGAAAGATCCACCGCCGAACGCCCCTGCACCCCCACCCGCAGGAAGATCGCCAGCAGCTCGGCATCCGAGAGCGTCTCGGCCCCCAGCGTCAGCAGCTTCTCCCGGGGGCGCTCCCCCTCCGGCCAGTCCCTGATCGACATCTCCGCCTCCCTGCCCTGCCGTCTCCCCCCAGTGTAGCCACTCCCTGCGCTACGCAAGGTTCGGCACCGATGGTAAGGTAGGCGGCTGACAAGACCACCCCGGGACACGCCCATGTCATCGCCTTCCGGAATCGGAGTCGCCGGCCGCCGGACCGCCGGCCGCCGAATCTTGCTCGGCATCAGCGCCGGCATCGCCGCCTACAAGAGCGCCGTCCTCGCCCGCCTGCTCAAGCAGGCCGGCTGCGAGGTTCGCGTGGTGATGACCGAGGGCGCCCAGGCCTTTATCACGCCCCTGACGCTGCAGGCCCTCACCGGCGAGCCGGTGCGCACCTCGCTGCTGGACCCCGAGGCCGAGGCCGGCACCATCCTGGTCGCCCCGGGCACCGCCGACCTGATGGCGCGCCTGGTGGCTGGCATGGCCGACGACCTGCTCACCACCCTCTGCCTGGCCAGCCAGGCCGAGAAGGTGATGGCCCCGGCCATGAACCAGGCCATGTGGTCCCATCCCGCCACCCGCCGCAACGCCGCGCGGCTCATGGATGACGGCTGGCGGCTGCTGGGCCCGGACAGCGGCGACCAGGCCTGCGGCGACGTGGGCCCCGGGCGTATGCTGGAGCCCGAGGCGATTCTCGAGGCCCTGCTTGCGATCCTCAAGGCGCCCGAAGCCGCGCCCGGCGGCGCCGCGGGAGCCGCCACCGACCCCGCCTCGGGCCTGGCCGTCACCATCACCGCCGGCCCCACCCGGGAGCCGCTGGACCCGGTGCGCTACCTCTCCAACCACAGCTCCGGCAAGATGGGCTACGCCCTGGCCGAGGCCGCCGCCGCCCTGGGCGCTCGGGTCACGCTGATCAGCGGCCCGGTCAGCCTGCCCTGCCCGGCGGGCGTGGAGCGGATCGAGGTGGAGACCGCCATCGAGATGCACGAGGCCGCCCAGCGGCTCGCCCCGCAGAGCGACCTCTTCATCGGCTGCGCCGCGGTGGCGGACTACCGCGCCGAGCAGCTCGCCGAGCACAAGATCAAGAAGGTGGAGGGCGAGGAGGCGCTGGTGCTTCGCCTGGTGAAGAACCCCGATATCATCGCCGCCGTCGCCGCCCTGCCGGACGACAGCCGCCCCCTGGTGGTGGGCTTCGCCGCCGAGACCCGCGACGTGGAGGCCTATGCCCGGGACAAGCTCGCCCGCAAGGGGCTCGACATGATCGTCGCCAACGACGTCTCCCGGGAGGGACTCGGCTTCGGCAGCGACGACAACGCCGCCCTGGTGCTATGGCACGACGGCCAGGAGAGCCTGGGGCCCCAGCCCAAGCGCGAGCTGGCCATGGCGGTGGTACGCCGCGCCCTGGCCTGCCTGGCCACCCGTCCCGCCCGCTGACCCAACCCACGCCCACAGGAAAGCCCCATGCCCCACCCCGACGCCAAGCCCCGCCTGGCCGTGAAGCTGCTCGACCCGCGCCTGGCCGACTACCTGCCCCACTACGCCACCGACGGCGCCGCCGGCATGGACCTGCGCGCCCTGCTCGACGCCCCCCTGACCCTGGCCCCCGGCGAGTGCGAGCTGGTCCGCACGGGGCTCGCCATCCATATCGCCGACCCGGGGCTCGCCGGCCTGATCCTGCCCCGCTCGGGGCTGGGCCACAAGCACGGCATCGTGCTCGGCAACCTGGTCGGGCTGATCGACTCCGACTACCAGGGCGAGCTGATGGTCTCGGTGTGGAACCGCGGCCAGTCCAGCTTCACCCTGGAGCCCTTCGAGCGGCTGGCCCAGTATGTGCTCGTCCCCGTGGTGCAGGCCGAGCTCGAGGTGGTCGAGGACTTCGCCGAGAGCCGGCGCGGCACCGGCGGCTTCGGCAGTTCGGGACGACACTGAGCCGGAGGCTCCCCCTTCTTTCTGGCGCCAGCAACGGATCGACCCCATGACCCCAGACACCAGCCGCGCAGCCCCCGCCGCCATCTTTCGCGCCTATGACATCCGCGGCATCGTCGACGACACCCTCAGCGAGGCGAGCGCCGAGGCGATCGGCCGCGCGCGGCGAATCCACCCTGGTGGTGGCCCGCGACGGCCGTCTCTCCGGCCCGCGCCTGCAGGCCGCCCTGGTTCGGGGCCTCACCGCCGCGGGGCGCGACGTCATCGACATCGGCCGGGTGCCCACCCCGGTGCTCTACTTCGCCACTCACGCCCTGGACGGCACCGCCTCCGGCGTGATGGTCACCGGCAGCCACAACCCGCCGGACTACAACGGCTTCAAGATCGTGCTCGGCGGCGAGACCCTCGCCGGCGAGGCGATCACCGCCCTGCACACCCGCCTCGCCACGGGCGACCTGGTCGAAGGCCAGGGCAGCGTGCGCCAGCAGGACGTGCGCGCGGCCTATCTCGAGCGCATCCTGGCCGACGTGCGCTTGGCACGCCCGCTCAAGGCGGTGGTGGACTGCGGCAACGGCGTGGCCGGCGAGCTGGGCCCTCAGCTGATGGAGCGGCTCGGCGCCGAGACGATCCCGCTCTTCGCCGAGATCGACGGCACCTTCCCCAACCACCACCCGGACCCCGGCCAGCCGGAGAACCTGGTCGACCTGATCCGCACCGTGCAGGAGACCGGCGCCGATATCGGCCTGGCCTTCGACGGCGACGGCGATCGCCTGGGGGTGGTCACCCCCAGCGGCCGGCTGATCTACCCCGACCACCTGCTGATGGCCTTCGCCGAGGACACCCTCTCCCGCCAGCCGGGGGCGAGGGTGATCTTCGACGTCAAGTGCACCGGCAACCTGACCCGGGTGATCGAGGAGGCCGGCGGTACGCCGGAGATGTGGCGAACCGGCCACTCGCTGATCAAGGCACGCATGCAGGAGACCGGTGCGCAGCTTGCCGGCGAGATGAGCGGGCATATCTTCTTCAAGGAGCGCTGGTACGGCTTCGACGACGGCCTCTACGGCGCCGCCCGCCTGCTGGAGATGCTCTCCCGCCAGGCGGACGACGCCGACGCCTTCTTCGACCGCTTTCCCCAGGACCTCGGCACGCCGGAGATCAACGTCGCCGCCAGCGACGAGACCAAGTTCGACCTGGTGGCGCGCCTGGCCCGCGAGGGCGACTTCGGCGTGGCGGGGGTGAAGACGACCCTGGACGGCATCCGCGTCGACTACCCGGACGGCTGGGGGCTGTGCCGCGCCTCCAACACCACCCCGGCGCTGGTGCTGCGCTTCGAGGGCAAGAGCGAGGCGGCGCTTGCGCGTATCAAGGGCAGGTTCACCGCCGCCCTGGCGGCGGTGGCGCCGGAGCTGGACCTGGCGCTCTAACCCCGAGGAAGCCCGCCAAGCATGGTAGGACGCCGTAGGAGCTGGGCTCTGCCCGGCGAAGGGAGACCGAAGGGCTCCTCAGCGGCTTTCAGAAACGCAAGCAGCGCCGCCGGGACCCCGGCGGCCAGGAGCAAGAGAAGGGAACCGACAATGACCGAACAGACCCGCGACCCGCGCCTGGTGGTAGAGGTACTCTCCGAGGCGCTGCCCTATATCCAGCGCTTCACCGGCAAGACCGTGGTGGTGAAGTACGGCGGCAACGCCATGACCGAGGACACCCTGATCGACTCCTTCGCCCGCAACATGGTGCTGATGAAGGAGGTGGGCATCAATCCGGTGGTGGTCCACGGCGGCGGCCCGCAGATCGGCGACCTGCTCAAGAAGCTCAACATCGAGTCGCGCTTCGTCAACGGCATGCGGGTGACCGATGCCGAGACCATGGACGTGGTGGAGATGGTGCTGGGCGGGCTGGTCAACAAGGGCATCGTCAACCTGATCAACCAGTGCGGCGGCAAGGCGATCGGCCTCACCGGCAAGGATGGCAGCCAGATCCGCGCCCGCCAGCTCAAGGTCGAGCACCAGACCCCGGAGATGACCGCTCCCGAGATCATCGATATCGGCCACGTGGGCGAGGTGGAGCATATCTCCACCGACCTCATCGAGATGCTCGCCGAGCGCGACTTTATCCCGGTGATCGCGCCCATCGGGGTGGACGCCGAGGGCCACAGCTACAACATCAACGCCGACCTGGTGGCCGGCAAGGTGGCCGAGGCGCTCTCCGCCGAGAAGCTGATGCTGCTGACCAACGTGGCCGGCCTGATGAACGCCGAGGGCGAGGTGCTCACCGGGCTGACCACCGCCCAGGTGGACGCGCTGATTGCCGACGGCACCATCCACGGCGGCATGCTGCCCAAGATCCGCTGCGCCCTGGAGGCGGTGAAGGGCGGCGTGAAGAGCGCCCATATCATCGACGGCCGGGTGCCCCACGCCACCCTGCTGGAGATCTTCACCAACGCCGGGGTCGGCACCCTGATCACCGACGCCAGCCAGGCGGAGTAAGGCTCCTCGCCGCGGCCTTTGCGTCGCGGCGAGGGCCCGACTAGCATGAGTCGACCATTAGACAAGAAACGACCCAGATGACGCAGGCAACTCCCACGCCCAGCCGCCGCGAGCAGATCCTCCAGGCGCTGGCCCTGATGCTGGAGGAGGACGGCGGCAAGCGGATCACCGTGGCCGCCCTGGCGAAGCAGGTCAGCGTCTCCGAGGCCGCCCTCTACCGCCACTTCCCCAGCAAGGCGCGCATGTTCGAAGGGCTCATCGAGTTCATCGAGGCGGCGCTGTTCGAGCGCATCACCCGCATCCTCGAGGAGACCCCCGAGGCGCTGCCGCGCTGCGGCGCGCTGCTCACCCTGCTGCTGGCCTTCGCCGAGAAGAACCCCGGCCTCTCCCGACTGCTCGACGGCGGCGTGCTCACCGGCGAGACGGCGCGCCTGCGGGTGCGGATCCACCAGCTCTTCGAACGGCTCGAGACCCAGCTCAAGCAGATCCTGCGCGAGGCGGAACTGCGCGAGGGGCGCCGTACCACCCTGCCCGCCTCGGCCGCCGCCAACCTGCTGCTGGCCGCCGCCGAGGGGCGGATCAGCCAGTACGTGAGGAGCGACTTCAAGCGCCGCCCCACCGAGCACTGGGAGGCGCAGTGGGCGCTGCTCTCGGCGCAGCTGCTGCGGGAGAGCCCGGAGACGGCGTAGCCAGCGCCGAGTTGCCAGGAAAAGCCTCACAAGAAAAAAGAGGCTCATCGCATATTAGCGTGAGGCAGCCTTAGTGGGAGGGCGGCTCTGCCGCGCGAATGGCGCCGTCAGGCGCCCCGGGGGTGTTGCTGAGGTTGGCGGCTTCCGCCGGGAGCCTTCGGCTCCTTCGCCCGGGGAAACCCGGCCTCCCACCACTCCCAGCCGAACTGATTCACGCCAGTCTGTGAAGAACCAAAACAAAAGGAGCAAGCCAAGGGGTTACCTTGGAGCTTGCTCCTTGTAGCTTGTAGCTCGGTGTTTTTACGCTACCAGGGCGTCGCCGATCTGCTGGCGGATCTTCTTCATGGCGTTCTTCTCGAGCTGGCGAATGCGCTCGGCGGAGACGCCGTAGACGTCGGCGAGCTCGTGCAGGGTGGCCTTCTCCTCGACCAGCCAACGGCGCTGCAGGATGTCCCGGGAGCGCTCGTCGAGGGCCTCCAGCGCCAGCTGCAGGCGGCGGGTGGCGTCGCCCTCCCAGTCGCTCTCCTCGAGCTGGGCGGCCGGGTCGGCGGAGGCGTCGTCCAGGAAGTGCACCGGCGCCTGCCAGCTGCTCTCCTCGTCCTCGCCGGGCGCGACATCGAAGCCGGCATCGTGGGCGGAGAGCCGCCCCTCCATCTCGCGCACCACCTCGGGCTTGACGTCGAGATCCTCGGCGATGGCGGCGACCTCGTCGCTGTTCAGCCAGGCCAGGCGCTTCTTGGCGCTGCGCAGGTTGAAGAACAGCTTACGCTGGGCCTTGGTGGTGGCGATCTTGACGATTCGCCAGTTGCGCAGCACGAATTCGTGGATCTCCGCCTTGATCCAGTGCACGGCGAAGGAGACCAGGCGCACGCCCTGGTTGGGGTCGAAGCGCTTGACCGCCTTCATCAGGCCAACGTTGCCCTCTTGGATCAGGTCCGCCTGGGGCAGGCCATATCCGGAATAGCTACGGGCGATATGCACGACGAAGCGCAGGTGCGACAGGACCAGGCGGCGGGCCGCCTCCAGGTCGCCCTCATCGTGCAGACGGAAGGCCAGTTCACGCTCCTCCTCCGCGGTCAGCAGCGGGATGCTGCTCACCGCCTTGAGGTAGCCGTTGAGGTCGTGCCCCGGGGAGAGATGGCCCACCGGAAGAAGACTGGTGCTCATGTGCCGGATGTCTCCTTGTCAGCCCAGAAATCCATTGGCGTTTCGGCTTGGATAGATGCCAAGGATCGAAGAAAGTTCCGTGAAATCACAGGGTAACACGATAAAACCTGGCGGGCAGCCACACGATCGCGGGCCTGCCCCCCCTAGCGCGGCTTCAGCTCTTCTCGTGCCGCTAGCGCGGCTTCAGCTCTTCTCGTGCCGCTAGCGCGGCTTCAGCTCTTCTCGCGCCGCTATCGCGGCTTCACCTCGGCGAGGTGGCGGCTGACCGCGATCCAGGCCCCCAGCCAGCCCAGCAGTATACTACAGCCCACCAGCATAGCAGAACCGTCCGCCCCCAGCCGTGGCAGGCTGAAGCTGGCGCCGTAGCTGGCCGCCAGGGCCGCGACCGGCGCCGCCAGCCACTCGCTGCCGAGCGTCAATAGCCCCCAGGCCAGCAGGCCACCGCCCAGCCCGTACCAGGCGCCGCTGTAGAGGAAGGGGCGACGCACGAAGCCGTGGGTCGCACCGATCAGGGTCACCACCTCGATCTCCTTGCGCCGGTTCTCCACCGCCAGGCGGATGGTATTGCCCACCACCAGCAGCACCCCGCCGCCGAACAGCACCCCCAGCGCCAGGGCCACGCGACGCCCCAGCTCCGCCAGGTGGCGCAGCCGCTCGATCCAGGCCAGATCGAGGCGCACCTCGTCGACGCCGCTCATCGCCTCCAGCTCCGCGGCCAGGGCGCGCACCGTCTCCGGCGCGGGGTCGACCGGCGTCACCACCACGCTGGCCGGCAGCGGGTTCTCCTCCAGGCGCTCCAGGGCGTCGGTGAGCCCCAGGGCCTGCTGGAACTCCGCCATGCCCTCCGCGGCGGTGATCAGCCGGGTCCGCGCCACCCCCGAGTGGGCCGCCAGGGCCTGGTCGATGCGCGTCGCCTGGGCCTCGTCCACCTGGGGGGCCAGGTAGACGGTCAGGGTCGCGCTCTCGGTGAGTTCGGCGTCGAGCAGCCGGGCGCTGTCCAGGGTCAGCCAGAGCGCCGCCGGCAGCACCAGGGCGATGGCGATGGCCAGCATGGTCACCAGGCTGCCGATGGGCGCCTTCAGCAGCCGCCAGGCGCTGTCCAGGGCCATGGCCCGGTGGTGGCGCAGCCAGCCGCGCAGCCGGCTCGACGAGCGGGTGCGATGGGTGCGGGCCCCGCGCGGCGGCGGGGCGGGACGGCGGCTCATGCGGCCTCCTGGTCGGCCACCAGGCGACCGTCGTGCAGGCGCAGGATGCGGTGGCGCAGCCGGGCGATCAGCGCCAGGTCGTGGCTGGCGATCATCACCGTGGTGCCGATCCGGTTGAAGTCCTCGAAGAGCGCCATGATGTCGGCGGAGAGCTGGGGGTCCAGGTTGCCGGTGGGCTCGTCGGCCAGCAGCAGCGACGGCTTGCTGACCACCGCCCGGGCGATGCCCACCCGCTGCTGCTCCCCCCCGGAGAGCTC
>NZ_CP071922.1:3983351-3985315 GCF_017584085.1 Halomonas sp. BM-2019
GTGGAGCCGGTCGATATCGTGGCCCGCCACCAGGATGCGCCCCCGGGAGGGGCGCTCCAGGCGCATGATCAGCCGCAGCAGCGAGCTCTTGCCGGCCCCGGAGTGGCCGGTGAGGAACACCATCTCGCCGCGGCGCACGCGGAAGTCGAGGTTGGCGAGCGCCTCGAAGCGCCCGCCATAGCGTTTGCCCACGTGCTCGAAGACGATCATCGGGCGGCGTCGTTTCCGTCGCGGTCGAAGAGGGCGTCAACGAATTCGCGGGCCGCGAAGGGCCGCAGGTCGTCCAGTGACTCGCCGACCCCGATGAAGCGGATCGGCGTGCCGAGCTGCTTGGCCAGGGCGAAGATGATGCCGCCCTTGGCGGTGCCATCGAGCTTGGTCAGGGTCACCCCGGTGATCGGCACCGCCTCGTTGAAGGTGCTGGCCTGGGAGAGCGCGTTCTGGCCGGTGCCGGCGTCGAGCACCAGCATCACCTCGTGGGGCGCGGCGGCGTCCACCTTGGCCATCACCCGGTGGACCTTCTTGAGCTCCTCCATGAGGTGGGCCTTGTTGTGCAGGCGCCCGGCGGTGTCGGCGATCAGCACGTCGACCCCGCGGGCCTTGGCGGCGGCCACGGCGTCGAAGATCACCGAAGCGCTGTCGGCCCCGGTGTGCTGGGCGATCACCGGCACCTTGTTACGCTCGCCCCACACCTTGAGCTGCTCCACCGCGGCGGCGCGGAAGGTATCGCCGGCGGCCAGCATCACGCTGCGCCCCTCGCGCTGGAAACGCTGGGTGAGCTTGCCGATGGTAGTGGTCTTGCCGACGCCGTTGACGCCCACCACCAGGATCACGAAGGGACCCTCGCCCTTTGGCGGCAGGGCCAGCGGCGCGCTCACCGGCTCGAGCATATGGGCCAGCTCCTCCTGCAGGGCGCGGTAGAGCGCCTCGCTGTCCTGGAGCTCCTTGCGCGACACCCGGTCGGTGAGGCGGTCGATGATCTCGGTGGTGGCCTCGATGCCCACGTCCGCGAGCAGCAACTGGGTCTCGAGGTCCTCCATCAGGTCGTCGTCGATCTGCTTCTTGCCGAGGAACAGGTCCGCCAGGCCATCGGTGAGGTTGGCGCGGGTCTTGCCGAGGCCCGCCTTGATGCGGGAGAACCAGCCCGACTTCTCACCGGCCTGGGGCTTCTCCTGCAGGGCGGCGCGGGCCGGCTCGGGCTCGGGCTCGGGCTCGGGCTCGGGCTCGGGCTCGGGCTCGGGCTCGGGCTCGGGCTCGGGCTCGGGCTCGGGCTCGGGCTCGGGCTCGGGCTCGGGAGCAGGCTGCGCCACCGCCTCCTCGGGCGCAACGGCGGCCGCCTCCGCCGGCTCGACCGGTTCAGAGGCCTGCCGAGGCTCGGCGTCCTCGCGCTCCTCGACGGTGGGCGCCGGTTCGGCCTCGGTGCGCGCCCGGGGCGCTTCCTCGGCGGGGGCTTCCTCGGTGGGCGCTTCCTCGGCGGCGGGCTCGAGCCGCTCGGGCTCGGATCGGGCTTCGGTCTCTTCCGCGCCCTCGCCTTCCCCGGACGCCTCGGCGTCCTGCGCCTGCCGCTCCTGCTCCTCCCGGGTCGCCTCGTGTTCCTGCTGCTTCTTCTTGCGCTTGAAAAAACCGAACATGGACAGAATCAGCCTCGCGGATGAACGAATCGCCACATCCTACCACCGCCCACCATGACTGTGGATAAGCCCCCGGATACAATCCCTCCATGACACGACGCCCATCACGCCCGCGCCGCTCGGGCAGGCCCACCGGCGGCCAGCCAGGCGGCAAGAGTACTGGCCATAGAAGCGCCGGCCGCCTGAGAATCATCGGCGGCGACTACCGCCGCCGCCTGCTGCCGGTGCTCGATAGCCCCGGCCTGCGCCCCACCCCGGACCGGGTCCGCGAGACCCTGTTCAACTGGCTCGCCGCCGCCCTGCCCGGCGCCCGGGTGCTGGACCTCTTCGCCG
>NZ_CP071922.1:3985415-3986842 GCF_017584085.1 Halomonas sp. BM-2019
TTGCCCGGGGCCTCGGCGGGCGGGGCCTCGGGCAGCTCCCAGTCGCAGGCCGGGGTCGGGCGGGCGTTGGGCAGCGCATAGCGCGCCGTCCAGGCCGTCAGCCCCATGGCCTCCAGGTACTGGAGCCGCTGCGGCTCGGTGGTCACGGCTGGCTGCCACCCCGGCAGTCGGGGGAGTCGGGGCGACTCTGGCCGCTGGCCTGCCACTCGGCGGGGGTGTAGAGGTGCAGCGCCAGGGCGTGAACCGGACCTGCCAGTTCGTCGGCCAGCAGGGCATAGACCTGCTGGTGGCGCTTGACGGGCATCAGCCCCGCGAAGCGCTCGGAGACGAGGGTCACCTTGAAGTGGGTCTCGGAGTTGGCCGGCACGGCGTGTCGGTGACTCTCGTTCTCCACCGCCAGAAAGGCGGGCGCGAGGGCCTGAAGCTTCTCTTCGATGGTGGCCTGGATGCTCATGGCGGCTCCCGGATTGATCGAGTAAAGGGCTCTTCGCAGACTGGCGAGCGATTCTAAGTTGCCGTTGCCTTTCAAGCATTGACGAAGCTTGAAGCTACTGGTGGGAGATCGGCTCTGCCGAGCGAATGGCGCCGCAGGCGCCCCGGCGGTGTTGCTGGCGTTGGAGCATGCCGCCAGGAGCCCTTCGGTCTCCATTCGCCGGGCAAAGCCCAGCTCCCACAGTAGCGTATCAGCCGTAACAGAGATTCACGCGAGTTGGCGGAGAGCAAAATTGGCCTTCCATTATACGCTCTCTATCGAGCGGTAACGATGCGGCTCACTCGCTTGAGGCGGTCTCCTTGGCGCTCCGCTGGGCGGCGCCGGCCAGGGGCACCCGGGCCAGGCTCGCGCCCAGCGCCAGCAGGGTGGCGAGCGTGCCCAGCCACAGGGTGGCCTGCAGCGGCATGCCGGTGGCCAGGAAGGCCCCCACCAGCGCCACCCCCAGCGACTGCCCCACGGTGCGCGAGGTGCTCATGATGCCGGAGGCGTTGGCGCTGCGCTCCCTCGGCACGGTGCTCATCAGCTCGCGGTTGTTGGGCGGCTGGAAGAGCCCGAAGCCGACCCCGCACAACAGCATGCGCCACAGCACCTCGACCACCCCCGCCTCGGCGGGAAGCCGCGCCAGCAGCGCCAGCCCCACCAGCAGCAGGGCGAGCCCGGCGCTCGAGAGCAGGCTGGGGTTCACGCGATCGGCCAGGCGCCCGGCGCGGGGCCCTACCAGCATGATCGCCAGGGGCCAGGGGGTGAAGAGCCAGGCCGTCTGAAGCGGCGTGAAGCCCATCTCCTGCTGGAACAGGAAGGAGAGCGCCACGAAGGCCAGGCCCTGCCCCACGAAGGCGGTGCCCTGGGCGGCCAGGGCCAGGCTGAAGCGCGGCTCACGGAAGATCGCAAGCGGCATCAGCGGATGGCGGGCGCGACGCTGGCGGCGCAGGAA
>NZ_CP071922.1:3986942-3997526 GCF_017584085.1 Halomonas sp. BM-2019
CGCCACCGCGCCCAGCGGCAGGTGCAGGGCGAACAGCCAGGGCCAGTCGACCACCGAGAGCACCAGGCCGCCGATGGCCGGCCCCGCCGCGTAGCCCCCCGCCACCACCATGGCCGAGAGCCCCAGCGCCGAGCCCAGCAGCCGCGAGGGGAAGATCGAGCGGTAGAGCGAGGGCCCGATGGAGAGCGTCGCCGCCGCACCCAGCCCCTGCAGGGTGCGGAACAGCAGCAGGGTCTCGAGGCTCTGGGCAAGCGCGCTGCCCAGGGCCGCCAGGGTGAAGATGCCCACCCCGGCCACGTAGATCCGCCGCCGGCTGACCAGCTCGCTGAGCGCGGCGAAGACCAGCAGGAAGGCGGCGCAGGAGATCTGGAAGAGGTTGGTGACCCACACCGCCCGGGAGGCGGGCACCTCGAGCCCCGCCGCGATGGAGGGCAGCGCGATATTGATCATGGTGGTATCCACCACCGCCATCAGGGTGCCGAGGATCAGCGCCAGCACCGCCAGGCGCCGCTCGGGGCCCGGCAGGCCATCGTCGCCGGGGCGGGACTCGTAGAGTCGGCTCATTCCATCTTCCATCGGGGGTTCATACGAAGAAACCGGCCGAAGCCGGTTTCATGCAGCCAGTTTTCGGGCAGAGCCTAGTCCTGGTCGACGTCCAGCAGCAGCGAGTCATCGATCTCGGAGATCTCGAGCGCCGCCTCGTCGTCCAGGTCGATGGCCAGGTAGCTGTGCTCCACCTTGAGGAAGCGCTGGAACAGCGGCCAGTCGACAGTCTCGGGCCACTGGCGCTCGTCCTCCTCCCAGGCGCGCAGCTCGGTCTCGAGGATCTCGAGGTAGCGCTCGCGCACGAAGGCCTCCAGGGCCTCCGGGGTGTCCATCTCCGGGATCAGGTAGACGGTGCTTTCGCGTTCGACGTCGTCCAGAGCGATGTCGTCATCCCCCAGCGTCGGCTCCAGGGCGTTGATCCAGTCCACGAAATGCTGGGTCGGGCGGACGCTCAGGGCAGAGCGGTTGAGCAGTTTCATGGCGGTCTCCTCGACGTCGAAACGACAGCCATTATGGGCGCTGGCCGCGGGGTTTACCAATGCTTCCCTGGCTGGCTTCAAGGTGGGGGCTTAATGGTGGGAGATCGGCTATGCCGAGCGAATGGCGCCGCAGGCGCCCCGGCGGTGTTGCCGGCGTTGGCGCATACCGCCCAGGAGCCCTTCGGCCTCCATTCGCCGGGCGGAGCCCAGCTCCCACAAAACCCGGCGCGCTTCCCACAAAACCCCGCGCCCCTCCCACATAACCCCGGCGCCCCTCATGCCCGGAAGCCGGCAGGCGCCTCTTCACTCCACCTCGGGCCGCATGGCCGGGAACAGCAATACATCGCGGATCGAGGCGCTGTCGGTGAGCAGCATCACCAGGCGGTCGATGCCGATGCCCTCGCCGGCGGTGGGCGGCAGGCCATACTCCAGGGCGCGCACATAGTCGGCGTCGTAGTACATCGCCTCGTCGTCGCCCGCCTCCTTCTCCGCTACCTGCTCGCGGAAGCGCTCGGCCTGGTCCTCGGCGTCGTTGAGCTCGGAGAAGCCGTTGGCGATCTCGCGGCCGCCGACGAAGAACTCGAAGCGCTCGGTGACGAAGGGGTTGGCGTCCTTGCGCCGCGCCAGGGGGCTCACCTCGGTGGGGTACTCGGTGATGAAGGTGGGCTGCTTGAGGCGATGCTCCACGGTCTTCTCGAAGATCTCGATCTGGATCTTGCCCAGGCCCCAGCCATCCTTGACGTCGATATCCAGGCGCTCGGCGATCTGGCGGGCAGCGGACTCGTCGGCCAGCGCCTCGGCGTGGATGTCCGGGTTGTACTCGAGGATGGCGTCGAAGACGGTGATCCGCTTCAGCGGGCTGCCGAAGTCGTACTCGTAGTGCTCGAGCACCTCGCCCTCGCTGCTGCGCACGGTGTTGACCACCGTGGTGGTGCCCAGCACCTCCCGGGTGATTGCACGCAACATCTCCTCGGTGAGGTCCATCAGGTCGTGGTAGTCCGCGTAGGCCTGATAGAACTCGATCATGGTGAACTCGGGGTTGTGCCGAGTGGAGAGGCCTTCGTTGCGGAAGTTGCGGTTGATCTCGAAGACCTTCTCGAAGCCGCCCACCACCAGGCGCTTGAGGTAGAGCTCCGGTGCGATGCGCAGGAACATGTCGATATCCAGCGCATTGTGGTGGGTCTTGAAGGGGCGCGCGGTGGCGCCGCCGGGGATCGCCTGCAGCATGGGGGTCTCGACCTCCATGTAGCCGCGGGCCTCGAAGAAGCGGCGCATGGCGCTGATCACCGCGGCGCGGGTCTCGAACACCTGGCGCGACTCCGGGTTCATGATCAGGTCCACGTAGCGCTGGCGGTAGCGCGCCTCCAGGTCGGTGAGGCCGTGGAACTTGTCGGGCAGCGGGCGCAGGCTCTTGGTGAGCAGCTTCGCCTCCACCATCATCACGTAGAGGTCGCCCTTGCCGGACTTGTGCACCGGGCCGCGGCCGGCCACCAGGTCACCGATGTCCCAGCCCTTGATCTCCTCGAGCACCTCGGCGGGCAGGCCCTTCTTGTCGACGTAGAGCTGGATCTGGCCACTGACGTCCTGGATGACAATAAAGGGGCCGCGCTTGCGCATGATGCGCCCGGCCACGCCGGCCTGGCGGTTCAGCGCCTCCAGCTCGTCCTTCTCCTTGTCGCCCAGCGCCGCGATCAACTCGGCGGCATGGCTGTCGCGGCGGAAGTCGTTGGGGAAGGCGCTCTCGCCGCGCGCGGCGGCCCGCTCGCGGCACGCGGCCAGCTTGGCACGGCGCTCGGCGATCAGGCGATTCTCGTCGGTCTGGGCGCCGTTCTGTGACGGGCCCTGTGAAGGGCTATCCGGTGAGGAGCTCTCGTTGGCCATTTCGCTACCTAATTGGGAATCTTTGATACGGAAACTGGTAAACACCTGCCGCTATAGCCGCGCGAGCCTGGTGGGAGGCCGGCTCTGCCGGGCGAAAGGAGGCCGAAGGCCTCCCCCCTACGCGGTTCCAGACGGGTGACTACAGACCCTGCTTAAGGCTGGCGACAATAAACTGGTCTAAATCACCATCCAGCACCTTGTCGCAGTTGCTGGTCTGCACGCCGGTGCGCAGGTCCTTGATGCGCTGGTCGTCCAGCACGTAGGAGCGGATCTGGCTGCCCCAGCCGATATCGGCCTTGGAGTCCTCCGCCTCCTGCTTGGCGGCGTTGCGCTTCTCCATCTCGTGCTCCCACAGCCTGGCCTTGAGCTGCTTCATGGCGAAGTCGCGGTTGGCGTGCTGGCTGCGCTGGCTCTGGCAGGCCACCACGATGCCGGTGGGCTCGTGGGTGATGCGCACCGCCGAGTCGGTGGTGTTGACGTGCTGGCCGCCGGCGCCGCTGGAACGGTAGGTGTCGACGCGCAGGTCCGCCGGGTTGATCTCCACCTCGAAGCTGTCGTCGATCTCCGGCGACAGGAACACCGAGCAGAAGGAGGTGTGGCGGCGGCCACCGGAGTCGAAGGGGCTCTTGCGCACCAGGCGGTGCACGCCGGTCTCGGTGCGCAGCCAGCCGAAGGCGTGGTCGCCCTGGACATGCACCGTGGCGGACTTGATACCCGCCACCTCGCCGGCGGAGAGCTCGATGATCTCGGCCTTGAAGCCGTGATGCTCGGCCCAGCGAAGGTACATGCGCAGCAGCATGTTGGCCCAGTCCTGGGCCTCGGTGCCGCCGGAGCCCGACTGGATATCCAGGTAGGCGTTGTTGGGATCCATCTCGCCGGCGAACATGCGCCGGAACTCGAGCGTCTCGAGGCTGCCCTTGAGGCCGTCGAGCTCCTTCTGGACCTCGGCGACGGTCTCCTCGTCCTCCTCCATCTCGGCCAGCTCCAGCAGGTCGCGGCTGTCCGCCAGGCCCTGCTCCAGCTCGTCGATGGTCTCGACGACCAGCTCCAGGGAGGCGCGCTCCTTGCCCAGCTTCTGAGCGTAGTCCGGATCGTTCCAGACGTTCGGGTCCTCGAGCTCGCGGGAGACTTCCTCTAGCCGGTCCTTCTTCTCGGCATAGTCAAAGATACCCCCTCAGGACGTCTGTCCGCTCAGACAGGTCCTTGATGAGGTTGTGGATGGGGTTGGTTTCCAGCATGGCTCGCTCGCCTGAATCTGCGGTGGAAAAGCGGCCGCCGCGGCGCGGCAGCTGGCCAGCGCCCCGACGGCACGGAAAAGTCGCCCATTGTAGCGAACCCTGGGCCAGCCCGCATCCGGCGCGGTGTGGCTTCTGGGCAACACCGCCATCGCCGATAAATCGGGCTCCCACCATAAGCCAACCCCTATCGGCGATAGCCGTGGCGCGGCCTGGGCCTGCCCCGGGCCCAGACGCCAAGAACCCGGCCGAGGCCGGGTTGCGTGAGTCACGGCGCCTGGCCGCCGCTCAGAAGCGGTAGGTCAGCTGGGCGCCGAAGCCATGGGCCTCGTTCTTGTAGTCGGCGGCATACTCCAGCTGGGTCGGGCCCAGGGTCCGCTCGCGGTCGATCCGGGTGCCACGCTCGGTCAGATAGGAGTAGGCAAGGTCGAGGGTCAGATCCTCGGTGGGGCTCCAGCCGGCACCGATAGAGAAGATACGGCGGTCGTCCGAAGGAATCCGCACGCTGCGGAAGGTGTCATTGGTCGGGGTGTTGTCGATGGTCACCCCGGCACGCAGCACTACCTGGGGATTGAGCTGATACTCGCCACCCACGGAGTAAGCCCAGGCGTTGGAGTAGTTCTGGGTTTCCTGGGTGATGGGGTCCGGGCTGATGCTACCGTCGATACGGATCTCTTCGAAGCGACTCCAGCGTGCCCACGACGCGCCGAACATCAGCTTGAGGTCGTCCGTCATCTGCTGGGTGATAGAGAAGTTGACCGTCTCGGGCGTCGTCAATTCGAGTGAGGCATCCTGATTCGGGATCAATGCCTCCGCACCGCCCGATGCGCGCGACTGACCTTCGAGGGTATAGGAGACCTTCGACCGATAGGTCAGGCCGAGCGTCGTCTCCGGAATCGGCTGATACATGACCCCGAGATTGTAACCCAGCGCCTCGTCGTCACCCTCGACGCGAACCTCGCCGTCTGGGCCTCCAGGCCGCCCCAGCAGCACGCCCGGTATCTTGGTCGCCAGCTCGCCATCGACCCGGTTATAGGTCACCCCCACGCCGACCGACCACTGGTCATTGAAGCGGTAGGAAACGGTCGGCTGGGCGCTGAGCACCCTGAGCTCGGTATAGTTGCCGAAGTTTCGTCCCTCGAAGGTATCCTCATAGTCGGTCTTGGAACCGAAGGGCACGTAGACGCCGAAGCCGAAGGCCAGCCGCTCATTGACCGGGTGCGCATAGAAGGCGAAGGGAATCAGCGAACCCGGCACCATATCACCGTCATTCGTGCCACTGATCGGCCCGGTGGGCACCTGCACCGCGCCGGGAGGCACGCCGAGTCCAGCGGCAGCGCCATCGATGGAGGAGTTCGAGCGGGTATTGGAAATGTCGCTATTGACGTTCAGGTAGGTGCCGCCGGCGGTCACCTGGGCGCGATCCAGGAACGACATGCCGGCCGGGTTGCCGAACACGATGGTGGCATCGTTGACGTTGGAGCTGCGCCCCGCGTGGCCATAGCCCTGGCCGCTGACGCTCTGCTCGTTGATCTGGTAGCCGCCGGCCTGGGCCTGGCTGGCGAAGGCGGCGGCGGCAATGGCCACGGCCAGGGAGAGGCGATTCAACTTGTTCTTCATGGGTCACATCCCTTGCGGTGTTGTTGTCACGTTGGCGCCGGCATGTCCTCGCCGTGGAGGCGGGCGCGTGCCCTACCCTTTTCGCGCAATCGAACGATCGTTTCAACCCCAAACGAGCGTTTTAATGTCGCAGTCGCTAATACTTTGGTCGCCCTGCCCTTTCCGTTATTGAACTTTCAGCAGGTTAGCCAACAGGGCCACAGGTTGCCGGAGAGGCCAGGCTCGCCTGACCACGTCGCAAGGAAACCCGCCTTGACCTTTGGGTAACACCTAGGTTTTACACTGGGCTCATCCACCTTTAGGGATCTGCAAGGCACCGACCTGCGAGGCACCGACATGAAGGTCAGTGAACTGGCCAGGGCCGCCGGCGTCACCGCCGAGACCGTCCGCCACTATGTGCGCGAGGGGCTGCTGCACCCGGCACGCCACCCCGACAACGGCTACCAGCTCTTCGAGCGAGGCGACCTGGAGCGCCTGCGCTTTATCCAGCGCGCCCGCACCCTGGGCTTCGGCGTGGCCGAGATCCGCGACATCCTGGCCCACGCCGACCAGGGCGACTCGCCCTGCCCCATGGTCCGCGACCTGCTGGCCAGCCGGCTGCCGGAGATCCACGCGCGCATTGCCGAGCTCCAGGCCCTGGCCGCGCGCATGGAGCAGGCCCTGGAGGCCTGGGCCGAGATGCCCGACGGCACGCCGGACGGCCACAGCCTGTGCCGCCTGATCGAAAGCTTCCCCGAGCCCCTGGGCAATACAGAACGCCGCGCCGACCGCCGCGGCACGCCCGTCGGCGCCACCTCCACCGAGGAGACACCATGAACGCCCGCTTCCCTGTGGAACGTATCGTGCCCGGCATGAGCTGCCAGGGCTGCGTGAAGCGCATGCGCGAGGCGATCCAGGCCCGGGACCCGGAGGCCGAGGTGCTCGGCACCCCGGGCGAGAAACGCCTGGCCGTGACCACCACCCTGGACGACGCGGCCCTGGACCAGGTCCTGGCCGATGCGGGCTATCCGCCGGGCGCGCTCGACGAGACGGCAAGCGAGGAAGAAAGCACCGCCAGCGAGCCGACGGCCGAGACGCCACCCGCTGCGGCCGCCGACGCGACGAGCGGCGAGCGCGCCACCACCCGGCGCCTCTCCATCGGCGGCATGACCTGCGCCAGCTGCGTCAACAGCGTCCAGCAGGCGCTGGCACGCACGCCGGGCGTAACGAGCGCGGAGGTCAACTTCGGCACCCGCACCGCCCAGGTGCGCGGCAGCGCCGCCGAGGCGGCGCTGATGCGCGCCGTGGCGGCGGCGGGCTATGAGGCCGAGCCGATCCTCGACCTGCGCCAGGCCGAGGAGGCCCGCACCGCCAAGGATGCCGAGACCTATCGCCGCCGCCTCAAGGGCAGCTTCTGGTCCCTGGCGCTGGCGGTGCCGCTGATGGCCAGCATGTTCGTCTATCACCCCCACCCGGTGGGCACGGGCCGGCTCTTCTGGCTGGTCATCGGTCTCCTGACCCTCGCCGTGCTGGCCTTCCCCGGCCGCCACTTCTTCATCAACGCCTGGAAGAACCTCAAGCACCACCAGGCCAACATGGACACCCTGATCGCCATGGGCACCGGCACCGCCTGGGTCTACTCCATGGCGGTGGTGGCCTTCGCCCCCTGGCTGCCCCAGGTGGCCCACGGCATCTACTTCGAGGCCTCGGCGATGATCATCGGCCTGGTGCTGCTGGGCAACGCCCTGGAGCTGCGCGCCCGGGGCCGCACCAGCGAGGCGCTCAAGCGCCTGCTCGACCTGCAGAGCCGCACCGCCCGGGTGATCCGCGACGGCGTGGAGCGTGAACTCGACATCGACGCGGTGCGCGAGGGAGACCAAATCCGGGTGCGTCCCGGCGAGCGCCTGCCGGTGGACGGCGAGGTGACCGAGGGCGCCAGCCATATCGATGAGTCCATGCTCACCGGCGAGCCGCTGCCGGTGGCCAAGGCCGAGGGCGACGAGGTGAGCGCCGGCACCGTCAACGGCAAAGGCTCGCTGATCTACCGTGCCACCCGCGTCGGCGCCGACACCAGGCTCGGCCGCATCACCGAGCAGGTGGCCAGCGCCCAGAACTCCCGGCCGCCCATCGGCGAGCTGGCCGACAAGGTCTCGAGCATCTTCGTGCCCACGGTAATGATCATCGCCGTGCTCACGGCGCTGGCCTGGTTCAACGTCGGCGCCGAGCCCCGGGTGATCCATATGCTGGTGACCGCCACCACGGTGCTGATTATCGCCTGCCCCTGCGCCCTGGGCCTGGCCACGCCGATCTCCACCATGATCGGGGTGGGCAAGGCCGCCGAGAACGGCGTGCTGGTGCGCAGCGGCGAGGCGCTGCAGATCGCCAGCAAGCTCACCACCCTGGTGGTGGACAAGACCGGCACCCTCACCGAGGGCAAGCCCAGCGTCACCGAGGCGCACCTTGTCTCTCTCGAGGGGCCCAAGGGTGAAGCGATGGGCGGCGAAGGGCTGGGCGGTGAAGGGCTTGGCGGCGACAAGCAGCGGGTACTGGGGCTGGTGGCGGCCCTGGAGCGCGGCTCCGAGCACCCCCTGGCGGCGGCGCTGATGGCCTACTGTGAAGAAGAGTCGCAGGAGGCCGGCGCCGCCGAGATCCGCAATTTCGCGAGCATCACTGGCGGCGGCGTCAAGGCCGAGACCCCGGACGGCAAGCCGCTGCTGCTGGGCAATGCCCGCCTGCTCGAGGAGGCCGGCGTCGACCTGACCCACGGCCGGGAGAAGGCCGGCGAACTGGAGCGCCAGGCGCGCACCGTGGTCTATCTCGCCGTGGAGGGCAGGCTCGCTGCGCTGTTCGGCATCAGCGACCCGCTGCGCCACGACACCATCGAGGCCATCCGGCGCCTGCAGGCCGACGGCCTGAAGGTAGTGATGCTGACCGGCGACAACGAGCACACCGCCGCGGTCATCGCCCGGGAGGTGGGCATCGATGAGTTCCGCGCGGGCCTGCTGCCCGAGGACAAGCACGCCGAGATCGAGCGCCTGCAGCAGGCCGGCGAGACGGTGGGCATGGTGGGCGACGGCATCAACGACGCCCCGGCGCTGGCCCGGGCCGACGTGGGCTTCGCCATCGGCCAGGGCACCGACGTGGCCATCGAGAGCGCCGGCATCACCCTGATGCGCGGCTCGCTGCACGGGGTGGCCTCGGCCATCGAGATCAGCCGGGCGACCCTGACCAACATCAAGCAGAACCTGGTGGGCGCCTTCGGCTACAACACCCTGTGCATTCCCATCGCCGCCGGGGTGCTCTACCCCGTCACCGGGATGCTGCTCTCGCCGATGATCGCGGGTGCGGCCATGTCGCTCTCCTCCATCACGGTGGTGAGCAACGCCAACCGCCTGCGCCTGTTCAAGCCCCGCAACGAAAAAGGCCCTGCGGGTAGTCAGACGCCTACGGGGCAGAGCCGGAAGGAGGTGATGTCATGAGCTGGATCGTCAACCTGGCGGGAATCGCGCTGATCGCGCTGATCGTGTGGTGGTTCTGGGTGGCGAAGGCCTAATCGCGAGGCTTACCACTTGAACTCACGGCGTTAAAACACCAGCGGCCGGCATCTCTTCCGGCCGCTGGGAATGGGGGTCTGTCTCCGCTGAGCCGGCCATCCGCCGTTCGTCAGTTGTCCTGACGCCACGCCGGGGTTACCATAACCCCAAGAAACGGCGAGGAGCCGGAGTGAAGAGTGCAGACCTGATCAAGGAATTGGAGGCAGATGGCTGGCGGCTGGACCGAATCAAGGGCAGCCACCACCATTTTCGGCACCCACGCAAGCCCGGCACCATTACCGTGCCTCACCCAAAGAAGGATCTGAAAACGGGGTTGATCCGCGGAATCAGAAAGCAGGCCGGCCTCAAGTGACGCCGGCAGCACCTGGCACCACACAGGAGCGACACCACATGCACTACCCCATTGCCATCGAGATCGGCGACGAACAGCACGCCTACAGCGTGACCGTGCCCGACCTGCCCGGCTGCTTCTCCGCTGGCGACTCCTTCGATGAAGCCATCGCCAACGCTCGCGAGGCCATCGAAGGGCACCTGGAAAGCCTGTCAGAACACGGTGACCCCATTCCGACGGCCACCGCCATTCAGCAGCATGTGAAGAACCCCAGCTTTGCTGGGTGGGTCTGGGCCACGGTCGAGATCGACATGACCCCCTACCTGGGCAGGAGCCACAAGATCAACGTCACCCTGCCCGACCTGCTGATCAAGCGCATCGACAGCACCGTGGCGAAGCACGGCGACTACAAGAGCCGCTCTGGCTTCCTCGCCCGCGCCGCACTGCACGAGCTCGAGCGCCACGCCCAGTAACACCATTTCCCGGCCTCAAGGCCGGGGAGTGGGGGGCTGTCGCCGATTAGCTTTTTTTAGCCCCTGGGCCAAGTCATGGCGTCTACCGCTCGTCCATGCCAGAACTTCAGGATATGTGACTGGAAGGAGTTACCCAGACCTCCAGCAACTCGAGGATGCAGCCCTACATCTTCGTGACTGCTCCCCGCCCTATCGGGCGAGGCTTCCCACTTCTCAGGCAGCAACCGGCGATATGCCGGATTTACGCAAGCCTCCATGGACAGAGACGGACAGCCCTTCCGCCTTTAGCTTGATAATGCCTTGATGCTTGATGTTCAGCGCCGCGTTGATGTCCCGGTCGTGATGCGCCTGGCAGGCCGGGCACTCCCACGACCGGACACTCAGTGGCCTGACGTCCACCTGGTGCTGGCAGGCATGGCAGGTCTTGGAGCTGGCAAACCACGGGTCGATCTTGACCAGATGCTTGCCGTGCTCCTTGGCCTTGTA
>NZ_CP071922.1:3997626-3999069 GCF_017584085.1 Halomonas sp. BM-2019
ACAAGTCGGTTTTATTGAGGACGAGCCAACGAGGCTTTTCCGCGAGCTCTGGGCTGTACTGTCCAAGCTCATTAATGATCGTGACGGCAACCTCCGCAGGGTCAGAACCATCATAAGGAGCGACATCAATCAGGTGAAGGAGCAGGCCACAGCGTTCAAGGTGTTTCAAAAACTGAATACCGAGCCCTGCACCATCGGCGGCACCTTCAATCAAACCCGGAATGTCCGCGATCACGAAACTCTGTGAGGCCGATAACCGCACCACCCCTAAATTCGGAGTCAGAGTGGTAAATGGATAATCTGCAACTTTTGGCTTGGCCGCAGACACGGAGCGGATCAGCGTAGATTTGCCTGCATTTGGCATACCCAAAAGGCCAACATCAGCGAGAAGGAGAAGCTCGAGCAACAAATTACGATGCTCGCCTTTGGTTCCGTCAGTGCGTTGACGCGGTGCGCGATTGGTGCTGCTTTTGAAACGCGTATTGCCGAGGCCATGAAAGCCCCCTTTCGCGACCATTAAGCGCTGCCCATGGCGGGTGAGGTCTCCTAAGACTTCACCTGTATCCATATCTTTAATCCGCGTACCCACCGGGACCGCCAGGAGTTTATCTTCGCCCCGCTTACCGGTGCAGTTCCGACTCATTCCATTTTGTCCGCGAACGGCTCGGTGCAAGCGCTCAAAGCGATAATCGATGAGGGTGTTGAGGTTTTCATCAGCAACCAGCCAAACATCTCCACCATCTCCGCCGTCGCCTCCATCGGGGCCACCTTTCGGAATAAATTTCTCGCGCCGGAAACTGACGCAGCCATTGCCGCCGTCACCTGCCTCGACTCGAATATCGACTTCATCTACGAATTTCATGGGGGATGCCTGTGTTACTCATGCTTGCTTGCTAAAGTTACTCGCTTCGGACTGCGTTCGCAAATGCGAAAACGAGATACAAAAAACCCCGCGCAGCGGCGGGGTTTTTCTCAGATTGCTTCGTCTCGTTAGTCAGCGCGGACGCTGATGAACTTACGATTCTGAGGTCCACGTTGTTCGAAGGTTACTTTACCGTCGACTTTGGCGAACAAAGTGTGGTCACGACCAACACCTACGTTATCGCCTGCGTGGAACTTGGTGCCCCGCTGACGCACCAAGATGTTACCGGCCAAAACTGACTCGCCACCGTAGCGCTTCACACCAAGGCGTTTGCTTTCGGAATCGCGACCGTTTTTAGTTGAACCACCAGCCTTTTTGTGTGCCATGTGTCTCTACTCCTCTCTTAACCGCTGATACCAGTGATTTTCACTTCAGTGAACCACTGGCGGTGACCCGCACGCTTCATGTGATGCTTACGGCGACGGAACTTAATGATCGTCACTTTATCACCACGGCCGTGTGTCACAACTTCAGCTTTAACTTTTCCACCCGCAACGAAAGGCGCGCCGATCGTTACTTTT
>NZ_CP071922.1:3999169-4011160 GCF_017584085.1 Halomonas sp. BM-2019
CGCCGACCGCCGGGGCCACGTTGGCATGGGCGACCCCCGCCACCCGCGACGCCTTGTCGAAGCGCAGCACATGGTCGTGCAGCACGCCGGGCAGCGCGCGCCGGGTGGCCCCGATGCGCGCCGCGACGCGGGCCGGGTTCATGTTGCTGCCGTAGGCGAAGTAGTAAGGCATGGCGGACTCAGTTCTCGGTGACCAGCCGGTCGATCGTCTCCACGGCGCGCTTCATCATCAGCCGCTCGCTGGTCCGGGCGCCGGCCTGGGCCAGCCAGACCTCCACGGCCGGAGCCACCTCGCACTTCGCCGGCATCGGCGCTTGGGCCTCCACCAGCGCCTCCAGCCGCACGATGAACACGAAGCGCAGCCACTGGGGCAGCGTCAAGGTGTCGGCGCAGAAGGGCGCTCCATGCGCCACCGCCCGGTGGCGCGCATGGTGGCCTCCAGCTCGCGCAGGGCCACCGCCAGCTCCTGGTGAACGCTCATCTCGAAATCCTCTCGTGCATGTACCACCATTATCCCCGCTGGCCCCGGCCCCTGACCACCCGGCCAGGGTTATCCACCCCAGAGCCTGCCCCGGCCCCCCGGTTGTCCACCGCCCACAGTTTTCCTGAACGGGGCTGTGGATAATCTCTGGAAAGTCCTCGCAGAGCCCGGTCTCACGGGGCCCGGCGGCCATCGATCAAGAATTGATCAGGTGCGACTCCCCGGCACCAGGGAGACCTGCTGACAGCAAGGCATCGCCAAGGTAGAGTGCACGGTTCGATGATCGGAGAGAGCATGCGACCCATCCATACCCTTCACGACTTCTTCGTGCGCACCGGCGCCGAGGCGTGGCTCTACCACCTCGGCCGCCGCGTCGAACGCTGCGAGCTGTCGACCCTGGCCGCCTTCGAGGACGGCGAGCTGCCCTGGCCGGCTCCCTGGCAGGGCCAGGCGCGCCTCGGCCTGGTGTTTCGCCTGGGCGAGATGCGCGACCCCCTGATCTGGTTCCTGGCCCTGCCGCTGGACGAACAGGGCCGGCTGGTGCCGGCGCCCCGCGATGCCTTCCTGCAACGCCTGCTGGAAACCCTGGGGCGCAGCGTGGAAAGCGTCGGGCGCGAGGCGGGCGAGGCGGGCGAGGCGGGCGAGGCGGGCGAGGCGGGCGAGGCGGTAGAGAACCTGATGCAGGACAACCCGCTCGCCTTCACCCCCTCGCTGCCCTTCCAGGCGGTGCTGCACGCCCATGCCAGCCGGGACCTGGGGCTGACGGCGAGCCAGCACCTGGAGCCCGTGGAGGCCTACCTGAGCGGCCAGCAGGCCATCGACTGGCAGGCCCTGGGCCTGCAGGGCCTGGCCGACTTCGCCGTGCGCCTGGACGACGAGGCGAGTCATCAGCTCGCCGCTCGCCTGCCCGCCCTGCCCGGCGAAGTGCTTATCTCGCTGTGCTACTGTCTGGAGCATGTGGCCATCGAGGCGCCCCTGGCCCGCGCCCTGCGTGAGCGCGGCGAAGCCGCCGCCGGCGCCGGCGACATCGAGGGCTTCTGCGCCTGCGTGCGTGCCGTGGCCGGTGCCGACAGCGAGCAGGCCGGCGCCTGGTACGACGCCCTGCTGGCCGATGCCGGCCTCTGTGGGCCCGACCTGCTGGCGGCCATGGCCGCACGCGGCTGGCGCCACCTGGAGGACGCCGCGCGCCTGCCGCGCTTCCTCGAGCGGCTGGCCGAGTGCGAAGCCGCCGACTTCATGAGCGTGGCCCGCGACCTGGCGCTGATCCCGCGGCTTCGCCTGCCGGTGCTGATGACCCTGCGCGAGGCCACCCCGGAGAGCCCCATCGGCCGGCGCCTGGCCGCCCTGACGCGCTGACTGGCCTGCAAGGACCTACCATGACCATGAAAGAACTGCCCTACACCCCCAAGGCGGTGATCGGTCGACGCGAGATGATCACCCTGCCGGAGCTGCACCTGAGCCTGTGCGCCAAGGCGGACACTGGCGCCCGTACTTCCGCGCTGCACGCCGAGGATATCGAGTCCTTCGAGGAGGACGGCCACCTGTGGGTCAGCTTCACCACCCGCAGCGGCGGCCCCCACACGCCGCCCCATGTGTTCCGCCTGCACCTGCATGACCGGCGCAAGGTGCGCAGCTCCAACGGCCAGGAGGAGTGGCGCTACGTGATTCGCACCGTGCTGCGCCTGGGCGACCTGGAGTTCCCCGTGGAGCTGACCCTGACCGACCGCCGCAATATGCGCCACCCCATATTGCTGGGGCGCCGTGCGCTGCGCCGCCTGCTGGTGGCACCCGGCGCCGCCTTCCTGCACGGCGAACCCTGACCTCTACCGGCCATCCGGAGCCTCCGATGCATATCGCGCTGCTGTCCCGCAACCGCAATCTCTACTCCACCCGCCGCCTGGTGGAAGCCGCCGAGCAGCGCGGCCACACCACCCGAGTGGTCGACACCCTGCGCTGCTACATGAGCATCGCCGCTCACCACCCCTCGATCCACCTCAAGGGCCAGGAGCTCGAGCCCTTCGACGCGGTGATCCCGCGCATCGGCGCTTCGGTGACCTTCTACGGCTGCGCCGTGCTGCGCCAGTTCGAGATGATGGGTACCTATGTGCTCAACGACTCGGTGGCCATCACCCGCTCCCGGGACAAGCTGCGCTCGCTGCAGCTGCTCTCGCGCAAAGGGCTGGGCCTGCCGATCACCGGCTTCGCGCACTCCCCGGACGACATCCCCGACCTCATCACCATGGTCAAGGGGGCGCCACTGGTCATCAAGCTGCTGGAGGGCACCCAGGGTATCGGCGTGGTACTGGCCGAGACCAACCAGGCGGCCGAGAGCGTGATCCAGGCCTTCCTGGGCTTGAAGGCCAACATCATGGTGCAGGAGTACATCACGGAAGCCCGGGGCGCCGACATTCGCTGCCTGGTGGTCGGCGACAAGGTGGTGGCGTCCATGAAGCGCCAGGCGCCCGAGGGCGAATTCCGCTCCAACCTGCATCGCGGCGGCACGGCCAGCGTGATCCGCATCACCCCCGAGGAGCGCTCCACGGCGATCCGCGCCGCCAAGGCCATGGGCCTGCGGGTGGCGGGCGTAGACCTGTTGCGCTCCAACCACGGCCCGGTGATCATGGAGGTCAACTCCTCCCCAGGCCTGCAGGGGATCGAGACCGCTACCGGCAAGGATATCGCCGGGCTGATCATCGAGCATATCGAGAAGAATGCCGCCCCGAGCCGCAAGGCACCGCCTAAACCCAAGGGGTAATTGCGTAACTGGCGAGAAAAGTCCCCAATAGACCGCATTTATTCGCCGCCGGGGGTAGCAAAACAGTGTTTCCCCAGCCACAATCTGCGTCACCGGAGGAGGTGACCGCTCATGTTTCTCGACAATCGCCAGGTGGCGATGGACAGCGTCCTGGAGGCGCTGGCCGACAGCATTGATTATTTTCAGGACAATCTGGAGCGCCTGCATCCGTCCCTGCGCGACGCCCTGAAACCCCACTACGAGGCCAGGAGCCGCTCGATGCGCGAGCTGCAGGAGCTGTCGCGCAAGCACCTCAGCATGCTGCCCCGTGACGCCGACGTGGAGCGCGACGACTACATGTGGCTGTGGAGCCGACTGAAGAGCTTCGTCGGCAACGAGAGCCAGGTGGTGATCGGCGAGCTGCTCGAGCAGGAGCGGGTGCTGATGCAAGCCCTCTCGAGCCTCTACACCCACCCCCTGCCCGACGCGATCGAACCGGTGATCGAGGGCTGCTGGAAGGGTTGCCGGGCGCTGATTCGCGAGCTCTACGCCCAGCAGAAGCCCCGCCGGCGCTGAGTCACTCCACCGCGCTCTCTCCGCCTCCCGGCTCCCCCTCCCCAGCCGGGAAGAGCCAGGCCTCCCAGGTGCGCGGGGCAATCTCCAGAGGCTCCAGCGGGCCCAGGAAGTAGGGCTCGCGTCCCCACAGGTAGAGATCCCCCAGGGTGGCCACCCGCGCCAGCCACTCCCGCGCCTGAAGGCGCCACTCCCCGCTCACCTGTCGCGAGGGCGAAGGCACCGCGCAGCCGGTGACCTCCAGCCCCAGCGCATCGGCAATGAACAGCGCCCGCGGCAGGTGCCAGGCCTGGGTGATCAACAGCGCCCGCTCCACGCCGAAGACATCACGGGCACGGGACAGGGTATCGAAGGTACTGAAGCCGGCGTAGTCGAGCGTCATGTCGCCGTCGGCCACCTGGCGGCCGCGAAGATCGCGCCACATGGTGATGGGCTCGTTGTAGAACCGCGTGCGATTGTCGCCGGAGAGCAGCAGGTGGTCGACGCGGCCCAGCCGGACAAGCCGTGCCGAGGCGCTCATGCGCGCATCGAAGTAGGGGTTACGCACCCCACTGCGGGTCCAATGGGAGGTACCGAAGACGATGGCGACCCGCTCGGCGCCACACAGCGGCAGCTCCTGCTCGATACGGGCGTGAGTCTGGGCCAGTACCCAGAGGTTGGCGACCACGAGGAGCAGAGCCGCCAACAGCGCGGCAGCGCCCAGGGTCATCAGCAGCCCGTGAAAGGCCTTCCACACCGCTACCTTCATGGCCCTCCCTCAGGCCCCGCATGGGTGGTGCGTCAGAACATGCCGAGCTCGAGCTTGGCCTCGTCGCTCATCATCTCACGACTCCAGGGCGGGTCGAAGACGATCTCGGTATGCACCTTGCTGATCTGAGGGGCGCCGAGGATCTTGTTGCGAGCATCCGCGGCGATGACGTCGCCCATGCCACAGCCCGGCGCGGTGAGGGTCATGCGGATGGTGACGATGCGCTCACCGCTGATCAGCCGCTCGATGCGACAGCCGTAGACCAGCCCCAGGTCGACGATATTCACCGGAATCTCCGGATCGAAGCAGGTGCGCAGCTGGTCCCAGACGAACTGCTCGATCTCATCCTCGGTGGCCGACTCGGGCAGGGTCGGCCGCGGCAGCGCCTCGAGCCCCAGGGCATCGAGGTTGGCGCCCTCGATCAGGTAGAGGCGCCCCTCGAAGCCCACGCTCACCGAGCTGCCCTTGGCCTGCATCACGCTGACAATGCTGTCCTCGGCCAGGGTCACCGTCTTGCCGAAGGGGATGGAGATCGCCTCCACGTCCCGCTGCAGCGGCAGGGTCTGCCCCTTGTCGAGGCTGGCTATCTGCTCGATTTCGCTCATGGGGCTCCTTACCTCACCATGCCGATGACCCGCCAGAGGGCCTCGATGAAGGTGTCGATCTCGTCCAGGGTGTTGTAGGCGGCAAACGACGCCCGGCAGGTGGCATCCACGCCGAACTGGGCCAGCAGCGGCTGGGCGCAGTGGTGGCCGGTGCGGATCGCCACCCCGAGCTGGTCGATCAACAGGCCGATGTCCTGGGAGTGGGCCCCGTCGACCACGAAGGAGAGCACCCCGGCCTTGTCCGGGGCGGTGCCCAGGATGCGCAGGCCGTCGATGCGCGAGACCCCTTCGGTGGCGTGTGCCAGCAGGCGGGCCTCCCAGGCGCCGATGGCCGCCAGGCCCACGCCGGTCACCCACTTGAGCGCCTCGCCCAGGGCGATCACCTCGGCGATGGCCGGGGTGCCGGCCTCGAACTTGTGGGGAATCTCGGCGAAGGTGGTGCCGGCCTCGAAGGAGACGGTCTTGATCATCTCGCCGCCGCCCTGCCAGGGCGGCATCGCCTCGAGCAGCGCCGCCTTGCCGTAGAGCACGCCGACCCCGGTGGGACCGTAGACCTTGTGGCCCGAGAAAGCGTAGAAGTCGGCGTCGATGTCGCGCACGTCCACTTCCTGGTGGGGCGTGGCCTGGGCACCGTCGACCAGGATCAGCGCGCCCCGGGCGTGGGCGATGGCCGCCATCTCCTTGACCGGGTTCACGGTGCCGAAGGCGTTGGAGACATGGTTGACCGCCACCAGCCGGGTGCGCTCGGTGAACAGCGCCCGATAGGCGTCGAGGTCCAGCACGCCGCGCTCGTCCACCGGGATCACCTTGATGGTGAAGCCGAGCTCCCGGGCCAGCAGCTGCCAGGGCACGATGTTGGAGTGGTGCTCCAGGCGCGAAATGATCACCTCGTCGCCGGCCCCGAGGTTGGCTCGGCCCCAGGCGTTCACGGCCAGGTTGATCGCCTCGGTGGTGCCGCGAGTGAAGACGATCTCGCGGCGCTCGGCGGCGTTGAGGAAGCCGCGCACCGTCTCCCGGGTGCCCTCGAAGGCCGCGGTGGCTTCGTCGGCCAGGGTGTGCAGGCCGCGGTGGATATTGGCGTTGTAGCGACCGTAGTAGTCGTCGAACGCCGCGATCACCTGGCGCGGGGTCTGGCTGGTGGCCGCGTTGTCGAGATAGACCAGCGGCCGGCCATGCACCTGGCGGGACAGGATCGGGAAGTCCATCCGGATCGCCGCCACGTCCAGGGTGGGGCTCTCGGGAACAGGGGTGGCCAGGTCGGTCATGGCAGGCTCCTCCTCGTCTCGGCGCCGTGCGCCATCATTCTTCGCCCAGGGCGACCGCGGCTTCCACCAGCCCGGCCAGGTTGAAGCGCTCGGGCAGCTTGCCGGCCACGGCGAGCTCCACGCGCTCGGAGATGGCGTCGAGGGCCACCCCTTCCAGCACCTCGCCGGCGAAGGCCAGGGTCAAGAGGCCGCGGGCCGTCGGCTCGTCGATGCCGCGGGTGCGCAGGGCATAGACCGCCTCCTCGTCGAGCTGGCCGGTGGTGGTGCCGTGGGAGCACTTGACGTCGTCGGCATAGATCTCGAGCTCCGGCTTGGCATCGATCTCGGCGCGGTCGGAGAGCAGCAGGTTGGCGTTGCTCTGGTAGCCCTCGATCTTCTGGCTATCGCGCTTGACCACCACCTTGCCGTTGAACACCCCATGGGCACGGTCGTCGAGGATGCCCTTGTAGTTCTCGTTGGAGTAGGTGTGGGGGGCGTTGTGGTTGGCCAGGGTGTGGCTGTCCACGTGCTGGCGCCCCTGGCCATAGAAGAGGCCATAGAAGTTGGCGGTGGCGCCCTGGCCGTCGAGTTCGCTGATCAGGTCGGTGCGCACCAGGCCCCCGCCCAGGTTCAGGTTGAACGAGGTGTAGGTGCTGTCACGCCCCTGCTCCACGTGGATGCTGGCCACGTGCAGGTCGGCCAGCGGCGCTTCCTGCAGCTTGTAGTGGGTCAGGATCGCGCCGCGGTCGAGGATGATCTCCTCCACCAGGTTGGTGCATCGAGTTGGCCGCGGCCTCCTCGCCCACATGGTGCTCGACCAGGGTCGCCTGGCTGCGCCCGCCGGCCTCCACCAGGAGGCGCGGGTGGCTCATCACCGGGGCCGTGCCGGCCCGGGAGAGGAACTGCACCACGATCGGCTTCTCGACTACCGTGCCCGGCGCCAGGCGCAGTACGGCGCCTTCCTCCATGAAGGCGGTATTGAGCGCCGAGAAGGGCGAGAACTCCACCCCGGTCAGCCGGCCCAGGGGGCCGCCCACCGCCTCGTGGTTCTCCTCCAGCGCCCGGGAGAGCGGCGTCAGCGTCACCCCCGTCGGCAGCCCGTCGAGCTGGGAGAGTGCCGCGGAGAAGACGCCGTCGACGAAGGTCAGCCGATGGGCGTCGAGAGGCAGGGTCAACGCCGCCGCCGCGGCCGGAGAGAACTCGGCGTTCTCGGCCAGGGCGAAGTCGCCCCGGGCGATGGCGCGCACGTCGGTATACTTCCACGCCTCGTCGCGGCGGGTCGGGAAGCCCAGCGCCTCGAAGCGGGCGGCGCCGGCCTGGCGCCGGGCGGCGATCCAGGTCGGCTCGGCGCCACGCCCGGCGCGGAACTCGGCCAGGCGGTCGAGAAAGGTCTTCACGTCGCTCTGAACGTCACTCATGCGGCGGACTCCTCCAGCACCCAGTCATAGCCACGGGACTCGAGCTCACGGGCCAGGTCGGCGTCACCGCTCTTGACGATGCGGCCATCCACCAGCACGTGCACCTTGTCCGGCACGATGTAGTCGAGCAGGCGCTGGTAGTGAGTCACCAGCAGGATGCCGCGATCCTCGGCGCGCAGGCTGTTGACGCCGTCGGCCACGATCTTCATGGCATCGATATCGAGGCCCGAATCGATCTCGTCGAGCATGGCCAGCTTGGGCTGCAGCACCAGCATCTGCAGGATCTCGTTGCGCTTCTTCTCGCCGCCGGAGAAGCCCTCGTTGACGGAGCGCTGCAGGAAGCTGGCGTCCATCTTCATCTCGGCGGTCTTCTCCTTGACCAGCTTGAGAAACTCCGGCGCCGGAATGTCCTCCTGGCCATTGGCGGCACGCTTGGCGTTGAGCGCCGCCTTGAGCAGGTAGATGTTCTTCACCCCGGGGATCTCCACCGGGTACTGGAAGCCGAGCAGCAGACCGGCCAGGGCGCGCTCCTCGACCTCCAACTCCAGCACGTCCTTGCCCTCGAAGGTGATGGTGCCGGCGGTGACCTCATAGCCCTCCTTGCCGGCGATCACCGCCGAGAGGGTCGACTTGCCGGCGCCGTTGGGGCCCATGATGGCGTGGACCTCACCGGCCTGGATGGTGAGAGTGAGGCCCTTGAGGATTTCGTTGCCCTCGACCGTGACGTGCAGATCCTTGACTTCGAGCATCTTCATTACCTTTGAAATTCTGAAAAATGGGATTAGCCGACCGCGCCTTCCAGGGTGACGCTGAGCAGCGCCTCGGCCTCGACGGCGAACTCCATCGGCAGCTCCTGGAAGACGTCCTTGCAGAAGCCGTTGACGATCATGCTCACCGCGTCCTCCTCGGAGATGCCGCGGCTCTGGCAGTAGAAGAGCTGGTCCTCGCCGATCTTGGAGGTGGTCGCCTCGTGCTCCACGGTGGCGGTGCTGTTGCTGATCTCCTGGTAGGGGAAGGTGTGGGCCCCGCAGGTATCGCCGATCAGCAGGGAGTCGCACTGGGTGAAGTTGCGCGCCCCCTTGGCGCGCGGGCCGATCTTCACCAGTCCGCGGTAGGACTGGTTGCTCTTCCCGGCGGAGATGCCCTTGGAGATGATGCTGGAGCGGGTGCCCTCGCCGATATGGATCATCTTGGTGCCGGTATCGGCCTGCTGGCGGCCGTTGGTCACCGCCACGGAGTAGAACTCGCCGATGCTCTCCTTGCCGCGCAGCACGCAGGAAGGGTACTTCCAGGTGATGGCGGAGCCGGTCTCCACCTGGGTCCAGCTGATCCGCGAGCGGTCGCCGCGGCAGTCGCCGCGCTTGGTGACGAAGTTGTAGATGCCGCCCTTGCCCTCCTCGTCACCCGGGTACCAGTTCTGCACGGTGGAGTACTTGATGTCGGCATCATCGAGCGCCACCAGCTCCACCACCGCGGCGTGCAGCTGGTTCTCGTCGCGCATCGGCGCGGTGCAGCCCTCCAGGTAGGAGACCTGGGCGCCCTCCTCGCAGATGATCAGGGTGCGCTCGAACTGGCCGGTGTTGGCGGCGTTGATGCGGAAGTAGGTGGAGAGCTCCATGGGGCAGGTCACGCCCTTGGGCACGAAGACGAAGGAGCCGTCGGTGAACACCGCGGAGTTGAGCGCCGCGAAGTAGTTGTCACCCTGGGGCACCACGGTGCCCAGGTACTGCTTGATCAGCTCCGGGTAGTCGCGGATGGCCTCGGAGATGGAGCAGAAGATCACCCCCGCCTCGTAGAGCTTCGCCTTGAAGGTGGTAGTCACGGAGACGGAATCGAACACCGCGTCCACCGCCACGCCGGCCAGGGCCGCGCGCTCGTGCAGGGGAATGCCGAGCTTCTCGTAGGTCTCGAGCAGCTTGGGGTCGACCTCGTCGAGGCTCTGGGGACGATCCTCCGGACGCTTGGGCGCGCTGAAGTAGGAGATCGCCTGGTAGTCAATGGGCGGATACTCCAGGTGCGCCCAGGAGGGCGACGTCATCGTCAGCCACTTGCGGTAGGCGTCCAGGCGCCACTCGAGCATCCACTCGGGCTCGCCCTTCTTCTTCGAGATGAAGGCGATGGTGTCCTCGTCGAGGCCGGGCGGCAGCGTGTCGCTCTCGATGTCGGTCACGAAGCCTTCCTTGTACTCGCGACGGACAAGTTGTTCCATTTCCTGACTTGCCATGATGTCTTCCCCTCCCGGGCGGTTGGGCTAGCGAGGCGGGCTCGCCGGGTTGATTCTGTGGGCGACTCAGGCCGTGTCGGCGGCCAGGGTCACACTCTGGATGGGCAGCTGCACCGGCAGCTTGATCGGCGCGGTATCGGCCAGGTGGGCCAGGGTCACGCTGTCGAGCAGCGTGCGCACGGCCAGCGACACCCGCTGCCAGTTGTCCGAGACGCCGCAGGTGGCGACCAGGTCGCACTCGCCCTCGGCATGGCTGCACTCGGTCATCGCCACCGGCCCCTCGATGGCGGTGATGATGTCGATGGCGGTGATCCTGGATGCCGGCCGCGCCAGGGAGTAGCCCCCCTGGGCGCCGCGCCGCGACTCCAGCAGCCCCGCCTTGACCAGCATCTTGAGGGTCTTGGCGACCGTGGGATGCGGCAGCTGCACCGCCTCGGCCAGCTCCCCGGCCGCATGGGGCTGCTCGGGATGCCGAGCGATCTGGGCCATGACCACGGCGGCATAGTCGGTCAGCCGCGAAAGCTTGAGCATGCTGCCCTCCTGGGTAGCGCGCGGCCCGAAGGGGCCGCGCCTCGATTGGGGACCATTTTAGTCCTGTATGGATTCGATGTGAACCCCTCTGGCGGTTTCTGCACGCCGACGCAGAGGATGTCGGCACGTTCGCCACCGTTACCATCAATAACGACAATCGTTATCATTGGGAAAGCCCGGGTCTCCCCGCCGATCGGCGCTAAGCCTGACGGGCTGCTAGACTCCAGGCAGACCAGGCAATGCGACTCGGCAGGAGACCGCGATGAGCACCCAGCCCTACTCCCCCCGGCGTCTCGTCCCTGTGGTGCTGAGCACCCTGTTGACGGCCCTGCTCCTGGCGCTGCCCCGCCAGGCGCTGGCCGAGCCCTCTCCGCTAGTGATCAGCACGGCCAGCCCCACCGGGGTCTATCACATCACCGGCCAGGTGCTCTGCCGGCTGGTGGCGCAGCCCTGTCGGGCCCGCCCCTCCGATGGCTCCGTGGACAACCTGCGGGCCCTGCGGGACGGCGAGGTCTCCATCGCCCTGGCCCAGTCGGACCTGCAATACCATGCGGTCCATGGCAGGGAGGGCTTCGCCGAGGCGGGCCCCGACGAGGAGCTGCGGGCGCTCTTCTCGATTCACAGTGAGCCCTTCACCCTGGTGGCGAGAAACAATGCCGGGATCGAGGCCTTCGACGACCTGGCCGGCCGTGCGGTGAATATCGGCAACCCCGGCTCCGGGCAGCGCGGCACCATGCTGCAGCTGATGGCGGCCCGGGGCTGGACCCACGGCGACTTCGCCCTGGTCAACGAGCTCCCCGCCGACCAGCAGTCCCTGGAGCTCTGCCATGGCAACATCGACGCCATGGTCTATACGGTGGGCCACCCGGACACCTCGATCCGCCAGGCCGTGGATCTCTGCGATGCGGTGCTGGTGGACGTGGAGGGGCCCTATGTCGATGCCCTGCTGGAGGACGCCCCCTACTTCAGTCGGGCGACCATTCCCGCCGGGCTCTACTACGTACTACGCCGACCAGCCGGAGATCACCACCTTCGGGGTGCGGGCCACCCTGGTGGCCACCGAGGCCACCGACCCGGAAGAGGTCTACGCCGTGGTAGCCGCGGTGTTCGACAATTTCGCGCGCTTCACCGCCCTTCACCCGGCCTGGTCGGGGCTCGAACCCGAGGCGATGATCCGCGAAGGGCTCTCCGCGCCGCTCCACGAGGGTGCCCTGCGCTACTACCGGGAGCGCGGCTGGATCGAGGCCGAAGCCCCGGAGGAGACCGACGAGGATGATCCGACCGAGGGCGACGAAACCGCCGGCCTCACGCCACCCTTGACGCCTGCGCCCTCTTGACTCGACTAGGAGCCTGTCGGATTTGACCGATCGTCGCGAGAGATTCGGATTTCGAGGCAAGTTTATCGATCTGATGAGGCGAATAGCGCGCTATTT
>NZ_CP071922.1:4011195-4017528 GCF_017584085.1 Halomonas sp. BM-2019
CCCGGCAGTCGATATCGTGGTCGCCCTCCACCAGGCGAATGTTCTTGACCTTGGTCCCCACCTTCACCACCAGCGACGAGCCCTTCACCTTGAGGTCCTTGATCACGGTGACGCTGTCGCCGTCGGCCAGGGGGTTGCCGTTGGCATCGCGAACCCGGGGCGCCGGGTCGGACGTGTCGGCGCTCGCCTCGCGAGACCACTCGTGGCCACACTCCGGGCAGACGTGCTGCAGGCCATCGTCGTAGGTGAAGGCGGAAGCGCAAGCGGGACAGGGGGGCAGATCGCTCATGGCGGACTCCGGGTGACGGTTGCGAGGAAGCCGACAAGCCTACACCGCGGCGTCAGCGGGCTCCAGCCGGGCCGCGCGGCACATGACGGCCAGCGGCGCGGCTGGCAGGATAGAGCCTATCCCCGTTGACCAAGGAGCCACCCATGCCCGAGGGCCCGACCACGGTAGTCGGCGGCACCGGCTTTCTTGGCCGCACCATCGTTCGCGAGCTGGTGGAGGCCGGCCGCGCGGTGCGCCTGGTGGCCCGCCATGCCACCCTGCCGGGCTGGGCCGAGCCGGGCGACGCCATCGAGGTCGTACCCGCCGACCTGCGCGACGAGGCCGCCCTGGCGGCGGCCCTGGCGGGCAGCGGCGCGGTGATCAACGCGGTGAGCCTCTATGTGGAACAGCACCGGGCCGGCCTCACCTTCGAGGCGATCCATGTCGCGGGGGCAGGGCGCCTGGCGCGGATCGCCCGGGGGGCCGGCGTGGCGCGGCTCGTCCACGTCTCGGGCATCGGGGCGAGCGACGCCTCGCCCTCGGCCTATGTGCGCGCCCGCGCCGCCGGCGAGCGCGCCGTGATCGACGCCCTGCCCAAGGCGGTCATCCTGCGACCCAGCGTACTGTTCGGCCCCGGGGATGCCTTTCTCGGCGCCCTGGTGCGCCTGGCGCGGCTGCCGGTCATCCCCCTGTTCGGCCGCGGCGAGACGCGGCTGCAGCCGGTGCATGTCCAGGACGTGGCCCGGGCCGCGGCGGGCCTGAGCGATACGCGCCCCCTCGCGCGACGGCTCTTCGAGCTGGGTGGCCCCGAGGTGCTGCAGTACCGCCAGGTGGTGGAGCAGGTGCTGGCCCACCTGGACTGCCGTCGCCCGCTGCTGCCGGTGCCCTTCGCCGTCTGGCGCCTCGCCGCGGCGCTGCTCGCGCCGCTGCCCTCGCCGCCGCTGACCCGCGACCAGGTGATCCTGATGCAGGGCGACAATCGGGTCGGCGAGGGGGTCGGCACCTTCGATGACCTCGGCATCGTGCCGCGCACCCTCCACGACAGCCTGCCGAGCTGCCTGGCCGCCCGGGGGGCTACTTGACCTCCACCTTGCGCCGGCTGGCCTGATTCTGCCTGGGCAGGACCAGCTCGAGGATACCGTTCTTGAACCTGGCCTCGGCCTTGTCGGCATCGATCTCGCTGGGCAGGGCCACGGTGCGTGAGAAGGAGCCGGTCGTGATCTCGGAGCGGACGTAGTCGCCCTTTTCCTCCTTGTGCTCCTCGCGATGCTCGCCCTTGAGGGTGACGCTGCGGTCGGTGACCGTGACCTCCAGCTCCTCGCGCTCGAAGCCCGGGACCTCGGCCCGCACCACCACCTCGCCGTCGCGCTCGATGACATCGACCCTGGGGACGCCCTTCTCGAGGCCGGACAAGCGCTCCCACAGAGGGTGATCGCGGTAGCGCATGGGCACCCCGCCCCGATCGAAGAACCCCTCGAGGAAGCGTTCGAACTCCTGGAAGGGGCTGACACCCCGCGGCTCCGGTGTCTCACCGGCGGTGGGGGGTTCCTTGGACTTCTTGCTCATGACGGGCCTCCGGACAGGATGCTGTGACGGGTCGGAATGACGGTTCTCGCACTCGGCGGCGGCGGTTCGGAGAGCCGCCGGGTGGCGCTCCGCGCGGATACAGAGGATGCCACACTCTGCATGTTAGTCCGGGCAGGCGCGCCTGCCATGATCCAGCGCAAGCGCCTTCCGATGTGCCGAGACCGCCCCCGCGGCCGGGTGGCACGCCAGGGCCCCGGCCGCCCATGCTAGGATGGGGCTACGCCTTCCCCGGAGGGACGCCCATGACACTGCCGCTGGCGATACTCGACCTTGCCCTCTCCGCCGCCCCCTGGCTGCTGCTGGGGCTCGGCCTGGCCGGATTGATCAAGGCGCTGCTTGACGAGACCCGGCTCAAGCGCTGGATGGGCGGGCGCGGGCTGGGCAGCGTGGCCCGCGCCGCGGTCATCGGCGCCCCGCTGCCGCTGTGCTCCTGCGGCGCCATTCCCACCGCCCTGGCGCTGCACCGCAGCGGTGCCGACCGCGGCCCCACCACCGCCTTCCTGATCGGCACGCCGGGCATCGGCGTCGACTCCCTGGCCATCACCTACGCCCTGCTGGGCCCCTTCATGGCCCTGGCCCGCGCGGTGAGCGCCGTGCTCACTGCCATTGCCACCGGCCTGCTGGTGGGGCGTACCCGGGGTGCCGACGCCCCTCCCCCCGCCTCGGCGTGCGACACGGGAGGCTGCCACAGCGGCTGTGGCGACAAGGGCTCGTCCGGCCTGGCGCCTGCCCCCCTGAGTCACCGGCTGGGTGCCGGGCTGCGCTATGCCTTCACCGATATCCTCGATGACATCAGTCGCTGGCTGCTGGTGGGCCTGGTGGTGGCCGGCGCCCTGATTGCCCTGGTGCCGCCTCAGCAGCTTGCCGGGCTGGGCAGCGGCCCCGCCGCCATGCTGGTGATGGCGGTGATCGGTATTCCCATGTACCTGTGCGCCACCGCCGCCACGCCGATCGCCGCCGGCCTGCTGCTGGCCGGGGTCTCGCCGGGCACGGTGCTGGTGTTCCTGGTCGCCGCGCCGGTGACCAGCCTGGCGACCCTGGGGGTGTTTCGCCGCGAGATGGGCGATCGCGCGCTGGTGGCCTACCTGGCGGGCATCCTGGTCAGCGTCCTGGCGCTGGGCCTGGGCGTGGATGCCCTGGCCGACTGGTGGCAGCTGGAGATTTCGCGCCAGGTCGAGCAGGTGCAGGAGCTGCTGCCGGGATGGCTGGAGGCGCTGGCGCTGATCGTGCTGCTGGGGCTGGCGGTGAAACCGCTACGGCGCGGACTGGCCGCACGCCTCGCCCGGCCGAGCGCCCGCAAGGCCTGAGCGCGGCACGCCCCCGGCAAGGCGCTGACCCACGCACCGGACATTGCGGCGCCTTCGTCGGCGAAGCGGCGCCCCTGGAGGGCGACAGGCGCTCGCGTTGAGGCGGGGCGCCGCTATCCCCCCTCACCCTGGCGCTGCCGGGCCAGCTCGCGGCGCTTCATCTCCAGGTAGGCGCCACGCTCGATCTCGCGCAGCTGCTCCGGGTAGCGCTCGGTCAGGTCGAACCAGCGCGACAGGCTCGCCTCCAGCCGCTCCGCCTCGGGCAGCGCCCGGGCCTCCAGGTGGGCCACCAGGGCCAGGTAGAAGCGCATGACGTTGCGCTCGATCATGCCGCGCATGCCCCCTACCAGGCCCGCCGAGTCCTCGTCCGGCGCCTCGCTGAATCCCACCCGGTCGCGCCCGCCGAAGGCGAAATAGCCTCGCAGGGCGAGGCGCGCCGTCATGCCGTACACCAGGGAGTAGCGCAGCTGCACCAGGCTCTGCCCATCGAGGTCGGGCACGGCGCGCAGCTGCAGGCGGAAGGCCCGGGTGCCATAGGGGCCGCGATCCCCCTCCAGCACCATCTCCAGGTAGGTGGGCCCCGCGGCGATCATTCGCCAGCGCAGGTCGAGCCGTTCGGCATCGGCCAGGGGCTCGTAGTGCCGGCGGCCCACATAGAGCGTCAGCGCCGCCTCGTCGCCCGCGGGGTCCTGGAAGCAGCCCTTGACGTTGAGGTGCAGGAAGAACACCTGGCACCAGGCCGCCGGAGAGCCGAGCGCCTCGGCCAGTTCGCCGAAGGGGTGGTCGAGGCGCGCATGCACGCTGCCGCTCACCGAGTGGGGGCGCTCCTCGGAGGCCACCGCCAGGGGCTCCTGGAAGGCCGAGGCGGCGATCACCTCGCGCCAGCTGTCCCGCAGCCAGTCATCCTGGGCCAGGGCCGTGGCCGACAGGACGCCCAGCAGGCAGGCCCAGATCAGCCTCACCATGATCCCCGGCCCTGCGCGGCGGCCTCGGTGCCGACCCTGTCTTGCCGCGGTGCGGACTCTGCCTCGCGGCCGGTGGCCCTGGCCGGAGGAGATGCCGCCGGCCGCCTCGCTCCGGCGCGCCTCCTGCCGGGCGGCCTGCGGATGGGGGGTCATGGGGGTCTCCTCGTCGTTCGTCCGGCGACTTACTGCCAGCGCCAGCCGTGACGCTGCCACCAGGCCTCGGCCGCGGCGCGATTCTCGGCGTTGCTCTCCTCGGACAGCACGCGGCCGAGCTCGACGTAGTCGCCTCCCGTGCGCGCCATCAGGCGCGGGTCCTGGGAGGCGAGCATCAACGCATAGAGCGCCAGCATCAGTTCGTACTCGTCCGCGGTGTCAAGACGTGAGACCAGCAGGGGAATGGCCGGTTCGCCGATCTGCCCCAGCCGCTCCGCCGCGATGTACCAGGGCCGAGGGTGCTCCGCCCCGCCGTAGGTGTCGACGAAGCGGCGATCCGCCAGGCGGCTGATGAAGTAGTGGACCTCGTCCTCCACCCCGGTGAACAGCGGCGGCAGCCAGTGGCGGTCCGGCACCGGGACGCGGGGCGAGGCCTCCGCCGGCGGGGCGGGATCGACCTCCCCGGCGGGCGCCGTGGCGGGCGCGGGGGAACGCACGGCGCAGCCCCCCAGCAGGGAGACGACCAGCACGACGCAGGGCAACGGCAGCATCCAGGGTGACATCCTCGACTCTCCGGTTGACGGGCCCTGCGTTCAGCATAGCCAGGCCGGGATACCCGAGGCCGCCGGCCGCCCGCTCGACGCGGGCACGAACCCTCGGCGGCTTGACGCTGTCGATTAGCTGAACTGGCAAAGGAGAGCATCATGACGGATCGCCTTCCCCACCCGCGCATCCTGGTCTTCGCCGGCAGTACGCGAGCCGGCTCCCTGAACAAGCGGCTGGCGCGCCTGGCCGCCGAACGCATCGAGGCCGTCGGCGGTCGCCCCCGCTTCATCGACCTTCGGGACCATCCCATGCCGCTCTATGACGGCGACCTGGAGGCCGAACAGGGACTGCCCGAGAATGCCCTGGTGCTGCGCCGCGGGCTGGCCGAACACGATGGCCTGCTGATCGCATCCCCGGAATACAACGGCTTCATCACGCCGCTGCTCAAGAACACCCTCGACTGGCTGACCCGTCCCCACCGTGGCGAGAGCGGCCTCCGACTCTTCGACGGCAAGGTGGCCGCCCTGGTCGCCGCCTCCCCCGGTCGCCTGGGCGGAATGCGCAGCCTGGCCCTGGCCCGTCAGCTGCTGAACAATATCGGCGTGACGGTGCTGCCCGACCAGCTCGCCGTGCCCAAGGCCACGGAGGCCTTCGACGCGGCAGGCCGGCTAGCGGACGAGGCCCAGCAGGCAAGGCTCGACGCCCTCTGTCGGCGGCTGGTCGAGACCACCCGCCGTCTCGGGGCCTGAGGCACGGCGTGCGCCCCTCGCTTCTTCGCTACCCTTGATATCTTGATAGCCCCCCTACCACGGAGAGCGCCTCATGAGCGATACCCCCACGCCCTGGACGAGCCCCATGCCCGAGTCGCAGTTCGAGCTGATGCGACGGATCCTCGCCGCCCCCAGCCCGGTGGGCCTCGAGGCCGCCATGACCTATGGCGTCCTCAAGCCCCACTTCGAGCGCTTCGCGCCGCCCGCCTGGCAGCTGCACCAGTTCAAGGGCCACGCCGGCATCGTGCTGGACACCCACCCGGGCCGCGACGACCTGTTCAAGGTGATGGTCATCGGCCACGCCGACAAGATCCGCCTGCAGGTGCGCGCCATCGGCGAGGACGGCAAGATCTGGATCAACACCGACTCCTTCCTGCCCACCACCCTGCTCGGCCACGAGGTGAAGCTGTTCAGCGAGGACCCCGAGGCCCCGGGAACCTATCGGGTGATCGAGGGCGGCACCGTGGAGGCGCTGGGCGCCATCCACTTCGCCGAGCCCGCCCTGCGCGACGGCACCAAGGGCGTGAAGAAGGAGCAGATCTATCTGGAGCTGCAGATCCACGGCGAGAACAAGAAGCAGCAGGTGGAGGCGCTGGGCGTGCGCCCCGGGGACGCCATCCTGCTCGACCGTCCCATCCGCCACGGTTTCAGCCCGGACACCTTCTACGGCGCCTACCTGGACAACGGCCTGGGGTGTTTCGTCACCGCCGAGGTGGCCCGGCTGATCGCCGAGGCCG
>NZ_CP071922.1:4017538-4018178 GCF_017584085.1 Halomonas sp. BM-2019
AACTCAGGCCCGACGCCATCATCGCGGTGGACGTCAACCACGACTACGTGGCCGCCCCGGGCATCGGCGACCGCCGCATGCAGCCGCTGGAGATGGGCAAGGGCTTCACCCTCTCGGTGGGTGCCATCGCCAGCGAGCAGCTCAACCGCCTGATCGAGAGCACCGCCCGCGAGCACAAGATCCCCCTGCAGCGCGACATCGTCGGCGCCGATACCGGCACCGACGGCATGGCCGGGGTGCTGGCCGCGGTGGACTGCGTCGCCACCTCCATCGGCTTCCCGATCCGCAACATGCACACCATCTCGGAGGCCGGCAACACCCGGGACGTGACGGCGGCGATCCACGCCATCGTCCGCAGCCTCCAGGCGCTGGACGCCCTGCCCGATCCCCATCGGGAGTTCCGGGACAACCACCCGCGCCTGGACCGGGCCGGGCCGCTGGGCCACCAGGGAGCGGGCAAGCCGGAAGCCGGCGCCGAGTCGATCCCGCCGTGATGCCGAAGGGCCACGTGGCGTGCCGTTCGGCGCCGGCGGGGCCCCTTCGTTTCCGGACATCATTCATGCCGGGGCAGAATGATGTCGCGGGCGCATGGGGCTTGTCACAACGCAGGCCTCCCGGCGGGGCACGAGAGACTCTCTCG
>NZ_CP071922.1:4018253-4045035 GCF_017584085.1 Halomonas sp. BM-2019
TTGTGGGTCCGTCCGGCCGGCCGGGCCGCCTCAGCCGGCCAGCACCTCCCGAAGCGCGCCGGCCAGTACCGGCGCCATGGCGATGGCATTGCTGTCGTGGCGGATGCAGTCGGTGCTCCAGATCTCCCCGACCCCGGACGCCCGGATCACCGCCAGGGCATCGCCGGCGAACAGCGCATGGGTCAGCGCCACGTCTACCGAGCTGGCCCCCGCCGCCAGCAGCGCCTCGGCGGCGCGCGCCACGGTGTGGCCGGAACTCGCCACGTCATCCATCAGCACCACCGCCCGCCCCGTCACCGGGGTATCGGGCAGGCTGATCGCCACGTCGCGGTCTCCGCGGCGCACCTTGCGGCAGGTGGCATGGTCGAGCCCGGTGCGCTCGGCGGCCTGGGCTACCCACTGCAGCGCCTCCTCGTCGGGTCCCAGCAGCAGCGCCCCGGGGCGCTTCTCGGCGATCAGCTCGGCGAGCCGCGGCGCACCGGAGAGCGCGAGGGCGTGCGCCAGGGGAATCGCCTGGTCGAGGCGCTCGATACGGTGCAGGTGGGGATCCACGGTGATCACGGCATCGAAGAGCTCGGCCAGGAAGCCACCGATCAGGGTCTGGCTGACGATCTCGCCGGGGTGGAAGGCGATATCCTGGCGCATGTAGGCGAGATACGGCGCCACCAGCACCAGCCGGCGCACACCCTGCCGGCGGGCGTGACGCGCCAGCAGCAGCAGCTCGATCAGCTTGTCGTTGGGGCGATCCAGGCTGCGGTAGAGCACCAGGGTGGCGGGCAAGGCCTCCGCCTCGGCAAAGGGCAGGGTCAGCTTGAGCTCCTCGTCGGGGAAGCAGTGGCGCTCCACCCGACGTGCCGGCAGCCCGCAGGCCTCGGCCAGGCGACGGGCCGGCAGGGCCTCGTCGGCGAAATGCAGCAGGGCAACGTCCATGTCACATCTCCACGTTGAGGCGGGTAAGCCGGTCGCGATCGCCCAGCACGAAGCCGCTGTCGCGCTCGCTGGCCTGGTGGGCCAGCGCCAGCTCGTTGCGGAAGGCGGCATAGACGGTATAGAGCCGCTGCCCGGCCTGCACCGCGTCGCCGAGGCCCACCGCCAGGTCGACGCCCGCGCCGGCGGCCTTCGGGGCACCCGCCAGCCGCGCGATGCGCGCCAGCTTGAGGTTGTCGATCCCGATCACCACCCCGGCCGCGGGTGCCAGGACCTCGAAGCGGTGGGGCGCCAGGGGCGGGCTGTCGAGGTCGAAGGGCCGCGCCCCCTGGGCCGCGATGATCGCCTGCATGCGTTCCAGGGCACGGCCGGAGTCGAGGATGTCCCGGGCGATGCCGAAGCCGTCGCCACCGCGCACGTCGGGGTCGAACTCCAGCATGCGCCCGGCCAGGCGCAGGGACTTCTGGCGCAGGTCCATGGGTGCGTCCGGGTGGTTGGTGAGCACCCGCATCACGTCGCGGGCCTCCAGCACCGGGCCGATCCCGGCACCGATGGGCTGGCTGCCGTCGGTGATCACCACGTCCAGGGTCAGCCCCATGCGCGCGGCCACGAACTCGAAGAGCTTGCGCAGGCGCCGTGCCTCGGGCATAGAGCGCACCTTGGCATGGGGCCCCACGGGAATGTCGAGCAGTAGGTGGGTGGAGCCGGCGGCCAGCTTCTTGGAGAGGATGGAGGCGACCATCTGCCCCGGGGAGTCGATGGAGAGCGGCCGCTCCACCGAGATCAGCACGTCGTCGGCGGGCGAGAGCTGGCTGGTGCCGCCCCAGGCCAGGCAGCCGCGGTGGGTGCGCACGATCTCGGCGAGCGCATCGAAGGGCAGGTCGACGTTGGCCAGCACCTCCATGGTATCAGCGGTACCCGCCGGCGAGGTGATCGCCCGGGACGAGGTCTTGGGGCAGAGCAGGCCGTGGGCGGCGACGATGGGCACCACCAGCATGGAGGTGCGATTGCCGGGGATCCCGCCGATGCAGTGCTTGTCCACCACCGGGTGCTCGTGCCAGTCGAGGCGGCGCCCCACTCGGCACATGGCGTCGCTCAGGTAGTAGATCTCCTCGCGGTCCAGCTCGCCCAGGTCGCAGGCCACCACGAAGGCGGTCAGCTCGATCTTCGAGTAGCGCAGGTCGGCGATGTCCTGGACGATATCCCGGTAGTCCTGCCGGGTCAGGCGCTCGCCGTTGATCTTGCGGTGCAGCGCCGGGATCGAGGCCGGCGGCTCCGCCTGGGAGACGCTCACCGGCTGGCCCTCCCCCACCGCCAGGGAGGCGAAGGCGTCCTCGGAGAGGCCGAGCTGCTGGCAATCGACGATGGCGGGGTCGTCCACCACGTTGAGGCTGGCCAGGATCCAGCGACCGTTGGCGCGCACCTCCACCTTGGAGAGCGCCTGGAAGCCCTCGGCGCGGTAGAGGTCGCAGTCGCGATGCAGGTAGGCCACGTTCTCGCGGTAGGTATCGATCCCCACGCGCTTCAGGGAGAGCGGCGACAGGGCGTCGTCCAGCGGCACGGGAGAGGCTTCGGGGCGGGGTCGCTTCATGGGGGTCTTCCAGGCGGCGTGGCCTGACGGCGCCGGGGCCTCCTGCCACGCGGTGACGGGGTGGCTCCCATCCTAGCAGCCCACCGGAGGAGCGTCATGAGCCGCCTCGCGGCCAAGGTCGCGATGTCGCGGAGGCGTTTCGGGTGTAGGCTGGCGGTCGGTCAAGCCGATAACGGGGAAGCGAGGATGCGACTGGCGATCATGGGCAGCGGCGGCGTGGGCGGCTATTTCGGGGCGCGCCTGGCCGAGGCGGGGCACGACGTGACCTTCATCGCCCGGGGGGAGCACCTGGCGGCCCTGCAGCGCGACGGGCTGCGGGTCAAAAGCCTCGAGGGCGATGTGCACCTGGCCGAGGTCAGGGCCACCGACGATCCGGCCGAGGTGGGCGCCGTGGACGCGGTGCTGGTGGCCGTCAAGGCCTGGCAGGTGGGCGATGCCGCCCGTGCGATTCGCCCGATAATCGGCCCCGACACCTTCGTGGTGCCGCTGGAGAACGGCGTCGAGGCCGCCGACCAGCTGGCCGCCGTGCTCGGCCAGGCCCACGTGCTGGACGGCCTGTGCGGCATCCTCGCCTGGCGGGAGGGGCCCGGCCACATTCGCCACGCCGGGGTCGCCCCCTTCGTGCGCTTCGGCGAGCGGGACAACCGCCGCAGCAAGCGTGCCGAGCGCCTCAAGGCGGCCTTCGACGCGGCCCGAGGCGTCACCGCCGAGATCCCCGATGACATCCAGGCGGCGGTGTGGAGCAAGTTCCTGTTCATCTGCGCCATGAGCGGTATCGGCAGCGTGACCCGCGCGCCCATCGGCGTGACCCGCACCCTGCCCGAGACCCGCGCCCTGATCGAGCAGCTCCTCGCCGAGATCGCGGCAGTGGCCCGCGCCCGCGGGGTGGCGCTGCCCGAGGATGCGGTGGCCCGCGCCCTGGGCTTCATCGACGCCCTGCCCGAGGCGAGCACCGCCTCCATGCAGCGCGACATCATGGCCGGCCTGCCCTCGGAGCTCGAGTCCCAGAACGGCGCCGTGGTGCGCCTGGGCCGCGAGGCCGGCGTGGCCACCCCGGTCAACGCCATGATCCACGCCGCCCTGCTGCCCCAGGAGCGGCGGGCCAGAACCGAGCTGACCCCGGCCTGAGCCATCACCGACCCCCGACACCAGGATACCCAGATGTTCACCAGCAGGAGATCCGACTGCCCGCCCACTGGGCACCCAGCTGAGCCTGGCGGTGCGCGGCGGCCGACCGGCGCTGGGCACCTGGCAGGGCATCTGGCTGGGTGAGCATCGCGACCATGGCGGATCCCGGCGGCTGATCGCCACCCTCAACGGCGAGGCGTGACGGCGGCGGGGCTCAGGGCAGGCGCCCCTCCCGCGCCAGGCGCCGCCTTACCCAGCGAGCATAGCCCCGGCGCAGCAGCGGCTTGATCCCCGGCAGGCCGAACAGCCAGGCCAGGGGCCTGAGGCGCGGCACCCGGCGCATCAGCAGGATATAGGCGTCGATCCCCTCCTTGATGCGCCCGCCCTCCTCCACATGCAGCGAAAGCAGAGCCGCCCGGGGGTCGATGCCCTTCTCGCGCAGCGCCTCCTGATGCTCGGTCACGTCGCACCAGGTCACCTGCCGGCCGGCCTCCCCCGCCCAGCGCTCATAGCGGGCGCGATCGCGGCGGCAGCCGGGACAGATGCCGTCGTAGTAGACCCGAAGCGGCGGCGTCTCGACCATAGGGCGCGGTGGGCGACCGGCGTCAGCCGCGCCGGTAGGTGCCCACCAGCCGATTCATGCCCAGCAGGTGGGGCTCGACCTTGACCAGCAGGTCGTGCAGCTTGAGCCCCTCGGGTAGATCGTCGGTGGGCTTGTCCAGCGCCAGCACCCAGAAGTAGTAGCGGTGCAGGCCGTGTCCCTCCGGTGGCATGGGGCCACCGTAGCCCAGCCTGCCGAAGTCATTCTTGCCACGCCGCCCCACGGAACTGGCTTCCTGAAGGGTGGTGGTGGAGGCCGGGATGTTGTAGAGCACCCAGTGCACGAAGCCGTAGGTCCCGCTCTGCACCAGGGGAGCATCCGGATCGTGGCAGATCACCGCGAACCCCTTGGTGCCTTTCGGGGCATCCTGCCAGGCCAACGGCGGCGAGGTATCCTCCCCCTCCCCGGTATGCCGAGCGGGAATGGCACCCCCGTCCTCGAAGGCAGGGCTGGTGACACGCATGGTCGACAGAGCAAAGGCCATCGGTGATCCTCCTGGTAAATACCGGTACAAGTGCCGATTCAGCGTGGGAAAAACCCGAGGAGCTGTCAACATGCCCAAACGCCTGCTGATCGTGGCGCATGCACCCTCCCCCAACACCCTGGCCCTGCGCGAAGCCGCCGAGCGCGGCGCGCATCACCCCGATATCGAGGGCGTCGAGGTGGTGGTCAAGGCCCCCCTGGAGGCCGGCCCCGAAGACGTTCGCGGCTGCGACGCCCTCCTGCTCGGTACCACCGAGAACCTCGGCTACATGAGTGGCGCCCTGAAGGACTTCTTCGACCGCACCTACTATCCGGTGCTGGAGGAGAAGCAGGGGTTGCCCTGCGCGCTCTATATCCGCGCCGGCCACGACGGCACCGGCACGCGGCGAGCGGTGGAGAGCATCGTCACCGGGCTGCGCTGGCGCTGGGTCCAGGCGCCCCTGATCCTGCGCGGCGAGTGGCGAGCCGACTTCGTCGAGCAGGTGGAGGAGCTGGGCCTCTACCTGGCCGCGGGGCTGGACAACGGCCTGTTCTGAATCGTCGCCAGTCTTCAGCATGAGCCGGCCTGGTACTTTTGCCTTGCGCCGATTTTCATTTTGCAAAAGTTCATCGCGACAACATACTTAGAGCGTAACTTTTTGTTACGTCACGATACGATTATGTCAAGGGACAGCGGTACCGACTGCCGACACAACACAATAACAGGCACGGGGGAGCACCATGATCCACAAGAACGACCTGGCGTCGGCACATCCGGGAATCTCCAGCCTGGATCACGCCATCGGCACATCACCCCTCCACGCCAGCCTGCCGTCAGGGTTTTCCCCTCGCTACATCAACGACGTCAAGGTGGTCGGGGAACAGGGCAAGAGCTCAACCTGGGTGGCCATCGCCCGGCTCGATGGCCGAGGGCAGCTCAGCTGGTTTCGCGTTCCAGCGGATTCACCGCTCTACCGCTGGGCCACGCGTTCGTGAGCTTGTACACCTAGCCAGATTTGCTGTGACTGCTCCCCGCCCTATCGAGCGAGGCTTCCCACTTCTCAGGCAGCCACCGGCGATATGCCGGATTTACGCAAGCCTCCATGGGCAGAGACGGACAGCCCTTCCGCCTGTAGCTTGATAATGCCTTGATGCTTGATGTTCAGCGCCGCGTTGATGTCCCGGTCGTGATGCGCCTGGCAGGCCGGGCACTCCCACGACCGGACACTCAACGGCATGGCATCCACCTTGTGCTGGCAGGCATGGCAGGTCTTGGAGCTGGCAAACCACGGGTCGATCTTGACCAGATGCTTGCCGTGCTCCTTGGCCTTGTAGCCCAGCTTGGTGACCAAGGCGTGCCAGGACGCATCGCCGATGTGCTTGGCGAGGCGGGCGTTTTTCATCATGTTGCGGACCTTCAGCGTCTCGACGATCACTACTTGGTTGTCGTCAACGATCTGCCGAGAGAGTTTGTGCTGGAAGTCGTTGCGAGCATTGGCAACCCGCTCATGGGCTTTGGCCACCAGCAGTCGCGCCTTGGTACGGCGCCGGCTGCCCTTCAGGCAGCGGGAGAGTGCCTGTTGCTTGCGCTTGAGGTTCTCTTGCGCCTTCTTGAGGAAGCGTGGATTGGCCACCTTGCGGCCATTTGAGTCGATTGCAAGGTGGGACAGCCCCATGTCCACTCCAACAACGCGAGAGGCATCAACATCCATGGTCGGCGCTGGAGCCGCCTGGTTGGTATCAAAGAGCAGCGAGGCGTAGTGCTTGCCGGTGACCGTCCTGGCCAGAGTGATGCTTTTCAGCTTGCCCTCGACCTGACGATGCACCTTGGCCTTGATCGGCCCGAGCTTGGGCACCTTGATCCAGTCGTCGCCGGCCTTGACGCCGACGCAGTGATAGCTGGACTGCTTGCCCCGCTTACTCTTGAAGCGCGGATAGCCGGCCTTCTGCTTGGGGTCGAAGAAGCGCTGGAAAGCATGATCGAGGTTGAGGCACGCTTGCTGGAGGGCGATGGAGTCGGCATCTTTCAGCCACCCGTACTTGCGCGATTTCTTGGCTACCGGCAACAGTTTTTTGATGTCGTGTTTGGCGCTCAGCGACTGCCCGTGACGCTTGTAGCGATGCGACATGATGCGAAGGCCGGTGTTGTAGACGAAGCGTACCGAGCCGAACTGGCGGGCCAGAAGCTCTGCCTGCTCGGTTGTGGGGTAGAGGCGAACTTTCGTGGCCTTCAGCATGGATAGTCATCAGAACATGGATGTATGCACAGTGTATTCCGCCGGGCCCAATGCCGCAAACCCAGCAGTGCTATCGCACTGCCCGCTTGTATCCCCGCCCGAGTGGGCGCAGAGCTGAAGATCTGGATAGCGGCTCGGTTCAGGCTGTGCCAGGTGAGGATGTGCTGAGGAAGGCCAGAGAGCAGCTTGAATGAGCTATCACTTTCACCCGGCAGCGGAAGCCGAGTTTCTGGCCATAGCTCATGACCGCCGGCGCCCGCAGTACTGGCTCGGCAGGCGTTAACGAACCGCAGGCAATCGTGGAGCGCTACCGGCTGGTCGTACTGCTCCAGGCGAAGCGGAAAGCGGGGGGCCTCGATTAACTCCTAAGCCCATGATGGTGACCCTTGGCATCTGCATAAGTACGAGTCTGGAGTGGCAGCAAAGCCTTGCGCAATGGGCCGGTGGCATCATTCAGGCCCCATCGTTTGCTGGGAGAGTACCGCCCCTGAACCGGCGTGTCGTCGTTTCCTAGCAGCTCCCGGTGGAAGTGCCGGGTGAGCTGCTGTAGATATCGAGCAGTATCGCGACGGCACACCGGATACTGGCTGAGCAGCTCCAGCGCACAAAGCGCCCGCAGGAACTCCTCTCGTGACATCACGCTACGCAGCCGCTCCAGCTCCGCCTGCGTTGGGCGATAGCCGCGATACCAGACGGCTTCAGCCAACTGCTTCACGTCATCGACCGCGCCCTCAAGAGGCCGCGAGCCGACCCGGTACAGCCGTTTTCGTGTGAAAGAGACCATCATGACTGGCCCTCGCTGCGGTGATAGTCGTCAAGTGGGCAATGTGGGTCTGTCCCTCATTGACCGCCGGGGTGCTCTACCCCGTTACCGGGATGCTGCTCTCGCCGATGATCGCCGGTGCGGCCATATCGCTCTCCTCCATCAGGGTGGTAAGCAACGCCAACCGCCTGCGCCTGTTCAAGCCCCGCAACGAAAAAGGCCCTGCGGGTAGTCAGACGCCTACGGGGCAGGGCCGGAAGGAGGTGATGTCATGAGCTGGATCGTCAACCTGGCGGGGATCGCGCTGATCGTGTGGTGGTTCTGGGTGGCGAAGGCCTAATCAGGCCGCCGCTGGTATCTCGGGCCATTAGGGGCTTTCTCATTGGCCCGATGCTTCGGCGTGGAGCTTGAAGCCCAAGGCATTCATGACTTTCATGACGGTTGCAAAACTTGGGTTTCCATCTGCTGACAGCGCCTTGTAAACCGTGGTGATCCACAAGGCTCGCCAGATCGTGCTTGATTTCGGGCAGGACATCGGGCGCATGACGGTGTTGAATACCCTGCGGAGCCGACGGCGTTACCCGCGAGGATCGCCATGCTGATCATCTGCCGGAGACCACCAACAGACGAGAAGCGAGGGGCGACCAACAGTCGCCGGGGGGGGGGCCGTGTCGGGCGGGTGGGAATCCGGGAGAGAACGAGCCGCCTGGGCCAATCAGCACGGGCATTTTCGGTAATATCGGACCCGCGTATCCCACGACATACAGATTGAGTGATCAATAAATGCTCGCTGGCGATGACAGGGAGAGTGTCAGTGCCGGCTTCACGGATTCAGGCTATAGTTACAGGGCGTTTCGTTGAAACGCCCAGGAGCTTCCGATGCACGAAACTGACCCGGACTGCCTGGTGGCGGGACTTTCCCAAGACCCTACTGGAGTTTGAACGCCTCTTCCCGGACAAAGCCGCGTGCTGAAGCCGCGTGCCGCGCCTATTTGATTGAACTGCGCCGGGGCGGTATCCCACGGCGCCCCGTTGCCAGGGGGAACGCTTGTCGGCGATTAGCCGTCATCGGTTGCACTGCTTGGACTGCCAGCATCAAACCACGGTGACGGCGGGGACACCCTTGGACAAGACGGCGTTGTGTAGCATCCAAAGATGGGTGTCCTGGAATGTATCTCTAAACAATGCCGAGGTGCGGCGTGACCATCGGCGTGGGGAGCGAACGAAATGGCTCAGGTCTTTATCTCGTATGCTCATGAGGATCGATACGCTGTGGCACGGATCGCCCAAGAACTGGGAAAAGCTGGTCATATTATTCAATTCGACTATGCCTTCCTGAGACCAGGAGATTCCCTAACTACCAAGATTCGAGATGAGATAGACCGAGCGGATTTCGTATGTGTCATCCTCTCTTCGTCGTCCGTAGCGAGTAGTTGGGTTAGACAGGAGGCCGCGGAAGTATTGTGCCGTGAACTGAAGATGAGGCGGTCACAGCTTCTTCTCTGCGTTATCGAGGCGTGCGAACCACCCCCGATCCTCAATCGACTCAAGCGATTTGAGCGTGTCTACCTCGACTTCTCAAAGGACTTCGAGACAGCCCTAAACTCGCTGAAAGACAGGATCCATCAAGGCGAGAGGCCTGTTTTCGAGCGGGAACAGTATCTCCGCCTTGATATTCCAGCGGCTGGCTTGGATCTCTACCTGACCGGAGACCCATGGAACTGGAATCGACACGACGATCTTAGATACTTCGAGATGGTGGATGGATATTTACTCTTCGGGTTCAGACTCGAGCCCAGGACATACTTCAAGCATTTCGCCCTCTGCAACGAGGCAGACGCTTCGCAGGTACAAGGAGCGCTCCAAAACGCAGGGATGTTGGTAAGCGGTATAGGAGACCAAGACCCGAGCACGAGGAAGAGAAGGGTGTGGTTTACGTTGCCAGACTATCCTGTTGAGGGGCCTAGGCCCTTCGAGACTAATCGGTGGCCTTCCAACTAAGCAGGATTCTCTAATGTGGCCCACGCTGGGCGAGTCGGTCACGGTTGATCTCCCGGATACGCCGAGGAGAGCGGCCAGTTGCCCTTCGACGTGGTGCCCCTCAGGGCCCTACCCTACCGGTTCGGAGCCGAAGGCACGCCTGCGAGCCTTGGGCCGTTTGCGCCCCCCTGGCCGAGCGGCTGCGCGAGGCCCGCCACGCGGCGCCGGATAGCCCGGTGTTCCAACTGGTGAAGGGCTTATCCTTGTCGCCTGATACGCCCTGACCAACGCCGCCGGGGTGCTCTACCCCGTCACCGGGATGCGGCTCTCGCCGATGATCGCCGGTGCGGCCATGTCGCTCTCCTCCATCACGGTGGTGAGCAACGCCAACCGCCTGCGCCTGTTCACGCCCCGCAACGATAAAGGCCCTGCGGGTAGTCAGACGCCTACGGGGCAGGGTCGGAAGGAGGTGATGTCATGAGCTGGATCGTCAACCTGGCGGGGATCGGGCTGATCGTGTGGTGGTTCCGGGTGGCGAAGGCCTAATCAGGCTGCGCTGGTATCTCGGGCCAATGAGGGGCTTTCTCATTGGCCTGAGCCGCGTTCGTATCGAGACCTCAGCCCTGTGGTGCTAAGCTAAACTCTCACGGCGCAGGAGGCGCCGCCTCTTGCGAAAAGGACTTTTCCCATGCTTGGCAGACTGTTACGCAAACCGCCAATACGAGCCTGGGCGATCAAGCAGATCGACGATGCTACCCTGCACCTGTGCGGGCAGGGCACCCTGGCGTCCGGTCAGAAGCGGAAGTCGATGCTGGCAGCGTTGCACGCTGGCCGGTTCGAGGGGGGTGTGCGCATGGGGGACACCGGCATCGTGATCAACAGCCGCCGGCTGGCCGCCGTGGTCCCGCTGGAAGCGCTCCAGCTCCACGACGACGGCAATAGCGCGGAGTGGCAAGGGCGCCGCTGGGCGGTCTCCCACGTGCCTCAGCGGGCCTGGCAGTTCGACTGCCGCCTGGTAGCCGAACCCAACCCCGCGGGGGGCTCTCCCGCGCTGATCAGCCACGAGGACGTGTCACATATTCGTCGTCATGTGTGTGAGGATATGGCGCCACCAGGGGAGGTGGAGTTTCGGCCGGTGAATGAACTCGAAGATCCCGAGAAGGACCTGCGAGCCTCCCTCGAGGAGGCTCAGCGCTGGGAGAAGAACGCCAGACGAGGCTGGCGCAAGGACGGCACCTGGGGGCCGCTGGATGAAGAAAATAAGGAGTGATTTCCAAGGCAATGAGCGAGCTTGAAGGAGCATTATATGGTCAATAGCATGGCCCTACCCACAATCACACAACATTAACACAACATCATTGCCAAGTATTTATTCTCAATGGCGATGACTCTCCACCAGCATTCTCCGGATCACCAAAGAAGCTTTCTAAAGAATAACCGTAAGGACTAAGCGCATTTTTAACAATATTCTCATCATACCACACGCTCCCTTGCCACCCACCACCATTTAAGCGAAGCTTTATCGTTGGACCCAGCTCCCAATGCTCTATGCTTTTCTCACTATCTTTATAGTCTTCCAAATTCTTCACATCCAAAACCACTAATGCGCCGCCTAGGCTAGGATTACCGTTAAAAGTAACACTACCATTAAGCACGATATGCAAACCTTGGGCTGTAGAAGCACCACTGAGAGTCATACCGTTTTCATGAAAAACCAACCCTGATGACTTATCTTCAGCGATATATTTTTCGTAAATATCTTTTATTGCATCAATAAAAGCTTTATCTAACTGCCCACTTGATTCAAGCGTTCCTGCTTCCAGACCAGTCTTGTCATTATCTATTCCATCTAAAATATTGTTTTTTGAAAGATAGCCGTCACCACCATCAAAGAGAGACATCGCGGGCACGTAACCATCTTCACCAAACTTCTTGTTGCCATTTATTCTACTAGGCTGAGAATTCGGCCATTGAATATCAGCATCTTCATCGAGCCCGGTGGGAAGATGAACTGCAGAAGGCCCGACATATCTTGGACCATCAGGTTCTAGAAACACAACAACAGGCTCACTTACCGCCACATCACCATCATCAACAGCGCCCATCGCCACCAAATATTTATCGCCATCATTATCAACATAAAGATAGTAGCAACTAATCGGAGACTGACAGCCACCAGGTTGACCATCATCTTTCAGATCCTGCCATGTCAAACTTTCCAAGTCGGAATAAGCCAACTCAGACAACATCACCCAGTCATCATCAACAATCTCATCAATATTCCCCCAAGCCGTTGAGGCGGCTTCCTCAGCCCCCATCTGAGCCTGAGACTGCGCTCTATAATTCCCCGCCAGCCGCTCATCGATCTGCGAAGACTGCATGCTCGATAGGCCCACCATCAGCGAGATAGTCAGCAGCGAAAGAACGACTATCAGCGCTGCACCTTTTTGATTTTTCATTTGCCACCTCTAAAAGCAGCCGATTTTACATGCAACTTATTAACACCCATCAGGTTTTCCACCTCGCCCCCAAGGTGGGCCATTGCATACGGGTTCATCTGGCTCTGGTTCTCCCGGCTCTCCCGGCGGTTCTCCCGGCGGTTCTCCCGGCGGTTCTCCCGGTTCTCCCGGTTCTCCAGAGCCGCCAACGGCGGCTGTTCTATTTACAGCATGAAAAACAAATGGGTCAGGGCTGCCATTGCCATCAGTCGCCATCAGCTCCAAGGTGATTACCCAGACTCCGTCACTAGCGCCGTTTGCATCAAATCCGGAATCTGTTAGTGCTAAAACAACTTGCTGAAAATCACTGTTGACGACAGAGGCTTCGCACCTCTGCCCCATCATAAGCGCCCAGCCTTCTCGGTCGCTTGCTGACGAATCACTTAACTTGTATTTTTTTTCTACTTCTTTACCAGGGTCGCAATCAGTGGAGATATCGCCTCGATTAAGCACTGTCAACGAGAGCTCCTTATCATCCCCATCCCAGTCAATAGACCCATCCACTGCTCGCCTAATATCTCTAAGCAGCGTCTCAACGGCGAAATTGACCGCCGCCTGCTTTTCACTTAATACTTCCACTTGGCGATTGGTTTGAAACACCGTAAGAAAAAGCTGGCCTGCGCCCAAGATGATGACCAGGCCAATCACCATGGCTACCATCAACTCGACAAGAGAGAATCCAACGTTTCTCTTCATAATTATTCTCCCGGCAGCCTAACCATGTACGAAAAATTCTCAAAATCACCGCCGAATCTACGATCTTCCCATCTAACATTAATCGAAAACTCACAGCCACTAGCAGGAGAAATAGAAGATTGAGTAAAACCTGGAAGAAACTCACTCCAGCCAGACCCGATCCAGCCTGACAATACACTACTAACCTCGCCAGAGTTTAGGCATTCTAAAGCATCTTTGGCAGCCAGCTCAGCCCAAAGTCTCTCTTGCGCATCCTGCGCCGCCAGGGAGGCAATGGAGCGCTGGTAGGCCGCATGGGCACCCTGCAGCGCGTTGAGCTGCATGGCGGCCACGCCCAGCAATCCGATGGAGAGCACCAGCAGGGCAACCAGCGCTTCGATAAGGGTGAACCCCTTCTGTCTCACTGAGTGATAATTCACCATCACTCTTCCACCTCTTCAGAATCCTTCTCCGGGGCCCTACCAACACGCCCCATCAAGGTAACCTGAGCTCTACGCTCCTCAATTCCAGAAAATGAGGATGACATAACAAAGATGCAGTCAGCAGGCCCACAGGACTCTCGACGTCCTAGCGCATTGAATGTAACACTTCCTTCAGTTAGGCTGGTTCTAGCGTCTCGACCACCCCTGACTCGCAAATCTTCGTCATCCACCGACACCACATACCGCCATGCACCATTGTTGTTTGATGCCACAAACTCAACAGGCACCCGCCGCTTTACTGCTTCGCTTCTGGCAAAATTAAGGCCCGACAACACTTCATTATAATCAGCAGCAACACGATTAACGGCCATCATACGCTGAAAGCCCGGCACTGCCACCGTAGCCAGAATAACGGCCACCGCCAAGGTAACCAGCAGTTCAATCAGGGTGAACCCCAATAGCCTTTCCCGGGGTTTACCAACAGTCATCTCTCTGCCCCGTTGCACCGCGCTCTCCGCGATGGTTGAGTGTCAGATCACCACAATCTGAATCTCTACTTTTCTGTGGCTCCCGGGCTTCAGCCACAATCCTGTAAGCAAAAGCAGCGATAAATCCAGCAGAGGGCTCAGAGCCTGTTCCGTCCCAGCCATCAGGCTCTTCAACGAAATAAAAACCATTTTCTGAATCACGGGGAAATGCATTGCAATCTTCGTAGCTGTTATTGACTGTATAGCAACGCTCCAGCTGTGCAGCGACCTCCATCAGGATAACCTTGGCCTCCGCACGCCGCGACTCGGTGACATACCGCGTATAACTCGGATACGCAATCGACGCTAAAATCCCGACAATGGCTACCGCAATCATCAGTTCGATGAGCGTAAAGCCGGCGCTGCGCCGGGTGCTGCCTGCGGGGCCCAGGGGCCTGCGTCGGGTGCTTGATGGGGTCACGCCGCGCGCCTCCATGGTTTCGTTACGTTAGGTTGCAGTATGTATCAAGAGGGGAATTTGCGGTAGGGTGCCGCGGCAAAAAAGCGCGGGCGGTAAGCGAAAGCTTACCCCGGAGCCCATGGGTGGCGGGCAAGCCGGCCTGAAGAGGGAGGGCTGGCGCCTGCCGGCGCCTCACCGCTGCGCGGTTTCGCCCGGGGAGCCCGGGCTCCCACAGGGGGGGCCGGCCTCCCGCGGCAGGCTGATGGAGGGGGTGCGGCTACTCGCTGGCGATCACCCGCTCGCGCAGCTCCCGGGGCATGGAGAAGGTGATGGTCTCGGCGCGGCCGTCGAGCTCCTCGGGGGCCTCGGCCCCCAGCGCCTGCAGGCGCTCGATCACGCCCCGCACCAGCACCTCGGGGGCGCTGGCGCCGGCGGTCACACCCACGACGCCGACGCCCGCCAGCCAGGCCGGGTCGATCTGCTCCGCGTTGTCGATCACCCTTGGCCATGTTCTCTGATGTACTGCTTCAGAGCTTGGTCAATGCGGCGCTGCCAGCCTTCACCCTCTGCCTTGAAGTGCTCAATCACTTCCGGGGATAATCGAATCGACGTCTTTACCTTCGTCGGCGAGCGCTGCTTGCCACGCTGGCCGATGGTGCGCTGCAGATTCGCGGGCAGGACCTCCGACATCGGGCGCATACGCTTCACATCGGCGTCGGTGAGCTCGCGAACCTCTCCGTCCTTATCCGTGAGTCGCATTTTCATAGCGACGTACCTCCCGTGAGTTGGCCTTCCTCAGGCTGATGACTCGAATCCCGTCCTCGATTGGCGTAAAGCACACAACATGGACACGCTGGCCAATCTTCCCCAAGGCGATAAACCGGCGCTCTGGGTACTCGAAACGGTTGTCTTCCGAAAAGACCGCACCCTCCCACTCAAAGTGCTCCACCGCAGTGAAGGGTAGACCGCGATCCTGTTCGTTCCGAGCACTCTTGCTGGGATCAAAGTCGATGATCATGGATTTTATTGTATGGACAAAAAGAAGCGAAGGAAAGTTCTATTGCCCGGCAGGGCCGGGCTCCCATGATCATCACTACTCGCTGGCGATCACCCGCTCGCGCAGCTCCCGGGGCATGGAGAAGGTGATGGTCTCGGCGCGGCCGTCGAGCTCCTCCGGGGCTTCGGCGCCCAGCGCCTGCAGGCGCTCGATCACGCCCCGCACCAGCACCTCGGGGGCGCTGGCGCCGGCGGTCACGCCCACGACGCCGACGCCCACCAGCCAGGCCGGGTCGATCTGCTCGGCGCTGTCGACCAGGTGGGCCGGGGTGCCGATGCGCTCGGAGAGCTCCCGCAGGCGGTTGGAGTTGGAGCTGTTGGGGCTGCCCACCACCAGCACCAGGTCCGCGCCGGCGGCCAGCTCGCGCACCGCGTCCTGGCGGTTCTGGGTGGCGTAGCAGATGTCGTCCTTGCGCGGCCCCTCGATCTCCGGGAACTTGGCGCGCAGGGCGTCGATCACCTTGGCGGTGTCGTCCATGGAAAGCGTCGTCTGGGTGACGAAGGCGAGCCGGGTCGGGTCCTTCACCTCGAGCCTATCGACATCCGTCTCGTCTTCCACCAGGTAGATGGCGCCGCCGTGGGAGGCGTCGTAGCGCCCCATGGTGCCCTCCACCTCGGGGTGCCCCGCGTGGCCGATCAGGATGCACTCCTGGCCGCGCTTGGCGTAACGCAGCACCTCCAGGTGGACCTTGGTGACCAGCGGGCAGGTGGCGTCGAACACCTTGAGGCCGCGGTGCTGGGCCTCCTCCTGCACGGCGCGGGAGACGCCGTGGGCGGAGAAGATCACGATGACGTCGTCGGGCACCTCGTGGAGCTCCTCGACGAAGATGGCGCCGCGGTTGCGCAGGGTGTCCACCACGAAGCGGTTGTGGACCACCTCGTGGCGCACGTAGATGGGCGGCCCGAAGACGTCCAGCGCGCGGTTGACGATCTCGATGGCGCGATCGACGCCGGCGCAGAAGCCGCGGGGATTGGCCAGTTTGATCTGCATGGCGTTAGCTTGCATGGTTCTCTGCCTTGATGCGTCAGGGCATCTGCCTGTTGATTCGTTGGGCGCTGTCGCCGGGATGTCCGCGGCGGTTGATCGCCGATAAATCGGGCTCCTACGGGTGCCCTCAGGTCGCCTTAGTTGATCGCCGATAAATCGGGCTCCTACGGGTGCCCTCGGGTCGCCTTAGTGGGTCGTGGCGGGCTTCACGTCCAGCACGTCCACCTCGAAGGTCAGGGTACGCCCGGCCAGCGGATGGTTGAAGTCAACGTCGATCATGTCGCCGTCGATGGCGCTGATCACGCCGGGCAGCTCGCCGCCGGAGGGGTCGGCGAAGGACATCACCGTGCCCACTTCCAGGGGCTCGTCGCCGAAGTCCTCGCGCTTGAGGCGCTGGACGTTCTGCGGGTTGTGCTGGCCGAAGGCGTGCTCCGGGGTGATCTGGAAGCTGCCGCTTTCGCCGGCACTCATGCCCTTCATGGGGTGCTCGAAGCCGGGCGGCAGGTTGCCGTCGCCCACCTGGAAGGTGGCCGGGGCCTTGTCGCGGGTGGAGTCCACCACGGTGCCGTCCTCGAGCTTGAGGGTGAAGTGCAGGGTCACTTCCATGCCCTCGTCGATGCGGTAGTGCGGGCTGTTCTGGTCGGTCATGGGATCTAGGGCTCGGTAAAGATGATTAAGTTCGGTGGCCTCACTGAGGCCGGGCGACACCGCCGGGCGCCTATCGGCGCCATTCGCCCGGCAGAGCCGATCTCCCACAAAGGCCCCGGGGCTCCTACAGGGCCCGGGGATCAGCTGCGCTGGCGGGCGCGGCGGCGCTTCTCGCCGAACAGCGATTCCCAGATCAGGCCGATGGCCCCCAGGGTGATGCCGATGTCCGCCACGTTGAAGGCCGGGTAGTACCAGCCGGCGACGTGGAAGGAGAGGAAATCCACCACATAGCCGTGTACCAGGCGGTCGTAAAGGTTGCCCAGGGCCCCGCCGATGATCGCTGCCAGCGAGCACGCCAGCAGCGTCTCGTCGCGCTTGAGCCGGGTCAGCCAGATGGTCAGGCCGACGCTGGCCCCCACCGCGATGGTGGCGAAGAACCAGCGCTGCCAGCCGGGATGGTCGGCCAGGAAGCTGAAGGCCGCGCCATAGTTGTGCAGCAGCGTCAGGTTGAAGAACGGCAGCACCTCCACCGGGCGGGCGTACTCCAGCCAGGCGCTGGCGGCGTACTTGGTGGCGAGGTCCAGCACGATGATCGCCACGGAGAGCCACAGCCAGCGCAGCGGCCGCTGCATGGGCGGCAACGCCGTGCCGCCCTGGTGTGAGGGACGCGGATCAGGCATGCAGACGGGTCTCGCCGGGGCCTTCGGGCAGGTTGCTCACGCAGCGCCCGCACAGGTCGTCATGGCCCGCGTGGTGGCCCACGTCCGCGCGGTGGTGCCAGCAGCGCTCGCACTTGCTGTGCGGGCTGGCGGCCACGGCCACCTTCAGGCCGGCCAGCTCGGTGGCCTCGGCTTGCTCACCGTCGGCGAGCGGCTTGAGGGTCACCTCGCTGGTGAGCATCACGAAGCGCAGCTCGTCGCCCAGCTTGGCCAGCGTCGCCTCGAGGGCGTCGTCCACGTAGAGGGTGACCTCGGCGGCCAGGCTGCCCTTGATGGTCTTGGCGTTGCGGGCGTCCTCCAGGCACTTGTTCACCGCCTGCTTCACCTCGAGCACCTGCTCCCAGAAGTCGCGGCCCATGGCGGCGTCCTCGGGCAGGGTGGAAAGGCCGTCGTAGTACTCCTCGAGCAGCACGCTGTCGCCGCGCTCGCCGGGGATGTTCTCGAAGATCTCCTCGGCGGTGAAGCTGAGGATCGGCGCGATCCAGCGGGAGAGCGCCTCCACCACCTGGTAGAGGGCGGTTTGGGCGCTGCGCCGCGCCAGGGAGTCGCGCTGGGTGGTGTACTGGCGGTCCTTGATCACGTCCAGGTAGAAGCCGCCCAGCTCCCGGGCGCAGAAGCCGTGCACCTGCTGGTAGACGTCCAGGAAGCGGTAGTCGGCATAGGCCGTCTCGATGCGCGCCTGCAGCTGGGCGGCGCGGTCCACCACCCACTGGTCCAGGGCCAGCATGTCAGCGAAGGCCACGGCGTCGCGGCCCGGCTCGAAGCCGTTGAGGTTGGCGAGCAGGAAGCGCGCGGTGTTGCGGATGCGCCGGTAGACGTCGGCGGTGCGCTTGAGGATCTCGTCGGAGACCGCCATCTCGCCGCCGTAGTCGGTGGAGGCGACCCACAGGCGCAGGATGTCGGCGCCGAGCTTGTCCATCACCTCCTGGGGCGCCACCACGTTGCCCACCGACTTGGACATCTTGCGGCCGTGGGCGTCCACGGTGAAGCCGTGGGTGAGCAGCCCGCGGTAGGGCGGGTGGCCGTCGATGGCGCAGCCGGTGAGCAGCGAGGAGTGGAACCAGCCGCGGTGCTGGTCGGAGCCCTCCAGGTAGAGGTCGGCGCGGGGGCCGGCCTCATGGCCGTGGGGGTGGGAGCCGCGCAGCACGTGGCGATGGGTGGTGCCTGAGTCGAACCAGACGTCCAGGGTGTCGGTGACCTTATCAAAGTCGGCGGCCTCCTCGCCCAGCAGCTGCGCCGGGTCGAGGCGGAACCAGGCGTCGATGCCCTCGGCCTCCACGCGCTGGGCCACTTCCTCCATCAGCGCCACGGTGCGCGGGTGCAGCTCGCCGCTGGCCTTGTGCAGGAAGAAGGGAATCGGCACGCCCCAGTTGCGCTGGCGGGAGATGCACCAGTCCGGGCGGTTGGCGATCATGCTGTGCAGGCGCGCCTGGCCCCAGCCCGGTGTGAAGCGGGTGGCCTCGATGCCGGCCAGGGCCCGCTCGCGCAGGGTCTTGCCATCCTTGCCCTGGATGTCCATGCCCACGAACCACTGGGCGGTGGCGCGATAGATCACCGGGCTCTTGTGGCGCCAGCAGTGCATGTAGCTGTGGATGATCGGCTTGTGGGCCATCAGCGCGCCGACTTCACGCAGCTTGTCGACGATATGCGGGTTGGCCTTCCAGATCAGCTGGCCGCCGAAGAACGGCAGGTCGTCGGCGTAGACGCCGTCGCCCTGCACCGGGCTCTTGATCTCCTCGAACGCCATGCCGTGGGCGCGGCAGGTGACGAAGTCATCCACGCCGTAGGCCGGCGCGGAGTGGACGATGCCGGTGCTGCCCACCTCGGCCTCCACGTAGTCGGCGAGATAGACCGGCGAGAGGCGGTCGTAGAAGGGGTGGCGAAACTCGATCAGGTCGAGGCGCTCGCCGGTGGCGGTGGCGATGATCTCGCCCTCCAGCCCGAAGCGCTCCAGGCACGACTCCACCAGCTCCTCGGCCAGCACCAGCAGGCGCTCGCCGGTGTCCACCAGGGCGTAGGTGAACTCGGGGTGAACGTTGAGCGCCTGGTTGGCGGGGATGGTCCAGGGGGTGGTGGTCCAGATCACCGCCGAGGCGGGCTTGGCCAGCTCGGTCAGGCCGAAGGCCGCGGCCAGCCTGGCCGCATCGGCGACCGGGAAGGCCACGTCGATGGCGTCGGACTTCTTGTCCTGGTACTCCACCTCCGCCTCGGCCAGGGCGGAGCCGCAGTCGAAACACCAGTTGACGGGCTTCAGGCCCTTGAAGACGTAGCCCGCCTCGACCATCTCGGCCAGGGCGCGGATCTCGCCGGCCTCGTTGGCGAAGTCCATGGTGCGGTAGGGCTTGCCCCAGTCGCCGATCACCCCCAGCCGCACGAAGTCCTGCATCTGGCCGCGGAGCTGCTCGCCAGCGTACTCGCGGCACAGCTCACGGGCCCGCTCGGGCTCGAGGTGCTTGCCGTGGGTGGTCTCCACCTTGTGCTCGATGGGCAGGCCGTGGCAGTCCCAGCCCGGCACGTAGGGGGCGTCGAAGCCAGCCAGGTTCTTCGACTTGACGATGATGTCCTTGAGGATCTTGTTGACGGCGTGACCGATATGGATGCTGCCGTTGGCGTAGGGAGGGCCGTCGTGCAGCACGAACTGCTCCCGGCCGCGGCGCTCCTCGCGCAGGCGGTGGTAGAGGTCCAGCCGCTCCCACTGCGCCAGGCGCTCGGGCTCGCGCTTGGGCAGCATGCCGCGCATGGGGAAGTCGGTTTCTGGCAGGTTCAGAGTGTGCTTGTAGTCGCTCATATCCTGGGGGTCAGCCGTCGTCGTGGTCGGCGGGCGCGCCCGCCGAGGAATAGGAAGTCACGGCCTCGCGCGCCAGCGGCGCCGATGCCAGAGGAAGAGAATCGTCGTTACCGAAGGCCTCGGGGCGCCCGGCGGCACCGGCGTCGGGGTGCTGAGAAGCGTCGGCACCGGCGTCGGGGTGCTGGGAAAAATAGTCGCGGGCGCGGCGCTGGTCGGCGCCGATCTGGCGCTTCAGGGCATCGAAGTGCTCGAACTTCACCTCGCCGCGTAGCTTGGCGCAGGGAAACACCTTGAGGCGCTCGCCGTAGAGGTCGCCGTCGAACTCGAAGAGGTGCACCTCGAGCACCGGCCGGCTGCTGCCCAGGGTGGGGCGCCAGCCGATATTGGCCACCCCGGGCAGGCGGCGGCCGTCGGGCAGCTCGCTGACCACCGCATAGACGCCGTGCAGCGCCAGGGAGCGCACCGGCTGGGGCAGGTTGGCGGTGGGCACGCCGATGGTGCGGCCGAGCCTCTGGTCGGCTACCACGCGCCCCCCCAGCCGGTAGGGGCGCCCCAGCAGCCGGGCCGCCGCGGCGAAGTTGCCGCTGGCCAGCAGGGTGCGGATGCGGGTGCTGGAGACGCGGTCGTCGTCGATGGTGAAGGTGCGGGTGTGCTCGACGCCGAAGCCGCGCCGCTCGCCCACCTCGGTGAGCAGGTGGAAGTCGCCGCGGCGGTCGCAGCCGAAGCGGAAGTCGTCGCCCACCACCAGGTGGCGCACGCCCAGGCCCTCGACCAGCACGCGCTCGATGAAGGCCTCGGCGGTGAGGCTGCGCAGGGCGTCGTTGAAGGGCAGGCAGAGCACCCGCTCCACCCCCGCCTCGCCCAGCAGGCGCACTTTGTCGCGCAGCAGGGTGAGGCGCGGCGGCGCCTGGTCGCCGGCGAAGAACTCCCGCGGCTGGGGCTCGAAGACCACCACGGTGACCGGCAGCTGCAGCTTGGCGGCCTGCTCGCGGCACTGGTCGAGGATCGCCTGGTGGCCGCGGTGAACGCCATCGAAGTTGCCGATGGTGGTCACGCAGCCGCGGTGCTCGTCGCGCAGGTTGTGCAGTCCTCGGATCACTTGCATGGCGTTGCTCGAGCCCCGCTGCCTGGAGGTGGTGGCGAAAGAGTGGTCGTAAAATAAGCGATTATACCGGACAGCCGGCCCCTTGACAGCCGGGCCGGCTTGGTCTTCGGGCAATCCAGCGCGATTCGTTGCAGGGCACCCTGTGGGAGCTGGGCTATGCCCGGCGAATGGAGACCGAAGGGCTCCTGGCGGCATGCGCCAACGCTAGCAACACCGCCGGGGCGCCTGCGGCGCCATTCGCCCGGCAGAGCCGGCCTCCCACAAAGTCCAGTCAGCCCTCCATTCGCCCGGCGGAGCCTGGCTCCCACAAAGTCAGGTCATCCCTTCATTCGGAAGTGGCGCAGGCGCACCCCGGTGGCGGCGAGCCAGGCGAAGTAGACCCCGGCCCCGGCCACCACCAGCAGCGCCAGCCACTGCACGCGGGTCCAGACGTCCCAGCCCAGCCAGGCCTGCCAGTCGGGGGCGAGCCAGGCGAGCCCCAGGCCCATCACCGCGCAGCCGCCCAGCAGCTGCACCGCGTAGCGCCCCCAGCCGGGCTGGAACACCAGCACCCGCTCCTTGTGGAGCAGCCAGCCCAGCAGGCCGGCATTGAGGAAGGCCGAGAGCGCCGTGGCCAGCGCCAGGCCGGCGTGGGCCAGGGGCCAGATCAGGATCAGGTTGAGCACCATGTTGGCGACCATGGCGATGATGCCGATCTTCACCGGGGTCCTGGTGTTCTGGCGGGCGAAGAAGCCCGGCGCCAGCACCTTGATCAGCATGAAGGCCACGAGGCCAAAGGCGTAGGCCCGCAGGCTCATCGCCGCCATGGCGATGTCGTGCTCGGTCATGGCGCCGTAGTGGAAGAGCGAGATCAGCAGCGGCTCGGCGAGGATCGCCAGCGCCAGAGCCGCCGGCAGCCCCAGCAGCAGCACGGCGCGGATCGCCCAGTCGAGCATGGCGCTGAAGTGCTGGCCGGACTGCTCGGCGTGGCGCTTGGAGAGTGCCGGCAGGATCACCGTGCCGATGGCGATGCCGAAGACCCCCAGCGGCAGCTCCACCAGGCGGTCGGAATAGTAGAGCCAGGAGACGCTGCCCGGCGCCAGCAGCGAGGCGAGCACGGTGTCGAGCAGCAGGTTGATCTGGGAGACCGAGACGCCGAACAGCGCCGGTGCCATCAGCACCATGATCTGCTTCACCCCGGGGTGCACGAAGCTCGGCCAGGGCCTGGGCATCAGCCCCAGGCGCACCAGGAAGGGCACCTGGAAGGCGAGCTGGGCGACGCCGGCGATCAGCACTCCCCAGGCCAGCGCCATGGCCGGCTCGCTCATCAGCGGGGTGAGCAGCAGCGCCGCGCCGATCAGCGAGAGGTTGAGCAGCACCGGGGTGAAGGCCGGGATGGCGAAGCGGTTCCAGGTGTTGAGCACGCTGCCGGCAAAGGCCGTCAGCGAGATCAGCAGCAGGTAGGGGAAGGTGAGCCGCAGCATGTCGGCGGTGAGCGCCAGTTTGGCCGGGTCACGGCCGAAGCCGGGGGCGAAGACCCACACCAGCCAGGGGGCGGCGACCATGAAGAGCGCGGTAAGCAGCGCCAGCACCACGGTGAGGCTGCCCGAGACCGCATCGAGCAGCTCGCGCACCTCGCGCTTGCTGCCGCGGGTGGCGTACTCCGAGAGCACCGGCACGAAGGCCTGGTTGAAGGCCCCCTCGGCGAACAGCCGGCGCATGAAGTTGGGGATCTTGAAGGCGACGAAGAAGGCGTCCGCGCCGCTGCCGGCGCCGAACAGCGTAGCCACCACCACGTCGCGCACCAGCCCCATCACCCGAGAGAGCATGGTCATCACGCTGACCACCAGGCCCGAGCGCATCAGCCCGCCGGCCTTGGGGGCCACCACCTTGTCCTGCTCGACCACCGGCGCCGGTGGCGCCTGCTCGCGATCCGTCACGTCTGGGTCCTCGACTGGCGTCCGGAGAGAAAGGCAGCCACAAAAAAACCGGCCGCGGCCGGTCTTTCTGCTGGAGGCCCGCCCGGAAGGGGCGAGTCACTCCGTCGGCATCCGGTCTGCTCAGGCAGCCAGCGCCTTGATGCGCTTGTTCAGGCGGCTCTTCAGGCGCGCGGCCTTCTTCTTGGAGAGCACGTCCTTGTCGGCGATGCGGTCGATGACCGGCTGCGCGCGCTTGAACTCGGCCATGGCGTTGGCGTGGTCGCCGCCGTTGATGGCCTTGATGACGCGCTTGATGTAGGTGCGGACCATGCTGCGCTGGCTGGCCTTCAGGACACGACGGCCTTCGGCCTGACGGGCGCGCTTGCGAGCTTGCTTGCTGTTTGCCACTGAACTGTCTCCTTGGAGATTCTTCGCCGCCCGCGAGGTGACGGCATCGATAACGTATTGATCCGGCGGGAAGACCTGGGTCTTTCCGCCGGCTTGGCCATCTGGCCGACCGCTGTGGAGGCAGCGATCGCTCACGGGCCGTGTCTGAGAGGATGGCGCATCCTATCACAGCCCGCGCCGTGCTTGCTATAGCGGCCCCCTACAACACCACCAGGTTGTCGCGATGGATCAGCTCCGGGGCCTCCACGAAGCCGAGGATCGCCTCGATCTGGTGGCTCGGCTTGCCGAGGATACGCGCGGCGTCGTCGGCGCCGTAGTTGACCAGCCCCTTGGCCACGCGGTGCCCCGCCTCGTCGACGCAGAGCACCATGTCGCCGCGGCGGAACTGCCCCGCCACCGCCTTGACCCCCACCGCCAGCAGACTGGAGCCGCTGCCGCGCAGCACCTTCACCGCGCCGGGATCCAGGGTCAGGGTGCCGCGCACCTGCAGCTGCCCGGCCAGCCAGCGCTTGCGCGCCGCCATGGGCGCCTGGTCGGGGCGCAGCAAGGTACCCAGGCGCTCGCCGGCCATCAGCCGGTTGAGCACCTCGGGCTGGCGCCCGCTGGCGATGACGGTAAAGGCGCCGGAGCGCGCCGCCAGATGGGCCGCGCGAAGCTTGGTGGTCATGCCGCCGCGCCCCAGCGCCCCGCCGCCACCGGCCACCGCCGCCAGCGCCGGGTCGTCGGCGCGCCCCTCGCTGATCAGCCTGGCCCGGGGGTTGTGGCGCGGATCGGCGTCGAACAGCCCCTCCTGGTCGGTGAGGATCACCAGGGCATCGGCCTCCAGCAGGTTGGCCACCAGGGCCCCCAGGGTATCGTTGTCGCCGAAGCGGATCTCGTCGGTGACCACGGTGTCGTTCTCGTTGATCACCGGCACCACCCGCAGGTCGACCAGGGTGCGCAGCGCCGAGCGGGCGTTGAGGTAGCGCTTGCGGTTGGAGAGGTCGTCGTGGGTCAGCAACACCTGGGCGGTCAGCAGGCCGTGGCGGGCGAAGTGGCCCTCGTAGCACTCGGTGAGGCCGTTCTGGCCCACGGCGGCGGCGGCCTGCAGCTCGTGCACCGCCGAGGGGCGCGCCTGCCAGCCGAGGCGCACCATGCCCGCCGCCACCGCACCGGAGGAGACCAGCACCACCTCCACCCCGCGCTTGTGCAGCACGGCGATCTGGTCGACCCAGCCGCCGATCGCCGCCTCGTCGAGGCCGCGACCGTCGTTGGTCAGCAGCGCACTGCCGATCTTCACCACCACCCGCCGGGCGCCCACCAGCGCCTCGCGGCCGGGATTCTCAACCCCTTCCGTCATGTTGTTTCCTGAAATTAGGCCTCGACACCCAGGGTTTCGGTAATCCAGGGCGCCAGATGAGGCGAGAGCTGAGCGTCGACCCAGAGGATCATGCGGCCAGAACGGGATGATCCAGACGTCGGGCGGCAAACTGCAGCGCCGCCTTGATGTCCTCGAGCTCCAGGTCCGGCATCTCTTCGAGCACCTCCTGAGCGCTGAGACCCTGAGCCATCAGATCCAGAACATCGACCACACGGATTCGCATCCCGCGGATGCAGGGCCTGCCCCCGCACTGCGCGGGATCAACCGTTATGCGATCCAACAGCGTATTCATCCCGCCCCTCCTGTCCGATCCGCCGCCGTCAGTCTACTTCATCATGGCGCATATTCGACCTCGACGTCGTAATCGTCGTCATCGAAGTCGTCGTCATCCTCATCACGCTTCTTGCGCCTGCGGCCCAGCCGCGCTTCGGTGCGGGCGACGGCCTCCTCCTCCATGCGCACGCGCATCTCGCGGGCGCGCTCGGCGGCCTCCTCATCCTCGTTCTCGAGCTGACGCTGCTCGGTGAGCCAGCGGTGGGCGGCCTGTACCAGGGCGTCGGTACCGTCCCCGGAGATCGCCGAGATACGAAACACCGGCCCCTCCCAGTTCAGGCGGCGCACGATCTCCTCGGCCTTCGCCTCGCGCTCCTCGGCGGGGAGCAGGTCGAGCTTGTTGAGCACCAGCCATCGCGGCAGCTCGGCGAGGGCCGGGGAGAACTCGCCCAGCTCGTGGATGATCGCCTCGGCGGCCGCCACCGGGTCGGACTCGTCGAAGGGCGCCACGTCCACCACGTGGAAGAGCAGCCGGGTACGGGTCAGGTGCTTGAGGAAGCGCAGCCCCAGGCCGGCCCCATCCGAGGCGCCCTCGATCAGCCCCGGCACGTCGGCCATCACGAAGTGCTCGTGCAGGCCGAGCTTCACCACGCCGAGGTTGGGCACCAGGGTGGTGAAGGGGTAGTTGGCCACCTTGGGCTTGGCGGCGGAGACGGCGCGGATCAGCGTCGACTTGCCGGCATTGGGCATGCCCAGCAGCCCCACATCGGCCATCACCTTCATCTCCAGGCGCAGGCTGCGCCGCTCGCCCTCGGTGCCCGGCGTGGTCCGCCTCGGCGCCCGGTTGGTGGAGGACTTGAAGTGGATATTGCCGAGCCCCCGACGGCCGCCCTGGGCCACCAGCACCACCTGCCCCGCCTCGGTGACATCGGCGATCACCTCGAGGGTCTCCTCGTCGATCACCGTGGTGCCCACCGGCACCTTGATGTGCAGGTCCTCGCCGGCCTTGCCGCTCATCTGGCGGCCCATGCCGGGCTGGCCGTTCTGGGCCTTGTGGAAGCGCTGGTACTTGAAATCGATCAGGGTGTTGAGGGCGTCGTCACCGATCAGGTAGACGCTGCCGCCGTGACCGCCATCGCCGCCGTCGGGGCCGCCCTTGGGCACGTACTTCTCGCGACGGAAGCTGAGGCAGCCGTTGCCCCCCTTGCCGGCCTCCACGATGATCGAGGCTTCATCGACGAACTGCATCTGTCACTCTCCTGACGGCGCCTGCCATCCCATCCGCCATTGTATAAGAACAAGAAGGC
>NZ_CP071922.1:4045045-4052991 GCF_017584085.1 Halomonas sp. BM-2019
TCAGGCAGAGACGACGCTGACGAACTTGCGGTTCTTCGGACCCTTGGTCTCGAACTTGATCACACCGTCGTTCAGGGCGAACAGGGTGTGGTCGCGACCGAGGCCGACGCCGGTGCCGGCGTGGAACTTGGTGCCGCGCTGGCGCACGATGATGTTGCCGGCGGTGACGGCCTGGCCACCGAACAGCTTGACGCCAAGGCGCTTGGATTCGGAATCGCGGCCGTTACGCGTGGAGCCGGCTGCCTTCTTATGTGCCATGGAATAATCCTCCGTTCAGGGATGGGCCGCTTACGCGGAGATCCCGGTGATCTTGACTTCGGTGAACCACTGACGGTGGCCCTGACGCTTCATGTGGTGCTTGCGGCGACGGAACTTGATGATGGTGACCTTGTCGCCACGGCCGTGAGAGACGATCTCGGCGGAGACCTTGGCACCCTCGACCAGCGGCGCGCCGACCTTGACGTCGTCGCCATCGGCAACCAGCAGCACCTCGTCGAAGTCGACGGACTCGCCGGTCGGGACTTCGATCTTCTCCAGCTTGAGGGTCTGGCCTTCCTGAACGCGGTACTGCTTGCCGCCGCTCTTGATTACTGCGTACATGTCTTCTCTCCAGGACTCATCGGGGTTGGCTCTTGATCGGCCTGCTTCGAGTGGCGCCGCTTCTGGCACCATCTGACAGGGAGCGGGATGAGTGGGCCGCGCATTATAACCGTGCCCCGTCCACCGCACAACCCGGGGGCCGTGCGCGCCAGGTGCCCGGTCGGCAAGGCCCGGCGGCGCCCCTCACGGCCGCCTTGACGCCCTCAAGGGGGCCCCATAGCATGACCGGCAACCTAGGGCCAGCGGGCCCCGCCCCGGTCCCATCACTTCTGCCGATACCGCGTCCATGCCTGCCAACCTGATCACTCCCGAAAGCGCTGCCCCCTCGCCGATCCATGCCGTGGTCGCCGAGGACTTCACCGCGGTCAACCGCACCATCATGGCCCAGCTCGCCTCCCGGGTCCCGCTGGTGGAGACCATCGGCCAGTACATCATCGGCAGCGGCGGCAAGCGGCTGCGCCCGCTGCTGGTGCTGCTGGCGGCCCGCTCGCTGGGCTATGAGGGTGACAAGCACGTCACCCTGGCCACCCTGATCGAGTTCATGCACACCTCGACGCTGCTGCACGACGACGTGGTGGACGAGTCCCATATGCGCCGCGGCAAGGCCACCGCCAATGACGCCTGGGGCAACGCCCCCTCGGTCCTGGTAGGTGACTTCCTCTATTCCCGCTCCTTCCAGATGATGGTGGAGCTGGGCTCCATGCGGATCATGGCAGTGCTCTCCGGCGCTACCTGCACCATTGCCGAGGGCGAGGTGCAGCAGCTCACCAACGTGGGCAACCCGGACACCGACGAGGCGGCCTACTTCGAGACCATCCAGGGCAAGACCGCCATGCTCTTCGAGGCGGCCAGCCACAGCGGCGCGATCCTCGCCGATGCCACCCCGCAGCAGGAGAGCGCCCTGCAGCACTATGGCCGTTACCTGGGCCTGGCCTTCCAGCTGATCGACGACCTGCTCGACTACCAGGGCGACGCCGGGGTGATGGGCAAGAACGTGGGCGACGACCTGGCCGAGGGCAAGCCGACCCTGCCACTGATCCGGGCCATGGCCGCCGGCACCCAGGAGCAGGCCGCGGTGATTCGCCAGGCGATCCGCCAGGGCGGCCTCGACCATCTCGACGAGGTGCTGGCCATCGTCAACGCCACCGGCGCCCTGGACTACACCCGGACCCGCGCCGAGGAGATGGCCGACAAGGCCCTCGCGCAGCTCGAGCACCTGCCGCCCTCCCCCTACCGCGACAGCATGGCCGACCTGGCCCGTCTGGCGGTGGAGCGCAACGCCTGAGCCCGGCCCGCCGCGGGGGCTTGCAAAGCCGCCCGCGGCGGGTATAATTCGACCCCGTTGAGGCATCAGCCCAACGCGTCGGAGCGTAGCTCAGCTTGGTAGAGCGCTGCCTTCGGGAGGCAGAGGTCGTAGGTTCGAATCCTGTCGCTCCGACCAAAGAACACAGCAAAAACCGCCACTTACGGATCAAGCCGGGTGGCGGTTTTTCGTTGCGCGCCCCCCCGGGTCAGCAAGCGAATGGAGGTCGGCGGCGGGTGTAGATGGGCCAGGGCGGCACGGCTCGCGGCAATGATGTCGCCACGGATCGGGGTGCCGGACACACGGTCGCGGTACCGGGTGGCGTTGGCATACCGGCCTAACTTGGCGGGCACTATTTTTTGTGCATACACTCCAAACATGGAACTGACCTTCGACGCGGCCAAGCGCGACCAGACACTCCAGGCCCGCGGCCTCGACTTTGCCGATGCGGGTAAGGTGTTCGCCGGTCACCACTTCACCCGAGGCGACGATCGCCAGGACTATGGCGAAGACCGCTATATCACGGTGGGGCTGCTCGATGACCGGATGGTCGTACTGGTGTGGACGCCGCGCGGCGCGGCTCGCCGCATCATCTCGATGAGGAAAGCGAATGAGCGCGAACAGCAGAAATACCGGTCCCGGCTGGATTGACCCGGATGACGCCCCCGAGCTGGACGATGACTTCTTCGAGGAAGCCGACGAGTATCGCGGCGACCAACTGGTGAGGCGTGGCCGGCCCAAGGCCATGCGGCCGAAGGAACGCATCACCATCCGCCTGGATCAGGAGGTGGTCGAGGCCTTCCGTGCCACAGGCCCCGGCTGGCAGACCCGGGTCAACCAGGCCCTGAAGCGTTTTCTGCAGGAACACAGTCCCAGCGACCCCACCAGCCGGTAAACCGGGGATGTCAGATTGTGGCGTCCCTGATGGGCGGCGGCCTCGAGACCGCGCGCGCCGTTTCGTCAGGTTACGGTGATGACGGTGCAGCCGGCGGTGTGGCTGACCCGGTGAGAGACGCTGCCCACCACCATGCCCCTGAGGTCGCTCATGCCGCGACTGCCCATGACGATGGCGTCGGCGCCGAGTTCCTCGGCTGCCTCGATGATGCGCTCGCCGGGACGCCCCTGGCGAACCAGCTCCTTGACCTCGAGGCCAGCGAGATCGACCGCCCCCTTCGCCTTGCCGATCACCTGCAGGCCGGCCCGCTGAACGCCTTCGGCCAGCTTCTCGCGCTCAACCTGGGACATGGGCTCTGTACTCCCGCCCACCAGGATGCCGATGTTGTCGGGGGTCGCCTCGGCGACGTTGAGCAGTTGGAGGGTGGCGCCGCTGCTACGGGCCAGCTCGGCCGCCACCTTGAGTGCCTTCTCCGCGTGACTCGAGCCATCGATGGGAACCAGAATGGTCTTGAACATGGCGTGTCTGCCCTTCTTCAGCGATCCGGAAGACGGGGCGCAGGTCGCCCCATGTCTACAGACTAGCCGCTGCACGGGTTTCGACAATGTCCTGGATCAAGCCGCCCAGCCGAAGCCCAGCAGCGGCATGGCCAGGGCGAACACCACCAGGGTGATGATCACCAGCGCCGCCACGCTGATCAGGGCCCCGGCGCGCACCATCTCGGCGACGCTGAACCGACCGCTGGCGAAGACCACGGCGTTGGGCGGCGTGGCCACCGGCAGCATGAAGGCGCAGCTGGCCGCCATGGCCACTGGCACCGAGAGCAGCAGCGGGCTGGCGCCCAGGCTGACGGTGAGCGAGGCGGCCAGCGGCAGGATCGCCGCGGCGGTGGCGGTGTTGCTGGTGACGTGGCTCATCAGCATCACCGCCAGGGCCACCATGGCCACCATGGTCCAGCTGGGCCAGCTGCCGAAGACGCCCATGCCCTCGGCCACCACGGCGGCCAGGCCGCTCTCCTCGATGGCGGTACCGAGGCTGAGCCCCCCGCCGACCATGATCAGCACGCCCCAGGGCAGGTGCTTGGCGCTCTCCCAGTCCATCAGGAACTGGCGCTGGCGCCAGCGCGCCGGCACCACGAAGAGCAGCAGCGCCCCGATGATGGCGATGCCGGCATCGCTGAGCTCCAGGCCCAGGGCGCCCTCCAGCAGCGGCCGGGTGATCCAGGCCAGCGCCACCAGGGCGAAGATCGCCGCCACCCGCTGCTCGGGGCGCGTCATGCGCCCGAGGTCCCGGGCCTGGTCGGCGAGCATCTGCGCCACCCCGGGCACCGCGCCGCGCTCCAGGGGATAGACCAGCCGCGTCAGCAGCCACCAGGCCAGGGCCAGCAGCAGCAGCGACGGGGGCAGGGCCACCGCCATCCACTGGGCGAAGCCTATCTCGATCCCGTAGTTCTCGCCCATGAAGCCGGCCAGCAGGGCGTTGGGGGGCGTGCCGATCAGGGTGCCCATGCCGCCGATATTGGCGGCCAGGGCGATGCCCAGCAGCAGAGTCAACGCCATGTGACGGCTGGCGCCGGTGCCGCCCTGGCGCTCCAGCATGGCCAGCACCGAGAGGCCGATGGGCACCATGAGTGCGGCGGTGGCGGTGTTGCTGACCCACATGCTCAGGGCCGCGGTGGCCAGCATGAAGCCCGCCACCAGGCGATCCGGGCGACTGCCCGAGACTCGCAGCACCAGCATGGCGATGCGCCGGTGCAGCCCCCAGCGCTGGATCGCCTCGGCCAGCAGGAAGCCGCCGAGGAAAAGGAAGATCAGCGGGTTGGCGTAGGGGGCGGCCACCGCGTGGATGCTGCCCACGCCGAGCAGCGGCAGCAGTGCCACCGGCAGCAGCGCGGTGACGGCAATGGGCACCGGCTCCAGCACCCACCACACCGCCATCCAGGCGGTCAGCGCCACCACCTGCCAGGCGGCCGGGGGCATGCCGGTCGGGGCCTCCATCAGCAGCAGCAGCGCCGCCGCCAGGGGGCCGAGCAGCAGGCCGACGGTGACCTTGAGCCGCTCACGGCGCGCCTGAGGGCCCTCCGGATCGCGGGCCGCCTCCGGCTGGCCGGGGGGCGCTGGAAACTCGCTCATCTCGCTCTCCTTCTCGCTTCACCCCAGGCCCGGCCTCAGAGCCAGGGCTCCAGGCGCAGCAGGCGGCTCAGCAAAAACCGGTGTGAACCCTCGCCCGCTCGGGCGGGGAGATAAGCGGGCAGCGCGCAGCCTCAGCCCTCGTCATCGTCACCGAGCCGTCGCGCCAGCGCCTTGCGCGCCTTGTTGCGGCGGTAGAGCCGTGCCAGGGCGATCCCCACCGCCGCGACCACCATCGCCGCCAGGGTCCAGCCCTGCCAGGGGCGGGCGGCGTCTCCCATCAGGGTCTCCAGGGTGATGATCAGGATGAACCCCAGCGCCTGGCTGGCGATGGCCAGGGCGCGCAGGGTGTCGAAGGCAGGCTTGGCCATGGGGGCTCCCGCGATCAAGGTGGCGAACGGATGACAGCCATGCCGGCCGGCAGTAGGCTTGGCAGGGTCAAGGGTCGTCGAGGCGCGACGCGCCGTCAGGGTGCCCAAGTGTAACCGCTCGGGCGCCACCCGCCGACCCTGCTTCGCTCAAGGAACCCAACGCCATGGATGCCATCGCCCTCGGTCCCGTGCTGATCTCGCTCCCTCGCCTCTACGCGCTGGGTGCGGCTCTGCTGCTGCTGGCGCTGAGCGCCTGGCTGCTGGGGCTGCCGCGCCGCGAGCACGCCCACTGGTTCAACGGCCTGGTGCTGGCCTGGCTGGTGGGCGCGCGCACCGGCCACGTGCTGCTGCACCTGGACGCCTATGCCGCGGCGCCCCTGGACATCCTCAAGCTGTGGCAGCCGGGCTTTCACGGCCTCTGGGGGCTGCTCGCCGCCCTGGTCTGGACCGGCTGGGCCCTGCGCCACCACCTGCTGCGGCTGATCGGCGCCATGGCGCTGACCGTGGGAACGGCGAGCCTGTGGCTGGTGCTGGTGACCCTGGCGCCGCTGGGCGGCGGCATGCCCATCGACGAGCTGCCCGATCTCGCCCTGGAGAACCTCGACGGCGAGACCGTCAACCTGCGCGACCTGCAGGGCGAGACGGTGGTGGTCAACCTGTGGGCCACCTGGTGCCCGCCCTGCCTGCGCGAGATGCCGCTGCTGGCCGAAGCCGACGCCCGCGAGGGGGTCACGGTGGTGGTGGCCAACCAGGGCGAGGAACTGCTGCAGGTGCTGCGCTACCTGGACGACCAGGCGCTCGAGTTCCGCTACCCGCTGCTCGACCCCCGCCAGGAGCTGATGGTGCTGCTGGAGGCGCCGGGGCTGCCCACCACCCTGCTGTTCGATGCCTCCGGGCGCGCCGTGGAGCGCCACGTGGGCGAGCTCTCCCGGGCCCAGCTCGGCGCCTGGCTGGAGCGCCACTGACCGCCAACTACCACGCGGCGCGGCAAGACGCCATGCTTAAGCCGCGCCGCCCTTTGCTGTAAGATACCGCGCCCTGTTCGGTCCGCCCCGGCGGCCATGAGCGCACCCCTATCCGTATCAGCATCCGAGGCATCATGAGCGACTTCTCCCCCGGCCAGCGCTGGATCAGCGACGGCGAGGCCGAACTCGGCCTGGGCACCATCCTCAGCTGCGATGCGCGCAGCGTCACCGTGCTGTTCGGCGCCAGCCAGGAAACCCGCACCTACAGCAGCCGCCAGGCGCCGCTGACCCGGGTGGTGTTCGGCAGCGGCGACCGCATCCGCGCCGCCGAGGGCTGGACCCTGACCGTGGACGACACCAAGGAGCTCGGCGGTCTGATCGTCTATATCGGCGAGGACGAACGGGGCGAGCTCGGCGAGCTGCCCGAGGCGCGGCTCGCCGATACCATGCAGTTCGATCAGGCCCGCGACCGCCTGCTCACCGGCCAGGTGGACCGCAACGACTGGTTCGACCTGCGCTTCCGTACCCTGCACCACCATCACCGCATCGAGCAGAACCCGGCGCTGGGCCTGGCCGGCCCGCGCATCGACCTGATTCCCCACCAGCTCTACATCGCCGACGAGGTGTCGCGGCGCCACGCCCCGCGGGTGCTGCTGGCCGACGAGGTGGGGCTGGGCAAGACCATCGAGGCCGGCCTGATCCTGCATCGCCTGCTGCTCACCGGGCGCGCCGAGCGGGCGCTGATCCTGGTACCGGCGAGCCTCTGCCACCAGTGGCTGGTGGAGCTGCTGCGCCGCTTCGCCCTGGAGGTAACCCTGCTCGACGAGCAGCAGAGTCAGGCCCACGGCGACGCCAACCCCTTCGAGGCCGGGCAGATCATCCTGGCCAGCCAGGACTGGCTGTTCGCCAACCCCCATCGCCAGGCCCAGGCCCTGGCCTGCGCCTGGGACCTGCTGATCGTCGACGAGGCCCACCACCTGGACTGGAGCGAGGAGCAGGTGGGGCCGGGCTACGCCTGCGTGGGGCGCCTGGCCGCCGAGAGCGAGGGGGTGCTGCTGCTCACCGCCACCCCCGAGCAGATGGGGGTGGCGAGCCACTTCGCTCGCCTGCGTCTGCTCGACCCGGACCGCTACCACAGCCTCGAGCGCTTCCGCGAGGAGGAGGCCCACTATGTCGAGGTGGCCGAGGCGATCGACGCCCTGGAGCGCCTGCCGGGGGAGGACGCCGACCGCGGGCGGGTCGCCGCGGTGATCGACGAGGCCGACAGCCTGGCGCTGCTGGCCCTCCTGGCCAACGGCGAGGCCAGCGAGGCCCAGCGCACCGCCGCCCAGGACCAGCTGCGCGACCAGCTGCTCGACCGCCACGGCACCGGCCGGGTGATGTTCCGCAACAGCCGCCGCCACGTGGGCGGCTTCCCGGAGCGCCGCCTGCACGTCACCGAGCTCGCCCCGCCTTCCGCCTACCGCCGGGTGCTGCGCAAGCTCGAGCGCGACGAGGACTACCTGGACGAGCTCTTGATCGAGACCGGGCTCGACCACCCCGAGGTGCTGATCTATCTGGACGCCATGTACCGGGCCCTGGCCGATGATCCCTTGAACGAGGAGCCCTGGTGGCAGATCGACCCGCGGGTCACCTGGCTGCTGGAGCGCCTGGCCGACGACGGTGAGGGGGGCCTGGCGGGCG
>NZ_CP071922.1:4053189-4061025 GCF_017584085.1 Halomonas sp. BM-2019
GGACCGCATCGGCCAGCGCCACGCTATCGAGCTGCACGTGCCGGTGTTCGAGGGCAGTCCCGGCGAGCGGCTGCTGCGCTGGTACCGCGACGGCATGGACGCCTTCCGCGCGCCCCACGGCATCGGCAGCGAGCTCTTCGATGCTTTCGGCGACGCCCTGGCCGACGCCCTGCTCGACGAGGAGAGCCTGGCCGAGGTGGTCGAGGAGACCCGCGCCTTCTTCGCGAGCCGCCTGGCCGAGCGCGACGCCGGCCGCAACCGCCTGCTGGAGCTCAACGCCTGCCGCCCGGAGCGCGCCGAGGCGGTGACCGCGGCGATCCGCGAGCTGGACGAGGACCGTGCCCTGCCCCGTTACCTGGACCTGGCCCTGGACGTCTTCGGGGTCGACGGCCAGGAGCTCGGCGGCGGCATCCAGCACCTGCGGCCCGGCCCGCAGATGCTCGACGGCCTGCCCGGCCTGGTGAAGGGCGAGGAGGGCTTCTCGGCCACCTTCTCGCGGCTGCGGGCGCTCTCCCGGGACGACGTCCAGCGCCTCTCCTGGGAGCACCCGCTGCTGCGCGAGATGATGGGGCGCATCCTCGACGGCACCATGGGCAACACGGCGCTGGCACTGCTCAAGCACCCGGCGCTGCCCGCCGGGCGGGTGATGGCGGAGCTGGTGTTCCGCACCCACTGCCCGGCGCCCCGCAAGCTGCACCTCAACCGCTTCCTGCCGCCCACCGCGGTGCGGGTGCTGCTCGACGAGTCCGGCACCAACCTGACCGACAAGATCTCCTTCACCGGGCTCTCGAAGAACCTGCAGAAGGTCAAGAAGGCCATGGCGCGGGACCTGATCCGCAGTCGGCTGGAGGTGCTGCGCGACCTGCTCGACCGCGGCGAGGCCGAGGCGGAGCGCGAGTTGCCCTCCATCGTCGAGGCGGCCCAGCGGCGTATGCGCGGCGAGCTCGACGGCGAGCTGGCGCGGCTCACGGCACTTGCCCGCCACAACCCGGCGGTGCGCGAGGACGAGATCACGGCGCTGCGCGCCGAGCGCCAGGCGCTGGACGCGGCCATCGAGGGCACCCGCCTGCGCCTGGACGCGGTGCGCGTCATCGTCACGGCGGGGGATGAGTCCCGCTAGCCAAGAATATCCGCCAGGGCGGCTTCCAGGGTCTCGAAGCGGAACTGGAAGCCTGCCTCCTGGAGGCGCCTGGGGCGCATGGCGGCGCCGGTGAGCAGCAGCCGCGACATCTCGCCGAAGACGGTCTCCAGCACGAAGGCCGGCACCGGGAAGAACGCCGGGCGCCCCAGCTGCTTCGCCAGGGTGCGGCTGAACTCGGCGTTGGTGACCGGGTGCGGGGCGCTGGCGTTGAAGGGGCCCTCCAGTTCGTCGCTGTCGAGCAGGAAGAGGATCGCCTGCACCAGGTCCTCGCGATGCACCCAGGGCATGAACTGCTTGCCGCTGCCGAAGCGCCCCCCCAGCCCCAGCTTGAAGGGCGGCAGCATCTTCTGCAGGCTGCCGCCGCCGGCATCGAGCACCAGGCCGATGCGCAGCAGGACCACCCGGGTACCGAAGTCGGCTGCCTCGCGCGCCGTGTCTTCCCAGCGCTTGCAGAGCCGATGGGCAAACTCGTCCCGGGGCGGCGTCTCCTCGGTGACCTCCCGATCCCCCTGGTCGCCGTAGTAGCCCATGGCCGAGCCCGACACCATCACCCGGGGGGCCCGGTCAGCGCTGGCCTTGAGCTGCTCGCAGAGGATCACCAGGTCGCGGGTGATATTGACCCGCGACTCGATCAGCCGATTCTTCTGCTCGTCGCTCCAGCGCCTGGCGGCGATGGATTCCCCCGCCAGGTTGACGATGGCCTCCGGCGGGGTGTCGACGAAGTCCAGCACCGAGCGACGGATGGTTGCGCCTTCCGGCAGTCGCCCCTTCACCGCCTCGGGGTCACGAGACACCACCAGCAGGCGATGTCCCGCCTCGTCCAGGCGACGGCACAGCCGCTGGCCCACGAATCCGCTGCCTCCGGTGATCAGGACTCGCATCGCTATCTCCTTGCTATCTGCTGCCACGGGTTATACAGCTGTTGTACACTTCTGCTAGTCTAGCTGAAAAGCCCCGAGCGCGAGAACGCCATGACCTCACAGCCCGCCACCTCCATCGCCATCATCGGTGCCGGCATCGCCGGCCTGGCCTGTGCCCGCGAGCTCGATGCCCGAGGCCTGGCTGTGACCCTCTTCGACAAGGCCCGGGGCCCGGGCGGGCGCATGTCCAGCCGGCGTCTTCCCGAGGCCGTGGTCGACCTGGGCGCCCAGTTCTTCAGCGTCAAGGATGACACCTTCCGGCGTGCCGTGGCGGGCTGGCGCAAGGCCGGCTGCATCGCCCCCTGGCCGACCTCGCTGTGGTCGGCGGTCGGAGGCGACTGGCAGCACCACGAGGACGACCTGGAACGGCTCTGCGGTACCCCGCGCATGAGCGCCGTGACCCGCCACCTGGCCGAGGGGCTGAGGGTGGTGGCAGAGACCCGCATCGAGCGCCTGGAGGGGACGGTCGGCCGGTGGTGGCTGGTGGACGCGCACGCCGAGCGTCACGGCCCCTTCCGGCAGGTGGTGATCAGCGCCCCCTCCCCCCAGGCCCAGGCCCTGGTGGCGCCCCATGATGCGACCCTGGCCGAGGCCTGCGAGGCGGTGATCCAGCGCCCCTGCTGGGCCGCCTGGGCGCTCTTCGACGCCCCCCTGCCCGCGCTGCCCGGCGTGGCGGAAGCCTGGCAGGCGGTGCGGCTGGTCGACCCGCGACTGCGCTTCGCCTCCCGCAACCAGCTCAAGCCCGGGCGCGGCCAGCAGGGCGAGAGCCTCAGCCTGCTGGCCAACCTGGCGTGGAGCGAGGCGCGCCTGGAGGACAGCCCGGAGACCATCGTGGAGGCGCTGCTGGACGCCTTCCAGCAGGCGCTGCCCGGCGATATCCGCCTGCCGGAGCCCCGGGCGCTGGGCGCGCATCGCTGGCGCTACGCCCAGCCCGATGTCTTCGCCCAGGGCGAGCCGGTCAACCTCGACTACCGCCGCTCGGCCAGTGGCCTGGCCCTGTGCGGCGACGGCTGGCGCGGGCCGAGGGTCGAGGATGCCTGGCTCTCCGGCCACCACCTCGGCAAGGCCCTGGCGGCCGACGCCATCTGAACCGACCGCGACAGGAGACCGCCATGTCAGACGCCCCGCCCCCGCTTGCCCATGGCTGCAGCCCCCACCGCCGGCGCCTCCCCCGCGAGCGCTTCCCTGCCCCCCTGGCCGAGCCGGGCGCGCCCAGCGCCGTCATCGAGGCCCCGGCGCCCCGGCGCGCCGGGCCGGCAGGGGAGCCGTGAGCGCGCCTGGGAGCGCCGCTACGGGCTGATCAAGCCCCAGCGCACCCCCAAGGGGCACCGCCTCTATGCCCGCGAGGACATCGAGCGGGTCGAGCAGATCCTGCAGTGGCTCAATCGCGGCGTGCCGGTGAGCCAGGTACGCGAACTGCTCGACCGGCCCGAGGCCAGCGAGGCACCACCCGCCGATGCCAGCGACTGGCCCGGCCAGCGCGCGCAACTGCTCACCGCCGTGGAGGCCCTCGATCAGGCCCGGCTCGAGACGCTCTACGGCCAGGCCCTGTCGCTCTACCCGGTGCCGGTCTGTATCACCGAGCTGTGGGCGCCGGTGGTGCGCGAGCTGGAGGAGCGCTGGGGCGAGAAACTCGGCGATGCCCTGCAGCGCCTGAGCCTGGAGGCCTTCCTGCGCACCCGCATCGGCACCCGGCTGCTCCACGCCAACGGGCTGGCCCGGGGTCCGGTGCTGCTGCTGGCGCCCCTGCCCGACGACCCGGGCACCCTGTGGCAGCTGCTGGCCGCCCTGGCCGCCAGCGACCAAGGCTATCGCGTGCAGCTGCTGGATGCCCCGCTGCCCTTCGGCGAACTGCCCCTGGCGGTGGAGTGCTTCCACGCCGGCAGCGTGCTGATGGCCGGCAGCCACGCTGGGCGGACCGACCTGGTGCGGCGCCAGCTGCCGCGCCTGGCGGAACAGCTTGAGGTGCCCGTGGCCCTGTGCGGGCCGGTGGCCCGCATCCGTGAGGCCGACCTGGCCGATACCCGCGTCGCGGTGCTGGGCGACGACCTGGACCAGGCGATGTCGCGCCTGCAGACCCTGCTGCCGGCGGCCTGACCGTGCGACCGACCCTGGCCTGGTTCCGCAGCGACCTGCGCGTGCAGGACAACCGCGCCCTGGCCGCGGCCGCCCGGCAGGGGCCGGTGGTGGCCGTCTACCTGCGCGCCCTGCCCCACTGGCGGCGCCACGGCCACGGCGCCAACTCGCTGGACTTCCGCGCCCGCGGCGTGGCCGCGCTGAAGGCCACCCTGGAGGGGCTGAACATCCCGCTGCTGCATCGCGACATCGACGACTTCGCCGAGGCCCCGGCCGCCCTGCTGGCCATCGCCCGTGAGTTCGACGCCACCGCCCTGCACTTCAACCACGAGTACCCCCTGGACGAGCAGCGCCGCGACGCCGCCGTGGCCGCCGCCTTCCAGGAGGCGGGGCTCGAGGCCCGGGGCCACCACGACAGCGTGGCCTTCGCCCCCGGCGAGCTGCTCACCGGCAAGGGCGACTACTACGGCGTCTTCACCCCCTTCGCCAAGGCCTGGCATCGCCGGCTGACGGCGGAACGCCTGGCCCTGGCCGCCACCCCCGCCCCCCAGGCCAACAGCGGCATCGCCAGCGAGGCGCTGCCCGAGCTGCCCGATCTGGAGGACGCCCCCATCGACGGCCGCCAGTGGCCCGCCGGCGAGGGCCCCGCCGCCGACCGCCTGGAGCGCTTCCTGCGCTTTCGCGGCCGCCACTATGCGAAGCAGCGCGACTTCCCGGCGATCCGCGGCACCAGCGAGCTCTCGCCCTATCTGGCGCTGGGCATGATCTCCCACCGCCAGTGCCTGCAGGCGGTGCTAGCCGAGAACGACGGCGGCCTGGCCGAGGGCGATGCGGGCCTGGTGGTCTGGGTCAACGAGCTGGTGTGGCGAGAGTTCTACCGCCACGTGGCGGTGGGCTTCCCCCGGGTCTGCCGCCACCGTCCCTTCCAGGCCCACACCGAGGCGCTGGCCTGGCGAGACGACGACGCGGGCTTCGCCGCCTGGTGCGCGGGGCGCACCGGCTACCCCATCGTGGATGCCGCCATGCGCCAGCTCGTCGCCACCGGCTGGATGCACAACCGCCTGCGCATGATCACCGCCATGTTCCTCAGCAAGCACCTGCTGATCGACTGGCGGCGCGGCGAGGCCTTCTTCCTTCGCCACCTGGTGGACGGCGAGTTCTGCGCCAACAACGGCGGCTGGCAGTGGGCGGCCTCCACCGGCACCGACGCCGCCCCTTACTTCCGCCTCTTCAATCCCACCACCCAGTCGAAGCGCTTCGATCCCGACGGCGCCTTCCTCGCCGAGTGGCTGCCGGCACTGGCCGAGCTGCCGGCGAAGGCCCGCCACGCGCCGCCCCGGGAGCTGCTCGGCGGCATCGACTACCCCGCCCCCATCGTCGACCACCAGGCGGCCCGCGCCCGCGCCCTCGACGCCTTCAAGGCGCTGAAGGCCGACTGACCGCCCCCGGAAGGAGAGCCCCATGGCAGCGATAGCAGACGAGCGTCTGGAGGCCTTTTACGCCTTCTTCAATAAACTAGACAAGAACTGTACAAAAGATGTGTACAGGTTCTATACTCCAGACGTACTCTTTATCGACCCGCTTCATCGGATCGAGGGTGCCAGGGCGCTGGAGGCCTACTTCAGGACCCTGTACGAGAACGTGACAGCGTGCCGCTTCGACTTTCATGAGCGACAGAGTTCGGGCGATCAGGCCTTCGTTACCTGGACCCTGCGGCTGACCCATCCGCGGCTCGACGGCGGGCGTGAGATCGAAGTCGAGGGCTGCTCCCACCTGGCCTTCGCCGAGGATGGGCGGGTCGCCCGGCACCGCGACTACTTCGACGCCGGCGCCCTGCTCTACGAGCGCCTGCCGCTGCTCGGCGGCGCGATACGGCTGGTGAAGCGGCGACTCGACGGCTGACCGAGGGCATTCGGCGGCCGTCCTTCCCGACGCGCGCGTCGGGCTTCAGGAGGTCCCATGCCCCTTCCCGACAGGCAACGCATCTGGCTCACCGGCGCCACCTCCGGCATCGGCCGCGCCCTGGCCCTGCGCCTGCTGGCCGACGGCCATCGGGTGGCACTCAGCGCCCGTAGCGAATCGGCGCTGCGCGAGCTGGCCGAGGGCCACGCCAACGCCCTGCCGCTGCCCCTGGACGTCAGCGACCGGGCCGCCGTGGCCCACGCCGGCGAGACGCTCATGGAGGCCTTCGGCGGCCTCGACCTGGCGCTGCTCAACGCCGGCACCTGCGAATACCTGGAGGCGCGCCGCTTCGACGTCGACCTGGTGGAGCGGGTCTTCGCCGCCAACTTCTTCGGCACCGTCTACTGCCTCGAGGCGGCCCTGCCGCTGCTGCGCCGGGCCCGCGCCGAGGGGGGTCGGCCGCTGCTCGCCGCCACCTCCAGCGCCGCGGCCTACGTGCCGCTGCCCCGGGCCGAGGCCTACGGCGCCTCCAAGGCGGCGCTCAGCCACTTCCTCGAGGCGCTGCGCCTGGACCTCCACGCCGAAGGGATCGACGTCAGCCTGATCCACCCGGGCTTCGTGAAGACGCCGCTCACCGACCGCAACGACTTCGCCATGCCGCTGCGCCTCGAGGCCGAGCAGGCCGCCGAGGCGATCCTCGAGGGTCTGGCCCGGCGGCGCCTGGACATCCACTTCCCGCGCCGCTTCACCCTGCTGGTGAAGCTGATGGGGCTGCTGCCCCCGGCGCTGCGCTACCGACTCGGCCTGCGCCTGGTACGCCAGCCTTCCACCGCGGAGACCACCCCATGACCGCCCGTCAACGCCACCCCAGGACGCCCGGGCCCGAGCGCCGCATCGCCGTGGTCGGCAGCGGCATCAGCGGCATGGCCGCCGCCTGGTACCTCTCGAGCCGCCACCGGATCACCCTCTTCGAGGCCGGGGAGCGCCTGGGCGGCCACACCGCCACCGTGGACGTCGAGCTCGACGGGCACCACTACACCATCGATACCGGCTTCATCGTCTTCAACGACTGGACCTACCCCCACTTCCAGCGCCTGCTGGCGCGTCTCGGGGTGCTCACCCAGCCCACCGAGATGAGCTTCTCGGTGCACGAGACGGCGCGGGACTTCGAGTACAACGGCCACACCCTGGCGAGCCTCTTCGCCCAGCGCCGCAACCTGCTGCGCCCGAGCTTCTACCGCCTGCTGCGCGACATCCTGCGCTTCAACCGCGAGGCGACCCGGGCGCTGGAGGCTGGCACTTTGGCCCCGGCCATGACCCTCGGCGAGTGGCTCGAGGCCAACGGCTACGGCGAGGCCTTCCAGCGCCACTACCTGCTGCCCATGGGCGCCGCCATCTGGTCGGCCAGCCTCAAGGACCTGCGCGACTTCCCGCTGCAGTTCTTCGTGCGCTTCTTCCATCACCACGGCCTGCTGTCGGTGAACGACCGCCCCCAGTGGTACACCCTGGTGGGCGGCTCGCGCAGCTACATCCCGGCCCTCACCGCCCCCTATGCCAGCCGCATCCGGCTCGCCACCCCGGTGCGCGGCATCCGCCGCCTGGCCGACGGCGTCGAACTACGCACCGACGACGGCACCGAGCGCTTCGACGAGGTGGTGCTGGCCTGCCACGCCGACCAGGCCCTGGCCCTGCTGGAGGACCCGAGCTGCGCCGAGCGCGAGATCCTCGGCGCGCTGCCCTACCGGGCCAACGAGGTGGTGCTGCACACCGACACCCGCCTGCTGCCGCGCCGCCGCC
>NZ_CP071922.1:4061035-4105541 GCF_017584085.1 Halomonas sp. BM-2019
GTAACCTACGCCATGAATATCCTCCAGCGCCTGGAGGCGCCCCATACCTTCTGCGTGACCCTCAACGACGGCGCGGCTATCGCCCCGGACAAGGTGCTGGGGCGCTTCACCTACGCCCACCCCCAGTTCACCCTGGCCGGCGAGGCGGCCAAGGCCCGCCACGCCGAGATCTCCGGCTCCGATCACCGCACCCACTACTGTGGCGCCTACTGGCGCAATGGCTTCCACGAGGACGGCGCCTGGAGCGCGCTGCGGGTGGCGCGTGGCCTGGGCTGTGACGAGGAAGGGCCCCGCCCGGGCGAGACCGGCTGGGCGCCCGAGGCCCTGGCGGGCACCGCGGCATGAGCCCCTCGCCCCGCTCCCGCGTCTATCGCGGCACCCTGCGCCACCGGCGCTTCCTGCCGCGTGCCCACGCCTTTACCTACCGGGTGTGGATGGCCTGGCTCGACCTGGACGAGCTGCCTGCGCTATTCGACGGCGTGCCCGGCTTCAGCGCCCGGCGCCGCGCCCTGGCGCGCTTCCGGCGCGAGGACTATCTCAAGGACGACCTCCATGACGATCTGCCCCCCCACGACCGGCCGCTGAAGCAGGCAGTGCGCGAGGAGCTCGAGCGCCAGCTCGGCTGGGCCCCGGAGGGGCGTATCTGCCTGCTGACCCAGCTGCGCCTGCTGGGCGTCGGCTTCAACCCGATCTCGCTCTACTACGCCTTCGATGCAGAGGATCGGCTGTGTGCCGTGCTCGGCGAGGTGAGCAACGTGCCCTGGGGCGAACGCGCCCGCTACGCCTGTGCCGTGGACCCGCGGCGCCAGAGCCATGCCGCCGAGTTTGCCAAGGCGATGCACGTCTCGCCCTTCAACCCCATGGACATGACCTACCGCTGGCGCTTCAACACCCCGGAAGAGCGGCTGCTGATGCACATGGAGGCCTGGCAGGGCGACACACGCCACTTCGACGCCACCCTGACGCTGGCGGCCCGGCCGGCGACCCGCGGCGTGCTGCTCGGCACCCTGGCACGCCAGCCCTGGATGAGCCTCAAGACCCTCGCCGGCATCCACGTCGAGGCGCTGCGCCTGTGGCTCAAGCGCGTGCCGATCCATGACCACCCCGGACCCGACCCATCCCCCCGTGAGGAGAGTTCGTCGTGAACACCCTTCGCTCTGCCAGTCCCTCCCGCCTCCAGCTGGAGGAGACCGACCGCCTGACGCGCTGGCTGCGCCCCCGGCTACTCGATCAGCTCGATCGCCTGGAGGGCGGCCAGGTAACGCTGATCGAGGGGCATCGTCGCCACCGCCTGGGCCAGGGGGGAGCGCTCCACGTCACCCTGGTGGTGCGCGACAGCCGCGCCTGGAAGCGCCTGGCGCTGGGCGGCACCGTGGGCGCCGCCGAGGCCTACATGGACGGCGACTGGGACGCCGACGACCTGGTGGCCCTGGTACGACTACTCGCCGCCAACCTGGAGCGGGTCAACGGCGAGATGGAGAACGGCACCGCCCGCGCGGGGCGCTGGCTACTGGCCGCCCTCTATCGCCTGCAGCGCAACAGCCTCAAGGGCTCGCGGCGCAACATCGCCGCCCACTACGATATCGGCAACGCGCTGTTCACCACTTTCCTCGACGAACAGCACCGGATGTACTCCAGCGCCGTCTTTCCCTATCCGGAGGCGAGCCTCGAGGAGGCCTCCACCTTCAAGCTGGACCTGATGCTGGACCGCCTCGATGTGCGCCCCGAGCACCACCTGCTGGAGATCGGCACCGGGTGGGGCGGGCTGGCCATCCACGCGGCCAGGACCCGCGGCTGCCGGGTCACGACCACCACCCTCTCCGCGGAGCAACACGCCTACACCGCCAGGCGCATCGAAGAGGAGGGACTCTCCGATCGCATCACCCTGCTCAAGCAGGACTACCGGGAGCTCGAGGGTCGCTACGAGCGGCTGATCTCGGTGGAGATGGTGGAGGCGGTGGGCCACCAGTACCTGGATACCTACCTGGCCACCCTGGACCGCCTGCTCGCCGACGACGGCCTGGCCATGCTGCAGGCGATCACCATTCGCGACCAACGATTCGAGGCGGCCAAGGGCGAGATGGACTTCATCAAGCGCTACATCTTCCCGGGTGGTTTCCTGCCCTCCCACCGCGCCATCCTCGACGGCCTGGCCCGGCGCACCTCCCTGAACGTGCTGGCCCTGGACGAGATCGGACTGCACTACGCGCGCACCCTGCGCGAGTGGCGCCACCGCTTCGAGGCCAACCTGGAGCGGGTGCGCAAGCTTGGCTATGACGAGCGCTTCGTCCGCATGTGGCGCTACTATCTCTGCTACTGCGAGGGGGGCTTCCTGGAGCGCACCATCGGTACCTGCCACCTGCTGCTGGCCAAGCCCGGCGCCCGCCCTGCCCCCCAGATCGGCGCGCTCTGAGGCTCCGCCGGCAACCGGCGATCCTCCCTGGCGTGCATTCCCACTGCGCGGACAGTAGACTAAGGCGCAGTCGCGTGGCGGCAGCGCATCGCCTGCCGCGCACAACAACTTCGACCTTCGGAATGACTCAGTGACCAAGCAACACTCCTTTGATCGCGAAGAACTGCTGGCCTGCTCCCGCGGCGAGCTGTTCGGCCCCGGCAACGCCCAGCTGCCGGCTCCCAACATGCTGATGCTCGACCGCATCACCCGCATCTATGAGGATGGCGGGGATAACGGCAAGGGCGAGCTGGTCGCCGAGCTCGATATCCACCCCGAGCTGTGGTTCTTCGACTGCCACTTCCCCGGCGACCCGGTGATGCCCGGCTGCCTGGGGCTGGATGCCATGTGGCAGCTGGTCGGCTTTTACCTGGGCTGGCTCGGCCATCCGGGCCGTGGCCGCGCCCTGGGCTGTGGCGAGGTGAAGTTCACCGGTCAGATCCTGCCCGACGCCAGCAAGGTCACCTACAAGATCGACATCAAGCGCATCATCACCCGGCGCCTGATTCTCGGCATCGCCGACGGCACCGTGTCGGTCGATGGCCGCGACATCTACCAGGCCACCGACCTGCGCGTCGGCCTGTTCACCTCCACCGCGAACTTCTGAAACAGGAGGCTTCCATGCGACGAGTGGTAGTCACCGGCCTGGGCATCGTGTCCTGCCTGGGCAACGACCAACAGCAGGTTCTCGAGGCGCTCCAGGCTGGGCGCTCCGGCATTCGCTTCAAGGAGGAGTACGCCGAACGCGGCTTCCGCAGCCAGGTGGCAGGCGTGGTCGATATCGACCTGGATGCGCTGGTAGACCGCAAGCTGCGCCGCTTCATGGGCGACGCCGCGGCCTACGCCTATGTCTCCATGGCCCAGGCCATCGAGGACGCGGGGCTGACCGCGGAGATGGTCTCCAGCGAGCGCACCGGCCTGATCGCCGGCTCCGGCGGCGCCTCCAGCGCCAACCAGGTCGAGGCCGCCGATGTGATGCGCGAGAAGGGGCTGCGCCGCGTGGGGCCCTACCGGGTCACCCGCACCATGGGCAGTACCGTTTCCGCCTGCCTGGCGACGCCGTTCAAGATCAAGGGGGTCAACTACTCGATCTCCTCGGCCTGCGCCACCTCCGCCCACTGCATCGGCAATGCCATGGAACAGATCCAGATGGGCAAGCAGGACGTGGTGTTCGCCGGCGGCGGCGAGGAGGAGCACTGGACTCTCTCCTGCCTGTTCGACGCCATGGGCGCCCTCTCCACCCAGTACAACGCCACCCCCGACAAGGCCTCGCGGCCCTATGACCAGGCCCGCGACGGCTTCGTCATCGCCGGCGGCGGCGGCATGCTGGTGCTCGAGGAGCTGGAGCATGCCAAGGCCCGCGGCGCGAGGATCTACGCGGAAGTGGTCGGCTACGGGGCCACGTCGGACGGCCACGATATGGTCGCCCCCTCCGGCGAGGGCGCAGTGCGCTGCATGCGCCAGGCACTGGCCACCGTCGATGGCCCCATCGACTACATCAACACCCACGGCACCTCCACGCCGGTGGGCGACGTCGCCGAGCTCAAGGCGATCCGCGAGGTGTTCGGCGACAGCACCCCGGCCATGAGCTCCACCAAGTCGCTCACGGGCCACTCCCTGGGGGCCACCGGCGTGCAGGAGGCGATCTACTCGCTGCTGATGATGGAGAACGACTTCATCGCCGCCTCCGCCAACGTCGAGAGCCTAGACGAGCAGGCCGACGGCTTCGACATCGTCACCCAGCGCCGCGACGGCGTGACGGTGGAGCGGGTGCTCTCCAACAGCTTCGGCTTCGGCGGCACCAACGCCTGCCTGGTGCTGGAGAAGTATCGGGATTGAGCCCAACGGCTTATCGCAACGAGAACGGCGCCCCGCGGGGCGCCGTTCTCGTTGCGGCGGCCGGGCGCCGCCGGGGACTGAGCCTCAGGCGGTCTCCTCGGCCCTGGCCGGGGCCGGCCGCGGCACCTCGGAGATCTCGCCCAGGCGCGCCTCGATCCAGGCCTCCGCCTCGGCCAGCACCTCCTCCGGCGAGCGCCCTTCGGTGGCGATGGGCTCGCCCACCACCAGCGACAACCGCCCCGGGTTCTTGACCCAGTGGCGCCCCGGCCAGCGCTCGCCGGCGTTGTGGGCCACCGGCACCACCGGCACCCCGGCACGGCAGGCGATCACCGTCCCGCTCTTGTTGTAGCGCTTGCGATGACCCGGCGCGACCCGAGTCCCTTCCGGAAAAATCAGCACCGAGAGCCCCTCCTCCAGGCGCTGCTTGCCCTGGGTCAGCACCTGTTTCATGGCCCTTGCCGGCCGCGAGCGATCCAGGGCGATGGGGTGCAACAGGCGCAGCCCCCAGCCGAACAGCGGCAGCCTGAGCAGCTCCTGCTTGAGGACGGTACAGACCGGCGGCTTAAGGATCTGCAGGTAGAGAGTTTCCCACTCGCACTGATGATTGGCCAGGATCACGCAGGGCCCATCGGGCAGGTGCTCGCGCCCCCCGACCTCATAGCGCACCCCGCAGGCCCAGCGGAACCAGGCGGTGATCAGATGATTGTAGAGGTTGAGCAGGCGGTAGCGGCCGCGCAGCGGCAGCAGCGGTGCCACCGGCAGGAAGAGCACGCCACAGACCAGCATGGCCAGGAAATAGCCGACGTAGAAGAGCAGGCTGCGCAGCATGTTCATGGCGACGGCGACTCTCCGGGCGCCTCCTGGCAGCGGCGGTTGGCCTGGCACCAGGCGTCGAGCATCCGCCCGACCTCCAGCCGCCAGGGCTTCTGGTGCACGCCGAACGCCTCCAGCACGCGCCGGCAGTTGAGGACCCGGCGCAGCGGATGATCATGGTGGTGATGCAGCGCCTTCACCTCGCCGAGCGCCACCCTCTCGCCACGACCCTCGAGGCGGGTGGCCAGCTGGGTGCGCACCATGGAGACGAAGGTGTAGACGCTGATCGGCTCGGCGCCGGCCAGATGGTAGCTGCCCCAGGCCTCGGCGCCGCAGTGCTGCTGCTGCAGCATGCCGATCAGCGCCATGGCCACGGCGTCGGCCGAGGTAGGGCAGCAGGTCACATCGGCCTCGCCGCGCACCTCCTGCCCCGCGACCAGGGCATCGACCAGCTCGCCCAGCCAGGCGTGGCTGCCCTCCAGGGCGAACAGCGGCCCCAGGCGAACGATCAGGTGCCGCGGGTACTCGGCGCGGATGCGATCGCCGGTAATCACCAGCCGACGCAGGCTCTCGTCTCGGGGCCGCGGGATCACATGCTCGTCGATGGGCTCGGCGAACCCGTCCTCATAGAGCTGGTCGGAGACGCACCATACCAGGGGCACATCGGCCTCTCGGCACGCCTCCATGCAGCGCTCCACCGCCTCGGCGTAGGCAGTGACCGCCGCCGGGGCGGCGCGGATCGGCCGCGACAGCGGCGGGATCACCAGCGCATCGGGCGCCACCTCGGCGAGCCGCTCGGCACTGATGGAGAGGTTTTCGTCGATCACCAGCTCGGTGTCGGTGCGCCGGTTGGCTTCCCGCGCCAGCGCCAGGCTCAGGCAGTGGCCCGCATCCAGTATCAGCAGCTTCACTCGCACTCTCCCTCTTGCCCGGCCAGTGCGGCCATGCCCCTTAGAACGGGATCTCGTCGTCGAAGTCATCGAAGCTGCCCGGATCCGGAGCCCCGTAGTTCCCTTGCTGGTTGCCCTGCTGTTGGCCACCCTGCTGGGGCGGAGCGGGACGCTGCGCGGGCTGGGCGGGCCGCTGGGGTTGCCCCCCGCCGAAGCTGCCGCCCTGCTGAGGCGCCCCCCCACCATAGCCACCACCCTGCTGGGGGGCGTTTCCGTAGCCGCCCTGGGGCTGACCGCCGTAGCCGCCACCCTGGGAAGGCAGGTTGCCGCCCTGGGGGGCGCCGCCGCCCTGGAAATCGCCGCCGCCGCCGCGAGAGTCGAGCATCTGCATGTCGTTGACCACGATCTCGGTGCTGTATCGATCCTGGCCGTCCTGGCCCTGCCACTTGCGGGTCTGAAGGCGGCCTTCGACGTAGATGCGCGACCCCTTCTTGAGGTACTGCTGGGCGATCTCAGCCAGCTTGTTGAACATCACCAGCGTGTGCCACTCGGTGCGCTCCTGGCGCTGGCCGCTCTGGCGGTCCATCCAGGTGTCGGTGGTGGCCAGCCGCAGGTTGGCCACCGGGGCGCCGGAGGGCATGAAGCGCACCTCGGGATCCTGGCCGAGATTGCCGATGAGGATGACCTTGTTGACGCCACGGGCCATGAGGGACTCCTTGCTGTCGTGTATGCATAGGGCTGCAGGGGAACCTGCAGGATGGCGCATCGCGCGCCGCGTTGCTAACCGCACCTCAGGCGCGGTCCTTGTCGGTTTTAGACCGGCGCGCCTCGATCACCCGCGTCAGGGCGTCCTGATCGAGACGCTGCCGATCCACCTTGAGGTAGGCCAGCCGCTCCTCGGGCACCACCAGGACCTCCTCGACCCCGGCCACCTCGGCGAACTTCTCCATCAGGGTCTCCAGGGCATCCTCGTGGTGCCCGTCATCCAGCGCCACCACCTCGCTGACCAGGTGCCGCGGCGGGGCCATGCCGACCATCAGCGCCAACCACGCAAGCCCCAGCAGGGCGCAGCCGACGAAGACCGCGGCCAGCCCCCACTGCTGAGCCAGGAAACCACCCAGCACGCCGCCCAGGAAGGCGCCGAGGAACTGGCTGGTGGAGTAGACCCCCATGGCGGTGCCCTTGGCGCCGGCCGGCGCCAGCTTGCTGAGCATCGAGGGCAGGGTCGCCTCGAGCAGATTGAAGGCGATGAAGAACAGCAGCAGCCAGCCGAACAGGGCCCACAGGCCGAGGCTGCCGGCGAGCCCGCCCAGGCTCAGGGTGATGGCGCCGATGGCCAGCAGGCACATCGCCTTCATCTGGCGGCGCTTCTCGGCCAGGATCACCAGCGGCACCATGCCGGCGAAGGCCAGCAGCATGACCCCCAGGTAGGTGACCCCGTGACGCTCGGGTGCGATGCCCGCCTCCACCAGCCGGAAGGGCACGGCGACGAAGATCGCCATCAGGATCAGGTGCAGGGCGAAGATGGAGAGATCCAGGCGCAGCAGGTCGCGGCGCCCCAGGGCCGTGCCGAGCTGGGCGCGGTGGATGCCCACGTCACGGTGCTGCAGGCGGCGCGGCGCCGGCGGCACCAGCTTCCACAGCACCACGAGGCCGGCGGCGGCGAGCAGGGCGGTGAACCAGAACACCGCGGAGAGCCCGAAGGCGGCGGCCAGCCAGGGGCCCAGCACCATGGCCAGGGCGAAGGCCACGCCGATTGAGAGCCCGATGGTGGCCATGGCCGCGGTGCGCACCTGCTCGCGGGTCTGGTCGGCCAGCAGCGCCATGATGGCGGCGGCCACCGCCCCGCTGCCCTGCAGACAGCGGCCGAGGATCACCCCGCCGATGGACTCGGCCTGGGCGGCGACCACGCTGCCGAGCAGGAACAGCAGGAGGCCGCCGGCGATCACTGGCTTGCGACCGAGGCGGTCGGAGAGCACCCCGAAGGGGATCTGCAGCACCGCCTGGGTGAGGCCATAGACGCCCAGTGCCAGGCCCACCAGCAGCGGTGTCGAGCCGACCAGCTCATCGGCATAGAGCGCGAGCACCGGCAGTACCATGAACAGGCCCAGCATGCGCGTGGCATAGAGCCCGGCCAGGCCGGTGATAGCGCGTCGCTCGCTGGCGAGAAGCAGTCCTTGGACCTTTCGCATAGGGATGATGGCATTCCATGGTCGGGCGCGACGCACCCTTGGGTGGATCGCATATTCTAGCGGCTCGCCACCACCCAGGGAAAGCCGCCTCCCGGCGTCGCTTTGCCGCCGCCGGGAGCGGACCCGTATAATCGACCTTTTGTCGCGCGCCCGAGGTGGGAATGGACAGGATTCTGGTCAGGGGTGCCCGCACCCACAACCTGAAGGATATCGACGTCGAACTGCCCCGCGACCGGCTGATCGTGGTCACCGGGCTCTCCGGCTCCGGCAAGTCGTCGCTGGCCTTCGACACCCTCTACGCCGAGGGGCAGCGCCGCTACGTGGAGTCACTCTCCACCTACGCCCGGCAGTTCCTGTCGATGATGGAGAAGCCCGACGTCGACCATATCGAGGGGCTCTCCCCGGCGATCTCCATCGAGCAGAAATCCACCTCCCACAACCCCCGCTCCACGGTCGGCACCATCACCGAGATCTACGACTACCTGCGCCTGCTCTTCGCCCGGGCCGGCACCCCCCGCTGCCCGGAGCACGGCGAGGACCTGGAGGCCCAGACCGTCTCCCAGATGGTCGACCAGGTGCTGGCCCTGCCCGAGGGCAGCAAGCTGATGCTGCTGGCCCCGGTGGTCAAGGGGCGCAAGGGCGAGCACCTGCAGCTGCTCGCCGAGCTGCGCGCCCAGGGCTTCGTGCGCGCCCTGGTCGACGGCCAGGTGGTGGAGCTCGACGAGGTGCCGCCCCTGGACAAGAACCGCAAGCACGACATCAGCGTGGTGGTAGACCGCATCAAGGTGCGCGACGGCCTCCAGCAGCGCCTGGCGGAGTCCTTCGAGACGGCACTCGGCCTCGCCGACGGGGTCGCCATGGTGCACTTCATGGAGGGCGAGCGCGACGACCTCGCCTTCTCGGCGCGCTTCGCCTGCCCCCAGTGCGGCTACTCCATCGCCGAGCTCGAGCCGCGGATGTTCTCCTTCAACAACCCGGCCGGCGCCTGCGCCACCTGCGATGGCCTCGGCGTGCAGCAGGTGTTCGATCCGGAGAAGCTGATCAGCCACCCGGAGCTCTCCCTGGCAGAGGGGGTGATCAAGGGCTGGGACCGGCGCAGCGTCTTCTACTTCAATCAGCTGCAGGCGGTGGCCGACCACTATCGCTTCACCCTGGAGACCCCCTGGCAGGCGCTCGCCCGCCACGAGCGGGAGGTGATCCTCCACGGCAGCGGCCACGACGAGATCGCCTTCGAGTACGTCAACGACCGGGGCCGTAAGGTGACCCGCCATCACCCCTTCGAGGGAGTGCTACCCAACCTGCAGCGACGCTACCGCGAGACCGAATCGAGCCTGGTGCGCGAGGAGCTGGCCCGCTATATCGCCGTGCAGCCCTGCCCCGGCTGCGACGGCTCGCGGCTGCGCAAGGCGTCGCGGCATGTCTATATCGACGAGCGGACCCTGCCGCAGATGGTGCACCTGCCCATCGGCGAGGCCCGGGCCTACTTCAAGGCGCTGGAACTGCCGGGCCGCCGCGGCCAGATCGCCGTCAAGATCATCAACGAGATCCACGCCCGCCTGGAGTTCCTGGTCAACGTGGGGCTCGACTACCTGACCCTGGAGCGTAGCGCCGAGACCCTCTCCGGGGGCGAGGCCCAGCGCATCCGCCTGGCCAGCCAGATCGGCGCCGGCCTGGTGGGCGTCATGTATATCCTCGACGAGCCCTCGATCGGCCTGCACCAGCGCGACAACGACCGCCTGCTCAAGACCCTGGAGCACCTGCGCGACCTGGGCAACACCGTGATCGTGGTGGAGCACGACGAGGACGCCATCCGCGCCGCCGACCACGTGCTCGATATCGGCCCCGGCGCCGGCGTGCATGGCGGGCGCATCGTGGCCCAGGGCACGCCCGAGGCGGTGATGGCGACCCCGGAGTCGCTCACCGGCCAGTACCTGGCCGGCACCCGGCGCATCGAGGTGCCGCCCTGGCGCATCCCCGGCAACCCGGAGAAGGTGCTGCGGCTGGTGGGGGCGAGCGGGAACAACCTCCAGGACGTGACCCTCGAACTGCCGCTGGGGCTCTTCATCTGCGTCACCGGCGTCTCCGGTTCCGGCAAGTCGACGCTGATCAACGCCACCCTGATGCCCATCGCCGCCCGGGAGCTTAACCATGCCACCTCGCTGACCCCGGGGCCCCATGAGCGCATCGAGGGGCTCGAGCAGCTCGACAAGGTGATCGACATCGACCAGAGCCCCATCGGCCGCACCCCGCGCTCCAACCCGGCCACCTACACCGGCATCTTCACGCCGATCCGCGAGCTCTTCGCCGGCACCCAGGAGGCGCGCTCGCGGGGCTACAAGCCCGGGCGCTTCTCCTTCAACGTCAAGGGCGGGCGCTGCGAGGCGTGCCAGGGCGAGGGCATGATCAAGGTGGAGATGCACTTCCTGCCGGACATCTACGTGCCCTGTGACGTCTGCAAGGGCAAGCGCTACAACCGCGAGACCCTGGAGGTCCAGTACAAGGGCAAGACCATCGACGAGGTGCTGGGGATGACCGTGGAGGAGGCCCTCGAGTTCTTCTCGCCGGTGCCGGCCATAGCCCGCCGCCTGCAGACCCTGCTCGACGTGGGGCTCTCCTACATCCGCCTGGGCCAGAGCGCCACCACCCTCTCAGGCGGCGAGGCGCAGCGGGTCAAGCTGGCCCGGGAGCTGGCCAAGCGCGACACCGGCAAGACCCTCTACATCCTCGACGAACCCACCACCGGCCTGCACTTCGAGGACATCCGCCAGCTGCTCACCGTGCTCCACCGCCTGCGCGACCACGGCAACACCATCGTGGTGATCGAGCACAACCTGGACGTGATCAAGACCGCCGACTGGCTCATCGACCTCGGTCCCGAGGGCGGCTCCGGCGGCGGGCGCATCATCGCCGAGGGCACGCCCGAGCAGGTGGCCAAGCTGGAAGCCTCCCACACCGGACGCTTCCTCAAGCCGCTGCTGGAGCGGGCCCGCTCCACCACAGCCCAAGCGGAAGCCGCGACCTCGTAGGAGCGCGATTTATCGCGCGATACGGCATCCGCCATCGCCGAATAAATTCGGCTCCTACAGGCTGGTTCCGGCGCCGAAAAAAACCGGCCCCTCGAGAGGGGCCGGTTTGGCGTGCCGTTGCCGGAAGGCCGGTCGAGGATCACTCCTCGGCGTCGGCTTCCTCGGCCTCGACGACCGGACGATCGACGAGCTCGACATAGGCCATGGGGGCGTTGTCGCCGGTGCGGAAGCCGCACTTGAGGATCCGGACGTAGCCGCCCGGACGCTCGACGTAACGCGGGCCCAGCTCGTTGAACAGCTTGCCGACCGCTTCCTTCGAGCGGGTGCGGGCGAAAGCCAGACGACGATTGGCGACGCTGTCCTGCTTGGCCAGGGTGATCAGCGGCTCGATGACGCGACGCAGCTCCTTGGCCTTGGGCAGGGTTGTTTTGATGACCTCGTGCTCGATCAGCGACACGCTCATGTTCTTGAACATGGCCTGGCGATGCGAGCTGGTCCGATTCAGATGACGACCACTCTTACGATGACGCATGGTTGTGATTCCTTACCAAACTGGGACTCGAGTCGGCGCTCACGCGGAGGCCTTGTCGTCCTTCAGGCTAGCCGGCGGCCAGTTTTCCAGCCGCATGCCCAGGGAAAGACCGCGTGCTGCCAGAACGTCCTTGATCTCGTTCAGGGACTTCTTGCCGAGGTTCGGGGTCTTCAGCAGCTCCACCTCGGTGCGCTGGATCAGATCCCCGATGTAGTAGATGTTCTCGGCCTTCAGGCAGTTGGCGCTGCGAACGGTCAACTCGAGATCGTCTACGGGGCGCAGCAGGATCGGATCGATATGATCCTCTTCCTCCTCCACTTCCTGTTCCTTGTCGGCTTCCAGGTCGACGAACGCGCCCAGCTGCTCCTGCAGGATGGTCGCGCTGCGACGGATCGCCTCTTCCGGATCCAGGGTGCCGTCGGTTTCCAGGTTGATGATCAGCTTGTCGAGGTCGGTGCGCTGTTCAACACGCGCGGCCTCGACGCTGTAGGAAACCCGACGCACGGGGCTGAAGGTCGCATCCAGCTGCAGACGGCCGATGGCACGAGACTCGTCGTCGGCGCCGAGACGGGCATCCGCCGGCTCATAGCCGCGGCCGCGCGCCACCTTGAGCTGCATCTTGAGCTCGGCACCCTCGTTGACGTGGGCGATGACGTGATCGGGATTGACGAGCTCGACGTCGTGGTCGAGGGCGATGTCACTGGCGGTCACGACGGCCGGGCCCTGCTTGTTCAGCGAGAGCATCGCCTCGTCGCGGCTGTGCATCTTGATCGCCACGTCCTTGAGGTTCAGGAGGATTTCGATGACATCTTCCTGGACGCCTTCGATCGCGCTGTACTCGTGATCGACGCCGCTGATCTCGGCCTCCACCACGGCACAGCCGGGCATGGACGAGAGCAGGATACGACGCAGTGCGTTGCCCAGAGTGTGGCCGAAGCCACGCTCGAAGGGCTCGAGCACGATCTTCGCGTGATGTGCGCTGATCTCTTCGACCTTGATGTCGCGCGGACGAAGAAACTCGGTCACTGAACGCTGCATATGAACACCTTTCAGGCTGCCAAACGGATACTCGGTACTCGGTGCCGACCCCCGGCGAGGGGGTCGAGCGCTCGACAGCGCTTACTTGGAGTACAGCTCGACGATCAGTGCCTCGTTGATGTCAGCCGTCAGGTCGCCGCGCTCGGGCAGCGCCTTGAAGGTACCTTCCATCTTCTTGGCATCGACCTCGATCCAGCCCACATCGCCGCGGTTGGCGGCCAGGGACAGGGCACTCTGGATGCGTGCCTGGTTCTTCGCCTTCTCGCGAACGGAGACGACATCACCGGGCTTGACCTGGTAGGAGGCCACGTTGACGGTCTTGCCGTTCACGGCGATCGCCTTGTGGCTGACCAGCTGGCGCGCCTCGGAGCGAGTCGAGCCGTAGCCCATGCGGTAGACGACGTTGTCCAGTCGGGATTCGAGAAGCTGCAGCAGCACTTCACCGGTCGCGCCCTTGAGACGGGCCGCTTCCTTGTAGTAGTTGCGGAACTGCTTCTCGAGCACGCCGTACATGCGACGTACTTTCTGCTTCTCGCGAAGCTGCAAGCCGTATTCGGAAAGACGCTGACGGCGCTGGCCGTGCACACCCGGAATCTGCTCGGATTTGCACTTCTTCTCGAAGGGAGTGACACCGCTCTTCAGAAAGAGGTCGGTCCCCTCACGACGAGACAGTTTGCACTTCGGTCCAATATAACGAGCCATGAATCTGTCTCCTTAAACGCGGCGTTTCTTCGGCGGACGGCAGCCATTGTGGGGAATGGGCGTCGCGTCGGTGATGCTCTGCACGCGGAAGCCGGCGGCGTTGAGCGCGCGCACGGCGGATTCACGGCCCGGACCGGGGCCCTTGACCAGCACGTCGACGTTTTTCACACCATACTCGGCTGCAGCAGTCGCTGCACGCTCGCTTGCCACTTGAGCAGCGAACGGGGTGCTCTTGCGAGAACCACGAAAACCCGAACCACCGGCAGTCGCCCAGGAGAGCGCGTTGCCCTGGCGGTCTGTGATCGTAATGATCGTGTTGTTAAAAGAGGCGTGGATATGCGCAACGGCATCCACCACCTGCTTTTTAACCTTTTTACGGTTGCTACGCGGGTTAGCCATGTTGATGTTTCTTCCTGTCTTTACGCCAGAACGTGCGTGTTATTTGCGGATCGGCTTGCGCGGGCCCTTGCGGGTACGCGCATTGGTCTTGGTACGCTGACCACGCAGCGGAAGACCACGACGATGACGCAGACCACGGTAGCAACCCAGGTCCATGAGACGCTTGATGTTCAGCGTCACATCACGACGAAGGTCACCTTCTACGGTGTACTTGCCGACCTCGGCACGCAGGGTGTCCAGCTCTTCAGAGGACAGGTCCTGGATCTTGGTGGTCGGCGCGATGCCGGACGCGGCACAGACTTCCTGTGCACGAGTGCGGCCAATCCCGAAGATATAGGTCAGCGAGATCGCCGCATGCTTGTTGTCCGGGATATTGACGCCTGCTATACGGGCCATCAGCTTACTCCGAAATTTGCGAAAAACCGGAGCCCTCCGGTTTTCGTTGAGCGGCTTGCTCGTTGGGTCAACAACAAAAGGCGCAACAGCATACCCCTTTACCCTCTCGAGGGCAAGGGGCATGCCGACGCCGGTCCATCACAGTGCCAGGGAATCAGCCCTGGCGCTGCTTGTGCCGCGGTTCGCTGCAGATGACACGCACGGCGCCATTGCGACGAATGATCTTGCAGTTGCGGCACATTTTCTTTACGGAAGCTCGAACTTTCATCGATCTGTCTCCAAAGTCAGCGGCTTGCGGCGCGCCAGGTCGGCCTGTGGCGCGTCAGCGCATGATGCCGCCGCTGCCGTAGCCTTTCAGGTTGGACTTCTTCATTACCGACTCGTACTGGTGCGACATGAGATGCGACTGCACCTGGGCCATGAAGTCCATGATGACCACCACCACGATCAGCAGCGCCGTGCCTCCGAAGAAGAAGGGCACGTTCCAGGCCACGATCAGGAACTGGGGCATCAGGGAAACCGCAGTGATGTACAAGGCACCGAACAGGGTCAGACGGGTCATGACCTTGTCGACATAGCGAGCGGTCTGCTCGCCCGGGCGAATCCCAGGCAGGAAGGCACCCGACTTCTTGAGGTTGTCGGCGACGTCCTTGGGATTGAAGACCAGCGCTGTGTAAAAGAAGCAGAAGAATATCACCGCCGCACCAAAAAGCAAGATGTGCAGCGGCTGACCCGGGCCCAGGGCCTGAGACGCCCGCTGCAGCCACTCGAGACCGTCGCCAGTGCCCACCCACTGACCCAGCGAGGCGGGGAACAGCAGGATGCTCGAGGCGAAGATCGCCGGGATGACGCCCGCCATGTTCACCTTCAGCGGCAGGTAGCTGCTCTGGCCGGCGTACATCTTGTTGCCGACCTGGCGCCGCGGATAGTTCACCGTGATGCGGCGCTGGCCGCGCTCGATGAACACCACGAAGGCCACGGTAGCGACACCCAGCACGGAGAGGGCCAGCAGCGGCAGCACGTTCCAGGCGCCTTCATTGCGCGCCAGCTCGAAGGCTTGCCCCACGGCACTCGGCAGTCCGGCGACGATACCGGCAAAGATCAGCAGCGAGATGCCGTTGCCGATCCCCTTCTCGGTGATCTGCTCGCCCAGCCACATCAGGAACACCGCACCGCAGACGAAGGTCACGATGGCGGTGAAAAAGAAGCTGAAGTCGGCCGTGTAGGCGATGCCCTGGTTGGCCAGGCCCACGGACATGCCGGTGCCCTGAACCAGCGCCAGGAACACGGTGCCGTAGCGGGTGTACTGGCTGATCTTGCGGCGGCCGGCCTCGCCCTCCTTCTTGAGCTGCTCAAGATGGGGCGAGACCGCGGTCAGCAGCTGCATGATGATCGACGCCGAGATGTAGGGCATGATGCCCAGGGCGAAGATGCTCATGCGCTCCAGGGCGCCACCCGAAAACATGTTGAACATGCCGAGGATGGTGCCCTGCTGCTCCCTGAACAAGGCAGCAAGCTGGTCAGGATTCATACCGGGCACGGGGATGTGGGCACCGATTCGGTACACCACGATGGCGAGGAGCACGAAGCGCAGACGCGCCCACAGTTCACTCAGACCGCTGCCCATCGCCGGCATCTTTCCTGACTTGGCCATTTAGTCCTCTACCTTGCCGCCGGCGGCCTCGATCGCGGCACGGGCACCCTTGGTGACCTTGATGCCGCGGACGGTGACCGCCTTGTTCAGTTCGCCGGACAGGATCACCTTCGCATGCAGCGTGGCGTCCTTCAGCACGTTGGCCTGCTTCAGAGTCTCGAGGGTGACCTCGTCACCTTCGACCTTGGCCAGTTCGGCCAGGCGCACTTCCTCGGAGACCAGCGACTTCATGGAGGTGAAGCCGAACTTCGGCAGACGCCGCTGCAGCGGCATCTGACCGCCCTCGAAGCCGGGCTTGACGCTGCCGCCGCTGCGCGACTTCTGGCCCTTGTGGCCACGGCCACCGGTCTTGCCCAGACCGGAGCCGATACCACGACCGACGCGCTTCTCGGCGTGCTTGGAGCCCGGTGCCGGGCTCAGGCTATTGAGTTTCATGGATTACTCTCCCTCAATGCGCACAAGGTAGTTGACCTTGTGGACCATGCCGCGCACGGCAGGGGTGTCTTCCAGTTCAACCGTGTGACCGATGCGGCGCAGCCCGAGGCCCTTCATGGTGGCCTTGTGCTTGGGCAGGATGCCGATGGTGCTGCGGGTCTGGGTAACCTTGAGTGTTGCTGCCATGGTATTTACCCCGTGATCGCTTCGACAGACAGACCGCGCTTGGCGGCGATGTCTTCCGGCGCTTGCATGCCCGACAGGCCCTTGACGGTAGCCCGTACCACGTTCACCGGATTGGTGGAGCCGTAGCACTTGGCCAGGACGTCATGGACGCCCGCCAGCTCGAGCACGGAGCGCATGGCGCCGCCGGCGATGATACCGGTACCCTCGGACGCCGGCTGCATGTACACCTTGGAGGCGCCGTGACGGGCCTTGACCGGGTACTGCAGGGTGCCACCCGCGAGGTTGACCTTGACCATATTGCGGCGAGCCTGGTCCATCGCCTTCTGGATCGCGACCGGCACTTCACGCGCCTTGCCGCGACCGAAGCCGACACGGCCCTTGCCATCGCCCACGACGGTCAGGGCGGTGAAGCCGAAGATACGGCCACCCTTGACCACCTTGGCGACACGGTTGACCTGGACCAGCTTCTCCTGGAGGTCGCCGCTCTGCTGTTCATTCTTCGCCATCGTAAAACCCTTTAGAATTCCAGGCCGCCTTCACGAGCGGCGTCGGCCAGGGCCTTCACGCGGCCGTGGTACTTGAAACCGGCGCGATCGAAGGCTACCTGGGTGATGCCCGCCTGCTTGGCGCGCTCGGCAATCAGGGCGCCCACCTTAGCGGCGGCGTCGGCGTTGCCGGTTGCACCCTCACGCAGGGCCTTGTCCAGCGTGGAGGCGCTGGCGAGGACCTTGCCACCATCGGGCGAGATGATCTGCGCGTAGATGTGACGGGGGGTACGGTTGACACACAGGCGATACACGCCCAGCTCGCGGATCTTGGCGCGAGCGCGGCGGGCACGACGGAGACGAGATTCTTTCTTCGCGTTCATAACCCTGCCTTACTTCTTCTTGGCTTCTTTGCGACGCACCTGCTCGTCGGCGTACCGCACACCCTTGCCCTTGTAGGGCTCGGGCGGACGGAAGGCGCGGATTTCCGCGGCGACCTGGCCGAGCTTCTGCTTGTCCGCGCTCTTCAGCACGATCTGGGTGTTCTTGGGCGTTTCCGCCGTGACACCCTCAGGCAGCGTGTAATCGACCGGGTGCGAGAAGCCCAGTGACAGATTGAGCGTCTGGCCCTTGGCCTGGGCACGATAACCGACGCCTACGATTTCGAGGGAGCGGGTGAAGCCTTCGCTCACGCCGGTGACCAGGTTCTGGACCAGGGCACGGGTGGTGCCGACCATCGCCCAGCTCTTGGCGGACTCGCTCGGCGCGAAGGTCAGCTGACCCTCTTCCTGACTGATTGCCACATCGGGGTGGATGGTCAGGGACAGTGTGCCCTGTCCGCCCTTGGCGGTCAGCTGGGTATCGTCGAGCTTGATCTCGACGCCAGCAGGCACTTTAACCGGATATTTGGCTACGCGGGACATTCCAAACTCCTAGAATACGGTGCAGATGACTTCGCCACCGACACCGGCCTTGCGAGCCGCGCGATCGGTCATCACCCCGTTGGAGGTAGTGACGATCGCGATCCCCAGGCCATCGGCGACCTTCGGCAGCGCGTCCTTGCCCTTGTACTGGCGCAGGGACGGCTTGGACACGCGCTGCAGGTGCTCGATGACCGGCTTGCCCTCGAAGTACTTGAGGGTTACGGTCAGCTCGGGCTTGGCGCTCTCGGTCACCGCGAAGTCGGTGATGTAGCCCTCATCCTTCAGCACGCGGGCCACCTCGACCTTCAGCTTGGAGGACGGCATGGTGACCGTCTCCTTGGTGGCCATCTGCGCATTGCGGATACGGGTGAACATATCCGCCAGAGTGTCTTGCATGCTCATTAACGTTGCGCTCCTGATATCTCTACGTGGCGTTACCAGCTGGACTTCTTGAGCCCGGGCACGTCGCCACGCATGGCGGCTTCACGCAGCTTGTTGCGGCCGAGGCCGAACTTGTTGTAGAAGCCGTGCGGACGGCCAGTGATACGGCAGCGGTTGCGCTGGCGTACCGGGCTGGAGTCGCGCGGCAGCTGCTGCAGCTTCAGCGTTGCCTCGAAGCGCTCTTCGTCGGAAGTGTTGACATCCTGGATGATTGCCTTCAGCGCCGCACGCTTGGCGGCATACTTCGCCACCAGCTTGGTGCGCTTGAGCTCACGCTCCATCATGCTCTTCTTTGCCATGATCCCACCCTTATTTCTTGAACGGGAAGTTCAGTGCGCTGAGCAGCGCACGACCTTCGTCATCGGTTTTGGCGGTGGTGGTGATGGTGACATCCAGACCCCGGATCCGATCGATCTTATCATACTCGATCTCCGGGAAGATGATCTGCTCACGCACCCCCATGGAGTAGTTGCCACGACCGTCGAAGGACTTCGGGTTGAGACCACGGAAGTCACGAACGCGGGGGATCGCGATGTTCACCAGGCGATCGAGGAAGTCCCACATGCGCGCGGAGCGCAGGGTCACCTTGATCCCGATCGGCCAGCCTTCACGCACCTTGAAGCCCGCGATGGACTTGCGTGCCTTGGTCACCACCGGCTTCTGACCGGAGAGCTTCTCCAGGTCGCCGATGGCGTTGTCGATCAGCTTCTTGTCGCTGGTCGCCTCGCCGATGCCCATGTTCAGCGTCACCTTGGTGATCCGGGGCACCTGCATCACGTTGGCGTAGCTGAACTGCTCTTTGAGTTGAGCCACCACCTCGTTCTGATAACGTTCTTTCAAGTTCGCCATTTTGCTACCCGACTCGCGTTAGGCGTCGATCTGCGTCTGCGTCGACTTGTAGATACGTACCTTGGTACCGTCTTCCTTAACCTGGAAGCCGACGCGATCCGCCTTACCGGTCTCCTGATTGAAGATGGCTACGTTGGACGCGTGAATCGGAGCCTCGCGCTCGACGATACCGCCCTGATTGCCCGCCATGGGGTTGGGCTTGGTGTGACGCTTGATCATGTTCACACCGGACACGACAAAGCGGTCGTCCTTGAGGACGCGCTTGACGGTGCCTCTCTTGCCCTTGTCCTTGCCGGCGATGACGACTACTTCATCGTCACGTTTGATCTTTTGCATATCCGCCTCGCTCCTTACAGCACTTCAGGCGCCAAGGAAATGATCTTCATGAACTTCTCATTGCGAAGCTCACGGGTCACCGGCCCGAAGATACGGGTGCCGATCGGCTGCTCGTTGGTGTTGTTCAACAGAACCGCCGCATTTCCGTCGAAGCGGATCAGCGAACCGTCGGGACGACGGACGCCGCTACGGGTGCGAACCACCACCGCCTTGAGGACCTGGCCCTTCTTGACCTTGCCACGCGGGATGGCTTCCTTCACCGTGACCTTGATGATGTCGCCAACGTGGGCATAGCGACGGTGTGAACCGCCCAGCACCTTGATGCACTGCACCCGGCGCGCCCCGCTGTTGTCGGCGACATCCAGCATTGTCTGAGTCTGAATCATCGGTTTTCTCCAAACCTAATCTGACTGCACTGGTTTGACAGGCGTAAGCCGATCAGCCCTTGGCCTGCTCGACCACTTCGACCAGTGTCCAGGACTTCTTCTTGGACAGCGGACGGCACTCCTGAATGGAGACCGTGTCACCGGCCTTCGCCTGGTTCGCCTCGTCATGGGCGTGCAGCTTGGTGGAGCGCTTGACGTACTTGCCGTAGATCGGATGACGCTCGCGGCGCTCGATCATCACGACGATGGACTTGTCCATCTTGTCGCTCACCACCTTGCCGGTGAGCGTACGGGCTTTCTTCTCTTCGGCCATCTCAGTCACCTGCCTTCTCGTTGAGCACAGTCTTCACCCGGGCGATATCCCGACGAACCTGCTTGACCAGATGAGTCTGGCTGAGCTGGCCGGTGGCCTTCTGCATGCGCAGGTTGAACTGCTCGCGGAGGAGTTCGAGGAGCTGCTCCTGGAGCTGCTCGACTGACTTTTCACGAATTTCCTGGGCTTTCATCACATCACCGTCCGTTTCACAAAGGTGGTGGACACGGGCATCTTCTGGGCGGCGAGCGTGAAGGCCTCACGGGCCAGCTCTTCGGACACGCCCTCGATCTCGTAGAGCACCCGGCCCGGCTGAATCTGTGCCACCCAGTACTCGACGGAGCCCTTGCCCTTACCCATACGGACTTCGAGCGGCTTCTTGGAAATCGGCTTGTCGGGGAATACGCGGATCCAGATCTTGCCGCCACGCTTGACGTGACGGGTGATCGCACGACGGCCGGCTTCGATCTGGCGCGCCGTGATGCGGCCGCGACCAGTTGCCTTCAGGCCATATTCCCCGAAGCTGATCTTGCTTCCGCGATGCGCCAGGCCACGGTTACGGCCCTTCTGCATCTTGCGGAATTTCATACGCTTGGGTTGTAACATCGACTCGCTCTCCCCTTACCTGGAACCTTTCTTCTTGGAGGGCGCGGCCTGAGGCTGCTTCGCCTTGGCGCGGACCTCCTCGATGCCCCCGAGGATTTCACCCTTGAAGACCCAGACCTTGACACCGATGATGCCGTAGGTGGTCTTGGCTTCGTAGGTGGCGTAGTCGATGTCCGCACGCAGGGTGTGCAGCGGAACGCGACCTTCGCGGTACCACTCGGTGCGGGCAATTTCCGCGCCGCCGAGGCGACCGGAGAGCTGCACCTTGATGCCGCCGGCACCCAGGCGCATGGCGTTCTGCACCGCGCGCTTCATGGCGCGACGGAACATGACGCGGCGCTCGAGCTGGCCGGCGATGTTCTGCGCCACGAGCATGGCGTCCAGCTCGGGCTTGCGAACTTCCTCGATGTTGACGTGCACGGGCACGCCCATCATCTGGGTGACCTCACGACGCAGGCGATCGACGTCCTCGCCCTTCTTGCCGATCACGATGCCCGGGCGGGCGGTGTGAATGGTGATGCGTGCGTTGTTGGCCGGACGCTCGATGGTGATGCGGCTCACGGAGGCGTTCTTCAGACGCTCTTCCAGGAAGCGACGCACTTCGAGGTCATTGTTCAGCTTGTCGGCATAGGCGCCGCGCTCGGCGTACCAAACAGAGGTATGGTCCTTGACGATACCCAGTCGGATGCCTGTTGGATTGACTTTCTGACCCATCTGGTCGACTCCTACTTCTCGGCTACCTTGACGGTGATGTGGCAGGTGCGCTTCAAGATACGATCCGCGCGGCCCTTGGCACGCGGCTTGATACGCTTGAGCGTCATGCCCTCATCGACGCAGATGGTCGAGACACGCAGCTCGTCGATATCCATGCCGTTGTTTTCTTCCGCATTCGCAATGGCGGACTGCAGCACCTTCTTGACCAGCTTGGCAGCCTTCTTCGGTGAGAAGGTCAGCAGGTCCAGCGCCTCGGCGACCGGCTTACCGCGCACCTGGTCAGCCACCAAACGGGCCTTCTGGGCGGATAAACGAGCGCCACGCAGCTTAGCTGTGACTTCCATCTCTCAATCCTCTCTGGCTTACCGTTTGGCTTTCTTGTCCGCCACATGACCGCGATAGGTGCGGGTAGCAGCGAATTCGCCCAGCTTGTGGCCAACCATTTCCTCGGAGACGTGCACCGGGACATGTTGGCGACCGTTATGGACTGCAATGGTGAGCCCGACCATGTTGGGCAGGATCATGGAACGACGCGACCAGGTCTTGATCGGTTTGCGGTCGCTCTTCTCCACTGCAGCCTCAACCTTCTTCAGCAGATGAAGGTCAATAAAGGGACCTTTCTTCAGTGAACGTGGCACAGCCGTTACCTCTTAAAGTGTGTTACTTGGCCTTGCGGCGACGGACGATCAGCTTGTCGGTGCGCTTGTTCTTGCGGGTCTTGTGGCCCTTGGTGGGGATGCCCCACGGGGTCACCGGATGACGACCACCGCTGGTGCGGCCTTCACCGCCGCCGTGCGGGTGATCCACCGGGTTCATGGCCACGCCGCGAACGGTCGGACGCACACCTCTCCAGCGCTTCGCACCGGCCTTGCCAAGCTGACGCAGGCTGTGCTCGGAGTTGCTCACCTCCCCCAGGGTCGCACGGCACTCGCTCAGCACCTTGCGCATCTCGCCGGAGCGCAGACGCAGGGTGGCGTAGTTGCCTTCACGGGCGACCAGCTGGGCGCTGGTGCCGGCACTGCGTGCGATCTGGGCGCCCTTGCCGGGCTTGAGCTCGATGCAGTGCACGGTGGAACCCAGCGGGATGTTGCGCAGCGGCAGGGCATTGCCCTTCTTGATGGCTGCGTTCACGCCGGACTCGAGACGATCGCCGGCACTCACGCCCTTGGGCGCGATGATGTAGCGACGCTCACCGTCCAGATACTTGAGCAGCGCAATATGGGCGCTGCGGTTCGGATCGTATTCGAGACGCTCGACGATGGCCGGAACGCCATCCTTGGTGCGCTTGAAGTCGATGACCCGGTAGTGCTGACGGTGACCACCGCCCACGTGACGGGTGGTGATACGACCGTTGTTGTTGCGCCCACCGCTGCGCGACTGCTTCTCGAGCAGCGGCGCGTAGGGCTTGCCCTTGTGCAGGTCTTCGCCGACGATCTTGACGACGTGGCGACGACCGGCGGATGTGGGTTTGGTCTTGACGATTGCCATTGTCCGTACTCCTGCCCTTATTCGGCGCCAGAGAAGTCTTCGAGGGTCTCGCCGCCGGCCAGCGTGACGTAGGCCTTGCGGTAACCCTTGCGATGACCCAGACCGTGCGCGGTGCGCTTGGTCTTGCCCTTTACGTTCAGCGTCTGAACGCGGTCGACCTTCTTGCCGAACAGAGCCTCGACGGCCTTCTTGATCTCAGGCTTGGTCGCGTCGCTGGCCACCTTGAACACGTACTGGTTGCGTTCGGCAGCCATGGCGGCCTTCTCGGTCACGTGCGGACCCAGCAGGACCTTGAATACACGCTCCTGGTTCATGCCAGCTTCTCCTCGAATTTACGCAGGGCGGAGACGGTGACCAGCACCTTGTCGAAGGCGATCAGACTCACCGGGTCAGCGGCAGCCACGTCCACCACATCCACGTTGGGGATGTTGCGGGCGGCCAGGTAGAGCTTCTCGTCGACTTCCTCGGTGACGATCAGCACCTTCTCCAGGCCCAGCTCACCGAGCTTGGCGACCAGCTGCTTGGTCTTGGGCGCCTCGACGGTGATCTCCTCGACGGCCACCAGGCGGTCCTGGCGAACCAGCTCGGAGAGGATGGCGCGCATCGCCGCACGGTACATCTTGCGGTTGACCTTCTGGCTGTGGTCCTGGGGACGCGCCGCGAAGGTCACGCCGCCACTGCGCCACAGCGGGGAGCGAATGGTACCGGCACGGGCACGACCGGTGCCCTTCTGGCGCCACGGCTTCTTGCCGCCGCCACGCACGTCGGAACGGTTTTTCTGAGCGCGAGTTCCCTGACGACCACCGGCCAGATAAGCGGTGACGACCTGGTGCACAAGCGCTTCATTGAATTCTTTGCCAAAGGTGGCGTCGGACACTTCGACGGTGCCGGCGCCGGCAGCAAGATTCAGATTCATCGGTGTTATCCCCTTCAGCCAGCTTTGACGGCGCTGCGCACGACGACGTCACTACCGGTGGCACCGGGCACGGCGCCCTTGACCAGCAGCAGGTTGCGTTCGGCGTCGACGCGCACGACTTCGAGGCTCTGGACGGTACAACGCACATTGCCCATCTGGCCTGCCATCTTCTTGCCCTTGAACACGCGGCCCGGAGTCTGGCACATGCCGATGGAACCCGGCGCGCGATGCGACAGGGAGTTGCCGTGGCTGTTGTCCTGGGTGCGGAAGTTCCAGCGTTTGACGGCGCCCTGGAAGCCCTTGCCCTTGGAAGTGCCGGTCACGTCGATCTTCTGACCAGCTTCGAAGAGGGATACGGTGAATTCGCCGCCCACTTCCGGAGCCTCATCGCCTGCTTCCAGGCGGAACTCCATCAGCGAACGACCGGCCTCGACACCCGCCTTGGCGTACTGACCCGCCTGGGCTTTGGTGAGGTGCTTGGCCTTGCGGGAGCCGGTTGTCACCTGAACCGCGGCGTAGCCGTCGGACTCGACGGTCTTGACGCGGGTGATGCGGTTAGGCTCAACCTCGATCACGGTCACGGGCACGGAAGCGCCATCCTCGGCGAAGACGCGGGTCATCCCGGCCTTCCTACCGACCAAACCGATAGTCATTCTCAGTCTCCTATAGTGTACGGGGCTATCACCCGCTATGGCTGCCCTTTCCAGAGCATTCCACTAGCACGTTGTATGGCGCCTCACGGCGCGGCGGCTGCTGCTCATGCTGCCCCTTCAGAAGAGGCGATGAGCGCTGGGCCGCGGGTGTCTAGTGTGGAATCAGTCGAGCTTGATCTGCACGTCCACGCCGGCGGCGAGGTCGAGCTTCATCAGGGCGTCAACGGTCTTTTCCGTGGGTTCGACGATGTCGAGCACACGCTTGTGGGTACGGATCTCGTACTGGTCACGCGCGTCCTTGTTGACGTGCGGCGAGATCAGCACGGTGTACCGCTCGCGATTGGTCGGCAGAGGAATCGGACCACGAACCTGGGCGCCGGTACGCTTGGCGGTCTCTACGATCTCCGCGGCGGACTGGTCGATCAGGCGATGGTCGAAGGCCTTCAACCGAATGCGAATCTTCTGGTTCTGCATTTGCCCTTAACTCCAATGGATCTCGACGGCGCGAGCCGTCTACCCACGCATTCAAAGGATGCGCATTATAGGCACGCCGCAGGCCAGTGTCAAACACTCCCCGCGGTGCGCAGAAAGGGGGCCCGCCAGGAGCCCCCTTCGATCATCGAGTCGCCGAAGCTTACTTGAGGATCTTGGCCACGACGCCGGCGCCGACGGTGCGGCCGCCTTCACGGATGGCGAAGCGCAGGCCGTCATCCATGGCGATCGGGGCAATCAGGGTCACGACCATCTTGACGTTGTCGCCCGGCATGACCATCTCGACGCCTTCCGGCAGCTCACAGGTACCGGTCACGTCGGTGGTGCGGAAGTAGAACTGCGGACGGTAGCCCTTGAAGAAGGGAGTGTGACGACCACCCTCTTCCTTTGACAGCACGTAGACTTCGGCCTCGAAGACGGTGTGCGGGGTGATGCTGCCCGGCTTGGCCAGCACCTGGCCACGCTCGACCTCGTCACGCTTGGTGCCGCGCAGCAGGGCGCCGACGTTCTCACCGGCACGACCTTCGTCGAGCAGCTTGCGGAACATCTCGACACCGGTGACGGTGGTCTTGGTGGTGTCGCGGATGCCGACGATCTCGATCTCTTCGCCAGCCTTGACGATGCCGCGCTCGATACGGCCGGTGACCACGGTGCCGCGGCCGGAGATGGAGAAGACGTCCTCGATCGGCATCAGGAACGGCTGGTCGATGGCGCGCTCCGGCTCCGGGATGTAGTCGTCCAGGGCCTTGATCAGGTTGGCAACGGCGGTGGTGCCCATGCCGTTGTCATCCTTGCCTTCCAGCGCCATCAGGGCAGAGCCGGTGATGATCGGGGTGTCGTCGCCCGGGAAGTCGTACTCGTTGAGCAGCTCGCGAACTTCCATCTCGACCAGCTCGAGCAGCTCCTCGTCATCGACCATGTCGGCCTTGTTCAGGAACACGACGATGTAGGGCACGCCGACCTGACGGGACAGCAGGATGTGCTCACGGGTCTGCGGCATGGGGCCGTCGGCAGCCGAACAGACCAGGATAGCGCCGTCCATCTGGGCGGCACCGGTGATCATGTTCTTGACGTAGTCGGCGTGGCCGGGGCAGTCGACGTGGGCGTAGTGACGCTGCTCGGACTGGTACTCAACGTGAGAGGTGGCGATGGTGATGCCGCGCTCACGCTCTTCCGGGGCGTTGTCGATGGTGTCGAACTCGCGCCAGTCGCCGCCGAACACCTCGGCAGAGACGCGGGTCAGGGCCGCAGTCAGAGTGGTCTTGCCGTGGTCGACGTGACCGATTGTGCCGACGTTGACGTGCGGTTTGGAACGCTCAAATTTTTCCTTAGCCACTGCTATAACCTCTTTACGTTAGCTAACGGTTAACCGTTTTGGTTGATGACGGCTTCAACGACGCTGGACGGCGCCTCTTCGTAATCCGCAAACTCCATGACGTAGCTTGCGCGGCCCTGGGTCTGAGAACGCAGATCGGTCGCGTAACCGAACATCTCAGCCAACGGAACCCGAGCGCGGATGATCTTGCCCATGGAGGAGTCATCCATGCCCGACACAAGGCCGCGACGGCGGTTCAGGTCGCCCATGACGTCACCCATGTAATCCTCGGGGGTCACGACCTCGACCTTCATCACCGGCTCCAGCAGCACGGCCTTGGCCTTCTTGGCACCCTCTTTGATCGCCATGGAAGAGGCGACCTTGAACGCGGTCTCGTTGGAGTCCACGTCGTGGTAGGAACCATCGTACAGCGTAACCTTGACGTCGATCATCGGGTAGCCCGCGATGACACCGTTCTGCAGCTGCTCGTAGGCCCCTTTCTCGACGGCCGGCACGTATTCCTTGGGAACCACGCCGCCGACGATCTCGGACGCGAATTTGAAGTGCAGCTCTTCATCTTCGCCCTTGTCTGCCGCGGTGAGCGGCTCGATGCGCAGCCAGACGTGGCCATACTGGCCGCGACCGCCGGACTGGCGCACAAACTTGCCTTCCTGCTCCACCGTGCCGCGAATGGTCTCGCGGTAGGCCACCTGCGGCTTGCCGATGTTGGCCTCGACCTTGAACTCACGACGCATGCGATCGACGATGATGTCGAGGTGCAGCTCGCCCATGCCGGAAATGATGGTCTGGCCGGTCTCCTCGTCGGTCTTGACGCGGAAGGAGGGGTCCTCCTGGGCCAGCTTGCCCAGCGCCACGCCCATCTTCTCCTGGTCGGCCTTGGACTTGGGCTCCACGGCCACGGAGATCACCGGATCCGGGAACTCCATGCGCTCGAGCACGATCTTGTTCTCGATGTCGCACAGGGTGTCACCGGTGGTGACGTCCTTGAGGCCGATACAGGCGGCGATGTCGCCGGCGTAGACTTCCTTGATCTCCTCGCGGGAGTTGGAGTGCATCTGCACGATACGGCCGACGCGCTCCTTCTTCTGCTTCACGGAGTTGTAGACGCTGTCGCCGGAGTTCAGCACGCCGGAGTAGACGCGGATGAAGGTCAGGGTGCCGACGAAGGGGTCGGTGGCGATCTTGAAGGCCAGGGCGGCGAAGGGGGCGCTGTCGTCCGCCTCGCGGGTGGCGATGGTGCCGTCCTTGTCGTCCAGCTCACCCTCGATGGCCTTGACCTCGACCGGAGAGGGCATGTATTCGATGACGGCGTCGAGCACCGCCTGCACGCCCTTGTTCTTGAACGCGGAGCCACAGGTCACCAGGACGAGCTCGTTGTCCAGGGTACGGCGGCGCAGGCCGGCCTTGATCTCCTCGGCGCTGAGCTCGCCCTCCTCGAGGTACTTCTCCATCAGCTCTTCGGAGGCCTCGGCGGCCGCCTCGACCATCTGCTCACGGAACTCTTCGGCCTTGGCCTGGAGCTCGGCGGGGATGTCCACCAGCTCGTAGCTCATGCCCTGATCGGCCTCGTTCCACTTGATGGCCTTCATCTCGATCAGGTCGATGACGCCCTTGAATTCATCCTCGGCGCCCCAGTTGATCTGGATCGGCACCGCGTTGGCGCCCAGGCGGTCCTTGAGCTGCTCGACGACCATGAAGTAGTCGGCGCCGGTGCGGTCCATCTTGTTGACGAACACCATGCGCGGGACTTCGTACTTGTTGGCCTGGCGCCAGACGGTCTCGGTCTGGGGCTGCACGCCGGAGGAGCCGCACAGCACCACCACGGCACCGTCGAGCACGCGCAGGGAACGCTCCACCTCGATGGTGAAGTCCACGTGTCCGGGGGTGTCGATGATGTTGATGCGGTGCTCGTCGAACTGCTGGTTCATCCCCTTCCAGAAGGTGGTCACAGCCGCGGAGGTGATGGTGATACCCCGCTCCTGCTCCTGCTCCATCCAGTCGGTGGTCGCCGCGCCGTCGTGTACCTCACCCAGCTTGTGGGAGAGGCCGGTGTAGAACAGTACACGCTCGGTCGTGGTGGTCTTGCCCGCATCGACGTGGGCGCAGATCCCGATGTTGCGGTAGCGATTGAGAGGTGTCTTGCGAGCCACGGTGGAACTCCCCGTTGGTTGGCGGTGCGTTGATTGACGCTACGCTTATCAGAAGCGGTAGTGCGAGAAGGCCTTGTTGGCTTCTGCCATGCGGTGCACGTCTTCACGCTTCTTGACCGCGGAGCCTTTGCCTTCGGCGGCATCCAGCATCTCGCCGGCGAGGCGCTGCACCATGGTCTTCTCGCCACGGCGACGCGCCGCATCCACCAGCCAGCGCATGGCCAGCGCCTGACGGCGGGACGGACGAACCTCAACGGGCACCTGATAGGTCGCACCGCCCACGCGGCGTGACTTCACCTCGACCATCGGCTGGATGGTTTCCAGCGCCTTGTCGAAGATCTCCAGCGGGTCTTCGTTACTGCGCTCGGCAACCCTGTCCAGCGCACCATAGACGATGCGCTCAGCTACGGACTTCTTGCCGCTGAACATCAGGTGGTTCATGAACTTCGCCAGACGCTCGCTTCCGAACTTGGGATCCGGGAGGATCTCGCGCTTGGCCGCAACTCTTCTTCTAGGCATGATAAGCCCTCTGTTGAAGGGTCCTTCAGGTAAACCCGGGACTCCCGCACGCCCTTATCGAACCCGCGACGCCCGACCTTACTCTTATCAGACCGATATCAATTCTGGATGAATACGTGTACCGCGGCCGATCAGGCCTTGGGACGCTTGGCGCCGTACTTGGAACGGCCCTGCTTGCGGTTCTGCACGCCGGAAGTATCCAGGGCGCCGCGCACGGTGTGATAGCGCACACCGGGCAGGTCCTTGACACGGCCGCCGCGGATCAGGACCACGGAGTGCTCCTGAAGGTTATGCCCCTCACCACCGATGTAGGAAGAGACCTCGTAGCCGTTGGTCAGGCGCACACGGCAGACCTTACGCAGGGCCGAGTTCGGCTTCTTCGGGGTGGTGGTGTAGACGCGGGTGCAGACGCCGCGCTTCTGCGGGCAAGCCTGCAGCGCCGGCACGTCGCTCTTGCTGACGGGGCGCTTGCGCGGCTTGCGCACCAGCTGATTGATTGTTGCCATCTATTGCTCCAATGGGTTGCCTTGGCGGTAGCGAGGTAGCCGCTCGCTATCCTGTATTGCACTGCCTTTCCAGCGGGTGCGGGCGCACCCGCCCCACTGTTAAAGGCTGCGCATTCTACTGGCTGACTCCAGTCGCCGTCAAGCCCGGCACGCATCCTCAGGCCGCGCCGGGCTTGGGGCCGACCGGGGTCAGAGTTCGTCGTCGTCCGAATCCAGCGCGGTGAGCTGGGCCCCAAGCTCCTGCTCCACGTCATAGGCCGACGGGGCCAGCAGGCGCTCGGTGTCCTCGCGCTTGCGGCGACGCTCGGCATGGTGGGTCAGGCCGGTCCCTGCCGGAATCAGGCGTCCCACCACCACGTTCTCCTTCAGGCCGCGCAGGTAGTCGCGCTTGCCGGTCACCGCCGCCTCGGTCAGCACCCGGGTGGTCTCCTGGAAGGAGGCCGCGGAGATGAACGACTCGGTGGCCAGGCTGGCCTTGGTGATGCCCAGCAGCACCCGCTGGTACTTGGCCGGGAACTTCTCCTCCTTCTCGAGGCGAGCATTCTGCTCCAGCACCCGCACCAGCTCGACCTGGTCGCCGGGAATGAAGTCGGAATCCCCGGCGTCGGTGATCTCCACCTTGCGCAGCATCTGACGCACGATCACCTCGATGTGCTTGTCGTTGATGCCCACGCCCTGGAGACGGTAGACCTCCTGGATCTCGGCGGTGATGTACTTGGCCAGCTCCGCCACGCCCAGCAGACGCAGGATGTCGTGGGGGTTGCTCGGACCGTCGGAGATCACCTCGCCCTTCTCGACGCTCTCGCCTTCGAACACTGCGATCTGACGCCACTTCGGAATCAGCATCTCGAAGGGATCGCCGCCACCCTCGGGGGTGATGGCCAGACGACGCTTGCCCTTGGTCTCCTTGCCGAAGCTGATCACGCCGCTGATCTCGGCGAGGATCGACGGCTCCTTCGGCTTGCGCGCCTCGAACAGATCGGCCACGCGGGGCAGCCCCCCGGTGATGTCCTTGTTGGCAGAGGCCTCCACCGGGATCCGTGCGACGATCTCGCCGACGCCGATCCGCGAGCCATTCTCGGCGGTAACGATGGCCTTGCCGGGCAGCAGGTACTGCACCGGGGTGTCGGAGCCGGAGACGGTCACCGGCTTGCCGTCGTCACCGGAGAGCAGGATCATCGGGCGCTTGTCGCGGCCGGCCATGGGTCGGGCCGCCGACTCGATCACCTCGATGGAGGAGAGACCGGTCATCTCGTCCACGCTGCGATGGATGGTCAGGCCCTCGTCCATGTCGGCGTACTGCACGGTGCCCTCGGCCTCGGCGACGATAGGGTGGGTATGGGGATCCCACTTGGCCACGGCCTGGCCGGCATCGACGCGGTCGCCGTCCTTGACGGAGAGCTCGGCGCCGTAGGGCAGCTTGTAGTACTCGCGCTCGCGGCCATGCTCGTCGGCCACCGCCAGGGCGCTGGAGCGGGAGACCACCACCAGCTTGCCGTCGGTGCGCTCCACGAACTTGATGTTGTGCAGGCGCACGCGGCCGCCGTGCTTGACCTGGACGCTGTCCACGGCCGAGGCCCGGGAGGCCGCGCCGCCGATGTGGAAGGTCCGCATGGTCAGCTGGGTGCCCGGCTCGCCGATGGACTGCGCCGCGATGACGCCCACCGCCTCGCCGATGTTGACCTGGTGACCGCGCGCCAGGTCGCGACCGTAACAGGCCGAGCAGACGCCGTGGTGGGTCTCGCAGGCGATGGCGCTGCGCACCACGATCTCGTCGACGCCCATGGTGTCGAGCTCGGCGCACCACTTCTCGTCGAGCAGGGTGTTGCGCGGGATCAGCACCTCCTCGGTGGCCGGGTCGATGACGTCCTGGGCGACGACGCGCCCCAGCACGCGCTGGGCCAGGGAGACGATGATGTCGCCGCCCTCGATGACCGGATGCAGGGTCAGGCCGTTCTCGGTGCCGCAGTCGGTCTCGGTGATCACCATGTCCTGGGCCACGTCCACCAGGCGACGCGTCAGGTAGCCGGAGTTGGCGGTCTTCAGTGCCGTATCCGCCAGGCCCTTACGGGCGCCGTGGGTCGAGATGAAGTACTGCAGGACGTTCAGGCCTTCACGGAAGTTGGCGACGATCGGCGTCTCGATGATCGAACCATCCGGCTTGGCCATCAGGCCGCGCATGCCCGCCAGCTGACGGATCTGGGCGGCGCTACCCCGGGCCCCGGAGTCGGCCATGATGAAGACGCTGTTGAAGGAGTCCTGCTCGACCTCGTTGCCGTCACGGTCGACCACGGTCTCCTTGGAGATGCCGACCATCATCGCCTTGGCCACCTTGTCGTTGGCCTTGGACCAGATGTCGATCACCTTGTTGTACTTCTCGCCGGCGGTGACGAGGCCCGAGGAGAACTGGTCCTCGATCTCCTTCACCTCCTCCTCGGCGGCCTCGATGATCTCGGCCTTGGCATCCGGGATGACGAAGTCGTTGACGCCGATGGAGGCGCCGGACCAGGTGGCCAGACGGAAGCCGGTGTACATCAGCTGGTCGGCGAAGATCACGGTCGGCTTGAGGCCGGCGCGACGGTACACCTCGTTGAGCAGCTTGGAGATCGCCTTCTTCTTCATCGGCTGATCCACCAGCGCGAAGGGCACCCCTTCCGGCAGGATGCGAAACAGCAGCGCACGGCCCACGGTGGTATCGTGCAGGCCCCGCAGCTCGCGCTTGTCGCCGGTCTCCTCGTCGATCTCCACCTCGGTCAGGCGCACCTTGACACGGGCATGCAGCTCGACGCTCTGGGTGCCGAAGGCGCGCTCCACCTCATCGAGGTTGGCGAACACCATGCCCTCGCCCTTGGCGTTGATCTTTTCGCGGGTCATGTAGTAGAGACCCAGCACCACGTCCTGGGAGGGCACGATGATCGGCTCGCCGTTGGCCGGCGACAACACGTTGTTGGTGGCCATCATCAGCGCCCGAGCCTCGAGCTGGGCTTCCAGGGTCAACGGCACGTGGACCGCCATCTGGTCACCGTCGAAGTCGGCGTTGTAGGCGGCACACACCAGCGGGTGCAGCTGGATCGCCTTGCCCTCGATCAGCAGCGGCTCGAAGGCCTGGATGCCGAGGCGGTGCAGGGTCGGCGCGCGGTTGAGCAGCACCGGGTGCTCGCGGATGACATCGGCGAGGATGTCCCACACCTCGGGCAGCTCGCGCTCGACCATCTTCTTGGCGGCCTTGATGGTGGAGGCGTAGCCCAGGGACTGCAGCTTGGAATAGATGAACGGCTTGAACAGCTCCAGCGCCATCTTCTTGGGCAGGCCGCACTGGTGCAGGCGCAGGGTCGGGCCCACGGTGATGACCGAGCGGCCGGAGTAGTCGACGCGCTTGCCGAGCAGGTTCTGGCGGAAGCGACCCTGCTTGCCCTTGATCATGTCGGCCAGGGACTTGAGCGGGCGCTTGTTGGAGCCGGTGATGGCACGGCCGCGACGGCCGTTGTCCAGCAGGGCGTCTACCGCTTCCTGCAGCATGCGCTTCTCGTTGCGCACGATGATGTCCGGCGCATTGAGGTCGAGCAGCCGCTTGAGACGGTTGTTGCGGTTGATCACGCGGCGGTAGAGGTCGTTGAGATCGGAGGTGGCGAAGCGGCCGCCGTCCAGCGGGACCAGCGGACGCAGGTCCGGCGGCAGCACCGGCAGCACCTCCATGACCATCCACGCCGGCGCATTGCCGGAGTTGTAGAAGGCCTCCAGCAGCTTGAGCCGCTTGGAAAGCTTCTTGATCTTGGTCTCGGAGTTGGTCTGGGGGATCTCCTCGCGCAGGCGATCGATCTCCTCGCCCAGCTCGATGTCCTTGAGCAGCGCCTGGATCGCCTCGGCACCCATGCGGGCATCGAAGTCGTCGCCGAACTCCTCGAGGGCCTCGAAGTACTGCTCGTCGTTGAGCAGTTGGCCGCGCTCCAGGGTGGTCATGCCCGGGTCGATGACCACGAAGCTCTCGAAGTAGAGCACGCGCTCGATATCGCGCAGGGTCATGTCCAGGAACATGCCGATGCGGGAGGGCAGCGACTTCAGGAACCAGATATGGGCGACCGGGCTGGCCAGCTCGATGTGGCCCATGCGCTCGCGGCGCACGGCGGCCTTGGTGACCTCCACGCCGCACTTCTCGCAGATGATACCGCGATGCTTCATGCGCTTGTACTTGCCGCACAGGCACTCGTAGTCCTTGACCGGGCCGAAGATCTTGGCGCAGAACAGGCCGTCGCGCTCCGGCTTGAAGGTGCGGTAGTTGATGGTCTCGGGCTTCTTGACCTCGCCGTAGGACCAGGAGCGGATCATGTCCGGCGACGCCAGCGTGATCTTGATCGCGTCGAACTCTTCGGACTGAGACTGCGATTTGAGGACTTTCACCAAATCTTTCATGGGGTCGGCTCCGCTGCGGAGTTGTCATGGGCGGGGGCGCGTACGCCCCCGCGGACCGTCATTCTGTGAAGCGTCGGCCGCCTCAGCTCTCAAGCTCGATGTCGATGCCCAGCGAGCGGATCTCCTTCACCAGCACGTTGAAGGACTCCGGCATGCCCGCCTGCATGGTGTGGTCGCCGTCCACGATGTTCTTGTACATCTTGGTACGACCCTCCACGTCATCGGACTTGACGGTGAGCATCTCCTGGAGGGTGTAGGCCGCGCCGTAGGCCTCCAGCGCCCATACCTCCATCTCACCGAAGCGCTGACCACCGAACTGCGCCTTGCCGCCCAGCGGCTGCTGGGTGACCAGGGAGTAGGAGCCGGTGGAGCGGGCGTGCATCTTGTCGTCCACCAGGTGGTTGAGCTTGAGCATGTACATGTAGCCGACGGTCACCGGACGGTCGAAGGCGTCGCCGGTACGGCCGTCATAGAGCGTCATCTGGCCGGAGTCCGGCAGGTCGGCCAGGCGTAGCAGGTGCTTGATTTCGCCCTCCTCGGCACCGTCGAACACCGGCGTGGACATCGGCACGCCGCCCTTGAGGTTCCTCGCCAGGGCGATCACCTCATCGTCGGTGAGGCTGTCGAGATCCTCGACCCGGGTGCCCGGGGTCGAGTTGTAGACCTGTCCCAGGAACTCGCGCAGCTCGGCCACCTGCTGTTGGCGAGCGTCGCGCAGCAGCGCATCGATCTTGCGACCCAACCCCCAGGCGGCTAGGCCCAGGTGCGTCTCGAGGATCTGCCCCACATTCATGCGCGAGGGAACGCCCAGCGGGTTGAGCACCACGTCCACCGGCTCGCCGTTGTCATCGAAGGGCATGTCCTCGATGGGCATGATCGCCGAGATGACGCCCTTGTTACCGTGACGGCCGGCCATCTTGTCGCCAGGCTGCAGGCGGCGCTTCACCGCCATGTAGACCTTGACGATCTTGAGCACGCCCGGAGCCAGGTCGTCGCCCTGGGTGAGCTTGCGCTTCTTGTCTTCGAAGCGCTCATCCATCTCCTTGCGACGGTTCTCCAGCTGCTCGTCGGCCTGGGCCAAGAGTTCATTGAGCGCCTCGTCCTGAAGACGCAGCTTGAACCACTGCTGGCGCGGCAGCTCCTCGAGATAGCTCTCGGTCAGCACGTCGTCCTTCTTCAGCCGGGGGCCACCGTTGACGGCCTGGCCGGTCAGGGTGCGCTTGAGGCGCTCGAAGGTGGCGTCCTCGGCGATGCGGTAGGTCTCCTGAAGGTCCTTGCGCACCTCGTCGAGCTGCATTTGTTCGATGGCCAGCGCCCGGGAGTCCTTCTCCACCCCGTCGCGGGTGAACACCTGGACGTCGATGACGGTCCCCTTCATGCCGGTGGGGGCGCGCAGGGAGGTGTCCTTCACGTCGGAGGCCTTCTCGCCGAAGATCGCGCGCAGCAGCTTCTCTTCCGGGGTCAGCTGGGTCTCGCCCTTGGGAGTGACCTTGCCGACAAGGATATCGCCCGGACCCACCTCGGCGCCGATGTAGACCACGCCCGCCTCGTCCAGTTTGGAGAGCGCCGACTCGCCCACGTTGGGGATATCGGAGGTGATCTCCTCCGGCCCCAGCTTCGTGTCGCGAGAAACGCAGGTCAGCTCCTGGATGTGGATGGTGGTGAAGCGGTCTTCCTGGACCACCCGCTCGGAGAGCAGGATGGAGTCCTCGAAGTTGTAGCCGTTCCAGGGCATGAAGGCGATGCGCATGTTCTGGCCCAGGGCCAGGTCACCCATGTCCACGGAGGGACCATCGGCGAGGATGTCACCGCGCGCCACGCTGTCGCCGGGCCGCACGATAGGCCGCTGGTTCTGGCAGGTGTTCTGGTTCGAGCGCACGTACTTGGTGAGGTTATAGATATCGACGCCGGCCTCGCCGCCGATGATCTCATCCTCGCTGACCCGGACCACGATGCGCTTGGCGTCGACGGAGTCGATCACCCCACCTCGGCGCGCCACGGCACAGACGCCGGAGTCGCGGGCCACGAAGCGTTCCATGCCGGTACCAACCAGCGGCTTGTCGGCGCGCAGGGTGGGCACCGCCTGACGCTGCATGTTGGCCCCCATCAGGGCGCGGTTGGCGTCATCATGCTCGAGGAAGGGGATCAGGGCCGCCGCCACGGAGACCACCTGGCGCGGAGAGACGTCCATCAGGGTCACCTGCTCGGGACGCATGAAGGTGGTCTCGCCCTTGTGGCGCACCTGCACCAGGTCGTCCACCAGCTTGCCGGACTCGTCCACGGTGGCCGAGGCCTGGGCGATGACGAAGTCGCCCTCCTCGATGGCGGAGAGGTGCACGAGATCGTCGGTGACCTGGCTGTCCACCACCTTGCGGTACGGGGTCTCCAGGAAGCCGTAGCTGTTGGTGTGGCTATAGGTCGCCAGGGAGTTGATCAGGCCGATGTTGGGGCCTTCCGGGGTCTCGATCGGGCACAGGCGACCGTAGTGGGTGGCGTGAACGTCGCGCACCTCGAAGCCGGCGCGCTCGCGGGTCAGGCCGCCCGGGCCGAGGGCGGAGACGCGACGCTTGTGGGTCACCTCGGAGAGCGGGTTGTTCTGGTCCATGAACTGGGAGAGCTGGCTGGAACCGAAGAACTCCTTGACCGCCGCGGCGACGGGCTTGGCGTTGATCAGGTCCTGGGGCATCAGCCCCTCGCTCTCGGCCATGGAGAGGCGCTCCTTGACCGCGCGCTCGACGCGCACCAGGCCCACGCGGAATTGGTTCTCGGCCATCTCGCCCACGCAGCGGATACGGCGGTTGCCCAGGTGGTCGATATCGTCCACCTCGCCGAAGCCGTTACGGATGTGGATCAACTCCTTGAGCACATCCAGGATATCGCGCTTGTCGAGCACACCGGAGCCGGTATCGGCGTCGCGGCGCAGTCGACGGTTGAACTTCATGCGGCCGACGCCGGACAGGTCATAGCGGTCAGCGGTGAAGAACAGGTTGTGGAACAGCGTCTCGGCGGCCTCCTTGGTGGGCGGCTCACCGGGGCGCATCATGCGATAGATCTCGACCAGCGCTTCGAGCTGGGAACCGGTGGTATCCAGCCGCAGGGTATCGGAGATGAAGGGACCGCAGTCGAGGTCGTTGGTGTAGAGCGTCTCGAGGCGAGTGATGCCGGCCTGACCGATCTTTTCCAGCAGCTCCGGGGTGATCTCGCTGTTGCAGGGGCAGATCAGCTCACCGGTGCTCGGGTCCACCTGGTCGCGGGCCAGGGTCTTGCCGTACAGGTACTCCATCGGCACCTCGAGGCGCTCGAGGCCGGCCTTCTCCAGCTGGCGGATATGCTTCTGGGTGATGCGGCGCCCTTCCTCGACGATCACGCTGCCGTCGGCATCCTTGATGTCGAAGGTGGCGGTCTCGCCGCGCAGGCGCGACGGCACCAGTTCCACCGAGAAACCGGACTTCTCGATATGGAAGGTGCTGGTATCGAAGAACTCCTCGAGGATCTCCTCGGCGCTCATGCCCAGCGCGCGCAGCAGCACGGACGCCGGCAGCTTGCGACGACGGTCGATGCGCACGAAGACGCTGTCCTTGGGATCGAACTCGAAGTCGAGCCAGGAGCCGCGGTAGGGAATCACGCGGGCCGAGTAGAGCAGCTTGCCGGAGGAGTGGCTCTTGCCCTTGTCATGATCGAAGAACACGCCGGGGGAGCGGTGCAGCTGGGAAACGATGACGCGCTCGGTGCCGTTGACCACGAAGGTCCCGTTCTCGGTCATCAGGGGGATCTCCCCCATGTAGACTTCCTGCTCCTTGATGTCCTTGATCGCCTTGTTCGACGACTCCTTGTCGTAGATGATCAGGCGAACCTTGACGCGCAGCGGTGCCGAGTAGGTGACGCCACGCAGCTGGCACTCCTTGACGTCGAAGGCCGGGGTGCCGAAACGGTAGCTCACGTACTCCAGGGCGGCGTTACCGGAAAAGCTCTCGATCGGGAAGACAGACTTGAAGGCGGCGTGCAGGCCGACCTCCATGCGCTCTTCGGGCGAACGGTCCTGCTGGAGGAAGTCGTAGTAGGAATCAAGCTGGATCGCCAGCAGGTAGGGCACATCCATCACTTGGGGCAGTTTGCCGAAATCCTTGCGGATGCGTTTTTTCTCAGTGTATGAGTAAGCCATCTGTATTCCCCAGCTTGTTCACCATGGGTGACCGATGCGTGGTCGGCGCCACCCGACGGGGCGCGGCTCCGTCAGGCGATGAAGGCAAGCGCCGTGGGGTCGCTCGCCTTCGGAATTCGGCTGGCGGTTCTGCGCCGTGCGCAGAGGCCAGTGACAACAGAAAAAGGCCGGCAGCGGGTGTCCCGCCACCAGCCGTGGAAGCTTACGCAGCGCGTGAAGCCATGGAGCCCAAGTCTTACTTGAGTTCCACGCCCGCGCCGGCCTCTTCCAGCTTGGCCTTGGCCGCTTCTGCGTCTTCCTTGGACATGGCCTCCTTGATGGTCGCCGGCGCGCCGTCGACGGCACCCTTGGCTTCCTTCAGGCCCAGGCCGGTGATCTCACGAACCACCTTGATCACGTTGACCTTCTTCTCGCCGGCGCTGGTCAGGACCAGGTCGAACTCGGTCTGCTCTTCGGCAGCGGCTTCACCGCCGGCAGCCGGGCCGGCCATCACGGCGGCAGCGGCAGAGACGCCGAACTTCTCTTCCATGGCCTCGATCAGCTCGACCACTTCCATGACGGACATGTCGGCGACGGCGTTGATGATGTCTTCTTTGGTCAGTGCCATTGTCACGTTTCCTAACTTTGCGGGAGTCGCGGTTACCCGTCGACTCGGGATTCAATATGAGATTCAGGCAGCCAGCAGGAGTTCGCCGCTCAGGCGGCCTCTTCCTGCTTCTGGTCGCGCAGTGCAGCCAGGGTACGGACCAGCTTGCCGGCGGACGCTTCCTTCATCACGGACATCAGCTTGGCGATGGCCTCGTCGTAGGTCGGCAGGGTCGCCAGACGGTCGATGTCGGCAGCCGGAATCAACTCGCCTTCGTAGGCCAGCGCCTTGACTTCGAACTCCTTCTCCTGCTTGGCGAACTCCTTGAACAGGCGGGCGGCAGCGCCCGGATGCTCGGTGGAGAAGGCCAGCAGGGTCGGGCCCACGAAGCTCTCGGTCAGGCACTCCCACTGGGTGCCTGACAGGGCGCGGCGCGCCAGGGTGTTGCGAACAACACGCAGCTGGACGCCATTCTCGCGGGCCTGCTTGCGCAGGTCGGTCATCTTCTCGACCGTGACACCACGAGAATCGGCAACTACGACGGAGAGCGCATCCTTGGCCGCTTCACTGACCTCGGCAACAATCGCCTTCTTGCCTTCGAGTGCTAGTGGCACAGTGATCACTCCTTCGTGCCGGAACCTCGCATTGAGGACTCCGGTGGTTACCATCTCCCCCGCCTTCGACTCGAGAGCCGTTGCGCGGAGGTCCTGGGTGATGGTGCTCACCAGAAGCCTGGCGGCCACACCATCTGCGCAGGCCACCCCGAAGGGATGATTAAGCCGCCCTTCACGAAGAGGGGCGGCACCTGCGGTCTTTGACGGTGCCCCGCCGGCGAGTCATGACGCCTCACGGGGACCGCAAAGTTCTTGCTGGAGCATCACTCCGTTGACTGGCCTCAGACCAGCGCGGAGTGATCGAGGGTCAGGCCCGGGCCCATGGTGGTGGACAGGGTGACCTTCTTGAAGTAGATGCCCTTGGAGGTGCTCGGCTTGAGCTTCTTCAGGTCGGCGATCAGCGCCTCCAGGTTGCCCTGGATGGCGGCCGCGTCGAAGTCGACCTTGCCAAGGGTGGTATGAATGATGCCGTTCTTGTCGGTACGGAAGCGCACCTGGCCGGCCTTGGCGTTCTTGACCGCCGTGGCCACGTCCGGGGTCACGGTGCCGACCTTGGGGTTCGGCATCAGGCCGCGCGGGCCGAGGATCTGGCCCAGCTGGCCGACGACGCGCATGGCATCCGGCGAGGCGATCACGACATCGAAGTCGAGCTGACCCTTCTTGACCTGCTCAGCCAGGTCGTCCATGCCGACGATGTCGGCACCGGCCTCCTTGGCGGCGTCGGCGTTGGCACCCTGGGTGAAGACGGCAACGCGCACGTCCTTGCCGGTACCGTTGGGCATCACGGTCGCACCGCGCACCACCTGGTCGGATTTACGCGGATCAACGCCCAGGTTGATGGCGACGTCCAGGGACTCCTTGAACTTGACGGTGGAGAGCTCGGCGAGCAGGGCCACGGCCTCTTCCAGGGAGTAGGCCTTGGTAGCGTCGACCTTTTCGCGAATCAGCTGCGCGCGCTTGGACAGTTTAGCCATGATCAGAGACCCTCCACGTTCAGGCCCATGCTGCGGGCGCTACCGGCAATGGTACGCACCGCGGCGTCGAGATCGGCAGCCGTCAGATCCGGCTCCTTGGTCTTGGCGATCTCCTCGAGCTGCTCGCGGGTCACGGTACCGACCTTCTTCTTGTTCGGCTCACCGGAGCCGGACTTGATCCCAGCGGCCTTCTTCAGCAGGACGGCAGCGGGCGGGGTCTTGGTGACGAAGGTGAAGCTGCGATCGGAATAGACGGTGATCACCACGGGAGTGGGCAGACCCGGCTCGATCTCCTGGGTCGCGGCGTTGAACGCCTTGCAGAACTCCATGATGTTCACACCGTGCTGACCCAGCGCGGGGCCCACGGGGGGACTCGGGTTGGCTTTGCCAGCTGCGACCTGCAGCTTGATGTAAGCCTGTACTTTCTTGGCCATGGTAAGACTCCAGTTGGGTAGTAGCGCCTTGCGGCTCCCCGGTGATGCGGCCGCCTCGGCGACCGCCTTGCAGGTGTCAGGCCGAGTGGATCACTCCTTCTCGACCTGAGCGAATTCCAGTTCGACAGGTGTCGCGCGACCGAAGATCAGCACGCTGACCTGCAGGCGACTCTTGTCGTAGTTGACCTCTTCGACCACGCCGTTGAAGTCGGCGAAGGGGCCGTCAACAACACGCACGGACTGACCCGGCTCGAATAGTGTCTTGGGACGCGGCTTGTCGGTGCCGTCCTGGACGCGACGCAGGATAGCGTCGGCTTCACGCTGGGTGATCGGCGCCGGCTTCTCCTTGGTCCCGCCGATGAACCCCATCACCCGCGGCGTCTCGTTGACCAGGTGCCAGGTCTCGTCATCCATCTCCATCTCGACCAGCACGTAGCCGGGATAGAACTTGCGCTCACTCTTGCGGCGCTTGCCGTCACGCATCTCGACGACCTCTTCGGTCGGCACCAGGATCTCGCCGAAGCGTTCCTCCATGCCGTACATCTTCACGCGCTCCTTCAGGGAGCGCATGACATGCTTCTCGAAGCCGGAGTAGGCGTGTACGACGTACCAACGCTTGGACATGGGGGCTCCTAACCAATGACGCCGGACATCGCCCAGCCAAGAAGGGTGTCGATCAGCCACAGCATCAGACCGACCACCAGCACGGCGACCAGCACGATCGCCGTGGTCTGCACGGTTTCGGGGCGCGTTGGCCATACCACACGCTGGATCTCTTTCTTGGCGGCACGGGCCAGCTCGGCAAGCTCGCGCCCCCTGGTGGTGGTCAGCGCTACCACTGCGGCCAGCACGCTCAGCGCGACGACACCCAGCACACGATAGAGCAGGGCCTGGTCGGCAAAGTAGGTATTACCCACCACGGCCAGAACCAGCAGAGTGATGACAACCGCCCACTTGAGTCCGTCGTGGCGCGACTCCTGCACCTCGGCGTTATGCTTCATGAAAACGGGACTCCTCAGGCGCGGCAATCGAAACGTGAAATCTTCAGGGAACTCGCCAGCCTGGGGAAGACTGGCAGGCCAGGAGGGAATCGAACCCCCAACCTGCGGTTTTGGAGACCGCTGCTCTGCCAATTGAGCTACTGGCCTGTTTCTGCCTCTTGACCACCCTTTGCAAGCGGCCCGACAACAGCGGGCGCCATTTTAGCGGATACAACTCCGCCTGACAACCCCCTTCCACCGCCCTGCCGAGGACGGAAAGAGAAAAGGCGAGCCTGCGCCCGCCTTTTCAATGTGGAGCTCATGGACGGATTTGAACCGTCGACCTCACCCTTACCAAGGGTGTGCTCTACCCCTGAGCTACATGAGCAAAACCCTTGCATCCTGAGATGCTGGAGCGGGCAGCGGGAATCGAACCCGCACCATCAGCTTGGAAGGCTGAGGTTCTACCATTGAACTATGCCCGCCTACCCATTCTTGCTGCCCTCACCCAGCGTCTGGGTGCCGGCGTAATTCTGGTGGAGGGGGAAGGATTCGAACCTTCGAAGCTTTCGCGGCAGATTTACAGTCTGCTCCCTTTGGCCACTCGGGAACCCCTCCAACTGGTGGCACATCCTACCACCTTCCATCCCGTTGTCAAGATACTGTTTTATCAGTCTTCTCGACAGCAAAACCCGTGACGCGAGACCACCGGCTTGCCTTGGAACGCGGCGCATTGTGTCAAAGCAGCATGGAGAATGCAAGCCCCGCACGAATCTTTTCCAGCGACACCGGCCCCGGCACCCGAGGCGCGCCGGACATGCGCCCGGCCCGCTCGGCCGCGGTCATCGGAAAGCAGACCTCAAGGCCGCCGTAGACCATGTCCGGCCAGACCGCATGGGGCACCTGGAGACCTCGCGAGACCACCCGGGCATCCCCTCCGGTCAGCAGCAAGGGCAGCGCCACGCCCTCCATGTCGCACACCTCGGCATAGACGCGATTGATGGCGCTGACCGCCGCCATGTAGATGCCGTGGTTGACCGCCTCGACCGTCCGCCGCCCGGGGATCAGGAGCTCCTCGGCCTCGCTGTCCGGATCGATGGCGACGTTGCGCGTGCCGAGCTTGAGGCTCTCCTTCATCAGCCTCAGGCCCGGCAGGATATACCCCCCCAGATGGCGACCACCCGGCAGCACGAAGTCGATGGTGATGGCACTGCCGCAGTCCACGGCGCAGCAGCCTCCGGCTAGCTGGTAGCCGGCCAGCGCGCCCATCCAGCGATCCACGCCGAGCCGCTCGGGCTCCTCATAGCCGTTGGTGACCCCGAGCGCCTCCGCAGTCGAGCGCGCCACCTGGACATGCCCCACCCGTCGCCTCAGCAACGCCACGGTCTCCTCCAGCACCGCCCGGCGAGCGACGCTGGAGATTCGCACCGCCTCGACCACATCCAGATCGGGGATATCGGCGCCGGGACGCCACTCCTCACGGGTCCAGACAGCGCCACGGGAGCGGATCTCGCTGCTGTCGGCGTCCTTCAACCGCCACTTGGAGAGGGTGTTGCCGATATCCAGGTCGAGGATCATGGCCGGGCCCGCACGCTAATTTCGCCGCCCGCCAGGCGAACCAGACGGCCCTCCTGGCGCACCAGCAGGTTACCTGACGCATCAACGGACTCCGCGACGGCGAGCTCACGGCGCGTCCCCCGCAGGATCTCCACTTCACTGCCAGCGAAGGCGTGACGGGTATTCCACGCCTCCTGCCAGGCCGAAAAGCCACCTTCCTCGAAGTGCGCCACCAGAGGCAGGAGCGCCTCGATCAGCTCCAGGGCAAGCGCATTGCGGGAGACATCGGGGGCCTGATCATGGACGGCCGCAGCCGGCTGATCGAGCCCCTCCCGGAAGGACGGCGGCAGGCTGACGTTGATTCCCATGCCGATGACCACTTCACAGGGACCTGCGGTATCGCCGGCCACCTCCACCAGGATACCGGCCAGTTTGCCGAACTGGCTGCCCGGCATCTCGAGCAACACATCGTTGGGCCACTTGAGCCACGGCGCCACTCCATGACGCTCCAGCACCTGGGCCAGCGCCACGCCCACGGCCAGACTCAGACCCTCCAGAGCAGCCACCCCCGACTCCACTCGCCAGCCCAGCGAAAGCATCAGGCTGCGCCCCCAGGGCGTGGTCCAGACGCGACCACGACGACCGCGACCGGCACTCTGCTGTTCCACCAGACACACTTCGCCATGCCCGGCGCCCTGCTCGAAGCGCTCACGCAAGAACGCATTGGAGGATGCAAGCGTCTCCTCCACGAAGAGCCGCGAAAGATAGGTCCGCGCCTCCCGGGAGAGGCCCGCCACGACGCGCCCGCCGTCCAGCAGCTCCAGCGGCTCGGCGAGTCGGTAACCCTGCCCCTTCACGGCCTCCATGGCGATCCCGAGCGCATCGAGCTTACGAAGCTGCTTCCAGACGGCCGCCCGCGACACGCCGAGACGTTCGCCGAGTTGCTCGCCGGAGTGAAACTCGCCATCGCTGAGCAGGCGAATCAGATCTCCGATGGTCATGCGTCACTCTCTGACGGGAAAGTGCCCATTCTAGCGGATGGGATGCATCCCCGGAAACGCTGCGGACAGAAACGACGAAACCCCGACCAGTTGGCCGGGGTTTCTGAAGAAGTGCCTGACG
>NZ_CP071922.1:4105641-4106587 GCF_017584085.1 Halomonas sp. BM-2019
GAAAACCCAAACTTTTACGCCAATGATACCGTAAGTGGTGCCAGCTTCTGCAGTTGCGTAATCGATGTCCGCACGCAGTGTGTGCAATGGAACACGACCTTCGCGATACCACTCGGTACGTGCGATTTCAGCACCACCAAGACGACCGCTAACCTCAACCTTGATACCTTTGGCGCCTAAACGCATTGCGTTCTGTACTGCGCGCTTCATAGCACGACGGAACATTACACGACGCTCAAGCTGACCCGCGATGTTTTCAGCAACTAGCTGAGCATCAAGCTCAGGCTTGCGCACTTCAGAGATATTAATCTGCGCTGGAACACCAGTCAGTTTAGATACCTGCTGACGCAGCTTCTCAACATCTTCGCCTTTTTTACCGATGACCACGCCAGGGCGTGCAGTGTGAATAGTCACACGAACACTCTTCGCAGGACGCTCGATAACGATACGTGAAACTGATGCACCTTTCAGAGCGTCTTTCAGGAACACACGTACCTGATGATCACTGTGAAGGTTATCAGCAAAATCCTTGGACTCCGCGAACCAGGTAGCATTGTATGGCTTGGTGATACCTAGGCGAATACCATTAGGATGTACTTTCTGACCCATAACTTATCTCCTAGCTATCCGATACAACCACAGTAATGTGGCTGGTGCGCTTCAAGATACGATCCGCACGACCTTTCGCACGAGGCTTGATCCGCTTCATCGTTGGACCTTCGTCGACCATGATGGCTGAAACTTTCAACTCATCAATGTCGGCACCTTCGTTGTGCTCAGCATTTGCAATCGCTGATTCAAGAACTTTCTTGATCAGAGTCGCTGCTTTCTTCTGGCTGTATTCCAGAGTCTCGAGCGCTTTTGCAACTGATTGACCACGAATTTGGTCTGCAACCAGACGACCCTTCTGCGGAGAAAGGCGGGCAAATTTATGTTTAGCAATAGC
>NZ_CP071922.1:4106596-4108727 GCF_017584085.1 Halomonas sp. BM-2019
ACTGGAACGTGCTGACGACCGTTATGTACAGCGATGGTCAAACCAATCATATCTGGAATGATCATTGAACGACGGGACCAAGTCTTAATTGGCTTCTTGTCCCCGCTTTCCATCGCCTTCTCCACCTTCTTAAGTAGGTGAAGGTCAATAAATGGACCTTTTTTAAGAGAACGTGGCATTTTAAAACCCCTTGCCTATTACTTAGTGCGACGACGCACGATGTACTTGCTGGTACGCTTGTTCTTACGAGTCTTATAACCCTTCGTAGGAACACCCCATGGAGTAACCGGATGACGGCCTCCAGAAGTCCGGCCTTCACCACCACCGTGTGGGTGATCAACCGGGTTCATTGCAACACCACGAACGGTAGGACGAACACCGCGCCAGCGTGTAGCACCCGCTTTACCGAGTTGCTTCAGCATGTGCTCAGCGTTACCTACTTCACCGATAGTTGCACGGCAATCTGCGAGGATTTTCCGTGCCAGGCTTCATTTCGATCGCGTGGATAACAGCACCCACTGGGATGTTGCGCAATGGTAACGTGTTACCTGCTTTGATAGGTGCATCTGAACCAGATACAACTTTATCGCCAGCAGTTAGGCCCTTAGGAGCCAAGATGTAACGACGCTCACCATCAGCGTACAATACTAAAGCGATGTTTGCAGACCGGTTAGGATCATACTCAATACGCTCTACAGTTGCAGGAATACCGTCTTTGTTACGTTTGAAATCAACCAAACGATAGTGATGCTTATGACCACCACCAATGTGACGTACGGTAATCCGGCCATTATTGTTACGACCACCATTTTTGCTGTTCTTTTCCAGCAATGGGGCGTATGGCTTGCCTTTGTACAGGTCCTGACCAACGACTTTTACGACGTGGCGACGACCCGGGGACGTAGGCTTCTGTTTAACAACAGCCATCTTCAATATCCTCCTGTTTACTCAGCGCCGCCGACGAAATCGATGTCAGCACCTTGGCCCAGGGTCACGTAAGCTTTTTTCCAATCGCTACGCTTACCTTGGCGCATTCCGAAACGTTTGGTTTTACCCTTAACGTTCAGTGTGCGTACACCAGTGACTTCGACTTCAAACAGTTTCTCTACCGCAGCTTTGATTTCTGATTTAGTCGCGTCTTTTGCTACTTTGAATACAACAGTGTTGTTTTCTTCAGCAGAGACTGTCGCTTTTTCAGAAACGTGAGGCGCCAAAATGACTTTCAGCAAACGTTCTTCGCGCATCATGACAATGTCTCCTCAAGCTGCTTAACTGCGTCCGCAGTGAACAGAACTTTATCGAATGCGATTAAGCTAACCGGATCGATACCCTGAACGTCACGAACATCAACTTTATGCAGGTTGCGTGAAGCAAGGAACAAATTCTCGTCCAGATCTTTAGTAATGATCAGAACGTCATTCAATTCCATGTCTTTCAACTTAGCAACCAACTGCTTGGTTTTTGGTGAATCGATACCAAAATTTTCTACTACAAGTAAACGATCTTGGCGTACTAGCTCAGAAAGAATGCTTTTCAGAGCGCCACGATACATTTTCTTGTTCACCTTCTGGCTGTGGTTCTGTGGTTTTGCAGCGAAAGTTACGCCACCAGAACGCCAGATTGGGCTACGAATAGTACCTGCACGAGCACGGCCAGTACCTTTTTGGCGCCATGGCTTTTTGCCACCGCCAGATACTTCAGAACGCGTCTTCTGTGCTTTACTACCTTGACGTGAGCCAGCTGCATAGGCCACTACAACCTGATGCACCAAAGCTTCATTGTATTCACGTCCAAAGGTAGCTTCGGAAACTTCAAGAGCGCCTTTCGCGTCTTTTAATGCTAATTCCATCACTAATCTCCTCAGACGTTACGCTTTGACCGCTGGCTTCACGATGACATCGCCACCAGAAGCTCCAGGGACTGCACCCTTAACCAGGATCAAGTTGCGCTCAGCGTCAACACGGACGACTTCAAGGGACTGAACAGTTACCTGTTTGTTACCCATTTGGCCGGCCATTTTCTTACCTTTAAATACTTTACCAGGTGACTGGTTTTGACCAATTGAACCCGGAGCACGATGCGATAACGAGTTACCGTGTGTAGCGTCCTGAGTTGCAAAGTTCCAGCGCTT
>NZ_CP071922.1:4108827-4110991 GCF_017584085.1 Halomonas sp. BM-2019
CATTTTATGTCAATTCTTTGAATTAGTGAGCTTTCGCTCTGGAAACTCAAGCATCGGCCTCGACTTGATTTACATCAACTTCGACCGGTGTTTTTCTTCCGAAAATACTTACCAGAACACGCAGCTTGAGTTTATCCGGATAAATTTCCTCAACTGTGCCGTCAAAATCCTTGAAAGGTCCGTCAATAACTTTGATAATGTCACCAACCCGGTATGGAATTTCGATATGCCCGCCGGTTGCAGCCACTTCCTTGTTATGATTCACATGACCGAGAATTCTGTCAACTTCATCCTGGCGCAACGGCGCCGGGCGTTTGCTGTCCTTGTCGGTCTTCAGAAAACCGATAACGGATGGAGCATTCGAAATCAGGTTGTTTACGCTATCGTCATAAAGAGCATTTACCAGGATATATCCCGGGAAAAAGTTCTTTTCGCGTGTACGCTTCTTTCCGCCACGTATCTCAACAACAGTTTCTGTAGGAATCAGAATTTCTGAAATCTTCTCTTCCAGACCCATTTCGACCGTTTCCTGAGCCAGAAATTCACGCACTTTCTTTTCGTGTCCCGAAAAGCATCGCACGACATACCATTTGTGGTCTTCTGTACTCATTTAACGATAGATGATTTCAAGGATCGAACTGTAAACATTATCGATTCCAAAAATGAACAGAGATACTATAATGGAGAAAATCACTACTACCATGGTATTGTCAACCAACTCTTTTTGAGTTGGCCACGACACCTTGCTCATTTCCTTGCGGACCGATTCGAAGTATTCAGAAACTTTACTCATTGTATTTTCAGTATTGCACGGGTGGAGGGACTCGAACCCCCAGCCAACGGTTTTGGAGACCGCTACTCTACCAATTGAGCTACACCCGTACTTTTAATATTTGCTGAATTACTTCAGGATTTTGCTAACCACGCCGGCGCCCACGGTGCGTCCGCCCTCGCGGATGGCAAAGCGCAGACCATCTTCCATAGCAATCGGGCTGATCAGGTTTACCTTCATGGCCACGTTGTCGCCCGGCATTACCATCTCAACTCCCGAAGGAAGCTCACAAATACCCGTCACATCCGTCGTACGGAAGTAAAACTGTGGACGGTATCCGTTGAAAAACGGCGTATGGCGACCACCCTCATCCTTGCTCAGCACGTACACCTCCGCGCTGAACTCCGTGTGCGGGGTAATCGAGTTCGGCTTGCAGATTACCATGCCACGCATGATATCCTCTTTGTTGATACCACGAAGAAGCAATCCGGCATTGTCGCCCGCCTGGCCTTCGCCCAGTAACTTGCGGAACATCTCAATACCCGTCACAACAGACTTCATCTTCTGCTCCTGCATACCAACTATGTCCACTTCCTCATTGAGCTTGATCATACCACGCTCAATACGACCCGTAGCTACCGTACCACGGCCCGTAATCGAAAAGACATCCTCTACAGGCATCAAAAACGGCTTGTCCACCGCACGCTCAGGGGTCGGTACAGAATCATCAACAGCCTGCATCAGCTCAATGATCTTCTCCTCCCACTTGGCCTCACCATTGAGCGCTCCAAGGGCCGAACCCTTAACCACAGGAATGTCGTCGCCGGGAAACTCATACTTGCTCAACAGCTCACGAACCTCCAGCTCAACCAGATCAATCAACTCCTCGTCGTCAACCAGATCAACCTTGTTCATGAACACCACCAGGTACGGTACACCCACCTGACGGGCCAAAAGGATGTGCTCGCGGGTCTGTGGCATCGGTCCGTCTGTGGCCGCAACTACAATAATCGCACCATCCATCTGTGCCGCACCCGTTACCATGTTCTTAACATAGTCGGCGTGACCCGGACAGTCCACGTGCGCATAGTGACGGTTACCCGTCTCGTACTCAACGTGTGCCGTAGCAATCGTAATACCACGCTCACGCTCCTCAGGGGCATTGTCAATCTCCTCACATGCCTTCGCCTGTCCACCATATTTGGCCGACAATACTTTCGTAATTGCTGCCGTCAACGTCGTCTTGCCATGATCAACATGACCAATTGTGCCTATGTTTACGTGCGGCTTGGAGCGTACAAATTCTTCTTTTGCCATGTCTGCCTACCTGATTGAGTTATTAAATTTTAGTTTACTTCGAACCACCGAGCCGCTAATCGGATTTGAACCGAT
>NZ_CP071922.1:4111091-4114358 GCF_017584085.1 Halomonas sp. BM-2019
CCTCCGGCTTGGCGCGGAAGCGATATTCAGACCCCCTCCGGCTTGGCGGCGGAAGCGACAACAGCACCCGACCATAACTTGGCGAACGGGCACAAAAAAGGCTCCCGAAGGAGCCTTTTCATGTGAAGCGTATCTAATTACTTGATGATTTTAGATACGACGCCTGCACCTACGGTACGGCCACCTTCACGGATTGCGAAACGCAAACCTTCGTCCATCGCGATTGGCGCGATCAACTGAACTACAAACTTCAGGTTGTCACCAGGCATGACCATCTCTACGCCTTCTGGTAACTCGACTGAACCAGTTACGTCCGTGGTACGGAAGTAGAACTGTGGACGGTAGCCTTTGAAGAATGGAGTGTGACGTCCACCTTCTTCTTTGCTCAGTACGTATACTTCCGCTTCGAAGTCAGTGTGTGGCGTGATTGAACCTGGCTTCGCAAGTACCTGACCACGCTGAACGTCTTCACGCTTAGTACCACGTAACAATGCACCGATGTTCTCACCTGCACGACCTTCGTCAAGCAACTTACGGAACATCTCTACACCCGTTACGATAGTCTTCGTGGTTTCTTTCAAACCAACGATAGCAACTTCGTCACCCGTGTTCACGATTCCACGCTCAACACGGCCGGTAACTACCGTACCACGACCTGAGATTGAGAATACGTCTTCGATTGGCATCAAGAACGGCTTGTCGATGTCACGCTCTGGCTCTGGGATGTACGAGTCTAAAGCTTCTGCTAGCTCAAGAATCTTCTGTTCCCACTGCTCGTCGCCTTCCAATGCTTTCAATGCTGAACCTTGGATTACTGGCAAGTCGTCGCCTGGGAAGTCGTACTCAGAAAGAAGTTCACGAACTTCCATCTCAACCAACTCTAACAATTCTTCGTCGTCAACCATGTCACATTTGTTCATGAATACAACGATGAAAGGTACGCCTACCTGACGTGACAACAAGATGTGCTCACGCGTTTGTGGCATAGGGCCGTCAGTAGAAGCAACTACCAAGATAGCGCCGTCCATCTGTGCAGCACCAGTGATCATGTTTTTAACATAGTCAGCGTGGCCTGGGCAGTCTACGTGGGCGTAGTGACGTGACGGAGTATCATACTCTACGTGTGACGTAGAGATGGTGATACCACGCGCTTTTTCTTCTGGCGCGTTATCGATTTGTGCGAAATCACGTGCAGCACCGCCGTAGTGCTTTGCTAATACTGTAGTGATTGCAGCCGTCAAAGTAGTTTTACCGTGGTCAACGTGACCGATAGTACCTACGTTTACGTGCGGCTTAGAACGTTCAAACTTTGCTTTAGCCATTGCTCTTTCCTTTTTAAAGTTAAAAGCCCGGTCCGCAAGGACCGGGACCAGACCTCAACTATTCTTTATCTTTAGTTGCACGAGCAGCGATTACTGCTTCTGCGACGTTGTTTGGAGCTTCTTGATACTTCAAGAATTCCATTGCGTATGATGCGCGACCCTGAGTTTGTGAACGCAGGTCAGTAGCATAGCCGAACATTTCAGCTAATGGTACCTGTGCACGAACTTGCTTCAGTCCACCTGGAGCATCGTCCATACCTTCGATCATACCGCGACGACGGTTCAAGTCACCCACAACGTCACCCATGAAGTCTTCAGGGGTAACTACTTCTACTTGCATGATTGGCTCAAGTAGAGCTGGGTTCGCTTGCAGAGCACCTTTCTTGAAGCCCATGCTACCAGCGATCTTAAACGCCATTTCGTTCGAGTCAACATCGTGGTAAGAACCATCGAACAAGGTAACCTTGACACCCAATACTGGGAAGCCAGCAAGTACACCGTTGTTCATCTGCTCTTGACAGCCTTTGTCAACCGCAGGGATGTATTCTTTCGGTACCACACCACCGACGATTTCGTTAACGAACTCGTAAGTAGGCGCTTCGTCTTCGTCTTTACCCGCTGGTGCCGTATCCAGAGCCAATGGCTCCATACGTAACCAAACGTGACCGTACTGACCACGACCACCAGACTGACGAACGAACTTACCTTCGATTTCCACTTTCTTGCGGATCGTTTCACGGTAAGCAACCTGTGGTTTACCAACGTTACACTCAACTTTAAACTCACGCTTCATACGGTCAACGATGATATCAAGGTGCAGTTCACCCATACCAGAAATGATCGTTTGACCAGACTCTTCGTCAGTCTTAACACGGAATGATGGATCTTCTGCCGCTAGTTTACCTAACGCGATACCCATCTTCTCTTGGTCAGCCTTGGTTTTCGGCTCAACCGCAACAGAGATTACCGGCTCAGGGAATTCCATCCGCTCAAGCACAACGATACGGTCGTGTGAACACAAAGTGTCACCGGTCGTTACGTCTTTCAAGCCGATTGCTGCAGCGATGTCACCCGCACGAACTTCTTTCAGTTCCTGACGGTCATTCGCGTGCATCTGTACGATACGGCCGAAGCGCTCTTTCTTCTGCTTCACCGCGTTGTATACAGATTCACCTGCATTAACAACACCTGAATAAACGCGGAAGAAGGTCAAGGTACCAACAAACGGGTCAGTTGCGATTTTGAACGCTAATGCCGCAAATGGTTCTTCGTCAGTTGAACCACAAGTGGTTTCTTCGCCATTCTCAAGTACGCCACGAATATCTTTTACTTCAGTTGGTGAAGGTAAGTATTCGATAACTGCGTCAAGTACTGCTTGTACGCCTTTGTTCTTAAATGCAGAACCACACAGAACTGGGATGATCTCGTTGTTCAGGGTACGCTGACGTAAGCCGAATTTAATTTCTTCTTCTGTCAACTCGCCGCCTTCAAGATACTTTTCCATCAGCTCTTCGTTTGCTTCTGCTGCTGCTTCGATTAGCTCGTTATGCAGCTCTTCAGCTTCGTCCATAAGATCTTCAGGAATTGGATCGTAAGTGAAAGTCATACCCTGGTCTTCTTCATTCCAGTTAATGGCTTTCATTTTTACGAGGTCAACAACACCTTTGAAGTCTTCTTCCGCACCGATTGGAATCTGCAAAGGCACAGCGATGGCAGCCAAACGGGTTTTCATCTGCTTCACAACGTTCATGAAGTCAGCACCCATACGGTCCATCTTGTTCACGAACACCATACGAGGAACTTCGTATTTGTTCGCCTGACGCCATACAGTTTCAGTTTGCGGCTGTACGCCTGAAGAGGCACACAGAACAACAACAGCACCGTCAAGAACCCGCAGTGAACGTTCTACTTCAACGGTGAAGTCAACGTGACCTGGGGTGTCAAT
>NZ_CP071922.1:4114458-4115986 GCF_017584085.1 Halomonas sp. BM-2019
GACAACCTTTGTCAACGGCAGGGATGTATTCTTTCGGTACCACACCACCTACGACTTCGTTTACGAACTCGTAAGTTGCACGCTCTTCTTCGTCTTTCTTCGCAGGAGACGTATCAAGCGCAAGTGGCTCCATACGTAACCAAACGTGACCGTACTGACCACGACCACCAGACTGACGAACGAACTTGCCTTCGACTTCCACTTTCTTGCGGATCGTTTCACGGTACGCAACTTGTGGTTTACCGACGTTACACTCAACCTTAAATTCACGCTTCATACGGTCAACGATGATATCGAGGTGAAGTTCACCCATACCAGAGATGATCGTCTGACCTGACTCTTCATCGGTCTTCACGCGGAATGACGGATCTTCTGCAGCCAATTTACCCAATGCAATACCCATTTTTTCTTGGTCTGCTTTGGTTTTCGGCTCTACTGCAACCGAGATTACTGGCTCAGGGAATTCCATCCGCTCAAGAACTACGATGCGATCGTGTGAACACAAAGTGTCACCGGTCGTTACATCTTTCAGTCCGATTGCAGCTGCGATATCACCTGCACGAACTTCTTTTAGTTCTTGACGGTCATTCGCGTGCATCTGCACGATACGGCCGAAACGCTCTTTCTTCTCTTTTACTGAGTTGTAAACTGAGTCACCTGAGTTTACGACACCCGAGTAAACACGGAAGAACGTCAACGTTCCTACGAACGGGTCGGTTGCGATTTTGAACGCAAGTGCCGCGAACGGCTCTTCGTCGCTTGAACCGCAACGCATTTCTTCGCCTTTCTCGTCCAGACCACGGATGTCTTTTACTTCCGTTGGTGACGGCAAGTATTCGATAACCGCGTCAAGTACCGCTTGAACGCCTTTGTTCTTAAATGCAGAACCACACAGAACAGGAACGATTTCGCCATTCAACGTCCGCTCACGCAGACCAAGCTTAATCTCTTCCTCAGTGAGCTCACCCTCTTCAAGGTATTTATTCATGAGCTCTTCGTTCGCTTCGGCCGCAGCTTCCACCAACTCATTGTGCAATTCTTCTGCTTCGTCTTGTAGATCAGCTGGGATTGCTTCGTAAGTGAAAGTCATACCCTGGTCGTCTTCGTTCCAGTTAATGGCCTTCATTTTCACGAGGTCAACAACCCCTTTGAAGTCTTCTTCCGCACCAATTGGAATCTGGATTGGAACTGCAACAGCTGCCAAACGGGTTTTCATCTGCTTCACAACGTTCATGAAGTCCGCGCCCATACGGTCCATCTTATTGACGAAAACCATACGTGGAACTTCATATTTGTTGGCCTGACGCCAAACCGTTTCAGTTTGCGGCTGTACACCAGACGATGCACACAGAACAACAACTGCACCATCCAGTACACGCAATGAACGCTCTACCTCAACGGTAAAGTCAACGTGTCCCGGGGTGTCGATGATGTTTACGCGATGCTCATCGAACTGCGCATCCATACCTTTCCAGAAACAGGTAACAGCTGCAGACGTGATGGTAATTCCACGCTCTTGCTCCTGTTC
>NZ_CP071922.1:4116079-4116833 GCF_017584085.1 Halomonas sp. BM-2019
GAAAAGTACACGCTCTGTGGTGGTTGTTTTACCTGCGTCTACGTGAGCACAGATACCGATATTACGGTAACGCTCGATCGATGTTTGTCTTGCCACAATTGCTTCCTCTTAAATTAGAGATTTGAGCGTGAATTAATTACCAGCGATAGTGAGCAAACGCTTTGTTCGCTTCCGCCATACGGTGTACGTCTTCACGCTTCTTCACTGCAGAACCTTTGTTCTGAGAAGCATCTAGCATTTCACCCGCCAGACGTTGAGCCATAGATTTCTCACCACGGCCGCGTGCAGCGTCGACCATCCAGCGCATTGCCAGCGTGTTACGACGAACAGGACGAACTTCTACTGGCACCTGATAAGTCGAACCACCAACACGGCGAGACTTAACCTCTACCGCCGGACGAATGTTGTCCAGAGCATCTTCAAATACTTCGAGGTGATCTTTTCCAGCTTTTTGCGCAACGATGTCTAAAGCACCGTATACGATATTTTCAGCGACTGATTTTTTACCATCAACCATGACAACGTTGATAAATTTTGCCAACAACTCTGATCCGAACTTAGGGTCCGGCAGGATTTTACGTTGACCGACGACGCGTCTTCTAGGCATTAGAATTCTCCGATATCTTCAGGGATAACCCAAAACTTACAAATTTTTAGTTTGGCCTTACTCGAACGGAGAACCGTTAAGATTTAGGCCGCTTAACGCCGTACTTAGAACGGCCTTGCTTACGATCTTTTACACCAGCGCAGTCAA
>NZ_CP071922.1:4116933-4120097 GCF_017584085.1 Halomonas sp. BM-2019
GCTCACGTCTCGTGCACAACTGCAATCCACGTGGTACGCTTCCCAACCAACGTCCGAGACGCCTTTGCTACAGGGTCGGAACATCGTGGTCGCACGCCAGGCGATCGCGTCGCGTCCGCGGCGATGGCGGCTTCCGACGTCGACAGGATCGAAGAGAAAGGACACACGTGCGTGTTGGAGAGGTGGCAAGTCGAAGGAGACGGGTTCCATCGCACCTGGAAGGCCACGGTGCGATGTGGTGCGTTTTCAACGCTTGAAGAGTCGACGGTGTCGAAACACGAGAGACGTTGCAGCTACGCCGTCTTGCAGCCGCTGCCCAAAGAACTGTACGTGGACGACTTCGAACTGTTTCGTGGGATGCATGGCACGCAATTGGCGCAAGGATGCGGGGATGCGTCCGTGGAACTCCCCGCGCATCGGGCCACGTCCTGCCACCTCTCAAGTTACTCGGGAGATGCACACTGGGATGCAGCTTGGCCAATACATGCGCGCTATCCAGCACCTGGATGTGGACCAACGACAGTGACGCTGCACAGACCGCTGGCCATGGTAGACTGCGGACATGGATGGCGTCCGGTGCCGCTCCAAGGTAACCATGGGCCATTGACGTGGACCATGCCAGGATGCGGTGACTCGTCCAGGAACCTGGTGGTCGCAATCACGTTGCTTTGCAACTTCCTCGCTGCCCTCTGGATCACCAACCACTGCGAAGATAACCCGAAGCCTGCAGGGAAACCAAACATCAGGAAAGAGGCCGAGGAAAGGAAAACTTCAGAGGGTTCAACACGGACGCCTGAAACCCTTAAGGCACAGTGAATAAAAAGAGAATGTGAATTGACATTTGGAACGCAGATGACCAGCATCTCCTCGTCAAGTCAGCGGAAACAGCACTGGCATTGCTGCAACATCTAAGCGCTGACCTTCGCACTGAACTTCTCGGAGAGTTCCTTCTGAATGTTGGACGGGACAACGTCGTACTTCTCCAAAAACATGGTATAGTTTGCCCTTCCCTTGGTCATTCCCCTCAGAGTCGACACGTACTGGAACATCTCAGACAGCGGGACCAGCGCATTCACTACCTTGGCACCCCCAGGCTTGTCCGCAAGTTCCGTGACCATTCCACGCCTGGAGTTGAGATCCCCAATCACGTCACCCATGTGTTCCTCCGGAGTGATCACCTGCACTTTCATGATAGGCTCCAAAAGGCGGGGTCCGCATTTGGGGATGCCTTCCCTGAAAGCTCCGCGTGCTGCCAGTTGAAAAGCAAGCACGGACGAATCGACGTCGTGATACGAGCCATCAAACAGAGTCGCACGGACATCTACCACCGGGAAACCAGCGATCACGCCACCGCTCATCATCTCTTCCAGACCTTTCTGCACACCAGGGATGAATTCCTTGGGTACAACACCCCCCTTGATATCAGATACAAACTCAAAGCCACTTCCAGCTTCCAGCGGCTCAAAACGAATTTGAACATCTGCAAATTGTCCTGCCCCACCCGATTGCTTCTTGTGCGTGAAACGCACTTCCTGTTTCTTTGAGATCGATTCCCTGTAGTTCACCTGAGGGGCCCCTACCGTGGCTTCAACCTTGAATTCCCTCTTCAGACGATCCACGATGATATCCAAGTGCAGTTCTCCCATTCCCTCGATGACTGTCTGGTTGGTCTCTTCGTCGCGAGTAAAGTGGAAAGAGGGATCCTCTTGCGCCAGCTTGATAAGACCGGTGGTCATCTTGTCCAAGTCTGCCTTGGTTTTGGGTTCAATGGCCACCTTGATCACTGGGTCGGGGAAGTCCATGCGCTCCAGCACGACAGGTTTATCCGGATCACAGAGAGATTCACCAGTGATGGTGTCCTTCAGACCTGCAATGGCGACGATGTCCCCGGTAATGGCACACTTGACGTCCTCGCGGGAGTTGGCATGCATTTGAAGCAGCCTTCCAATGCGTTCCTTCTTGTTCTTGTTGGAGTTCAACACGTAGGTGCCCGATTCAAGCACCCCAGAGTACACGCGCAAGAAGGTCAGGGTGCCCACATAAGGATCGGTCATGATTTTGAAGGCCAGTCCAGAGAAAGGCTCGCCATCTCCCGCCGCACGGGTCATCTTGACGGTCTCGTCGTTCATCGCCGTTCCTTCCACCGGAGGGATATCCGTGGGTGCGGGGAGATAACGGACGACTGCATCCAGCAGGGGCTGGACTCCCTTGTTCTTGAACGCAGTTCCACACAGAACTGGCACAAAGTTACCGCCGATCGTTCCCCTGCGGATGAGCTCGTGAATCTTCTCCTCCGAGGGCTGCTGGCCTTCGAAGAACGCTTCCATGGCTTCTTCGTCCAATTCCACCACGGTCTCCACGAGCATTTCGCGGTACTCTTCGGCCTGTTCCTTGAGATCGTCGGGGATGTCCACGGTTTCGAAGCTGGCGCCCAGATCCTCGCCTTTCCATACGATTCCCTTCATTTGGACGAGGTCCACCACGCCGACGAAGTCCGCTTCGCTGCCGATGGGTAGCTGCAGGACCAAGGGCGTGGCACCGAGGTTTTCCACGATCATGTCCCTGGTGCGAAAGAAGTTGGCACCGGTGCGATCCATTTTGTTGACGAAGCAGATCCTGGGCACACCGTATTTGTCTGCTTGTCTCCACACGGTCTCGGACTGCGGTTCCACACCAGCCACGGCGTCGAAGACTGCCACGGCACCGTCGAGCACGCGCAGCGCACGTTCCACTTCGAGCGTGAAGTCGACGTGTCCTGGCGTGTCGATGATGTTGACGCGGTGGTCCTTCCATTCGCAGGTGGTGGCGGCGGAGGTGATGGTGATCCCTCTTTCTTGTTCTTGTTCCATCCAATCCATGGTGGCCGAACCTTCGTGCACTTCGCCGATCTTGTAGCTCCTTCCGGTGTAGTACAGGATGCGTTCGGTGGTGGTGGTCTTGCCGGCGTCGATGTGTGCCATGATCCCGATGTTCCTGTACTTCTCCAAGGGGAACACACGCGCCTGGTGCTCCGAAGCGCTCGCCTGCACGCTCGTCGCCCGCCTGCCTCCACGCTGCGTCCTTCTTCCGCCTCTCTGCTTCACCTTCCACGCGCGCAGGCCTGCGAATTCCGCCGCCATCGTCGCCATCGTCGTCTCCACGACCACGTCGAATGGACCACCACG
>NZ_CP071922.1:4120197-4121607 GCF_017584085.1 Halomonas sp. BM-2019
AACAACTCTGATCCGAACTTAGGATCCGGCAGGATTTTACGTTGGCCGACGACGCGTCTTCTAGGCATTGGAATTCTCCGATATCTTCAGGGGTTACCCAAAACTTCAATAAATTTAGTTTGGCCTTACTTCGCAACGGAGAACCGTTAGGACTTAGGCCGCTTAACGCCGTATTTAGAACGGCCTTGCTTACGACCGTTAACGCCAGCACAGTCAAGTGCGCCGCGAACGGTGTGATAACGTACACCTGGTAAGTCTTTAACACGACCACCACGGATAAGGATTACGCTGTGCTCTTGTAAGTTGTGACCTTCACCACCGATGTACGAACTTACTTCGTAACCGTTAGTTAAGCGAACACGACAAACTTTACGTAGCGCTGAGTTTGGTTTCTTAGGGGTGGTGGTATATACACGAGTACATACTCCACGCTTCTGTGGGCAAGCTTGCAGAGCCGGAACGTTGCTTTTCTCAACCGGCTTCTGGCGTCCTTTGCGCACTAATTGGTTAACTGTTGCCATGGTTTCTCCAAAATATTCATTTTACAACAAGCCAAAGCGCTCGGTTGGTCTTCACCATCCAAGCGCGGCCTATTTCTATGGTATCAGTCGCTAAAAATGAACCATAAAAAAGGTTGAATCCCCGGAAATGGGGAGGCCGAATTTTATAGGTCATAAATTCAACTGTCAAGCTAAACAAGGCAGGCATAAAAAAACCTGACTCAAGTTATTCACTTCAGTCAGGTTTTTAATTTAGGCGTGAAGGCTGGAAACCCAGCCTTCTAGACTAACGGCTTTACTATTCGTCGCTCGCTTCAAACGTGTCGTCACTACCTTCGTTCAAGGCATCAGACAGCGCTTGCTCGGCGTCCGCAGCAGTAATGGTCGGTGCCATCGCTAATTTGCGTCGACGAATCCGTTCTTGGTGATAAGCGAAACCGGTACCCGCTGGGATCAAGCGACCAACGATAACGTTCTCTTTCAAGCCACGTAATGGATCTTCTTTACCCTGAACCGCTGCTTCGGTAAGCACACGCGTTGTTTCCTGGAACGACGCCGCAGAAATAAACGACTCCGTTGACAGTGACGCTTTGGTGATACCGAGTAACTGACGTTCGAAACGTGCCGGCATTTTGCCACCAGTTTCAAGATCACGGTTAATCTCAACCACTTTCGAGAATTCTGCCTGCTCACCTTCAAGCAAATCAGAGTCGCCCGCGTGGCTGATGATCACTTTGCGAAGCATCTGACGAACGATAACTTCAATGTGCTTATCGTTAATCTTAACACCTTGCAAACGGTAAACTTCTTGCACTTCATTGACGATATAGTTCGCAACCGCAGAGACGCCCCGCAAACGGAGAATATCTTGTGGTGCTTCAGGACCGTCGGCAATAACTTCACCACGTGA
>NZ_CP071922.1:4121643-4124339 GCF_017584085.1 Halomonas sp. BM-2019
TCTAACGGGGTAATCATTAAGCGACGCTTACCTTTGGTTTCTTTACCAAACGAGACGGTACCGCTGATTTCAGCAAGAATCGCAGGCTCTTTCGGCTTACGCGCTTCGAACAAGTCGGCAACCCGCGGTAGACCACCGGTAATATCGCGTGTTTTCGAACCTTCTTGCGGAATACGCGCCAAGGTGTCACCGATACCAACTTGCGAACCGTCATTCATGCTAACAATCGCATTACCTGGTAAGAAGTACTGCGCTGGCATGTCGGTACCCGGGATCATCACGTCTTTGCCTTTGGCATCTACGAGTTTCACCATCGGACGCATGTCCTTACCAGCCGTAGTACGCTGACCGGTTTCAAGAATGACGGTGCTGCTTAAGCCCGTCAATTCATCCGTTTGCGTCGTAATGGTCACGCCGTCGATCATATCAACGAACTTAATGTGACCTGCTACTTCGGTAATGATTGGATGCGTGTGCGGATCCCAGTTTGCGACTACTTCACCAGCAGCAACGTCGTCACCATCACGCTTCTTCAGAATCGCACCGTAAGGCACTTTATAACGCTCACGCTCGGCACCGAACTGGTCAATCAAGGTCAACTCGGCTGAGCGAGAAGTGATCACCAAGTGCTTGTCACTGTTCTCTACCGATTTCGCGTTGTGTAACTTGATGCGACCTGCGTTCTTCACTTGTACAGCATTTGCTGCAGAGTCCCGTGATGCCGCACCACCGATGTGGAACGTACGCATGGTTAACTGAGTACCCGGCTCACCGATTGACTGTGCTGCAATAACACCAACCGCTTCACCATCATTGACCATATGACCACGAGCAAGGTCGCGACCGTAACAATGAGAACACACACCATGAATACTGTCACAGGTAATAACTGAGCGAACTTTAACTTCGTCGACAGAGTTCTGTTCTAAGATGTCACACGCTTTTTCGTCAAGCAGGGTGTTGCGTGGTAGCAGGACTTCGTCAGTGCCTGGAACCATCACATCGTCACAGACCACACGACCAAGTACACGCTCGCGCAATGGCTCAACCACGTCACCGCCTTCGATCAACGGTTTGATGCTTAATCCGTCTAAGGTGCCACAATCTGATTCAGTGATAACCAAATCTTGCGCAACGTCAACCAAACGACGGGTCAGGTAACCTGAGTTCGCTGTTTTCAATGCGGTATCGGCCAAACCTTTACGCGCACCGTGGGTTGAGATGAAGTACTGAAGTACGTTCAGACCTTCACGGAAGTTGGCAACGATTGGCGTTTCGATGATTGAACCATCTGGTTTCGCCATCAGACCACGCATACCGGCGAGCTGACGAATCTGCGCGGGTGAACCCCGAGCGCCAGAGTCGGCCATCATATAAACCGAGTTGAATGCTTGCTGCTCTTCTTCTTCACCTTTCGCGTTGACAACCGTCTCTTTCGAGAGGTTTTCCATCATCGCTTTCGATACTTTTTCGTTCGCAGTTGACCAAATGTCGATAACTTTGTTGTATTTCTCACCCGCAGTTACCAAACCTTGCTCGAACTGTTCTTGGATTTCCGCGACCTGCTTTTCAGCATCTTCAATGATGTCTGCTTTCGCTGCAGGGATTTCCATGTCGTTGATACCGACTGAAGAACCCGACACCATCGCATAGTGGAAACCGGTATACATAAGTTGGTCAGCAAAGATAACAGTCGCTTTCAAACCACAATCACGATAGGTGCGGTTCAATAAGCGTGAAATCTGCTTTTTACCCATGTTTTGGTTAATTGCTTCGTACGGAAGACCTTCAGGTAAGATTAACGAGAAGATCGCGCGACCAATCGTCGTGTCGACGACTTTCACTTCTTCAGTACGCTCACCTTCTTCGGTAAAGAGTACTTCTTTAATCCGTACTTTGACCCGCGCGTGCAGCTCAGCCATACCGGTACGGTATGCTTTTTCTGCTTCTTTCGGGCTCTTCAATACCATGCCTTCGCCGCGACCATTAACTTTCTCACGAGTCATGTAGTACACACCCAAGACAACGTCTTGCGAAGGTACGATAATCGGCTCACCAGACGCTGGTGAAAGCACGTTATTGGTCGACATCATGAGTGCACGAGCTTCCATTTGCGCTTCAAGCGTCAATGGAACGTGAACAGCCATTTGGTCACCGTCGAAGTCAGCGTTATAGGCCGCACACACGAGTGGGTGCAGTTGAATCGCTTTACCTTCGATCAGGACTGGTTCGAACGCTTGGATACCTAAACGGTGCAAGGTTGGTGCACGGTTAAGTAATACCGGATGCTCGCGAATAACCTCATCGAGGATATCCCAAACTTCCGCGGTTTCCCGCTCAACCATTTTCTTCGCAGCTTTGATCGTTGTCGCTAAACCACGGCCTTCCAATTTGCCATAAATAAACGGCTTGAATAACTCAAGTGCCATTTTCTTCGGCAAACCACACTGATGCAGGCGTAACTTAGGACCAACGGTGATAACTGAACGGCCAGAGTAGTCAACACGCTTACCAAGACGGTTTTGACGGAAACGACCTTGCTTACCTTTGATCATGTCAGCAAGTGACTTCAAAGGACGCTTGTTCGAGCCAGTAATCGCGCGGCCGCGACGACCGTTATCTAATAACGCGTCAACGGCTTCTTGCAGCATCCGCTTTTCGTTGCGCACGATAATATCCGGAGCCGCAAGGTCAAG
>NZ_CP071922.1:4124439-4125818 GCF_017584085.1 Halomonas sp. BM-2019
AACGTTCAGACCTTCACGGAAGTTCGCAACGATCGGCGTTTCGATGATTGAGCCATCTGGTTTCGCCATCAGACCCCGCATACCAGCGAGCTGACGGATCTGCGCGGGGCTACCCCGTGCACCAGAGTCGGCCATCATATAAACTGAGTTAAATGATTGCTGCTCTTCTTGCTCGCCTTTCGCGTTGGTGACCTGCTCTTTCGAGAGGTTTTCCATCATCGCTTTCGAGACTTTTTCATTCGCCGTTGACCAGATATCGATAACCTTGTTGTATTTCTCACCCGCGGTTACGAGACCTTGCTCAAACTGCTCCTGAATTTCAGCAACTTGTTTTTCTGCATCTTCAATGATCACAGACTTCGCATCTGGAATTTCCATGTCATTGATACCGACCGATGCACCAGACACCATTGCATAATGGAAACCGGTATACATCAATTGGTCAGCAAAGATAACGGTGCGCTTCAGACCACAATCCCGGTATGCACGGTTCAACAAGCGTGAAATCTGCTTCTTGCCCATGTTTTGGTTGATTGCGTCATAAGGAATTCCCTCAGGCAGAATCAATGAGAAAATGGCACGACCAACCGTCGTATCCACAATTTTCACTTCTTCCGTCCGCTCACCTTCTTCAGTGAAGAGAACTTCTTTAATACGAACTTTTACGCGCGCGTGCAGTTCAGCCGTGCCAGTCCGGTATGCTTTCTCGGCTTCTTTCGGGTTTTTGAAGGACATGCCCTCACCCTTGCCGTTGACGCGCTCACGCGTCATGTAATACACACCAAGAACAACGTCCTGTGAAGGAACGATAATTGGCTCACCCGATGCTGGCGACAATACGTTGTTGGTCGACATCATCAATGCACGTGCTTCCATTTGCGCTTCGAGCGTTAATGGAACGTGAACAGCCATTTGGTCACCGTCGAAGTCCGCGTTATAGGCCGCACACACCAATGGGTGCAACTGAATCGCTTTACCTTCGATCAAGACCGGCTCAAACGCTTGGATACCCAAACGGTGGAGGGTCGGTGCGCGGTTAAGAAGCACCGGATGCTCGCGAATTACTTCGTCGAGGATATCCCATACTTCTGCGGTTTCCCGCTCAACCATTTTCTTCGCCGCTTTGATGGTGGTTGCAAGACCACGCCCTTCGAGCTTGCCATAGATAAACGGCTTGAATAGCTCAAGTGCCATCTTCTTCGGCAAACCACACTGGTGCAAACGCAGTTTAGGACCTACGGTGATCACCGAACGGCCTGAGTAGTCCACACGCTTACCGAGAAGGTTTTGACGGAAACGACCTTGCTTCCCTTTGATCATGTCTGCAAGAGACTTCAATGGGCGCTTGTTCGAGCCGGTGATTGCACGTCCACGACGGC
>NZ_CP071922.1:4125918-4131167 GCF_017584085.1 Halomonas sp. BM-2019
AAGAAATTCGAATACGATCGAACTCTTCGTTGTCTTTCATTGGCTTCAGAAACTTCAATAAATCTTTCACGTTTCATCTCCTGTCGGAGTTAACCTAGCCGGAGGCCGAGACCTCCGGCGGCGCTTACTCAATGCGTTTCGCGTATGCGATACGGTGCTTACTCGTCTTCCAGCTCGATATTGATACCGAGCGAGCGGATTTCTTTCAGCAATACGTTGAACGACTCAGGCATGCCCGGATCCATTTCGTGGTTGCCGTCGACGATGTTTTTATACATCTTCGTCCGACCATTCACGTCATCCGACTTAACCGTCAGCATCTCTTGCAACGTATACGCCGCACCGTAAGCTTCAAGGGCCCACACTTCCATCTCACCGAAGCGCTGACCACCGAACTGTGCTTTACCACCCAACGGCTGCTGCGTGACCAAGCTGTACGAACCGGTTGAACGCGCATGCATCTTATCGTCCACCAAGTGGTTCAATTTCAGCATGTACATGTAACCAACCGTGACCGGACGCTCAAACGTGTCACCCGTACGACCGTCAAACAGTTTGACCTGACCTGACGTTGGCAAGCCTGCGATATCGAGAAGCTCTTTGATCTCCGTCTCTACCGCACCGTCGAATACCGGTGATGCAACAGGCAGACCTTTTTTCAGGTTCTCTGCGAGGCGCAGCACTTCTTCGTCTGTGAAGCTCTTAATGTCAACGTCCTGACGTCCTTTACCGATGTCGTAAACCTTCTGCAAGAAGTCACGAACCTCGGCGATCTTCCGTTGCTCAACAAGCATCGCTTCGATCCGCTTCCCGATACCACGTGCCGCAGCACCGAGGTGGGTTTCAAGGATCTGTCCGACGTTCATTCGCGAAGGAACACCCAATGGGTTCAATACGATATCGACCGGCTCACCGCTTTCATCGTACGGCATGTCTTCAACAGGAACGATGGTGGAGATTACACCTTTGTTACCGTGACGACCTGCCATCTTGTCACCCGGCTGAATGCGACGCTTCACCGCAAGGTAAACTTTTACGATCTTCAAGACACCCGGCTGTAAATCATCGCCTTGAGTGATCTTGCGACGCTTCTCTTCAAAGCGCTTGTCGTAATCGTTGCGTAACTCTTCATACTGCTGTGCAATGTGCTCGAGATCTTGCTGTGCAGCTTCATTTTTCAGGTTCTGAGTTAACCACTTCGCACGCTCCATAGAAGCCAGCTTTGACTCATCAAAACCGTTTCCTAGCAGCAACGTACGAACCCGTGCATACAGACCTTCTTCAAGAATCTTAAACTCATCGGTGAGATCTTTCTTCACCTGAGCCAGCTGCATCGCTTCGATATCCAATGCACGCTTATCTTTCTCAACACCATCACGGGTAAAGACTTGAACATCAATGACGGTTCCGCTCACACCATTCGGTACGCGCAAAGAGCTGTCTTTCACGTCAGAGGCTTTCTCACCGAAGATTGCACGGAGGAGCTTCTCTTCTGGGGTCAGCTGCGTTTCGCCTTTCGGAGTTACTTTACCGACTAAGATGTCGCCGCCATTTACTTCCGCACCGATATAGACAACACCTGATTCATCAAGCTTGCTCAGTGCAGACTCACCCACGTTCGGGATATCTGCGGTAATTTCTTCAGCACCCAGCTTGGTGTCACGCGCCACACAATTCAGTTCTTGAATGTGGATGGTGGTTAGACGGTCTTCTTGCACGACACGCTCAGAAACGAGGATCGAGTCTTCGAAGTTGTAACCATTCCATGGCATAAATGCCACACGCATGTTTTGACCCAAAGCCAACTCACCAAGGTCAGTTGATGGACCATCTGCTAATACATCACCCCGCATTACCGGCTCGCCAGGCTTCACGCTTGGCTTCTGGTTAATACAGGTATTCTGGTTTGAACGGGTGTATTTGGTCAGGTTGTAGATGTCGATGCCCGCTTCACCCGGGACCATCTCTTCTTCATTTACCTTCACAACGATACGGGCCGCGTCGACGTAATCGACTACACCGCCACGCTTCGCAACCACCGTTACACCAGAGTCAACTGCAACTGTCCGCTCAATACCGGTTCCGACCAATGGCTTATCAGCACGCAGCGTCGGGACCGCCTGACGTTGCATGTTTGAACCCATCAAGGCACGGTTCGCGTCATCATGCTCAAGGAATGGAATCAAGCTCGCTGCGATCGATACGATCTGCTGCGGCGCAACGTCCATGAATTGGACATGTTCTTTTGTGGTCAGCGTAAACTCGCCGTTATGGCGGCACGGTACCAAGTCTTCAACGATGTTACCGTTGTCGTCGAGGATAATGTTCGCCTGGGCGATCACATATTTGCCTTCTTCAATCGCAGACAAATATTCAACGTCATCAGACACCACACCTTTCTCAACTTTCCGGTACGGAGTTTCTAGGAAACCGTACTCGTTGGTCCGTGAGAAGGTTGCCAATGAGTTGATCAAACCGATGTTTGGACCTTCAGGCGTTTCGATTGGACACAGACGACCGTAGTGCGTCGGATGAACGTCACGAACTTCGAAGCCCGCTCGCTCACGTGTCAAACCGCCTGGACCTAAAGCCGAAATGCGACGCTTGTGCGTCACCTCTGACAATGGGTTGTTTTGGTCCATGAACTGAGACAACTGGCTCGAACCGAAAAACTCTTTCACCGCTGCAGAGATTGGCTTCGCGTTGATCAGGTCTTGCGGCATGATGGCATCCAGATCGCCCAAACTCAGACGCTCTTTCACCGCACGCTCTACACGGACCAAGCCCACACGGAACTGGTTTTCTGCCATTTCACCGACCGAACGGATGCGACGGTTACCAAGGTGGTCGATATCATCAACTACGTCTTGGCCATTCCGGATCTCGATCAGCTTGCGCATGACATCGACGATGTCTTCGCGACTCAAGGTTCCGGCACCGGTCAACTCATCGCGACCGAGGCGACGGTTGAACTTCATGCGACCGACCGTTGAGAGGTCATAGCGATCTTCAGAGAAGAACAGATTTTCAAACAGGGTTTCCGCCGCTTCTTTCGTGGGCGGCTCGCCTGGACGCATCATGCGATAGATCTCAACCAACGCTTCGAGACGATTGCTGCTTGGGTCAATGCGCAGGGTTTCGCTCACGTATGGGCCGTGATCTAAGTCATTTACGAACAGGGTTTCAAATTTCTTAAAGCCAGCTTCACGCAACTTCGCCAAGAGCTCGAGAGTAATGATATCGTTCGCTTTCGCGACAACTTCACCAGTCTTCTTCTCAACGTAGTCTTTGGTCAACGCTTTGCCGACGAGGTAATCAAGTGGCACTTCCATCTCTTTAATGCCGAGATCGGAAAGCTGCTTGATGTGACGAGCAGTTACACGACGGCCTTTTTCGACGATAACATCGCCGTCTGGGCTCTTGATTTCGAACAATGCGGTTTCACCACGCAGGCGCTCGGCAATCAAGGTCATGAATACTTTGTCACGACGGATCTCGAAGTTGTTCTTCTCGAAGAACATGTCGAGGATCTGCTCGTCTGTATAGTCTAACGCACGCAAAATAATCGTCGCTGGCAACTTCCGGCGACGGTCAATCCGTACAAACACGTTGTCTTTTGGATCGAACTCAAAGTCCAACCAAGAGCCACGGTAAGGAATCACGCGTGCGTTGTAGAGAACTTTTCCTGAAGAGTGCGTTTTTCCACGATCGTGATCATAGAACACACCCGGAGAACGATGCAGCTGAGAGACGATAACCCGCTCGGTCCCATTGATAACAAAGGTTCCGTTTTCAGTCATGAGCGGAATTTCGCCCATGTAGACTTCCTGCTCTTTTATTTGCTTGATGGTTCCCGCAGGCGCATCTTTGTCATACATGACCATACGCAGGGTAACACGCAAAGGAGCAGAATAAGTAACGCCACGGATTTGACATTCTTTTACGTCAAATACAGGGTCACCTAGACGGTAACTGACATACTGCAATTCAGCATTACCAGAGTAGCTCGCAATCGGGAAGACGGAACGAAACGCCGCTTCAAGTCCGTATTCGCCTTCTGGATCGGCGTCAATGAACTTTTTGAATGAGTCGAGCTGAATTGAGAGCAGGTAAGGGACTTCAAGCACTTGCGGGCGCTTTCCAAAGTCCTTACGAATACGTTTTTTTTCAGAGTAGGAGTACGCCATGGGGTTCCTCAGCTAGCTGATTTCTGACCCGAGCCATCAATTGGATGATGGCTGCCAACAGATTTCGTCACAATCCGTTCGCCTGTATTTTCGTTGTCGATACACCCTGCAACACAGGAAAATCAGATGTATCCTTTTTAGCGCAAAAAGCCTGGTGACTATATAGTCACCAGGCCAAAGCCGTTAAAGGCCTCGTTGCGAATCAAGTGTCTTACTTGATCTCAACTTCTGCACCAGCTTCTTCAAGCTCTTTCTTCAGTGCTTCAGCGTCGCCTTTAGAGATGCCTTCTTTAACCGCTACCGGAGCTGATTCAACCAGCGCCTTCGCTTCTTTCAGGCCAAGTCCAGTTGCTGCACGAACTGCTTTGATCGCGCCAACTTTGTTCGCGCCAGCAGCTTTCAGCATTACTGTGAACTCAGTTTGCTCTTCTGCAGCTTCAGCAGCGGCAGCAGGACCAGCAGCAACTGCAACAGCAGCAGATGCGTCAACACCGAATTTTTCTTCAGCAGCTTCGATCAGCTCAACCAGTTCCATTACTGGCATTTCAGCGATCGCGTTTAAGATATCTTCTTTAGTCAGAGCCATTTCTCTAAACTCCTGGGTTATGTAAATAAAAGTAAATTGTTAAATCGCTTATTTGGCGTCTTTGATTGCCGACAAAACGCGTACAAACTTCGTAGGTACTTCGTTGATAGTACGAACGAACTTGGTAACAGGCGCTTTGAAGGTAGCAAGCAATTTGGCCAACGCTTCGTCGCGTGTCGGAAGTGATGCAACGGCCTCGAGTTTCTCAGGACCGAGCAAACCAGAACCGATAGACAACGCAGTCACTTTCAGGTGCTTTGATTCTTTCTGGGCATCTTTGAGCAGGCGCGCAGCGGCTCCTGGTGCGTCAATAGAAAACCCGTAAACCAATGGACCTTTCAGTGCAGGTTCGATGTCTTCAAACTTAGTGCCTTCAAGAGCGCGCTTTGCCAATGTGTTCCGAATAACTTTCAGATACACACCTTGAGCACGAGCTTGACGACGCAGTTTGGTCAGCTCTGCAACTTCCATTCCAC
>NZ_CP071922.1:4131267-4136367 GCF_017584085.1 Halomonas sp. BM-2019
TCTGAAGTCGCAAAACGGCCACCATCAAGCGGTACCAACGGACGTAAGTCTGGTGGTAAAACCGGTAACACGTTCAGAATCATCCACTCTGGCTTGTTGCCAGACTGATGGAATGACTCAAGCAGCTTCAAACGCTTGGTAATCTTCTTACGCTTGGTTTCTGAGTTAGTTTCAGGCAACTCTTCACGCAGCATTTTGATTTCAGACTCAAGATTAACGCTCTTCAATAAGTGCAGGATTGCTTCTGCACCCATTTTCGCTTCAAACTCGTCGCCGTGCTCTTCAAGCGCGTCTAAGTATTCTTCTTCGCCTAACAGTGAACCTGCTTCTAGCGAAGTCATACCTGCATCGATGACAACATATGATTCGAAGTAGAGAATACGTTCGATATCACGTAACGTCATATCAAGCATTAAGCCGCGTACTTTGGTCAAAGTCACTTCAACACCACACTTCTCACAGATCACACCACGGTGCTTCAAACGCTTGTATTTACCACACAAACATTCGTAGTCTTTCACCGGGCCGAAGATACGCGCACAGAACAAGCCGTCGCGCTCTGGCTTAAAAGTACGATAGTTAATGGTTTCTGGCTTTTTCACTTCACCATATGACCAGCTCCGGATTTGATCCGGTGAGGCCAAAGAGATACGAATCCGATCGAACTCTTCGCTGTCTTTTAGTGGCTTCAGAAACTTTAATAAATCTTTCACGTTTCATCTCCTGTCGGAGTTAAACAAGCCGGGGACTACGCCCCGGCGGCGCTGACTCAATACCTTACGGCTGCTTATTCGTCTTCCAACTCAATATTAATACCCAACGAGCGGATTTCTTTCAGCAATACGTTAAACGATTCAGGCATGCCCGGGTCCATGTCGTGGTTGCCGTCGACGATGTTCTTATACATCTTCGTCCGGCCGTTCACGTCATCAGACTTCACGGTTAACATTTCCTGCAACGTATACGCGGCACCGTATGCTTCGAGGGCCCACACTTCCATCTCACCGAAGCGCTGACCACCGAATTGTGCTTTACCACCCAGCGGCTGCTGAGTAACCAAGCTATACGAGCCAGTTGAACGCGCATGCATCTTATCGTCGACCAAGTGGTTCAGTTTCAGCATGTACATGTAACCTACGGTTACTGGACGCTCAAACGTGTCACCGGTACGGCCGTCGAACAACTTCACCTGACCTGAGTCTGGTAAGTCTGCAAGGCGTAATAATTGTTTAATTTCGGTTTCTACAGCACCGTCGAATACTGGTGAAGCAACAGGTAAACCTTTTTTAAGGTTATCTGCTAAACGCAATACTTCTTCGTCACTGAAGGTATTTAAGTCGACATCTTGACGACCTTTACCGATGTCATAAACATTCTGCAAAAACTCGCGCATTTCAGCGATTTTCTGCTGTGCAGCAAGCATGGCTTCGACTTTCTTACCGATACCACGTGCAGCTGCACCTAAATGTGTTTCAAGAATCTGACCCACGTTCATCCGCGACGGAACACCCAACGGGTTCAGTACGATATCGACTGGATCACCGTTTTCGTCGTAAGGCATGTCTTCAACTGGAACGATTGTTGAAATAACACCTTTGTTACCGTGACGACCAGCCATCTTGTCACCAGGCTGGATGCGACGCTTAACCGCTAAATAAACTTTAACGATTTTCAGAACGCCAGGTTGCAGATCATCACCTTGAGTGATCTTGCGACGCTTCTCGTCGTAACGCTTGTCGTAGTCACCACGCAAATCTTCATACTGCTGCGCGATTTGCTCGAGATCTTGCTGAGCTGACTCGTCTTTCAACGACTGCGTTAACCACTTGCTGCGATCCATTGACGCCAATTTCGACTCGTCGAAACCGTTGCCTAATAACAAGCTACGAACACGTGCGTACAAGCCTTCTTCAAGGATCTTGAACTCATCGGTTAAATCTTTCTTAACCTGAGCTAACTGCATAGCTTCGATATCGAGCGCACGCTTGTCTTTCTCAACGCCATCGCGAGTAAAGACTTGGACGTCAATAACCGTACCACTGACACCATTCGGTACGCGCAGTGAGCTGTCTTTGACGTCAGACGCTTTTTCACCAAAGATGGCACGCAGAAGTTTTTCTTCCGGAGTCAGCTGTGTTTCGCCTTTTGGCGTCACTTTACCGACTAAAATATCACCACCGTTCACTTCCGCACCGATGTAAACAACACCTGATTCATCAAGCTTGCTTAGTGCAGACTCACCAACGTTCGGGATATCTGAAGTAATTTCTTCTGGACCAAGTTTCGTGTCACGCGCTACACAGTTCAGTTCCTGAATGTGAATCGTGGTTAAACGATCTTCCTGCACGACACGCTCAGAAACGAGGATCGAGTCTTCGAAGTTGTAACCATTCCATGGCATGAATGCCACGCGCATGTTTTGACCAAGGGCCAATTCACCGAGATCGGTTGAAGGACCGTCAGCTAACACGTCACCACGCATGACTGGTTCGCCAGATTTCACACACGGTTTTTGGTTAATACAAGTGTTTTGGTTCGAACGCGTGTACTTGGTTAAGTTATAGATGTCGATGCCCGCTTCACCAGGAATCATCTCTTCTTCGTTAACTTTCACCACGATCCGGCTGGCGTCGACATAGTCAACGACACCGCCGCGTTTCGCGACCACAGTAACGCCCGAGTCAACAGCAACGGTGCGCTCTACGCCAGTACCGACAAGCGGCTTATCAGCACGCAATGTTGGAACTGCTTGGCGTTGCATGTTTGAACCCATCAAGGCACGGTTGGCGTCATCGTGCTCAAGGAATGGAATCAAACTCGCCGCGACCGAAACGATCTGCTGTGGTGCAACGTCCATGAATTGGACTTGCTCACGCGGCGTTAAGGTAAATTCGTTATTAAAACGACCTGGGACCAGTTCTTCGGTGATCTCGCCTTTGTCATTCAAGACAATATTTGCCTGCGCAATGACATACTTGCCTTCTTCAATCGCTGACAAATATTCGACGTCATCACTGACCACACCATTCACGACTTTACGATATGGGGTTTCTAAGAAACCGTACTCGTTTGTGCGTGAAAAGGTTGCCAATGAGTTGATCAGACCGATGTTTGGGCCTTCAGGTGTTTCGATTGGACATAAACGACCATAGTGCGTTGGGTGAACGTCACGAACTTCGAAGCCCGCTCGCTCACGCGTCAAACCACCCGGACCTAAAGCAGAAATACGACGCTTGTGCGTGACTTCTGACAATGGGTTGTTTTGGTCCATAAACTGAGACAACTGGCTTGAGCCAAAGAACTCTTTGACCGCCGCTGAAATTGGCTTCGCGTTAATTAAGTCTTGCGGCATGATCGCATCAAGGTCACCTAAGCTTAGGCGCTCTTTAACGGCACGCTCAACACGGACTAAACCAACACGGAATTGGTTTTCAGCCATTTCGCCGACTGAACGAATACGACGGTTACCCAAGTGATCGATGTCATCAACAACGTCTTGGCCGTTACGGATTTCGATCAGCTTACGCATCACGTCAACCACGTCTTCGCGGCTGAGCACGCCAGAACCGGTCAGCTCTTCACGACCTAAACGACGGTTAAACTTCATGCGACCAACGGTCGATAAGTCATAACGGTCTTCAGAGAAGAAGAGGTTCTCAAATAACGCTTCTGCAGCTTCTTTCGTCGGTGGCTCACCCGGACGCATCATGCGGTAGATTTCTACCAAGGCTTCCAAGCGATTTGAGCTTGGATCGATGCGAATGGTTTCACTGACGTATGGGCCGTGGTCAAGGTCGTTGACAAACAAGGTTTCAAACTTCTTGAAGCCTGCTTCGCGCAGTTTGGCAAGTAATTCAAGCGTAATAATGTCGTTTGCACGAGCCACGATTTCGCCGGTCTTCTTCGCCACGTAATCTTTGGTCAGTACCTTGCCGACTAAATAGTCCACTGGTACTTCCATTTCTTCGATACCTTGGTCAGACAATTGCTTGATGTGACGCGCGGTTACCCGGCGACCTTTTTCCACCAAGACTTGGCCATCTGTACCTTTAATATCGAATAACGCTGTTTCACCGCGTAAACGCTCAGCGATCAACGTCATAAATACTTTGTCACGACGAATCTCGAAATGGTTCTTCTCGAAGAACATGTCGAGGATTTGCTCGTCGGTATAATCCAAAGCACGCAAAATAATGGTCGCAGGTAATTTACGACGACGATCGATACGCACGAAGACATTGTCTTTCGGGTCGAATTCGAAGTCTAACCATGAACCACGGTAAGGAATAACACGTGCATTGTAGAGAACTTTACCGGATGAGTGGGTTTTTCCACGATCGTGATCGTAGAACACACCAGGTGACCGGTGGAGCTGAGAAACAATAACCCGCTCGGTACCGTTAATTACAAAAGTACCGTTTTCGGTCATGAGCGGAATTTCGCCCATGTAAACTTCCTGCTCTTTGATTTGCTTGATCGTTCCTGCAGGTGCGTCTTTGTCATACATAACTAAACGCAACGTTACACGTAACGGCGCTGAATAAGTTACGCCACGAATTTGACATTCGTTGACATCGAAGACAGGCTCACCTAAGCGGTAGCTGACATACTGCAGTTCAGCATTACCAGAGTAGCTGGCAATTGGGAAAACAGAGCGGAATGCTGCTTCCAGCCCATATTCGCCTTCTGGATCGGCTTCAATAAACTTTTTAAATGAGTCGAGCTGAATAGAGAGCAAGTAAGGTACTTCGAGCACTAGCGCAAAAGGCCTGGTGATTGTAAAATCACCAGGCCAAAGCCATTACTGGCCTCGCTGTAAATCAAGTCTATTACTTGATCTCAACTTCTGCACCAGCTTCTTCAAGCTCTTTCTTCAGTGCTTCAGCGTCAGCTTTTGAGATGCCTTCTTTCACTGCGACTGGAGCTGATTCAACTAATGCTTTAGCTTCTTTCAGGCCAAGACCAGTTGCAGCGCGAACAGCCTTGATAGCGCCAACTTTGTTAGCACCAGCAGACTTCAACATCACGTCGAACTCAGTCTGTTCTTCTGCAGCTTCAGCAGCGGCAGCAGGACCAGCAGCTACTGCAACAGCAGCAGAT
>NZ_CP071922.1:4136537-4139357 GCF_017584085.1 Halomonas sp. BM-2019
GAAGGTAGCAAGCAATTTTGCCAACGCTTCGTCGCGTGTCGGAAGTGATGCAACGGCTTCGAGCTTGTCTGCGCCGAGCAAACCAGAACCGATAGACAGAGCTGTTACTTTCAGGTGCTTTGATTCTTTCTGAGCGTCTTTGAACAAACGAGCAGCAGTGCCCGGAGCGTCAATAGAGAACCCATAAACCAATGGACCTTTCAGTGCAGGCTCGATATCTTCGAACTTCGTACCTTCAAGTGCGCGCTTAGCAAGAGTATTCCGAATAACTTTCAGATATACGCCCTGCTCACGTGCCTTGCGGCGAAGTGCGGTCAGTTCTGCAACTTCCATTCCACGATACTCAGCAACAGCGACGGATAGTGCTTCTGAAGCAACGTCGTTAATTTCCTTAACGATTGCCTTTTTTGCGCCTAAACCTAGTGCCACTAGTATCACCTCTTCTTTGGGGATTGAGCCAAGGCTCGCCTCCCGAACGTTACAATGTGATGAATTTGGTCATAAAACCGCCTTCATCGCTTTGTTACGGTGAATCTCTACCCAGAGAGTCTGAGTCGGATATCACCATCTGCGCGGGCTTTCATGATTAAGCTTATAACATCTCGTTATGAGCGCCTGCGGTCTTGGATGGGAGCCACATCGTACTGAGAGGCGACTCCAACCCTAAAACTTTTACAGATTTTAGTTACGTACGTCCAAAGAACCTTGGTCGATACGTACACCTGCGCCCATAGTGGTCGACAGGCTAACACGGCCGATATAAGTACCTTTCGCAGAAGATGGCTTGGCTTTTTTCAGCGCGCCAATCAATGCTTCTAAGTTCTCTTTCAGCTTCGCGTCTTCAAAATCTACACGACCGATCGTGCAGTGAATAATACCGTTCTTGTCGTTACGATACCGCACCTGACCCGCTTTTGCATTTTTAACTGCAGTTTCTACGTCAGGGGTAACCGTACCGGTTTTCGGGTTTGGCATTAGGCCACGTGGACCTAAGATTTGACCCAACTGGCCAACAACACGCATAGCGTCTGGAGAAGCGATAACGACGTCAAAGTTCATTTCGCCTTTCTTCACTTGCTCAGCAAGGTCTTCCATGCCGACCAGTTCTGCACCAGCAGCTTTTGCTTTGTCTGCATTTGCGCCAGAAGTAAATACGGCAACGCGAACGTCACGACCAGTACCGTTAGGTAGTACAGTTGCACCACGAACGTTTTGGTCAGATTTACGAGCGTCGATGCCCAAGTTCACTGCAACGTCAACGCTTTCAGTGAACTTAGCAGTTGCTAACTTTTTCAGTAAAGCAACAGCTTCGTTAAAATCGTAATCGCGAGTGTTATCAACAGCTTCACGAATTGCTTTCATACGTTTGGTTAAACGTGCCATGGTGATTACCCCTCTACCTTCAGGCCCATTGAACGAGCAGAACCTGCGATAGTACGCACAGCGGCGTCGAGGTCAGCTGCAGTCAAATCTGGCTCTTTTGTTTTAGCAATCTCTTCCAACTGAGCACGGGTAACAGTTCCCACTTTCTCAGTGTTAGGACGGCCTGAACCACTCTTGATGCCGGCTGCTTTTTTCAGCAAGAAGGCTGCAGGAGGAGTTTTGGTGATGAAGGTAAATGAACGATCTTCAAATACTGTAATTTCAACAGGAACTGGCGCGCCTTTTTCAAGCTGGTCAGTAGAAGCGTTGAATGCTTTACAGAATTCCATGATGTTCACACCGTGTTGACCTAGTGCAGGACCAACGGGTGGTGACGGGTTTGCCGCACCAGCTGCTACTTGCAGCTTGATGATGGCGGAAACTTTCTTAGCCATGATAGACCTCTATTATAAAGGGTAAAACGCCTCGTAAGCCAAGAGGAGACTTACTCAAACGGCTTCCCAAATGTGAAAAAACGGAGGCGGATTGTATAGTAATCCGCCAACGGGATCAAGTCTTTTCGACTTGACTGAAATCTAAATCAACCGGCGTAGACCGACCGAAAATAGAAACAGAAACTTTCATGCGGCTCTTGTCGTAATCCACTTCTTCAACTGTACCGTTGAAGTCAGCGAATGGTCCGTCATTGACGCGAACCACTTCACCCGGCTCGAACAAGGTTTTCGGCCGCGGACGGTCAGCATTTTCGCTGATCCGGTTCAAGATTAAATCCGCTTCTTTTTGCGAAATAGGTGCTGGACGCTCAGCTGTACCACCGATAAAGCCAAGCACACGAGGCGTGCTCTTGACTAGGTGCCAGGTGTCTTCGTCCATGGCCATTTCCACCAGAACATAACCTGGGAAAAACTTACGCTCAGCCTTGCGACGCTGCGAACCACGCATTTCCACGACTTGCTCAGTTGGCACTAAAATCTGGCCAAACTTCTCTTCCATGCCGTGCGTTTTGATGTATTCAGCAAGCGTCTTAGCAACTCGGCCTTCGTAACCGGAAAAAGCTTGCACCACATACCAACGTTTTTTCTTGGGTTCGGTCATCGAAAGGTCTCCTTAGACACGAATACCGGTTGCCAGACCGACAACACGAACAAAAATGCCGTCTAAGCCCCACAAAATCAGAGCAACAATAATGGTTGCTACAATCACGATTAGTGTCGTTTGTGATGCTTCTTTACGCGTTGGCCATACGACTTTACGAACTTCCGTACGACTTTCTTTAGCGAAACCTAAGAAGGTTTTGCCTTTGCCTGTCTGTGCGGCAACGAAGCCAGCAGCAGCGACTAGCACTACGACACCAACTGCGCGCAGAACCACGGAAAGATCGTCAAGAAGATAATTTCCGACGACGGCTGCGGACAATAATACCGCGACAGCAATCCA
>NZ_CP071922.1:4139367-4140579 GCF_017584085.1 Halomonas sp. BM-2019
GCAGGGGTGGAGGGATTCGAACCCCCAACCGTCGGTTTTGGAGACCGCTGTTCTACCAATTGGAACTACACCCCTGAAGAATTCTTCTTCATTCCGAAGACACGCTAACCTTTCCTATACATTTAGCTCAGTAAAGGGATTTTTAGGAGGCATTCGGAATGGACGCGTCATTATACCCGCGAATTGGACAAAAGCAAGTAAAGACGTGTCACCGAATCACGGGTCGCTGCTTAGAACTGATAACCGAACGCAATATTCACATTGGTCATATCGCGATGCTCACCGCTACCATGGCCAACGCCGAAACCAACCGACCAACCCGGCGAATTGATGCCTCGGCGGTAATAATGATAATTCACACCGGCACCCATCACCGCTTTGTAATCACGCAGTGCAATTTGCCCATTGCGAACTTGAGCTTCCCCTTCGGTGCCAATTGGCCCGATAAAGACACCAAGGGCATGGCGATTCGGCTCCAATTCTCGGACGCCGATTAGGTCTGCACGCTGATAACTGATTGCAGCACCATACGCAGTGCCATAAAAATCGCTATGGCCGGCAAGACCCGCGCCAATCGACCAGCGGTCGCGCTCTGTTGTACGTGCAACCTGTACTCCTAAGCCACCGTACTCATTGCCAATACCCAATGCTGCCCGCACGCTTGCGTTGTCAGCATGGGCGACTGACGAGCCCAACAACCCAATCGCAGCTGCAACGATAATCCCAAGATACTTCATGAAGGTCCCTTTTTTATTTTTTTATCAGCGAAAAACCTTACCTGATCGTTGCAAAGACTTTAAGCATTGAATTGTCAAAGAATGTTACAAACAGACAAGGTTGTCCAAGATCAGTTCAGCGTAAGGAAAAACGAGATAGGCTCGGTATTCACCGCTACACTCACTGTCAGACGGAGAAAACAAAAAGCCCCCAAACGGGGGCTTCGATTCAAAGATTGTGACGCTTGCAGCGATTAGCTACCAGTACCCGTGACAACACGACACTGAACGTTAAATTCAAGCGTTTCAGTTGTGCTGTTTGCAGAAACCGAGCGAGTGAACTCTGCTACACCTGGTAACCGCGGGTTCACTTTTACCGTGTAGCCGCTAGCTTGTCCGTTAAGGTTCACCATATCATAACCACCAGCACTGTTCTGACTTGCTGATACGAACGGACGGCCCGAGCCGGATTCACGATAACTGACAACCGCACCAG